>NZ_PNJG02000009.1 GCF_003226895.2 Kocuria tytonis
GGGGTCGAAGCGGAGAATTTAAGCCCCAGTAAACGGCGGTGGTAACTATAACCATCCTAAGGTAGCGAAATTCCTTGTCGGGTAAGTTCCGACCTGCACGAATGGAGTAACGACTTCCCTACTGTCTCAACCATGAACTCGGCGAAATTGCAGTACGAGTAAAGATGCTCGTTTCGCGCAGCAGGACGGAAAGACCCCGAGACCTTTACTATAGTTTGGTATTGGTGTTCGGTGTGGCTTGTGTAGGATAGGTGGGAGACTGTGAAGCTATCACGCTAGTGGTGGTGGAGTCGTTGTTGAAATACCACTCTGGTCACTCTGGATATCTAACTTCGGCCCGTGATCCGGGTCAGGGACAGTGCCTGATGGGTAGTTTAACTGGGGCGGTTGCCTCCTAAAGAGTAACGGAGGCGCCCAAAGGTTCCCTCAGCCTGGTCGGCAATCAGGTGTTGAGTGTAAGTGCACAAGGGAGCTTGACTGTGAGAGTGACAGCTCGAGCAGGGACGAAAGTCGGGACTAGTGATCCGGCGGTACATTGTGGAATGGCCGTCGCTCAACGGATAAAAGGTACCTCGGGGATAACAGGCTGATCTTGCCCAAGAGTCCATATCGACGGCATGGTTTGGCACCTCGATGTCGGCTCGTCGCATCCTGGGGCTGGAGTTGGTCCCAAGGGTTGGGCTGTTCGCCCATTAAAGCGGTACGCGAGCTGGGTTCAGAACGTCGTGAGACAGTTCGGTCCCTATCCGCTGCGTGCGTTGGAAATTTGTGGAGGCCTGTCCTTAGTACGAGAGGACCGGGACGGACGAACCTCTGGTATGTCAGTTGTTCCGCCAGGAGCATCGCTGATTAGCTACGTTCGGGATTGATAACCGCTGAAAGCATCTAAGCGGGAAGCTTGCTCCGAGATGAGATTTCCTGACCCTCTTTTGGGGGGTGTGAGGTGCCCAGTAGACGACTGGGTTGATAGGCCAGGTGTGGAAGCGTTGTAAGGCGTGGAGCTGACTGGTACTAATACACCGAAGACTTATACACACACAATGTTCATCAAGGTGTGGTGTTCGCGTTCACTATGTGGTTGACCACCAACAACCCGTGTCACGGATCCCGGGGTTCCCGGGG
>NZ_PNJG02000001.1 GCF_003226895.2 Kocuria tytonis
CATCAAGGTGTGGTGTTCGCGTTCACTATGTGGTTGACCACCAACAACCCGTGTCACGGATCCCGGGGTTCCCGGGGTGGTGTGGCAGGGTGTGTGGTTGGTAGCAGAATAAGTGTTTCCATGGTTGTCATGGGAGACCGTTGAGGTTTCCACTCGATCATCTACTGGAACCCCTGATGGTGGGGGTGTGGTGGGTGTGTGGGTGGGTAGGTTTCCGGTGGTTATAGCGTGGGGGAAACGCCCGGTCCCATCCCGAACCCGGTAGCTAAGACCCGCAGCGCTGATGGTACTGCACTCGGTAGGGTGTGGGAGAGTAAGTCACCGCCGGAATTCACGTTGAAGGGTTGAGGCCCCACACCTATTGGGTGTGGGGCCTCCCCGCATTTAACAAGCACAATCCGCGGCGGGCCCCGCCGCACCAGCACCGGCCCGGGTGTGCCCTGGTAACGGGGACCAGTCCGCGGCGGTGTGGTTCGCGCGAGCATATTGCACACCCCTTCCAGCGTCGTGCGCGGGGGTATTCCCCGCCGGCACAGAAGACACCCAAGCACCGCACCGGTACCGTGCGTGGTGGCCCATTGTGAAAACAGGGTGGGCCGCAGCACACCGTGTCAGCACCGGATGTGGCAGCACACTTTCGGGGGCCAGAACCAAGCCCCCAGGGCCAGATCAGCGCCGCCGGTTCAGGCGTAGGGAGCCATGCTGCCCACGAGCGGAGGCGGCCACGCTCAAGACACCCCGGCCCCGGGTACCTAAAAGCGCCTCGTCGCTGGCCCGGGGTCGGGAGCGGGTGGGGGAATGGCTGTGGCGCGCCGTCCGAGGACGCCGCGCCACAGGCGGGTGAGGTGCGCGTTAAGCGGCCGGCACCGAGGGGGCGTTGCGCAGCTGACCGTCCTTGCGCTTCAGCATCCGATCCATCACGGCGGCGATAGCACCGTCACCGGTCACGTTGCAGGCGGTGCCGAAGGAGTCGATGGCCACGTAGGTGGCGATCATGAGACCCACGGCGGTCTCGTCGAACCCCAGGGAGGACTGCAGGATCGCAACGGCGGCCATGATGGCGCCACCGGGCACACCGGGAGCCGCCACCATGGTGACGCCCAGGAGGAAGATGAAGCCGATGTACTGCCACGTGTTGATCGGCATCCCTGAGATCGTCATGATCGCCAGGGAGAACAGCACGATCTTCATGGTGGACCCGGACAGGTGGATGGTGGCACACAGCGGGACGGTGAACCCAGCGACCCGCTCGTCCACCCCGTTCTTCCTGGTGCATTCGAGCGTCACCGGAATGGTGGCGGCGGAGGACGCCGTGCCCAGTGCCGTGGCGTATGCCGGAAGCATGTTCTTGAGCATCGTGAACGGGTTCCGGCGGGTGACGAGGCCCGCCACGCAGTACTGGATGACCAGAATCACCACGGTCATGAGGAACGCGAGGATCACCACTCGCAGGAACGTGGAGATCACCAGCGCGATCTGGCCGTTCATGGTGAGGCTCAGGAACATGCCGAAGATGTAGACCGGCAGCAGGGGGATGATGATCTTCTCCACGATCCGCATCACGATGGTGCGCAGCTCACCGAAGCCCCGGTGCAGCGCATCACCGTGGACGAAGGTGATTCCCACACCGATGCAGAAGGCCAGGACCAGCGCCGTCATCACGTCGAAGACCGGCGGCATCGTGATCTCGAAGTAGCCGCTCAGGGCGTGGTCCTCCGGATTCTCGAGTCCGCTGAGGGAGGCGTGCCCGCCCAGGAGCCAGGGATAGCTCGTGCGTGCCACGAGGAACGCCAGCATGCCGGCGAACACCGTGGACCCGTAGGCCAGGGCGGCGGTGACGGCGAGCCACTTCCCGGCACCGCGGCCGAGGTCCGCGATGGCCGGGGTGACGAGTCCCACGATGATGAGAGGGATCAGAAAGCCGAGGAACTGACTGAAGATGCCGTTGAACGTCATGAACACGCGGGCCAGCCATTCCGGGAAGAACACTCCGAGGACGACGCCCAGGACGATGGCGAGCAGCACCCGCAGCAGCAGGTTTTTGGAAAGGGATCTCAAACGCATGCTCCATTATCAACCGACGTCGGTCACGGGGCGGTGAGCCACTCCTGGAGCGCCGCGGGCCGTCACGGAGCCGGACGGTCGGGGGCGTGCGGTGCGCCCTCCCCAGCATTGGGAGTCGTCCGTGCCCCGTTTGTAGAATGCTCTTCAGACCAGTGGGCCACGCAGTGTGCGGGGCCCATCGCACCATGGCCCAGGGCCGCAGTAGGAGACACCCCTTGAACGAATCTGAACAGCACGGGTCCCGCGATCACTCGGACCGTCGGCGCGGCGGCGCTGACCGCAGCAGCCGGGGTGGTCGGGACGATCGCGGTGGTTCACGGGGTGGCGGCGATCGGTCGTACTCCCGCGGTGGCGGGGGATCCCGCGACGGCGGTTCCGGTGGCTACCGGGGCGGTTCGGCAGGGGGACGGGACCACAGGGATCGTGACGGGCGCACGGAGCAGTCCCGTGGCGGGGATCGTGACCGACGCGGGGGTGGTTTCGACGCTGCCCGTGATGACCGCCGGCGCAACGAGAACCGGGGTGACCGCACGGAATATCGTGGCCGCGACGATCGTCGGGACGACCGTGGTTCGCGGGGCCGTGACGACGAGGCGGGCCGTGGCGGTGACCGCGGCGGCTACCGGGGCCGTGACGAGCGCCGCGGGGGTGGTTTCGACGGCCGGCGGGACGAACGGCGTCGTGATGACCGCGGCGGGTTCCGCCGCGGCGGTGACGACCGGCGCGACGACTCCCGCGACGGCTACCGGGGCCGCGATGACCGGCGGTCGGGAAGCGGGTACGGCCAGGACGGCGGGGGTCGGTCCTACGGTTCCCGCGGGGACGACCGCCGGGACTCGTCCGGGGGCGAGGACCGGAACCGTTCCCGCGCCGGTGAAGGCGGTTACCGGGGGCGCTACGACGACCGCCGGGACCAGCGCGGGGGTGGACGCGATCAGCGCCCCTCCGGCGGATACGGGCGCTCCGACGGGCGCGGTGAGCGCCCCGGGCGCTTCGACGACGCCGGCCGGGGTCACGGCGACCGTGCCGGCGCCCGCGAGTTCCGCGGGGGTGGCCGGGGCGGTGACAACGAACGCGGGCGTCCCGACCGCTCCGCAGATCGCCGCGGCGGCCGCCCGGACCGCCGGGACAACGGCGGCCCGGACCGCTCGGGCTTCACCCGCCGCGAGGACCGTGGTCGGGAACGCGCCGGCGAGCGCCGCTCGGACTACGGCGTCCGCGATCGTGGCGATCGCCGCGGCGGCCACGACGACGCGCGCCCCCGTTTCATCGCCCCGGAGATCGACCAGGACGTCACAGGTCGCGAGCTCGACCGTACGATGCACCACGAGTTGAAGGCTCTGGAACCGGGCAATGCGGAGCGTGTCTCGCAGCACCTGGTGATGGCCGCACGGTACCTGGACGACGATCCCGAGTTCGCACTGGAGCACGCCAACGCGGCCGTCCGCAAGGCGGGACGCATCAGTGTGGTGCGCGAGGCCGCGGGCGTGGCCGCGTACGCCGCGGGCGACTACGCCCTGGCCCTGAAAGAGCTGCGCACCCATCGCCGCATCTCCGGGTCCCAGGAGCACCTGCCCCTCATGGTGGACTGCCAGCGGGCACTGGGCCGGGCCGACAAGGCCATGGAAGAGGCCACGTCCGATGCCGCGGCTGCCCTGGACGCGGAGGGCAGGGCAGAGCTCGCCATGGTCGTGTCCGGGATCCACGCGGACGCGGGCGAGCACGACGCCGCTCTGGCGGCCCTGGAGATCCCGCAGCTCGACAAGAACCGCGGGTTCGTCTACAGCCCCAAGCTGTTCCGGGCCTACGCAGAGGCCCTGCGCGCGGTGGGGCGTGACAAGGAGTCGACGACCTGGGAGCGGCAGGCCGTCGTTGCTGAGGCGGCCATGGGCCTGGGCCAGTTCTCGGAACCGGAGATCGTGGACCTCGGTGACGATCTGGACGAGGACGAGGCGCGGCGCACCGTTCGCGAGGTGCAGCGGCGACACAGCGCGGAGCGCCCGGGAGACTCCGGAGAGACGGGCCCCGGAGAAACCGTTTCCGGGGAGCAGAAGCCCTCCGACGCGGAGGGCGCAGAGACGACGCAGACGTCCGCCGGGGCGCAGCCCGTCGAGGGCTCCCCGTCGGCGGCGGAGCCCGCCGACGCCGAGGCCCTGGGCCACGCGGATCTCGCGGGGGAGGTGTCCCCGTCCGAACTTCCCGGCGGGGACTCCGCCGCCGTGTCCCACACCGCCGCGGATGACGACTCGATTGCCGCGGGCACGTCCGCACCCGCTGTGGGAGGCTCCGGCGAAGAGACCGTGCGCCCGGCAGAGGATGCACCCGTGGCGCCCCCCACGGAGGACTCGGACGGTGCCGCGGACTCCGGTGCCGCAGACCCCGAGCGCCGCGATGACTGACGCGGCGGGGCGGCTCCCGTGTGAGGGCGAACCGCTCGTCGGACGCTTCGACGCCCTGCTGTGCGATCTCGACGGGGTGGTCTACGCCGGGCCCCACGCGATCGACGGCGCCCCGGAGACCCTGGAGCGCGTCCGGAGCGCCGGGTGCGCCGTGATGTACGTGACGAACAACGCCTCCCGGCCCCCGGCGGCCGTGGCCGAGCACATCACGTCCCTGGGGGCGCCCACCGCGGTGGAGCAGGTGGTCAGCTCAGCCCAGGCGGCGGCCGCACTGCTCGCGGATCGGCTCACGCCAGGCAGTCCCGTGCTGATCACGGGGTCCGCGGCACTCGCGGACGAGGTCCGCGCCGTCGGGCTCGTGCCGGTGCGCTCGCAGGACGAGGGACCCGTGGCCGTGGCCCAGGGCTTCGACCCGCACCTTGGCTGGGAGCAGCTGGCGGAAGCCGCGTTCACCCTCGCGGACGACTCCGTGCTGTGGTGCGCCACCAACACGGACCGCACGATCCCCAGGGAACGGGGCATCGCACCCGGCAACGGGACCCTGGTGGCGGCGGTCGCCGCGGCGTCGGGCAGGGAGCCACTCGTGGCGGGCAAACCCGAGGCGCCGATCTTCCGCGAGGCGGCCGACCGGGTGGGCGCCACGCGCCCCGCGGTGGTGGGGGACCGTCTGGACACCGACATCCTCGGGGCGCACAACGCGGGCATGGAGAGTGTCCACGTGCTCACCGGGGTGGACTCCGCAGCCGCCGCACTGGCGGCCTGCTCGTCCCAGCGGCCCAGCTACCTGCTGGGCACGCTGCGTGAGCTGTTCGAGCCGTATCCCGCCGTTGCAGTGGCGGGTGAGGGAGATCGGATGCGCGCCATGTGCCGGCAGGCTCGCGCGGAGGTGGCGGGCGACGTCGTGACGGTCACGGCACCCCACGACGACCTCGACGGGTGGCGCGCGGCATGCGCCGCCTGGTGGGCGGCGCGGCCCGGTGCGTTCGTGGCCACCGATCCCGAGGTGCACTGGGAGGACCCGGCATGAGCGAGGACCCCGGGGGTTCGGCCCCGCGGCCGCCGCGCACCGGTCTCGATGCCGTGGACCGGGTGCTCGCGCGTGCGAGCGGGATCGCGCGGCTGCCGGTGACCGAGCGCGCGGCGGCCTACGACAGCCTGCACGGGGAGCTCGAGCGGATCCTCGCGGCGGACCCGGCGTCCCTTCCCACCGGGTTGAGCGGTCCGCCGGGATCCAACGAGAGTGTTCCGGTTCCCGGCGGCGGTCGCGGCGGCGCCGACGACGTCCCGCGCACGACGGGGGGTGTCTCCCACACGGGCGGTGCTTCCCACACGGGCGGCGACGCCCCGGACCCTGCCGAGGGCCCCGAGGGCGGGTCCGCTGCGGCGCGCCCGAGCGCCTGCGGTGACGACGCGGCGTCGTGCCGGTGAGCGCGCGACTGGACCGGGTGCTCACCGACCGGGGACTGGCCCGCTCGCGGACCACCGCGGCGGGGTGGATCAGGGCTGGGCGGGTCAGCGTCAACGGCGAGGTGGTCCGCAAACCGTCCGCTCCTGTGGCGGACCAGGACGAGGTGGTCGTGGCGCCGTCCGAGGGGGACGAGTACGTCAGCCGCGCGGGCCACAAGCTGGCGGGTGCTCTCGCGTGCTTCCCGGACGTGGACCCCCGGGGCAGGCGTTGTCTCGACGCCGGAGCCTCCACCGGCGGGTTCACGGACGTGCTGCTGCGCCGAGGAGCGCGCGAGGTGGTGGCCGTGGACGTGGGCCACGACCAGCTCGTGGCCGAGCTGCGGGCGGATCCGCGCGTGCGGGTCCACGAGGGGCTCAACGTGCGCCACATGGCCCCCGAGGACATCGGGGGTCCCGCGCAGCTCACGGTGTGCGACCTCTCGTTCATCTCCCTCACGCTCGTGATCCCGGCGCTCGCCGCGGCCACGGTGGCGGGAGGTGACCTGCTGCTCATGGTCAAACCCCAGTTCGAGGTGGGGGTCCACAACCTGTCCCGCACGGGGGTCGTCACGTCGGAGACGGCCCGCGCGGCGGCGGTGCAGCGCGTGGTGCACTGCGCGGGCGAGGCCGGCCTGGACGTTCTCGGGACCGCGACGAGTCCGCTGCCGGGGCAGGACGGCAACGTGGAGTTCTTCGTGCGGTGCCGTCGCGCAGCGGCCGGTGCCCGGGTCGGTGCGCTCGCGTAGTGTGGTCGGAGTCAGCCCGCCGTGGGAGTCGATCGCAGGAGGATGGTCTGCAGGACGTGAGCCGCAAAATCTTGGTGATGACGCACACGGGACGGCGCGAGGCCATGGCCGCCGCGCGCCAGTCGTGCGAGCAGCTGCACACCGCAGGACTCGTCCCGGTGCTGTCACGCCCGGACCTCGAGGCCCTGTGCGCCGACGGACTGGACATGCCCCCCGTGCAGATCCTCGAGGAGGAGGTGGCGCTGCGGGAGATCGAGATCGTCATGGTGCTCGGCGGCGACGGCTCCATCCTGCGCGCCGCCGAACTGGTCCGCGGGGTGGACACGCCCCTGCTGGGCGTCAACCTGGGGCACGTGGGCTTTCTCGCGGAGTCCGAGCGGTCCGGGCTCAGCGAAACGGTGGAAGCCATCGTGGACGGGCGCTACACCGTGGAACGCCGCATGGCACTGGACGTGACCGTCTGGGAGCACCGCCGCCAGGTCCTGCACACGTGGGCGCTGAACGAGGCGTCGGTGGAGAAGGGCGACCGCGAGAAGATGATCGAGGTGGTCACGGAGGTGGACCGCCGCCCCCTGTCCACGTTCGGGTGCGACGGCGTGGTCATGGCCACGCCCACGGGGTCCACCGCCTATGCGTTCTCCGCGGGAGGCCCGGTGGTGTGGCCGGAGGTCGAGGCGCTGCTCATGGTGCCCCTGTCCGCGCACGCCCTGTTCTCCCGCCCGCTGGTGATCTCACCGCGTTCGATGATGGCCGTGGAGGTCCTCACACGCACGGACGCCCGCGGGGTGCTGTGGTGCGACGGTCGCCGCACCGTGGACCTGCCCCCCGGTTCCCGGATCGAGGTGCGGCGTTCCGAGAACTCCGTGAACCTGGCGCGCATGCACGCCACCCCGTTCTCCGAACGGCTCGTCAAGAAGTTCGAGCTGCCCATTGCCGGGTGGCGGGGACCCATGCCCAGCGAACAGGTGGAGGCGATGACCAGCGCTCTGCCCCTGAGGCAGCCCACCACCAAGGTGGCGCAGGACCAGGCCCACCCCAAGCTCTCGGTGGGCCGCGAGATCCCGCACCACGGCGCGGACGACGGCGCCCCCCGCACGGATGCCGCGGACCACGCCGGCCACCCGGACCACGAGAACGGGGCGGTCCGCCCATGATCGAGGAGATCCACATCCACGACCTCGGCGTCATCACCGACGCCGTCCTCCCGCTCGGCCCCGGGTTGTCGATCCTCTCCGGCGAGACCGGTGCGGGCAAGACCATGGTGGTCACCGCCCTGGGGATGCTGCTGGGCAACCGGGCGGACGCCGGAGCGGTGCGCTCCGGCAGCGCCAGGGCCCTCGCGGAGGCCACCGTGCGGGTGCCGGCGGAGCATGCCGCGGTCGCCCTCGTGGAGGAGTCCGGCGGCACGGTGGACCGCGAGGACGTGGCCGGCCACGAAGAAGCCCTGATCCTCGTCTCCCGCACGGTGTCCGCGGAGGGGCGCAGCCGCGCCCACGTGGGAGGCCGCTCCGCTCCGGTCGGCACGCTCGGCGCCGTGGGCGAGGCACTCGTGGCCGTCCACGGCCAGTCGGACCAGCTGCGGTTGAAGTCCGCGACCGCCCAGCGCCGGGCCCTCGACGACTACGCGGGCAGGCCGGTCGCCGCGGAGCTCGCGGCGTTCCGGGAGAAGCTCACCCGCTACCGCAGCGTCGTCGCCACACTGCGCGCGGCCAAGGAGAACGCCCGGGAACGCGCGCTGCAGGCCCAGAGCCTGAGCACCGCGCTCGCGGAGATCGACGCCGTGGAACCGGTCCCGGGGGAGGACGCCCAGCTGGACGCGGAGAGCGAGAAGCTCACGAACCTCGAGTCCCTCCGCGGGGCCGCCACCACCGCCCACGCGGCACTCAGTGGATCGGACGCCGACGACGCCCCGGACCTCAACGCCGTGGCGCTGCTGTCCCAGGCGCAGCAGGCACTCGAGCTGGAGTCCGACGCGGACCCCGAGCTCGCCGCCCTCGCGGCCCGCGTGCGGGAGCTGACCGTGGTCGCCGCCGACGTCGCCGCGGACCTCTCGGGCTACGCGGGCGGCCTGGACGAGGACGGCCCGGCCCGCCTCGCGGAGGTGGAGGCCCGGCGCGGCGCGCTGCGGCGACTGACCAAGAAGTACGGGGCCACGATCGACGAGGTGCTGTCCTGGGCGGACGAGGCCCGCACCCGGCTGGACGAGCTCGTGGTGGACCCGCAGCGGGAGGACGAGCTGCGTGCGGAGGGGGAGGCACTGCACGCGGCCCTCGAGAAGCACGCGGCCACGCTGCTGGAGCTGCGCCGCGCGGCGGCGGAGAAGCTGGCCGCCGCCGTGAGCGCGGAGCTCAGTGCGCTCGCCATGCCCAACGCCACACTGGTGGTCGCGGTGGAGCCCGCGGAGCGCTTCACGGACGACGGCCGGGACACCATCGAGTTCATGCTCGCCCCGCACGCCAAGGCCACACCCCGGCCCCTCGGCAGGGGAGCCTCGGGCGGCGAGCTCTCGCGCATCATGCTGGCCCTGGAGGTCGTGCTCTCCGAGGTGGACCCGGTGCCCACGTTCGTGTTCGACGAGATCGACTCCGGCGTGGGCGGCAAGGCGGCCGTGGAGATCGGACGCCGGCTCAAGATGCTCGCCAAGAACGTGCAGGTCCTGGTGGTCACCCACCTCCCGCAGGTCGCGGCGTTCGCGGACCACCACATCCTGGTGACCAAGTCCTCGGACTCCAGCGTCTCGGACGTGAAGGTGCTCACGGACGAGGAGCGCGTGGTGGAACTCGCGCGCATGCTCGCGGGCCACGAGGACTCCAGCGCGGCCCGGGAGCACGCCCGTGAACTCCTGCGGGACGCCGTCGCATGACCCCAAGCCCCTCATCCCTCACGAAACACGAATGGTAGGCTCGAATCTCGTGGTGAACGCTCAGGACGCCGCCCGCGAGGCAGGCGCAGAAAAGAACAATGGCAAAGTGACCCGGCAGATCTTCGTCACGGGAGGTGTCGCCTCGTCCCTCGGGAAGGGGCTGACCGCGTCCTCCCTCGGAATGCTTTTGCGGGCGCGCGGGCTGTCCGTGACCATGCAGAAGCTGGATCCCTATCTGAACGTGGATCCGGGGACCATGAACCCCTTCCAGCACGGCGAGGTCTTCGTCACCGACGACGGCGCCGAGACGGACCTGGACATCGGGCACTACGAGCGCTTCCTGGACGAGAACCTCGACGCCTCCGCGAACGTGACCACCGGTCAGGTGTACTCCACGGTGATCGCCAAGGAGCGCCGGGGCGAGTACCTGGGGGACACCGTCCAGGTCATCCCCCACATCACGGACGAGCTCAAGCGCCGGATGCGCCGCCGCGCCGAGGACGAGAGCGCCCCGGACATCATCATCACCGAGATCGGCGGCACGGTGGGGGACATCGAGTCGCAGCCGTTCATCGAGGCCGCCCGCCAGGTGCGCCAGGACGTGGGCCGGCGCAACGTCTTCTACCTGCACGTCTCCCTGATCCCGTTCATCGGCCCGTCCGGTGAGCTCAAGACCAAGCCCACCCAGCACTCCGTGGCCACGCTGCGCGGGCTGGGCATCCAGCCCGACGCCCTCGTGCTGCGCTGCGACCGGGACGTCCCGGACGCCATGCTGCGCAAGATCGGCAGCGCGTGCGACGTGGACCTCGACGCCGTAATCTCCTGCGCCGACGCCCCGAGCATCTACGACATCCCCAACACCCTGCACTCCCAGGGCCTGGACACCTACATCCTGGACTACCTGGGGCTGGAGTACCGGGACGCGGACCTGCGCCAGTGGTCCCGGCTGCTCACCGCGGTGCACGAGCCCGAGCACCAGGTGAGCGTGGCACTGGTGGGCAAGTACATCGACCTCCCGGACGCGTACCTGTCCGTGTCCGAGGCGCTGCGCGCGGGCGGCTTCGCCAACAACGCCAAGGTCACGCTCAAGTGGGTGGCCTCGGACCTGTGCGACACCCCCGAGGGCGCGCAGCGCGAACTCGGGGATGTGGACGCGATCTGCGTCCCCGGCGGGTTCGGCATCCGCGGGCTTGAGGGCAAGCTGGGTGCTCTGGCGTGGGCCCGTGAGCACAAGGTCCCCACCCTGGGGCTGTGCCTCGGCCTGCAGTGCATGGTCATCGAGTACGCGCGCAACGAGGTGGGCCTGCCCAACGCCTCCTCCACCGAGTTCGACCCGGACACGGACACCCCGGTGATCGCCACCATGGAGGAGCAGAAGCAGTTCGTGGAGGGCGCCGGTGACCTGGGCGGGACGATGCGGCTGGGGCTGTACCCCGCCGCGCTCGCCGAGGGTTCCGTGGTGGCGGAGACGTACGGCACCACGGAGGTCTCCGAGCGCCACCGCCACCGCTACGAGGTGAACAACGCCTACCGCGAGGCGCTGTCCGCGGCCGGGCTGCGGATCTCGGGCACCTCCCCGGAGGGCACCCTCGTGGAGTTCGTGGAGCTGCCCCGCGAGGAGCACCCCTACTACGTGGCCACGCAGGCCCACCCCGAGCTGGCCTCGCGGCCCACACGGCCGCACCCGCTCTTCGACGGTCTCGTCAAGGCCGCTCTCGAGCGCCGGGGCGTCCAGGCCAAGGCCTGAGCCGTGGAGTACACGAGCATCACCGCCGAGCAGCTGACGGATCGCCCGGATCCGCACACCGTCACGGATTCGCGGACCGTCTACGACGGCGCCATCTGGGACGTGTGCAGTGAGTCCTTCCGCATGGCGGGCCAGGAGGAACCGCTGACCCGGGAGTTCATCACGCACCCGGGGGCGGTGTCCATGGTCGTGCTGGACGAGAAGGAACGGATCCTGCTCATCAACCAGTACCGCCACCCCGTGCGCAAGCGGATGTGGGAGATCCCAGCGGGGCTGCTCGATGTGTCCGGGGAACCCGCGCTGCAGGCGGCCCAGCGCGAGCTGGGCGAGGAAGCGGATCTCACGGCCCGGACGTGGCACACGCTCGTGGACTTCGACAACTCGCCAGGCTCCTCGGCGGAGGCCAACCGGATCTTCTTGGCCCGTGACCTGAGCGAGGTCCCCGAGTCCGAGCGGTTCGAACGCGAGGGCGAGGAGGCGGAGATCGTGGCTGGTTTCGCGGACCTCGACGACGCCGTGGCTGCGGTCATGGCCGGGCGGATCACGTCCCCTACGGCCACGCTCGGCATCCTCGCCACGCACATCGCGCGGTCCCGGGACTGGGCCACGCTGCGCGCACCGGACGCCGAATGGACCTCGCGGCCGCGGCACGAGGGGTGAACGACTCCCTCGAGTCGCACGGTCCCATCACCGAACCACTGCCGATCGTGGACGGGGGACCGAGGGCGGGTGCGGCGCCGTCGGCCTCGACGACCAAGGCGGAGGCCGCACCGGAACTGCGGCGGGCCGTGGCGCGATACCTGGACCACCTCGTGGTCGAGCGCGGACTCGCCGCGAACACCGTGAGCGCGTACCGCCGGGACCTCGCGCGCTACCTGCAGCACCTCACGGCGACCGCCGCGCACGTGCGCGTGCCCAGGGACATCACGGCCGATCACGTGCGGGCGTTCGTGCGGCGCATCCGCGAGGGCGACGCCGCCCACCCGGCCCTGTCCGCGCGCAGCAGTGCGCGGGTGCTCGCGGCGGTGCGGGGGGCCCACGCGTTCTGGGTCACGGAGTCGAGCGTGGACACGGACGTCGCGTCCCGCGTGAGCCCGCCCATGCCGCCGCAGCGGCTGCCCAAGGCCATCGGCGTCACGGAGGTCGAGAACCTCCTGGCCGCCCCGGACCCGGACACACCCGCGGGACTGCGGGCCCGGGCGTTCCTCGAACTGCTGTATGCCACGGGTGCGCGTATCTCCGAGGCCGTCGCGCTGGACGTGGACGACCTGGCCGGTCTGCACGACGAGGACCTCGCCCTGATCCGTGTGACGGGCAAGGGCGCCAAGCAACGGCTCGTGCCCGTGGGATCGTTCGCCGTGGCGGCCCTGGACCGCTACCTTATCCGGGCCCGCCCCGAGTTGGCGCGGCACGGTCGGGGGAGCCCGGCGGTGTTCCTCAATGCTCGCGGCACGCGGATCTCGCGGCAGACGGCGTGGAACATGGTCAAGGACGCCGCGCGCACGATCCACCAGGAGGAGCGGATCACGCCGCACACTCTGCGCCACTCGTTCGCCACGCACCTGCTCGAGGGCGGCGCGGACCTGCGGGTCGTGCAGGAACTGCTGGGTCACGCCTCCCTGGCCACGACCCAGATCTACACGCGCGTGTCCGTGGAGTCCCTGCGCGAGGTCTACGCGACGTCCCACCCGCGAGCGCGCTGAGCCGGCAGCGTCGGGGCCGCACGCTGAGCCGACCACCTCGGGAGCCGCAGCACACGGAGTGGGTGACGTTCCGCCCGCACACCGAGCCGGCGACGTCGCCCGCTGCACCGCCCGGAGCCCGGGACCTCCCGTGCGTGGGCGCCGGGCCCGCGAGGGGTGGGGAGCGGCGTCGTCGGCTGTTCGCCCATAGGCCTACCGCGCGTCACGCGCAGCACCTATCGTGGCCTCATGCGAACCATCATGCGTCGCCCGGCCCTGCTCACCGCCCTGTTGGCCGCGCTGCTGCTCGTGGGCGGCATGGTACCGGCCCACGCCGGGGCGGGGATCGACAACGAGTACCGCGCCCTGCCGAATCCCGGCGCATGGTTGGGTAAGCCCACGTCCGCCGAACGTTGTGGCCTGCGGGACCGCGGCTGCTATCGGCAGTATCAGAAGGGCACGATCCACTGGACGTCCACGACCGGTGCGCGGGCCCAGCGCGGCGGGATCCTGGCGAAGTGGCGCGCGGAGGGCTCCGAGCACGGGGCCCTGGGGTACCCCGTGACGCGTGAGACCTGCACGGGTGGCACGTGCGAGGTCCGCTATCAGCGAGGCCGCATCACCTGGACCGCCCAGGGAGGAGCGCGGGTGTACCGGGGTATCGACGATGCCCGCAGCGTGTCCGTGGTCGTGAACAAGAAACGCCCGCTGTCCCCGCTCACCTACGCCCCGGCTCCGTTACGTTCGGTGGGCGGGGGAGTCCTGCTACGGGACGACGCCGCAGCGGCCTACCAGCGCATGAGCCGTGCCGCGGCCACACAGGGGGTCACGCTGGTCCCGGTGAGCGGGTACCGCGACCACGGCACCCAAGCGCGCCTCTACCGCGAGTACACGGCCCTGTACGGACAGGCCACCGCCGACACCATTTCCGCGCGGGCCGGTCACTCCGAACATCAGACCGGCCTCGCGATCGACGTGGGCGCCCCCGGGGCCACCTGCGGTCTGCTCCCGTGCTTCGGCAACACCCCACAGGGGAAGTGGATCGCCGCGAACGGGCACACCTACGGGTTCGTGGTGCGCTACCCCAACGGGCACACCGCAACCACCGGGTACGCCTACGAACCGTGGCACCTGCGCTACGTGGGCACCGCCACGGCCACGAGTTTGAAGAACAGCGGGTCCGCGACGGTGGAGTCCTACATGGGTCTGCCGCGGGCCCCAAAGTACTGACGACGGCCCGCCACCTCTCACGTGTGAAGGGGCGGCGGGCCGTCGTGGTGTCCCAAGCTCAGGACAGGTGACGCTCGTCCGGACCGCTGTAGTCCGAGAGCGGGCGGATCAGCGAGTTGTTTGCGCGCTGCTCCATGATGTGCGCGGTCCAGCCCACGATCCGCGCGGCCACGAAGATGGGCGTGAACGTGGGGATGTCGAAGCCCATGAGCCAGTAGGTGGGACCGGCGGGGTAGTCCAGGTTGGGTTTGATGGACTTGGCCTCGTCCATGGACTTGGCCAGCCCGTTGTACAACCCCAGGATCTCCGGGCGGTCGTAGTGGTCCAGCATGCGGAACAGCGCCTCCTGCATGGTGGGCACGCGGGAGTCGCCGTGCTTGTACACACGGTGGCCGAAACCCATGACCTTCTTCTTCTCCGCGAGGGCCTGGTCCATCCACTCCTTGGCGCGCTTCTCGGCCTCCTCGGCGGACTCCTTCTTGCGGATGCCGAGCTCCTCGAAGGTGTGCATCACGGCCTCGTTCGCACCGCCGTGCAGCGGACCCTTGAGCGCGCCGATGGCGCCGGTGACCGCGGAGTGCATGTCCGACAGCGTGGAGGTGATCACGCGCGCCGTGAAGGTGGAGGCGTTGAAGGAGTGCTCCGCGTACAGGATGATCGACACGCGGAACGCGTCGACCACCTCGGGGGCGGCCTCCTCGCCGAAGGCCATCCACAGGAAGTTCTGGGCGTAGTCCAGGTCCTCGCGGGGCTCCACGACGTCCTGGTCGTGGCGGCGGCGCTGGTCGTAGCAGACCACGGCGGGCATCACGGCGAAGAGCTCCTGGGCCTTGCGCAGCTCGGCCTCGGGGGAGTTGTCCTCCGCGAGCGGGTGCTGGGCGCCGAGCACCGAGGCCGCCGTGCGGCACACGTCCATGGGGTGGCACGTGGTGGGCAGCTCGTCGATCACGCGCTTGAGCTCGGGCGTCAGCGCACGGTTCTCGCGCTCCAGGGCGCGGAAGGCGTCGAGCTCCTCCGCGGACGGCAGGTCGCCGGTCCACAGCAGCAGGGCCACTTCCTCGGCGGAGCACTTCTCGGCGAGCTCCTGCACCGGGTAGCCCCGGTACAGCAGGGAGTTGGTCTCGGCGTTGACCTTGGACACGGCGGTGGTGTCGGCCACCACACCGGCGAGTCCCTTGCGGATTTCGGTATCTGCCACGGTTGATCTCCTTCGACAGCTGCGGGCTGGGAACGAACGGGTGTTCCCACCCCACCACAGTAGGCGGGGTGGGAACAGGGGGTCAGGAGTTCGGGGTGCCCGGCACCTCGAAGTTGAAGACCCCGGAGTCGAACTGGTTGTAGGAGGTGTAGTCCACCAGTTCGTAGAGCCGCTTGCGGGTGAGCATGTTCTCCACCTGGGCCTGCTGCGTGCCGTCCTCGCGGATGGTGGTGAGCAGCCGCTCCATGGCACCCATGGCCTGGCGTTCCAGGGACACGGGGTAGATGACCATGGACACCCCGGCGTCCTGCAGCTGCTGCGTGGTGAACAGCTCGGACTTCCCGAACTCCGTCATGTTCGCGAGGACGGGGACGTCCAGGGCCTCGGCCATGCGCTCGAACTCGGAGAGGTCCGCCATGGCCTCGGGGAAGATCACGTCCGCCCCGGCATCGGCCAGGGCCTTCGCCCGTTCCACCGCGGCGTCGAAACCGTCCACGCCGCGGATGTCCGTGCGCGCCATGACGACGAAGTTCGGGTCCCGGCGGGCCTCCACCGCGGCGCGGATGCGCTTGACGGCGGTGGCGGTGTCCACCACGTTCTTGCCGTCCAGGTGGCCGCAGCGCTTGGGGTTGAACTGGTCCTCGATGTGGCAGCCGGCCAGCCCGGCGTCCTCGAGCTCCTGCACGGTGCGCGCCACGTTCATGGGCTCCCCGAATCCGGTGTCGGCGTCCACGAGGCACGGCAGGTCCGTGCTGCGGGCGATCTGACCGGCGCGGGTGGCCACCTCGGTGAGCGTGGTCAGCCCGATGTCCGGCAGGCCGAGCTCGTTGGCGAGCACACCGCCGGAGATGTAGACGCCCTCGAAGCCCTGCTCCTGGATGAGCTTGGTGGACAGCGGGGTGAACGCCCCGGGGAACTGCGCGATCTGCGGTGCGGCCAGCAGCTCACGGAAGCGCTCGCGCTTCTGCGCGGGAGTGACGGTGGTGTACAGCATGATCAGAAGATTCCCTTCGGCGACTTCTCCAGGCCCACGGCGGCCGTGATGTTGAGCTGTCCCAGCTCACCGGCCTGCAGCTGCGGCAGCCGCTGCACGGTGTTCAGGAACCGCTCGATCTCCTCGGGGGCCACCAGACCCTCGGCGAGGGTGCGGAACTTGGTGATGTACTGCTCCCGGGCGAAGGGCCGCGCCCCGAGCGGGTGCGCGTCCGCCACGGCGATCTGGTCCGTGATCACGGAGCCGTCCGTCATGGTGATCTCCACCGAGCCGCCGAACGCCTTCTCCGAGATGTCCAGGGAGTGGTAGCGGCGGGTCCACTCAGGATCCTCCTGCGTGGTGACCTTGTGCCACAGCTCCACGGTGTCCGGGCGTCCGGCGCGCTCCGGGGCGTAGGAGTCCACGTGGTGCCACGCGCCGTCCTGCAGCGCCACCGTGAAGATGTAGGGGATCGAGTGGTCCAGGGTCTCGCGGGACGCGGTGGGATCGTACTTCTGGGGGTCGTTGGCCCCGGATCCGATCACGTAGTGGGTGTGGTGCGAGGTCTTGATGAGCACGGACGCCACGTTGGCCGGATCCGTGACCTCGGGGTGCTCACGGTGCAGCTTGCGGGCGAGGTCGATCCACGCCTGGGCCTGGTACTCCGCGGAGTGCTCCTTGGTGTAGGTGTCCAGGATGGCGCGCTTGGCCTCGCCCGGCGCGGGCAGCGCCACCTCGTAGCGGGCCTCGGGACCCGAGAGCAGCCACGCGATCACGCCGTCCTCACCCTCGTAGATGGGGGTGGGGGAGGTCTGTCCGCGCATCGCACGGTCCACGGCCTCCACGGCCATCTTCCCGGCGAACGCGGGGGCGTGGGCCTTCCACGTGGAGATCTCGCCCTTGCGGGACTGGCGGGTCTGGGTGGTGGTGTGCAGCGCCTGGCCGATGGCCTGGAAGATCGTCTCGGTATCCAGCCCCAGCAGCGTGCCGATGCCGGCGGACGCCGACGGGCCGATGTGCGCGATGTGGTCGATCTTGTGCTCGTGCAGGCAGATGCCCTTCACGAGGTCCACCTGGATCTCGTAGCCGGTGGCGATCGCGCGGACCAGGTCCTCGCCGTTGCTGCCCACGTGCTGGGCCACGGCGAGGATCGGCGGGATGTTGTCACCGGGGTGCGAGTACTCGGCGGAGAGGAAGGTGTCGTGGTAGTCCAGCTCGCGCACGGCCACGCCGTTGGCCCACGCGGCCCACTCGGGCGAGACGGCGGCGTCGTCCTCGGGTGCGCCGTAGAGCAGCGCGCCCTGGCCGGAGAACCCGCCGTTCGGGACCACCTTGTGGCACAGGGCTTGGGAGCGGGCCGAGACGATCGGGCCGCGGTTGAGGGACGCGATGGCCACGGAGGCGTTGTCGATGATCCGGTTGATCACCATGTCCGTCACCTCGGACTCCACGGCCACGGGATCCGCGGCCACGGCGGCGAGCTTGTGGGCGAGCTGCTCCTCGCGGGGCAGCTCCTCCTTGGACGAGTACGTGCGCACGGTGTGTGTGACGGTCACGGGCGTTCCTTTCGATACGGAGTTCTGGGATCTCGGACGGTTGTGGGGCGGCCTGAGCCGGTTCAGGAGGCCACGGGACTCACCGGGGCGAGCTCGGGGGTGCGCATGGCGTTGCTCAGCGCGTTCCTCAGGTGCACCCGGGTGGTGGCGACGGCCAGGGCGGGTTCCCCCTCGGTGATCGCGCGGGCGATCGCCTCGTGCTCGGCGGCCGCCACGGCCAGGCGCGCGGGGTTGGAGGTGGACAGCCGGCGCACGCGGGCCAGGTGCAGCCGGACGTTGGCGAGCGCCTGCTGCAGGTACGGGTTCTGCGCGGCGGCGTCGATCTCCGCGTCCATGCGGTCCACGAGCGCGTAGTACGCCACGTGGTCGGGATCGTCGGAGAGCCGCTCCGCGGCGTGGGACAGCTCGTCCGCGAGCTGCCGGAAGGTCTCCCGGTTCCCGCGCAGGGCCGCGAGCTCCGCGGCGCGGCAGTCCAGGGTGTCCCGCAGCTCGTAGAGCGCACGGACGTCCTCGCCGGAGATGGCACTGACGACGACGCCGCGCCCGCTGTGCGGCTCGGTCAGCCCGTCCGCGGTGAGCCGGGACAGGGCCTCGCGCACCGGGGTGCGGGAGATGCCGAGGCGTTCCGAGAGGTCGACCTCACCGAGCACCTGCCCCGGTGTGAGCCGCCAGGACACGATGTCCGCCCGCAGCTCGCGGTACGCGCGCTCACCTGCTCGCATGACTCCTCCTGACGTGTGGAACGGTCCCAGTGTATACACCGGAGCGGCAAGCTCCAAGAACTCCGGGGTCGAGATGCGGGTCAATGCCATTCGTGTATACAGAGCCCTTGTCGCGTGTGACCCAGGACACTAGACTGAACCTACGCCGAAGCCCGCCCCAGGACCACCTCCGGAGGAAGCCATGACGCAGCCCACCTACGAATCCGTCTACCGCGCCAGCGTGGACGATCCCGAGAAGTTCTGGCTGGACGCCGCGGCCGCCGTGGACTGGGTCACCCCGCCCACGCGGGCCCTGGACGACTCCACCGCCCCCATCTACCGCTGGTTCCCGGACGGCGAGCTGAACACGTGCGTCAACGCCGTGGACCGCCACGTGGCGGCCGGGCACGGGGAGCGCACCGCGCTGATCTACGACTCCGCGGTGCTGGGGATTCAGGAGCACATCAGCTACGCGGAGCTGCAGGAGCGGGTGGCCCGCTTCGCCGGCGCGCTCGCCGTCCAGGGGGTCGGCAAGGGCGACCGCGTGCTGCTCTACATGCCCATGATCGCGGAGTCCGTGATCGCGATGCTCGCGTGCGCGCGTCTCGGTGCCGTGCACTCGGTGGTCTTCGGCGGCTTCGCGCCCCGGGAGCTGGCCAGTCGCATCGACGACTCCCGGCCCGTGGCCGTGGTCACCGCCTCCGGGGGCGTGGAGCCCAAGCGGCGGATCGAGTACCTGCCCGCCATCGAGGAGGCGCTGCGCAGCAGCGAGCACGCGCCGTCGGCGGTGCTTGTGCACGAGCGGGACGGTTTCGAGACGACCGTGGCGGACGCCCGCGAGCGCGCGCAGGGCCAGGGTGGCCCGGCGTGGCTGTCGTGGGCCGAGGCGCAGGACGGTGTGGCGCCCGCGGAGCCCGTGACGGTGGCCGCCACCGATCCGCTCTACATCCTCTACACCTCCGGGACCACGGGCAAGCCCAAGGGAGTGGTGCGCGACAACGGCGGCCACGCGGTGGCCCTGAGCTGGTCCATGGCCAACATCTACGACGTCGGCGCCGGGGACGTGATGTGGACGGCCTCGGATGTCGGCTGGGTGGTGGGCCACTCCTACATCGTCTACGCGCCGCTGCTGGCCGGGGCCACCACGGTGGTCTACGAGGGCAAGCCCGTGGGCACCCCGGACGCCGGGGCGTTCTGGCAGCGGGTGGAGGAGCACGGGGTCAAGGTGCTCTTCACCGCGCCCACCGCGCTGCGGGCCATCCGCAAGGCGGACCCCGAGGGGGACTTCGTGAAGCAGCACGACATCTCCTCCCTGCAGGCGCTGTTCGTGGCGGGGGAGCGGCTGGACCCCGAGACCTACCACTGGGCGGCGAAGGTGTTGGGTGTGCCCGTGGTGGACCACTGGTGGCAGACCGAGACCGGGTGGGCCATCTGCGCGAACCCGTTCGGCATCGAGAAGCTGCCGATCGTGGCCGGCTCGCCCACGGTTCCCGTGCCCGGTTTCTACGTGGAGATCCTCGACCCGATCGGTGAGCCGCTGGGTCCGGGGGAGGAGGGCAACATCGCGGTGCGCCTGCCCCTGCCGCCCGGCACGCTGAGCACCCTGTGGGGCAACGACGAGCGCTTCGTGTCCTCCTACCTCTCGGCGTTCCCCGGCTACTACGCCACCGGTGACTCCGGGTACATCGACGAGAACGGGTACGTGTTCGTGATGGGCCGCACCGACGACGTCATCAACGTCTCCGGGCACCGGCTGTCCACCGGGCAGATGGAGCAGATCGTGGCCACCCACCCGGACGTCGCGGAGTGCGCGGTGATCGGCGTGAACGATCCCCTCAAGGGCCAGCGCCCCTCCGGGTACGTGGTCCTCAAGACCGGGGCGCAGATCACCCAGGAGCAGCTGCGGGAGGACCTCGTGTCCCTGGTGCGCTCGCAGATCGGGCCCGTGGCGGACTTCAAGGACGTGGCCGTGGTGGAGGCGCTGCCCAAGACCCGCTCGGGCAAGATCCTGCGCAAGACCATGCGCCAGATGGCGGACGGCGAGCAGTACACGGTGCCCTCCACGATCGAGGACCACTCCGTGCTGGAGGCCCTGCACGCGGTGCTCGCGCCCAAGCGCTGACGGTCCCGCACCGCCCAGCCCCCGCGCACGGCCCCGGCGTCCGCCCCGCCCCGTCGTCCGCCCCGGCTCGGCGTGTGCGGCGCTCGCGGCGCCCGTCGAGGGCGCACAATGTGAGGAATCCACCCCGGCAAGCGCCCGGGGTGGATTCCGTCTGTCCGTTCCTTCCCGAGACTCCAGGAGCACTCCATGACCCACGACCTCGCGTCAGAGCCGACGCCGGGTGGCCCCAGCACCTCGAAACCCGCCGCACGGAAGCGGGACCGCACCCACTGGCTCTACATCGCGGTGATCGCCGCGGTGGTGCTCGGCGTGGTGGTCGGGCTGCTGTTCCCGTCCGTGGGGGTGGCACTGAAACCGCTCGGCACCGGATTCGTGGCGCTGATCAAGATGATCATCGCGCCGGTGATCTTCTGCACCATCGTGCTGGGTGTGGGCTCGGTGGCGAAGGCCGCCACGGTGGGCAAGGTGGGCGGTCTCGCCCTCCTGTACTTCATCGTGATGTCCACGTTCGCCCTGGCCATCGGCCTGGTGGTGGGCAACATCGTCCAGCCCGGCGCCGGGCTGGACCTGGCCAACGCCCACTTCGACCCCTCCGCCCTGAGCGGTGGCCCGCAGGAGGGCCACGGCGAGGGCACCGCCGGCTTCATCCTGGGGATCATCCCCACCACCCTGTTCTCCGCCCTGACCTCGGGTCAGATCCTGCAGACCCTGCTGGTGGCGCTGCTGGTGGGCTTCGCGCTGCAGTCCATGGGCTCGGCGGGCCAGCCCGTGCTCAAGGCCGTGGGCTACCTGCAGGCCGTCGTGTTCAAGCTGCTGGCCATGATCATGTGGCTCGCCCCCATCGGCGCCTTCGGGGCGATCGCCGCCGTGGTCGGCGCGACCGGCATGAAGGCCGTGTTCTCGCTGCTGGGGCTCATGGTGGCGTTCTACATCACCTGCATCCTGTTCATCGTGGTGGTCCTGGGCCTGATCCTGAAGCTCGTGACCGGGGTGAGCATCTTCTCGCTCATGAAGTACCTGGGTCGGGAATACCTGCTGATCTTCTCCACCTCCTCGTCCGAGGCCGCGCTGCCGCGTCTGATCGCCAAGATGGAGCACCTGGGCGTCTCCAAGCCCGTGGTGGGCATCGTGGTGCCCACCGGGTACTCGTTCAACCTGGACGGCACCGCGATCTACCTGACCATGGGTGCGCTGTTCGTGGCGGACGCCATGGGCAAGCCCATGGCCCTCGGCGAGCAGATCACGCTGCTGCTGTTCATGATCATCGCGTCCAAGGGCGCGGCCGGGGTCACGGGGGCGGGCATCGCCACGCTCGCCGCCGGCCTGCAGTCCCACCGCCCGGACCTGCTGGACGGCGTGGACCTGATCGTGGGCATCGACCGCTTCATGTCCGAGGCCCGGGCGCTCACCAACTTCTCCGGCAACGCCGTGGCGACCCTCGTGCTCGGCACCTGGGTCAGGGAAGTGGACAAGCAGCGCGTCCAGCGGGTGCTCTCGGGCGCGGATCCGTTCGACGAGACGACGCTGTCCGCGGACCCGCACGCCGTGTCCACGGCCGCGGACACGGAGGGATCCCGGCCCGGGGGCGGCGGGTACGCGGCATCGCCCGAGCGCTGACACCGCCGCTCACCTCGGCACCCGGCCGCAGCTCGCCGATCGCAGCTCACCGGGGCGGGCGCCCACCGAACGGTGCGCCCGCCCCGTGTGCCCTACACTGATGTCCGCCTCTGCTCACTCCCCCCAAGCCCTCAGGATCCCCCGTGCACATCCCCCCAACACCCTCGGTGGTGGCCATCGTCCCGTGCCACAACGAGGAAGCGGCCATCGGCAAGGTCGTGGCCGATCTCCACCAGCACCTCCCCGCCGCGGAGGTGTACGTCTACGACAACTGCTCGACGGACTGCACCGCGGAGGTCGCGCGTGCGGCGGGAGCACACGTGCGCCTCGAGACGGAGAAGGGCAAGGGCAACGTGGTGCGCCGGGCCTTCGCGGACCTCGACGCCGATGTCTACCTGCTGATCGACGGGGACGACACCTACGACGTGGCGGACGCTCCGGCGATGATCGCCACGCTGCTGTCCGGGCCGTACGACCACGTCCTGGGTGTGCGGCGCCAGGTCTCGACCACCGCGTACCGGGCGGGCCACGAGTCCGGCAACCGCGCCTTTAACGGCATGGTCAGTTTCGCGTTCCGGCGCGAGGTCACCGACATGCTCAGCGGCTACCGCGTCTTCTCGCGACGGTTCGTGAAGTCGTTCCCGGCGCTGTCCAGGGAGTTCGAGATCGAGACGGAGCTGACGATCCACGCCGTCAACGCCCGGGTCCCCCAGGTGGAGGTGCCCGTGGGATTCCGGGACCGTGCGGCGGGCACGGAGAGCAAGTTGCGGACCTACCACGACGGGTTCCGGATCCTGCGCATCCTCTCCCAGCTGCTGTTCCTCGAGCGGCCGCTGCTGGTCAACGGTCTGTTCGCCGTGGTGCTCGGCGTCGCGGCCCTGGTGCTGGGTCTGCCCGTGGTGTGGGAGTTCGCCCGGACGGGCCTGGTGCCGCGTCTGCCCACCGCGCTGCTCTCCGCGGCGCTGATGATCCTGGCGGGGGTCTTCCTGGTCCTGGGTGTGCTGCTCAACGGGCTGGTCATGTCCCGGCGTGAGACGTCCCGGTTGTTCTACCTCCGGCTCGCGGCGCCCCCTTTCGTCCCGAGTTCCCCGATCTCCCCGAGTGCTTCGAGCTCCCCGGACACATCGGCCGCCCACCGCGCCGCGCCCGGGAGCGGCTCGACGGTTCCGTCGATGCACGACAGCGGGGCCCGGCTGCGGCGGGAAACCGCGGAGGAAGCAGGTCTGTGATGGGTTCGACAGCCGTGAACGCCCGGCCCACCCGCGGTTGGCTCCGCCTGACGGCCCGCGCCCTCGCCGTCCTCGTCGCACTGCAGTTCGTGCTCATGGGCCTGCTGGTGGTGGGCCAGACCGTTCCCGACAAGCCGATCGTGGACAACCTCCTGAGCGCGATCAAGGAGGGGACCTACGGCCCCAGCGCGATCCCGGACCGGATGGGCACCCAGTCCGACACGTTCACGGAGTGCGTGGTGGTGGGCACGGGGCTTGGTGCGGACCCGGAGGAGTCCGCCCGCAGCCGGGCCGCCCGCATGCCGCGGATCGGCAACTGCGACGGCGGCGCCGCGGACGTGAAGGCCGTGGCCGCCGGCAAGGTCTTCGCAGACATGGACTACTACAAGTACTGGGCGGGCTACACCGTGTTCACCCGACCCGTCCTCGCCGTCGCCGGAATGGACGGGCTGCGGATCGCCTCCGGGACGCTCATGATCGCGTGTCTCCTCGGGGCCTTCCTCGCGGTGCGGGCACGCACCACCACGGCCGTCGCGACGGGCCTGCTGCTGCCACTGGTGGCGGGGACCAACATGCTCTCCACGCCGTCGACGTCGTTCAGCCAGTCGATCTCCATCGCCTTCATTCTCCTGTCGGTGGTCCTGACCGCGGTGGGAGCAGGACGCAGCCGCTACCTCGGGCTGATCGGCGCCGTGGTGGGGGCCGGACTGTTCTGCTACGTGGACCTGCTGACCACCCCCGCGATTCCCTGGGCGCTGTCGGCGTTCACGCTCGCGGCGGCGGTCTGGTACGGCGCACGCGACCTGCGGGCGGCGGCGCTGTGGGGTGTCCTGGGCGCCGTGGGGTGGGGCTTCGCCTTCGCGTTCACCTGGGTGTCCCGATGGGTGTTCGGTGCCGCGTTCCTCGGGCTCGACCGGACCGTGGCCATGGTGAAGCAGAACGTGGGCTTCCGCACCTCGGGGAACTGGGCGGGCGTGTCGGACGCCTTCGGCGCGGGCGTCACGCGCAATGTGTCCTACTGGTGGGCCCACGTGCCCACGTCGCACCTGGTGCTGACCGGCTGCGTGCTCGCCGTGCTGGTGGGGCTGCTGCTCGCGGCGCGCCGCGGCGGCATTGCCCGGTGGGGCGTAGCGGCGGTGCTGAGCTTGCCCGCGGCGGTGGTCCCGTTCTGGTACACGGCGGTGAGCAACCACTCGCAGATCCACGCGTTCTTCGTCAACCGCGGGGTGCCCGCGGCGCTGGCCGTGGTGACGGCCGCGTGCCTGCTGGCTGCGGCCCGCCCCCGGGTGGAGCGCGCTCCCGCGGAACGCGCCGAGGGTGCCGGGGACGACGCTGCGGCGCGCGACGACCGTGCGCTTCTCGCCTCCGACCGCGCGCGCTGACCCGCGCCGGGGGCGCAGACCGGGGACCGTAAGCCTCCGCCGGCTCCGCGCGCGTCGGGGGCGCTCCGTCCTCGGGTGCCCGCCCGCGGGAGCATGAGCGGTGGGAGCGCACGTGGGCGGTAGGGTAGGCCGGTGAGACCCGTGTTCCCCGCCCAGGAAGGAAGGCCGTCGCCCGTGAGCAACGCCAGTGATGAGAGGCCCCAGCAGACCCAGGCCGCGGTGTCGGACGCCGTGGGCCCCACCGGCCGCCCCGTGCGGACCTTCCCGGACCCGCCCGAGCTCTCCACGCACGGCCCGGCGCGCATCATCGCGATGGTCAATCAGAAGGGCGGGGTGGGCAAGACCACCTCCACCATCAACCTGGGCGCCGCGCTCGCGGAGCTGGGCCGCAAGGTTCTGCTGGTGGACTTCGACCCCCAGGGCGCGCTGTCCGCGGGCTTCGGCTCCAACCCCCACGAGCTGGACCTCACGGTCTACAACGTGATGATGGACCGCTCCGTGGACGTGTGGGACGTGGTGCAGCAGACCCACGTGGAGAACGTGGACCTGCTGCCCGCCAACATCGACCTCTCCGCCGCGGAGGTGCAGCTGGTCAACGAGGTGGCCCGCGAACAGGTGCTGGCCTCCGCGCTGCGCAAGGTGGAGGACTACTACGACGTCATCCTGATCGACTGCCAGCCCTCCCTGGGCCTGCTCACGGTCAACGCGCTGACCGCGTCCCACGGCGTGATCATCCCGCTGATCTGCGAGTTCTTCGCGCTGCGCGCGGTGGCCCTGCTGGTGGACTCCATCTCCAAGGTGCAGGACCGGATCAACCCCAAGCTACAGATCGACGGCGTGCTGGCCACGATGTTCGACTCCCGCACCCTGCACTCGCGCGAGGTGATCGCGCGGATCGTGGACGCGTTCGGGGACAAGGTCTTCGACACCGTCATCAAGCGCACCGTGAAGTTCCCGGACGCCACCGTGGCCGCCGAACCCATCCTGAACTTCGCCACCAACCACCCGGGCGCGGAGTCCTACCGGCAGCTCGCGCGGGAGCTGATCTCGCGCGGCGGCGCACCGTGAGCCGCGGGACCCGGCAGCGGCAGGGCGCGTGAGCGCCGTCGTCGAGCTGGCCGCCGCGCCGGACGCGAGCACCTCGTCCCAGGACGGCACGCGCGGCGGCTTCACCGTGGCCCTGGAGAACTTCCAGGGCCCGTTCGACGTCCTGCTGTCCCTGATCGCCAAGCACGAGATGGACATCACCGAGGTGTCGCTGTCGGTGGTCACGGACGAGTTCATCCGGTACGTGCGCGCGCTGCAGGACAGCGCCTCGCCCAAGGCCCTGGACGAGGCGAGCGAGTTCCTGGTGGTCGCGGCCACCCTGCTGGACCTCAAGGCCGCACGGCTGCTGCCGCGCGGCGAGGTGGAGGACGAGTACGACGTCGAACTCCTGGAGGCCCGCGACCTGCTGTTCGCCCGGCTGCTGCAGTACAAGGCATTCAAGGAGGTGGCGGGGCAGCTCAACGTGCGCTTCGCGGCCGAGTCCGTCCGGATCCCGCGCCAGGTGGACCTGGACCCCGCGGTGACCACGGCGCTGCCCCCGCTGACCTGGACCCTCACCCCGGATCAGCTCGCCCACCTGGCGGTCGCGGCGCTCGACCCGGAGCGCCACGTGCCCCAGCAGGTGGACGTCGCCCACCTGCACGGCGCGCAGGTGAGGGTCGCGGACGAGGCCGAGACCCTGGCGCTCGTCCTGCGGGACGGTGCGGACCACACGTTCCACTCGCTCATCGCGGACGCCGGGTCCACCCTGGTGGTCGTGGTGCGTTTCCTCGCGCTGCTGGAGATGTACCGGGACCGCGTGGTGCGTCTGCACCAGGACGAGGTGCTCGGCCCGCTGCTCGTGCGGTGGGACGGTCCGCAGGACTGGTCCGCGCAGACCCTGAGCAGCGAGTACGCGGGCGCGGAGCCCGTGGTGCCGGAGCGCACGGACGGTGAAAACCTGGGAGAATGACTCCCGCACAGGATCGGTGTGAACCGTACCGAAGGAGATGATGACCGCGTGGCGGACCCGAGCCCCACAGAACGCATGATGCACAGCCCGCCCGAGGGCTCCGCGAACGACGACGCGCCCCGTGGGGAGCCACCCCGGGACCTGCGTGCCGCGCTGGAAGCGGTGCTCATGGTCGCGGCGGCCCCGGTGCGGGCGGAGGAGTTCGCCCGCGTCACGGGTGAGCCCGTCCACCGCGTGCGCAGCGCCCTGGAGCACCTGAAGGCGGAGTACGACGGGGTGATCGGAAACACCCCCGCGCCCCCGAACGAGGCGAGCGGTACGGGTTATGATGGACGGTCGGCCACGCGCGCGGACCGGGATGATCCCGCCCCCACGGCTGCCCGTGTCCGGGGCTTCGAACTGCGCGAGGTGGCCGGTGGCTGGCGCATCTACTCCCGCAGCGACCACGCCCAGCTGGTCACGGACTTCGTGGTGGAGGGCAGCAGCTCACGGCTCTCGCAGGCCGCGCTGGAGACGCTCGCCGTGGTGGCCTACCTGCAGCCGGTGTCCCGCTCCCGGGTCTCCGCCATCCGCGGCGTGAACGTGGACGGCGTGGTGCGCACCCTGGTGCAGCGCGGACTGCTCTCGGCGCACGATCGGGACGAGTCGTCCGGCTCCGTCCTGTACTCCACCACCCCGCTCTTCCTGGAAAAACTCGGTCTCGGCTCGCTGGACGAGCTCCCGGACATCGCACCCCTGCTGCCCGGAACCGACCAACTCGACGACATAGAGGACTGATCGACGCATGGCACCATCACACGGCAACTCTCCCCGCGGCGGAGGCGCCCGCGGGCCGCAGGGCCGCGGCAAGGGCTCGAAATCGGGGCCCAAGGGCGGCTTCCGCTCCGGGCCGAGGTCCGGCGACGCCGCCGGTGGCCGCGGGAACTCCAAGGGCCCGGCCGCCGGTCGCGGCAAGGGACCGGGCAAGGGACCCGCCCAGGGGCCGGGCAGGCCCAAGGCCTCCGCCGGGCAGAAGGGCCCTCAGAAACCCCGCGCGTTCGCGGGCGTGGACAAGTACGAACGCCGTGCCTCGGCGATCAAGGAGCACGGTCCGCACCGGCGGCGTCGCCCGAAGAACCCGCCCGTGGACCGGCTCGAGGTGCACGACGAGAACGGCGTGCGGCTGCAGAAGCTCATGGCGCAGGCCGGTGTGGCCAGCCGCCGCGTGTGCGAGGAGATGATCCAGGACGGCCGCGTGAGCGTGGACGGGGAGATCGTCACGGAGCTCGGTGTCCGCGTGGACCCGGCGCTGCAGGCCGTGCACGTGGACGGCATGCGCCTCCAGACGGACGAGAAGCTCGTGTACTACGCGTTCAACAAGCCCGCCGGGGTGGTCTCCACCATGGAGGACCCGGACGGCCGCCGCTGCGTGAGCGACTACCTGGACCCCCGCAAGCACGAGCGCGTGTTCCACGTGGGCCGCCTGGACGTGGAGACCGAGGGTCTGCTGCTGCTCACCAACGACGGCGAGCTCACCAACCGCCTGACCCACCCCTCCTACGAGGTGCCCAAGCGCTACATGGTCCAGGTCCACGGACCCGTGGAGAAGGGCATCGGCAACCAGATGAAGGAGGGCATCCGCCTGGAGGACGGCATTGCCAAGGTGGACGACTTCCGCCTGGTGGACTCCACCCCCGGGCACGTGCTCATCGAGGTGGTGCTGCACACGGGGCGCAACCGGATCGTGCGCCGCATGTTCGACGCCGTGAACCACCCCGTGGAGAAGCTCGCCCGCACCCACGTGGGGCCCATCGCGATCGGCGACCAGCGCCAGGGCACCATCCGCAAGCTCTCGCACACCGAGGTGGGCAACCTCCTCGCGTCCGTGGGGATGTGAGCGTGGTTCCGACGACCGCCGCGAGCGCCGGGCCCGTCCTGGTGATCGGTTCCGGCCTGCTCGGTGCGAGCATCGGGCTGGGGCTGCGCCACCTGGGCGTGGAGGTGGTGCTCCGCGACTCCTCGCCCACCACGGAGGCCGTGGCCCAGGACATCGGGGCCGGGCGCTCCGAGCGGGCCGCGCTCGCAGCCGGCGCGGTGCTGCCCGAGCCCGCGCTCGTGGTGGTGGCCGCCCCGCCGGACGTGGTGGCCGAGCTCGTGGTCCGGGCGCTCACCGAGCACCCGGACGCCGTGGTGCTGGACATCGCCTCCGTGAAGGCCCCGGTGCTCGACGCCGTGCGGGCAGCGGGTGCGGATCTCACCCGCTACGTGGGAACCCATCCCATGGCCGGACGGGAGAAGTCCGGTCCGGTGGCCGCCCGCGGTGAGCTGTTCACATCCATGCCGTGGGTCATCTCCCCCGGTGAGGACACGGGAGCGGCCGCGATCGCCGCGGCCAGGAACCTCGCGGTGGATCTCGGGGCGACCGTGACCGTGATGGAGCCGCGGGAGCACGACGAGACCGTGGCACTGATCTCCCACCTGCCGCAGGTGATGTCCTCGCTGCTGGCCTCCCGGCTGCAGGACACCCCGCTGCACCACTTGTCCCTGGCGGGGCAGGGGCTGCGGGACACCACCCGGATCGCGGGCTCGGACCCCGGGCTGTGGGTGCAGATCCTCGCCGCGAACGCACAGCCCGTCCTCGACTCCCTGCACGCGGTGCGCGCGGACCTCGAGCGGCTGATCGCCACGCTCGAGCGCCCGGGGGCGGACGGCGCCCGCCTGGACATCGCCCGGCTGATGGCCGAGGGCAATGCGGGCCGGGCCCGGATCCCCGGCAAGCACGGCGGTGCGCCCACGGCCTTCGCCACCCTGACCGTGGCCGTGGACGACACCCCCGGGCAGATCGCCCGGCTGCTCACGGAGATCGGGGAGATCGGGGTCAACCTGGAGGACATGCGCCTGGAGCACTCGCCCGGGCAGCCCGTGGGTCTGGTGACGGCATCGGTGGAACCGAGCCGGCACGCGGACCTGGTGGAGGAGCTGCAGACACGCGGCTGGAAGGTGGTGCAGTGATGAATGCACGGGACGAGAACGCACGGCTGGTGATCGCGATCGACGGTCCCTCGGGCTCCGGGAAGTCCTCGGTGTCCAAGGAGGTGGCCCGCCGCTTCGGACTGGCCTACCTGGACACCGGCGCCATGTACCGGGCGGTGACGTGGTGGTGCCTGGACTCGGGCGTGAGCTTCGAGGACCACGAGGCGGTCGTCGCGGCCACCGAGACCGTCCCCCTGGAGCTGGGCACCGACCCGGACGAGGAGCGCATCCTGGTCAACGGGGAGGACGTCCGCGCCGCGATCCGCGGTGACCTGGTCACCGACAACGTCTCCAAGGTCTCCACGGTGGTGCCCGCCCGGGAGGTGCTGGTGCGCATGCAGCGGGACATCATCCGGGACAGCGGCGAGCGGATCGTCGCCGAGGGCCGGGACATCACCACCGTGGTGGCCCCGGACGCGGACGTGCGGATCCTGCTCACCGCATCCGAGGCCGCGCGGCTGGCGCGCCGCGGCAGGCAGCTGGGCGCGGCGGCGTCGTCGAACCTGGAGGCGCAGGTGGTGGGCCGTGACGCGAAGGACTCCACCGTGGTGGACTTCACCAGCGCGCAGGACGGCGTGCACCTGCTGGACTCGTCCGAGCTGAGCATGGAGCAGACCGTGCAGGGCGTGATCGACCTGGTCATCCGCGCCACGGACACGACATACGAGGGGACCACCGAGGCCCCCGACGAGACGGGCGCAGACGCCCCCGAGGAAGCGAGGCAACCATGAGCGCACCCGACGAGCCCACGGTGGACTCCTACGAGCAGTCCGTGCTGGGCGGGGGCAACGAGGACATCTCCGAGCGCCTGGCCGCGATCGACGACACCGAGGCCGAGGCCCGCGCCCGCGCCCTGCGCGAGGGACTGGCCGACTACGAGCTGGACGACGAGGACGCCGCGCTGCTCGCGGACTGGATCGACGGCGAGGACGAGCGCGCCGCGCGCCGCCCCGATCCCGTGGTGGCCGTGGTGGGACGCCCCAACGTGGGCAAGTCCACGCTGGTCAACCGCGTGATCGGCCGCCGCGAGGCCGTGGTGGAGGACACCCCGGGTGTGACCCGGGACCGCGTGTCCTACAAGGCGGAGTGGAACGGCAAGAACTTCACCCTGGTGGACACCGGCGGCTGGGAGCAGGACGCCAAGGGCATCCACAAGCGCGTGGCGGACCAGGCGGAGCTCGCCGTGGAGAACGCGGACGCGGTGCTGCTCGTGCTGGACGTGACCGTGGGCGTGACCTCGACCGACGAGGCCGTGGTGAACATGCTGCGCCGCGTGAAGAAGCCCATCATCGTGGTGGCGAACAAGGCGGACTCCCCGCAGCTGGAGATCGAGGCCACCGCGCTGTGGTCCCTGGGCATGGGGGAGCCGTTCCCGGTGTCCGCGCTGCACGGCAAGGGCTCCGGCGACGCGCTGGACGCCCTCGTCAACGCGCTGCCCGAGTTCTCCGAAGTGGCCGAGGCCGAGCTCGAGGGCGGTCCGCGCCGCGTGGCGCTGATCGGACGTCCGAACGTGGGCAAGTCCTCGCTGCTGAACAAGCTGGCCGGCTCCGACCGCGTGGTCGTGGACGAGACCGCGGGCACCACCCGCGACCCCGTGGACGAGATCGTGATGCTCGGCGGCGAGCCGTGGCGCTTCATCGACACCGCAGGCATCCGCCGCCGCGTGCACCTGCAGCAGGGCGCGGACTTCTACGCGTCCCTGCGCACGCAGACCGCTCTGGAGCGCGCCGAGGTGGCCGTGGTGCTGCTCGCCGTGGATGAGGTGCTCTCCGAGCAGGACGTGCGCATCCTGCAGCTGGCCGTGGACTCCGGGCGCGCCCTGGTGCTCGCGTTCAACAAGTGGGACACCCTGGACGACGAGCGCCGCTTCTACCTGGAGCGCGAGATCGAACGGGACCTCGCGCACGTCTCCTGGGCCCCACGGGTCAACATGTCCGCGAAGACCGGGTGGCACAAGGACAAGCTGGTCCCCGCGCTGCACACGTCCCTGGACTCGTGGGACCGCCGCATCCCCACCGGGCGCCTCAACGCGTTCCTGGGGGAGATCGTGGCCGCCCACCCGCACCCCGTGCGCGGCGGCAAGCAGCCCCGCATCCTGTTCGGCACGCAGGTGGCCTCCCGGCCGCCCAAGTTCGTGCTGTTCACCACGGGCTTCCTGGATCCCGGCTACCGCCGGTTCATCCAGCGCCGCATCCGCGAGACCTTCGGTTTCGAGGGCACCCCGCTGGAGGTCAGCATGCGTGTGCGGGAGAAGCGCCAGCGCCGGCGCTGAGCTCCCTCTCGCGCGGCGGGCCGTTCCTGGAAACCTCCGGGGGCGGCCCGCCGCGTGAGCGGGCTCTCCCCGGGCGGACGACGACGCCGCGGCACCCCTCGCGCCGGTGTTCCTGCGCGGCGGGCGGCCAGGGGCGCGACGATGTGAAAATCCGCAACGCGTGGGGTAATGTATCCCTGGTGTTCGGCACTGGTTCGCCAGTGCGGAACGCGGTCGCGGGATGTGGCGCAGCTTGGTAGCGCACTTGACTGGGGGTCAAGGGGTCGCAGGTTCAAATCCTGTCATCCCGACCGCACGAACGGACCTGACGGTGATTCACCGTCAGGTCCGTTCTCGTATGCCCTGCTCGTTCCCTGCCTGCGGGCCGCGGGATCAGCCCCCGGTGTGTTCGGACTGGATCTCACCGCTGGTCCTGCAGCGATCCAGGGTGGGATCGAAGCAGGGGGAGCCCACCTGGTAGTCGAACCCGGGAGCCACGTAGCCCCGGTACTCCTGGGACGGGCCGGCCTGTCCGTTCCCGCCCTGGCGCTGATCGGGGTTGCCCGGCACGGTCATGGTGCCGCAGTGGTTCTGGATGTCGGCCAGCGCCTTCTCGGTGGGCGGCCCGGCGGGGAAGACGTCCGAGCCGCACACCCCGCCCGACACCAGGAACTCGTCGAGGCTCGTGGTGCGGCCGTCGTCCGCCGGGGGCTGGGCCGGAGCGGCTCCGGGCGCGGATGGCTGGGGAGCCCCGGAACTCGAGGGGGAGGGCTTCTGAGGGGCGGGCGTTGCGGAGGCGGAGGCACTGGGCGAGCCGGAGGACGACGGGCTGGCCGACGTGCTCGTGGCCGAGCTCGTGCCACTGTCCGGGGACGAGTCCTGTGCGCCGCCGCAACCCGTGAGCGCGAGAGCCGCCAGGGCCAGGGGAGCGATGAAGCGTGTCGTGCGATGCATGATGTGACTCCTTCGTGTGGTCCGTCACTGTTCATGGTGTCGCGACGGCCCTCCTCACGAACATCACCTGCGGGTCACGCTTCGATTACGATGGCAAACACCGTGCGTCCCGGGTTCACGTGTCCCGGGTGAGCCGCACCCAGCCGTCGGACAGCGCCGCGCGCAGCCCGGCCGAGCGCGAGACCGCCGGCAGGGCGCGGGCGAGGCACTCCACGGCGTCGTACCCGGAGTGGTCCGTGTCCGGCAGCACGTGGAGGTGCGTGTCGAAGCCTGCGTCCCGGAACGCCGCCACGCCTTCCTCGGCCGCACCGAGGGCGCTCCACTCCGGGGGGTTGGTGGCGCCGTCCACGTCCCGGTCACCAACCCACCAGTGCATCGCGGTGGAGCCGATGCAGGGCCGGGCCTTCTTCTTGTGGGCCACCGGGGCGTTCGCCCCGCCACCGCCGATGATGACCGCGCCGCCGCCGGTCATGCCCTCGATGCCGCGGTCCAGCAGCTCGTAGGTGATGAACTCCGCCCCGCCGCTGTAGCCGATCAACCAGATGCTGCTCGCGTCCACATCCGGGTTCGCGGCCACGAGGTGCTCGTGCAGCGCCCGGAAGTACTTGCCGTTGGCCTTGCAGTCCTCCCACCACGTGTAGCCGTCACCGGAGCCGTCCTCGTCCGGGGTGTTCACGGCCACGAACATCAGGTCCCGGGCCTGGGCGGCGATGGCCAGCCGCGCGAGATCCCCCTCCTCGGGCCAGTTGATGGAGGTGTCCTCCAGGTCCCAGTAGTCGCCGTCGAAGTAGTACAGGATTCCCGCGGAACCCGTGTGCCACACGTGGTACCACGAGCTCAGGCCGTTGGGCGCGGTGAAGTCCACGAAGGTCTCCGGTGTCATGGTCCCCCCAGATCGTCGGGTGTCGTGCCCCGCCGCGTCTGCCACGCGGCGTCCCGTCCAGTATGGCGCAGCGAGCGGCGTCGTGGGCCGGGTGGTACCCGCCCGGGTGTGGCCCGGTGCGCACTGCACGTGGTTGGCTGGAAGGACGTCGAGAAAGGGGTATTCCATGAGCAACGTCATCACCACGTACCTGCAGGACCACCACGCGGGATCGGCCGCGGGACTGGCCGCGTTCCGCCGGGTGGGCGAGTTCCACGGGGACGAGGAGGTGCGAGCCGCGGTGTCCCGGATGGCGGACGAGGTCGCACAGGACCAGGCCGCACTGGAGGAGATCATGGCCGCGCTCGGGGTCAAACCCGCACCCCTCAAGGACCTGCCCGCTCGCGCCGCGGAGAAGGTGGCGCGCCTGAAGCCCAACGAGCGGCTCAACAGCCGTTCGCCGCTGTCCGACATCGAGGAACTGGAAGGCCTCCAGGCCGCCGTGCACGTGAAGGGTCTCGGCTGGCGCTTGCTCCTGGAGGCCCCGGACAACAGGCTGGACGAGAACACGCTCCGGGAGCTCAGCGAGCGCGCCCAGGAGCAGGAGAGGACGCTGGACCTGTTGCGGCTGGGACAGGCCCACAAACTGACGCGTTCCTGACATCCCGCCGCGCAGCCCGTCGAAGGGAATTCCATGACCACCGCAGACCAGATGCCCTCCCTGCGCCGCCGCACGAGCACCAAGTGGCGCAGCTACCCGGAGGACGTCCTGCCGATGTTCATCGCGGAAATGGACTTCCCCACCCCGCCGGCGGTGAAGGCGGCGCTGGAGGCCGCGATCGAGAACAACGACACGGGCTACGCCGCCACCGCGGACCGCGGCGCGGCCACGGCGTACGCGGACTTCGCCGCGCAGCGCTGGGGCTGGCGCCCGGACCCCGCGCGCATCACCTACACCACGGACGTCACCGTGGTGATCGTGGAGTCCCTGCGCCGGCTCATCGAACCCGGGGACGGCGTGATCCTCACCCCGCCGGTCTACGCGCCGTTCTACCACCTGGTCGCGGAGGCCGGGGGCCGGGTGGTGGAGGTGCCGCTGCAGGACGACGGCGTCTCCTACCGTCTCGACCTGCCCGGCATCGACGCCGCCCTGACCGCCGGGGCGCGCACGGTGCTGCTGTGCAACCCGCACAACCCGTTGGGGCTCGTGCACCCGCGGGAGGAGCTGACGCAGCTGGCGGACATCGTGGAGCGGCACGGCGCGTCCGTGGCCAGTGACGAGATCCACGCGCCACTGACCCACCACGGGGCCACGTTCACCCCGTACCTCTCCGTCTCGGACACGGCCCGCCGCCACGGGGTGGCCGCAGCCTCCGGGAGCAAGGCGTTCAACCTCGCGGGACTGAAGGCCGCCATGTTCGTGGTGGACTCCGAGCCCATGGCCCGGTGGCTGCAGGCCGTGCCTGACGCCGTGTCCTACCGCACCGGGATCATGGGTCTGCTGGCCACGCAGGAGGGCTTCCGGCACTGCACGGACTGGTTGGACGCCACCATCGAGGTGATCCAGCAGAACATGGAGCTGCTGGAGCGGCAGCTGGCGGAGAAGCTGCCCGCCGTGCGCGTGCGCCGGGGGAGTGCCACGTACCTCGCGTGGCTGGACATGCGGGCACTGGGCTGGGGCGACGACCCCGCCGAGTACGCCGTGGCACACGCCAAGGTGGCACTGTCCAGCGGCCCGACGTTCGGCACGGGCGGCCAGGGGTTCGCGCGCATGAACCTGGCGTGCTCCCCGGACACGGTGGTGGAGGCGGTGGACAGGCTGCGGGCCGCGGCGAGCGCGTGAACGTCCCCGCGGAGGGGCACAACGCCCCATGACGACGGCCGGTCGATCCCCACCGGCCGTCGTCGTGCTGCGGGGCGGACCCTCACTCGTTCATGATGTTGCGCCGGTCCAGGAACTGCTGGGCGGCGTCGATGGTCTGCGAGCGGTAGACGCCCGAGGCCTGGGCGTCCAGCAGCGCGTCCTGCTGGGCCTCCAGGAGTCTGCGCTGCAGCTCCTGCTGCTCCTGCCGGGTGGTGGTCCACGTCTGCATGGTCTCGGTGGACACCGTCTCCGGGATCTTCCGCGTGCGCTGCCTGGCCATGCCCAGGATCTCCTCACTGAACGGCCGGCCGTCGCTGCGGTGCAGGGTGGGGGATTCCAGCACGTCCTCGGACGCCTCGGTGAGCGTGTTGACGAGACGCGTCAGTTCTCGCTGCAGCTCCTCCTCGTCCGAGCCCCGGATTCCCAGGACCCGGATCAGCAGGGGCAGGGTGCCGCCCTGCACCACCAGGGTCAGCACCGCCACGGTGAACGCGATCAGGATCAGCTGGGGCCGGTACGGCAGGTCCTCGGGCAGGGTCTGGGCCGCCGCCACGGTGACCACACCGCGCATTCCGGACCACGCGATCACGAAACCACCGCGCTTGCCGATCCCCTCGCGGCTGAAGAACGAGGCGTCCGCCTGCCGGCGCGTGATCATGTGGCGCAGCTTCGCGATCCGGTGCTCGGGGACCTCGGGATGGCCCTCGAGACGCTGGAAGGCGTCGTCGAACCACTGGGACCTGCCCTTCGCGCGCTCCTGCTGCCGGGACATGACCCCGATCATGGGGGCCACGAACACGAACCGCACCACGAGGAGCACGGCCGTCACCAGGACCCCGAGCCACAGGGCACCGCTCACGCTGAGGTGCGCGTCCCGCACCTCGCCCACGATGAGCGCGATCTGCAGGCCCAGGACCAGGAACACCCCGTGTTCCAGCAGCAGCAGCACGGTGCGCCAGTTGGTGCGCTCGGAGACCCGCGCCTGGGAGGACAGCAGGCGCGGCGACCTGATGCCGGTGACCAGTCCCGCCACCACCACCGACAGCACGCCGGAGGCCCCCAGGTGCTCGGCGGGAATGAACGCGATGAACGGGACCACCAGGGAGATGGCCGTGCTCGTGACCGGCTGCTCCAGCCGGGCCCGGATCCGGATGGACACCCAGCCCACCACGATCCCCACGAGGACGGCGACGGCCACCGCGTAGCCGAAGTCCGCGAGCACACCGCCCGCGCTGATGGCCCCGGCGGTGGCCACCACGGCCGAGCGCAGCATGACGAGGGCGGTGGCGTCGTTCACGAGCCCCTCGCCCTCCAGGATGGTCACCAGCCGGTTGGGCAGCCCGAGCCGCTTGCCGATGGACGTGGCGGCCACCGCGTCCGGCGGGCTCACCACGGCGCCCAGCGCCACGGCCGCCGCGAACCCGAGGTCCGGCAGCAGCCACCACACCAGCAGCCCCACCACGAAGGCGGAGGCCACCACCAGCACCACGGACAGCGCGGTGATCGCGCCGAGGTTGCGGCGGAAGTCGGTGGCCGGCATGTTCACCGCCGCCGCGTAGAGCAGCAGCGGAAGCACCACGGTGAGGATCAGCTCGGGGTCCATGGTCACGGTGGGAACACCGGGGACCAGACTCAGTGCGACCCCCACCACCACCAGCAGGATGGGGGCCGCCACGCCGATGCGCGCGGAGATGCTGGTGACCGCCACCACCACGACCACGGCCGCGACGGCCAGCAGGGTCAATTCGTCCACGAGGCCTCCTGTTGCGAGAATTGCCCCGAGTGTATCCGCGGCGCAGGCCCCCTCCCGCGGACCCCGGCGCCACCGAGCAGTGGAAGGACCCCCGTGAGCCACACCGTCCCCGTGCTGATCCTGACCGGCTACCTCGGGGCGGGCAAGACCACGGTGCTCAACCACTTCCTGGCCACCGGGCGGGGCGGGATCGGGGTCATCATCAACGACTTCGGGGACGTCAACGTGGAGGCCGCCCTCGTCGCCGGCCACGTGGCGGATCCCGTGTCCATCGCGGGCGGCTGCCTGTGCTGCATCGAGGACCCGGCCCAGCTCGACGACGCCCTGCGCACCCTGTCCCGCCCCGCGCTGGACCTCGACGCGATCGTCATCGAGGGCTCCGGGCTCGCCGAGCCGCCCGGGCTCATCCAGCTGGTGCTCGCGAGCACCGTGGCGGGTGTCCGCTTCGGGGGCCTGGTGGAGGTGGTCGACGCCGCCCACACGGCCCACGCGGAGGCCGGCGGCTGGGACCTGGCCCAGCACGTCAGAGCGGCCGCGGTGGTGCTGCTCACCAAGACCGATCTCGCGCAGCCCGGGGAGGTCGCGGAGGTCCGTGAGCGGATCGGGCGGGCCAACCCGCTGGCCATGGTGCTGGACGCCCCCCACGGCGCGGCGGACCCGCGACTGTTCTTCGACACCGCCGAGCGCACGGTCCCCGAGGGCGGGCAGCTGCCGCTCTGGGAGTTCGGGACCTCACCCGGGTACACGCACGCACACCACGTGCGCCACCGGGCCGAATCCCTCGACGTCCCCGCCCCGGTGGATCCCGCGGCGCTCGCCGACCTGCTGGCGGACCCGCCGGACGCGGTGCACCGGATCAAGGCCGTGGTGGACGTTCCCACCGCGCGCGGGCTGCGCCGCTTCGTGGCGCACTCGGTGGCCGGGTACGTCTGCGTGGAGCGGGCCGGTCGGGACCCGGACGCGCCGGCGCACTCGGTGGTCGTGGCCATCGGCCCCGCGCAGGACGACGACGCCGTCCGCCCCCGTCTCGAGGCCCTCGCACCCGTCACCGCCGAGGCACCCGTGCCCTCGGCCCGGGACCTGCGCCGCCTGACCCGGTTCCTGCGCGGCTGACGCCGCCCCGGTCGCGGGTGCCGTGGTGCGCCGTGACGGGCGGCACCGGGGTCGCGGGGGGGTACCGCCGGGCGGTGCCACCGGTGGCCGACCCCACCGGCCGGGAGCGCGATCGTCCGGGATGACGTGCAGCGGCGGGGTGCCGGGCGAGTCCCGTGCCCAGGGCCGAGGACGCCTCAGGTCAGGTTGGAGAAGTGCTCCACCTTCCGGGTGGGGCCGGTGACGAGGATCTGGTCGTCGTCGTAGAGCATGGTGCCGGGTTCGATGGGCTCCCACTGCCCGCCGGGGCGGCACACGGCAACCACCGAGACCCCGAGCCGCTGCCGCACGTTGAGCAGGTCCATGGGCCGCTGCTGGATGGGCTCCGGGGGCGTGCAGCGCACCAGGGCGTAGTCCTCGTCGATGGGCACGAAGTCCAGGATCCGGTGCTGGATCAGGTGGGCGGCGCGCGTGCCCATGTCGCTCTCCGGGTTGACCACGTGCTGCACGCCGATCTGCGTGAGGATCTCCGCGTGGGGCTCCGTGATGGCCTTGGCCCAGATGGCGGGGCAGCCGAACTTCACGAGCCGGGAGGCCGTGAGGATGCTGGCCTGGATGTCCGATCCGATGCCCACCACGGCGCGCTCGAACTCGTTGACGGACAGCTCGCGCAGCACCTCCTCGTCCGTGGCGTCCGCGCGCACCACGGACGTGAGCTTGCCGTTGAAGCGCTGCACGGTGGACTCGCTGGCGTCCACGCCCAGCACGTCCGTGCCGTTGCGCATGAGCTCGAGGGCGAGGGCACCGCCGAAGCGGCCCAGGCCGATCACGACCACGGCGTTGGACATGCCGCGTCGCGGGGATTCTGCGGGGTGGGATCCGAACATGGGACTTCCTTCACGGGTCGGGTGCACCGCAGGGGCGGTGCGTCGTCAGGGCCGGGTGCACCGGGGCCCCGGGCGAGGGGTGCGCTGGAACGGGTGCGGGCCGGGGAGCCGCGGTCAGCAGGTGTGGACGGGCGGGCGGCGTCGTCGTCCGCGGGGGCTCAGCCGATCAGCGGCCGCTCCTTGGGCAGTTCGTACGTGGGAGGGCGGCGACCGAAGGCGATGGCGGCGCTCACGGTGACCGGTCCGAGCCTGCCCATGAACATCAGGGCGATCAGCACGCACTGCGCGAACGGCGCGAGGGTGGGGGTGATCCCGGTGCTCAGGCCCACCGTGGAGAAGGCGGAGACGGCCTCGTAGAGCACCCGGTCCAGGCCCAGGGTGGTGTCCGTGAGCATGATGAGCATGGTGCCCCCGATCACCGCGCCCGTGGCGAGCACCACCACGGTGATGGCCTCGCGCTGCACGGAGCGCGAGAGCTGCTTGCCGAGCACGGGCACCGCCGCGCCGCCGCGGATCTCGGTGAGGGCGATGAAGAACAGCACGCCGAACGTGGTGACCTTGAGGCCGCCGGCCGTGCCCGCCGGGCCGCCGCCGATGAACATGAGGATGTCCATCCCGAGCCACGACACGGGGTGCATGTGGGAGATGTCGATGCTGTTGAAGCCCGCGGTGCGCGAGATGGTGGACTGGAAGAAGGCGTTCAGGAGCTTCCCGGCGGCGGGCTGCGGGCCGAGGGTGGCGGGGTTGTTCCACTCGAGGACCAGGAGGAACACCGTGCCGCTGACCAGCAGCACGGGGGTGGCCAGCAGGACCAGACGGGTGTTCATGCTCCAGCGGCGGGGGACACAGATGTGGCGGCGCAGCTCGTAAAGGACGGGGAAGCCCAGCCCGCCCAGGATCACGCACGTGGAGAGGGTCAGCAGCACCACGGGGTCGCCCGCGAAGTCCACGACGTTGAGCGAGTAGAGCGCGAAACCGGCGTTGTTGAACGCGGAGACGGCATGGAACGCGCCGTGGGCGAGCGCCCTGGACGGGGGGTAGTGGTAGTGCAGCAGGAACCGCAGGAAGAGGACCGCGGCCGCCGAGGACTCGATGACGGCCGTGGTGAGCACGATGCGGGCGACCACCTGGCGGGCCCCGCCGCGGGACTTGGTCTCCGCGTTGGCCAGCAACCGGGTGGACAGCCCGAACTTCCGGGCCAGCAGGATGCCGAGCGTGGTGGTGAACGTCATGACCCCCAGCCCGCCCACCTGGATGAGGAAGATGATGACGACCTGCCCGAACGGGGTCCAGTACGTGGCGGTGTCCACCGTGATGAGCCCGGTCACGCACAGGGAGGAGGTGGCGGTGAAGGCGGCGGTGAGCAGATCCGTGCCACCGGGGGCCACGGTCGCCACGGGGAGCATGAGCAGTCCGGTGCCCGTGAGCAGGGCGAGCAGGAACGCGGAGACGATGAGCCGCGCGGAGCGGGCCGGCGTGAGCTCGTGCAGGTGGAAGGGATCCGGCCGAGACTTCATCATGGGCGCGGAACGGCGGATCCTGGAGCCGTGCGTGCGGGCGCGGATCGTGACCTGCTGGAAAGCCTCGGTGATGGGCACCGGGCCAAATTACACCCGTCCGACGGCCCCGGACGGCGGCGGCGCGCTCCGGCGGGCCGTGTGGGCCGAGGTGACGACATGGGCGCGCTCCACGGACACGCGTGTGATGCGGACTACGGCGGGTGCTTGCCCTAAACTGACCCGCATGACCAACATTCCCGCGCAACTCGCGTACACGGCAGAGCACGAGTGGGTCCAGGACCTCACCGACGACAACACCTACCGGGTGGGCATCACGGACCACGCGCAGAACGAACTGGGCGAGGTCGTCTTCGTGCAGCTCCCGGAGGTCGGGGACACCACCACGGCCGGGGACGTCGTGGGGGAGATCGAGTCCACCAAGTCCGTGAGCGATCTCTTCGCTCCCGTCACCGGCGAGATCGTGAGCGTCAACGAGGATCTGGTGGACAACCCCGGTCTGCTCAACGAGGCCCCCTACGAGGCCGGGTGGCTCTTCGCGGTCCGCGTGGACTCCGAGGATGCCACCGCGGACCTCCTGGACGCCCAGGCCTACCAGCAGTTGCTGGACTAACTTCCACTTCTCCACGTGAGGTGAACGAACCCCATGTCCAACCAAGACACATCCGGCGCTCGCTCCGGGCCTGAGACCACCTCCATCCAGATCGTGGCGGACGTGCTCTCAACCGCCGCCCACCACAAGCTCACGGAGAGCGAGCAGAACGCGGTGGCGTCACTGCCGCCGGGTTCCGCGCTGCTGCTCGAGACCAACGGCGGGCTGACCGGCGCGCGGTTCCTGCTGGACCGGGACGAGGTCGTGGCCGGCCGTCACCCCGCGTGCTCGGTGTTCCTCGACGACGTCACCGTGTCCCGGCGGCACGCGGAGTTCATCCGCCGGAACAGCACGTTCGAGGTCGTGGACCACGCCTCCCTCAACGGCACCTACGTCAACAGCGACCGCGTGAGCACCAAGGTCCTGGAGAACGGGGACCAGGTCCAGATCGGAAAGTTCCGCTTCACGTTCTACCACTCCGTGCAGAACGGGTCCTGACGCGTCCCATGCCTGAGACCGAACAACCGCAGCCGGTGCGCGTGGGGATCGGTGCACTGCTGAAGCAGCTGCAGCCGCGCTTCCCGGGGTTGACCGCCTCCAAGGTCCGCTTCCTGGAGGACCAGGGGCTCGTGCATCCGCAGCGGACGGCATCGGGGTACCGCAAGTACTCCGCGCAGGATGTCGAGCGGCTCACCACGGTGCTGAGTCTGCAGCAGGAGCGCTACCTGCCGCTGCGGGTGATCCGGGACCGCATGGACCGCGGGGAGAATCCTGCGGAGGGCGCGGAGCGGCAGGGGACGCCGCCCACCCGTGCCGATTCCGCGTCCGCGGCGGATCCCGGTGAGTACCCGGTCTCGGAATCGCGCTACTCGCTCCGTGAGCTCGCCGCGCGCTCCGGCACCGACCTCCCCCTGCTCCGCGAGCTGCTGACGCACGGTCTCCTGGTGGAACGCGCGGGCGCGTTCGACGAGCACGCGCTCACGGTGGCCACGGCGGCGGGCAGGCTCGGGGCCTACGGGATCGAACCCCGCCACCTGCGCGTTCTGCGCGGAGCCTCGGAGCGCGTGGTGGCCCTCGTGGAGGGCAGCGTCTCGCCCCTGCGCACCCGGCGCGATCCGGCCACCCGCCACAGAGCGGTGCAGCGGGCGCGGGAGATCGCGGCCCTGTGCCTGTCGGTGATGTCGGCCGTGGTCCACACCCAGGTGGACGACACCGTCCGTTCGTTCGACGCCCCCGAGACCACGAGGACCGCCCGGTGAGCACTGACGTCCGCATGGAGATCGCCGGTGTGCGCATGGACGTCCCCACGGGACAGCCCGTGGTGGTCCTGCGCGAGGTGGGCGGGCCCCGGCGGCTCCCCATCTGGGTGGGCACCAACGAGGCCACGTCCATCGTCTTCGCCTTGCAGGGGATCGAACCTCCCCGGCCCCTGACCCACGACCTGCTGCTCTCCGTGGTGGCGGAGCTCGGGCGCAGCGTCACGGGCGTGGTGGTGCACACCGTGGAGGACACGGTGTTCCACGCCGCCATCTCCTTCGACGACGCCACGGTGGTCGACGCCCGTGCCTCCGACGCCCTCGCGCTGGCCGCCCGCACCGCCTGTCCCATCAGGTGCGCCGCAGCCGTGCTGGACGAGGCGGGCCTGGTGCTCAGCGCCGACGGCGAGCTGCGCGAACAGGCCCCCGGCACGCCGCGCGAGGCCGAGGCCCAGGTGCGGGAATTTCGCGACTTCCTGGACCAGGTGGATCCCGAGGACTTCCAGTCCTGATCCCCCGCTGCGGCGGCCGGGGCGGGTAGGCTGGCGACACGACGTTCCGGCTTCCGGGGTCTTTGACCCCGCCGGTCCCGGAGCCTACGGTCAGGGGAGCACCACTGACACGGTGACGGAGGGGCACGGCGTGTCGTGCACCCCACCCCACGCACGAGGAGGACGCTTGAGCAATCCGGAGCTGCCGCTGGACGCGGCCAGGCTGCGTGCATCCTCCCTCGCGGGGGGCACGCAGGAGATGCTGTTCACCGACGACCTCACCGCGATCGACGAGACGGTCGGTTTCCGCGGTCCCACCGCGTGCAAGGCCGCGGGGATCACCTACCGGCAGCTGGACTACTGGGCGCGCACCGCTCTGGTGGAACCCACCGTGCGCGGCGCCAAGGGGTCCGGATCGCAACGCCTCTACAGCTTCCGGGACATCCTGGTCCTCAAGGTGGTCAAGCGGCTGCTGGACACCGGGGTGTCGCTGCAGCAGATCCGCTCCGCGGTGGGCGCGCTGCGCCTGCGCGGCATCGAGGACCTCACGCGGCTCACGCTGATGTCCGACGGCGCCAGTGTCTACGAGTGCACGTCCCCCCACGAGGTCATCGACCTCGTCCAGGGTGGCCAGGGCGTGTTCGGCATCGCGGTGGGTCGGGTGTGGCGCGAGGTGGAGGCCACGCTGGCCGCCATGCCCGCGGAGCACGCCGCCCTCGACGGCGCCCCCGAACCCGGGCCGTTCCCCGAGGACGAGCTCTCAGCACGTCGGGCCCGGCGGCGCAAGCAGAACGCCGGCTGACGCGGTCCTGCGGCGGGCCACCCTCAGCGGGTGAGGCCCTCCAGGACGGTGCTGAAGCGCCGTGCGAGGTCCTCCGCCTCGCTGCCCGGCCAGCGGTGCACGGGCCACGCGGCACCCTGGGCCCGCTGCACCACGGACACGTCCGGGAGCACGGGGTCCACCACGAGGGGTCCGAAGAGCTCCCGGAGCTCCCGCAACCGGTGCTGCTGCTCCGGGGACGAGTCCTGCACGCGGTTGACGACCACTCCCGCCTCGGGGACCGCCCACACGCGGGAACCCTCGAACTGCGCGAGAGCGCTCATGGTCCGCTGGGTGCCCGCCACGGAGAACAGGGAGGGCTCCGCCACGGAGAGCACCTTGTGGGATGCCGCCCAGGCCATCCGGGTGAGCGCGCTGAGCGTGGGCGGACAGTCGACCAGCACCAGCTCGTACCGGTCCAGACCGCGCAGCGCGGTCTCCAGGCGCCTGAGGTCCCGGGGACGGAAGGCCGCGTGGTCCAGGTGCGACGACGCGGCGGAACCCGGCGCCACGTCCAGGACCGGCCGGCGGCTCCGGGCCGACGCGTCCGGGGCCCACTCGCGGGCGGTCGCCACGGGGGTCTCGGGCGTGATCGGGTGCTGCGCCCAGGGCGAGGCGGTGGCCACGGCACCGAGCGCGCCCCTGCGGGGGCGGCGCAGCACGGAGCCCACGTCCTTGCCGGAGCGCGCGTGCACGCCCAGACCGGTGGAGGCGTCCCCGTGGGGGTCGAGGTCCACGACCAGCGTGGGAATCCGGGCCTCCAGAGCGGCGGACGCGAGGCCGAGGACCACCGAGGACTTTCCCACCCCGCCCTTGAGGCTGCTGATGCTGACGATCTGCACGGATCACCCTCCTGTCACCTGAACGGGGGCTGTCCACCGCCCCGGTACATGCTAATGGGTGGAAGTTTCGCGGGCGCGGACGGCCGGTGCGGGACCGGGCGGGTGGCGGCGTCGACCCGCCGTGGGGCGGGGACCCGCATGCCGCTGCGTGCGACCGGAACCGGGTCCGGCCCGGGGTCCGCCGAGCCGGACTGCCCCCCAATCCGGGGGCGACCCGGCCCATGACACGATCCGGGAAGCTGGGCCGGTGGAGGTCCCCTCACGTAAGCTGAAAGTCGGTACCCAACTCCTCACCCAGTACGCGGCTCCCACCGGTCCCGCGTGCGGAAACGGCAGTCATGTTCTCCAAGATCCTGGTGGCCAATCGCGGCGAGATCGCGATTCGCGCCTTCCGAGCGGCGTACGAGCTGGGGGCCGGCACCGTGGCCGTGTTCCCCCACGAGGACCGCAACTCCATCCACCGGCAGAAGGCGGACGAGGCCTACAACATCGGGGAGGAGGGCCATCCCGTCCGCGCGTACCTGGACGTGCCCGAGATCATCCGCGTGGCCAAGGAGTCCGGGGCGGACGCGATCTACCCCGGCTACGGCTTCCTGTCGGAGAACCCGGAGCTCGCCCGCGCCGCGGCGGCCGAGGGCATCACGTTCGTGGGTCCCCGCGCGGAGATCCTCGAACTCGCGGGCAACAAGGTGGCGGCGCTGCGTGCCGCGCGCCGCGCCGGGATCCCCACGCTCGACTCCTCGGACCCCTCCTCGGACAAGGAGGCGCTGATCGCCGCCGCCGAGAAGATCGGCTACCCGGTCTTCGTGAAGGCCGTCGCCGGCGGCGGTGGCCGCGGCATGCGCCGCGTGGAGACCCCCGAGCAGCTGCCCGACGCACTGGACGCCGCGATGCGCGAGGCGGACACCGCCTTCGGTGACCCCACCGTGTTCATCGAGCAGGCCGTGCTGCGCCCCCGCCACATCGAGGTGCAGATCCTCGCGGACAACGAGGGCAACATCGTGCACCTGTTCGAGCGCGACTGCTCCCTGCAGCGCCGCCACCAGAAGGTCATCGAGATCGCCCCGGCGCCGCAGCTGGACGACGAGATCCGCCAGGCCCTGCACCGCGACGCCGTGAAGTTCGCCAAGGAGCTCGGCTACGTCAACGCGGGCACCGTGGAGTTCCTCGTGGACACCGCCGGTGAGCGCGCCGGCCAGCACGTGTTCATCGAGATGAACCCCCGCATCCAGGTGGAGCACACCGTGACCGAGGAGATCACGGACGTGGACCTGGTGCAGTCGCAGCTGCGCATCGCCGCCGGGGAGACCCTGCACGACCTCGGCATCGAGCAGGACCAGCTGCGGGTGCGCGGTGCGGCGCTGCAGTGCCGCATCACCACCGAGGACCCCGCCAACGACTTCCGCCCGGACGTCGGGAAGGTCTCCGCGTACCGCTCCGCCGGCGGCGCGGGCGTCCGCCTGGACGGCGGCACGCTCTACGCGGGTGCCGAGATCTCCCCGCACTTCGACTCCATGCTCGTGAAGCTCACGTGCCGCGGCCGCGACTACGAGACCGCCGTGCTGCGGGCCCGCCGTGCGCTCGCGGAGTTCCGCATCCGCGGCATCGCCACGAACATCCAGTTCCTGCAGGCGGTGCTGCACAACGCGGACTTCCTGGCCGGGGACGTGGCCACGGACTTCATCGAGAACCACCCGGACCTGCTCAGGGGCAAGGGCTCCGCGGACCGCGGCACGCGCGCGCTGAACTACCTCGCGGACATCACGGTCAACAAGCCCAACGGTGAGCGCGTGGACGGCATCGACCCGCGCAACAAGCTGCCGCACTACCCGGGCGACAAGCGCGACGAGCCCTACCGCAGTCCGTTCGACGGCCCCTCCACCCACGAGGTCCCCCCGGGGTGGCGGCAGGTGCTGCAGGAGAAGGGCCCCGAGGGCTTCGCCCGCGCCCTGCGCGAGTACGAGCCGCTGGCCGTGACCTCCACGACCTTCCGCGACGCCCACCAGTCCCTGCTGGCCACCCGCGTGCGCACCCGCGACCTGCTGGCCGCGGCTCCCGCGTACGCGCACCTGCTGCCGGGTCTGCTGTCCATCGAGGCGTGGGGTGGGGCCACGTACGACGTCGCACTGCGCTTCCTGGGGGAGGACCCCTGGGAGCGGCTGCGCCTGCTGCGCGAGGCCATGCCCAACATCCCCATCCAGATGCTGCTGCGCGGGCGGAACACCGTGGGCTACACGCCGTACCCGGTGGAGGTGACCAACGCCTTCGTGGCGGAGGCCGCCGAGACCGGTGTGGACATCTTCCGCATCTTCGACGCCCTGAACGACGTGGACCAGATGCGCCCCGCGATCAAGGCGGTGCGCGCCACCGGCACGGCGGTGGCCGAGGTGGCCCTGTGCTACACCGGCAACCTGCTGGACCCGGACGAGACCGTCTACACGCTGGACTACTACCTGGACCTCGCGCAGCAGTGCGTGGACGCCGGGGCCCACGTCCTGGCCATCAAGGACATGGCCGGGTTGCTGCGCCCCGAGGCGGCCCGCCGGCTGGTGGGCGCCCTGCGCGAGCGCTTCGACCTCCCGCTGCACCTGCACACCCACGACACCGCGGGCGGCCAGCTGGCCACCCTGCTGGCCGCGTGCGAGGCGGGCGTGGACGCGGTGGACGCGGCGTCGGCGTCGATGGCCGGGACCACCTCGCAGGTCTCCGCCTCGGCACTCGTGGCCGCGCTCGAGAACACCGAGCGGGACACGAACCTGAGCCTGGACGTCGTGAGCGACATGGAGCCGTACTGGGAAGTGGTGCGCTCCATCTACAAGCCCTTCGAGTCCGGTCTCACCAGCCCCACCGGCCGGGTGTACCGCCACGAGATCCCGGGCGGGCAGCTCTCCAACCTCCGCCAGCAGGCCATCGCACTGGGTCTGGGGGAGAAGTTCGAGGCCATCGAGGACATGTACCACGCGGCGGACCGGATGCTCGGCCACCTGGTGAAGGTCACGCCGTCCTCCAAGGTGGTGGGTGACCTCGCCCTGCAGCTCGTGGGCATGGACGTGGATCCCGCCGAGTTCGAGGCGGACCCCCGCAAGTTCGACATCCCGGACTCCGTGATCAACTTCCTGGCCGGTGAACTGGGCACCCCGCCCGCAGGGTGGCCCGAGCCGTTCCGCTCGCGGGCCCTGGAGGGCCGCTCGGTGAACCTCGCGGACAAGGAGCTCTCCGAGGAGGACCGCGCCGGTCTCGCACAGGCCGGCGCCGTGCGCCGCGCCACGCTCAACCGGCTCCTGTTCCCGGGCCCCACGAAGGAGTTCGAGAGCTCACGCACCAAGTACGGGGACGTCTCCGTGCTGCACACCCGGGACTTCCTGTACGGACTCGATCAGGACCACGAGCACGTCATCTCGCTCGGCAAGGGCGTGCGTCTGCTGGTGACCCTGCAGGCGATCTCCGAGCCGGACGAGAAGGGCATGCGCACCGTGATGGTCACGCTCAACGGCCAGCTGCGTCTGCTCGAGATCCGCGACGAGTCCGTGAAGTCGGAGGTCGTGGAGACGGAGAAGGCGGACACCTCGAAGCCGGGTCACGTGGCGGCGCCCTTCGCCGGGGCCGTCACCGTCACGGTCTCCGAGGGGGACACGGTGTCCGCCGGAGACTCGGTGGCCACGATCGAGGCCATGAAGATGGAGGCCTCCATCACCGCGCCCGTGGGCGGCACGGTGTCCCGCGTGGCCCTGTCCGACACCGCCCACGTGAGCGGCGGGGACCTGGTCCTGGTGATCGACCCGCAGTGACCGCCGTCACCGCCACCGCGTTCTCCGGTGACGCCGGCAGCTGAAGGACGACGCCCCGCACCCGATGTGCGGGGCGTCGTCCTACCATGGGGCCCATGCGCTCATACGATCTGATCATCGTCGGCTCCGGCTCCGGGAACTCGATCCTCACGGACGAGTACCGGGACATGGACGTGGCCATCGTGGAACCCAACCGCTTCGGGGGCACGTGCCTGAACGTGGGGTGCATCCCCACCAAGATGTACGTGTACCCGGCCACCGTGGCGGACCAGGCGCGCGACGCCGCCCGGCTGGGGGTGGACGCCGCGATCGAGAACGTGGACTGGCCCGGGATGCGGGACCGGATCTTCGCCCGGATCGACGCGATCGCCACCAACGGGCTGCAGTACCGGCAGTCCCTCGAGAACGTCACGGTGATCCAGGAGTACGTGCACTTCGTGGCACCGTACGTGCTGGAGACGCAGTCCGGCGAGCGGATCACCGCCCCGCAGATCGTGCTGGCCAACGGCTCACGTGTGCACATGCCGGACGTCCCCGGCACCGACCTGGAGGGCGTCCACACCTCCGACACCGTGATGCGCCTGCCGCAGCAGCCCCGGGACATCGTGGTGGTGGGCGGCGGGTACATCGCCGCGGAGTTCTGCCACGTGTTCCAGGGCCTGGGGTCCTCGGTGACGCAGCTCAACCGTTCCCACCGCCTGCTGCGCGCCCACGACGACACCATTGCCGAGCGCTTCGCCCGCGAGGCCGCCGAGCACTGGGACCTCCAGCTCGGGTGGAGCATCACGGGCATCGAACGGGCGCAGGACGGCCGCCTCACGGTCCGCGCGGAGGCATCGGACGGTTCCGGCGAGCTCTGGGAGCGCACCGCGGACGTGGTGCTGCTGGCCACCGGCCGCGTTCCCAACGCCGACACCCTGGATCCGGGGGCCGCGGACCTGGACGTCACGGACGCCGGGCTGCTCGCGGTGGACGAGCACCAGCGGGTGCTCTCGGGCGGCGAACCCGTGGCCGGGCTGTGGGCACTCGGCGACGTGTGCTCACCCCACCAGCTCAAGCACGTGGCCAATGCCGAGGCGCGGGTGGTGTCCCACAACGTGGTCCACCCCGAGGACCTGCGCGGCTGCGACCACCGGTACGTGCCGTCCGCGGTGTTCACCGAACCCCAGATCGCATCCGTGGGCATGACCGAACGGGCCGCCCGGGAGTGGGCCGCCGAGAACGGTGCGGAGATCACCGTCAAGGAACAGGACTTCGGGGACGTGGCCTACGGCTGGGCCATGGAGGACCGCGTGGGGATCTGCAAGCTGATCGCCGACTCCCGCACCGGCGAGCTGCTGGGCGCCCACCTCATCGGCCGGGACGCCTCCAACCTCGTGCAGCCCCTCGTCCAGGGCATGTCCTTCGGACTGCGCGTGCACGAGATGGCCCGCGGCCAGTACTGGATCCACCCCGCGCTCGCGGAGGTCGTGGAGAACGCGCTGCTCGGCCTGGACGTCCCCGGCCAGCGTCCCGACGACGCCTGAGGCCGTTCCCGCCCGCGATTACCGGGCCGGGGCCCGTTGTGTTCCGCCTGCGCCCGCCGTGCCGGGGCCCGGTGCGTTCCGCGCGGGTCTCGCGCGCGCGGTCCCGTCCGGAAAGCGGCCCGAGCGGCACCCCCGGCAGGGCGACGCCGCCCGCACCCTCGGTGCGGCAGGGAGCGGGCGGCGTCGCCGTGGGGCCGGCGGGGCGCTACTTGGTGTAGATCTCCTCGATGACGTCCGCGAAGTCCTCGGAGACCTTGGCCCGCTTGAGCTTGAGAGAGGGGGTCAGGTACCCGTCCGCGACCGTGAGGTCCCGGTCCAGGATCCGGAACGCCTTGACGGCCTCCGCGCGGGAGACCTTGGTGTTGGCGTGGTCCACGATGCGCTGCACGTGCTTGACCACGGCGTCCTCGCGGGCGGCCTGGGCCACCGTGAGACCGGGGTCCAGACCCAGCGAGGGCAGGACGTTCGGCAGGGTCTCGGGGTCCAGGGTGATCAGCGCGGCCACGAACGGCCGGTTGTCACCCACGACCATGACCTGCCCCACGGTGGCGGAGGCGCGGATGGGGTCCTCGAGCTGCGTGGGGATCACGTTCTTGCCGCCCGCGGTCACGATGATCTCCTTCTTGCGCCCCGTAACCGTGAGCAGGCCCTCCTCGTCCAGGTGCCCGAGGTCCCCGGTGGCGAACCAGCCGTCCAGGAAGGCCGCGGCCGTCTTCTCCGGCAGGCCGTTGTAGCGCTCGAACACGTTGGCGCCGCGCACCAGAATTTCGCCGTCCGCGGCGATCGCCACCTCGTTGCCGGGAATGGGGTGCCCCACCGTGCCGATGCGGTTGATGGCCGGGAAGTTCCCGGCAATCGGTGCGGTGGTCTCGGTGAGCCCGTAGCCCTCCACCACGTACACGCCGATGCCGTTGAAGAAGTGCCCCAGGTGCTCGCCCAGCGCGGCACCCCCGGATACGGCGTACCGCACGGCCCCGCCCATGGCCTCGCGCAGCGTGGCGTACACGAGCCTGTCGTAGAGCCGGTGCCGCAGCTCCAGAGCCGGTGAGACCTTCCCCTGCTGGGAGGCCTTGGACCACGCGACGGCGGTGGTCACCGCGCGATCGAAGACGAGTTCCTTGACCCGTGAGCCCGCCTGGGCCTTGAAGCGCGCGCCCACCAGGATCTTCTCGAACACGCGGGGCACGGCCAGGATGAACGTGGGCTTGAACCGGGCCAGGTCCGCCATGAGTTGGGAGACGTCCGGGGTGTGGGCGAGCGTGATGCCCGCGTCCAGGGACGTGACCTCCACGAACCGGGCGAATACGTGGGCGAGCGGCAGGAACAGCAGCGTGCGGGCGCCCTCGTGCATGATCTCCCCGGCCACGGGGATCGTGTTCTGGGAGCACGAGACGAAGTTGCGGTGGGTGAGCTCGCAGCCCTTGGGTGGGCCCGTGGTGCCCGAGGTGTAGATGAGCGTGGCGGCGTCGTCGAGGCGCACGCCGTCATAGGGCTCGGTGAGGTCGGTGCGCCGCGAGCCCGCGGAGATCAGCGCCGTCAGCGAGGCCTCGGCCGTCTCCGTGTCGAACACGCGGATCCGGTCTGCGGCGGGGAACGGTGTGATCTCCGCGGCCCGGCGCACCCGCTCGGCGAGCTCGTCGGTCTCCACGAAGACGGCCGTGGCCCGGGAGTCGGAGAGGATCCATGCGATCTGGTCGGGGGAGGAGGTGTCGTACACGGGAACGGGGACCGCGCCCAGCCACCACAGCGCGAAGTCCACGAGCGTCCACTCGTAGCGCGTGCGGCTCAGCAGACCCACGCGGTCACCGGGCGTGATGCCCTGCTCCGCCATGCCGCGGGCCAGCGCGACCACCTCGTCCCGGAACTGCCGGGCGGTCACGTCACGCTCCCGGCCCTCGGCCAGGACCGTGTAGAGCACGAGGTCCGGTCGCGTGTTCGCCCGCTCCGCGAGGATGTGGGCGATGCCGGGGTACGGCAGGGGGTCGACGATGGCCGGGGCGCTGACGCGTCTCATGGGGAACTACCTTCCTGGCGGGGTCGGGTCCCAGTTTACGATGTGTTCACCTTCACACTCGACCGGGCGCGACGTGTCCGCGGCCGGGGGTGGTGCGGTGGCGTCCGCACGGACCCGCGGCGCGTGCGAACCGGGTGGCGCGGCATGGACGGGCACCACCGCGTACGGCGGTTCAGACGACGGCGCCGTCGTCCCCCTCGGGGGAGTCCTCCGGCAACGCACGGAAGACGAGGAACAGCCCTCCCACGAGACCCACGAGACCGGCGACCCACACGAGCGTGGGCAGCGGGCCGGGCAGCAGCGACAGCCCCACCACGACCACGACCACCGCCACCACCACGCTCAGCGCCCGGAGCATGGCCGGGGAGATCCCGCCGGTGACCGGTCCGGGATCGGGGTCGTAGGTCTCGTCCGCCGCGGTGTCCTGCAGCTCCACCGGCACGTCCTCCGGGGGCTGCTCCGAGGGCGCCCATGCGAGGTCCTCGGCCCACGGCTCCATGTCCTCGTCGTCCCGGGGGACGTCGTCCCACGTGTTGCCCCGGATGATGCTCTCGAACGGGTCGTCCGAGGGCTCCCGCGGGGTCATCGGGCGCCGTCCGGGGTGCCGGGCCCAGCGGGCAGGAAGGCCTCCCCGCGGGACAGCCGGGCCACGGCGTCGCGGGACTCGCCCTCGATCACGGGGGCGTCGTGGTCCAAGGTGGCCACGTGGTAGCTGTCGGGCAGGGCCACGATCCGGACGGGACCCGAGCTGCGCCGCGCCACCAGGTCCGCCGAGGACCCCGAGACCACGTGGTCCTCGTCCGAGCGGAACACCACGGTGGGGGCGGTGACCGCGGGGAGCATCCGCACGGTGCGGTGCATGAGCAGGTTGAGCTGCGCCACGGCGGCCAGGGGCGTGCGGTCGTACGCGGACTCCAGGGCGTCGGGCCGCTTAACGTCGCTGCCGATGCCCTGCAGGGTCGGCACCGCCCGGGAGAGCACGTGGCTGAACCGTGCCATCCTGTTGACCAGGGCCAGCGCGGGGTTCACGAGCAGCACCCCGGCCACGTCCCGGCGGGCGGCCGTGTGCAGCGCGAGCGCTCCGCCCATGGACAGCCCGCACACCACCACGTGCTCGTGGTGGGCGCGTAGCCGCCAGAACTCCTCGTCCACGGCGTCCCGCCATGCCTGCCACGGCTGGGCGGCGAGATCCTGCCACTGCGTCCCGTGACCGGGCAGCAGCGGGACGGACACCCCGGGGTGCGCCCCGGAGTCGTCCGCGGCGGTGTGGACGGCGCGCGCCCAGTCCTGGACGGAGGCGGTGGTGGACGTGAAGCCGTGGAGCACCAGGACGCCCACCGAGGACCCTCCCGGAAGGTGCAGGGGCCCGTGCTGTTGCTGATCCGTTGCCATGGCGCCATTGTGCCAGTCACCTGTGCCGATCACCGCGCAGCCCGTGAGAGAATCGCCCGGGGAACCGCCCGGCCGGGGCGTGCCCCCGCCGGCACGGAGCACGTCACCGTGGTCGGAGCACTCCGCAGCGACGAAAGGGTTCCCGCCCATGGTGTACATGTTCCTCCGGAACTACGTGGTGGCCCCGGTGGTCAACCTGGTGTGCCGCCCCACGGTGATCGGCCTCGAGCACGTGCCCGCCCACGGCCCGGCCATCCTGGCGAGCAACCACCTCTCCGTGCCGGACTCCATCTTCATGCCGGTGGCCGTGCCCCGGCAGGTCTACTTCCTGGCCAAGTCCGAGTACTTCCACACCCCTGGGATCCGCGGGCGGATCGTCGCGACGTTCTTCCGGGCCATCAACCAGATCCCCATGGACCGCCGCGGCGGCCGGGCCAGTGCCGCCGCGCTCAGCGCCGGCGGGCAGGCGCTCGCGGAGGGCAAGCTCGTGGGGATCTACCCCGAGGGAACGCGCTCACCGGACGGACGGCTCTACCGGGGCAAGATCGGTGTGGCCCGCCTGGCACTGGAGACCGGTGCCCCGGTGATCCCCGTGGCGATGATCGGCACGGACAAGATGCAGCCCCTCGGCTCCCGGTTCCCGGACCCGCGCCGCGCGCGGATCACCACCGTCTTCGGGGAGCCCATGGACTTCTCGCACCTGACGTCCCGGCACGGGGACCACCCGACCATGCGTCGCGTCACGGACGAGATCATGGCGGCCATCGCGGAGCTCTCCGGCCAGGAGACCGCGGACGTCTACGCCGCGGACCACAAGCGGCGGCTCGCGGAGGAGAAGTCCGCGTCCTTCAGGGCCCAGGCCCGCGACGTCGCCCAGGCCACGCGGGACAGGGGCCGCGCCATGACCGACGCCGTGTCCCAGCAGGCCGGCGAGCTGGGCGCGAAGCTGCAGGGACGCCCCCGCGGTGGAACGGACGAGCGCGGCCCCGGGGGTACGGCCTAGACTGGTTCAATGAGCTCCGAGACCCTGCCCGAACAGTTCCGATCCGTGATGTCCCCGTCCCCCAGTACTACCGCCCACCCCGGGCTGGACGAGTGGCGGGACCGCAGCATAGGGCAGCACCCGCAGTGGGCGGAGCACCCGGACTTCGCGGGCGTGATCCAGGAGCTCAACGCGGTGCCCCCGCTGGTCTTCGCCGGGGAGGTGGACACGCTGCGGGAGCGCCTCGCCAAGGTGGCCAACGGCGAGGCCTTCTTCCTGCAGGGCGGTGACTGCGCCGAGACCTTCGCCGGCGCCACCGCGGACAAGATCTCCGGCCGCGTGCGCACCCTGCTGCAGATGGCCGTGGTGCTCACGTACGGCGCGTCCCTGCCCGTGGTGAAGATGGGCCGCATGGCGGGACAGTTCTCCAAGCCGCGCTCCTCCAACGAGGAGACCCGGGACGGCGTCACGCTGCCGTCCTTCCGCGGCGAGATGGTCAACGGCTTCGACTTCACGGCGGAGTCCCGCGGCCACGACCCGAAGCGCATGCTCCGCGGCTACCACACCTCCGCCTCCACGCTGAACCTGATCCGTGCGTTCACCCAGGGTGGTTTCGCTGATCTGCGCCGCGTGCACGCCTGGAACATGGGATTCGCCGCCAACCCGGCCTACGCCCGCTACGAGTCCATGGCGCGCGAGATCGACCACGCCGTGAAGTTCATGGCCGCGTGCGGCTCGGACTTCGACGCCCTGCGCACCACCGAGTTCTTCGCGGGTCACGAGGCGCTGCTGCTCGACTACGAGCGCGCCCTGACCCGCATCGACTCGCGCACCAACCTGCCGTACGGCACGTCCGCGCACTTCCTGTGGATCGGGGAGCGCACCCGCGACCTCGACGGCGCCCACGTGGACCTGCTCTCCAGGCTGCGCAACCCCATCGGCGTGAAGCTCGGTCCCGGCACCACCGGCGAGGACGCCCTGCGCCTCATCGACGCCCTGGACCCCGAGCGCGAACCCGGGCGCCTGACGTTCATCACCCGCATGGGCGCCGCGAACATCCGGGAGAAGCTGCCGCCGGTCATCAGGGCCGTGGAGGAGTCCGGCGCCAAGCCCGTGTGGGTCACCGATCCCATGCACGGCAACACGGTGTCGCTGCCCTCCGGGTACAAGACCCGCAGGTTCGAGGACGTGGTGGACGAGGTCCGCGGGTTCTTCGAGGTGCACCGTGAGCTGGGCACGTTCCCCGGCGGCATCCACGTGGAGATGACCGGCGACGACGTCGCCGAGTGCCTCGGGGGCTCCGACCCCGTGGCCGAGTCCTCGTTCGCGGAGCGCTACGAGACCCTGTGCGATCCCCGTCTGAACCACATGCAGTCGCTCGAGATCGCGTTCCTGGTGGCGGAGTACCTCTCCGCTCAGCACTGAGTCAGATCACCGTGAGGACCACGGTGGTGCCCTCCTCGCGCTGGCGCACCACGCGGTTCAGGTGCGCCCCCACGGGGGTCTCCACGCGCACCGTGTAGCCCTGCTGCTCGAGGTCCGTCCGTGCGGCATCCGCGTCCTGGCCCACGACGTTCGGGGGCGGTCCCTGGGGCGTGGCCGCCGCCACGGTCAGGTCCACCCGTGTCCCCTCGTCCACGGCGGTGCCCGCCGCCGGGGACTGGGAGAGCACGGTGCCCTCCGGGCGGGTGGAGTACTCGCCGGTCACGGCCCCCACGTCCAGCCCGGAGTCGACGACGGCGCTCCGGGCGTCGTCCGCGGAGCGCCCCGTGAGTGCGGGGACGTCCACGCGGGCGGGGCCCGAGGACACCACCAGGTTGACCTGTTCGATGCCCCGCACGGTGGCGGATTCCGCGGGATCCGTGGCGAGCACCGTGCCCTCGGGGGCGTCCCGGCTCGTGGTGGTGCGCACCCCCACGTTGCCGATACCCGCCGCGTGCAGGGCGCGTTCCGCGGTGGCCGTGTCCTGACCCGCCACGGCGGGCACCGTGGCGGATGCGGCCCCGGGCGCGGAACCGAGCCACCACCCGAGGAAGCCCGCGACCGTCAGCAGGAGCGCGAAGACCACCACCGCGATCGCCACGTGCAGCGGCCGCGGCTGCGGGTTCAGCCGCACCCGCGGAGTCCCGGGCGCACGGCGCGCGGTGGAACCCACCTGCGCGGTGGCAATGGTCCCGGTGGCGTCGGCGTCCCACGCGGGGAGGATGGGGGTGCCGGCCGGCGTCCCACGGCCCGTCCGGGACGGTGCCGCGCGCACGTCCGCGGCGGCGCTGACCGTGGTGGCGGTCCGAGGATGCGCGGTGCCCAGGGCCTCCGTGGCCGGCTCGTCCGGGGTGTCTCTCCGCCGGTCCGGGCACCCGAGGGCCTCGGTGGGCGCCTCGTCCCACTCGTGCGGGGAGGTTCCCCGCGGGCCCATCGCTCTGGTGGGTGTCTCCTCGCGGGGGTCGACCCCTCCGTCCCCAATGCGTCCCGCACCGGTCAGGACCTCCGTGGGAGCCGCCGTGCGGTTCCCTGTGGCGGCTCCCCGCAGCGACGGCGGATCGAGCTGCTCCGGCAGCGAACGCCGGATCGCGAGGGCCAGATCCAGGAGGGCGGCGGCGTCGGCGGGGCGGTGGGAGGCGTCCCGGGAGGTGGCCCGCAGCACGAACTCGTCCAGGGCGGCCGGGATGCCCGCGGCGATCCCGCTCGGCGCGGGGACGTCCCTGCTCACGTGGGCGGTGGCCACCTGCAGCGCGGTGCCCGTGTAGGGGCGGGAGCCGGTGAGCATCTCGTAGGCCATGATGCCCACCGCGTACACGTCGCTGCGCTGGTCCACGGGACCGTCGCCCACGAGCTCGGGCGCGGCGTAGCCCACGGTCCCCAGGACGGTGGTGCTCGCCGTGTGGTCGTCCACGGCCCGCGTGAGGCCGAAGTCCGCGACCTTGACCTGCTCGTCCGAGGTGAGCAGCACGTTCTCCGGCTTCACGTCCCGGTGCACCAGGCCGATCCGGTGGGCCTGCGCCAGTCCCCGCAGCACGGGGATCAGCAGGTCCAGGGCCCGGTGGGGGTCCATGGGGGCCTCACGGGCGATCACGTCGCGCAGGGTGGGGCCGTCCACGTACTCCAGCACGAGGTACAGCACGCCGTCCGCGGTGCGGCCCTGGTCCAGCACGGACACCACGTTGGGGTGGTGCAGCCGCGCCGCGGACTTCGCCTCGCGCTGCGCCCGGGCCACGAAGGAAGGATCGTCCGCGAAGTGCGGGTGCATGATCTTCAGCGCCACGGGGCGTTCCAGGCGCTCGTCGAGCCCCTCGTAGACCGCGGCCGTGCCCCCGCGCGCGATCCTGCGCCGCACCAGGTACCGGTGCTCGAGGAGTGTTCCCACGCGGTGGTCGTTCATGCTGCTACTGGGCAAATTCTCGTTCCTGTGCGCTCACGGCCCTGACGTACGCCTTGGTGTCGGAATACATACCGTAGGTCTTCACGCCGTGCAGACCCTGGTAGTAGGCGCCGATCCCCACGGCCTTGGAGGGTGCCCTGTCCTGCAGCTCCCGGATGATGGCCACCCCCGCGGTGATGTTGTCCTGCGGGTCCAGCAGGTCCAGGTCCCGGCCCACCATGGCCGAGGCCCACCGTCCGGCGGACGGGATCACCTGCATTGTGCCCACGGCGTCCGCGGGGGAGACCGCGTCGTGGTGGAACCCGGATTCCTGGGACGCGTGCGCCAGCGCGAGAGCCGGATCCACACCCATGCTGCGCGCGGTGGCGGCCACCAGTTCCCGGATCTCGGCGGGGGAGGGCACGTCCTGTCGCCGCAGCTGCGCGTGGTGCGCGTTCGCCGAGGCCACGACCTCCCGCGGGTACTCGCGCCCGGCGAAGGCCCGGCCCACGGCGGGGCGGGCCCCGGGCGGTGTCCCGTCGGGCCCCGGCGTCCCGGACGCGTCCGCCGGTGCCGCCCCGGCAGGTGCGGACCGGTGCGGTGGACCCGCGGGAGTCGACGACGCGGCGTCCCCCTGCCGCTCGGCGCCCGCCGGCAGCACGAGGACGCGGCCCGGGCGCAGCAGGGCACCGGGGGAGAGGTGGTTGGCGGACATCAGCTCCGCGACGCTCACGCCGTGGCGCCGGGACAGCTCCCACAGGGTGTCCCCGGGGGCCACGCTGTGGTGCCCGGCCACCGGGGCGGCGTCCCGGGTCCGCACGGGGCGGGCCGCGGCGCCGTCAGCGGCCGAGCCGTGCCGAGCGGTCCCGCCGGAGGACCCGGACCGCTGGGTCACGGGGTGGGCCGGCTCGGAGGTGGCGGCCGCGGCGTCGTGCGCGGGGGCCGCCGCGGAACCGGGCAGGGCCAGGCGCTGCCCGGGACGGATCATGCCGTGGGCGGGGATGTCGTTGGCCGTCATCAGTGCCTGCACGCTCACACCGTGCGCGGTGGCCAGGGACCACACCGAGTCCCCCGGGGCCACCGTGACGTGCCCCGCGTGCTGCTGCTGGGTCACGTGGACGGTCTGGGGCGTCACCGGAGTGGCCTGCGCGGCGTCCGCGGAGCCCAGCGCCGTGAGCGCGGCGAGCGCGGCCGCGGAGCCCTGGGCGGCCCGGCGGGACCACGCGCTGCGGGGGGACGGGCGGCCCTGGTGCGGGTCAACCGGCATGTTCGTGACACCTGTCTCGAGATGGGGGAAACGGGGAGGACCGCGGGGCACCCTCGGGCGCCGCACGGTGTCCCCAGATTACCCGACCCCCGGTGGGCGGACCGGTTCCGTGAGTTGTCCGGGCAGCCGTGGCACAGTAGTGCCCGTGAACTACACAACCGATCTGACGCCCCAGGAATTCGCAGAGCTCGACTCACTCGTGGGTGAGTGGACCCACCTCCCGGACATCGCGGAGGCCATGGGCATCCAGGTCACCCGGGTGCACCGCCTCATGGACGACGGCTCGCTGCTCGAGGTGCGCCGTCCCGAGGACCGGGTGCGCGTGGTTCCCGCCGCGTTCATGGACGGCGAGCACCCCGTGGAGTCCCTCAAGGGCACGGTGGCCGTGCTGCGCGACGCGGCGTTCACGGACGCCCAGGCCATCCGGTGGCTGTTCACCGAGGACGAGTCCCTGCCGGGGCACCCCATCGACGCGCTGCGCCGCGGTCAGAAGACCGAGGTGCGACGCCGCGCCCAGGCCCTCGGCTGGTGACCGCGGGGCCCTGACCCGGGGCCACCCGAAACACTCGCCCGGGCGGCTACCTCGCCCGGCGGACCGCGGCGTCCGCGAGGGCACGCAGACCGGCCCGCGCCACGTCGGACGCGGGCAGTGCCGCGAGCTGCTCGTCGCTGGTGTGCACGAGGGAGTCGATGAGCTCCTCCGAGCGGTCGAGGGCGCCGCTGTCGCGGATGAGGTCCCTGGCCCTGTCCACCTCCTCCGGCGAGAGGTCTGCGCGGCCGAGCACGGACTCGAGCCACTGCATCTGCCGCGGTGAGCTGGTGGCGGCACAGAGCGCGATCAGGGCGGTGCGCTTGCCCTCCCGGATGTCGTCCCCGGCGGGTTTGCCCGTGGTGGCGGGGTCCCCGAAGACGCCCAGGACGTCGTCGCGCAGCTGGAACGCCTCGCCCAGGGGGAGCGCGAACGCGGAGCAGCGTTCGAGGAACGCGCCGTCGGCACCGGCGAGCGCGGCCCCGATCGCCACGGGATGCTCCACCGAGTACTTGGCGGACTTGAACCGCAGCACCGTCATGGCGCGTTCCAGCTGCTCCCGGGGATCCTCCGGAGGGGGCGCCACCTCCGCGTGGACGTCCAGGTACTGCCCGGCCATGACCTCGGTGCGCATCGTGGAGAAGATGTCCCGCGCGGTGCGCGCGGCCTCCGCCGGGACCGCACCGGCGGCGTCGGCGAAGAGCTGCTCCGCGAAGGAGAGGCTCATGTCCCCGGTGAGGACGGCGGCACTGACACCGAAGTGCTCGGGGTCCGCGGCCCACCCGGACCCGCGGTGCACGGCCTCGAAGACGCGGTGCACGCTGGGCCGCCCGCGGCGGGTGTCCGAACGGTCCAGGATGTCGTCGTGGATCAGCGCCGCGGTCTGGAACAGCTCCAGCGACGCCGCGGCGGCCACGACCACGCCGGAGTCCGCGCCGCCCCCGGCGGCCCGCCAGCCCCAGTGGCACAGCCTGGCACGCAGGCGCTTGCCGCCCTCCGTGAGGTCCTCGATCGCGGTGACCAGGCGCGTGGCGTGCGGCGAGATGGCGCCCACCCGCTCCCGTTCCACCCCGAAGAACTGGGCGATCCGGGCGTCCAGGCGCTCGGCGAAGTCTCGGTCCTGGGTCGCGGCGCTCGCGGCGGCCGGCGAGTTGTGGGAAGGGGTCATTCCTGGGCACCTCTGCTGTCGTGCTGGGAGGTCCGCCGGGTCCCGGAGCGGCGGACGTCCGGCCGGTTCCCCGTGCGGCGGGGCGCATCGGGCGGGACGCGACCAGCCTAGCCCGCAGGGCGCCGCGGGCCCGGCTCCGCGTGTCGGTGTCCCCGCCTACGCTGGGGTGCAGGACGACAGGGGAGGGGCGAGCACATGGGCGGTCCGAGCCCTCGACAGCTGGCGGAATACCGCGGTTGCGCCATCCTGCACGTGGACATGGACATGTTCTACGTGGGGGTGGAGCTGCTGAACGCCCCCCAGCACCGGGGTCGGCCCGTGATCGTGGCGGGGTCCGGGCCGCGCTCCGTGGTGCTGTCCGCCTCCTACGAGGCCCGGCGGTTCGGCGTGCACTCGGCCATGCCGGTCTCCCAGGCCCGGGCGCGGTGCCCCTCCGCCGTGCTGCTCGAACCGCACCGCGAGGCCTACTCCCACTACTCGCGGATCGTCATGGACATCTTCCGCTCGGTGACGGACCGCGTGGAGCAGCTGAGCGTGGACGAGGCGTTCCTGGACGTCTCGGGGGCCATCCGACGCTGCGGCCCCCCGGTGGAGATCGCGCGCGGCCTGCGCCGGACCATCCAGGAGCGCACCGGTCTCACTGCGTCGGTGGGCATCGCGGAGAACAAGACGGTGGCCAAGATCGCCTCCGCCCACTGCAAGCCGGACGGGCTGCTCGTCGTCGCTCCCGAGCACACCCGCGCCTTCCTCGCCCGGCTGCCGGTGGACCGGCTGTGGGGCGTGGGCAGGCGGACCTCCGAGCTGCTGCGCTCGGCGGGACTGACCACCGTGGGGGACATCGCGCAGACACCGCTGCCCCGGCTGCACGCGCTCGTGGGGACCGCCTCGGGCACCCACCTGAAGCAGCTGGCCCTCGGTCACGACCCGCGGCCGGTGACGCCCGTGCGCGAGGAGAAGAGCCTGGGCGCCGAGCGGACGTTCCAGACGGACGTTGCGGACACCGCGCACCTCAAACGCGTGCTGCTGGGCCTGTGCCACGACAGCGCGGCCCGGCTCAGGCGCCACGGGCTGCGGGCGGGCCGCGTGGGTCTCAAGCTGCGGTACGCGGACTTCACCACGATCACCCGGTCCAGGACCCTCGGACACCCCGTGACCTCGGCGCACGACCTCTACTCCGAGGCCGCGGGACTGCTGGACGCGCTGGGGCCGCGCCCGCAGCCCGTTCGGCTCGTCGGCGTGCGGGCCGAGAAGCTGCTCGGGGCGGAGCACGCCCTGCAGCTGAGCCTCGACGGCCGCGAGGCCGAGTGGGGTGCCGCGGAGGAAGCCATGGACCGCGTGCACCACCGCTTCGGTCCCGGGATCGTGCGCCCGGCGAAACTGCTGGACCCTACGGTGCCAAACCGCCCCGCACGGGATATTCTGGACGGTACGTGAGGGACGGCCCCGGGCCACAGCCTCGCTCTTCTCAACACCACAGGAGGAATCGTGCCGCTTTCCGAGCACGAACAGCAGCTTCTCGCGCAGCTCGAGAAGCAGCTGCACGAAGAGGATCCCCGCTTCGCATCCAGCATGCACACCGAGACGGTGCGGACCCGAGGGTCCATGCGCAACCTCGTGCTGGGAGTGGTGCTCGCCGTGGTCGGCCTCGGCGTGCTGCTGGCGGGAGTCGCCACGCACCTCATCGTGGTGGGGGTCCTGGGATTCGTGATCATGGCCGCCGGCACGTACGTGGCCACCATCCGGAGCAGGACCGTACCGGGCCCGGTGGACTCCGAGCCCGGTGCACGGCCCCGCACGCCCTCGGGCGCCAGGAAGTCCTCCACTTTCCTCCAGAACCTCGAGGAGAAGTGGGACAGGCGCAACCAGGGCGGGCACTGACCGGCCACACCGCCACCCCGTTCCCACCCCGCTCGGCTCCCCAACCACGAACTCCCCGGCGCACCGCCGGGGAGTTCTTCGTGTTCCAGGGCCCTCGGCAGGCGCGGCCGTTGCGCGACGCGTGCGTCCGCCGCGGCTGTGCCGTCCGGCCTGGCGGCCCACGGCACACCGCGGCGCGGTGTGCATGTGCATTGACCGGGGAGTGGAGTGGAGTAAAGTGGAGCGCGGTAGAGGAGCGCGGGTTGGGCTGACCCCGAATCAAGGGCGGTGACGATGTTTCTCGGAACATACGAACCGCGTCTCGATGACAAGGCGAGGCTGATCCTTCCGGCCAAGTTCCGGGCGGAACTGGCGGACGGACTCGTGGTGACGCGCGGACAGGAACGATGCCTGTACGTGTTCAGCGCCGAGGAGTTCGCCAGGGTCCACGAGCAGATGCGAGCGGCGCCGCTGTCGTCCAAGCAGGCCAGGGACTACATCCGCGTTTTTCTCTCCGGGGCCTCGGACGAGACCCCGGACAAGCAAGGACGCATCACCATTCCCGCGTCCCTGCGTTCCTACGCGGGACTGGACAGGGAACTGGCGGTGATCGGGGCGGGCAGCCGCGCCGAGATCTGGGATGCGGCCGCGTGGAAGCAGTACCTGGCGGAGCAGGAAGCGGCCTTCTCCGAGACGGAGGACGAGGTCATCCCCGGACTCTTCTAGGACCGGATCCCGGCGGAGTCCCGGCCATGAGATCTCCAGCCGCCCACGTCACCGTCCTGACTCGACTTCCCCCGAGTCAGGCCGGATTCGAGGGGCGAGCGGCGGATGGGGATCTGGTGTCCGTGACGCCCGGGGTGAGTCCGCGGGGCACCCCGTCCCACGGGAGGGCCCCCGGCCCGTCCACCTCCGCACGAGTACCACCCGCAACAGACCAGGAGCCCGGCATATGGAAGACGCGCCCGCCGAGGAGCGGCACGTTCCCGTGATGCTGGAGCGGTGTCTGGACCTCCTGGCCCCGGCGCTGGACACCGAGAACCCCGTGGTGGTGGACGCCACCCTCGGAATGGGCGGGCACACCCAGGCGCTGTTGGAACGGTTCCCCCGTGTCCGGGTGGTCGGCATCGACCGGGATCCGCAGGCGCTCGACCTCGCGGGCAGACGCCTGGCCCCGTTCGGGTCCCGGTTCACGAGCATCCACACCACCTACGACCACATCGCCGACGCCGCCGCGGCGGCCGGGGTGGAGCGGGTGGACGGGATCCTCTTCGACCTGGGCGTGTCCTCACTGCAGCTGGACGAGCGCGAGCGGGGCTTCGCGTACTCGTTCGACGCCCCACTGGACATGCGCATGGACTCCCACGCGGAGCTCTCCGCCCACACCGTGGTCAACGAGTACTCCGAGGCGCAGCTCAGGGACATCATCTACCGCTGGGGTGAGGACCGTTTCGCGCCCCGCATCGCGCGCGCCATCGTGGCGGCTCGGGCCAAGGCCCCGCTGCGGAGCACGGGCGAGCTCGTGGACGTGGTGCGCTCCGCCGTCCCCGCGGCGGCCCAGCACAAGAAGGGGCACCCCGCCAAGCAGACGTTCCAGGCCCTGCGGATCGAGGTCAACGAGGAGCTGGACGTCCTGGAACGCGCGATCCCGGCGGCCGTGGGAACTGTCAGGGTGGGTGGGCGTGTCGTCGCCATGAGCTACCACTCGCTGGAGGACAGAATTGTGAAGCAGGAGTTCGCCAGCGGTGCCCGCTCCACGGCGCCCAGGGGCTTCCCCGTGGAGCTGCCCGAGCACCAACCCGTCCTCAAGGTCCTCACCCGCGGCGCGGAACGGGCCTCCGAGGAGGAGACTCTGGGCAATCCCCGGGCCGCCTCCGCCCGGCTGCGGGCCGCCGAGCGGCTCCGCGACACCACGACCCCAGGGAGAACGCGATGAGCAGTGCGGCGACCTCCGCCCCGCCGACCGCGGCTTCCCGGCGTCCGGCCCGGGACGCCCGCCGCCCGCTGTCCGTGGTGCCCCGTCGCGTGCCGCGACGCAGCCGTGTCTCCACGGTGGTGATGTGCGCCCTGGCACTGGCCGCCGCGCTCGTGGGCATCCTGCTGCTCAACATCCAGATCACCCAGGGCCAGTACCAGCTCACCGACCTCACGGGTCAGGAGCGCGCCCTGTCCCAGGAGAACGAGGCCCTCACCCAGGACATCGAGGCCAACTCCGCTCCCCAGAACCTCGCGGCCCGCGCGAACGACCTCGGGATGGTGCCCGCCAAGGACGTGGGCAGCATCGACCTGCGCACGGGTGCCGTGACCGCGCCGTCGAGCGCCGCCGAGAAGTCGGACCCGCAGAACATCCTGGTGCCCCCCGCCGAGATGAAGGGCTCCGACGCCGCCGAGGCGAACCGCCGGGCCGCCGAGGAGCGCGCCGAGAAGCGGGCCAAGGAGGAGGCGGACAGGAAGACCGCGCAGCGTGAAGCGGCCCAGAAGGCGGAGGAGTCCCGGGACCTCAACGGCGGTTCGATCCCCGCGCCCTCGCAGCGCGCCCCCGGTCACTGACCCCTGCGGTCCACCACCGGACCGTCACCAGCACCCGTCGGAGGTCACCGCACCACGCTGAAGCCCAGGAATCGAGGAAGACCGTGTCAGCATCACCCGCGCGCAGGAACCGCCTGATCAGGCCCTACACGCGCATGCAGGTGGGCATCGCCGTTCTCCTGGTGCTGCTGCTCATGGTGGTCGGTCGGCTCTTCTGGGTCCAGGGCCTGGACCCGGGCGGCCGGGCGGAGGCCGCCGCGAGCCGACGGACGCTGGTGGAGCCGATCCCGGCGGTGCGCGGGCAGATCACCGACGCCCGGGGCGACGTCCTGGCCCGGACCCTGCAGCGCTACGACATCACCGTGGACCAGACCGCCGTGAGCGACGTGAGCGTGCCCAGCAAGGACGGCTCCACCCAGACCATCACGCCCACGCAGGCCGTCTACAAGATCGCCGATGCACTGGGCATGCGGGACACCGAGGTGAAGGACGCCCTGGACGGGGACAAGACCTTCAACTACGTGGCGCGCGGCGTCACCCCCGAGCAGTACAACAAGCTGCGCGACCTGAACCTGCCCTACGTCTACGGCCAGCCCACCTTCCAGCGCAGCTACCCGGACGGCTCCCTGGGCGGCTCCGTGGTGGGGTTCCTGGGCGGGGAGAGCCAGGCCCTCGGCGGCATCGAACAGACCCAGGACGCCCTGCTGCGCGGCACGGACGGCGAGCGCCGCTTCGAGATCTCCGGTGACGGGGTGCGCATCCCCGTGGCCCCGCAGGAGCAGAAGGCAGCGCAGAACGGTGCGGACGTGCGGCTCTCGCTGGACAGCGACGTCCAGTTCTTCGCGGAGCAGGCGGTGCGGGAGCGCGCCAAGCAGCTCAAGGCCGAGTGGGGTTCCGTGGTGGTCATGGACGTGAAGACCGGCAAGGTCCAGGCGCTCGCGGACACCTCGTCGGTGGACCCGAACGTGCCCGGCAAGGCGAAGGCGGAGGACCTCTCCGCGCGGTCGGTCACGCAGGCCGTGGAACCCGGTTCCACGGAGAAGATCGCCACCGCGGCCGGTGTGATGGACCGTGGGATCGCGTCCCCGGAGACGCAGATCACCGTGCCGCCGTACCTGCAGATCGGTTCCGAGAAGATCACGGACGCGTTCGACCACGGGGCGCAGAACCGCACGCTCGCGGGCATCATCGGCGACTCCATGAACACGGGCACCGTGATCATGGGCTCCAAGATGGACAAGCAGGCCCGCCACGACAACCTGGAGAAGTTCGGGGTGGGTTCCGCCACGGGCATCGAGCTGCCCGGGGAGTCCACCGGCATCCTCTCCCCGGCGGCCCAGTGGGACGCCCGGCAGGAGTACACGGTGCTGTTCGGCCAGGGCGTGTCGCAGACACCGTTGCGCACGGCGTCGATCTTCCAGGCCGTGGCGAACGGGGGCCGCCAGATCGAGCCCCGCATCGTGGAGTCCACCACCGCAGCGGACGGCACCGTGAGCACCCCGCAGCGCCCGGAGCCCAAGCAGGTGATCTCGGAGGCCGCGGCCCGGCAGACCCTGGACGTGATGGAGAACGTGGTGACCCAGGGCGGCGCCAAGGAGGCCGCTGTCCCGGGGTACCGGGTGGGCGGCAAGACCGGCACCGCCGAGGCCCCGAGCGAGTCGGGGGGCTACGACGGTTTCACCACCTCGTTCGTGGGCGTGGCGCCCATGGAGGATCCGCAGTACCTCGTGGGAGTGACCATGCAGCGCCCCCAGGGCGACGTCCACACGGTGGGTGTGACCTCCACGTTCTCCACGATCATGTCCCAGGTGCTGCACCACTACAACGTGGCGCCCTCCACCACGCAGGGCCCCAAGTTCGACATGCAGGTCCCGGCGAACCTCAAGAAGGACGTGACACCCGGCAACGCCCTCGAGCAGACCTGGCCGGAGCCGGGCAGGGACGAGTCCCAGGGCTAAACTTCGGACTCAGACACGCTTTGCACCAGCAGCTTTCCGGTGAGACACCGGCCCGGGTGGACGGGGGACGTCCGCAGACAGGTTCGATGAGGATTTCTATGGTGGCATCTGCCCAAGAGGGAGCCGACGCGCAGAGCATGCGTCCGTCCCGTCCCGTGTCCCACACGGTGGAGGACCTCGCGCGGCTGACCGGCGCGCAGCTGGTCCCGGCCGCGTCCGGTGCGGCGGCCGCCGTCACGGGCGTGGTCCTGAACTCGCGGGAGGTGCAGCCCGGGGACCTCTACGCGGCGCTGCCCGGCGCGCAGGTCCACGGCGCCCGCTTCGCCGCCGACGCCGCCGCGGCCGGTGCCGTGGCGGTCCTCACGGATCCGGACGGGGCCCGCGCCCTCGCCGCCGCCCGCGTGGACCTGCCGGTGCTCGTGAGCACCGAGCCCCGCTGCTGGGTGGGGCCGGTGGCCGCCGCCGTCTACGACTCCCACCCGGCCGCGGGTGCGGGGCAGGGCCTGTTCGCGGTGACCGGGACCAACGGCAAGACGACCACCACGTACTTCATCACCTCGATCCTGCGGGCCCTGGGGCACACCACGGGTCTGATCGGGACCATCGAGATCCTCGCGGGGGACACGCCCGTCCCCTCGCGGCTCACCACCCCCGAGGCACCGCACGTCCACTCCCTGCTCGCGCTGATGCGGGAGCGGGGGATCACGGTCACCGCCATGGAGGTCTCCTCCCACGCGCTCGAGTTCCACCGGGTGGACGGCGTGCACTACGACGTCGCCGGGTTCACCAACCTCACCCAGGACCACCTGGACCTGCACGGGTCCATGGCGGAGTACTTCGCGGCGAAGGCGCAGCTGTTCACCCGGGAGCGCACGCGCCGCGCCGTCGTCGTGCTGTCGGACGAGGACCCGTGGAGCGTGGCCATGGCCCGGCACGCCCGCGAGAACCTCGGCGTGGGCAACGTCTCCACCGTGGCGCTGCGCGGCAGCGACAGCGCGTCCTGCGGCGACGGGGCCGCGGACTGGACGCTGCGCTCGCTCACGCGCAAGGGCATCGGCACCTCCTTCGTGCTGCAGCACACGGACGGCCGCGAGCTGCGCGTGCACACGGGGCTGCCCGGCGAGTTCAACGTGGCCAACGCGGCGCTGGCCGTGCTCATGGTGCTGGACTCCGGCGTGGCCGTGGAGACCCTGCAGCGCGCCCTGGACGAGCACGACCCGCTGACCACGAGCGTCCCCGGACGCATGCAGCTGGTGGGCACCGCGCCCACGTCCCTCGTGGACTTCGCGCACAACCCGGACGCGCTGGTGCGTGCCCTGCGCTCGGTGGACCCGCAGGACGAGCACGGCCGCGTGATCGTGGTCTTCGGCGCCACGGGCCAGCGGGACACCACCAAGCGCCCCGTGATGGGCCGGGTGGCCGCGGAGGAGGCGGACATCGTGATCATCACGGACGACGACCCCCACGCCGAGGACCCCGCGCCCATCCGGGAGCAGGTGGCCGCGGGCGCCCGCGAGGCCGTGGCGAACGGTGCGCGGGCCACGGACGTGCTCGTAATCGAACCGCGGGCCACCGCGATCCGCACGGCGGTGCGGATGGCGCGCCCCGAGGACTCGATCATCGTGGCCGGGCGCGGCCACGAGACCGCACAGGATTTCAACGGCGTGAGCGTTCCCCTGGACGACCGCGTGGAGCTGCGGGACGCCCTGGCGGCCCTGCACTCGCAGACGAAGGAGCAGAAATGATTGCCATCTCCGCCGCGCAGGTCGCGGACGCCGTCTCCGGGCGGCTCGTGGGGGTCGCGGACCCGCACGCGGTGACCGTGACCTCCGTGACCACCGACTCCCGGGAGGTCACGGCGGGCGCGCTGTTCGTGGCCAAGCCGGGGGAGACCACGGACGGCCACCGGTTCGTGCCGCAGGCCGCGGCCGCCGGCGCCGTGCTGCACCTGACCGAGCGGGAGGTCACGGACGGCTCCGGCGCCGCCCTCCCGTGCGTCGTCGTCCCGGACGTGGTGCTCGCGATGGGCGCCCTGGCGAGCTTCGTGCTGCAGCAGCTGCGCTCGGAGCACCCCGTCACGGTCGTGGCGGTCACCGGTTCGGTGGGCAAGACCACCACCAAGGACCTGCTGCACGGGATCTTCGGTGCCGAGGGGCCCACGGTGGCCCCGCGCAACTCCTACAACGGCGAGGTGGGGGTTCCGCTCACCGTGTTCACCGCCGAGCAGGACACCGAGTACCTCGTGATCGAGATGGGCGCCACCCACATCGGCAACATCCGCTACCTGTGCGAGATGGTGCGCCCGGACGTGGGGGCCGTGCTGTGCGTGGGCTCGGCGCACGCCGGCGAGTTCGGAGGGGTGGAGAACATCGCGCGCGCCAAGGGCGAGATGGTCGAGCCCCTCGCCCCGCAGGGCACCGCGGTGCTCAACGACGACGACGCCCGCGTGCGTCCCATGCGCGAGCGCACCGCCGCCCGGGTCATCTCCTTCGGCCTGGGCCCGGACGCCCACGACGCCGCCCACGAGGACCCGCGCGTGTGGGCGGAGGACGTCACCACCGGGGCCGACGGCTGTCCCGCGTTCACCCTGCACTTCCCGGACGGCTCCGCCCACCCGGTGCGCTCCCGGCTCATCGGGGAGCACCACGTGAGCAACCTGCTGGCCGCGGCCGCCGTGGCCTTCGCGGCCGGTGTGGACCCGGCGCGCATCGCGGCGGGTCTCGAGGGCCGCGGTCCGCGCTCCCGCTGGCGCATGGAGCGCACCGAGCGCGCGGACGGCGTGACGGTCGTCAACGACGCCTACAACGCCAACCCGCAGTCCATGAAGGCGGCGCTGCAGACGCTCGCGCAGCTGGGCCGCGGGGACGCGGACACGCCGCCCCGGCGCACCATCGCTGTGCTGGGTGGGATGCACGAGCTCGGCGACGAGTCCGTCGCCGCCCACGCGGACCTCGGTCAGCTGCTCGTGCGGCTCAACATCTCGCAGGTGGTGGCCGTGGGGGACCTCGCCCGCCCCGTCTTCACCGCCGCGACCCTCGAGGGGTCCTGGGGCGCGGAAGCCGTGTGGGTCGCGGACGCGCAGCAGGCCGAGGAGCACCTGCGCTCCGTGCTGCGCCCCGGTGACATCGTGCTGTTCAAGTCCTCGAACGCCGCGGGGCTGCACCACCTGGGAGACCGGGTCGCCGCGGCGAGCGCCGCGACGAGCAGCGGCACGGACGCCCGCGCGGACGGGCCCACGAGCGCCGAGGCCCCCGAGGGCCCGACCGGACAGGAGGGCTGAGTCCCGTGATCCAGTTGCTCATGGCCGCGGGGCTCGGTCTCGCGTTCTCGATCTTCGGCACCCCCGCGCTGATCAAGGTCCTGGCGCGGCGCGGCTACGGCCAGTACATCCGCGACGACGGCCCCACCTCCCACCAGACCAAGCGCGGCACCCCCACCATGGGCGGTGTGGCCATCCTGCTGTCCGTGGTGGCGGCCTATCTCGTCACGCACCTGATCAGCATCGTCGCCTGGCCGGCCAACGGCGGGGTCACCCTGTCGGGGATCCTCGCGCTCGCACTGATGCTGGGCATGGGGCTCGTGGGCTTCCTGGACGACTACAAGAAGATCTCCAAGAAGCAGAACCTCGGCCTGACCGCCGTGGGCAAGATCGTCCTCCAGGGGGCGATCGGCAGCGCCTTCGCCGTGCTGGTGCTGTTCTTCCCGGACGCCGCCGGCCACACCCCGGCGTCCACCGCGATCTCGTGGACCCGGGACACCGGGGTCGACCTCGCGTTCGCCGGACCGGTCGTCGCAGCCGTGCTCTTCGTGATCTGGGTGAACCTGATCGCCACGGGCACCACCAACGCCGTGAACCTCACGGACGGTCTGGACGGGCTCGCCACGGGCGCGTCCATCCTGGTGTTCAGCGGCTACATGCTGATCGCCCTGTGGCAGGCGGGTCACCTGTGCCAGAACGTGTCCCAGGCCGCGTGCTACGAGGTGCGCGACCCCATGGACCTCTCGATCGTCGCGGCCGCCCTGGTGGGTGCGCTCATCGGCTTCCTGTGGTGGAACACCTCCCCGGCCAAGATCTTCATGGGGGACACCGGGTCCCTGGGGCTCGGCGGCGCGCTCGCCGCGTTCGCGGTGCTGTCCCGCACCGAGCTGCTGCTGGTGCTCATCGCCGGTCTGTTCGTGGTGATCACCCTGTCCGTGATCCTGCAGGTGGGCTACTTCAAGCTCTCCCACGGCAAGCGGATCTTCAAGATGGCGCCCCTGCAGCACCACTTCGAGCTCAAGGGCTGGCAGGAGGTCACCATCGTGGTGCGCTTCTGGGTCGTCGCAGGGCTCTTCGTGGCCGCCGCCCTGGGCATGTTCTACGGGGACTGGCTGCTGCACAACGGCGGGGCGTTCCCGGGCACCGAGGCCCTGCACTGACGCCGCCGTCCGGTGCGTACCGGACACCCACCACAGCACCCCACACCCACCCCCGAGGACGAGGCAGACACCGGACATGATGCACGCGAGCAACGAGAACCCCGTTCTGGAGAACCCCCGGCTGGCGGAGCTCACCAGCTGGGACGCCCCCTGGTCCGGGCTGCACGTGGTGGTCGCGGGCATCGGCGTCTCCGGCTTCGCCGCCGCGGACACCCTCATCGAGCTCGGCGCGGTGGTCACGGTGGTGGACGCGGGGGACACCGAACGCAACCGGCAGAGCGCGGACACGCTGCGCATCGTGGGCGCGAGCGACGTCGTGCTGGGACCGGACGCCATGGCGGAAGTCCCGGACGTGGCCGGGCGCCGTCCCGACCTGGTGGTCACCTCCCCGGGGATCCGGCCCTCGAGCCCGCTGCTGAGTGCGGCGCGTGAGGAGGGCATCCAGATCTGGGGGGACGTGGAGCTCGCGTGGCGCGTGAACCGACGGGAGGGCCGCAAGAGCCCCGAGTGGCTGTGCATCACGGGGACCAACGGCAAGACCACCACCGTGGGGATGACCGCGTCCATCCTGCAGGCGGCGGGGCTGAAGGCCATCGCGGTGGGCAACGTGGGCACCCCCATCCTGGACGCCCTGCGCGATCCCGTGGAGTACGACGTGCTGGCCGTGGAGCTCTCCAGCTTCCAGCTGCACTGGACGCACTCGGTGTCCCCGCTGGCCTCGGCGGTGCTCAACGTGGCCGAGGACCACGTGGACTGGCACGGCAGCTTCGAGAACTACCGCGCGGACAAGTCCCGCGTGTACGAGAACACCCGGGTGGCGTGCGTCTACAACGCCGAGCAGCCCGGTGCGGAGGAACTGGTGGAGGCCGCGGACGTGGTCGAGGGTTGCCGTGCCGTGGGCTTCACCACCCAGCACCCGGGGCTGTCCATGCTGGGGGTCGTGGAGGACCTGCTCGTGGATCGCGCGTTCGTGCCGGACCGCGTGAAGACCGCGGCGGAGATCGGCTCGGTCTCGGACACCGGTGCCATCCCCACGCGGCACGGCGTGGCCAACGCCCTGGCCGCCGCGGCCCTGGCCCGCGCCGCCGGGGTCGAACCGGAGGCCGTGCGCGACGGTCTGCGCGCCCACCGCCCCGGGGACCACCGGATCCAGCTGGTCGCCGAGTCCGACGGCGTGCGCTGGATCAACGACTCCAAGGCCACCAACCCGCACGCCGCGCAGGCCTCCTTGTCCGCGTTCGACTCCGTGGTGTGGATCGCCGGCGGGCTGTCCAAGGGGGTCGGCTACGACGACCTCGTGGCGCGCAACGCCACCCGGCTCAAGGCGGTGGTGGTGATCGGCACCGACGACGCCGCCCTGCTGGACTCCCTCGCGCGACTCGCCCCGGACGTGCCCGTGCTGCACGCGACCCCCGGCACCGCGGCGGATGCCTCCGCGAGCGGGATCGACCCCGCGGACGGCCACGCCGTGATGCGCCGCGCCGTGCGGCTCGCCCGCGAGCACGCGGCACCGCAGGACACCGTGCTCATGGCACCCGCGGCGGCCTCCATGGACCAGTTCTCGGACTACGCCGACCGCGGCACCGCCTTCACGGGCAGCGTGCACGAGGAACTGGGTTTCTGATGGCCACCCGCACCACCGACCGGCCCGCCGCGACCACGGTCGGCGAGACCACCGCCCGGGGCGCGGCCCTGAGCACCCGGGCCCGCCGGCTGTGGCACCAGGTCACGGACGGCCCCCTCTTCCACTCCTACTACGCGCTGGCCGGGTGCGTGGTGCTGCTCACCGGCATCGGCGTGATGATGGTGCTCTCGGCCTCCGCCGTGGAGTCCATCTCGGACTCGCGCTCCGCCTACGCGCTGTTCGGCAGGCAGGCCGTGTTCGCGCTGCTCGGGCTGCTCGCCATGTTCGGGCTCTCGCTCGTGCCCACCCACGTGTTCCGCCGGGCGGCCTGGCCGCTGTGGCTGCTGAGCGTGCTGCTGTCGCTGCTCGTCTTCACGCCGCTGGGCCGCGAGGTGAACGGCAACCGCAACTGGCTCGTGCTCGGCGGCCAGTCGGTCCAGCCCTCGGAGCTGGCCAAGCTCGCCCTGAGCCTGTGGCTCGCGGCCCTGTTCACCCGTCAGGGCGCGGAGGTGGAGCACGAGTGGAAGAAGGCCCTGTGGCCCTCCCTCGCCGGATTCATCGTGCCCACGGGCATGGTGCTGGCCGGAGGGGACGCCGGCACGGCCATCGTGTTCTGCCTGATCTACGCGGCCGCCCTGTGGTTCGCGCGGGCGCCGCTGCGGATCTTCGTGGGGGGCGGTGCCCTGCTGGTCGCGGCGGGTCTCTTCCTCGTGGTCACCGCACCGCACCGCCTGGACCGCATCACGGGCTGGCTCTTCGGCGAGTGCGGTGCCACGGACGCGTGCTGGCAGGCCCAGCAGGGTCTCAACGCGCTGGCCACCGGCGGCTGGTGGGGAGTGGGGCTCGGGCAGTCCCGGCTCAAGTACAACTACGTCCCCGAGGCGCACAACGACTATATCTTCTCGATCATCGGTGAGGAGCTCGGTCTGGTGGGCACCACCATCATCCTGGCGCTGTTCATCGTGATGGTGGTCGCCATGGCCCGGATCCTCACCCGCACGCGCAGCACCTTCGTGCGGATCACCACGGCGTGCATCACCACGTGGCTCGTGGGCCAGGCCTTCGTGAACCTGGGCATGGTCACCGGGCTGCTGCCCGTCATCGGGATCCCGCTGCCGTTCATCAGCTACGGTGGTTCCGCGCTTCTGATGACCATGGCGGCCGTGGGCGTGGTGATGTCCTTCGCCCGCGTGCCCCGCACCGTCCGTGTGCGCGCCGGGGACCAGATCCTCGACACGCAGGAGGCGCGGGAGCGCGGACTGGACACCGCCTCCGAGCACGACCGTCCGTCCTGGCGCCGGCTCGTGAGCAGCCGGCTCGGAAAGGGGAACCGATGACGTCCACCCAGCCCTCCGACCAGCCGCAGCAGCGCGCGGGTTCAGCGCGCGTGGTGCTGGCCGGCGGTGGCACCGCGGGGCACATCAGCCCCCTGCTCGCCATTGCCCGCGCCATCCAGCAGGCGCGGGCGGACGCCAGCGTGCGCGCGGTGGGGACGGCGTCCGGCATGGAGACCCGTCTCGTGCCCGCCGCCGGGGTGCCCCTGGAGCTCATCGAGCGGGTGCCGCTGCCGCGTCGGCCCTCACCGGACCTGCTCCGGCTGCCGCGCCGGATGGCCGCGGCCGTGGCACAGGCCGGGCGGATCCTCGACTCGCAGCAGGCCACCGTGGTGGTGGGCGTGGGCGGCTACGTGTGCACGCCCGTGTACCTCGCGGCCGCCCGGCGCAGGATCCCCGTGGTGATCCACGAGGCCAATGCCAAGCCGGGGCTGGCCAACCGCGTGGGCGCGCGCTTCGCGTCCGTGGTGGCCACCGCGTTCCCGGACACCCCGCTGCGGGGGGCCCGCGTGGTGGGGATGCCCATGCGGGAGGAGATCGCCACCCTGGACCGCTCCGCCGAGCGCGAGCGGGCACGCATCGCGCTCGGACTCGAACCGGACCTGCCCACCGTGGTGGTCACCGGCGGATCCTCGGGGGCGCAGTCCATGAACCGCACCGTGGCGGCCGTGGCCCGCGAGATCGGGGAGCAGGGCTACCAGCTGCTGCACGTGACGGGGCGGACCAAGGAGGTCCGCACCCCGGACGGCGAGCTGCTGCGGGCCAAGAACTACGTGCAGACGGAATTCGTGGACGGCATGGAACGGGTCTACGCGGCGGCGGACCTCCTGGTGGCCAGGGCCGGGGCCGCCACGGTGTGCGAGGTGGCCGCCGTGGGGCTGCCCGCCGTGTTCGTCCCGCTGCCCATCGGCAACGGCGAACAGGCCCTCAACGCCCGGTCCCTCGTGGCGGCCGGGGGCGCCGAGCTCGTGGCGGACGAGGACTTCACACCGCAGTTCTACCGCGACACCGTGGCGCCCCTGGTCACCGACGCCGCCCGGCTGGGGGCGATGGCGCAGGCCTCCGCCGGCCACGGCGTGCGCGACGCCGCCCAGGTGATGGCGCAGCTGACGCTCGAGCACGCCCGCCACTGACATCCCATCCCACCCCTTCCCAGGAGAGCACCGTGAACAGCCAGCAACCCCTCGATCCCCACAGCCTGGGCCGCGTGCACTTCATCGGCATGGGAGGGGCGGGGATGTCCGCCGTGGCGCGGCTGCTGCTCGCCCGTGAGGTGGCCGTCAGCGGCTCGGACGCGAAGGACTCGCCGGGGCTGCGTCAGCTCGAGTCCCTGGGCGCCGAGGTCTTCGTGGGCCAGCGGGCCGAGAACGTCTCCGGTGCGGCCACGGTGGTGGTCTCCACCGCCATCAAGGAAGACAACCCGGAGCTGGCCGCGGCGCGGGAGTCCGGGCTGCGGGTGCTGCACCGCTCCGAGGCGCTGGCCGCCGCGATGCACGGCCGCCACGTGATCGCGGTGGCCGGCACCCACGGCAAGACGACCACCAGCGCCATGACCGCCGTGGCCCTGCGCACCGCCGGTCTCGACCCGTCCTGGGCGATCGGCGCGCACGTGGCGGACCTCGGCGCCAATGCCGGATTCGGTGCGGGCGAGTGGTTCGTGGCCGAGGCGGACGAGTCCGACGGCTCCTTCATGGCCTACCACCCGCGGGTCGCGGTGGTGACCAACGTGGAGGCGGACCACCTGGACCACTACGGCAGCACCGAGGCCTTCTTCGAGGCGTTCGACGCGTTCTCCGACACGATTCGTGAGGGTGGTGTGCTGGTGGCGTGCGCGGACGACGCCGGGGCCGCCGGACTGGCCCGGCGCCGTCGTGAGCGCGGGGGCGCGGTGCTCAGCTACGGCGTGCACCCCGAGGCCGACGTGGTGGTCAGCGCGATCGTGCCCGCGGGCACCGGTTCCACGTGCCGGCTGTCCTTCACCGCCGGGGGCGAGCCACGCACGGCGCGGCTGACGCTCGCGGTGCCCGGGGCGCACAACGTGGCCGACGCCGCGGGCGCCTTCACGGCGGGCCTCGCCGCGGGCGCGGACCCCGAACGGCTGATTGCAGGTCTCGCCGGGTTCCACGGATCCGCCCGCCGTTTCGACCTCAAGGGAGAGCGGCGCGGCGTGCGCGTCTTCGACGACTACGCGCACCACCCCACGGAGGTCGCCGCGGCACTCGCCGCGGCGCGGGACGTGGCGCAGGGACACCGCGTGCTCGCGATCTTCCAGCCGCACCTGTACTCCCGCACCCGGGAGTTCGCCGAGCCGTTCTGCCGTGCGCTGGAGGCCGCGGACTTCGCCTGCGTGACGGACGTCTTCGGCGCGCGTGAGCAGCCGGAGCCGGGCATCACGGGCGCCACCATCACGGACCACGCGAGCGGTGACCGTGTGCTCTCCACACCCTCGGCGGACGAGGCGATCGCCGCCGTGGTGGACCGCGCCGAGTCCGGGGACGTGGTCATGACGGTGGGCGCCGGAGACGTCACGGCGCTCGGTCCCCGGGTCCTCGCGGCCCTGGCGCGGCACTGATGGCCCGCTCCGTCCCCCCGCACCAGCCCCCGCTGCGCGGCGCCGCCCGGGCCGGTGCGGAACCAGGCCCCGCATCCGCCGCTGCGCAGGACGCCGCCGCCGCACCCGGTGCAGACGACGCCACGGCGCCGCGGGTCCGGGTCAACGACGGCGCGAAGGCCAGCCGCGTGGACACCGGGCAGTTCGAGGCCGCACCCGAGGCGGGCGGCCGCTTCTCCACGTGGCGCGCGCGACGCAGGGCGGCGCGGGCGGCCGCCTCCGAGCCGGACGAGGAGCCCCCGGCCGGGGCGGAAGCCCCACAGGACGGGTCCACGGTGCTGCAGTTCCCGCACCGTCCGTGGCGGCGTCGGCACCGGCGGCTGATCGCGGTCCTGCTGTCGCTGCTCGTGCTGGCCGTCCTCGCCCTGGTGGTCTTCTTCTCGCCGCTGTTCGCCACCCGGACCATCGACGTCCGGGGTGCGACGCTCACGGACCCGCAGAAGGTGCGCGAGGCGCTGTCCGGGTACCACGGGGTGCCCATGACCAGGATCTCCAAGCAGGACGTGATGGCGTCGGTGGGGGACGTCCCCCAGGTCAAGTCCGTGGACGTGGCCTTCGAGGTGCCCCACACCATCTCCGTGCAGCTGCACGAGCGGGTGGGTGTGGCGGTGGTGCAGGACGGTGACGAGGTGGTGCTGGTGGACTCCGAGGGCAAACCCCTGAGCTCCGTGCCCGGCGCCCGGCGACCGGACGTGCCCCTGGTCGCGGGGGGACGTGACGTGCTGAGCACGCAGAAGTTCCACGACGTCTCCGACGTGCTCGCTGCCCTGCCCGCGGACGTGCTCTCCCGGCTGGACGGTGCCGCCGCGCCCTCGGGGTCCGCCGTCGAGCTGACCTTCAAGGACGGCACGAAGGTGCTGTGGGGGGACGCGAGCGACAGCGAGGTGAAGTCGAAGGTGGTCGCCGCCCTGGTGAACTCCCACCGTGCGGACGGGGCCGCGCTGATCGACGTCTCGGCACCCATGCATCCCGTGGTCAGGTGACGCGGCGGCGTCTGTCTCAACTGCAGGGTGAAACTTGAGACCTGGGGACGCCCAGGACGAATGTGGCACGGGCCGGTAACACGTGGGAATATGATGGGGACGACAACCCCGGGGTTGTTATCCTGGTCCGCAGTGGAATGACGTGCGGCGTTATCGACGGTACACTAAAAGTTTCACGCCAGACTTGAGATATTTCCCAGCAATCCCACATCCCCGCAAGCCCACGCGAGTTAGGTGCACATGGACTCCTCAACCCCCCAGAACTACTTGGCCGTCATCAAGGTGGTCGGCATCGGCGGCGGCGGCGTGAACGCCGTCAACCGCATGATTGAGGAAGGTCTGCGCGGCGTCGAGTTCATTGCCATCAACACCGATGCCCAGGCACTGCTGATGTCCGACGCGGACGTCAAGCTCGACGTCGGCCGCGAGCTGACCCGCGGCCTCGGTGCCGGCGCCAACCCGGACGTGGGCCGACAGGCCGCCGAGGACCACGAGGAGGAGATCCAGGAGGTCCTCAAGGGCGCGGACATGGTCTTCGTGACCGCGGGCGAGGGCGGCGGCACCGGCACCGGTGGCGCCCCCGTGGTCGCCCGCATCGCCCGCTCGCTGGGCGCGCTGACCATCGGCGTGGTCACCCGTCCGTTCACCTTCGAGGGCCGGCGCCGCTCGAACCAGGCCGAGAACGGCATCGAGACGCTGCGGGACGAGGTGGACACGCTCATCGTGATCCCCAACGACCGGCTGCTCTCCATCTCGGACCGCAACGTGTCCATGCTGGACGCCTTCAAGTCCGCGGACCAGGTGCTGCTCTCCGGTGTCTCCGGCATCACGGACCTGATCACCACCCCCGGGCTGATCAACCTGGACTTCGCGGACGTGAAGTCCGTGATGCAGGGTGCCGGTTCCGCGCTCATGGGCATCGGCTCCGCACAGGGCGAGGACCGCGCCGTGAAGGCCGCCGAGCTCGCCATCGCGTCCCCGCTGCTGGAGGCCTCCATCGACGGCGCCCACGGTGTGCTGCTGTCCATCCAGGGCGGCTCCGACCTCGGCCTGTTCGAGATCAACGAGGCCGCCCGTCTGGTGCAGGAGGTGGCGCACCCGGAGGCGAACATCATCTTCGGTGCCGTGATCGACGACGCCCTGGGGGACCAGGCACGCGTCACCGTGATCGCGGCCGGCTTCGACTCCGTGTCCCAGGAGACCAACGCGAACAACTCCTCGCCGGCGCAGCGCCAGGCCGAGAGCACCCGCGCGGCCTTCGGCGGCGACGCCTCCCGCCCCTCGGGCGTGGGACGGTCCCCGCAGCGGGGCTCGAACTCCTACGGTGCTCCCGCCGGTGGCTTCGGCTCCCGGCAGAACCAGGACGACGACGTCCCCGACGACGCCGGGTTCGACGTGGACCTGCCCGCGGAGTCGGACGCCACGTCCACCTCCAACGGCTCCGCGCGCAAGGACTCCCTGGACTTCCCTGACTTCCTGAAGTGACCCGACGGGTGCCGGGCACCCGCACCGCCACGAGGGTGCCGCTGCGGCACCCGTCACCGCGCACGGCAACGCCGTGATGCGACGCGCGGCGAACCCACCGTGAGACACGGGGTGGCCATCCGACCGGATGGCCACCCCGTTCACGTTGCCGCAGCAGAACCGGACACCGGGCAGGAGAACGACATGTGGTTCCAGAGCGAAGACAGCGCGGCGGGGATCGCGTTCACGGACGTGACCGAGGGCAACCTCGCCGCCCACACGGGGGACGACCCCGCGGCCGTGGCGCGGCGGCGTCGTGCCGTGGAGACGGCGCTGGGGATCGGGCCCGTGCGCTACGTGCGGCAGGTGCACGGGACCACGGTGCAGGACGTCACCGGGACCCCTGCTCCCGCCTCGGCCCCGGAGGCGGACGCCGCGGTCAGTGCGGACGGCACACCCTTGGGCATCCTCACGGCCGACTGCCTGCCGGTGGTCCTGGTGGGCCGGCCCGGGGAGGCGCGCAACGGGCCGCCCGTGCTCGCCGTGGCGCACGCGGGGCGCAGGGGCCTGCTGGACGGCGTCCTGCAGCGGACGCTCGGCGTGGTGCGCGGCCACGGCGCCCGGGACGTCACGGCCTGGATCGGACCGGCCGTGTGCGGCCGGTGCTACGAGGTGCCCCCGGAGATGGCCGAGGACGCGCAGCGGGTGCTCCCCGGGATCGCGGTCACCACCTCGTGGGGCACCACGGGGCTGGACCTGCCGGGCGCCGCACGCACCCTGCTCGAGGCGCAGGGGGTCGCGGTGGCGCCGGAGTGCGCGGACCGCCGGGCGTGGTGCACCCTGGAGCACGAGAACCTCTACTCCCACCGCCGGGACTCCACCCCGGGACGGCTCGCCGGTCTGGTCTGGCCGGTGGGCGGAAAGGACGCCGCATGAGCACGGACACGAACCCGCAGGACCCGCGGCGCACCGCGGAACTCGCGCAGCGGCTCTCGGCCGTGCGGCAGCGGATCCTGGACGCCGCCCGGCAGCGGGACGAGCAGCGCGCCCACGGGGGAGAGCTGCCCTCGCTCGTGGTGGTCACCAAGTTCTTCCCGGCCGCGGACGTGCTGCGGCTGCGCGAGCTCGGGGTGCGCGCCGTGGGGGAGAACAAGGACCAGGAGGCCGGTCCCAAGGCCGCCGAGGTGGCCCGTGCGCTCCACGCGCAGGAACCGCCCGTGAGCCCTCCCGTGTGGCACTTCGTGGGTCAGCTGCAGTCCAACAAGGCCAAGCACGTGGTGCGCTACGCGTCCTGGGTGCACTCGGTGGACCGGGCCTCGCTCGTGACGGCCCTGGGTCGGGCGGTGCGCTCGCACCGGGACGCGGTGGCCGCCGGGGAGACGGCGCCGGGCCCGTGCGCGGAGTCGGACCTCACGTGCCTCGTGCAGGTGAACCTGGACCCGGAGGCGAGCGCGCACGACACCCGCGGCGGCGCCCACCCGGACGCGGTCGCGGACCTCGCCCGCGCCGTCGCGGGGACCGAGGGCCTGCAGCTCGGCGGTGTGATGGCGGTGGCCCCTCGCGAGGGGGACCCGCGTGCCGCGTTCGAGAAACTGTGGGAGATCTCCCAGCACCTGCAGCGGGAGTACCCCCGGGCGCGGGTGGTCTCCGCCGGCATGAGCGGTGACCTGGAGGCGGCCGTCGCCGCAGGGGCCACGCACGTGCGGATCGGATCTGATGTCCTCGGGCCCCGGCCCGCGGTGCGGTAGCGTAAAGACGGACGACACGCGGGTCGACGCACGTCCCCCGCTGGAGCAATCGAGGAGAGAACATGGCCGGAGCGCTGCGTCGCACCATGGTGTATCTCGGGCTGGCCGAGAGCGACGACGAGTACATCTCCGAAGCGCCCCCCCGCCCTCGGGACACCCCCCAGAGCACCGCGAGCGGCTCGTCCGCCGTCGCGAGCGAGAGCGGCAGCACCTCCGTGGCGCGCCGCTCCCCCGAGTACCGAGCCCCCGTGACCCCCATCAAGCGGGCTCCCAGTTCCCGAGAGGACGACAACGAATTGCGCACCATCACCACCGTGCACCCCCGGTCGTACAACGACGCCAAGTCCATCGGGGAGGCGTTCCGGGACGGGACCCCCGTGATCATGAACGTGTCCGACATGGGTGAGACCGAGGCCAAGCGGCTCGTGGACTTCGCGGCGGGCCTCGTGTTCGCCCTGCACGGATCCATCGAGCGGGTCACCGCCAAGGTGTTCCTGCTCACGCCCTCCTTCGTGGAGGTCCGGGACCAGGGCCACACCGAGGACATCGACGAGGACACGGGCTCCCTCGAGCAGGTCGAGGGCTGACCGTGGGCATTGCGCTGTCGATCGTCTACCTGGTGGTCCACGTCCTGTACATCGCCCTGCTCGGGCGCCTCGTGCTGGACTGGGTCCAGATGTTCGCGCGCGGCTGGCGCCCCCGGGGTCTCGCCCTGGTGGCCGCCTCCACGATCTACTCCCTGACGGACCCGCCGATGAACGCGCTGCGTCGACTGGTGCCCCCGTTGCGCTTCGGCGGGGTGTCGCTGGACCTCGGGTTCCTGATCCTGGTCTTCGCGATCAGCATCCTGCAGTCCGTCGTGGGCGGGCTCCTGGTGCGCGCGTGACCCACGTCCACCGGCCACGGGTGCGCGGTTGTATCCTGGGCCGGAATCCACCGCGGGTCCGCCGGTCATCGCGGCCCAGCTCGATCCGATCGCGGAGCCGAGCGGTTCAATTCACCACGAGGAGGAACATCCCATGGCTCTGACAGCAGAAGACGTCATCAACAAGCGGTTCCAGCCCACCAAGTTCCGCGAGGGCTACGACCAGGACGAGGTGGACGACTTCCTCGACGAGGTGGTCGAGGAGCTGCGCCGGCTGCACCAGGAGAACGACACCCTGCGCAAGCAGGTGGAGACCCTCGGCGGACGCCCGGACGGCGACGACGCCGCGCGGCCCGCCGCCGACGACGAGTCCACCGTGACCCCGGCGTCCGAGCGCCCCGCCTCGTCGGGGACCTCCTCGGTGTCCGAACCCGCGACCGTGGCGCCCACGGGTGCGGCTTCCACCGGCACCGGGGCGAGCACCGCCACGGCGAGCACCACGCAGGTGGGCCAGGCGCAGGCCCCGGCCGCGGCGTCGTCGACCCCCGCCCAGTCGGCCCCCGCCCAGTCGGCCCCCGCACAGTCGGCCCCCGCACAGTCGGGCGAGGCGAGCGGCGTTGCGTCCACCGAGACCACGCAGTCCGCGGCGGCCGTGCTCGCCATGGCCCAGAAGCTGCACGACGACTACGTCTCCCAGGGGCAGGCCGAGCGTGAGCGCCTGATCACCGAGGGCCGCACCCAGGCGGACCACCTCGTGGCCGAGGGCAAGCGCACCAAGGAGCAGACGCTGTCCTCGCTCGAGAACGAGAAGGTGGACCTCGAGGCCGCCGTGGCCCAGCTGCGGACCTTCGAGGCGGACTACCGCGGGAACCTCAAGAGCTTCCTGAACACCCAGCTGCGCGACCTGGACAACACCGGGTCCCTCGCCCCCGTGGACGCCTCCCGGGCCGTGACGGGCAAGCGCACGGGCACCAAGTAAGCGCCTGTGAGCGATCGCACCCGCGACGCAGCGGCGGCACCCGTCCGGCGACGGACGGACCGCCGCTGCGTCTTTGCGTCCCTGACCGTGGCGGCCGCGCTGTACGCGGCGGACCAGCTCGCCAAGCTGTGGGTGGTGCACACCCTGGTCCCGGGCCGTGAGTACCCCGTGGTCCCGGGGCTGCTGTGGTGGGAGCACATCCGCAACAGCGGAGCCGCGTTCTCCCTGGGCTCCGGGCTCACGTGGGTCTTCACGCTCGTGATGGCCGCGGTGGTCGTGGGGATCCTGTGGCTGCTGCGCCGGGTGCGGGACCCGTGGTGGGCGGTGGCCCTCGGGCTGGTGCTCGGAGGGGCGGGCGGGAACCTCACGGACCGGCTGCTGCGTGACCCGGGATTCGGGCGCGGGCACGTGGTGGACTTCATTGCCGTGCCGCACTTCGCGATCTTCAACGTCGCGGACTGCGGCGTGGTGGTGGGCATCGCGCTGGTGCTGCTGCTCCTGCTGACCGACCGCGACATGGAGGGCACCCGTGAGTCCTGAGCGCACCCGTCCCACCGGTTCGCAGCCGCAGTTCGTGAGCGAGCGCTTCACGGCGTCCGCGGATCAGGAGGGCGTCCGGCTCGACGCCGCCGTGGCCGCCTGGACGGGCCTGTCCCGCTCCGCGGCCGCGCAGCTGTGCGCGGAGGACCGCGTGAGCCACCGGGGGCGGCCGGTGGCCAAGTCCCACCGGGTCGCGATGTCCGAGACGTACGCGGTGGAGGTCCCCGTGCCGGAGGACCCGCACCGGATCGCCCCGCAGGACGTGCCGGACCTGCGCCTGGTGCACGTGGCACCCGCCTACGTGGTGGTCGACAAGCCCGCCGGTGTGGCGGCCCACCCCTCACCCGGGTGGAAGGGACCCACCGTGGTGGGGGCCCTGGCCGGCGCGGGGATCTCCGTGGCCACCTCGGGCGCCCCCGAGCGGCAGGGGATCGTGCACCGCCTGGACGTGGGGACCTCCGGGCTCATGGTCGTGGCCCGGGAGGAGGGCGCCTACTCGCAGCTCAAGCGGGCGTTCAAGGAGCGCACGGTCACCAAGGTGTACCACGCGGTGGTGCAGGGCATCCCGGACCCGCTCAGGGGCACCATCGACGCACCCATCGGGCGCCACCCCGGTCACGAGTGGCGCTTCGCCGTGCTGCAGGACGGGCGACGCTCGATCACGCACTACGAGGTGCTCGAGGCTTTCGGGCGGGCGTCGCTGGTGGAGGTGCACCTGGAGACCGGGCGCACCCACCAGATCCGCGTGCACTTCAACGCCCTGCAGCACCCGTGCTGCGGGGACCTCACCTACGGGGCGGATCCCGCGCTCTCCGCTGGACTGGGACTGACGCGGCAGTGGCTGCACGCCAAGCGGCTGGGCTTCACGAGCCCCGCCACGGGGGAGCACGTGGAGTACGAGAGCCCGTACCCCACGGACCTCGCCTACGCCGTGGAGACCCTGCGGGAGGGTGGCCCGCAGCTATGACGGATCTCCGGCGCCCCGCGGGCCGGGACGGCCACGCCGCGGCCTAGAATGAACGGGTGACTTCGGCGACCGGCAAAAAAGGCTTCACCCATCTCCACGTGCACACCGAGTACTCCATGCTGGACGGTGCCGCGCGCCTAAACGACCTCTTCGAGGAGTGCCACCGGCTGGGCATGGACTCCCTGGCCACCACGGACCACGGGTTCGTGTTCGGCGCGTTCGACTTCTGGAACAAGGCCCGTTCCGCCGGGATCAAACCGATCATCGGTGTGGAGGCCTACCTGACCCCGGGCACGGCCCGGCAGGACCGCACGCGCGTGAAGTTCGCGGACGGCGGGCGGGACGACGTCTCCGGAGCCGGCGCTTACACCCACATGACCCTGCTCGCGCAGTCGAGCGAGGGCATGCAGAACCTCTTCCGGGCGTCCACCAAGGCGTCCCTGGAGGGGCAGCTGTACAAGCCCCGCATGGACCGGGAGCTGCTGAACCAGTACGGCAAGGGGCTGATCGCCACCACGGGCTGCCCCTCGGGCGAGGTGCAGACCCGGCTGCGGCTGGGCCAGTACGACGAGGCCGTGAAGGCCGCCGCGGAGTTCCGGGACATCTTCGGGGCCGAGAACTTCTACTGCGAGCTCATGGACCACGGGCTGGGCATCGAGAAGCGGGTCACCGGGGACCTGCTGCGCCTGGCCAGGGAGCTGAACCTGCCCCTGGTGGCCACCAACGACCTGCACTACACCCACGCGGAGGACGCCAAGTCCCACGCCGCGCTGCTGTGCGTTCAGTCCGGCTCCACCCTGCAGGACCCCAAGCGCTTCAAGTTCGACGCCGACGAGTTCTACCTCAAGTCCCCGGAGCAGATGCGGGAGGTCTTCCGGGACTTCCCGGAGGCCTGCGACAACACCCTGGAGATCGCCGAGCGCTGCGAGGTGGACTTCGACACCTCCGCCAACTACATGCCGCGCTTCCCCACCCCCGAGGGCGAGGACGAGACCTCGTGGTTCGTCAAGGAGGTCGAGAAGGGGCTGCACTACCGCTTCCCGGGTGGCATCCCGGACGACGTCCGGGAGCAGGCCGAGTACGAGAAGAAGATCATCATCCAGATGGGCTTCCCGGGCTACTTCCTGGTGGTCGCGGACTTCATCAACTGGTCCAAGGACAACGGCATCCGCGTGGGTCCGGGCCGTGGCTCCGGCGCCGGTTCCATGGTCGCGTACGCCATGCGCATCACCGAGCTGAACCCCCTGGCCCACGGGCTGATCTTCGAGCGCTTCCTCAACCCGGACCGCGTGTCCATGCCCGACTTCGACGTGGACTTCGACGACCGCCGCCGCTCCGAGGTGATCCACTACGTCACGGAGAAGTACGGCGACGAGCGCGTGGCCATGATCGTGACGTACGGCACCATCAAGGCCAAGCAGGCCCTGAAGGACTCCTCCCGCGTGCTCGGCTACCCGTTCTCCATGGGGGAGCGGCTCACCAAGGCCATGCCGCCGGACGTCATGGGCAAGGGCATCTCCCTGCAGGACGTCTACGACAAGGACGCCAAGCGCTACGACGAGGCCGGGGAGCTGCGCGAGGTGCTCGAGGACGACCCCGAGTCCATGAAGGTCTTCGAGACCGCCCAGGGTCTGGAGGGGCTCAAGCGCCAGTGGGGTGTGCACGCCGCGGGCGTGATCATGTCCTCGGACCCGCTGATCGACATCATCCCGCTCATGCGCCGCGAGCAGGACGGCCAGGTGATCACCCAGTTCGACTACCCCACGTGCGAGGGCCTGGGGCTGATCAAGATGGACTTCCTGGGGCTGCGCAACCTCACGATCATCTCCGACGCCCTGGAGAACATCACGCTCAACCGGGACGGCTTCGTGCTGGACCTGGAGCACCTGCCGATCGACGACCCCGGCTCCTACGAGCTGCTCGCACGCGGGGACACCCTCGGGGTGTTCCAGCTGGACGGCGGTCCCATGCGGCAGCTGCTCAAGCTCATGCGCCCCGACAACTTCGAGGACATCTCCGCGACCATCGCCCTGTACCGGCCCGGGCCCATGGGGGCGAACTCCCACACCAACTACGCGCTGCGCAAGAACGGCGCGCAGGAGATCACGCCCATCCACCCCGAGCTCGCCGAGCCGCTCGAGGACATCCTGGGCACCACCTACGGGCTGATCGTGTACCAGGAGCAGGTGATGGCGATCGCCCAGAAGGTGGCCGGCTACTCGCTGGGCCAGGCGGACATCCTGCGCCGCGCCATGGGCAAGAAGAAGAAGGCGGAGCTGGACAAGCAGTACCAGGGCTTCCACCAGGGGATGATCGACCGCGGCTACTCCGAGGCCGCCGTCAAGGCGCTGTGGGACATCCTGCTGCCGTTCTCGGACTACGCGTTCAACAAGGCCCACTCCGCCGCCTACGGCCTGGTGTCCTACTGGACCGCGTACCTCAAGGCCCACTACCCGGCCGAGTACATGGCCGCGCTGCTCACCTCGGTGGGCGACGACAAGGACAAGCTGGCCATGTACCTCACCGAGTGCCGCCACATGGGCATCACGGTGCTGCCGCCGGACGTCAACGAGTCCGAGCTGAACTTCACCCCCGTGGGCACGGACATCCGCTTCGGCATGGGTGCGGTGCGCAACGTGGGCGCCAACGTGGTCCAGGCCATGGTGGACGCGCGCAACGAGCAGGGGAAGTTCGCGTCCTTCACCGACTTCCTGGCCAAGGTCCCGGCGGTGGTGTGCAACAAGCGCACCATCGAGTCCATGATCAAGGCCGGCGCCTTCGACCAGCTCGGCCACACGCGCCGCAGCCTGGTGATGTGCCACGAGCAGGCCGTGGAGGACGTCGTGGCGCAGAAGAAGAAGGAGGACAACGGCGAGTTCACCTTCGACATCTTCGCCATGGGTGGCGCCGAGGACGAGGACCAGGAGACGTTCTCCGTGGAGGTCCCGGACGTCCCCGAGTGGGAGCGCAAGGACCTGCTCGCCTTCGAGCGCGAGATGCTGGGTCTCTACGTCTCGGACCATCCCCTGCGCGGGCTCGACGACGCCCTGGGCCAGTACACGGACACGGCCATCGCGCCGCTGCTCACGGAGGAGAACACCCGGCCCGACGGCGCCGTGGTCACCATCGGCGGCATGATCACCTCGCTGTCCCGCAGGATCGCGAAGTCCTCCGGCAACGCCTACGCCCGCGTGGAGCTCGAGGACCGCTCCGGGTCCATCGAGGTGATGTTCTTCGGCAAGGCGTACGCGCCCATCGCCGGGGTGCTCACCGAGGACCTGATCTGCGTGATCAAGGGCCGGATGCAGCGCCGCGACGACGGCTCCATCACCATCTCCGCCCAGGAGCTCACGGTTCCCGAGCTGAGCGTGGACGGCTCCTCCGGACCGGTGTGCGTGGCACTGCCCGAGCACCGGGCTACGGAGGCCACCATCCGGCGGATCGGGGAGGTGCTGCGCAACCACAGGGGGGACTCCGAGGTGCGCATCCACCTGGACACCCGGCGCTGCACGCAGATCATGCGCCTGGGCCCGGAGTACCGGGTGAACCCCTCGCCCGCGCTGTTCGGGGACCTCAAGGTGCTGCTGGGCCCTGCCTGCCTGGAGGCCTGAGGCGGCCCTTGCCAGGGGTGGCCGGGCACCGGGGGTGCGCGATTGTAGACTGAAACGGTGAGCACGCACACCCCTGATCTTCCGTCCACCGCCGAGAACGGCTGCTACCTGCGGGTCGTCGACCTGCGGGGGAGGCAGCTGGGCTGGGACGAGCTGCGCCGTGCGGTGCCGCGCCAGGCGGCGTCGTCGGTCGCCGACGCCGAGAACAGTGTGCGCGGCATCATCGCGGACGTGCGCCGGCGCGGTGCGGATGCCGTGCGCGAACTGGCACAGAGGTTCGACGGCGTGACCCAGGACCGGATCCGAGTGCCCCGGGAGGACATCGAGCGGGCCGTGGCGGAACTGGACCCCGCGGTGCGCCGCGGGCTGGAGACCGCCATTGCGCGCACCCGCGCGTTCGCCGCGGCGCAGCGCCCCGCGGACGTGACCGTGGAGGTGGCCCCCGGCGCCACGCTGCGCCACCGCTGGACACCCGTGCGCCGCGCGGGTCTGTACATCCCCGGGGGACTGGCCGTGTACCCGTCCTCCGTGGTCATGAACGTGGTGCCGGCACAGGCCGCCGGTGTGGAGTCCGTGGTGCTGTGCTCCCCGCCGCAGAAGGAGTTCGGCGGGCTCCCGCACCCCGTGATCCTCGGGGCGGCCGGGCTGCTGGGCGTGGCCGAGGTCTGGGCCGTGGGCGGTGCGCAGTCTCTCGCCGCCATGGCGTACGGCCTCACGGACGGTGCGGACGTCCTGGAGCCCGTGAACACCATCACGGGTCCCGGCAACATCTTCGTGGCCATGGCCAAACGGCAGCTGCGCTCCGTGGTGGGGGTGGACGCGGAGGCGGGGACCACCGAGATCGCGGTGCTCGCCGACGACGCCGCGGATCCCCGCTACGTGGCCGCGGACCTGATCTCGCAGGCCGAGCACGATCCCGCCGCGGGGTCCGTGCTGATCACGGACTCCCCGCAGCTCGCGCGCGCGGTGGAGCGGGAGTTCAGTGCGCAGGTGCCGGCCGCGCGCCACCGGGAGCGCATCACCACGGCCCTGGGCGGCCCGCAGTCCGGGGTGGTCCTCACGGACGGTCTCGAGCAGTCCATTGCGGTGGCGGACGCGTACGCCGCCGAGCACCTGGAGATCCACACCCGGAACCCCCGGGACGTGGCCGCGCGGATCCGCAACGCCGGTGCCGTCTTCGTGGGGCCGTACAGCCCGGTCCCGCTGGGGGACTACGCCGCAGGCTCCAACCATGTGCTGCCCACGGGCGGGACCGCCGTGTTCCAGTCCGGGCTGCAGGCCGCCTCGTTCATGAAGGCCGTCCAGGTCGTCGAGTACTCCCGGGACGCGCTCGCGGAACTCGAGCCGGACATCGTGGCGTTGTCCGCGAGCGAGGACCTGCCCGCGCACGGCCGCGCCGTGACCATCCGCTCGGAGTCCGCCCCCACCGCGGGGGCGGGGGCCGCCGTTCCGGGGCCGGGCCCGGCGGAGTGCGGGCCGTCCCGTGGGTCGGATGCCGCCGGAGCACCGTCGCCGGGACGGGACACGGCGAACGGGGCCCCGGCCCACGAGATCCACGGAGAGGCCTGAGACATGCACTGCCCGTTCTGCCGCCACAACGACTCCAAGGTGGTGGACTCCCGCACCTCGGACGACGGCACCGCCATCCGACGCCGCCGCCGCTGCACCGAGTGCGGGCGCCGGTTCTCCACGCTGGAGACCACGTCCATCTCCGTGATCAAGCGCTCCGGCGTCACGGAGCCGTTCGACCGGCAGAAGATCGTCAACGGCGTGCGCAAGGCCTGCCAGGGGCGTCCTGTGAGCGAGGACGACCTGGCGATGCTCGCCCAGGAGGTCGAGGAGTCCATCCGGGCCTCCGGCAGCGCCGAGGTGGAGGCCCACGACGTGGGCCTCGCCATCCTCCCGCCGCTGCGCCGCCTGGACGTGGTGGCGTACCTGCGCTTCGCGTCCGTCTACCAGGCGTTCGACGGTCTCGAGGACTTCGAGCGCGCCATCGCGGTGCTGCGGGACCAGCAGGCGGAGCTTGCGGGGCAGCAGACGCTCGTGCCGCCGGCCGCCCGCACCGGCGCGGCACCCGGCCCGCGACGTCGCCCGGCTCGCCGCGGTGCCGACGCCCCGCCCGCGGAGGACGCCGCGGACGCACCCGAGGAGTCCGGGGCGAGCGGAAAGCAACCGGCCCCACGGCGTCGTCGCCCGAAGAAGGCGGCGGAAACCGTCACCCAACCCCGGCTGCTGTAGCGGGGGGAGGGGCGGCGCGTGCCCGCGGGACGTATCACGGGCCTCCGCGTCCACGGCGCCGCACGGACTGCTACCCTCGGCGGGTGTCCAAGAACCAGGAAGCACCCGAGGGCTCCGCCCGGCGGATCGAGATCGTCACGGCCACCCCGGCGGACACCCCCGGCGCGGCGGCCACACTGGCCGCGGCGTTCGCCACGGACGCGCACGTCGTGGGCATGCTGCCCCGCGGTGACGTGGCCCGCCCCCTGACGCTGCTGTGGGAACGGATCCTCCTGGAGACGTTCCACGCGGGCGGCCACGCATACCTCGCGGTGAGCCCGGGGGAGTCCCGGCCGCTCGGGGTGGCGCTGTGGGAGGCCCCCGGCAGCAAGGTCTCCATTCCGCAGATGCTGCCCGGGGTCGTGGCGTACCTGCGCATCTTCCGGTCGCGGTTCCCCGACGCGTTCACCACGGAGCTGCTGGCCCAGCGAGCCCATCCGCGAACTCCCCACTGGTACCTCAAGGCCGTGGGCACCCTTCCCGAGGCGCAGGGCACCGGCGTGGGCACGCGGCTCGTCCAGGAGCGGCTGGCGGTGGTCGACCGGCAGCGCGCGGGAACCTACCTCGAGGCGTCGACCACGGATCTGATCCCCTACTACGAGCGCTTCGGCTTCGTGTCCCGCGGTCCCGTGCCGTGCCGCGGAACGGTGCCGGCCACGGGGATGTGGCGACCGCCGGTCGGCTGACGGCGCCGTCACCGGTGGTGGGCCCTGCCGGGATCGAACCGACGACATCTACGGTGTAAACGTAGCGCTCTACCAGCTGAGCTAAAGGCCCGAGGATCGGGTGGGCACGACTGGAACAGCTGCCAGCACCCGATTCCCGCACAGCCTACCGGGTGGGTGACACGTCACGGTCCGGCAACACGGTGACCTTGCCCACGTGTCGGGCGGCTGCGGGTCCCCGGTTTGACAGGCGCACGTCATCATGCGTTAAGCTTCTGGTGTCCGGCGCGCTTCGGTGCGTTGAACACACGGGGACGCTGGTGCGCTTGATCGCCTTCGGGCGTGACAGATACGGCGGTTCGATTCCGTCGGTCTCCACCACACGAAGAACCCCGGGATGCTGGCATCCCGGGGTTCTTCGTGCCCGCCGCGCAACGGGTGCCCGCTGCGGGGTCGGCTGCACACGATCCCCGTGGGTGCGTAGGCTGGGTGTCATGGCAGCAGAAAAGAAAGCTCACATCGGCGTCACCGGCCTGGCCGTGATGGGCGCCAACCTCGCCCGCAACTTCGCGCACCACGGCTACACCGTGGCGCTGCACAACCGCTCCTCCGGGAAGACGGACGCCCTGATCCAGGAGCACGGCTCCGAGGGCGACTTCATCCGCACGGAGACCATGCAGGAGCTCGTGGACTCCCTGGAGCGCCCGCGGCGCGTGCTGATCATGGTCAAGGCCGGCGACCCGGTGGACTCCGTGATCGAGCAGCTCACCCCGTTGCTGGACGAGGGCGACATCATCATCGACGGCGGCAACTCGTACTTCCAGGACACCCGCCGACGCGAACGCGAGTGTGCGGAGAAGGGCCTGCACTTCGTGGGCGTGGGCGTCTCCGGCGGTGAGGAGGGCGCGCTCAACGGCCCGTCCATCATGCCGGGCGGTTCCGAGGAGTCCTACAAGACCCTGGGGCCCATGCTCGAGGACATCTCCGCCAAGGCGGACGACGGCGCCCCCTGCTGCGCGTGGATCGGCACCGACGGTGCGGGGCACTTCGTGAAGATGGTGCACAACGGCATCGAGTACGCGGACATGCAGGTGATCGGCGAGGCCCACGAGCTGCTGCGCTCGGTGGCCGGGCTGGAGCCCGCCGAGCAGGCGGACGTGTTCGAGGAGTGGAACACCACCGAGCTGTCCTCCTACCTGATCGAGATCACCGCGCAGGTGCTGCGCCAGGTGGACTCCAGGACCGGCAAGCCGTTCATCGACGTCGTCGCGGACGCCGCGGGCCAGAAGGGCACCGGGCGCTGGACCGTGCAGGAAGCACTGGAGCTCGGCTCACCGGTCACCGCCATTGCGGAGTCCGTGTTCGCCCGCGCGCTCTCCTCCTCCGCGCCCGCCATGCGCAAGGAGGCCCAGGAGGTGCTCCCGGCGGGAATTGGTGACACCACGGAGGACGTGGTGCGGGATCCCGAGTTCGTGGACGACGTCCGCAAGGCGTTGTACGCGTCCAAGCTGGTCTCCTACGCCCAGGGACTGGACATGCTCACCATGGCCGGGCGCGAGTACGGCTGGAGCCTGGACCTCGCCACGATCGCGAGCCTGTGGCGCAACGGCTGCATCATCCGCGCCGAGCTGCTGAACGTGATCATGGCCGCGTACGAGGGGGACAAGGCGCCGCTGAACCTGCTGTTCGCCCCCGAGTTCGTGAAGTCCATCGAGGACGCCCTGCCCGCGTGGCGCCGCGTGGTGGCGCGCGCCGTGGAGCGCGGCATCCCCGCGCCGGTGTTCTCCTCCTCGCTCGCGTACTACGACGCGCTGCGCCGCCCCCGGCTGAACGCCGCGCTGACCCAGGGGCTGCGCGACTACTTCGGGGCGCACACCTACAAGCGCATCGACGACCCGGACTCCAGCTTCCACGTCCTGTGGAGCGGGGACCGCTCCGAGACCGTCTCCTGACCGCGCCGACTGGCGGCGTCGACATGGGCGGCGCGGCATGACGACGGGCCGGGCTCCCCGCGGGGAACCCGGCCCGTCGTCGTGCTCCGTCCCGGTCCGACCGTGCTGCCCTGTCCGGCCGGGATCCGGGCCGGTGGGCCCGCGGCGGCGAGACCGGTCGGCAGACCGGGGTGCCGCTGCCCGGCCTGGCGGTGGCTCGCCTCAGATCCACATGGCGGGATCGATGTAGGCCGCCGGGTCCACGAGCGGTTCCTGCTTCTCCGGCGTGCGGCGGCGCACCTTGCCCGGGATGCCCGTGACGATCGAGTCCTCGGGGACGTCCTTGACGACCACCGCGTTCGCGCCCACTGCCGAGTCCCGGCCCACCGTGATCGGGCCCAGGATCTTGGCGCCCGCGCCGATCGTGACGCGGTCCGCCACGGTGGGGTGGCGCTTCACGGGCTCCAGGGAACGCCCGCCCAGGGTGACTCCGTGGTAGATCATCACGTCGTCGCCGATCTCCGCCGTCTCCCCGATCACCACCCCCATGCCGTGGTCGATGAAGAACCGCCGCCCGATCGTGGCCCCGGGGTGGATCTCCACACCCGTGGCCCAGCGCGCGAGCTGCGAGACGGTCCGCGCCACGAGTCTGCGCTCCGGGTTCTGCCACAGCCGGTGGGACAGCCGGTGCGCCCAGATGGCGTGCAGACCCGAGTAGTTGAGGAGGATCTCCGCGGAGGACCGGGCCGCCGGGTCGTGGGTGCGGGCGGTGTCGAGGTCCTCGTGGAGTCTGCGCCAGAAGCTCACGTGCTGTTCCTCCTCGGAGCTGGACGGTGGTGATCGGGGCGGGCGGTGCGGCCCACATCAAGCGCGGCCGACCGGGGCGGAAGTGCTCCGCCTCGATCAGCCGCAGAACGGGGTCCGGAACGGGTCAGCCGCGGATGTCCTCGTAGAGGATCGTGGAGATGTAGCGCTCACCGAAGTCGCAGACCACGGCCACGATGAGCTTGTCCCGGTTCTCCTCCTTGGCGGCCTCCTGGAGGGCGGCCCAGATGATGGCACCGGTGGAGATGCCGCCCAGGATGCCCTCCTTGCTGCCGAGCTCCCGGGCGTACTGCACGGAGTTCTCCACGGTGACGTCGTAGACGTCGTCGTAGATCTCACGGTCCAGGACGTCCGGCACGAAGTTGGCACCCAGGCCCTGGATCTTGTGGGGTCCGGCCTTGCCCTCGGTCAGCAGCGGGGAGTCGGAGGGCTCCACCGCGATCAGGCGGACCTCCGGCTTCTGCTCCTTGAGGTACTTGCCGGCACCGGAGATGGTGCCGCCCGTGCCGATGCCCGCGACGAAGACGTCCACGGCGCCGTCGGTGTCGTTCCAGATCTCAGGGCCCGTGGTCTCGTAGTGCACCTTGGGGTTGGCGGGGTTGGCGAACTGGCTGGCCAGGATCGCGTTCTCCGTGGTGTCCACGATCTCCTGGGCCCTGTCCACCGCACCGCGCATCCCGTCCGCGCCCGGGGTGAGCACGATCTCCGCGCCGTACGCGCGCAGCATGACCCGGCGCTCGGTGGACATGGTCTCGGGCATGGTCAGGATGACCTTGTAGCCGCGTGCCGCGCCCACCATGGCCAGGGCGATCCCGGTGTTGCCCGAGGTGCCCTCCACGATGGTCCCACCGGGCTTGAGCTGCCCGGAGGCCTCGGCCGCGTCCACGATGGCCTTGCCGATCCGGTCCTTGACCGAGTTGGCGGGGTTGTAGAACTCGAGCTTGACCGCCACGTTGCCGGGGAGGTCCTTATCGAGGTGGTTGAGGCGCACCAGGGGGGTGCCCCCCACGATCTCGGTGACGTCGTTGTAGATCTTGCCCATCACTTGTCTCCTGTGTTCTGCGGGTTAGCGACGGACGGCATGGTGACGCCGCCCGGAATTGCCCGGAGTCCGTTTCAGCGTATCGGCGGTCTGCGCAGCCGGGTCAGTCCGTGAGCCACGCGGCGTAACGTTTGCGGACCTTCGCGAGCTTGGGGTTGATGATCACCTGGCAATAGCCGTTGAACGGCTGGTTGCCGTAGAAGTCCTGGTGGAAGTCCTCGGCCTCGTGTAGGGGCCCCAAGGGCTCCACGGTGGTGACCACGGGGTCGTCGAACAGCTCCTGCGCCCGGGAGATCGCCGCTTCGAACGTGCGGCGCTGCTCGTCGTCCGCGGGGAACATGGCCGAGCGGTACTGGGTGCCCACGTCGTAGCCCTGGCGGTTCAGGGTGGTGGGATCGTGGCCCGTGAAGAACAGGTCCAGGATCACCTCCGCGGGCACCACGTCCGGGTCGAACGTGACCTCCACGGCCTCGGCGTGGCCGGTGGTCCCGGAGCACACGGACTCGTAGTCGGGGTGCTCCGTGTGACCTCCCGTGTACACGCTGCGCACGCCCTGCACCCCGCGCACCCTGCGGTACACGGCGTCGAGGCACCAGAAGCAGCCACCGGCCAGCACGAACGTCTGCGGTGTCGATGAAGTCATGCCCAGTACAACGCGTGACGCGCCAGAAGATTCCCGGTCCGCGCGCGGCCCGCGCTCCTAGGATGGCCCCATGAGCACCGATCGCCCGTCACCCGGTCCGCACCCCACCCTGCAGGACGTCGTCGCCGCGGCGGACTCCCTGTGGCCCTTCCACCTGCAGGAGGACTGGGACGCCTCCTGTCTCGCCGTGGGCCGGCCGGAGAGCGTGGTCGAGCGCATCCACCTCGCGGTGGATCCGGTGGACGGGGTCGTCCGGGAGGCCGTCGAGGCGGGCGCGGACCTGCTGCTCACGCACCACCCCCTGCTGCTGCGCGGTGTCACCTCGGTGGCCGCGGACGGCTTCAAGGGCCGCGCGGTCCACGACCTCGTGGACCACGGTTGCGCCCTGCTCTGCTGCCACACGAACGCGGACTCCGCCCGCCGCGGTGTCTCCGACGCCCTGATCGCGGCCTGCGGCGTGAATCCCGACGACGCCGCACCGCTCGTCCCGCACGCCACGGACCCCCGCGTGGGGCTGGGGCGCGTGGGCACCCTGGCCGGGGCGGTGACCCTCCGGGAGCTCTCGGACCGGCTCGCGGCGCGGCTCCCCGCCACGGCCCAGGGGCTGCGGGTGGCCGGTGACCCCGGTCGCCGCGTGAGCACGGTGGCGGTGTGCGGCGGCTCCGGGGACTCCCTGTTCGACGTCGTCCGCTCCCACGGCGCGGACGTGTACGTGACGGCGGACCTGCGGCACCACCCGGCGTCCGAGGCCCGCGAGCGCGCCCTGGGACCCGGGGAGCACGGCACCCCGGCGCTGATCGACGCCGCCCACTCCGCGAGCGAGGCGCTGTGGCTGCCGTGGGCGGCCGAGGACCTGCACCGGGTGCTCGCCTCCCGGGGGTTCGAGGTGGCGATCCACGTGAGCACGCTGCGCACCGATCCGTGGGACTTCACGGTGGTGGCACCGCACGACTGATCCGCCCCGCGCCCGCCCCGATCCACGACGATTCACCCCGAGGAGACCCCATGACACCGTCCCGCGAAACCCTTCCCGCACTCCTGGAGCTGCAGGGCGTGGACTCGCAGCTGCTGACCACCCTCGCCCGGGCCAAGGAGCTGCAGAGCTCCGAACGCGTGGCCGCCCTGATGACGCGCCGCACCCGGGCGATCGCGGCCGCCCGGGAGCTCGACGCCGGACAGCGCGCGGCGCAGGACGCCGTGGCGCGTGCGGAGGCGAAGGTCTCGGAGATCCAGACCAGGATCGACCGGGACACCGAGCGGCTGAACACGGGCGGGACGTCCAAGGACCTGATGGGCATCCAGCACCAGATCGACACGCTCCTCGCCCAGCGGGGCCGGGCGGAGGAGGAGCAGCTCAGCGCCATGGACCACGCCGAGGAGGTGGCCGCTGACCGGGAGCGCAAGCAGCCCCTGCTGCGCGCCGCGGACGCCGAGGCCCGCGCGGCGGTCGCGGAGCGGGACGCGGAGCTGACCCGGCTCAGGGAGGAGCACGCCCGGCTCGGCGCCGAGCGCTCACGGCTGGCCGCCGGGATCGCGGACGCCCCGCTGCTGGAGCGCTACGACCGGCTGCGCACCGCGCGCGGGGGAGGCCGGATCGCCGTCGCCCGCTGGGAGAACGGGACGTGCGGCGCGTGCGGCACCCGGCTGAGCCCCGCGGACGCCGCCGCGCTGGAGGCCACGCCGGACAGTGCGGTCCCGCAGTGCCCGGAGTGCTCGGCGATGCTCGTGCTCTGACCCGCGGCCGTCATCCGGGCGCTCGCGGTCTCCTGCGGTGCGGGGCCCGCAGGAACGGCGGGTCGCAGCACCTGCGGGACCGCATCGAGCGGCCGAGCGCGAGCGCGGTAGGATCGGGGCGGACAGGTGGGCCGGGCGACCGCGCGGCGTCGTCGTTCGCGACGGCGTCTCGAGGAAAGTCCGGGCTCCGCAGAGCAGGACGGTGGGTAACACCCACTCGGGGCAACCCGCAGGACAGTGCCACAGAAAACAGACCGCCCGCCGCGAGCGGGTCAGGGTGAAAAGGTGGTGTAAGAGACCACCAGCGCGCCGGGTGACCGGTGCGGCTCGGTAAACCCCGTCCGGAGCAAGGCCACGCAGGGCGCGTTCGAGGGCTGCTCGCCCGAGCGTCCGGGTAGGCTGCTCGAGCCGTGCGGCAACGCACGGCCTAGATGGATGGTCGTCACCGCGGTGCGGGCAACCGGCCGCGGCACAGAACCCGGCTCACAGGCCCACCTGTCCACCACACCCCGCGTTTCCCGCTCTGACTAGGGGAAACGGGAGATTCTTGCTGATTCCAGTTGGGAGCATTAGAACTCAGCTAGACTCAAACGGATGGAGTGTAACAACTCCCACCCCCCGAGCACCCCCCGAGAGCCGTCGATAGAGTGACGGCACACCCACCCCAGGAGACCCCATGGCGAAGAAACCCAGCGCCCCCGAGCTGGCCCTCACGGACGAAGAGCGTACCGAGCTGCTCACCGCGGCCGTCGCGGACAAGACCACCCACACCAAGGGCACCGCGACCGTTCTCCGGCGCGAGCCGCACACGGCCTGGATTCAGTACGGCGCCCTCCCGCCCGGGGTCTGGTCCCGCATGGCGGGCAGCACACTGGGGCTCGTCCTGCACCTCACGCTCATCGTGATCTCCCTCGGCCTGTGGCTCGTGGTGCTCCTGCTGCTGGCTCTCGTGCCCAAGGACCACCACTTCCGGGTGGACATTCTCACCGTCACGCCGTCCGGGGCCATCGAGACGAAGTCCATCCAGGATCCGGGGAAGGGCCGCAAGCTCGTCCGGGAACTGACCGCCGCCTAGCCCCAGGAGAGACCCATGATCCGCCGCGCACCAGCTCTAGCCGCCGTCCTCACACTCACCGCGCTCACCCTCACCGGGTGCGGTGGCGGGGACGAACCGAAGGAGACGGCCAGCCCGTCCGTGAGCACCGCGAGTGCATCACCCAGCCCCACGAAGTCCGCGACCCCCACCGAGGCCGCCACGAGCGACCCGGCCCCGGAGCCGACCAACACGGCGTCCGCCGCAGAAGCCGCACCCACCCAGGAGCCCGCGGGCGACGACGAGGTGCAGCAGTTCTTCCAGACCGGCGGGCAGTGCATCTCCGACGTGTGGAGCTCCTCCATGCCGCACACCGATGCCCTGCAGCAGAAGGTCATCGACTACTGCGCCGCGAACCAGCTGGGGGATTGGGCCCACGGAGTGGACCCGATGGACCCGAAGAACTACGGCGGCGGGCAGTCCGAGACCGAAGAGAAGTCTGCGGCCACCCAGGACGAGGAGATCGCCAAGTGCCAGGCGCTGGACATCAACACGGCCACGTCGGGGGCGATCCAGTACTGCTACATGGAGTACGGGATCGACGCTCACGGGGCGCCGGCATACGACCCGGGGGCGACACCGGACGTGGCCGGGCCCTCGACTCCGTAACCCGCTCCGCGCATGACGAAAGCGCCCCCGCACCATCACGGTGCGGGGGCGCTTCGCTGTCTGGAGTCAGGGCACCTCGACGGTGGTCTCGGTGACCACGGGGGCCAGGTCAGGCACGGCCTCCGTGGTCTCGGCTGCGGTCGAGCCCGCTGCGGCGCGGTGCCCCCCGGTGCCCTCCGGGACCGCCACAGCCTCCGGTGCGGGGGCCTGCTGCGGCACCGTCACCACCTCCGACACAGTCCGCACCTGATCAGTCGGGGTCTTCTTGCCCGTGGTGAACACAGCACCCGTGGTCAGCCCAGCGGTCGCCAGGACCGCCAGGACACACGTCGCCGCAGCTTCCGCCGAGAGGATCCCCACCAGGTAGCAGGCGATCACCACCACCACCGCGAACAGCGGAGGCACCAGCGACGCCAACGACGTCGCCAGGGTCACCCGGCCGGCCTTGTTGCCCGTGGGTTCGATGGTCACAGCCATGTCATGCCGCCTTCTTCTCGGTGAGCAGCGCGATGATCTGCGCCTGCTGCTCGATGATCTTCTGCTGGTTGGCCCGGTCCTGGGACCAGTTGGCCTTCTCGTAGGCCAGGGCCTCCGCTTGCGTCACGGTGCCCTCGGACCCGGCGCCCTTGCGGGTGACCTTCGCCTGCAGCACGGACGCGGGGATGCCCTTCACGAGCGCGGTGAGGGCCTTCACTGCGGCCGTGAGGCCCGCGGCGTGGTCCCGGCCATTGGCCAGATGCCACGCCGGGGTGCCCGGCTTCTTCTTCTCGCGGTCGAACGTTGCCTGGTCCATGCTCAGTAGTCCTTCCAGCAGGTCATCACCTGCAGTTGTCGCGGTGGCCGTGCCCTTACCCGTCGCAACCGGTATCTCGGTGATCGACGGGAACAGGCCCGGGTCGGTGTGGTCGTTGTCCGGGACCTGGGAGTGCCCGTAGTGCCCGGCCCCGGAGTTCCACACTCCGACGTCACGGCGCCCTGCGGTGCCGATCGGTGGTGTGGGGCCCATGGGCCAGGTGCGGGGGATGCCGTGGGAGTCCAGCCACTGGATGATCTGCGCGAACCCCTTGAGCGGGGTGTCTTTGAGCTCCCAGTACTGCTTCCCGTCGCGGTACGCACCACGGGAGAACAGCACCTCGATCTGGATGTGCCGCGCACCGTCCTCGTTCCACGCCTTCAGGGCGCGGGCGCCGACGTTGGCTAGGTAGAACTGCTCCACGTGCCCGGTGAACGGGTCCCACATCAGGTGTGGGCAGTACCCGGCGTTCTTCAAGTAGGTGGCCACCCCCGAGAACGACGGCTGGACCTTGCCTGGGTCCACGTCGGAGGTGATGTGCCACGCCGCACGACGCGGGAGCCGCGTGTTCAGGTTCACGGCACCGGGCTGCGGGGACCGGGTCGCACCCGGCATCCAGAGATCAGCGGTGACCACCGGCGCCTGGGGTTTCCCCGTGGTGGTCCCAGGGTTCGTGACCGCTGTCGTGGACCCGTACCCGCGCTTGTCCGCACCCGAGTACACGACTTTCTGCCACCGGGGCCGCAACCAGCCGCGGATGTCCCCGACGAACGGGTCGCCCACGTACCGGAACGTGCCCTTGTGCGCGGGCTTCACCGAGTAGTAGTTGCCGTCCGGGAACAGCTGGGCAGGTTGGGCCGCGCCGTCCTGCTGCACCAGGGTCTGCTGGTACGCGGTGAACGACTCCACTGCACCCGTGTGCCCGTAGTACACCCCACCCCACAGGGGGGCGGCACCCTTGTACACGGCGATGTCACCGGGTCGGGGCAGCTGGTTCGGGTTGTTCGGGTCGTTCCACACCTTCACGAAGTACGCCTCGGAGGCGTTGGTGATGTGGTCGATCGCGTTGCCGTACCCCAAGGTCTGGTCCCACGGCCGCCCGAACAACGCCACCGAGTAGTGCTGCATCGCCGCACTGCACTGGTTGCCGTAGTTGTTCGGCATCGACGTGCCCGGGGCGGTCTTCAACCACTCCGCCATCTCCGCGTCAGCCTGCTGTTGAGAGGTGCAATAGGTAACCATCAGGACCCGGCCTCCTTCTTCGTCTGTTCGAGGTCCGCTCGGATCCGCCACGAGTACACGGGCGGGGGCGGGACACTGCCGGTTTCCGTGAACAGTTCCCATGCGAGGGTGTGCGCCCGGTAGTCCGCGAGCAGCTCCTCACGGTCCCGCTCCCGGTCCTGGAGGTCACGGATCTGCACAGCCTGCTGGCGGCGGTCCTTCTCGGACGCGTCGAGCCGTTCGGTGAGCCGGGTGATCTTTGCGTCCTGCTCCGCGACCCGTTCCCCGAGGTTCTTCAGCGCGAGGTCGAGGGTCTGGGTGGCCTTGTCGGAGCGCTTTGACAGCCACAAGAGCAGCGCACCGATCACGGTGGCGGCCGCGCCGATAAGGGCGGGGAGGACGGTGCCGGGGTCAATCACCATGGGCACCCCCGATGTGGACGGTCACGTGGCGGGGTGCGCGGATCATCCCCCACCCGGCGATCACCGCAGGCAGCCAGTAGGACCAGGCTGTGGTCAGCCCTGTGGGGGCGTCGGCTTTGCCGTAGCCGGTGAGCACCCATGCGGACGCGAAGAACGCACCGATGATGAAGGGGATGAGTACCGCCGCGAGTCCGGCGGTGAGTTCGGCGGCCCGGTTGCGGGAGAACGCCCCGCCGATCACGCAGACGACGCCGGCGACCGCCCAAAGCACGGCGATAGTGAGGGGGTGCACCGCCCAGTCGGGGATCGCCAACCAGGAGATACCCGCGACACGGGATTCGGAGGGGGTGACGGCCCATGAGTAGGCCATGCCGAGGTAGTAGACGCCGAGGATCATCAGCAGGCCCCCGTAGAACCCGTCCGCGTGGCGGGAGAGACGGTCAGGCATGGCACCTCCTGGGCATGAAAAAAGCCCCTGCGCGGGGCTTGTGGGACGGGATGAACGCGCTCACGAGGTGGCTTCCTCGGTGGTGGTCTGCGAGGCGAGCGCGGTTGTGGCGTTCTCGGCGCGGACCTGCCACTCCAAGGCGGCGAGTTCGGCGGCGGCCTTCTGCGCGTTCAAGGTGGCGATGATCCGCTGGTAGTCCTGCGGGGTGAGCTCATTCATGTGCATTGTCCTTAATCTTGTCTTCGAGGAACTCGCCTTCGATGTAAAGGCCCGTTGCGGTGATCTCGACGGCTCCACCATTCAATGCTTCCCAATTGCCCATGGTTTCTCCTAATAGGTGGTGGAGTAGGTGACTGTGTTGAAGTTGAACGTGAACCCGCGCACGTACAGCACATCGGTGGGGTTGGTGGACTTGTTCACCACCCGAAACGAGATGCTGTCCGCGTCATTGGTGCGGGTGTTGATGGTGCACTCCGCGCCAGATCGGGACTCCACGGACATGACCGGTATCCGCTCCGAGTACAGGGTGGGGAACGGGGTGGCATAGGTGAATTTTAGGTCCATCCACGCCCCGCCTGGTAGGCCGCTGTAATTCACGAGAGAAAACATTTTCACCGTATCCGTATTGCGCGCCCACCGGCCCGTAAAGCCGAAGTCACCACGGAGGGGCCACATAATCATGCCTGGGTTCTCCCGAATCCGCGTGAGGCCGTTCTGAGAGATGATCCGTGAGGCGGTCGCGTTGCCCTGGTCGGCTTGGTGCCACACACCGAGGTGGTCCACCGTATTCCCGGACCCGTAGAAGTCAGCGGCCGCCACGGACCCGCCCGACTTGATCTCCACCCGCTGCTCCTTCTCCGCGGTGGCGAACGTCCCAGTGATGTAGTTGGCCTTGCCGTTGAGATTCACGGTATGGCGGCCCGCATCGTCCCAGGCCCTGATCCCGTTGTTGTCGACCTTGACTCCCCGGTTTGCGGCTGTGGAGGTCTGCAGCAGGCCCGAGGTCATGATCCGGGTGGCGACCGTGCCCGCGTTGATGACCTCCGCGACCGTGGTGCCCAGCAGGGTGGAGTCCTGGGCGGTGAGGCCCTCCGTGAAGATGCCGCGGCGGCCCTCCACGTCCAGGGCCTTCACGATCGCCGTGGAGAGCTCCCCGGTGACGTTCAGCGCGGGCAGGTCCACGGTGCCGTTGATGATGATGTGCCCGTCGATCTTCTCGATCTCCCCGGCCGCGACCCGCCCGATCCGGTCCTGCGCGGACTGCAGCTCCTGCTCGGTCTGCGCGAGAGTGGCCCGGGTCTGGTCGATCAGCGCCGTGCCGTCCTGGATGCGCTGCTCCACGGAGTTCGCGGTCTCCCAGTCCCAGAAGATCTCCGCCCCGCCCTCCGGGGGCACCAGCTGCAGGCCCTCCCCCGGCTGAACGGTTTTCACCCCGTGCGGGACGGTGGCGCCGGACTGGACGTCGTTGCGAAGCGAGCGCAGCGTGTCCGCGAGCGCGGGCTTGAGGTTCTGCCGTTGCGGCATGTGGGCCTCCTAGATCAGATCGGCCGGGGTGTACCACTGGCCCTGCTGCAGCTCGACCTTCACCATGTCGGTGAGGTCCCCGCTGACCTTGATGATGTCCATCTGGTGCTCGCCGCCGGGGATGGACCACCAGTCGTCGGTGAGGACCACGGTTACCGTGTCGCCGACGTGCCAGGTGCCCCACGGGGACGCCTCGTGTGCGGCGTACACCGAGACCGAGAGCTGGTCCACCATCCGCCGGGAGTCCGCGAGCTCGCCCAGGCACTTCTGGCGGATCGGCTCGGGTTTGGCCTGATCCTGGTCGGAGATCACGGTCTCCAGCGGCGGCCAGCCCTCCTTCACTAGTGCTAGGGACTCGGCCTGGGTTCGGGTGACCTTCGCGCCCTCCCCGGCGCCGGTGCCGAACACGCGGGTGACGATCTTGGAGCCATCCGAGGTGACGGAGGGGTTGGTGACGTGGGTGCCCGCGGCGGTGGTGTCCCACACCATGGTGGTGTCCTGGGTGATGGTTGGGTCCCACGAGGTGCCGTGCACGAACTGCCATCGCACCCGGGTCATGTCGTCGTCGGCCCACTCGGGCCGGAACATCATGTCCGGGCCGTTGATCACGTTGGTGAGCTCCGTGAGCCGCTTCTCGCAGTTGTTGTTCGCGAGGTTCCACGCCTCGTAGGTGCGCTCGTTCAGGGTGGACTTCGACTCGTACGGGGAGCCGTGCGCGATCGGCAGGCCCCCGGAGGGCCGGTCCATCCCGGCCTTGACGACCTCCCATGCGATGGTGCCCAGCGACAGGCCGCGTAGCGTGTAGTCCTTCTCGAGGTGCCGGCGGGTGAACACCTCGCGTATACCCCGCCAGTCCAGGGTGAGGCTGTCCTGGTCCTCGGACGGCCAGGAGATGATGGGCCCTCCGCAGATGGGGATGATCCGCCCGTCCGGGGTGATGTAGGAGAACAGGACCGAGGCCCACCACGGGGACAGACGGCGCCGGTCGATGTCCGCGACGTCGTCCTTGGAGACCTTCACGGACCCCGAGTCGGCCTTGTTCAGCTCGATCGCCCACGACCCGGACTCCGGGGACAGGGCGCGGCCGACCTGCCCGGTGACGGTCTCCACGAGGTTCACCTGCCAGCTCATGCCCGCACCCCGGCATCGTGGACCGTGAGCGCGTCCCCGTTGTACTTACGGGACACGTCACCCCGCACCACCCAGTACGTGTTGGTGCTCGTGTCCCCGTCGTACTCCCACCGCGAGACAATGTGCGCCGTGTGCGACCCGGCCTTGACGCGCTCCAGCGTCTCCAGCTGCACCGTCTGCCACCGGCGGTCGATCCCCACCTCGAACGTCCGTACGAGCTGGTCGTCCAGGTAGATCTCGTACCGCAGAGACGCCATAGACGCCGCGATCGTGCCGATGCTGGACTCCCCACGGCTGTTCGTACGTCCAGCGGTCACGGACAGCTTCAGGTTCACCCAACGATCCGTCTCGGTCACGAACCGCTGCTGACACTTCGTGTACGTCTTGCCCTTCGCTCGGACGTCGCCACCGAAGTCCGGCGTGCGCGACAGCACCCCCTGCGTGGACTGGGAGTGCATCGCGTACTGCCGATCCCACACGCGGGTGCAGGACGAGGTCTTCGTGGTCCCGGCCGGGACGAGGATCTTGTCCAGCACCACCCGGCCCGCCGGGACCGCGCCCGTGGTCATCACCACCGAGGCCGCCTTCGAGGTGGCCGTGTCCGCCTGCTCCACGTAGAAGCTCACGGTCACGTCCCCGGTGGCCGGGGGCGGGTCGAGGGTGATGGTCTGCCGGTACACCGGCACCAGCACCGAGCCGCGGTTGTTCCACTTCATGACCACGGCGCCGTCGTACACGTCGACCTTCAGGTCCGAGCGCAGCCCGATGTACGCGCCGGTGAGGATCCCGGCGTTCTGGTACTGCGCGTCGATGATCAGCTGCATGTCCTGCGGTGTGGTGGCATCGATGATTGTGCCGTTCTCATCGCGCAGGTCGGGGATACCCCAAGCGGTGGACATGAGTCCTCCTAGATGTAGGTCGAGTGAAGGGTGATGTCCGCCCACCCGGTGGACGGGGCGAACTGCTCGGCGCGCACGGTCAGCGCGCCCCGCGGCGGCACCGTGAACCACTGCCGGCGCGTGAGCCGGTGCGTCTGGTCCGCGCCGCGCACCGTGACGGACCCGGCGCGCATGTCCACGGTCACCGGGGACTGGTCGAACACTGCGTGCGGATACTCGACCGAGTGGCGGCCGTCCGTGAGCCTGAACCCGTTCGGCCAGGACCCGCGCACGGTCACGGTCGGGTAGGCGTCCGCGTTGCCCTCGTTCACAATCCGCGCCGCCGTATTGCGGCCCTCCCGCCACTCCACGCCGCCGCCAGGGAACACGCCGTTGGCCCAGGAGAACCCCACACCCGCACCAGGCGGGGACACCTGGGCGGTGACCGGCGGGGCATACAGGAACGGGTCCGGGGCCGTCAGCGGCACCTCGAAATCGATCCACTCGAACCCCTTGGTCGCGTGCTTGACCTCCCCGTCCAGGCGCACCCGGGTGGACAGCTCGAGACCGTCCACCGTGTAGGTGAGCGTCCCAAACTGCCCGTCCCAGAGGATCCCGGACACGTACCGGTCCGCGAGGTCCCGCCACTGCTCCTTCCGGAAGAACAGGGACCCGGAGAGGGTCAGGTCACGGCCGGTGCGCAACGCGGTGCGCGGGAACAAGCCGTGACCCAGCGTGCGCTGCGGCATGTCTCCGCTGACTCCGACCCCGCCGAACCAGCCGGTGAGGTTAGTCAGCCAGTGCTCCTCGTCCGGGTCGTTCTCCCGGTTGGAGAGCTGCAGCACCTGGTCCGCCCATGCGAGCGTCACGTGGCGGGCGCTGTACTCGTGCATCACACACCTGCTCTCATGAGTTCGAACGCGAGCGCCTCGGACGCCCGCCGGCCGATGTGGTCGGGGTCGTCCGTGGTGCCCTCGAAGTGGAAGTGCGGTTCGAGGACGCCGCGAGCGCCATCCGCCCGGACGGACTCCGCGATGGTGTGGAAGTCCGCGAACTGCCCGTTCGTGAGCACCGCGTCCGGCTTGGACTCGCGGTGGTGCACGAGCATCGGGTCCGTGGTCTTCCGCAGCCACCCGCCGCCGTCGAACACGTGGGTGGAGAGGTTGTCCGGTAGGATGCCGCCGCGGGCGTACCCGTGGCCCTTGCCGATGGCGCCCAGCATCCCCTCGACGCCGTACCGGCCCTTGGCGTAGCGCATGCCGGCGACGAGGTTGGCGAGCGGGTCCAGCTGGTTGTTCGGCAGGGAAGGGTCACGGTTCGCCGCGAACGTGCTGCCGATGACCTGAACGAGACCCTTTGCGAGGTCCCCGGAGACGTTGTTCACGTCCCCGATGGCGCCCTGCACTGCGTTCGGGTCACCGCCGGACTCGGTGGCGATCTGCTTGACCCACGCGTCCTGGTAGGGCTTCGTGGAGGGCAGACCGGCACGCTTGAGCGCGGCGATCACGGTGTCCCGCCAGTTCTCGGCGGACTGCCCGCTCGCGACCTCGGAGTCGCCGCCGTCGAACGGGTTGATCATCGACGCGGCCCAGGACTTGAACCCTTCCCAGGCCTTCTTCGCTGCCCCGACCATGAGGTCCTTGGCGAACCCGCCGCCGGGGATCTTCTCGAGCAGCTTGTCGAACCCGATCAGGTCCAGCAGGCCGGAGAGGATACCCCCGCCGCCCCCGCCCGGATCGTCGTACTTCTTGACTCCCTTTCCGGGTGCGCCGTAGATCTCCACGAGCTTCGAGTAGTCCAGGTTTGAGGGCCAGTAGCCGCCGGACATACCCGCGGACATGATCGTGCCCGTGGCCCCGTACCCGCCCGGCGGGTGGTTCAGGGACAGCACGTGCCCGATCTCGTGGATCAGGGTGGCGCGCACGGCCTGCGGTCCCACGGAGGCCGGGCCGCCGGGGGTGATCGTGATCCGGCCGTCTGAGGTGGCGTAGCCCCATGGGCCACCACCTCCGCCAGAGATGGATTGCACACCGGGCCCACCGGAGCCCATGCGAATGTCCAGCGCAGAGCGGCCCATCCAGGCCTTCGCCGCGGACTCGAACGAGACGCCGCTGATCGAACCGCGGGGCACGTTGAAGTAGCCCAGCTGCGAGGCGCGGGCCTGGTTCGAGGACCACAGCCCACCAGACGGGCCGCCCGGGGGGCCCATGGCGAACCGCTTGTCGTTGCCCTTCGGGAACGTCTCAATGGACGGCTTGTGCTGGTCCAGCCACGACTGGGCGCCTGTTACGCCGCCGGTGTTCGCGGCCGCGTTCATCCCGTGGATCCACGAGGGCCCGAGCGCACGGGTCGCCTCGGGGACGAGGATGCCCTCACCACCACGTAGCGGCTGCACACCGCCGCCAGCCACCGGGGCGAGGTGGTCGTCCACCTTGCGCCGCTGGTAGCCGGGGACCACACCACCACGGGCGAGACCCTTGTAGTGGATCTCGTCGATCGTATCGATGCCGAACTTGCTCGCGACCTTGTTGAAGTTCTTGATGAACCCACCGTTGATGACGGTGTTGATCACGAAGTCGACCGGCTTGTCCACGATGGACTTGACCTTGTCCCACGCTCCCTTGATGCCGTCCTTGGCCGCGTTCCACGCGTTGACCACGTTGGTGCGCAGGAAGTTGATCATCGGCTGCAGGATGTTGTTCCTGACCGTGTTCCAGGTGTTGGAGACCGTGTTGCGGATGCCGTCCCACACCGCGGTGACCCTGTCGCGCAGCCAGTTCCACGCGTTGCCCAGGGCCCCCCGGATGAAATTGATCAACGGGGAGAGAACGACGTCGCGGATCCAGTTCCACGCGCCGGAGATGGCGCCGCGAATGGCACCCCACACCTGGGCCACGAGGTTCCGCAGCCAGTTCCACGCGTTCGTGAGCGGGCCGCGCACGAAGTTGATCAGCGGGGTCAGGACGTTGTCGCGGATCCAGCCCCAGATGATCGCGATCCCGGCCTTCATGTTGCTCCACACCTGAGCGACCACGTTGCGAATCCAGAGCCATGCGTTCGTGACAGGCCCGCGCACGAAGTTGATCAGCGGGGTCAGGACGTTGTCGCGGATCCAGTTCCACACGGCGCTGATGACGTTCTTGATGCCATTCCAGGCCGGGGCGATGACCACTCGGTACAGCCAGTCCCACAGGGGCGCCAGGACGTTGCGCACGAACCACACGAGGCCTTGCCAGATGGTCATGAGCACGGCGATCACACCGACGATGACGACCTTGATGCCGTTCCAGATCGGCTGCACGATGTTCACGTACAGCCAGGTGAATGCGGTGCCAAGGTTCGCCATCGCACCCTGCACCCAGGGCACCACGATCGTGGCGATCCAGGTGATCACGTTGCTGATCGCGCCCTGGATCCACGCCCACACGGGCTGCACCACACCGGTCCACAGCCAGGTGAAGAACCCGCCGACCGCCTGCAGGGCGAGGCCCATGGCGGGCACCGCGACCGTGGTCAGCCAGGTGATGGCCCCACCGATCAGGGTGAGGATCCCGGACGCCAGGGCGGCGACGACGGTCACCACGAACTGCAGCACAGGGATGAGCAGGGACAGCAAGGTCGTGATCAGTGGCATGATCGCGGTGAGCAGTGCGCCCACGACCTGGACCACGAACCCGAAGATCTGCACGAGCGGGGGCAGCAGGGTCGTGATGAGCTGCACGATCACCGGGACCAGCTGGGTCAGCAGGGTGGACACCAGCGGCAAGATCGCCACGAGCAGCTGCGCCACGGTCTGCACGACCAGCTGGAACAGGCCCACCAGCAGCGGTAGGACGGTCTGAGCGATCATGGTGAACACGGGCGCGAGCTGACCTGCGACCTGCGCAACGAGACCCATCACTGTCGTAGCCAGCGCCCCCAGGGTGCCCTGGAGTTCGGAAGACGACGCGATCGCCGCCCCGACAATGGTGATGATCAGCCCCACAGGCCCGGTCAAGACGCGCAAGGCACCACCGACGCCCGTGATGATCCCGCCCAGGGGGCCGAACTTCGAGGCAAGGTTCGTGATCACGGCCACCAGGGGCGAGGCCGCCACGGACGCCACGGCGAACTTCGCGCCGAGCAGCCCCAGGACGCCCGCGATCCCGGCGAGGGCCGGTGCAGGGATCGCGCCGACCACGCCAGCGACCGTGTCGCGGAAGGAAGCCGCCTTGTCGCTGATCACCTGGAAGGCATTGGCAACGAGGCTGCCGGGCTGCACCATGGCAATCAGGGCGCCGGCAACAGCGGCCGAGACGGGCTTGACCACCTTGCCCAGGCCGTCGAACGCATCGGTGAGGCCAAGTGCCAGGTTCTGGATGATCGGCATGAACGGGGTAATGACGTTCGCCCCGAAACGGCTGATGGCCGTGGACAGGTTCGACAGAGCACCAGAGGTGGTCTTGCCCATGGCGATCGCGGATCCGCCCACTCCGGCGTGCATGGCGGACTCGAAGGTGTCGAAGTCGATCTTGCCCTTCTCGACCATCTTGGAGACGTCCTGGGTGGTCACACCCAGTTGGTCCGAGAGGAACTTCAGAACGGGCACGCCGCGGGAGGACAGCTGGAGCAGGTCGTCGCCCTGGAGCTTGCCGCGGGCGAGCACGGAGTTGAAGATCGTGCCGGCGTCCTGCATGGAGATTCCCGCGATGCCAGCTGTGTCGTTGATCGTGCGGAGCACGCGCTCGAGGTCTTCGCCGGGTGCCACGCCGGACGCCACGGCTGCGGCGGCCACGGTCGCGGACTCATTCAGTGCCGCGCTGGTGCCCTTCACCGCCGCGTTGGCGTTCTCCATGATCTTCTGGACGTCCTGGGTGGAGTTCCCCAGGCCGATGAGCTTGGCCTGTGCCTGCTCGATCTGCACGGCACGGTTGAAGCCCCCAGCAGCGGCAATCGCCCCCACTGCGCCCACGACCGTGGCACCCGTGGTAACCGCGGCGCCGCCGAGGTTCGTGATCTGGGAGCCCACGGTCTGGATGCGCGTGGAGATGGGCGCGAAGGCCTGGGACACCGAAGACCCGAAGGTGGAGAACGAGGACCGGACGCCGCCCACGACGGTGGACACGCCGGACATGGCCGAGGACACCCCGGCCGCAACGTTGCGGCTCATGCTGACCGTGGAGCGGCCAACCGCGAGGGCGCTGTCCGAGACCCGCCGCACGGCGCCGCCGATGGTGCCGAGCGTCCCGGTGAACGAGGACGACGCTGCGGACGCGTCCCGGAACCCGGCCACGAGGTTGCGGCCGGGCAGGGCTGCCGTGTCCGCGACCTTGCGGACCACACCTCCGACCGTGCCCATGGTGCCGGTGAACGAGGACCCCGCGGCCTTCGCGTCATTGAAGCCTGCGACGAGGTTCTTGCCGGGCAGGGATGCGGCGTCTGCGACCTTACGCACGGCGCCGCCGACGATGCCCACGTACCCGGTGAACGAGGAGGCGGCCGCCTTCGCGTCGCTGAACCCGGCACGGAAGTTGTTGCCCATGGTCAGGGCGTGGTCAGCGACCTTGCGGGCCGCCCCGCCAGCCGCGCCCATCTTCCCGGTGAACGACGACGCCGCGGCCTCCGCGTTGCGGAACCCGTCCGTGAAGCGGGACACCGCGGACACCGCTGGGGCCATGGCCTTGGACAGGTCCGACCCGAGCGTGCGAGTGGCGCTGCTCAGCCCACCCAGTGCCCCGCTGATCTCCTTGGACAGGGACTGCCCCGCCAGCCGGCCAGCCTTCTCGGTGGCCTTGGTGACCTCCGGGGCCATCTCCTTGTAGATCTGGCCGCTGATGCCCTTGGTAGTGGGAACGATGGCCACGTACAGGGTTCCGAGATTCGCCACCTGCACCACCTCCGGGTATGACGCAGGAAGGGCGAACACGCGTGTGCTCGCCCCTCCTGCCGTTCTGCTCTATTCGGTTTGCTGCGCCACGAGCGCGGCCGCGTTGTCTCGCCGCCACGCCTCGGCGCGCTTCTTCCAGTCGGACGCGGCCTTGGCTTTCTCCTGCTGCTCCACCAGCCACCCCTTGGGCGGCTTCGGAGCCTCGGGCGCGGAACCCTTCTTGCCCGTGTGCACCCACCAGATCTGACGGACCAGGTGCGAGTGGGACAGCTGGGCGATGACCTCATCGGTCCACGCCCAAGCGCCGCCCACCGCCCGGGACACCCGGCACCCCTGGGGGAGTTGCAGGAGGAGCTCAGCGACCTCGCGGGCTGGCATCTCGCGGGTCGCCATGAGCTGACGGAAGTTCAGCCCGTAGAACTGGCGGAAGTCACCGCTGATCTCCGCGGGGATCTCCTCCGCCAGCCGGGCCAGGGTCAGGAGTTTCCCAGGCCACCAGCTTCCAGGGCCACGGGGATGAACCCGGCCAGGGTCTCGGGGTCGACCTTCCCGCGGGCGTTGCGGCACGCGTTCATCAGCACCGGGAAGTCGCCCGGGGCGGTGACCATGCGCACCAGGTTCCCGAGGCCAGACGCCGCGCCTTCCTCGAGCTTCCCGATCGCATCGAGCAGCTCGAAGTCCGTGGCGGGGTCCAGGTCGGCCTGCACCCGGATGGTCGCGCCCTCGTACTCGACGGGGACGAAGCCCTCCGTGTCGGGAGAGGCCTTCTTCGTCTTGTGGTCCTGCGGCTTCTTCGGGCTTGCGTCGCGGGCGGACTCGGCCTTGCGGCGCTCGAGCTTCTCGGTGGGGGTTTCGGTGGTGGCCATGATCTGAGCCTTTCGTGTGGCGGGTGTGGTGTGGTGGGTGGGTGGTGCGGGGGTGCTGCCGGCCGCCACCCACCACGAGGACGACCGGCAGCACGTTCAGGGGTCCGGTCAGGCGCCGGGCTCGGCGGGCACCGCGTCCAGGTAGGCCTTGGAGTTGGTGAGCATGTACATCTCGCCGGTGATGTCGCCGGTCATGGTGTAGCCGGTGAGCTCGGAGTTGGTGTGCGAGATGTCCTCGCGCTCACCGATCTCCAAGCGGGAGATCACCAGGGCCTTGGACACGTCGCCGTCGTTGAGGATGACGATGGCCTTCTTCGCGACGGTCCCGATGCCCTTGGGGAAGTCCACGCGGGCGAGGTCGGTGCCGACCTTCGTGGGGGCGCCGTGGTCGAAGAACATGCCGGTCACGAGCGGGGACTCCTCGATCGCGCCGATCGTCAGGGACCGCTCGGTGGCGGTGACCTTGGAGCGGACCATGGCCGCGCCCTGGTGCGCCTTGAACTTCTCCACGTCGGTGGAGACGGCCAGGGGGATGCCGTCCTCGTTCAGCCAGCCGACGTTGGTGTAGTCCTTGCCGAGGGGCTTGAGGAGGTCCGCCGCGGAGGTGAACTCCGGGTCGGGGGTGCCGATGGGCGCGATGTAGATCGCGTCGTACTGCGACCCATAGACCCGGACGTTGTCAGTGTTCGTGGCGTTCGCCATTACTTGCCGCCTTCCTTGTTGGCCGGGTCAGACTTTGACGCCGGAGTGGGTGTGGACTTCTGGGCCTGCCGGGGTGCTTCCACGGCCAGACCGTCGCGGATCAACGAGCTGGCCACGGCGGCGGGGACCTCGTAGGACTTCCCCTGCTCGTAGACCTGGCCCTCGTCGTTCCAACGGGTGGAGAACTTGACCTTGACGTCTTCCATGTCGTCGCCTTTCATCTGGTGCGCTGCTGCGCTGTGACACCGGTGGTGTACCGGAACCACCCGTCGACGCCGGTGTCCAGCGCAACCGGTGGGCGTTCTTCTTGGACCTCGCGCAGACCCCGCGTGAACGAGGCGGCTTCGAGGGTGTTGGTGGCCTTGTGCATCAGCTGCAGGGCCGCCGTCTTGGTGCGGGCCCACGCCTCCACCTCGACGGTGCTGGTCTCGGTGACGAGGTTCTGGTGGTCACCGCCGTTGAGGAACAGCACGAGGAATTCGGGGCTGTTCGGGAACGTGGCCGGGCGCTTCACCCCGGCTGTCATCCCCGCGGTGGTGAGGGCCTCCACGAACACGGCCTCCGTGAGCGCACGACGCCGGGCCGGGGGGATCACCGGGCGCCCCCGCGGGCGCGGGTCAGCGCACGGGCCTTGACCTCCGCCTGGTAGGCGGCGTGGTTCTGCGCGGCGATGTGCACCCGCTGCCGGTCACGACCCACGAAGCGGCGCACGTTGAACGCGGCGCCCTCGAACCCGGACGCACCTGCGGCCGCCGTAGCGCTGGCGGCGACGCTCTCGCCCATCTGCTCGAGATGCTCCCCGATCGCGGGATCCTTGAGCAGCTCGGCCACACCCTCGGGGTTCAGATCGAACTGCATGCGTGTCGTTGCCATCAGCCCTCCAATCGGGTGAGCTCCACGCGCTGGAACGAGTCGTCCGGATCGACGGGGTCGATCATCACGCGGGGACGGCCGTGGACCTGCAGGCCGGTGACCGTGCCGGTGACCGGGGGAGCGGTGTACGTGAACTCGACCCGGTCGTTCGGCTTCACGGCCGGGGTCAGCGGCGCCCACAGGGTGTAGGCGGTCTCGACCGAGTCGGCGCGCTCGAACGTCTCCGTGGTCGCCCCGTCCTGCACGTGGCAGGGGCCGGGGAACTCGATGCGCTCCGGGTGCTCCCAGTCCACGAACTCGCTGCCCATGTCGTTGACCACCCGGGGCCGCAGGATCACGGCGGTCGCGTTCGGGAGGAGGATCACGGGGTGCCCTCCAACCGGTACGGCGCCAGCGCCTCGCGTTCCGAGGCGAACAGGCGCACGCCACGCTCATCGAGGCCCCCGTAGGAGACGGACACGTCCCCGATCTGCTTGCGGGTCACCCCGGCGGGCATGTTCGTGGACCGGTCCCGGATGCCGGCGACGAGCGCGCCGATGTCCGTGGCGTCCTCGAAGCCGTGCCGCACGGTGACCACCACGGCGCCGAACTCCCGGGGTGCGGGGGCGGGGAGTCGCAGCAGCCCGTTCGTGGACCACTGCACCCGGTCCAGCGCCACCGGCCGGCCGGCCACCTGCACGTCAAGGACTTCGTCCAAGGCGAGCGTCGGGAGCTTCACCACGGACGAGCCGTGCCCGTCGAGCCGGAACGTCTCCTCGATGGTCGGGGCGACGTGCCACCCGCAGTAGCGGCGCACGGCCTGCTCGGCGGCCTCGGCCGGGTCCACGGTGGCGGCGGTCATCCGTGGGTACTTCATCACTTGCCGCCGCGGGGCTTGTGTCCAGGACGGCGCCGAGCGGCCTCGGGGGCGGCCTCGTCGTCGGTGATCTCCACGGTGCGTTCCTCGTGGTCCACGGTCACGGCCTTGTTCTCGGGGGTGCGGGCCTTGTTCTCGGGGGTGCGGGCCTTGAGCCCGAGCGCCTGCGCATCACGGTCGGAGAGGTCCACGGACACGGTGACCTCGTTCTGGCCGAGCGGAAGTTCGTAGGGGTGCATGGGAGCTCCTTGGGTCGGGGTGTCGCACGGCCGCGTGACCCTAGTTATGGTCACGCGGCCGTGCGGATGACACCGGGTGGTCAGGCGGCCTTGACGGACACCTTCGCGAACGCCGCGGGGCGCTGCACCATCAGGCCGGCACGCTCCTCGGCGCGGAACGTCACCTTGTTCTGGGTGAAGTTCCGGTCGTGCTGGTCCGAGGCGGCCACCACGATGCCGCCCTTGCGGAGAATCGCGGCCTGCCGGAAGTCGCCCACCAGCGGGGTGCCCTGCTTCGCGTTCGGGGTGACCACGGTCTGCAGCCCCCACAGGGACGGGGCGAACTGCAGGGTGCCGTTGCCGTACGGGGCGTAGAACGGGCCGCCGCCCATGTACTGGCCGTTGCCGTCCTTGTCCAGGCGGGCGTTCTCGTAGTCGATCGGGTGGATCACCAGCCCGGTCGGCACCAGCTTCGACTGGGTGCGGATCGCGGTCGTGGACCGGTAGATCGCGTCCACCAGGTTCGTGCCCGCGTCGCCCTGCACGTTCAGCACGCCGGACATGTGGTAGAGGCCGTCGAAGTTGTCGCCTGCGCCGTCCCCGTTGAGGATCTGCGCCTCCTCCTCGAGGATGAGGTCACGGACCAGGAAGGAGTTGATGAGGGACACCAGGAACGGCGCGTCCTCGGTCATCTCCGTGGTCACGTCGGTGACGCCTGCGATCTTGGAGAGACCCGCGGTGACCTGCTCGAACTTGTAGTGCACGTAGGGCTTCTCCGTGCCCTCCGGGGTGATCGCCGGGGCGCCCTCGGTGGAGCCGGGCACCTGCCGGAAGTACTTCAGCACAGGGTTCGACATGGCCGCGTTGGTCATGAGGTTAGCCACCGTGGGGGTGGGCCGGACCTCCTCGATGACCTGCTGAGTCACTGTCTCGAACGCCAGGCCCTCCAGCGTGTGCGCCGTGTTCGCGGCCTTGAACTCGGGGGCCTCCACACCGCCGGACTTGATGCGGCGGGCCAGGGCCCCGAGATCGCCGGCCTTGGACAGGAACGCCTCGCCCAGGGACTTCACGGCGGGGCCACGCGAGTACGTGGTTCCCTCACCCTCGGTCACCCCGGAGTTCAGGGCGTCCAGGAGGTCCTGGGCGGACTTCGCGGAGTCCATCTGGGTCTTGGCGGTCTTGAGCTCGTCGCCGATGGCCACGAGCCGGGACTTCTGCTCGTCCGTGGCCGTGCCCTGGTTGAATGCGTCCACAAGGCTCTTCGCTTCGGCCTTGAGTTCCTCAAACTTATCCACTGGTCTGTCCTTTCAGTTCGTGGAGTCGTCGGTCAGGTACTCACTGAGACCGATCGCGGCGGCTGCGTACTGGGAGTCGTCGGACTTGACGCCGGAAGCGCCCTCATCCTCGGACCCAGCCCGACTAGCGGCGGCTGTATCTTCGTGAGTTTCGGTGCTCGCGTGCTTCGCGAGCGCCCGGCCCACTGCGTCCTCGACCGCGGACGCGATGGCGTCGACGGTGAGCGCGGGGTCGGGAATCGTGGGGGTGGACTTGATGGCCACCAGGCGGGTCGCGGGGTTCGCGCCGAGGATCGTCATGGAGGCCTCCAGGAGGTCCACGTCCTTGACGTAGCGGACGTGCTCGCCGTTCTTCTCGCCGTCCTCGGCGTCACGGACGATGAACCCGAAGGAGAACTCGCGGACCCGTCCGGACTTGAGCAGCTTGTACGCCTGCCGGGACTGGTCCGTGTCCAGGTCGAACTGGCCGCGCACGAGCAGCCCCTCGTCGGTCTCTTTCGCCTCGTGAATCCCGGCCACGTAGGACATGGGGTCGTTCGAGGCGTGGGACCACAGGAACGGGATCTCCCCGCCGTTCTCGCGCCACTCGGCCAAGGTGCGCTCGAACGCTCCCTTGACCATGACGTCCCCGTAGGAGTCGATGTTGCCGAACGCGGAGACGACCGCTTCGAACGTGCCGTCCTCGTCGTTGCGGGACTTCACTGCGATACCGCGGGAGCGGGTCTCGATGTCGGTCATGATGGATCCTCCGTTGTGATCTCGACGGAACACTGGCAGTTGGCCACCTCGGACACGGGGAGAGACTTCGAGTCCCCGGGCCAGTCGGAACCGTTGCTGAACTTCTCGTTGATGCCGACCGTCTGCCCGTTCATGGCCGCGTGGGTGTGCCGGGGGTTCTTGGACCGGACGACCCAGGTCTTGGTGGTGTCCCGGCCCGAGCGGTGCACCTGCCGTCCTGCTTCGACCGCGGCGAACCCGGCGAGCGCGGCCGCGATGGACGCGCCCCACATGGCACCGCGGGACTCGCGGAGCTCGGTGAACACGTCCTCGGGGGTCTTGCCCTCCGGCGCCGTGCCCTCGACCACGGCTTCCAGGGCCTGTCGGGTGCCCTCGTTGAGCATGTGCGCCCGTGTCTCGGCGACGGCGGTGAGGAACGCGACCGTGGCCTGCAGGTCGTAGTCGCCTTCGTAGCCGAGCTGCGCGGCGGTCTTCGCCCCGATCTGCGCGGTCACGACCTTGGACAAGGTCAACAGGTCCGCGGAGAGCTCGCGGTCCCAACGGTCCCCGTCCCACCAGGGCGTGTCGGCCTTGGAGTTCAGGGCCGCGGTGACGGCGGCCTGCTGCCGGCGGCTGTGCGACTCGATGAGGTCCTGGATTCGTGCGGGCTGGGTCTCCTCGGGTTCGGCCTTGACCGACACGAGCGCGGACTTCGCCTCCACGGTCGCGGCCTTGCCGCCCGCAGGATCTCCGTCCGGGGTGTCCGTGGCCCCGAGCGCGGCCATGTTCAGCGGCTGCAGCACCTGGTCCCCGTTGGGCACCGGCTGGAGGTTCTGGGTGGCACGGGCCTCGTTCACCGTCATCCATGCCCCCGAGCCCGTGGCTGTGGACAGCACGTCCGCTTCCTCCTCGAACGAGCCGCGGAGCTTCTCCTTGACGTTGAACTCGAAGTACGAACCGTCCTCGACGCCAAGCATCGGGAGCAGGCGCGTGTTCAGGTGGTCCTCGACCATCCGCAGCAGCGGCCCGAGGGTCTCCCCGTAGAGGGACTTCCGGAACTCGCGCATGTTCGCGTACGTCACGCCACCGGTCTCACCCAGCATCGCCGGGTTCACGTGGTAGGTGCGGGCCACCGTGGCCAGGGACAGCTGCGCGGCCTCGACGTACTGCTGCTCCTTCGAGTTCAGCGCGCCGGCCTCGATCTTCATGCCGTCCTCGAGCAGCGGCATGCCACCGGACTGCACGCCGCCGGAGCGGAACTCGCGCATGTCCTGCTTGAACCGGGCCAGGGCTTCCTTCGACCAGCCGGGAGCGCCCGAGGGTCGGGAGATGTACGAGGAGATCAGGCCGCCGTTGCGCCACACGGACAGCCGGTACGCCTGCGCGGCGACCTGCTCGGTGAGCGTGTCCCGCAGCGCCTCGATCGGGGAGGAGCCCTTGTGCCCGTAGGCGGGGGAGTACCCCCGGAAGTGGATCAGGTTCTCCGCGGGGATCCGCACCGTCTTCCCGTCCAGGAGCACGTCCACGGACAGGGTGCCGTTCCACTCGGAGCCGTGACGCTCCACGACGTCGGCCACCGGGAGCGGGCGGATCGAGAGGATACCGGGGGCGTTGAGCACCACCCAGAACGCCTCGTCGTAGAGGTCCATGTCCGCGACCAGGCTGTACATGAGCTGGTAACCGGTCTGCGCCGGGTTCGGGTTCGCGAGCACCCGGGCGGCCGCCGACGTGCGGTCCCGCTCCCGGCCCTGCTCGACCGGGCGGAACACGTGCAGCCCCAGCTGGGCGACGTTGCGGGCCCGGAAGTCCACCACAGCCCGCAGGTTCGGCTGCGTGCGGTGCAGGTCCGCAGGGGTGAACCGGGAGAGCTTCTCGATCAGCGCACGCGTCTCACGGCCCGACAAGGTCGACCCGGGGGAGACCTCCACGGACGGGGCCATGCTCATCCGCACGGACTCGATCCGGTCACCGAGACCACCGAAGGCCCCGGACAGGGCATCAACCACTCCCATGTGCACCCCCTTCCAGGTCAGAACACCATCAGTCCGTGCGACTCGTACGCCGAGGACTCCGTCTCAGAAACTTCCATCGAGTGCGCGAACACGAACCACGCCATCGACACCGCCACCAGCGGGGCGATGTCCACCGGCGACTTCCGCCGGTCGAACATGAACAGCCCGTCACCAGTGAGGCGGGTCTGCGCAGCCTTCGCCGCGATGTCCAGCACCGGCTGCGGCAGGTGCTCCACGAGCCCGTCACGGACCGCGGAGAAGAACTCCATGGCCGAGGCGGTCACATCCGAGCCCTGGCACCGGTACACCGGAATGCCGCGCTCCTCGAACAACTCGATCAGGCCCGTGGCCGGGGCGCCCTTGCCCTGGATCACGACCTTCGATGCGCCGATCGCGTCCCAGCGGGCGTTCACCCACGGCACCACCCACGCGTCGCCCTCGCGCATCGCGATGACCTCCACGTGGGTGCGGCCCGAAGCGTTCGAGCCCACCGCCGTCACGTAGGACATGGCCCGGTCAATGGACGTGTCCACCGCCAGCACGATCTCCGAGTCAGGGGCGATGCAGGACGCAGGGTTCTCCCCGGACTCCCACACACCCTCCTTCCACGGCCCGCCCTCCAAGGCGTTCACCCACTGGCACAGGTTCTCCGTGCGCCACGCGACCTCCGTGGACGTCTCGTACGCCACGCGCAGCGCGTCCAAGCTCAGCCCGTACCCGAGCGACGGGTTCGCCTTCGCCCAGTTCAGGGGGTTGCCCGTGTCATCGTCCTCCGCCGCGGACCACTCGCAGATCAGGGTCTGCGTGTCCGGGTCGTCCAGGGACTCGACGGCGCGGCGCCGCAGGTCCCGCAGGACCACGGACCGGGAATCCCCGGCGTTCGACACCCCGAGCACCAGCGCGTCCTCCTGCGCGAGCGTCGTGTTCGAGATCGCGTTCCACGAGTCCCAGGACAGGTGCTCGCGCAGCTCGTCCATGAGCACCAGCGGGGAAGACTTGCCTCGCCCGCCGCCACGGTTCGCCGCGGCCACCGCCCAGCGGGACCCGTTGTCCAGCTTCATGGCGTTCCGCCCGGCACCCAGCCACGTCTTCGCGACCAGCGGCGGGTCCGACTCCACGGACTCGAGCAGCTCCAGGCCCTGGTTCCAGGTCTCCTGCGAGGTGTCCAGGTTCTGCGCGGTCGACAGGACCGGCTCACCCTCCTTCAGCACGAGCATGAAGTACAGGGCGAGGACGATCATCACCGCGGACTTGCCGTTCTGGCGGGCCACCAGCAGCAGCACCACACGGAACCGGAGCCGACCGTCCGGCCGCAACTCCAGCGCCCGCTTCAAGAAGTGCTCCTGCCACGGCCGGCCACGCCACCCGAACAGGTCGTGTGCGAACTCCAGGCAGTCGAAACCCAGGGTGGTCTGCGGGGTCAGCTCGCGCAGCGGCGCCGTCTCGATCCGCGGCAACGTGTGACCCTTGAGGTCCGCGAGCATCACGCGCCCTTGGACGACTTGGCCCGCTGCCGGTACTTGTCCAACGCCGACGCCGCCGCGGACGCGGGCTTGCCGGTGTCCAGTTGCCCGCGGGCATCCGGGGCGCCACCCAGGGCGCGCAGTGTGTTCAGCATGTGCGGGCCCAGGTACAGGGCCTTCGTGACCTCCTGCCCCTCACCCGTGGCCAGGGCCAGGTCGATCCGGGCCGCGTACGTGCGCGCCAGCGTGATCGCCGCGTCATCCGCGTCCGTCAGCCAGTCCATGGCCTTGATCGACGCCTCCACCGCATCCGTGAGGGTCGCATGCAGGACCGTGCCCGCCTGCGCGCCGCCCGTGATGCTGATGAGCTCGTTCATGGGGCGGTCCTCCGTCCTGGGGCTGCTCGTGCGCGATGGGTACTACCCCTCAGTGAGTGAAGGATGACTACCGGCGGCCACGCGAGGGCCCGTTCGGTGCTCAACATTTGTGCCACCCCCCGGTGGTACAAACGGTTTGTACCAGGGGTTGTGTTAGGGCTTGTGTCAGCCCCGGGGGTTGAGTCCGAGGTGCTCGGTGACGGCGCGGCGCACGTCGGCGTGCGTGGTCTCGGTCCCGAAGGGGATCGCCCCTACCGGTCGCGGGGTGTGGGTGCTGATGGGCACCTGGATCGTGCCGAGGTCCTCGTGGGTGTCGAAGGCTCGCATGGCGATGACCACGGGCAGGTGCCCGACGATGCCCGGTGTTCCCTCGGTCGTGTGCTTGGTCTTGTCCTCGTGTGCCTCGGCCTGTTCGGTGCGCTCGCGGTTCATGTCCGCGGCTGCTTGCCCGAGGGACGCGGCGAGGTTGGCGTTGGCCTGGTCGAGGGTGGCCTTGAGTTCGTCCTTGAACTTGGCCCAGTTGGTGGCGAGGTCCGCGCTCGGGTTGGAGTGCGCCTCGTCGTGGCCCTCGTCGTGGTGCAGCATGCCGTTGCCCTGGTGTCCTGTGGTCATGGTGTGCGCTCCTGATGTGGTGGTGGGTCAGGTGGTGGCCAGTGCCTCCCAGTCGCAGGACGTCGTGCCCAGCTCGGGGAGGGTCATGCTGTTCCCGCGGGAGAGGTTGCAGCCCGCGTGGGAGGGGCGCATGTTCTCCTGGTCGGCGGCGAAGTCCGGGTGCGTGGACACCGGGAACATGTGGTCGACCTGCAGGGAGTCGGGGGAGTACGGGTCCGTGGTCTCGTAGTCGATGGCCTGCCCGCACAGCCAGCACGGGGGCTGGTCCCGTTTGCACTTCTCCCGGTAGTCGTTGACGGCGTCGCGTACCGCCCGGGTCTTGCGGAGGGTGCTGGACCGTGAGCCTTGCGCCGGCATGTCGTCCCCCTCGTGGTGTGGCCCTCGCGCTGGGTGCCCCTCATCGGGTTTTGGTGTAGGAGTCCCGGTCGTGGGGGTCCATGGGTCCGGGTGCTGGATGGGCTGGCCCGGCGGCCTTGACGCGAGGGGTAGGTGGGTGGTGGTGCAGGTGCGCCTCGGCCACGTGGCGGGGCGTCGTGGGCGTCCTTGCCCCTGAGAGACACGGAGGGGTGAACACCACCAGTGCGGCAGCCAGGACTCGAACCTGGGGCGACACCTCAGGTGCCTGGGATCCAACTCCCTACCGCGGCCCCGGGGGGGCCATGCAGTGTGGGTGAGCGTCCCCCGCGCTCACCCACACCTCAGTCCAGGAGGACTGTTTTCGGGCGCGTTGTAGCGCCTTCGTGTCCCATCCTACCAGGATTGACCCCAGTTAGGGTCACTCGGCGCTGGCTGTTTCGGCGGGCCCGCGCACCAGTCCCCGCAGGTGGTGGATGGCCTGGCCCTCCCATGTGGTGCCGCACACCCCGCAGGCCACGTGCGCCGGTTCGGTGTACGCGGTCAGCGCGTGGTTGTACGTGTGCTCCCCGGTCTCGGGGTCGGTGTTCATCACGTGGGTGCACTGGCACGACGGGCAGGTGCCCATGATGTCGATGCGCTTCACGGGGTGGATGGCGCGGGTGATCTGCTCCGCCCACGCGAGGCACTGGTCCGTGAGGCGCACGTTCTCCGGGTCGTGCTCGGCCCAGGCGCGCAGCTTGAACCCGACGGGCACGGACTGGGTGACGGGGCGGCCGGCGCCCGGCCAACCTTGGTTCACGGTGGTGGTGATCTCGGTCCACAGGTCCAGGGCCCGGAGGTTGATCGGGGGCTTGGACCCGCCGCCGGCGCCGCCGATCTCCTGCCCGCCGTGCCCGGTGCCACGGATCAGCATGCGCAGCTGCTCGAGGAGGGGGAGGGCGTCCGCGTACTGCGCGGGGTGCTCGGTGCCGGGGATGCGGACCTTGTGGGTGCGGGTGAGCTGGTGGACGGTCTCGGCGAGGAGGGTCATGGGGTGGTCCCCCCGAGTCGGGTCTCGGCGTTCTTGGTCTGCTCCACCCGGCTGAGGTGGGTGCCCCACAGCCCGGCGGACACGATGAGCGCGAGCCCGGCGGTGATCGCCCACCTGATGTTGTGCTCGGCCGACCAGATCGCGAGGACGAGGCACGCGAGGGCCAGCAGGGCGAGGATGCTGCTGATGGTCTTCACGCGTCCTCCCCGATTCCGAGTGCGGCGTTCAGGGCGGCGCGGATCGCGTGCTGGTGTTGCAGCCCCACGCTGTCGATGAACATGGCCTCGCTCATGCCGAGGGGGATGGACGAGACCTGCGCGGTCGCGGCTCCGAACGCACGCTTGGCGCGCTCCACCATGTCGTCGTCCACGGTGAGCCGTGCCCCCCGCCGCTCCACCTCGGCGAGCAGCGCGGGCACGTCCTCGCGGGCGTGGGCGATGAACGCTGCGTCGTCCTTCTCAGGGATGACATCGGCTACGGTGGGGGCGTCCTCACGTCCGTCGCTTGCCACACTGTTGTCCCGGTCGTCCAGCCCGGCCCACCGCGTCCAGGGGCCCTCCGTGGTCGCGTCCACTCGCTCTCGGATCGCGTCGAACTGCTCGCGGGTCATGGGTTCGTTGGTGGTCATGCTTCCTCCTGCTCGTAGCGGGGCTTCGTTGGGATGGGGCGCGGGGGCGGCGTGTAGGTTACCGCGGACCAGAACAGCACCGGGCGGGGCTGCCTGTTGCCGTGTGGGCCCAAATCCCACACGCACACCCAGTTGCAGACCTGTGTGCCGTACACCTCATGCCAGATGACGTTCAGCACCTCCGTGTGGGTCAGGAGGGGGCCACACTGCCACCGCATTCCCCAGGTGTCCCCCTGGGCCATGTAGCGGGGCACATTGATCAGTGGTCGCCGGAGAGCAGTGGTGATGTTCACGATGCCCCCTCCTTCGTGTGGCGACCGATCGCGTAGATCACGGCGCCGCCGACAGCGGATGCGAGCCACGCGTAGTGCTTGTCGAGGTCGTGGCCCGGGTACAGCCACAGGGAGAGGATCGAGACGATGAACGTCGCCCCACCCGCGAGCTCCATGAACCTGCTCATGCGCCCTCCCTGGTTCGGTACGCGGTATGCGGCCGAGTCTTGGCGTTACCCCGGGCCGTCAGGATCACGCTCGGCTGGTCCGTCCGTTCCGATGACAGGCGGGCCTCTATGGTCACTCCGTCCATGGCCTTCTCTGCGGCGTCCAGGAACGTCCGTAGGTTCGAGGCGGGCATGGGTGCTGGCAGTTCAGCTTCGAGGGTGAAGGTGGGTTCGGTGCTCATGCTTCCTCCTGCTCGTAGTGAGCCCAGTGCTCCCGAGGGTTTGCCCTGGACCCTGCCTCAGAAATCCACGCGCTCCGCCCGAACTTGTGGGCTGCGTGTTCGGCTTCGCGGCTCAACCAGTCACAGGTTGCGCAGTGCTGGTGTGCGGTCTCGGTCATCTTGGTCTCGCTTTCGTTGGTGCTCATGATTCCCCCTGCTCGCGGTAGGGGTTGTCGATGCTGGGCACTTCACCGTCGAGCACGGCGTTGAGGCGTGCCCATGCTGCGCCGTCCTCGTGGCCCTCGTCCCAGGCGCGGGCCATGTCCTCACGGGTGTAGGTGCGCTCAGTCATGCCGTGGCCTCCCCGTGCTCGGGGCAGTCGGGGTTGTACTCGGTGCAGTCTCCGGGTTCGGGGATGCCGTAGTAGGTCCAGGGGTTCGGGTTCACCCAGCATTCGCAACCGTTGCCGACGGTGTCCCACTCGGGTGTCTCAGTCATCTCAGTCTCGCTTTCGTTGGTGCTCATGCTTCCTCCTGCTCTCGGGCGTTGAGCTCGTTCGCCCAGGCCAGGCCCGCGGCCAGGGCTTCGGCGTGCGTCGGGAAGCCTATGGGGGCGTTGGGGCGGAACACGACGGGCTCACCGTCTGCCCACACGCCCATGAGCCACTCCTGGTCCCCGAACTTCCATCGGTCCTTCCACACGTGGACTCGGTACTTCGGGCGGGTCATGCTTCCTCCTGCTCGTAGGGGTTCGGGGTGTCGCTGGGGCACCCCGTGATCTCCTCGCAGGTCTGGTGGAAGATGTCCGGCTTGGCGACACCGAATAAGTAATCCGATGCTCGCAGTAGCAAAGTAGGATCGTCACGGAAATGACCGAGACCCTTATTGCATGGGGCACAGAGCATTCCACGCACTCGCCCCGTGCGGTGAGAATGGTCAACGCACAGATTCTCTTGGCTGCCGCAAATCACGCAAACCTTCGGGAGTGCGTCGTATTCGTGGCCCTCGAGACCATAGGCTGCCTTGACCTTATGTTTGCGTATGCGGTCCCGATTGCTCTCAACCCACGCTCGGTGCGCGGCCTTCGCCTTGTCAGTGTTCGAGGCGTAGTATGCCTTGGACTTAGCCGCGGAACACGTCTTGCACCATGATGTTGGTTGCCCCGCACGACGCCCTGATTTCTGTATGTAGAACGCCGTAAGCGGTTTTTCTTCCTGGCATTTAGGGCAGGTTTTCACCTAGATACCTCCTCGTAAGACTCCGCAAAAACATGGGGCTTGCACGGGTAGAACTTGCCCGCGACGCCGCGGATCACGTAGTCCCCGGGATTCACCCAGTGGCCGCCTTCCAGGGTGGCGATCACCATGCGCCCGTCTCGCGGGTCGATGGTCACCCCGGATTCCGGCCACGGTTCCCGGCCCTCGATACGGGACAGGGGCTCGAAGCTCCCCGCCGTGTTGGACTCCACCCAGCTGTAGATGACATCGGCCTTTTCGGCTCGGGCGTAGCCGTCGCTGGAGGGGTCCACGCCCTCCGGGTACGGGAAGGGCATCCGCATGGCCTCCACCGCCACGGGCTTCTTGCGGTACGTCTTCGGCTCGTGCTTGCTCATTCTTCGGTCTCGCTTTCGTCTGGTACCCACCCGTGGGCGGGTGCTTGGGTGACAGCCCACCGGGCCGCCACATGGGCTAGGAGGGTGGCGAGGGTCATGGGGTGGTGTCCTTCCGGGTGCGGTGCCGGTAATGGCCGGAGGGGAGGTAACGCCAGCCCGTGCGGCGCTGGTGGACCTCCATGGCCTGGGATGCCGCGTGTAAAGCTGCGGGGTCGAGGCGCATGGCCAGCGTGGCCTTTGCCGCCAGCCGGTCAGCTTCTTTCGCTGCGGGCCGCTCGTTCTCGGGCACGTCGTGGATGGTGTCGTACAGGGTCTTGGTCATGGTTGTCCTCGTTTCGGGTTGGGGTGGCAGTCCCACCAGTGCAGGTCGCCCAAGATATTGGGGCAGCGGTAGTGCATCTTCTCGGTCTCGTGGGCGGCGATCCGACGGCGGGCCGGGATGTCGTACCAGCGCACCGGCCACCAGTCCCACTCAGGGCGAACGATGCTTGCCACGTGGCGAACCTTCCACCAGCGTCCGCAGGTGGGGCATTCCCATAGGGTGCTCTCTCCGTAGACCTCGGATAGCCGGGTGCCGCAGTCCGGGGCTTGGCATTCGTGTGGGCTGGGTCGCTCGGGCTTAGGCCGTGGCGGGGGCGGCGGGAGGATCGTCATGCCCTCACCCCGTCCCGCCAGTCCGTCCACAGGGACCAGCCCACCAGCAGGGCCACCATGCCTGACATGGTCAGGCACACGACGGCACCCGTGGCGGCGTAGATCAGAACAGCGGCGAGCATGACGCCTCCTCCTCGATGGGTTCCAGGTGCATCCCCGTGTTGCCCGTGTTCTTCACGAGCCGGTGGGTGGCGAGGGGCGCCAGGGGCTCCCCGGCCTCGTGGCGGCGCTTCGCCTCCATCAGCGTGTCCCACGACCACTCGCGGGTGTCCGCGTCGAGCGGGCGCACGTCCCCCTGCCCGTGTGCCAGCACCGGGTTCCACCCCAAGCCCAGCATCCTCGTGTTGAACCGGCCCACCGGGGCGAACTTGCACCGGTAGTCGGCCACGAGCACCTCGATGCTGTTCACGGCGGACCCGTAGAGCACGGCGCGCTCCCCGCGCTGAGGTTGGTAGTCGGTCATGATGTCTCCTTGGGGGTTGTGCCGCCGAGCAGCGTCACGAGGTCGTCAACGGTCATCAGCACGTACTGGGCACCCGGGGCGGTGGTGCCGCGGCGCTTCGCCACGACCACACCCACAGCGGCGCCGTCGTTGTCGCGTTCGGTGTGGGCTTCCCGGATCCACTGCGGGGGTTGCAGGCGCCCGCCGTAGTCCTTGCACTCCAGGACCACGCGGTTCCCGTCCCGGTCGCGGACACCGCCAATGTCGCCGCGATCTTTGGAACCTCCTAGCCTGCGACGCTCGATCCGGTCGTCCAGGGTGGCGGCCAGGTAGTCCGCCACCAGCCGTTCGAATGAGGCCCCGGCGGCCTTCGCGCTTGCCCTGCTGCGGGTCATGCTGTTCCCTCCCGGGTCTCTCCGTGCTCGGGGCAATCGGGGTTGTACTCGATGCAGTCTCCAGGTTCGGGGATCCCGTAGTAGGTCCAGGGGTTCGGGTTTACCCAACATTCGCAGCCACCGCCGGCGATCTCCCATTCGCAACTGTTCCCGGCGGCCTTCGCCGTGGCCCGGCTGCGGGTCACCGGGCGCCCCCGAACAGGTCCTCGACGTCGAGCAGCGCGGTCGCGCACCGCCCGTCGAGCAGGGTCGCCGCGGCGCGCAGCACCTCGGCGGTCAGCTCGCACCCGTGGTCCTGGAAGTGGATCAGGGTGGTGGCGCCGTCGTAGACGACGGTGCCGAGCACGTGGCCGCGGCCGTCCGGGCCGGTCATGAGGATCTTTGTGGCCTCGCCGTCCTCGATGGTCGTGAGCGCCGTGCCGGCGGGGGTGGTGGTGGATCGGATCTCGGTTCTCATGGGAACTCCTGGGGTGACTCTAACTGTGGTCAGAATGGCGTGAGGTTGCCCGCTCCGGGCCTAGCAGGGCGGTTCCGGGTGGTAGCGCCCCCGGTGGTTCCAGATCGCCCTGCGGGCCGTTTCCATGGCCCTGTGCCAGGACCAGTGCGCGGCGACGAGCTGCCAGCCGGTGCCCTGCTGGAACATGAACACATCCCAGGCGCACGTGGTCCGGGGGTTCTTGCGGATGCGGATCCAGGGGGTCACGGGACACGATCCCACGGGCCGTCGAACGGGTACCGGTTTCCCACCAGTCCCATCCATCCCATGGTGAAGGAGTGGTATCCCCATTGCCCGTCACGAGATGACCAGACGGCACCTTTGCGGTCCCGCCACCGTTGCTCGCGCAGGTGGGTGTCGTCCTCGGGCCATTCCTCGATTCGTTCCGGCACCACGGGGGTCTCGGTAACCTGCTCGGGGACCGTCCAGGACGGGGTTGCGTCGATCACAACCACCGAACCCATGTCACATAGATCGGTCCAGGCGTACCTTTTCCCATCAAGCCTGGCCTTCCAAGATCGTCGCCCCCCATGGCTGAGCAGAAACTCATGTCCGTCCGCCACGACCCGCGCCCCGAACGCGGTGGGTTCCTCCACCGGCGGCTCGGCCAGGACCGTGACCAGGGAGTCGCTGGGGATGTATCCATCCCCGCCCTCTGAGGAACGCAAGTACAGCGCATCCGTGGACAGGAAGGTTGTCTTGCTGACCGTGCACTCGTGCGTGAGGCCCTTGACTTCCCACCGGATTGTCATGCCGGGCTTGACCTCACTGGCCTTTATCTGCTTCATGATGCGTTCTCCTTCTCGCTGAGTCCGGTCAGGTGCCGGATGGTGGCCTGCGCGGCCTGGTAGGTGCGCCACCGGTCCAGGGCGGCATCAGTGAAGGCGGCCCCGGCGCGGCCGGGGATAGACAGCTCGCCGTGGTCGAGCGGCGGCTCCGGGGTCTCGAACTCGGGCGCGAGGCGGGTGACCGTGGCCCGTGCCCGTTCGAGGCGCCGGCGGCGGTTCCACTCACGGACCCGGGCGGCCGCCTCGGGATCCCGTCGCGGCCGGGGCGCGGGAGGCGGGGCCTGGTGGTCCTGCGGGTTCCGTGCGTGCTCCATGCGCAGCTCCATCTCCGTCACCCGCTGCTCGGCCAGGGCGATCACCCACGGCTGCACCGTGGTGCCACCGGGGCCGGCGAAGTCCGCCAGCTGCTCGTGGACCTCTCGCGCCTGGGCGAGCTCCGCTTCCAGCTGCTCCAACGCGGTGCTGGTGGCCGTGCTCATTCGTCCGCCCCTCCGGTGGCGGGCTCACGGTTCTCTCGCTCCCACGCGAGCACGCCCTCGAGGGGGAAGCGGATCTGCCGGCCAGCGCGGAACGACGGGGGAGCAGTGCCGCGCTTGCGCCAGTTATGCACGGTCGTCTCCGTCACGCGGTACCTCGCGGCGAGCTCCTCGACCGTGAGGAAGGTGGGGGTGGTGGGTTCCATGGGGTCTCCTTGTCGTGCTCGGGGCTTGCCGCCCCAGTGAGTCCAATATAGCACTAATGAATCTAACTATGGTCACATTGGGGGACTACTTCCCCAGGGCCCCGAACCCCGGGTCCTCCAACGCCTCCCGCACCCGAGCGAACCGCGGATCCATCTCAGGATCCTCATCCCACGGCTGCACCGCCCCGCCGGCCACCTTCCGGCCGTACTCCGCGACCCGCGACCGGTACGCCGTCACCGCCCGCGGCTGCGACTCGTACTCCGCCCGAGCATGCGGCGGCAACGACGCCAGCAGCTTCTCACGCTGCGCCCGCTTCCGGCCCAAGATCTCCTCCAGCTCCTGGCCCTCCATCGCCCGCAGGTACGAGTCCAGGGACAGCAGGGACCGGACCGTCTGCTCCCGCTCCGCCTTGAGCTCCTCCCACACCTTCGCCGCGTGCCCCGGCTGCAGCACCAGCATCTGCGGCTGCGCGTACAGGGCCTTCAAGATGTACCGGGCCTCCCGGAACGGCACGTCCTCGAGTACGGCCTGCCACGCCGAGGCCATCACCCCCTGGTCGTCCAGGGGCTTGATGCGCCCGTCGATGGCCATCGCCATGGCGTGGAACTGCGCGGTCTCCGTGACGTTCACTGCTCGTCCTCTCCGGCCCAGCCCTGCGCCGCGAGCGCGAGGTGCCGGTCCTGCTCGGTCTGTCGGGTGCCCTGCCGGTACGCGGCGGCCATCCGCTCGTTGTTGTCCATCTGCCAGGGCTGCTTGCGGTCCAACGCCCCGTCGAACCACTGGTCCAGCACAGCCCGGGTGACGGGCTTCCCGCGGTGATGGATCTCCGCGATGCCCTGCTCCACGCGGCCCGGGGTCTCGCCGCGCTTGTCGATCGCCCACTGCGCCACGGAGCGGACGGCCATGAACTTCAGCGCCCCGTGCGTGGCGTCGTAGGCCCGCTGCGCGATCAGGTGCGCCGGGTGCTGATCCTGGACCGGCTCAACCTCTTCCGCGGGCGCGGCGCCGACAGGCGCGCTCCCTGGGGTAGTACTGGGGTCACCATGGGGTATGGGGTTGGTGGACATAGCTGTGTCCGAACTGGCGACCCCAGATGTCCTATCGGCGTGCCCCAGATGTCCTATCGACTGACCACCGGTGTCACCCCTGACAGATTGTCCTAGGACATTGCTATGTCCTATCGGATGACCGCTCGGGACTCCCACGATCCGGTACGAGTTCGTGCCATGCGAACCGGCCCGACCCTCCACCTCGATCTCGCCCAAGTCCTGCAGGATCTTGATCTGCCGGCGCACCGTGCGCGAGGACATCTTGCACATGCTGGCCAGCGTCTCGGCTGACTGGAACGAGCGGGCGCCCTCACGGTTCGCGGCGTCGGCAATTGCCAGCAGCACGAGCCGTGTGGACCCCTCCGCCTGGGAGTGTTCCCACACCCACGTGGTTGCCTGAACGCTCATCGTGTCTCCTTGGGCTTCTCGTTGGGCTGGGGGAACGGCTTCGAGCCGCGGTACGTGTAGAACCCGCCGGACCGGGCGCCTTCACGCGGGGTGGACTTCGGGAGCGGGTGGCTGCTGATGTGCGGTTGCACGGGGTCCTCCTGGGGGACGGGGCCCGCGTGACCACAACTAGGGTCACACGGGCCGGGGGAGAGGCGGGTGTGGATCAGAACGGGGGCTCGTCGTCGCTCGGGACGCCCCAGTCGTAGGACTGCTGCTGGCCACCGGCGGGCTGCTGTCCCCACGGCTGCTGCTGACGCCCCTGGGGCGGGCGCTGCTGGTACTGCCCGGGCGCGCCCTGCTGCCCGTCCGGCTGGGCGCGGGGGATCAGCCCCACGAAGTCGGCGATGACGTCGAGTGACGTCCGGGTCTCGCCGTTGGTCTCGTACTCCCGCGTGGACTGCTTCCCGGCCACGGCCACGCGCTGCTTGGCGCCCTCGCGGATCACCTCCGCGAGCGCCTCCGCCTGACGGCCGAACACGGTCACCGCGTACCAGGTGGTGCCGGTGTCGACCCACTGCTGGGTCTGCTTGTCGAACTTCCCGTGCCCCTCTGCGACGGAGAACCCGAAGCGGGCCTGCCCATCCGAGTTGAACGCGATGTCCCGGACCTTGCCGATGTTGCCCTTGAAGCTGACGTGTGCCATGCGTGGCCTCCTACTTGCTGGTGATGTGGGTGGTGATCAGGTCGGGGCGGTACCCGGACCAGTGTTCGGCAGTGTCCCCGTCCGAGACGTAGACGACGGGGGCGGCCTGGTAGTGCAGCTCGCGGGTGATGAAGTCCAGGGCGGTGGGGTCCTCGGTGACGTCCACCTCCGTGAACTCGACGCCGTTCTTCCGCAGGCGGCGCTTCGTCATGTCACACGAGGGGCACGCCGGTTTCGTGTACACGGTCACTGCTCGGTTCGTCATTCGGTGGTTCCTTCCATCGCGTTCAGGTCGTGGCGGATGCCCGCGGCCAACGCCGACGCGGCCTCCGCGAGTTCATAGGCGGTGCGATCCAGGCGGGTGGCCGCTGTGCGGGCCTGTGCCCGGCTCGCGGGCGTGCCCATGGTCGTCCGACGTAGCGCGGCCGCCAGGACCGTCGTCTCGCCCTGCAGGGTCGCCTGCAGCTGCTTGAATGTTCTGGCGCGCTCCCAGGCTTCAAGGGGGCTGGTCATGATGCTTTCCTTTCCGTGGTCAGTCGGGACCCGTCGTCCGCGAGGTAGATCCAGGTGCGGCCGCCATCGAAGGACACGGGCACCTCGTCCGGGCGTTGCCGCCCGTGCCGGGACACGAGCAGCCCGAGCGCGAGCGCCTCTGCCCGGTGGGACTCCACCCAGCCGTGGTGGCCGGTGGTCCCGGAGCCGCACAGCACGATCCCGTTCGCGGCGCCGTTCGTGGCCGGGTCCTTGGACCCGCCCATCCCGCGGGCCTGCCGGTGGTGGATCGAGTCGAACGCTGGGCGGTAGGGCTTGCCGCACAGCACGCACGTCGCGCCGTCGCGTTCGAGGATCAGCCGGCGGGTGGCCATCGTGAACCCGGCCATCACGAACCTGCCGGGTGGTCGGCGTACAACCGGTTCGACTCGCGCTCATCCACCCGTTCCGTTCGCAGCGCGTCGGACTTCGCCCGCATCAGGTACAGGCGCTGCCGGGTGGACTCCGCCTTGGCCTCAGCGGCGAGCATCGCCAGGCGGGACGCGTACACGTCATCATCTGCGGCGGCCTCGGTCTCGGCCTGCGCCTGGGACATGCGGTCGTTGCCCGCCCGCGCCTTCACGATGAACCGCGCCCGGTCCCTCTCGTACTCGGCCTTCGCCCGGCCCGCTTCCTCGACCTCACGGCGGTACGTGCGGGTGGTGCCGTCCCACTCGAGCAGGACATCGTTCATCTTCTGCTGGGCGCTCATGCCTCCACCGCCAGGACGTCGGACCAGCTGATCGCGCCAGCGGCCACGGCGTCCTCGATCACCCGGGCCGCGTCCTTCTCCAGCCGCACCGATGCGAACGGCGAGCCAGTCACCAGGTCCATGCCCTCCGGTAGGTCCCCGGTGGTCTCGACCTCGCGGATCAGGCGCTTCACGTCGTCCTCGGCGACGTGCGGGTCGTACGACAGCAGGTCCGGGCGGTTCGCCTTCGCCCATTCGAGCAGTGCGGCCTTGTCGGTGACCTTGATCGTCTCCCGGCCAGCGGTGAGCCCCACGGTGCCGAGCACCCGGTCACCAATCATCCCCGTGTCCCGCTGCTTCGGGCGAGCATCCATCTCCCAGGCCGCCTTGGCGGTCTTGAGCTCCTCCGCGACCCGCTTGCTCAGCACGGTCAGCGCGGCGATCTTGTCCTCAGTTCGCATCGGTCAGTACCTCTCCTTCGACGGCCTGGCCGCCCTTGTGCTTCGCCAGCTGCTGTTCGCCGGCCTGGATCATCTCGGCGGGGCCGCCTTGCTTCTTCGCCCACTGCAGGAAGGCCGCGAAGTTCTCGGGGCCTTTGGCCAAGGCGGCCTGGTAATGCTCGGCCCAGTTCGGACCCTCCTGCCTCGGCTGGCTCTGTGCGGGCCGCTGCTCCTGGTAGGTATCGAGGTCGGGGTCCGGGTCGTCCGTGGGCAGGCACAGTGCCTGCAGCAGGAACGTCCGGTACGCCACCGACATGGCCTTCGCAGTGCCCTTGTCTCCCGCGTCGAAGGACTCCGCGGACACCTGACCGGTGAAGTGGTCACCCTCCGGGCCGAACACCGTGTAGTCCACGGTCACGGTCACGAAGTTCATGGGTGTGCCCTTGGCCGTGTTCTTCGACGCGATGTGGTGCTCGGTCTTCGTGGGGGCGATGACGACGCCGTGCTTGCGCAGCGCCGGACCGACCGCGTTCACGACGGCGTCGATGCCGCGGAAGTTGAAGCCCTGCTGCTTGTTGCGTTCGCCCTTGCGGACTTCACGCACCTCGGCCATGACGGCCGCGAGCGCCTGGTGAACGGTGGTCATCGGTTCTCCTTGATCGTGGTGAGTGCCTCGGCGGTCTCCTGGTGGGTGGCGCCGTCCCGGACGCGGCACAGCTCGACCATCCCGTCGTCATCGGTCACCGCGAGGACGCGGGCGAGCGCGGCCCGGAAGTCCTCCATCTGGGTGGCGGGCATGGGGCGCGGGGCGCTCACGAGACGCTCCGCAGACCGTTGCTGGCCGGGCGCCCGTCACGGGGTACACCCTTGGCGCGACGCCGTGCGACGTACGGGTCCACCTCGGCGGGATCCACTTCCGGCCACTGGGCGTACACGTCGTAGCCCTTGCCGTCGTCCCGGCGGACCGCGGTCGCATTGCATCCGCGTTGCCTCCATGAGGTGCCCGCACCGCTGTTCCTGCACTGCTCCTGGACCAACGCCCAGCGGCCGGGGCACTCCTTGAGCTGCGCGACGACAGCGTCGCGTTCACGGCTCGCAGCCCGGCCCTTGCCGGCCTTCGAAAGCGGGGGATCCTGCCATTTGAGGGTGGTCACTTTTTGGTCTCCTTCTCGTGGGTTTCGGACAGGTAGGTCACGGTCAGTGCTGTGGTGAGCACAGTTAGGGTCAGCAGGTGCCAGAAGATCGGGGCGTCGATGAACTGGACGAGGGTCATGGGGTGCTCCTGTTCGCGTACCAGACCATGACGGGCGCCCGACGGCGGCCGAAGGTCTGGGAGAGGACGTATGTATTCGATGGGCGAATGAGGCCGGCGTGCCTGGCCTGCCGGAACACACGGCCGGTGATGTACCGGTCCGGCGGGTCTCCGACGGCCTCGCGGACCTCGTCTGCGGTGAATGCCCCCCGCGTCTGCGTGAGGTGCTTGATCGCGTCCATGCACCGGTCTGCGTACTGCTCGCGCTTCGAGGACGGGGCCGGGGGGAGCCCGTCCAGCTGCGGCTGCGTGACCATAACTGGGGTCACTTCCCGCTGACCGAAAGACCGGTCTTGGCCTGCATGCGCTCCCGATAGGCCTGGACCGCGGAGTAGGGGATGACCCACTTGGCGTTGCCCTCACCCATGCCGGCCTTGTAGGCGCCGGGGAAGTATCCGGCGCGGACGAGTCGGCCGATCACGGCGGGGGACTGCGAGGTCATGTCCGCGACGATCTTGACGCTGAGGTCCTTGTCCATGGTGATGCGCTCCTTGAGTGCTGTGGCGGCTGTCGTCCCGGCGGTCTGCGCCTGGGTGTACAACTCGCTCATGGTGATGGTGTCCATTCGAGGGCTCCTTCCGATGTCCCCCATTATGACCATAGTTAGACTCAACATGCAACATCAGAATACGAATAAGTCCGCACGGAGTAGTTCGGAGCGTGACAGAACGGTCTGACCATAGGTACGCTCAGGCCATGACAAAAGGAAGCAACTCCTCCGCGGCACCGCCCCCGAACACCTTCGCTCGCGCCGTGAACGCGGAGCTACGCGCCTACGCCGCCCGCCGGAAGTGGTCCCAACGTCGACTCGCCGAGGAGAGCGACATACCGCAGAGCTCGCTGAGCAAGATGGTCTGGCAAGAGTCCCGGCCCCTAACCGTCCACTACCTGAAGGTCATCTGCGAAGCGCTGCAGGTGGACCCGGTGTCCATCGTCTCAGCGGCCGAGCGCACCGTCCGATCCGCTGACCGGGCCACCACGCAGCAGGACTACCGGCTCGCCGCGAAAGAGCACGGACAGCCGGACGTCAGCGAGGAGGACTACCTCTGATGTATGACCCGTGGGAACACGCCGAACAGCTCGGGCTGAGCGTGCGGTACACCCCCTCCCTCGGGACCATGGGCCTCTACGAACACGGCACGATCTGGCTCCTGCCGGACATGGCGCAGCGGGTCGAGCGGTGCGTCCTCGCGCACGAGCTCTCTCACGCCGTCCACGGGGATGAACCCACCAATGACCGGGCCCTGTACGCCAGGCGTGAGCAACGCGCCGACCGGGAGGCGGCCCGCTGGCTCATCAGCGAGGGCGACCTCCGGCGGTGCGCGCAGATGACCGACGACATGGGCGCCTGGGCACTCGAGCTGGACGTGACCGGCTGGATCCTCACCGCCCGACTGCAGGACCTCGAGAAGGAGAACGCGGCGTAATGGCACACGTGATCGACCGCTGGCACGCGATCAACAGCGAGACCGGGCGGAAGAAACGCACCGACCGGTACGGCAAGGGGCTGCGCTGGCAGGTCGAGTACATCAACGGCGACGGCGCCAAGCGGCGACGGTCGTTCGCGTACCGGGAGCTCGCGGACGCGTTCTGCACCGAGGTGAAGGCCGAGCAACACCGCGGCGTGTACCGACGCGGCACCGGCCGGGAGACCTTCCAGGACGTCGCCGGCCAGTGGCTCGACGCGCAGATTCACCTGCGCGACTCGTCCCGCGACGCCGCCCGCATCCGGCTCGAGAAGACCGTCTACCCCTCGCTCGGAGCGCGGCCCGTCACTCTGATCTCCCACGCCGACGTCCAGGCGGCCGTCGCATCGTGGGCACTGGACTATGCCCCATCAACGGTGCGCCTGGCCTACGGGTACATGTCCAGCGTGTTCCACTACGCCGTGGCCCGCGAGCTGATCCCGCGCACCCCGTGCGTGAAGATCCGGCTCCCCCGCGAGTCCGCGGACAAAGTGGTGCCGCTGGCCGACGAGACGGTCGCGCAGATCGCCGCCGCCGTGCCCGCCCACCTCGAAGCCATGGTGTGGCTGATCGCCGCGACCGGGCTGCGCGGGGGAGAGGCCCGCGCCCTCACCTGGGACCGGGTCCACGACACCCACCTGGTGGTGGACCGCCAGATCGTGGAGCTCGATGCCGGCCACCCCGTGTGGGGGCCCACCAAGACCGAGTCGTCCCGGCGAAAGGTCACGATCGGGCCGATGGTCCACGCCATGCTCGCCGAGCACCGCAAGATGTTCGGGGAGGGCCCGGACGGGGTGGTGTTCCGTTCGGCGACCGGGCAGCCGGTGATGCGCTCCACCATGTCCCGCGCCTGGCGGACTGCCCGGGCGAAGGCCCCGCTTGCGGGCGCGGGCTGGCACCAGCTGCGCCACTACCACGCCTCGAAGCTGATCGGCGCCGGGCTGTCCCCGGTGGCCGTCGCGCACCGTCTGGGCCACAAGGACGCCACCGAGACCCTGCAGACCTACGCGCATCTCTGGCCCTCGGAGGATGCGGTCATGGCCGCGCAGGGTGACGAGATCGTGGCGCCGGTGATGGGCGGCAACGTCCGGGCCCTCCGGAACGCCTGACCCCCCGTAGGCCCCCCGAGACAGTATCGCCGCAGGTCAGGGAGGTTTGAGCCAGTTCCCGGCTCACAGGCCCACCTGTCCACCTACACTCGTGGGGTGCTCATTCTGCTGCCGCCCTCCGAATCGAAGACCGCGCCCGCCTCGGGGGACCCCCTGGACCTGGCTGCGCTGGGCCTGCCCGCGCTGACAGCCTCGCGTGCGCAGCTCATGACGGAGCTGGCCGCCGTGAGCGCCCGCGACGACGCACTGCAGCTACTGGGCGTGGGGCCGTCCCTCGCGGCCGACGTCGCCCGCAACCGCGTCCTGCGCAGCGCACCAGCCGCCCCGGCACTGGAGGTCTACACCGGGGTGCTCTACGACGCGCTGGACGCGGGATCGCTGGCCGGTCCCGCGCGGACGGCGGCGGACGAATCGCTGCTCGTGGTCTCCGCGCTGTGGGGCGCGGTGCGTCCCACCGACCGGATTCCCGCCTACCGGCTGGCCATGGGAGCGGCACTGCCCGGGACGGGGCGGCTCAGCACGTGGTGGCGGCCGCGGCTCACACCCGTCCTGGACGAGCTGGCGGCGGAGCAGGTCGTGGTGGACTGCCGGTCCGCGGCCTACGCGGCCGCGTGGAAACCGCCCGCCGCGCGCACCGTGACGGTGCGCGTGGAGCAGCAGAAACCGGACGGCTCCCGCGCGGTGGTGTCCCACCACGCGAAGCACACCCGTGGCCTGGTGGCGCGGGCGCTGTGCGAGCACCGGGGCGGTGGGGGCGAGCTGCACACGGTGGAGCAGGTGCAGGATGCCCTGGCGGCGCACTGGACCGTGGAACTGCGGAACCCCACGAAGCGCGCGGCCGGTGTCCTGACGGTGCTCCTGCCGCGGTGAACACCGGCGTCACGGCCGCCGGGACGCGGGTCAGTGCCCGAACGGGTCCTCGTCCACGCCGGGCAGCCACGAGGAGTCCGTGCCCCAGTGCTCCCTGGTGATGGCCTTGCGGGCCTTCCTGGTCCACTTGGGGTTGAGCCGGTCCACGTAGAGCTTGCCGTCCAGGTGGTCGTACTCGTGCTGCATCACGCGGGCGAACCACCCGTTGGCCTCGAAGGCCACGGGATCGCCGTTCTCGTCCTGCCCGGCGATGCGCACCCAGTCCGCCCGTTTGAGCGGCCAGGCCTGGGCCGGCACCGAGAGGCAGCCCTCGGCCTCTTCGTCCGGGTCCGGTGCCACCTCGGAGATCTTCCCCGTGGTCAGCACCGGGTTCACGAGTGTTCCCCGCGGGGCCACACCGTCCTCGTTCTCGTAGTGGTACGTGAAGATCCGCAGACCCACCCCGACCTGCGGTGCCGCGAGGCCCACCCCGTGGGAGGCGTCCATGGTCTCGTGCATGTCCGCGACCAGCTCGCGCAGGGCGTCGTCGAACTCCGTGACCCGGGCGGCGGGGCGGTGCAGCACGGGATGACCGGTGATCACGATGGGACGGATGCTCATGCGGGGGTACCTCGGACGGTGGTGGTCGGACAGGATCGCGGCCGTGGTGCCGCGGCGAGGTGGCCGAGCACGGGGCCCGGCCGGCCGCACGACAATATATCGTGTCGGGGCCGTCAGTAAGATGTGTATCGTCGCCCGGGGGCCGCACGCGGTCCCGCACCTGACGCCGCCCGGGGCTCGGCGTCCCTCCGCGCGGTGAACCGGCGTCCGGCGTGGACATCCGCAGCACCCGCAGCATTTCCCATTACCGCAGGAGGTTCCACCGAGTGAGGGTTGCGTCCCTACCCCGAGGTCACGCGTACGTGGCACACCTCAGTGACCCCGACGGCCCGGAGACCGTGGAGCGGCTGCCGGACCCCGCCCCCGCACACGCGGTGCCCGGGGCCCCCTGGTGGCCGCTGGTGATGCTCGACGAGCGCTGGATCCGCGAGCACGCGGACTCGTTCGACCTCTACCACCTGCACTTCGGCTTCGACCAGACGCCCCCCGCCACCCTGCGGCGCATCGTGGACACCCTGCACGAGCTCGGCAAGCCCTTCGTCTACACCGTCCACGACCTGCGCAACCCGCACCAGGTGGACCCCGCCGCCCAGGACGCAGCGCTGGACGTGCTGATCCCCGCCGCGGACGAGCTGATCACCCTCACCCGGGGTGCGGCGCACGAGATCCGGCGCCGCTGGGGACGCACCCCCACGGTGATCCCGCACCCGCACGTGGTGCCCCTGGACCAGTGGGTCCCGCACGCCCCCGCGGGCGAGGTCCCCGTGGTGGGACTCAACTTCAAGAGCATGCGCGCCAACATGGATCCCCTGCCGGTGGCCCGCGTCCTGCTGGCCGCCGCCGCCCGCGGTGAGATCGAACTGGTGCTCGACGTCCACACGGACGTGCTCACCCCGGGCACCCGGCACCACGACGCCGGGGTGGCGGAGCTCATGCGCACGGCCCGCGAGACCGACCGCGTCCGGGTGAACGTCCACGAGATCTACACCGACCAGCAGCTGTGGGAGCAGCTGCGCGGACTGGACCTCTCGGTGCTCGCGTACCGCTCCGGAACCCACTCCGGGTGGCTGGAACTGTGCCACGACCTCGGCACGCGGGTGCTCGCGCCCTCGGTGGGCTTCTACCACGAGCAGCACCCCGGGGTGCTCCGCTTCGACTGGGACGCCTCCGGGCAGCCGTGCGCGGGCCAGGTCGAGGCCGCCCTCGCGGAGCTGCGCGGCCGGGAGCCGTGGCAGGCGAGCGCAGACGACCGGGCCGCCCAACGACGTCGCATCGCGGCCTCCCACGCCGAGGTCTACCGCCGCGCGCTCGCGGTCCGGGCGTCGCGGGAGGGGGATGCCGCGTGAAGGTGGCCCTGCTGGCGCACGACCGGTTCCCCATCATCCCCCCGTTCTCCGGCGGGCTGGAGTCGTTCACCTGGCACCTCGCCAGGGGACTCAAGCGCCGCGGCATGGACGTGGTGGTCTTCGCGGCGCCGGGGTCGGATCCGCAGCTGGGCATCGAGGAGCTGGACGTGGAACCGCTCGTGCTCAGCGACGAGGCCCGCAACGACGTCTCCATGCCCCCGGAGGCGCAGGTGCGCGAGACGTTCTCCTACATGCAGGTGATGCGGGCCTTCGCCGCGCGGCCCGACATCGACGTGGTGCACAACAACTCCCTGCACTTCCTGCCCATCGTGATGTCCCCGGCCATCCCGCAGCCCGTGGTCACCACCCTGCACACCCCGGCCACCCCCTGGCTGGAGCCGGCGCTGCGCCTGACGCCCACGGCGCACACCGTGGCGGTGAGCGACTCCGTGGCGCAGATGTGGAGCACGGTGACCCCCGCGCGGGTGATCCGCAACGGCGTGGACCCCCAGGAGTGGCGGCCCGGCCCGGGCGGGGACGCCCTGGTGTGGTCGGGGCGGATCGTCCCGGAGAAGGCACCCCACATCGCGGCCCTGATCGCGAGCAGGGCGGGGTGGAAGCTGCGGATCGCGGGTCCCATTTCCGACCGGCAGTACTTCGAGTCCGAGCTCAGGCCCCTGCTGGACGAGAACATCACCTACGTGGGCCATCTGGACACCCACCAGCTGCGCACCCTCGCGGGGTACAGTGCCGCGGCCCTGGTGACGCCCGCGTGGGAGGAGCCCTACGGCCTGGTGGCCGCGGAGGCCATGGCGTGCGGGACGCCCGTGCTGGCGGTGGCCCGCGGGGGTCTGAGCGAGGTCGTGCGCGCCCCAGGGGGCCTGACCTCCCAGCCGGGGGCCGACGAGGCACGGACGGTGGCGGCCGCGGCCGACATGCTCCCGCTCGTGGTGGGCATGGACCGCCGCCGGGTGCGGCGCTACGCCCTGGAGAACTGCTCCCTGGACGCCACCGTGGACGCCTACGCGGACTTCTACCGGGAGCTGGTGGGCGCGTGATCGGCTACTACGTCCACCACCACGGGCTGGGACACCGCAACCGGGCCACGCAGATCGCGCGGGAGCTCACCGTGGCCGTGACGGGTTTCAGCACGCTGGACCGTCCCGCGGACTGGCCCGGTGAGTGGGTCCAGCTGCCCCCCGACGTCACCGAGCATCCCTCGGACCCCACGGCGAGCGGGGTGCTCCACTGGGCTCCGCTGGGCCATCCCGGCCATCGCGAGCGGATGGGGATCATGGCCCAGTGGCTGTGTCACGACCTCGACCTCATGGTCACGGACACCTCCGCGGAGGTCACCCTCCTCGCCCGCCTCATGGGGGTGCCCACCGTGGTCATGGCCATGCGCGGGGACCGCACCGACCGCACGCACCGCGCCGCCTACGACGCCGCCACCGCCCTGATCGCGCCGTGGTCCCGTGAGACCGCGGAGACCTACTGGCCCGAGGACTGGAACCGCAAGACCACCTTCACCGGTGCGATCTCACGCTTCGACGTTCCCACGGCCGCCGCGCGGGGGACCGGGCCGGCGGGGGTCGGACCGGCCGTCACGTCGTCGGAGGGGGCCGGGAGCGCCGTCGAAGGGGAAAACACCGTGCTGGTGCTCTGGGGACGCGGGGGCACCGCGGTGGGCGAGGACGACCTCGCCGCCGCGCGGGCCGCCACCCCTGGCTGGACGTGGACCGTGCGCACCCCGGACAACCCCTCCCCGGACCTGTGGCGGGAACTGCACGAGGCCACCGTGGTGGTGTCCCACGGCGGCAACAACGCGGTCGCGGAACTCTCCGCGGCCCGTGCCCACGCCGTGGTCGTGGCGCAGCCGCGCCCGCACGACGAGCAGACCGCCACGGTCGCCGCACTGGACCGGGCGGGGATCTGCGTGGGGCTGCCCGAGTGGCCGGCGCCCGAGCGGTGGCCCGGACTGCTGGACCGGGCCCTGCTGCTGGGTGGGGACCGCTGGCGCACGTGGCGCCACGGCGACGGCGCCCACCGCGCGGCCCGGGCCATGGAGGCCGTGCTGCGGGGGGACGCGCCGTGAGAACCGCCCTGGTGACCATTGCGAGCGGGCGTCACGAGCACCTGCGCCGCCAGCGCGAGTGGGTGGCCGTGCAGAGCGAGGCCCCGCTCGTGCACGTGGTGGTGAGCATGGGGGACCCCGGGATCCGTCCGGTGGTGCGGCTGCACGGGGACGTGCCCTCCGACGTCGTGGAGCTGCCCGCCGCGGCCGAGCTGCCCCTTGCAACCGCCCGCAACACCGGCGTGCGCCGGGCCGCGGAACTGGGGGCGCGGGCCGTGGTGCTGCTGGACGTGGACTGTCTGCCCCACCGGGACCTCGTGCGCGACTACCGCGCGGCACTCGAACGGCTGAGCGGCGAGACCGCCGTGGTGAGCGGGCGCGTGCAGTACCTGCCGGACGGGATGGCCGAGGGGGACTACACCCCCGGGACCGTGGCGCGGCTGGGCCGCGACCACGCGGCCCGCGTCCTGCCGGCGCCCGGTGAGCTGATGCGCGCGGACCCGCGGCTGCTGTGGTCCCTGTCCATGGCGGTGAGCGTGCGTTCCTGGGACGCCGCGGGCGGTTTCGACGAGCGCTACGTGGGCTACGGCGGTGAGGACACCGACTTCGGGCAGCGCCTCGCGGCGGCCGGGGGAGCGCCGTGGTGGCTGGGCGGTGCCGCCGCGTACCACCAGTACCACCCCACGCAGTCGCCGCCGGTCCAGCACGCCGCCGCCATCGCGCGCAATGCCAACCTGTTCCGCCGTACCTGGGGTTTCGAACCCATGGAGGGGTGGCTGCGCGAACTCGAGGCGCTCGGGGTCCTCACCCGCAGGGGTGTGGACTGGGGCGTGGCAGAACGTCGTTCGCAGAGTGGTGCGTGAGCTTACTATTATGCTGGTGCAGTGAGCTTCGAACATCCCGACATCTCCTTGGCCCTCATCAACGACTACCCCGTGGTCATCGAGGGGGTCGCCCGCATGCTGCAGGACCATCCGCGGCTGCGGGTCGTCGAGCTCGACTCCGGGCACATGCCGCAGGAGGACGCGGACGTGGTGCTCTACGACGCCTTCGCCGCCAAGGAGCGCGGACGGCACGATGTCATGCGGTTGCTGGAGGATCCACGCTGCCTCAAGGTGGTCATGTACACGTGGCACGTGCGGGCGGACCAGGTGGCCGACGCCCTGGACCTGGGGGTGCACGGCTACCTCTCCAAGGAACTGAGCGCGGCGGAGCTCGCGGCCGCACTGGTGCGCGTGCACGAGGGCGAACGCGTGGTGTCACCCGAGCCGGTGCGCGAGGACGTCCAGCTGCCCGGGTGGCCGGGGCGCACCGAGGGGCTCTCCGCCCGGGAGGCGGAGGTGATCGCGCTGATCACCCAGGGCTTCACCAATGACGAGATCGCCCGCAACTGCTACCTCAGCATCAACTCGGTGAAGTCCTACATCCGTTCCGCGTACCGCAAGATGGGCGTGGAACGCCGCAGCCAGGCCGTCCTGTGGGGCGTGCAGCACGGGATGGACCCCTCGGGCCAGGAACGGCGCGTCGTCACGGTCTGAGCGCCGCCCCACACCCGCTCCGCGATTTCCACCCCGTCAGGTGGGCGACATGCAGGCACGTCGGAGGGCACAATGGAGTCATGACGGAAGACAAGTTCGCAGCAGACAAGAGGGCCCAGGAACTCGCCGGTGAAGAAGGCGGGTTCCCCGAGCAGGAGCAGACCCCTCCGGGCCTGTCCACCGACATGAAGCCCTTCCCGGACCACGGCGAGGAGAACTGGGTGGGCCGTGGCCGCCTGGAGGGCCTCAAGGCGCTGGTGACCGGCGGCGACTCCGGGATCGGACGCGCCGTGGCCATTGCGTTCGCGCGCGAGGGCGCGGACGTGGCGATCAACTACCTCCCCGAGGAGGAGTCGGACGCCCAGGACACCCGGCAGTGGATCGAGAAGGCCGGCCGCACGGCGGTGCTCCTGCCCGCGGACCTGCGGGAGGAGTCCCAGGCCCGCGGCATCGTGGACCAGGCCGCTGAGCAGCTCGGTGGGCTGGACGTCCTGGTCAACAACGCCGGGTTCCAGTGGGCACGCCGTGACGGCGGCCTGCAGGGGTTGAAGACCGATGAGATGGACCGGGTCTTCAAGACCAACCTCTACGCCCTGTTCTGGGTGTCCCAGCAGGCGCTGGCCCACCTGAAGGAGGGCTCCTCGATCATCAACGTGAGCTCCATCCAGGCCTACGACCCGTCCGAGAACCTGATCGACTACGCCTCCACCAAGGCCGCGATCAACAACTTCACGGTGAACCTGGCCAGCGAGCTGGGGGAGAAGGGGATCCGCGTGAACGCGGTGGCCCCGGGACCCATCTGGACCCCGTTGCAGCCCGCCACCAAGGCCGGGGAGGGCATGCCCCAGTTCGGCGGCGACACCCCGCTGGGCCGTGCGGGTCAGCCGTCCGAGCTGGCGGGGGCCTTCGTGTTCCTGGCCAGCCCCGCCGAGGCGTCCTACGTCTCCGGCACGGTCATCGGTGTGACCGGCGGCAAGCCGGTCTTCTGAGTCGGCACCCGAGTGCGCTGACGGGCGGAGCGGTCTGACCGCTCCGCCCGTCGTCGTGTCCACGGCCACACCTCACTTCCCGGGAGATCCTGTGACCACCACGTCCACCATGCACCGCAGGCTCGGTCTGCTCGAAGCCGTGGCCATCGGTCTGGGGTCCATGATCGGCGCGGGCGTCTTCGTGGTGTTCGCACCGGCCACCGCGACGGCCGGGACGTGGTTGCCCCTCGCGCTGCTCCTGGCCGCGGCCGTGGCGCTGTGCAATGCGCTGTCCTCCGCCCAGCTGGCGGCACAGTACCCCGTGGCGGGTGGCACGTACGTCTACGGCCGCGAACGGCTGGGCGAGTGGCCGGGATTCCTGGCCGGGTGGTGCTTCGTCACGGGCAAGACCGCCAGCTGCGCGGCCATGGCCATGACGTTCGCCGCGTACGCGGTGCCGGGGCCGTGGCAGCGTCCCGTCGCGGCTCTGGCGGTCATCGCCCTCGTGGCCGTCAACTGCTTCGGTGTCACGCGCACGGCCGCGGCCACCAAGGTGCTGGTGGGCGTGGTGCTCGCGGTACTGGCGGTGGTCGTCGTCGCCGGTCTGCTCTCCGGGGCCGGACCGGGCGGCCGGCTCTTCTCGTCCGCGCCCCCGGGCGGCCCGTACGGTGTGCTGCAGGCGGGCGGTCTGCTCTTCTTCGCGTTCGCCGGCTACGCGCGCATCGCCACGATGGGCGAGGAGGTCCGCGATCCCGCCCGGACCATCCCGCGGGCCATCATCATCGCGCTGTCCGGGACGCTGGTCCTCTACGGTGTGCTCGCCCTGCTGGCGCTCACCGTCCTCGGCCCCGATGAGCTGTCCCGCACCACGACGCCGCTCGCGGACCTTGCCGCGGCCGGTGGCCTCACCTGGACCGCCCCCGTGGTGCGCCTCGGGGCGGCGGCCGCCACCCTGGGTGCCCTGCTCGCCGGCATCGCCGGCATCGCCCGCACGTCCCTCGCCATGGCGCGCACGTCGGACCTGCCACCGGCCCTCGCCGTGCTGGACTCCCGGCACGGGGTGCCCCGCCGGGCGGAGATCACTCTGGCGGTCGTGGTCGTGGCGCTCGTGCTCACGCTGGACGTGCGCGGGGTGATCGGCTTCTCCTCCTTCGGTGTGCTGCTGTACTACCTCGTGGCGAATCTCAGCGCCGTCACCCAGACGGGGGAGCATCGGCGGTATCCGCGGGCCGTCTCCGTGACCGGTGCGGTGCTGTGCACGGTGCTCGTGGTGACCCTGCCGGCCACCTCGGTCGTCGCGGGAGTACTGGTGCTGGGTCTCGGAATCGGCTGCCGGGCACTGCGGCTGCGGGTGCGTCGCTAGGTCTCAGCGTTCGTTGTTGCGGCGCGCGGCCCGGCTTCCCAGGGCACTGAGCGCGTTCACCACGGTGGAGCCCAGCCGCTGCTTGGCGGCGGCGCCCACCACGAGGTCCGTCTGGTGGGCAGCGGCCGAGGGCAGCAGCCGGTTGACCACGCCGAGGGCGCGCACGGTGAGCCCGGGCGCCACGCCGCGGACCCGCTGCGCGATCTTGGGCAGCCACCCCACCAGGACCACAGGGCGCCCCGCCAGCACGCCGTCCACGATGAGGCGCGCCGCGCGGTCCGCGTTCATGGCCAGCACCGGCAGGGACGCGGAGGGGGCGAACCACGCGTACTCCCTCTCGGGCTCCCCGGTGAAGAACGCGTGCTCGTGGGACCCGGTGCGCATCAGCCCGGGGTCGATGCTCGTGGCGGTGACACCCGTGCCGGACAGGGACGCCGCGAGACCCTCCGCGAAACCCACGGCCCCGAACTTGGCCGTGCTGTAGGGCAGCAGGTGCGGAACGGACACGAGTCCGCCCACGGAGGCCACGGTGCCGATCCGACCGTGGCCGCGTTCGCGCATCCCCGGCAGGACCGCCAGGGCGGTGTGCACCGGGCCCATGGTCATGGTGTCCACCGCGTCGCGGAACTGCTCCACGGTGACTCCCTCCACCGAGCCGACCTGGATGATCCCGGCCACGGTGACGAGGACCTCCACGGGGCCCATCTCGCGCTCCACGTCCCGCACGAGGGCGGTGACCTGGTCGGCGTCGCTGACGTCGCACACGTAGTCGCGGACCGTGCCGCTGCGGGACAGTCGCTCCCGCGCCCGGGCGAGCTCGGCGGCGTCGCGCGCGCAGATCGCGACGTCGAAGCCGCGGACGAGGAGTTCTTCGGCCACGAGCAGTCCCAGTCCGCGGGACGCTCCGGCCACCAGGGCCACCTGATGCATTGCAGTCATGGCGCCACGCTACCGCGCGTGCACCGGAGGTCGAACCCCCGGAGGGGTGATGCCGTGTCCACGCAATCGTGCTTGACTGGGGTCATGCGAGCATTGACATGGCAAGGACTCGGCGACGTCCGGGTCGAGAACGTTCCCGATCCCGTCCTGCAGGATCCCACCGACGCGATCGTGCGGGTGACCTCCACCGCCATCTGCGGTTCGGACCTGCACCTCTACGGCGTGCTGGGGCCGTACCTGCACAAGGACTACGTGCTGGGTCACGAGTTCATGGGCATCGTGGAGGAAGTGGGCTCGGGGGTCTCCAACCTGCAGCCCGGTGACCGCGTGGTTGTGCCCTTCGTGATCGCGTGCGGGCACTGCTGGATGTGCGACCGCGGCCTGTACGCGGCGTGCGAGACCACCCAGATCCGGGAGATGGGCTCCGGCGCCGCCCTGTTCGGCTTCTCGTCCCTGTACGGCTCGGTTCCGGGCGGTCAGGCCGAGATGGTGCGGGTGCCGCACGCGGACTTCGGCCCCGTGAAGCTGCCCCAGAACTTCGAGGACGAGCGCTTCCTCTACCTCAGCGACATCCTCCCCACCGCGTGGCAGGGCGTGAAGTACGCGAACGTGGGGGAGGAGGACACCCTGGCCGTGCTCGGTCTCGGCCCCGTGGGCCAGCTGGCCGTGCGCTCCGCCAAGCTGCAGGGCGTGAAGCGCATCATCGCCGTGGACCTCGTGGAGGAGCGGCTCGCCCTGGCCAAGAGCTGGGGTGTCGAGACCGTGGACCTGCGCGAGGTGGACGACGTCTCGCAGACCCTGCGGGAGATGACCGACGGGCGCGGCCCGGACGGTGTCCTGGACGCCGTGGGCATGGAGGCCCACGGCAACCCGATCGCGGAGAAGATCGTCGCGGGCGCGGCGCGGCTGCCCAAGCCGCTGGGCCGCAAGGCCATCGAGACCGTGGGCATCGACCGCCTGGACGCGCTGCACACGGCCATCCACAGCGTGCGCCGTGCGGGCACGGTGTCCCTGTCCGGCGTGTACGGCGGAATGGCCGATCCCATGCCCATGATGGAGATGTTCGACAAGGGCATCAGCATGCGCATGGGCCAGTGCCACGTGCGGCACTGGACGGACGAGCTGCTCGAGGTGCTGAGTCGGCCGGAGGACGTCCTGGGTCTGGAGTCCCTGGCCACGCACCACGTGTCCCTGGAGGACGCACCCGAGGCGTACAAGATGTTCCAGGAGAAGAAGGACGGCTGCATCAAGGTGGTGCTCAAGCCGTGACCCCTCACGGCGGAACCCCGCTCGTCGGAACAGGAAGGTGCTCCGCATGACTGACGTACGGCACCGGGTGGCCACCGCACCCCGCCGCGGGGTGGACCGCCTCATCCGCGGGTACCAGCGCCACCTCTCACCGCGCAAGGGCTACACGTGCGCGCACCTGGTGGCTCGGGGCGGTCAGTCCTGCTCCGCGGCGGTGCGCGGCATCATCGCCCAGCGCGGCGTGATCCGGGGGATCGTTCCCACCATGCTCCGTTTCGCGGCCTGCTACCGGGCGGCCCTGATGCTCGGGCCCGTCGGCGGCGGCAACGTGAGCGGTGTCTGCTGCTGCGGACCCATTCCCATCCCGTTCCGGTTCTGAGCGGAAACGCCGAAGCCCCGCTCCCCGCGTGCTGTGCTCACGTGGGACGCGGGGCTTCGGCGTGTCCAGGACGTGAGGTCCCGGAGTGGGAAGCCGGGATCATGAACGAGGCCCGGGTTCGCGGTGTTCCGCGAACCCGGGCCTCGTGTCCCGAACTGCATGGGGTGAGCGACGGGGGTTGAACCCGCGACCTCCTGGACCACAACCAGGCGCTCTGCCGACTGAGCTACGCCCACCATGCACCCGTGGGGAACCGTTCGATCCCTCCGGGCAACGACGACCACTATAGCGCACGTGAGCCCCGAATCCCGCATCGGGCGCGCGCGGAGCTCGCCGCCCCGTGCGGTGCCGCCTGCGCCTACCGAGCGCCGTGGGCCGCGTCCGCGTGGTCACGCGCTCCGCGGGACTCGTCGCCGCAGTGCGGTGGCCTCAGCGCGCAGAGCGCGTGGGGGAGGCCTGGATCAGTGCCGCGATCTTGCGGGCGTCGTCGGAGGTGGGCCCGGGATCCGCCGGGAAGAGGATGTGGCGGTAGTAGCGCAGCTCGTCGATCGAGTCCTCGATGTCCCCGAGCGCCCGGTGGTTGCCCGTCTTCTCCGGGGCCTGGAAGTAGGCCCGCGGGTACCAGCGGCGGGCGAGCTCCTTGATGGTGGAGACGTCGATGACGCGGTAGTGCAGGTGCTCCACCAGCTCGGGCATGTCCCGGGAGAGGAACGTCCGGTCCGTTCCCACGGAGTTGCCGCCCAGGGGTGCCTTGCCGGCCTCGGGGACCCACTCGCGGATGTAGTCCAGCACCATGGCCTGCGCCTGCGCCATGTCCATGCCGTTCTCCAGCTCGGGGAGCAGCCCGGAGTTCTCGTGCATGGTGCGCACGAAATCGTTCATCTGCTCGAGCGCTTCCTGCGGGGGTTTGATCACCACGTCCACGCCGCTGCCCAGCACGTTGAGCTCGTCGTCGGTGACGAGCGCGGCCACCTCGATCAACGCGTCCTGCGCGAGGGACAGCCCCGTCATCTCGCAGTCGATCCACACAATTCTCCGGTTTCCAGTCGTCACGCCCTCCAATCTATCGCCTTCCTCCGCGCTGCCCCGCCCCGCACGCCGGGACCTGCGGTCCGCGCACGACGTCGCACGATAGGATCGGCCCCGGTGTCGCCGCCGCGCCCCCAGCGCCGGTGGCACCGCGCCGGAGCGCCGTGCTGCGGTCCGGCACACACACCACCGGGAGGCCCGCAGTGCGCATCACGTCCAGGACGCACCCCCGGTCTGCCCGATCGGGTGGCGATCCGGACGCGGCCCGTGCACGGGAGGGGGCGACGTCGTCCCGGCTGCGCCGCACGGTGGTGCTGGGCGCGCTGGGCTCGGTGATGCTGTTCCTCGGCTCCCTGGGCGTGGGGTGGCTCGCGAGCGTCTCCGCGCTGCGTCGCATCCCGCTGATCATGTGGATGCGTTTCGAGACCCCGGGTGTGGTGGTGGCGATCGTGCTGCTGGCCCTGGGCTCCATGCTGCTGGTGCGGCAGTGGCTGCGCCTGGGACAGGAGCTGCGTCCGTGGGGGCCCGAGAGCGCCCGGTGGGTGCTGATCGCGATCGGCGCGTGGGCCGCGCCCATGCTCGTGAGCATCCCGCTGTTCAGCCGCGACGTGTACTCGTACATCGGTCAGGGCCGCGTGATGGCCGGCGGGCTGAACCCGTACGAGTCCGGTGTCTCCGCGATCGACAACTTCTTCCAGCTCGGTGCCGACCAGCTCTGGGCCGAGTCCCCACCCCCGTACGGCCCGGTGTTCCTGTGGCTCGAGCAGCTCGTGGTGATGCTCACCGGGGCGAACCCGGATGCCTGCGTGCTCCTGTTCCGCGCCCTGTGCGTGGTGGCGGTGCTCGCGTGCATGTGGGTGATCCCGCGCCTGGCCCGGCTGCACGGTGTGAACCCACGCCGGGCGCTGTGGCTGTCCGTGGCCAATCCGCTGTTCCTCACGAACTTCGTGGTGGCGGCCCACAACGACGCCGTCATGCTGGCCCTGGCCCTGCTCGGCACGTACGCGGCGTCCGTGCAGCGCAACTGGAAGGGCGGGCTGCTCGGCACCACCCTGGTCACGCTGTCCGTGGCCATCAAGCCCATCACCCTGGTCTTCCTGCCGTTCGTGGGGCTGCTGTGGGCCGGCCGGAACGCGTCGTGGCCGCGGAAGTTCGCCGTGTGGGCCCTCACCCTCGCCTACGCCGTGGTGCTGCTGGGCGTCATGGGGCTGATCAACGGCTTCGGGTTCGGCTGGGTCTCGGCCGTGTCCACCCCGGGGTCCGTGTACATCTGGTACGCGCCCATCGGACTGCTGGGGCTCTTCGCGCAGCTCGTGGGCTCGTCCTGGGGCCTCAACGGCTCGGCCTGGATGCATGCCGTCCACTCCCTGGGCACGGCCCTGGCGGCTCTCACCACGGTGGCCCTGATGTTCGTGGGCAGGGACGCCCGGATCCTGCGCCGCCTCGCGTGGGCCATGGCGGCCTTCGTGCTGCTCGCGCCCATCATCCAGGCCTGGTACGTGGTCTGGCTGATCCCGCTCTTCGCGGTCACCGGGATCCGCCCCGACTGGCAGACCGACGTGCTGTTCTTCATCACGGGGTTCTTCACCGTGTACGCCGTGGCGGACCAGCTGGACGTGTTCCCCTACCTGGATCTCGACCTCATCACCGCCCGGGTGATCTCCGCACTCCTGGCCCTCACGTACGGCGTGTACCTGTGGGTGCTGGACCCGGCCACGCGCCGCGTCCGGCGGCGGCGCTCCGCGGCACCCGGGCGGGCCGTCGTCCTCTGACCCGTCCCCGTGCGACAGGCCCCCGCGGGACGGGTGCCGGTGCGGCGTCGGTCGCGGACACGGCCCCGCTCCTGGAGGGAACGGGGCCGCGGGCGGTGACTCGGCGGTGAGCGCTCACACGCCGTAGTACAGCTGGAACTCCAGGGGGTGGGGGACCAGCGAGAGCGGCTTGAGCTCGAACTCGCGCTTGTACTCGATCCAGGACTCGATCAGGTCCTCGGTGAACACGTCACCGGCGAGCAGGAACTCGTGGTCCTCCTCGAGCGCCTGCAGGGCCTCCTCCAGGGTGGCGGGGGCCTTCTTGATGTCCTTGGCCTCCTCCGGGGGCAGCTCGTAGAGGTCCTTGTCCACCGGGTCCGCGGGCTCGATGCGGTTGCGGATGCCGTCCAGCCCGGCCATCAGCTGCGCGGCGAACGCCAGGTACGGGTTGCAGGAGGGGTCCGGGGCGCGGAACTCCAGGCGCTTGGCCTTGGGGTTGGTGCCCGTGATCGGGATGCGGATGCCCGCGGAGCGGTTGCCCTGCGAGTAGACCATGTTCACGGGGGCCTCGTAGCCCTTGACCAGGCGACGGTAGGAGTTCACCGTGGGGTTGGTGAAGGCCAGCACCGCGGAGGAGTGCTCCAGCAGCCCGCCGATGTACCAGCGGGCCAGGTCCGAGAGACCGGCGTAGCCCTTCTCGTCGTAGAACAGCGGCTCCCCGCCCTTCCACAGCGACTGGTGGCAGTGCATGCCGGAGCCGTTGTCGTCGTACACGGGCTTGGGCATGAACGTGACGGTCTTGCCGTAGGCGTCCGCGGTGTTCTTGATCACGTACTTGAACTTCAGCAGGTCGTCCGCGGCAGCGGTCAGCGTGGAGAACTTGTAGTTGATCTCCGCCTGGCCGGAGGCGCCCACCTCGTGGTGGGAGCGCTCCACCTCCAGGCCCACCTCGTCCAGCGCCACGCTCATGGCGTCGCGCAGGTCCGCCTGCTTGTCCACGGGGGACACGGGGAAGTAGCCGCCCTTGAGGGGGGTCTTGTTGGCGAGGTTGCCGCCCTCCTCCTTGCGGCCGCTGTTCCACGGGGCCTCCTCGGAGTCCAGCTTGTAGAACGTGGACTCGGGGCGCACCTGGAAGCGGGCGTCGTCGAACACGAAGAACTCGGCCTCGGACGCGAAGTTCGCTGTGTCCGCGATCCCGGTGGAGGCCAGGTAGGCCTCGGCGCGCTCGGCCACGCCGCGCGGGTCGCGGTGGTAGGGCTCACCGGTGCGGGGGTTCACGATCGAGCAGGTGACCACCAGGGTCTTCTCCACGCGGAAGGGGTCCACGAACGCGGACTTCGGGTCCGGGATCAGCTGCATGTCAGACTCGGCGATGCCCTGGAAACCGCGGATGGAGGAGCCGTCGAAGAGCTGGCCGTCCGTGAAGAAATCCTCGTCCACCGCCTTGGCGGGCAGGTTGAAGTGCTGCTGCACCCCGGGCATGTCCGTGAAGCGGAGGTCGACGAACACGACCTCCTCGTCCGTGAGGAATGCCAGAACTTCTTCGGCTGATTGGAACATGGACCTGTTCTCCTTGTCGTGTGGGCGTCCGATCGACGCCGCGGCGGGTCCTCCGGTGGGACCCCGCGGCTGTTCGGTTCTGGTGTCCAGCGTAGGAACCTGGCGTTGCCCGGCCGTGACACGCGTGTTTCGCACGTGTAACGGGACCGGACCGCCGACCGGTCAGTACGTCCGCCAGTCTAGTCGCGGCGCCCGGACCCACCGCCCGGGCCGATAGGGTGGGACCATGATCTCTCGCCAGGACATGGGCTCGTGGCTCGACGGCACCCCCCAGGACGGCCGCGGCCATCCCGGGCGCCGGCTCGGGCGCCCCCCGGAGGGCCCCGGTTCGGTGGGCTCCTTCTTCCCCCGCGTGGTGGCCCTGGTCATCGACTGGGCGGTGTCCGCCCTGGTCGCCACCGCGTTCCTGAGCCGGTGGAACGGTTCGGGGCTGATGACCCTGCTCGTGTTCTTCGTGCTCAGCGCCCTGATGGTGGGCTTCTTCGGCCGCACCCCGGGCCACTGGATCATGGGGCTGCAGGTGCAGACGATGAACGGCCGCCCCGCCGGTTTCGGCAGGGCGGCCGTCCGGTCACTCCTGATCTGCGCGGTGATCCCGCCGCTCGTGGTGGACGAGGACCACCGGGGTCTGCACGACCGCGCCGTGGACACCATCCTGGTGCGCGTGCGCTGAGGCGCCCGCGTCACCCCGTGCGCACGACGCCGCGCGGGCGGCTCAGCGGCCCCGCATCCCCTTGCGGTCCGGGCGGGCGCGCATGGGATCCACGCCCTTGGGGATGGGCAGGCGGTTCTGCAGGGTGTTCATCCGGCGGTGGACCACCTGCACCTCCTCCTTGGTGAGCTTGTCGTCCAGCCCGCGCAGCTGCTTGGTGAGCTTGTTCAGGGGAACCTGGCCCTCGCCGTTGCCGGACTTGATCACGTGGATCGGCACGTTCTGGATCACGGGACCGATGCGACGGCGTTCCTTCTTCACGAGCTTCTCGACGCGGTTCACGGGACCCTCGGTGATGAACACCACGCCGGGGCGGCCCACCGCGCGGAACAGCAGGTCCTTGGACTTGGGGTCCATGGCGGCCGGCTCCTCCTCCACGATCCACCCGCGCTTGAGGGTGGACAGCGCGGCACCGGCGGCTCCGGGCTGGCCCTCGATCCGGGAGAAGGCCGCGCGCTCGGCGCGCCGGGAGAGCAGGATCACCGCGGCCAGCACGGCGAACGGGATGCCGATCAGCAGCCACGTGATCCAGTTGCCCAGCGCCACGCCGATCAGCAGGAACACCAGCAGCACCCCGAGGCCCAGCAGGATCATCCACCACAGGATGTTGGGTTCCCGCTCGCGGGTCATCTGGAAGACCTGCTTCATCTGCGCGAAGACGCCGGGGCCCTTGGCGGCCCGGCGCTGACGCTTCTCCTCGCGCTTGCGGTCGCGCTCGGCGGCCTTGGCCTTGGTGGAGGTGGCTGGTGACACGATGGTTCCTCGCAGTAGCTGGTAGGGGATCGCGGCCATTCTATCCGCTGGCACGGGGGCGCGGCAGGACGCGCGGGGGTGCGCGCGGCCCGGGACACGACGACGCCGCCCGGAACCGGGCGGCGTCGTCGGATGGTGGCCGGTGGGCCTCAGCCCAGGCGGGCCAGCAGGGAGGAGGCCTCCTGCGTGGCGGAGCCGGAGTCGTCGATGTGCGAGAGGTGCTCGGGGATCTCCCGGCCCATCTTCGTCATGGCGCGCGCCCACAGCTTGCCCGCGCGGTAGCTGGAGCGGACCATGGGCCCGGCCATCACGCCCAGGAAGCCGATCTCCTCGGCGGCCTTGGACAGCTCAACGAACGTCTCGGGCTTCACCCAGCGGTCGATGGGGTGGAACGTGGGCCCGGGGCGCAGGTACTGGGTCAGCGTGATCAGGTCGCAACCGGCGTCGTGCAGGTCGCACAGGGCCTCGTAGACCTCGTCGTCCGTCTCACCCATGCCCAGGATGAGGTTGGACTTCACGATCATCCCGTTCTCCTTGCCCTGCGTGAGGACGTCCAGGGAACGCTCGTAGGCGAACGCCGGGCGGATCTGCTTGAAGATGCGCGGCACGGTCTCGAGGTTGTGCGCGAAGACCTCGGGCTGGGCGTCGATGACCTGCTGCAGGGCCTCGGGCTGGCCCTTGAAGTCCGGGATCAGGATCTCCACACCCGTGCTGGGGTTCATGGCGTGGATCGCGCGGATGGTCTCCGCATTGAGCCAGGCACCGCCGTCCGCGAGGTCGTCGCGGGCCACGGAGGTGACGGTGGCGTAGCGCAGGCCCAGGTCACGCACCGACTCCGCGACCTTGCGGGGCTCGGCCACGTCCACCATGCCCGGCTTGCCGGTGGCGATGTCGCAGAAGTCGCAGCGCCGGGTGCAGGTGTCCCCGCCGATCAGGAACGTGGCCTCACGGTCCTCCCAGCACTCGTAGATGTTGGGGCAGCCGGCCTCCTCGCACACCGTGTGCAGCCCTCGGCCGCGGGCCATGGACTTCAGCTCCGTGAACTGGGGGCCCATCTTGGCCGTGTTCTTCAGCCACGACGGCTTCTTCTCGATGGGCACCTCGGCGTTGCGTGCCTCGACGCGCAGTAGCTTGCGGCCTTCGGGTGCGATGGTCATGAGTACTCCTCGCTGGTGGCGCTGGCTGTGCCCGGGTACCGAGGTTCGTCGGAGCGGGCCGTGGAAAGACTTCTGGCTGGTGGCCGGGTCAGGAACCCGCGGCGGCGCCCTGTCGCCGGGGTGCCTCGGAGGCGGCGGGTGCTTCGGAGGCGGAGGGCGACAGGCGCACCGGAGGGGCCGGGGTGTCCGGCTCGAAGGGGACACACAGGTCCGATTCCCGGGCGGAGAGTTCCTGCTCCATACGCTCCACAACGTCCGCGGGGTCGATCCGATTCCCCGTCTCCTCGCTCAGGGAGGTCACACCGGCGTCCGTGATGCCGCACGGGATGATCTTGCCGAACGGGCGGAGGTCGTTGGAACAGTTCAGGGCGAAGCCGTGCATGGTGGCCCGCTTGGAGACCTGCACGCCGATCGCGGAGATCTTCCGGTCCGGACCACGCTCGTCCGCGAGCACCCACGCGCCGGAGCGGCCCTCCACCGTGGTGGCGGGGACACCGAAGTCCCGGACGACGGCGATGATCACCTGCTCCAGGACCCGCACGAAGCGCACGACGTCCAGGGGGATGGGCAACCGCATGATCGGGTACCCCACGAGCATGCCGGGGCCGTGGTAGGTGAGCTTGCCGCCGCGGCCGATGGGGACCACCTCGGTGCCGTCCCACGGGTACTCGTGCTTCTCGGTCCGGCGGCCGGCGGTGTACACCGGCTCGTGCTCGACCATCAGCACGGTGTTGCCGCGGCTGCCCGCCACCACCTCCTGGTGGACCTGCCGCTGCAGCTCCAGGCAGTCGCGGTAGTTCACCAGGTCCGGCGCCATGCCGATGCGTTCGAAGTGCAGAGCCATTCGTCCACCATATCCCTTCCCCGACCTGTGGATAACGTGAGCACGACCACAGCCCGCGCGGCACAGTGGGGGCATGCACGAACACCAGTCAGAGGACCACGAGGACCGCCGCGTTCCCGCCCGGGAACGGGGGGAACCAGACCGCAGCGCCGCTGGTGGGGGCGCACGCAGCGCGCGGGACAGGGTGTCCGCCGCGCGGGCCCACTCGGGCCGCCGGCGGCTCCCCCCGGCGGGGACACCGGGCGCCGTCGGCTCGCACGCCGCGGACCAGCCCGGCCCGGGCGCGGCCGAGGTGCCCACCCCTGCGGCGGACGTGCCGGGGGAGGTGGCACCGGACGGGCGACGAGAGGAACCCGGGACACCCGTCGGCGCGGTCCACGCCCGCGCCGACGAAGCGACGATCCCCGAGCACGCGGGCCGGGAGGTCGACGCCGCTGCACGGCACGGCGGTCTCGAGCTGGTGGACAGACTGGGCGAGGGAGACGGAACGCGGACGTGGCTGGCGCGGGAGCAGCACTCGCGGGAGGAGTTCACGGTGACCTTCGCCGTGGCGGAGGAGGCGGAGCGGCGGCGGGTTCTGGAACGGTCCTTCACCGCGCTCGTGGACACGTGGTCCGAGATCTCCCACCCCCACCTCGTGCGCGTGCGGGCACTGCTCGGGGAGGCGGAGCACGCAACCGCGCTCGTGGCGGACCGTGTGGCGGGCCCGACCCTCGCGGACCGCATGCGCGCCGCGGGACGAATCGCCCCGGCGGACGTGGCCCCCGTGCTGGCCGGGGTGGCCCGGGCGCTCGCGCGACTGCACGAGAACGGGTGGGTGCATGCCCGGCTCACCCCCCAGCACGTGCTGCTGGCTCCGGACGGCCGGGTCCTGGTGGACGGGTACGGCGTGCCCGAGGGAACCGCGGGCGCGGGTGTCCCGTGGGGTCAGGGGGACCGGCCCGAGACCCGATCGGGCCGCAGCGGCACCGTGTCCCTCGATCCCACACCGGGGTCCGTGGCGGCGAACGCCGCCGCGGCAGACCCTGGGCCACGGGGTGCCACCGCCTACGGGGAGTCGGACGGAGCACACCAGTCCGGTGCGCTGCCCCGCGGCGGAACACCGCTGGCCGCGGACCCGGCGGTGCAATCCTCCCCGGCGGTGAACACCTCCGCCGCGGACGTGTACGCACTGGGGGTCCTGGGGTGGCGCGCGCTCACGGGACGCCACCCCGGACCGGACTCGCACAGGGTGCCCTTGACGCTCATGTGCCCCACCGCGCCGCGCCACCTCGTGCTCATGCTGGAGGCGGCCCTCGCGGACGACCCCGGGGCCAGGCCCTCCGCACGGGAACTTGCGACGGGATTCGACACCGCCTCGCCGCGGAGCAGACCCGCGCGGCGGCCACCGGAGCGCATGACGCCCGAGGTGATCCGGGCTGACGGCACGACGGTGCGCGCCCGGCGCATGCGCGCTCCACTTCTGGGCAGGTCCCGGGATGCCGTGCCCCGGGTCCCGCGCGGGCGGGGCACCGGTCCCGGGGGCTCGACCGTCCCCGGTGCCGAGGCCCGCGGTGCCGACACCGGACGGCCAGCACGGCGCCCCGGGCGGGGTGAGGTGCCGCCGTCGCGTGCAACGCACCGACCTCGGGGGACCAGCATGGGCGGTGCTGTGCTCCCGCTGTCCCATACCCCGTGGGCCACGCGGCGGCGCCTCCTGGTCGCAGGGGCGGCGCTCGCACTGATCGGGTCCGTTGCGTGGGGATACGCCGTGTGGGGCGTTCCCGGCGAGGTGACGGCGGATCCTGGTGCGGCGGCACGGGCATCCGCACGTGCGACCCCGGGGACCGGTGCAGCCGCCGGGGAGCCTGCGGAGCCGGGGGCGTCCGGGGCCCCTTCCCAGCATTCCCGGTCCGCACCACCGGCCGGCGCCGCGAGAACCACGTCCGCCGCGCCGGGCGCCTCGATGCAGGACAAGAACAGGGAGGCGCAGCGGGCCGTGCGCGATCTCGTTGCGGCACGGGCCGCCGCACTCGCGGCCGGGGACGAGAACGCGGCCGCGGCCGTCTACGTCCCGGAATCCCGGCTCGCGGCCCGGGACCGGGAGGTGATCCGCCGCGCGGCGGCCCAGGACGCGGCGGGCACGGGACGCACGGCGTTCTCCGGACTGAGCATGGAGGTGGTGCAGCTGGCGGAGCAGTCCCCGGCACCCGGGGCGCGGCTCACCCCCGCGGAGGCCGCGCGGACCAGGACGTACCGGGCCCAGGTGGTGACGCGGGGCTGGCACGGGGAGCTGCCCGCGGGCTCCCACGTCACCCGTGAGGGTGCCGAGGCGCGCCAGTCCGTGCGCATCTCGGTGGTGCAGACCTCCCAGGGGTGGCGGCTCACGGACGTCACCCCCGTGGGGAACGGGAAGTGATCCCGTGGGTGCTGTCCGGCGGCCGCCGTGGCCGGACAGCAACGAACCCCGGTGCCCATGCGCGGCGGTGCCGCAGAGCCCCGGGGTTCGCCCGAAACGGGTTGGTGCGCCCCTCGGAAGGGTGTCGGATCACCAGAACACGGCCACCGCGGCGTTGATGAGGGCCATGCCTCCCACGGCGTGGGCCAGGCCGGTGGACACCGGCTCACTGCGCTGCGTCTTGCGCATCCCGATGAACGCGGCCACCAGCACGATCAGCAGGATCACGAGTTTCACGCCGATCTTCACGTAGTTGATGCCACCGCCGTTCAGCTCGTGGTAGGCCACCAGGCCGAGCCCTGTGACGAGCATGAGCACCGCGGCCCAGAACTGGCCCACGGTGACCGTGGGGCGCTTCATGGTGTAGAACCACGTCCCCACGATCACGGCCACGCCCATGATGTGGAGGAATACCAGAAGATGCAGAAGGAACGTCATGCTCCGAGGGTAACCGAGACCCCGGATCCGGCAGGCAGCACGCGGGCCCGGGGCGTGGTGTGCTCGACACACTCCACGCACCGGGCCCGTCACGGTTGCGACCCCTCCACTCGAGGATGAGGTGGTCCGAGGATCACGAGCGGAGGATGCGGCCGATCACGGCGGACTGCCGCGGCGGCCGGCTGCCCCGCCGCCCGTCCGATCCTGCTGCCCGCCCGATCCCTCAGGACCGAGGGCTCAGAGCCCCACCTCGGACTCGAACTGCCCGGCCTCCAGGCGCTTCTTGAGGGTGCTCAGGAAGCGGCCGGCGTCCGCGCCGTCCACCAGGCGGTGGTCGTAGGTCAGGGACAGGTAGCACATGTGCCGGATGGCGATCGTGTCGTTGCCGTCCGCGTCCGTCATGACCATGGGGCGCTTCACGATGGAACCGGTGCCCAGGATGCCCACCTGCGGCTGGTTGATGATCGGGGTGTCGAACAGGGCACCGAAGGACCCGATGTTGGTGATGGTGAACGTGCCACCGGTCAGTGCATCGGGGGAGATGCTGCCGTCCTTCGCAGCGCTTCCCAGCTCGGCGATCTGCTTGGCCAGCCCACCCAGGTTCAGGTCACCGGCGTTCTTCACCACGGGGACCAGCAGCCCGCGCGGGGTGTCCACGGCGATCGCGATGTCCTCGGAGGAGTTGTAGACGATCTCCTTGGCGTCCTCCTTGAAGGTCGCGTTGACCACCGGGTGGGCCTGCAGGGCCTCGGCGACGGCCTTCGCGAAGAACGGCATGAACGTGAGCTTGGCGCCCTCGCGCTTCTGGAACTGGTCCTTGGCCTTCTGCCGCAGCTGCGCCACGCGGGTCATGTCCACCTCGGTCACCTGCGTGAGCTGCGCGGAGACGTCGAGGGACTCGCGCATCCGCTTGGCGATCGTCATGCGGATGCGGGGCGCCTTCTCCGTGGTGCCGCGCTTCGCGTCCGGAGCCGGAGCAGCCGGGGCGGGGGCGGAACCCTGGGTGGAGACCGCCGGAGCCGTGTTGGCGCTGGTCTCCTGGGCTGCGGGGGCCGAGGACTTCTCGGCCTCCTCCGCCGCGGCCAGGACGTCCTGCTTGCGGATGCGTCCACCCACGCCGGTGCCCGTGAGGGTGCTGAGGTCCACGTTCTTCTCGCGGGCCAGCTTGCGCACCAGCGGGGTCACGTAGCCGGCGACGTCCTTGGCACCCGCGCCCGACGAGGCGCTCTCGGACGTCGAGGTCTCGGACGAGCGGGCTTCCGACTGCTTGGCGTCGGACTGCTCGGCCTTGGGCTTCGGTGCCTGCTCGGTCTTGGCCTCGGCGGCCTGTTCGGTGTTCTCACCGGAGTCCGCGGCGGTGGCGGCGTCCTCGATCTGCTCGGCCTTGGTCTCACCCGACTCGTCGGAGGAACCGTTGTCGGAGTCGGAGTCGGAGTCGGAGTCACCGGAGCCGGCGGCGGACTCGTCGCCCACGATCGCCAGGACCTGGCCGACCTCGGCGTCCTCGTCCTCCTGGACCTTGATCTCCAGCAGGGTCCCGGCCACGGGGGAGGGGACCTCGGTGTCGACCTTGTCGGTGGAAACCTCCAGCAGGGGCTCGTCGACCTCAATCTGCTCGCCGACCTCCTTGAGCCAGCGGGTCACGGTGCCCTCGGTCACGGACTCACCCAGCGCGGGCAGGGTGACCTCCACGGAGTTGCCCGAGGACTGCTTGGTGTCGGCCTGGGGGGCCTGCTCGGTCTCGGTCTCCGCCGCCTGTTCGGTGTTCTCACCGGAGTCGGCTTCGGTCGCGGCGTCCTCGACCTCCTCGGCGGAAGCGTCCGAGGAGTCATCGGAACCCGAACCGGAGCCGTCACCGATGACGACCAGTGCGGCGCCGACCTCGACGTCTTCGTCCTCCTCGACCAGAATTTTCTCGATCACACCAGCCACGGGCGAGGGGACCTCGGTGTCGACTTTGTCGGTGGAGACCTCCAGCAGGGGTTCGTCCACGGCCACCTCGTCCCCCACCTGCTTCAGCCAGCGGGTCACGGTGCCTTCGGTGACAGACTCGCCCAGTGCGGGCAGGTTAACGGTTTCAGACATGGTCTTGTCCGTCCCTCTCTAAAGATCGGAAAATGTGCAACGTGTCCCGGGTCCGTGCGGTCCCGGGGTGGTGAGGGGCCGGGTGCCCACCCCGTGGGGCGGGCACCCGGTGCAGTGGATCAGCCGTGCAGCGGAGTGCCGGCCAATGCCATCGCTGCCTCACCGATGGCCTCGTTCTGGGTGGGGTGGGCGTGGATGAATGCCGCCACGTCCTCGGGGTAGGCCTCCCAGTTCACCATGAGCTGGCCTTCACCGATCTGCTCACTGATGCGGGTCCCGATCGCGTGGAACCCCACGATGGGTCCGTCCTTCTCGCGCACCAGCTTGATGATGCCGCCGGTGCCCAGGATGGAGCTCTTGCCGTTGCCAGCGAGGTTGTACTCGAAGGTCTCCACGTTGTCCTTGCCGAACTTCTCCTCCGCCTTGGGCTGGGAGTAGCCCACGGAGGCGATCTCCGGCTCGGTGAAGGTGACCTTGGGGACGTTGATGTCCGGGACCCCCACGGGGTTCAGGCCCGCGATCTCCTCGGCCACGAAGCGGCCCTGCTGGTAGCCGCGGTGCGCCAGCTGCACGCCGGGGACGATGTCCCCGATCGCGTAGATGTTGCCCACGCCGGTGTGCAGACGCTCGTTCGGGGTCACGAAGCCGCGGTCCATGGGGATGCCCTGGTCCTCGAAGCCCATGTCCGCGGTGTTCGGCCCGCGGCCCACGGCCACGAGCACGATGTCCGCCTCGAACTCCTTGCCGTCCGCGAGGGTGACCTTGGCGCCGTCGTCGTTCTGCTCGACCTTCTCGAAGAAGGTGCCGAGGTTGGACTTGATGCCGCGCTTCTTGAACTCGCGCTCAGCGATCTTCACGATGGCCGGGTCCTCATTGGCCACGAGGTGGGGCAGACCCTCGATCACGGTCACATCCACGCCGAAGGAGCGCCACATGGAGGCGAACTCGCAGCCGATCACGCCGCCGCCCAGCACGATCGCGGACTTGGGCACGAAGTCGATCTCGAGGGCCTCGGTGGAGGTCATCACGCGACCGCCGATCTCGATGCCGAGGGTCTTGGAGACGGAGCCGGTGGCCAGGATGATGTGCTCACCCGTGTAGGTGGTGCCGTCCACGTCGATGGTGTTGGGGCCGGTGAGCTTGCCGTTGCCCTGGACCACGTCCACCTTGCGCATCTTCATGAGGCCGGTGAGGCCCTTGTACTTGCCCTGCACGATCTTGTTCTTGTACTCGCGCACGGCGCCCATGTCGATGGACTCCAGGGTGGTCTTGATGCCGTACTTCTCCGACTCCCGGGCGCCTTCGGCGAGTTCGGCCGAGTGCAGGTACGCCTTGGTGGGGATGCAACCCCAGTGCAGGCACGTACCGCCCAGCTTCTCCTTCTCGATCAGCGCCACGCTGTAACCCAGCTGCACCGCGCGCAGTGCGGCGGAGTACCCGGCGGATCCTCCGCCCAGGACCAGAATGTCGTATTGGTTGTCGGCCACGTTGGCTCCCTCGGGGTTCGAGTTCTTGGTTTCGGATGTCCGCCCGAGTCCCGATCCGGGGTCTGCGGGGGACGGTCACGGTTGGGGTCCAGCCTAACGCCACCCGCAGGGCCCCACCAGGCATTGCAACCCGCTGGGACCCCGCGACGTGGCGCACCTCACGCGGGGGTGCTCACCCCGCGTGCGATTCGGCGAGCTGCAGCAGGGTGCGCACCCCGAAGCCCGTCCCTTCCTTGGGGGTGTACCCCCACGGCTGCGACTCGTTGAAGGACGGACCGGCGATGTCGATGTGCGCCCACGGCACGCGGCGACCGTCGTGCTCGGGGACGAACTCGCGCAGGAACAGCCCCGCCACGAGCATCCCGCCGTGCTTGTCGCCCATGTTCTTCAGGTCCGCCACGAACGAGTCCAGCGAGGGCCGCAGGTGCTCCGGCAGCGGCATGGGCCACGCCGGTTCGCCCGCGCGGGCGGCGGCGTCCACCACGAGGCCGCGGGCGGCGTCGTCGCCCATGACGCCCGCGGTGCGCACGCCGAGCGCGGCCATCTGCGCGCCGGTGAGGGTCGCGATGTCCACGAGCACGTCCGGGTTCTCCTGGCCGGCGGCCCAGAGGCCGTCCGCGAGCACGAGGCGCCCCTCGGCGTCCGTGTTGAGCACCTCCACGGTGTGGCCGCTGTGCATGGTGAGCACGTCACCGGGGCGGGTCGCGGAGCCGGACGGCAGGTTCTCCGCGAGGCACAGCCACCCGGTCACGGCCACGGGCAGCTCGAGGGCGGCCGCGGCGAACACTGTGCTCAGCACCGCGGCGGCGCCGGCCATGTCCGACTTCATGGTCATCATCGAGGCCGGGGGCTTCAGCGAGAGTCCACCGGAGTCGAACGTGATGCCCTTGCCCACGAGCGCCACGTGCTTCTGCGCCCGTGCCGGGGACCAGCGCAGCTTGACCAGGCGCGGGCCGTTGACCGAGCCCTGGCCCACACCCAGCAGGCCGCCGTAGCTGCCGCGGGCGAGCTCCTTCTCCGCGAGCACCTCCACCTTGACCCTGGTGCCCTTGGCCGCGGCCACGGCCACGTCCGCCACGAACTCGGGGGTGGCGGTGTCGGGGGAGAGGTCCACCAGGGTGCGGGTCAGACGCACGGCACGGGTGACGTGGGCCGCGCGGGTGAGCGCCGCCTTCGCCTCCCTGCCGAGGTTCTTGGGTGCGAACACCGCGGCGGAGACCAGCGGCCGGTTCTCCTCGGAACGCGTGCGGGCCTTCTGCGCCGTGTACTCGAAGGCGCCCAGGCCGATGCCCTCGGCCACGGCCTGCACGTCCGCCACGGAGGTGACCTCGAAGGCGACGACGGCCGACGCCGCCCGCCCCTGGAGGCCGCGCACCGCGGCACCGGCCGCGCGACGCAGGTTCTCCAGGCGCTCGTCGCCCTCGCCGCGACCCAGACCCGTGAAGACCACGAGGGAGGCGCGGACCTCCTCCGGTGCGGGCACCACCACCACGCGGTCGAGCGTGCCGGAGGCACCGGCCCGCTGCGCGAGCTCCGTCAGGCGACGCCGCACGCCCGCCTTGATCTCCCCGGGGAGGGCCGGGGCGCCGTCGTGGCCGACGCCCAGGACGAGTGCGTCTGCGGGGGAGTCCCCCAGCGGCTTGGCGGTGGCCGTGAGGGCCACCTCGTGGGTCGTGAGGATCTCTTGCGCTGTGGTCACTGTGATGTCCTTTCGCGGGTGGCTGTACCGGGGTGTGCGGTGCGGGTGGCCGCGGCCCCGGGGCGCGGGGCGCCGGTGTGACACCGATCCTAGCCATGGCCGTGCGGGCCGCGCGGGGAATACCCGGTGACACCGCGCGCGTTGCCAGTGACAACACCGGTGCGCACCCCCGTGCTGCTCGCGCACCCTGGCCCGTTCCCGAGGAGGAGAAGTGCTGGATCCCACGGCCCTGTACCTGGGCAACCCCGCTCTGCTGGGTGACGACAGGCTGCGTGGCCTGCCCATGATCGTGGCACTGTCCGGATACGTGGAGGCCGGGCACCTGGCGGGCCAGATCGAGGCGGTGATCCTGGACTCCATGCCGAGCGAGACGGTGGCGCGGTTCGACCTGGACCAGCTCTACGACTACCGCTCGCGGCGGCCCCGGGTGAAGTTCGCGGAGGACCACTTCGAGGAGTGGGAGGCGCCCGAGCTGAACCTCAGCGTGGTCACGGACGGGCTGGACCGGCACTTCCTGCTGCTGACGGGCCCGGAGCCGGACACCCAGTGGGAGCGCTTCGCCTCCGCGGTGGTGGGTCTGGCGCAGCGGCTGCAGGTCAGCCTGGTGGCCCTCGTGGGCGGCATCCCCATGCCGGTCCCGCACACCCGCCCCGTCCTGGTCACCGCGCACGGCCCGCGCGCGGACCTGCTGCCGCACATCGAGGGCGCCCGGCCCACGTTCGAGGTCAGCGCGTCCGCCTCCCACCTGCTGGAGCTGCGGCTGCAGGAGGGCGGGATCGACCACGTGGGACTGTCCGTGCACGTGCCCCAGTACCTCGCGGAGTCCTACCTGCCCCAGGCGGCCGTGGCGGCGCTGGAGTACCTCAGCGCGGTCACGGGGCGCACGCTGCCCACGGACGAGCTGCGCGAGGCCTCGCGGGACGTGATCCGCCAGATCGACGAGCAGGCCAGCGCCTCGCCCGAGGTCCAGGCCGTGATCGAGAACATGGAGCGGCGATACGATGACGTGGTGGACGCGTCCGCCCGCCGGTCCATCCTCGCCGGGCCCGACGACGCCGATCTCCCCGACGCCGACGACCTCGGCGCCGCGGCCGAGGCGTTCCTCGCCGCCCGGAGCGAGCCGGACGACCACCAGCACTAGGCCCCCGGTAGCGGACCCGACCCGCGGGGCGTCGACACCTCAGCCCGTGGGAGGCCCCTCCAGCATGTCCGTCGCAGCCACGCCGCCGCCGTCCCGGTACAAGGACTCACCCACGGCGTGGCTGATCCTCGCGGTGGGGGTGTTCACCTACTTCTCCGCGGTGGCGCAGCGGACCAGCTTCGGGGTGGCCACGGTGGAGGCGGCGGACCGCTTCCACACGGCGGCCTCGGAACTCTCCCTGTTCTCCATGATGCAGGTGCTGGTCTACGCCCTCCTGCAGGTGCCCGTGGGGGTCCTGGTGGACCGGTTCGGGCCCCGGATCCTCATCACCGTGGGCGCCGTGGCGATGGTCGCGGGTCAGCTGCAGCTCGCCGCGGCCCAGTCCGTGGCCGAAGGCGTGGTGGGGCGCATCCTCGTGGGCGCCGGGGACGCGGCCACGTTCGTGTGCGTCATGCGTCTGCTGCCCGTGTGGTTCTCCCCGCTGAAGGTCCCCATGCTCTCGCAGGTGGTGGGCATGACCGGGAACCTGGGGCAGCTGTTCTCCGTGATCCCGTTCGCCGCGCTGCTGCACGCCCTGGGTTGGGTGCCCTCGTTCGCGGTCATGGCCGGGATCGCCCTGGTGGCCGCGCTGCTCTCGGGTCTCCTGCTGCGCAGCAACCCGCCCGGGGTGCGCGTGCTCGGTGACTCCCTGTCCCTCGCCTCCATCCGCACGTCCATGGGCCTGGCGCTGAGGGAGCCGGGCACCCAGCTGGGGTTCTGGGTCCACTTCACCGTGCAGTTCGTGGGCAACACCTTCGCACTGACGTGGGCATACCCCTACCTGCAGAACGCCCAGGGGCTGGACCCCACCCGGGCCTCCGCCGTGATGACGTGCTACGTGGTCTTCAACGTGGCGGTCGCGCCGCTGATCGGCAGGCTCAGTGCCCGCTTCGCACGCCGTCGTTCCCGCCTCGTGCTCGCGTGCTGCTTCGTGAGCTGGTCCGGCTGGGCGGTGCTGCTGATCTGGCCCGGTCACGCGCCCACGGCGGTCGTCTACGTGGCGGTCTGCATGATCGCGCTGTCCCTGCCCGCATCGATGATCGCGTTCGACATCGTGCGCGCCTTCAACCCGCCCCAGCGCGGCGGCACCGCCACGGGCCTGGCCAACGTGGGCGGCTTCGCGGCCTCCCTGCTGGCCATCTACGTGACCGGCCTCGTGCTGGACCTGCTGCACGGCGCGGGCATCTCCCGCTCCCTATACGACGGCGATGCGTTCCGTCCCGCGATCGCCGCCCAGGGGCTCGTGGCGCTGGCGGGCACGGTGGCCATCCTGCGGTGCACCGCCAAGGTGCGCAGGGCGCACGGAGCGGATGCGGTCTGACGACCCTGTCCGCCCGTCCGGGAGCCGCCGGGCCGTGGCGCGGGCGATGCCGCATCGCCGGACACCGCGGCTCGCGACCGCCGGGATCCGGCGGTCACGAGCGGGCCGGTCCGCGCGCCGGGTGCGTGAACCGGTCGACGCACGGCGAGCGCACTGCACCGCTTCCGCCTCCGGAACCACGACGGCGCGGTCGTCCACCGGGCCCGGCGTCACCGCAGCGGCTCGTGGCGCCGCGCGGCACCGTGGTGCCATGACGACCACACCCGATGCCGCGGACACCGTCCTGCTCCGTCACACCGAGGACCTCCTGGCCCTGATCCCGCACCAGGTGGGGCACACGCCCCGGAACACCTCGGTCCTGTTCTTCCCCGTGGCCGGTGGCAGCGCCCTGTGCCTCAGCATGGACACCCCCGGTGCGAGCACCGACGGGCGCGCGGCGGTCGAGGAGCTCACGGACGTCCTCAGCCGCGTCCGTCACCGCGGGGAGGTGGTGGTGGTCGTCTACTCGGACTCGGCGGGAGTGGACCACGGTGCGGTGGAGTCCCAGGTGCACGCCGCGCGGTGGGCGGGCATCCTCGACGGGCTGGGGCTGGACGCACTGCGCATCCTGGTCGTGGGCCCCACCCACTGGTGGGACTGCGAGGAACCGGAACGGGCCCTGCCGGCTCGGCTCATCCGGGACAGCGCCGTCAACGCCCAGCTGGTGGCCGCGGGCAGCGCCGAGGAGCCCGTGGCCCTGCGCGACGCCCCCGGACACAAGCAGCGGCTCGAACGCAGGGGTGCGCGGCTGCGGGAGGCCTGGCGGCGGCACGCGAGCACCACGGGGTCCGGTCCCACCGCGGGGAGCCATGCCCACGGCGGCCTGCTCGGGCCCACCACTGCGGGGGGCACGGGCGGGTCGGCGCTCGCCGAGGCCTGCGCGGGTCTCGAGTGCTGGCACCGCACGGTGTGCGAGGTGTCGCGCCGCCGGAGCGACTGGGTGGATGCCGTCCTCGCGTGTTCCGACGACCACCTGATCGTGCTGCTCACCGCGCTCGAGGACGGCCCCACCAGGGATGCGCTGTTCTACTCGTGGCTCACCGGCAGCCCCGACCGGGCGGCCGTCGCGCTCGTCGGCCTGCATGCCGCCGCGGCCCGGCTCAGCACCCCCGCCCAGGTGGCGGCCCCGCCGGAACCCGACGAGGAGGTTCTCCACGAGGCCCTGCGGTGCCTCGCCGCGGTGTCCGGGGAGTGGGACGGACCGCCGCACTGGGAGAGCCTCGAAAGTGCGTACCGGGTGCTCCAGGTGCTGGACGGGCTGCTGTGGGCCGGGGAAGCGGGGCCCGCAGCCAGGAGCCCCGCCGCGTCGGCGTGCTCCCGTCCGGTGTGCCCCGGCGGGACCACGCGGAAGCACCCGGCGGCACCGGGGACGGAACCGCTGCCCGCCGTGGTGGCGGCGCTGGCCCACCTGGAGTTCTACCGCGGCCGCTCCCGCACCGCGGCCCGCCTGCTGTCCGGGCTCGGGGATCGTTCCCGCGGGGCGGCGCCCGGGCGGTGCGCGGTTCGGGACGTCACCCACCGGATGAGCGCACTCACGGCGCCGTGGTGGTGCGCGGACCCGCGGTCCGCCTGGCCGGGACGGCACTGGTGGTCCCGGCAGGGCCCGGCCTGACGAGACCCGGCCGGCGCCAGCGCCCCCGGATCCCCCTCCCGGCGGCCGGGAACAAATCGGGGTGACCCGCGGTTGGTGCGGATAGGACCCTCAGAGTCCCGGCAGCAGGGCACGCCCCGCGGCCGGACTTGACAGGGTCATAGGTGTGTTGACCGCTAATGCGCGAACGCACCCGCAGATCTGTCCAACGAAAGGTTCTCCGTGTCACCAGCTGCCAGCAAGACCGCGTCCGCTTCTCAGGCCACTGCTGCGGAGCAGGACTCCGCCGAGACCGCCTCCCAGAACGGTGCCGACGGCGCTAGCACGAGTGGCGCTGCCGGCAAGGCGTCCCCGCGGAAGACCACCGCCGCCAAGAAGACGGTGGCGCGCAAGAGCACCGCGGCCAGGAAGACCACCGCCGCGAAGACCACCACTGCGAAGTCCACCACCGGGACGAGCGCCGCGCGGAGCACGACCACCGCGGCGACCGCGTCCGAGAGCGCCGACGCCGACTCGACGAGCGAGAACAGCAAGGACGCCCCGAAGAAGACCGCGGCCCGCAAGACGGCGGCTCCCAAGCGCACCGCCACCAAGAAGACCGCGGCGTCCAAGACCACCAGCACCACCAAGGCCTCGGCCGCCAGAACGGCTGCGGCCACCTCCGGCGAGGACACCACGGCGGCGTCGGGAACCCGCAAACCCGCCGCCCGGACCGCCGCCAAGGCGGCGCCCAAGGCCACGGGGACCGGTCGCGGTCGCAAGAAGACGGATCCCGTGGACGAGGCGCTCGCCGAGGCCGACGTAGTGCCCGAGGACGCCCAGGACGACGCCGAGGACGAGGAGACCCGGGAGTCCAAGCAGGCCTCCATCGAGGAATCCGCCCAGCTCATGAAGGGCCGCCAGGACCGCAGCGCCCGCGGCTTCGTCCTCACCAACAACGACGACGACGATGCCCCCGCCCAGCAGGTGGTCGTGGCAGGTGCCACGGCGGACCCCGTCAAGGACTACCTCAAGCAGATCGGCAAGGTCGCCCTGCTCAACGCCGAGCAGGAGGTGGACCTGGCGCTGCGCATCGAGGCCGGCCTCTACGCCGAGCACAAGTTCGCCGAGGAAGCCGATGCCATGGACGCGGAGACCCGCCGCGCCTACCGCTGGGTGATCCACGACGGACGCCGCGCCAAGAACCACCTGCTGGAGGCGAACCTGCGACTGGTGGTGTCCCTGGCCAAGCGGTACACGGGGCGCGGCATGCTGTTCCTGGACCTGATCCAGGAGGGCAACCTGGGGCTGATCCGCGCGGTCGAGAAGTTCGACTACACCAAGGGCTTCAAGTTCTCCACGTACGCCACGTGGTGGATCCGCCAGGCGATCACCCGTGCGATGGCGGACCAGGCCCGCACCATCCGCATCCCGGTGCACATGGTGGAGGTCATCAACAAGCTGGCCCGCGTGCAGCGCCAGATGCTGCAGGACCTGGGCCGCGAACCCACTCCGGAGGAGCTGGCCAACGAGCTGGACATGACCCCCGAGAAGGTCGTGGAGGTCCAGAAGTACGGCCGCGAACCGATTTCGCTCCACACCCCGCTGGGTGAGGACGGCGACTCGGAGTTCGGCGACCTCATCGAGGACTCCGAGGCCGTGGTCCCCGCGGACGCCGTGTCCTTCACGCTGCTGCAGGAGCAGCTGCACTCCGTGCTGGACACCCTGTCCGAGCGGGAGGCCGGGGTGGTGGCCATGCGCTTCGGTCTCACGGACGGTCAGCCCAAGACCCTGGACGAGATCGGCAAGGTCTACGGCGTGACCCGTGAGCGGATCCGCCAGATAGAGTCCAAGACCATGTCCAAGCTGCGTCACCCGTCCCGCTCCCAGGTGCTGCGGGACTACCTGGACTGATGAGCGAGCACAGGCGGCAGGACCGGGAACCGGGCGAGGGGCACAGGATGACGGACCGCGATTCCCAGGTGCAGGGGATCTTCAACCGCATCAACGCCTCCTACGACCGCATCAACGGCCTGATGACCCTGGGCGGGCACGCCCGGTGGTGTCGCGAGGTGGCCCGGCTGGCCCAGGTGCCGCCGGGCGGTCGGCTGCTGGACATCGCCACGGGAACGGGCGTGATCGCCCTCGCCGCGCGGCGTCGTGAACCCCGCGCCGAGATCGTGGGGGTGGACTTCTCCGAGAACATGCTGGCGGAGGCCCGCACCAAGCCGGGCGCGGACGGCATCACGTGGGAGTTCGCGGACGCGCACGAGCTGCGCTACGCGGACGAGTCCTTCGACGCGGTGACCCACGGCTACCTGCTGCGCAACGTGAGCGACGTGCCCCGCGTGCTGAGCGAGCAGCTCCGTGTGCTCAAGCCCGGTGGCCGGGTGGTGGTGCTCGAGACCGCACCCCCGCGCGGGCTGCTGAAGCTCGCGGTGTCCGCGGGCATGAGCGTGGTGCTGCCCCTGCTGGGGCAGCTGGTCGCGAAGGACAGGGACGCGTACGGCTACCTCAAGAGCTCCACGCTGGGATTCATCCCGCCCGCCGAAGTGGCACGCCTCATGCGCGAGGCCGGGTTCCAGGACGTGGGGTACGAGAGCAAGTACCTCGGCACCAACGTGATCCTGTGGGGGACCAAGCCCCCTGCCGCCCGCGACTCGGGCACGGGGACCGCGGCGGCCTGAGACCCGTCGCCGGGGCACGCGGTGCAGGAGGTGCCCACGAGGAAGGGCGCGCATCCCACGGGATGCGCGCCCTTCCTCGTGCCGAGCGGCCGCCCACGTCCGCTCGGCACCGCCGCGAATCCGGCCGACAGCGCGGCGAATCCGCCCGGCACCGCTTCGGATCCGGGCCACGCCTGCGGCGATTGCGGAGCCGACCGCTGCGGATGTGGAAGGCACCCCGGCAGTCCTGCAGGCACGGCGGTGACAAGGTCCCGGGAACGCGACGCGGCCCGGGGATCATCCCCGGGCCGCGAGCCGTTCACCGCCGGTGCTCGGCGGTCAGCGGTGGTCTCAGGCGCCGATCTTCTGGGTCTCGTCCTGCCATGTGGCCGCCATCGGACGGAGCTTGTCCTCGTTGGCACGGGCGTGGTGGGCGCAGAACAGCAGCTCGCCGCCGGTGGATTCGAGGACCACGCGCACGTAAGCCTGGGCACCGCAGGCGTCGCAGCGGTGGGTCGCGTTGAGTTCACGCGCTTCGAGTGTCGCGTTCATGGGATCCTCCTCACAGGTGTGGAATGCGGCGCGCCATCGTGCACGGCCGCAGTGCGCTCACGGAACCTGTCCGTCGTCGAGTCGCACGTATCAGTACAACCCACGCGACCCGGCAATGCTTCCCGAGGTGGGGCGGTTTCGCCCACCGCGCACAAACCGCGGCGGGCCGTCTAGAGTGATGAGGTCCCCAGTCGCCCCCGCGGCACACCGACCTCCTGGAGAAGCTCCACCGTGACACCGTCCCGATCCGAATACAACGCCCGCCACCTCTCCGTCCTGGAGGGTCTGGAAGCGGTGCGCAAGCGCCCGGGCATGTACATCGGCTCCACGGACTCCCGCGGTCTGATGCACTGCCTGTGGGAGATCATCGACAACTCCGTGGACGAGGCCCTGGCGGGCTACGGCCAGGACATCGCACTGTTCCTGCACAGGGACGGTTCCGTGGAGGTCCACGACGACGGCCGCGGCATCCCCATCGACACCGAACCCCGCACCGGTCTGACCGGCGTGGAGGTGGTGTTCACCAAGCTGCACGCGGGTGGCAAGTTCGGCGGGGGCTCGTACTCCGCCTCGGGCGGGCTGCACGGCGTGGGGGCCTCGGTGGTCAACGCGCTGTCCGCGCGCCTGGACGTCCAGGTGGACCGCGGCGGGAAGACCTACCAGATGTCCTTCAAGCGCGGTGAGCCGGGAACGTTCGCGGACAAGGGCGCACCGTCCCCGAGTGCGCCGTTCGAGCCGTTCACCACGGACTCCCACCTGAGGGTGGTGGGCAGGGCCAAGCGCGGCGTCACCGGAACCCGGATCCGCTACTGGGCGGACGACCAGATCTTCACCCCGGACGCCAGGTTCTCCACGGAGGAGCTGGTGCGCCGTGCGCGCCAGACCGCGTTCCTGATCCCCGGTTTGCGTATCACCGTCACGGACGAGCGACGGCTGCCGGGCACCCCGGGCGCGGACGGCCCGGTGGAGGAGGTCTTCCAGTACGACGGCGGGATCTCCGAGTTCGCCGAGTTCCTCGCCGTGGACGCCCCGGTCACGGACGTGTGGCGGCTGCAGGGTCAGGGCTCGTTCACCGAGCGCGTGCCCGTGCTGGACGGCTCCGGTCACGCCCAGCTGCAGGACGTGGAGCGCACGTGCGAGGTGGACGTGGCCATGCGCTGGGGCGTGGGCTACGACACGACCGTGCGCTCGTTCGTGAACATCATCGCTACACCCAAGGGCGGCACGCACCTGAGCGGCTTCGAGAACGCCCTGCTCAAGACCCTGCGCAAGCAGGTGGACGCGAACTCCCGCAGGCTCAAGGCGGGCAACGACAAGCTCGAGAAGGACGACGTGCTCGCCGGACTCACGGCCGTGCTGACCGTGCGCCTGGCGGAGCCCCAGTTCGAGGGCCAGACCAAGGAGGTGCTGGGCACCCCCGCGGTGCGCCAGATCGTGGCAAAGGTGGTGGAGGGCGAGCTCACGAAGCAGCTGACCGCCACGAAGCGCGACGACAAGGCGCAGGCCGCTCAGCTGCTCGAGAAGGTCGTGGCGGAGATGAAGTCCCGCATCTCCGCACGGGTGCACAAGGAGACCCAGCGGCGCAAGAACGCACTGGAGACCTCGTCCATGCCCACCAAGCTCGTGGAGTGCCGCTCCGCGGACGTGGCCCGCTCCGAGCTGTTCATCGTGGAGGGGGACTCTGCGCTGGGCACGGCCCGGCTGGCCCGGAACTCCAACCACCAGGCGCTGCTGCCCATCCGCGGCAAGATCCTCAACGTGCAGAAGGCATCCATCACGGACATGCTCGCCAATGCCGAGTGCGCCGCCCTGATCCAGGTGATCGGTGCCGGTTCCGGGCGCAGCTTCGACATCGACGCCGCCCGCTACGGCAAGGTCATCATGATGACGGACGCGGACGTGGACGGCGCCCACATCCGCACCCTGCTGCTCACGCTGTTCTACCGCTACATGCGCCCGCTGGTGGAAGCCGGGCGGGTCTACGCCGCGGTGCCGCCGCTGCACCGCGTGCAGATCGTCAACCCCGGGTCCAAGGCCAACGAGATGGTCTACACCTACTCGGAGCGCGAGCTCGACACGCTGCTCGGGAGCCTGGAGGAGCAGGGCCGGCGCTACAAGGAGCCCATCCAGCGCTACAAGGGTCTGGGCGAGATGGATGCCGACCAGCTCGCGGAGACCACCATGGACATCCGCCACCGCGTGCTGCGCCGGGTGCGGGTCGCGGACGCGGAGGCTGCCGAGCGCGCGTTCTCGCTGCTCATGGGCTCGCAGGTGGCCCCGCGCAAGGACTTCATCGTCGCGGGCGCCTCGCACCTGAACCAGGAGCAGATCGACGCCTGACGGGCCGCCCGCCGCGGGGGCGACGATCGGTTGCGTCAGCGCGGCGGGGGAGCGCGACGTCGCCAGGTCGCGTCGGCAACCAGGTGGCTGTCCGTCTCGTCCCGGCGCCGGCGACGTCGTCCGGCGTGCCGCCGAGGAACCCCGCCCAGAGGAGCCCCGCCCGCGGGGGCCGCGTCCCGGCGTGATCCCGGGGGGACGCACCTCACCATCGGGAGGGAGCATCGGGCCCGCGGCGCCGGACGGCGGAGACTCAGCCGTCCGCCGAGGCGGTGCCCGCATCCTCCCCGGAAGCGTGCCCGGCGGCGGGCACCTCCACGGGAAGTCCCGTGAGCGCGGGACCCACGGCCGCCACGGCGCGGTCGATGCCCACTCCGGATCCGTCCCGGCGGCCGTGCTCGGTGGGCAGGGAGCGGGCGACCCCGGCGGCGGAGACCGCCTTGGCCGGGCCGTGGCCCACCCACGCGAGGGTGAGCCCGTCCTCGCCCGAGAGCAGCCGATGCGCCCGCACCCCGGCGGTCGCGCGGCCCTTCGCCGGGAACTCCTCGAGCGGGGTGACCTTGACGGAGGCCTCGCCCATCTCCGGCAGCTGACCGTCGCTGCGGGCCTGCGTGACCACCACGGTGGACTCCTGCGGGATGACGGCGCCCGCGAAGACCACGCGCTCGCCCTCGGCGAGCTTCATCCCGGCCACGCCGCCCCCGGTCCGGCCCTGGGGGCGCACCATTGAGGCGGGGAAGCGCAGCAGCTTCGCGTCCGAGGACACCAGCACGAGCTCCGCGGCGTCCGGTGCGGCACCCACACCCACCACGCGGTCGCCGTCCCTGAGCTTGATCGCGGGCCACTGGTCCAGGTTCAGCGGGTAGTCGGGGTTCACGCGCTTGACCACACCGGCCGCGGTGCCAATGGCCACGACCTCGTTCAGGGGCGCCAGACCCACGAGCGCCTCCTTCTTCTCCAGCCCGAGGAAGTCCGCGGCGGGCACCCCGTCCGCGAGGCGGGGCACGCCGTCGAAGTCCTGCAGCACGGGGATGTCCACGCACGAGACGCGCAGCATCCGCCCGGTGGAGGTGACGGCCGCGATCTCCCCGCGCGCCGTGGCCGGGACCACGCTGGTGAGCGCGTCGTGCTTGAAGCGCCGCGAGGCGTCCGCCAGGGGAGCGCGCGTGGCGCTGCGGGCGATCCGGCCGGTGGTGGAGAGGAACACCCAGCACGGGTCGTCGCTGATCTCCAGCGCCACGGACGTGGCGGCTTTCTTCCCGCCGGTCTGCGCGGCGGTCACCGCGGGCAGGTCCTCGGCCTCGAGCAGCACGGTGCGGCGCTCGTCCCCGAACTTCTCCGCGGTCTCCGACAGCTCGTCGGCGACGACGCCGCGCAGCGTGGTCTCCGAGCCCAGGATCGCCTCGAGCTCGGCGATCTCCTCCTGCAGCCGGTCGCGCTCGGCCTCGAGCTCGATGCGTGAGAACTTGGTGAGCTGGCGCAGCCGCAGCTCCAGGATGTGCTCGGCCTGGGCGCGGGAGAGGTCGAAGACGGCGATCAGCCGGTCGCGGGCCTCGGCGGTCTCCTCGGAGCCGCGGATGATCTGGATGACCTCGTCGATGTCCACGATCGCGACCAGCAGACCCTCCACGAGGTGCAGCCGGTCCTGCCGCTTGGCCAGGCGGAACGCGGTGCGCCGGCGCACCACGGCGATCCGGTGGTCCGTGTAGACCCGCAGCAGCTCCAGCAGTCCCATGGTGCGGGGCTGGCCGGCCACGAGCGCCACGTTGTTGATCCCGAAGGACTCCTCCAGGGGCGTGTGCTTGTGCAGCTGGGCGAGCACGGCCTGGGGGTTGAAGCCGTTCTTGATCTCGATGACCAGGCGCAGTCCGTTGGTGCGGTCCGTGAGGTCCACCACGTCCGAGATGCCCGTGAGCTTCTTGGCCTGGACGGCGTCCTTGATCTTCTCGGTGACCTTCTCCGGTCCCACCATGTAGGGCAGCTCGGTGACCACGATGCCCTGCTTGCGGGGGGAGACCTGCTCCACGGACACGGTGGCGCGGGTGCGGAAGGAGCCGCGCCCGGTGCGGTAGGCGTCCCGGATGCCCTCCAGACCCACGATCCGCCCGCCCGAGGGCAGGTCCGGGCCGGGGATGAACTTCATGAGCTCCTCGAGCGTGGCCTCGGGGTTCAGCACCAGGTGACGGGCCCCGGCGGCGACCTCCCGCATGTTGTGCGGGGCCATGTTCGTGGCCATGCCCACCGCGATCCCCGTGGCGCCGTTGACCAGCAGGTTCGGGTAGGCAGCCGGCAGGACGGCGGGCTGCTGGAACTGGTTGTCGTAGTTCGGGACGAAGTCCACGACGTCCTCGTCGAGGTCCCCGGTGAGCGTCCGAGCGGCGGGGGCCATGCGGGCCTCGGTGTAGCGCGGGGCGGCCGGGCCGTCGTCGAGCGAGCCGAAGTTACCGTGACCGTCCACCAGGGGCACGCGCATCGCGAAGGACTGGGCCATGCGGACCATGGCGTCGTAGATGGCCGCGTCACCGTGGGGGTGCAGCTTGCCCATCACCTCGCCCACCACACGGGCGCTCTTGACGTGGCCGCGGTCCGGGCGCAGCCCCATCTGGTCCATCATGAACAGGATCCGCCGCTGCACGGGTTTCAGGCCGTCCCGGGCGTCCGGCAGTGCGCGGGAGTAGATCACGGAGTAGGAGTACTCCAGGAAGCTGGTCTCCATCTCCTGGGTGACGTCCACGTCCACGATGTGCTCGACGAAGTCCGCGGGCAGGTCGTCCTGGGGGGAACGGGTGGTGGAGCGGCGACGAGCCATCGAGAGGTAACTCCTTGAAATCGGGGCGTGATCCTGGGACCGGAGCAGGCGGTTGGCTACCCTGAAGTCTATGGGTTCCCACGACGACGCTCCGCAGCAGCAGGCCTACCCCGAGTACTGGGAGGCGGACGTGATCCTGCGCGACGGCGCCACGGCCCACCTGCGTCCCATCAGCCCGCAGGACCAGCAGCTGCTGCAGGACTTCCACTCGTCCCAGTCGCAGGACAGCATCTACCTGCGGTTCTTCTCCTACAAGCCCAAGCTCTCCCAGCGGGAGCTGGAGCGCTTCACCACGGTGGACCACACGGACCGCGTGTGCTTCGTGCTGATGCTGGGCGAGAAGCTGATCGGTGTGGGCCGCTACGACCGCACCTCCCCGCGGGCGGCCGAGGTCGCGTTCATGATCTCGGACCACCACCAGGGCCGGGGCATCGGCTCCATCCTGCTGGAGCACCTCGCGGCCGCGGCGCGCGAGAACGGCATCGACCGCTTCACCGCGGAGGTGCTGCCCGAGAACCGCAAGATGCTCCACGTGTTCGTGGAGGCCGGCTACGACGTCTCCCGCCAGTTCGAGGACGGGGTGGTGGTGGTGGACTTCGACATCGACCCCACCGAGAAGTCCCTGGCCGTGATGGCCGCGCGCGAGCACCGCGCGGAGGCGCGCTCGGTCAAGGACCTGCTCACGCCCTCGACCATCGCCGTGGTCGGGGCCTCCGCCCACCAGGACCACGCCGGCCACCACGCCGTGGAGGGGATCCTGAACGGCGGCTTCACCGGCACGCTCTACGGGGTGGGGCACTCGCCGTACGAGCGGGAGGGCCTCACGTTCGTCGCGTCCCTGTCGGAGATCGCGGATCCCGTGGACCTCGCCGTGATCGCCGTGCCCCGGGAGGCCGTGGAGAACACGGTGACGGACTGCGGCCGGGCCGGCGTGCGCGCCGTCGTCGTCATGACCGGCGGCTACGCGGAGGACGGCCTGGAGGGCGCCACGGCCCAGCGCCGGCTCGTGCGGATCGCACGCGCGGCGGGGATGCGCGTGGTGGGCCCGGCCAGCCTGGGGCTTATCAACACCGACCCCCAGGTCTCGCTGAACGCCTCGGTGCTGCCCGAGTTGCCGCGGCGCGGCGGGCTGGGCCTGTTCTCCCAGTCCGGCGCGGTGGGCACCATGCTCTACGGTGCGGCGTTGCGCCACGGCGTGGGGCTCTCCAGCTACCTCTCGGCGGGCAACCGCGCGGACGTCTCCGGCAACGACCTCATGCAGCACTGGGAGGACGACCCCGAAACCACGGTGTGCGGGCTCTACCTGCAGTCCGTGGGCAACCCCCGCAAGTTCTCGCGGATCGCCCGCCGGCTGTCCCTGAGCAAGCCCGTGATCGTGGCCAAGTCCGAGGTCACCGGGCTGCGCCTGCCGCCGGGCCACACCGGGCGCGTCACCCAGGCGCCCGCCGGTGCCCTGGACTCGATGTTCCGCCAGGCGGGCGTGATCCGGGCGAGCACCGCCGAGCAGCTGCTGGACGTCGCCGCGATCACCGAGAGCCAGCCCCTGCCGGGCTCCCGCCGCGTCGCCGTGGTCTCCAACGCGCTCGCGCTCGCCCAGCTCACCGAGGACACGGCCCTGCGCCTGGACCTCGAACCCGCCGCCGTCGACGGCTCGGTGGACACCACCCGGGGTCCCCGCGCCGCCCACGACGCCGTCCTGGCCGCCGTCCGCGCGCAGCTCGCCACCGAGGAGGCGAGCAGCGTGGTGCTCGTGCTGATGCCGGTGCCCGGGCTGGACCGGGAGGCCCTCGTGGCGGACGTCGCCCGGGCCGCCCACGATGCGCAGCGCACCACCGTGGCGGTGTTCACCGGCCAGTACGGACCGGACGGCGTCACCGCCTCCGTCCACACCGCCGGCGACGCCGCCCTGCCGTGCTTCGACTCCCCGGGCACCGCGATGCACGCGCTCGCCCAGGTCATCGACTACACCACGTGGCGCTCGCAGGAGCAGGGCGTGGTCACGGATCCCGAGGACTTCGACTTCGACGGCGTGGAGAAGTTCCTGGAGCGGCAACGGGACAAGGTCAGCGGGGACACCCTGTACGAGCTGAGCACGCCGGAGCGCAACGAGCTGCTGGGCCACGCGGGCATCCGCGTGCTGGAATCGGTGCGCTTCAACGATCCCGAGGACGGCCCCGCCGCGGCGCAGCGGCTCGGCTACCCGGTGGCGCTGAAGACCACCGACCCCTTCCTGCGCCACCGCCTGGACCTGGGCGGTGTGGTGCTCAACATCGCGGACGCGGACCAGCTGCGCACGGCGATCGAGACCATGCGGCGGACCCTGGCCGGGTGGAACGTCACGGACTTCGAGGTGCAGTCCATGGCGCCCACTGGCCAGACCGTGGTGCTGCGCGCCGCGGAGGACCCCCTGATCGGACCGGTGCTCTCGTTCGGGATGGCCGGCGACGCCGTGCACCTCCTGGACGACTGGGCCCACCGCGTGCCGCCGCTCACCGACCGGGACATCACCCGCATGGTCCGCGCGCCCAAGGCCGCCCGCAAGCTCTTCGGCTACCAGGGCGTGCCGCCGGTGGACACCACGGCGCTCGAGCAGCTCGTGAACCGCGTGGCCTACCTCAAGGACCGGTTCCCGCAGGTCGCCTTCCTGGAGCTGAACCCGGTGGTGCTGTCCGGCTCCGTGCTCACCGTGCTCTCCGCCACGGTGAAGATCGGGGATCCGGGACAGCGTACGGACAGCGCCCGCCGCGCGATGCTGGGCTAGGGCACCCACCGAGTGCGGGACACGATCGCCGGTCGCTTCGAGCTGCTGACGCCCATCGCCGAGGGCGGCAGCGGCGCGGTGTGGCGCGCCCAGGACCTGCGCCTGGGGCGCGAGTGCGCCGCGAAGGTGCTGCGCCAGCGCGACTCCGCGGACCTGCTGCGCTTCGTGCGGGAGCAGTCCGTGAACCTGGAGCACCCCCACGTGGTGGCCCCCTACGGGTGGGCCGCGGAGGACGAGCACGTGGCGATCGCCATGGAGCTCGTCTCGGGCGGCACGCTGGAGGCGGCGCTGCAGGACAACGGGGCGGTGGCGGACTGGGTGGCCGAGGAGCTCGTGTGCCAGCTGCTGTCCGCCCTGCGGTTCGTGCACACCCGGGGCTGGGTGCACCGGGACGTGAAACCGGCGAACGTGCTGCTGGAGCCCACCGGTTCCGCTCTGCCCGTCGCGCGGCTCGCTGACTTCGGGATCGCGGTCCGGCTCACCGACGCCCGCCTCACCCACACCGGCACGGTGGTGGGGACCCCCGGCTACCTCCCGGACGAGGCCTACGCCCCGGGCAGTCCGTCCCGCACCATGGATCTCTACGCCGCCGGGGTCACGGCCGTGCGGATGGTGCTGCCCGAGGCGGACCTCAGCGACGGCCCCCTGCGTCCCGAGGACGTCACGCGGCTGGGCCTGTTCGAAGGCTCACCGGTGCTGCGGGCGGGGGCCGCGGGGCTGCTCAGCGCGGACCCCGCCGCGCGCACGGCGGCCGCGGACCGCCTGCTCACGGATCTCATGGCCACCGCGCCGGCCCGCGCGGGCCGGCAGTGCGAGACGGCGGACGGTGAGCCGTTCGAGGTCTTCGACGTCCTGGAGCCCACGACCGAGCGCGAACTGTCCCCGGTGGCCGACGCCGCCCGGCTGCCCTCCCGCGCCGGACGCACCGCGGACGCGCCCATCGCATGGCACGCCGTGCACCGGCAGGCCATCGCCAGGCCCGGCAGCCCGGCCATGGCGCAGCGCGGGGGAGACCTGCTGCGGCCGTTCGCGCCCGCCACCGGCGGGACGCCCGGGGACGACGCGGGCGCGGGACCGGCGGGCGGCGTCGTCGGAGGGGACGTCCTCGGCGGCGCGGCACCCCGTGCGGCGGGCGGCGACCGGGCAGGGGAGCGCCGCGGTGCGCCCGAACCGCTCGATCCCGGCACGTCCGCGAGCCCATCCGCTCCCGAGGACAGCACCGAGCGGCTGGACCCCTCGGCCGCCCCGGAGATCCCCGGGTTCGCGTCCCCGGCGGCGGGCCGGGGGGACACCACCGCGGTGCTGGCCGCCGCCCTGGGCGGGACCGGTGGCCCGCTGGTGGCGACGCCCGCGGCCGCCCACCGGGACGAGGTCGGGGATGCGTCGGGGTCCGTCGCACCGGAACCCGGACGGAGCACGCGCCATCGGCGCGCACGGTGGCCGTGGTGGCTGCTCGCGCTGACGCTGGCCGTGCTGGCGCTCGTGGCCGGGTACGTGTGGCTCGGGCCCATGATCGCCGGGTGGAGCGGGAACGGGGGCACGAACCGGCCGGCTCCCACGGCTCCACCCCCGCCCACGAGCTCACCCGTGAGTTCCCCCGGACCCACCGAGGAGCCCGCCCCCGCCACGGACGTCACCCCCGTGTGCACCGAGCTCGCGGACGGCACCGTATCCTGCGTGGTGACCCCGTGACCCGCGCGAGCTCCCGGGTGGTGTGCCCCGCGGGGCGCAGTGGAGCACAATAGCGCCATGACATTCTCAGCTCCCGATGGCTCCCGGCTGGTTCAGGACATCGAAAAGGCCGGGTTCTACCCGCAACTCGTCACGGACGTGGTCATGGACTCCCTGGACGGACGGCACCCGGTGTCCCACCTCGTGCAGTTGGAAACGCACTTCAACAACACGGAACTGCACCGTCACATCACGGCTCTGGTGCTCGCCGAGGACGTCCTGCACATCACCCACGTGGACGACGAGCAGTACGACGAGACCGGGGCGGACACCGTGGCCCGCGTGTCCACCGAGACGGTGCCGATCTCCCAGATCCGCTCCGTGACGCTCAGCTACGCGTACCACCAGCCGCAGAACTACCAGCCGGGCACGCCCATCATGGAGCTGAACCTCGCGGTGAGCTGGACCGGCACCCAGCAGCTGGAGCTGTACCCGGCCATGTGCGAGGACCCCGAGTGCCAGGCGGACCACGGCTACACCGGCACCGCGGCGAGCGAGGACGTGGTCATGCGCATCAGTTCCGAGGCGGACGGGCAGGACGCGGTGGAAGGCGCCCGCGAGTTCGCACGCACCCTGCGACGCGCCAACGTGGCCCCCCTCACGGACGCGGGCGCACAGATCGCCCAGGCGCCCCGTCAGAATCCCGCCCGCACGGAGCAGCCGAGCCCTCCGCGTTCGCGCTTCGGCCACCGCCACAACGGCCGCGACGCGGGGCGCACCTCGTGAGCGACGGGGAGGCGGGACCGCCCGTCGACCTCCCGGGACCCCCGCGCTACGGTTCGCGCAGCATCGCGGAGGTGCTGTCCTCGGCCGCCGCCGCGGTGGGGGTCACGGGGCAGCGCAACGCGCTCAGCCTGCCGTCCGCGCAGCGCTACGTGGTGGTCCTCGTGGACGGGCTGGGGTCCCGGCTGCTGCGCGAGGTGGCGGGGTACGCGCCCACCCTTCGGGCCGCGCAGTCCCTGGGTGAGCTCGACGCCGCGTTCCCCTCCACCACGTCCGTCTCCCTCTCGTGCCTGGGCACCGGACGGGCCCCCGGCCGACACGGGATGCTGGGCTACGACGTCCTGGAACCCGCGCGCGACCGCGTGGTGAACATGCTGGGCAACTGGCCCGCGGACCTGGACCCGGTGGCGTGGCAGCCCGCGCCCACGGTGCTGGAGCGCGCCGCGGCGGAGGTGGACACGGCCACGGTGAGCGCGCCGCGCTTCGAGTCCTCCTCCCTGACCCGGGCCGCGCTGCGGGGCGGCAGGTTCGTGGGCGCCCACGGCGTGCACGCGCGCACCGCAGGGACCCTCGAGCAGCTGCGCGAGGGTCGGAGGGGACTCGTCTACTTCTACTGGGACGAGCTGGACAAGACCGGGCACCGGCAGGGGTGGCGTTCGGACGATTGGCTGCGCGCGCTCGAGGACCTCGACTCCGCGCTGCGACGGCTCGTCACCAGGCTGCCGGCCAACACCCGTGTGCTGCTGACCGCCGATCACGGCATGGTGGACGTGGCCCCGGAGCATCGGGTGGACGTCAGCGCACACCCCGGTCTGATGCGCGGGATCCGGCACACCGCCGGCGAGCCCCGCGCCGTGCAGCTGCACCTCGTCCCGGACGAGGACCCCCGGGTCGTGGCCCGGCGCTGGCAGGAGCACTTCGGGGACGCCGTGTGGACCGCCACGCGGCAGGACCTGGCACGCGGGGAGTACTTCGGGGCGGATCCGGATCCGGATCTGCTGGCCCGCGCGGGGGACGTGTGGGTCCTGGGGCGGGAGGAGCTCGCCCTCTACGACGTGTCCCGTCAGGGAACCCGGCCCATGAACATGGTGGGGCAGCACGGTTCGCTCACGGACCGGGAGAGGTTCGTGCCGGCTCTGCTCTGGTGAGTCCACGGCGCACCCCGGGCCGTGGTGGCCCGTCGCGCAGGGGACGGACTCAGCGCGACCCGCCGCCGGTCCCGCTGGAGTCGGCGCCCGCGGCACCACCGGTCGCGCCGGCGTCTTTCTGTTGGCCGCCCGGCGCGCCACCACCCTGCTTCGCCGAGCCGGTGTCGCCCGCTCCGGCCCCGGTGCCGCCGGGTGTCTTGTCGCCCGCACCGCCACCACCGGTTCCGGGGTCCGGTGGGGTGGGCTTCTGTGGGGCTTGGGACGGTGCCGGTGCCTCGGGCGGCGCGGGCTCCGCGGGAGCCGTGGGCTTCTTCGGCGCCTGGGTGGGTTTGGGCTCGCTCGTGGGCGCGGGCTGCGGCGCAACGGGGGGCTGTGGTGCGGGGACGGCCGGCTGCACGGGCTGCACGGGTTGCACCGGCTGCACGGGTTGCACCGGGGCCACCGGCTGGGGCGCGGGGACGTAGTACTGCTCCGCGGGGACCGTGGGCTCCGGGGCCACGGTGGGATCCGACGTCGGACTGGGGGTGGGGGTGGGGCTCGACGACGGCGTGGGTGAGGTGCTCGGCGTGGCGGACGGGGAGTCCGTGGCGAAGTTCGCGGGGTCGGGCTTGTCCGAGCCGCCGCTGAGGCCGGTGAAGGCCACCGCTCCCACTCCCGCCAGGACCAGCAGTGCGGCGCCTCCCAGCGCCGCGGGTGCCAGGTACCGTCGTGCCCGCGAGGGTGGTTCGGTATCCGCCGCCCCGGCGGGCTGGGTGTCGTCGCCGAAGAGATCGTCCTGGATGGAGTTGCCCATGCAAAAAGCCCTTAATAGTCGCCCGTGAGTGCTCACGGCCGAGCCACGTTCTCCCCTGATCCCGGCCTGCCCTCGTGACTTTACCGCCTGGCGGCGGATTCTCGCATCACGGCACGTCGCGCGGGCGCGCTCCCGCTACGGGCGGTTGGCGCCGAAGACGATGTCGTCCCAGCTGGGAACGGAGGAGCGCTTCGCCTTGGGGGTGCGTGCCCGGGGCCCGGGGGCGGACTGGTCGGAGTCCTGCTCCTCCGCCACCCCGGTGTCCGCGGACGGTTGTGCGCCGGTCTCGTCCTCGCGCGGCACGTCAGCGGTGTCCGTGTCCGTAGCAGCGGCGGGCAGCGCAATGGGTCGCACCACGTCGGAGGGGGCGGTCCCGGACGCCGCGGGGGTCCCGTCGGAGCCGGGATCCCGGTCCTCCCCGGGGGAGGACTCCTGCGGGCTCTCCTCCGTGACGTCCACCCAGGTCGTGGTGCCGTCCGTGTGCGCCTCCCGCGGCGTGTCCCGGGTGCTCCCGGGGGCGTGGTCGTCGGCGGGCTCCCCCCGCTGCCGCCCGTGGTCGGGGGTCGAGTCGTCCACGATCTCGATGCCCTCGCCGCGCAGGGCCTGCTCCTCGGCCACCTGCGACGCGGCGGGCTGGATGGGACGGTCGAACACGGGGGAGTCCTGCGGGGCGTCGATGGGGCGGGGGCGCTGCTCCACCCGGCCCATCCCGCGGCCCAGGATCTCGGCGAGCCGGTCGTCCTCGGCCTCGTCGGAGCCCAGGCGACGGCCGCGCCGGGCCTGCAGGACGTCCAGCAGCTCGTCCGCCTCCCCGGTCTCGTGCTGCAGGGCGCGCACCGGTGCGGCCGGTGCGGCGGCGGGCAGTGCGGGGGCCGGGGCACCGAGCGGGCCGCTCTCGCGGGGTTCCTCGCCCAGCGCGTGGGCCCAGGCGTTCTCCGGGCGCAGACTCCGGGTCGTGTGGTTGTAGCTCCACAGGGCCGGGCCGTCGGTGTCGAGACCCGCCGCGCCGGGATCCGAGACGGTGAAGCTCAGCTGCACGCTCCACAGCTGGTCCTCGCGCAGCCAGGCGTCCCAGTCGAAGCTGGAGCGGTCCACGCCGAGCCGGGGGGCCCGTTCGTCCACCAGCTCGTGCAGGGTCTTGGGCTCGCCCTCGAACACGGAGCGGTAGCCGTCGTGCGCCGGGCCGGTGCCGGAGACGGTGACCCGGCACGCCTCCTCGACCATGTGGGAGCGCTCGGCCAGGATGGGCCACTCGTAGCGCTTGACGCGCTCGGCCTCCCACCCGGACTCGGCGACGACGTCCTCCACGCTGGCGCCCGCGCGGAACCTGGCCTGGATGTCCCGGGGACCGTAGGAGGCGCCACCTCGACCGCGTGCGGGGGGCTTGCGCCGCGCGTGCTGGATGGTCTGCCGCAGCTGCTGGTCGATCTTCAACCGGTACCGCGTGGAATCGGGGGTCTCGACGATGAGGTGCTCACCGTCGTCGTGCACTCCTACCAGGCGCAACTGCTCCATGCTGTCCTTCCCTCACCGGTGCGCTCGCCACGGGTCCCGTGGTGCGCCCCGCGCGTTCGTAGCGTCAGTCTAGTGGCAGAGCGACCGCGCCCGGCCGGACGCGGAGGGCGACGCCGCGGCGTCGCCACGGGGCACCGGGACCGGGCCGCTGCGCGCGCCAGACCGGGCGATCATGCTCTGCGAGAAAAGGCGCGCGCGGGTGCTGGCTTTTTCCGCCCCCATGGTGAACAATCTACGCGACACGGCCCCGGGGGAGATCGCCCGGGCCCCGTTTCTCGCAGCGATCTCGTGAAGACCGGTTGGAGCGGATAGACACATGGCCACAGACTACGACGCACCGCGCAAGCAGGACGAGGACCTCAAGGAAGACTCCATCGAGGAACTGCAGTCCCGGCGGTCGGACCACCAGTCCGGAAGCGTTGACGAGGACGAGGCCACGGCGGCCGAGAGCTTCGAACTTCCCGGCGCGGACCTCTCCAACGAGGAGCTCTCCGTGGTGGTGCTCCCCGCCCAGGACGACGAGTTCACGTGCGGATCCTGCTTCCTGGTGCGGCACCGTTCGCAGCTCGCGGAGGAGCGCAACGGCGTGAAGTACTGCCACGAGTGCCTGGGCTGAACGGCCCACCTCGCGCGGCACCACGGGCGGTCACCCTGCGGGGTGACCGCCCGTCGTCGTCCCCGCACCGGGTGCGCGGTCCGCTCAGTCCCGGACGCGACCCTCGTTGACGGCTCGCGCCAGCTCGTCCGGGTGCCGGGTGGCGGTGAGCCAGTAGGGCGTGGGGTCCACCGGGTCCACGATCGAGATGCGGCACAGCTCCGGAACGGACACGCGGAAGTTCATGAAGGCGCGGCCGTCCAGGTCGGGACCGCGCGCCGCGCGGGCGTCGGCGCCGCGGATGGCCACGGCCTCACCCACGTACCGGCGCTCGATGTAGGCGCGGCCCACGCGGAGGTCCTCGTTCGTGAGCACGATGCGCGGGGCGCCCAGGGTCAGGACCAGCCCGATCGCGACCACCAGGACGGCGGCCACGATGACGCCCACGGCGATGCTGATGGGTGCGACGGCCACGAATCCCGTCCCGCCCACGAAGGCAACGATGAGCCACACCCACCAGGCGACCGTGAGCCGCTCCGAGTAGCGGACCCGGGGGCTCTCGGGGGAGGCCCCGGGTCCGGCGGCCGACGGCGCCGCGCGCCCGTGCTCGGGCGGCTCGCCCGCGCGCGGGGTGGCGGCCGTCGCAGCGGCGGGGGAGGCGTGGTCGGCGGCGGACCTCTCGCGGCCGCGCGTCGGCTGCTCGCGCGCGCCCGGGTCCGGAAGCTGAGAACTCATGGCTCCACCTTGGCACATCCTGCTCGGAGTTCGCCCGGCGCGAGGCGGCCGGGCGCGTGCGGTGCCACCCCCGTGGCCCCGCGGCGGTCACGGCCCCGGAACGGGGCAGGACGGCGGTTAGAGTGGAGCACTGTGACTGAGGAGACCGAATCCGCCCGCGTGCGCGTGGCGCTGCAGCTGCTGGACCCGGGGCTGCCCATCCCCGCCTACGCCCGCCCCGGGGACGCCGGAGCGGATCTGCGCGCCCGGGAGGACGTGGAGCTGCGGCCCGGTGAGCGTGCGCTCGTGGACACCGGGGTGGCCGTGGCGATCCCGGAGGGGTACGTGGGTCTCGTGCACCCGCGGTCGGGGCTCGCGGCCGCGCACGGCATCACCGTGCTCAACGCCCCGGGCACCGTGGACAGCGGCTACCGCGGCGAGCTGAAGGTGTGTCTGCTCAACACGGACGCCCGCGCGGCGTACACGATTCGCCGGGGCGAGCGGATCGCCCAGCTGGTGGTGCAGGAAGTCGTCACGGCCCGCTTCGACGCCGTGGCGCAGCTGCCGCCCAGCGAGCGCGGTGAACGGGGCTTCGGCTCCTCCGGCACGCACTGACCCGCCCGCCGGCCCCGGGGGAGTGGGCCCGCCCCGCCGACCCTCTACACACTGACTTGGGAGACATCGATGTTCGGACGCAAGAAGCGACTCGCGGAGGATGCCGGGAGCACCACCGGGGAGCCCCGGGACGCGGTGACCGCCACGGAGACCGACGAGAGCGCCCGGGACCCGCGTGCCGCCGGTCCGTGGGACGAGAACGAGTTCACCGGGGAGCGGGGCGAGTACCTCGATCTCGGGGCGCTGCTGCTCAAACCGGTCCGTGACGTGGAGATCCGCATGGAGGTGGACCAGCACACCCAGGTGCCCCGCGCCGTGAACCTGGACTTCCGGGACGGCTCCGTGCAGCTGCAGGTCTTCACCGCGCCCAAGTCCTCGGGCCTGTGGGACGAGGTGCGCGCGGAACTGGTGGCGGGGCTGCGCCGGGACGGGGGCGAGCCCACGGTGTCCGAGGGACCCCTCGGGCTGCAGGTCGACGCCAAGTTCCCCGGCACCACACCGGACGGCCGGCAGGGGTACCGTCTGGCGCGCTTCGTGGGCATCGACGGGCCGCGCTGGTTCCTGCGGGCCGTGTACACGGGCGGCGCCGCCCTGCCCGGCACCACGGCCGAGGTCCTCGACGACGCCGTGCGGGGCCTCGTGGTGGTGCGCGGCCAGGATCCCCACCCGCCGCGGGACCTGCTGGCGCTGAGCATGCCGAGCAACGCGACCGTGCGCCGCGTGGGCGGACCGGGCGAGAGCCCCGCACCGGACGGTGCCGCCCAGGACGCCCCCGGCGGAGACACTTCCGGCGGGGACACCCCCGACGCGGACACCGGCTCGGCCCCGACCCCGCCCCAGGGGCCGGCGGTGCAGCCACCGCGCCGCGGTCCCGAGATCACGGAGATCGGCTGAGCATGGACGGGAACAATCCCGTGACCGGCGCCATCGACGTGCGCTGCGGACCCGAGGCCGCCGCCCGGGACCTCACTCCCGCGCGCAGCGACCGGCCGCGTCGTCGGGCCGTGGTGGAGGGAGTGGTCGTGGAGGTGACGATCGCCCCGGTCACCGCGCCCCCGCACTTCCGGGCGCTGCTGAAGGTGCCCCGCGGGGAGGGCTCCGTTCCGTGCGCCCTCGAGCTGCTGTGGCACGGGCAGCGCACGGTCCCCGGGGTGAGCGCGGGCACCAGGCTGCGCTGTCTCGCGGTGGTGTGCCACCCGGACGGCGTGCCCACCATGTACAACCCCCGCTACGAGATCATCACGCCCAAGAAGGTGGGTCGATGAGCCGCCCCGAGGACCCGCAGCGGGAGGAGACCTCGGCCAGGATGCACCAGGCCGCCCAGGACTTCGCGCAGCGCTCCGGTCTGCGCCGCGACGAGAGCGGGCGGCTGGACGTGCTCTCCGCGGTGGGGGGCTGGCGCGGTGTCGCGGAGTCGCTGCTGCCCGGGCTCGTGTTCCTGGTGTGCGTGGTCGTCGTGGGCGAGCTGTCCGTGGCGCTCACCGCGTCCCTCGCGGTGGCCGCGGTGTTCACGCTCGTGCGGCTGGCCCGGCGCCAACCCGCCACCCAGGCGTTCGCGGGGCTCGTGGGGGTGGGCATCTGCGCCCTGTTCGCCCGGGTGGGCGGTGAGGCGCTGGACTACTACGTGTGGGGGTTCGTCACGAACGCCGTGGGCGTCGTGGTCCTGGGGCTCTCCGCCGCTGCGGGGTGGCCGCTGCTCGGAGTGGTCTACGGCTACATCCGCGGCGAGGGCACGGACTGGCACCTGCAGACCGCCCGGCGGGCCGCGTACCAGCGCGCCAACGCGCTGCTGATCGCGATGTTCGCGGCCCGGCTCGCGGTGCAGCTGCCGCTGTTCCTCGCCCGGGACGTGGCGGCCCTGGGCATCACCCGGCTGGTGATGGGGGCCCCGCTGTACGCCGCTGTGCTGTGGCTGGCATGGCTGTGGAGCCGCCCTCGTCCAGTGCCGCCCGCAGGTTGACGTCCCGGGCCGTGGTGAACATGGCCCGCAGCTGCTCCTCGCCCTGCGTGGTGGTGATGAAGAACAGTTCGTCACCGCCCTCCAGGACGTCGTCCCCGGACGGCGCGATGGGCACGCCGTCGCGCAGGATCGCCACGAGGGCGACGTCCGGGGGCCAGGGCACCTGGGACACCGTGCTGGCCACCACGGGGTGCTCGCGCGGCACCGTGTAGGCGGACAGCGTAGCGGCGCCCGTCTGGAAGCTCAGCAGCCGCACCACGTCCCCGACCTCCACGGCCTCCTCCACGAGCGCGGTCATCAGCCGCGGCGTGGACACGGCCACGTCCACGCCCCAGGCGTCGTCGAAGAGCCACTCGTTCTTGGGGTTGTTCACCCGTCCCACCGTGCGGGGCACGCCGAACTCGCTGCGCGCGAGCAGCGAGACCACCAGGTTGGCCTTGTCGTCGCCGGTGGCCGCGACCACCACGTCCGCCTCCTCGGCCCGGGCGCGCTGCAGCACGTCCAGGTCGCAGGCGTCCCCGACCACCCACTGCGCCCCGCGCAGGTTGGAGCGCCCGATCACCTCGGCGGTCGCGTCCACCACGACGACGTCGTGCCCGTGCGAGAGCAGCTCCCGGGCGATGGAGGACCCCACGGACCCGCCGCCCACGATCACCACGTGCATCAGCGCCGCCCCTCCGAGTCACGGGTGGCGGCCAGGGCCACGGCCTCCATGACCTCGTCCGACGGCGCCCGGGACAGCACGCGGGCCACCCGCTCCACGTCCTCCACCCGCATCATGGCGTGCACGATGTCTCCCTGCTGGTAGCTGGTGTCGCTGGCGGGGAGGATGCCCTCGCCGAAGCGTGTGACGAACGCGATGCGCACACCGGCGGCCTCCTCGATCCGGTCCAGGTGCAGCCCGGACCACGAGTCGTCCAGGGGCAGCTCACCGAGCTGCAGCCGTCCGGAGGCCTCACGGAAGTCCCCGGTGATCGCGTGCTCGGGCAGGATGCGGCGCAGCACCTGGTCCGCGCTCCACCGCACGGACGCCACCGTGGGGATGCCCATGCGCTGGTAGAACTCCGCCCGGGTGGGATCGTAGATCCGCGCCACCACGTGCTTGACCTTGAAGGTCTCCCGGGCCACACGGGCGGCGATGATGTTGGAGTTGTCCCCGCTGGAGACGGCGGCGAAGGCGTACGCGTCCGCGATCCCCGCCCGCCGCAGCACCTCGCGGTCGAAGCCGTGACCCGTGATCTTCCTGCCCTCGAACCCCGGCCGCAGCTTGCGGAACGCGCGGTCGTCCTGGTCGATCACCGCCACGGTGTGCCCGGAGTCCTCCAGGGCGTGCGCGAGGGTGATTCCCACCCGGCCCACGCCCATGATCACGAAATGCGCCATGGGCCTCAGCATAAGTCCCAGCACCGCGGGACAAGCACCGGCGCAGCGACTAGCGTGTTCCCACGTGTATGCGTCCCGACTACTCCGCCGCGCGCTCGTGGGAAAACCCCTCCACAACGAGCGCGCCGCGGGAACCGTGCTCTCCAAGGGCACGGCGCTGCCCGTCTTCGCGTCCGACGCACTGTCCTCGGTGGCGTACGCACCGGACGAGATCGTCCTGACGCTCGCGCTCGCGGGCTCCGCCGCCATCGTGGTGTCCCCGTGGGTGGGGCTCGTGGTGCTCGTGGTGCTCGCCGTGGTGATCACCGCCTACCGGCAGAACGTGCGGGCGTACCCCTCCGGCGGCGCGGACTTCGAGATCGCCTCCAAGAACCTGGGACGCCCCGCGGGGGCCGCCGTGGGGGCCGCGCTGCTCGTGGACTACATGCTCGTGGTGGCGGTCTCCATGGCCGCGGCCGCCCAGTACCTCGCCGCGGTGTTCCCGTGGCTCGTGGGCCACCGCACGGTGGTGGCCGTGGTGGGGATCGCGCTCGTGGCGCTGCTGAACCTGCGCGGTCTGAAGTTCATGGGCCGGGCGTCCTCCGTGCCCACCTACGCGTTCGTGGGCGTGGTGCTCGTGCTGATCGTCGTGGGGATCGTGCAGGAGCTGACCGGCACCCTGGACCCGGCGCCGTCGGCGGGGTACGAGGTGCTGCCCGCGGACGGGATGCAGGGGGGACTCATGGGCCTGGCCGGTGCCATGCTCGTGCTGCGCGCGTTCTCCTCGGGGGCGGTGGCCGTGACGGGCGTGGAGACCATCACGCACTCCGTGCCGTACTTCCGCAAGCCCAAGGCCCTCAACGCCGCCCGGACGCTCGCGGTGCTCGGCGCGCTGTCCGCGGTGCTGCTGCTCGGCGTGCTGTACCTGACGTGGCGCACCGGCGTGGTGGTCGTGATGGACCCCGAGCGGCAGCTGCTGGTCCACGGGCACGCACCGGACGCGAACTTCTACCAGGTCCCCGTGCTGGCGCAGATCGCCCAGGCCGTGACGGGGCAGGACCCCGTGTGGGTGGCCGTGCTCGCGCTCGCGACCGTGGGCGTGCTGTTCATGGCCGCCAACACCGCGTACTCGGGGTTCCCCGTGCTGGCGTCGCGGCTGGCCTCCGCGGGGCTGCTGCCCCGGCAGCTGCAGAGCCGGGGGGACCGGTTCGCGTTCACCAACGGGATCGTGCTGCTGTCGGTGGTCGCCGCGGGGTTCACGCTCGCCTTCGGGGCCAACGTCAACGCCCTGATCCAGCTCTACGTGGTGGGAGCGTTCTTCGCCTTCACGCTCACGCAGGCGGGCATGGTGCGGCACTGGACCCGGGTGCGCCGCACCCGGACGTCGCGGACCACGCACCGCCAGTTCGCGGTGCGCTTCGGCGTGGCCGTGATCGCGCTCGTGGCGTGCGCCGCGGTGTTCGTGGTGGTGCTGGTGACGAAGCTCGCCCAGGGTGCGTGGCTCACCATCGTGGCCATCGCGCTGACCACCGTGTTCATGCGCGCGATCGCGCACCACTACCGTGCGGTGGACGCCGAGCTCGCGGTGGGACCCGACTCCCGGGTGCGCGCCCTGCCGTCCCGGGTGCACTCGATCATCGTGGTCACCTCCGTGCGCAAACCCGTGGTGCGGGCGCTCACCTACGCCCGCGCGTCCCGGCCCTCCACCCTGGAGGCCGTGGTGGTGGACACGGACCGCGCGCGCACCGAGAACATCGTGCGCGAGTGGGAGGCCCTGGAGATCCCCGTGCCCGTGACGGTCCTCGCCTCCCCCTACCGGGACACCGTGGGACCGGTGATCGCGCACATCCGCGGGATCCGGCGCAAGTCCCCCCGCGACCTGGTGATCGTCTACCTGCCCGAGTACGTGGTGGGGCGCGGCTGGGAGCGGTTCCTGCACAACCAGGCCATCCGCCCCCTGCGAACCCGCCTGCACTACGAACGCGGAGTCATGATCGCCTCCGTGCCCTGGCACCTCGAATCGGTGCGCGAACTGCAACTCACGGAGAACAACCGATGACCGCAACCCCGGACCCCCTCGTGCTGCGCCTGAGGGAGGTGGCCCACGGCGGTCACATGGTGGCCCGCACCGAGGAGGGCCGGGTGGTCTTCGTCCGGCACGGTCTGCCGGGTGAGCTCGTGCGCGTGCACCTCACGGACGCGGAACCGGGCGGGTCCTTCTGGCGCGGGGACACGGTCGAGGTGCTCGAGGCCGCGCCCGGGCGCCGGGACGCCCACGTGTGGCCCCAGGCCGACGCCGTTCTCGCGGCGGCGCACGGCCGCCCACCCCTGGGGGGTGCGGAGTTCGGGCACGCGGATCTCGAGACCCAGCGTGAGCTCAAGCGCCGCGTGGTGGCCGAGCAGCTCTCGCACCTCGCCGGGCACGAGTGGGACGGCGAGGTGCACGCCGCCCGGGACGAGACCCCGGACGGCTCGGGATGGCGCACCCGCCTGCACCTGGACGTGGCCGCGGACGGCACCGCCGGGATGCACCCGCACCGCTCCGACGCGCTGCTCCCGGTGACGGACATGCCCCTGGCCGCGGACGCCATCCGGGCCCTGGCACCGTGGTCCCTGCGCTTCGAGGGCGCGGAGCGCGTGGACGTCGCGGCGCCGTCGAACGGCGAGCGCCCGCTGCTGCACGTGAGCCTGCGCCAGGACGCCCGGCAGCACCAGGTGGCGGAGCTGCGCGAGCGCCTGGGCGAGTGGGGCGAGCGCCACGGCGCGAGCGTGACGGCCCGCTCGGCGGACCACCGCCGGATCGGCACGTGGGCGGGAACCGGCGAGGTGCGTGAGACGCTCCGGCCGCCCGAGGGCCTCGCAACGGCCGCGGGGCGGCTGACGTGGCGCGTGAGCCCCACCGGGTTCTGGCAGATCCACCGCAGCGCACCCGCCACCCTGGCGCACGCCGTGCTGGCGGCCGCGGAGCTGCGCACCGGGGACACCGTGTGGGACCTCTACAGCGGGGCCGGGCTGTTCAGCGCCGTGGCCGCGCTCGCGGTGGGGGACACCGGGTCGGTCTTCGCGGTGGAGGGCTCACCGGTGACCTCCGCCGACGCCGCCCACAACCTCTCGCACGCCGCACACGTCACCGGGGTGCGCGGTGACGTGGCGCGGGTGCTGACCGGGCGCACCGGGGGAGCCCGCGGCGGCGGGCAGCGGCGCGGGGCGGGGGCCCGCGCGGCGTCGGCACGGCGGGACCGCACGGGGACGCCCCGCCCACCGCGCCCGGACGTGGTGGTCATGGATCCCCCGAGGGCCGGTGCCGCCAAGGAGGTCCTCGCCGCGGTGGACCAGGCCGGCCCCCGCAGCATCGTCTACGTGGCCTGCGACCCCGCCGCCCTGGGCCGGGACGTGGGGCGGCTGCGCCGCCGGGGGTGGCGGCTCGAGGCCGTTCAGGCCTTCGACCTCTACCCGAACACCCACCACGTGGAGGCCGTGGCGCTGCTGCGCCGGGACGCGTGAGCTGAGCCGGCCGTGACGCGGCGCACGATCCGCGGCGGCATCCGGGGTGGTCATACCGGGCGCACGACGGCCCACGGGCTACACTGGCAGGGACCGTTCCACGTGCGCGGGGCATGCACATGCACCGTGGGCGTCGAACGCAACCAACGGTGGCGAGAGGAGTTCCACACCATGACTGTGGACAGCTTTGGAGCCAAGGACGTTCTCAACGTCAAGGGCACCGACTACGAAATTTTCCGACTGGACGCCGTGGAGGGAGCACAGAAGCTCCCCTACAGCCTCAAGGTCCTGCTCGAGAACCTGCTGCGCACCGAGGACGGTGCCAACGTCACGAGCAAACACATCGAGGCCCTGGGTTCCTGGGATCCCGAGGCCCAGCCCGACACGGAGATCCAGTTCACCCCTGGCCGCGTGATCATGCAGGACTTCACCGGCGTTCCCTGCATCGTGGACCTTGCCACGATGCGTGAGGCCGTGGCGGAACTCGGCGGTGATCCGTCCCGGGTCAACCCGCTGGCTCCGGCCGAGTTGGTCATTGACCACTCCGTGCAGATTGACGCGTTCGGTTCCGTGGACGCCATCGAGCGCAACATGGATATCGAGTACCAGCGCAACGGCGAGCGGTACCAGTTCCTACGCTGGGGTCAGACCGCATTCAACGACTTCAAGGTCGTACCCCCGGGCATGGGTATCGTGCACCAGGTCAACATCGAGAACCTGGCACGCGTGGTCATGACCCGCGAGGTGGACGGCACCGTTCGCGCGTACCCGGACACCTGCGTGGGCACCGACTCGCACACCACCATGGAAAACGGCATCGGCGTCCTGGGTTGGGGTGTCGGCGGCATCGAGGCCGAGGCAGCCATGCTGGGCCAGCCGATTTCCATGTTGATCCCGCGCGTTGTGGGCTTCAAGCTCACCGGCGAGATCCCCTCCGGCGCCACCGCAACCGACGTGGTGCTGACCATCACCGAGATGCTGCGTGAGCACGGTGTGGTGGGCAAGTTCGTGGAGTTCTACGGTGAGGGCGTCGCGGCTGTGCCGCTGGCCAACCGCGCCACCATCGGCAACATGTCTCCCGAGTTCGGTTCGACCGCCGCGATCTTCCCGATCGACGAGGTCACCATGGACTACCTGCGCCTGACGGGTCGCTCCGAGGAGCAGGTTGCCCTGGTCGAGGCGTACACCAAGGAACAGGGCATGTGGCACGACCCCTCCAAGGAGATTGCGTTCTCCGAGTACCTGGAGCTGGACCTGTCCACCGTGGTTCCCTCGATCGCCGGCCCCAAGCGCCCGCAGGACCGCATTGAGCTCACCAAGTCCAAGCAGCAGTTCCGCGAAGACCTCACCAACTACGTGTCGGTGGACGAGTCCTCCACCGTGGACCAGGCCGTTGCGGAGTCCTTCCCCGCCTCGGACGCGCCCGCCAACAGCGCCGGTGACGAGCAGGATCCCTCGGACCAGCCGCGGCACGCTGATGCCACGGACGTGAGCGCTCGCGCGTCCAACCCGGTCAAGGTCGCCATGGAGGACGGCCGCGAGTTCAATTTGGATCACGGCGCCGTGTCGATCGCCTCGATCACCTCGTGTACCAACACGTCCAACCCGTCCGTCATGATGGCGGCCGCCGTTCTGGCTCGCAATGCGGTGAGTAAGGGGCTCAAGGCCAAGCCGTGGGTCAAGACGTCCATTGCTCCGGGTTCCAAGGTCGTCACCGACTACTACGAGAAGTCCGGTCTGGTTCCGGACCTGCAGGAGCTCGGCTTCTACATCGTGGGTTACGGCTGCACCACCTGTATCGGTAACTCCGGCCCGCTCGAGCCCGAGATCTCCCAGACCATCCAGGACAACGACCTGGCCGTGACCTCGGTGCTGTCGGGTAACCGTAACTTCGAGGGTCGGATCAACCCGGACGTGAAGATGAACTACCTCGCGTCCCCGCCGCTGGTCATCGCCTACGCCCTGGCCGGAACCATGGACTTCGACTTCGAGAACGAGGCCCTGGGCCAGGACTCGGACGGCAAGGACGTGTACCTCAAGGACATCTGGCCGGACCCCACCGAGGTGCAGAAGATCATCGACGCCTCGATCGACACCGAGATGTTCGACCGCGAGTACGGCATGATCTTCGACGGCGACGAGCGCTGGCAGAACCTCGACACCCCCACGGGCGATGTGTTCGAGTGGGACCCCGAGTCCACCTACGTGCGCAAGCCACCGTACTTCGAGGGCATGTCCCTGGAGACCACCTCGGTGGAGGACGTCGCGGGCGCCCGCGTGCTGCTCAAGCTCGGCGACTCCGTGACCACGGACCACATCTCCCCGGCCGGCTCCTTCAAGTCGGACACCCCGGCGGGCAAGTACCTCACCGAGCACGGCGTGGCGCGCAAGGACTTCAACTCCTACGGCTCCCGCCGCGGCAACCACGAGGTCATGATCCGTGGCACGTTCGCGAACATCCGCATCAAGAACCAGCTCCTGGACGGCGTCGAGGGTGGTTTCACCCGCGACTTCACCCGAGACGGCGGCCCCCAGGCCGCGGTGTACGACGCCGCCATGAACTACCAGGAGGCCGGCGTGCCCCTGGTGGTGCTCGGCGGCAAGGAGTACGGCTCCGGGTCCTCGCGTGACTGGGCGGCCAAGGGCACGTCCCTGCTGGGTGTGCGCGCGGTCATCGCGCAGTCCTACGAGCGCATTCACCGCTCCAACCTGATCGGCATGGGTGTGCTGCCCCTGCAGTTCACCGAGGGCGAGTCCGCGGACTCCCTGGGCCTGGACGGCACCGAGACCTTCTCGATCGAAGGGGTGACCGCTCTCAACGAGGGCACCACCCCCAAGACCCTAAAGGTCACCGCCACCAGGGAGGACGGCTCCACCGTGGAGTTCGACGCCGTGCTGCGCATCGACACCCCGGGTGAGGCCGACTACTACCGCAACGGCGGCATCCTGCAGTACGTGCTGCGCCAGATCGCCAAGTAGCCCGTACGCGGTCACGCACCGCTGACGCCACCGGCTGGCTGCCCCTACGGGGGTCGCCGGCCGGTGGCATGTCCGGTGCACCGGACATGCCACCGGCCGGTGCGGTGCGAGTAGGATCGGACGGAGCATTCGGGCGCACGGCCATGTCGCGGTCGGGACCCCTACCCGGCCCGGGCGGTTCCGACGCCCCGAGAGACCCACGGAGAGCAGGCAATGACGCTTCTGGAGACCATCGAGGGACCCGAGGACCTGAAGGGTCTGGACGCAGCGGCCATGGCGCAACTGGCCGACGAGATCAGGGAATTCCTGATCAACTACGTCTCGGCCACGGGCGGGCACCTGGGGCCCAACCTGGGTGTGGTGGAGTTGACGCTGGCCGTGCACCGCGTGTTCTCCTCACCCCGCGACTCGGTGGTCTTCGACACCGGGCACCAGTCCTACGTCCACAAGCTGCTCACGGGCCGCCAGGACTTCGCCACGCTGCGTCAGGAGGGTGGTCTCGCGGGCTACCCGTCCCGCGCGGAGTCCGAGCACGACATCGTGGAGTCCTCGCACGCGTCGTCGTCCCTGTCCTGGGCGGACGGCATCTCCCGGGGCTACGCGCTCACCAACCAGGACGACCGGCACACCGTGGCCGTGATCGGTGACGGTGCGCTGACGGGTGGCATGGCGTGGGAGGCCGTGAACAACATCGCCTCGGACCGTGACCGCAAGGTGGTCATCGTGGTCAACGACAACGGCAGGTCCTACGCCCCCACGGTGGGCGGCTTCGCGAACCACCTCAAGGACCTGCAGTCCAGCGTGCAGCAGGGCGTGGACGCGATGCGCACGGACCGCCGCTACGAGCAGACGCTGGAGAAGGCCAAGCGGCTGCTCACCTCCTCCGGGCCCCTGGGCCAGGCGGTCTACCGCGGTCTGCACGGCATGAAGCAGGGCATCAAGGACGTGGTGGTCCAGCAGGGGATCTTCGAGGACCTCGGCATGAAGTACGTGGGCCCCGTGGACGGCCACGACCTGTCGGCCATGGAGCAGGCGCTGACGAACGCCCGCAACTACGGCGGCCCCGTGATCGTCCACGCCATCACGGAGAAGGGCCACGGGTACCTCCCGGCCCGCCTGGACGAGAACGACCAGTTCCACTCGGTGCCCGTGATCGACCCCGAGACCGGCAGACCCACGGGCACCGCTTCCGCCCGGACGTGGACCCACGTGTTCCGGGACGAGATCGCGGCCATCGCGGACGAACGCCCGGACGTCGTGGGCGTCACGGGAGCGATGCTCATTCCCATGGGGCTGCAGAAGATGCAGCTGGCGCACCCCGAGCGCGTGGTGGACGTGGGGATCGCCGAGCAGCACGCCCTGACCATGGCCGCGGGCATGGCGTTCAGCGGACTGCACCCCGTGGTGGGTCTCTACGCCACCTTCCTGAACCGCGGGTTCGACCAGCTGCTCATGGACGTGGGGCTGCACCGCGCGGGAGTCACCGTGGTCCTGGACCGCGCGGGTGTCACGGGACCGGACGGCCCCAGTCACCACGGCATGTGGGACCTCGCGCTGCTGCAGATCGTGCCGGGGCTGCACCTCGCGGCGCCCCGTGACGAGGCCACCATGGTGGAGGAGCTGCGCGAGGCGGTGGCGGTCCCGGACGCGCCCACCGTGGTGCGCTACCCCAAGGGCGCCGTGGGCGCCCCGATCCCCGCCCTGGAGCGGCGTGCCGACGGCGTGGACGTGCTGGCCCGCAACGGGGAGGTCGGGGAGGGGCGGGTCCACCGCGACGTCCTGCTCGTGGGCGTGGGTGCCATGTGCGTGACCGCGCTGGACGTCTCCGAGCGCCTCGCCGCGCACGGTGTCTCCTCCACGGTGGCGGATCCCCGCTGGGTGCTGCCCGTGGCCGACTCCGTGGTGGAACTCGCGGACGAGCACCGGATCGTCGTGGTCATCGAGGACGGTGTGCGCGCCGGGGGCATCGGCTCGCTCATCCGCCAGCAGATGCGCGCCCAGGGTGTGGACACCGCCCTCAACGAGGTGGGACTGCCCACGGAGTTCCTCGAGCACGCCAGCCGGGACCAGATCCTGCGGCACACGGGTGTGACCGCGCAGCGGATCGCGCAGGACACCCTCGCCTCGGTCCTGGGCACCAAGGTCCCGTACGCCCGCCCCGTGGTGGACGACGACGACGCCGCACCGCTCGCGGCCCCGCGTCTGGTCACGGAGCCCCGCACGTCCGGCGACGCCCACCCGTCCACGGAATCCCAGCCGTCCGGTGAGCGCGGCGAGGACGCCTGAGCCGGACGAGGGCCTCCCAGCGGAAGGGGCCCGGAGCAGGCACCCGGGAAACCGGCGCGGGCGGGCCCGGCGCACCGTTCACGGGGCGACGGGGATGGCCTCGACGGGCGGACCGCGCGGCGGCCTCAGCCCACGATCACGCGTCCGTTCTCCACCTTCACGGGGTAGGGGCTGAGACCTGTGGTGGCCGGCCCGCCCGTCACATCCCCCGACGCCATGTCGAACACGGAGTTGTGGCACGGGCACACGAACTGCTTGTCGGCGGGGTTCACCATGCACCCCTGGTGCGGGCACACGGGGGAGTAGGCCGTGAACGTCCCCTTCTCGGGCTGACCCACCACGGCCTTCACGCCACCCTTGTCCACCGTGATCCCGGATCCGACCGGGACGTCTGCGGCGGCAGCCACGTCCGTGGGGGTGCTGGGCGCGGAAGGGCTCGCAGCGGCGTCGGAGTCCCGCCCGGAACCGCACGCGCTCAGCGCGAGGGCCCCCGCGGCGGTGAGCCCGGCGACCCCTACCGCGCGGCGTCGTGAGGGGCCGGTCGCGGGGGCGTGCGCGGCGGACTCGTGAGCGGCGTCCCGGGACCGGGTGCCGTGCGCGTCCTGGGTGGTCGAAGCGGCTGGGTGGGTCATGGTGGCGGGGTCCTCTCGTGGTCGGTTCCACCTCATCCTAGGGCGCGACGACGCGCGGCCGCGGGACGGCGTGGGGGCCCGATCCCACCCGTTTCCTCAGTACCATGGGGGCAGGAGCGTGCCGGTCGATCCGGCTCGCGAAAACGAGAGGGAGACACCATGATCAAGCGTCTTGCATTTGTGGCCGGTTTCGGGATCGGCTTCGTGGTCGGTTCGGCGTCCGGCCGGAAGAGCTACGAGTCCCTGCGTGAGAGTGCCCTCAACACCTGGAACGACCCCAAGGTCCAGGCCAAGGTCTCCGAGGGCACCGACTGGGTGAAGTCCGAGGTCCCCGTGGTGGGCGAGAAGATCGCCGAGGGCGCGCAGAAGGCCGGCGGCACCGTGGCCGCCAAGGCCTCCGACGGCGCCTCGGCCGTGAAGGACAGGGCCGCGGACGGTGCGTCCTCCGTGAAGGAGAAGGCCCAGAACACCTCCGCCGCGTCCGCGAAGTCCTCGGACGCCAAGCTGCCGAAGCCCGCGACCACCGAGAAGGACGTGGACATGGAGCCGGCGCACCCGGCCCCGGACGCCAAGGACATGAAGAACTGAAGCACTGACGGGCGCGGGCCCTGCTCCGCGTCTCCGCGCGGCAGTGGCCGCACACCCCGGGTGTGCGGCCACTGCCGTGTCCACGACGGCGCCGTGCGCCGCTCAGTCCACGGTGTCCGGTGCCCTGTCCGCACGGCGGCGGGCACGCAGCGCACGCCACGCGGACCCGATCACGGGGGCCACGCGCTCCACCTGCCACGAGCGGGCGCCGAGTTCCCGCAACCGCTGCGCCACGGCGTCGTCGGAGGTGGACCGGGGCGGCTGCCAGCAGAAGCGGCGCAGGTGCTCCGGGGTGAGGAGGTTCTCCGGGGGCAGTCCCAGCTCCTCGGCGAGCTCCGCGACGGCGGGCTTGAGCGCCTTCAGCCGGGCGGCGGCCTCGGGGCGCTTCGTCTCCCAGCCCTTGACCGTTGGCAGGGCGTCGGAGGGGACGGTGGCCGGAACCGGCTCCTCGGTCAGGCGGGCGTCCTGCACCGCGGCCAGCCAGCGGGGCGCCTCGCGGGAGGCGAGCCGACCGTGGAAGCCGGGCGTGGCCATCAGCTGCGGCACGGTGCGGGGCATGGCGTTGGCGGCGGCCACGATCGCCGAGTCCGGGAGCAGGCGCGTGGGCGCCAGGTCCTTGTGCCGGGCCAGCGCCTCGCGCGCCTGCCACAGGTTGCGCAGCGCCGTGAGCTTCCGCCGTCCGCGCACGTTGCCCATCCCGTGCGTGCGGCGCCACGGATCCTGCCGGGGCGGGGCGGGTGCGGCGGCGCGGATGTGCTCGAACTCCTCGAACGCCCACTCCAGCTTGCCGGCCTGCGCCAGGCGCTCCTCGGTGGCCCACCGCAGCTGCACCAGCACCTCCACGTCCAGTGCCGCGTAGTTCAGCCAGTCCGCGGGCAGCGGGCGCTGCGACCAGTCCACGGCGGAGTGCTCCTTGGACAGCGTGAAGCCCAGCAGCTCCTCCGTCATGGACGCGAGGCCCACCTTGCGCAGTCCGAGCAGCCGCCCGCCCAGCTCGGTGTCGAACAGCCGGTCCGGGTGCATGTCCAGTTCGGCCAGGCACGGCATGTCCTGGGTGGCGGCGTGCAGCACCCACTCGACGCCGCGCAGCGCCTCGTTCACGACGGCGAGTGAACCCACGGCCTCGGGGTCGATGAGGATGGTGCCCGCGCCCTCGCGGCGCAGCTGGACCAGGAAGGCCCGCTGGCCGTAGCGGAAACCGGACGCCCGCTCGGTGTCGATGGCCACGGGCCCGGTGGCCGCGGCGAGCTGCTCGGCGGCTCGGGTCAGGCCGCGGGCGGTGTCCACCACGCGGGGTATCCCCTCGGCGGGCCCGTTCAGGTGCACGGTCGCGGGGATGGGCAGGTGCTCGAACCCGGGCACCACGATTTCTGGTGGCCCCGGTTCACGGGCGGGTATCGGATCACTGGCGTTGCTGTTGATGGTGGTGTTCCTCGGAGGATGACGTGACGGCGGCGGGCCTGGTTCCGCACCGCCGTGCAGGGTGCAATGGTTCAGTGCGGGCAGCTGTGCGGTTCACACACAGGCCGCGCCCTCGTGCTGCGGGGGAAGACCGGCCGCGGCGCACAGGACGTCCGCCCACGCACGCACATGGGTCGGCGCCCAGTGCGGTGCACCGCCGAGGGGCACGGGGGTCCAGGAGGCCCGGACCTCCACCCGGGCGACGTCCACCCGGTCCGCGAGGCTGCCGTAGTGCCGCTCGACCGTGCGGGACGCCGTTCCGCCCTCCGCCGTGAACCGGGCCCCGTGCTCCTCGAGGGTGTCGGTGAGCCAGGACCAGCTGACGTCGGTGAGCAGATCGTCCCGGCCCATCTCGGTGTCCATGCGGGAGCGGAACCAGCTCACGATCCGGAACGGACCCTGCCACGGCTGCGGGCAGGACTCGTCGTAGAGCACCACGAACCGGCCGGAGGCGGGCGCCTCGCGTGCCGGGGCGGCGTCGGCGGGTGCGGTGTCCCCGTGCCGGGCGTGGCCGACCTCCGCGGCGAAGGAGATGGCGTGGGGCGCGAGCCCGCGCGGAGGGGTGATCCGGCTCAGGGTGACCTCCGGGCGGAACCGGGCACCCTCGAGGGACCGCACGACTGCGCGGAATGCCTCCGGAGTGCTGTTCAGCTCGGTCACCGCTCCCACAAGGTCACAGTAACCACACCGTGAGCCCCGTGAGCGGGTTTGGCCTCGTGTCGTCCCCGCGCGTCACGCGGTGTGCCGCCGATCGACCCCGGAGCGGGCTGCTACGCCTCGGGGACCAGGCGCAGGGACACCGAGTTCATGCAGTAGCGCAGATCCGTGGGGGTGTCGTACCCCTCGCCCTCGAACACGTGGCCGAGGTGCGAGTCGCACGTGGCGCAGCGCACCTCCACGCGCTTCATGCCAAGGCTGGTGTCCTCGATGTAGCGCACCCGGTCCTCGGCCAGCGGGGCGAAGAACGAGGGCCACCCGCAGTGGGCCGAGAACTTGGTCTCGGAACGGAACAGCTCGGCACCGCACGCCCGGCACTCGTAGACGCCCGTGGTGGTGGTGTCCACGTACTCGCCCGTGTTCGGGGGCTCGGTGCCGGCCTCGCGCAGCACCCGGTACTCCATGGGGGTCAGCAGCTCGCGCCACTGGGCGTCGGTGCGCGCGGCCGCGGCCTCCGGGCTCGGTGCGGTGCCGGTCTCCTGCGGTCGGGACTCAGGGTTGGTGGTCACGGTTGTGCCTCCGGTCGTCGATGTCGTTCTCGTGAGAGTGCAACCACGGGGCGCGTGCGGTTATGCCCGCGCGCGCCCGTTCCGGGGGCGGGCGGACGTGTCAGAATGGCGCCATGGCATGGCTGAGCTCCCCCGGGCGGGACCCGGAGACGACCCGTTCGTGGCAGCACGGCGCCCTCGTGGGTGCTGCGGCGAGCATCGGCGCCGCGTCGGCGACGTTCGCGGTCTCCGGCGGGATCGCCGCCCTCGTGGCCCGCCACGTGGTGACCCCCACCACCCGGCCCGGCAACGTCACGGTGCTCAAGCTCGAGAAGGACCCCAACTCGGGGCAGGACCTCGTGACCCTGCCGGCCACGCCGGACACGCGCGTTGCCGGCACCTACGCACTGCGCTTCGACAACGGCGCGGGGCTCGCGCGCATCGGCTTCGTGGTGCGCCAGACCGGTGGGACGGTCACCCGGCTGGTGGAGCGCGTCTACCGCGGGGAACTGGCGGAGGGCAAGCGCGGGTGGTGGACCGGAACCGTCTACGCGCGCCCCTCCGACGCCGGTCTCGCCTACCGCAAGGTGAAGATCCCCACGGCCCTCGGTCCCGCGCCCGCGTGGCTGGTGCCCGGGGACGGGGACACCGCGCGTCCGGACCACGGCGGGACGTGGGCCGTCATGGTGCACGGGCGCGGCGCGCAGCGCCCGGAGTGCATCCGCGGGGCACGGGTCGCCCACCAGCTGGGCCTGTACTCGCTCATCGTGTCCTACCGCAACGACCAGGAGGCGCCCGCCACGGACGACAACCGGTACGGGCTCGGATTCACGGAGTGGGAGGACGTGCAGGCCGGGATCCGCTACGCGCTCGAGCACGGGGCGCAGGACATCGTGCTGTTCGGGTGGTCCATGGGCGGGGCCATCGTGCTGCGCACCACCGAACTCACCGAGTTCAAGGACCGGATCAGGGCCCTCGTGCTCACGGGGCCCGTGGTGGACTGGTACGAGCTGCTGGCCCACCAGACCCGCATCCACCGGATCCCGCGCCGGGTGGGCCGGATGGCCGCGGACCTGATCTCGCACCGCATGGGCCCGCGCATCACCGGGCTGGCGGAGCCCCTGGACCTGCACGCCCTCGACTGGCTCTCCCGGTGGGAGGACATCACCACGCCCACGCTGATCCTGCACTCCACGGACGACGAGGTGGTGCCCGTGGCCGGCTCGGTCAAGCTCGCGGACCTCAACCCGCACGTGGACTTCGTGGGCTTCTCGGGAGCGCGCCACACGAAGGAGTGGAACATCGACCGCAAGCGCTACGAACGCGCCATCGGCGACTGGCTCACGGCAGTGCTGCGGCCCGGGCGCTGACGCCCGGGCCGCAGGACACTGCGTGACATCCGCAGGCGCGGACTCAGCCCGCCTGCATGGCGCGGATCTGGTGCTTGATCCTGCCCAGCATGGCGGACATCCCCCGCATGCGCAGCGGGGACACCAGCTTGGTGAGCCCGAACCGCTCGGGGAGGTCGTCGGGCACGTCCAGCACCTGCTCGGCCGGCAGCCCGTTGAGCCCCTCGTGCAGGATCGAGGCGAAACCACGCGTGGTGGGTGCCTCCGCAGGGGCGGAGAAGAACAGGTTCACCGGGGCGTCCGGGCCGGTCCCGGCCAGTTCCACCGCGAGGAACAGCGGCGACTGGCACTCCGTGACCTGCTCGAGCTCCTCGGGGTGCTCGCCCAGCCGGGAGGGCAGCTCGGGCAACGACCGGGAGAACTCCAGCAGCAGTTGCAGCTTGTCCGGCTCGGGGACCTCGTGGAACTCCGTGACGAGCTCCGCGAGCTGTGCGGGGAGGTGCTGGGTGCTCATCGGGTGGCCTCCGGGGCCTCGCCGCGCTCTTCGCCCTGGGCCACGGGCACGCGCACGGCGTTGCCCCACTCGGTCCAGGAGCCGTCGTAGTTGCGCACGTTCTCGAAGCCCAGCAGGTGCGTGAGCACGAACCACGTGTGGGAGGAGCGCTCGCCGATGCGGCAGTACGCGATCACGTCCTCACCCGGGGTCAGCCCCACCTCGTCCAGGTAGATGGCCTCGAGCTCCGCGCGGGACTTGAAGGTGCCGTCCTCGGCGGCGGCACGGGCCCACGGCACGGAGGCCGCGGTGGGGATGTGCCCGCCGCGCAGCGTGCCCTCCTGCGGGTACTCCGGCATGTGGGTGCGCTCACCCGTGTACTCCTGCGGGGAGCGCACGTCGATCAGCGGCGTGGTGCCCAGGGCGTCCAGCACGTCCTCGCGGTAGGCGCGGATCGGTGCGTCCACCCGCTGCACCACGGGGTAGTCCGTGGCGGTCACCTCGGTGGGCTCCGTGGTGAGTTCGCGCCCCTCGGCGATCCACTTGTCCCGCCCGCCGTCCATCAGGCGCACGTCCGGGTGGCCGAACAGGCTGAACACCCACAGGGCGTAGGCCGCCCACCAGTTGGACTTGTCGCCGTAGACCACGACGGTGTCCTCGCGGCGGATGCCCTTGCGGGACATCAGCGCCGCGAAGCGCTCGCCGTCCACGTAGTCGCGGGTGGCGGTGTCGTTGAGGTCCGTGTGCCAGTCCACCTTCACGGCACCGGGGACGTGTCCCGTCTCGTACAGCAGGACGTCCTCGTCGGACTCCACCACGACGATGCCGGGCTCGCCCGCGTGCTCGGCCACCCACTGCGTGGAGACCAGGCGTTCCGGGTGCGCGTACTGGGCGAACGCCTCGTCGTGCTCTGCTTCTGCGGCCATGGAGACTTCTCCTCGTCCTCGTGCTGTCATGCGTGCGTCGCACGGCGGACCGTGCGCTTCTCCCTGTCCAGCGTAGTGGTGCGCCCGCACCCTGCGCATACCGGTGCCCCGATCGCCGTCACGTGCGCGTGCCGTGTTCACCACGGGCTGACCGGTAGCATCGGGGGGAGAACGGGGTGCTCCGCGCACCCCGCCGTCGTCCGTCTACAGCAGACCGGGACCCGGCGCGACTCCTCGGTGCGGGGGCGCCCCGGGGGCCGGCCGGAAGGTCCGCACGTGAGCACTCAGATCGAACACCTGGTGGAGCGCAACCCCCGCGTCTCGGCCGACGAGCTGCTGGACGGGTTCCGCCCCTCGGAGCGCTTCGGCGAGGTGTCCTTCGACACCTACCGCCCGGACCCGTCCCAGCCCTCCCAGGCGGAGGCCGTGGCGGAGCTCAGGGCCTTCGCCGACAGCGTGTCGGGGCCCGGCACCCAGGGCGGCGGGTTCTTCTCCAAGCTCTTCGGCGGTTCCAAGGCACCGGCCGCGGCCCAGGGCATCTACCTGGACGGTGGCTTCGGTGTGGGCAAGACCCACCTGCTGGCGTCCCTGTGGCACGCGGTCCCCGGTCCCAAGGCCTTCGGGACGTTCGTGGAGTACACGAACCTCGTGGGCGCACTGAGCTTCCGCCGCACCGTGGACGCCCTGAAGGCGTACTCCCTCGTGTGCATCGACGAGTTCGAGCTGGACGACCCCGGGGACACCGTGCTGATGTCCCGGCTCATGCGTGAGCTCGCGGACGCCGGCGTAAAGCTCGCGGCCACGTCCAACACCCTGCCGGGATCGCTGGGGGAGGGGCGGTTCGCCGCGCAGGACTTCCAGCGCGAGATCCAGGTGCTCTCGTCCCAGTTCGAGGTGGTGCGCATCGACGGCGAGGACTACCGGCACCGCGGTCTCCCACAGGCCCCGTCCCCGCTGCCCGACGACGCCGCCCTGGAGGCGGCCGTGGAGCAGCACTTCGCGGGCAGGCGCGTTGCCGCGGACGACTTCGACGCCCTGGTGGACCAGCTCTCACGCGTGCACCCCTCGCGCTACCGCGCATTCATCCAGGACCTCGACGCCATTGCATGGCGTGGTGTGCGCACCATCGACCAGCAGGCCGTGGCCCTGCGGTTCGTGGTGCTCGCGGACCGGCTCTACGACCGCGACCTGCCCATCCTCTCCACGGGTGTCCCCTTCGACCGGGTGTTCACCGAGGAGATGATGGCCGGCGGGTACCAGAAGAAGTACTACCGTGCAGTGTCGCGTCTGACGGCCCTGGCCCGTGAGGCCGACGAGGCCTGAGACCGGGCACCTCACGACCGTCCCGGCAGCGGCCCGGTGCGTCCGCCTCGTGCGGACACGGGAAAGGGGCCCCTTCCGCAGTGGAAGGGCCCCTTTCACGAACCAGGTGGTTCAGGAACTACTCGTTTCCGCCCATGCGATCACGAACGGCGTCCTGGCCCTGGTCGACCTGGCCCTCGAACTTGCCGCCGGTCTTGTCGTCGACGGCGTCTCCGGCCTTGTCGATGCCCTGGTTGACCTTGTCCTCATGGCCACCGGCCATGTCCTTGGCCTTGTCCGCGAGTCCTCCGAGATCAGGCATGATCTGTGTCCTTCCCGTTGCTGAACCAGCCCGGTTGCGGGTCGGTAGGTCACCATCCTGCCCGGCGGAGTCGCTGCGGGGGAAGACCCCGGGGCAGTAATTCGCCCTCAGAAAACAGGAGCTGACACGGTGGCGTGCGTCATGGGAAGCCCCCGGCGGCGTGGAGTATCGTGTGGAGTCTTCCCGCCCCCAGTCACCGAAGGAGCCAGCGCGCACCATGACCACCCAAGAGGTCGAACTGCTCCGCCACCCGGCGGAGGCCATCAACTGGAACCGCGTCCAGGACGAGAAGGACACCGAGGTCTGGGACCGCCTGACCTCCAACTTCTGGCTGCCCGAGAAGGTGCCGCTGTCCAACGACGTCCAGTCCTGGAAGACCCTCACCTCCGAGGAGCAGGACCTGGCCATGAAGGTCTTCACCGGCCTCACGCTGCTGGACACCATCCAGGGCACCGTGGGCGCGGTGTCCCTCATCCCGGATGCCAAGACCCTGCACGAGGAGGCCGTGTACACGAACATCGCGTTCATGGAGTCCGTGCACGCGAAGTCCTACTCCTCGATCTTCTCCACGCTGTCCTCCATGAAGCAGATCGACGAGGCCTTCCGGTGGTCGCGGGAGAACGAGTACCTGCAGCGCAAGGCGGACATCGTGCTGTCCTACTACAAGGGTGACGACCCCCTGAAGAAGAAGGTGGCCTCCACCCTGCTGGAGTCCTTCCTCTTCTACTCCGGGTTCTACCTGCCCATGTACTTCTCCTCGCACGCCAAGCTGACCAACACCGCGGACCTGATCCGGCTGATCATCCGCGACGAGGCCGTGCACGGGTACTACATCGGCTACAAGTACCAGAAGGGCCTGCTGCTGGAGACCCCCGAGCGGCAGGAGGAGCTCAAGGCGTACACGTACGAGCTGCTGGACGAGCTCTACGAGAACGAGGTGGCCTACGCGGAGGCCCTGTACGACTCCGTGGGCTGGACCGAGGACGTCAAGAAGTTCCTGCACTACAACGCCAACAAGGCGCTGAACAACCTCGGGTACGAGGCCCTGTTCCCGCGCGAGATGACGGACGTCTCCCCGGCGATCCTCTCCTCGCTGTCCCCCAATGCGGACGAGAACCACGACTTCTTCTCCGGTTCGGGCTCCTCCTACGTGATCGGCAAGGCCGTGAACACGGAGGACGAGGACTGGGACTTCTGACACCGGCCCCGATGCCCGGGGACTCGGACCGGAAGGCCGCGACGCTCTGGCGTCGCGGCCTCCGTCGTGCTCGGGGTCGGCCGCAGCGGCCGGCCGCGATGCCCTCCGGGGGACAGGCCCATGACACCGTCCCCCAATGTGCGACTGTGATCGCGGGGGTGCCGCTCCTAGACTGGAGGAGCAAGGGGAGAGAGGTCCTGCCGGCCCTCGGGTGATCCGGGGGGAGCACCGGGCCGGCGGGCGCAGGATCGACAACCGTGGCGAGGGCGGCGCTGCTCGCGCTCGCCACGGGAGACTTTCGTAGGGGGCTAGTGCATCATGCGCGCTGTATCGACCGTGAAATCCGCTCTGTCGGTGGCTGAGCTGACGGCCTTGAACGAGCTCATGCGCGGGACGGGCACCGTGGAGGCGTTCGAGCGGGAGCTCGTGACCCGCGTGTACGCGGGCGCGCTCGCGTGGCTGGGGGAGCTGGACGGCCCCGAGCTCACCCGGGATCAGCGCCGACGCTGGAACGCCGCCGTCCGCCGCGTCAACCGCTACGTGCCCCGGGGCGGTGTGACCATGACGTGCCGTGTGCTGCGCTCCCTGAACCAGTCCCGGGACCTGCTGGCGGACCACCACGTCCTGAAGACGGCGATCGTGGCCGCCGCCGCACACGGTCCGGTCCCTGCCGCTTCCCGCCGGCCCGCGGAGACCGCGCGCACCGCGCCGTCGTCCCGTGCCGCGTCCCAACTGGCACACACCGGGGTCTGAGGCGCGGGCCGCTGCGGTGCCTCCGTCCTGATGTGCGCCGTCCCGGGGCCGCATGACCGCGCGCCGCGGGGGCGCGGGCGGCGTCGTGGCGCCCCGCGGTGCCCGGGCGGTGAGACCCTGCCGCTCGACTAGAGTTGGCGCCAGCATGAAACTCATACGTCAGCGCGAGTCCCTGGGCGCCGAGCAGGACTACCGCCGCGCCCTCTCCATTCTCGACGCCGCCCGCAGCGGCACCACGGAACCCGTGCTGCGCGTGTACCAGCCGCGACCCACGGTGGCCTTCGGCCGCAGGGACGAGCTCAACCCGGGGTTCGGCCGCGCCCGGCAGGCGGCGCTCGACGCCGCGTTCACACCGCTCGTGCGCCGGGTGGGCGGGCGCGCAGCGGCCTACCACGGCGGGTGTCTCGTGATCGACCACGTGGAACCGGACCCCGATCCCAAGACCGGGATCCAGGACCGCTACCGGCTGTTCGGGGACATGGTGGTCGCCGCGCTCGAGGAGCTCGAGATCCCCGCCCAGGTGGGGGAGATCCCGGGCGAGTACTGCGCGGGCGAGTACAGCGTGCACGCCCCCGGGACCGCCTCGGACCCCCGGCAGCCCGTCAAGCTCGCCGGCACCGCCCAGCGGGTGGTGGCCGGGGCGTGGTACTTCTCCACCGTGCTCGTGATCGAGGAGTCGGAGCCGCTGCGCGGCGTCCTGGAGGACGTCTACGCATGCTTGGGCGTGCCGTGGGATCCGGCCACCGCGGGGTGCGTGGCGGACATCCGCCCGGGCACCACCGTGGCGCAGGTGGAGGCCGCGCTCATGGGCGTCTACGACCGGTACGCCACCTACATGGGCTACGGCCCCGTGACCGGGCACCCCGACCCGTCCTGATCCCGCGCGGAAGGAGACCACCATGTGCGGTCGCTACGTGATTGCCAGGACCCCTGGCCAGCTGGCCCTGCCCTTCGACGCACGGGTGGACGAGTCCGTCGCGGAGCTCGCGGAACCCAACTGGAACGTGGCACCCACCCACACGGTGCCCGTGGTCCTCGAACGGCTCGACGACGAGGGCCGGGTGCTCACGGAGGTCCACGCGGCACGCTGGGGACTGGTCCCCTCGTGGGCCAGGGAGATCTCGGTCGGTTCCAGGATGTTCAACGCGCGCTCCGAGACGGTCACGGAGAAGCCGTCCTTCCGGGCCGCGGTCAGCGCGCGCCGCTGCGCGATCCCCGCGGACGGCTACTACGAGTGGAAGGCCCCGCAGACCGGGCGCGGGAAGAAGCAGCCGTACTTCGTGCACCCACGCGACGACTCGCCCATCTGGTTCGCGGGCATCTACGAGTGGTGGCGGATCCCCGACGACGCGCAGGACCCGGCCGGTGCGCACCAAACCCGTCCCGGCAGGAACGCCCAAGGTGGTGCGTCGCCGGCGCAGTGGCTGCTGTCGTGCTCCATCCTCACGCGCGAGGCACCGGCCGCCTCGGACGGGGACCCGCACCTCGCGGCCCTGGGAGCGCTGCACAACCGGCTGCCCATGGGCATGGGCGAGGACTTCGCCCGGGCGTGGATCGCCCCGGACGACGACAAGGACCGCACACGGACCCTGGTGGAGCGTGCCGTGCAGCACTCGCTCGAGGTGGCCGCCGACTGGCGGATGCACCCGGTGAGCGCGGACGTGGGCTCCGTGAGGTCCCAGGGCGCCCACCTCGTGGAGCCGCAGCAGACGCTGCTGTGATCGACGGCGCGCCCGGTGACCTGGGGACCCCGCCGCCCTACAGTGGGGTGTGCAACGCGTGGAAGCGCAGCCGGTCCGCAACGGACCGGTCGGAACGGACACTCGAGAACCGGGAGCAGAGATGGTGGAACTGGGCAACAACCTGAGCGAGCACGCGCGCTGGCTGATCGACTTCGTGCGAGCGACCGGGGGAGCCGTGCTGGCCAGCAACAGCGGCACCGGGTGCCCCGAGTCCGCCTACGTCAACGTGGCGGCCACCGATTCCGGACGCATCGTGCTCGGGACGAACACCGCCTCCCGGAAGTTCTCCAACGTCACCTCGGACCCTCGGGTCTCGCTGGTGATCATGCAGGGCCGCACGGAGGAGGTGCAGCTCGAGGGGGAGGCGCGGGTGCTCGAGGACTCCGAGGCCGCGGCCGCGGGTGAGGTCCTGGAGGCCCAGCACCCGGGGGCCACGGACACCCACGACCCCGAGAACCTGCGCATCCTCGAGATCACCGTGCGCTGGGGGCTGCACACGGACGTCACGCAACGGCCGCCGCTCATGGAGGAGCTGACGCTGCGCTGAACCGGCGTGCCGGGCGGCCCGTGCGCCGTCGGACACTCCTCGGACGGGAAGGCGCCGGACCCGCCGCGGGACCGGACGGGCCCGCGGTCGCACCTCACATCTCGTCGTGGTCCGGGTTCCAGCGGTGGAAGTCCAGGGCCAGGTACAGGGCGAGGGCCGCGGAGTTGTCCTCCGGGATGCGCACGCAGACCTCCTCGTAGCCGTTCTCGTGCAGCGCGGCCATGACCTGGCGCACGAGCTGCTCCGCGAGTCCGCGGCGGCGGTGCGAGGACGCGGTGAACAGCTCGAACAGGTAGGGCACCTCGGGCAGCTGCGGGTCCTCGCGGCGCGCCAGCACCATGGCCGCGGCCACGGGACTGCCGTCCGCGTCCTCGACCAGCTGGGACTGCTCGGCCAGGAACGGACCGAACCTGCCCCGGAACGCGTCCCGGATCATGGTCTCCGCCTGCTCCTGCGTGCCGGAGGTCCGGGATCCGTAGGCTTCCAGCAGCAGGTTCGCCAATCCTGTGGCGTCACCCTCCGTCACCGAGCGGGTGGGTGCCGTGACCTCCTGTGAATTGGGCACGGTCCGGGCGATCAGCGTGATATTTCCAGTCATCGTGGCCTCCCACGGGTCATCGGGAACAAACTCGTACTCGTCACCTCAGGGTAGCCGAGAAGGTTCTCGAGTCCACGGGAGGGCTACCGTGGAGACAGCACCGAGGCGAGGAGACTGAGAACAATGACCGACATCACCGAGACCGCGTCCACACCCGAGGCGGAGACCGCCCGGATCTGCCGGGAGCTCATCCGGTTCGACACCTCCAACTACTCCAGCGGTGAGGCCGAGGGCGAGCGCGCGGCGGCCGAGTACGTCGCCGAACTCATCCAGGAGGTGGGCCTGCAGACCCAGTACTTCGAGTCCGCGCCGGGACGCGCGAACGTGTTCACCCGGCTGGAGGGCTCCGATCCCTCCGCGGACGCCCTGCTCGTGCACGGTCACCTGGACGTGGTTCCCGCCATGGCGCAGGACTGGTCCGTGGACCCGTTCGCCGGCGAGGAGCGGGACGGCATGATCTGGGGCCGCGGGGCCGTGGACATGAAGGACATGGACGCCATGATGCTCTCCGTCCTGCGGCACATGCGCCGCACGGGCACCGTGCCGAAGCGCGACATCGTGTTCGGGTTCTTCGCGGACGAGGAGGCCGGGATGCGCTACGGCTCCAAGTACATGGTGGCCGAGCACCCCGAGGTCTTCGACGGCGTCACGGACGCGCTGAGCGAGGTGGGCGGGTACTCCACGACCATCGGGGGCCGCCGGGCCTATCTGCTGCAGACCGCGGAGAAGGGACTGCTGTGGCTCAAGCTGCATGCCCAGGGTCAGGCGGGCCACGGCTCCGGACTGCACGAGGACAACGCGGTCACCCATCTCTCCCGCGCCATGGCGAACATCGGGCAGTACACGTGGCCCGTGGAGCTGACCAAGACCACCCGGGCGTTCCTGGACGAGGTCACCGAGCTCACCGGGGTGGAGTTCGACCCGCAGAACCCGCAGCGGCTGCTGCGCGAACTGGGGGACGTGGCCCGCTTCGTGGGGGCCACGCTGCAGAACACGTCCAACCCCACCGTGCTGGACGGCGGCTACAAGACCAACGTGATCCCCGGTTCCGCCCAGGGAGCGGTGGACGTGCGGTTCCTGCCCGAGCAGAAGGAGCAGGTGCTCGCCAAGCTGCAGGAGCTCGCGGGGGAGAAGGTCCGCATCGAGGCGGAGTTCGAGGACATCGCCCTGGAGGTCCCGTTCTCCGGGACCGTGGTGGACGCCATGGTGGCCGCGCTGGAGGCCGAGGACCCCGACGCCGTGGTGCTGCCCTACATGCTCGGCGCCGGGACGGACAACAAGTCCCTCTCCCAGCTGGGCATCACCGGCTACGGCTTCGTGCCGCTGCAGCTGCCGGACGAGCTCGACTTCACCGGCATGTTCCACGGGGTGGACGAGCGCGTGCCCGTGTCCTCCCTGGAGTTCGGCTCCCGCGTGCTCGACCGGCTGCTGCGCAGCTACTGACCCCCACCCCGAGGACGGTGGGCGGCGACCGCACCCGAGACGATCCCAGGAGGACCCCATGGACCCCGTGACCGAGCTGCTCCCCGACGACCTGCTCGCGGTGATCCGCGCCCGCGCCGCGGACGTGGACCGCGAGAACCGCTTCTTCACCGAGGACTTCACCCTGCTGCGGGAGATCGGGTACCTGCGGATGCTCGTGCCGCGGGAGTTCGGGGGGCTGGGATTCTCCCTCGAGCAGGCCGCCCGCGCCCAGCGACGGCTCGCCACGGCGGCACCGGCCACCGCGCTCGGGATCAACATGCACCACGTGATCGTGGGCATCGGCTACACGCTGCACCTGCGCGGGGACGAGCGCGCACGGCAGATTCTCGACGCCGCCGCGGCGGGCGAGGTCTTCGCGTTCGGCATCTCGGAGGCGGGCAACGACTCCGTGCTCTTCGACGCCACCACGCGCGCCGAGCCCACCGCGGGGGGATGGCGGCTGCACGGCACCAAGATCTTCACGTCCCTGTCCCCGCGCTGGACGCGGCTGCTGGTCCACGCGCGCGTGGCTGAGGACGCCTCCGCGGGCACCGGGGACGCGGGCGCGCCCACCACCGACGACGCCGCGGCCGCACCGCTCGTGTTCGGTTTCCTCACCCGCCCGCACCACGAGCACCCGGTGCCGGGGGTGCAGACGCTCCCGGACTGGGACGCCCTGGGGATGCGGGCCTCGCAGTCCTGCACCACCGTGCTGGACGGCGCGGTGCTGCGGGAGACGGACGTGCTGACCAGCACACCCGCCGGGCCCAACCCGGACCCGGTGGTGTGGGGCGTCTTCGGGTGCTTCGAGCTGCTGCTCGCGGCGGTCTACACGGGCATCGCGGACCGCGCCATCGAGGTGGCGGTGGGGATCACCACCTCCCGTCGCTCGCTGGCCAAGGGCGCACCGTACTCGGACGATCCCGACATCCGCCGCCACATCGCCCGTGCCGGCGTGCTGCGGGACGGGGTGGAGCTGCAGCTGCGGCAGCTCTGCGCGGACGTGGACTCGCTGGGCTCCGCGCGCGAGGCGGCCCACGGTGCGCGCTGGTTCATCCTCTTCTCCGGGGTCAAGCACCGGGCGACCGAGGCCGCGCGCGAGGTGGTGGACCTGGTCCTGCGCGCCTCGGGCGGCGCGCAGTACCGGCGCGGGTCCGAGCTCGAACGGCTCTACCGGGACGTCCTGGCCGGGATGTACCACCCCTCGGACGCGGAGTCCGTGCACGCGGCCACCGCGAACTCGCTGCTGGGCCCGGTGTCCGCGGGTTAGAACGTGCGGTCCACCCGCATTATGCGCCGCCGCAGGACGTAGCGCCGGGCACCGCCGTAGAGCACGGCCGAGCGCATGAGCTCCCACTTGCCGTACTCGGCGTGCTCCTTCACCCGGGTCCGGGCGTCCGCCGCCTTCTCACGCGGGGCCACGGTGAGGGAGAGGTACTCGTAACGGTCGTCGCGCCCGGTCATGGTGGGGTGTCCGGTCACGGAACTGTGCTTCAGGCGTTGTTCTCTCATTGCTCCCATTCTGCTCCCATAACGACTAACGTCTACCCCATGAGCACCGATCCCCGCGCCGCGCTGCAAGCCCTCGTCAACGCCCTCGAAGAACACCTCGCCGCCGCGGCGAACCGCCGCTCCGACGACGACCCCTCGGTGGACGGCGCCTACGTGGCGATCGCCAACTCCTTCGAAGCGTACGAGGAAGCCCTCTACGACGCCTACGACGAGGTCACCCCGCTGACCGTGTTCGCCGAGGACGAGGACGACGACCTCGACTACGACGAGGACGAGGACGACGAGGACCTCCTCGAGGACAACGAGATGCTGGACGAGGACCTTGTGGACGAGGACGACTACGACGACTCCGAGGAGGACTCCTCCGGACCGGCCGGTCGCCGCGGCTCCGGGAAGTGAGCGGGCAGCAGACCACGTGAGCGGGGTCCCCACCGGGTGGTGGGGGCCCCGCACCGCGTCCAGGGGCCTCTCAGCCCCGTGCCCCGAAGCGCTCGGGAGGGGTGCCGTACAGTTGTCGCGTGAACTGGATCGAAGCGATAATCCTGGGCCTGGTGCAGGGCCTGACCGAATTCCTCCCGGTGTCCTCCTCGGCGCACCTGCGCATCGTGGGGGAGTTCCTCCCGAACGGTGCGGACCCCGGTGCCACCTTCACCGCCATCACGCAGCTGGGCACGGAGACCGCCGTGATCCTGTTCTTCTGGCGGGACATCGTGCGCATCGTCAGGCAGTGGGCCCTGTCACTGACGGGCCGGGTGGATCGGCGGGACCCGGATGCCCGCATGGGGTGGTTCATCATCCTGGGCTCGTTCCCCATCGCCGTCCTCGGGCTGCTGCTGCAGGACTACATCGAGACGCAGTTCCGCTCCCTGTGGATCACCGCCACCATGCTGATCGTCTTCGGTCTCTTCCTGGCGGTGGCGGACCACGTGGGCAAGCAGGAACGCCACCTGGAGGACCTCACCGTGAAGCACGCGGCGGTCTTCGGGTTCGCGCAGGCACTGGCGCTGATCCCGGGCGTCTCCCGCTCCGGCGGGACCATCACCGCGGGCTTGCTGATGGGGTACACGCGTGCCGCCGCCGCCCGCTACGCCTTCCTGCTGGCGATCCCCGCGGTGTTCTCCTCCGGCCTGTACCAGCTGTACAAGGCACTCAGCGGGGCCGAACCGGGCGGGGTGTACTCCATGGGTCAGACCGCCGTGGCCACCCTGATCGCCTTCGCGGTGGGCTACCTCATCATCGGCTGGTTCATGCACTACATCTCCGAGCGCAGCTACAACCTGTTCGTGTGGTACCGCGTGCTGCTCGGAGCGGTGGTGTTCGTGCTGCTGGGCACCGGGCTCATCAACGCCTGACCGGCACCGGTCGGCACGCGCCCCGCCCGGGCGCTCGTGACGGCCGCGGGGAATAGCGTCCGTGGCACGCCGGTTGCGACCGGGGAACAGATCTCTCGTCCAAACGAAGGTGAACATGAAGTCTTGGTCCTGCCGTCCGGTTCCGCAGCTGCCCGGAACGTCGTCCGCACCCCGGGTCCACGACACGAGCACGGGGCAGCTCGAGGTGCTGCAGGCCCGCGGTGGCCGCGCGGCCCTCTACGTGTGCGGCATCACCCCGTACGACGCCACGCACATGGGCCACGCGGCCACCTACGTCACCTTCGACCTGCTCAACCGGGCGTGGCGGGACGCCGGGTTCGCGGTGGACTACGTCCAGAACGTCACGGACGTGGACGACCCGCTGCTGGAGCGCGCCAACGCCACCGGGGTGGACTGGCGCGAGCTCGCCGCGTCCCAGACGGAGCTCTTCCGCACGGACATGACCGCTCTGAACGTCCTGCCCCCGGACCACTACGTGGGTGCCACCGAGGCCGTGGAGTGGATCGTGCCCGCCGTGGAGCGGCTCGTGGAGCGCGGCCTGGCCTACCGGGTCCCTGCGGGGACGGACCAGGACGGGAACCCGGCACCCGCCGGGGACGTGTACTTCGACGTCGCCGCCGCCGGTGAGCTGCGCGCCGAGGACCCGGACGCCTGGGTGGTGGGCAGCACGTGCCGCCTCGACACGGACCGGGAGCGGATGACGCCGCTGTTCGCGGGCCACGGCGGGGACCCGGACCGCACGGGCAAGCACGATCCGCTGGATCCGCTGCTGTGGCGGGTGGAGCGCGCGGGGGAGCCGTCCTGGGACGGTGCATCCCTCGGGGCGGGGCGCCCCGGGTGGCATATCGAGTGCAGCGTGATCGCCCTGCAGCACCTGCCCCGGCCGTTCACCGTGCAGGGTGGCGGGTCCGACCTGGCCTTCCCGCACCACGACATGGGAGCGGGACACGCCTACGCGCTGTCCGGCGAGCCCATGGCCGAGCACTTCGTGCACACCGCCATGGTGGGGCTAAACGGCGAGAAGATGTCCAAGTCCAAGGGCAACCTCGTGCTGGTCTCCACGCTGCGCCGCGACGGTGTGGACCCCGCGGCCATCCGGTTGGCGATCCTCTCGAACCACTACCGCACGGACTGGTTCTGGACCGACGAGCTGCTGGAGCAGTCGCGGCGCCGCCTCGCCACGTGGCGCGAGGCCGCGGCGAGGCCCGAGACGGCCGGTGCGGACGCCATGCTCCAGGCCGTGCGCGCGGCACTCGGGGAGGACCTCAACGCCCCCGCGGCCCTGATCGCGGTGGATGCGTGGGCCGCGCGGAACCTGGGCGGTGCGGCGGCACGCGGCGCCGCGGCGTCGGACGAGGACGTGGCGCTCGCGCGGCACACGGTGACGGCGCTGCTCGGCATCGAGCTCTGACCCGACCGCACGAAGACGCCCCGGTTCACCATGGTGAACCGGGGCGTCGTGCGTCAAGGCGTCGTCCAGGAAGGCGTCGTGCCCGTAGGCTCGGGGCCGGCGCCCGGGGCGGCGTGGGGGGTCCCGCCGGCCCCGGGGTCAGTCCCGGTCGTCGCGGCGGCGCAGGTAGCGCTCGAACTCGCGGGCGATCGCGTCCCCGGTGGCCTCGGGCAGGTCCACGGTGTCCTTGGCCTCCTCGAGCTGACGGACGTAGTCGGCCACCTCGGGATCCTCCTCGGCGAGCTCGTCCACACCGCGCTCCCACGCCTCGGCGTCCTCGATCACGGGATCCAGGGGCAGGGACAGGCCCAGCAGGTCCTCGAGCCGGCGCAGCAGGGCCAGCTGCGCCTTCGGGGACGGGGAGTGCGCCACGTAGTGGGGCACGGCAGCCCACATGCTCAGGGAGGGGAACCCGGCCAGAGCCGCCATGTGGGACAGCACGCCCACGATGCCCGTGGGCCCCTCGTACTGGGGTGCCTCGATGTCCAGCTCGTCACGCAGCTGTTCGGTGTCCGAGGTCAGGGTCACCGGGATGGGGCGCGTGTGCGGGACGTCCGCGAGCAGGGAGCCGAGCATGATCACGAAGTCCACGTCCAGCGCGGTGGCCTGTTCCAGCAGCTCGGCGGTGAACGTGCGCCACCGGTAGGAGGGCTCCCAGCCGTGCAGCAGCACCACGTCGAGGTTGGTCCCGGGCACCCTGGCCTTGGACAGCCGCGTGGAGGGCCACTGCAGCTTCTGCTCGCCGGTCGCACCGCGCCGGATCACCGGGCGCGAGTACTGGTAGTCGTAGTAGTCGTCCGAGGCGACCTCGAACACGTCCTTGGCCCCCAGGTGCTCGCGGATGAGCCTGAGGGAGTCCGTGGCGGCGTCGCCGGCGTCGTTCCAGCCCTCGAAGGCCGCGAGGAGCACCGTGACGGTCTCCTGGTCCTGGCCGTCGCGCACCACCCCGAAGGGTCCGGTGCCGGGCTGTTCCGCATTACTGTCCAACGTGGTCACCGTCTTACTGTACGGCGCGCCTCGGCGGGCGTTCCACGCCGCCCGTCCAGCGCGCTGCCGGGGCGCGCACCTACCATGAGCAGCATGCGTCCTTCCCGGTCCAGCGCTCCCGCCCCCGAGCCCTCCGACACCCGTTCCCCCGAGGGGGGACCCCGCCCGCGCGGGGTGCGCCTGGGGCGCGTGCTGGGCGTGGAGCTGCTGCTGGACCGCTCGTGGTTCGTCATCGCGGCGCTGACCGTGGTGATGTACGGGCCGGTGCTGTGGCGGCTGTATCCGGGGCTGGGCTGGTTCAACCTGGTGCTGGCCCTGGGCTTCGCGGTGGGCCTCGCGCTGAGCGTGCTGGTCCACGAGCTCGCGCACGCGGTCGCGGGCCGGTCCGCCGGGTGGCCCGTCACCCGGATCGTGCTGACCCTGATGGGCGGGCACACGGCGTTCGGGACCGTGCGGACCAGGCCACTGGCCACCGCGCTCGTCTCGCTCGCGGGACCGCTCAGCAACGTGGCGGTCGCCGCGGCCGGCACCGCGCTGCTGGCCACGGCCCCGCCGAGCGCGGCCGGTCCCGGGTGGGCGCTGCTGCAGCTGCTCGTGCTCGCCAACTGGGTCCTGGGGCTGTTCAACCTGCTGCCGGGGCTGCCCCTGGACGGCGGCCGCGTGACCGAGGCCGTGGTGTGGGCCGCGACGGGCTCCGAGACGCGGGGCACCACCGTGGCGGCGTGGTGCGGCCGGGTCATCGCCGCGCTCACCGTCCTGGGCGCCGTGTGGCTCGGGCAGTGGCGGGAGCCCGTGGTGCTCGCCGTGACGCTGCTCGTGGCGGGGTTCATCTTCCTGGGCGCGGGGCAGGCCCTGCGCCAGTCGCGCCTCATGGGTGTGCTGGACGCCGTGCGCGCGGACGGCATCGCGCGTCCCGCCATGGAGTTCTCGCCCACGACGCCGCTCGCGCTCGTGGACGCGACCGTCACCGCGGCCACGGCGGACGACCACCGCGGCTGGACCCCGGACGTGGTGGTGCGGGACCCCGCGCGGGGCCTGCTGGGCGTCCTGAGCCCGGAGCGTGCCGCCGAGGTGGCACCGGAGGAGCGGTCCGGTGTGCCCGTGGGGCAGGTGGCCGTGTGGTCCCCGGACCGCGCGCGCGTGGCCCCGGACACCCGCGGCGGGGACATGGTGCGGCTCATGGAGTCCGAGCACCTCCCGTGGCTGTGGGTGGTGGACGGCGCCGGGTACGTCACCGGGGTGGTGCACCACGAGGACGTCGCGCGCTACGCCCTGCGCGGCTGAGCGCGGCACCGGGCCCGGAGCCGGGGGTCGGCGATGGAGGTGGCGGGCGGCGTCGGGCTACGGTGGGAGAATGGCCCACGGACCGGACCGCACCCGCGGACCACGTCCGCGCATCCGAACGGCACCAGTGTCCAGCAGGCGTGAAAGCGAGCAGATGACCGAGCAGCAGCCCCGAGAATCCCACCCGATCCGCACCGGTGACACGGTGCGCGGAGCGGCGAACCGGCGCGGTCCGTTCCGCTCCGGCGAGCGCGTGCAGCTCACGGACGAGAGCGGGAAGATGTCCACCATCACCCTGGTGGACGGCGGGGAGCACCACACCCACCGCGGTGTGCTGTCCCACGAGCAGCTGATCGGGCAGCCGGAGGGCACCGTGGTGCGCAACACCGCCGGGAACCAGTACCAGGCGCTGCGGCCCCTGCTCAAGGACTTCGTGCTGTCCATGCCCCGCGGTGCGGCGGTGATCTACCCCAAGGACGCGGGCCAGATCGTGACCATGGCGGACGTCTTCCCCGGCGCCAGCGTGGTGGAGGCCGGTGTGGGCTCCGGGGCGCTGAGCATCTCCCTGCTGCGCGCGGTGGGGGACGAGGGCCACGTGCACTCGTTCGAGCGCCGCGAGGAGTTCGCGGAGATCGCCCGGGGCAACATCGAGACGATGTTCGGCGGCCCGCACCCCGCGTGGGAGCTGAGCCTCGGGGACCTCGCGGAGGAGCTCGGTGCCACCGAGGAGCCGGGGTCCGTGGACCGCGTGGTCCTGGACATGCTCGCCCCGTGGGAGTGCCTGGACGCGGTGGCCACGGCCCTCGCGCCGGGCGGTGTGGTGATCTGCTACGTGGCCACGGTGCCGCAGCTGTCCCGCGTGGCCGAGGCCATGCGCGCGGACGGTCGCTTCACGGAGCCCGAGGCGTCCGAGACCATGGTGCGCGGCTGGCACGTGGAGGGTCTCGCGGTGCGCCCGGACCACCGCATGGTGGCGCACACCGGCTTCCTCATCCAGTCCCGCCGGCTCGCGGACGGCTCACCGCGGCTCGCCCCCAAGCGCCGCGCCTCCAAGAGCGAGTACACCGAGGACGACCTGCAGGCGTGGACGCCCGTGGCCCTCGGCGAGCGCATCGTCTCGGACCGCAAGCTGCGCCGCACCGGGCGGGACGCGGCGTCGTTGGCGCAGCACGCCGCACGCGCGGACCAGCAGATCGCCGCCGGGCGCGGGACCGCCTCCGGTGCCGCCGCCGCCCCCGTGGACGCACCGGATGCGGCACGGTCCACGCCCCCGGCACGGGACACCGAGGCGGGCGACGAGCGGCACACTTCGGGTGCGGAACGGGGTCTCGATGACTGAGTCCCACGACGACGCCGCGCGGCGTCCCACGCCGCCCGCAGCGGACACGACCCAGCGCCAGCTCAACATCCTGCGGGACCAGAAGCGGAACCTGGACCGGCAGGCCGCCGCCCTGGGTTCCCAGAACGAGAAGCTCGTGCGGCTGCTCAACGCCTCCCGCCAGGAGATCGTGACCCTCAAGAGGACGCTGGCGGCGGAGGCGGAGCCGCCCGCCACGTTCGCGACGATCCTGCAGGTCAACCACGGTCGGCAGCCGGCCGGGGAGGACACCGGCACCGGGCCGGTGGTCACGGGACCCACAGTGGACGTCCTCGCGGCGGGGCGGCGGATGCGCGTGGCCGTGAGCCCACTCGTCTCCTTCGGGGCGTGCGAACCGGGGCTGGGTGTGCTGCTCAACGAGAACTACGTGGTGATCGCGCTGCTCGACTACGAGCGCACCGGGGAGGTGGCCACCGTCAAGGAGGTGGTCGACCACGACCGCGTGCTCACCGTGGGGCGCTCGGACGAGGAGCGCGTGCTGCTGCTCTCCGGGAAGCTGCGCCGGGAGCGCCCCAAGCCCGGTGACGCGCTCACCGTGGACCACCGCACGGGCTTCGCCCTGGAACCCGTGGCCCGCACGGACGTGGAGCAGCTGGTCCTGGAGGAGGTCCCGGACGTCAGCTACACGGACATCGGCGGGCTCGGCCCCCAGATCGAGGCGATCCGCGACGCCGTGGAGCTGCCCCACGTGCACCCGGAGATCTTCCGGGAGCACGGGCTGCGCCCGCCCAAGGGCATCCTGCTGTACGGGCCCCCGGGCAACGGCAAGACGCTGATCGCGAAGGCCGTGGCGCGCTCGCTGGCCGAGCGCAGCGCCGCGAAGGCCGGGCGCTCCCGGCCCGAGGGGTACTTCCTGAACATCAAGGGCCCCGAGCTGCTGGACAAGTACGTGGGGGAGACGGAGCGCCAGATCCGCTCGATCTTCGCCAACGCCCGCGAGCAGGCGGCTCGCGGGGTGCCCGTGGTGGTGTTCTTCGACGAGATGGACTCGCTGTTCCGCGTGCGCGGCTCGGGGCTCTCCTCGGACGTGGAGACCACGATCGTCCCGCAGCTGCTCACCGAGATCGACGGCGTGGAGGAGCTGGACAACGTCATGGTGGTGGGTGCCACCAACCGCGAGGACATGATCGACCCCGCCGTGCTGCGCCCCGGGCGCCTGGACGTGAAGATCCGCATCGACCGCCCGGACCGCGAGGGTGCCCGCGAGATCTTCTCGCTCTACGTCACCGAGGACCTGCCGCTGCGCGCGGACGACGTCGCCCGGGCCGGGTCCCGCGCGGCCGCCGCCGCGGCACTCGTGGCCGCGGCCGTGGAGCGCATGTACGCGCGCGAACCGGACACCGAGTTCCTCACCATCACCTACCGGGACGGGACGCACGAGACGCTGTACTTCGCGGACTACGCCTCGGGCGCGGTGATCCGCAACGTGGTGGACCGGGCCAAGAAGCAGGCCATCAAGACGCTGCTCACCACGGGCCGGCGCGGGATCACCGCCGAGCACCTCGTAGCGGCCGTGGACGCGGAGTTCCACGAGCAGCAGGACCTCCCCAACACTGCGGACTCCGAGGACTGGGCCCGGCTCACCGGCCGCCGCGCGGACACGATCGAGAACGTCCGGATGGTGCCGCACCCGCCCGCACCGCGGGGCGGGGCGGCGGACACGGGGGGTGCGGCATGACGGTGCGCCGGATCATGGGCAGCGAGACCGAGTTCGGGGTCCTGGCGCAGGGCGAACCCGGCGCGAACGCCACGGTGCTCTCCGCACGGGTGGTCACCGGCTACGCCGCGTGGGTCGCGCGCCGGCGCACGGCTCCGGCCGCCGCCGGCTCGGCGGGAGCGGACGACGTCGTCGGGCCGCCCCTGGGCACCGGCTGGGACTACGGCTCCGAGGCCCCGCTCAGCGACGCCCGGGGGTTCACCGTGGCCCGGGAGGACGCGCACCCCTCCCAGCTCACGGACGAGGCGCCCGTGCTGACCTCCGAGCAGATCGCCGCGGAGGCCATCAGAGAGTCCGGGATGCACCCCGAGGACGTGGACTGGCGGCGGGTGGTCATGAACACCGTGATCCCCAACGGTGCGCGCGTGTACGTGGACCACTCCCACCCGGAGTACTCGTCGCCGGAGGTCACCACCCCGCTGGACGCGCTGACCTGGGACGCCGCGGGGGACGTGGTGGCCCACCGGGCGGTGGAGCTGCTCGCGGAGCTCTCCCCGCAGGCGGCGCCGGTGAACCTCTACAAGAACAACACGGACAACAAGTCCGTCTCCTACGGCGCCCACGAGAACTACACCGTGGCCCGTGAGGCGCCCTTCGAGCGCATCACCGCCGCGCTGCTGCCGTTCTTCGCGTCCCGGCAGGTGATGTGCGGCGCGGGCCGTGTGGGTCTCGGGGCGGACGGCGCCACCCCGGGGTTCCAGCTGAGCCAGCGCGCGGACTTCTTCGAGCGCACGGTGGGGCTGGAGACCACCATCCACCGCCCCATGGTCAACACCCGGGACGAACCCCACGCGGACGGCACCCGCTACCGGCGGCTGCACGTGATCATCGGGGACGCGAACCTCTCCCACGTGGCCACGCTGCTGAAGTTCGGCACCACGTCCCTGGTGCTGAACCTCGTGGAGCACGACCGCGTCCCGGAGCTCGAGCTCACGGATCCCGTGGCCGCACTGCGGGCCGTCAGCCACGACCCCACGGTCACCGTCGAGGTGCCGCTGCGGGACGGCCGCCGCCTGACCGCGGTGGAGCTGCAGCGCGCCTACTACGACGCCGTCCTGGCCCTGGAGACCGAGCTCGCCCCCGAGGGGCTGGACGCGGACACCGCGCAGGTCCTCGAGCTGTGGGACGAGGTGCTCACCGACCTTGCGGCGGATCCCACCCGCCTGGCGGACCGCCTGGACTGGGCCGCGAAGTACGCCCTGCTGCGCGCCTACCGGCAGCGTGACGCCATGGACTGGGACGACCCCCGGCTCGTGGCGATCGACCTGCAGTACGCGGACGTGCGCCCGGGCAGGGGCCTGTACCACCGGCTGGCGGCGTCCGGTCGGATCCGCACGCTCGTGGCCGCGGAACGGGTCACGGCCGCCGCGGACCACCCGCCCGAGGACACCCGCGCCTACTTCCGGGGCACCGCGGTGGCCACCTACCCGCAGGACATGGCCGGCGTGGGCTGGGACACCGTGAACGTCACGTTCCCGGGTGTCCGCCGGGGAGCCCGGATCGCCATGCCCGAGCCGGGAGACCTCACGCGCGAGGTGTGCGAGGGGTGGTTCACCGCCCCGGACGTCCAGGAATGGGCACGCCGCGTGGCGCGGGACAGACCGGAACTCGTCACCGGCAGCGGCATCGCACCGCCGCGGGCCTAGCACCCGGCACCCGCGCAGCACCCACCAGCACGACACCAGGAGCAGAACATGGCACAGGAACGCATCTTCGGCACCGGATCCCGCCGCGAGGAGGAGACGGACGCCCCGGACCCGGCCACCCCGCCCACCTCGGGCGCCGCCCAGGCCCGGCACGACACGCAGGGCACGGACGACCTCCTCGCCGAGATCGACGGCGTCCTGGAGACCAATGCCGAGGCCTTCGTGAAGGGCTTCGTCCAGAAGGGCGGGCAGTGACGCCGTGGACCGCAGGATCTACGGCATCGAGACCGAGTTCGGGCTGACCCACAGCGCCCCGCAGGGTCGCGCCCTGAGCGCCGACGACGCCGCGCGGCGCCTGTTCGCCCCGGTGCTCGCGTGGGGGCGGGCCTCCAACGTGTTCCTCCCCAACGGCGGGCGGCTCTACCTGGACGTGGGCTCCCACCCCGAGTACGCCACGGCGGAGGCGGCCACGCTGCACGACGTCGTGGCCCAGGACGCGGCGGGGGAGCGGATCGTGGACGACCTGCGCGCCCAGCTCCAGCGCACCCTGGACGAGGAGGGCGTGGGCGGGACCGTGCACCTGTTCAAGAACAACGTGGACTCTGCCGGGAACTCCTTCGGCTCGCACGAGAACTACATGATCTCCCGGCGCACCGAGTTCGCGCGCCTGGTCCAGCACCTGCTGCCGTTCCTGGTGACCCGCCAGATCCTCGTGGGTGCCGGGCGGGTGCACCCCACGGGCCAGCCGCCCTTCGGTGCCCTGACCCCCGGCGACGGCTCACCCAGCTACTCGTTCTCGCAGCGCGCGGACCACATCTGGGAGGGCTCGTCCTCCGCCACCACGCGCTCGCGACCCATGATCAACACCCGGGACGAACCGCACGCGGACGCCCAGCACTACCGTCGGCTGCACGTGATCACCGGGGACTCGTCCATGTCCCAGACCACCACGGCCCTGAAGATCGGCACCACGGACCTGCTGCTGCGCATGATCGAGGCCGGTCAGATCCTCCCGGACCGCACCCTGGCGGACCCGGCCACCGCGCTGCGCGTGGTCTCCCACGACCTCACGGGCACGGCCGCACTGGAGCTGGCGAACGGCGAGCGGCGCTCCGCCCTGGAGCTGCAGCACGAGTACCTCGACGCCGTCACGCGCTTCGTGGCCCGGCACGGCGCCCACCACGACCGTGTGGACCGCGTGCTGGACCTGTGGGAGCGCGGACTGCGCGCGGTGGCGGAGCAGGATGCCTCGCTCGTGGACCGCGAGCTGGACTGGGCCATCAAGAAGAAGCTGCTGGACTCGTACGCGGCCTCCCACGACATGGACTACTCCCACCCGCGCATGGTGCAGCTGGACCTCGCCTACCACGACACCTCCGCGACCCACGGGCTGTTCCACATGCTTGAGCGCCGCGGGGCGGTGGAGTCGTTCGTGAGCCCGGAGGATGTCTCCCGGGCCCTGGTCGAGGCACCGGGGACCCGCGCGAGCCTGCGCGGGCGCTTCGTGGCCGCCGCCCACGACGCCGGGGTGAACCACACCGTGGACTGGGTGCACCTGAAGCTCAACGGGGAGCACCAGCAGCGCACCATCATGTGCAAGGACCCGTTCGCCACCACCCAGCAGGACGTCGAGGACGTGATCCGGGACATCACCCGGGGGGACGTCTGAGCCCCGCCCACGGACCCGGGCGCCGTGGGCTCCGGGTGCTCTTCCAGCCGCGGTCCACGGGCGTCCTCTACATTGGACCCGAGCCACACCCCCGTTGAAAGGTCACACCCTCGTGCGCAAGATCATCCCCGTCGGCGCCACCGCCGCCGCCCTGTCCCTGCTGCTCACCGGATGCGGTGCTTCCGGGTGGGACTCCGTGGAACTGTCCGGCGAGCCGTCCGACGGCAAGGCCCCGTCGGTCTCCTTCGAGACACCGCTGAAGGTGGACGAGGCGAAGACCAAGGTGCTCAAGGAGGGAGCCGGCCCGGACATCGACCCCGGGGACAACGTCATGCTCCAGGCGGCCCTGTACAAGGGCTCGGACGCCTCCCCCCTGGGGGACACCTACAGCAAGGGCGCGGGTCAGGTGCTCACGGTCAACGACCAGCTCAAGGACCAGCTGCCGCAGATGTACGACGCCCTGACCGACGCCAAGGAGGGGGAGATCATCGCCTACAGCTCCCCCGAGACCAGCGGCAAGGCCGGTGACGAGAAGGACGACTCCACCTCGGTGGAGGTCTACCAGGTCACCAAGAGGATCATGGCCCCGCTCAAGGGGGAGATGAAGACCCCCGCCAAGGGCATGCCGGGTGTGAAGCAGGACGACAAGGGCACCCCCACGATCGCCAAGCCCTCCGGCGCCGAGCCCAAGAAGCTCGCCACGGACGTGCTCATCGAGGGTGACGGCGAGACCGTGAAGTCCTCGGACACCGTGGTGGCCAACTACGTGGGCGTGCGCTGGGCGGACGGCAAGGTCTTCGACTCGTCCTACCAGAAGGGCACCCCCGTGGCCTTCCCCCTCGACCACGTGATCGCGGGGTGGAAGGAGGGGCTGGCCGGCAAGAAGGTCGGGTCCCGCGTGGAGATCGTGGTGCCCACGGACAAGGCGTACGGCACCGCCAAGGAACTCGGCAAGGACGCGCAGTACCCCGCGGGTCCGCTCGTGTTCGTGGTGGACGTCCTGGGCCGCACGGACACTCCCGCGGCCGCCGAGAAGGCCCCGGGCGCGGCGCCGTCGTCCTCCGCCGCGCCCCAGGGATCGGGCGGCGCCTCGTCCCAGCCGCGGGAGTCCGCACCGGGCAAGTGAGGGCCGCTACACTAGGCCCTCGGCACGGCCCCGCCCCGGGGCCCACGACGAAAGGTAGAGCCCGTGTCATTCGGACAGCGCAAGCTTGACCGCTCCAAGCCGGAGATCGACTTCCCCCAGGACCCCGTGCCCACCGAGCTGCGGAGCACGGACCTGATCCGGGGCAGCGGCAAGGAAGCGACCCCGGGCAGCACCGTGTCCTGCCACTACGTGGGGGTCACGTACTCGGGCGGCGAGGAGTTCGACGCGTCGTGGAACCGCGGTGAGCCGCTGGACTTCACCGTGGGTGTCGGCCAGGTCATCCAGGGCTGGGACCAGGGTCTGCTGGGCATGAAGGTGGGCGGGCGCCGTCGGCTGGAGATCCCCTCCGAGATGGCGTACGGCAAGCGCGGCGCCGGAGCCCAGATCGGCCCGGACGAGGCCCTGATCTTCGTGGTGGACCTGCTCGACGTCCGCTGAATGCCGCCCCGCTCCGTCGAGTCGGCCCGCCGTTCCACCACGGCCTCGGCCGAACGCCTGCTGAATCTGCTGATCGCGCTGCTGGACCGTGAGTCCGGGTACACGCGTGAGCAGCTGCGCGCCATCGTGCCCGGGTACGACCGTGCCGGGAACCAGGACGCCTTCGAGCGGATGTTCGAGCGCGACAAGGCGCACCTGCGCTCCCTGGGGTACCCCGTGGAGGAGATCCCCGACGACGACCCCTGGGCCTCGGACGCACAGCTCACCCCCCGCTACCGGGTGCCCCGGGGCTCCTACCGGCTGCCCGAGGTGCGCTTCAGCGCGGAGGAGTCCGCGGTGCTGGCCGTCGCGGCGGGCGCGTGGAACGACGCCGCCCAGGACCGGCTCGCGCGCCGCGCGCTGGACAAGCTGGAACCAGCCCTGAGCGCGGAGGCGACACCGGGCCGGGACGTGCAGCCCACCGTGGCGGTGGCGGACCCCGCGTTCGAGCCGCTGCTCTCGGCCGTGCTCGCGCACCGCACCGTGCGTTTCGACTACGTGGACCGCACGGGCGCCTACACGCAGCGCACGGTGCAGCCCTGGGGCGTGGGCTCGCGCTACGGCGCGTGGTACCTCGCCGGGTGGGACACGGACCGTGGTGCGCAGCGCACGTTCCGGCTGTCCCGGATCATCTCCGAGGTGGCGGTCACGCGGGAGACCTTCGAACCGCCCCGGGACTTCTCCATGGGCGGGCAGCTCGCCCGCATGGTGCGCCAGCCGCCGCAGGTCCGCGTGCTCGTCCTCGTCCGGCAGGGCGCGGGACAGCTGCTGCGCCGGATCGCGGCCCCGGCGGCGTCGTCCTCGTGGCGGGCGCCGGCCGGCTTCGACGCCGTGGAGCTCGCGGTGCACGACACCGAGTCCGCCGCCGAGCAGGTGTGCGCCGCGGGCCCGGACGCCTGGGTGCCGCGGGACCCCGTGGCGGTGGGCGGAACGGGCTCCGCGGTGGCCCCGCAGACCCAGGCCGCGGTGGCCGAGGCCGTGACGCGCCGGCTCGAGGACGCCCGCGCGTTCCAGGCCCGGATGGCCGGGGTGCGGGTGCAGTGGGGCAAGCAGCGCCGCCAGGGCGCGGCCAAGGCCAGCACCGAGCACCACCTCGCGCGGCTGCTGCACATCGTGCGCCACGTCTACGCGCACCAGGGCGCGGAGCTGGAGGAGACCGCCCGGCACTTCGGGATCACGGACGCGGAGCTGGTCAGCGACCTGCAGACGCTGTTCGTGTGCGGACGCCCGGGGCACCTGCCGGACCAGCTCATCGACGCCTCGTGGGACGACGGCCACATCTACCTGGGCAACGCGCAGGAGCTCTCCGAGCCCGTGCGCCTCACGGTGCCGGAGGCGTCCGCCCTGCTCATGGGCCTGCAGACGCTGCAGGCCGTGCCCGGCGGTGACAGCCGCGTGGTGCGCTCCGCGATGCGCAAGGTCGCCACGGCCGCAGACGCGCTGCCGCTCGCGGACGCCCTGGCCGCACCGGAGGGCGACGCCGCCGCGGAGCCCCGGGACACCGCGCTCGTCGCGCAGCTGCGCGGCGCCATCGCCGCCGGGCGGCGCGTGCGGCTGCGCTACCTCGTGGCCTCCCGGGACGAGGTCACGGAGCGGCTCGTGGACCCCGTGCGGATGATCTTCTCGGACGGCCACCAGTACGTGCGCGGCTGGTGCCTGCAGGCCGATGCGCCGCGCACCTTCCGCGCGGACCGGATCGTGGGGTGCGAGGACGCCGGCGAGGCCGAGGTGCACCCGCGCATGGAGTCCGAGGTCCGCTCCAGCATCCAGCCGGCCAAGCGCCGACCTGTGCAGGCCGTGGTGGTCACGGACCGCCGCGGGCGGTGGATCGTGGAGCACTACCACGCCAAGCGGTTCGTGGCGGTCGCGGTGCCCGCGCCCGCCGGTGCGGACCACTCCGGTGGCGGGGATCTCGCGGTGAACTCCCAGCCGGGCGACGCCGCCCGCTCCCGGAGCGCGCGCGGCCCCCGACCGCTGCCCGAGTTCGTGGCCGCGGAGGTGGACTTCCCGACCCTCGACGCCCTGTCCTCCCTGGTCACACGCCACGCGGGGCACGTGGGGGTCGTCTCGCCGCCGGAGGCCGTGGCCGCGGTTGAACAGTGGCTGAACAGCAGCGGTCGGGGTCAGGGCCCCGGGCGCTCCTAGCACCGGGACGCCTATACTGGGTGGCATGCTCTGGTGGATGTGGGTCGTGCTGTGGACCGTGGTGGTCCTGGCCAGTGCCGCATTCCTCGGGGTGCTCCTCTACCGGGTGCTGAGGCGGCAGGTCCTCCCGGCCCTCGACGATCTCGAACGCACGGCCACCGACTTCTCGGAGCGCTGGAACGCCGCGATCGAGGGGCAGCCCGCACCTCTGCGCACACCCGCACCACCCGCCATGTTCACCCCGGTGAACGACACCCGCGCCGCCTACCGCAGCGGCCGGGACCAACGACAGACGGCTCGGCTCATCCGACGGATGCAGCGCAAGGAGGACCGGGGACTGCCGCAGCGCTACCGGGACCTCGTCCGAGCCGAACAGAAAGGACTCCGCCATGTTCGGTCGTCTGGCTGACAGCCCCGTGACCCTCATCCTCATCCTCGTGGTCATCCTGCTCCTCTTCGGTGCTCCGAAGCTCCCCGGCATGGCGCGCAGCCTGGGCCAGTCCATGCGCATCTTCAAGTCCGAGGTCAAGGAGATGAAGAAGGACGACGAGCCGAACGTCACGGTGAACGGGCAGCCCGTGGCCCACGGCCAGACCGTCGGCGGCACCGCCGCCCAGCCGGCTGCCCCGCAGCCCACGCAGACCGCCGCCGCTCAGCCCGCACCGGTTCCGCCCACCACGACGGCCCAGTCGGCTCCCGCCGCGCAGCCCACCGTGGTGCAGGACCCCGCCCCCGGAGCCCCCGCCCAGGCGCCCGCGGTGGACCAGAACCAGCGCCCCACCGCCTGATCGTCGTTCGTTCAGCGGTGCCCGCACGGCGTGACGGGGCCGGGCCGTTCGGTCCGGCCCCTCGTCGTGCGGGCACCCGACCCGTCAGAGAGGTCAGGGAACCATGCCCACCACGGACTCCGGGACCGCGGGCGCGTCCGCCCGCCAGCAGCGTCGGGCGCGGAAGAAGGCGACCGCGCGGCGGCACAACCCGCAGGCGCAGATGGCCCTCAGGGAGCACCTGCGGGAGCTGCGCAACCGGCTGATCAAGTCCGCCGTGGCCACGGTGCTCGGAGCGGTGCTGGGTTTCATGGCCTACGAGCCGTTCATGCAGTACATCACCGAGCCGCTGCAGCGCCTCGCCGAATCCGGGCGCACCGCGACCATCAACTACTCGTCCGTGGGCGGGTCCTTCAACACCATGGTGGAGGTGGCCGTGGTGCTCGGGCTGATCTTCGCCTCACCCGTGTGGCTGTACCAGCTGTGGGCGTTCATCACCCCGGCGCTGCACAGGAACGAGCGGCGCTACGCCATCGGCTTCCTGGCCGCGTCCATCCCCCTGTTCCTGGGCGGCTGCGCCATGGCGGTCACGGCCCTGCCCGCGGCGGTGTACGCCCTCACGGCCTTCACCCCGGAGGGCGGCGCGAACTTCGTGGAGGCCGGGACCTACCTGCGCTTCTTCCTGCAGCTCATCCTCACGTTCGGCATCTCGTGCGTGGTTCCCGTGCTGCTCGTGGGGCTCAACATGACGGGGCTGCTCTCCGGGCGCACCGTGCTGAAGTCCTGGCGCGTCGTGGTGGTCGTCGTCCTGGTGGTGGCCGCCATGGCCGCTCCGGGCCCGGACCCCGTGACCATGCTGTACCTGGCCATCCCGCTGCTCGTGCTCTTCTTCGTCGCCGTGGGACTGTGCCTGTACCTGGACCGGCGCCGTGCCAGGAAGCAGGCCAAGCAGGCCGCGGCCACCGGCGCGAGTGCGGACCGGGGGACCTCGGCCGAGCAGCTGCGCTCCATGGGCAGCTCGGCGGCCGGGGACTGAGCGCACCGGCGGTCACCGGGTGTCGGGGCCACCGCGTACGCTGGGAGCATGTCTTCCCCCGCCGATCGGTACATGGCCGCGAAGGCCCGCGCGGCCCACGCGGGCACCGAACTCTCGGCCTTCGAACACACCCTGGACTTCGAGCTCGACCCTTTCCAGACCCAGGGGTGCCGGGCGCTCGAGGAGGGGCGCGGCGTCCTGGTGGCGGCCCCCACGGGAGCGGGCAAGACCGTGGTGGGGGAGTTCGCCATCCACCTGGCCCTGCAGCAGGGCAAGAAGGCGTTCTACACCACCCCCATCAAGGCCCTGAGCAACCAGAAGTTCCACGAGTTCTCCCGCCGCTGGGGCTCCGGGCGCGTGGGGCTGCTCACCGGGGACACCTCCGTGAACTCCGAGGCGGACGTGGTGGTGATGACCACCGAGGTGCTGCGCAACATGCTGTACGGCGGCTCGTCCACCCTGAACAACCTGGGGTACGTGGTCATGGACGAGGTGCACTACCTCGCGGACCGGTTCCGCGGCGCGGTGTGGGAGGAGGTCATCATCCACCTCCCGGAGCACGTCCAGCTGGCGTCCCTGTCCGCCACGGTCTCCAACGCCGAGGAGTTCGGCGCGTGGCTGGACGACGTCCGCGGCAGCACGGACGTGGTGGTCTCCGAGCACCGCCCCGTCCCACTGTGGCAGCACGTCCAGGTGGGACCGCAGCTGCTGGACCTGTTCCTCGACGACACCACCGTGGAGGAGGCCGCGCAGCGGCACTCCGACAAGCACCGGGACGAGCCCGAGGTCAACCCCGAGCTGCTGCGGCTCTTCCGCTCCCAGCACCCCCGCGGCGGACGCGCGGGCGGACGCGGCCCGGGACACCGCAACCGACGCCGCGGCGGCCACCAGCAGGAGCCGCGCACCGGGCGCCAGGACCGGATCTCGCGCCCCCACCTGCTGCGCAGGCTCGACGCCGAGGCGCTGCTGCCCGCCATCACCTTCATCTTCTCGCGCGCCGGGTGCGACGCCGCCGTGGGCCAGTGCGTCGCGGCGGACCTGTGGCTCACCACCCCGCAGGAGCAGCGCACCATCAAGGCGTTCGCCGCCGAGGCAACGGCCCACATGTCCACCGCGGACCTCGCGGCGCTGAACTACGAGGACTGGTACCACGGGCTGGTCCGCGGTGTCTCCGCCCACCACGCGGGCATGCTGCCGGTGTTCAAGGAGGTGGTGGAGCAGCTGTTCTCGGAGGGCCTCATCAAGGCCGTGTTCGCCACCGAGACGCTGGCGCTGGGGATCAACATGCCGGCCCGGTCCGTGGTGCTCGAACGCCTGGACAAGTTCAACGGGGAGGCCCGCGTGGACATCACCCCGGGGGAGTACACCCAGCTCACCGGGCGCGCGGGCCGGCGTGGGATCGACGTGGAGGGCCACGCGGTGGTGCTGTGGCGGGACGGCATGAACCCGCAGGCCGTGGCCGGGCTCGCGTCCACCCGCACGTACCCGCTGAACTCCAGCTTCCGTCCCACGTACAACATGTCCACCAACCTGATCGCCCGCTACGGCGCGAAGCGCTCGCGGTCCATCCTGGAGACCTCCTTCGCCCAGTTCCAGGCGGACCGCTCGGTGGTGGGGATCGCCAAGCGCGTGCGCTCCCAGGAGAAGACCCTGGAGGCCTACCGCGAGGCCATGACGTGCCACCTGGGGGACTTCACCGAGTACGCCGCGCTGCGCCGCGAGCTCGCCGCGGAGGAGAAGTCCGCCAGCAAATCCCGCACGGCACGCCAGCGCAGCGACGCCGCCGTGTCCCTGCAGGACCTGCTGCCCGGGGACGTGATCGACATCCCCCAGGGCCGCAACGCCGGGTGGGCCGTGGTGCTGCGCGCGGACGCCCACCCGTTCGACCCCCGTCCGCACATCCTCACGGTGGACGGCAAGCTGCGCCGGGTGGGCGTGAACGACCTCGACGGACCCCTGGCACCGGAGTCCCGCATCCGGATCCCCAAGAACTTCTCGGGCAAGGCCCCCCAGGAGCGCAAGGACCTCGCGTCCACCGTGCGCGCGGCGCTGCGCGAGCACCGCCCGGCGCGCTCCGGTTCGGGCGGCCACGCCATCCGCTTCGACCGCGGCACCTCCGCCCGGGACCACCGGATCGAGGAGCTGCGCCGTCGGCTGCGCTCCCACCCGTGCCACGGCTGCTCCGACCGCGAGAACCACGCCCGGTGGGCGGAGCGGGCGTGGAAGCTGGAGAAGGACACCCAGGGGCTGCGCAAGCAGATCGCCGGGCGCACCGGCAGCATCGCCGCGACCTTCGACCGCGTGTGCGCGGTGCTCGCGCACTTCCACTACCTGCACCGGGACGAGTCCGGCCGGCTGCACCCCACGGCGGCCGGCGAGCAGCTGCGGCGGCTGTACGGCGAACGGGACCTGCTGCTGGCCCTGAGCCTGCGGGACGGCTTCCTCGACGGACTGGACGCCCCCGGACTCGCCGGCGTGATGACGGCCCTGGTGTACCAGCCGCGCCGCGAGGACCAGGGCGCCCGTCCCAAGCTGCCCACCGCCGCCATGGAGGCGGCCGTGCAGACCCTCGTGGACAACTGGTCCGTGCTCTCCGCCCAGGAGGCCGAGCACCGCCTGCCCCTCACGGCGGCACCCGAGCTCGGTCTCGCGGAGGCCATGTACCGCTGGGCCCGCGGTGCCACGCTCACCCGCACGCTCACGGGCACGGACCTCGCCGCCGGCGACTTCGTGCGCTGGGCCAAGCAGACCATCGACGTCCTGGACCAGCTGCGCGCCGTGGCGGGACTGGACCCCGCACTGCGCGACACCGCCCACGAGGCCATCGAGTCGGTGCGCCGCGGCGTGGTCGAGTACAGCGTCTTCGAACAGTAGAACGGCGCCGGGCGGGTCGGCTGCGCGGCGCAGCGGAAGGAAGCACATGCAGTCTCAGGAACCCGGAACCCGCGTGTGGGTCAACGGATCGGTGTACTCACCGGCGGACCCGTTCGCCACGGCCGTCCTGCTGGCGGGTGCCACCGTGGCGTGGCTCGGCTCGGACGACGCCGCCCGGGCCATGGCGGGCCCCGGCGTCACCCCCGGTGACCTGCGGGCAGCCGTGGTCACCCCCGCGTTCGTCGCCCACCACCGGGTGCCGGACCGCCTGCCGGTGGACGCGGACGCGGCCGGACCCGGTGACGACGCGGATGCGGCACCCGCTCCACCCCGCACGTCCCAGGGGTACGGCGCGGTGGAGCTGCTGGGATCCGATCCCGAGGCACTGGCCGCGGCCACCGAACGCGTGCTCGCGGACGGCGCCCACGCGCTGCCCGTCCTGATCCGGGCCGCCACGCAGGAGCAGGAGCTGGACGCGTCGGACCTGCCCTCGCCCGCGCTCGGTCTCGACGCCGGGACCTTGCCGGCGCTCCCCGCCCTGCGGGAGTCCGCTCGGGAGCACCTCGTGGCCTGCACACGCGCCGCACTGCAGGCGGTGCTCGTGCTGCCCCTGACGGAGGGGGACCCCCACGGTGCGATGCCCGACGGAGCGGGTGCGGCTGCGTCGTCGGGCGACGACCGGCTCGACGCCCTGCTGGAGGCGGCCGAGGCGGCGCAGGAGCACGTGGGGGAGCGGGCCTTCCGTGCCCGGAACCACCGCATCGTGGGTGTGGGGGGCGCGAGCGAGGAGCAGTGCCGACGCATGGCGGCGCTGTCCCTGACGGCGTCCTGCATCCCGGGGCGGGCACCGTTGCGGGACCTCTCCCGCGCGGGGGTGCCCGTGACGCTCATGACGGAGGACCCCGAGCCGTGGGCCGCGGTCAAGGCCGCGCTGGAGGCGCCCCACGAGCGGCTGCGCACCTCGGCGCGCGCGGCGTTCCTGGGCCTCACACGGGGGGCGTGGCGGGCCCGGCCCGGAGCGCAACCGCTCGCGGGCCAGCTCGTCCCGGGAGCGGAGGCCACTCTCACCGTGTGGGACGCGGAATCGGTGATGGTGCAGCAGGCCCAGGGTACGGGCGCGTCCTGGAGCACTGATCCCAGGGCGCGAACCCCCGTGCTGCCGGCCCTCGACGACGCCCGGCTGCCGCGCTGCGAGGCCACCGTGGTCGCGGGGCGGCTCGTGGCCGGGACGGAACCCCGCCCCTGAGCCACCCGTTCCATCTTGGACCTGGGGTCCCCTGAGGTTAGACTGAGTTCTTACTGCCGGGTGGGTCCATCCGTCCTTAGAAAACAGAGCGCGGCCCCGCGCCGACTCTGGTCCGAAGGCGGATGGGCCTGCCCAGTGGTCTGTCCGGGCTCGGGTGCCCGGCTGCCAGCGGCATGAAAGGACGCCCGGTGCGAGTTCTCACCATCATCCCCACGTACAACGAACGTGAATCCCTGCCCACGGTCATCACACGCCTGCGCGCGGCCGTGCCGGACGCCCACGTGCTCATCGCGGACGACAACAGCCCGGACGGCACGGGGGACCTCGCGGACGGGCTCGCCCGGCAGGACTCGCACATCCACGTGCTGCACCGCGCGAAGAAGGAGGGCCTGGGGCCCGCCTACCTCGCGGGCTTCGCCTGGGGCCTCGAGCACGGCTACGACGTCCTCGTGGAGATGGACGCGGACTGCTCCCACCAGCCGGAGCAGCTGCCCCTGCTGCTGGACGCCGTCGACCGCGGCGCGGACATGGCCATCGGCTCGCGGTACGTCCCGGGCGGACGCACGGAGAACTGGCCGCTGCAGCGCCAGCTCATCTCCCGTGGCGGGAACCTCTACTCCCGCATCCTGCTGGGCACCTCCGTCCACGACATCACCGGCGGGTTCCGGGCCTACCGCGACACCACCCTGCGGGCACTGGACCTCGGCTCGGTGCGCTCCCGCGGCTACTGCTTCCAGATCGACCTCGCGTGGCGCGCCGAGCGGCAGGGCTTCAGGATCGCGGAGGTTCCCATCACGTTCGTGGAGCGCGAGGAGGGCGTGTCCAAGATGAGCAACGACGTCACCATCGAGGCCGCCACGAGCGTGGCCCGGTGGGGTCTCACCGCGCGCGCCGAGACCCTCGCGCGCAAACTGGGGCTGCGCCGCTGACCACCGTCACCCGGCGCGAGGCACGGACGTGCACCTGCCGACCCCGAGCGTGGTGCCCGGGGTGCACCCCGCAGCCGTGACCCGGCACGCACACGACTGTGGCCCCCGTCCGAGGACGGGGGCCACAGTCGTGTGCCGCTCAGACGGCGTGCTGCTCCTTGTAGAACGCCAGCCGCTGCTCCAGGGTCTCCTCGAGCTCCGCGACGCTGCGCCGCTCCAGCAGCATGTCCCAGTGGGAGCGCTGGTGCTTCTCGTTGGGGTTCACGGGCTTCTCGCCGTTGACGAGGATCGCCTCCTGACCGGTCTTGGTGGTCCACACCGGGGGGATCTCCGCCTCCGCGGCGAACATCACCGACACGGACTCGCCGTCCGCCGTGCGGTACTCCACCCGCTGCCGGGGTGCGGGTTCCACGCCGGCCTCGGTCTCCATGGACTGGGAGCCCAGACGCATCCCTCGTAGGCTGCGATCACTCACGCGACGATCCTTCCTGACGTACGGTCACACGGGGCGCGCGCACCAGGGTTCTGCCGCACGGTCGATGCGCCGACCCGTCCTGTTCGGTGTGCGTAACGGGGCCTCAGCCCAAATCATTCCCGGCCCGGGGCTCCGGGGCGGCACCGGGCTGCGCGTGCCGGGCCGTGGAACCCTGGTCCCCGGCCCCCTGCACCGTTTCGTCCGAGGCCTGCGTGCCCGCCACGTGCGGGTCCATGGCCTCCTGCGCAATGGGAGAGGTGTACGGCGAGTCCGGCATGTCGAACTCGCTCGGATCCGTGAGGGACAGGTCCGGCTCCAGGTCTTTCTCGGTGACCGTCACGGTCTCGTGCTCCACGATGGGGGCGTCGTTGCCGGTGCCGGCAGGCGCGACGTTCTCGTCCTCCCAGTCGTCAGCCTCGGGCCCGTCACCGGAACCGGGGTTGAGGTAGGAGCCCACGCCGCGCAGTGCGGTGCTGAGCTCCGCCGGGATCATCCACACCTTGTTGGCGCTGCCCTCCGCCACCTTGGGCAGGGTCTGGATGTACTGGTACGCGAGCAGCTTCTGGGTGGGCTTGGCGCGGTGGATCGAGTCGAACACCTTGGCGATGGCCTGCGCCTCGCCGTCCGCGCGCAGGATCGCGGCCTTCGCGTCACCCTCGGCGGAGAGCACCGAGGCCTGGCGCGAGCCCTCGGCGGTGAGGATCTGCGACTGCTTCTCGCCCTCGGCGGTCAGGATCGCCGCGCGACGGTCCCGTTCCGCGCGCATCTGCTTCTCCATGGAGTCCTGGATGGACGGCGGGGGAGTGATCTCCTTGATGTCCACGCGGGAGATCCGGATGCCCCACCGGCCGGTGGTGGAGTCCAGGACGCCGCGCAGCTCCGCGTTGATCTTGTCGCGCGAGGTGAGCGTCTCCTCGAGGTTCAGACCACCCACCACGTTGCGCAGCGTGGCGCTAGTGAGCTCGTCCACGGCCTGGATGTAGTTGGTGATCTCGTAGGTCGCGGCCCGCGGGTCGGTGACCTGGAAGTAGACCACCGTGTCGATGCCCACCACCAGGTTGTCCTCGGTGATCACGGACTGCGCCGGGAACGGGACCACCTGCTCGCGCAGGTCGATCAGCGGCAGCAGCCGGTCGATGAACGGGATCAGGAAGTGCAGCCCGGGGTTGAGCGTGGACTGGTACTTGCCCAGCCGCTCCACGATCCCGGCACGGGACTGCGGCACGATGCGCACCGCCTTGATCAGGGCGATGACCGCGGCGAGCACCACCACGATCAGGAAGACGAGGATCACGAGTGACATGGGGTCCTTTCGGTGGGGGCCGGGCGGCTCGGTGACCCGCTCGGTGGGTGCGGTGGGGCGCCGTCGGGTCCGCGCTGCGGGTGGCGCGACGGCGCCCGTGCCGCCTAGGAGCGGGTCCGGCGGCGGCCTTCGGCGGTTTCGGACGGGACGGGGACCGTGTCGGAGACCACGGCCGTGGCGCCGTCGATCCGGTGGACGTACGCCTCGGAACCCTCGGGCAGCTCCGCCTCCGTGGCGGCGCGGGCCGTCCAGACGTCCCCCTCCAGCCGCACGAGACCGCTGTGCCGGGTCACGGGCTCCAGGACCGTGCACGGCAGTCCGACCAGGCGCTCGGCATTGGAGCGGGTGGTGGGCGTCGAGCGGTTGAGTCTGCGCAGGGCCCACGGGCGGATCAGGAAGATCAGCAGCACCGAGACCACCGCGAAGAGCACCACCTGCACGGTGAAGCTGTCCAGGACCAGGCTGATCCCCGCCGTGAGCAGCGCCGCCAGCGACATCATGAGGAACAGGAAGTCCAGGGTGAGCATCTCGATGGCGGCGAGCGCCAGCATGATGATCAGCCAGAAGATCCATGGATTGTCGACCAGTGCATCCCACACGTCGGAGCTCCGTCCTCGTCCTGCTGCGGTGCGGGTGTGAATCACCCGGGCATCGGCCGGGGAGCCACACCGCTCGGTCCTGCCCATTGTGCCGCAGAACACGCTCCCGGGCCCGCAGGCCCCGCCACGGCCCCGGCCCACCACAGATGTGGATGCGTCACGTGCAACGGCGCGCCGGTTTTTCCGTGAGAGAAATCCATACCGCGACTCGGTTGTGCCCGTAATATGTGTCACGAAGCCAGACCGCACACCCGTTTTCAGGTGCGGCGGCCTGCGGCGCGCAACCCGTGCGCCGCGAGCAGAGACTTACTGAGGAGTTAATGCGATGTCCACGTTCGACGTGAATGCAATTCTGTCCAGCACGGCCTACGGCTCTGACGGTGACAAGATCGGCAAGGTCGAGCAGGTCTTCCTGGACGACAACTCCGGTGAGCCGACCTTCCTGACCGTGAACACCGGTCTGTTCGGCGCCAAGGAGAACTTCGTGCCGGTCAAGGGCGCCAACCAGGACGGCGACCGCGTCGTGCTGCCCTACACCAAGGACGTCATCAAGGACGCGCCGAAGGTGGACGCGGACCAGCACCTCTCCCCGGCCGAGGAGGAGGAGCTCTACCGCTACTACGAGATGAACTTCGACGGTGGGCACAACACCGGCAACGAGCGCGAGCGCAACGCCGCCGCCGCGGGCACCGCGGGTGTCGCCGGCACCGCCGCGGGTGACCGTCACGCGAACGGCCACGACGCCGACCGCGACCGTCTCGCCGCCGATCGCGATCGGGACCTCACCGACCGCGACCGCACCGGTGCTGACCACGACCGCCGCGCCGCTGCCGGCGAGAACGCCTCCGTGACCCGTCACGAGGAGCGTCTCAACGTGGGCACCCAGGAGGGCGAGGCTGGCCACGCCCGCCTGCGCAAGTACGTGGTGACCGACCACGAGACCGTCGACGTCCCCGTCGAGCGCGAAGAGGTCACCGTGGAGCGCACCCCGCTCAACGGCACCGAGGCCCGCACCGGCCGGATCGGCGAGGAAGAGGTGGACGTGACCCTGCACGAGGAGCGCCCCGTCGTCGAGAAGGAAGCCGTGGCCGTCGAGGAGGTCGGGCTGAACAAGCAGACAGTCCGCGAGACCCAGCGCGTCGAGGCCGACGTCCGCAAGGAGCAGGTCGACGTCGAGACCGACGTGGACCGCAACGGTCTGGGCCGTGACGGCGAGGCCCCCCGCCGCTGAAGCACCACGCGCGAGTGACCTCGCGTGAGCACTGACACGTGTGCCCCGGGTGATCCACCCGGGGCACACGTGCGTTCCGGGCCCGAGCCCCCCACCCGTGCCCCGCAGGACGCGCCGAGCTGCCCGGGCGGCGTCGTGCGCGTGCGCGGCAGGGCGGTAGCATCGGGGAGGTCGCAGGCGCCGCTCCGGCGCGCCCCGCGCTCTGCGCGCCCCCGGTACGGGCGGGCCCCCACTGAACCGACGAGGAGACACCCACCATGACGGACGCCCCTGACCTTCGACTCACCGTGGACGGCGAGACCCGCACCGCGGAGTCGGGAACCACGGCCGCCCAGCTCTACACCGAGCAGCGGGACGTGGTGGTGGCGCACGTCAACGGCGTCCTGAAGGACCTCTCCACCGAGCTGCGTGACGGGGACGTGGTGGAGCGCGTGCTCGTCAGCGATCCCGAGGGGCTCGAGGTCCTGCGCCACTCCACGGCGCACGTGATGGCGCAGGCGGTTCAGGAGCTGCGCCCGGACGCCAAGCTCGGCATCGGCCCGTACATCACGGACGGCTTCTACTTCGACTTCGACGTCGCGGAGCCGTTCACACCCGAGGACCTGAAGAAGCTCGAGAAGTCGATGCTCAAGATCGTCAACAGGAACCAGGTCTTCCGCCGTCGCACGGTCACCGAGGACGAGGCGCGGGCGGAACTGGCGGACGAGCCGTACAAGCTCGAGCTCGTCGACCTGGCGGGCGGCCCGGGCTCCGGTGCCATGGAGGAGTCCGCCGAGGGCGCCTCCGTCGAGGTGGGCGCCGGGGAGCTGACCGTCTACGACAACGTGGACCGCAAGACCGGTGACGTGGTGTGGCGGGACCTGTGCCGCGGCCCGCACCTGCCGGACACCAAGCACATCGGCAACGGGTACGCGCTGCTGCGCTCCGCGGCCGCCTACTGGCGCGGGGACCAGAGGAACAAGCAGCTGCAGCGCATCTACGGCACCGCGTGGCCCAGCAAGGACGAGCTCAAGGCCTACAGGGACCGGCTGGCCGAGGCGGAGCGCCGCGACCACCGCAAGCTCGGCGTGGAGCTGGACCTGTTCTCCTTCCCGGACGAGCTCGGTTCGGGCCTGCCGGTGTTCCACCCCAAGGGCGGGATCATCCGCAAGGAGATGGAGGACTACTCCCGCGAACGCCACGCCCGCGCCGGCTACGAGTTCGTGTACACCCCCCACATCACCAAGGGCCACCTGTACGAGGTCTCGGGGCACCTGGACTGGTACCGGGACGGGATGTTCCCTCCCATGCACGTGGACGAGGAGCGTGACCCCGAGACGGGCGAGCTCACCAAACCGGGCCAGGACTACTACCTCAAGCCCATGAACTGCCCGATGCACAACCTGATCTACCGCTCCCGCGGGCGCTCCTACCGTGAGCTGCCGCTGCGGCTCTTCGAGTTCGGCGCGGTGTACCGCTACGAGAAGTCCGGCGTGATCCACGGGCTCACACGCGTGCGCGGGATGACCCAGGACGACGCCCACATCTACTGCACGCGCGAGCAGATGAAGAGCGAGCTCACGGGCACCCTGAACTTCGTGCTGTCCCTGCTCAAGGACTACGGCATGGAGGACTTCTACTTGGAGCTCTCCACCAAGGACCCGGAGAAGTTCGTGGGCTCGGACGAGATCTGGGACGAGGCCACCCGCACGCTGCGCGAGGTCGCCGAGGACTCGGGGCTGGAACTCGTGCCGGACCCGGCCGGTGCCGCGTTCTACGGCCCCAAGATCTCCGTGCAGGCCCGCGACGCGATCGGGCGCACGTGGCAGATGTCCACCATCCAGCTGGACTTCAACCTCCCCGAGCGCTTCGACCTGGAGTACCAGGCCTCGGACGGCACCCGGCAGCGCCCAGTGATGATCCACCGGGCCCTGTTCGGCTCCGTGGAACGCTTCATGGGCGTGCTGACCGAGCACTACGCCGGTGCGTTCCCGGCGTGGCTGGCTCCCGTCCAGGTCCGGGCCATCCCGGTGGCCGAGGCGTTCAACGACTACCTGGACGAGTTCGCGCAGTCCCTGCGCGAGCGCGGCATCCGGGTGGAGGTGGACACCTCCTCGGACCGCTTCCCCAAGAAGATCCGCACCGCCGCCAAGGACAAGATCCCGTTCGTGGTGATCGCCGGTGGCGACGACGCCGAGGCCGGCACCGTCTCCTTCCGCTTCCGTGACGGCTCGCAGTACAACGGCGTGAGCCAGGCCGATGCGGTGGAGCTCGTCACGCGGCACGTCGCACGGCGTGAGAACGCGGATCCCACGGCCCCGGTGGCGGAGGTCCCGGCGACCGGAGCGCCGCTTGAGGAGCCGGCGGCCGCGGCGTCGTCCGGTGAGGCGCAGGATTCGGTGCGGTCGTGACGGAGCGGGGCGCGGCGGCGTCGGGCGCGGAGGGTGTGAACCGGGACGACTTCGAGGTCCCCGGCGTGCCGGACGGGTTCCAGCGACTGTGGACCCCGCACCGGCTGGCGTACGTGCGCGGCGAGGACACCTCGGTGGAGCAGCCGCCCGGGTGCCCCTTCTGCAACGCCCCGCCCCGTTCGGACGAGGACGCGCTCATCCTGCACCGCGGCGAGCACTGCTTCGCGGTGCTGAACCTGTTTCCGTACAACCCCGGTCACGTGCTGGTGTGCCCGTACCGGCACGTCGCGGATCTCGAGGACCTCACGGACGGCGAGCTGTGGGAGCTCAACACGCTCACCCGCACCGCCATCCGGGTGATCCGGGAGGTCGCGAGTCCCGCGGCGTTCAACGTGGGCCTCAACCTGGGTTCCGCCGCCGGCGGTTCCCTGGCCGAGCACCTGCACCAGCACGTGGTGCCCCGGTGGGTCGGTGACGGGAACTTCATGCCCGTGATCGCCCACACCAAACCGCTCATCCAGACCCTGGGTTCCACGCGCGAGGACATCGCGAACGCGTGGCCCCGGGACTGAGTCCGCCCACGGCCGCAGGGCCACCCCCCCACGGGCCGCAGCGCCCGCCCCGCCGGGCGCACACGCCCGCTCACCAGGATGGAGACCATGTCCCGACCTCTCGTACGAGTCCTCGGCCAGGGAGTGCGCTGGGCCACCGGCCTGCGCGGCGGCGGCTCCGCCCTCCCCGGGCTGTTCATGGAGAAGCTGCACCCCGGTTTCGTGGCCGAGGAGCTCGCCAGGCTGCCGCGCGGCGTGGTGGTGGTCAGCGGCACCAACGGCAAGACCACCACCACCAAGATGACCGTGCAGCTGCTGCGCTCCCAGGGCCTGCGCGTGTTCACCAACCGCACGGGCTCCAACTTCGTGCGCGGCGTGGCGGCCTCGCTGCTCGCGGAGATGGACGCCTTCGGACGCCTGGACGCGGACGTGGCGGTGCTGGAGCTGGACGAGGCCCACGCGGTGCACTTCGTGAAGCAGGTGCAGCCGCGGATCAGCCTGCTGCTCAACGTGATGCGCGACCAGCTGGACCGCTTCGGGGAGATCGACACGACCCGCCGGATGCTGCGTCAGGTGGCACGGGCCACCACGGAGACCGTGGTGCTCAACCGCGAGGACCCGCGCATCGCGGGACTCGCCGACGACCTCTCCGAGGGCACCGGGGTCAGCTGGTTCGGGCTCTCGGACGCCCTGCGGCCGATGTTCCCCTCCGACGACGACATGCGGGACGGACTGCGCCAGGTGGACCCGGGGGAGCAGGACGTCCAGGTGCCCTCGGTCCGACGCCCGGACGCGGACGTCGTGCTCGAGGCCGTGAACGCCCGCAGCGTGGAGCTGAACGTGGGCGGCGAGAAGCACGAGGCCACGGTGGACCTGTACGGGGTGTACAACCAGTACAACGCCGCCGCCGCCCTGGCCACCGCGCTGCGCGTGCTCGGGACGGACGCGGACGTGGCATCGCTCGTGGCGGAGCTCGGCAGCGTGACCCCCGCGTTCGGCCGTGGCGAGACCATCACCGTGGCGGGCAAGCCCCTGCAGCTGCTGCTCGTGAAGAACCCCGCGGGCTTCCGGCTGTCCCTGGCGTCCGCCTCCGCGCAGGACTACGCCACGATGATCGCCATCAACGACCAGTACGCGGACGGCCGGGACGTCTCCTGGCTGTGGGACGTGGACTTCGACAGCCTCCGCGACGCCGGCGTGGACATGGTCTCCGGCGTCCGGGCGTGGGACATGGCGCTGCGCCTGGACTACGACCTCGTGCGCGTGGGCTCGGTGGAGCCGGACCTGGAGGACGCGCTGCGGCAGTTCATTGCAGGCTCGGGCGAGCGTCCCATGAGAATTTTCTGCACCTACACGGCCATGCTGTCCCTGCGCAGGATCCTGGGCGGCATGACGCACGTGGCGGCCATCTAGGAGGACACCGTGGCTGAGAACACCGCCGGTCCGCTGCGCATCGTGCAGCTCTACCCCCGGGACATGAACATCTACGGCGACTGGGGCAACACGCTGACCCTCAAGCGCCGCGCCGAGCGCCACGGTCTCGAGACCGAGATCGTGGACTACAACCCGGGTGACCCCTGGCCCGGGCACGCCGACCTCTTCGTGGGCGGCGGCGGACAGGACTCGGGCCAGTTCCGCGTGGCCGAGGACCTGCAGGCCGTGGCCCCCCGGCTGCACGACGCCGTGGCGCGCGGAGTGCCCATGCTCGCCATCTGCGGTCTCTACCAGCTCTTCGGCCGCAGCTTCCGCACGGGCGCGGGGGAGACCCTGCAGGGCATCGGGATCTTCGACCTCGAGACCGTGGGCGGCACCGAACGGCTGATCGGCAACATCGTCACCGAGTCGCCGGAGCTGGGAACCATCATCGGCTACGAGAACCACTCCGGGCTCACGCACCTGGGCGCCGGTCAGCAGCCGCTGGCCACGGTGGTCTCCGGGGCGGGCAACAACGGGCAGGACGGCACCGAGGGCGCCCGCACGCACAACGTGCTGGGCAGCTACCTGCACGGCTCCCTGCTGCCCAAGAACCCACGCGTGGCGGACTTCCTGCTCTCCCGTGCCCTGGAGCTGCGCGGGGAGACCCTGCCCGCCACGCCCCTGGACGACACGCTGGCCGAGCGGGCCCGCGGCGTCGCCGCCTCCCGCCCGCGCTGAACCCGCCCCGGGCCCGGCCGTCCCGGTGCGACGACGCCGCACGGCCGGCTGCCCGGGCGCCGTCGTCCGCGGTGCGGGCCCGCCGCGGCACCGGGCAGGATCCGGTGCCGCGGAGCACCGGCCGCCGCGGATCGTGCGCACCCCGGTGTGACAGCGCAGGGGCGGCGCTCGCTATCATGAGAGCCAATCCACCATCCTGTCCGGCCCGTTCGTGGCCGGACGCACTCTTTCGAGGAGGTCATCCATGTCAGGTCACTCCAAGTGGGCCACGACCAAGCACAAGAAGGCGGCGATCGACGCCAAGCGCGCCAAGGCGTTCGCCAAGTACATCAAGGGCATCGAGGTCGCGGCGCGCATGGGCGGCGCGGACACCTCCGGGAACCCGGCACTGGAGCTCGCGGTCTCCAAGGCCAAGAAGAACTCCGTGCCCAACGACAACATCGACCGTGCCGTCAAGCGCGGTGCGGGCCTGACCGGCGAGACGATCGACTACACCGAGATCCTCTACGAGGCCCGCGGACCGCAGGGCACCGCGCTGTACATCGAGTGCCTGACCGACAACAAGAACCGCGCCGCCTCCGAGGTGCGCGTGGCCGTGACCCGCCACGGCGGTTCCATGGCGGACTCCGGCTCCGTGGCCTACCTCTTCGAGCGCAAGGGCGTGGTGGAGGTGGCCAAGACGGACGGCCTCACCGAGGACGACGTCCTGATGGCCGTGCTCGACGCCGGCGCGGACGAGGTGCTGAACGAGCCGGACGTGTTCGAGGTGGTCAGCGAGGCCACGGACCTGCCCGCGATCCGCGCCGCACTGGACCAGGCCGGGCTCGAGTACAACAACGACGACCCCCAGTTCCGCGCCACCATGAAGGTGGACCTGGACGCCGAGGGCGCACGGAAGTTCCTCAAGCTCGCGGACGCGGTCGAGGAGCTCGACGACGTGCAGAACGTCTACTCCAACGCCAGCATCCCGGCCGAGGTCATGGCCGAGCTCGAGGACGACGAGTAGACCGGTGGTCCGCACCGGGACCCCGGGGACGCAGCGCGTGCTCGCCGTGGACCCCGGCCTCACGCGCTGCGGCTTCGCCGTGGTGGACATGTCCGCCCAGCGTACGGGCACGTTCGTCCACGTGCAGGTCAGCGGCACCAGCGCCCGGGAGGCCCTCGAACGGCGCGTGCTGTCCGTCATGGAGGCCGCCGAGGAGCTCATGGAGCGCTTCCGCCCGGACGTGGTGGCCGTGGAGCGCGTGTTCGCCCAGAACAACGCCCCCACGGTGGTGGGCACCGCCCAGGCCACGGGCGTGGTGATCGCCGCGGCCGCCAGGCGCGGCATCCCGGTCGCGTGGCACACGCCCTCCGAGGTCAAGGCCGCGGTGACCGGTGACGGCTCCGCGGACAAGGAGTCCGTGAACCGCATGGTGGTGCGCATCCTGCGCCTGGAGGCCCCACCCCGGCCCGCCGACGCCGCGGACGCCCTCGCGCTCGCGGTGTGCCACGGCTGGCGCGGCGGCATGGCGGGGGTGAACGCGGTGGCCGCCACCTCCACGCACTCCGGTTCCCGCCCCGCTCACGCCCCCCGCCAGACCGCTCTCACCGCCGCCCAGCAGGCGTGGCGGCGCGCCGAGAGCGCCTCGCGCGCACCCGGTGCCCCGGCTCCCGGCAGGCCCGCCCGCGGGCGCCGCCCCTGAGCTCCTACGCGCCGGCCCAGGCCGTCGGCGGGGATTGCTACAGTGACGAGCAGATATTCGCACACGTGTTCGAATCCGGCACGGGACGGCATCCCGTGCCCCGCGGCACCACCCGGTGGGCCGCACGCGTTCGTGCCACAGCATCCGGCCCCGGCCGGGAGAGGGGAGCAGCACCGTGATTGCCTCGCTGACCGGAGAGGTCGCGTTCGTGGGTGCCACCCAGGCCGTGGTGGAGGTCTCGGGCTTCGGGATCGAGGTCCACGCGAGCCCCCACACCCTGGCCGGGCTGCACGTGGGAGCCACGGCCCACCTGCACACCGCGTACATCGCCCGCAAGGACGAGTCCCCCCTGCTCTTCGGCTTCGCCCGCCCGGACGAGAAGGAGATCTTCACGGTCATGCTCAGCGTCTCCGGGGTGGGCCCCCGCACCGCTCTCGCCGCGGTCTCGGTGCTGGGTCCCGACGACGCCCGCCGCGCCATCGCCACCGGCGACGACAAGGCCTTCACCGCCGTCCCGGGCATCGGCCCGAAGTCCGCGCGGCGCATCGTGCTGGAGCTCGCGGACAGGCTGGTGCTGCCCGAGCCCGCGCCGCAGCCGGCCGCGGAGCCGCAGATCCAGGTGTGGCGCGAACAGGTGGTGGACGCCCTGACCGGTCTGGGCTGGAACGAGAAGGACGCCGCACGCGGGATCGACGACGCCCTGCAGTCCCAGCCGGAGCTCGCCGACTCCGGCAACGTGGCCGAGATCCTGCGGGCCGTGCTCTCGTGGCTGGGCACGTCCAAGGGCACCACGCACGCACCCGCGGGGAGGCGCTGAGCATGGCCGTGGAGGAGCGCGGATCCGCGGGCGGGCAGCGCCTGGTGGGGGCCGAGGGCGACTACGACGACCAGCAGCTCGAGGCCTCGCTGCGCCCGGGCACCCTGGACGACTTCGTGGGGCAGAAGCGGGTGCGGGCACAGCTCTCGCTCGTCCTGGAGGCCTCCAAGCTGCGCGGGCGCACGGCGGATCACGTGCTGCTGTCCGGGCCCCCCGGTCTGGGCAAGACCACCCTGGCCATGATCATCGCGGAGGAGCTGGAGGTCCCCCTGCGGATCTCCTCCGGACCCGCGATCCAGCACGCCGGTGACCTCGCGGCCATCCTCTCCTCGCTCACGCACGGGGAGGTGCTGTTCCTGGACGAGATCCACCGGATGTCCCGGCCCGCGGAGGAGATGCTCTACATGGCCATGGAGGACTTCCGGGTGGACATCGTGGTGGGCAAGGGCGCCGGTGCCACCTCCATCCCGCTGGACCTGCCGCCCTTCACCCTCGTGGGTGCGACCACCCGTGCGGGCCTGCTGCCCGGTCCGCTGCGCGACCGGTTCGGGTTCACCGGGCACCTGGAGTTCTACTCGGTGCCGGAGCTCGAGCTGGTGCTGCGCCGCTCGGCCGGACTGCTGGACCTCACCATGACCCCCGAGGCGTTCACGGAAGTGGCCTCGCGCTCCCGCGGCACCCCGCGCATCGCCAACCGCCTGCTGCGGCGGGTGCGGGACTGGGCGCTCGTGCACGGAGTGGAGCGCATCGACGCCCGTGCCGCCGGGGCCGCGCTGGACATGTACGAGGTGGACGTCCGGGGCCTGGACCGACTGGACCGCAACGTCCTCTCCGCCCTGGTGGGCAAGTTCAACGGCGGTCCGGTGGGGCTGTCCACTCTGGCCATCGCCGTGGGGGAGGAGACCGAGACGGTGGAGACGGTCGCGGAGCCGTTCCTCGTGCGCGAGGGCCTGCTGGGGCGCACACCCCGCGGCCGGATCGCCATGGCCGCGGCGTGGGAGCACCTGGGACTGGAGGTCCCGGACCACGCCGCGTTCAAGGATCCGGCCCTGAGAACCGCCCTGGCCACGGAACCCGTCAACGAGGACTCATCCAGCGCGTGACCAGATCCATCCCGTAGGCTGATCGGGATCGTGCGCCGAGCCGACCCGCCCCCCCCGTCACGGAGGACGGTGCGGGCCGGTGCACCCCCGACATCCTCGACAGAACGGATCCTTCGTGACCCTCCTCGCAGAGACCCAGCAAGCCGCCGCCGGAGGGGGGACCGGATGGTTCCTCCCGGTGGTGCTCGTGGCCATGGTGCTGCTGCTGTGGCTGCCCATGCGGCGCCAGAAGAAGGCGCAGACCGAGATGAAGGCCAAGCAGGCCACCATGGAGCCCGGCACGCGCGTGATGACGAGCTTCGGCCTGTTCGGGACGCTGCGGGACATGGACCGCGAGCAGAACAGGGCCGTCCTGGAGATCTCCCCGGGTCAGCTGGTCACGGTGCACTCCCAGACCGTGACCACCGTGGTGGACGAGACCCCGACGGTGACCGAGGACCCCGCCACCGGCACCCCCGGTTCCGGTGCTCCGGCCGCCGGCACGCCCACCGCCCCCCGGGCCACCACCGCCGACGGTGCCGCGGACGGCTCCACGGCCGCCCGCACCACGGAGGGGACCCCCGGGGTCACGGACTCCGCCGAGTCCACCGAGCGCCGCACCTGGCGTGACGCCCGCGGCCACGACGACCGCGACACCCCCACCACCTGACATCCCCCGACGAGTCACGGGCCGAGGACCTCGGCCCGTTTCTCATGCGGCGACCGCTCGCGGGTGGTCGTCGTGCTCCCCGAAGGACAGCCATGGCAGCAGAGAAGACGAGGTCGGAGACCTCCGGATCCCCCAGGGGTTCCCGGTGGCGGCGACGCAGCACCCCCCGGGACACCGCCCCCCGGCAGAGCACCGGGTCACGCCGGGGTTCCAGCAGTGGACCGGGGCGAGCCCGCTCGGGAGCCGCCGCGGCGGCGTCGTCCGCGCGCAAGGCGCTGCTGGCGCTGCTCGCGGTGCTGGCCCTGCTGGCCGGACTGCTGGTGTACGGCACCACGACCGACCGCACGGGGTGGGGCCCCAAGCTGGCCCTGGACCTCGAGGGCGGCACGCAGATGGTGCTGTCCCCCACGCTGCAGGGTGACCAGGCGGGTGAGGAGATCACCCAGGAGCAACTGGACCAGGCGGTGGAGATCATCCGGCAGCGCGTGGACGGCTCCGGCGTCTCCGAGGCGGAGATCACCACCCAGTCCGGGCGCAACATCGTGGTCTCCATGCCCGGTGTGCCCTCGTCCGAGACCCGGGACCTGATCCAGACCTCCGCGCAGATGGCGTTCCGCCCGGTGATCGTCACGGGCCCGGGTGCCGCAACCCCGAAGGAGAAGCGGACCGACCCCAAGTCCATCCCCAAGCCCAGCGGCAAGCCCAAGGACTCCTCGGACCCCAACTGGGTCACGCGCGACGTGTACACCGCCTACGAGGCGCTGGACTGCAGCGCCCCGCAGCCCCAGGAGAAGCGCGCCTCCCAGCCGCAGGACAAGGCCGTGGTGGCGTGCGACCCGCAGAGCAACACCAAGTTCATCCTGGGCCCCGTGGAGATCCCGGGCACGGACATCGCCGACGCCTCCTACGCCCAGGCCACGAACTCCCAGGGCCACGCCTCGGGCGGGTTCGCGGTGAACCTGCAGTTCGACGACGAGGGCACCAAGACCTTCAAGTCCCTGTCCGAGCGGCTGTACGGACTGAGCCAGGGCGGGCAGAAGGACCCCCGCTCGCAGTTCGCGATCGTGCTGGACGGGTCCGTGGTCTCGGCACCGTCCATGAACGCCGTGATCACGGACGGCAAGGCCCAGATCACCGGCAACTTCACCGAGGACCAGGCCAAGTTCCTGTCCCAGCAGCTGAAGTACGGTGCGCTGCCGGTGTCCTTCTCGATCGACTCCGAGCAGCAGATCTCCGCGACCCTGGGCAGCAACCAGCTGCGCATGGGCATCGTCGCCGGGCTGATCGGGCTGGCACTCGTGTGCATCTACTCCCTGTTCCAGTACCGCTGGCTGGGTCTCGTGACCATCGCCTCGCTCGTGGTGGCCGGTGTGCTCACCTACCTGGCCATCACCCTGCTGGGGTGGAGCGCCAACTACCGCCTGTCGCTGGCGGGCGTGGCGGGTCTGGTGGTGGCCATCGGCCAGACCGCGGACTCGTTCATCGTCTACTTCGAGCGGATCCGTGACGAGATCCGCGCCGGGAGGACCATCCCCGCCGCCGTGGACCACGGCTGGCAGCGCGCGCGCCAGACGGTGCTCGCCTCCAAGGCCGTGAACCTGCTGGCCGCGGTGGTGCTGTACTTCGTGGCGGTGGGCAACGTGCGCGGCTTCGCGTTCACCCTGGGCCTCACCGCGATCGCGGACCTGCTGGTGGTCTTCCTGTTCACCCACCCGGTCATGGTGCTGCTGGCGCGCACCCGGTACTTCGGCTCCGGTGCCCGCAACTCCGGGCTGGACCCGCAGGCCCTCGATGCCGTCCCGCTCTACCGCGGTGCCGGGCGGCTGCGGTCCCCGGAGGAGCACGACGGTCTCACGATCGCCGAGCGCCGTCGCCGCGCCGCCGCGGCGGGCACCGACGGCGCGGGCGACGCCGCCGGGACGGGACACGGGCACGCGCCCGGTGACGCCGCGCCGTCGTCCGACGCCGCCGGGGCGGGTTCCTCCGCCGCTCGATCCGACTCCGAGGAGGCCCAGCGATGAGCAATCGACTCGCGCGTTTCGGCAACGACCTGCACAGCGGTCGGAAGTCCTACCCGTTCGTCGGCAGGCGCGGCCTGTGGCTGGCCGTGAGCCTCGCCCTCGTGGTCGTGTCCGTGCTGATCCCGGTGGTCAAGGGCGGGTTCAACCTGGGGATCGACTTCACGGGCGGATCCGAGTTCACCGTGTCCGGGGTGTCGAACACGGACACGGCGATCGGGGAGCGGGCCGTGGCGCACACCGCCGGGGCCCAGGAGTCCACCGTGACCAACATCGCCCCCGGGACGGTCCGGGTGCAGACCCAGCAGCTGGACGACGACCAGACCCTGGACCTGAAGAACGAGCTGCAGGACTCCTACGGTGTGGGCGAGGACCGTGTGACGTCCACGTTCGTGGGTCCCACGTGGGGTCAGGGCGTCACCCAGCAGGCGCTGTGGGGGCTGCTGATCTTCGTGGCGCTCGCACTGGCATTGATGGCCCTGTACTTCCGGACCTGGAAGATGTCGGTGTCCTCGATCGCCGCCATGCTGGTCACGATCGTCATCACTTCCGGGGTGTACTCGCTGGTGGGCTTCGAGATCACGCCGTCCGCGGTGATCGGGTTCCTCACGGTGCTGTCCTACTCGCTCTACGACTCCGTGGTGGTCTTCGACAAGGTGCGTGAGAACACCGCCGGGCTCCTGGACGGGACCGCACCCGCGGAGCGGGGCAGGCGCACGTACGACGAGCAGGTGAACCTCGCGGTGAACCAGACGCTCGTGCGCTCCATCAACACGTCCGTGGTGGGCATCCTGCCCGTGGGCTCCATCCTGTTCATCGGCGCCTACCTGCTCGGGGCCGGTACGCTCAAGGACCTCTCCCTCTCCCTGTTCGTGGGCATCGTCGTGGGCACCCTGGCCACGCTCTTCGTGGCCGCACCGCTGTACTCGTGGCTGCGCGACCGTGAGGCGGGTGTGCGCGAGCAGTCCCGCGCGGTGCTCGCCGAGCGCACCACCGACGCCCCTCCGGTCAGTTCGGACCCCGTGTCCGCCTGAGCCGCTTCGCGCTCGGCGTTCGCGCGCCGGGCGGGTCCGGCCGGAGCGTGAGCCCCGCGGCCCCCGTGCACCGAGCACGGGGGCCGCGGCATTACACTGGGTCATCAGCCGCGCCGATCCAGGCCTTCCACGTTCCCGGCCAACGCGGCAACGGTGAGGAGGCCGCGGATCATGTCCAGCCAGTTCGGAACCCGGGATGCCCGTTCCCCCGAGGATTCGCCCCGTCCTTCCCGCGCGCCGTCGGAGGGGGACGGCTCCGGGCAGGAACCCGCTGGGGCCATGCGAGTCCCCGCGGCGGCGTCCGCCGCCTCCGGCGGGAGCGCGCCGCGCGCGGCCGTGGCGCGGGGGTCCGGGGGAGGCACCCACTACGTCCTGCCCGCGTCCCGTCCGGTGTTCGGGCGCGCGGTGTTCCCCGGCCGCAGCGAGCGCACCCGCTCCACGCTGTCCCTGCTGAGCGGCGAGTCCGTGCCGAGCTCCCCGGTGCTCGTGCCGCTGCTGCGCACCGTGCAGAACACGCACCCCGAGGAGGACCTCACCGTCCTGGAGCGGGCCTTCGCGGTGGCGGACACCCACCACGAGGGGCAGAAGCGCAAGTCCGGGGACCCCTACATCACCCACCCCGTGGCCGTGACCACGATCCTCGCCGAGCTCGGGATGACCGGGGCCACGCTCGTGGCCGGGCTGCTGCACGACACCGTGGAGGACACGTCCTACACGCTGGACGAGCTGCGGGCGGAGTTCGGGGAGGAAGTGGCCGCGCTCGTGGACGGCGTGACCAAGCTGGACAAGATCCAGTACGGGGAGAACGCGCAGGCGGAGACCGTGCGCAAGATGATCGTGGCGATGGCCAAGGACATCCGCGTGCTGGTGATCAAGCTCGCGGACCGGCTGCACAACGCCCGGACGTGGCGATTCGTGTCCTCGGAGTCCTCCGGGCGCAAGGCACGGGAGACCCTGGAGATCTTCGCGCCCCTGGCCCACCGCCTGGGCATGAACACCATCAAGTGGGAGCTCGAGGACCTCTCCTTCGCGGCGCTGTACCCCAAGGTGTACGAGGAGATCGTGCGCATGGTGGGGGAGCGCACCCCCGAGCGCGAACGCCACCTCGTGGAGATCCGTGGCCAGATCGCGGACGCGCTGGACGCCTCCGGGATCGAGGCCACGATCACGGGACGCCCCAAGCACTACTACTCGATCTACCAGAAGATGATCGTGCGCGGGAAGGACTTCGACGAGATCCACGACCTGCAGGCGGCCCGTGTGCTCGTGAACTCGGTGCGCGAGTGCTACGCCGCCCTCGGCGTGCTGCATGCCAAGTGGCGCCCGCTGCCGGGGCGGTTCAAGGACTACATCGCCATGCCCAAGTTCAACATGTACCAGTCGCTGCACACCACGGTGATCGGACCGAACGGGCGCCCGGTGGAGATCCAGATCCGCACGCACGAGATGCACCGCCGCGCGGAGTACGGCGTGGCCGCCCACTGGAAGTACAAGGACAAGGTCAACCAGGCGAACTCCGCCACGCCCAAGGCCAAGGAGGGGGAGCTGAACTGGCTCAGCTCCCTGGTGTCCTGGCAGGAGGAGGCCAAGGACTCCTCGGACTTCCTGGACTCGCTGCGGTACCAGATCAACACCGCCGAGGTGTACGTGTTCACGCCCAAGGGCGAGGTCATGGCCCTGCCCACCGGCTCCACACCGGTGGACTTCGCCTACGCCGTGCACACCGAGGTGGGCAACCGCACGATCGGTGCGCGCGTCAACGGCAAGCTGGCCCCGCTGTCCTCCCCGCTGCAGCACGGGGACCGGGTGGAGATCCTGACCTCGAAGTCCGAACAGGCCGCACCGTCCCAGGACTGGCTCAAGTTCGTGGGCTCGCCGCGGGCGCGGACCAAGATCCGGCAGTGGTTCTCCAAGGAGCGCCGCGAGGAGGCGATCGAGCGCGGCAAGGAGCTGCTCACCAAGGCGCTGCGCAAGCACCACCTGCCCCTGCAGCGCACGGTCACGAGCGAGTCCCTGCTCGCGGTGGCGCAGGACTTCAACCGGGGGGACGTGGCCGCGCTCTACGAGGCGCTCGGCTCGGACGCGGTCAGCGCGCACCAGGTGGTCGAGAAGCTGCTCGAGCACCTGGGCGGCGCCGAGGGCACCGAGGAGGACTTCGCCGAGGTCACCCGGGTCACCAGGCCGGCGCGCAGCGGGGTGTCCGACTCCGGGGTGCTCGTCCAGGGTGCCGCGGACGTCTACGTGAAGATCGCCCGCTGCTGCACCCCGGTGCCCCCGGACGAGATCGTGGGATTCGTGACCCGCGGCTCCGGGATCTCCGTGCACCGGGCGGACTGCGCCAACATGCGGGTGATCCCCGAGGGCGACGACCGGGTCAAGGACGTGTCCTGGGCACCCACGCAGTCCTCCCTCTTCCGCGTGGAGATCCAGGTGGAGGCCCTGGACCGCAAGTCCCTGCTCTACGACGTCACCCGGGTGCTGTCCGAGAACCACGTGAACATCCTCTCCGCGCAGGTGCATACGTCCCGGGCGCGCCTGGCGATCTCCCGTTTCTCCTTCGAGATGGGGGACACCCGCTACCTGGACCACGTGCTGAACCAGGTGCGCCGCATCGACGGCGTGTACGACGTGTACCGCGTCTCCGGCCACCAGCCGGTGGCCTCGTAGGGGGCGGCCGCCCGGACCGTTCCTAGCCCGCCCCCGGTGCGGTAGTGGAGACGGCCCGCGCGATCTTGCGCACCCGCCCCAGCGCCGCGCGGCGCCCGGGGGTCTTGGGCATGGTCTCGAGGTCGCGGACCACGTCCTGCGGACGGCACCCCGGACGGGTGGCACTCAGCAGCGCCAGCAGGGCGGCGTCCCCGGCCGGGCCCGGGACGTGCAGCGCGAGGTCCAGGGCGGTGCGCCGCGGCGTGGTGAGCGTGATGCCCTGGTGCACGACGAGGTCCCGGGGCGCGAAGCTCGTCTGGTGCAGCACGATCCCCAGGGGGACGGATGCGGTGGTGCGCGCGCCCTTGTCCACGAGCACCGGAACGGGGAAGGGCTCGGGCGCGCACCGGTAGAACCACGCGGCGCCCATCCGACCGATCACCCCGCGCCGCTGCAGGTGCCCCGGGATCACCCGGCTCAGCACGGCCACACGCAGGGCCTCCGTGGCGGGCTGCCAGGCGTGGACGTGGGCCTCCAGCAGCTCCCGGCGCAGCACGCCGTCCACCGTCATGGCATGCAGCTCCGCGCGGCTGAACGGGTGACCGGGCAGGAACACGGAGAACCCGCCGTCGTACCGGGGGCCGGCAGCGGGACGCGCGGGGGTGACGAGGGAACTCATGGCCCCATCACACCCCGGTGGCCCCGGTGACGGCAGTGCCGGACACGACCTGTGGAGAACGCACGAGCAGCGCCCCCGCACCGGAACCGGAACGGGGGCGCGTGCTCCGGGCCCGCAGCGCGGACGGGCCCGGGCGGGGATCAGCTCAGCTCGGAGGCGGTGGCCTGCAGCGTGGCGAGCCACTGCTCGCTCGTGGCGAGGTCCTTCTCCAGGGACACGGCCTTCTTCTCGTTGCCCGAAGCCCGGGCGGTCTCGATCGCGGCGCGCTGGTCGGCGATCTTGCTCTCCAGCTGGGACAGCATGGAGTTGGAGCGCGCCTTCGTCTCGGGGTCCGTGCGGCGCCACGTGTCGTCCTCGGCCTCCTTGACCGCGTCCTCCACGGAGCGCAGCTCGTTCTCCACGCGGCGCATGTGGGCGCGCGGGACCTTGCCCGCGTCCTCCCAGCGCTGCTGGATCGAGGCGAGCTGCTTCTTGGCGGTCTCGAGGTTCTTCACGGGGAGGATCTTCTTCGCCTCGGCGAGCAGCTGCTCCTTGACCTTCAGGTTGCCCTCGAACTCCTTGTCGATCTGCTCGTTCGCCGCCTTGCGGGCGTCGAAGAACACGTCCTGGGCGGCGCGGAACCGGGCCCACAGGGCGTCGTCCTCCTTGCGGGACGCCCGCGGGGACTGCTTCCAGCGGTCCATGAGCTCGCGGTACTTCCCGGCGGTCTCACCCCAGTCCGTGGAGGAGGACAGCGCCTCGGCCTCCGCGATCAGCCCCTCCTTGACGCGCTTGGCCTTCGCGTTGGTCTCGTCCAGGGACGAGAAGAACGCCTTGCGGTGCCGGTCGAACGTGGTGCGCGCCTTGCGGAAGCGCTTCCACAGGGCGTCCTCGTCCGCCTTGGACAGCCGCCCGCCCGACTTCTGGTGCTCCTGCCACTGCGAGAACAGCTCGGCCATGCGCGCGGACGAGTGCTTCCACTGCGTCTTCTCCGGGTCCTGGCCGGCCACCTCCTCCGCCGCCGCCACGATCGCCGTGCGGTGCGCGAGCTGCTCGGCCTTGTGCTTCCTGGACTCCTCGCGCTCGCGCTCGAGCGCCATCCGGATGGCGTCCTCGAGGGTGTCCAGGCGCGTGGAGAGGTCCACGAGATCACCCACCATGGCGTGCGCGTCCACCTGCTCGCGCACGTGCGTCACGGTCTTGCGCATCTCCCCGGCCGGGGCCTTCGCGGCGATGCGCTGCTCCAGCAGCGCCACCTGGGCCTCGGCGTCGTCGAACTTGCGCGCGAAGTAGGCCAGCGCCTCGTCCGGGGTGGCGTCCGGGAACTGGCCGCACTCGTGCTCGGTGTCCCGCACGGTGACGTACACGGTGCCGTTCTCGTCCGCGCGCCCGAACTTCTTCGCGCGGGCCACGGACTCGGCCGGTGCGAGCACCGCGTGGGCGGTCTCCGCCGGAGCGGGCGCGGGTGCCTTGGCGGGCGCGGCCGGGGCAGGGGACTTGGACGACGACGGCGCACCCGGCTTCGGTGCCGACGGTCCCGGTGCGGGGGTGGCGGCGGGCGCACCCGCGGGGGAGGACGCGGCCTCGGCGGCGGGCGCATGCTCCCCGGACGCGGGGGTCGCGGGGGCCGGTGCATCGTCCACCGGTGTGTCAGGGGTGGGGACCTCGGGGGTGCGCTCCTCCGGCGCGTGGGGTGTGGCCGGTCCCGGGACGGGACGGCGGTCGTCGGATTCAGGACGTTCTGTCACCGCTACAACTCTCTCTGCACTGCCTCACCCGGTGGCTGTGGCACTCGTCACCGGGTGGGGGCTCCATGGGTGGACACGGCCATCCTAGCGATCCGCGCGCCCTAGAATGGCAGCAGACGCCACCCCGGCGGTCGCCGCCGCGCCGCTGAGCGCGAACACGGGCGGGGCCCGTGCGCCGCCACCATCCCAGCACCCGAGGAGTTCCATCCATGGCCCGCACCACGTCACTGTCCGGTTTCCCCGAATGGCTCCCGGAGGAACGGATCGTGGAGCAGCACGTCATGGACTCCCTCCGGCGCACCTTCGAGCTGCACGGCTTCTCCTCGATCGAGACGCGCGCGGTGGAGACCGTGGAGCAGCTGCTGCGCAAGGGCGAGATCGACAAGGAGGTCTACGGGGTCTCCCGCCTGCACCAGGACGCGGACGAGACCAGCCCCGAGGGGGCCCTGGCCCTGCACTTCGACCTCACCGTGCCGTTCGCCCGCTACGTGGTGGAGAACAGCGGGCACCTCACGTTCCCGTTCCGCCGCTACCAGATCCAGAAGGTGTGGCGCGGCGAGCGCCCCCAGGAGGGCCGCGCCCGCGAGTTCACCCAGGCGGACATCGACGTGGTGGGGGACGGCATGCTGCCGTTCCGCTACGATGTGGAACTGGCGCTCGTCATCGTGGACGCGCTGTCCCGGCTGCCCATCCCGCCGTTCGTGCTGCGCGTGAACAACCGCAAGCTCGCCGAGGGCTTCTACCGCGCCGTGGGCCTCACGGACGCCCCCGCCGTGCTGCGCGAGATCGACAAGCTGGAGAAGATCGGCGCGGACGCCGTGTCCCGCAACCTCCAGGAGCACGTGGGCGCCACCCCGGAGCAGGCCCGGGCCGCGCTCGCGCTCGCGGCGATCCGCACCGAGGACACGTCCTTCGTGGAGCGCGTGCGTGAGCTGGGCCAGTCCAACGAGCTGCTCGAGGAGGGCCTTGCGGAGCTCGCGGAAGTCGTGGGGGAGGCCGCACGCCGCGCCCCCGGGAAGGTCGTGGCGGACCTGTCCATCGCGCGCGGCCTGGACTACTACACGGGCACCGTGTACGAGACCGTCCTGGTGGGCCACGAGCAGCTCGGCTCCGTGTGCTCGGGCGGGCGCTACGAGTCCCTCGCGAGCACGGGCAGGAAGAACTTCCCGGGCGTGGGCCTGTCCGTCGGCGTCACGCGCCTGGTCACCCGCATCCTGTCCCAGTCCATGGCCACGGCGTCCCGCGCGGTACCCTCCGCGGTGCTCGTGGCCCTGAACGACGACGCCTCGTGGTCCGCCGCGCAGGACGTCGCCGCCGCGCTGCGCGCCCGGGGGATCGCCACGGAGGTGGCCGCGAGCGCCCAGAAGTTCGGCAAGCAGATCCGCTACGCCGAGCGCCGTGGCATCCCCTTCGTGTGGTTCTCCTCGGTGGCCGAGGACGGCACCGTGCGCCACGAGGTCAAGGACATCCGCTCGGGCGAGCAGGTGGCCGCGGATCCCGGCTCCTGGCAGCCGCCCGTCGAGGACCTGCACCCCACGGTGCTGACCCCGGAGCAGACCCGGGGCTGAGCCCGGACGCGGCCAGCGGGCGCTCCCGACGCGCTTGTAGACTCGCCGGAGACGCGAACCCGGGCGAGCGGCGTCGTCCGCCCGGCACAGCACACCCCGCCCCGCCGCGGACCGGGGTGACGAGGGACTTCCCGGGGCCCGGTCCCCGACCACAACCCAACGAAAAGGTGAATGCACTTGTTGCGAACGCATGAACTTGGCCCGCTGAGCGCCGAGAACATTGGACAGACCGTCACGCTGGCCGGCTGGGTGGCCCGCCGCCGCGACCACGGCGGCGTGGCGTTCGTGGACCTGCGCGACGCCTCCGGCGTGGCGCAGGTGGTGGTGCGCGACGAGGAGCAGTTCCACCAGCTGCGCAACGAGTACGTCCTGCGGGTGACCGGCACCGTGGAGCGGCGCCCCGAGGGCAACGAGAACCCCAACCTGCCCTCCGGCGAGGTGGAGGTCATGGTGGACGAGCTCACCGTGCTCAACACCGCCGCGCCCCTGCCGTTCCAGATCGACGAGCACGTGGAGGTGGGTGAGGAGGCCCGCCTGCGGTACCGCTACCTGGACCTGCGCCGCCCCGAGCCCGCCCGCATCATGCGGCTGCGCTCCGAGGTCAACCGCGTGGCCCGGAACCTGCTGCACGAGCAGGGCTTCACCGAGGTGGAGACCCCCACCCTGACCCGCTCCACGCCGGAGGGCGCCCGTGACTTCCTGGTGCCCGCGCGCCTGGCCCCGGGATCCTGGTACGCGCTGCCGCAGTCCCCGCAGCTGTTCAAGCAGCTGCTGCAAGTGGGCGGGATCGAGAAGTACTTCCAGATCGCGCGCTGCTACCGGGACGAGGACTTCCGCGCGGACCGCCAGCCCGAGTTCACCCAGCTGGACGTGGAGGCCTCCTTCGTGGAGGAGGACGACGTCATCGCCCTGGGCGAGCAGATCGTGAAGGCCCTCTGGGCGCTGATCGGCGTGGACATCACCACCCCCATCCCGCGCATGACCTACGCCCAGGCCATGGCGGACTACGGCTCCGACAAGCCGGACCTGCGCTTCGACCTCAAGCTCACGGAGCTCACCGAGTACTTCAAGGACACCCCGTTCCGGGTGTTCCAGGCCCCGTACGTGGGTGCCGTCGTCATGCCGGGCGGCGCGTCCCAGCCCCGACGCCAGCTGGACGCCTGGCAGGAGTGGGCCAAGCAGCGCGGCGCCAAGGGCCTCGCGTACGTGCTGTTCAAGGAGGACGGCGAGATCGCCGGGCCCGTGGCCAAGAACATCTCCGAGGCGGAGAAGGCCGGACTGGCCGAGGCCGTGGGTGCCAAGCCCGGCGACTGCGTGTTCTTCGCGGCCGGTGCAGTGAAGACCTCCCGCGCGCTGCTGGGTGCCGCCCGTGTGGAGATCGGCCACCGCGTGGGTCTGATCGACGAGAACGACTGGGCCTTCGTGTGGGTCGTGGATGCGCCCCTGTTCGAACCCGCCAGCGACGCCGTGGAGTCCGGTGACGTGGCCGTGGGCTCCGGTGCCTGGACCGCGGTGCACCACGCGTTCACCTCGCCGAAGCCCGAGTTCATGGACACCTTCGACACCGATCCGGGGTCCGCGCTCGCGTACGCCTACGACATCGTGTGCAACGGCAACGAGATCGGCGGCGGCTCCATCCGCATCCACCGCCGGGACGTGCAGGACCGCGTGTTCCGCGTCATGGGGCTGAGCGAGGAGGAGGCCCGGGAGAAGTTCGGCTTCCTGCTGGACGCCTTCCAGTTCGGCGCACCCCCGCACGGCGGCATCGCCTTCGGCTGGGACCGGGTGGTCGCCCTGCTCGCGGGCACCGAGTCCATCCGCGACGTCATCGCGTTCCCCAAGACCGGCAACGGCTACGACCCCCTGACCGCCGCACCCGCACCCATCACGGCGCAGCAGCGCAAGGAGGCCGGAGTGGACGCGAAGCCCGCGGCCCGGACCGCTCCCGAGCACGGTTCCGAGGCGCCGGAGGCCGGTCCCACGGCCTCGAACGCACCGTCACGCTAGCCGCGCGCTCGTCGCACGGACACACCGGCCGGGGCCTCGTGGCCCTGGCCGGCGTCGTGGTGACGGCGTTCTCCCTGCGTCTCGGTGTCTCCGGGGTCTCACCCGTCCTCGGGCGGATCACCCAGGAGCTGCACCTGAGCTCCGCCACGGCCGGTGTGCTCGCGATGATGCCCTCGCTCGGCTTCGCGCTGATGGGACTGCTCACCACACTGGTGATGCGCCGGGTGAGCCTCGAGGCCCTGCTGGCGAGCTCGTGCGCGGTCACGGCCCTGGGGTCGCTGGCCCGGGCCCTCACGGGCGGCACCACCTCGTTCGTGGTCCTCACGTTCGTGGCCATGTGCGGTCTCGGCGTGGGCAACGTGGTGCTGCCGCCCGTGATCAAGAAGTACTTCCCCGACCGCATCGCCGCGCTGTCCGCGGTGTACTCCATGCTGCTGGGCCTGTCCACCGCCACGGCCCCGTTCTTCGCCGTCCTGCTCGCGGACCTCGGCGGCTGGCGGGTCTCCGTGGGCTCCTGGGCGGTGTTCTCGGTGCTCGCACTGGTGCCGTGGCTCGGGCTCTGGGCGGGAGCACGACGCCGCCGCGGCCCCGCCGCGCCGCACGGCACCGGGCAGCCCCCGCCCGTTCCGCAGCTCACCACCTCACCCGTGCCCCCGTGGCGCACCCGCATCGGGTGGGGCGTGGTGCTGATGTTCACGGGAACTTCCGCGAACACGTTCTCGATGTTCCTGTGGCTGCCCCGGTACCTCACGGACACCGGGTTCTCGGAGCACACGGCGGGACTCATGCTGTCCTACTACGCCATCCTGGGGGTGCCGGTGAGCTTCGCGGTGCCGTTCCTGGTCCGCCGGTTCGGCAGCTCGCTGGTCCTGGGGCTGAGCACGGTGGTGCTCTACGCGGTGGGGTACTTCGCGCTGCTCTCCTGGCCGCACGCGCAGTGGGGGCAGCTGCCCCTGGTGTGGGCGTGGATCACGGTGTGCGCGCTGGCACAGGCGTCCTTCCCGCTGTCCATCACGCTCATCAACGCGCGGACCCGCACGACCGCCGGAGCGGGTGCGCTGTCCGGCTTCGGGCAGGGGCTCGGCTACCTCGCGGGGTGCGTGGGCCCGCTCGCGTTCGGCCTGCTCCTCGGGGTCACGGGCGGCTGGTGGGCCTCGTTCGGCTACCTGTGGGCCATGCTCGCGGTCCTGAGCGTGGGCATCGTCCTGACGGGGAAGCACCGGTTCATGGAGGACGAGCCCGCGCGCTGACGCGGCGCGCGGGGACCTGGCGTGCGGGGGCACCACGCGGCGTCGTGCGGCGGTGCCGCGATGGTCTCACTGGTGGGTCCGGTGGGTCCGTGCGCCCGGCCCGCTGCCCGTGCGGCGCCGTCGTCGCCGGATGGGCTGCCGCGGACCGTGGGGCCGGGGGTGTGGTGGACTGGGCGCATGAGAATCGTGCTGCAAGTGGTGTCCCGGGCTGCGGTGACCGTGGCGGACCGGACCGTCGGGGAGATCGACGGGCCGGGTCTGCTGGCCCTGGTGGGGGTCACCCACACGGACACCCCGGAGACCGCGGTGAAGCTCGCGGAGAAGGTGGCCGGGCTGCGGATCCTGCCGGGGGAGACCTCGTGCGCGGACCGGCCCGCGCCCATGCTGGTGGTCAGCCAGTTCACCCTCTACGGGGACGTGCGCAGGGGCCGCCGGCCGTCGTGGTCCCACGCGGCGCCCGGGGAGGTGAGCGAACCGCTGTTCGAGGCGTTCGTGCGGGCGGTCCGGGACCGCGGCGTGACCGTGGAGACGGGTGAGTTCGGGGCCCACATGGAGGTGTCCCTGGTCAACGACGGACCCCTGACCGTGATCGTGGACAGCGACGAGCTGGAACGACCCCGCCGGGGCTGACGGCACCGCGCCGCGAACCGTGCGTGGGCGCCGCGCGCCTCACGTGCGGCGCGCTGTGCGTGTCCGGCGGGGGACGTAGGGTCGAGGCGTGAGTGACTCCCTGTTCGACATCCCGGATCCGCAGGACTCGCGCGCCGCCCGTGCACCGCAGGACGGCCCCGGTCCGAACGCGGCCGTGCGGCGGGGTCGCTCGCGTGCCCCGCTCGCGGTGCGCATGCGCCCGCGCACCCTGGACGAGGTGGTGGGCCAGAAGCACCTGCTGCGCACGGGCTCACCGCTGCGCGCACTGGTGAACGGGCGCCCGGGCCCGGCCGCGCCGTCCTCGGTGATCCTGTGGGGTCCACCCGGAACGGGCAAGACCACGATCGCCCAGGTGATCGCCCGCGGGCACGGCACCAGCTTCGTGGAGCTCTCCGCGGTCACGGCCGGTGTGAAGGACGTCCGGCGGGTCATGGACGAGGCGCTCACCGCGCGGGACCTGCACGGACGCACCACGGTGCTGTTCCTGGACGAGATCCACCGCTTCACCAAGGCCCAGCAGGACGCGCTGCTGCCGGGTGTGGAGAACGGGTGGGTGGTCCTCGTGGCGGCCACCACGGAGAACCCGTCCTTCTCCGTGATCTCCCCGCTGCTCTCACGCTCCCTGATGCTCACCCTGCAGCCGCTCACGCGCCACGACATCGCGGAGCTGCTGGACCGCGCGGTGACGGACCCGCGCGGCCTGGCCGGCGCCGTCGTCCTGGCGCCCGAGGCGCGCGAGCACCTGCTGGACGTGGCCGGGGGAGACGCCCGCAAGGCCCTCACCTCCCTTGAGGCGGCGGCCGGGGTGGCGCTGTCCCACGCGGCGGACGACGCCGGCGGGCAGGGCCCCGCGGCGGCGTCCCCCACGGGGGAGCCGGAGGCACCGGGTGACGCCGGCGGGGCACCGGGCGGGACCGCCGAGCCCTCGTCCGGCACCGCCGGGGCCCCCGAGGCGGGCGCGGCCCGGCCGCGGGCGCAGGACCCGGGGACGGTCACGGTGACCCTGGAGCACGCGGAGGAGGCGGTGAACCGCGCGGCCGTGCGCTACGACAAGCAGGGGGACCAGCACTACGACGTGGTGAGCGCGTTCATCAAGTCCATCCGCGGCTCGGACGTGGACGCCGCCATGCACTACCTCGCGCGCATGATCGAGGCGGGGGAGGACCCGCGGTTCATCGCCCGGCGGCTGGTCATCTCCGCGTCCGAGGACATCGGCATGGCGGACCCCACCGCGCTGCAGAGCGCGGTGGCCGCCGCGCAGGCCGTGCAGCTGATCGGGATGCCCGAGGGTCGGCTCCCCCTGGCCCAGGCGGTCGCGCACCTGGCCACGGCGCCCAAGTCCAATGCCGCGTACCTGGCCGTGGACGCGGCGATCGCGGACGTGCGGGCCGGCCGCGCGGGCCCCGTGCCCCCGCACCTGCGCGACGCCCACTACCCCGGCGCGGGACAGCTGGGCCACGGCAGGGGCTACGTCTACGCCCACGACGCCCCCAACGCCGTGGCCGCCCAGCAGTACCCGCCGGACGAGCTCGTGGGCCGGGACTACTACGAACCCACCCCGTACGGGCACGAGAAGCAGGTCTCCCGCAGGGTGGAGATCCTGCGGGAGATGGTGCGGGGCCCGGGCCATGGGAGCGGTCGTGACGAGTGACCCGCAACACCCGGTAGGGTGTCCTGGAGCACGCCATGGCCCACCCCCAGGTTGGTTCTCCCGTTCACGCGCGAGGACTATCGTATGATCCACCCGAAAAATCATCGGCTACCCATCGGTAGACAGGAGCGGCAACAGTGCCTCTGACCTCTTTGAACGCACAGCAGCGCAGCAACGACCTCCGCGCCATGGCGGACCACCCCGTGGACGTCCTGGTCATCGGCGGGGGCATCACGGGCGCCGGGATCGCGCTCGACGCCGCCACTCGCGGTCTCTCGACCGCCATCATCGACGCCCAGGACTGGGCCCAGGGCACCTCCTCGCGCTCCTCCAAGCTCGTCCACGGCGGACTGCGCTACCTGCTGCAGCTGAACTTCGCGCTCGTCGCGGAGGCGCTGAAGGAACGCGACCTGCTCATGCACCGGCTGGCCCCGCACCTGGTCAAGCCCATCCAGTTCATGTACCCCCTGACCCACAAGGGCTGGGAGCGCCCGTTCGTGGCCACGGGCATCGGCATGTACGACACCCTGGCCCACGTGGGCGCCAAGGCGGAGTCCCTGCCCATCCAGCGCCACCTCAGTGCCACCGGGGTGCGCAAGACCTTCCCGGGCATGCGCGACGACGCCGCCGTGGGCGCCATCGTCTACTGGGACGGCCGCGTGGACGACGCCCGCCTGACCCTCGACCTCGTGCGCACCGCGCAGCGCTACGGAGCGCTCGCCGCCAACCGCGCGGCAGCCCGCAACCTGATCCGCGACGACTCCGGCCGTGTGGTCGGCGCCCACATCGAGGACCTCACCACGGGTGAGACCCGCGAGGTGCGCGCCAAGGCCGTGATCTCCGCCGCGGGCGTGTGGACCGAACCCGTCCAGGACCTCGCGGAGTCCGAGACCGGCCTGAAGGTGCTGGCCTCCAAGGGCATCCACGTGGTGGTCCCCAAGGAGCGCCTGGACGGATCCACCGGCATCATCCTGCAGACCGAGAAGTCCGTGCTGTTCATCATCCCGTGGGACAACTACTGGGTGATCGGCACCACCGACACCCCGTACGAGCGGGACCTCGCGACCCCCACGACCACGCGAGAGGACGCCGAGTACGTGCTGGAGCACGCGAACAAGATCCTGCGGGACCCGCTGACCATGGACGACGTCATCGGCACGTGGGCCGGTCTGCGTCCGCTCGTGCAGCCGGGCACCAAGGGCGAGGCCACGCCCTCCACCAAGATCTCCCGCGAGCACTCCGTGGTGGAGGCCGCCCCCGGTCTCTTCACGATCGCCGGCGGCAAGCTCACCACCTACCGTGTGATGGGCAAGGACGCCGTGGACGCCGCCCTCGGCAAGCAGGCCGCCAAGGCGAACCCGTCCATCACCGAGCACGTGGCGCTGCTGGGCGCCCAGGGCTGGTCCGGTCTGATGAACCAGTCCGAGCACCTGGCCGAACGCTCCGGTATGGAGCGCGTCGTCGTCGAACGGTTGCTCAACCGCTTCGGCGACGAGACGCTCGAGATGATCGACACGATCACCGACCACCCGGAGCTCGGGGAGCCCGTGCCGGGCGCCGAGCAGTACCTCAAGATCGAGATCCAGCGCGCCGTGACCCACGAGGGTGCCCTGGACCTCGAGGACGTGATGTGCCGCCGGACGCACCTGAACTACGAGCAGCGCGACGGCGGCTCCGCGGCCGCCCCGGAGATCGCCCGCATCATGGGCGACGTGCTCGGCTGGGACGAGTCCGAGCGCTCCCGTCAGGTGGACCTCTACGAGCAGATGCGCCGTGCCGAGCACGCCGCACTCGAGGAGAACGACGAGGAGGCGGCTCAGCGGCTGCGTGACGGCGCGGGCAACCCCTACCCGAAGCGGGGCTGACACCAGATCCCGGGCCCGGAACCACTCCGGGCCCCCGAACACCCACTGGAGGGTGCAGTGAATGGAGTAACCGAGGTGGCGTTGTCCACCGTGTTCATGTCGGAGGCCTTCGGCACGGCCGTGCTCGTGCTGCTGGGCTGCGGCGTGGTGGCCAACGTGGTGCTGCCACGTACCAAGGGCAACGGGGCGGATTGGCTGCTCATCAGCTTCGGCTGGGGCTTCGCCGTGTTCGCCGCTGTGTACGTGGCGCACGCCTCTGGTGCGCACCTGAACCCCGCGGTGACGGTGGGCATGCTCGCCGGGCAGCAGTCCGAGTACGCACCCGGGGTGGCCATCACCCCGGGGAGCACCGTCGTCTACCTGGTCGCCCAGTTCGTGGGTGGTCTCGTGGGCGCACTGGTGTGCTGGCTCGCGTACAAGAAGCACTTCGACGCCGCCGGGCGCGACGGCGTGCCCACCATCGACGTGTTCTCCACCGGACCCGAGATCCGCAGCACGGGCTGGAACTTCCTCACCGAGGTCATCGCCACCTTCGTGCTCGTCTACGTGATCCTGGTCTTCGGCCAGACCCCGAGTGAACTCGGCCCGCTCGCGGTCGCGGTGCTCGTGGTGGCGATCGGCATGAGCCTCGGCGGTCCCACCGGGTACGCGATCAACCCGGCCCGTGACCTCAGCCCGCGCATCGTCCACTCCCTGCTGCCCATCCCGAACAAGCTGAGCAGCAACTGGTCCTACAGCTGGGTCCCCGTGCTCGGCCCGCTCGTGGGCGGCGCGCTGGCCGGTGTGGCCGCGCACATGATCGGCTGACCACGCGCGACCGCCGCACACTCTCATTCGACGAAGGAGTCACCATGACCGAACCCCAGTACGTGATGGCCATCGACCAGGGCACCACGAGCACCCGCGCGATCGTCTTCGACCACTCGGGCAGCATCGTGAGCGTGGGTCAGTACGAGCACGAGCAGATCTTCCCGCGCGCCGGGTGGGTGGAGCACGACGCCCTGGAGATCTGGCGCAACACCCGCCGCTGCGTGGCCGACGCGCTGGCCGAGAACGAGCTCACCCGTGAGGACCTCGCGGCCGTGGGCATCACCAACCAGCGCGAGACCACCGTGGTGTGGGACAAGAACACGGGCGAGCCGGTCTACAACGCCATCGTGTGGCAGGACACCCGCACCCAGGACATCGTGGACGAGTTCGCGAAGGACGGCGGTGAGGAGCGGTTCCGTCAGCTCACCGGACTGCCCCTGGCCAGCTACTTCGCGGGCCCCAAGGTCAGGTGGATCCTGGACAATGTGGAGGGCGCCCGCGAGCGTGCGGAGGCCGGTGACCTGCTGTTCGGCACCACCGACAGCTGGGTCGTGTGGAACCTCACGGGTGGCACGAACGACGGCGTGCACGTCACGGACGTGACCAACGCGTCCCGCACACTGCTCATGAACATCGACACCCTGGACTGGAACGAGGAGCTGTGCCAGGTCATGGGGATCCCCATGTCCATGCTCCCCGAGATCCGCTGCAGCTCCGAGGTGTACGGCAAGGGCCGGTCCCGGGGCTTCCTCAAGCAGGTTCCGATCGCCGGCATCCTCGGCGACCAGCAGGCGGCGATGTTCGGGCAGACGTGCTTCACACCCGGCATGGGCAAGAACACGTACGGCACCGGCAGCTTCCTGCTGATGAACGTGGGGGAGACCCCGGTGCGCTCCGAGCACGGACTCATCACCACGGTCTGCTACCAGATCGAGGGCGAGAAGCCCGTCTACGCCCTGGAGGGCTCCATCGCCGTCACGGGTTCGCTGGTCCAGTGGGTCCGCGACAACCTCGGGCTCATCCAGGACGCCAAGGAGATCGAGCCGCTCGCACGCGCCGTGGAAGACAACGGCGGCGCGTACTTCGTGCCGGCCTTCTCCGGCCTGTTCGCCCCGCACTGGCGCCCCGACGCGCGCGGTGCCCTTGTAGGACTCACGCGCTACGTGCGCAAGGAGCACATCGCGCGCGCCGTGCTGGAGGCCACCGCCTACCAGTCCCGCGAGGTCGTGGAGGCCATGAACAACGACTCCCAGCAGGACCTGGTGGAGCTGCGCGTGGACGGCGGGATGACCGCCAACGAGCTGCTCATGCAGTTCCAGGCGGACCAGCTGGGCGTGCCCGTGATCCGGCCGAAGATCACCGAGACCACCGCGCTCGGTGCCGCGTACGCCGCCGGTCTCGCGGTGGGCTTCTGGTCGGACCTGGACGAGATCACCCAGAACTGGGCCGAGGACAAGCGCTGGGACCCCCAGGGTGAGCGCGAGCAGCAGGACAGGCTGTTCCGCAACTGGGGCAAGGCCGTGACCAAGTCATTGGACTGGGTGAACGAGGACGTGGACTGAATCGGCTATAGTTGATCGCTGGCTGGCACGTCCTCGTGCCGTCGTGCCCCGTGGTGTTCCACGGCAGCGCACGGCACCGAGGACGCTAGGTCCGTCGGATTGCGGCTGATCCGCACCTCTCCCGCGGGAACCGATTTCCCCGCGCCGGAGGCCAGTACCACCCAGAACGGAACGCGGGCCCTGCCCGTACGCCGTCGAACCGCAGGAAAGGCAACTCTTGTCCCAGAACAACAGCTCACGTGCGCGCCGTCAGGTGCGCAAGTCCCGTGCCCTCGGCATCGCGCTGACGCCGAAGGCCGAGAAGTACTTCGAGCGTCGCCCGTACGCCCCCGGTGAGCACGGCCGTGCCCGCCGCAAGCAGGACTCCGACTACAAGGTGCGCCTGACCGAGAAGCAGCGGCTGCGCGCGCAGTACAACATCCGCGAGAAGCAGATGCACCGCGCGTACGTCGAGGCCAAGCGCGTGGAGGGCCAGACCGGTGAGAACCTCATCGCCCTGCTCGAGACCCGCCTGGACGCCCTCGTGCTGCGCGCCGGATTCGTGCGCACCATGGCGGCGGCGCGCCAGGCCGTGGTCCACCGCCACATCATGGTGGACGGCCAGCGCGTGGACCGTCCCTCGTTCCGCGTGCGCCCGGGTCAGATGATCCACGTGCACCCGCGCTCCGAGAAGATGGTGCCGTTCCAGATCGCCGCGACCGGTGCGAACCAGGATGTCCTGCCGGACACCCCGCCGTACCTGGACGTGACGATCGACCGGCTGCAGGCCACGCTCTCCCGCAAACCCGAGCGCTCCGAGGTCCCCGTGACCTGCGAGGAGCAGCTCGTGGTGGAGTACTACGCACGCATGGCCTGATCATCCGTGCCCGTGCCGTCCCTCGCCGGACGGCGCCCGAACAGCCCGCGGTTCACCCCGCGGGCTGTTCGCGTTCCCGGCACCACCCTGTCCCTCGGCGCACCCGGATTCTCCGCGTCACCCGGGATGTTGGGTAGAGTTGCGCTTCGGTCGGTGCTTCCGCACCGACACCCCCACAACGACCCACGAACGGAGAAGTGGTCATCCATGGACGGTGGAGATCTTGCCGGATTGCTCGCCGCACTCGTGTTCGCGGTGCTCGTGGGTCTGCTCGCACTGCCCATCGTGAAGCTCGGCCGTGTGTTCGACGAGCTGCGGCTGACCATCCGGTCCATCAACGACGGAACCACGCCCCTGATCGACGAGGTCACCCGGACCGTGAGCACCACCAACACGCAGCTGGAGAAGGTGGACGGCATCACCTCGAACGTCTCCGACGCCTCCGCGAACGTCTCGGCCCTGTCCTCGCTGGTCGCCTCCACCGTGGGGCAGCCGCTGATCAAGGTGGCGTCCTTCTCCCACGGTCTGCGCCGGGCCTTCAGCCCGCAGCAGGGCAGCGCCGGTGCCCGCCCCGCCGACGACGCGTCGTCCGGTGCCGAGGGCACGGGCGCGGGCTCCACGTCACCCGGAGCCGAGGCACCGCGTCAGGAACCGGGACGACCGCGGGCGGCCCGTGAGGACACGGGTAGTGCGGCGTCGTCGCACCCCCACGCGGCGGACACCGCGCGCGGGCCCGCGACCGGGTCCGACGGTCGACCCACGGACGGCAGGAGCTGAGCATGGGAATGTGGTCCAAGCTGGCGCTGCTCGCGGCCGGCGCCCTCGTGGGCGGAGCGGCCACGCGGGTCGCCTCGGATCCCGCCGCCCGGGAGGCGATCGGGCGAGCGGTGCAGGGCGCCCCGGAATCCACCGCGGTGGCGCGCACCGCGAACGGGGACGTCGCGCACCGCCCGCGCTCCGGCGCCGTGGCGACCCTGCGTTCCACCGCGCGCCGGTTCGGCGCGTTCGCCGCGCGCGTCCGCACGGGGATGGACGAACGGGAGGCCCAGCTGCGCGAGCAGTTCGGGGTCCGCACACCCGTGGACCACACCGCCAACCACCCGGACCCCGGCGACTCCGCCGTGCCCCCGGCGGGCGTTCCGTGGCACTCCGTCACGTCCCACGGTTCCGCCTCCGGCCCGGAGGACCCCCGGCGCCGAGTCATCGATCACGACCCTTCGGAAGGAAACGAGCGGTAATGCTCTCTCATGAGATCACCCAGCGCTGGCTGAGCTACTTCGAGGCCAGGGGACACCACGTGGTGCCCTCGGCGTCCCTGGTGTCGCAGCAGCCCGGAGCCATGTTCACCATTGCCGGCATGGTGCCGTTCATCCCGTACTTCCTGGGCCAGGAGACGCCCCCGTACCGGCGCGCGACCTCCGTGCAGAAGTGCATCCGCACCCTCGACATCGACGAGGTGGGCAAGACCGCGAGGCACGGCACGTTCTTCCAGATGGCCGGCAACTTCTCCTTCGGCGACTACTTCAAGTCCCAGGCGATCCCGATGGCGTGGGAGCTGCTCACGAGCGCCCCTTCCGAGGGCGGCTTCGGGCTGGACCCGCAGCGGCTGTGGGTCACGGTCTACGAGGGCGACCAGGAGTCCTACGACCTGTGGCACGACACCGTGGGTCTGCCCGCCGAGCGCATCCAGCGCATGGGGCGGGACGAGAACTACTGGGACACGGGACAGCCCGGCCCCGCCGGTCCCGACTCCGAGATCTTCTACGACCGCGGGCCCCGCTACGGCCAGGACGGCGGCCCGGCGGTCGACGACGACCGCTACATCGAGATCTGGAACCTCGTGTTCATGCAGTACCAGCGCGGCGAGGGCACCGGCAAGGACTACGAGATCCTCGGGGACCTGCCCCAGCAGAACATCGACACCGGTCTGGGCGTGGAGCGCCTGGCCATGCTGCTGCAGGGCGTGGAGAACTTCTACGAGACCGACCAGGTGCGCCCGGTGCTGGACGCCGCCGCAAAGCTCTCCGGCCGCGCCTACCGCGGTTCCGAGAAGGCCGGGGAGGAGGGCTACGAGGACGACGTCCGCATGCGGGTGGTCGCCGACCACGTCCGCTCGTCCCTGATGCTCATCGCCGACGGCGTGACCCCCGGCAACGAGGGCCGCGGGTACATCCTGCGGCGGCTGCTGCGCCGCGCGGTGCGGGCCATGCGGCTGCTGGGCGTGATGCAGCCGTGCCTGCCCGTGCTGCTGCCCGAGTCCCGGGACGCCATGAAGGGCGTCTACCCCGTGGTCGAGAAGGACTTCGAGCGGATCTCCCGGATCGCCTACGCCGAGGAGCGGGCGTTCCTGAAGACCATCGAGTCCGGGACCACGCGCCTGGAGCACGCCGTGGACCTCGCCAAGGGCGAGAAGCGCGCCCTGAGTGGGGCGGACGCGTTCGCGTTGCACGACACCTTCGGCTTCCCGATCGACCTCACCCTCGAGATGGCCGGCGAGGCCGGGGTGGCCGTGGACGAGAAGGCGTTCCGCGAGCTCATGGCGGAGCAGCGCCACCGCGCCCAGGAGGACGCCCGCGCCAAGAAGGGCGCCCTGGCGGACCTCTCCGAGCTGCGCCGCATGCTCGACGACCACGCCACCGAGTTCACGGGCTACACCGAGCTGGTCACGCCCACCACGGTGCGGGCCATCCTCTCCGACGGCGTCTCGGTCCCCGCCGCGAGCGAGGGCGAGCACGTGGAGATCGTGCTCGAGCGCACGCCGTTCTACGCCGAGTCCGGTGGCCAGGCCGCGGACGTCGGGGTCATCGACTCCGCGGCCGGGTTGCGCCTGAGCGTGGAGGACGTGCAGCAGCCCGTCAAGGGACTGTCCGTCCACAAGGCCACGGTCGCCACCGGCCAGGTGGTCGTGGGGGACGAGGTCATGGCCCGCGTGGACTCCCGCCGGCGCCACGACGGCGAGGCCGCGCACTCCGGCACGCACGTGGTGCACGCCGCGCTGCACGACGTCCTGGGCCCGGACGCGGTCCAGCGCGGCTCCTTCAACAAGGAGGGCTACCTGCGCTTCGACTTCTCCCACGGCGAGGCCGTGACCCCGGCACAGCTGCAGGAAATCGAGCAGATCGCCAACACGGCCATCCGCGACGACTTCGAGGTGGTCACCCGGGAGATGCCGCTGGCCGAGGCCAGGCAGCTCGGCGCCATGTCCCTGTTCGGCGAGAAGTACGGGGAGCAGGTGCGCGTGGTGGAGATGAACGGCCCGTGGTCCCGTGAGCTGTGCGGCGGCACCCACGTGGGATCCACCTCCCAGCTCGGCTCCCTCTCGCTGGTCTCCGAGCAGTCCGTGGGCTCGGGCAACCGGCGCGTGGAAGCGCTCGTGGGCCTGAACTCGTTCAACCACCTCGCCGCGGAGCGCACCCTGGTGAACCAGCTCACCGGGATGCTCAAGGTGCAGTCCAGCGCCGAGCTGCCGGAGCGGCTGTCCGCGACCCTCGACAAGCTCAAGGAGACGGAGCGGCAGCTCACCGCGCTGCGGCAGCAGCAGCTGCAGGCCCAGGCCGGGCAGCTCGCGCAGAACGCCGAGCGGGTGGGCACGGTCACCGCCGTGCTCCACGACGCCGGGGAGATCGACTCCGCGGACGCCCTGCGCACCCTGGCCCTGGACCTGCGCTCGCGCCTGGGCTCCGCGGCGGCCGTCGCGGCGGTGACGGGCGTGGCCAACGCCCGCCCGCTCGTCGTCGTCGCCGTCAACGACGCCGCCCGGGCCGCCGGCCTCGCCGCCGGGCAGCTCGTGCGCACCGCCGCGTCCACCCTCGGCGGCGGCGGGGGCGGCAAGCCCGACGTCGCACAGGGCGGTGGCTCCGACCCGGCCAGGATCCCCGATGCGCTGGCGGCCGTCCGCCGCCAGATCTCGAGCACGGCGGGCTGATGCCCGAGACGTTCGAGCGGGGCGTGCGCATGGGCGTGGATGTCGGGTCGGTCAGGGTGGGCATCGCCCTGACCGACCCCGACTGCGTCCTGGCCACACCCCACCAGACCCTCGCGCGGGACAAGGACCCCCGCAAGGCCTTCGACGTGAAGATCATCACCAAGCTGTGCGTGGAGCGCGAGGTCACCGCGGTGTACGTGGGTCTGCCGCGCAGCCTCGACGGGGCCGAGAACCCGTCCACGCGCATGGCCCGTGATTACGCCGCGACCCTGGTTCGTCGGCTAGGCTCACGGGGGTGCACCACTCAGGTGCGCCTGGTGGACGAGCGACTGTCCACGGTGACCGCGCACCGGTCACTGCTGGACTCCGGGGTGTCCCGACGCCACCACATGGACAGGGTCGACCAGGCCGCGGCCGTGACGTTCCTGCAGACCGCGGTGGACCAGGGCACGCGGACCGGTGCGGAACCCGGCGAACCGGTGCCGGACCGTGCGTAGCCGGCTGAGCCGTGCCCCGCACCCCGGCCGGGAGACCGGCGCACCAGAGACCACCAGAACGGCGGACGGAGACAATTCGTGAGCGATGAGCCGCGCGGCCACGGCACCGGCGGGGAACACCCCCAGCACCGGTCCACTGACGATGTGCTGACGTTGTCGAACACCTCGGACGAGGGCTCCCACTCGCCGCTGGACGGTTCGTTCGAGCACCACGACGTGACCCCCGAGCAGCGCAAGCGCCACCGGGTGCGCTCGCGTGCGTCCATGGCCACGGCCGTCGCGCTGTTCGTCGCGGCCCTGCTCGTGGTCGTGGCGGTGCTGGGCTCCGCGCTCGGGCTGTTCGAGCGCAAGGACTACCACGGCTCCGGGGACCAGGACGTCAACTTCTCCGTGGCGGACGGCAGCACCACCGGTCAGATCGCCCAGGACCTGCAGGCCAAGGACATCGTGGCGAACGCGTCCTACTTCGTCTCCTCCTTCCAGGAGCGCTACCCCGAGGACTTCATCCAGCCCGGGGACTACCGGCTCAAGACCAGGATGCGCTCCGAGGACGTCATCAACACCATGATGGACAAGGGCGAGGCCACGCACTACGCCGCCATCCCCAAGACCCAGCGCCTGGACGACACCTTCACCACGCTCAGCGGGGCCACCGGAATCGCCAAGTCCGAGTTCGAGAAGCTCTCCGAGGACCGGGCGAAGTTCGGCGTCCCCGATGCGTTCCCCAACCTCGAGGGCTGGCTGCACCCGGGGGAGTACCGCTTCCCCCTGGACGCCACCGCGGAGCAGGTGCTCCAGGACATGGTGGACCGCACCAAGGACACGCTCACGCGCAACGAGGTTCCCGAGGACAAGTGGTTCGACGTGCTCACCATCGGCTCCATCGTGGAGTTCGAGGGCACGCCCAAGAACTACCCGTCCGTGGCCGGCGCGATCGAGAACCGCATGAACAACCCCGAGGGCGAGACGAGCGGGTTCATCCAGTCGGACGCCTCCGTCACCTACGGCCTGGGCACCAAGACCGTGCACCTCACGGACGAGGAGAAGAAGGACAAGTCCAACCCGTACAACACGTACGCGAATCCCGGACTGCCCGTGGGCCCCATCGGCTCCCCGAGCGACGACGCCATCGCGGCCGCCGCCAAGCCCGAGAAGAACGACTACTACTACTGGGTCACGGTGAACCTGGACTCCGGCGAGACCAAGTTCGCCAAGACGTACGAGGAGCACCAGAAGTACGTGGCGCAGTACAACCAGTGGTGCTCGGACCACGAGGGCAAGTGCTCGTGACGTGCCCGCGGTGACCGGCCCGGTGCTGCGCGCCGCCGTGCTGGGGCACCCGGTGGGGCACTCGCTGTCCCCGGTGCTCCACGCGGCGGCCCACGAGACGCTCGGACTGCGCGCCGAGTACACCCGGCGGGACGTGACCGAGCGGGAGTGGGGCGCGTTCTGGTCCGCGGCCCGGGCCTCGGGCGGCTGGAGCGGTTTCTCGGTGACCATGCCGCTGAAGCCGCTGGCCGCCCGGGACGCCGACGAGACCACGCCGCTGGTGCGCGCGCTGGGTGCGGCCAACACGCTCACGCGACGGGCGGACGGCTCGGTGGTCGCGGCCAACACCGACGTCATGGGCATCATGTCCGCGCTGACCGTCGCGGGGCAGGTCCCCGGCGCGCCGAGCGCGGTGGTCCTCGGGGGCGGTGCCACGGCCGGCGCCGCGGTGGCCGCCCTGCACGGTCTCGGCGCCCCCGCGGTGGACGTGGTGGTGCGGTCACCCGAACGGGCGCGCAGCCTGCACCGCGTGGCCGACGCCGTCGGGACCACGGTGCGGGTCCGGCCGTGGTCCCAGGCGGCCGCACTGCTGGGCACCGCGGACGTCGCGGTGGTGACCCTGCCGCCCCGGGGAGCGGACGAGCTGGCCGAGCAGTGGGATGCCCTGCGCCCCTCGGTGGGCGGCGTGCTCCTGGACGTCGCCTACGATCCGTGGCCGTCACGGATCGCGGCGTCCTGGCAGCGGGCCGGAGGCGCGATCGCACCGGGTGTCGATATGCTGATCTTCCAGGCGGTGGACCAGGTGCGGTGGTTCGTCAACGGCGAGCCCACCGCGGCGCTGCCGGGTGAGGACCACGTCACGGCCGCCATGTGCCGTGCGGTCCAGCGCCCCGAGCGCGGCGTCCCCGCGCGGGTCCGGGGGGCCCAGGCGGCGCTACTCGCCCCGTGAACCGGCGGCCACGCCGAGCGGCCCCCCGGCGGACCGGGCACGCCGAACCGGTCCCACCCGGTCCCTGACCGGGCGGGAACACGACCACGGGGGATCCGCGCGATCCCCCCGAAGAACTGGAGACTCGTATGTTGCGTTGGCTCACGGCCGGGGAATCCCACGGCGAGGCCCTGGTGGGGATCATCGAGGGCGTGCCCGCCGGCGTGGAACTGACCACCGCCATGATCCAGGACGCGCTCGCGCGCCGCCGGCTCGGCTACGGCCGCGGGGCGCGGATGAAGTTCGAGCAGGATCGCGTGCGCATCCTGGGCGGGGTCCGGCACGGTCTCACGCAGGGCGGGCCCGTGGCCCTCGAGATCGCCAACACCGAGTGGCCCAAGTGGCAGGACGTGATGAGCTCGGACCCCGTGGACCCGCAGGTGCTGCAGGGCCGCGCCCGCAACGCGCCGCTCACCCGCCCGCGTCCCGGGCACGCGGACCTCACGGGCATGCAGAAGTACGGTTTCGACGAGGCCCGACCGGTGCTCGAGCGCGCCTCCGCGCGCGAGACCGCCACCCGGGTGGCCCTGGGAGTCGTGGCGGCGCAGCTGCTCGCGGCACTGGGCATCCGCCTGGTCTCGCACACCACCGCCGTCGCCGAGGTCACCGTCCCCGACCGCGCGGCCCTGCCCGGCCCGGACGACGTCGCCGCGCTCGACGCGGACCCGCTGCGGTGCTTCGACGCCGCCACGTCCGCCGCCATGGTGGCCGCCGTGGACGAGGCGCACAAGGCGGGGGAGACCCTCGGTGGCGTCGTCGAGGTGCTGGCCGAGGGGATGCCCCCGGGGCTCGGCTCCTACGTGCACTGGGACCGGCGCCTGGACTCGCGACTCGCCGGTGCCCTGATGGGCATCCAGGCGATCAAGGGCGTGGAGGTGGGGGACGGGTTCCGCACCGCCGCCCGGCCCGGCTCGCAGGCCCACGACGAGACCCTGCGCGCGGACGGCTCGGTGCACCGCGTGAGCAACCGCGCCGGCGGGATCGAGGGCGGCATGTCCACCGGGGACCTGCTGCGGGTGCGTGCGGCCATGAAACCCATTGCCACCGTGCCGCGCTCCCTGCACACGGTGGACGTGGCCACGGGCGAGCCCGCCCGGGCCCACCACCAGCGCTCGGACGTGTGCGCGGTGCCCGCCGCGGGTGTGGTGGCCGAGGCGATGGTGGCCCTCGTGCTCGCGGAGGTCGCGCTGGAGAAGTTCGGTGGCGACTCCGTGGCCGAGCTCGTGCGGAACAGGGACTCCTACCTCGCGGCGATCCCCGAGGCGCTGCGCACCTCCGCCGAGCTCGCGGACCCCGCGGCCCTGGCCGCCCTGGACGAGGTGCGCGGGGACCGCTCATGACGGGGGCGCCCCTGCCCGTGGTGCTGATCGGACCCATGGCCGCGGGCAAGTCCCGCGTGGCGCAGCACATGGCCTCGCGCTACGGCTTCGACCACGTGGACACGGACCGGGTGATCGAGTCCCGGCACGGGCCGATCCCCGAGCTGTTCCGCACCCGGGGGGAGGCCGAGTTCCGCCGGATCGAGGCGCAGACCGTGGCCGAGCTGCTGGATGACCCCCGCAACGCCCACGCCGTGATCTCCCTGGGCGGGGGCGCGCCCATGTCACCGCTCGTGCAACCCCTGCTCGCGGGGCGCACCGTGGCGTACGTGGACGTGGACCTGGCAACCGTGCGCCCGCGCATCCGCGGCAACACCACCCGTCCCCTGCTGCAGCCGGACCCCGAGACCCGGTGGGCGCAGATCATGGCCGAGCGTCGTGACACCTTCGAACGACTGGCCACCATCACCCTCGACGGCCGCGCCCCGCGCACCGTCCGGCAGCTGGCACGAGAGCTCTACGACGCACTGGGCGCACCCGCCGTCCCGGGGCACCGAAAGGACCGCACCGCATGAACGAGACCGTGATCCCCGTCCGCGGGGCCACCCCCGAGAACCGGTACGACGTCCTGGTGGGCAACGGCCTGCTGGGCCGCGTCCCCGAGCTGCTGGGGGAGCGCGTGAAAAAGGTGCTCATCATCCACCCCCGCGCGCTGCGCACCACCGGGGACGTGGTGCAGGAGAACCTGCGCGCCGCCGGGATCCAGAGCTTCGTGGCCGAGATCCCGGACGCCGAGGAGGGCAAGCGCGTGGAGGTCGCGGCGTTCTGCTGGCAGATCATGGGCCAGTCCGACTTCACGCGCACGGACGCCGTGGTCTCCGTGGGCGGCGGCGCGGTCTCGGACCTCGCGGGCTTCGTGGCGGCCACGTGGCTGCGCGGTGTCCGGGTGCTCCACCTGCCCACCACCCTGCTGGGCATGGTGGACGCCGCCGTGGGCGGGAAGACCGGGATCAACACCGCGGAGGGCAAGAACCTGGTGGGCGCGTTCCACCCGCCGGCCGCGGTGGTGTGCGACCTGGACTCCCTGGCCACCCTGCCGGAGAACGAGCTGCTGACCGGGATGGCCGAGGTGGTCAAGTGCGGGTTCATCGCGGACCCCGGGATCCTCACGCTGACCCAGGAGCACCCCGCCGAGGTCCGCGACAGCTCCTCCGCCGTGGTGCGCGAGCTCGTGGAGCGCAGCGTGCGCGTCAAGGCCGAGGTGGTCTCCGCGGACCTCAGGGAGTCCGGGCGGCGCGAACACCTCAACTACGGCCACACGCTGGGCCACGCGATCGAGCACAACGAGCGCTACCAGTGGCGCCACGGCGCGGCGATCTCGGTGGGCATGGTCTTCGCCGCGGAGCTCGGCCGTGCGGCAGGGACCCTGTCCGACGACGTCGTCACCCGGCACCGCGAGATCCTCACCTCCCTGGGGCTGCCCGTGAGCTACCGGGCGGACCAGTGGCCGCGGCTGCTCGAGGTGATGAAGCGGGACAAGAAGACCCGCGGGAACCTGCTGCGCTTCGTGGTCCTGGACCGGATCGCCGCGCCGCGGATCATGGAGGTCCCGGACCCGGCCATCCTCTTCGCGTGCTACCAGGAGATCGCCGACTGACACGCGGCCCCCTGCGGGGCCCGCACCCCGGCAACGGGGGATCCGGCCGCACGCGGTAGACTGGTCCGGCTCCACGAGCCGGACCCAGTGCGGCGACGTACCCGACGAGAAAGTGACACCGTGGCAACCAGCAACGACATCAAGAACGGCACCATCCTCAAGCTCGACGGCAACCTCTGGCAGACCATCGAGTTCCAGCACGTCAAGCCCGGCAAGGGCGGCGCGTTCGTGCGCACCAAGCTGCGCAACGTGACCAGCGGCAAGGTGGTGGACAAGACGTTCAATGCCGGTGCCAAGATCGAGACCGCCACGGTGGACCGCAGCGAGTACCAGTACCTGTACCAGGACGGCGAGGACTACGTCTTCATGGACAACTCCACGTACGACCAGATCACGGTGCCGAGCGTCGTGGTGGGGGACGCCGCGAACTTCATGCTGGAGAACCAGAACGTGACCGTGGCCATCCACGAGGGGGCGCCGCTGTACATCGAGATGCCGCCGTCGGTGGTGCTGGAGATCACCTACACCGAGCCCGGCCTGCAGGGCGACCGCTCCACCGGCGGCACCAAGCCCGCCACCGTGGAGACCGGCTACCAGATCCAGGTTCCGCTGTTCCTCGAGCAGGGCACCAGGGTCAAGGTGGACACGCGCACCGGCGACTACCTGGGACGCGTCAACGAGTGAGCGGCGCACGGAGCAAGGCGCGCATCCGCGCCGTGGAGATCCTGTTCGAGGCCGAGCAGCGCAACGAGTCCGTCCGGGACGCCCTGGTGCGACGGCGCGAGAACTCGTCCTCGCCGATCAACCCGTACACCGTGGACATCCTCGAGGGCGTGGATGCCCGCCGCGAGGACATCGACGAGTTCCTGGAGACCTACTCCCAGGGCTGGGCGCTGAACCGGATGCCCGCCGTGGACCGCAACGCCCTGCGCGTGGGCGCGTGGGAGCTGCTCTATAACGACGAGATCCCGGACGGCGTGGCCGTCGCGGAGGCCGTGTCCGTCACCAAGCAGCTGTCCACGGACGACTCCCCGCGATTCGTCAACGGTCTGCTCGGGCGGCTGCAGAAGGTCAAGCCCTCGCTGCTGGACGACTGAGACCGCGACCCCGGTTCGTGCGACCCACGGGCCGGGGTTCTGCGTGTGGTAGCTTCGAGAACCGATCGCACCCTTTAAATTCCGTCCCGTGAGGCGGGGAAGGAGGCGGCACGTGAGCGTGCCCGAACACGCCGAGACCTCGCCGGGGACCACCACCTCCCGCGTGATCCTCTCGACAGCCGACATCGATCGCGCCCTGTCCCGGATCGCCCACGAGATCCTCGAGTCCAACAAGGGCCCCGAGAACCTCGTCCTGCTGGGCATCGCCCGCAGGGGATACCCGCTCGCCCGGCGCCTGGCCGCCCGGCTCGAGCAGATCGACCCCGGGTTCCGCGCCGCGGCCTCGACCGGGCAGCTGGACATCACCATGTACCGGGACGACCTGCGCCGGAACCCGGCCCGCACCCCGCAGCCCACGCTGCTCCCCGAGTCCGGGATCGACGGCCGCACGGTGGTGCTCGTGGACGACGTCCTGTTCTCGGGCCGCACCATCCGCGCCGCACTGGACGCCCTCGTGGACGTGGGCCGCCCCGACGTCGTGCGCCTCGCGGTGCTCGTGGACCGCGGCCACCGCGAGCTGCCCATCCGCGCGGACCACGTGGGCAAGAACCTGCCCACGTCCTCGCAGGAGAAGGTGCGGGTGCTGCTGCGCGAGTCCGACCCCGAACCGCGCGCCGCCGGTCACGAGGACTGCGTGGTCATCGACGCCCCCGTGGCCTCGGACCCCGACGTCGCCCGCTCACCCGGGCGCGCGGCGTCGTCGTCCCGGTCCGGACAGGCGGGTGAGCGCGCGTGAAGCACCTGCTGAGCACCTCCGAGCTGAGCCACGCGGACGCGGTGCAGATCCTGGACACCGCGGACCAGATGGCCGCCGTGTCCTCCCGCGCGGTCAAGAAGCTGCCCGCGCTGCGCGGGCGCACCGTGGTGAACCTGTTCTTCGAGGACTCCACCCGCACCCGGATCTCCTTCGAGACCGCCGCGAAGCGGCTCAGCGCGGACGTGATCAACTTCTCCGCCAAGGGCTCCTCGGTGTCCAAGGGCGAGTCGCTGAAGGACACCGCCCAGACGCTGATGGCCATGAGCGCGGACGCCGTGGTGATCCGCCACCCCTCCTCCGGGGCCCCGCAGCAGCTCGCGGACTCCGGGTGGATCGACGCCGCGGTGGTCAACGCCGGGGACGGCAAGCACGCGCACCCCACCCAGGCGCTGCTCGACGCCATGACCCTGCGCCGGGTCCGGTCCCGCGCCACCGGGGTGGCGAGCACCGGCATGGACCTGGAGGGCATGCACGTGGTGATCGTGGGGGACGTGCTGCACTCGCGCGTGGCCCGCTCCAACGTGTGGCTGCTCACGACCCTCGGGGCACGCGTGACGCTGGTGGCCCCGCCCACCCTCGTGCCCGTGGCCACGGACAACTGGCCGTGCGAGGTGAGCTACGACCTCGACGCCGTGCTGTCCGAGGCGCCGGACGCCGTGATGATGCTGCGCCTGCAGCGCGAGCGCATGAACGCCGCCTTCTTCCCCAGCGAGGCCGAGTACACGCGCGGCTGGGGGCTGACCGCCCAGCGCGTGCAGCGGCTGGAGGCCGTGGGCGCGCCCACCGTGTTCATGCACCCGGGCCCCATGAACCGCGGGCTGGAGATCTCCTCCGAGGCCGCGGACTCCCCGCGCTCCACCGTGCTGGAGCAGGTGGCCAACGGCGTGTCCGTGCGGATGGCCGTGCTGTTCCTGCTGCTCTCCGGCGACGAGAGCTCCCCGAACCCGAGCGAGAACTGAGGTCCCCATGAGCTGCTACCTGATCGGCAATGCCCGCCCCGAGGGCGGTGACCCCGCGGACCTGCTCGTCACGGACGGCACCGTCACCGCGGTGGGCGCCCCCGGATCCCTGCAGGTCCCCGAGGACGCCGAGGTGATCGACGCCTCCGGGCTGATCGCCCTGCCCGGGCTGGTGGACATGCACACCCACCTGCGGGAACCGGGCCGGGAGGACGCCGAGACCGTGCAGACCGGCACCCGGGCCGCGGCCAGGGGAGGCTTCACCGCGGTGTTCGCAATGGCCAACTCGAACCCCGTGGCGGACACCGCCGGTGTGGTGGAGCAGGTCTGGCAGCTGGGCCGGGACGCCGGGTGGACCGACGTCCACCCCGTGGGAGCGGTGACCGTGGGCCTGGAGGGCACGCGGCTGTCGGAGATCCGCGCCATGGCCGAGTCCCGCGCGGCGGTGCGGATGTTCTCCGACGACGGCAAGTGCGTGCACGACCCCGTCTTGATGCGCCGGGCGCTCGAGTACGTCAAGGCGTTCGACGGGATCATCGCCCAGCACGCCCAGGAGCCCCGCCTGACCGAGGGCGCCCAGATGAACGAGGGGGCCGTGTCCGCGGACCTCGGGCTCACCGGGTGGCCCGCGGTGGCGGAGGAGGCGATCATCGCCCGCGACGTGCTGCTGGCCCAGCACGTGGGGTCCCGGCTGCACATCTGCCACCTCTCCACCGAGGGCTCCGTGGAGATCGTGCGGTGGGCGAAGTCCCGCGGGGTGTACGTCACGGCCGAGGTCACCCCGCACCACCTGATGCTCACGGACGAGCTGGTGCGCACCTTCGACCCCGTCTACAAGGTCAACCCGCCGCTGCGCACGGACGCGGACGTGCAGGCCCTGCGCCGTGCGGTGGCCGAGGGCACGATCGACGTGGTGGGCACGGACCACGCCCCGCACACCGCGGAGGACAAGGAGTGCGAGTGGAGCTGCGCCGCCCACGGCATGACCGGTCTGGAGACCGCGCTGTCCGTGGTGCAGCTCTCGCTCGTGGACACCGGGCTGATCGGGTGGGACCGGGTGGCGCAGATCATGTCCCACCGTCCCGCCGGGATCCTGGGTCTCACGGACCAGGGGCAGCCGCTGCGGCCCGGCTCCGTGGCGAACCTCGTGCTGTGGGACCCCGCCGGGGCCACGCCCGTGGACCCGGCCACCCACGCGTCCAAGGGCCGCAACAGCCCGTACCGCGGCATGACCCTGCCCGGAAGCGTCCGGGCCACCTTCTACCGAGGCCACCCCGTGGTGCGTGACGGCGAGCTCGCCACACCCCTGGGCCGCTGACCCCTCCCCACCCGAAAGGTTCTGGTGCCGATGTCCGACAAGCTCCTGCCCACCCTGCTGACCGCCCTGATCGTGGTGCTGCTCTTCGCGCTGCTGTGGTGGGGGTGGCGCGGCCGGGTGCGGCGGCAGTCCGGTGTGGCCGAGCTGCCCCACGCCCCCCAGGACCTGATGCAGCGGGCGACCGTACGGGTGGAGGGCATGTACGTGGTGACCACCTACGCCGACCAGCCGCTGGAGCGGATCGCCCGCCACGGGCTGGGGGTGCGCACGAACGCCGAGGCCGTGGTGGCCCCGGACGGCGTGTTCCTCAACCGCCAGGGCGCCCCGGACGTGTTCATCCCCCGGGCCGAGCTGCGGGGCGTGTCCACCGCCTCCGGAATGGTGGGCAAGTTCGTGGAGCGCGACGGGCTCGTGGTGTTCACCTGGGACCTCGGGGACACCCGGGTGGACACCGGCTTCCGCGCCCGCAGCGGTGAGGGATCGCACGAACTGGAGGACGCGGCGTCGGCCCTGCTGGGCGCCTGAGAACTGTGACCCGGGAGGCGCCGCGCCGGCCCTCCCAGCACGCGCAACGAAAGGAGTTCACCGTGAACTCACCACGGATCCAACCGGCCGTCATGGTCCTCGAGGACGGCACGGTGTTCGAGGGCCGCGCCTGGGGTGCCCCCGGCACGGCCTTCGGCGAGGCGGTCTTCGCCACCGGGATGACCGGCTACCAGGAGACCCTGACGGACCCCTCCTACGCGGGGCAGATCGTGATCCAGACGGCCCCGCACATCGGCAACACCGGTGTGAACACCGAAGACATGGAGTCCCGCAGGATCTGGGTCAACGGCTTCGTGGTCCGTGACCCCGCGCGCCGGCCGTCCAGCTGGCGCAGCGAGCGCACCCTGGACGAGGAGCTGGCCGCGCAGGGCGTCACCGGCATCCGGGGCGTGGACACCCGCGCCCTGACCCGCCACCTGCGGGACAGGGGCGCGATGCGCGCCGGGATCTTCGCGGGCGACGATGCCGCACGGCCCGTTCCCGAGCTCGTCCGGCGCGTCACGGAGCAGCCCGCGATGGCCGGGCAGGCGCTCGCCGCGCAGGTCAGCACGAACGAGCCCTACACCGTGGAGCCCGCCGAGCACGGCTGGGACGGGCCCGTGAAGCACACCGTGGTGGCCGTGGACCTCGGCGTCAAGGCCATGACCCCGCAGCGGCTGGCCGAGCGCGGGATGCGCGTGCACGTGGTGCCCGCGGACACCACGTTCGAGCAGATCCGGCAGCTGCGCCCGGACGGCGTGTTCTACTCCAACGGCCCGGGCGATCCCGCCACCGCGGACGAGCAGGTGGCCACGCTGCGCGAGGTGCTGGACGCCCGGATCCCGTTCTTCGGGATCTGCTTCGGCAACCAGCTGCTGGGCCGCGCCCTGGGCTTCGGCACCTACAAGCTGACCTTCGGCCACCGCGGCATCAACCAGCCCGTCAAGGACCTCGCCACCGGCACCGTGGAGATCACCTCCCAGAACCACGGCTTCGCGGTGGACGCACCCGTGGGGGAGACCGTCATCGCACCCGAGCAACGCTACGGGCGCGTCTCCGTGTCCCACGTGGGGCTCAACGACGACGTCGTGGAGGGGTTGCGCTGCGAGGACATCCCCGCGTTCTCCGTGCAGTACCACCCCGAGGCCGCCGCCGGGCCGCACGACTCCGCGTACCTCTTCGACCGCTTTACCGACATGATGGACCGCGCCGGCCAGGACCGCGGACCGGAAGCAGGAGACAACTGATGCCCCGCAGGCAAGACCTCAACAGCGTCCTGGTGATCGGCTCCGGACCCATCGTGATCGGGCAGGCCGCGGAGTTCGACTACTCCGGCACCCAGGCCCTGCGCGTGCTCAAGGACGAGGGCCTGCGCGTGATCCTGGTCAACTCCAACCCGGCCACGATCATGACCGACCCCGAGTTCGCGGACGCCACCTACGTGGAGCCCATCACCCCGGAGACGGTCGAGAAGATCATCGCCAAGGAACGCCCCGACGCCGTCCTGCCCACCCTGGGCGGGCAGACCGCGCTGAACACCGCGCTCGCCCTGGACGCCAACGGCGCCCTGGAGAGGTACGGCGTGGAGCTCATCGGCGCGGACGTGGCCGCGATCAACCTGGGCGAGGACCGCGAGGCGTTCAAGGGCGTCGTCGAGCGCTGCGGCGCCGAGTCCGCGCGCAGCGTCATCGTCCACTCGATGGACGAGGCGCTCGCCGCCGCCGAGCAGCTGGGCTACCCCATGGTGGTCCGCCCGTCCTTCACCATGGGCGGGCTGGGCTCGGGGCTCGCGTACAACGAGACGGACCTGCACCGCATCGCCGGCGCCGGCATCCAGTACTCACCCACCTCGGAGGTGCTCCTGGAGGAGTCCATCCTGGGCTGGAAGGAGTACGAGCTGGAGATGATGCGCGACGCCAAGGACAACGTGGTGGTCGTGTGCTCCATCGAGAACGTGGACCCCGTGGGCGTGCACACCGGGGACTCCGTCACGGTGGCCCCCGCGCTGACCCTGACCGACCGCGAGTACCAGCGAATGCGGGACATCGCCATCGCTGTGATCCGCGAGGTGGGCGTGGACACCGGCGGGTGCAACATCCAGTTCGCGGTGGAGCCCGCCACCGGGCGCATCGTGGTGATTGAGATGAACCCACGCGTCTCCCGGTCCTCGGCGCTCGCGTCCAAGGCCACGGGCTTCCCGATCGCGAAGATCGCTACGAAGCTGTCCCTGGGCTACACGCTGGACGAGATCCCCAACGACATCACGCGCAAGACCCCGGCGAGCTTCGAGCCCACGCTGGACTACGTGGTGGTCAAGGTCCCGCGCTTCGCGTTCGAGAAGTTCCCGGCCGCGGATCCCACGCTGACCACCACCATGAAGTCCGTGGGCGAGGCCATGGCGATCGGGCGCAACTTCACGGAGGCGCTGCAGAAGGCCATGCGATCGCTCGAGCAGAAGGGCTCCGCCTTCAGCTTCGCGCGCCCCGCCGTGGAGCCCGGGCCCAACACCGTGGCCCGGCTGGTGGAGAAGTGCCGCGAGACCACCACCGAGCGGCTGCGCAACGTGCAGCGCGCGCTGCTGGCCGGCGCCACGGTGGAGCAGGTCTTCGAGGCCACGGCGATCGACCCGTGGTTCCTGGACCAGATCCAGCTGCTCAACGAGACCGCGGAGCTGATCCGTGAGGACCCGGACCTGCACCCGGAGACCCTGCGGGAGGCCAAGCGCCACGGCTTCTCGGACGCGCAGATCGGGGAGCTCGTGCACCTGGACGAGTCCGTGGTGCGCGGGGTCCGCCACGCCCTGGACATCCGTCCGGTCTACAAGACCGTGGACACGTGCGCGGCGGAGTTCGAGGCGTTCACCCCGTACCACTACTCCTCGTACGACCGGGAGTCGGAGGTGGCCCCGCACGAGAAGCCCTCGGTGCTGATCCTGGGCTCCGGACCCAACCGGATCGGGCAGGGCATCGAGTTCGACTACTCGTGCGTGCACACCTCCATGGTGCTGCGCGAGGCCGGGTACGAGACCGTGATGCTCAACTGCAACCCGGAGACGGTTTCCACCGACTACGACATCTCCACCCGGCTGTACTTCGAGCCGCTGACGTTCGAGGACGTCATGGAGGTCGTGGCGGCGGAGCGCCGGACCGGTGGGCTGCTTGGCGTGTTCGTGCAGCTCGGCGGGCAGACCCCGCTCAAGCTCGCGGCGGACCTCAAGGCCGCCGGTGTTCCCATCCTGGGCACCAGCCCGGAGGCCATCGACCTCGCGGAGGACCGGGGCGAGTTCGCGCGCGTGCTCACCGAGGCCGGGCTGCGCCAGCCCAAGAACGGCACGGCCCACGACTTCGCGCAGGCCAGCCGGATCGCCCACGAGATCGGCTACCCCGTGCTCGTGCGCCCCTCGTACGTGCTGGGTGGCCGCGGCATGGAGATCGTCTACGACGAGGCCTCCCTGAAGACCTACCTGGAGAACGCCACCGAGGTCAGCCCCAGCCGCCCGGCGCTGATCGACAAGTTCCTCGAGGACGCCATCGAGATCGACGTGGACGCCCTGTTCGACGGCAAGGACTGCTACGTGGGCGGGATCATGGAGCACATCGAGGAGGCCGGGATCCACTCCGGCGACTCCGCGTGCGTGCTGCCGCCCATCACGCTGGCCCCGGACGTCGTCGAGCGCGTGCGCGCGGCCACGGAGGCCATTGCGCGCGGCGTGGGCGTGAAGGGCCTGATCAACCTGCAGTTCGCGCTCGCCTCGGACGTGCTCTACGTGATCGAGGCCAACCCCCGTGCCTCCCGCACCGTGCCGTTCGTGTCCAAGGCCACGGGGGTGCAGCTGGCCAAGGCCGCGGCGCTGATCGGCGTGGGCCGCACGGTGGCCGAGCTGCGCGCCCACGGCGTGCTGCCCGCGCACCACGACGGCACCACACTGCCGGAGGGCACACCCACCGCGGTCAAGGAGGTCGTGCTGCCGTTCGCGCGGTTCCGCACCCCCGAGGGCACCGTGGTGGACTCCCTGCTGGGTCCCGAGATGCGCTCCACGGGCGAGGTCATGGGCGTGGACAAGTACTTCGACACCGCGTTCGCCAAGGCGCAGGCCGCCGCGGGCGGTCCGCTGCCCACATCCGGCTCGCTGTTCGTCTCGGTGGCGAACAAGGACAAGCGCTCCGCGGTGATCCCGGTCAAGATGTTCGCGGACCTGGGCTTCGAGATCGTCTCCACGGGAGGCACCGCGCAGGTGCTGCACCGCAACGGCATCGAGTCCACGGTGGTCGCGAAGATCGCCGACGCCGAGGGCGACGAGCCCACGGTCGCGGACCTGATCACGGACGGGAAGATCGACCTGATCTTCAACACCCCCTCCGGCGGACAGGCGGCGCGCGGCGACGGCTACCAGATCCGCGCGGCGGCCACGTCCGTGGGCGTGCCCACCATGACCACCGTCTCGGAGCTCGGTGCCGCGCTGCAGGCCATCACGGCGCAGCGGCAGTACTCGTGGTCCGTGACCTCCCTCCAGGAGCACGAGCAGACCCTGCGCGAGCGCGCCGCCCAGGAGGCCCGGGGTGCCTGAGTCCTGCCACGGCCGTCACGGGGCGGCGGGCCCGGACGACGCCGCCGCGGCCGGGACGCGGGCGACGCCACCCTCCCACCGCGCGCCCTCGGTGCCCGGTGACCCAGTGCCCGGTGACCCGGAGCGCGGCGGGTCGCGCAACGCCGGCGCGCGCGAACCGTTCGGTGCGCGCCTGGGACGGGCCATGCGCGAGCTGGGACCGCTGTGCGTAGGGATCGACCCCCACCCGGGACTGCTGGACGCCTGGGCGCTGCCCGCCACCGCGCAGGGCCTGGAGACGTTCGCGCTGCGCACGGTGGAGGCCGCCGCGGGGCACGCGGCGGCGGTCAAGCCGCAGGTCGCGCTGTTCGAGGCCTACGGCTCGGCGGGCTTCGCCGTGCTCGAGCGGACGCTGCGGGAGGCCGCGGCGGCGGGCGTGCTGAGCATCGCCGACGCCAAGCGCGGGGACATCGGCTCCACCATGGCCGCGTACGCCTCGGCGTGGCTCTCCGACGACTCCCCGCTGGCCGCGGACGCCGTGACCCTGAGCCCGTACCTGGGCTTCGAGTCGCTGCGCCCGGCGCTGGAGCTGGCGGCCCGGACGGGGCGCGGCACCTTCGTGCTCGCCCTGACGTCCAATCCCGAGGGCGCGAGCGTGCAGCACGTGGGCGGCACCGACTCCGTGGCCGGGGAGATCCTCGCGGCGGTCGCCCGGGAGAACGGGACGCGACCGCGGGACGCGGCCCCGGCGGCGTCGTCCCCCGACGGGTTCCGTGCGGGTGCGGGCCGTCACGAAGCCAATCGTGACCAAATCGTGACGTCCTCCGAATCGGCGGGACTGGGCTCGTGCGGCGCCGTCATCGGTGCGACCGTGGGGGAGGCCCTCGAGCGGCTGGAGATCGACCTGCGCGGGCTCAACGGGCCGATCCTGGCTCCCGGGTACGGGGCCCAGGGCGCGGACGCCGCGGCCGTGGCGCGGGTGTTCGAGCACGTCAGGCCCACAGTGCTGGCCAACTCCTCGCGCGACGTGCTGTCCCACGGCCCGGACGTGCGCTCGCTGCGAGACGCCATGGACCGCTCCCGGGAGGAGCTCGCGGCCCGGCTCTCCCGGGCCTGAGCCCGGCCGGTGACGCCCCCTGACGGCCGCGTGACGGCGCTCGTCAGGGGGCGGTCATCGTGTTTACGGGGGCAAACCCGTCGGGTACTTTCGTGCTGAGGCTCCCGCGCACCGACCCCCTTTCGTGGCGTGCGGCAGAGCCGCAGGGCTACCAGGAGGAGAGCGGACATGGCATTGCGGCCGTTGACGGACGACGAGCGGGCACGCGCACGTGAGAAGGCCACCGCGGCGCGCACGGCGCGCGCGGAGGTCAAGAAGGGGTTGCGGGACGGTTCCCTGACCGTGGCGGAGGTGCTGCGCCGGGGCGAGGACGACGAGGCGGTGAGCCGCCTCAAGGTCACCGAGCTGCTCGAGGCGACCCCGGGGATCGGCAAGGTGCGCTCCGCGGCGATCATGGAGCAGATCGGGATCGCCCCCACCCGTCGCGTGCGGGGGCTCGGACAGCACCAGCGCCGCGCCCTCGTGGAGCACCTGGACCGCTGAGCCCCCGGCCGGGGCGCGGTGCCGCTGTTGATACAGTGACGGACGATCCCGCCGTCGCCGCACTCTTGGAGGTACCCGTGTCCCCGTCCCCCACCGTGACCGTTCTGGCCGGCCCCACGGCCGTGGGCAAGGGCACGGTGTCCACCTACGTGCGGGACCACTACCCGCAGGTGTGGCTCTCGGTCTCGGCCACCACCCGCGCCCCGCGCCCCGGGGAGGTGGACGGCGTCCACTACTTCTTCGTGGACGACGCCGAGTTCGACCGGATGATCGCGGAGAACGACCTCCTCGAGTGGGCCGTGGTGCACAACCTGCACCGCTACGGGACACCCCGGCACAAGGTGGCGCAGGCGCTGGCCGCCGGCCGCAGCGTGCTGCTGGAGATCGACCTGCAGGGGGCGCGCAGCGTGCGCCGGGCCATGCCCGAGGCGCAGTTCGTGTTCCTCGCCCCCCCCAGCTGGGAGGAGATGGTGCACCGGCTCGTGGGGCGGGGCACCGAAACCCCCGAGCAGCAGCAGCGCCGACTGGAAACGGCTAAACTGGAACTCGCGGCGCAACCGGAGTTCGACCACACGGTCGTCAACGACACCGTGGAGCGCGCCGCCGCAGAACTCGTGGCCCTCATGGGGCTGCCGGGTGAGCAGGACCGCTGAGCGGCCCGTTGCCCCGCGGACCCGCCCGGTCCGCCCCTGAACCACCGACACCACCGTCCACCACAGGAGTCATAGAACACGTGAGCACGAACAACGAAGGCATCGTCAACCCGCCCGTCGATCGGCTGCTCGACAAGACGGATTCCAAGTACGGACTCGTGATCTTCGGCGCCCGCCGCGCCCGCCAGATCAACGCGTACTACTCGCAGTTGCACGAGGGCCTGTTCGAGTACGTGGGACCGCTGGTGGACACCCAGCTCAACGAGAAGCCCCTGTCCATCGCGTTCCGCGAGATCGACGAGGGCCTCATCGAGGCCGACCACATCGCCCACGCCGGGTTCACCCCCAACGGCCAGCTGGTCAGCGACGAGCCCACCGCCACGGACATGTTCACCGGGGACTTCTTCGCCCAGGGCGAGGAGCAGGACGGCACCGCCGTGTTCTCCGACGGTGCGCAGCTGCCCGAGGGCGACGCCGCCGAGACCGCCGCCGCCGATGCCGCCGGCGTGGAGGCCGCCGAGCCGGAGACCGTTGAGCCGGAGACCACCGTGACGGAGACCACCGAGGACTCCGCCGAGACCTCCGAGCAGTGACCTCACCGGACGCAGGCACCGCCCCCGTTCCCACCCGGTCCGCCGCGCCGCTGCGCGTGGTGCTGGGTGTGGGCGGGGGCATTGCCGCGTACAAGGCTGCCGCGCTGTCCCGGCTGTTCTCCGAGGCCGGGCACCACGTGGTGCCCATGCCCACCCGTTCCGCGCTGCGGTTCGTGGGCGCGCCCACGTGGGAGGCGCTCACGGGGGAGCACGTGTCCGAGTCCGTCTTCGACCGCGTGGACACCGTGAACCACGTGGCGCAGGGCCAGGCCGCGGACCTCGTGGTGATCGCCCCGGCCACCGCGGACCTGATGGCGCGGATCGCGCACGGCCAGGCCGACGACCTGCTCACCACCACGGTGCTCGCCGCCGCGGCGCCCGTGCTGCTGGCCCCGGCGATGCACACCGAGATGTGGCTCAATCCCGCCACGCAGCGCAACGTCACGCTGCTGCGCGAGCACGGGCACACCGTCATGGATCCGGCCACCGGCCGGCTCACGGGCTCGGACAGCGGACCGGGCCGGCTGCCGGAGCCGCGGGAGATCTTCGACGCCGCCACGGCCCTCGTGGCCCGCCACGGCCGGGATCCCCGCACGGACGCCTCCGGAGAGCCCACCACGGCCCACGACGCCCGGGAGGCCCGTGCCCTGGCCGGTCGGCGGGTGCTCGTCACCGCCGGGGGCACCCGTGAGGCCCTGGACCCCGTGCGCTTCCTGGGCAACCGGTCCTCGGGCAAGCAGGGGATCGCGCTGGCCCGGGCCGCCCGGGACGCCGGGGCGCAGGTGCACCTGATCGCGGCCCACGTGGAGGCGGAGCTGCCGCAGGGCATGCGCATCACTCGCGTGTCCTCCGCCCGGGAGCTGCAGGAGGCGAGCCTGGCCGCGGCGGGGGAGAGCGACGTCGTGATCATGGCCGCCGCGGTGGCGGACTACCGCCCGGACACCGTGGGCGAGCACAAGATGAAGAAGTCCGAGGACGGCACGGACCCCGTGATCCGCCTGATCCGCAACCCGGACATCCTGCGCGGGATCGTGGCCCAGCGCGAGGAGCGCGGCCTGGACCAGCTGATCGTGGGCTTCGCCGCCGAGACCGGGGACCCCGAGCACTCGGTGCTGGACTTCGGGCGCGCCAAGCTGCGCCGCAAGGGCTGCGACCTGCTGGTGCTCAACGAGGTGGGCACGGACAAGGTCTTCGGCCGGGACGACACCGAGGTGGTGGTGCTCTCCGCGCGCACGGGCGACGAGTCCGGCGCCCGGGGCAGCAAGGACGAGGTGGCCCGCTTCGTGGTGGCGCGGATCGCGGGCGAACCGGGTGTCGGCACCGGCGGGTAATGTGGTGCCGTGAGCGCATCGAGTGAACACCTGAGAATCTTCACGTCCGAATCCGTGACCGAGGGCCACCCGGACAAGATCTGCGACCAGATCTCGGACTCCATCCTGGACGCCCTGCTCACGGAGGACCCCAACTCCTCCGTGGCGGTGGAGACCATGGTCACCACCGGGCTGGTGCACGTGGCCGGTGAGGTCAAGACGGACGCCTACGTGGAGATCCCGCACATCGTGCGCAAGACCCTGCTGGACATCGGCTACAACTCCGCGGTGCACGGCTTCGACGGCGAGTTCTGCGGCGTGTCCATCAGCGTGGGCGAGCAGTCCAACGAGATCTACGAGGGCGTGTTCACCTCCCTCGAGGAGCGCACCGGGACCGCCAGGGACCCGCGGGACGCCCAGGGCGCAGGAGACCAGGGCATCATGTTCGGCTACGCCTCGGACGAGACCGCCACGTACATGCCCGCCCCCATCCTGCTGGCCCACCGGCTCTCCGAGCAGCTCACCCGCGTGCGCAAGACGGCGGTGCTGCCGGGGCTGCGCCCGGACGGGAAGACCCAGGTGACCCTGGGCTACGACGGTCACACCCCGGTCTCCGTGGACACCGTGGTGGTCTCCTCGCAGCACGCGGAGAACTACGACCTGGGCCAGCTCACCCGGGACATCACCACGTGCGTGGTGGAGCCCGTCCTGGAGGACTCCGGACTGGACCTGTCCGGCACGCGGATCATCGTGAACCCCGCCGGGAACTTCGTGCGCGGCGGGCCCGTGGGGGACGCCGGGCTGACCGGGCGCAAGATCATCGTGGACACCTACGGCGGCATGGCCCGTCACGGCGGCGGCGCGTTCTCCGGCAAGGACCCCTCCAAGGTGGACCGCTCCGCGGCCTACGCCATGCGGTGGGTGGCCAAGAACGTGGTGGCGGCCGGGCTCGCGCGCCGCGCGGAGGTCCAGGTGGCGTACGCGATCGGGCAGGCCCACCCCGTGGGGCTCTACGTGGAGACCTTCGGCACCGAGACCGTGGACCCCGTGCGCATCGAGAAGGCCATCTCCGAGGTCTTCGACCTGCGCCCGCTCGCGATCATCGAGGACCTCGACCTCAAGCGTCCCATCTACGCCAAGACCGCGGCCCACGGGCACTTCGGCCGGGAGGACCCGGACTTCACGTGGGAGCGCACGGACCGCGTGCAGGAGCTGCGTTCCGCCGCGGGGCTGTGAATCCGGGGGCCGCGGCCGCCGGTTCCGGTGCCGCGTCCGCGCCCGGTTTCGACGGCGCGTCCGCGCCCGAGCGCGTCCCTCGCAGCAGTCCCGGTGCCGCTGCCTCCTCCGCACCCACCGGCGGGAACGAGCGCCCGCACCCTCCCGCCCGCCCGACGCCCCCCGGGGAGACCGCCCCCGAGGACGTCCCGGGGGAGCAGCTGACGCTGTCCGGTCTTCCGTCCGCGGCGCCCGCGTCTCCGGACGACGTGGCCCGCGCGGCGTCCCGCCGTGTCCTGGGCTCCGAGGGCGCCGCCGCCGAGAACCCCGTGGCCAGGGTGCTGCTGGAGGCCTACGTCCCGCACCTGGACCGGGTCTTCGACTACCGGGTGACCGCCGCGCTGGACGGGCAGGCCGTGGTGGGCTCCAAGGTGTCCGTGGTCTTCTCCGGCCGGAAGATGTCCGGGTGGGTCGTGGACCGGGTGGAGCACACGGACGTCCCCGCGGACCGGCTGCTGCCCGTGCGCCGCGTGCTCTCGCCTCTGCCGGTGGCCCGGCCGGAGATCGTGGCGCTGGCCGACGCCGTGGCGCAGCGCTGCGCCGGGACCACCGCGGACGTCCTGCGCGTGGCCATCGCCCCGCGGGTGGCCCGCGTGGACAAGGAGTTCGCGGCCGACCCGACGGCCGCGGAGGAGTCCGCGGTCACCAGCGGGACCGGTAGCACCGGTGCGATCCGCACCATCAGCGGGGCCGGCGGCATCGCCGTCCCCGGCACCACCGGTGGGTCCGGCACCACCAGCGGGATCGGCGACACCGGTGCGGCCGACACCACCAGCGGGACTGACGTCACCGCCGCCCCCGGCACCACCGCCGGGGTCGGTGCCACCGACCAAACCTGCGCCACCGTTGCCGGGACCCGGGCGTCCCGCGGGGCCGACGCTGCCGATGCCGCCGCCCCCGGCACCACTGCCGCCCCCGACACCTCCGTGTGGGGGCACTACGACGGCGGCCCCGAGTTCATCGGTGCCGTTGCCGCGGGTGCGGACGTGCGCGCCGTCGTGGAGGTGCTGCCCGCGCCCGAGGACCACGACTGGGCGGTGCTGACCGCGCATGCCATGGCCACCGCGTACGCGGCGGGCCGCGGAGCCGTGGGCGTGGTCGCGGACCACAAGGCGCTGGAGCGGCTGGGAACGGCGCTGCACGCGCTCGTGGGGGAGAGCGCCGTCGTCCGGCTGCACGCCGGGGACGGGCCCACCCCGCGCTACCGGGGATTCCTGGAGCTGGCCCTGGGGCGCAAGCGCCTGGCCGTGGGCACCCGTTCGGCGGCCTACGCCCCCGTGCAGGACCTGGCGCTGGTGTGCTGCCACGACGACGGCGACGTGAACTTCGTGGAGCAGCGCGCCCCGTACCAGCACACCCGGGACGTGCTGCTGCTGCGGGCCCAGCGGGAGGGCCTCGCGGCGCTGCTCACCGGGTACGCGGTGACTCCGGAGGCGCAGCGGCTCATCGCGACCGGGTGGGCCCGGCACCTGGCCCCGCCCCGTGCCGCGCTGCGACGGTTCTCCCCGCGGATCGAGGCCACCTCCGACTCCTACAACACCGCACGGGACCCGCTCGCCGCGCGCGCCCGGCTGCCGCAGGAGGCGTTCCGGGTGGCCCGCGCCGGCCTGGAGCGCGGCCCGGTGCTGGTGCAGGTGGCCCGCAAGGGCTACGCCCCGGTGCTCGCGTGCCAGCGCTGCCGCACCCCGGCTCGCTGCCGCGCGTGTGACGGGCCGCTGGCCCTCACCTCCGCGCGGGCGGTCCCCGTGTGCACGTGGTGCGGGCGGCAGGCCCACGACTGGCGGTGCGTGGAGTGCGGGTTCACCCGGGTGCGCCTGAGCTCCGTGGGCGCCGGACGCACCGCGGAGGAGCTCGGCCGGTCCTTCCCGCAGGTCCCCGTGATCTCCTCGAGTGACCGCACGGTGCGTTCGCGCGTGGGTTCCGCCCCCGCACTCGTGGTCGCCACGCCCGGGGCTGAGCCCGTGGCCGAGGGCGGCTACGCGGCGGCGCTGCTGCTCGACGGCAACCAGATGCTGGCCCGGCCGTGGCTGCGGGCGGAGGAGCAGACCCTGCGCCGGTGGTGCAACGCCGCCGCGCTCGTGCGCCCCGCCGCGGCCGGCGGCACCGTGGTGGTCACGGCGGACCAGGACCGTGCGGTGTCCGCGCTCGTGCGCTGGGATCCCGCGGGGCACTCCGAGCGCGAGCTGCGGGAGCGCCAGGAACTGGGACTGCCGCCGGCCGTGCGCACCGCGGCGCTGACCGGGCCCCGCGACGCCGTGGAGGCCACGCTGCGGGACCTGCGGCTGCCGGAACGGGTGCGCGTGGTCGGTCCCGCACCGGTGGCGGCGGCCCCCGGCAACGGCGCGGACGTGGCGGAACCCGAGGCCGGTGAGGCACCGGACACCCTGGACGTGGGCACCTGCCCCGGTGCGCGGGACGCCGCCGCGGGAACGGACCGGCCCTACCGGGCCCTGCTGTTCTTCGGGTTCGGGATCGCGCCCCGGATCACCGCGGCCCTGCGGGCCGAGAAGGCGCGGGCCTCGGCCCTGCGGGAGCACGCACCGGTCACCGTGCGCTGCGACGTCGCCGACCTGCTCTGAGCGCCACGGCACGATCCCTCCCGGGGTGCCGCGCCACACCGCCCCGTACGCGGCCGCGACGAGGGCTCCTGTGCCCGGCCCGGCTCAGCCGCGCTGGTGCAGCTCCCACGCCAGCTCCAGCAGCTCCCGGGCCGAGTCCTGCCACGTGTGCGCGCGGATCCGGTCCAGCCCGGCGCGGACGCGCTCGCGGGCGAGGTCCGGATCGGTGAGCTCGCGCACCCGGGCGGCGAACGCGGCGGCGTCGTCGGCGGGGGCGTAGCCGGCGGCGTCCCCGGCGACCTCGTGGAAGATCGGCAGGTCCGAGCACACCACGGGGGCGCCCTGCGCGAAGGCCTCCACGAGGGGCAGGCCGTAGCCCTCGGCGCGCGAGGCGGTGACCAGCGCGGCGCACGAGGACAGCAACTCGCGGTACTCGTCCTCGCCCACCCCGCGGTGGAACACGACGTGCGCGCCGTCCGGGACCAGCGCGCGCAGCTGCGCCTCCCGCGCCGGCGTGATGCGGGAGAGCAGGTGCAGCGTGTACCCGGGCAGCAGCCCGGCGGCGCGGAGCAGGGTCTCCACGTTCTTGTACGGCAGGAACGAGCCCATGTACACGAGGTCCGTGCCGCGCGCGCCCAGTCGGGACACGGCGTCGGCGTGCGCGACGCCCGCCGACGGCGCCGCGTTGGCGATCACGCGCACGTCCCGCCTGGTGAGGCGGTGGGCGAGGATCTGCGCGCGGGAGGTCTCGGAGACCGTGGCCACCGCGTCCGCGCGGTTGAGCGCGACCCGCTGGGGCCACCACGCCCGGTGGTAGGCGCGCCACCCCCACTGCACGGGCAGCGGCAGGTCCCCCGGGGGCTGGGGGTGCTCGTAGTAGATCAGGTCGTGCAGGGTGAGGATCAGCCGGTAGCGCCGCGCGAGCGAGCCCATGGTCTGCATGGGGGAGAACATCACGTCCGGCGCCCAGCGGTTCACGTACTGGGCGGTGAGCACCTCGGCCGGGGAGGTCACGGCCGGGCCCGTGATCGAGGTCAGGCCCTCGGGGAGGAACGCACGCTGGGCCGGGTCGCTGATCAGGGCGCTCAGCCGCACCCGGGGGTCCGCGCGCACGGCGCGGGCCGTGGCGGCGAGCAGCTCGGCGCTGTAGCGGCTGATGCCGTCGTGGTGGTCCGTGCGGATGTAGCGGGCGTCGAAGAGCAGCTTCACGGGTGGGACTCCCCGGGTTCACCGGAGAGGCCCCGGGCGCGGGTCTCGCGCTGGAACTGCCGGGCGCTCGCGGTGTGGTCCACCGCGGGGAGCAGGCCGGTGAGCTGGTCCGGGGTGGAGGCAGTGGTGTCCGCGAGGGGCAGCCGGTCGTAGCCCTCGAGCGGTTCCGGGGCCGGGGACAGCAGGAAGTCCTCGATCATGCGGGCGGCGGTGTCCGGGGCCTCGTAGTGGATCAGGTGACCCACCCCGGGGATGATCTGCAGGGTGTGGCTGCGGATCCAGGACGCCATGGTCTGCTGGGAGCGCACGGAGCCGAGGTCGTCCAGCTCCCCCACGATCAGCAGGGTGGGCATGGTGAGCTTCATGGCGACCTCCGCGACGGTGCGGGAGATGGAGGCCTCGTAGGCCTGGGCCACGACCTCCCGGTCCGCGAACGTGTTGAAGTACGCCTGGTGCTGGCGCAGGGCGTAGCGCCTGGTCTCGGGGTCCTCGGACTTGATCATCACGTCCGTCATGAGCTTGACCACCGTGTTGGAGGACAGCAGCCGGGTGCCCAGCCGGCGCGGCAGGGAGGACCCGGCGCCGTAGTAGAGCCGGGTGAGCCTGGTGAGTGTCCTCTGGTTCCCGGCCAGCGCGGGCTGCGAGATGGGGTTGATCAGCACCAGGCGCTCCACCATGGAGGGGTGCTCCGCGGCGAAGTGCGCGGCGAGGATGGACCCGAAGGAGTGCCCCGCGAGCACCACCCCGGTGCCGGAGTCCGGGGTCACGGCACCGTCGGTCAGGGCCTCGATGAAGTCCCGCACGAAGGCCACGTAGTGGGTCACGGAGTGCTCGCGGTCCGGGAACGGTTCGGAGCGCCCGAAACCGGGCAGGTCCGGGACCACCACGTGGTACTTCTCGCGCAGCGCGGTGGCGATCAGCTGCAGGCCGTGGTGGTCGCCGCGGAAACCGTGGAGCATCACGAGCAGGGGTTTGCGCTGCTTGTCCGCGTCGTAGAACCAGTACCGCACGCGGTAGCCGTCCAGTTCCACGCTGCGGCGCTCGGCGTAGGGGTTGTCCACGGGGCCTCCATCCGTCCGTCTCGGGCGCCCCCATGGTAGCCGGGGCACCTGCGCCCGGGGGCGGAGGGCGCCTGGTCTAAACTGGGAGGGATCCCCACACATCCACACGGGGGACCGGGCCGTCGCCTCGGTATCCGGGCGCGGGAGCGGTCCACCACCCCCCGTGAACCTGAAGGCGAGGCACGTGAGCGAGCACAGCACCCCGGAGGCGGGCACCGACTACGACGTCCAGCGGATCGAGGCCACCTGGTCCGGCTACTGGGACGAGCACCGCGTCCACACGCCCGCCGACGACGGCTCCGCCGAGCGGCGCTACGTCCTGGACATGTTCCCCTACCCCTCCGGTGACCTGCACATGGGCCACGCCGAGGCCTTCGCCATGGGGGACGTCGTCTCCCGCTACTGGCTGCACCGCGGCTACGACGTGATGCACCCGATCGGCTGGGACTCCTTCGGGCTGCCCGCCGAGAACGCCGCCATCAAGCGCGACGCCCACCCCGCCGAGTGGACCTACCGCAACATCGACACCCAGCGCGCGTCCTTCAAGCGCTACGCGATCAGCGCGGACTGGGACCGGGAGATCCACACCTCGGACCCCGAGTACTACCGCTGGACGCAGTGGCTGTTCCTGCAGTTCCACTCCCACGGCCTCGCGTACCGCAAGGACTCCCCGGTCAACTGGTGCCCCAGGGACCAGACCGTGCTCGCCAACGAGCAGGTGGTCAACGGGGCCTGCGAGCGCTGCCACACCCCCGTGACCAAGAAGTCCCTGAACCAGTGGTACTTCAAGATCACCGACTACGCCCAGCGGCTGCTGGACGACATGAGCGAGCTCGAGGGCCACTGGCCCGAGCGCGTGCTGGCCATGCAGCGCAACTGGATCGGGCGCTCCGAGGGCGCGCACGTGAACTTCGTGATCGAGGGCGCCCCCGCGGAGGGTGCGGACGCCTCCGACACCTCCGGGCGCACCGTCACCGTGTTCACCACCCGCCCGGACACCCTCTACGGCGCCACGTTCTGCGTGGTCGCCGCGGACGCCCCGCTCGCCGCCGAGGTGGTGGCCTCCGAGCACGCCGAGGCGCTCGCCGCGTACCGGGAGGACGTCAAGGCGCTGTCGGACATCGAGCGCCAGGCCTCGGACCGGGAGAAGACCGGGGTGTTCCTGGGCCGGTACGCGGTGAACCCGCTCACGGGTGAGAAGCTGCCGGTGTGGGCCTCGGACTACGTGCTCGCGGACTACGGCACGGGCGTGATCATGGCGGTGCCCGCCCACGACCAGCGGGACCTGGACTTCGCCCGCGCCTTCGACCTGCCCGTGCGCACCGTGGTGGACACCGGCGCAGCGGACCCAGCCGAGACGGGTGTGGCCACCACCGGTGAGGGCACGCTGGTCAACTCCGGGCCCCTGGACGGGCTGCCCCAGGCGGAGGCGCTCGCGAGGGCGATCGAGATCGTCACCGAGGCCGGCACGGGTGAGCGCCACGTGAACTTCCGGCTGCGGGACTGGCTGCTGTCCCGGCAGCGCTTCTGGGGTGCGCCCATCCCCATCATCCACTGCCCCGCGTGCGGCGAGGTGCCCGTGCCCGAGGACCAGTTGCCCGTGCGCCTGCCCGAGGACCTGCGCGGGGAGCAGCTGGCGCCCAAGGGGCAGAGCCCGCTCGCGGCGGCGTCGGACTGGGTGAACGTCACGTGCCCCGCGTGCGGCGGCCCCGCGCAGCGGGACACGGACACCATGGACACGTTCGTGGACTCGTCCTGGTACTACCTGCGCTACACGTCCCCGCACGACGCCGCCGCGCCGTTCGACCGCGCCGCCGTGGACCGCTGGATGCCGGTGGACCAGTACGTGGGCGGCGTGGAGCACGCGATCCTGCACCTGCTGTACTCGCGGTTCTTCACCAAGGCCCTCCACGACTTCGGCCTGGTGGGCTTCACCGAGCCGTTCAAGGCACTGCTGAACCAGGGCCAGGTGCTCAACGGCGGCAAGGCGATGTCCAAGTCCCTGGGCAACGGCGTGGACCTGGGCGAGCAGCTGGACGCCTTCGGTGTGGACGCGGTGCGCCTGACCATGGTGTTCGCGTCCCCGCCCGAGGACGATGTGGACTGGGCGGACGTCTCCCCGCAGGGCTCCCAGAAGTTCCTGGCCCGCGCGTGGCGGCTCGCGCAGGACTGCGCGGCGGATCCCGCGGCGTCGTTCGGCGACGGTGACAGGGCGCTGCGCAGCGCTACCCACAGGACGGTGGCGGACGCCGAGCAGCTGCTGGACTCCGGGAAGTTCAACGTGGTCGTCGCCCGCACCATGGAGCTCGTGAACGTGACGCGCAAGGCCATCGACTCGGGCTGCGGGGCCGCCGATCCCGCGGTGCGCGAGGCCGTGGAGGCCGTGGCGATCCTGCTGAGCCTCGTGGCGCCGTACACCGCCGAGGACATGTGGCACCTGATCGGCCACGAGGACACCGTGGTGCGCGCCCCCTGGCCCACCGTGGACCCCGCGCTGCTCGTGGAGGACACCGTGACCGCCGTGGTGCAGATCAAGGGCAAGGTCCGCGACCGCCTGCAGGTCCCCGCGGACATCACCGAGGAGGACCTCGAGGCCGCGGCGATGGGCTCCGAGGCGGTCCAGCGGCTGCTGTCCGAGGCCACGGTGCGCAAGGTGATCGTGCGCGCCCCCAAGCTCGTGAACATCGTGGTCTGATGCGACCCGCGGACCACCGGGGCCCGTCACCCAGCTCGCCCGAGCCGGGGGGCGGGCCCCGCCCGTACCCGGGGCCCGGTCATGATCCGCGGTCCCACCCTCACCCGGGGTTGCGAACGGACGGCAACGCCCCGCGGGCGGGACAGGGCACGCACCCGGGCCCCGTTTCTTCGCCCTCCGCGCCCGTGCCCGACGCCGCCGCGCCCCGCCGCGTGGCGGTCGTCACCGACAGTGCCGCGGCCCTTCCCGCCTCCTGGGTCCGTGCGTTCGAGACCGCCCCAGGGTTCGCGCTCGTGGACATGCCCGTGCTCATCGGCGGGCAGCTGCACACCGACGCCGAGGCGGACCGGGCATCCTCCCTGGTGCTCGCGCTCGCGGAGGGCCGCCCGGTCACCACGTCCCGGCCGGCCCCCGGGCAGCTGCGGGCCGCGTACCGCCGCTTCGAGGACGAGGGCTTCGACGCCGTGGTCTCGGTGCACCTGTCCGGGGAGCTCTCCGGCACGGTGGGTGCGGCGCGGATCGCGCGGCAGGACATCGGGATCCCCGTGCGGATCGTGGACACCGGCAGCGCCGGGATGGGCCAGGGACTGGGCGTGCGCGCGGCACTGGAGGCGGCGGCGTCGGGCGCGGGGACCGACGCCGTGGCCCGCGCGTCCCGCGAGACCGCGCAGCGGGCCCAGGTGCTGATCCGGGTGCGTTCGCTCGAGACCCTGCGCCGCGGCGGCCGCGTGCACCCGACCACCGCGATGGTGGGCTCCATGCTGCAGCTCAAGCCGCTGCTGAGCCTGGCCGAGGGGAGGATCGTCACCGTGGAGCGCCCGGTGTCCCTGCCCCGGGCGCAGCAGCGGTTCATGGCGCTCGCGGGCGAGGCACTGGCGGGGGCCGAACCGGAGCGCCCGGTGCTGTGCGTGCACCACGTGGCGGATCCGCACGGGGCGCGAGAGATCGGGGAGCTGCTCGTGGACCGGTACCGCCCCGAGGCGGAGCTGGTGGTCAGTGAGCTGCCGCCCGTGCTGAGTGCGCACGTGGGGCTGGGAACGAAGGCGGCGGTCATCGAGGGGCCCACCTCGACCCCGGTGACGCACGGTGTGAACGCTCCACAGTCGCCGGCCCGAGACCCGTGACGGTGACAGTGTCCCCAGCCGCTGGGCCCGCGCCCCGCTCGGCGAGGACCGGCCGGTGGAGTGGTGCCCATGACGGGTATCGACTTCAGGGGACGGCGCAGGTTCCGGGACCGCGCCGCCACCGAGCGGCTGAGTGCGCTGCTGCGCGAAGAGCACGGGACGGCGGACCCAGCGGACCACGGGCCCGCCGCTGCCGGCGGGTCCACCGCTGCCCGTGAGGGGACCGGCGACGCCTCCGGGCACCGCGTCCCTCCCGAGCACGCTCCCGGGGGAGCGGAAGGGGCCCAGCACCGGGAGGACGTCGTCGTCCGACGTCGCCTGACCCGCCCCGCGCTCGTGGCCCTGTGCCTCGTCCTGCTGCTCGCGCTCGGGATCTCCGGGGTCAGGCTGCTCACCGGCGGGGACGAACAGGACGCGGTCGTGACCGCCGCGGACGCCGAGGACACGGACCGGGACCGCGGTGCCGGAGCGACCACTGCGGGGCCCGCGGACGGCACGGCGGCACGACACGCGCGCGGGGCCTCGCCCACACGCGGACCGGGGGAGGGTGCCGGCTCCCCGACGGGGGGTGGTGCTGCGGAGTCACCGGGCGGTGTGGTGACCGTGCACGTCGTGGGCGAGGTGCGGGATCCCGCGGTGGTCACGCTCCCGCCCGGCGCGCGGGTCATGGACGCGGTCGAGGCCGCCGGCGGGTTTACGCGTGCGGCGGTGAAGGACCGGATCAATCTGGCGGAACCGGTCCGGGACGGTGCCCAGATCACGATTCCCAACGCGGGCAATGCCGATGCCGTGGCCGCGGCACGCTCCGGGGACGCAGCATCCGGGGCGCCACCCGCGGGCCGTGGTGCGGCCGACGCGGCGGGCGGCTCCGGAGCGCACGGGCCGGACGGCGTCGGCTCCCCGGACGGCGGCGTCTCGTCCGGGGCGGGAACCGGCGGGTCACGGGGCACGCGGGCCGAGGAGAAGCCGGGCGCCGGGGCGGGCACCGGGGTGAACCTGAACACCGCCACGCAGGCCGAGCTGGAGGACCTGCCCAAGGTGGGCCCGGTGCTGGCGCAGCGGATCATCGAGTTCCGCACCCAGCACGGCCCGTTCACCGCCCCCGAGCAGCTGGACGACGTCACGGGCGTGGGCCCGGCCATGCTGGAGGCCCTGCTCCCGCTGGTCACCGTATGAGGACCACGTGGGATCTCCGTCTGCTGCCGGTGGCCGTGACCGCGTGGCTGTGCGCCATCGCGACCCTGCAGGGCGGGTGGGCAGCGGGGACCTGGTGCACGGCCGGGTGCGCGGCGGCGTCCATTCCCGCGGCGCGGGCCCCGGAGCTCGGGCGCTGGGTACGACGCCTCGCGCACGGAGCGGGGGTGGGGGCACCCCGCGGCCCCGGGCATGTCATGGCACATCCGGGGCGGGGGACCCCGGCGGTCCGCGGTCGGGGCCTCCGGCGTGCGAACACCGAGCGCTCGGCCCGGGCAGCCCGCTCGCACCGGAGGTCGTGCGAGGGGGAGGTACCGGGACGCAAGCCGGTACGTCTGCGGATGCTCACCGTCCTGGTACTGCTCACCGGGGCAGCAGCCACGGTCGGGGCCCTCGCCGCCACGGCGCCCGCGCGGCAGTTCCTGGCGGAGCACGGACCCGGTTCCACGGTGCGCGTGGCGGCCACCGTCGCGGGCACACCGACCCCGTACACGGGGCGCCCCGGGCCGGAACAGCAGGAGGCCTCCCACGGTGTCGCGGCGACCCTGCAGGTGCACGCCGCGGACGGGTCACCCGCCGCCACGGAGCTCACGGTGTTCGCCACCCACCCGGGCTGGAGCGAGCTGTCCGACGGGGAGCGGGTGAGCGCCGTCGTCACCGTGACCGACACCGCGACACCCGCACGGCCCACCGCACGGGCCTCCTCACCACCCGCGACCGAACGGGAGGTCGAAGCCGACCGGGACGGCGTCCTCACCGCCGTGCGCGCGGACCTCACCCGCGTCGCCGGCGGGTTCGGCGCGGTGAGCGCGGGACTGGTGCCCGGGATGACCGTGGGGGACACGTCCCAGCTGCCGGACGTCCTCGCGCAGAGCATGAAGGACACCGGGCTCACCCACCTCACGGCGGTCTCCGGATCAAACTGTGCACTCGTGATGACGCTGAGCGGCTACACCGCGCTGAGCATGGGCGCCGGCAGACGAACCTGCCTCCTCACGGGTCTCGCGGCGCTCGCGGGCTTCGTGCTGCTCGTGGGCCCGGACCCGTCCGTGCTGCGGGCCGGGGTCATGGGTGGCCTCGGCGGGATCAGCATGCTCAGCGGCCGCGCCGGGGTCAGCCTCAACGCCCTGTGCGCCGCCGTGACCGGCCTGGTGCTCGTGCGTCCGGAGCTGGCCACCGACATGGGCTTCGTGCTCTCCGTCCTGGCCACCGCGGGCATCGTGGTCAGCGCCCGGCCCGTCACCCGGCTGCTCAGCACCCGCCTGCCCACGGTGCTGGCCGTGTGCATCGCGGTTCCCCTGGTGGCACAGCTGTGGTGCGGTCCCGCTCTGCTGCTGCTCAACCCAGACCTGCCCCTGTACTCCCTGCCCGCCAATATGGCCGCCTCACCACTGGTCCCCGTGGTCACGGTGGCGGGACTGCTCGCGGTGTGCGTGCTGCTCGCCGGGCGCACGGCGTCCTCGGCGTGGCACGCCATCTCTCCCGGCGGACAGGACCCGGCGGCCACGACCGCCCAGGGTCCGGATCTCACGGCGGGTGCTCCCGGCGCGCTCGACGCGTGGGACCGCGCGGCGAGCCTGCCCGTGGGGGTCGCCTCGTGTCCCGCCCGCGTCCTGGCCTGGCTCGCGGACACCTTCGCCTCGTTCCCCGGCGCCCACGTGCCCTGGCCGCACGGGGTGCCGGGCATCGGCCTGCTGACGGCTCTCACCCTTCTTGCCCTCGGGGGCCTGCACGTCGCGGACGCCCGTCTGCGCGCGCCACGTCCCACCACCGGACCGGTTCTGGCGGCCCCCGCGGAGCCCCCGGTGCCCGACGCCGTGTGGCGGGCCCGCGCGCACCGCACCCGCTCACGACGCCGCCTGCTCGCCGTCACCGCGTCCCTCGCGCTGGTCGTGCTGCTCGTGACCGCGATCCTGTGGTGGCTCCGACCCGCCCCCGCGTGGGAGTCGGTGGTGTGCGACGTCGGCCAGGGGGACGCCGTGCTGCACCGCACCGGGGAGCACAGCGCCGTGCTGGTGGACGGCGGCCCCGACCCCCGAGCCCTGAAGCACTGCCTCCGGCAGGCGGGGATCACCCACCTGGACGCGGTGATCGCCACCCACGACCACGACGACCACGTGGCGGGCCTCGCCGGACTCGCCGACACCGTGGACGTGGACCGGGTCTGGTACTCCGCCGCCGGGGACACCCCGCCGGACGAGATCACCCAGTGGCCGGACGTCACCACGCGCCCCTCACCGGGTGAGCAGCTGCACGTCGGACCGCTCACCGTGGAGGTCCTGGCCCCAGCACCCCCGTCACCCGTCACGACACCGACCACGGCAACGGCCGGTTCCCCGGCCGACGGGCCGGGCCAGGGGGACTCCACCGCACACCACGGTGGCACCGCCCCCGCGCACCCCCGCCACCGGAAGGTCACCTCCGAGGACGAGAACAACGCCTCCCTTCTGCTGCTCCTCACCATCGCCGGAGCCCAGGGCACCACCACGTGGCTCACCGCCGGGGACCTCGAAGCCGACGGGTACCGCCGCGACTCCCGTCTCCTTCCCGGGGGCCACGCACCGCCCACCGACGTCCTCAAGGTCTCCCACCACGGCGCCCGCAACGGCGGCACCGACATCATCCACGACACCCACCCCGCCCTCGCGGTGATCTCCGTGGGGGAGGACAACAGCTACGGGCACCCGCACCCGGCCACGGTGGCCGCCCTGCAGGAGGTCGGCGCGGCCGTGGCCCGCACCGACCAGACCGGATCCCTGTGGATCCACCGGGACGGAACACAGGTGGTCGTGTCCCGGCGCTGAACCGGCGCACCACCCGAAATATTGCGGGCAACAGATCCGTTGTCCCACTGGAACCACAGCACACCCCCGCGCTCGCCGGTCCGCGCGGCATCATGACAGCCTCGGACCGGTGCGCGGGACCGGTGTCACCGCAATGGAAGGACCTCAGCATGCGCTCCACCCTCTTCGAACCCCTCACCCTGCGCGGCCTCACCGTCCGCAACCGGCTCTGGATCCCGCCCATGTGCCAGTACTCAGCCTTCGGGAAGGACGGCGTGGCCACGGACTGGCACCTCGTCCACTACGGGTCCCTCGCCCGCGGCGGGGCGGGTGCCGTGATCGTGGAGGCGAGCGCCGTCGTCCCCGAGGGCAGGATCAGCTCCCGGGACCTGGGACTGTGGAACGACGAGCAGCGGGACGCCCTGGTGCGCATCGTGGACTTCGCCCACGAGCAGGGCGCGGCCATCGGCGTGCAGCTCGCCCACGCGGGCCGCAAGGCCAGCACCCAGGCCGCGTGGGGATCCGAGAACCCCGGGCAGTCCCTCACCGCGCAGAACGGGAGCTGGCAGACCGTGGGTCCCTCCGCCGTCGCCTTCCCCGGTCTCGCCGAGCCCGTGGCACTGGACGAGGCGGGCATCGACGACGTCGTGACCGCCTTCGCCGCCTCGGCCCGCCGCGCCGTGGCGGCGGGCATGGACTTCGTGGAGCTCCACGGCGCCCACGGCTACCTGCTCCACGAGTTCCTGTCCCCGCTCAGCAACGAGCGCACGGACGAGTACGGCGGCACCCTGGAGAATCGCGCCCGGCTGCTGCTGCGCGTCACCGACGCCGTGCGTGACGTCATCCCCGAACAGATGCCCCTGCTCGTGCGCCTCTCCGCCACGGACTGGACCGACGGCGGGCTCACCGCCGCGGACACCTCCCTGGTGTCCGGATGGCTCGCCGAGCACGGCGCAGACCTCATCGACGTGTCCTCCGCCGCCAACGTCCCCGCCGAGATCCCCGTGGGCCCCGGCTACCAGGTGCCCCTGGCCACCGAGATCAAGAACACCGCGGGCATCCCCGTGGCCGCGGTCGGGATGATCGACACCGCCTGGCAGGCCGAGCAGATCGTCGCCACCGGCCTCGCCGACGTGGTCCTCATGGGCCGCGAAGCCCTCCGCGACCCCCACGTGGCCCTCACCGCCGCCCGAGCCCTCGGCGTCGAGGACGCCCCCGTCCCCGGCCAGTACGAACGCGCCCACCGCCGCCCGCCCCGCACCCGGTGACCATCCCGCGCCCGGGGCACCCGGGGCACCCCGGGCGCTCGCGGGACGACGCCGCGGTGCCCCACCTCCGGCCGTGGCACCCCGGGCCGCTGCCGCGGCACTCCCACTGCACAGGGACCCGGGCCGTCACCGCCCCCGGATAGCATGGGGGACACAGCGACGACGTCCCCGCCGCGCGCGTGCCGCCCGCACGGGTGAGGTGCGGCCGGAAGCGGGCGTGAGCGGCGTCGTCGGCACCCGAGCAGTCGGCCCAGACCGAGGAGCACCATGACACCAGCCCGCCGACAGGCGCCCTCGGCACCGCAGACCTCGTGGCGCGAGGCCACTCCGCAGCCGCTCGTGCTGGCCTCGGGCTCGGACGAGTACATCCTGCAGCGCGTCCGCGAGTCCCTGCGGGACCGCATCCGCGAGGAGCGCGGCTCGTGCGAGGTCACGGACATTGCCGCCGGGGACTACGAGGCCGGTCAGCTGGCGGTGGTCACGAGCCCGTCCTTGTTCGACGACCCCAAGCTCGTGTGCGTCCAGGACCTCGCGAGCATGAACGAGAACCTGCTCCCGGACGCCCTGTCCTACGTGACGAACCCGGACCCGGACGTCACCGTCCTGTGGCAGCACGCCGGGGGCAGCCGCGGCAAGAAGCTGCTGGACGCACTCAAGGAGCGCGCCCTCGTCCTGGACTGCGCCCCGCCGAAATCGGACAGGGACAAATCCGCGTTCGTCCTCGCCGAGTTCCGCGCGCAGGACAAGCGCATTGAGCCCGACGCCGCCCGCGCCCTCGCCGCGGCCGTGGGCACGAGCACCGCGGAGCTCGCCGCCGCATGCGCCCAGCTCATCGCGGACGGTCCCGTCACGGTGGACCACGACCTCGTGGAGAAGTACTACGGCGGCCGGGTGGAGGTCACCGCGTTCCGGGTAGCGGACGCGGCCGTGGCCGGCAATGCGGAACAGGCCCTCAAACTGTGGCGTCAGGCCGTGGACGTGGGCGTGGACCCCGTCCCCATGGTGGCGACCCTCGGGTCGAAGCTGCGCCTGATCGCTCTCGCCGCGGGTTCCCGCGGGGGAGCAGGTCAGATCGCCCGGGACGTGGGCGCGGCACCGTGGCAGGTGGAGCGCGCGCAGAACGAGGCGCGCCGCTTCACCGCCGAGGACGTCACCCGGGCGCTGCAGGCGATCGCCGAGGCCGACGCCCAGGTCAAGGGTGCCTCGCGGTCCCCGTACTTCGCGGTGGAGCGCGCCATCACGGTGATCGCCACCTCCGGGCACCGCTGAGCGGGCACGACACCCTCCGCACACGACAACGGGCCCGGTACTCGCGAGGAGTACCGGGCCCGTTCGATCCGTCAGTTCGACGGGGTCAGCCGATTCAGATCTTGGAGACCTTCTTGGCCAGACCGGACTTCTTGTTGGCCGCGGTGTTCTTGTGCAGAACGCCCTTGGACACGGCCTTGTCGAGCTTGCGGGACGCGTTGCGCAGGGTCTCGGCGGCGGCGTCCTTGTTGCCGGACTCCACGGCGGTCTCGACCTTGCGGATCAGGGTCTTGAGCTCGGACTTGTAAGAGTTGTTGCGCAGGCGCGCCTTCTCGTTGGTGAGGTTGCGCTTCTTCTGCGACTTGATGTTGGCCACGTGTAACTCCTAGAACGATTGCGGAAGTAGGTCAGTGAGGGCTCACGGATGGTCATCGACTGAGTTGTGAGAGTGGGGATGCTCGGTGGCAACCATCCGCTGTGCCCGACGACCAGCGCGGACACACAGCGGACTACTTTAGCAGACCGGCGCCCCGGATGCCCGGTGCGAGGCGTGTCCCGAGGGGGCGGGCCGGTCAGGGCCGCCCCGTGAGCTCTGCCGCCACGGCCGCGAACCGGGCCCGGTCCAGCACCGCGCCCTCCCGGCGGACGTCCTCGGGGCGCACCGGGATGATCCGGTCGATGCGCGCCTCCGACGGCCGCCCGGAGCGGTCCCAGCCGCCCACGCCCACGTCCACCCAGGAGGGGTCGTCGTGGTGGGCGGTGTCGTGGTCCTTGGATGTCAGCATCACGCACAGCAGGTACCCCTCGGCGCGGTCCACGATCAGCACGGGCCGGTCCTTCCCGCGGGAGTGGTCCTCCTGGTACGGCACCCAGGTCCACACGACCTCCCCGGGATCCGGGCGCCCGTCCGGCTGCGCGGCCCACCGCGGGTTCACGGGTCCGGTCCAGTCGCCGGGGTAGTGCCCGGCGCCGGCGGACGACGTCGCCGTGCCCGGCCGGGCGCGCGGGGTGCCGCGCTCGTGGGCAACGGTGGGCGGCGTCGTCGTGCCCCCGGAGCGGGGGGAGCGGGAGGCGGGCCCGCGCGAGCCCGAGTAGCGCTGGTACATGCGGAACAGGCGCAGTCCCTGGTGGATGAGTCGCGTGATGTCGGCCATGGGGACATGGTAGGGGGACCGGTTCGCCCGATCGCCGCGAGCATGGGAAACTGGGGAGTCATCCTGAGAACGAAAGGACCGCCTGTGTCACCGTTGGCCGTCAACCCACCGGCACCTGCCTCGACCGACCCCTCGGTGATCAGGAACTTCTGCATCATCGCCCACATCGACCACGGCAAGTCCACGCTGGCGGACCGGATGCTGCAGGCCACGGGCGTGGTGACGCCCCGGCAGATGAAGGCCCAGTACCTGGACCGCATGGACATCGAGCGCGAGCGCGGGATCACCATCAAGTCCCAGGCCGTGCGCATGCCCTGGAACGTGGACGGCACCGACTACGCGCTGAACATGATCGACACGCCCGGCCACGTGGACTTCACGTACGAGGTCTCCCGCTCCCTGGCCGCGTGCGAGGCCACCATCCTGCTGGTGGACGCCGCCCAGGGCATCGAGGCGCAGACGCTCGCGAACCTCTACCTGGCCATCGAGAACGACCTCACGATCATCCCGGTGCTCAACAAGATCGACCTGCCCGCGGCCCAGCCGGAGAAGTACGCCGCAGAGCTCGCCAACCTGATCGGCGTGGAGCCGGAGGAGGTCCTGAAGGTCTCCGGCAAGACCGGTGAGGGTGTGGCGGAGCTGCTGGACCGGATTGTCCGGGACGTCCCGGCACCCCGGGGTGTGAAGGACGCGCCGTCGCGCGCCATGATCTTCGACTCCGTCTACGACACCTACCGCGGCGTGGTCACCTACGTGCGCGTGGTGGACGGCACCCTGGTGCCGCGCGAGCGGATCCAGATGATGTCCACGGGCGCTACCCACGAGATGCTCGAGATCGGCGTGATCTCCCCGGAGCCCGTGCCGTCCAAGGGCCTGGGCGTGGGTGAGGTGGGCTACCTCATCACCGGTGTCAAGGACGTCCGCCAGTCCCGGGTGGGTGACACCGTGACCAACCAGCAGAAGCCCGCGCAGGAGTCTCTGGGCGGCTACGAGGACCCCAAGCCCATGGTGTTCTCGGGCCTGTTCCCGGTGGAGGGCTCCGACTACCCGGTGCTGCGGGACGCCCTGGAGAAGCTGCAGCTCAACGACGCCGCCCTGGTGTACGAGCCCGAGACCTCCACCGCTCTGGGGTTCGGCTTCCGCTGCGGCTTCCTGGGCCTGCTGCACCTGGAGATCACCCGGGACCGGCTGGAGCGCGAGTTCAACCTGGACCTGATCTCCACCGCGCCCTCGGTGTCCTACAACGTCACGCTCGAGGACCGCTCGGAGGTCAAGGTGACCAACCCCTCCGAGTTCCCTGAGGGGCGGATCCTGGAGATCCGCGAGCCCATGGTCTCGGCCACCATCCTGGTGCCCTCGGAATTCATCGGCGCCGTCATGGAGCTCTCCCAGTCCAAGCGCGGCGAGATGAAGGGCATGGACTACCTCTCGGAGGACCGTGTGGAGCTGCGCTACCGGCTGCCGCTCGCGGAGATCGTGTTCGACTTCTTCGACCAGCTCAAGTCCAGGACGCGCGGCTACGCGTCCCTGGACTGGAAGGCGGACGGCGAGCAGGCGAGCGAGCTCGTGAAGGTGGACATCCTGCTGCAGGGCGAGCAGGTGGACGCGTTCAGCGCGATCACCCACAAGGACAAGGCCTACTCGTACGGCGTGCTGATGACGGGCAAGCTGCAGAAGCTGATTCCGCGCCAGCAGTACGAGGTGCCCATCCAGGCGGCCATCGGCTCGCGCATCATCGCGCGCGAGAACATCCGCGCGATCCGCAAGGACGTGCTCTCCAAGTGCTACGGCGGCGACATCTCCCGCAAGCGCAAGCTGCTCGAGAAGCAGAAGGAGGGCAAGAAGCGCATGAAGATGGTGGGCCGTGTGGAGGTCCCCCAGGAGGCCTTCGTGGCCGCGCTGTCCTCGGACGAGGACAACGGCAAGGACAAGAAGAAGTAGTGCCCGCACAACCGGAGGGGGATCCGGCTCCGCGGGACGGCGCCCTCCCCGCGAGCTCGGTGGCGCGCGCCGCCGAGCGCACCCTGAGCCTGTACGTCCACGTCCCGTTCTGCGCCGTGCGCTGCGGGTACTGCGACTTCAACACGTACACCATGGAGCAGCTCGGGGACGGTGTCTCCCGCGCGGACTACCACGCGGACGCCGCCGCGGAGATTCGCTTCGCACGCGCGGTGCTCGACGCCGCCGGGGCACCCCCGCGCGCCCTGCACAGTGTGTTCTTCGGCGGGGGCACACCCACCCTGCTGCCGGCCCGGGAGCTCGCGGCGATGCTGGAGCAGGCCGCCGAGAGCTTCGGGCTCGCCCCGGACGCGGAGGTCACGGTGGAGGCGAACCCGGACTCCGTCACGGCGGAGACCTTCGACGTCCTGGCCGCCGCGGGGGTCACCCGGGTGTCCTTCGGGATGCAGTCCGCGGTCCCGCACGTGCTGGCCGTGCTGGAACGCACGCACACCCCGGCGAACGTGCCGCGCGCCGTCGGCTGGGCGAAGGAGCGCGGACTCGGCACGAGCGTGGACCTGATCTACGGCACACCGGGGGAGTCGCCCGCGGACTGGCGGGCGTCCCTGGAGGCGGCGATCGCCATGGCACCGGACCACGTCTCCGCGTACTCGCTGATCATCGAGGACGGCACCAAGCTGGCCGCGCAGATCCGCCGCGGCGAGGTCCCCGAGGTGGACCCGGACGACCAGGCGGAGAAGTACGTGCTGGCGGACGGCATGCTGCGGGACGCCGGATTCGGGTGGTACGAGGTGTCCAACTGGTCCCGCGCGGCACACGGCCGCACGGCCGAGCAGAACCGCAGCGCCCACAACCTCGCGTACTGGCGCAACCAGGACTGGTGGGGGATCGGCCCCGGGGCGCACTCCCACAGCGACGGCGTGCGCTGGTGGAACATCAAGCACCCCCTGCCCTACACCAACAGGGTGCGGGCGGGGGAGTCACCCGCGGTGGGCCGGGAAACCCTGGACGCGCAGACCCGGTACGTGGAGCACGTGATGCTGGGCATCCGGATCCGGGAGGGGCTGCCGGTGGACTCCCTGCGCCCGGAGGGCCGCCGGGCCGTTGCCGGTCTGATTGCGGACGGCTGGCTGGACGGCGCGGCCGCGGTGGCGGGCAGGGCGGTGCTCACGGACGCCGGGCGCCTGATGGCGGACGCCGTGACGCGGCGGCTGCTGGACTGGTGAGCGCGGTGGGATCGGGAGTGCGGACACACTGACCCGGGGCGGCCGTGTCGGGACCGGGCCACGGACCCGGCGGGTGTGCTCCCGAGGGGGCGTCGACGTCAGCCGCGCCCGGCGAGCAGCGAGTCGTAGAGGTGGGTGTTGAACCGGTACTGGTGGGGCTCGCCCCGGTTGACCCTGATGCCCGCCCGCACGGACGTGACGGCCAGGACCACCCAGGTGAGCGCGGCGACCAGCGAGAAGATCCCGCCCACCACGGGGATCAGCGAGAGCACGAGACCCGCGAGGATCACGATGCTCGGCAGCATGGTGTAGTTGGCGGCCTCGCGGGACTCCTGCGCGGTGAAGGGGCCACGGTCCTTGAACACCCGGTGGATCACGTAGCTGGGGACCACGCCCACCACGCCTCCCAGGTGCGCGAGCGTGGCCCACTGGCGGTCCTGGTCCACGTCCAGGGGCTCGGCCACGGCGGACACCGACTCGAACGGGGTCCCCGCGGTGCGGGCGGCGGAATCGGGCGTGGAGGCAGCGTGAGTCACGAGTGGGTGTCCCTTTCAGGGGCGGAAGCCGGCCAGGCTGGATCAGCAGGGGGCCTGGTGACAGCATTCTACGGAACGGACCTGGGAACCGTCCCTGTTAGCTTCCGCACATTCCAGGCGCGGGACCCGCGTCCCGTGAGCCCTGGCGCACGGGGAGTGGAACGGCCCACTCATCCCTCCGGTCCGGCCCCGGGTGCCGTGAGGAAGTCGATGAGCTCCTCCACCCGGCCCAGCAGAGCCGGTTCCAGGTCCGCGTACGTGCTCACGCGGGAAAGAATCGCCTGCCACGCGCGCCCCACGTCCTGCGGGGTGCGGTGCGGCAGTCCGAGGGCGCGGGCCATCCCGGTCTTCCAGTCCACCCCGCGGGGGATCACGGGCCACGCCGGAATACCCAGCGCGGCGGGTTTCACGGCCTGCCAGATGTCCACGTAGGGGTGGCCCAGGATCAGCACGTTCTCCCGCGCCCCGGGCGTGCGCACGGCCTGTTCCGCGATCCTGGACTCCTTGGAGCCGGGCACCAGGTGGTCCACCAGGATCCCGAGCCGCCGCTGCGGACCGGGCCCGAAGGCGGCGATGGCGCCGGGGAGGTCGTCGATGCCGTGTAGCGGCTCCACCACGATGCCCTCCACGGCGAGGTCGTGACCCCACACCTTGGCCACGAGCTCGGCGTCGTGGTAGCCCTCCACCCACACGCGGGACTCCTTGGCCACGGACGCGCGCAGGTCCGGCACGGCCACGGACCCGGACGCCGTGATGCGCTTCTTCGGGGCAGCGGTCCTGGGCGCCGGGGGAGTGAGGCGGACCGGCTCGCCATCCAGCAGGAAACCGGGACCCAGCGGAAAGGTCTTCACCCGTCCGTGGCGGTCCTCCAGACCCACCACGCGCATCCCGCCGATCACCTCCACGCTCACGACGGCGCCCACCCACCCGGTCTCGACGTCCTCCAGGACCAGCCCGGGCGCCACCGCCACCTCGCGGGAGGTCGGGCCGCTGCGCGAGACCTCGGGGCTGCCGAGGTCCTGGGGACCCCAGCCCCAGCCGGGTGCGTTCACGGGCGTCTCCTGGGTGGTGGTGGGCGAATCAGCCGCGAGCGTACCAAAGCGGGGCCGCCGGGACGCACGTTAGACTGACCGGGATTAGCACTGTGAACCCAGGAGTGCCAAAATTGTCCGGGCGCACGCGTCCCGGACCGGAACCCCTCGACCCCGCGCCCCACGGGAGGTGAGAAGAGATGGAGCAGCCACGCCGAGTGCAGATCCTGCGCGCCATCGTGGAGGACTACGTCCACTCGCGGGAACCCGTGGGCTCCAAGGCCCTCGTGGAGCGCCACCACCTGAGCGTCTCCTCGGCCACCGTGCGCAACGACATGGCCGCACTAGAGGACGCAGGGCTCATCATCGCCCCGCACACCAGTTCGGGGCGGATCCCCACCGACCGCGGCTACCGCGTCTTCGTGGACCAGATCACCGCGCTGCAACCCCTCACCGCCGCGCAGCGCCGCGCCATCCAGGTCTTCCTCGACGGCGCCGCGGACCTGGACGACGCCATGGAGCGCACCGTCCGGCTGCTCGCCCAGCTGACCCACCAGGTGGCGGTGATCCAGTACCCCGTGCGCACCGGGACCACCGTGCGCCACGTGGAGCTCGTGGACGTGGGTGCGGGCACCGTCCTCGTGATCCTGATCCCCACCTCCGGGCGCGTGGCCCAGCGCACCGTGGAACTGGCCACGCCCCTGGCGGAACCGAGCCTGCTCGAACTGCGCGCCCACGTCCTCGCCCGTGTGCTCGGCGCGTCCCTCGACGCCGTGCCCCACGCCGTCGCGAATCTCGCCGCCACCCTGCCCGAACCGCTGCGGGACGCCGGACGAGGCGTGGCAGAGGCGCTGGCGGCGCTGGCGGCGGCGTCGGACGAGCACCGGCTGGTGATGGCCGGGACCGCGAACCTGGCCCGCTTCAGCGGGGACTTCCCGCAGAGCATCTCCCCGGTGCTCGAGGCCCTCGAGGAACAAGTGACCATGCTGCGGTTGTTGTCCGAGATGCAGCAGGACGAGCGCGGGGTGGCCGTGCGCATCGGCTCGGAGCAGTACGACGACCCGCTGGCCGAGGCGGCCGTGGTGGCCACCGGGTACGGTCCGCGCGCCGCCTCGAAGGTGGGGGTGGTGGGTCCCACCCGCATGGACTACCCCACCACCATGACCGCCGTGCGCGCGGTGGCCCGCTACCTCTCCAAGAACCTGGGGGACTGACGCACCGCACCGGTGCCACCCCAGCAGACCATCGACCCTGACACGAAAGCAGAAGCGACGACATCGTGAGTGACCACTACGAAACCCTCGGCGTCAGCCGGGACGCCAGCGCCGAAGAGATCAAGCGCGCCTACCGCAAGAAGGCCCGCAGGCTGCACCCGGACGTGAACCCCTCGCCGGAGGCCGCGGAGGAGTTCAAGCGGGTCTCCCACGCCAACGACGTCCTCTCGGACCCGGACAAGCGCCGCGTCTACGACGCCACGGGCAACGAGAACGGCACGGACACCGGCTTCGGCGGGGGCTTCCCCGGCACGGGGTTCGGGTTCTCCGACATCTTCGAGACGTTCTTCCAGGGCGCCGGCTCCGGCGGCCAGCGCGGCCCGCAGTCCCGCACCCGGCAGGGCCAGGACGCCCTGATCAACGTGCGGATCTCCCTCAAGGACGCCGTGTTCGGCGTGGCGAAGGACATCACCGTGGACACCGCGGTGGAGTGCCCCACGTGCCACGGCTCGTGCTGCCAGCCGGGCACCAGCCCCGTCACGTGCAGCATGTGCCGCGGCTCCGGGCACATGCAGTACCAGCGCCAGTCCATCCTGGGCATGGTCACCACCCAGGCGCCGTGCTCCCAGTGCAACGGCTTCGGCACGGTGATCGAGCACCCGTGCCACGAGTGCTACGGCGAGGGCCGCGTGCGCGACCGCCGCCCCCTGACCGTGAAGATCCCCGCCGGCATCCAGTCCGGCAACCGCATCCGCCTGGGCGGGCAGGGCGAGGCCGGCACGGCCGGCGGGCCCAACGGGGACCTCTTCGTGGAGCTCAAGGTGGACCCGGACCCCACGTTCCACCGCGAGGGCGACGACCTCCACGCCCGGCTGCGCATCCCCATGACGGCGGCGGCCCTCGGCACCACGGTCACGCTCGAGACGTTCGACGGCACCCGCAGCGTGGACGTGGACCCCGGGACCCAGTCCGGTGCCACCGTCACCCTGAACGACCTCGGTGTCACCCACCTGCGCGGCAAGGGCCGCGGTGACCTGCAGGTGCACTTCGAGGTGGAGACCCCGCGGGACCTCACCGGCGAGCAGCGGGAGCTGGTGGAGCGGCTCGCGGAGCTGCGCGACGAGCAGGCCCACGACGGCACCACGGTGAACACCTCCCACGCCGGCGGGTTCTTCTCCCGCCTGCGCGGCCGGTTCAGCGACCTGTGACCAGTCCCGTCTTCCACCACGGCCACGAGGATCTCCACCGGGTCCGCCCGGGGGAGGTCCTCGACGTCGTGGGTCCCGAGGCCAGGCACGCCGTGACCGTGCGTCGGTTGCGCGCCGGTGAGCCCCTCGACCTCGTGGACGGCCACGGCACCCGCGTGAGCTGCACCTTCACCACGGGGGAGAAGGACCGCATGAGCGTCACCGTGGCCGCCGTCCACCGGGAAGAGCCCCCGCGGCCGCACCTGGGCCTCGTCCAGGCTCTCGCCAAGGGGGACCGGGACCTGCAGGCGGCCGAGGCCGCCACGGAACTGGGCGTCACGTGCGTGATCCCGTGGCAGGCCGAGCGCAGCATCGTGCGTCTGCGCGCCGAACGGGCCGCCAGGACCATGGCCAAGTGGGAGTCCACGCTGAACACCGCGGCCAAGCAGTCCCGCCGCGCGCACTGGCCGCGGCTGCAGCCGTGGGTGGACACCGCGGGGCTCGCGGAGCTGATCCGCTCCCGGCCCGACACCCTCTGGCTCGTGCTGCACGAGTCGGCGGCCACGCGCTGGTCCGCGGACGACGTCGCCGGGTGGCGCGGGCGCGCGGGCGTCACCGTGGTCGTGGGCCCGGAGGGCGGGATCAGCGACCGTGAACGGGAGACCCTGGAGGCCGCCGGCGCGCACACGGTGCGCCTGGGTGACACGGTCATGCGCTCCTCGACGGCGGGCCCGGCAGCGCTGGCGGCGCTCGGCGCGGTGCTGGGGATCTGGGGCTGACGGCTCCGCGGTGGATCCCCAGCCGTACACCTAGCGGGTGGCGGGCACCGTGATCTCGTGGTCGTCGGTCAGGACCGTGCCGCGGTCGTCCGTGCCGCTGACCCGCACCGTGTAGGTGCCCGGCTGCAGGTCCACGGTGGTGCGCAGCTCCGTGCCCACGGTGGGGTCCGTGCCCGGGGTCGCCGCCCGGACGGAGTCCCCCTTCACACGCCGGTTGCTGGAGGTGATCTCCCAGCGCACGTTGTGCACGGCCGGCAGGACGCGTGCGAACACGGTGAGCGGGCTGGCGGGATCGGCACCCGTCTGGGGGTCGATGAGCCACACGGGGGCCGCCACGGCGGGATCCCGGGTGAGGGGGTCCCGCAGGTCCACGGACCCGAAGGCCCGGTAGCCGCTCTGCCCGTCCACCAGGATGCGCACCTCCTTGGCGGTGGAGGAGTCCAGCAGACCCGCCGTGACGGCCGCCGCCGAGACCGTGTACACCATCTGCTGCAGGGCCATCCGCGCGTCCTGCTCCGAGAGCTGGGCCGCGAAGGCCGTCGCCGGGAGGTCCACCGTGATGGTGCCGTCCGGTGACACGGAGGTGCCCACCGTGCTCACCGCGGACCACAGGGAGCGGTAGTCGGGGTCGGACGGCGCGGCGGTGGTGACCATGGTGGCGGCGCGTGCCACGGGATCCGCGGTGTCGACGTTCTGGGGAGTGCGGAACTCGCGGAAGAGGTATCCGGCCTGGTCCCCCGTCCCCACCCAGTACACCGGGGCCTGCTCCGTGGCCACGCCGTCCCCGGCGTTGTCGGTGCTCCCCGGTGCGGAGCCGATCCCCGGTGCCGCTGCGGAGCCGTTGTCCGGACGGTCCGCCGCGTTCCCGCACGCCGCCAGGGCGAGCACGAGAGCGGCGGTGAGGCCCGCGGCGAGCGTCCGGGGGAGCGGGGAGCGTCCGTTCGCGCGGTGCCGCGCCCGATCTCGTGCCGCCATGCCGCCTCCTCCCGTGCCACTCGTGTCCCGTCTGCCCGGACACACTATCGGGTACGCCGACCCGGTGGCATCATCCCCGGGCGCGCGCCGTCCCACAACCCGTCCGGGGGATCGGGGCGGGCCCCGCCGGTGCGTGGCGCGCCGCGGGACCCCCGTCCGATTGCCACGGGACACGCCCGGGCCCCGCCGCGACCGGTAGGCTGGGACGCGATGACCGAACGACTCGAGGGGACCGACGCCCTGACCACCTCACCCAGTGACACCACCCGCGTGACCGTGCACCTCCCGGACCGGGACACCGCCCTGCGCTGCCTGGGCCACGCGGACACCACCCTGCGCCTGCTCGAGGGCCAGTTCCCCGCGGTGCGCATGACCGTCCGGGACCTGGACGTGGCCCTGCAGGGGCCCGTCGTGGACACCCGCCTGGCGGCGTCGCTGCTCGAGGAGCTGCTGGCCATGGCGCGGCGCGGCACCGAGATCACCGAGCGCACCGTCCTGCGCGTGGCCCGCATGATGCGCGACGCCCAGGACATGCGGCCCTCCGGCGCGCTGTCCACGAGCATCCTCTCCACGCGCGGCAAGACCATCCGTCCCAAGACCGTGAACCAGAAGGCGTACGTGGACGCCATCGACGAGCACACCGTGGTGTTCGGGATCGGTCCCGCCGGAACCGGCAAGACCTACCTGGCCATGGCCAAGGCCGTGCGGGCGCTGCAGGCCAAGGAGGTCAACCGGATCATCCTCACGCGCCCCGCGGTGGAGGCCGGCGAGCGGCTGGGGTTCCTCCCGGGCTCGCTCAACGACAAGATCGATCCGTACCTGCGTCCGCTCTACGACGCCCTGCACGACATGATGGACCCCGAGTCCATCCCCCGTCTCATGGAGGCCGGGAGCATCGAGGTGGCCCCGCTGGCGTACATGCGCGGACGCACCCTCAACGACGCCTTCGTGATCCTGGACGAGGCCCAGAACACCACCCCCGAGCAGATGAAGATGTTCCTCACCCGGCTGGGCTTCGGCTCGCGCATCGTGGTCACCGGTGACGTGACCCAGGTGGACCTCCCGGGGTCTTCCAAGTCCGGGCTGCGCCAGGTCCAGCACGTGCTGGGCGGCATCGAGGACATCGCGTTCTGCGAGCTCACCGCCGCGGACGTGGTGCGCCACGAGCTCGTGGGGGAGATCGTGGCCGCCTACGACCGGTTCGACACCACCAACAGGCACCGCGTGGAGCGCTCCCGCCGCAAGGAGGACCGCCGCGCGGCCCGCGCCGGCGGGGCACCGGATGCGGCCACGCAGGAGAGCACCTCGTGAGCGTCGAGTTCGACCTCCCCTGGGAGACCCCCGAGGAGCAGGCGGGCCTGGGCAGCGCGTACCGGGCCGTGGACACCGCGCAGCTCGGTGCGCTCGTGGACCTCGCGTTCGCCCGGTGGCACCTGCACCCGGAGACGGAGGTGTCGATCGCGGTGGTGGACGAGGCCCGCATGGCGCAGCTGCACGAGCAGTGGCTGGACCTGCCCGGTGCCACGGACGTGATGTCCTTCCCCATGGACGAGCTGCGCGAGGGCACGGCCGCGGAGCCCACGCTGGGGGTTCTGGGGGACGTGGTGCTGTGCCCGCCCGTGGCGCAGCGCCAGGCGGCGGCCGCCGGGCACAGCACCCAGGACGAGCTGTGCCTGCTCACCGCCCACTCGCTGCTGCACCTGCTCGGCCACGACCACGCCCGGGAGGACGAGCGCGCACGCATGTTCGCCGCCCAGCGCGCCCTGCTCGAGGAGTTCCTCGGTCGGGACGCGCCCGTGGAGACCATGGCGTGAGCCGCCCGCAGCCCCTCCCGCACCACCGCGCTCCGGCGTTCCAGACCCCCGACCGCACGACCGAGGACACAGCATGAGCCAGGACCCGACCGCCGCACCCCAGGACTTCCGCGCCGGATTCGCGGTGTTCGTGGGCCGCCCCAACGTGGGCAAGTCCACGCTGACCAACGCGCTCGTGGGCCAGAAGGTGGCCATCACGTCCAACCGCCCGCAGACCACCCGGCACACCATCCGCGGCATCGTGCACCGCACGGACGGGCAGCTGGTCCTCGTGGACACCCCCGGTATGCACCGCCCGCGCACGCTGCTGGGCCAGCGCCTCAACGACGTCGTCGCGGAGACCCTCGGGGAGGTGGACGTGATCGGCTTCTGCGTGCCCGCCGACCAGAAGGTGGGCCCGGGGGACCGATACATCGCGCAGCAGGTCGTGGCCGCCGTGGGGCGCACCCCGGTGGTCGCGGTCGTGACCAAGGCGGACCTCGTGCCCCGGGACCGGCTCGCCGAGCAGCTGATCGCGGTCACGGAGCTGGGCCGGGAGGTCGTCACCGCGGAGCGCGCGCACCGCGAGGCGCGAGGACGACGCGGCGCCGCGGCGTCGTCGACACCGGGTGCCGCCCCCGCGGAACGCGGCGGCGCCGCGGAGGACTCGGCCGGCTGGGCCCACGTGATCCCCGTGAGTGCCACGGACGGGTTCCAGATGGCCGAGCTCGCGCAGCTGCTCGTGGCCATGATGCCCGTCTCGCCCCCGCTGTACCCGGAGGGGGACCTCACGGACGAGCCCGAGGTCACCATGATGGCCGAGCTCATCCGCGAGGCCGCCCTGGAGGGCGTGCGGGATGAGCTGCCGCACTCCCTGGCCGTGGTGGTAGACGAGGTCTCCGAGCGCGAGGGCCGTTCCCCGGACAACCCCATGCTGGACGTGCACGCGAGCCTGTACGTCGAGCGGCCGTCGCAGAAGGCCATCGTGATCGGCAGGCGCGGCGCGCGCCTGCGGGAGATCGGCACGAGTGCGCGCGCCCAGATCGAGTCCCTGCTGGGCACGCGGATCTACCTGGACCTGCACGTGAAGGTCGCCAAGGAGTGGCAGCGGGACCCCAAGCAGCTCTCGAAGCTCGGATTCTGACCCGCCCCCGCACCACGCACGGTGCGCGGTCCCGACCCCCGGACGGGATCGCGCCACCCTCCCCACACACCCCCAGGAGCCCACGGTGGACCCCAGTTCAGCGCCCCGCCGGCGCCGCGCAGCCACGACCGACGCCGCACCGTGGGCCACCCACCCGGCGCGCCGCACCGACAGCTCGGGCGAGCCGTTCGACCTGCGCCAGACCGGACGCCACCACCGCGCCCACGAGCACCGGGTCTCGGCCCGCAGGATCGCCGTCATCCTCACGGTCCTCGCGCTGCTGGCGGGCATCGGGATCGGCGGCATCGCCGCCCTGCGGCTCGCCGGGAACCTGACGTCGAGCCCCCTGAACCTCTCCGACGGGGCGGACAGCACGGACGAGGGACCCCTGGACATCCTCGTGATGGGATCCGACACCCGCAGCGGTCGGGGCAACAGCGCCTACGGGAGCAAGGACGACGCCGAGGGCCGCACGGACGTCATGATGCTCGTCCACGTCACCGAGCGCCGCGACGCCGTGACGGTGGTGTCCTTCCCGCGGGACCTCATCGTGGACATCCCGCAGTGCACGGACCCGGAGACCCACAAGGTGTACCCCGCGGAGAAGGACATGCTCAACAGTGCCGTGGAGCGCGGCGGCCCCGGCTGCACCGTGGCCGCGATCGACGAGCTCACGGGCGTGAGCATCGACCACTTCATGCTCGCGGACTTCAACGCGGTCAAGGAGCTCTCCAGCGCGGTGGGCGGTGTGCAGGTGTGCGTCAACGAGGCCGTGGACGATCCCAAGTCCGGCCTCAAGCTCCCCGCGGGCATCTCCTCCGTGGAGGGGGAGCAGGCACTGGCGTTCCTGCGCTCCCGCGCCGCGTTCGGCAACGGCGGGGACGAGTCCCGGATCCGCTCGCAGCAGTCCCTCCTGGCCTCGCTCACGCGCAAGATCCAGGCGGACGGCACCCTCGCCGACCTGCCGCAGCTCTACCGCATCGCCGAGGTGATGACCCAGAACCTGCACGTGGACCAGGGACTGACCTCGATCCCCACCCTGGTGGACACCGCCAGGACGTTCAACGGCATCGATCCCGGACGCATCGCCTTCGTGACCGCTCCCACCCGCCCCCACCCGCAGGACCCCAACCGGCTGCAGCTGAACGAGAAGCCGGCCGACGACCTGTTCGCCACGCTGCGCAGGGACGTGGCGGTCACCGGGGCCAAGACCTCGGGTTCGCCCGCCCCCTCGGGGAAGGCCTCCGGTGGGGACGCCGCGCGCGGTCCGGGCGCGGCGACGTCGTCGAGCCCCGCGACCACGCCGGAGGAGACGGGACCGGCGGTGGATCCCGCCATCGTGCCGGTGAGCGTGAGCAACCGCTCCGAGGCCGGCGGCCGGGACGCGCAGGTCGTGAGGACGCTCGCGAAGGCCGGCTACCGCCAGGCGCGCTCCGAGTCCTCGGGTCCGCAGCTCGCCGCCACGCAGATCTTCTACGCCCCGGACTGGGCACCGGCCGCCGAGGACGTTGCCAGGACCCTGAACGTCTCCCGGGACCAGCTCGTGGCCAGCTACGACGTCGCCGGGATCGAGGTGGCCGTGGGGCAGGACTTCACGAGCGGGGACCGCATGACCGGGGACCGCGCCCTGCCCGAGGACCTGCAGGGGCAGACGGCCGAGCAGTTCACGTGCCAGGCCACGGCGGAGCAGTGAGCACCCGGTGAACGGCGCCCCCGGCCGCGGCGACCGGGTGGGCCCGGACGTGGATGGTACGTTGGATCACATGCGGTCCGGCGTGCAGCAACTCCTGCTTACGTGCCGCAGCGGGGCCTGAACCGATCCTTGACGGCCGACCACCCGCTGCGGAGTTCCATGGTGCCGGCCCCACGCCTCAGCTCGAAAGGCCCCTCCCGTGAAGAATGTGCAGCGTCCCTCCGGTATGCCCGTCCACAAGTACACCCCGTACCACCAGAACTTCCCGTTCGACATGTCCGACCGCACGTGGCCGGACAGGGTGGCCACCAAGGCCCCGCAGTGGTGCGCGGTGGACCTGCGGGACGGCAACCAGGCCCTGATCGACCCCATGGACTCCGAGCGCAAGCTGCGGATGTTCCAGCTGCTCGTGAAGATGGGGTTCAAGGAGATCGAGGTGGGTTTCCCCTCCGCCTCGCAGACGGACTTCGACTTCGTCCGCACGCTCGTGACGGGCGGTCACATCCCGGAGGACGTCTCCATCCAGGTGCTCACCCAGTCCCGTGAGCACCTGATCGAGCGCACCTACGAGGCCATCGACGGCGCGCCCCGGGCCATCGTGCACCTCTACAACTCCACCTCCACCCTGCAGCGGCGCGTGGTGTTCAACCAGGACATGGACGGGATCGTGGACATCGCCCTCACGGGGGCGCGGCTGTGCCGCAAGTACGAGGAGCAGCTGACGAGCACGGCCGTGACCTACGAGTACTCCCCGGAGTCCTACACCGGCACCGAGCTGGAGTTCGCCGCGCGGATCTGCAACGAGGTGGCGGAGACCTTCGAGATCGGCGACGGGCGGAAGATGATCATCAACCTGCCCGCCACGGTGGAGATGGCCACCCCCAACATCTACGCGGACTCCATCGAGTGGATGAGCCGCCACCTGTACCAGCGCGAGGACATCATCCTGTCCCTGCACCCGCACAACGACCGCGGCACCGGTGTGGCCGCCGCCGAGCTGGGATACCTGGCGGGTGCGGACCGCATCGAGGGCTGCCTGTTCGGCAACGGCGAGCGCACGGGCAACGTGGACCTGGTGACCCTGGGACTGAACCTGCTGACCCAGGGCGTGGATCCGGAGATCGACTTCTCGGACATCGAGGAGGTGCGCCGCACGGTGGAGTACTGCAACCAGCTGCCGGTCCCGGAGCGCAGCCCCTACGGCGGTGACCTGGTGTTCACGGCCTTCTCCGGTTCCCACCAGGACGCCATCAAGAAGGGCTTCGACGCCATGCAGCGCGACGCCCAGGAGCAGGGCGTGGGCGTGGACGACCTCGAGTGGGCGGTGCCGTACCTGCCCATCGACCCCAAGGACGTGGGCCGCAGCTACGAGGCCGTGATCCGCGTGAACTCCCAATCCGGCAAGGGCGGCGTGGCGTACCTGCTCAAGAGCGAGTACGGCATCGACCTGCCCCGCCGCGCGCAGATCGAGTTCTCGGGGGCGGTGCAGAAGTACACCGAGACCTCGGGCTCCGAGGTCACGGCCCGGCAGCTGTGGAAGATCTTCTCGGACGAGTACCTGCCCACCACGGACGGGGACTCCCGGTGGGGGCACTACCGCATCACGTCGATCTCCACCCACGCGGAGGACGAGGGCAGCACCGTCCTGGAGGTCGGGCTGGACGTGGCCGGGGAGCACCGCGAGCGCACCGCGCAGGGAACCGGACCCATCGACGCCCTGATCAACCTGTTCAACCAGGAGGGCGTGGACGTGCGGCTGCTGGACTACACGGAGCACACGCTCTCGGCGTCCGCCAACGCCCAGGCCGCGAGCTACGTGGAGCTGGCCGTGGGGGACCGCGTCCTGTGGGGCGCGGGGATGGACAACAACACCACGCGCGCCTCGCTCAAGGCCGTGATCTCCGGTGTCAACCGCGCCGTGCGCGACGCCCGGGCGGCCCAGGAGGACTGAGCGCAGAGCCGCAGACGTGCCGCGGGCCCCGTTCCTCGCCCGAGGAACGGGGCCCGCGGCACACCGTCCTCGCCCCGCGCACGACGGCGGCGGGGGCAGTGGCGTCGCACGGCGGCACCCCCGGACAGCGGCCGCCGCCCGGGGGTGCCGCGAGCCGACCGCTGAACCGGATCCTCCGCGGCATCGGTCCCCGCGCGAGGTGACACAATGGCGCCGTGGCCCGATCAACCTTCGCCTCGCGCAGCTACCGCGACGACGCCGTGGTGCTGCGCACCTACAAGCTGGGCGAGGCGGACCGGATCGTGATCCTGCTGACCGCCGAGCACGGGCAGGTGCGCGCCGTGGCCAAGGGCGTGCGACGCACCACCTCACGCTTCGGCGCGCGGCTGGAGCCGTTCAACGTGGCCCAGGTGCAGCTCGTGCACGGACGCACCCTCGACATCGTGTCCCAGGCCGTGGGCAAGCGCTCCTACGGTGAGGCCATCGTGGCGGACTACGAGCGCTACACCGCCGCCGCCGCCATGGTGGAGACCGCGGAGAAGCTCACGGCGGACGACTACGACACCGCGGCCCAGCACTACCGGCTGCTCGTGGGGGCACTGTCCTCGGTCTCGCGCGGACTGCACGAGCCCGGGCGCATCATGGACTCGTACCTCCTGCGCGCCGTGGCCCTGGCCGGGTGGGCGCCGAGTTTCGTGGACTGCGCGCGGTGCGGTGCCCCCGGACCCCACCGCTCGTTCTCCGCCGCCCTCGGTGGCGCCGTGTGCCCGCAGTGCCGCCCCCCGGGTTCCGCGGCTCCCAGTGAGGCCACGTTCGCGCTGCTCGACGGGCTCCTGCACGGGCACTGGCCTACGATCGACGCCGCCGACGCCAGGACCGCGCGGGCGGCGGCCGGTTTCGTGGCCGCCTACATCCAGTGGCACATGGAGCGCACCGTGAAGGCACTCGCCCTCGTGGAACGCGCCGAGGGCTGAGCCGCTCCGGACGCCCCGGGGAGAGGTCCTAGGGTGGGGGAGTACCACCGTCACCCGAGAGGACCCCGCGTGAACAGCTTCTCCCCGCCGCCGCCGCACCCCAGCGGTGAGACCGCACCGGCGATCGACCGCTCCGCCCTGCCGCAGCACCTGGCGCTCGTGATGGACGGCAACGGCCGCTGGGCGAACGAACGCAACCTGCCACGGACCGAGGGCCACCGCGCGGGGGAGCGCGCGCTCATGGACGTGGTGGCCGGCGCCATCGACCTGGGGATCCCGTACGTGTCCGCCTACGCGTTCTCCACCGAGAACTGGAAGCGCTCACCCTCCGAGGTGGCGTTCCTCATGAACTTCACCGGGGACGTGATGGCCCGTCAGCTACCCACCTTCCAGGAGTGGGGGATCAGGGTGCGGTGGGCCGGGCGCCGCCCCCGGCTGTGGGGCTCCGTGATCAAGCGGCTCGAGACCGCCGAGGAGCAGACGCGGGACAACGACGTGATCACCCTGACCATGTGCGTGAACTACGGCGGACGCGCCGAGATCGCGGACGCCGCCGCCGCCATGGCCAGGGATGCCAGGGCCGGGGTGCTCAAACCCGGGTCCATCACGGAGGACACGGTGCAGCGCTACCTGGACGAGCCGCAGCTGCCGGACGTGGACATGTTCCTGCGCTCCTCCGGGGAGCAGAGACTGTCCAATTTCATGCTGTGGCAGTCCGCGTACGCGGAAATGACCTTCCTGGACGTGCTGTGGCCGGACATGGACCGCCGTGTGCTGTGGCGGGCCGTCCAGGACTACGTCGACAGGGACCGTCGGTACGGCGGAGCCGTGGACCGGTCGTCCGAGGGGGAGGATCAATGATCCACCTCTCGCGGGAAAGAAGTTTCTTGTACAACTTGATGGTTAGATCTCAAGTCTGATGTAGGAGTCTAAAGATCCGTGACCGGTGATGGCGATGTCGTGGCGCTGCGAACCGCGCCCACCCCCGGCCGGATCCGTTGCCGGGGTGTGAAAAACTGTGGACCATGCGCGTGTACCCCGTCTTCTTCAAGGTCGCTTTCTCCTGGATGGATCCCGAACTCGCCCACACCCTGGGCTTCGCGGGGATCAAACTCGCCCACCGGTCCGGTCTCGGTCGCCTGCTGAGCCGGCTGACGGCTCCGGACGCCGGCGCCGCGGTGCAGGTCATGGGACTCACGTTCCCCTCGCCGTTCGGACTCGCCGCAGGCTTCGACAAGGGGGCCACGGGGACCCACGCCCTCACGGACCTCGGGTTCGGTCACGTGGAGATCGGCACCGTCACGGGCCGCGCCCAGCCGGGCAATCCCAGACCCCGCCTGTTCCGCCTGGTCCGGGACCGCGCCGTGATCAACCGGATGGGCTTCAACAACGACGGCGCCGAGGCGGTGGCCCCGAGGGTCGCCGCGGCACTGCAGAGCCTCGCGCAGGAGTCGATCCGCACCGGACGTCCGCGCCCCGTGGTGGGCGTCAACATCGGCAAGACGAAGGCCGTGGGGCTCGAGGACGCCGTGGGGGACTACGTCCGCAGCACGCGGGTGCTCGCACCGTACGCGGACTACCTCGTGGTGAACGTGTCGTCCCCCAACACCCCAGGGCTGCGTCAACTGCAGGAGCTGGACTCCCTGCGGCCGCTGCTGGGCGCCGTGCGCCGGGAGGCGGACCGCGTGACGAACCGACGCGTGCCCCTGCTCGTGAAGATCGCCCCGGACCTCGCGGACCAGGACGTGCTGGCCGTGGCGGACCTGGCCCTGGAGCTGGGACTGGACGGGATCGTGGCCACGAACACCACGATCGCCCGGGAGGGGCTCGGTCTGCGCAGCAGCCCGGAGGAGGTGACGCGGTGCGGCGCCGGCGGACTCTCGGGACCGCCCGTGCGGCGTCGGGCCGTGGCCGTGCTCAGGCTCCTGCGGGAGCACGTGGGGGACCGGCTCGTGCTCGTGTCCGTGGGCGGGGTGACGAGCGCCGAGGATGTCCGTGAGCGCCTGGATGCCGGCGCGGCACTGGTGCAGGGCTACACCGCGTTCCTCTACGAGGGTCCGTTCTGGGCGGCCAGGATCAATCGCGGGCTGCGGCGTGCGGCACGGGGCACGTCCCGCTGACGCGGAAGGTCCCGTGGAACGCGAAGAGGGCCGGTCCACGGGACCGGCCCTCCTCGCGTGGTGCCTCGCGCGGCGAGTGGAGCTACTCGGGACGCTCCCCGCGGCGCACCTGCGGCTTGGGCAGACGCAGCCTGCGGATGGTGAACGTGCGCATGGCCGCGTACCACCGCGTGCCGCCCTGGACGGTGCCGAACTTTCGTCGCATGGCGGCGTGCATCCGCTGGGACATGATCACGGCGTCCAGGACGCACAGTGCGATGTAGCCGTACACCACCCAGATCACGGTCATGACCACGGACTGCATCGGCAGGAACAGCAGGAGGAAGATCACCAGGAGCAGCACGATCACGTACTCGCCGATGTTGAAGCGGGAGTCCACCCAGTCCCGGGCGAAGCGCCGCTGCGGACCGGCGTCCCGCGGCCCCAGGTAGCGCTCGTCCCCGGCGGCCATGCCCGCCTGGGCCCGCGCCCGGCGTTCGCGCTCGGCCACCCGGGACTCGGCCTTGGCGGCCTTGCGGTCCTCGGGGATCAGGGGCCTGCGACGCGCGGCCTCCTGCTCCTTCCGCGTGGGCGTGGGGCGGCCCTTCTTTCCCGCAGCCGCGTGGGCGTCGCGAGGTCGCCCGTCACCACCGGCGGCGTCGTCCGTCGCGGGGGCCCGCACGGCGGATGAGCCCGCGGAGCGGGTCACGGCCGAGGCGCGCACGGCGGTGGAACCGGAGGATTGCTCTGACTTCTTGCGTCCAAACACCGGGCCAGCCTAGCGGAGTGCGGCGGTGCCCACGCGCGCGTGTCCCCCGGAGGAGGAGGCGGCCGCCCTCGCGTCGCTGAACCCGCGGTGCCCACGCGCGCGTGTCCCCGGAGCGGGGCCCGCGGTGGAGGCGGCCATGCCGGTGCGGTCCCCACGCGCGCGTGTCCCCGGCGGGACGCGGTGCCGCGGCTAGGCTGTGGCCATGAGTACAGACTTCACACGCCCCAGTTCCGACACCGTCGAGGCGCTCCGGGCGAGCGTGGACCGTTCCCGGGACACGCTCCTGCACGAACTCGGCGAGCTCGTGGCCATCCCCGGCATCGCGTGGGACTCGTTCGACGCCGCCGACCTCGACCGCAGCGCGCAGGCCGTCGCGGACCTGCTCGCCGAGCTGCCCTTCGACGGCGTGGAGGTGCTGCGCGTGCCGTCCGAGGACGGCACGGGCCACCCCGCCGTGGTGGCGCGCAAGGCCGCCGCACCGGGCCACCCCACCATCCTGCTCTACGCCCACCACGACGTGCAGCCCCCCGGCAGGCGCGAGCTGTGGGACACGGAACCCTTCGAGGCCGTGGCGAAGGACGGGCGGCTGTGGGGCCGCGGGGCCGCGGACGACAAGGCCGGGGTGATGGCCCACGTGGGCGCGCTGCGGGCGTTCTTCGAGCACCGGGGGAGCGAGCCCGGCCTCGGCATCTCCGTGTTCGTCGAGGGCGAGGAGGAGGCCGGTTCGCCCGGTTTCGAGGCGTTCCTCGCCGCCCACAAGGAGAAGCTGGCCGCGGATGTCATCGTGATCGCGGACTCCGCCAACTGGGAGGTGGGGGTGCCGGCACTGACCACCAGCCTGCGCGGCGTCGTCGGCGGGATCGTGGAGGTCGGCGTGCTGGACCACTCGGTGCACTCCGGCATGTTCGGCGGGCCCATCCTGGACGCGCCCACGCTGCTGTCGCGGCTGATCGCCACCCTCCACGACGACGACGGCGCCGTGGCCGTCGCGGGGCTGCTCAGCGAGGGCCACGCGGACGTGGACTACGACGAGGCGCGGTTCCGCGCGGACGCGGGTGTCCTGGACGGCGTGCAGCTGGCCGGGCGCGGGTCCATCGCGTCGCGGCTGTGGACCCAGCCGGCGCTGTCCGTCACGGGCATCGACGTCACGGACGTGGCCAGGGCGTCCAACACCATTGCAGCCACCGCCCGTGCCAAGCTCAGCCTGCGCATCGCTCCCGGCCAGGACGCGCGGGAGGCCGCCGAGGCGCTGCACCGCCACGTCATGGAGCACGCCCCGCTGGGTGCCCACGTGACGTTCGAGGTGGAGGAGGCCGGACCGTCGTTCCACGCGGACACGGAGGCCGTGAGCTCGCAGATCGCACTGTGGGCCTTCGAGCAGGCGTGGGGGTGCCCGGCCGTGCGCGCCGGGATGGGCGGCTCCATCCCCTTCACCGCCACCCTGACCGAGGCGTATCCTGGGGCGCAGATCCTGATCACCGGCATCGAGGACCCGGACACCCGCGCGCACAGCGCCAACGAGTCCCTGCACATCGGGGACTTCCTGCACGCGGTGACCGCCGAGGCCCTCGTCCTGACGGCCCTCGCGGACCAGGGCGCGGCGCAGGCGGAATGATTCCCCGTGGCCGCGCGTTCCACTGGCCGGAACGCCTGAACCGAACCCGGGGGAGTCTCCCCGGGGCGCACAGAAAGTGAGCACCATGAGCGTCACCACCGAGAACGAGACCACCCAGGACCTGCCCGCGCACGAGGTCCTGCTCACCGACAACGCCGCTCAGAAGGTTCGCGATCTCCTCGAGCAGGAGGGCCGCACGGACCTGCGGCTGCGGGTGGCCGTGCAGCCGGGCGGCTGCTCCGGTCTGATCTACCAGCTCTACTTCGACGAGCGCGTCCTGGACGGGGACCACGTCCGCGACTTCGGCGGCGTGGAGGTGATCGTGGACAAGATGAGCGTCCCGTACCTCAGCGGCTCCACCGTGGACTTCGAGGACACCATCTCCAAGCAGGGCTTCTCGATCGACAACCCCAACGCGCAGGGCTCCTGCGCGTGCGGCGACTCCTTCCACTGAGTCGTCGCCCACACGAAGGGGCGCGCGGTGACCACGGCGGTCACCGGGCGCCCCTTCGTCATGAGCGCTGCACGGCCCTCCTCGGGGGTCGCTGCGGCCCGTGCGGCCGGGGTGTGCGGGCGGTTCCCGACGCCCATTCCGCGGCCCCACGCCACCGCCCGGAGCCGGTCCGGGGCGGCACCGCCGGGCGGGTCAGGACCCGACACGGCACGCTGACACAGTGTCAGCACATCCCGGGGCCTGAGGGGTAAGCTTCACAGGAAGAACCATCAACGGGCGACGTGTCCTCTGTGCCCTCGCGCAGGACCGATGCGGAACCCACACACAGAAGAGGAAGGGCCGTCTGTGAGTTCGCAAACTCGAACCGGCAGCCGCCGCGGCCGTACGCTGAAGGCCTCGGCAGTGGCAGTCCTGGCGACGATCTCGCTCACCGCTTGCTCGGAGCAGACCAAGGTGGGCTTCCTGCCCACGCAGCGGGGCACCACCGACAACGCCGATCAGATCATGGACCTGTGGATCGGCTCCTGGGTCGCGGCGCTGTGCGTCGGTCTGCTGGTCTGGGGTCTCATGCTCTGGTGCATGGTCGCCTACCGCCGGCGCAAGAACGAGACGGGTTATCCCCGTCAGCTCGCGTACAACGCCCCGCTCGAGATCTTCTACACCATCGTCCCGATCGCGATGATCGTGACCCTCTTCTTCTTCTCGTTCCGCACGCAGACCGTCATCACGGACCGCTTCGAGAACCCCGACACCAAGATCCAGGTGTACGGCAAGCAGTGGGCCTGGGACTTCAACTACCTAGACGACGACGTCCACTACCAGGGCGTTCAGGCGCACCTCACGGGCCAGCCAGGGGTGGAGAAGACCCTCCCCACCCTGTATCTCCCCGCCAACAGCAAGGTGGAGCTCGAGATCACCTCTCGCGACGTCATCCACTCGTTCTGGGTGCCCGCGTTCCTCGAGAAGATCGACATGATTCCGGACCGCACCAACTACATGAGCTTCACCACCGGCCGCGAGGGCACCTTCGCGGGCAAGTGCGCGGAGCTGTGTGGTGAGTACCACTCGGAAATGCTCTTCAACGTTTCCGTGGTGAGCAAGGACGAGTACGACGCCCAGATGCAGAAGCTGCGTGACGAGGGCAACACCGGATTCGTCGGCGACGAGTACAACCGCAACCCGAACCTCAACGAAACTACCAACAACTAGGGGATAGGCAATGTCTACGCTCGAATATTCGCGGGACGACGCGGCGATCGCCGCACCCCGCGTTGTCCCGCGCTCCAAGGGCCGGGTGATCGTCAACTGGCTCACCTCGACCGACCACAAGACGATCGGGTACATGTACCTGATCTCCTCGTTCATCTTCTTCTGCCTGGGTGGCGTCATGGCGCTGCTCATCCGCGCGGAGCTCTTCGAGCCCGGCATGCAGATCCTGGAGACCAAGGAACAGTACAACCAGCTGTTCACCATGCACGGCACCATCATGCTGCTCATGTTCGGCACCCCGCTGTTCATCGGGTTCGCCAACGTGATCGTGCCCCTGCAACTGGGCGCCCCGGACGTGGCCTTCCCGCGACTCAACGCGCTGTCCTTCTGGTTCTTCCTGTTCGGGTCGCTCATCGCGATGTCCGGCTTCATCTCCCCGCAGGGCGCCGCGTCCTTCGGCTGGTTCGCCTACGCGCCGCTCAACAGCACCACGTTCAGTCCGGGCGTGGGCGGTGACCTCTGGGTCTTCGGCCTGGGCCTGCAGGGCTTTGGCACCATCCTCGGCGCCGTCAACTTCATCACCACCATCGTCTGCATGCGTGCACCGGGCATGACCATGTGGCGGATGTCCATCTTCACCTGGACCACGCTGATCACCTCCATGCTGGTGATCATGGTCTTCCCGCCGCTGGCCTCCGCCCTGTTCGCGCTCGGTATGGACCGTCGTCTGGGTGGACACGTGTTCGATCCAGAGAACGGCGGAGCCATCCTGTGGCAGCACCTGTTCTGGTTCTTCGGCCACCCCGAGGTGTACGTACTCGCGCTGCCGTTCTTCGGCATCGTGTCCGAGATCATCCCGGTGTTCTCCCGCAAGCCGATCTTCGGCTACAAGGGGCTCGTGTTCGCGACCATCGCCATCGCTGCGCTGTCCGTGACCGTGTGGGCGCACCACATGTACGTGACCGGTGCGGTGGCACTGGGGTTCTTCTCCTTCATGACCATGATGATCGCTGTTCCCACGGGCGTGAAGTTCTTCAACTGGATCGGCACCATGTGGCAGGGCTCGCTCACCTTCGAAACGCCCATCCTGTGGGTGCTGGGGTTCCTCTTCACCTTCCTGTTCGGTGGTCTGACCGGCATCATCCTGGCCACGCCGCCGCTGGACTTCCACGTGTCGGACACCTACTTCGTGGTGGCTCACTTCCACTATGTGATCTTCGGAACCATCGTGTTCGGCATGTTCGCCGGCTTCTACTTCTGGTGGCCCAAGTTCACCGGCAAGATGCTCAACGAGCGCATCGGCAAGGTGCACTTCTGGCTCCTGTTCGTGGGCTTCCACATGACCTTCCTCATCCAGCACTGGCTGGGCGTGGACGGCATGCCCCGTCGCTACGCGGACTACCTCCCCGAGGACGGGTTCACCTGGATGAACCAGTTCTCCACCATCGGCTCCATGCTGCTGGGCGTGTCCATGATCCCGTTCTTCTGGAACGTGTACACCACTCACCGCAACGCCAAGAAGGTGGAAGTGGACGATCCGTGGGGCTTCGGTGGCTCCCTCGAGTGGGCGACCTCCTGCCCGCCCCCGCGCCACAACTTCACCTCCCTGCCCCGGATCCGTTCGGAGCGCCCCGCCCTGGATCTCCACCACCCGGAGCTCTCGGCATTCTCCAGCCAGCAGTTCGATGCTGACACCCCCCTGGTCGGCGGCAGCGGAAGGAACGGACGATGAGCACAGCTATCAAGACCTTCCTCCTGCTCGGCGTCTTCTGCACCGTCGTGGGATTCATCTACGGGTTCGTCACGGACTTCAAGGAGCTTGCGGGCTTTCCCGCGCTGCTGGCCGTGGCCGCGATGAGCTTCATGCTCGTCATCTACCTGTGGCTCGTGCAGCGGTCCACCGGGGGACCCCTCCCGGAGGACCGTGAAGACGGGGAGATTGTGGAGATGTCCGGCGAGTACGGCGCCTTCTCCCCGTGGAGCTGGTGGCCGCTGCTGCTGGGCCTCGGTTGCGCGATGTTCATCACCGCCCTCGCGATTGGCTGGTGGATCATCGGTCTGGCCGCACCTGTGGCCGTTCTGGGTCTCCTGGGCCTCATCTTCGAGCACTCCCGCGGGGAGCACGCTCACTGACCTCGGAATCCTGAGGTTCGCGCAGAGCCCGCGTCGTCCACGGACGACGCGGGCTTCTTCGCGTCCACGTGCCGTACTGATTCCCTCGGCGATGTTTCATCGCGGGCTCGCAGGGCCGGGCCGCCTAGAGCTGTCTGTGGAGGCCGATGGCGGGCCAGGGCAAATATCGGGCCCATAGGACTGCGTGCTTCCTCGCCGGGCGTGATGGAGAACGGTAGGTCCCGGAGCGGCACGAGCAGCGCGGTGGCCCTGCCCGTCAGGCGACTTCCGCCGGGCCGGTGCATGGTTCCTGCACATAGTTATGGGCGGGTGACCCCTCGTTGGGGTGCCCTGGTCAGGGGTGGCGACAGGGGAGGGCGGAGGCGGCGTTTATACCGGCAGACGGGTGAGGTGGTAACACGCCGGGACCATGCCACCTTGATGCCGGCAGGTGGCGGCTTCTGTTCCCCACCTATCCCTGTACCCCATGAGCCATCGGCATGTTGGACACTGCGGGAGGGCCTCCGGCGCCAGTCCAGGTACCTATGGGACCGGGACGATTCAGTGGTTGAAATAGCCGACCGGCCGTGTGCCGAGCGATTGGCGCGCCGGCAAGTACGGCCAGGGCCGGCACTGCTGCCGGGGTCGGCACTATTTTGCCGGGCACCCGTGCAGGGGTGTGGGGCAGGGTGTTGGCATGGCCGGGCGGCCCGTGAGGGGAACATCCTCGGGACCCGTGAGGGGAGCAGCGTCGGGACAGGACCTGCACCATGGGTCGCACACGCTGCTCCTCCGCACCGGCATGCCTGCGGAGGATTAGCACCAGTGGAAGCGGATGCGGGAGGGCCGCAGGTGTGGCTCCGTATCGAATCCCTGCGGCCCGAGGGGTGCCGCTCGACCGCGGCCGCCCGTGTCTGCCACCGTCGCGGCCCATTGATGCACGCGCGTCCATGTGCGCGGGATCGTCTTGTGGGTGTTCCCTCGAAGTAGCGGATTGCATCACGCGTGACCCGCCATGGGGTACGGGCGACCAGTCATGAAGACCAACTCGGGCAATGCGGCGGGCTTAACCCCGGAACGGGCCACGTGGTGCTCCGTGGCCGTCGCAGTGGCCGAAATGCCCTGTGACGGCTCCTCCCACACAGGCTGCCGCCCTGTCTGCTCCGGCTGGCCGCGAGGACTGAGTTCCAACCCCGACTCCGTGAACGTGATGCCAGGTGGGTCACGCCCGATCCGATAGCTCGGAGGTGCCTCAGGCATTGCTGGAGCGCGAGAACCCACAGCATGGGCGTCTAGCAAGCATTACTGAAGCGCGCTAATTCCCCGGCACGGGACGATCCGGGCGGACGCTCATGGCCCGTCAGGGGTCTACCGGGCCGACGTCTCCGGTGAGGGACGAGCAAGGCCACGCATCCAGGAGTTGTCTCTGGTAACGGCAGCCGCGCTGGCCGGCTCCACGGCCCGTGGTTCGCCGTGCGGAGCTCACGTCCCTCGCGCGCCCGGTGGCCTGAACGCCCAATATCCTGGACGTCCCGGACGGTGAGGCGACGGAGGAGTCGTGTGGGACCGTGGCCGACGTCCGCGTGGCGTCAGCTCCACGAGCGCATCGCTCATCCATGCGTGGTCCCGCGTTGCCCGGGTAGCCGACCTCGTCGGCCGTCCAGGAGTTCCGCGGGTGCAGCATCCTCGGCACACGAACAAGGCCCGCAGAGATCCGTGATCCCTGCGGGCCTTGGTGCGTCGAGCGAGGTGTACCCGCTACCGCGTCTACTTCTCGATCTGTGACGCGTGCGAGCCGGCTCCAACGGCCACCGGCTCGGGCTCGTGGTGCCCGTGCGCCGCCTCGAGTTCCGCGGGTGTCACCGGGGAGACCCGGTCCTCGAAGAACAGGTGGCTCAGGCGGCCACGCACCTTCTCGCCAGCGGTGATCTTGCCCTTGGCATTGGCTCGAGCCGGCTGCACCTGGTGGTCCTGGAAGTCCACCAGCTTGTAGCGACGGTACTCGTCCAGGGGCTCGTGGACCTCCACGAACTCACCGTGGGGCAGGGCCTGGATGCGGCCCGACTCGCGGCCGTGGAGCACGATCTCACGGTCCTTGCGCTGCAGGGCCAGGCAGAACCGGCGGGCGATGATGAAGGCCAGGATGGGGCCCACGAAATACAGTGCCCGCAGCCAGTAGATGACGTCGTTCACGGCCACGTGGAAGTGGGTCGCGATGAGGTCACCGGAAGCGGCGATCATCTGCACGGCGTAGAACGTGACACCCGCAGCGCCCACGGCCGTACGGAACGGGGCGTTGCGAGGGCGATCCAGGATGTTGTGCACGCGGTTGTCGCGGGTGACCCAGCGCTCGATCCAGGGCCACGCGAACATCGCTCCAAACATGCCGGCCATTGGTATCAGCGGCAGGAGGATCGCCAGCGGGATGGCCAGACCGAAGAGGTTGATCTCCCAGGAGAACGGCCAGGACCCGGGCATGAGTCGCAGACCGCCGTCGGAGAAGCCCATGTACCAGTCGGGCTGTGAACCGGCCTGAACGGGGGAGGGGTCGTACGGACCGTAGTTCCAGATCGCGTTAATGGTGGTGGACCCGGCAATGGCGGCCAGGATACCGAAGACGATGAAGAAGAACCCGCCAGCCTTGGCAGCGTAGACGGGCCCCACAGGGTAGCCGACCACGTTGTTCTCGGTGCGGCCCGGACCGGCGAACTGCGTGTGCTTGTGCACGACGACCATGAACAGGTGGATCACGATCATCATGAGGATCAGCGCGGGGATGATCAGCACATGGACGATGTAGAGCCGCCCGATGATCGCGTGCCCGGGAAACTCGCCGCCGAACATGAACATGGAGATGTAGGTGCCGACCACCGGAACGGACTTGGCAATGGCGTCCGCGATGCGCAGTCCGTTGCCGGAGAGGACGTCATCGGGGAGAGAGTAGCCGGAGAAGCCGGCCACGATCGCGAGGATGAAGAGCACGCAGCCCACCACCCAGTTGAGTTCACGGGGCCGCCGGAACGCGCCTGTGAAGAACACACGGAGCATGTGGACCGCCACCGCCATGGCAAACAGCAGCGCGGACCAGTGGTGCAGCTGGCGTAGGAAGAGGCCGCCGCGGATGTCGAAGGAGATGTTCAGGGTGGAGGCATATGCCCCGGACATCTCCACACCCTGCATGGGAACGTAGTTGCCCTTGTACTCCATGGAAGTCATGGTCGGGTCGTACCACAGCGCCAGGAACGTGCCGGACAGCAACAGGATGACGAAGCTGTAGAGCGCGACCTCACCGAACATGAACGTCCAGTGGTCGGGGAAGATCTTGCGTCCGAACTCCTTGACAATGGACGAGCCACCGACGCGGGTGTCCACGTAGTTGGCGATGCGGCCGGTCCGAGTTGTGGGTCGGTATTCGAAGTCAGTCGATGTGGACATTAGTTGGCCTCATCCTGCATGTCTTTGACGGCGAAATCGCGCTGGGAGTAGGTGGGCCCCACGGGTTCGTGGAAGTCGCTACGGGCAACGAGGTAGCCGTCGGAATCAACGGTGATAGGCAGCTGCGGCAAGGGACGTGATGCCGGGCCGAAGATGACCTCACACTCGTTCGTGAGGTCGAACGTGGACTGGTGGCACGGGCAGAGCAGGTGGTGCGTGTGCTGCTCGTACAGGGCGATCGGGCAGCCCACGTGCGTGCAGACCTTGGAGTAGGCGAAGATGCCGTCCACGTTCCAGTCCTTGCGCCCCTCGGACACATTCACCTTGTCCGGGTCGAGACGCATGAGGAGGACAACAGACTTGGCCTTCTCGTTCAGATAGCCCTCTTCGTGGCCGAGGCTGGTGAGGTTCTCGGGAATCACGTGGAAGGCCGAACCCAGCGTCACGTCGGACGCCTTGATGGGGGTGCCGGAGGGGTCGCGCACCAGGCGGACACCTTCGTCCCACATGGAGTGGCGCAGCACCTTGAGGTCCGTGGGGCCGAGGTCCTTGAGCAGTCCCACGAAGGGGAGGGGCATCAGGACGGCGGCACCGATGAGGGTGTTGCGCAGCAGCGGACGCCGCTTGACGCCGGACTCGTCGTAAATGGTGTTCAGGATGCTCTGCGCCTCGGCCCGCTCGCTCTCGGGACGGAGATCGTGACGCTGCTCCACGATCTCGTGGTCGGGCATGAGCGTCCGCGCCCAGTGCACGACCCCGATGCCGATGCCGAACATGCCCAGGGCGATGCCGAGTCCGAGCAACAGGTTCTGCAGCCGCAGCTGAGCAGTGGGCTCGGTGTTGACCGCGTCGTAGAGCGGCCCGTCCACGCGGATACCGAAGTATGCCACGAAGAAGATCACGGACCCGATGACGGAGAGCAGGAACAGCAGGACCACCTGATGTTCGGCTCGCTTGGCCGCCTTGGAGTCCACATCAGTCATGCGGGGACGGTGCGGCGGAAGCCCCGGGTCGGGGAACTGGTCCAGCTCCGCGCCGTCCGAGGTGACAACCGCCCCGCTCTTGTGGGGATTGCCATCACGATGGTCGCCCATGTGGTCCCTCATTCTTCTCTTGGTGCTGTGAATAGTGTCAAGGGTACCGACCGGTGGTCGGTGCGCGCCCTCAGGCGGCGCGAGAGGTCAGCCACACGGTGAAACCGATGACTACGACCAGGCCGATGGTCCAGATGAACAGGCCCTCGGAAACGGGACCGAGCGAACCAAGGCTGAAACCGCCGACGGTGGTGTTGTTGTCGAGGGTCTTGAGATACGTGATGACGTCCCGCTTCTCGTCGGGGGTGATGTTGGCGTCGTTGAACACCGGCATGTTCTGCGGACCGGTCTGCATGGCCTCGTAGATGTGCTTCTCGCTGACTCCCATGAGGGAAGGGGCGTACTTGCCGCGGGTCAGGGCGCCGCCCTGACCGGCCGCGTTGTGGCACATGGCGCAGTTGGCCAGGAAGATCTTGGCACCGTTGGCCGAGTTGCCGTCGGCAATGTCCACGTCTTTCGCGTCCGGGACGGTGGGGCCGGCACCCAGAGAGGCCACGTAGGCCGCGAGCTGGTCCGTCTGCTCCTCGTTGAACTGCTTGGGCTTCACCTGCGCCTGGGGACCCTGCATCTGCATGGGCATCCGGCCGGTGCCGACCTGGAAGTCCACCGAGGAGGCACCCACACCGATCAGGGACGGTCCGGAGCTGGTGCCCTGGGCCTTCATGCCGTGGCAGGTGGAGCAGTTGGACTGGAAGAGTTTCTGCCCTTCCTCGATGTCCTGTGCCGAGTAGGTGGTCGTCTCGGCCTTGGCTTCGTTGGTGGTTGTGGCGACTGCGTAGAGTCCACCGGTGAGAAGCAAAGCCATGACCAGCAGCGCGAGGGCTGCCATGGGATGGCGGCGCTTTTGTGAGAGTGCCTTCACGTCAAACGTTCCTTTTACTCGGGACTAGAACTGGGATGGTCGGACAGTCGTGCACCGGCTACTTGATGAAGTAGACCAGGGCGAACAGGACGATCCAGACGACGTCGACGAAGTGCCAGTAGTAGGACACCACGATGGCCGACGTGGCCTCGTAGTGCCCGAAGCGCTTGGCGACGAAGGCGCGGCCCATGATGAACAGGAATGCGATCAGGCCACCGGTCACGTGGATGGCGTGGAAGCCGGTGGTGATGTAGAAAGCGGAGCCGTAGGCGCTGGCCGCGATGGTGACACCCTCGGACACCAGCGAGGCGTACTCGTAGACCTGGACGGACACGAAGACGGCACCCATGAGGAACGTGAGGGCGAACCACTCGGTCAGCCCCCACTTGGCGAACTGGAAGATGCCGCCGGTGCGCCGGGGCTGGAGCCGCTCCGCCGCGAACACGCCGAACTGGCACGTCACGGAGCTCAGCACGAGGATCAAGGTGTTGATCGACGCCATGGGCACGTTGAGCACTTCGGTGTTCTCGCGCCACACCTCGGGTGAGGTGGCACGCAGGGTGAAGTACATGGCGAAGAGTCCGGCGAAGAACATCACCTCGGAGGACAACCACACGATGGTGCCCACGGAGGTGAGGTTGGGGCGAGTGATGGTCGCACCGACCGGTTTGGCTGGGGTATGAGTCGCAGTTGTCACAGAGACATTATGTCGCCAAAACTCCTGGCGGACCAACCACCGGGGGATCGGGGGTCCACCGTGTCGCGGGACCGGCCCGGGATCCGTGCGCACTCGCCCGTCGCGGGGGTGCCCGGCGCCGCTCATCGGCGAGCCGGGGCGGGCGGTAGAGTCGGCCGTGTGACTACCTCCACGGACTCCCGGACGACATCCCGCTGGCCCGATCTCCTGACCACGCTCTCCCGGGGTGAGGACCTGTCACGGGACGCGGCTTACCGGGCCATGGACGACATCATGGCCGGAGAGGTCCCCGACGCCGTGATCGCGGGGTTCCTGATGGCCCTGCGCACCAAGGGCGAGTGCGTGACCGAGCTCAACGGCCTGGCCGACGCGATGGTGCACCACGCCCGTTCCATCCACGTGCCCGGGCCCGCCCTGGACATCGTGGGAACGGGTGGGGACCGGCTCTCTAGCGTGAACATCTCCACCATGGCCGCGCTCGTGTGCGCCGGCGCGGGAGCGCGCGTGGTCAAGCACGGCAACCGCGCGTCGTCGTCGAAGTCGGGCTCGGCGGACGTGCTCGAGGCGCTGGGCGTCCAGCTGGACATGCCGGTCCGCCGCGTGCAGGAAGCGGCCTCCGAAGTGGGCATCACCTTCCTGTTCGCGCAGACCTTCCACCCGTCGATGCGCTTCGCGGCTGCGGCGCGCAAGGCCCTCGGGGTGCCCACCGCGTTCAACTTCCTGGGACCCATCACGAACCCGGCGCGGGTCGAGGCCTCGGCCATCGGCGTCGCGGACGCCGCACTGGCGCCGCTGATGGCGGGTGTCTTCCAGAACCGCGGGGACCGCGCCCTGGTCTTCCGAGGTGGGGACGGTCTCGACGAGCTGACCGTGACCGCACCGTCCACGGTGTGGGAGGTCCGGGACGGCCGGATCACCGAGCACACGCTCGAACCCCTGGACCTGGACATGCCGCGCGCCACAATCGCCGACCTGCGAGGCGGGGACGCCGCCTACAACGCGGGCGTGGTGCGGGACGTCCTCGACGCCGCCCCGGGCCACGTGCGCAACGCCGTGCTGCTCAACGCCGCGGCCGGACTCGTCGCCGTGGCGGAGGACGCGCAGGGCTCCTTCGAGTCACGCTTCGCCGCCGCGCTGCGGCGCGCGGCGGAGTCCGTGGACTCGGGTGCCGCCCGGGACGTTCTGGAGCGCTGGGTGGCGTTCGCCGCCGCGTGACCCGGCCCGCGGGGGAGCCGCCCCCGCCGGTCAGTGGTTCCCCGACCGCACGACGACGCCGCACGCTCCCGCGGCGGGGGAGTGGCGCCCCGGTCCGCGGGGTCGTGTTCAGTCGTCGATGCCGAGGGAGAACGCCGCGTCGAGATCGTGGGTGCTGTAGGTGCGGAAGGCGATGTTGGTGCTCGTGGACTCCACACCGCGGACCTTGGACAGCTCGTCCGCGATCACGTCCGCAAGCTGCTCGTGCTGGTCCACGCGGACGATGGCGATCAGGTCCCACTCACCCGTGACCGAGTACACCTCGGAGACACCGCGGATGTCCGAGACCTCCTGCGCCACCTCTGGGATCCGGTCGGAGGAGGTCTTGATCAGCACGATGGCGGTGAACATGGGGTTCCTTTCCACGGGGTCACCTCAGCCTAGCCGGGCGTCCGCTCCCGCGGTGCGGGGTCCCGAGGTGGTGCCGGGGCTCGTGCGGCGCCGCACACGGGCGACCAGCACCAGGATCAGGCGGTAGCCGGTGAGCAGGACCCCCAGCATCACGATGCTCACCACCACGAACGGCAGCGCCGTGCCCTGGCCCGTGAGGGCGCGCAGCACCATGCCTCCCACCTCGGCGCACAGCCACACGGACAGGCCCGTGGGGATCACGGCGGCAGGGTGCCGTGATCCTCGGCACACCAGCCATCCCACCAGGGCACCGATCAGGAATGGCCAAGCCGTGAGGAGCAGCCCGCCCGGGCTCTCACCATGGCTGGCGCGCCCGATGGCCGCGAAGACCAGCACCAGGACGAGGTCAGCCACCAGGAACACGGGCCAGCCGGAGGTACGTCCGGAACGGTTCTCCACGCGGGAACGGGAGGCCGAGGGGGAGCCGAGGGGTTTTGGGGACGCGGAAGGGGCGGAATCGGTCTGCATGACCTCCATGATATCGCGGGCATATGCAGGGAGATTCGAGTGAGACCTGAGATCTGAACCTTCAAGGCCCACGTGAAAGTGAAGCACGGGTCAACCGGGGATCCGATGATCGAACTCGAACCAGGCCGCAGCACGTGGCCATCCGGCGATCACCGTTTGTACCAGTTCGGTGTGGGCGGGGGAACTGCGGCAGCAGGACGTCGTCATGGGCGAGCGCGGGCACCGAGAAGCGTCGTGGCAAGGCGCGGACCGGCGACGGGGCTCATGTGGTCCCGAGTGTGAGATCAGCAGCGACCCGGTCAGTGGGCAGCTGGAAATTCACCATCCTGGTATGGGGGTCCGTGTGTGCCGTGGCCCCATCCATTGATGACCGATAATGTACATTATGTAAAGTACAGCGGAGAAGAGGCGGGGAGAACCGCTCCCCATGCGGTGCTCCCCGCCCGGTGACGACCGAGGTGGCGTCAGGCCTGGACGGCCGTCCGTGGCTCGCTCTCCGCAGCGTTCTGCGTCCCGGTCTCCGCCCTGCCCGTGAGCGCCGACTCGTTGCGGTGGTGTCCCAGGAAGGTCAGCACCACACCGAGGGTGACCCACCCGACCAGCGCCCACACCTGTGCGGCGATGTTCGCCTCCGGGAAGTACGAGAGGTCACGCAGCAGCGTTCCGGACAGGCCCGGCACGAGCCACTGCCCGATCTCACCGAACGGCGGCAGGATGAACTCCTTGGGCGAGGTCAGTGCGGAGATCGGGTTCCCGATGAACATGGTCAGGACGGCGCCCACCGCCAGCCCGGCGCGCCCGATCAGCGAGCTCAGCCCCACGATCACGGATGCCGTGGCCGCGATCCCCAGGCCGATCGCCGCCCAGTTTGCGAAGAAGTTCGCCTGCAGGATGCCGAAGAGCCCCTGCAGGATGGCCGCCAGCATGAAACCGCCCAGCACGCCGTAGAGTCCGAGCGCCAGCAGGTGCTTGCGCACACCCGTGACGAGCGTGGAGATCAGGATGCCCCCGATCATCCCGCCCATGGTCAGGGGCAGCCCGGCAATGGCCAGCCCGCTCCCCCGCGGGTCGTCCTCGGACAGCGGCACCACGTCCGTGGTCTTCACGGTCGGTGGTGTACCGGCCTGCTGCTGGGGTCCCTGCTGCGCCAGGGCGGCCATCCCGGCCGGGCCCTTCGACAGCGCACCCTTGATGTTCTGCAGCGCCTTGGTGGTGCCCTCGATGACCTTCTGGTCGATCCCGCGCTGCATGGTGGTCCCCACGGAGCCGAGCAGCTGCGACGCCACGGGGCTCGCGGCACTGGCCGTGAGGATCTCGGGCTGGGATCCCAGGACGATCCCGCCGTACACCTCGCGGGTCCTGATCCCGTTGACCACGTCCTCGCGGGCGGCCACCGGGTGCAGATCCAGCAGGTCCTCGGGCATCTTCTCCGTCACGGCGTCGATCTGCTCCTGTGTCCCCACCACCGCCACCGGCAGGTGCTCGGTCTTGGACGTGGCGGTGGGCCAGGCGAACGCCAGCAGGACGATCGACACCACCGCCGTGGCGATGAATGCGGCCTTGATGCTCTTGGCCCAGTCGGGGCGCTGCCGGGGCTCTGGTGTCCTGACGTGAGACATGGGGCGTCTCCTCTCAAAAAGAATGATTGTTCTTGGAGAGTCTGACCGCGATCCGCTACGCTGTCAAGAACGATCATTCGTTTTTGGAGGTGGACGTGCCCAAGGTCACGGAAGAGCACAGGGAGCAGATGCGGCGTCGGATCCAGGAGGCCGCGCTGGTCTGCATCGGACGCAAGGGCTTCTCCGCCGTGTCCATGGCGGACATCATTGCGGAGTCGGGGCTCTCGGCCGGCGCCGTGTACGTCTACTACCGGGGCAAGGACGACCTCTTCCTGGACGCGAGCCGGGGCGTGATGCGCGATCGGCTGGGCATGCTCGACCGGCTGCACGCGCAGCACCCGCTCCCCCACCCCGCCCGCGCGCTGGCGATGGTGGTCGAGGACCTTCCCGAGGGGGAGAACTTCCCGGGTCTGCCACTGCAGGTCTGGGGCGAGTCCGTGCGGCGCCCCGAGCTGCAGGTGGCCGCGCGCGGCATCCTCGCGGAGGCGGGCAGTCACATCCGCCGCTACCTGGGTGCCTGGCTGCGCAGCGAGCGGGGACTGTCCCCGGACGACGCCGAACGACTGGCCGATCGCCTCCGGCCCGCATTCATCGGGCTGGTCCAGGGCTACATGGTGCAGGTGAGCCTGTCGGAGAACCCGGCGGCGAGCCAAGAGGCCTACGTGTCAGCCGTGGAGGCGCTGCTCAGCGGCGTCCTGGCCGCACCGGCGAACCAGGCCGCGGACGGGGACGCCCGTACCGGCGGCTGAAACCCCCCGGAACAGACTCGACCCCCGGAGCCCAAGGGCTCCGGGGGTCGAGTCGTGAGCAGTGTGGGTTCAGAGCACCGAGCGGTAGACCTCCAGGGTCTGCTCCGCAATGGACTCCCACGAGAAGTGCTCCTCCACGCGGCGTCGCCCGGCCTGACCCATGCGGCGAGCGCGCTCGGGGTCGGAGACCACCTCGGTGAGGGCTGCGGCGAAGTCGGCCACGAACTTCTGGGGGTCCAGGGGGGTGCCGGTGCCGTCGGTGACCTGTTCGATGGGCACGAGGCGTCCGGTCTCGCCGTCGGCCACGACCTCGGGGATGCCACCGGTGGCGGAGGCGACCACGGCGGCGCCGCAGGCCATGGCCTCGAGGTTCACGATGCCCAGGGGCTCGTAGACGGAGGGGCACGCGAAGGCGGTGGCGTGGGAGAGGATCTGGACGACCTCGCGGCGGGGCAGCATCTTCTCGATGAGCACCACGCCGTCCCGCTCGCTCTTGAGCTGGTCGATGAGGGCGTTGACCTCGGCGCCGAGCTCGGGGGTGTCCGCCGCACCCGCGCACAGCACGAGCTGCACCTCGGGGGGCAGCTGCAGGGCGGCACGCAGCAGGTAGGGCACGCCCTTCTGCCGGGTCACGCGGCCCACGAAGACCACGGAGGGGCGGGTGGGGTCGATGCCGTTCTCCGCGAGGACGTCCGTGCTCTCGTCACGGTTCCACTGGGAGACGTCGATGCCGTTGTGCACGGTGCGCACGCGGTCCGGGTCCACGGCCGGGTAGGAGCGCAGGATGTCCTGGCGCATCCCCTCGGACACGGCGATGATCGCGGCGGCGGCCTCGTAGGAGGTCTGCTCCGCAAAGGAGGACACCCGGTAGCCGCCGCCGAGCTGCTCGGCCTTCCAGGGGCGCAGGGGCTCCAGGGAGTGGGCGGAGAGCACGTGGGGGATGTCGTGCATGAGGGAGGAGAGGTGCCCGCCCATGTTGGCGTACCACGTGTGCGAGTGCACGAGGTCCGCGCCGGCGACGTCCTGGACCATGGTGAGGTCCACGCCGAGGGTCTGCACGGCGGCGTTCGCCTCCCCGAGCTCGGCCGGCACCGGGTAGGCCTTCACGCGGGCGCCGTGGAAGTCGGGGTCCCGAGGGTCGCCGAAGCACCGGATGTTGAGGTCCACGAGCGGCGCGAGCACGCGGGACAGCTCGGCCACGTGCACCCCCGCTCCCCCGTAGACGGCGGGCGGGAATTCTTTGCTCAGGATGTCTACTCGCACCCTGCGAGCGTACTGCACGGGCGGTGGCGGCGGACAGGCGCCGGCCCACGTGGGACGGGTGCCCGTGGGCCCGGCACGCCCGCAGGGGTGGTGCGCGCGGACCCGGCGGTGCGGCGTCGTGGGCGGGACGGGGCGGAAACCGGCCGCGAGCGCGCAAAGTTCTCCCGTGTTCGGGGAGGTGTTGTGTCCGGCCTGGTCGCGTGGGACACAATGACGGGGAAGACCAGTCGATGTCGATGTCGTGTCGTGACCCGTGGGGTCCTGACCGTCTCGGAAAGTGGAGGGGTACGTATGTCACGACAGAAGAAGGTCCTGGCGATCGTGTTGGCCGGCGGCGAGGGCAAGCGCCTGATGCCGTTGACGGAGGACCGTGCGAAGCCGGCGGTGCCGTTCGCGGGTGGCTACCGGCTGATCGACTTCGCGCTGTCCAACCTGGTGAACTCCGGGTACCTGCAGATCGTGGTGCTCACGCAGTACAAGTCGCACTCCCTGGACCGGCACCTGTCCGAGACGTGGCGGCTGTCCACGCAGCTGGGCAACTACGTGACGTCGGTGCCCGCGCAGCAGCGCCGGGGCAAGGACTGGTTCCTGGGTTCGGCGAACGCGATCTACCAGTCCATGAACCTGATCGACGACGCCGATCCGGACATCGTGGTGGTCGTGGGCGCGGACCACGTGTACCGCATGGACTTCGCGGACATGGTGCAGAAGCACATCGACTCCGGGGCGAGGGCCACCGTGGCGGCGGTGCGTCAGCCCATGGAGATGGTGAAGTCCTTCGGTGTGATCGAGACGGATCCGCAGGACCCGGCGAAGATCGCGCGGTTCGTGGAGAAGCCGGACACCACGGCTCCCCTGCCGGATGATCCGGGGGCGTTCCTGGCGTCCATGGGCAACTACGTGTTCGACCGCGACGCCCTGGTGGAGGCGCTGCGCACGGACAACCAGAAGGCGGACACGCACCACGACATGGGCGGGGACATCATGCCGTACTTCGCGGACCGTGGTGAGGCGGTGGTCTACGACTTCACGCACAACGACGTTCCGGGCTCCACGGACCGGGACCGGCAGTACTGGCGTGACGTGGGCACCCTGGACTCCTACTACGACTCCCACATGGACCTGATCCGCCCGCTGCCGGTGTTCAACCTGTACAACTACGACTGGCCCATCTACACGCACCAGATCATGGCGCCGCCGGCGCGGACCGTGCGCGGCCCCAACGGTCAGGCGGGTGTGGCGTTCGACTCGATCGTCTCCCCCGGTGTGCTGATCACCGGCGGGCACGTGGGCTCGTCGATCCTCTCGCCGAAGGTCAAGGTGGAGCACGACGCCCGGGTCACGGAGTCCGTGCTGATGCAGAACGTGCAGATCGGCACCGGGGCCACCGTGCACCGGTGCATCCTGGACAAGAACGTGGTGGTCCCCCCGGGCACCACCGTGGGACTGGACCGGGAGCAGGACCTGGCCCGCGGGCTCACGGTCACGGAGTCCGGTCTCACGATCGCCCCGAAGAACTACCGCTTCGAGCACTAGGCGCGGCGCGGGCGGGCGGTGTCGCGGTGTGACCGCGGCCACCGCCGCCGTGCCTACACTGGGGGCATGGGAGCCAGCCTGACCAGAGAAGAAGCAGCAACGCGCGCCGAGCAGATCCGGGTGGAGGACTACCGGGTCACGGTGGACCTCTCGGGGGCGAAGGACCCCGGGAACACCACCTTCGGCTCCGAGGTCACGGTGCGGTTCACCGCCGAGGAGGGCGCGGAGACGTTCATCGACTTCATCCACGACTCCGTGACCGCGGTGGAGCTCAACGGCGAGGTCCTGGACGTGGACGACATCGTGACCGGCTCCCGGATCCGCCTGCCGGAACTGGGGCAGGCCAATGAGCTGCGCGTGGCCGGTCGCGCCCTGTACTCCCGCTCGGGTGAGGGGCTGCACCGCTACATCGACCCGCAGGACGGCGAGGTCTACATCTACACCCAGTACGAGCCCGCCGACTGCCGGCGCGTGTTCGCGGTGTTCGAGCAGCCGGACCTGAAGGCCTCCTTCCAGTTCTCGGTGATCGCCCCCGAGGGGTGGCTCGCGGCGTCGAACGGGGAGCTGGTGAGCTCCGCCCCCGGGGCGGACGCCGAGTTCCCCGGCGCGGTGACCCACGAGTTCGCGCCCACCCAGCGGATCTCCAGCTACATCACCACCATCCTCGCCGGGCCCTACACCAGGGTCACGGACGAGTGGTGCGGCACGGACCCGCAGGGCGAGGCCGTCACGGTGCCGCTGGCCCTGTACTGCCGCCGGGCGCTCGCCGAGCACATGGACGCCGAGGAGCTGTTCGCGCTCACCAGGCAGGGCCTGGACTTCTTCCCGGAGCTCTTCGGGTTCGCGTACCCGTGGGGCAAGTACGAGCAGGCCTTCGTGCCCGAGTACAACCTGGGCGCCATGGAGAACCCCGGGATGGTCACGTTCACCGAGGACTACCTCTTCCCCTCCGGCGCCACCCGCGCGCAGCTGGCCGGGCGCGCCAACACCCTGATGCACGAGATGTCCCACATGTGGTTCGGGGACCTCGTGACCATGCGCTGGTGGGACGACCTCTGGCTCAAGGAGTCCTTCGCGGAGTTCATGGGCGCCTACGCGTGCGTGCACGCCACGCAGTACACGGACGCGTGGGTCACGTTCGCCCTGGCCCGCAAGGAGTGGGCGTACCGCCAGGACCAGCTGCGCACCACCCACCCGATCGTCGCGGACATCGTGGACCTCGAGGCCGCCCGCCAGAACTTCGACGGCATCACCTACGCCAAGGGTGCCTCCGTGCTCAAGCAGCTGGTGGCGTTCGTGGGCGAGGCCTCCTTCATGGACGCGTGCCGCGCCTACTTCCGCCGGTTCGCGTTCGGCAACACCAGCCTGGACGACTTCCTCGGCGTGCTGGATGAGGCGTGCGAGCACGACGTCCGCGCGTGGGCGGAGCTGTGGCTGCGCACCACGGGCGTCCCCGTGCTCACCGTCCGGCGCGACGACGCCGCGGCCGCCTCCCTCACACAGAGCGCCGCCCCCCTGCGCCCGCACGTGCTGACCGCGGGCAGCTACGCCCGGGAGAACGGCTCGGGCGCGGTGGTCAACACCGCCCGTGTGGAGGTCAGGGTGCCCGCCGAGAAGCGGGCCACCGAGCTCACGGGGCTCGCGGGTGCAGCGGCACCCGGGGCGGCCACGTCGGGCACCGCGGACCCGGGCGGCCGGAACCCTGCCCCCGAGGTCCCCTCCGGTGCGGTCTCCCCCGGCGGCGGTGCGTCGGCACCGACCACGTCGGATCCGGCCCGGCCCGGGGAGGCACCCGGGAGCGTGCTGCTGGTCAACGACACCGATCTCACCTACTGCCTGGCCCACCCGGACCCGGCGTCTCTGGCCGGGCTGCTGGAGCTCGTGGGGGACATCGCGGACCCGCTCGCGCGCGCCGTGGCGCACTCCCAGCTGTGGGCCGCCGTGCGTGACGGTCGGCTGTGCCCGCGCGAGTACGTGCTCATGGTGGCGCGCCGCTGCACCACCGAGCAGCACGCGGCCGTGCTCACCACCGTGCTGGAGCACGCGCGCCAGGCCCTGGGCCAGTACGTGCCCGTGAGCTACCGCACCACCGTGCGGCGCACCCTGCTCGACGCCCTGGGCGAGTCCATGCTCGCGGCCGGACCCGGCTCGGACGCCCAGCTCATCCTCGCCCGCGCCTTCGCCCGCGAAGCGGCCCGGGACGGGAAGTACGCCCGCCCCATCCAGGAGTGGCTGGGCGGCGAGCGCGCGGTGCCGGGCCTGGAACTGACCCCGCAGCTGCGCTGGACCATGCTCACCGCCGTGACCGCCACCGGTCACAGCACCGTGTCCGAGCTCGAGGCGGAGCACGCCCGGGACCGCACTCGTGACGGTCACCTGGGACACCTCGAGGCCGTGGCCGCCATGCGCTCGGACCGCTCCAAGGAGCAGGCGTGGCAGCGCATCGTCTCGGGTGAGCTGTCCAACGACGAGCTCAGCGCCACCATCGCCGGCTTCCAACTGGCCGCGCCCGCTGTGCTGCGCCGCTACGAGGACACGTACTTCGAGCAGCTCACCACGTGGTGGGCCACGCGCTCCATGGAGATCGCCACCCGCATGGTCCGCGGACTGTACCCGCGCGCGGTGGATGCGCAGGCGGCGTCGTCGTCCCCTGCCGAGGCCGCGGCCCAGCACCCCGTGGTGCGCGGCACCGACGCCTGGCTGCGGGAGCACCGGGAGGCACCGGACGCCCTGCGGCGCATCGTGACCGAGCTGCTGGACGACGCCCAGCGCGCGCTCACCCTGCAGATCACGTGCCTCTCCCGGTGACCCGCTGCGGGGCGCTGTCCACACACCGGATGAACCTCGATGCACCGGAATCAACGGATAGCATGAGAGGCGAGGCTGCGGCGGAGCACCCGCCAGCGCGACAGCGAGGGAGACCATGACCGATTACGCGCTCAACGACCGAGGGTCCTTGGACGTCGTCACCGAGAACTTCTACGACACCGAGATCATGCGGGTGTTCGGGGGACTCTCCGCGGGTCGCGCGCAGACCTGGAACGGCATGGCCGCGCTGGTCCCCGAACCGGACAACCCCTTCGACCCCCGGACCGTCTCGGTGCGCGTGGGAGAGAACAAGATCGCGCACCTCAGCGCCGAGGACGCCCACCGCTACTGGCATCCGCTCGCGCGCGTGATCGCCTCCGGGTACACCCCCGTGGTGCCCCTGCACCTGGAGGCCGAGCTGCTGCGCCAGGACGGTGTGGCAGAGCTGAACGCGCGCGCCGCGATCGACATCGCTCCCCCGGACCTGCTGTTCCCGATCAACACCGCCCCCGCCCAGGCCGCTGTGCTGCCCCAGGGCTCCTCCATCAAGGTGCTGGACGAGCAGGACTTCGCCGAGTACCTGCACTCGATCGTCCCCGCCACGGGTGAGGGCCGGGTGATCCTCACCCTGGAGGTGAACCGGGTGCGCAACTCGCACGGCGTCACCGTGGACACCGTGGACGTGCTCTACGAGCGCAAGCAGGTGGGCCGGCTCTCCACCCAGATGTCCCAGCAGTTCACACCCATCATCAACTACGCGTTCGAGCACGATCTGCTCACCGCCGTGTGGGGGACCATCCGCGGATCGTCGTTCGAGGTGTCCATGACCCTGCAGGCCGCGCGCGCCTCCGAGGTTCCCGCGCAGTGGTTCCAGGAGCTGCCCAACGACGTCCCCGAGCTGCTGCCCGACGCCGAGCAGTTCGAGGTCCCCCCGGCTTACGTGGCCGTGGAGTCGGACCGCGGGCGCAACGCCAAGAAGTGGCGGCGCGGCTTCTCCGCGGCCCACCCGGACTCCCCCGCCGGCTCCTCCGCCGCGGGCTCGTCCGCACGCGGACTGGCCGCCCGGTGGCGCGGTGAACCCGCCCGCGCGGACACCGCCCCGCCCGCGCCCCACGACGACGCGGCGTCGGCCGGCGCGCCGTCCGCCACCCCCGCGCGGGCGGCCGGTGCGCCCGCCGCGACACGCCTGGCGCGGAGCCTGAAACCCGTGGTGAGCGCGCTCCTCGCACTGACCGCGATCCTCGTGGTGCTGGGCATTCTGATGCTCGGCGTGGAACCATTGGCCACCACGCTCATCCTGATCGTGGCCGTGGCCACCGGTTTCATGGCCGCGTACCTGCACAGAACGCTGTAAGGGGCTTTTGCACCCACATGATTTCACGCCGCGAACGGTTCCTCCAGATCATCGAGGTCCTCACCAAGCACGGCTTCGGCTTCGCCCTGGGCGGGGTGAGGCCCCAGTGGCGGGCTCCCCTGGCGCGAGTGAACCTGATCGACCCGCAGACCATCCACTCCCAGCCCGAGCACCTGCGCATGGCCTTGGAGGAATTGGGCCCCACGTTCATCAAACTGGGTCAGCTGGCGTCCACCCGTCCGGACCTGCTGCCCCCGGGTTTCGCCGAGGAGCTGCTCAAGCTCCAGGACAACACCCCGCCCATCCCCGTGGCGCAGATCCGGGCCATGATCGAGGCGGAACCCGCTTCCCGGGCCGAGGAGATCCTCACCCACATGGATCCGGATCCCGTGGCCACGGGATCGATCGGCCAGGCGCACGCCGCCGTGTTCCACGGTCGGGACGTGATCGTGAAGGTTCGCCGCCCCGGGGTCACGGACGAGGTCAACCGGGACCTGGAGATCCTCCAGGACATGGCCAAGTGGGTGTCCCGGTACTGGGCGGCCGCCCAGGACTACGACCTGGAGGGCATCGTGGAGGAGTTCAGCTCCTCCCTGCGGGACGAACTCGACTTCCTGCAGGAGGCCCGCAACGCCCAGCGCATGGCCGAGAACTTCATGGGCCACCCGCAGATCCACATCCCCGAGATCCACTGGGAGGCCACCACCTCCCGGGTGCTGACCATGGAACGCATGGTCGGCGTGAAGATCAACGACTACCCGGCCCTGGAGGCCGAGGGGATCAACCGGCACCTGCTGGCCCGTGAGGCCACGGACGCCATCTGCAAGATGGTCTTCGAGGACGGCTTCTTCCACGCGGACCCGCACCCGGGCAACCTGTTCGTGGAACCGGACGGCCGGATCGCGATTATCGACTTCGGCATGGTGGGCAACCTCACCGAGGAGTTCCGGGACCACCTGATCACGCTGCTGCTGGGCGTGGTGCAGGACAACCCGAGGCGCGCGGCCACCGGGCTGCTGGGTCTCACGGACAGCGGCGAGCACGACATCTCCAAGCGGGAGATCGAGAAGGACGTGGCGGTCATGATGCGCCGCTACGCCAACAAACCGCTGGAGGAGGTCCGCGTGGGGGCGCTCATGGCGGACCTGATCTCCGTGCTGCGCCACCACAAGCTGCAGCTGCCCCGACAGTCCGCCCTGCTGCTGCGCATGCTGGTCACGGCGGAGTCCATGGGAACCGGGCTGGACCCCGAGTTCGACCTGGTCTCCTCGGTGCAGCCCTACGCCGAGCGGTTCATCATCCACCGGCTCTCCCCGGACATGCTGCTGAACCGGCTGCGGGCCACGGTGGAGGACGCCGTGCAGATGGGTGTGGACGTGCCCGAGTACGTGCGCCGGCTCATCGTGGTGCTCGAACGCGGTGGGTTCGACGTCCACCTGCGGACGGACGAACTCGATCCTTTGGTCAAGAGCGGCGCCAAGATCGGCCACCACGTGGTGGCCGGTGGCGTGATCGCGGCCACCATCAACGGCACCGCGCACATCATTGCCTCCGACCCGCGGCGGTGGCAGAAGTACCACACCCCGTTGATCGTGGGAGGCATGTCCACGGTAGGGGTGCTCAGCGGCTACCTGGCCGTGTCCTCCAACGTGGACCGGGTGCGGCACATCGCCCGGGTGCTGCGCGGGAACCGCCCGAAGCGCACCGTGCGCTGAGCACACGCCGCCGCACTGTCACGCGGCGCCCTACTCTCAGAGTTCGTCCCACAAAGCGTGCGAGTTCTTGGACGTGGGCAGCTGCACCCACTGCTCCGTGCGGTGCGTGTCCACCCTGGACCGGGCGGTCGCGAGCATCTCCGGAGTCAGGTGGAAGGGCCCCCCGTCCGCGAAGTCCCGCAGGTGCTGCGTGGACCCCACCACCGTGCGCCGCATGTGTGCCATCCCCGGAATTCGCTTGGTGAGCGTGGCGTAGGCGACACCGGGTTGTTTGAGGTTCGCCAGGATCACGCGCAGGATCTCGACGGACTCGGGCGTCACCAGCAGTTCCACCGCACCGGCTTCCATGGCCTTGACCACGCGGCCACGCTCCAGGAACTCGTAGTAGTCCCCGTAGCAGCTGGCCACGAACCGCACCTCGGTGTCAGGGTGGTTGGCAATGTGGCACGCGAGTTCCCCCATGGCGACCAGCACGTCCGTGAAATGATCCAGGGTGGCCACGATCAAGAGGTGCTTCTTCGCGGCGGCACGCCCACGCAGCCGGTTCTGCCGTTTAGCGGTGGCGCGGATCTCGATCTCGAAGGCGGAGGGACCCATCTGCATGATGGTGAAATCCTGGTCGTAGCCGTCGAGGGGGTCCTCCGCGCCGCTCAGGATCTGGCGGGCCAGCATCTGCAGTCCCGTGAAGCTCTCCCGCATCCGGGCCTGGGGCAGAGGCAGCTGATGCCCGTTCTCATCGGTGTAGGTGGCCAGGACCGGTATGCGTACGCTGGGTGGAATTGCTCCGGGGGAAATAGCTGTCACTGTGCCTCTCCTTGAACGCGCCCTGTCCGTGATTTCAGTTTTGCACAACCAGAATGTGTTCTGGTGAATGCCGGGCAAACCACCCGGGACGGCACCGCGATCCAAGGATGGCTCCACGACGGAGCGATCTGCATTCGTACGCACACAGTGTATGTCAGCCCTCCTCACACCATCGTGCCTAATGGCGCGCGCCTTTGTACCCACTAAGGGGGACACGAGTGCGCAAGTTATCTGTTATTCAGTTGGTGTTCCCATAGACTGTGAGCCCGTAGGGGAGGAACGGTCGAACACCGCCCAGCGGCGGTGCGGACCGGATCATCCACGGGCCCAGGTAAGGACGTCTTGCGTGTTCACGATCATGCCGATTTACGGCACCCGCCCGGAGGCCATCAAGATGGCCCCGATCGTCAAGGTTCTGCAGAGCAGCACGGACTTCGAGTGCGTGGTCACCGTGACCGGTCAGCACCGGGAGATGCTGGACCAGGTCAACGAGATCTTCGACATCACCCCGGACCACGACCTGAACATCATCCAGCCGCGCCAGACCCTCAACGGGGTGCTGACCCGCACGGTGGAGGGCCTGGACGCGATCTTCGCGCAGAACGCACCGGACGCTGTGGTGGTCCAGGGGGACACCACCACCTCCACCGCCGGCGCGATCGCCGCGTTCTACCGGGGGATCCCGGTGATCCACGCCGAGGCGGGGCTGCGGTCCTTCGACCTCTTCTCCCCCTTCCCCGAGGAGGCTAACCGCAAGATGACCTCCCAGATCACGTCCCTGCACCTGGCACCCACGAGCACCTCCAGGGAGAACCTGCTTCGTGAGGCCCTGTCGGAGCAGGACATCGTGGTCACGGGCAACACCGTGATCGACGCCCTGCTGCACACCGTGGAGCAGCAGCTGCCCTTCTCGGACCCGCAGCTCGAGGAGATCGCCTCCTCCGGTAAGCGCGTGCTGCTGGTGACCACGCACCGGCGTGAGAACCAGGGAGAGGCCATGCGCGGCGTCGGGCGCGCACTGGCCCGCATTGCGCGGGCCGAGCCGGGGCTCACGATCGTGCTGCCGGCGCACCGCAACCCCGTGGTGCGCGAGGCTGTGCTGCCCGCCATCGAGGGCCTGCCCAATGTGGTGGTCACCGAGCCGCTGGCCTACGGCGAGTTCACCCGCATGCTCTCGGTGGCCCACGTGGTGCTCACGGACTCCGGTGGGGTCCAGGAGGAGGCGCCGTCGCTGGGCAAGCCCGTGCTCGTGATGCGCGAGAACACCGAGCGCCCCGAGGCAGTGACCGCCGGCACCGTGAAACTGATCGGCACGGACGAGGAGCGGATCGTCACCGAGGTGGACCGGCTGCTCAACGACGACGCCGCCTACCGCGAGATGGCCAACGCCGTGAACCCCTACGGTGACGGCAGGGCCGCGCAGCGCTCCCTGGCCGCAATTGAACAGATGTTCGGCGTGGGGACGCGCATCGCGGACTTCGACCCCCGGGACTGACCCTCCCTCTCTCCCAGTTCCCCGTCAGGAAGGGCGTACCCGCCTCATGCGTATGACCGTGATCGGCACCGGATACCTGGGCGCCACCCACGCCGTGGCCATGGCCGAGCTGGGCCACGAGGTTCTCGGGGTGGACGTGGACCGGGCAAAGATCGACACGCTGTCCGCGGGCCGCGTCCCGTTCCACGAACCGGGCCTGCCGGAGCTGCTGCGCACGCACGTGGCCTCGGGCGCGGTGCGGTTCACCACCTCCTACGAGGAGGCCGGGGCATTCGGGGACGTCCACTTCGTGGGCGTGGGCACGCCGCAGAAGCGCACCGGTCACGCCGCGGACATGACGTACGTGGACGCCGCGGTGGAGCAGATCGCGCGCGCCGCGGACCACGACTGCGTGATCGCGGGCAAGTCCACGGTGCCCGTGGGCTCGGCGGCGCGCCTGCAGGAGGCGGCCCGGGCGGCGTCGCGCCCGGGTGTCACCGTGGACCTCGCGTGGAACCCGGAGTTCCTGCGGGAGGGTCACGCGGTGGAGGACACGCTGCGCCCCGACCGCATGGTGCTGGGCGTGGAGCACGACGCCGCCGCGCGGCCCACTGCCGGGGGCAGGCGCGCCGAGGCGGCGCTGCGGGAGGCCTACGCGCAGCAGCTGGCGGCGGACACCCCGTTCATCGTGACGGACTACGAGACCGCGGAGCTCGTGAAGGTGGCGGCCAACAGCTTCTTGGCCACCAAGATCAGCTTCATCAACGCGTTGTCCGAGATCACAGAGGTGGTGGGCGGGGACATCCGCACGCTCGCGGACGCGATCGGGCTGGACGAGCGGATCGGTCGCAAGTTCCTCAACGCCGGTGTGGGTTTCGGTGGCGGGTGCCTGCCCAAGGACATCCGCGCGCTGCGCGCCCGTGCCTCGGAGCTGGGTCTGGACCAGTCGCTTCGTTTTCTGGCAGAGGTGGACGACATCAACCTGCGCCGGCGCGAGCACACCGTGCAGCTGGCCGTGGCCGAGTGCGGCGGATCGGTGCACGGCGCGCAGATCGCGGTGCTCGGCGCGGCGTTCAAACCCGACTCCGACGACGTCCGCGACTCCCCCGCCCTGGACATCGCCGCCCGTCTGCACTCGATGGGCGCGGACGTCCGCCTCTACGACCCCCAGGCGAACGCCAACGCCGCCCAGCGCTACCCGCGCCTGGACTACGTGGAATCGCTCGACGCCGCCGTGGCCGGTGCGCAGGTGACCCTGCTGCTCACCGAGTGGCGGGAATTTCGGGACATGGACCCCCGCCGCGTTGCCGGGCTAGTGGCGACGCCCACGATGATCGACGGGCGGAACGTGCTGGATCCCGCGGTGTGGCAGGGTGCTGGGTGGCGGTACCTGGCGTTGGGGCGGCACACAGTATGATCGGCGACTAAGCACATCAGACCGTGGAGCCCGTTCTGCCCCCCAGGCTCCACGCCCCTCCCCCGCCCGCTTGCCCGAGAAGACCCCCAGATGACCCCCACCCCCACAGTGACGCTGCAAGAAGTCCGCAGCGGCGCACTGGACCCCCTGACACCCGCGAACCAGCGAGCCCGTGTGGACGTCGTGATCGACCACGTCACGGTCCCGCTCATGGTGGTGCGAAAGACGAAGGCGTCGCACGCCGTGGTGTTGAGCAACGGTGCCGTCGATCAGGAGGTCGCCCACCACGAGCCCGTGTTCCAGCGCTCCAGCTGGTACCAGGACATCGACCACCACCAGGTCTACGTGTACGACCCGGCCACGGGAGCTCCCGACTATCTGTCCCTGGCTTGGGGTCATCTGACTTCGGACCACTGGGTCGTGCCGGAAGTGGGTCAAGCGGTCCGCGCCGTGATGGACACCTTCGGCGTCCGGGATCCCGCCTCCCGCATGTACTTCGGTTCGTCCGCCGGAGGCTTCTACTCCCTGGCCCTGCTGGCCGACGATCCCGGTGCCCTCGCGGTGATCAACAACGCCCAGTTCGACTGGACCCGCTGGATGCCAACGGGCGTCAACGCCCTGCGCCATGCCCGCTTCGGGGGGATGTTGCCCGCGGCGATCCGTACGAGCCACCCACTGACCTCCAACGTGCTCATGCTCCTGAAGAAGCGCGACGTCCCGGTTCGGATCCGCTATCACGTCAACGTCACCTCCGACCACGACCGGAAGCAGGATCTCCCCCTGTTCCGGGCCTTCATGAGCAATGCCGCCCATTTGTGCGACGAGGTCAGCGTTCACCCGTACGCCCATCACACGCACGGTCACAATCCAATGTCTCGCCCGGCAACGCTGCGCGTGATCAACAAGGCTTTCGACGCGGACCCGCCCATGCACGACGACGCTCCCGATACCGAGTTGGACGAAGGACGGAGTTGGCCCGTTCACTTCCTCGGATCCGACGCGGCGACAACGGAGATCCTGGGCGACGGTCGTCACCTCGTGCGCTACGACGTGCTGCCCCGGGAGGACACACACCACCCGATACGCGGAGTGCTCAGTGAGAAACCGGGGGCGGACACCCTGGTGGTGTGTTTCCACAGCCTGGTCGACCGCTCACGACACCCGTTGCCGCGCTTTGAGCGATTCGCCGAGCTGTCCGGACTGCCTCACCACATGCTGTTCCTCTCGGACCCCACCCTGGAGTCGTCGGACACGCTTCGGAGCGGGTGGTACGTGGGGACGGCGGAGGACCCCCTTCCGGACCGGCTGGCAGATCACATCGGTGAGGCGGCGAAGGCCCTGGGCGTGGGCGAGCGCGTTCTGCTGGTGGGAAGTTGCGGTGGTGGTTTCGCGGCCATGGCCCTGGCCCCCCGTCTGACGGGAAGCTTGGCGCTGGCCTTTTCCCCCGACACGACCCTTGACCTCGTAGCCGAGGGCGGTCCCGCCACCGCGTTGGCCAGAACTGCATTTCCCGAGACTCCGACCTGGAGTGCACTGCACCGGGGCCGTCCCACGCTGGTGGATCTCAATGCGTTGTACCAGCACACTGTCACGGGACACGTGTGGTACGTGCAGAACAGTGGCGACGCACAATACGTGGCGGAAGCCATGGAACCTTTTCAAGAGCATGCGGACGAGCGCGTTCAGGTGGTCACGGAGCACCACTGCACCGGGCACAATCCGCCCACCCCGGCACGCATCAGGTCGTGGATCAACTACGCGTGCGAAGACTTCGAGGCCGATCCGCGTCAATTCGGACTGGCCATCCGTCCCCGGAGCGTCCGATGACACGACTGGGACACGTCGGTTTCTTCGGGTGGGGCAATTACGGCGACGAACTGATGTATCAGACGTGGATCTCCGCCTTCGGCGACGAGTTCACTCACGAGCGGGTCCACGACGTGCTGGTCCGGCCCTACTTTTCCCGCCCGGCGGAGGAGATCGCAGCCGACGTGGACGCCGTCGTCATCGGTGGTGGCGACCTGATCCATCCGGACGCCATCTCGACCCTGTACTGGAACCGGGCATGGCTGACACGACCGGTGATCGTCGCGGGAGTCGGTGTGGCCCTCGAACGGACTCGGCGGCGTGGCGACGTCCCCGGACGCCTCAGGACGTTCCTCCAGCACGAGAACGTGCACTTCGTGGGTACACGTGACCAGGGCAGTACACACTGGCTGCGGGACACCGCAGGTCTGAGCCGCGAAATCGAGACCGGGGCGGACCCGGGCTTCGCCGCTGCGTTGCCACCCGCCGGACACCCCGGCCGGGACACCGTGGGCGTGGTGTTCCGGAAGGTGCCGACGGACCAGGACCTGAGCACGCTGGATCGACTCCTCCGTCTCATGGAGCCGAGAGGATTTCGTGTGGAAGTCCTGGTTCTGGCGGTGGAGCACGATCAGGCCTTGGAGCGTCGTGCACTCGAGGACGTGGGTGTTCCCCCCGAGATCATCCGGACCGAGTCGAGCATCGATGCCCTGACCGCTGCACTCGGCGGGTATCGCAGCCTGCTCACGGCAAAGTTCCACGGAGCGGTCATGGCGGCCCGGTACGGCGTACCGGCCCTGTCACTCAGGATGACGCACAAGGTCCGTGCCCTGAGCATCGCCCTCGGCGATCCGTGGTTGGCCCGGGAACCCCATCTGATGGACGACACCGCGTTGGCCACGGCACTGGAGCGAAGGTCTTCCTCTCCGTTGCTGCACACTCTCGAAGAGACCGCCACCCACCACATGAATCGCGCCGTGAGTGCCACGCGCCGCGTGGCCGAAAGGAAAATTCCATGACGGAAGACGCCCAGACAGTTGATCCGCTCGACTCACCGGTGCACGAGGCAATCTGGGCCAAGATCCCCGATGCCCTCCCCCTCTACACCGAGCTGGTGGTGGCAGGAGGTGGAATCTCCGGTTGTGCCGCCGCCATCAGTGCCGCTCGACTTGGTGTCCAGGTGGTCATGGTGGAGTCCACCCACATGCTGGGGGGCCAGGCCGGCCCGGGTGGCGTGTCGGCCATGGACGAGACGAGGTACTACGCCAACATCATTCAAGAATTCGGCTTCTGGGGTGAATTCACCACACGAGTGCGGCATTTCTACACCTACCGGTTGGAGCGCCCCTGCAACACGTCCCAGTACCGGGACGAGTCCTTTTCTCCCAATCCCGTGGTGGTGGATCGTGTCCTGACCGCGATGCTCAAAGAAGCAGGGGTCCGGGCCTACCGCAACGTCACCGTGACCGGCGTGCGGGTCAATGGCGAGCAAGCCCAGCTGGACACCACGTCCGGTGGCATCGCGGGGCGGTGTCTGGTGGACGCCACGGAGGACGGCTCCGTCACTCGCCTGAGTGGTCTGGCACATCGGGTCGGAAACAGCGTCTACGACGGTAAGACGTATTCGCACGAGAATTTCCAGGACACCTTCATCCAGGACATCACCCAGACGGCGATGATCCGCCGCTACGACGCGGGCACCATGCCGGAGGGACTACGCCTCACGGAAGAACCCGAGGGTTACCAGAAGGCACGGGCAGCTGTGAGCCGCGCGTATCCCCGAGGTAGCCGGCAGGGGATCGAAGAAAAGGAGAACGGATTTGCGGGGTACCGCGGAGCTCCGGACCTGGGAACCGAGAACTACTACACCGGGTCTCAGTGGAAAGACATCACACGCACCTCACTGAACTACTTCAATGATCAGCCCACGGAAGCCAGCTACCTGCTGGACGAATCGGCGCGGGCGTCGATAGAACGTGCGGCCATCAATCGCACCTTGGCCATCATCTACTACCTTCAGAACGAATGTGACCTGCCCTGGAGCGTGGCCACGGACGAAGGCTACGACAAGATGCCTCGAGAGCGGTCCCCCAAGGTGACGGAGGGGCTTCCCATGAACGTGGTCCGTCATTTCCCTCCCATCCCCTACATCCGGGAGTCCGTTCGGATCGTCGGACGCGAGACACTCACGGGCAAGGACATCTACCGCACGAGCAACCGTGGTGCACCAAAGGTCGACGTGACGAGTATTGCCACGGGAACGTATCCACCCGATCTGCACGGCGGTCGTCGGGAACGGGACCTGGAAGAGGACCTCGGTGAGAGCCTTGCGGACAAGCCGAAAGTCTGGAGGGAAGGCCCCTTCAGCATTCCGCTGGGTTGCCTCCTCCCCCGCACCAGGGTGCCTATGGTGGCAGCGGAGAAGAATGTTTCGGCTTCCAGGATCGGCGCGGCGGCCTTGCGGCTGCACCCCACGGTGGCGGGCATCGGTCAGGCCGCAGGGGTCGTCTCGGCGTTGGCGATCCGCCACAAGGTGTTCCCCCATGACGTGCCGACCCTCGCCGTGCAACTGACACTCATGCAGCAGGGCGCCTACCTGCCGCCTCGACGGGTGGAAGAACTCACGACCGCGCACGAAGATTTCGTTGAGGCTCAGACCGCGGTGCTGTACCAGGTCTTGCCCATGGAGCTCAATCCCAGTGAAGGATGTGCGCCCACCACACGCGTGAACCTGAACCGGGCCACGCGCATCGGCACGGCGATCCGTGAGGAATACGAATCATGGTTGATCGATCCGTCAGTCCACCCATGACGCGTCGTCCTAGCTCCCCCATCCCCCACTGATCGTCGCATTATCCGAGGTGCATCATGCAAACCATTGACCAGCTCAAGGCCGAGCTCGAGAAGAAAACCTTCGACCAGGGATTCCACTGGCGCATCCTGTTCCTGGGCCGTTCCATCAACGGCACCACCGACATCGTCTCGTCCATGTCCCGCTCCCTGCGCAACCTCGGCCACCACGTTCTCGACCTGGACATCAAGTACCACCGGATCGCGGAGAACCCCGACCGGGTTTCCGGAGGCAACGGCCCCATCTACGTTCAGGCCGAGAAACTGCAGGGCGCCATCGACGGGTTCCGCCCCCAGATGATCATCTGCTGTGCCGGCGGACTGACCTTCACGGAGGAGGACGCGCAACGGTTGAAGGACCAGGGCATCGTACTGGTCGGGATCACTCTCAGTGACCCGGACGTCTTCCCCACCGTCCACGCGCACGCCCATGTCTTCGACGTCCATACCACCAATGCCGGACTCTCTCTGCGGATGTACGAGGAAGCCGGGGTGAGGAACACCGTCTACTTCCCGTTCGGCATCGACAGGGGATTCGTCACGCAGCACGTGGACGAGGACCCTTCCATGGCTGCCGACGTCATTTGTGTGGGGCACGCCAATGACCGGCCCGACCGGAACCAGACAATGGTCGCTTTGAACTCCGCCTTCGACGTCAAGACGTACGGACGCGGATGGGAGATCCCCGACAGTGAAACCGTGGCCGGGGACAAGGCCCTGCAAGCCATGAAGATGGGCAAGATCCACATCAATTTCCCGCTGACCCGCGCGGGATTTATCAACATCAAATGCGGTGTGTTCGAGTCTGTGGGCGCAGGTGCCGTGATCGCCACCGGGGAGTTCGACGAGATGTCGCACTTCTTCGACTACGGTGACGAGATCATCGGCTATTCCGACGACGCCGATCTGGCTCGTAAGCTCCAGGTGCTGCTGGACGACCCCCAGGAGTATGAGCGGGTGAGACTCAACGGTTTCCGTCGGTTGGTGAACAACCACCTGTACGAACACCGGTGGATGGAGCTGTTCGCCAGGCTCCGCGACGCGTCGTCGGAAACCATGCCCTGGTTGGACGAGAACAGGACCCGTGAGATCGCGCAGAGCCTGACGCCGTCCTTGCCCCGAGCGCGCGCGGTGATCCTCTCCGGCTTCTACGGTGCGGGCAATTTGGGTGACGAGTTGATCCTGCAGTCCATCTCCTCTGCCCTGCAGGCGGCCGACCCTGCCGTCGACGTGGTGGTAGCGGCCGAGAACCCGTACAAGGTGGAGGTGGAGCACGGGCTCCAGGCCTTCAAACGGAGCGATCTGTTCGAAGCGGCACACCAACTGCATACGGCCGACGCCGTGGTCGTCGGTGGCGGTGGTCTGTGGCACGACCTCACCTTCCAGCGCGCAGGTGGACTGACGAGCCTGGTGAGCGGGGTGGCCATGTCGATCGCGGGGTTCGGGAACCTGCCCATGATGGGACGGGTGCTCGGCATTCCGTATCACGTGATCGGATTGGGCGCGGGACCGCTGGAGGACCCGGACGCCCAGGCCATGGTGAAGTTCCTGGCCGAACAGACCGAGTCGATCCTGCTGCGGGATCCCGAATCCCAGGAGGTCGTGGAACGTGCAGGCGTGCCGGCCCAGCGGCTGTCCACCGCGCCGGACGTGGTGTACGCGGTGGACCTTCCTTCGTCCCACCCGCAGGGTGCCTTGGTGGATCGGTTGCAGGAGCTGAAGGACAGCGGTCATCGCCTCGTAGGTGTGAACCTGCGTCGCTGGAGCCTCTTCCCCATGGACCAGGTGCTCGCCAGCGTCGAGAAGACCCTCAACTCCTTGGCGGCGGCGGAGAAGATCGCCGTGGTGTGCCTGCCGATGCAGGCCGGCACGTCGCATGATCGCCAGATTCTGCAGCAGCTGGCGAAAGGCCTCTCACCCAACATCCCCGTGGTGCAGGTTCCGGATCCGCTGGGTCTGTCCGCCCTGGATTTCTGTCTGTCGGAACTGGACCTGTTGGTGACCATGAGACTGCACGCGGCGTTGTTGGCCCATCGTCGTCACGTGCCCACGGTCGGGTTGGTCTACGACTCCAAGGTCCGTCGTCACTTCGAGGAAGTGGGGCGGGAGCACCTGGCCCTGCCGCTGGACGTTTCATGGGAACAGCTCTTCGACTCAGCGTCCGAGGGGCTTTCCGAACGACAAATCACTGACGAGAACTTCCTCCGCCGTGTCGACGACCTCCAGAAGCGGTCCTCCCACGCGCTTGGGGCCGCTGCCCGCCGCGTTGCAGAAGCACCGGTACGTGCCGTGGTCTACGAGATCCCCATGGAGAGGCCGGCCCAGCCGACAGCCGAGGCCGCGGCGGTTTCACGCGTGGCGGCCTTCACCAAGGCCGACTACTCCGCCAAGGAATTGGAGCTGCCGCAACGCCAGCTCAACGTCCTCTTCGACGCTCCTCGCGCACTGCACATCTCCTTGCCCACCACGGCGCCGGTGGCCGGTCAGGAGATCCACAACACCTGCACGCTGCGTGTGGACACCACCCGGCCCGTGGAGGTGTCGTTGACTCTGGTCAGCAACTACGAGCGGGCCCAGAACCAGGGTCGCATCTCCACGGTGCTGCGCATCGGCGATCACGTCATCACCGATGACCTCGCCCGCTCCAAGGAGCCGGTGATGATCCGGGTCCGTACCAGCGGCTCGCTGGAGATCCCCGTGGGCCTGTCACTGGTGGTCAACAACAAGTGCTTCCCCGCACAGTCCTGGCCCAAGTACAGCCGGGTCTCCGTGCGCGTCAACGAGATCCACGAGATCTCTGACCGGGGTGCGGTGCCGGCGCTGTTCGCCTCGGCCGGTTCGATCGCACCGCACGAAGATGACGAGGAGACAGCATCGACATCTCAGACGTCCGTGCCGAGCAGGGCGTGAGGTATGGCCAACTATCTTGCGGTGTTCACCCATCGCCGCAGTTTTCCCGACGTGGCCGAACACCTGGTGACGCTGAATCACGGGTCTCCCGGGGAGCGCCACGACGAAGTGCTGGCCAACGGGTGGGCCCTGACGTGGTTGTCGCACCGGGCCGCTGCGGACGTTGTGGACGACTCGAGCCTTTTCACGGGCGTGGCGATCGACGACGACCGTGAACGGTTCTACTTCGGCGCGTGCGGATGGCGAGACCGTGGGCGCAGCATGGGGGGTACCGAACTGCCGGGCTGTCACCTGCGCATCCGTTGGGATCAGAGCGCCGTCACCATCCTAGGCGACCTCTACCGGAGCATGCCGATCTTCGTGACCGCCGTTCCGGGGGCGGTGATGGTTTCCGACTCTGCCTACACCTTGTTGCACCTGCGTCGGCGTCTTGGATGGCCCGTGACCGCCGACACCACGGTGGCCGCGTCCCTGGTGTGGGCCAATTCCATGTCGGCGCAACTGCTGGGCGCACGCACCCTGGTACGAGAAATCAGCTACGTCCCCGTGTCATCCCACTTACAGCTGTCCCTGGAAAGTCCAGGGTCCGTTCACCGCACGGTGCATACTCCGGTCAGGGACCACTTCGCCGTGTCCAGCACGGACTACAGGGAGGAGATCCGTTCGGCTGCGACACGGATCGCCTCCGTGGTTCACTCCGTCGCATCCATGGGTGAAGAGTTTGCGAGGCTGTCCCTGTCGGGGGGCAAGGACTCCCGCATTTGCCTGGCAGCCGCTCTGCTCTCGCCCGTGGGACGCGAGCAGGCCCTGTTCACTTGCACCAACGCCCATGAACAACACCGTCTGGATCACCAGGTGGTCTCCACCCTGGCCGAGGAATTCGGATTCACCCTGGGCCCGAAGAAACCGGTCACCGACCCTGCGGCGCTGCTTCGGCGCTTTCCACGGCCGATGGGCATGTGGTTCATGGATCAGGCCCTGAGCTACTTCCCGCTGAAATTGCAGTCCTACGCACTGCGAACCCCCGGCCCGTTCAGCATTGCGGGGTTCGGGTCGGAGCTCTACAAGGGCAGCTACGGTCTGCGTACCCTCGAAGCGGTTGTCACCTCGATCGCTCGGTCCCGTCCGGACGTGGCCCGTGCCGTGGAAGAAGTGGCCGGTGAATCACTCCAGGACGCGGGGATCAGTACCTCGGAGCATCTCAGTGCCGAATGGCACTACTTGTTGTTCCGGAACGCCTTGCACGGAGGCCGGTTCGTTCCTGCCACCAAATTAGGCCTGCGGCCGCTGCAGCAGACGAATCTCGTGGCACTCAGCAAGTTGGCCCCGGAGCAACGCCCCGAGCTCTTGAGCGACCCCCGGGACATCCCCGAAGATCTCCTGGCGCTGCTGAGTCCCGCCTTGGCCAGCAGGCCGTTCGATCGCGCCGAGAAGAATCGCAGCGCGGAGCAGGTCACCTCCAGGCTCCGGGCACTGGGCGGTCCCGTCAGCTGGCACGAGGTGAGTACCTACACCCTGCACGGACTCGCGGAGGACGTGCATGGAGGGCCGTTGCGCAGTCTCGAGAACATGGTCTCCGCTGACATGCCCACAGGTCGACTAGTGCGCGAGAACCTCGTCCCCTGGGTCGACCGCGCTGCCAGCATCATTGCCGAGGACGGGTCGCTTCCGGACTGGGTCGAACTGGCCGAGCAAGCCCGCACCACGGTGCGGGACACCACCATCCCCCTGGGACACGCCCGTGGCGACCTGGGCAGAGTGCTGTCCGTCGCCGAGGTCCTCGCCTGAATGGCGCCGGGCAGGGCGGCCCGTGTGACTACCAGTCCAGGTGACGTCCCAGGTCCTGAACGAAACGGTCACTGATTTTTGCACTGTGCAACGGCTCGATGGCCCTCAGAACCTGCTCTCTGCTGCGCCGTCGGGCCAGCTCTGCGGCCGCCACGAGGTCCTGAGCGAACGCTTCGTGTCCGCGGTTGAGAGGATCGGTGACGAAATGAGCGGTGTGAGTCGGGAGGGCTTCTCGGAACACCGGGGTGTCCGTGGCGAGCACGGGGAGTCCGAAGCTCAAGTACAGCAGGGCGGCCCCCGAGTTCAAGGAACGTGTGTACGTGACGGCTCCCACGTCCGCGGCGTTGAGATAGTACTGGGCACGATTTCCCGGGATCCGCGATGGTTCGATCAACACGTAGGGGTCCACAAGGCACCGCTGCACGAAGGACGTGACACGAGGATCGTCATCGGGGCTACCCGCCACGACCAGACGGAACCGCTGGTCGGGACGAATGCGACGGAGGTGTTGGAAGGCGTCGAGCAACTCGTTCAGTCCCTTGTAGGCCTTGAGCGCACCGAAGACCACGAACACGGTCTCGTCGCCGTCGATGCCGAGGCTGGCACGAGCGTCTGCGCGTGAGACGAAATTCTCGTACGCGTCCACATAGCTCGGATGTGGAGCCACCACGAGTTTGGACCGGTCCACGCTCAAGATGCCTTTCATCGCGTCCGTGGTGGATTCGGCCATCACGTGCACCACGTCTGCTCGGTTCGCCACCTCTTGGCGGAGTTCGATCTCCTCGTCGGGGTATGTCGCGTCGTGCGGATACACGTTGTGCACGGTCCACACCACCTTGCCGCCCCGGTCCTTGAACTTGTCCAGGCGGCCCAGGAAGCCGTTGGCCTTGGTCCGTGCCCTGGCGGCGTCCTCGGACACCCCGATCACCCAGTTGATCCAGTGGAAGTGGATGGTCTGGGAGCGGCTCATTCCCCGGAATTCCGGCAACACGCTGAAGTCGAATCCCTTCAGGACAGGGGCGGCAGCCACACCGTGGGACGCGAACTGCCGGTACAACATGGCTTGGTACGGGTTGACTCGAGCCACCGCCGTGTATCCGAGCAGGTGAGGTGCAGGATCCGTGCCGACCGCGCGGAGGGCCTGGTGAATCTCGTTGACGGGACTCCCCGGTGTCCGGCTGAATCCATGGATCAATGCGCGCATGGCTTAGTCTCTCTCCCCCGGGGCGCCAGTAACGTCTGTGAGGTGGGCGAAGTAGTCCCTGTACCGTTTCCCGTTGTGTTTCCACTGTCGCTGTTCACGGACCCAGTCGAATCCCGACTGTGCCCGGCGCGCCATCTCGGCGGGGTCGGAACGCACCCCCGTGATCACCTGTGCCAAGGACTCGGGGTCCCCGGCCACGAACGACCAGCCGCGTCGGGGTGGATCCGCTATCTCCGTGAGCGCGGGAACATTGCTGACCACCACCGGAAGACGCATGGCCATGGCCTCGAACGGTTTCAGCGGTGTCACATAGATGGCCGCCCGCTCCAAGATCCGCGGTACCACGAACACGTCGATCAAGGCGTAGTAGTCCATGATCCGCCCGTGATCGACTCGTCCGACGAAATGGACACGCTCCGCGACACTCAGGGAATTGGCGAGCGCCTCGAGCTCGGCGCGGCGTGAACCGTCACCCACGAGCACGCAGTGTTCCGTGCGGCCCTGGCGTTTGAGTTCTGCGGTGGCCCGGATCAGTGTTTCCTGCGATTCACGAGCGTGATCCATGTTGGAGACGTACCCGATGGTGGGTGAGGTCCCGATGCCGAGGAACTCGGCCAGTTCGACCGGGCGTGAGCGGGGTGTGAAGCGTTCGCAGTCCGCTCCGTTGGGGATGACCCCAATCTTCTCGGCGGGAATCCCCCGGGACGAAAGTTCTCGCTTCATGGTTTCGCCGATGGTCAGGACCATGTCCGCAGCTCGCATGCACTCGAGTTCACGCTCCATGCGGCGAGTGTAGATCTCGCCCTGGGCCTCGTACCGGACGTCGTCGGTCCAGTTGCTCTCGAAGAAGGACCTGACCTCGTAGGCCACCGGGATGCCCGTCTTCTCCCGCAGTGCCAGAGCCACCAGGGCGGTTTCGAATCCTCGGCGCCCTGAGCTGACATGGATGACGGCGGGGCGAATCTCACGGACCCGTGAGTAGGCCATGTCGGCGAAGAGCTGCAGGTATCGGTCCACCGGCATTCCCTTGAGGTTCGCCGCACCCAGGTCCAGGTGTACGTGCTGCACACCGTCAACCTGTCGCGTGGTCGGGAACGGTCCGTCCACGACCGAGCGTGGGAAACCCGGTTCCGTCATGACCACCGGGGACAGCCCGGCGGCCTTCTCGGCCAGGAAGTTGTAGTGACTGCGAGAGGTGAAGCCGTTGGAGAGGTAGGGCCTGCTCTCCTTGACGAGGTGGAGGATGCGCCGCGAGGAGATGGGCTCCACGGGTCGGTGTGGTCCTTGGATGCGGGGCCTGACACCGTGGAGCTCCTTGACCCGACCTTCGAGCGTCACCAAGGACACCGCAGTGATGTGACCGTGGTCCACCAGTGTGTTGGCCAGCACCAGGGATTCGGTGATCTGGCCCAGTTTGCCCAGGATGTCTCTGCGAACACGGATGAAGTCCGCGTCATGGTCGAAGCGATCTCCCCAACGTTCCATGAGATCCATGGCCGCCTGGTACTCCCGGTGGTCGCGCAAGGCTTGCAGCACAGATACGGCGAACGGTGCCCCGGCCCCACTGATGACGCCTTCGAGCGCTTCCAGGCTCTGTAGCCCATGGTTTGCACCCTGGCCGCCGGCAGGTCGTTTTTTCTCCTCCGCGTTCGTCATGCCGACCTGACTCCCTCGGCCGATGACCCCTCGGCTGGTGCGCCCTGCATAGGTGCCCCCGTGAGTGGGCCACGGCGCGGGAAGTCGGTGTCGATCAGACGTTGGAGGTCACGAACCGCGGCATTGGCCTCCGCTTCCAGAATGCGCACCGCCATGTCGGAGACGGGTACCTGCGCCAGCTCGGCTTTGGGCAGGAGGTGAGGATCTTCGTTGGAGGAGAGCAGATGCCTCCTGTCCAGACGCGAATACAGGTTCCGGCTCTTAGTGGTCGCGGAGAGCACGACGGAGGAGACACCGTACATGGTGGCGGCCACCGTGCCGTGGAACTTGTTGGACAGCAGGAACTCCAGTCCGCCGATCCAGGAGCTGAGCTGGTCGATGTCCTCCGACTCCAGGATGATCTGGTCCTTGAACGGAAATTTTCGGGCCACCTCGATGTCTGCTGCCCGGGTCCTGCCGGTTCCCAGGACGAGGTTCACCACGTCGTATCCCCGCTCCTGCATGGTTTCGCACACTCGGAGTAGCTGTGTGGGATCGGAATCGGCACGGTGCGTTCGAAGATTGATTCCCACCGTGGGCGTGTCATAGCGGTGTGCGGGCGGCATGGTCAAGTTGAAAGCCAGGTCCGCGTGAACACGAACCGAGATCCGTGGCTGGAGGACGTGGCGGATCCACTGTGCGCTCTCTTCATCGCGGGCTGAGATGTACCGCACATTGGAGTGTTGGAAGAACGTGCGCAATCGCTCGATCACATCCGGAGCTTTGTACTTCACCCACGTCGGTACCCCCACACCACTGATGTAGACCGGGCGTTGCAACCAAGCACGGTTCCAGTACAGGGGGGAGATCTTGTTGGGGATCACCAGATCACCACCACCGATCACCAGTGCATCGAATTCCTCGGCGATGTCCGTGGCCCGGCGGGAGAAATAGGGGGCGGTGAGCTGGTCATGGACCACGGCCACGTCGTGGTGGCGGCCGAGGCTCGTCTTCCACTGCTCGAGGAACAGTTCGTCTCCGTAATTCCCCCATCCGAAGAACCCGACCAATCCGAGGCGTGCCATGTCATTGTCTCCTGACGAGTAGGTGCTGAAGCGTTATCGAGTGTGTGTCATTTGGACAGCTTGTCGAGTTCCTTCTGCGGGGCGACCACCGTCCAGTTGGGTCCTGCCACGAAGGAGTTCTCCTTCTTCCTGTATTCGTCCACTCGAGCGTTCTTCTGCTTGTCGTCCTGGTACACGCCCAGCCAGACCTTGTCGCCGCACTTGATAGCTTCCTTGACGTCCTCGCCCTTGAACACGTTGTCGCTCTGGCACGGAAGCCCTGCGTCGGTCACGGCACCCTTGAGGTCCTTGACGTTGTCGTAGGACGTGTCCGTGATGGAGGTGGACGAACCCTCGCAGGCGGTCAGGGCCAGCAGGCTCAGGGCGGTGAGGGTGGTGGCGACTCGACGCATGTCGTTCCTCGACTTTCTGGGGATTGAGGGGAAAGGGACCGGTCCGTCAGGACGGCGATCCTGAGCGGGGATGGCCACGATGGCGCCACCTCCACAGGTTTTTGCGTGCGGTCACAGGGACCACTCGCCGAACGAGGGTTCGGGTGGATCGCTTCAGCGTGCGCTCGAGCGCCTGATGCGGACGTTCTGACAGCAGCTGCTGCACACGCCGTTCCCGCAGCGCAAGTTCCCGTTCGAGCTTGGCCGCGGCCGCGGCCGTCTGTTCCGTATCCTGCTGTTCACGCATCAGCTTCGAGCGCTCGGACTCCAACCACCAGATCTTCTTCTGCATGGTGTTGCGCAGCTCTCTGGATTCCATGTCGGTTCGAGTCAGTCTCGCGGCTTGCGTCCGGGCTTCGACGTAGCGTTCGTGGACCTCGTCCAACGCCTCGCGGAGCCCACCGATCACCCTCTCCGGGTCGGCGTCGCCCGTTGCGATCCGGGTGTCCGCCGGAACCGTCGACGAGGACGGCCCAGGTCCGGAAGCGCCGTCTCCCGCGATCACCGCATCGAGTTGCGAGAAGACGACGGCGTCGTCGAAGTGGCGCTTGACGAAGTCTCCAGCCGCGCGAGCGCTCGCCCGCGCCCGTGGTGCGGCATTGATGAGGGTCAGGATGCGCCGTGCCATCTCGTCCGTCGACGCCGTGAGCCACTCGCGGGGATAGATCATGTCGGACCCCGGCCAGGCGAGTGAGAGCGGTACGGCTCCGGAAGACGCGCCGTCTGGCAGAGTCAGATGGAAGGACTCGGCGTCGGACACCGACAAGGCGTATCCGATGCCCCGGTACCACTCCGCCATGTCGTCTCCATGGGGATCGAAGATCACCACGTTCCGTCCGTGCCGAGCGTTGAGATCACGGATCCGGGTGTCCAGGGCCTCGTAGTGAGCCATCTCCTCCGGCCGTTGGAGCATCCAGGGATACTCCTCGGGGCGGTGCCCTTTGATGCGGAGGGTGCCCTGCGGGCACTGCCGCAGCACCGCCTCCAGCACGTCAACGGCCAGATCCGGCCGTTTGCTGAACGGCACCAGTCCGACCAGACCCAGCGTGTGCGCCGCTTCCGGTTTCTTGGCGCGCGCCAGCGCTGCGGTGCCCACGGCATTCGGGATCACCGCTGTTCGCTCCATTGGCACCCCGTGGGACGCCGTGGCAGCACGGCGCATCATCTCACCGACGAACACGTAACAATCCACGGCGTCGTGGTTGACGGCTCGCAGGTAGGGGCCCCGCAGTTCTTGGGCGTGCACCCGGACCACGAGTCGCTGGTGGGGTCCCACGTGGTGGGAATACCACACGGCATTGCCCAGTCCCCACTCACACACCACGGTGTCCGCGTGCGCCAACAGCTCACGAGATCGTGCTTCATCGTGGTGGGCGTGGTCCTTCCAGTGATCGGCCTGGACCTCCACGCCCAGAGTACGGGCATGGTCAATCCAGCGGTCGATGAACTTCAGGTCGTGTCCGGCGACGAGCAGTCTCGGCGGCAAGGACCGGGCCTCCCGACTCGGCAGAGATCCCGTGGACGCGGCCGCCTCGGGTTCGGGGCGGATCACGGTGACCGCGTCCGTGTCCGGAATCTCCGACGTCGACGACGTCCGCTCACTGCCTCCGCGGAATCCGCCCCTCGCACGGCGGGTGCCGTACTCCGTCAGAGCATGACCAGTCTCCTCCGGTGTGAGGCTTCGTGATCCCAGGCGAGTCCACGTGCCCCATTGGGTTGCCGTCAGGGTGTCCTCGGCCCACGTGCGGTCCAGAACGGGGGGTAGGACTGCCCACCAGCGAACCGCAGCGGCGGCGTCCTCGTCCGCCGAGGACACGGCAACTCCGCGGTCCTCCGCCCGTCGTACGAGATCGGCAAGGGCCAACCTCTGGACGGCGCCAGGCTCCCAGCTCCACCGTAGCAGTGCCGGTGGTACGGACTGCTCCAGGACAGCCGAGACCGTGTCCGGGTCCGAAGGATCCACCTCCACTCCCCACGCGGGGAGGAGCTGCACGGAGACGGCGATCCCGGCCACGCGCGCCATGAAGCCCAGTGCTGTCTGCGTGGTGTGTGACCGCATCACGGTCCGGAGCTGCAGCCACGCCTCCGCTCGACGTGCGCAGGGGTCCTCGGTCCAGCAGGACAGCAGGGCGTGCCATTCGTCCACGTCATCGGTGGCGGGCAGGAGCCCTGCAAAGGTCTCAGTGACACCCCGCGAGGCGGTGGACAGGACCACTCCACCGGATGCTGCGATCTCCACGACCCTGCGGGAGAACATGGAGGGCGAGTCGGTGACGGAGTTGACGTTGAGGTGGGCCGCATGGGCCCTGTAACTGCCCAGGACCCCCGCGTACGGGAGCGCCCCGTGGACCTGCGGGGCGAACTCGGCCGGGAAATGGTACGGCGAGTCGGGCACCGCCATCTGCCGGTCGTAGATGATCAGACCGTATTCCCGGGCCACACGCAACAGAGCGGTGAGTTGGGCCGATCGTTCGGGATACCGTGCTCCGTAGAAGGTGCCCGCGTAGGCGACCGTGCTGTCGCCCGGCATGTCCCCGGGAAGCGGATGATGTACCTGGGGCTGGGCGAAGAACGGCTGTGAGAACACGGTCCGCAGTCTGGACCCAGGTGTTTCCCGGGCTGCCCGGCTGTAGTGGCCCACGAGCGAGGCATCCGTGGTAAACACGTGGTCACAGCGCAGCGCCGTGGGCAGGAAGCGACGGTAGTGCACCGGGTCTTCCTTGTTCCAGAACACGGTGGGAATCTCCAACTGCGCGCACGTGTCCAGCACGTCGCGCAGCGCCGAGTCCTCGGCCTCGCTGTAGACCCCGACTCCCCGGTGCCACTCACCGCCGTTGCCGGACCACGCGGACTCGATGACCACGATGTGGGGGCGTTGGGTGCGCAACTGGGCACCGGGATCTTCGCGGCGCAGCGGGATCATGTTCACCGACGCCTCCAGGGCGACGGTGGTGAACTCGTCCGCGATCACGCCCACACGCAGCTCGGACAGGGGCATCCCTGCCGTGGACTTGGCTGCATGAGTTGCAGCGGCAACACGCAGTGCCCCGGTGACCACGGCGCCCAGGGTTGACCATTGTCGTTGCGAGACCACCCACTGCCTGCCCGCGCGTCCCATGGCTGCCCGTCGGTCGGAATGATCCAGTAGTTCTCGGAGCGCCTGAGCCAACGATGCCGGGTCTCCCGCGCGGTGGAGAAGGCCGCGTGGTGTGGTGGACCCGTCCTCGGGGGCCGGGTCCACGAAGACACGGTGGGGAACCACGTCGGAGAGCACCACTGGTCGCCCCGCCGAAAAGGCCTCCAACGGTTTCAACGGGGAGACCATCTCGGTGACTGGCAAGGACTGCCGCGGACAGCACACCACGTCCAAGAGGCTCATGACGCGGGGTATGTCCGCACTCGGGTGGCGTCCCGCCCAGATGAAGGTGTCGTCAAGTCCCACACGTGTGACGCGCGCGCGCAGGGCCGTTTCGTGGGATCCGGACCCCGCCAGGAGGACTTTCAGATCCGGGTGCTCCTCCCGCAGCTCCACCACGGCGTCGATTAGCGTGTCGAGCCCCTCGTAGGCCACGAGCGAACCGGCGAATCCGATCACGGGCGTGGTGTCCGTGATCCCCCAGTGCCGCATGAACTCCGGGTCCCTCGGCAGGGGCACGATGTCCGAGGTGTCCACCCCGTTGGGAAGGATGTCCACCAAGTCCTCGGGCACTCCTCGCCGTACCAGTTCGTCCCGGGTCTCGGTGGTGATGGCCAGGAGCTGGTCGGCATGGGTGGCCACCAGGGTTTCCATGTCACGTTGCCAGGCGAACCGCTCGGTACGGTCCCACCCCGGCTTGGAGGAAGCCTCCGTAATCTCCCACAGCCCACGAACCTCATAAACGAACGGGACACCCAGCACTCGTGCGGCCACCAGAGCGGCCAACCCCGTCACGTGGTTGGACGCGGCCAGGATCACGGCAGGACGGCAGATCCGGGCTTCCCTGACGAAGGCGTCCACAGCGGCCTGAAAATAGTCGTCCGGGCGCGTGGTCGACAGAGCCGGTCCTGGAACATGCACCCATGGGACACCGTGCCGCTCCAACACCGTGCGGCGGTGCGGTGGTTCGGGGCGGACCGGGTCCGCCTCGTCCCACGGGTAACCGACCCGAGCCACCACGTGCACGTCCAGGTGCTCAGCAACCATGGCTTGTGCGACCCCGCGGGTTCTCGTTGAGTAGCCGTTGGAGTGGAACTCGGGTGTGGAGTGCACGCAATACATGACACGAGAGCGTTCGGCGATGTAGACGGGCCGGTCGTGCCGATCGGGGATCAGCTGATCCGCGCTCTCCCACATCGACTCCGCTCCGAGCACCCTGTCGCAGAGCGTGCGGTCCACGGCGGACAGGGTGGCCACGAGGTCCGGATGCTTACGAATCAAGGTCGCCGGCGCCCGCAGTTCTCCCGCTTGGAAGTACAACCTGCGAACGAGAGCCGCGAGGACTCCTGCGTCCGAAACCTTCGCGAACCGCCGTTGCAGCCAGTCGAGACTCTTGTCCGTGTACGGTTCAGCAGCCTTGCCCCCGTCGTCACCGCGGTGCGGGGGCTGCACGGCCTCCAGTGCCGACTGCGCGATCGCACGGGCCGTGGCAGCCTCACGCTCGGCGATCTCTCGTCGGACCAGGGCGACGTCGGGATGGCGTCGCACGTGTTCCCGCAGGGCTCGCCGAAAAGCCGCCGCATCACGCGCCTCGTCGGGATACATGGAGACAACTCCTGGAGGAGGGAGTGGGCACCTGGCCGCGCCCGGATGGGGGGATGAAACTATGCTGCCTCGGTACGGCTTGTATCAAGGACGCCGGCAAGGGTGTACCGACGCCGATGGGGACGGAGCTCAGCGCCAAAGACCCTTAGTGTCCACCACGGCCTTGCCCTTCAGTGCGGTGGCGGGCAGTCCCTTGAACTCGTCATGGTCCACGAGCAGAAGCACCACGTCCGCGCGCTCGATGGCGTCCTGGTACTCGGCGAACTCCACATTGGCCAGACCCTGCAGGCCCTTGGGCAGCTCGCTCACATTGGGCTCCACCGCCAATATGGTCGCGTGGCTCACGTGCTGCGCCAGGTCCTTGGTGATGTTCATGGCCGGAGACTCCCGCAGGTCGTCGATGTTCGCCTTGAACGCAAGACCGAGGGTGGCGATCACCGGGGACTCCACGTGGGAGCAGGCCTCCTCCACCTTGGAGATGACCCATGTCGGCTTGCCGTCGTTGACCTCACGCGCGGTCCGGATCAGGCGCGAGTTCTCGGGGTCCGTGGAGACGATGAACCAGGGATCCACGGCGATGCAGTGCCCGCCCACACCGGGGCCCGGCTGCAGGATGTTCACGCGCGGGTGGTGGTTGGCCAGCTCGATGAGCTCCCACACGTCGATGCCCAGCTTGTCCGCAATGAGGGACAGCTCGTTGGCGAACGCGATGTTCACATCCCGGAAGGAGTTCTCCGTGAGCTTGGCCATCTCCGCGGTGACGTCGTTGGTGGTCAGCAGCTCCCCCTGGCAGAAGGACGCGTAGACCTCGCGGGCGCGGCGGGCGGCCTCGGGAGTGCTGCCGCCGATCACACGGTCGTTGGTGATCAGCTCCTCCAGGGCCTTGCCCGGCAGGATCCGTTCCGGGCAGTACGCGAAGTGGACCACGGGCTTGCCGTCCTCCCCGTCCAGGGAGAGGTCCGGACGCAGCTCCATGACCTTGGCCGCGAGCTTCTGGGTGGTGCGCGGCGGTGAGGTGGACTCCAGGATCACGGTCTCGTCACCGCGCAGCTGCGGGGCGATCGACTCCGCGGCGGACATGATGTAGGAGAGGTCCCCCTCGTAGTTCTCCTTGAACGGCGTGGGCACCGCGATCACGTACGCGTCCCCGTGCTGCATCTCGGTGGTGGCGGTGAGCCGGCCGCTGTCCACGGCCTTCTTCAGCTCCGCCTCGAGCCCGGGCTCCACGATGGTCACCTCACCGCGCTGGATGCGCTCCACCGCGGAGGCGTTGACGTCCACTCCGTGGACCCGCACACCGTGGTTCGCCATCACCACGGCGGTGGGAAGACCGATGTAGCCCAGCCCCACGAACACGACTTCCAACGACTCACTCATGTGTGCACCTCACGCGTTCGACGGCCCGCCCAGGACGGGCCGCCTTGATTTCTCCATTGCAAATGCCTGTTTTCTCCCAGGATCATACCGTCACATGCCCGCGGTTGTCCCCGAAAAGGACCACGTCGCCCGCGGCGAGCGCGGCGGCGTCGGAAACCTGCCACGTGTGGCCGTGCGCGCCCCGGAACTGGACGAAGTTGAAGCGGTCCGCGGAGTAGATGGTGTACCCGGCGTGGCGCACGGCGGCGAGGAACGAGGTGTCCTCCCCCGTGCTGCGGCGCTGGAACGGGATCTGGTGGAACACGTGGCGGTACCCGGTGATGGTGGGTCCCATCACGAAGTCCGTGTAGCGGTGCTCGCGCCAGGGGAAGCGAAGCAGCGTGGCGTCCTGGGACTCCACGTGCATGTAGTGCGCCTGCTTGCCCACCACGTCCGCGTTCGCATAGGAGAGTGCGTCCAGCAGGTCCGCGAGGTAGCGGGGGGCGTAGTGGTCGTCGTCGTCCATCTTGGAGAGCACGTCCCCGGTGGCGTGCGCCACGGCGAGGTTCAGGCACTCCCCCAGCGTGAGCGAGGCGTCCGCCGTGACGGTGGTGACCCGCAGGCCGGATGCGCGGACGGCGTCGTCCACCTCGGGTGCCGCGGGGTCGAACCCGTGGGCCACGAGCACCACGTCCAGCTGGACGTTCCGCTGCGCGGCGATCCCCCGCAGCGCGGACGGCACACGGTGCGGGCGGTTGGTGCACAGCAGTACGGTGACGGTGGGCCGCGTGCGGGCCCGGGCCAGGTGCGGGGCCGCGCGCTCCAGCACGGTCTCCACCCGGTGGGTGTAGGTGTGCTTCGCCCAGATCTCACGCTGGGCACGGTGGACCATGCGGTCCGCGAGCTCGGGGCTGCGCACGAGCGCGCGGATGACGTCCGCGGCGTGCCGGCGGTCCGCCACCACGGAGAGCTGGTCCTGGGTGAAGTACCGGCGCACCGCCTCGGACGGGGTGGAGACCACCGTCGTGCCGCACGCGGTGATCTCGAAGATCCGCCGGGCGCACATGGACGGTGAGTCCACCACGGAGTTCACGTTGAGGAAGACCTTGTACGCGCGGTAGGCCGTGAGCATCTGCTCGTAGTCCAGGGAACCGACGACGTGGCCGTCCAGCGGGGCGGGGAACTGGTAGCGCTCGTCGTGGCCCAGGTAGCGGGAGAAGATCTCCAGCCCGGTGCCGAGCTTCGGGGAGATGTCGTGGGCGCCCCCCAGCAGCAGGTCCATCTGTTCCCGGCGCTCGGGAAACTTGTGGGCGAAGTACATGCCGCCGAACGCCACGTCCCGGGTGTGGAACCCGCTCTTGGGACGGGCGGGGCTGTGAACGGCCGGCTGGGCGGCGAACGGGAGCACGCCCACGCGGTCGTGGCCGAGGTCCCGGTGGTAGTCCGGGATTTTGTTCACGTCCGTGGTGAAGACCACGTCGAACAGCCGCGCGCACTCCAGGAAGTCGTCGTAGTGCGGCGGATCCTCCTTGTTCCAGAACACCGTGGGGATGCCGCGCTCACGGCAGTGCGCCACGAGCTCCCGCACGGGTTCCTTCACCCCGGAGGTCCCGGTGAACTGGTACTGCCACTGGTCGTGGTTCCCGTGCCACGCGGACTCCACGAGCAGCAGGTCCACGGGCTGGACAGCCAGTTCCTCGCGCCAGTTCTCCCGGGAAAGCTCCACCTGGTTCCACTCGTAGTGGAAGGCCCGCAGGGAGAAGTCGTCCAGGACCACGGCGGCGGTGATGTCCGCGCGCACGGGCTCGCGCTCGGGCCACTCCTGGGCGGCGAACGTCACCCGGTTGCCTTCCCGGGCGGGCGGCTGGTGGGAGCCGGCCGCTGCAGGGTCGGTGACGACGGCGCTCGCGGCAGGCCCCGCGGGCAGGCTCGCCCGCCGCCTGTGCGTGCGCCACTGAGCCACTCCCCCGTGGCGCAGGTGCCACAGCTGGGTGCGCAGGTCACCGAGCGGTACACGGCGGCTCATGCGTGCACCTCACGCAGCTCGGTGCGCACCAGATCGTTCATCAGCTGCTCCTTGATCCGTTCCGCGGCCCGGTTGTTCCCGGCGGCCAGCTCCTTCATGAACGCCTCGTACTCACGGGTCACGTGCTCGGGGTCCCCGTCCATGACCAGGTCCCCCTGGTCCAGCCACACCACGCGGGTGCACATCTGGCGCACCTCCGCCATGGAGTGGGACACGAAAAGAACGCACCCCGCCTGCTCCCGGATCTGCGCCATGCGGGCCTGGCCGCGGTCCCGGAACTGGGCGTCCCCGGTGGACAGCGCCTCGTCCAGGATCAGGATGTGCGGGTCCGTGGCGGTGGCCACCGCGAACCGCAGGCGTGCCGCCATGCCCGAGGAGTAGGCCTTCATGGGCCAGTGGATGGCCTTCCCCAGAGCGGCGACCTCCACGAGCTCGGGCAGGACCTCGTCCACCAGCCGGGGATCCATCCCCTGCGCCAGACAGCCCAGCCGAATGTTCTTCTCCCCGGACAGGGCGGGCACCAGCGACACGTTCACACCCAGCTTCACGGGAGTATCCGTGGCGTGGACGCGGCCGGAGGTGGGGTTCATCTGCCCGGCCACGATGTTCATCAGCGTGGACTTGCCCGATCCGTTGCGGCCGATGAAACCCACGAACTCTCCCTGGTGCACCGCGAGCGTCACGTCGTTCACCGCGCGGTTGCGCACCACCGGGGGGCGGCCCAGGGCTCTGCGTGCCCACCGCACCGGTGCGGGCACGGGGACCTCGTCCCTTCCACCGGTGGAGGTGACGTTGTAGACCATGCTCACGCGGTCGATCACCACGGCGGGGTGCGGTGCTGCGGGGGTGCGTTCCGCGTCCTCTGACTGAGCGGCACCGCGGGCGTCCCACGGGGTGCGGGGGTTCTACGCCGCGCGCCGCCGTCCGCGTTTCCTGGGCGCGCCGCCGCTCGCGCGGCGAGAGGCGGCACCGCCGGGTTCGCGGTCCGGGGGCACGTCCGCGGCGTGGGCCGCGCGCGGGGTGTCAGCGTTCATCCGCGTAACTCTCCTCGTTGCGCCAGAACACCAGGAAGCCCACGACCAGCACGAGCAGTGCGGCGCCCGTGAGCACCGCCCAGGACGACCAGGAGGGCAGCTGGCCGCGCAGCACCAGGTCACGGCTCATGGCGAGCACCTGGTACAGGGGATTGAAGTGGAACAGTGCCAGGACCCGCTCGTCACTCACGAACCGGGACGGGTCGTAGAAGATGCCCGAGGAGTACATCCACAGCCGCATGAAGAACGAGAGGACGTTGGCGAGGTCCGGGACCCTGTGCACGGCCGGGGCCAGCAGCATGCCGAACCCCCAGTTGAACGCGGTCTGGAGCACGAGCACGGGGATCAGCAGCAGCCACGTCCAGGAAATGGGCTCGACCGGCGGGATCAGCAGCAGGAACACCAGGATGGACACGAGCGCCACGGCCTGGCTGAGTGCGTCCCGCACCACGATCGACAGGGTCAGCGCGGCCCGGGGGAACATGAACCCCCGCACGAGCGCCTTGCCCGTTGCCATGGAGCGGGACACCGCCACCACGGAGCGGGAGGTGTACTGGAACATGGTCAGGCCCAGCACGATGAACGCCACGAAGTTCTCGATCCCGCGCCCGGTGTGCAGCAGCAGCCCGAAGATCACGTAGAACGTGAAGCCCAGCATCACGGGGTTGAGCACGAGCCACGCCTTGCCCAGCAGGGTGTGGTCCTGGCTCACGGCCAGGCGCACCCGGGCGTCGTACACGATGAAGTGCCGTGATCCCCAGAGGTCCCGGAGATAGCGGCGCAGGGGCGGGCGGGCACCCACGGCCTGCATGGCCGAGGGGTCGAAGAACTCCACGGTGGTGGCGCCCCCGGTGTGATCGGCCCCGCGGGCGTTCTTCGCGCCGCCCGGAGAGGGCGAAGAGCCCGGCAGCTCGGCGGCGGTGCTCGTCATGCGGGGCTCTCCTCGACGTCGTGGGCTGTCATGGGGGCATCTCGAACCAGTTCACAGTATCGCGCGTCCGCGTCCCGGGCGACCGCGTCCCACGTGCGGTGCGCCCGCGCCCACTGCCGGCCCGCGCGGGCCAGCCGGGCGGCGTCGTCGGGGTGGGTGACCAGGCGCAGCACGGTGGCTGCGAGCGCCGCGGGGTCTTCGGGAGGCGTGAGCAGCCCGGTGGTGTCGTGGCGCACGGACTCTCGCAGGGCGGGGAGGTCGCTGGCCACCACGGTGGTGCCGGCGGCCATGGCCTCCACGGGTTTGAGGGGGGTGACGGCGCGGGTGACGGTGCGGTCCTTGCGGGGGATGACGAAGGCGTTGAGTGCGGCGGTGTGGAGGGGGGCGTCGGAGCGGTCCACGCGGCCGGTGAAGGTCACGATGTCGGCGATGCCCAGCTCCCGTGCGAGGTGCTCGAGTCCGGGACGGGCCACGCCGTCACCCACGATGCGCACGCGCAGGGCAGGGACGGAGGGCCGCAGCAGGGCGGCGGCGCGCAGCAGGTCGTCGAGGCCCTCGTAGTCGACCACGGAGGTGACGGTGCCGATCAGGAAGTGCTCCGGGTCCAGTCCGAGGGTGGCGCGGGCCCGGTCCCGGGTGGGCGCGGCGCGCAGGTAGTCCTCTCCCACGCCGTTGGGGGCGAGGCCCACACGCGGGGTGGGGGTGTCCGGGCAGTGCTCGGCGGTGAGCTCGGCGAGGCGCTGGGCCATGGCGGCCCCGAGGGTCACGGCGCGGTCCGCCGCGGTGAGTGCCCGGGCCTCACGGCGCTGGAAGCGCTGGTACCGGGATGAGGCGAGGGCTGCGGGCCCACGGGTGGCGGCCCAGGTGTCCGCGAGCAGGCCGCGCACCTCGTAGACCCAGGGGATGCCGAGGGCCTCGGCCACGGCGCGCACGGCGAGCGCGTTCACGTAGTGGCTGGTGGTGTGCAGCACGGCGGGGCGGGTGGTCAGGGCGAGGCGGAGCAGGGCCTCGGCGTGCTGCTGGGCGCGTCCCGTGGCGGTGGGGGCCAGGCGGGCGGGCAGGATGCGGTGGTAGGGGATGCCGTCCACGGTGTCGGTGTGGCGGGCGAGGATCCTGCCCACCTGCACGGGGTAGCCGGGGCGGGTGACGGCGTGGATGTCCCACCCCCGCACTCGCAGGGCCGCGAGGTACGAGTGGGTGCGCTGGGCGTAGCCGCTCGCGGTGTGGGGCAGGGAGTTGGTCACCGCGCAGAGCATCGTGCGCCCGCGGGGGCGGTACCCGGGCACGGGGTCCAGGTGCGGGGTGAAGTCCCCCAGCAGGTCCTGCTCCGCGCTCAGGCGGCCCAGCAGGGCGCGTTCTCCGCGGGTCCCGCTCCCTCGGCGCACGGCCTCCTGCAGCCCTGCGACGGCGCCGTCCACGTCACCGTGGTGCCATGCGAGCCGGGCACGGGTGGCCGATGCCCCCGGGGTGGGTTGCGGCAGCGGGTCCAGGAGCCGGGCGGCGAGTTCTGCGTCCCCCAGGGCCAGGGCGACTTCCGCCCCGCGTCGCAGGACCGCGGTGCTCGACGGCGAGGTGGCGGGGCGGATGCCGGGGGTGGAGTCCGCGAGGGCCGCGTGCAGCAGTGCGCGGGCGGCGTCGTCGTGGCCCAGGACGTGCAGAGCCGTTGCTCGAACCGGCAGCGAGCGCGCACCGGGGGCGTGTGCGGCGAGACGGGCCGCGGGGGCCACCCAGCGGCGCGGGAGGCGTCGGGAGACCTGCAGGCAGAACACCACGGGGTCGTCGCTGATGTGGTGGGCGGCCGTGGTGGCGGTGAGCCACGCGTTCACCGCGAGTTCGCGCGGTCGCCGTGCGGCGGCGGGAACCGGGCCCGTCACGACCTGGCCCGCTCGGGTGCCGTGGAACCGGGTGCCGGCGCGGTGTCTGCCGGGCGGCGCCCGGCGGCCCACGCGCGGGCCGCCTTGCCGACCGCGGACGGCCCGGGGGCATCGTGGCGTGCGGATGAGGACTCCGGGGCGCGGTGGGCACGCCACGCGCGGGACACGGCCGCCGCGGTCCGGGCCGCGCGCGGGAGCACCCCCACGCCGCAGGCCCGGGAGTGCTCGCGCACGGTTGCGCGCAGGTGCTGGTCGTACTGCCCGGCCAGGTCTGCGTAGTCCGCGTTGTGCCGCACCCACTCCCGCCCGGAGCCGTGGGTGAGCAGCCGGGAGCGGTCTGCCGCGAGCTCGCGCCACAGCGCGGCGATCGTGGCGGGGTCCGCGGGGACGATGTCCCCCTCCCCCGCGTCCGCGAGCACGTGCGCGGCCTCACCGCGGACCACGGCCGTGATGTGCCGGCCCACCGCGAGCACTTCGTAGGTCTTGGAGGGAATGGTGTCCTCGAAGGACTTCCAGTCGTCGCGCAGGGAGATCACCACGGAGTCCGCCTCGCGGTAGCGCTCGAACACGCGCTCGCGGTACTCCGGGGGCAGGAAGCGCACGTTCGCGCCCATGGACGCCGCCAGGCGCTGCAGCGCGGGCTTCTGACTGCCGTGGCCCACCATGGTCAGCTCCACCGCGTCGCCCGCCAGGTGGGCTGCGCGAATCAGCCGGTCCAGGGACTGGGACTCCCCGTGGTTGCCCAGGTAGAGCACACGCAGCACGTCCCGGCGCGCCGGTGGCGGGGGGAGCTCGGGGGTGCGCTCCAGCAGAATCCCGTTGCGCACGGTCACGACGTGGCGCACGCCGCGCTCGCGCAGCGTGCGCGCGAAGCCCTGCGTCACGGTGACCACCAGATCAGCCCGGTTCTGCACGAGCACCACGGCCCGGTTGACCATGGACCTCGAGCCCCCGCGCACCAGGGAGGCGTCCTCCGCGAGGTTCGGCCACGCGTCCCGCATCTCCACGACCAGGGGGATGCCCTTCGCCCTGGCCACCACCAGGGCCGAGGCCAGCAGCGGCAGGGACGGCGCCGTCACCACCACCACGTCCTGACGGCCCGTGAAGCACCCCGCCACCACGGAGCCCGCGGCGCTCACCAGCTGGTCCAGCAGTTTGCCCACCCGGTGGTCCCCCACGAACAGGTACGGAACGCGGTGGATGCGCTCCCCCAGGAACCCGGGCTGGCGCCGCCACGGACGTCCACGGGTGGCGTCGGAGAAATCAGGACCCGGTCCGTAGTGCGCCACGGGGCACACCACGGACACGCCCCACCCCCGCTCACGCAGGTGGCTGACCAGGGAGTACCACCGGCGCTGCGGCGGGGAGTGCTCCGGCCAGTACGAGCTGGCCAGGAGCAGCACGCTCAACGGGTACCGGGAGGGGTCCTGGGCTGCTGGATCCGCAGTGGGGGCTGTGGTGTTCATGGGCCTCTCGCGTGGGGGGGGTCACGAGGTGGGTGGTGGAGAACCGGGAGCACGGCCGCGGGGGCGGGGCCCGGTGAGAACGGCGCCCGGGCGGTCACCCACCCGGGCGCCTGCGCGTCACTGGCTTTGCCGGGGCACCGACTTCGCGTACTGGTCCAGGGTGCCGTCCGAGATGGCCTTGCCGATGGCCTTCATGGCCGCCTCGTCCGCCACGATGATCGACTGGCCGTCCGCGGAGGTCCCCACGCCCTTGTTGGGCACGGTGAACATGTGGATGTCGCCGCTGCTCAGCCCCACGAGCTTGGGGGCCTGCTGCGCGATCCACCCGGACGTCAGGCCCTCGCTGACCGTGAGGTAGGGGGAGATCTGCTTGACCACCTCGTTGAGCTTCACGGGATTCGTCACGGTGCCGGCGCTGACCAGCTTGTCGATCATGGCCTGCAGGTAGATCCGCTGATCGCGCACGCGCTGGTAGTCGCCGTCGTCGAACGCGTAGCGCTCGCGCACGAAGGTCAGGGCGCGCTTACCGTCCATCTGCTGTGGGCCGGCGTCGTAGTGCTCGCCCTCCTTGGTGGTGAAGGCCACGGGCACGTCCACGGTGACACCACCCAGGGCGTCGGTGAGGCCCTCGAAGCCGGCGAAGTCCACCAGGGCCACCTCGTCCACGCGGGTGTCGAAGTTCTCCTCGATGGTGCTGACCATCTTGGGCATCCCGCCCTGGTCCAGGGCCGCGTTGATCTTGGCCTCCCCCACCCCGGGGATGTTCACCCACGTGTCCCGCATGATGGACATGACGTACATCTGGCCGCCGTCCTCGGGGATGTGCACCAGCATGATGGAGTCCGCGCGGGTGCCGGTGACGTCCGGGTCCACACCGTCGGGGCGCTTGTCCGAGCCCAGCAGCAGCACCGTGGTGCCGCTGTCCTCCGCGGAGCCCTTGGCCGGCCGGCTGGACTCCTCGGGGAACGCATCCCCCAGGGAGCTGGCGCCACGGTCGAAGTTCCTGCCGAGGTTCCACACGAACAGGCCGGCGGCCACCGCGACGACCAGCACGAGCGCCAGCAGGACCAGGAGGATGTTGCGCCCGGTGTGGCTCTTCCGGGGGCGGGGGCGTTCTTCGGGGAACTCGTTCTGGTTCAGGGACACGTGGCACTCCGGGGCTGGGGGGTTACGAATCGTGCGACACTCACCGGACGCCGTTCCCGACCCGGCCCCGGGGCACACTGCTCACCCCCGGGGGTGGGGCGGAACCGCGGGGTCACCGGTTGCTTTCGCACATACTACTCACGGCACCCGCTGGATCCACTGCTCGGTGCCGAACTTGTGCTCCACCAGGTGCCGCGCCGCGGCGAGTTCGCTGTCTGAGACCTTACCAACCCGGGCCGCGTAGCGGTCCGTGAACGTGCGCGCCAGAGCGGCGATGACGTCCTGGCGGGCCATGCCCGTCTGGCGCCGCAGCGGGTCCACCCGCTTCTTCGCTGAGCGGATCCCCTTGTCCGAGAGCTTCTCCTTGCCGATCCGCAGCACGTCCGTCATCTTCTCGGCGTCGATGTCGTAGCTCATGGTCACGTGGTGCACCATCCCGCCGTTGACGAAGCGCTTCTGCGCGGCCCCGCCGATCTTGCCCTGGGGCGTGGCGATGTCGTTGAGGGGCACGTAGAACGCCTCGACGCCCAGCTCGGCGAAACCCTGCATGACCCAGGCGTCCAGGAACGGGTAGGAGTCCGCAAAACTCATCCCGTCCACGAGGGTCTGCGGCACGTACAGCGAATAGGTAATGCAGTTGCCGGCCTCCATGAACATGGCACCGCCCCCGGAGACCCGCCGGACCACCTGCACACCGTGGCGGCGGGCGCCCTCGGCGTCCACCTCGTTGCCCACGGACTGGAAGGATCCGATGACCACGGCGGGTTCGTCCCAGTCCCAGAAGCGCAGCGTGGGCGGGCGGTGTCCGGCGCCCACCTCGCGGGCCAGCACCTCGTCCAGGGCCAGGTTCTCCAGGGTGGGGCGCACCTGGGCGGGGATGACCTCCCACTCGTGGTCCGCCCAGCTGGTGGCCTTCGCCAGGGCCCGGCGGACCGCGATCACCACGGCGCGGGAGTCGAAGCCGAAGAGCACGGCGTCCCTGGGCAGGGCGGCCTCGATCCGCTGCTGCATGGCGGCGGGCTCGGTGTCCTCCGGCAGCCCGCTCAGCGCGGCGTTGATGTCCGCGAGCGTCTCGTCCGGTTCCAGGAAGAAGTCCCCGTTGATCGAGACCTCGGTGAGGCGGTGGTCGGTCACGGTGAAGTCCGCGACCACCAGTTTCCCGCCCTGGACCTTGTACTCGCCATGTGCGCGTGACGTGCTCATTCATCGACCTCCGCTGCGTGTCGTGGTCCGGACGGGGACGCCCGGCTCCTGTCGGCGGGCCGGTGTGCCGCGGCCGGTGGGGTCCGCGGCGGTGCCCGGCCGGGCCGTGTCGTGTTCCGCCTCGATGGTAAGCACCGTGGTGGATCCTGCGGGCAGCGAGACCGCGAAGGACGCGGCCCCGGCGCGCACCCCGGCCACGGCGGGGCGGTGCTGCGGGGGCGCGATCGGCAGTCCGTGGCCGTCCACGCCCGCGGCGTCGTCGCCCACCCCGCGCAATCCCGCCTCGACGCTCAGTGCCACGTGCGGGTCCCCGGGGTACGACGACTCCGCTCCCCCGCCGGCGCTCGCGGACTGCCCTGCGCGGTCCGGGCGCTCGAAGAGAGCGGCCACGGGGTAGGTCCCCTGCCAGGACCGGGCGCGCAGCTGGGCCTGTGTGACCCGGTGCGCGGCTCGAGGCAGCCGCACGGTGGTGGTGCGCGGGCCTGCACCCCCGGGATCGCGGAAGTCCGAGAGCACCAGGGAGGTGCTGCCGTCCGGGTGGGCCACTGCGAATCCCGTGAGGTCCTCGGCTCCCGTCCGCGCCCGGCTCACCGTGCCGTCAGGGATGCTTGCGATCAGGGCCAGCGCCAGACCGTTGGCGCGCACTCCGAACCGCTGCCCGGGTTCCGCCGGGGTGCCGTCCGAGCACAGCGGTGACATGGGCGGGCCCCCGTGGCACGGGGCCAGGGACGAGTGCACCGCCACGCGCTGCGCGCCGAGCTGCTGGGCGCGCAGCGCGTAGTCCGCCTGGTAGACGGCACCCGCCAGGGTCTCGGTGATCTCGTTGGACCCGGCGCACGCCGACAGCGAGGTTTCTGTGATCCACAGGGGTGCATCGGGGGGCCGGGCCGCGGCGTGCGCCTCGCCCAGGAAAGAGTCGACGCGCGCGCGGGTGCCGGCCGCCGCCGCGTTGGCCACGGTGGGGCGCTGGTGCGGCCACCGGGAACGGCACTCGGACAGTGGGTACTCGTGCACCGCGAGGGCCATCGGGTCCGCGCCGGGCGTGTCCGCCGCGGCGTTCCACCACGGTGCGGAGTACGCGCCCGGCGCCACGATCGGCAGGCGGGGCACCTCACGGTGCACGGCGGCGGTGTACGCCCCCAGGCGGCGCGAGTAGGCGCGGGGGTCCCAGCCGGGGCCCTCCACGGTGAGCGGGTTGTCCGCACCCTGCTGGTAGCCGTTGGGTTCGTTGCCGATCATCAGGCCCACCAGCCGGTCACCGAGGGCGTCGTTCGCCGCGCGGGCCAACTCACCCGCCCGGTCGGGATCGTTGTGGGCCAGGTCCGCGCTGAGGATCACGGACGCGTTCGTGCGCTCGGCCAGTGCGGCCACCCGGGTGAGGTCCCCCGGGGTGACCCGGGTGATCCGCTGCCCCTCCGGGAGCCGCCAGTCCGTGGGCACCGCCTCGTCCCGGGCGGTGAAGAACATCCGACGGTCGGTGGAGTTGCCGCCGAAGCGCAGGGTGGGGCCGTGCAGCGCGTCCAGGATGGTCACCAGGTCCGCGTTCTCCACGCTCAGCCGGTGGTCCGCCAGGTCCGAGGACTCCAGGGAGAGCCCCACGGCACCCTGGCGGTGGCGCGCCGCCCCGGGATCGGCCCGCGCCACGCTCACGGTGGTGGTGGGATCCCCCGGCCTGGGAGCGCTGCCCGGGTAGAGCGGGGGCAGGTTCCGCGCGTCCGCGACGTCGCCCGGATCCACCGCGTACAACGGCACATTGCGCGCCACCCCCGGTACGGGGCCCGAGGGGACCGGGGCATCCGATGTCCCGGGAGGCGCCGCGCAACCGGTGACCCACAGCAGGACGACGGCGAGGACGGGGAAGAAGCGGCGTGCCGCCCGCCCACGGGAATGCGGGGCTGCCGCGGGAATCCGGCAGGCGTGTCCGCGCGGCGTCGACACCGGGGGGCGGGGGACGGCGGGATCCGGACGGCGGGGGGATGTCGTCACCCGCTCAGCCTAACGGGGGTAGCAGTCGCGGATCGACCGCACCGGAATCGAGGCGTACCATGGTGCGCTGGTGCGCTCACCACGAGCACACCGCATCCGAGCAACGCCGTGCCTGGCAAAATCCAGGCACCGACAGAAGGTTGACACCATGAAGGCTGACATCCACCCGGACTACCACCCGGTTCTCTTCCGCGACCTCGCCTCCGGCAAGGTCGTGCTGACTCGTTCCACCGCCACCTCCTCCAAGACGGAGACGTGGGAGGACGGCAACGAGTACCCGATCATCGAGGTCGAGATCTCCTCCGAGTCCCACCCGTTCTACACGGGCAAGCAGCGCATCATGGACTCCGCCGGCCGTGTGGAGCGCTTCAACCAGCGCTTCGCGAACTTCGGGAAGTCCTCCAAGTAGGAGCGGCTCCCCCTCCGAACGCCCGGTCCACCCCTTGGGTGGGCCGGGCGTTCTCATGTCCGCGGGCATCCACGGCACTGGGGGGCCTGCGGAACGCGGATGTAGGGTGTGGGGGCACGCGCTTGGGGAGGGTGGGAAGCGCAGGCCACCGGGTTCGGACCCCGCTGGCGGCGCATCCGGGAACCGCCCGCACCTTTTCCCGGCGACGCGGGCGGCCTCGTCACCATTTCGTGACCTGCCCCATAGGATGTACCTGGCTCATCCCCCCCACGGCCTGACGCCACCCCCTTGGGCGTCGCGGCCACCGAAAGGTTCCCCCACCCATGCTGTTCCCCCACTCCCTCACGCGCGCCTCGCGCGCGGCCCTGCCGCTGGCGGTGACCGCCGCCCTGGTCCTCGGTGCCCACCCGGCAACGGCGCAGCCGACCACGACGCAGCCGACCTCGGCTCCGGACGCCCCCGCCACCACGGCGCCCGCCGACCCGCCCACCGGGACCGACCGCGTCATCGTGAAGTTCAAGGACACCGCGGCCCCGGAGGCCGCCAAGGAGAAGGCGGTCGACGCCGCCGCGCAGGACGCGCTCGCCGGCGCCCGGACCCCCGAGGTCGAGGACCGCGTGAAGACCACGGCGTCCCGGGCGGACGTGCTCCGGCTGGACCGCGAGCTGGACGAGGGCGAGCAGCAGAAGCTGGTCTCCGAGCTCCGGGCGGATCCCACCGTGGAGTACGCCGAGGCGGACCGCCTGGCGTCCGTGTCCTGGGTCCCGAACGACACGTATACCAACTTCCAGTGGAGCCTGTGGCCCAACCAGGGCGGGGTGAGCTTCACGAGCGCGTGGGACCTCTCCCGCGGCAACGGGCAGACCATCGCGGTGCTCGACACCGGGATCACCTCCCACGCGGACCTGAACTCCAAGATGGTCCCCGGACGCGATTTCATCGCCGACACGGACCTCTCCCGGGACGGCAACTACCGCGACGCGAACCCGCGGGACGAGGGCGACTGGAGCGCGGCCGGGGAGTGCTCCCCCGCCGCCCGGAACTCCTCGTGGCACGGCACGCACGTGGCGGGCCTGGCCGCGGGCGTCAGCCAGAACGGCGCCGGCATCGCGGGAGCTGCTCCCGGCGCCAAGATCCAACCCGTGCGCGTGCTCGGCAAGTGCACCAACGGGTGGGTCTCGGACATCGCCGACGGCGTGGCCTGGGCCGCCGGGGCACCGGTTGCGGGCGAACCCGCCAACCCCAACCCCTCCTCCGTGGTCAACCTGTCCCTGAACTACCCGGGCCAGTGCGGGCCGACCATGCAGAACGCGATCAACGCCGCCGTCAACCGCCGCGTGCCCGTGGTGGTCGCGGCCGGGAACTCCTCGGTCAACGCCGGGGGCACCGCACCGGCCAACTGCGAGAACACCATCGTGGTGGGCGCGTCCAGCAACACGGGCACCACGGCGAGCTACTCCAACACCGGCGCCGTGGTGGACGTCCTCGCCCCCGGGGGAACGGACCAGTTCCCCATGCTCTCCACCGTGAACGCCGGAACCACCACTCCCACCGGCGGCACCTACGGCAACATGTACGGCACGTCCATGGCCACCCCGCTCGTCGCCGGGACCGTGGCCCTGATGAAGCAGCGGGATCCTGCGATCACCCCCGCCCGCGTGGAGCAGCTGCTCAAGTCCACCGCGAGTGGTCGGCTCGGGTCCCTGAACCTGGACCCCGCGGCCGCGGTGCGCGCCGTGGCGCCCGTCAGCTTCACCGTCACCGGGGGCATTGCCGCCAAGTGGCGTGAGACCGGGGGTGCGGCCCGGTGGGGCAACCCTGTGACGAACGAGGCGGATGCCGCCAACGGCGGCCGCTACCAGGAGTTCGTCAAGGACGGCCGGAAGGTCACCATCTACTGGAGCAGGGCCACCGGCGCCCACATCGTGGAGAACGCCACCCTGGTGGGCAGGAAGTTCATCGCCGGCGGCCGGGAACGCGGCTACGGCTACCCCAAGACCGACGAAGCCCGCGTCAGGGGCGGCGCCTACCAGGTGCACCGCAAGGGTACGTCCGAGACCAAGGTGCTGTGGAGCCCCGCCACGGGCGCCCACGCCGTGAAGGAGACCGGCGCGATCGGCGGGGCCTGGAAGCGAGCCGGGCTCGAACGCGGGTGGGGCTGGCCCGCCACGGACGAGTACCGCGCGGGCGGTGAGGTGCAGCAGCGCTTCTCGAACGGCGTGACCGCGCACTGGACCCCCCAGCGCGGGACGTGGACCATGCGCTGAGCGTTCCCCGCGATGCCACTCACCTGACAGACCGAAGGGCGGCTCCCCGCGCGGGAGCCGCCCTTCGGTCTGTCCACCGGCACCGGGGGGCGACGCCGCCGACTCCCGTCCCGCAGGTGGGGCCCCTGCTTAGCGCGGCCGCGTCTCCCAGAACGCCACCGCGCTCGCGGCGGCCACGTTGAGCGAGTCCACCCCGTGGCTCATGGGGATCACCACGTGCCGGTCCGCGTGGTGCAGGGTGGCCGCGCCCAGGCCCTGGCCCTCGGTCCCCAGGATCAGGGCGAGCTTCTCGGGACGCTCGGCGGCCAGGGCGTCCACGGTCACGGCGTCCGTGCTCAGGGCCAGGGCCGCGGTGAGGAACCCGGCGTCCTTCACGCGCTGCAGGTCCGCGGTCCAGTGCTCCAGGCGCACCCAGGGGACCTGGAACACGGTCCCCATGGACACCCGCACCGCACGCCGGTACAGCGGGTCCGCGCAGCGCGGGGTGACCAGGACGGCGTCGACGTCCAGGGCCGCGGCCGAGCGGAAGATCGCGCCCACGTTGGTGTGGTCCACGATGTCCTCGAGGATCGCCACCCGCCGGGCGCTCGCGAGCACCGCTTCCAGGGGCAGCGGCTCCGGGCGGTGCATTGCCGCCATGGCCCCGCGGTGCAGGTGGAAGCCCGTGATCCGCTCCAGCACCTCGTCCGAGCCCACGTACACGGGGACGTCGAAGCGCTCCAGCACGTCGGTGAGTCCGTCCAGCCACTTCTCGGCCATGAAGAACGAGCGGGGCCGGTGCCCCGCGTCCAGGGCCCGGCGCAGCACCTTGGAGGACTCCGCGAGGTACAGCCCGCGCTCGGGTTCCAGCTTCCGGCGCAGGGACACGTCCGTGAGGCTCGTGTAGTCGGCCACGCGCGGATCGGCGGGGTCGGTGAGACGCACGACGCGCTCGGGTAGCGGAGCGGGTGAGGTCACGGGTCCTCCTGGGTCGTCGGGTCGGTGGGGTGGGGATCAGTACCGGCGCCCCACCGGTCCCCGTGGCCGGTGCGTGGGCGGCGGGCGGGTGGGCCCCCGTGTGCAGGCCGACGCGGCGCCGTTGCCGAGGTCCACGTCCCACCCGGCACGGCGGGTCGCCTCAGAACAGCTTGGAGACCATGTTCGCCAGGGCCACCAGTCCCAGGACCACGATCACGGTGCGCAGCACCACCGGGGACATCCGCTTGCCGATCTTCGCGCCCAGCCACGAACCCACGGTGGAGCTCAGGGCGATGAACAGCACCACCCACCAGTTGATCCGGTCGAAGGCGAGCAGCACGTAGGACAGGGCGGCCACGATGTTCACCGCGGCCACGAGCGCGTTCTTCACGGCGTTCGCGGACTGCAGCGGGGCCAGCAGGAACACGCCCAGCACACCCACGAGCAGCACGCCCTGCGCCGCCACGAAGTATCCCCCGTAGATCCCGGCCAGGAACACCAGCACGTACAGCACCGCGGGCTGCGGGGACCCGTCGGACTGCTGCGGTGCCGCCGTGCCCTCCTGCCCGGGGACGGCGGCGTCGGACGCCCGGGCCTGGCGCTCCTTGCGCTCGCGCACCGCGGCCTGCAGCCGGGGCTGGAACACCACGAACAGCAGCGCGACCACGATCAGGAAGGGCGCGGCGATCCCGAAGACCTCCTCGGGCAGGTGCAGCAGCAGCGCGGCACCAATGATCCCGCCCGCGATCGAGCACGGCAGCAGCTTGAGCATCGTGCGTCTGAGGCCGCGCAGCTCGCTGCGGTAGCTCCACGCACCGGTGAGATTGCCGGCGATCAGGCCCATCGCGTTGGACATGGACGCCGTGACCGGGGGTACGCCCAGGGTCACGAGCACGGGGAACGTCACCAGGGTGCCGGAGCCCACGATGGTGTTGATGGCACCGGCCCAGAGTCCGGCCAGCAGGATCAGGGCGACCTGCCACCACTCGAAGCCGGTGGCGCCGCCCACGTCCAGGAGCCCGGTGGGCAGGGCCGCGGAGAGATCGATCACGAGCGCGGCTCAGCGGGCGAAGGCCGCGTAGCGGTCGCCGACCTTGACGAGCTTCAGGGGCATGTCGAACGTCTCGGACAGGTTCTTCTGGGTCATCACCCGGCCCACGGGGCCCGCGGCCACGATCCGGCCCTCCCGCAGCAGCAACGCGTGGCTGAAGCCGTCCGGGACCTCCTCGAGGTGGTGGGTCACCATGACCATGGCCGGGGACGCCTCGTCCCGGGCGAGCTCGTCCAGACGCTGCACGAGCTTCTCGCGGCCGCCCACGTCCAGACCGGCGGCGGGCTCGTCCAGCAGCAGCAGCTCCGGATCCGTCATCAGGGCACGGGCGATCAGCACCCGCTTGCGCTCACCCTCGGACAGGGTGCCGTACCTGCGGTCCCGCAGCGTGGCGAGGCCCCACGCGGTGAGCAGCTCCTCCGCGCGCTGGACGTCGGCGTCGTCGTACTCCTCGCGCCAGCGCCCGGTGACCCCGTAGGCCGCGGTGAGGATCACGTCCGCCACGGACTCCGCGTGCGGGATCTGACCCGCGAGCGGGGCGGAGCTCACGCCGATCCGCGGACGCAGCTCGAACACGTCCACCGCACCCAGGATCTCGTCCAGGATGTCCACCATGCCGCGGGTGGGGTGCAGCCGGGCCGCCGCGATCGACAGCAGGGTGGACTTCCCCGCACCGTTGGGGCCCAGGATCACCCAGCGCTCGCCGTCCTGCACGGTCCAGTTCACGGCGTCCAGCAGCGTTTTCTCTCCGCGGACCACCGTGACGTCAACCAATTCAAGAACTGAGCTCATGACGGCAACTCTAGTGCCCCGGACCAGCCGCTCAGCGGTCCGGCGCACCGGGTGCGGACTTCGCGGGTATGAGATCTCCGCCGGGGGCACCGTCGGGTCCGCGCTGGGTCACCACCGGGTCCTCGCCGCGAGGGACGGGCACGGCGCGCAGGGTGGGCGTGCCGTCCGGTCACAGCCCCACGAAGAAGCGCAGCGCGTCCAGGTTGGGGATGTTCAGCTGCGTGTCCGCGATCTCGCGCAGCGCCGGCTTGGCACGGTATGCCACGGACAGTCCCGCGGCGCGGACCATGTCGATGTCGTTGGCACCGTCGCCCACGACCATCACGTCCTCCGGGGCCACGTCCAGCTCCCGGGCCCACTGCCCCAAGAGCTCCGCCTTCACCGCGCGGTCCACGACCTGCCCGGTGACCCGGCCCGTGAGCCGCCCGTCCACCACCTCGAGGGTGTTGGCGGCCATCCGCGTGAGCTCCAGGGTCGCGGCCAGCGGTTCCAGCACCTGCCGGAACCCCCCGGAGACCGCGGCCACGGCGTGCCCCTCGCGCAGCAGCGTCTGCACGAGCGTCTGGGCACCCGGGGAGAGCCGCACGGCCCTGGCGACGTCGCCGATCACGGTCTCGGGCAGGCCCTCCAGCACGGCCACGCGCTCCCGCAGGGACCGCTCGAAGTCGATCTCCCCGCGCATCGCACGCTCCGTCACCGCGGCCACCTCCGCCTCGCGCCCCGCGTGGGCGGCCAGCAGCTCGATGACCTCCTGACGGATGAGCGTGGAGTCCACGTCCGTGACCACGAGCTTCCTGCGGGAGTGCTCCGTCCAGCGGGCGTCCACCACGTTCAGATCCATGCCGGGCACCAGCTGCCGGTGCGGGTCCGGGCGCAGCGCGGTGCGCAGCCGCTGCGGGTCCTCGGTCTCCACGTGCACGGTCAGGGCGTTGTACCCCTCCACGTCCGCCGCGCGGTCGTCGGAGGCGGTCCCCGTGACGCGCACCCAGTTGTGGGAGCCGACGACGCCGCCCGCGTCCGTCACGAGGTCCAGGACGGCCTGCGTGGCGTCCTCGTCCGGGGACACGGCGAAAGCGACGACGGCACAGTGTTGGGGCATGGCCGCAGTGTATCGGCCACCCCGCGGGGCGCACAAAGACCGCCCGACGGCTCGCGGGTCCACCGCCAGGACCCGCGCCGACGATCGGGTGCCCGCATGCACGTTTCCGGTGGCCGCTTGGATAGGGTGGGACCGTCATAAAGTGGTGGACGTATGTGTTGCGGTCCTCCCGGCCGCTTCCCCCGGCAGTGGAGAGGTTGATTCCGTGCGGACGAGCAGCGACGTCGTGGCGGCCCGGAAGCATGAGGCCGGCCACCTCGCTCGTGAGGCACTCGCCCGGCGGGCGCACGCGGGGGATCGCAACCTCACGAAGCGGCTGGCGGATCTCGAGAGCAACCGTTCCGATGGATGGCCCAGGAGCGCGGACACGGTCACCTGCGTGAGAACCCCGCCGAGTGTCCCCACAGACCGAGTGAACCCGACATCCCAAGGAGATTCATGAACAACGACCGCAACACCCCTGCGCCGAAAGGACGGATGAGCCGACGCACCGCGCTGATCGTCGCGGGGGCACTCGTGCTCGTCATCGTCTTGTTCTTCATCATCAGGAGTGCCATCACGCTCTCCACGATCCCCACCCCGGACGAGACTCCTCGCGAGGGGACCGTCTCCCCGAGCAGCAGCTCCTCCCCCTGAGCTCCCCCTGAGCCGACGCGTCGCGGCGGCCGCGGCAGGGTCTGCGCCCACGACAAAGGCCCCGGTGTCAACACCGGGGCCTTTCTCCTGCCCCTGACCAGGGGCCCTATTGTGCGCGAGGGGGGACTTGAACCCCCACCCTCTAATACGAGGACTAGCACCTCAAGCTAGCGCGTCTGCCTATTCCGCCACCCGCGCAGGTGTATCGAACCCTGCGGTTCCTCCTGAGATCAACCGCCATGGCCCGTGGCAACGACAAGAAACCTACCACAGTTGCGTGGGCCGTTCGAACCGGCTGCGGGTGCCGCCCCACGGAGCGTGCCGTGCGACGTCGCCCGCGTGCCGGTGCCCGGCGCCACGAGAGCTACTTGCCGCCCTGGGACAGGAAGTCCTCCGCGCCGCCCACGAGCTCCACGTGACCGGTCGCCACGTCCGCGGTGACCATCCGGGCGATCTCCCGCGCGAACTCGTTGACCGTGTAGAGCTTCCCGGCGGCCGCGCGGCGCTCGTCCAGGGCTCCGGGGCGGGCACGGTTGAGCAGCGTGGCGGTCACGGTGCCCTCGATCATGTCCGCGGAGACCACCACGAAGCTCACGCCCTTCTCGGCGAGCTCCGGAACGCGTGCGGTGAGGGTGTCCTCGCCGGCGCGCTTGGACCGGGCCACGGCCTCGTACTCGGACATGGTCTCCACCTCGTTGATGAAGTGGGCCTGGTGGCTCGTGACGAACACCACGCGGCCGCCCTCGGGAAGCACCTGCAGCGCCTCGGTGAGGGTGTCGTTCTGGGCATCCCGGTTGAGCTTGAGCGCGTAGCCCTCCCCCAGCTCCGTCTCCATGCCACCGGAAGCGTTGAGAATGAGCACGTCCACTCCGCCGAACTCGGAGACGGCGGCCTGGAACAGTCCACGGCGGGACTCGGCGTCCGTGATGTCCGCCTGGACCGCGATGGCCCGCCCACCGGCCTCCGTGATCTCCTTGACCACCTTGTTGGCCCGGGGAGCCTTCTGGCGGTAGTTGATCACCACACTGGCACCCTCGCCGGCGAGGATCTTGGCGGTGTCCGCGCCCACCCCTCGCGATGATCCCGTGATGACCACGGTCTTGCCGGCAACTGAACTCATGCGGTAACTCCTTCGAGGGTGCGATTGCGGAACACGGGGTGGGAGGTCAGTGACCCACTCCCAGTCCACCGTCCACGGGGATGATAGCGCCGGAGACGTATCCGGCGGCGTCGGAGGCCAGGTACTGCACGGCCGCCGCGACCTCCTGGGTCCGGCCGAAGCGGTGCGCGGGGATCATGGAGAGGTAGTTGTCCGTGACGTCCTCGGGCAGCTGCTCCGTCATGGCGGTGGTGATGTACCCGGGGGCCACCACGTTCGCGGTGACACCGCGGGAACCGAGCTCACGGGTGATTGCGCGCGCCATCCCGATCAGGCCGGCCTTCGACGCCGCATAGTTCGTCTGACCGGGCGCACCGGTGTAGCCCACCACGGAGGAGATGAAGATCACACGACCGCGCTTCAGGCGCATGAACCCCTTGGTGGCACGCTGGACCACGCGGAACGCCCCGGTGAGGTTGGTGTCGACGACGTCCTGGAAGTCCGCCTCCTTCATGCGCACCAGCAGCGCGTCCTTGGTGATGCCGGCGTTCGCCACGAGCACCTCCACGGGACCGAACATCGCCTCGACCTCCTTGAACGCGGCGTCCACGGAGGCGGAGTCGGTGACGTCCGCCCGCACGGTGTGGGCGCCCTCGGGCCCGTCGTCGCCGGAGCGCGAGGTGACCACCACGTTGTCCCCCGCGGCCACGAACGTCTCGGCGATGGCGCGGCCGATGCCGCGGTTGCCTCCCGTGACGAGCACGGTGCGTGCGGCTGAGCGTTGTTCAGACATGGTGGAACCTTCCGTGGAGGGCGGGCGCGGTGGGGCATCGCGTCCGGTGATCGGGACGTCACAGCATCCTAACCGGCACCCGATCTGCAGGCTCCCCCCCCACTTGGGGCCGGCCCACAACGGTGCCACAATGGTCAGCACGCTCCCTTTCAGTGACGGCAGCGTGAATTCTCGGGGAAGACCCCCAGGACACTCGCCGAAGGACCGGTTCCCATCACACGTTCCCAGCACCAGACGCACGACTCCACCGAGGTGCACTCCATCACCTCGGCGGCGGATCCGCACACCACGGACATGGCGCACCGCATGAAGATCTACTCCGCCCAGATGGCGCTGCGCGTGGTGTGCATCATCGGTGTGGTTCTCATCGACAACCTCTGGGTGCGCATCCTGCTGATCCTCGGCGCGGCCCTGCTCCCATGGTTCGCGGTCATGCTCGCCAACCGCGGCGCGGACCGCTCCGAGCGCACCGCTTCCGTCTACCGCCCGCCCACGCTCACGGAGCTGCCCACCGCGGCGGAGACGCAGGACCGCCCGGTGGACCCGGAGTCCGTGGTCATGGACGCGGAGTACACGGTGCACAGCGGGCCCCGCGCACTGCCCGCACCGCGTCCCACGGCCACGCGCCGGAACTAGCACGGCACCACACCCCGCACCCCCAGAGCTCACCGCACAATCCCGGGAGGAACATCACACGGTGGAATTCGATCTGCTCGGCTCACTGGACCCCCAGGGTCCCCCGCACTCCGCCGACGCCGCCGCCTCCCCCGACGCGGGCACCGCACCGCCCGCGGTGTGCTCCCGACGCGGCTGCCGCGCTCCCGCGCGGTGGAGCCTCGCGTGGAACAACCCCCGGATCCACACCCCCGCACGCCGCAAGACGTGGCTCGCGTGCGACGAGCACCGGGAGCACCTCGCGGACTTCCTGGGCCAGCGCGGGTTCCTGAAGTCCGTGGACCGGTTCCGGGACATGCCCGCGCGGAAGGACACCTCCGGCGGGGCAACACCCGTGCCCGACGCCGTCGCACACGCCGCGACCCTCGGAACACCCGACGACACCTCACGGGGCTCGTGCGATGCCGCGCCCCACGGAACCGGCGACGCGCCCGGCGCGAGCGGCGCCGCGGGCGGCGTCGGTCCCGCGGGGACGGAACGGTGGCCGCGATGAAGAAGTACAGGTTCCTGGGCTCCCCCGCGTGGATCGGCTGGTTCCTGCTGGCCTGCGCCGCGGCCGTGGTGTGCCTCTACCTCGCGCAGTGGCAGATGTCCCGCAACGACCACCTGGTGGCGGAGAACGCCAAGATCACCGGCAACTACGACGCCCCCGCCTACCGGGAGTCCGAGGGCCTGCCGCTGTTCGAGCACTACGACGACGCCAGGACCTGGCACCCCGTGGAGCTGCGGGGAACGTACATGCCCGAGGACACGGTGCTGATCCGCAACCGCCCGCACGACGGCCGGGTGGGCTACGACGTCCTGGTGCCGCTGCGCACGAACGACGGCACGGTGGTGGCCGTGGACCGCGGCTGGATCCCCACGGACAACTCCGCCAACGGGATGCCCTCCGAGGTCCCCGCGCCACCCGCGGGAACGGTGACCGTGACCGCGCGGCTGAAGCCCTCCGAGGGCATCGTGGACCGCGGCGCCCCCGAGGGGCAGGCGGCGTCGATCGACCTGCCGGCCCTCACGGACCGGTGGGGGGAGCAGCTGGCCACGGGGGGCTACGGCGAACTGTTGTCCGAGGACCCCGCCGCCGCGAGCACCCCGCAGGCCGGTGAACGGCCCGAGGTGGCGTACGGCCCGCACCTGTCCTACTCCATGCAGTGGTACGCCTTCGCGGTGCTGGTGTTCGTGGCCTACGCCTACTCCGCTCGTCAGCACGTGAAGAACGAGGAGTGGGACCGCGCCTACGCCGCGGAGGTGGAGCGCCGGCTCGCGCGCTACTACGACGCCGAGGGCAACTACATCGGGGACATGGACGAGTCCCTCGTGATCCGCCAGCTGCAGATGGCCGACGACATGCCCGCGCACCTGAAGTCCCTCTACCGCCCCAAGCGCACGCGGGCCTCCTCCGCGCCGAGCAACGAGGACGAGGAGGACGCCCTGCTGGACGCCCTCGAGGCCCAGCACCGATCGTGACCCGGGCCGCACCGGCCCGCACCCGTGACGAAGGAGTCGCCGTGAAGATCACCGCCGCCGTACTCGACGAGATCGGCCTGCCCCGGCCGTACGCCGAATCCCGCCCGCTGTCCGTCCAGGAGCTCGAGCTCGCCGGTCCCGGACCGGGCGAACTGCTGATCCGGGTGCGGGCGGCCGGTGTCTGCCACTCGGACCTCTCGGTGGTGGACGGCAACCGGCCGCGTCCCATGCCCATGGTGCTGGGCCACGAGGCCTCGGGGATCGTGGAGCAGGTGGGCGAGGGCGTCACGGACGTGGCCCCCGGCGACCAGGTGACCACCGTGTTCCTGCCCCGCTGCGAGCAGTGCGAGAACTGCGCCACGGACGGCAAGCTGCCGTGCGCCCCGGGCACCGAGACCAACAACGCGGGCCTGCTGCCCGGTTCCACCCTGCGGCTGCACCGCGGCGGGCAGGACGTCCACCACCACGTGGGCGTCTCGGGTTTCGCCTCCCACGCGGTGGTGAACCGGCAGTCCGTGGTGCCCGTGGGTGCGGACGTCCCCCCGGAGATCGCGGCCGTGGTGGGGTGCGCGGTGCTCACGGGTGGCGGCGCGGTGATCAACGCCGGGCGCCCCGCGGACGGGGACACGGTGCTGGTCGTGGGCCTGGGCGGTGTGGGCATGGCGGCCCTGCTGACCGCGCTGTCCCTCGAGAAGGGGCCGGTCATCGGAGTGGACGCCAATCCCGAGAAACTGACCCGCGCCACGGAGCTCGGGGCCGCGCAGGTCTACACCCCCGAGGAACTCGCGGAGAACGGGGTGAGGGCGGCCGTGGTGATCGAGGCCGCGGGTCACCCGAAGGCGTTCGAGACGGCGGTCGCGGCCACCGCGCCCGGTGGCACCACGGTCACGGTGGGCCTGCCCTCCCCCGAGGCGCGCTCCACCATCGCGCCCCTGGGACTCACGGCGGAGGCCCGCACGATCGTGGGCTCCTACCTGGGCTCCGCCGTGCCCGCGCGAGACATCCCCGTGTACCTGCAGCTGTGGCGGGAGGGGAAGCTTCCCATCGCGGAGCTGATCTCCGAGCGGGTGTCCCTGTCCGAGATCAACGAGAGCTTCGACCGGCTCGCGGACGGCCGTGCCGTGCGCCAGGTCATCCTGTTCGAGGACTGAGGGCCCCGCCCGCACCCGCTCGCCCGGCGAGTGGCGGTCGCCCGTGCTGCAGCGGTCGAGACGCACGGCGGGGCCGCGCGAGCCGGCGCACGGGAGGTCAGTCACCCGGCGGCGTCGTGCGCCCGCGTCAGGCGAGGCTGATCAGGTCCTGGTACTCCTGGCTCCACAGGTCCTCCACACCGTCCGGGAGCATGACCACGCGCTCGGGCTCGAGTGCCTCCACCGCGCCCTCGTCGTGGGAGACGAGCACCACGGCGCCCTCGTACGTGCGCAGCGCGTTGAGGATCTCGCGGCGGGAGGCCGGGTCCAGGTTGTTGGTGGGCTCGTCCAGCAGCAGCACGTTGGCCGACGACGCCACGAGGGTGGCCAGCGCCAGTCGCGTCTTCTCGCCACCGGAGAGCACGGCGGCGGGCTTGTCCACGTCGTCGCCCTGGAACAGGAACGAGCCGAGGATGGTGCGCACCTGGGTGTCCACGAGCTCGGGAGCGGCGGACTTCATGTTCTCCAGGACGGTGCGCTCGGTGTCCAGGGTGTCGTGCTCCTGCGCGAAGTAGCCCAGCTTCAGCCCGTGACCCGCGAGCACCTCACCGGTGTCCGGCTCCGCCTGGCCCGCGAGCATGCGCAGCAGCGTGGTCTTGCCGGCGCCGTTGAGCCCCAGCACCACCACGCGGGAGCCGCGGTCGATCGCGAGGTCCACGTCCGTGAAGATCTCCAGGGAGCCGTAGGACTTGGACAGGCCCTTGGCGGTGAGCGGCGTCTTGCCGCAGTCCGCGGGCTTGGGGAAGCGGATGGCCGCCACCTTGTCCTGCACGCGCTCGCCCTCGATGCCCGCCATCAGGCGCTCCGCGCGGCGGATCATCTGCTGGGCGGCCACGGCCTTGGTGGCCTTGGCGCGCATCTTGTTGGCCTGGTCCATGAGCACGCCGGCCTTCTTCTCGGCGTTGGCGCGTTCCCGCTTGCGGCGCGCCTGGTCCTGCTCGCGCTGCTGGATGTAGTTCTTCCACGTCATGTTGTAGACGTCCACCACGCAGCGGTTGGCGTCCAGGTACAGCACCTTGTTGACCACCATCTCCATGAGCTCCACGTCGTGGGAGATCATCAGCAGCCCGCCCTGGAAGCCGCGCAGGAACTCGCGCAGCCACACGATCGAGTCGTGGTCCAGGTGGTTGGTGGGCTCGTCCAGGAGCATGGTGTCCGCGTCCGCGAAGAGGATCCGTGCCAGCTCCACGCGGCGGCGCTGACCACCGGAGAGGGTGTGCAGCGGCTGCTCCAGCACGCGCGGCGGGAGGTTGAGGTTGTTGGTGATCGTCGCGGCCTCGGACTCGGCGGCGTAGCCGCCACCGGCCAGGAACTCGGACTCCAGCCGGTCGTAGCGGCGCATGGCCTTGGCGCGGACGGCGTCGTCCTCCGAGGCCATCTCCTCCTCGGTGCGGCGGAGCTTGCTGATCACCCCGGCCAGGTTGCGGGCGGAGAGGATCCGGTCCCGGGCCAGCTGGTTCATGTCGTCCACCTTGGGATCCTGCGGGAGGTAGCCGATGGTTCCCGAGCGCGTGACCTCACCCGCCGCGGGCAGCGTGAGCCCCGCGAGCACCTTGGTCATGGTGGTCTTGCCGGCGCCGTTGCGGCCCACCAGGCCCACCTTGTCGCCCTTGTCCACCCGGAAGTTCACCTCGTCCATGAGAAGACGCGCTCCGGCGCGCAGTTCGAGGTCCGTGACGGTGATCAACGGTGCAAGGCCTTTCGTGGGGAGGATCAGACGGGTGCGGGTCCGCGGCGCGGGCCACGGCCATCGTCCCGGCAGCGGTCCGGCGCGCGGACGACGCCGCCGCGCTCGCGGGACGAGCGGTGGCCGCGCGGGTGCGGGCAACCGCTCCATCTTATCCGCCCGCGCAAATCCGCCGGCCCGCATCCCGGCCGCGCCGGGGCGGCGCGCACCGGCCACTAGACTGCAGCCCATGACAGCACCCGCTCGCACCTCCCGCTCCGTGTCCTCGTTCGACCTCGCCAACATCGCCGTGTTCGCCGCCCTGACCTGTGTGCTGGCCCTGGCGCCGGCCGTCCCGGTGGGTCCGCTCGGTGTGCCCATCACGCTGCAGACCCTCGCCGTGTTCCTGACGGGCATGGTCCTGGGCGGCTGGCGGGCGTTCCTGGCGCTGCTGCTGTACGTGGTCGTGGGGCTGCTGGGCGTTCCGGTGTTCGCGGGCTTCACGGGCGGACCCGCGGTGCTCGCCGGGCCGTCTGCGGGCTACCTGCTGTCCTTCCCGTTCGCCGCGGCCCTGGTGGGCTGGCTCGCGCACCGCAGCGTGCGGACCGAGCGCGTCCGACGCCGCGGGGGATCCTCCGCCGCCGTCCCGGAACGCAGCGGTGGTCTCGCCGTGAAGCTCTTCCTCGCCGGTCTGGCCGGTCTGCTCCTCTCCCACGTGGTGGGCATCGCGGGCATGATGGTCAACGCCGGTCTGGCGCCGGGTGCCGCTCTGCTCACGGATCTGGCGTTCGTCCCCGGCGACCTGATCAAGGCCCTCGTGGCGGCGCTGATCGCCGTGGCCGTGCACCGTGCGTTCCCGCGCATGGCCGGGGCGGTCCTCTGAGTGCCCGGTGTGCCGAGTCCCGGACCCGGTGAGTCCCTGTACTGCGCGGACGTGACGGTGGCCGTGGCGGGTCCCCTCGGGCCGGTGACGGTCCTGGACCGCGTGAGCTGCGAGTTCACCGCCCCGCGCACCGCGGTGATCGGGCTCAACGGTTCCGGCAAGTCCACCCTGCTGCGCCTGTTCAACGCCCTGGTCACCCCCGTGTCCGGGGTGGTGCGCACGGGCAGCGTGGACCCCGTGGCCTTCCCCCGCGACGCCCGGGCGCGGGTGGGCTTCGTGTTCACGGATCCCGCGTCCCAGATCCTGATGCCCACGCCGCTCGAGGACATCGAGCTCTCCCTGCGGGGCCGCATCCGAGACCGTGCGCAGCGCACGGAGCGGGCCATGGGGTGGTTGCGCCGCCTGGGACTGCAGGAGCGGGCCCACCACAGCGTCTTCGACCTCTCCGGTGGTGAGCGGCAGCTGGTGGCACTGGCCGCCGTGCTGGCCGTGGAGCCCACGGTGCTCGTCCTGGACGAGCCCACCACCCTCCTGGACCTGCGCAACCGACTGCGGCTGCGTGAGCTGCTGGACGCACTGCCGCAGCAGCAGCTCATCAGCACCCACGACCTCGACCTTGCGGCCACCGCCCAGCACGTCGCCGTGGTCCACGAGTCCCGGATCATCGCGCAGGGCCCCCCGGAGGACGTGATTCCCCGCTACCGGGACTGGTGCGCCCACGGCTTCCCGGAGCAGCACGCGTGAGCGGAGCCGGGCACGTGCAGGGACCCGGGCCCATGAGTGACGGTGTGCCCGTCCGCCACGAACCGGTCTCGGGTGCCCGGGGCCCCGGGGTCGGCTCGCGCACCCGGCTGCGCCGCACGTCACCGACCCGCCGCGACGACCTGCTGGGCACCTACGTCCCGGGCACCTCGCCGCTGCACCGCTGTCGCCTGTGGCTCAAGGCCGTGCTCGTGCTGGGGGTCTGCCTCACCGTCATGACGCTGCGCACCTGGCCCGTGTCCCTCGCGGTGCTCGGTGCCACCGCCGTGGTCTCCCTGGCCTGCGGCCTGGGACTGCGCCGCTGGGCGTCCGCACTGCGTCCCCTGCGGTTCCTCGTGCTGCTGCTGGCCGGCTACCACCTGGTGGCCACGGGCCCGGCGCGCGCCGCGGACGTGGTGCTGTCCCTGCTGGCGGTGGTGGCGCTGACCCGGCTGCTGCTGAGCACCACCGCCCTGCCCCGGCTCATCGACGGACTCGTGTGGCTGTGCGCCCCGCTGCGGGTCGTGGGCGTGGACCCGGAGCGCGTCGGACTGGCGGTGTCACTCATGATCCGCTCCGTCCCGTGGCTGTTCGGCGTGCTGTCCTCCCTGCGCGACGCCGCCGCCGCCCGCACCGTGCGCCCGCGCCCCGCACAGCTGGTGACCCCCGCGGTGATCGCCACCGTGGACTACGCCCACCGCACCGGGGAGGCGCTCGCCGCCCGCGGGCTGGAGTAGCGTCCCTCCGCCGCGCCTCGGGCCCGCGCACCCACGCCCGAGACACCCGGTACCCCCGGGGGCCCTATGCTTCCTCCATGAGCTTCAACGACAACTCACAGCTGGACGCCGGGCGGGTCGGTTCGGGAGGCGGTGGCGGCCGGGGCATCGCCGTGGGTGGCGGGCTGGGCGGCGTCGTCATCCTGCTGCTCGCGGGACTGTTCTTCGGGCAGGACGGTATCGACGCCGTGACCGGCGGGTCCCAGCAGCAGACGGACACCACGCAGCAGGTGGACTCCGGGCTGGCGGACCGCTGCCGCACCGGGGCGGACGCGAACTCGGACCCGAAGTGCCGCATGGTGGCCACGGTGCAGTCCCTGGACCAGTTCTGGGGTGGGTACTACCCGGAGGTCGCGGGTGCCAAGTACACCCTGCCGGAGGTCAAGCTGTTCACCGGCACGGACAACACCTCGTGCGGCCAGGCGTCCTCGGCCACTGGGCCGTTCTACTGCCCGCCGGACTCCACGGTGTACCTGGACACCGGGTTCTTCGACGAGATGCGCAGCCAGTTCGGCGCGGACGCCGACGCCCTGGCACAGGAGTACGTGATGGCGCACGAGGTGGGCCACCACGTGCAGGACCTCCAGGGCACCCTGGGCCGCGCCCAGCAGGACCCCCACGGGGCCACGTCCGGCGCGGTGCGCACCGAGCTGCAGGCGGACTGCTACGCGGGCATGTGGGCCCACCACGCCACGGAGTCCGGCGGGGCGGTGCAGCTACAGCCCATCACCCGGGTGCAGCTCTCCGACGCCATCGAGGCCGCCGGTGCGATCGGCGACGACCGGATCCAGGAGTCCACACGGGGCCGCGCCAACCCGGAGTCCTTCACGCACGGCACGTCCGCGCAGCGCCAGGCGTGGTTCCTCACCGGGTACCAGACCGGCGACATCCGGGCGTGCAACACGTTCGGCGCCTCCAACCTGGACCGCCCCGCGGCGCTGCGGTAGTCCGAGACCCGCCACCATCCGGGACCCGCCGTCACACGTCCGCCACGCCCGGTGGGCACCGGGCGCGGCGGAGATCGTCCCCGGGCGGCCGCCCGGGGTGGGCACCGTGGTCCGCGGTCGGCGCGGGCCGGGGGGGGTCGATGCCGCCAGCGGTCCGCTACCCGTGGTGCGCTAACCGAGCCGTGCGCTCTGCGGCCGGGGCAGCCACGGGGCGTGCATCGCGTGGGGACCCAGATCCGCCACGGACCCGGCCCCCATGAGCAGCATGGTGGTGCGGATCTGCGCCTCCAGCAGCTCGATCACCCGCGTGACGCCCTCCTCCCCTCCGGCCATGAGCCCGTACAGGTAGGCACGTCCGATCAGCGTGAAGTCCGCGCCGGCGCACAGCGCGGCCACCACGTCCGTGCCGGACATGATCCCGGAGTCCAGGATCAGGGGCACGTCCGGACCCACCTCGTCCCGGATCTCGGGCAGCGCCGACAGTGAGACTGGCGCCCGGTCCAGCTGTCGGCCGCCGTGGTTCGAGACCACCAGGCCGTCCGCGCCCACGCTCATCGCCCGGCGGGCGTCGTCGCGCGTGAGCACGCCCTTCACGAACAGCTGCCCGTCCCAGTTCTCCCGGATCCACGCCAGGTGGTCCAGGTTCAGCCCCGGGTCGAACATGGTGGAGATCAGATTCGGCAGGGAGCCGGAGGTGTCCGAGAGGGACGCGAACTTCAACGAGTCCGTGGTCAGGAAGTTGAACCACCACTCGGGCCGGTAGGACGCGTCCAGCACGGTCCTGAGCGTGAGCCGCGGCGGGATGGTCATGCCGTTGCGCGTGTCGCGCAGCCGCTGCCCGGGAACGGGGGTGTCCACGGTGACCAGCAGCGTGGTCATCCCCGCGGCCCTCGCCCGCTGCAGCAGGTCCAGGGAGGCCGCGTGCTCGCGCCAGAGGTAGAGCTGAAACCAGCGAGTGGCGCCCGGTGCGGCGTCGCGGACCTCCTCGATGGACCGGGTGCCCATGGTGGACAGCGAGAACGGGATTCCCGCGCGCTCGGCGGCGCGCACTCCCCCGATCTCACCCTCCGAGTGCATGAACCGCGTGAAGCCCGTGGGGGCGATGCCGAAGGGCAGGGCGCTGCGGACACCGGCGATCTCCGTGCCCAGGTCCGCGGTGTCCGTGCCGTGCAGGATCCGGGGCAGCAGCTCCACGGACTCGAAGGCCTCCCGGCTGCGCCGGTACGTCAGCTCCAGCCCCGCGGCGCCGTCCACGTAGTCGAACGCGGGGCGGGGTGTGCGACGCCGCGCGATCCGCCGCAGCGCCTCGACGTCCGCGGCCCTGGCCAGGCGCGCCGCGCGGCGGTCCGGGTTGAAGGACCCGAACTGCATCAGCGGTCGGAGTTCGGACAGTTGCGGCAGATGGCGTTTCATGGGTCCTCCCGGTGTCGGCGTGGGGGCAAACTACCACGGGCCCGCGCGTGGCGGCGCGAGGCCGCGCGGCGGCACCCGGGGGCGGCGTCCGGGCCGACCACCGGGGGCGCGGTTCCGGCAACGCGCCGTCGTGTCCCGCGCGGGGACGGGAAACGGCACGGCACCGACCGCGGGGGTCGGTGCCGTGCCGTTCAGCCGGTGCGGGAACGAACCGTCAGATGTTGAAGCCCAGGGCCCGCATCTGGTCCCGGCCGTCCTCCGTGATCCGCTCCGGACCCCACGGGGGCATCCAGATCCAGTTCACGAACCACTCGTCCACGGCGGGCGCCAGGTTCTGGGCCACCTGCTCCTCGATGACGTCCTGCAGCGGGCACGCCGCCGTGGTGAGCGTCATGTCCAGGCGCAGGGATGCGTCCTCCTGGTACTCCAGGCCGTAGAGCAGCCCCAGGTCCACGATGTTCACGCCGAGCTCGGGGTCGATCACGTTCTTCAGCAGATCCGTGACCTCCTCGACCGAGGCCTGGCCCTTGGGACCGCTGGTCTGCGCCGCGGCGGTGCCGGTGGAATCGCTCATGGCGACCTCCTCAGAGATGGTGTGCGGAACGGGTCACTTGGCGGCGGCCCGGACGTAGCGGTCGTAGCCCTCGTCCTCCAGGCGGTCCGCCAGCTCCGAACCACCCTGGTCCACCACGCGGCCGTCCGAGAACACGTGCACGAACTGCGGCGTGATGTAGCGCAGGATGCGCGTGTAGTGGGTGATCAGCATGATGCCCGTGTTGTCCTCCTGCAGGGCACGGTTCACACCCTCGGAGACGATCTTCAGGGCGTCCACGTCCAGACCGGAGTCCGTCTCGTCCAGCAGCGCGATCTTCGGCTTGAGCATCTCGAGCTGCAGGATCTCGTGGCGCTTCTTCTCACCACCGGAGAAGCCCTCGTTGACGTTGCGCTGGAGCATGTCGTTGTCGATCTTGAGCTTGTCCATGGCGGAGCGGACGTCCTTGGTCCACGTGCGCAGGGAGGGCGCCTCGCCGTCGATCGCGGTCTTGGCGGAGCGCAGGAAGTTGGAGGTGGTCACTCCGGGGATCTCCACCGGGTACTGCATCGCCAGGAAGAGGCCGGCGCGGGCGCGCTCGTCCACGGACATGGCCAGGACGTCCTGACCGTCCAGGGTCACGGAGCCGGAGTCCACCTGGTACTTGGGGTGACCTGCGATCGTGGAGGCCAGCGTGGACTTGCCCGAGCCGTTGGGGCCCATGATCGCGTGCACCTCACCGGAGTTGATGGTCAGGTCCACGCCCTTGAGGATGGGCTTGGTGGACTCGTCGTCCAGGATGACGGACGCGTGGAGGTCCTTGATCTCCAGAGTTGACATGAAGTGTTTCTCCTTGGGTCTCGTGGGCACCGGCCCGCTCTGGGGCGCGGTGCGGAATTCTCGGGTGGGGCGACGGCGCTCGGCCGGCTCAGTTCTCGGTGCGGGCGAGCTCGTCCTCCAGGGACGCGCGCAGCTGCTCCTCGAGGGCCTCGACGCCCACCTGCTGGATGATCTCGAACAGGAACCCGCGGACCACCAGGCGGCGGGCCTGGTCCTCCGGGATGCCGCGCGACATCAGGTAGTACAGGTGCTCGTCGTCCAGCTGGCCCGTGGTGGAGGCGTGACCGGCACCGGCGATCAGGCCGGTCTCGATCTCGAGGTTCGGCACGGAGTCCATGCGCGGACCGTCGTTGAGGATCAGGTTCCGGTTGAGCTCGTACGTGTCCGTGCCCTCGGCCTCGGCGCGGATCAGGACGTCGCCCACCCACACACCGTGGGCGTTCTCGCCCTGCAGCGCGGACTTGTAGTTCACGCGGGACCGGCAGCGCGGCACGGAGTGGTCCACAAACAGCCGGGACTCCAGGTGCTGGCCGTCGTCCACGAACGTGAGACCGTACATCGCCACGTCACCGCCGGGAGCGGTGAAGCGGGTGGACGGGGTCACGCGCACCAGGTCCCCGCCCAGGCTCACGAGCACGTGCTTGAACGTGGCGTCGCGGCCCAGCTTGGCCTGCTGGGAGGAGGCATGCACGGAGTCGTCGGTCCACTCCTGCAGCGAGACCACGGTGAGGTTCGCGCCGTCGCCCACCGAGAACTCCACGTTCTGGGAGAGCACGGCGGTGCCCACGTGGCGCAGCACCACGAGCGCCTTGGAGTTGGTCCCGGCGTCCACCACCACGTGCTGGGCCGCGGGCTCCTCCGACTCCCCCGTGAAGGTCACGATCACGGGCTCGGCCACCTGGGCGTCGCGCGGGATCGAAATCACGGTGGCCTCGCGGAACGCGGACCACGCGTTGGCGGAGACCCGGTCCTCGGGGATGCCGGCCGAGCCCACGCGGGAGTCGTCGCGGCCCACGGAGGTGACCTCCACGGCGTCGTCACCGGAGACGGAGACGGCGGGCGCGGGGCCCTGCAGCGCGGCGTCATCGAGCCCGCGAAGCCGCTTGACGGGCGTGAAGCGCCAGTCCTCCAGCTTGGGGCTCAGCGGCGGGAAGTCCGCCACGTCGTAGGACGTGAAGCGCCCGGCGCGGGAGGAGTCGGGCACACCGGAGACGTCACCGTGCTCGGTGTGCCGGATCTCGGGCTCACCGGCCTGGTTGCGACCCTCCTGGAGGGTCTCACCCTCCTGGCTCATGCCCGGGATGGCCACGCGGTCCTCACCGGTGGGCACCCCGTTCACCTGCTCGTCGGCGTCCTGTGTGTCACGGGCGGTCTGATCGGTGGTGGACATATCAGCCAACGGATCCTTCCATTTGCAGTTCGATGAGACGGTTCAGCTCCAGGGCGTACTCCATGGGCAGCTCACGGGCGATCGGCTCCACGAAGCCGCGCACGATCATCGCCATGGCCTCCTCCTCCGGCATGCCGCGCTGCATCAGGTAGAACAGCTGCTCCTCGGACACGCGCGAGACGGTGGCCTCGTGACCCATGGTGACGTCGTCCTCGCGGATGTCCACGTACGGGTACGTGTCCGAGCGGGAGACGGTGTCCACCAGCAGGGCGTCGCACACCACGTTGGACTTGGAGTGGGTGGCGCCCTCACGGACCTGCACCAGGCCGCGGTAGGCGGAGCGCCCGCCGTTGCGTGCCACGGACTTGGAGACGATCGAGGAGGACGTGTTCGGGGCGATGTGCACCATCTTGGAACCGGTGTCCTGATGCTGGCCCTCACCCGCGAACGCGATGGACAGCGTCTCGCCGCGGGCGTGCTCGCCGGTCATGTAGACCGCCGGGTACTTCTGGGTGACCTTGGAGCCGATGTTGCCGTCCACCCACTCCATGGTGGCGCCCTCGTGGGCGATGGCGCGCTTGGTCACCAGGTTGTACACGTTGTTGGACCAGTTCTGGATGGTCGTGTAGCGCACGCGGGCGTTCTTCTTGCAGATGATCTCCACCACGGCGGAGTGCAGCGAGTCCGTCTTGTAGATCGGCGCGGTGCAGCCCTCGATGTAGTGGACGTAGGAGTCCTCGTCCGCGATGATCAGGGTGCGCTCGAACTGACCCATGTTCTCGGTGTTGATGCGGAAGTACGCCTGCAGCGGGATGTCCACGTGCACGCCCTTGGGGACGTACACGAACGAGCCGCCGGACCACACGGCCGTGTTCAGCGCGGCGAACTTGTTGTCGCCCACGGGGATCACGGTGCCGAAGTACTCCTCGAAGAACTCGGGGTGCTCCTTCAGGGCGGTGTCCGTGTCCATGAAGATCACGCCCTGGGCCTCGAGGTCCTCGCGGAGCTGGTGGTAGACCACCTCGGACTCGTACTGCGCGGCCACGCCGGCCACCAGACGGTTGCGCTCGGCCTCGGGGATGCCCAGCTTCTCGTACGTGTTGCGGATGTCCTCCGGCAGCTCCTCCCAGGAGCCGGCCTGCTGCTCGGTGGAGCGCACGAAGTACTTGATGTTGTCGAAGTCGATCCCGGACAGGTCCGCGCCCCACGTGGGCATGGGCTTGCGGTCGAAGAACTTCAGGCCCTTCAGACGCAGCTGCGTCATCCAGTCCGGCTCGCTCTTCTTGACCGAGATGTCCCGGACCACTTCCTCGTTCACGCCGCGGCGCGCGGACGCACCGGCGTCGTTCTTGTCGGACCAGCCGTACTGGTACTGGCCGATCCCCTCGAGCTCCGGGTTCATCTCCAGGATCTCGGAAATCGTGGTGTCACCTGTCATGCTGCCCGCGGTGTCCGCGGGCACGATGCGCTCGGTCATGACAACCCTCCCTGTCGTGCGGTTGTGTGGTTGGTGGAGTGTGTGGAGCCCGCCGTGCGTAGCTGCAGCGGGACGTGTGTGGTGCAGACGTGGGCGCCGGCCGCCATGGTTGACAGCCTGCGGACATCCACGTCCAGCAGCTCGGAGATCAGCGCGGTCTCCTGCTCGCAGAACTCGGGGTGCTCGTTCGCGATCTCCTGGATGGGGCAGTGCCCCTGGCACAGCTGCGCGGAGCGCAGGGTCACGCCCTTGGGGCCCCGCGGCGTCACGGTGGTGTGGGACGCCACGAAGCCGTCGCGGCTCATGGCCGCGGTGAGGGCGTTCAGGCGGTCGTCGACGTCGGGCCCGGCCGCCTCGACCTGCGGGCGGTAGCGTTCGCGCAGCCTGCCGATCTCGTCCGCGACGAACGCGCTGACGAGGTCCTCGCCACCCACGCGCTGCATGGTCTCGAGGGCGCGCTGCGCGAGACCGAGGTAGTCGTGGCCCAGCTGCTCGTGGCCGCCCGGTGCCACCACGTACCGACGGGCCGGTCGGCCGGCACCCGAGGGGGCGCTGCGGACCATCGAGACCTCGACGATCTGCTCCGCCTCCAGGGCGTCCAGGTGGCGGCGGACGGCGGCGGGCGTCAGGCCCAGGTCCTTCGCGATCTGGGCCGCGGAGATCGGGCCGTGGGCGAGCACCAGCGAGAGCACCCGCGAGCGGGTGGTGTCATCCTGGTCCGTGCGGACCGCGCTGGTGCGGTCCGTGGCAGGTGAACTCATGCTCAGTGCAACATCCTTCGGAGGAGAGTGCGTGTGGTTCTCGCACGCGGTTCCGGTGGTCCCGCGCACGGTGTTCCCCGTGGCGATCGGCCTCGGGAGGGCACGCATTACATAACGAGGGTATGTGGTAATCCATTCCCGGCCAAACGACCCCCGGTGCCGATCCTCCCCCGGGTTCCGGGGAACGGGGACGCCGGGCCGCACGGCCCCCACACCCTCCCCTGGGAGCCGGCTGACAGGTGTGCGCCGTGGCACCGCGTGCGCCGGCGGCGCGTTCTAGACTGTCGGGGTGCCGACGCAGCCCGAACACACCACACGCCCCGCCGCCCCGCCCGACGCGGGCACCGCGGCACTGCGCATCTCCGATCTCGTCAAGACCTTCGAGGGGCGCGGCGAGCCCGTCCACGCGGTCCGCGGACTGAGCATGGCGGCGCACGCCGGGCGGATCACCGCGCTGCTGGGGGCCAACGGCGCCGGCAAGTCCACCACGCTGCAGTGCGCCCAGGGGCTGCAGCAGCCCACCGCGGGCTCCGTGCGGCTGCTGGGCGCCGATCCCTGGCGCGCCGCTCCCGACCTACGGGCGCGGGTGGGCGTGATGCTGCAGGACGGCGGACTCCCCCAGGCGGTGCGTCCCGGTGAGCTGCTGCGCCACGTGAGCCGGCTCTACGCGGACCCGGTGCCCGCGCCGGAGCTCATGGACGTGCTGGGCATCGGGTCCTTCGCCCACACCCCGGTGCGGAGGCTGTCCGGCGGGCAGAAGCAGCGCGTGGCCCTGGCCGCCGCTCTCGTGGGCCGCCCCGAGGTGCTCTTCCTGGACGAGCCCTCGGCCGGTCTGGACCCGCGCTCACGCCACCTCGTCTTCGAACTGGTGCAGCGGCTGCGGGACCGGGGCACGTGCATCATCCTCACCACGCACCTCATGGACGACGCCGCCCGGCTGGCCGACTACGTCTACATCCTCGACCGCGGCACCGTGGCCGCGCAGGGCACGGTGGCCGAGCTGGTGAGCGCGCAGCGGGACGCGCCCCTCGTCATGACCGTGACCCTGGCCCCCGAGCACGCCGCCGCACTGCGTGCCGACCCACCGTGGCGCACACCCCGGTTCCACGACATCGCCTGGACCGTCAAGGACCGCACCGTGACACTCACCGGACCCCTGGACGCCGGGCACGTCCGTGAGATCACGGCGTGGGCCACCCGCAACGAGACCCTGCCGGAGGCGCTGAGCGTGCAACCCCGATCACTGGAGGACGTCTTCCTGGATGTCTCCGGGAGGGACCTCCCGTGACCGCCACGAACCCGACCCCCGAGACACCCGGGCCCACCCGGCCACGTCGTGCGGCGCCCCTGACCCGCCGCGTGCTGGCACAGGCGCGGTTCGAGACCATGACCATGGTGCGCAACGGGGAGCAGCTGCTGCTGCTGGTCATCCTGCCCGTCCTCGCGCTCGTGGCGCTGACCGCGACCGACCTGCTGGACGGCTTCCGGACGGCCGGCGCCTCCCGCGCGGACGTGGCCGTCCCGGGGATCCTCGTGCTGTGCGTGCTCTCCAACGCGTTCTCCGGTCAGGGCATCCAGACCGGGTTCGACCGCCGCTACGGCGTGCTGCGGTACCTCTCCACCACGCCGCTGGGCCGCGCGGGGCTCATCGCGGGCAAGCTCCTCGCCATCCTGGCGGTGCTGGCGGTGCAGTACCTCATCGTCGCAGTCGTGGCACTGTGGCTGGGGTGGCACCCCTCAGCGCCCGCCGTCCTGGGCTCGATCCCCCTGCTCGTCCTGGTGGCGCTCACGTTCACCGGTCTGGGCCTGCTCATCGCCGGCACACTGCGCGCGGAGGCCACCCTGGCGGTGCTCAACGTGGTGTGGGTGGCGCTCGCGGCCGGCGGCGGCGTGATCTTCCCCGCCTCGTCGCTGCCCGCGTGGCTCTCGTGGCTCGTGTCCTGGCTGCCCTCCTCCGCCGCCGGGGAGGCCCTGCGGGCGTGCTTCCTGCACGGCACCGTGGACGCGCCCGCCCTCGTGGTCCTCGCGGTGTGGGCGGTCCTCAGCTGGGCCGCGACGCTGCGCTGGTTCAAGTGGGTATGATCACCGTCCGGGCGCGGAACTCCCCGGCGGGGTGCGCCTCCGCGGCGCTACACTTGTCCTGACGACCCGTTCCGACTGCCCCTGGATGCCCCGCCATGACTGAAGTCGCTCCCCTCACCGCCACCGAGTCCTTCTGGCGGCCCCGCACCGTGACCCCCTGGGTGCGCAACCTCGCGGTGGCCTCCCTGCTGGCAAACACCCTGCTCGTCTTCACGGGTGGTCTCGTGCGGTTGACCGGTTCCGGCCTGGGCTGCCCCACGTGGCCCCGCTGCACCGCGGAGTCCTGGACCAACACCCAGGAAATGGGCATGCACGGCGTCATCGAGTTCGGCAACCGGCTGCTCACGTTCGTGCTGGCGGTCGTGGCCGTCCTCACCTTCCTGTCCGTCCTGCGGCTGCGGCACGAGCACCCCAAGCTGCTCCGGCTCGGCCTCTACCTCCTGCTGGGCATCCCCGTGCAGGCCGTGGTGGGCGGCGTCCTGGTGCACCTGGACCTGCACCCCCTGCTGGTGGGCATGCACTACTTCCTCTCGGCCATCATGATCTCTCTCTCCACCCTGCTGGTGCTCAACACGCGGCGCGAGGGGCTGTCCGCCGTGGCCCACGACCAGCGACCGGGTCAGCTGCACGACCGCGCGGGGCTGGTGCGCACCCTCGCCGTCGTCACGGGGGTGCTGACCGCGGTCATCCTGTACCTGGGCACCCTCGTCACGGGCACCGGACCCCACGCCGGGGACCAGGACAGCGCCCGTCTCGCGTTCAACTCGGTGGACATCGCCCGTGCCCATGCGGTCCCCGTGTACCTGCTCACCTTCACGGTGGTCACGGGCATCGTGCTGTGCACGCTCAAGGGCGTGCCGCGGGTGCTGCGCAACGCCTACGCCATCATGGCCGTGGTGATCCTCGCGCAGGGTGCCGTGGGGTACTACCAGTACCTCCACCAGGTGCCCGTGCCCGCGGTGTCCCTGCACATGGTGCTCTCCGCCGCACTGATCTGGGCCGCCACGCGGGTGGTGTCCATAAGCTTCTACCTCGCCGCGGACCACCACGAGCACGCGGCCCCCGTGGACCTCGGCCCCTCACGGACCGCGGCCCCGAGGGACGCGCAGCCCGTGCGCTGACGTCCGTCCGGGAGCGCCGCCGCCCGTCCTTTTCTGCGCCACGCGGGAGCGGCGCCCGCCACGCGATCGCTTTCGTCACGGCACTCAAGGGTTGGAGACGTGGCGCGGCACCCCCACCCCGCGCGTCAGCGCCCCGGCAGTTCCGTGCCGCTCGCGCGCAGCTGCGCGACGGCGTCGGCCAGCGCGCGCTTGCCGCGTGACGGGATGGGGAGCAGCGGCCGGCGCGGTGCGCTCGTGCGCACTCCACAGACCTCCGCGAGTGCGTAGAGCACGGACAGGGGCCGTTCGTGGCCCATGAGCTGCAGCAACGGGCGCAGGGCGGCGCTCCATGCGGAGGCGTCCTCCGCGCGGCCGTCCGCCACGGCCCGGTGGAAGGCCACGAACTCCGGTGCCAGCAGGGCGGCCAGCCCGCTGTGCCAGGCGGCCGTGGGGTACTCGTCCACGATGAGCTGGTCGCGGCTCGCCCCGTGGACCGTTCCCGGCTCGGACTGCTGCGCGAACAGCAGCTGCCGCGAGTGGAAGAGCCGCCCGGAGGACGCCGTGTCCTTGAACGCCACCACGTTGTCCAGCCACGACAGCTCCGACGCCAGCTCCACGGGGTACGTGAAGCCCGTGGTGGACGGGTTGTTGTAGAGACACAGGGGCAGGGACACCGCGGAGGCCACGGTCTCCACCTGGTCCGCTATCTCCTGCGATACGAGTGGGATGTAGCTCATGGGGCTCAGCACGAGCCCGTCCGCACCGCTGTTCTCGGCGGAGTAGGCGTGCTGCAGGACCTCCCGGGTGGTGAGAGCGGAGATTCCCGCGCCCACGGGTGTCCCGGACCCCGACGCCGCTCGCACGGCCGTCCGCACCACCTCGGCGCGTTCCTGCGCGTCCAGGTAGGCGAAGAGGCCCGAGGTGCCGAGCACCACGATTCCGTCCACACCGCTGCGGGCCAGCTGCGCCACACTGCGTTCCAGGGACTCCACGTCCAGTCCGCCACCGGGCAGCAGCGGGGTCACGGGATAGGCGATCACACCTGAGAACGTCATGGACAGCATGGCAACAGTTTAGGTGACCCTAACCACAACGGCACATCGCGGGAGGGTGGGATGAGGTCTGAAAGCGGCCGCGCGCGGTGTCGTACGAGGCAGACGCGGGCGCTGGTCCACAGCCACGGGACGAGGTCCCGTGCCGCGCGCACCCCACCGGGTCAGAAGATCGGGCCGCCCACGAACGGATCCAGGGCCACGCCCACGAACACGAAGGTGATGTAGGCGATGGAACCGTGGAAGACGTACATGGCCTGTTTGAGAGTGGGGCGGCCGTCCCGGGCCAGACCGTGCAGCTTGTGGCAGTGGTACGTGAACCAGCCGCCCGAGAGCAGCGCGATCACGCCGTACACCCAGCCTGCGCCACCCACGGGGATGAGAAGCAGCGAGCAGATGACGGTGGCCCACGCGTAGAGCACCACCTGGGCGCCCACGGTCCGGGCGGTGTCCACGGCGCCCAGCATGGGCACACCGGCGCGGGAGTAGTCCTCCGCGTACTTCATGGACAGCGGCCAGTAGTGCGGCGGGGTCCACAGGAAGATGAACGCGAAGAGCACGAGAGCGGGCCACTCGAGCGTGCCCCGGACCGCGGCCCACCCGATGAGCACGGGCATGCAGCCGGCGATCCCGCCCCAGACGATGTTCTGCGCGGTGCGGCGCTTGAGGATGATCGAGTAGAACACCGCGTACAGCGCGATCGCGACGGCTCCGAGGACGCCGCACAGCACACTGACGCCCAGGCTCAGCCACGCCACCGCGACGGCCGACAGCACCCACGCGAAGACCAGTGCCTCGCGGTCCCCCACCTCACCGGTCACCAGCGGCCGCTTGGCGGTGCGCCGCATGAGCCGGTCCTCGTTGCGGTCGATGTAGCAGTTGAACGCCCCGGCGGCCCCGGCGGCCAGCGTGCCGCCCACGAGGGTGTTGAGCACGAGCCAGAAATCGGGGATGCCACGCTGGGCGAAGAACATGGTGGGCACGGTTGCCACCAGCAGGAGCTCGATGATGCGCGGCTTGGTCAGGGCCACGTACGCTCTGAGCTTACGACCCGCGGTCATGCGACCCTCGTACCCGACCGGAGCAACCTCCGCGATCCGGGCCCCGGTCACTCCGTGTCCGTGCGGCGCAGGGGTTCCCGAGGAATTCGGGTGCGTCGCGGTGTCGAGGTGGTTCACGGATCAAAGCTCCAAAGAACGTGGGTGGCCCGCCCGGGGCGGGAGTGTTCGGGGCGGAGCGCGGCGGGCACGCACCGACACCCAGTCACAAGTATAGCCACCGAGGGCCGCTCCCGGGGGTGCCGGAAACTTGTGCCGAGGTCGGAGCGGGAGTTCTCCCCACCCGTCCCTGACGCGCACCGCCCACCCGGACTAAGGTTGATCCCAGAACCCGTGCTGCGCGCGATCCCATGGACCCCTCGGGCGTCGGACCCGCGGCAGCAGCACACCCCACACCCAGGAAAGGGGCTCGCCACCGTGCCGAACCTTGATCAACCGTTGAACTGGACCGAGCAGGACGCCCGCGCCGTGGACACCGCGCGCGTCCTCGCCGCGGACGCCGTGCAGAAGGTGGGCAACGGCCACCCCGGAACCGCCATGTCCCTGGCCCCCGCGGCGTACCTGCTGTTCCAGAAGGTCATGCGGCACGACCCCTCCGACGACCGCTGGACCGGCCGTGACCGGTTCATCCTCTCCCCCGGTCACACTTCCCTGACCCTGTACCTGCAGCTGTTCTTCTCCGGGTACGGACTGGAGATGTCCGATCTCGAGTCGCTGCGCACGTGGGGCTCCAAGGTGCCCGGGCACCCCGAGTACCGCCACACCACCGGCGTGGAGATCACCACCGGCCCGCTCGGCCAGGGTCTGGCCTCCGCCGTGGGCTTCGCGTACGCCCAGCGCTACACCCGGGGGCTCTTCGACGCGGACGCGCCCGAGGGCTCGTCACCGTTCGACCACCACGTGTTCGTGATCGCCTCCGACGGCGACCTCCAGGAGGGCATCACCTCCGAGGCGTCGTCGCTGGCCGGGACCCAGCAGCTGGGCAACCTCGTGGTGATCTACGACGACAACAAGATCTCCATCGAGGACGACACCAACGTGGCGTTCAACGAGGACGTCCTGGCCCGCTACGAGGCCTACGGCTGGCACACGGCCCGCGTGGACTGGCGCAACGGCGGTGAGTACAAGGAGGACGTCGAGGCGCTGTACGACGCGGTCGTCGCGGCCACCACGGTCACCGACAAGCCCTCGCTCATCGCCCTGAGCACCATCATCGGCTGGCCCTCGCCCAACAAGCAGAACACCGGCGGCATCCACGGCTCGGCGCTCGGTGCGGACGAGGTCGCGGCGACCAAGCAGATCCTCGGCTTCGACCCCGAGCAGTCCTTCCAGATCGAGCCGGAGATCCTGGACCACGTGCGCCAGGTGGCCGAGCGCGGCAAGCGGGAGCGGGCCGAGTGGGAGCAGTCCTTCGACGAGTGGCGTAGTGCCAACCCGGAGAAGGCCGCCCTCTACGACCGCATCAAGGACCAGGAGCTGCCGGCGGACTACGAGGCCGCGTTCCCCGTGTTCCCCGCGGGCAAGGCCATGGCCACGCGCAAGGCCTCGGGCCAGGTCATCAACGCCATCGCGGACACGTTCCCCGAGCTGTGGGGCGGTTCGTGCGACCTCGCCGGGTCCAACAACACCACGATCGACAGTGCGAAGTCCTTCATCCCGCCGGCCCGCTCCACCGACAAGTGGTCCGGTTCCCCGTACGGCCGGGTGCTGCACTTCGGCATCCGTGAGCACGCTGCAGCGGCCATCGTGAACGGGATCGTGATGAGCAGCCAGACCCGCGCGTACTCGGGCACGTTCCTCATCTTCTCCGACTACCAGCGCCCCGCGGTGCGCCTCGGCGCGCTCATGAAGGTGCCGTCCATCTACGTGTGGACCCACGACTCGATCGGCCTGGGTGAGGACGGTCCCACGCACCAGCCCGTGGAGCAGCTCTCGGCCCTGCGCGCGATCCCGGGGCTCGACGTCGTCCGCCCCGCGGATGCGAACGAGACCTCCGTGGCCTGGCGGACCATCCTCGAGAACCACGAGCACCCCGCCGGGATCGCGCTCACGCGCCAGGACCTGCCCACGATCGCCCGCACCGACCTGCACCCGGACGCCGAGGGCGAGAAGTTCGCCTCCGCCGAGGGTGTGGCGCGCGGCGGCTACGTCCTCGCGGACACCACGGGCACCCCGGACGTGATCCTGATCGGCACCGGCTCCGAGGTGCAGCTGGCCCTGCAGGCCCGCGAGCAGCTCAAGACCCAGGGCGTTGCGGCCCGTGTGGTCTCCATGCCGTGCCGCGAGTGGTTCGACGCGCAGGACGCGGACTACCGCAACTCCGTGATCCCCTCGGACGTCAGGGCCCGCGTGAGCGTGGAGGCCGGGATCCGGATGTCGTGGAACGACCTCCTGGGGGACGCCGGCCGCGCCGTGTCTCTCGAGCACTTCGGCGAGTCCGCGGACTACGAGACGCTCTACCACGAGTTCGGCATCACCGTCGAGGCCGTGGCGGACGCCGCCCGGGAGTCCATCGCCGCCGCGCGCTGAGACCCGCCACCAACCGGCGTCGCGGGCGGGAGCCCCGGGTTCCCGCCCGCGACGCACCACAGCACTTCATTGCGACCGGAGGAACCACACATGAGCACCCCCACACAGAAACTCTCCGACGCCGGCGTCTCCATCTGGCTGGACGACCTCTCCCGCCAGCGGCTCACGAGCGGCAACCTGCAGGAACTGATCGACACCAAGAACGTGGTGGGCGTGACCACCAACCCCACGATCTTCGCGGCGGCACTCGCGGACGGCGAGTCCTACCGCGAGCAGGTGGCCGAGCTCGCCGCCGCGGGCACCTCGGTGGACGACGCCGTCTTCCGCATCACCACGGACGACGTCCGGGACGCGTGCGACCTCTTCGCCCCCATTGCCGAGGCCACCCAGGGCGTGGACGGCCGCGTGTCCATCGAGGTGGACCCGCGGCTCGCGCAGGACGCGGACGCGACCTCCGCGATGGCGCAGAAGCTGTCACAGACCATCGACCGCCCGAACGCCCTGATCAAGATCCCCGCCACGGAGAAGGGCCTGCCCTCGATCGCGGCCACGATCGCCGAGGGCATCTCGGTGAACGTGACGCTGATCTTCTCCCTGGACCGCTACCGCGGCGTCATCAACGCCTACATGGAGGGCCTGGAGCGGGCCCTGGAGAACGGGAAGGACCTGTCCACCATCCACTCGGTGGCCTCCTTCTTCGTCTCCCGCGTGGACACCGAGATGGACAAGCGTCTGGACGCCGTGGGAACCGACGAGGCCGCGGCACTGAAGGGCAAGGCCGGTCTGGCCAATGCCCGCCTGGCCTACCAGGTCTACGCGCAGCAGCTGGACACCGAGCGCTGGAAGCGGCTCGCCGCAGCCGGTGCCAACCCGCAGCGTCCGCTGTGGGCGTCCACCGGTGTGAAGGACCCCAACCTGCCGGACACGCTGTACGTGAGCGAACTGGTGGCACCCAACACGGTCAACACCATGCCCGAGAAGACCCTCGACGCCACGTTCGACCACGCCGAGGTCACCGGGGACACCGTCACCGGGACCTACGAGGAGTCCACCGAGATCCTCAACGCGATCGGCGAGCAGGGCGTCTCCTACCAGGAGGTCGTGGAGGCGCTCGAGTCCGAGGGGCTCGACAAGTTCGACGCGTCCTGGGACGAGCTGCTCACCACCGTCCGCACCGCGCTCGACGAGGCCCGCTGACCCGCCGCCGGTCCCGTCACCCGGTGGCGGGACCGGCTCGCAGCACCGGGCCCCGCGGTCCTGCGACCGCGGAACCCGGCGCCGCCGCACCGCACCGATGTCCCCACCCAGTCCGAGGAGGCTCCCCGTGAGCTCATTGTCATTGCAGGCAGCAGGATCCGCGCGCGACGCCGTCGACTCGCACGTGCCCCGTCTCGTCGCCGAGAACTTCGCCTCCGGGCTCTTCGACCAGGATCCCACCCTGTGGGGGCCCGCGGCCGAGAAAGAAGCCGCGATCCGCCTCGGGTGGACCGACGCCGCGAACGTGTCCCGCCCGCTCGTGCCCGAGATCATGCAGCTGCGGGACGACTTCGCCCGGGAGGGCGTCACCCGCTTCGTCCTCGCCGGCATGGGCGGTTCCTCGCTGGCCCCCGAGGTCATCACGCGCAGCGCCGGCGTGGAGCTGTTCGTGCTGGACTCCACCGATCCCGAGATGGTCACCAAGGCGCTTCAGGACCTCGAGCACACCGCGCTGATCGTCTCCTCCAAGTCCGGATCCACCGTGGAGACGGATTCCGCGCGCCGCGTGTTCCTGGAGGCGTTCGAGCGCGCAGGGATCGACGCGCCGTCGCGCATCGTGGTGGTCACGGACCCCGGCTCCCCCATGGACGAAGCCTCTCGGGAGGCCGGCTACCGCAAGACCTTCAACGCGGATCCGAACGTGGGCGGGCGGTTCTCCGCGCTGACCGCTTTCGGGCTCGTGCCGTCGGGTCTGGCCGGAGTGGACATCGCGGCCCTGCTCGACGACGCCGAGGAGGCCGCGGAGATGCTGCGCGAGGACGACGAGAACAACATCGGCCTGCAGCTCGGAGCGGCGCTCGGCGGCACCGCACCGCTGCGGGACAAGATCGTGCTCGTGAACCGGGGCGCTCCGTTCGTGGGCTTCGCGGACTGGGCCGAGCAGCTGATCGCCGAGTCCACCGGCAAGTCCGGCACGGGAGTGCTGCCCGTGGTGGTGGACGAGTCCGCGCCCGAGCTGACCTCGGACGCCCGGGACGTCCTGGTGGTCTCGCTCGTGGCCGAGGACGCCGCGGAGGTGGAGACCGGTGACGGCATGCGCGTGGCCGGGTCCCTGAGCGGGCTCATGCTGGCCTTCGAGGTGGCGATCGCGGTGGCCGGGCGGCTGCTCGGCATCGACCCCTACAACCAGCCGGACGTGGAGTCCGCCAAGGCGGCCACCCGCGAGCTGCTGGCCTCCTCGCCCGAGCCCTCCCCCGCCGCGGCCACCGACGGTGCCGTGGAGATCCGCGGCGACGAGACCCTGCTCGACGGGGCCACCACGGTGCCCCGGGCGCTGGCCGCCCTGCTCTCGCAGCTCCCGGAGGACGGCTACGTCAGCGTGCAGGCGTACTTCGACCGCCTGGAGTGGTCCCGGCTCGAGTCGGTCCGCGACCAGCTGGCCCGCCACACCGGGCGACCCGTGACCTTCGGGTGGGGCCCCCGGTTCCTGCACTCCACGGGCCAGTACCATAAGGGCGGACCCGCGCAGGGCGTGTACCTGCAGATCACGGCGGCCACCGACACGGACGTGGACATCCCCGGCATCCCCTTCACGTTCGGCGAGCTGATCGGCGCGCAGGCGGACGGCGACGCCGCGGTGCTCACGGACCACCACCGTCCCGTGCTGCGGCTGCGCCTCACGGACCGCGCGGCGGGCGTGGCCCAGTTGCTCGAGGTGGCCGCCGCGCTCTGATCCTGCCCCCACCGACCAGCGAACGGACAGGAAACCCCGTGCCCGACACCACCAATTCCAACCCCCTGCGGGATCCGCGTGACCGCCGGCTCACCCGCGTGGCGGCGCCGTCGGCCCTCGTGCTGTTCGGCGTGACCGGCGATCTTGCCAAGAAGAAGCTGCTGCCCGCCATGTACGACCTCGCCAACCGCAGCCTGCTGCCGCCCGCGTTCTCGCTGGTCGGCTTCGGCCGGCGGGACTGGGACGACGCCCAATTCGCGGAGTACGTGAAGGAGCACGTCACCGAGCACGCCCGCACGCCGTACAACGAGGACCTGTGGAACCAGTTCGCCTCGGGCCTGCGGTTCGTGCACGGCGAGTTCGACGACGACGACGCCTACGAGCGGCTCGCGCAGACCCTGGACGAGCTGGACCGGGACAGGGGCACGCGCGGCAACCACGCGTTCTACCTCTCCATCCCGCCCAAGGCCTTCGAGACGGTGTGCCACCGGCTCGCGGACCACGACCTCGCCGACAGCGAGAACAGCAAGGGCTGGCGGCGCGTGGTCATCGAGAAGCCGTTCGGCCACGACCTGGAGTCCGCGCGGGAGCTCAACGCGATCGTCGAGCGCGTGTTCCGCGCGGACAGCGTGTTCCGCATCGACCACTACCTGGGCAAGGAGACGGTGCAGAACATCCTGGCGCTGCGCTTCGCGAACCAGATGTTCGAGCCGCTGTGGGACGCCCGCTACGTGGACCACGTGCAGATCACCATGGCGGAGGAGATCGGGATCGGCTCCCGCGCCGGCTACTACGACGGCGTGGGCGCGGCACGGGACGTGATCCAGAACCACCTGCTGCAGCTGCTGGCGCTCACCGCCATGGAGGAGCCGACCTCGTTCTCCGAGCAGAACCTGCGCCGGGAGAAGGCCAAGGTGCTGGAGTCGGTGACGCTGCCGGAGCACCTCGGCGAGCACTCCGCGCTGGGCCAGTACACCTCCGGGCTCCAGGGCGGCGAGTTCGTGAAGGGCTTCCACGAGGAGAGCGACATCCCCGCGGACTCCCGCACCGAGACCTTTGCGGCCCTGCGGGTGGACATCACCAACCGCCGCTGGGCCGGGGTGCCCTTCTACCTGCGTGCGGGCAAGCGGCTGGGGCGCCGGGTCACGGAGATCGCCGTGGCCTTCAAGAAGTCCCCCAACCTGCTGTTCCGGGAGACGGACCACGAGGAGTTCGGACAGAACGCCATCGTGATCCGGATCCAGCCGGACGAGGGCGTGACCATCCGCTTCGGCTCCAAGGTCCCGGGCACGCAGTCCGAGATCCGGGACGTCACCATGGACTTCGGCTACGGCCACGCGTTCACCGAGTCCAGCCCGGAGGCCTACGAGCGCCTGATCTTCGACGTCCTGCTGGGCGAGCCGCCGCTGTTCCCCGACCACTCAGAGGTGGAGCTGTCCTGGAAGATCCTGGACCCGTTCGAGAAGTACTGGAGCGAGCAGCGGGTGGAGCCCGAACCCTACGAGCCGGGTTCCTGGGGACCCGCCTCGGCCCACGAGCTGATGGCCCGTGACGGACGTGTCTGGAGGCGACCGTGATAGTCGACATGGAGAACACCACCGCGGCGAAGATCGAGAAGAAGCTCAACGAGCTGCGGGACGAGAACGGCGTGGTGACCCTGGGGCGCGTGCTCACGCTCGTGATCCTGGCGCAGGCGGGCCACTCGGAGATGGCCATCGAGGCCGCCAACTACGCCAGTCACGAGCACCCGTGCCGGATCATCGTGCACGTGGCGCACTCCCGCGGTGACGAGACCCGACTGGACGCCCAGCTGCGGATGGGTGGGGATGCAGGAGCCTCGGAGGTCATCCTGATGCACGGCTACGGGGAGCTCGCCGAGCCCACCGAGACCCTCGTCTCGGCCCTGCTGCTGCCGGACGCACCCATCGTGGCCTGGTGGCCGCACGACTTCCCGGACAGTCCCAGCACCAGTTCGATCGGGCGGATCGCGCACCGCAGGATCACGGACTCCTCCCGCGCGGACGAACCGTTCGACTCCCTGGCGCAGCTGTCCCGGCAGTACACCCCCGGGGACACGGACCTCGCGTGGACGCGGGTGACCAACTGGCGGGTCCAGCTGGCCGCCGTCCTCGACCAGGTGGGTCCCGTGACGGTCCGCGAGATCGTGCTCGAGGGCTCCGCCGTGGCGCCGTCCATGGTGCTGCTGGGCGTGTGGCTCTCCAGCAAGCTGGGCGCACCGGCCACCATCGTGAGCGACCCCTCGCGCCGCGCCCTCGACCGTGTCTGCCTGGTCACGACGGACGGACCCGTGGAACTCAACCGGCCGGGTCGCACCGTGGCGGTGCTCACGCAGCCCGGCCAGCCCGACCAGCAGATCGCGATGCCCGTGCGGGACCTCAAGGCATGTCTCGCGGAGGAGCTGCGGCGCCTGGACGCGGACGAGGTGTACGGGGAGGTCATCACGTCCGGCCTGGACACCGCGAAGATCTCCACCCGCTCCGCGGACGATCCGGAGGACACCGATCCCCTCCCGGAGGCCATGGCCCAGGCCGACGACACCGGGGAGTCCAGCACCGGGGTTGAGGAGACCGAGGACGTCCCCGGGCCCGGAGCCCCCGAGGGTGAGGCCCGCGGTGCCGCTGCGGATGCGGCGTCGGCCGGGGAGTCCCGATCGTGAGTGCCGAGACGCGCCCCCAGCCCCGTCTGGTCCCCCACGACGGCGCGGACAGCCTGGCACGGGACACAGCCCGCCGCGTCCTGGAGGTCCTCGAGAGCGCCCAGGACGAGCGCGGCGAGGCCACGCTGCTGCTGACCGGGGGCAGCATGGGCACGCGGGTGGTCGAGGAGCTCGCGAACCACGGGGACGCCCCCGTGGTCGACTGGTCCCGTGTGAACGTGTGGTGGTCGGACGAGCGCTTCCTGCCCGGCGCGGATCCCGAGCGCAACGGGGTCCAGGCCGCGGACGTCTGGGACGACACGCTGGAGCTGACCTGGGACCGGGTGCACCCCGTGGCCGGCTCCGACGAGATCGACACGGTGGACGCCGCGGCCGAGGACTACCGGGAGGAACTCGCGGCCGCCGCCGAGCAGGAGGGCTCGGTCACGGGACTGCCCCGCTTCGACGTCGCCCTGCTGAGTCTGGGCCCGGACACCCACGTGGCGTCCCTGTTCCCCGGCCGGCAGGACGTGCTGCGCACGGACGCATCCGTCTTCGCCGTCACGGACTCCCCGAAACCGCCCCCCGCACGCGTGACCATGTCGCTGGAGGCCGTCAACTCCGCCGACCGCGTGTGGCTGCTCGTGTCAGGCGCCGCCAAGGCGGAGGCACTGGCCGCCATCCGCAGGCCCGCGGTGACACCCGTCGAGGCACCCGGCAGCGCCGCGCGCGGTACCCGGGAAACCCTCTGGCTGGTCACCGAGGACGCCCTGCCCGGGGTGCCGGAGGACCCGGACCGGCACCGGGGCTGACCGGGCCCTCCGGCGCCACGGGGCCGCAGCAGCCTGACGGACGCGAAAGGCTCACGGGGGTCCCGGGGACGGTCTGCACGGCACCGCGCCCGGGCCCCCGGCCCGCCGGGACGCCGGTCACTGCCGACGAAAGACGTGGGGAACGAGGAAGACCCGGACCGTGGCGGTCCGGGTCTTCCTCGTGGCGTCACGGGGTGGTGGCGCTCCCCGCGGAGATCAGGCCACCGGCGGGTTGAACCGCATGAGCAGCCCGTAGGACAGGATGGCCAGCGCCCACACGATCGCGAGAACGGTGGTGATGCGCACCACGTTCTTCTGGGCCGCACCGGACGTGTTGAGCGACTGCGTCATGCCGCCGCCGAACATGTCGGACAGGCCGCCGCCCTTGCCCTTGTTGAGCAGGACGAACATGATGCACAGGATGCTGGTCGCCACGATGACGACCTGCAGGGCGATCTGGAGGATCTCCACGTGTTGCCTCACTTCGGGAATTGCGTGGCTGCTGGACCGCAGCCGTGGGAGGGACCCGGACGGCGTGTGCAGCGGCCGGCGGGATCAGAGGTCTGGCGCCAGTGTACAGGCGCCGCCGGGGTGGACCCGCACGGCGGTGCACCGCGCGGGCCGGGAACCCGCCGCAGTCGGCCACCGCCACCCATCGCCCCAGCTGCCGCGGTGCCGGCCGGGGGTGGGCGGCGGAGCGGGTCAGTCGGTGACCAGGTGCTGCTCGAAGCGCGCGATCTTGGCGAACTCCTCCGCGTCCAGGCTCGCGCCGCCCACCAGGGCACCGTCCACGTCCGCGCCGGAGAGGATGGACGCGACGTTCGAGGACTTCACGGAGCCGCCGTAGAGGATGCGCGTGGCACCGGAGAACTCCTTGCCGTAAAGCGACGTCAGTTCTTCACGGATGGCGTGGCACATCTCCTGCGCGTCCTCCGGGCCCGCCACCTCACCGGTGCCGATGGCCCACACCGGTTCGTAGGCCACCACGAGACCCGCGAGCTCGCCCTCCGAGAGCTCGGCGAGGCTTCCCCGCAGCTGCTCGAGCGTGTAGGAGACGTGGTTGCCGGACTGCCTCTCCTCGAGGCCCTCCCCCACGCACAGCACGGGAGTGAGGTCGTGGCGGATGGCCGCGCGGACCTTGTCACGGCACGTCTCGTCCGTCTCCTCGTGAATGCTGCGGCGCTCGGAGTGGCCCACCAGTGCGTAGGTGCAGCCGAGCTTGGCGAGGAACTGCCCGGAGACGTCCCCGGTGTACGCCCCCGAGTCCTGGTCCGAGAGGTCCTGCGCCCCGTAGCGGATCTGGAGCCCGTCCCCGTCCACGAGGGACTGGACCGAGCGCAGGTCCGTGAACGGCGGGAACACCGCGACCTCCACGCGGGAGAAGTCGTGCTTGGCGTCCTTGAGCGTCCACGCCAGCTTCTGCAGCAGGGCGATGCCCTGCGTGTGGTCCATGTTCATCTTCCAGTTGCCCGCGATCAGGGGCGTGCGGTCGAAGACACCGTTGGTCTGCGTGGTCATGCTGCTTCTCCTTCGTCCGCGCTGGGCAACGCGGTGGGCTGGTCGTGAGGTGACGGGTTCGTGGGCGGGAGCCCTCGGTGCGGGCTCCCGCCCACGGATACGGGGTCAGCGGGTCAGGCGCCCAGCGACACGACGCCGGGCAGCTCCTTGCCCTCGATGAACTCCAGGGAGGCTCCGCCACCCGTGGAGATGTGGCCGAACTGCTCGTCCCGGTACCCCAGGTTGCGCACCGCGGACGCGGAGTCACCGCCGCCGATCACGCTCATGGCGTCGGAGTTCGCCAGCGCCTCGGCCACGGCCCTGGTGCCGCCGGCGAACGCGGCCATCTCGAACACACCCACGGGCCCGTTCCAGAACACGGTCTTCGCGCCCGAGATCTTCTGGGCGAAGAGCTTCGCGGACTCGGGTCCGATGTCCAGGCCCAGCCCGGAGTCACCGATCTCTCCGCCCTCGATGTCCTCGATGGGGCGCACCTCGTGCTCCGCGTCCGCCGCGAAGCGGGACGCGTAGACCACGTCCACGGGCAGCACGATCTCCGTGCCGGCGCTCTGCGCACGGTCCAGGTAGCCCTTGACGGTCTCGACCTGGTCCTGCTCGAGCAGCGAGGATCCCACGGCGTGGCCCTGGGCGGCGAGGAAGGTGAACACCATGCCGCCGCCGATCAGCAGCGAGTCCGCCTTGCCGATCAGGTTGTCGATGACGGCGAGCTTGTCCGAGACCTTGGACCCGCCCATGACCACCACGAACGGTCGCTCCGGATCCGATATCACCTTGGTGAGCACGTCCACCTCGGTCTTGACGAGGTCCCCCAGGTAGCCGGGCAGCACGTGCGCGATGTCGTACACCGAGGCGTGCTTGCGGTGGACGGCACCGAAGGCGTCGTCCACGTAGGCGCCGTTCTCACCCGTGAGGGCGGCGAGCTCGCGCGCGAACTCCGCGCGCTCGGCGTCGTCCTTGGAGGTCTCCCGAGCGTCGTAGCGCACGTTCTCGAGCACCAGGATCTGACCGTCCTGCAGGGCCTCGGCCTTGGAGCGCGCGTCCTGCCCCACCACGTCGGTGGCGACGACGACCGGTGCCTTCGAGAGCTCGGCCAGCCGGTCCGCGGCGGGGCCGATCGAGTACTTGGGGTCCACGGTGCCCTTAGGGCGCCCGAGGTGCGCCATCACGATGACCCGCGCTCCGGCGTGGGCCAGCTTCTCGAGCACCGGCAGCGACGCGCGCACGCGACCGTCGTCGGTCACGGTGGAGCCGTCCAGCGGCACGTTGAGGTCAGAGCGCACGAGCACCCGGCGCCCGGTGACCCCCTCGGCAATGAGATCGTCCAGTGACTTGGCCATATCCGTCATCCCTTCCCTGTGGTGAAAACACGTGCCGATGACAATGGCGCCGGCACCCTGGGGCACCGGCGCCACTGAGCGGTCTGACTCAGAGCTTATCCGCAACGTAGGAGACGAAGTCCACGAGTCGGATGGTGTAGCCCCACTCGTTGTCGTACCACGCGACGACCTTGACCTGGTTGTCGATCACCTTGGTCAGCGGAGCGTCGAACACGGTGGAGACGTCGTAGCCCTCGATGTCCTTGGAGACCAGCGCCTCCTCGGAGTACTCGATGATGCCCTTGAAGGGGCCCTCGGCAGCCTTCTTCACGGCGGCGTTGACGGACTCGACCGTGACGTCCTCGCGCACGTCCACGGTGAGGTCCACGAGCGAGCCCGTGGGGACGGGAACGCGCACGGCGAAGCCGTCCAGCTTGCCCTTGAGCTCGGGCAGCACCAGGCCCACGGCGGCGGCGGCACCGGTGGTCGTGGGGATCATGCTCAGTGCGGCGGCGCGGGCGCGGCGCAGGTCCTTGTGCGGGGCATCGTGCAAGCGCTGGTCACCCGTGTAGGCGTGGATGGTGGTCATCAGACCGCGCTCCACGCCGAACTCGTCGTTGATCACCTTGGCCAGCGGTGCCAGGCAGTTGGTGGTGCAGGACGCAGCGGAGACAAGGTTCATGGTGGCGGGATCGTAGGACTCGTGGTTCACGCCGTACACGAAGGTGCCGTCCACCTCCTTGCCCGGGGCGGAGAGCACGACCTTCTTGGCGCCGGCGTCCAGGTGGGCCTGCATCTGCGGGCCCTTGGTGAAGCGGCCGGTGGACTCCACCACGATGTCCACCCCGAGCTCACCCCAGGGCAGCTTGGAGGGGTCGGGCTCGGCCAGGAACTTCACCTGATGGCCGTCCACGGTCATGACGTCGCCGTCCAGGGAGACCTCGGACTTCAGCCGGCCCATGACCGAGTCGAACTCGAACAGGTGCTTCAGGGTCTCCGGCGCGGTGAGGTCGTTGACGGCCACCAGCTCGATGTCGTGGCCGTGGTGGGTGTACAGCGCGCGTGCGAAGCACCGGCCGATACGTCCGAAACCGTTGATGGCAACCTTGACTGTCACTGCATTCTCCTCTGCATGTCGTGGTGCGGTGGACGCCCGGCCGGTCGAATGTGGGATCGAAACCAATCGGCACGAATCCCACACGCCGCAGGGCCCGACGACGGCGGCCGTCCACCAGGTCTTCCGAGTCCAGTTTAGCGGGATCCGGGCGGTGATGACAGTGGGTGCGGACGAGACGGGCGCCTCATCCGCAAACCCCACATGAACCCACATTCACCCCGGGGTCACACGCGTGCGGTATCATTCGCGCCCCCTGCCGGCGCCCGCGCGGGTCGCGAACTCCGTGGTGGTGGCCACACCCGTCTCCTCCGCCCGCCGGTCGGCCATGGCGAGCAGTCGGCGGATCCGCCCGGCGATCGCGTCCTTCGTGAGGGGCGGGTCGGACAGCCGTCCGAGCTCGTCGAGGCTCGCCTGCTTGTTGGCCACGCGCAGCCGGCCCGCGGCACGTAGGTGCTCGGGGGCGTCGTCGCCCAGGATGTCCAGGGCCCGCTCCACCTTCGCGCCCGCCGTGACGGCGGCCTGCGCGGAGCGCCGGAGGTTGGCGTCGTCGAAGTTGGCGAGCCGGTTGGCCGTGGCGCGCACCTCCTTGCGCATCCGGCGGTCCTCCCACTGCAGCAGGGCGCGGTGGGCGCCCAGGCGCGTGAGCAGCGCGGCGATCGTGTCGCCGTCACGGACCACCACGCGATCCACTCCCCGCACCTGGCGGGCCTTGGCGAGCACGTCCAGCCGGCGCGCGGAGCCCACGAGCGCGAGCGCCGCCTCAGGACCGGGGCACGTGAACTCCATGGCGGCGGCGCGGCCCGGTTCCGTGAGCGACCCGTGGGCGAGGAAGGCACCGCGGATGACCGCCGCGGACTCCTCCACGCTGCCGTTGACCACGGCGGGGGGCAGGCCGCGGACGGGCCGGCCGTGGGCGTCGAGCAGCCCGGTGCGTCGGGCCAGTGCCTCACCGTCCCGCGCGACGCGCACCACCCAGGTGCGGTCCCGGCGCAGACCGCCCCCGCTGATCACCCCGAGCTCGCACTCGTGGCCGAAGACCTCGCCCACCGTGCGGGCCGCCCGCCGGGCCACGGACTCGGTGTCCAGCTCGGCCTCCACGACGATCCGGCCGCCCACGATGTGCAGTCCGCCCGCGAAGCGCAGCAGGGCGGACAGCTCCGCCGCCCGCACCGCGGACTTGCGCACCTGCAGGTGTGCGAGTTCCTCCTTGACCGAAGCGGTCAGTGCCATAGCCGTTGCTCTCCTTGCCGGGTCGATGTGGGGGCTGCGGGGACGGACCCGCTCAGCGCTCCGCGTTCATGATCTGCTGGTAGGCCGCAGCCAGCTTGAAGGGGTTGTGCACGGAACCGCCGTCCCTGTCCCGCAACGAGTCCCAGTGCACCACCGCTCCGAGCTGGGCGGCCGCGGCTTCGACGTCCTTGGGCGACTCCGCGGCGGACGGGTCCGCGAGCACCACGTCCAGCCGCAGGTCCGGGGCGTAACGCTGCAGCACGCGCAGCTGGTCCCCCGAGCCCATGCTGAGGGTCTCGGAGTCCCGTGACAGGTTGAGGGTCACGAGCTTGCGGGCGGGCGAGGCGCAGATCGCGTCCCGCAGCTGCGGCAGCAGCAGGTGCGGAAGCACCGAGGTGTGCCAGGACCCCGGTCCCAGCACCACCCAGGCGGCCTCCTCGATGGCGGTGACGGCCTCGGGGCACGCGGGGGCGTGCTCCGGGGACAGCCGGACGTTGCACACGTCCGCCTCCTTGGCCAGCCGCGACTGCCCCGTGACGGTGCGCGTGATGGACTCCGGGGGGCAGGCCACCGTGGGGTCGCTGCCGGGCGAGACGTCACCCTCGATCACGAGCGGCACGCAGCTCATGGGCAGCACCTGTCCCCTGGCGCCGAGCAGCGCCCCGGCCCACCGCAGCCCCTCCACGGGATCACCCAGCAGCTGCCACAGGGTCACGATGAGCAGGTTGCCCAGTGCGTGGTTGTCCAGGCCCTCGTCGGGGTGGTGCTTGACGCTGAAGCGGTGCTGCATGACGTCGCTCCACGTCCGGCCCCACTGGGAGTCGTCGCACAGCGCGGCCAGCGCCATGCGCAGGTCCCCGGGGGGCAGCACGCCGAGGTCGTCACGCAGCCTGCCGGACGAACCGCCGTCGTCCGCGACCGTGACCACGGCGGTCAGTGCCGGGGCCAGCAGCCGCAGGGCGGACAGGCTCGCGGACAGTCCGTGCCCGCCGCCCAGGGCCACCACCGAGTCGGCGTCCGTCAGGGCATCCCGGGCGGAGGGGTCCAGCGAGTGATAGGGGTCCACGTCGCGTCGGCTGCTCAGGGGCAGCCGTGGCAACGCACCCGTGGTGGGAAATGAGTTCATGGGTTCCGTACTGTCTGGGGGTCGGGACTACTCTCGGCCCAGGTCCCGGTGCTGAAGGTTGACGGTCACGCGAGGGGACTTGCTCAGTCTGCGGGCCACTTCCTCGGTGAGCGCCACTGATCGGTGCTTGCCTCCCGTGCAGCCGATGGCGATGGTCGCGTAGTGCTTGCTCTCGTTGCGGTACCCGGCGAAGACGGGTTCGAGCATGGCCACGAAGCGGTCCACGAACGTCCTGGCGCCGTCGTTGCCGAACACGTAGTCCCGCACCTCGGGGTCCTTCCCGGTGCGCGGTCGCAGGGCCGGGACCCAGTGCGGGTTGGGGATGAACCGCACGTCCGCCACGAAGTTGGCGTCCGCGGGCACGCCGTACTTGAACCCGAAGCTCATGACCGTCAGGCGCAGCACCACGGGGCCGCTGGTGGAGAACATGTCCCCCACGGCCCTGGTCAGGGCGTGGACGTTGAACGACGTGGTGTCCAGGACGGAGTCCGCGGTCTCGCGCAGGTCCCGCAGCAGTTCGCGCTCGGCCTTGATGCCGTCCAGGATCCGGCCCCCGGCCTGCAGCGGGTGCGGTCTGCGCTGCAGCTCGTAGCGCGAGACCAGAGCCTCGTCCGAGGCCTCGAGGTACAGCACGGAGAAATCCACGCCGGAGGTCTCGAGTGCCGCGAGGGTCTCCTTCATGTCGTTGAACAGCGCCTTGCCGCGGACGTCGATCACGACCGCCAGCTTGGGCAGCGTCTGCGGAGTGCGCGAAGCCAGGTCCGCCAGGGTCCCCAGCATCTGCGGCGGCAGGTTGTCCACCACGTACCAGCCGAGGTCCTCGAGCGCGTTGGCCGCCGTGGAGCGACCCGCTCCGGACATCCCGGTCACGATCAGCAGCTCCGTGGTGGGGGGCTTCACGGGTTCCAGAACGGGGCTCGCGGGATCCGGAGGTGGGGTGCTCATGGACTGACGGACCGCCTGATCTGCCGACTGCAAGGTTCCCCTTCAGGGTAGACCAGTTCCGGATGCACCGGATTCAGTCGAGCAGCTCCCCCGTCTCGGTGTCGATCACGGGATCGGACGACGCCCCCGTCGCGCCTCCCAGTGCCTGCGCCACCTTGACGGCCAGGGCCGGGCCCACGCCCTTGACCGCGAGCATGTCCTCGGGGGCGGCCGCGCGCAGCTTCTTGACGGAGCCGAAGTGCTTGAGCAGCGCCTTCTGCTTGGCGGGGCCGAGCCCCGGGACGTCGTCGAGCGCGGAGACGGTCATGGCCTTGGAGCGCTTCTGCCGGTGGAAGGTGATCGCGAAGCGGTGCGCCTCGTCCCGGACGCGCTGCATGAGGAACAGTCCCTCGGAGGCGCGCGGCAGGATCACGGGGAACTCGTCGTCGGGCACCCAGACCTCCTCGAGGCGCTTGGCCAGGCCCACCACGTGGACGTCCGTGACGCCGAGATCGTCCAGCGCGCGCTGGGCGGCGGCCACCTGCGGCGGCCCGCCGTCCACGATCACGAGGTTGGGCGGGTAGGCGAACGCCCGTGCGGTGGCGTCGTCGGCCTCCGCGGCGACCTCCCCCGTGCTGACGCCCTTCTCCGCCGCCCGGCGCTGCTGCTCCACGTGCCGGGTGAACCTGCGGTGGATCACGTCATACATCGAGGCCGTGTCGTCGCGTGCGGCGTCCCCGGTGATCGAGAACTTGCGGTACTCGGACTTGCGCGGCAGCCCGTCCTCGAAGACCACCATGGAGGCCACCACGTTGGTGCCCTGCACGTGGGAGATGTCGTAGCACTCGATGCGCATGAGCGCGTCCGGCAGGTCCAGTGCCTCCTGCAGCTGCTGCAGGGACGCGGAGCGGGTGGTGAGGTCCCCCGCCCGGCGGGACTTGTGCAGCGTCAGCGCCTGGCGGGCGTTCTCCGCCACCGTCTCGAGCAGCTGGGCCTTGTCGCCGCGCTGGGGGCGCTGCACGGTCACCTGCGAACCGCGCAGCTCACTGAGCCACCCGCGGATCTCGTCCGCCTCGTCCGGCACGGCGGACACGTACACGGTGCGGGGAATCGTGTCCTGCCGGTAGGCGAGCTCCGAGGTCCGGCGGTGCTGGCCCACCACGTCCTCGCTGCCCTGGGCCGGGCTGCGCCGGCGGTGCGACGTCGCCGGGGCCAGCCCCGTCTGCGCCTCGCTGTAGACCTGCTGCAGCAGATTGGTCATGAGCTGGGCGGTGGTGACGTCCTCCACCTTCTCCGTGATCCAGCCGCGCTGACCGCGGATCCGCCCGCCGCGCACGTAGAACACCTGCACGGCGGCCTCGAGCTCGTCCTCGGCGATCGCGAAGAAGTCCGCGTCCGTGGTGTCCGCGAGCACCACGGTGTTGCGCTCGAAGGCGCGCTCGAGGGCGCCGACGTCGTCGCGCCGGGCCGCGGCGGTCTCGAAGTCCATGCGCTCGGCGGCCTCGTCCATCTGCCGGGTGAGCTCGCGGATGTACGGCTTGGCGTGCCCGGCCATGAAGCGGCACAGGTCGTCCGCGAGCCGGCGGTGGTCCTCCTGGGAGATGCTGCCCACGCACGGGGCGGAGCACTTGTCGATGTAGCCAAGCAGGCACGGTCGGCCGCTGCGCTCGGCGCGCTGGTACACCCCCTTGGTGCACGTGCGCACGGGGAAGACCCGCAGCAGCGCGTCCAGGGTGTCCCGGATGGCCCACGCCTGGGAGTAGGGCCCGAAGTACCGGTTGCCGGGCTTCTTCTCCCCGCGGGTGACCATGGCGCGGGGGACGTCCTCGGACATGGTCACCGCGAGGTACGGGTAGGACTTGTCGTCCCGGTACGCGATGTTGAACCGGGGTGCGAACTCCTTGATCCACGTGTACTCGAGCTGCAGGGACTCGAACTCGGAACCCACCACGGTCCACTGCACCGCCGCCGCCGTGGTGACCATGGCGCGGGTCTTGGGCGCGAGCTGGTGCAGGGGCACGAAGTACGAGGACAGCCGGTTCCGCAGATTCTTGGCCTTGCCCACGTAGATGACCCGACCGTGCTCGTCGCGGAAACGGTAGACGCCGGGGTTGGTGGGGATGTCCTTGCGAGCGGGCTTGTAGCTCGCGGGATCAGCCACGCCCCAGGTCCCTCTGCGCCGATGGTGACACGTTGTAGACGTCCTTGCGCGGCTGGCCCGACAGCCCCGCGATGCTGGTCATCACCTGCTCCACCAGGTCCTTGCGCATCTTCCCGGTCTGCCGGGATCCGCTCGCGGGCACCACGATGGGTTCCCCCACGTGCATCTCGAACTTGGCCGGGCGGATCATGGTGGCGCCGGGCGGCTGCAGCCGCTGGGTGCCGATCATGCCCACGGGCACCACGGGCGCGCCCGTGAGGTGGGCCAGGTACGCCACGCCGGAGTGCCCCCGGTACAGGTAGCCGTCGCGGGAGCGGGTGCCCTCCGGGTAGATGCCGAACACGTTGCCCTGCCGCAGGTGCGCCACGGCGGGGTCCAGGGCCGCGACGGACTCGCTCTGCTGGCCGCGCGCCACGGGAATGATGTCGATGAACTCGAAGGCCTCGCGCATGAGCCTGCCCTTGATCCCGGGGCTGTTGACGTACTCGGCCTTCGCGATGAACTTCACGCGCCGGGGCATGAACGCCGAGATGATCACGGAGTCCAGGAAGGACAGGTGGTTGGACGCGATGATCACGGGGCCCGTGGCGGGCAGCCGGTCCAGTCCGGTGACCACGGGGCGGCACAGCAGCTTCAGGGCGCGCGCCACCGTGGTCTTGGTCAGGTCGTACTGGGTGATCATGTCCGCGCTCCCCGCTGCTCGGTGTACGGCTGCAGCAAGTGTGCCAAATCACCGGGCTCGCGGGCGACCGCGGCACACCCCGTGTCCAGTTCCCCCGGCTGCGCGAAGCCCCAGGCCGCACCCAGGCAGTCGATGCCGTGGGCGGCCGCGCCCTCGGCGTCGTAGCTGCGGTCCCCGATCATGACCGTCCGCGCGGGATCCGGCGGCAGGGCCCCGAGCCGGCGCAGGGCCTCCCCGATGATGGCGGGCTTGTCGTGCAGCTGCCCGGGCCCCGCGGCGGGCGGCGCGAGATCGTCCGCGGCACCGCTCACGGTGTCGAAGAACTCGTCGAGGCCGAACCGCGCGACCACCTGCGTGGCCACGTGCTCGGGCTTCTGGGTGGCCACGGCCTGGCGCACACCGCGGTCCCGCATGCGGCGCAGGACGGGCAGGACACCCGGGTAGACGCGCGTGCGCTCGAGTCCCTCCGTGAGGTAGCCCGCCCGGTAGACGGAGACCACCTGGCGGATCTGCTCCTCCGGGACGTCCGTGAAACGACGCAGCGACTCACCGATGGGCGGGCCCACGAACCGGTCCAGGTTCTCCGGTGCCTCGAAGCCGCAGGCCCACAGTGCCTCGGCGATGCCCTCCGTGATGGCGCCGGCCGGGTCCAGGACGGTTCCGTCGAGGTCCCACAGCACGACGGGCTGCCGGGAGCTCACGACCGGGCACCCGCGGCGGCCCCGGCCTTTCCGGCGGCCGCGGTGGAGGTCCTGCCGCCGGAGCGGTGGGCGGACTCCCGGGCCGCGGAGTTCTCGAGCACCTCGCTGAGGAACTGGCCCGTGAAGCTGTCCGTGTTCTTCGCCACCTGCTCCGGGGTTCCCTGGGCGACCACCATGCCGCCACCGGAGCCGCCGTTGGGCCCGAGGTCCACGATCCAGTCCGCGGACTTCACCACGTCCAGGTTGTGCTCGATGGTCATCACGCTGTTGCCCTTGTCCACGAGGGACTGCAGCACCATCAGCAGCTTGCGGATGTCCTCGAAGTGCAGTCCCGTGGTGGGCTCGTCCAGCACGTAGATGGTGCGCCCGTTCGCTCGCTTCTGCAGCTCCGCCGCGAGCTTCACGCGCTGCGCCTCACCACCCGAGAGCGTGGTGGCCGGCTGGCCCAGGCGCACGTAGCCCAGGCCCACCTCCACGAGCGTGTTGAGGTAGCGGGCGATCGCCGTGAAGGGCGCGAAGAACTCCGCGGCCTCCTCGATGGGCATGTCCAGCACCTCGGCGATGTTCCTGCCCTTGTAGTGCACCTCCAGGGTCTCCCGGTTGTAGCGGGCGCCCTTGCACACCTCGCACGGCACGTAGACGTCCGGGAGGAAGTTCATCTCGATCTTCAGGGTGCCGTCACCGGAGCACGCCTCACAGCGCCCGCCCTTGACGTTGAACGAGAACCGGCCCTGCTGGTAGCCGCGGACCTTGGCCTCCTGGGTCTCCGCGAACAGCTTGCGGATCCGGTCGAACACACCCGTGTACGTGGCGGGGTTGGAGCGCGGGGTTCGGCCGATGGGGCTCTGGTCCACGTGCACCACCTTGTCCAGGTGCTCCAGGCCGTCGATGCGCTTGTGCCGCCCGGGCACCTGCTTGGCGCCGTTGAGCTGGTTGGCCAGGCTCGTGTAGAGGATGTCGTTCACGAGCGTGGACTTCCCGGAGCCCGAGACGCCCGTGACCGCCACGAAGACCCCCAGGGGGAAGTCCACCGTGAGGTTCTGCAGGTTGTTCTCCTTGGCCCCCACCACGGTGAGCTTGCGCTTCTTGTCGACGGGCCGGCGCTTCGTGGGCACCTCGATCAGCCGGCGCCCGGTGAGGTAGTCCGCGGTGATGGACTCCGTGTTCTCGAGCAGCTGGTCGTAGGTCCCCGAGTGCACCACGTCCCCGCCGTGCACGCCGGCTCCCGGACCCACGTCCACGATCCAGTCCGCCTCGCGCATGGTGTCCTCGTCGTGCTCCACCACGATGAGCGTGTTGCCCATGTCCCGCAGCCGCAGCAGCGTGTCGATGAGCCTCCTGTTGTCCCGCTGGTGCAGGCCGATCGAGGGTTCGTCCAGGACGTAGAGCACGCCCACCAGACCGGCGCCGATCTGCGTGGCCAGGCGGATGCGCTGGGCCTCGCCACCGGACAGGGTGGCCGCGGCACGCTCGAGGTTGAGGTAGTCCAGTCCCACGTCGATCAGGAACGTGAGACGCGCGATGATCTCCTTCAGCACCTGGTCACCGATCTGGGCGTCCCGGTCGTCGAGCTCCAGGTCCTGGAAGAACGAGAGCGACTCCCGCATGGGCAGCCGCGTGGCCTCCGCAATGTTCTTCCCGCCCACGGTGACACCCAGGATGGTGGGGTTCAGCCGGGCCCCGCCGCACGTGGGGCACGCCACCTGCCGCATGTACTGCTCGTAGCGGTCCTTGGCGTGGTCGGACTCCGTCTCCTCGTGCTTGCGCTTGATGTAGCCGTACACGCCCTCGAACCCCTGGGTGTAGCGGCGCTCGCGGCCCCACCTGTTGGTGTACGCCACGGTGACCTTGTAGTCCTTGCCCTCCAGGACGGCCTTGCGCGCCTTGGCGGGCAGGTCCTTCCACGGGGTGACCATGTCGAATCCGACCTCCTTGCCCAGCCCCGCGAGCAGCCGGTTCCAGTAGTCGCTCGTGGCCTTGCCGAGGGACCACGGCGCGATCGCACCCTCCACCAGCGAGAGATCGGGGTTGGGCACCACGAGGTCCTCGTCCACCTCCAGCCGGGAGCCGATGCCGTCGCACTGGGGGCACGCACCGAAGGGCGCGTTGAAGGAGAAGGAGCGCGGCTCGATCTCGTCCGTCTGCAGCTCGTGCTCGTTGGGGCACGCGAGGTTCTCGGAGAACGTGCGGCGGGAGTCCTGCCAGGGGGACTGCTCCCCCTCACGGGTCACCAGCTCCACGACCACCCGGCCCTCCGCGAGGTTCAGGGCGGTCTCCACGGAGTCCGTGAGCCGCTGCCGCGCGTCCGGTTTGGCGGTGAGGCGGTCCACCACGACGTCGATGGTGTGCTTGTACTGCTTCTTGAGCTTGGGGGCGTCCTCGAGCTGCACGGTCTCGCCGTCCACGACGGCGCGCGCGTAGCCCTGCTGGCTCAGCTGCTGGAAGAGGTCCTGGAACTCGCCCTTGCGCCCTTTGACCACGGGCGCGAGCACCATGAACCGGGTGCGCTCGGGCAGCTCGAGCAGCTGGTCCACGATCTGCTGGGGGGTCTGCCTGGTGATGGGTTCGCCGCACACGGGGCAGTGCGGGCGCCCGATGCGGGCCCACAGCAGCCGCATGTAGTCGTAGATCTCGGTGATCGTGCCCACCGTGGAGCGGGGGTTGCGCGACGTGGACTTCTGGTCGATGGACACCGCCGGGGACAGTCCCTCGATGAAGTCCACATCCGGCTTGTCCACGCGCCCCAGGAACATGCGCGCGTAGGAGGACAACGACTCCACGTAGCGGCGCTGGCCCTCCGCGAAGATGGTGTCGAACGCGAGCGAGGACTTCCCGGATCCGGACAGCCCGGTGAAGACCACCATGGAGTCACGGGGAATGGTGAGATCCACGTTCTTCAGGTTGTGCTCCCGTGCGCCCTGCACCACGATCTCCGTGAGGTCGGAGACACCCGAAGCGCGGGTGCGGGGGGCGGACCCGTGGGAGGCGCGCTCCGCGAGCACGGACGTGGACGGGCGGTCGCTGGGGGTTTCGCGGGTTTGCTCAGACACGGCTGCAACTCTAGTACCCGGTGCAGACACGACGGGCGGGCCCCGGACGTGCACCGGCGCGGCGCGCAACGGGGTGCGCTGCATCCGCCGCGCACCGCGCCGTCGGGCGTCACCGGTGCGGTGACCGCTCCCCGCAGAGCGGATCCACCCGGGCGGACCGGACGCTCAGGCCCGGTGCCGCGCGCGGCCGGTCGGTGCGTGCGCGCGGTCGCCGGCGGCGTCGTCCTGCGCGTCCGACGCCGCGTGGGCACCGCGTGCGGCGTGGGCGGGCCCGCCCGCGTCCTCGCCGAGCCCCCGGCGCAGGCCCGTGGCGCGCGGGTTCACCACGGGGATCTGACCGGTCTCCGCGTGCTGCATGCGCAGCCCCGCGGCCGCCACCGGGTCCACGTTCCTGGTGACCACGGTGATCTCCCCGGTGTCCGGGTCCACCTCGGCCACGTCCACCGTGGTGCGCAGCGGCACCTCCTTCATGAGCAGCACGCACCCCAGCGTCACGAGCGAGGCGATGCCGGCCACGAGGAACAGCAGCCCGGTGCCCGTGCCGTACGCCTCGCGCACGGCTTCCAGCACGGCCGGCGGCAGGCCGGCGAGGTCGATGGCCCCGGCGGCGGGCGCGGCGGACGGGTCCATCCCGTGCGCCGCGGCGAAGCGGGACATCTCCGTGGCCAGGTGACGGGTGAGCAGGGCCCCGAACAGGGACACGGCGACCGCGCCGCCCACCGTGCGGAAGAACGCCACGGCGGAGGACGCCGCGCCCATGTACTTGAGCCCCACGGTGTTCTGCACCGCGAGCACGAGGTTCTGGTTCAGGGTTCCCACGCCCAGACCCACCAGGAAGATGAAGACACCCACGAGCGCGGCCGGGGTGGCGTGGTTCAGCCCGGACGCGAGGAACAGGCCCACGGCCAGGACCACGGCGCCGATCACCAGGATCCGCTTCCACCGGCCGAACCGGGAGATCAGCTGACCGGCAACCATGGATCCCAGGAACGAGCCCACCACCTGCGGGAGCATGAGCAGACCGGACTCCGTGGGCGTGTAGCCCTGGCCCAGCTGGAAGTACTGGCCCAGGTAGGTGGTGGAGGCGAACATCGCAGCGCCCGTGGCGATCGCGGCGACGATGGCGAGCGCCGTGGTGCGCTCCGTGATGACGTGCAGCGGCATGGTCGGCTCGCTCGCCCGGCGCTCCACGGCCACGAAGGCCACCGCCACGACCAGCGCCACCGCGATCAGCAGGACGGACTCCCACGAGCCCCAGTCGAAGAGCTTGCCCGCGAAGGACACCCACAGCAGCAGCGCGGACGTGGCCACGGCCAGCAGGGCCATGCCCAGCACGTCCACCCTGGGTGCGCGGTCCCGAGTGACCTCGGGCAGCCGCAGGGTCTTCACGATCAGCACCGCGGCGAGGACGGACAGCGGCACGGGGATCAGGAAGCACCACCGCCACCCGAAGGCGTCCACGATCATCCCGCCCAGCAGCGGCCCCACGGACGTGGCCACGGCCATCACCGCGCCCATGTACCCGGCGTAGCGGCCGCGCTCCCGCGGCGGGATGATGGTTCCGAGGATCGTCTGGGCCAGTGCCATCAGACCGCCCATGCCCACACCCTGGATCACGCGCGCCACCACGAGCATGCTGATCGATCCCGCCAGCCCGGCGGCCGCGGAACCCACCACGAAGATCGCGATGGCCATCAGCAGCAGCCTCTTCTTGTCGAAGAGGTCCGCGAGTTTGCCCCACACGGGCGTGGTCACCGCGTTGGCCAGCAGGGTGCCCGTGACGGTCCAGGACAGGGCCGTCTGGTCCCCGCCGAGGTCCGCCATGATCACGGGCAGCGCGGTGCCGATGATGGTCAGGGTGACCATGGCCATGAAGAAGGCCGCCAGGATGCCGGTCAGCGCCCGCAGGACGTTGCGGTGCTCCTGGTCCTTGGTGCGGGGTGCGCGTGCGCCGCGCGTCGTGTCCTGAGCTGCCGTCACGGACGGGTCTCCTCTCCGCGCCCGGGCTCGCCGGGCGCACCGGGGTGCGGGGGGTCGAAGGTGGGTGCGGGGTCGCCGGCCACGGTGGGCAGCGCGGCCGTGAGGGGTGACATCCCCAGGGACGCGGAGAACAGCTCGGTGAGTCTGCCGAGATCCGCGCTCGTGCGCGCGGCCTCCTCCTCGCTGAGGTCGGCGAGCCGGTCCACGAGGCTCTCCGCGTCCGAGCGCAGGTTGGACTCCAGCGCCCGCCGGCCCGCGGGCGTGATGTCCACGAGCTGGGCGCGGCCGTCCTGCGGGTCCGGGATGCGCTGCACGTACCCGAGGTCCTCCAGGACCGCGAGCTGGCGGCTCATGCCGGAGGCCCCGAGGTTGGAATCCGCCACGATGTCCTTGGCGCGGCGCCCCGGCACGCACGTCAGCAGGGTGAGGACGTTCGTCTGCACCACCGTGAGCTCGCGGTGCGCCGCGGTGGCCTTCAGCACCTTGCGGGTCACGCGCTGCAGGTCGAACAGGTTGCGGACGAGTTCCTCGGCGGTCGCGTGCGACACGCTCATGTGCTCCTCCGATCCGGTCTCCGTGGGGCGGCGCGGACCGGGCCGGATCGGCGGTCGCCCCCGCGGAACAGTTATTTGCTTCACGCAACTATATGTATGGGGTGGGGACGTGTCCACCGCGGCGGCGGCCGCGTCCGGGGTTCGTACCGGATGCCGTGGTATTGGCCCCGGCGCGGACCGGGCGCCTAGACTCTGCGGCATGATCGCCACGCAGACCGAGGTCACGGAACTCACCGACATCACCATCCGCCGCATCTCGGTGAGCGAGATGGACAACAACGTCTACCTGCTCACCTCCAAGTCCGAGGGCACCCAGGTGCTGATCGACGCCGCGGACGACGCCCGCGCCATCGCCGGGATGGTCGCCGCGGGGTCCGGCGACTGCTCCGACTGGGGCAACCTGCAGCTGATCATCACCACCCACTCGCACTGGGACCACGTGAGGGCCCTGGAGAACGTGGCCACCCACTCCGAGGCCATGACCGCGTGCGGCGCGGCGGACGAGGCCGACATCGCAGTGCCCATGGACCTCACGTTCGAGAACGGTGACACCGCCGAGCTCGACGGTCTGGAGCTGGACGTCATCGAGCTGCGCGGGCACACCCCCGGGTCCATCGCCGTGGTCTACCGCGATCCGGACGGTCCCGCCCACATCTTCACCGGGGACTCCCTCTTCCCGGGCGGGCTGGGCAAAACGAACTCCCCCGAGGACTTCCGGCAGCTGTTCCAGGACGTCTCCGATCGCATCTTCGACAGGTTCGACGACGACACCGTGATCCACCCCGGGCACGGCGCGGCCACCACGCTGGGCGCCGAGCGGCCCCACCTGCGGGAGTGGGAAGAGCGCGGCTGGTGAGCCCCGCCTCCTCCGCCGCCCCGTCCACCCCGGACCACGACGCCGCGGCCGCCCGCTCCACGGCGGACCGCGCCGCCTACGTGGCCGTCCTGGTGTTCCCGCTTCTCGTGCTGGCCGGCGGCCTCGGGGGGTACCTCTTCGCGCCCGCGGTCCACCAGGCCGCGGGGTGGACGAACCCGCTGCTCGGTCTCGTGATGTTCGGGATGGGACTCACCCTTCGCCCGGCGGACTTCGCGCTCGTGGCCAAGCGCCCGGTGCCCATCGTGGTGGGGGTGCTGGCCCAGTACGTCCTGATGCCGGGAATCGCCCTGCTCGTCACGTGGGCGCTGCGGCTGCCCCCGGAGATCGCCGCGGGCGTCATCCTGGTGGGCTGCGCCCCCGGCGGAACCGCGTCCAACGTGGTGTCCTACCTGGCTCGCGGCGACGTCGCGGTCTCGGTCACGATGACCTCCGTGTCCACCCTGCTCGCGCCCCTGCTGACTCCCCTGCTCACCCTGTGGCTCGCCGGTTCCTACATGCCCCTGGACGGCGCCTCGATGGCGAGGTCCATTGCCGTGGTGGTGCTGCTGCCCGTGCTCGCGGGTCTCGTGGCGCGGCTGCTGCTGCCCCGCCTCGTGACCCGGCTGCTCCCCGTGCTCCCGTGGCTGTCCGTGCTGGCGATCGCGGTGATCGTGGCCATCGTGGTCTCCGGTTCCGCGGCCAAGCTCCTGCAGGCCGGTCTGCTGGTCCTGGTGGCCGTGGCGGTGCACAACGCCCTGGGCATGACGCTCGGCTGGCTCGTGGGGCGCCTCACCGGTCAGCCCGCGTCCGTGCGCCGGACCACCGCCATCGAGGTGGGGATGCAGAACTCGGGGCTCGCCGCCGGCCTGGCCGCCCAGTACATGTCACCGCTCGCCGCTCTCCCCGGGGCGGTGTTCTCCGTGTGGCACAACCTCTCGGGCGCCGTGTTCGCGCTGCTGTGCCGCCGCGCGGACGCCAAGGCCGCGCGCGGCGGCGTCGTGGACTGACGCGCCCCGTGTGAGTGTCCCCGTCGGCCGATAGGCTGACGACGATGAAACTCCTCGACTCCCTCGCCCCAGACCTCTCCGCCCCCGGTCACCGCTACCTGCGGGGTGACTTCGCGTCCAACCCGCTGAGCGAGGACGAGGTCTACGAGGGGTTCCTGGGCTGGATCGCCTCCCGGGACATGGAGCTGTACCCCGCGCAGGACGAGGCCGTGCTGGAGGTGGCGAACGGCTCCAACGTGATCCTGGCGACCCCCACCGGCTCCGGGAAGTCCACGGTGGCGGTGGCCGCCCACTTCGCGGGTCTCGCCCGCGGGCAGCGCTCCTACTACACGGCCCCCATCAAGGCGCTCGTGTCCGAGAAGTTCTTCGACCTGTGCGAGATCTTCGGCGCGGAGAACGTGGGAATGGTCACCGGGGACTCCGCCGTGAACGCGGACGCGCCCATCGTGTGCTGCACCGCGGAGATCCTCGCGAACGTGGCCCTGCGGGAGGGCGCGGACGCGGACCTCGGCCTGGTGGTCATGGACGAGTTCCACTTCTACGCGGACCCGCAGCGCGGCTGGGCGTGGCAGGCACCCCTCATCGAGCTGCCGCAGGCGCAGTTCCTGCTGATGAGCGCCACCCTGGGGGACGTCACGCGCATCGAGCAGCGGCTCATCGACACCACGGGACGCACCACCACCCTGGTGTCCTCCGGCGAGCGCCCCATCCCCCTGCACTACTACTACTCCGAGCGTCCCATCCACGAGGAGCTGGAGGAGCTGCTCACCACCCACCAGGCACCGGTGTACGTGGTGCACTTCTCCCAGTTGCAGGCCGCGGAGCAGGCGCAGAACCTGATGTCCGTGGACGTGCTCAGCAGGGCGGAGAAGGAGCGGGTTGCGGAGCTGATCAAGGACTTCCGCTTCTCCGCGGGCTTCGGCAGGACGCTGAACCGGCTCGTGCGCCACGGGATCGGCGTGCACCACGCGGGCATGCTGCCCAAGTACCGCCGGCTCGTGGAGCAGCTCGCGCAGACCGGGCTGCTCAAGGTCATCTGCGGCACGGACACCCTGGGGGTGGGCATCAACGTGCCCATCCGCACGGTGCTGATCACCGCGCTGTCCAAGTACGACGGTCGCCGCACCCGCCGGCTCAGCGCCCGCGAGTTCCACCAGATCGCGGGGCGTGCCGGGCGTGCCGGCTACGACACCGCCGGGACCGTGGTGGTCCAGGCCCCGGAGCACGTGATCGAGAACGAGCGCGCCATGGCCAAGGCGCGGGCCAAGCACGGCGACGACCAGAAGAAGCTGCGCCAGGTGCCCAAGAAGAAGGCGCCGGAGGGCTTCGTGTCCTGGAGCCGCAAGACCTTCGACGGTCTCGTGGCGGCCCAGCCTGAGCAGCTCACCTCGTCCTTCGGCATCACGCACTCCATGGTGCTGAACATGCTGCAGCGCCCCGGGGACAACATTGCCGCGGGCTACCGGCTGCTCACGGCCGTGGACGAGCCCCGTGCCCGGCAGCGGGCCCTGCTGCGCCAGGCCCTGGCGATCCTCAAGGAGCTGCTGCGCGCCGGGGTGGTCGTGCGCCTCCCGGAGCCGGACGACACCGGTCGCCGCTACCGCCTCACGGTGGAGCTGCAGGAGAACTTCGCGCTGAACCAGCCGCTGTCCCCCTTCGCGCTCGCGGCCCTGGGACTGCTGGACCCCGAGTCCGAGACCTACGCCCTGGACGTGGTCTCGGTCATCGAGGCCACGCTGGAGAAGCCCCGTCAGGTGCTCAACCTCCAGGAGAAGAAGGTCAAGGGCGAGGCGCTGGCGGCCATGAAGGCCGAGGGGCTCGAGTACATGGAGCGGATGCGTGAGCTGGACGAGATCACCTACCCGCAGCCGTTGAAGGAGCTGCTCGAGCAGGCCTTCGAGACCTACCGCGGCACCTCCCCGTGGGTGTCGCAGTTCGAGCTGTCCCCCAAGTCGATCGTGCGGGACATGTACGAGCGCGCCATGACGTTCGGCGACTACGTGCAGTTCTACGGCCTGGCCCGCTCCGAGGGCATCCTGCTGCGCTACCTCTCCGACGCGTACAAGGCGCTGCGCCAGACCGTTCCGGTGGACGCCACCACGGAACCGCTCACGGACCTCGTGGAGTGGCTCGGCGAGAGCATCCGCCAGACCGACAACTCCCTGCTGGACGAGTGGGAGAGGCTCGCGTCCGGGGAGGAGTCCCCCATGGGCACGGGTGCCGACTCCCTCGAGGAGCTCGTGGCCGAGCAGCCCGAGGGGGTCACCTCCAATCCCCGGGCGTTCCGGGTGATGGTCCGCAACGCCCTCTTCCAGCGCGTGGAGCTCTTCGCCCAGGAGAAGGACAAGGTCCTGGGCGCCCTGGACGAGAAGTCCGGCTGGGACCGTGATCGCTGGGCGGATGCGATGGATGCGTACTTCGACGAGCACGAGGACATCTACACGGACGCCCAGTCCCGCGGGCCGTCCCTGATCCGGATCACCGAAAATCCCCAGGGTCTGCCCGGGTTCTGGACCGTGGTGCAGGTCTTCGACGACCCCGACGGCCACCACGACTGGGGCATCAACGCCCGGATCGACCTCGCCGCCTCGGACGAGGACGGTTTCCCCGCGGTGATCGTGGACAACGTGGGCAACATCGCGGAGACCGGGCGCTGAGAGCTGCGCACGCCCAATATGCGCTCTAGGGCGCATATTCTGGTGCTATGCACATCTGAGCGCATACGTTCGGGAAAGGGACACCGTGTTCGTTCTCACCATCGACCGCCGCGCCTCGCGCCGTGAGCAGCACGGGCCGAGCATGCGGGAGCAGCGCCACGTCCTGCAGAGCCACCTTCCCCGGCCCGCGCTCGACTGGGACATCAACGCCGGCGACGAGCTCCAGGCGCTCTACGACGACGCCGCTCGCGTCCTGGACGCGGTGCTCGCGCTCGCCCTCACGGACCGCTGGCACGTGGGCCTGGGAATCGGGGCGGTGGACCTCCCGCTCGCCGGCTCCGTCCGGGAGTCCACGGGACCGGCCTTCATCGCGGCGCGGGACGCCGTGAACGCCGCCAAGGACCTGGAGACGCCCGCCGTGCGCGGCGACGCCTGGGCCGAGCGGTCGGGAGCCGTCCTCGCGCTGCTGTGCGCCGTCCGGGCCCGCCGTTCCGCGGCCGGCCGGGAGGCGGCCGAGCTGGCGGACGCCGGTCTCACCCAGCTCGAGATCGCCGAGCGCCTGGGCATCGGCCAGTCCTCGGTCTCCCGGCGGCTGCGCGCCGCGATGTGGCAGCAGGACGTCGAGGCCCGGCAGGCCCTCGTGGCCCTCCTGGAGCTCGCGGACGCGGACTCCCCCGCCGGCCACGATCCGTCGGGTCCGGACGACACCCCGGGTGCGGCCCCTGCCCGGCCGGGTGAGCGGCCGAGTGAACCGCCCCGCGCGGCGCCCGGGCTGGGCGCCTCGGCCGCGGGGGCGACGTCGTGAACCATGCGCGTCCCCTGGCCACCCTGGTGCTGCCCGCCGCGCTCGTGGTCGTCACCGCCGGTCTCACGTGGGTCTCCGGGACGGTTCCGCGCGAGTGGGCCTACCCCGCTCTGCTCGTGGGGGGGACGCTGTCGGGGGATCCCGTGGTGCGCGCCGTGTTCGCCTTCGCCGACGTCTCCAACCAGCGCGCGCAGCCCGCGCAGAGTCCCTGGAGCGAGTCGGAGGCCACCGCCGATCCCGTGGACCCGCCGCTGCGCGGTGGTCTGGTCATCGGCGCCCTGGAACGGGCCGCCACCATGGTGTCCCTCCTGACCGGGCTGGTGGTGGGCATCGGGGTGGTCGTGGCCGTCAAGGGGCTGGCCCGCTACGGCGAGTTCACCAACGCCCAGCAGCGCGAGCAGTTCATCATCGGCACGCTCGTCTCCTTGCTGTGGGCGGCCCTCTTCGCGGGCGCGGCACTGTGGTGCACCACGCCGCCGGGGCCCTTCGCCGGCTAGCGCCCGGTCCCACGGGAGGCCGTGGAACCGCCGGAGGACGCCGCTCGCTGCTCCCCCGCGCTCGACGGGACGTCCGGGGACGGGGACCGCACCCGTCCCGTCTCCTCGAACTCGCGGTGCTGACCACGCGCGGTCTCCAGCATGGCGCGGAACCGGGCGCGGGAGTCGATCAGCTCGTTCTTGTGCTGCTCCGAGATCCGCGGGAAGTGCGCCCGCCGCTCATCGAGCTCGCGCGCCAGCTCGTGCCGCTGCTGCGCCGGTGCGTCCCCCGGCAGCGCCAGGTAGCGCTCCGTGAGGTCCTGGGTCCGCTGGATCGTGCGCAGCGCGCGGCCCTTGGGGCTGAACAGCGAGGCGAGCACGGTGAGAACGAGGACGCCCACGATCACGGCGAGGGAGGCGCCGATCCCGATCTCCACCACGGCCACGTGCTCGCCGCCGTTGACGAACGGCAGCGTGTTCTCGTGCAGGGCGTGAAGGATGAGCTTCACCCCGATGAACGCCAGGATGAGCGACAGTCCCCACGAGAGGTAGATCAGGCGGTCCAGCAGACCGTCGATCAGGAAGTAGAGCTGCCGCAGACCCATCAGCGAGAACGCGGTGGCCGTGAACACGATGTACGGCTCCTGGGTGAGCCCGAAGATCGCCGGGATCGAGTCCAGCGCGAACAGGATGTCGGTGCCGCCGATCGCCACCATGACCAGGAGCATGGGGGTCAGGACGCGCCTGCCGTTCTCCACGGTGAACAGTTTGTCCCCGTCGTAGTGCTCGGAGGTGTGGAACACCCGGCGGGCCAGGCGCACCACGAGATTGTCGGCGTCGTCGGAGGCCTTCTCGGTGACCTCCCCCCTGACGAGGTTGCCCGCCGTGAAGATCAGGATCAGGCCGAAGAGGTAGAAGACCCAGGAGAACGCGTTGATGGCCGCGGCGCCCACGAAGATGAACCCGGTGCGGGCGACGAGCGCGAAGATGATGCCGAACAGCAGCACCTTCTGCTGATCCGCGCGCGGCACGGCGAACGATCCCATGATGATGAGGAACACGAAGAGGTTGTCCACGGACAGCGCCTTCTCCGTGACGTACCCGCCGTAGTACTCGGCCATCAGTGTGGGGCCGTCCAGCCACAGGATCACGAACCCGAACAGCAGGGCGATCCCCACGTAGACCGCGGACCACACGGCGGCTTCACGGATGGTGGGTTCGTGCGCCGTGCGGACGTGGAACAGGAAGTCGTAGGCCAGCAGGCCCAGGATGAGGGCAATGGTGATGCCCCACTGCAGGGACGTGATTTCCACGGAGGAACTCCTTGTGGGTTGCCGGAACCGCACAAGTCTCTCCCCCACGCTCGTGGCTCCGGATGACCGGTGGCCGACTCGAGGAACGTGGTCCGTGCCCGGCCGGACGATGGCGCCCGGCGTACTGACGTGCACGGAATGCGAGGGATACTCCCTTGAACGCTCACCATGATACCGGTTACCGGCCGGTCGTCCCAGGGCGTGCCCCGCGGGCGCGGGCACCACCGGGCCACCTCACCCGCGCGGCCCGGGAAGCACCGAGGGCCCCGCCGATCGGTGCTCGACGGGGCCCTCGGCCGGTGACTCAGCGGTTCTCCGCCTCCGCGACCCGACGCTTGCGCAGACCGTGGGCCCGCTCGAGGAGATCGTGGTAGCGGGCCTCGGACTCGATGAGCTCGTCCCGGTACTTCTCCTTCACGGAGGGCAGCTGCTCCCGGTACTTCTTCATCTTCTCCGCAGCCTTGCTCCGCTCCTCCACCGGCGCGGACTCCGGCATGGCCAGGTAGCGCTCGGACCAGTCCCGGGCGCCGTTGATGATGCGCACGGCGCGGCCCTTGGGGCTGAACAGCGAGGCCAGGACGGTGACAACCAGAACCCCCACGATCACGGCCAGCGAGAACCCGGTGGTCACCTCGACCACGTGCACCGGTTCGCCGTCGTTGATGAACGGCAGGGTGTTCTCGTGCAGGGCGTGCAGGATGAGCTTCACACCGATGAACCCCAGGATGAGCGCCAGACCCCAGGAGAGGTAGATCAGGCGGTCCAGCAGACCGTCGATCAGGAAGTACAGCTGGCGCAGACCCATGAGCGAGAACGCCGTGGCGGTGAAGACGATGTACGTCTCCTGGGTGAGTCCGAAGATCGCGGGGATCGAGTCCAGGGCGAACATGATGTCCGTCAGCCCGATGGCCACCATCACCAGCAGCATGGGCGTCATCACGCGCTTGCCGTCCACCTCGGTGAAGAGCTTGTCACCGTCGTACTCGTCCGTTGTCTTCAGGAAGCGCTTGGCCAGGCGCACCATGATGTTGTTGGCCTCGTCGTCCTCGTCCTTGTCCGTGACCTCCCCCTTGACGAGGTTCCCGGCCGTGTAGATGAGGAAGAGCCCGAAGACGTAGAACAGGGCGGCCCACCGGTTGATGGCCGCGGCGCCCACGAAGATGAACAGCGTGCGGGCGATCAGCGCGACCACGATGCCGAACAGCAGCACCTTCTGCTGGTCCGCCCGGGGCACCTTGAAGGAGGCCATGATGATGAGGAACACGAACAGGTTGTCCACGGACAGTGCCTGCTCCGTGACGAAGCCGGCGTAGTACTCCGCCGCGAACCCCGGGCCGTCCCAGAACAGCACGAGCAGACCGAACAGCAGCGCGAGGGACACGTACAGTCCGGTCCACGTGGCCGCTTCCCTGACGGTCGGCTCATGCGGCTTGCGCGCGTGGAAGATGAAGTCGTAGGCGAGCAGACCCACGATCACCGCGATGGTGATCCCCCATTGCAGTCCGGAAATCTCCACGGGTACCCCTTAGGCGAGAGAGTGGCAGGGAACAACCCTGAACTGGGCCGTATAACTCCGAGAGTTTACCCGACCCGCCCGTCCCACCAGCGGGGACGTGCGCCCGGTCACGCGTGGCCGGCGTCCTTCATGCGGCGCAGCTCCTTCTTGAGATCGGCGATCTCGTCCCGCAGCCGGCCCGCGAGTTCGAACTTCAGCTCGGCGGCGGCATTGCGCATCTGCTCGCTGAGGTCCTCGATGAGCTGCACGAGGTCCTCGGCGGGAGCGGCGGCCACACCGTCCCGCAGCAGCTTGGACCCTGCGGCGGCCGCGCCCTTATCCTTCGCCTTGCCGCCCTTGACGGGGGCGGTGTGGTTGTTGGCCGCGGAGCGCTGCGCCAGCAGGCTCTTGGTGTCCTCGTCCTCGCGGGCCAGCTGGTCGGTGATGTCCGCGATCTTCTTGCGCAGCGGAGTGGGGTCGATCCCGTGCTCCTCGTTGTACGCCACCTGGATCTCGCGGCGCCGGTTGGTCTCCTCGATGGCCACGTCCATGGACCTGGTGATCCTGTCCGCGTACATGTGCACCTCACCCGAGACGTTTCGGGCGGCACGCCCGATGGTCTGGATGAGCGAGGTGGTGGAGCGCAGGAAGCCCTCCTTGTCCGCGTCCAGGATGGCCACCAGGGACACCTCCGGCAGGTCCAGGCCCTCGCGCAGCAGGTTGATGCCCACGAGGACGTCGAACGTGCCCATGCGCAGCTCCCGCAGCAGCTCCACGCGGCGCAGGGTGTCCACGTCCGAGTGCAGGTACTGCACCCGCACGCCGTGCTCCATGAGGTACTCGGTGAGGTCCTCGGCCATGCGCTTGGTGAGGGTGGTCACGAGCACGCGCTCGTCCCGCTCCACGCGCAGCTCGATCTGCTCCAGGAGGTCGTCGATCTGACCCTTGGTGGGTTTCACGATCACCTGGGGGTCCACCAGTCCGGTGGGGCGGATGATCTGCTGCACCACGGAGTCGACCTTGGACATCTCGTACGGCCCGGGGGTCGCGGACATGTACATGGTCTGCCCGATCCGCTCCAGGAACTCCCCCCACTTCAGGGGCCGGTTGTCCATGGCGGAGGGCAGGCGGAAGCCGTGGTCCACCAGGGTGCGCTTGCGGGACATGTCCCCCTCGTACATGCCGCCGATCTGCGGCACGGTCACGTGGGACTCGTCGATGACGAGCAGGAAGTCGTCCGGGAAGTAGTCCAGCAGGCAGTGCGGGGCGGAGCCGCGCGGACGGCCGTCGATGTGCAGCGAGTAGTTCTCGATGCCGTTGCAGTAGCCCATCTGCTCCATCATCTCGAGGTCGTAAGTGGTGCGCATGCGCAGCCGCTGGGCCTCCACGAGCTTGTTCTGGGACTCGAGCTCCTGCAGCCGCTCCTGCAGCTCGTTCTGGATGGACTCGATGGCCCCCGCCATCCGCTCCGCCCCGGCCACGTAGTGGGAGGCGGGGAAGACGTACATCTCCTGCTCCTCGTTGATGATCTCCCCGGTCAGCGGGTGCAGGGTGTAGATGGCCTCGATCTCGTCCCCGAAGAACTCGATCCGCAGGGCGTTCTCCTCGTACATGGGAATGATCTCCACGGTGTCCCCGCGCACGCGGAAGGTCCCGCGGTGGAAGTCGACGTCGTTGCGGACGTACTGCATGTTCACGAACTGGCGCAGCAGGGCGTCCCGGTCCATCTCCTGGCCCACGGCCAGGGTGACCATCTGCTTGACGTACTCCTCGGGCGTGCCCAGGCCGTAGATGCAGGACACGGTGGAGACCACCACGGTGTCCCGGCGCGTGAGCAGGGCGTTGGTGGCGGAGTGCCGCAGCCGCTCCACCTCCTCGTTGATCGAGGAGTCCTTCTCGATGAAGGTGTCCGTCTGGGGGACGTAGGCCTCGGGCTGGTAGTAGTCGTAGTAGGAGACGAAGTACTCCACCGCGTTGTTGGGCAGCAGCTCCCGCAGTTCGTTGGCCAGCTGCGCGGCGAGCGTCTTGTTCTGCACGAGCAGCAGCGTGGGGCGCTGCACGGACTCGATCAGCCACGCCGCGGTGGCGGACTTGCCGGTGCCCGTGGCGCCCATGAGCACCACGTCCTTCTCGCCGCCCTGGATGCGTTGCGTGAGCTCCGCGATGGCCTTGGGCTGGTCCCCGGCGGGCTGGAACTCGGACACGACCTCGAACGGGGCGACCACACGGTTGATCTTCTGCGCGAGCGACATGGCACCAGGCTACGCGCGGCCACCGACACGGACGACGCCGCACGGCCGCCCACGGGCGCCCCTCGACCGGCCGGGTGCCCGGAGGTGGCCCGGGACGAGCCGGGTGCCTGCGGCGTCCCGGGATCGCCCGGGGCGCGCACGAGCCGGTCCGACCCCGGGGCCTTGCGGCCCGGGGCGGTATCCCCGTCCCGGACCGGCGGCGCCCGGTGGCGACCGGTCAGGCCGTCTCGGCCTCCCACCACCGGCGCACCTGGCGCTCGAGGTCCTCGCGCGTTCCGGAGTTGTCGAACACCGTGGTGGCCACGGCACGACGCTCGGCGTCCGAGGCCTGGGCGGCGATGCGGCGTCGTGCGTCGTCGGCGCTCATGCCGCGGTCGGCGACCATGCGGCGGACGCGCTCGTCCTCGGGCGCCTCGACCACCAGGACGCGGTCCATGGCCGTGTGCTGACCCGTCTCCACGAGCAGGGGGATGTCCTGGACCAGCACGCCGCCGGGCGGCACCGTGGCCGCCAGCCGGGCCGCCTCGGCGCGCACGAGCGGGTGCATGATCGCGTTGAGCTCCGCGAGCCGCGCCGCGTCCTCGAACACGACGGCCGCCAGGGCTGCGCGGTCCAGCCGCCGCGTGTCCCGCTCCAGGACGTCCGGTCCGAAGCGCTCCACGATGGCCTCGTATCCCGCCTCACCCGGTTCCTGCAGCTGCCGGGCGATGGCGTCCGCGTCCACCACGAGCGCCCCGAGCGCCGTGAGGCAGCGGGACACCGTGGACTTCCCGGAGGCGATCCCACCCGTGAGACCGACCCGCAGGACCTCAGTGTGCCCCGGGCGTGTGAAGAGCGTCATGGTCGTGTCCTTCCGCGGCCGCGGGGCCGTTCTCGTCGAGCACCGGTCGGATCCGATCCTCCCAGATCTCACGGACCTGCTCGCGCACCCGGTCCACCCCGCCGTCGTTGCGGATCACGCAGTCGGCGGCCTCGCGCGTCTCGTCGTCCGAGGGCGCCTGGTCCACCACGTCCCACGCGACGTCCGCCGGCAGGCCCGCGTCCCGGCGCAGCCGCTGCACCCGCTCCTCCGCGGGAGCCGCCACCGCCACCACGAGGTCGAAGCGGTCCCGCTGCTCGGTCTCGAGGGGATCGCGCAGCACCTGCACCATGACGCAGTCCGGGCCGATCTCCCGCGCGCGGCGCCGGGCGGCCTCCCGCATCCCCGGCATGAGCAGCTCGTGGGCCCGGGCCCGCACGGTGTCGTTCTGGGCCATCAGCTCGTCCAGCGCGGCCATGGTCTCCGCCGCACCGGCGCCGACGCCGCTCGGCAGCTGCTCGCCGAAGATCCGGTCCACCTCCGCGCGCGTGCCGGTCCCCGGCTCCAGCAGCCCGCGCCACAGCTGCGTGCTGTCGAGCATGACGGCGCCGAGCTCCTCGAACGCGTGGGCGGCGGTGCGCTTTCCCGCGGAGGCACCACCGGTGAGCGCGAGCTGGTAGACCGGGCGGCCCTCCTGCTCCCGCTGCCAGTGCCACGTGCGGGGCTGGTGGGTGTCGTTCTCGGGCTCGGTGCCCACCTCGTACTCGGGGCGGATCACGTACTCCGCCACGGCGGAGGTGTCCTCCTGCGCCCGCCGGTGGTACTCCTCCGCGGGCAGCACGTGCTTCCACTGCCGGGTGCGCACGGGCTTCGCGGTGCCGGCGTCCTGGCGCAGGGCCTGCAGCAGCATCGCGGCCTGCAGCACCTCCAGCAGCATCACGGGAGCGCCGATCACGATGATGACCTCCTGCAGTGCGTCCAGCCCGTTCTCGCCCGAGGTCAGCACGATGGCCGTGCACACCGCACCGACCGCCACGGTCCAGAAGATGCGCTGGCGGCGCGGGCCCTCGTCCTCGTGCCCGTTGGCCATGGCGTCCATGACGAGCGCGCCGGAGTCGATGGAGGTGATGAAGAAGATGGTGATCACGACCAGCGCCACCAGCGCCGTGACCCCGAACCACGGCATGGACTGCAGGAACTGGAACAGCGCGGCCTCCGGGTTGCCCTGGGTGACGATGGTCTCCGTGAGGCTGCCCCGTGTCCCGGGGGCGCGGTCGACGCGCATGGCGTTGTACCCGTAGATCCCCATCCACACCACCACGAACGCGGACGGCACGCCCAGCACGCCCACCACGAACTCGCGGATGGTGCGGCCCCGGGAGATCTTGGCCACGAACATCCCCACGAACGGGGCCCATGTGACGGTCCAGGCCCAGTAGAAGACGGTCCAGTCCCCGGACCACTGGCCACCGCCGAACGTGTCGTTGAAGAACGCCAGGGTGGGCAGCTGGTTGACGTAGCTGCCGGTGGACTCCACCACGGCGCGCATCGTGTCCATGCTCGCGCCGGCCATCAGGACGAACAGCATGAGTGCCACGGCCAGGATGATGTTGGCGTAGGACAGCCGCTTCACGCCCTTCTCCATGCCCGCGAGCACGGAGGCGAGGCCCACGGCGGTGATCAGCGCGATGATCACGGCCTGGATCCACCCGGCCATGGGGATCCCGTACACGTAGGTCAGGCCGCTGTTGATCTGCAGGGAGCCCAGTCCCACGGACACAGCCAGGCCGAAGACCGTGGCCACGATCGACAGGACGTCGATCGCCTTGCCCCACGGGCCGTGGATGCCGTCGCCGAGCAGCGGGTGGAACGCGGACGAGACGCGCGGGGGCAGCTTGCGCTTGTACGTGAAGTACCCGAACGCCAGCCCGGGCACGGCCAGGATGACCCACATGTGAAGCCCGAAGTGGAAGTTCGCGATGTTCAGCGCCTCCACCGCCGCCCGGTCCGAGGCGGGGTCCGTCCCGTACATGGGCGGGTTCGCGTAGTGGTTGATGGGCTCGGCCACGCCCCAGAACATCAGCACGGCGCCCACACCGGCCGCGAACAGCATGCCGAACCAGGTGAGGCCCGAGTAGGCGGGCGAGGAGTCGTCGTCGCCGATCTTGACGCGACCGTAGCGGCTCACGGCCAGGCCCAGCGCGAAGATCACCAGCGCCGTGACGCTGAACGTGTAGAACCACCCCGTCTGGTACCGCAGCACGTGCGCCACGGCCCCGAACACCGCCTGCACGGGGCCGGGGAACAGGCCCATGGCCGCGGTGAACACCACGACCAGCGCCGCGGAGACGAAGAAGATGGCGGGCGAGGTGCGCAGCCCGAGACGGTCGTGCAGACGATTGAGCATGGGGCCAAGCCTTGGACTAGCGGACGGGGGTGCGGTCGGGCCGCCCCGAGGACGGCCGCACTCACTGTATCGGTCCCGGGCGGTGGCACCGCCCACCGGCGGGCCGTCCCGGCCGTGACGTGCCACGCACCGCGGGAACCGGTCGCTCGGCCGGGCACACGGGCCGGTCCCTACACTGGGCGGGTGTCCACAGACCCCGCCGATCTCCCCGCCGAGCCGCGCGTCTCCTACACGGTCCTGCGCCCGGGCGCCCCGCACACCGCCGAGCTCGAGGTCAGGAAGTCCCGCTTCCTCGCCGTCCTGGGCCGCGTGGACAGCGAGGACGAGGCCCGCGAGCTGATCGCGCGCACGGCCGCCGAGCACCGGGACGCCAGGCACCACTGCACGGCGTTCGTCCTGGGCCCCGGTCGTGAGGTCGCACGCTCCTCGGACGACGGCGAACCGTCCGGCACCGCGGGCATGCCCATCCTCCAGGCCCTGACCCAGTACGCCACCCCGCGGCAGCACGCCGCCGGCGCACCCGGGGACCTCTCGGACGTGTGCGCCGTGGTCGTGCGCTGGTTCGGTGGTGTGAAGCTCGGCGCGGGCGGACTGGTCCGGGCCTACTCGGGTGCCGTGAGCGCGGCACTGCAGGGCGCTCCCCTGCTCCGCCGGCTGCGGTGCCGCGAGGTGGACCTCACCGCTGCCCACGCGGACGCCGGGCGGGTGGAGGCCGAGCTGCGCGCCCAGGGCTTCACGGTGCAGCCCACGGACTACGACGCCGCCCGGGCCACCCTGCACCTGCTCGTCCCGGACCTGCCCGCCGAGCTGCGGGCCGCCCAGGAGGCGCTCGCGAGCATCACCTCCGGCCGCGCCGCGGTGCGGCTCGGGCCGCCCCGGTGGCGGGACGTGCCGGGGTCGTAGCGCTGCCGGCAACGCGAGAGGTCCCGCACCCCTGACGGGGTGCGGGACCTCTTTCGTGCGGATCAGTGCCTGTCAGCGGGCACCGTCACGCGTCACTCAGTGACCGGTGAGCTTCTCGCGCAGGGCAGCGAGGGCCTCGTCGGACGCCAGCGTGCCGGAGTCCTCGGCCGGAGCCTCGGAGGAGTAGCTCGTGGGGCCGGAGGAGTGGCTCTGCGACGGAGCGGGGGACGACGAGGAGGAAGAGGACGACGACGAGGTGGTCGCGGCTTCCAGATCGTCCTGGATGTGCTTGCGCACCTGCTCCTTGTGGGCCTCCCAGCGGGACTGCGCCTGGGCGTACTGCTCCTCCCAGGCCGCGCGCTGCTCCTCGTAGCCCTCGATCCACTCGTTGGTCTCGGGATCGAAGCCCTCGGGGTACTTGTAGTTGCCCTGGTCGTCGTACTCGGCGGCCATGCCGTACTGGGCGGGATCGAACTCGGTGGACTCCGGGTCCACACCCTCGTTCGCCTGCTTCAGGGACAGCGAGATCCGGCGGCGGTCCAGGTCGATGTCGATGACCTTGACGAAGAGCTCCTCGTTCACGGACACGACCTGCTCGGCCATGTCCACGTGGCGCTGCGCCAGCTCGGAGATGTGCACCAGACCCTCGATGCCGTCCTCGACGCGCACGAACGCACCGAAGGGAACCAGCTTGGTGACCTTGCCCGGCACGACCTGACCCAGGGCGTGGGTGCGGGCGAAGAGCTGCCAGGGATCCTCCTGGGTGGCCTTCAGGGACAGGGACACGCGCTCGCGGTCCATGTCCACGTCCAGGACCTCCACGGTGACTTCCTGACCGACCTCGACGACCTCGGAGGGGTGGTCGATGTGCTTCCAGGACAGCTCGGAGACGTGCACCAGGCCGTCCACGCCACCGAGGTCCACGAACGCGCCGAAGTTGACGATCGAGGACACGGTGCCCGTGCGGACCTGGCCCTTCTGCAGCTGCTGCAGGAAGTTGGCGCGGACCTCGGACTGGGTCTGCTCGAGCCACGAGCGGCGGGACAGGACCACGTTGTTGCGGTTCTTGTCCAGCTCGATGATCTTGGCCTCGAGCTGCTGGCCGATGTACGGAGCGAGGTCGCGGACACGGCGCATCTCCACGAGGGAGGCGGGCAGGAAGCCGCGCAGGCCGATGTCCAGGATGAGACCACCCTTGACGACCTCGATGACGGTACCGGTGACGACGCCGTCGTCCTCCTTGACCTTCTCGATGTCGCCCCAGGCGCGCTCGTACTGAGCGCGCTTCTTGGACAGGATCAGGCGGCCTTCCTTGTCCTCCTTGGTGAGGACCAGAGCCTCCACCTCGTCACCCACGGCCACGACATCGTCGGGGTTGATGTCGTGCTTGATGGACAGCTCGCGCGAGGGGATGACACCTTCGGTCTTGTAGCCGATGTCCAGGAGGACCTCGTCGCGGTCGACCTTGACGACGGTGCCTTCCACGAGGTCGCCGTCGTTGAAGTACTTGATGGTCGCGTCGACAGCGGCGAGGAAGTCCTCTTCGGTTCCGATGTCGTTGACGGCGACCTGCTGGGTGGTGGTGGTCATGTAGTAGGGACTCCGATGGAATTGGTGTGATGGTTTATCGCCGCCGCCCCCGCCCGGTGGGGCATGGTGGAGCGGCAACGTACAGCTTGGTGTGGGCGTGCGAAAACACGCACCCTGCCAGTCTAGTGCCGGCGGGGTGCGCGTTCAAGCGAGGGACGCTCAGAACGGGGAGATGCAGTACGGCTCCGTGGGCGTGGACATCAGGGCCTGGACGTCACGCAGCGCGGTGGCGTCCCGCACGCGCAGCAGGCCGGCGTCGTGCAGGGTGGAGGCCTTGACCGCGCCGAGGTACAGCGAGCCGAGCGAGTCGACGTTCAGAGCGGCGTCCGCCCCGTCCGGCAGCTCCACCACAGGCAGCGACTTGCCCTGCCGGTCCTCCTCCGTGCGGGGCCGGTCCCCCGTCCGTTCCACCCGGGTCCGAGCGCCCGTGGTGTCGATCACGTAGATGCCGTCCGCGAAGCCCATGGAGTCCACGATCGACAGGGTCACCCGGCGGTGGGAGGTGTACGGGCGCGCCGTCAGCGCCGCCACGGGATCGAGGACGCGCAACCACACCTGCTCGTAGCGCTTGCGCACGGTGTACGCGGACATGTCCACCATGCCCCACATCAGCGGGTCCTCGATCTGCGCGGCTTTGTACCGCACCTCGGTGACCAGGTCCAGGTTGCACAGGTACTCCCACAGCCCGATGCGCGACTGCGGGGTCACGCCCACGAGGTCCACGACCTCGAGGGTGCCCTGGTAGCCCTGGGTGGGCAGGAACCGGTAGCTCACGTAGCCGTCCGGCTCCCCCGCCCCGTCGTAGTGCACCGCGGTGCGGACGTCCGGCTCGGGTGCGGCCTTGTGCCAGTTCCACTCGCCCGAGATCAGGTCCCACCACTTCTTCGTGCGGGTCAGCGAACCCGCGGTGCGCTCGTGGAAGCGCGCGAAGATCTCCGGGGCCAGTCGGGCCACTGCGGCGTTGTCGGCCATCTCCACGGAGCCGACCGCGGGGGCCTTGAGGTTCAGCCTGGTGTGGGCGTCCACCGTGACCTCCGCGTTGAACGTGGCCGCACCGAAGCCGAACCGGCCGTAGATGGTGGCCTCGGAGGCCGTGAGGGCCGCCAGCGGGAAACCGGCCCGGTGGGCCTCGGTGAGGTCGTCCGTCATGAGGCGGCGCAGCAGACCCCTGCGGGCGTGCGTGGGGCGCACGGTGACCTCGGAGATGAGCCAGGCCGGCACGCTGCGACCCTCCCCCAGGGTCAGCTGGGAGTCCCACGAGCAGAACGTGGCCACGGGACGCTCGGCGCCCAGCGCGGCAGGGGGGACCGGGTCCGCGGTGTAGACCGAGCGCAGGCGCGTCCCGGCCGCCCGCATCGAGGCCAGCGCCCGCTCGGTGGCCTCTGCGGTGGGTTCGCCGTCGTGGAAGCCCTGGGACACGGCACGGTTCCACTGCACCGCCTCCGGGTTCTGCTCCGGGCCGCCCTCGCCCACGGTGAAGCGGCGCAGCGTGTAGGTGTTGCCGCGTGCGCTGTGGCTGGTCTCGCAGGGCTGCTGCGGGGGTGTGGTGCTCATGGTGCTCCTCGTCGTCTCGGGGGTCGTGGGGTCTCGCGTGCCGCGCGTCAGTGGGCGGCCTGGTGCCAGGTGCGGCCCGTGCCCACGTTGACGTCCAGGGGGACGGTGAGATCCGCGGCCCCGGCCATCTCGGTGCGCAGGATCCGCTCCACGGCCTCGCCCTCCCCGGGGGCGACCTCCACGATCAGTTCGTCGTGGACCTGCAGCAGCACGCGTGAGCGCAGCTGCCCGTCCCGCAGGGCACGGTCCACGCCGATCATCGCCTTCTTGATGATGTCCGCCGCGGAGCCCTGGATGGGGGCGTTCAGCGCCATGCGCTCGGCGGCCTGGCGGGCCTGGCGGTTCTCGCTCGTGAGGTCCGGGAGGTACCGGCGGCGGCCGTCGATGGTCTCGGTGTAGCCCTTGGAGCGGGCATCCTCCACCACCCCGCGCAGGAAGTCGCGCACGCCGCCGAAGCGCTCGAAGTACCCGCTCATCATGGTGCGGGCCTCGTCCACGCCGATCCCCAGCTGCTGGGACAGCCCGTAGGAGCTCAGTCCGTAGACCAGCCCGTAGCTCATGGCCTTGACCTTGGAGCGCATCTGCGGGGTGACTTCCTGCGGGGAGACGTCGAACACGCGGGAGCCCACGAAGCGGTGCAGGTCCTCACCGCCGCGGAAGGCCTCGATGAGCCCCTCGTCACCGGAGAGGTGCGCCATGATGCGCATCTCGATCTGCGAGTAGTCCGCGGTCATCAGGCACTCGTACGGGCCGCCGTCCTGTCCCACCACGAACACGTCCCGGATGCGCTGGCCCTGCTCCGTGCGCACGGGGATGTTCTGCAGGTTGGGACCGGTGGAGGACAGCCGGCCGGTCGCGGCCACGGTCTGCTGGTAGGTGGTGTGGATCCGGCCGTCGTCCGCGATCGCGTCCCGCAGCCCGGCCACGATCTGCTTGAGCTTGGAGTACTCGCGCCAGTTCATGAGCGCCACGAGGAACCGGGAGCCGGGGGTCTCGGGCGAGACCTTGCCGATCAGGTCCGCCACCGCCGCGGCGTCCGTGGTGTAGCCGGTCTTGGTCTTCTTGGTCTTGGGCAGGCCGAGCTCGTCGAACATCACGGCCTGCAGCTGCTTGGTGGAGCCCAGGTTGACCTCGTGGTCCAGCTGCGCCTGGGCCTGCTCGAACGCCCGGTCGATGGGCTGCTGCAGGTCCTCGAACAGCCGGTCGATCCCCGGGCGGTCCATGGCGATGCCCGTGGCCTCCATGCGGGCGAGGATCACGGCCAGCGGCAGCTCGAGGTCCGTGAGCAGGCCGAGCTGCCCGTCCGCCTCGAGCAGTCCCCGCAGGTGCTCGCTCAGCTCCCGGCACGCCCGGCCGAGGGTGGCCTCGCGGACCAGCACGGCGTCACCGACGCCGGAGAGCTCGTCCGCCTCGCCCAGCGCGAGCTCGGTCTGGCCGTGCGCGTCGGAGCCGGCAGCGGCGGCCTCCGCGGCGGGGACCTCCACCTCCAGGTGCTGCGCGAGCTGCGACTCGAGTTCGTAGGACCGCAGTGCCGGGCGCACGAGGTAGCCCGAGAGCTGGACGTCGTCGCGGACCCCCTCCAGCGCGATGCCGCGCTGGCCCAGCCCGCGGTGGAGGTCCTTGAGCCCGTCCACGATCTTGGGGGCCGCGGCGTCCCCGAGCCAGTCCTCCACGGCCCGGGTGAGCGGCTGGTCCGCGGCCACGAGGTCCAGGGCGGCCCCGGTCCGCCCCGTGAGCACGAGGGTGGTGACCTCCCGTCCGGAGGGTGCCTTGGGGTCCGGGGACAGCCGGCGCACGACGACGGGCGCACCGGCCTCCTGCGCGCCCAGCCAGTCCGTGAACTGCTGGGCCGCGCGGACCCGCGTGACGTCCGTGACCTCGGGTGCCGTGGCGGCGGCGTCGGCCGCGGTCCGCGCCCCGAAGGCGTCGAGCAGGCGCGAGCGCAGCTGGGATCCGAACTCGAGCTCGTCGAAGACCTCTCCCACCCGCTCCGGGTCCGCCTCCGGGAGGGCGGCGTCCGCGAGGTCGAGGTCCAGCGGCAGGTCCGTGAGCAGGCGGTTGAGTTTGCGGTTGCGGCGCACGAGGTCCGCGTTCTCGCGCAGCGCCTCCCCCTTCTTGCCCGTGATCTCCTCCGCGTGCTCCAGCAGCGACTCCACGGGGCCGTAGGCGGCGATCCACTTGGCGGCGAATCCGGGGCCCACGCCGGGCACACCCGGGAGGTTGTCCGCGGTCTCGCCCGTGAGTGCCGCGAGATCGGGGTAGTTGGGGGGCGCCACCTTGTACTTCTCGTAGACGGCCGCCGCGTCCATGCGGCGCAGGTCGGACGGGGTGCGGCCGGGGTAGACCACCGTGACGTGGTCCGTGATCATCTGGAAGGCGTCGCGGTCGCCGGAGAACACCAGGACCTCGAAGTCCTCGGCGGCGGCCACGGAGGCGAGGGTGGCCAGGACGTCGTCCGCCTCGTGGCCCTGCATGGTGACGATCGGGACGCCCAGTGCCTCCAGGACGCGCTGGATGGCGGGGATCTGACCGTGGAACTCCTCGGGGGTCTCGTCGCGGCCGCTCTTGTACTCGCCGTACTCCTGGGAGCGCAGCGTGGGGCCCTCGAGGTCGAAGGAGACCACGAGGTGCGTGGGCTTCTCCTCCCGCACGAGCTTGACCATGGTGTTGACGAAGCCGTACACGGCCTCGGTGTGCACGCCCTCGGACGTCACGAAGCCGGGGCCGTTGCCGTACTCCGCGGCGCGGGACAGCGCGAAGAACGCGCGGAAGGCCAGTGAGTGGCCGTCGATCAGCAGCAGCCGCTTCCCGGGCCGGGACACCGGGACGGGCAGCTGGACCTCCGCGGGGTGCCCGGTCTTCGCGCCGATCACCACCGTGCGGGACTCGGATGATTCCTGGCTGGCCTGCCTGCTCGTCTCAGTCACGGGACCATCCTAGGGCCACCCTGCGACAGGGCCGCCGCGGGGCGTTCAGGCCACCTGGTTGATGATGGCCTCCGCCACCTCGCGCATGGACAGCCGGCGGTCCATGGACGTCTTCTGGATCCAGCGGAACGCCTCGGGCTCGGACAGGCCCATCTTGGTCTGCAGCAGGGACTTCGCGCGCTCCACGAGCTTGCGCGTGGCGAACTGCTCCTTCATGTCCGCCACCTCGTTCTCGAGGGCGGCGATCTCCTCGAACCGGGACATGGCGATCTCGATGGCCGGCACGACGTCGTCCACCGTGAACGGCTTGACCACGTAGGCCATGGCACCGGCCTCGCGCGCGCGCTCCACGAGCTCGCGCTGGCTGAACGCGGTCAGCAGCACCACCGGGGCGATCCGCTCGGCGGCGATCTGCTCCGCTGCCGTGATCCCGTCCATCACGGGCATCTTCACGTCCATGAGCACGAGGTCCGGGCGGTGCTCGGTGGCCAGGGCCACGGCGCGTTCACCGTTCTCCGCCTGGCCCACCACGCGGTAGCCGGTATCCTCGAGCATCTCCACGATGTCCATGCGGATCAGGGCCTCGTCCTCCGCGACCACCACGGTGCGGGGGGCCGCCCCGGTGTTCTCGGCGCTCGGCCCGGCCTGCTCCGCCGTGGCATCCGCGGTGTCGGGCTCGGGGGTGTGCTGCGGATCCGTCACGGGTGCTCCTCGGCTCGGTGGTCGTCTCGATGATCTCGACACCGCATCCAACCACGAGTGCGGCGCGCACGCCCCGTGAGACACAGCACAGCGCCGCGGTCCAGGGGGATGCCTGAGTCCAGCCTAGACCCATCATGTATGCTGTGAGCCGCCGTTCGGCGCCGGATCCCACCCTTCTCGCGGGGCTCGGCCGCCGCACCGTTGCCCAAGTGGCGGAATTGGCAGACGCGCCGCACTCAAAATGCGGTATGGAGACATGTGTGGGTTCGAGTCCCACCTTGGGCACCCCTCCCAGGCCCCGTTCGACGCCCGTCGGACGGGGCCTTTCCCACGCCCTCCCGGGCCTGCACCGGGGACGACGACGGCGCGGGGCCCGGATCCCTCGATCCGCACCCCGCGCCGTCGTGCGCCCACCCGCGTGGGCGGGCTCTCCGCCGGTCAGCGGATCACGGCTCCCGCCACGAGATGGAGCCCGGCAGGCTCGTGCCCCACGGGCCCACCCGCTCGTGCGGATCCCGCCGGGGTGCCTCCCCCGCGTCCTGGAGATCACCCACGCGGTGCACCTTGACCAGGTTGGTGGACCCGGCGTGCCCGGGGGGCGAGCCGGCGCAGATCACCACCATGTCCTCGGTGTCCGCGAGGTCGTACTCCAGCAGGTAGTGGTCCACCTGGCGGGTCATGTCGTCGGTGTGCTCCACGCGGTCCACCCGGATGGGGTGCACGCCCCACAGCAGCTGCAGCCAGGACTGCACGCTCGTCTCCGGGGTGAACGCGAGGATGGGGCGGTCCGGGCGCAGCCGGGAGAGCCGACGCGCGGAGTCACCGGACTGGGTGAACGTGCAGATGTAGTTCACGTTCAGCTGCCGTGCAATGGTCACGGCCGCGCGGGTGATGGCGCCGCCGCGCGTGCGGGGCTCCGTGCCGAGCGCCGGCATGCGGTCCATGCCCTCGCGCTCGGTGGCGGTGATGATGTCGGACATGGTCTCGAGGGTCTTGATGGGGTACTTGCCCACCGAGGTCTCGCCCGAGAGCATCACGGCGTCCGCGCCGTCGAGCACGGCGTTGGCGCAGTCCGAGGCCTCCGCGCGCGTGGGGCGCGGGTTGTCGATCATGGACTCGAGCACCTGGGTGGCCACGATCACGGGCTTGGCCCAGCGCCGGGCCAGCTCGATGGCGCGCTTCTGCACGATCGGCACGGCCTCCAGGGGAAGCTCGACGCCGAGGTCCCCGCGGGCCACCATGATGCCGTCGAACGCGTCGATGATCTCGTGCAGCGCGTCCACGGCCTGGGGCTTCTCGATCTTGGCGATCACGGGGATGGTGCGCCCCTCCTCCGCCATGATCTCGTGGACGCGGGTGATGTCCTTGGCGTCCCGCACGAAGGACAGCGCGATGATGTCCACGCCGCGCTGCAGGGCCCAGCGCAGGTCCGCCTCGTCCTTCTCGCTCAGGGCGGGCACGTTGACCGCGACGCCCGGGAGGTTGATGCCCTTGTGGTTCGACACCGTTCCGGGGACCACCACCTCGGTGGTGACGTCCGTGTCCGAGACGGCGGTGGCGCGCAGGGCCACCTTGCCGTCGTCGATCAGCAGCGGGTCGCCCACGTTGACGTCCCCCGGCAGGCCCTTGTGCGTGGTGGAGCACAGCTCCTTGGTGCCGGGCACGTCCCGCACGGTGATCGTGAACGTGTCGCCGATCTCGAGGTCGTGGGGGCCGTCCGCGAAGTTGCCCAGCCGGATCTTGGGGCCCTGCAGGTCCGCGAGGATCGCCACGGTGGTGCCGAGCTCGTCGCTCGCGCGCCGTAGGTTCTCGTAGGAGGCGTTGTGCACGGAGTGGTCGCCGTGGCTCATGTTCAGGCGGGCCACGTTCATTCCGGCCTCGATGGCCCGGGTGACGTTCTCGTAGGAGGAAATGGCGGGGCCGATGGTGGCCACGATCTTCGCTCGACGCATGTGGAGACTCCCTTTCGGAGAACGGATGGTTGGCACACACGACGAAGCGGCCGGGTCGCGCAGCCCGATGCTGCGTGGCCGCGGCCGCTTCGCCGATGTTGCTTTCCAGCCTAGCAACGCGGGGCAAGAATGAATATGAGCCCGCTGATGACCCGCTGCGTGCTCCGTCACACGGGTCAGCATGCGGGTCCCGCCCGCGCGCTCCCACCCGGTTCCGCCACCCGGACGGGGTCCTCGGGCCCGTGGCAGGGCCGAGGCCCGGCGCCCGTGGCCGGAGCCCGCCCCGGTGGCGGGGGCCCGTCGCCCGGAGCCCGGCGCCCTCAGAGGCTGAGGTCGATGGCCCGCTCCGAGGGCTCCACGGGCTCCGGCAGCCGGGTCTGACCCGTGAGGTGGCGCTCCACGTGCGCGGCGCACGCCCGGCCCTCCGCGATGGCCCACACCACGAGCGACTGCCCGCGCCCGGCGTCCCCGCACGAGAACACCCCGTCCACGGCCGTCATGTACGTCTCGTCCCGCTCCAGGTTGCTGCGGCGGTCCAGCGCCACCGGCAGCTGCTCCGTGAGCTGCTCGGACTCGGTGCCGGTGAAGCCCAGGGCCAGGAGTACCAGGTCCGCGGGCAGCACCTTCTCGGTGCCCGGGCGGGGAGCTCGGGTGCCGTCCTCGCGGTGCTCGGTCTCGGCGACCCGCAGGCCCGTGAGCACACCGTCCTCCCCCACGAACTCCACCGTGGCGGCCAGGTAGCTGCGCTCACCGCCCTCCTCGTGGGACGTGGACACCTCGAAGACCCGGGGCATCATGGGCCACGGCTCCTCGTCCGCCCGGTCCACCGGCGGCTTGCGCCCGATGGCCAGCGACGTCACGGACGCCGCGCCCTGGCGCAGCGCGGTGCCGATGCAGTCCGAGCCGGTGTCCCCGCCGCCGAGCACGATCACGTGCTTGCCGCGCGCGCCGATCGGATCGGGGACGTCGTCCCCCGCCACGTGCTTGTTGGAGCGCACCAGGTAGTCCATGGCGTAGTGGATCCCCGCCAGATCCCGCCCGGGGATGTCGAGATCCCGGGCCCGGGTGGCGCCCGTGGCCACGATGACGGCGTCGTAGCGCCGGCGCAGCACGTCCCACGTGATGTCCCTGCCGATCTCCACGCCCGGACGGAACCTGGTGCCCTCCTGGCGCATCACCTCCAGGCGGCGCTCCAGGACGGACTTCTCGAGCTTGAAGTCCGGGATGCCGTAGCGCAGCAGCCCGCCGATGCGGTCGTCGCGCTCGTACACCGCCACCGTGAACCCGGCCTGCGTGAGCTGCTGCGCGGCGGCGAGGCCCGCGGGCCCGGAGCCGACCACCGCGACGGTCCTGCCCACGAGCCGCTGCGGGATGCAGGGCTCGATCAGGCCGTCCTCGAACGCCTTCTCCCCGATCGCGTACTCCACCTGCTTGATGGTCACGGGATCCTGGTTGATGCCCAGCACGCACGAGGACTCGCACGGCGCGGGGCACACCCGCCCCGTGAACTCCGGGAAGTTGTTGGTGGCGTGCATCCGCTCGGACGCCTCGTCCCAGCGCTCCCGCCACACGAGGTCGTTCCACTCCGGGATCAGGTTGCCCAGGGGGCAGCCCTGGTGGCAGAACGGCACGCCGCAGTCCATGCAGCGCCCGGACTGCTGGTGTAGCACGCCGGCCTCCTGGCGCTGCTGCACCTCTTTGTAGTCCATGAGCCGCACCGGGACGGGGCGCTTGGGACGGTCCGCCCGCGAGCGGATCTCCAGGAAACCGCGGGGATCAGCCATGTCGGGTCGCCTCCAGGATCTTGTGCCAGGTGCCGTCGCCGTCCGGGTCCGCACCCTCGGCTTCGGCCTCGTTGCGCAGTGCGAGCACCGCGGAGTAGTCCCGCGGCAGCACCTTGGTGAACCGGTCCAGGCTCTGCTGGGGGTCCGCGAGCAGCGTGGCGGCGAACCGCGAGCCCGTCTCCTCGCCGTGGCGCTTGAGCAGGCCCAGCACCAGCTCCCGGTCGTCGTCGTCCAGGGGCGAGAGCTGCAGGTCGCCGTGCTCGCGTGCCTGCTTGTTGACGTCCAGCTCGTCGAGGTCCAGGACGTAGGCCACGCCCCCGGACATCCCGGCGCCGAAGTTGCGCCCGGTCTCGCCCAGGACCAGGGCGACGCCGCCGGTCATGTACTCGCAGCCGTGGTCTCCGATGCCCTCGACCACCGCGGTGGCCCCGGAGTTGCGGACCAGGAACCGCTCGCCCACCACGCCGTCGAAGAACATCTCGCCGCTCGTGGCGCCGTATCCGATCACGTTGCCGGCGATCACGTTCTCGTGGGCGGTGAAGCCCGCGTCCCGCGGTGGTCGCACCATGATCCGACCGCCGGAGAGCCCCTTGCCGGTGTAGTCGTTGGCGTCGCCCTCCAGCCGCAGCGTGATGCCGCGCGGGATGAACGCACCGAGGGACTGCCCGGCCGCGCCTGTCAGGGTCACGTCGATCGTGTCGTCCGGCAGCTCGCGCGTGCCGAGGGCGTTCGTGACGGTGTAGCCGAGCATCGTGCCCACCGCCCGGTCCGTGTTGTGCACGCGCTCCTGCACGCGCACGGGTTCGGCGTCGTCGATCGCGGGGCGCGCGAGCGGGATGAGCTTCGTGTCGAAGTGCTTCCCGAGCTCGTGGTCCTGCGCGGTGGTACTGCGCAGTCCGCCCGTGACGCCCTCCGCGCGGAAGGACTCCAGCACCGGGCTCAGGTCCAGGCCCTTGGCCTTCCAGTGCTCGACCGCCTCCCGGGTGCGCAGCACCTCGGAGTGGCCCACGGCCTCCGCGATGCTGCGGAAGCCGAGCTGCGCGAGGTGCTCGCGCACCTCCTGGGCGATGAACTCGAAGAAGTTCACCACGTGCTCGGCCTTTCCCGTGAAGCGCGAGCGCAACTCGGGGTTCTGGGTGGCCACACCCACGGGGCACGTGTCCAGGTGGCACTTGCGCATCATGATGCAGCCCTCCACCACGAGCGGCGCGGTGGCGAAGCCGAACTCCTCCGCCCCGAGCAGCGCGGCGACGACGACGTCCCGGCCGGTCTTCAGCTGTCCGTCCGCCTGCACCACCACGCGCTCGCGCAGCCCGTTGAGCCGCAGGGTCTGCTGGGTCTCGGCGAGCCCCAGCTCCCACGGCATGCCGGCGTGCTTGAGGGAGTTCAGGGGCGCGGCACCCGTGCCGCCGTCGTGGCCGGAGACCAGCACGACGTCGGCCTTGGCCTTGGTCACGCCCGCCGCCACCGTGCCGATCCCCCGCTCCGAGACGAGCTTGACGTGCACGCGCGCGTTCGGGTTGGCGCGCTTGAGGTCGTAGATCAGCTGCGCGAGGTCCTCGATGGAGTAGATGTCGTGGTGCGGCGGCGGGGAGATCAGGGAGACCCCCGGGGTGGAGTGCCGGGTGCGGGCGATCCACGGGTAGACCTTCCGTGCCATCAGCTGCCCGCCCTCGCCGGGCTTGGCGCCCTGGGCCATCTTGATCTGCAGGTCGTCCGCGGACGCGAGGTAGAGGCTCGTGACGCCGAAGCGCCCGGAGGCCACCTGCTTGACGGCCGAGCGGCGCTCGGGGTCCACGAGGCGCTCCACGTCCTCGCCTCCCTCGCCCGTGTTGGACTTGGCGCCCAGCCGGTTCATGGCGATCGCCAGCGTCTCGTGGGCCTCCATGGAGATGGAGCCGTAGCTCATGGCGCCCGTGGCGAAGCGCTTGACGATCTCGCTCACGGGTTCCACCTCGTCGATGTCCACCGGCTCACGGGTGGACTCGAAGCTCATGAGTCCGCGCAGGGACGCGATCTCCCTCGCCTGGTCGTCCACCCGCTGGGTGTAGGACTTGAAGATGTCGTAGCGCCCGGTGCGCGTGGCGTGCTGCAGCCGGAACACGGTGTGCGGGTCGAAGAGGTGGCGCGGGCCCTCACGGCGCCAGTCGTACTCGCCGCCGGTCGCGAGGTCCCGGTGGGGCTCGGTCACCCCGTCCTCGGGGTACGCGAGCCGGTGGCGGGCCTCGGTCTCCGCGGCGATCACGTCCAGGCCCACGCCCTCGATCTGCGTGCGGGTGCCCGTGAAGTAGTCGGCGACCAGCTCGCTGGACAGCCCCAGTGCCTCGAACGTCTGGGCGCCGCAGTAGGACTGCACGGTGGAGATGCCCATCTTGGACATGATTTTCTGCACGCCCTTCCCCAGGGCGGTGATGAGGTTCGCCACGGCCTGCTCCTCGGTGACGCCCTCGACGTCCCCGCGGCGCACGAGCTCCTCGGCGGACTCCATGGCCAGGTAGGGGTTCACCGCGGACGCCCCGTAGCCCAGCAGCAGGGCCACGTGGTGCACCTCACGCACGTCCCCGGACTCCACGATCAGCGCCACCCTCGTGCGGGTGGCCGAGCGCAGCAGGTGGTGGTGCACCGCCGACGTCAGCAGCAGCGAGGGGATGGGCGCCCAGACCCCGTTGGAGTCGCGGTCGGAGACGATCACGAACTGCACGCCGCGGTTCACGGCCGCGGAGACCTTCTCGCAGATCTCCGCGATCCGGGCCCGCAGGGACTGCGCCCCGTCCACCGGGCGGTAGAGCCCGCGCACGCGCAGACTCAGCGGGGCGCCGTCGTCGTCGTCCAGGTGCACGAACTGGTCCAGCTGGTCGTTGTCGATCACCGGGAAGGGCAGGCGGATCTGGCGCGTGCGGGTCTGCTGCGTGGACAGCATGTCGGCCATGGGTCCCACCGCACCGGCCATGGAGGTCACGAGCTCCTCGCGGATCGCGTCCAGCGGCGGATTGGTGACCTGCGCGAAGGACTGCACGAAGTAGTCGAACAGCAGGCGTGAACGGTTGGACAGCACCGCCACGGGGGTGTCCGTGCCCATGGCGTAGATGGGCTCGGCACCGGCGAGCGCCATGGGGCCGATGATCATCCTGAGCTCTTCCTCGGTGTAGCCGAAGGTCTTCTGGCGCAGCCGGATGGAGTGCGCGGGGTGCGTCATGTGCTCGCGCTGCGGCAGCTCCGCGATGGGACGCACGGAGTCCCGCACCCAGTCCTGCCACGGCCGGGCGGCCGCGAGCTCGGCCTTGATCTCGGCGTCCGGCACGATCCGGCCCTCGTCCGTGTCCACGAGGAACATGGTGCCGGGGGCCACGCGGCCCTTGCGCACGATCCTGCGGTCCCCCACGTCCACCACGCCCACCTCGGACGCGAAGACCACCAGACCGTCGTCGGTCTGCCAGAACCGGCCCGGACGCAGCCCGTTGCGGTCCAGCACGGAGCCCACGCGCACGCCGTCCGTGAAGGACACGCACGCCGGGCCGTCCCACGGCTCCATGAGCGTGGAGTGGTACTCGTAGAACGCCCTCAGCTGCGGGTCCATGCTCTCGTGGTTCTGCCACGCCTCCGGGATCAGCATGAGCATGGTCTCCGCCACCGGGCGGCCCGCGAGCTGCAGCAGCTCCGCGACCTCGTCCAGGGACTGGGAGTCCGAGGCGCCCTCGGAGCAGATGGGGAACAGGTCCTCGGGCTGCCGGCCCAGCACGGCCCCGGACATCGAGGACTGCCGGGCGCGCATCCAGTTCCGGTTGCCCACCACGGTGTTGATCTCCCCGTTGTGGGCCAGGGTGCGCATGGGCTGCGCGAGCGGCCAGGACGGGAACGTGTTGGTGGAGAAGCGCGAGTGCACCACGGCCAGCCGGGTCTCGAACCGGGGGTCGGAGAGGTCGGGGTAGAACGGCTCGAGCTGCGCGGTGGTGAGCATCCCCTTGTACACGAGCGTGCGGGAGGAGAACGAGGGGAAGTACACCCCGAACTTGTTCTGCGCCCGCTTGCGCACGCGGAACGCCCGCTGGTCCAGCTCCAGCTGCGCGGCCACCGGGTCGTGCGACGTGGCATCCCGGGCGAACAGGGAGGCCGCCCGCTCGTTGTGGCCGCTGTCCGAGACGAAGAACTGCACGAAGGTGGGCATCACGGCGCGCGCGGCGGCGCCCACGGCGTCGTCGACCACCGGGACGTCCCGCCAGCCGAGGACCGTGAGCCGCTCGGCGCGGGCCAGCTCCTCCAGGGCGCGCTTGAGCTCGGCCAGGTGCCTGCCGCCGGTGGGCAGGAACGCGGTGCCCACCACGTAGGCACCGCGGGGCGGAAGGTGGAAGTCCACGCTCTCGCGCAGGAACCGGTCCGGGATCTGGGTGAGGATCCCGGCGCCGTCGCCGGTGCCCTCGTCCCCGCCCACGGCACCGCGGTGCTCGAGGTTGCGCAGTGCGCCCAGCGCGGCGTCCACGATGTCGTGGGAGGCCACACCGTCCAGGGTGGCCACGACCGCGAGGCCGCACGCGTCCTTCTCGTCCTCCGCGTGGTACAGGCCCTGGTCCTCGGGGACCGCGGAGAACTGTTCGAAGGGCGAGACGGCGGCGGTGCGCTGCTCGTCCGGGGCGCCCGGCCGCGCGGCGTCGTGCCGGTCCGCGGGCGGTTCCCCGGTGGATCCGAGGTCACGGGAATGCTGTTGGCTCATGACGGAGCTCCTCACCAAGGGGTGGGCAGTTCTGGTGCGTCGACGAGACCCGGGAACACTCGGTGGGTGCGCGGCGGGCGTCGTGAGATCCATGTGACGCGTGTGTCCGCCCCGTTGCGGAAGGAAGCGGCTCTGTGGCGAGCCGAGGATCGGACCGGCGGGACCTTGAGGATGGGCGGTCGCGCACGGTTCGTGGGTAACGTACCACGTAGTTCAGATCACACGGCAGCCCCGGCCGACCCGTTCCGACATGTGGACAGCGCACGGAAGCGGGCCCCGGACCGGTGTCCGGGGCCCGCTCGTGCCAGCCGTGCGCCGGCCCGCCTGTCGCGGTGCGACGCCGCTGGGAGACATCCCGTGGGCCGCCGCGGCGAGCGGCTCGGCGTCAGGCGCCGGCGGCGCCGTGCGACGCCGCGGTGCCCGCCTCCCGCGGGCGCGCCCCGCGCCCCAGCAGGACGTAGAGCGCCGCACCGGCGACGACGATGAGCAGCGACGTCCACACGTGCACCCGGACGCCGGCAACCATGAGCGCGGGATCCACGCGCAGGAACAGCTCGATCAGCAGCCGCCCCACGCCGTAGTAGACCATGTAGAGCGCGAACAGTCGGCCGTGGGTGTCACGCATCCGGCGGTCGACCAGCAGCAGGAGCACCACGCCCAGCAGGTCCCACAGGCTCTCGTAGAGGAACGTGGGGTGGAACAGGGTGTCCGCCGGGAGCCCCGGGGGGAAGTTCGGGGACGCGGGCGAGATCTGCAGGCCCCACGGCAGGGTGGTGGGTCTGCCGAAGAGCTCCTGGTTGAACCAGTTGCCCCAGCGCCCCACGGCCTGGGCCAGCAGCAGCCCGGGGGCCACGCAGTCCGCGAAGACCGTGAGGGAGAGCCCGTTCCGGCGGGAGACCAGCCAGGCCGCGGCGGCGCCGAACAGCACGGCTCCCATGATGCCCAGACCGCCCTCCCAGATCCGCAGCACGGCCAGCGGATCCGCTCCCGGGCCGAAGTACCCCTGCGGGTCCGTGATCAGCACGTGGTAGGCGCGCGCGCCCACGATGCCCGCGATCACGGCCCAGAAGACGATGTCCCACAGCACGTCCGGATCCTGCCCGCGGGCACGCCAGCGCCGCATGGTGAGCCAGCCGGCCAGCCCCATGCCCACGAGGATGCACAGCGCGTAGAAGTGGATGGTGAGGAATCCCAGGTGGATGCTGCTGACGTCCGGTGAGGGCAGCGCGGCGGGAACCACCAGGGACATCACTCGCGTCCCGCGAGCTGCGCGGTGAGCCGCCCCACGGCCTCGGGACCGCCCTCACCGAGGGCCCGCACGAGAGCGGTTCCCACGATCACACCGTCCGCGTACCGCCCGATCTCCAGGACGTGCTCGCGCGTGGAGACACCCAGTCCCACGCACACCCGCTGCGCCCCGGCGGCCCGGGCGCGGGCCACGACGTCCTCGGCCGCCGAGGACACCCGGTCCCGGGCTCCCGTGACGCCCATGACGGACACCGCGTACAGGAACCCGGAGGCCGCGTGCACGGTCATGTCCATGCGCTCGCGCGTGGTGGATGGCGCCACCAGGAAGATCCGGTCCAGGCCGTGCTCCTCGGACGCCGCGAACCACTCGCCGGCCTCGTCCGGGATCAGGTCCGGGGTGATGATGCCCGCTCCCCCGGCCGCGCTGAGCCGGCGGGCGAACTCGTCCACGCCGGTCTGCAGCACGGGGTTCCAGTACGTCATCACCACGGGCACCGCGTCCGTCTGCTCGGCCACGGCGCGCACCACGGTGAAGACGTCCGAGACGTGGAAGCCGTTGGCCAGTGACTCGGTGGTGGCCGCCTGGATCACCGGTCCGTCCATCACGGGATCCGAGTACGGGATCCCGATCTCGATGACGTCCGCGCCGTTGCGGCCCAGTGCGACGGCGGCGGCCACCGACTCCTCGACGGTGGGGTACCCGGCGGGCAGGTAGCCCACCAGGGCGGGCCGTCCCTCCGCCCGGCACGCCTCGATCCGGCGCGACAGCGCCGAGTCCTCACGGGCGCTCAGGTTCTCGGGGACGATCCGCGCGATCAGTCCCGCGGGCGTGCTCGGTGCTCCGGTGGTGCTCACAGTTTCTCGCCCTTCTGCGCCACGCGCTCCTCGTGGCTGCCGTCCGGCAGCATGTCGAACCACTCCGCGGCCGTGGCCACGTCCTTGTCGCCGCGCCCGGACAGGGACACCACGATGATCTTCTCGGCCGCCGCCTCGGGGCCCAGCTCCGCGACCCACCGCGCGGCCACGTCGCGCGCGCCCGCGAGTGCGTGGCAGGACTCGATGGCGGGGATGATGCCCTCGGTGCGGCACAGCAGCCGGAACGCGTCCATGGCCTGCTCGTCCGTGACGGCCTCGTACTTCACGCGGCCGATCGAGTGCAGGTAGGAGTGCTCCGGACCCACGGCCGGGTAGTCCAGGCCCGCGGAGATGGAGTGGGACTCCACCGTCTGCCCGTCCGTGTCCTGCATGAGGAACGTCCGTGCGCCGTGCAGCACACCGGGACGGCCCAGCGAGATGGTGGCGGCGTGGCGCCCGGTGGACACGCCGTCCCCGCCGGCCTCGTTGCCGTAGAGCTCCACGGCGGGGTCGTCCAGGAAGCCGTGGAAGATCCCGATGGCGTTGGAGCCGCCGCCCACGCACGCGGTCACGGCGTCCGGCAGGCGGCCGGTCTGCTCCAGGATCTGGGCGCGGGCCTCCTCGCCGATCTGCTCGTGGAAGTAGCGGACCATCGCGGGGAACGGGTGCGGCCCCGCGGCGGTGCCGAGCAGGTAGTGGGTGGTGTCCACGGAGGCCACCCAGTCCCGCAGCGCCTCGTTGATGGCGTCCTTGAGGGTGCGCGAGCCGTTGGTCACGGCCACGACCTCGGCACCCAGCAGCCGCATGCGCGCCACGTTCAGCGCCTGACGGCGGGTGTCCTCCTCGCCCATGTACACGCGGCACTCCATGCCGAACAGCGCGGCGGCCGTGGCGGTGGCCACGCCGTGCTGACCGGCGCCGGTCTCGGCGATCAGCCGGGTCTTGCCCATGCGGCGGGCCAGCAGGGCCTGACCCAGCACGTTGTTGATCTTGTGGGAGCCGGTGTGGTTGAGGTCCTCGCGCTTGAGGAACACCCGCACGCCGAGCTCCGCCCCGAAGCGCTCCGCCTCGGTCAGCAGGGAGGGCCGCCCGGAGTAGTCCCGGGAGAGCCGCTTGAACTCCTCCTGGAACTCGTCGTCCGTGCGGGCCTTCTCGAAGGTCTCGCTCAGCTCGTCCAGCGCCGCCACGAGGGACTCGGGCATCCAGCGCCCGCCGAAGTCCCCGAAGTACGGGCCCGGGGCGTGCCGCAGGGACTCGGGCCGCTCCTCCTCGGGTGCCGCGGCCGCCTGCCGGGCCGCGAACTCGGCCTGGGCCGCGGGCGGGGTGGCTCCGTCCAGGAACTCGCCGCGGGCCAGGGCTCCCACCTCACGGAAGCGGGCGATGCGCTGGGCCGGGTCCGCCGCGGTGACCAGGGCCTCGCCGGCCAGCACGGCGTTCGCGCCGTGGCCCGCGTAGAGCCGGATCTGCTCCTCGCCGGCCACACCGGACTCGGCCACGACCACGGCCTCCCGCGGCAGCCGCCGGGCGAGCCGCCCGAACGTGTGGACGTCCACGTCCAGGGTCTTGAGGTCGCGCGTGTTCACGCCGATGATGCGCGCGCCCGCGGCCACCGCGCGGTCGATCTCCTCCTCGGTGTGGGTTTCCACCAGGGCGTGCATCCCCAGGTGGTGGGTGAGCTCGAGCAGCCGTGCCAGGGCGGCGTCGTCGAGGGCGGCCACGATGAGCAGCACCATGTCCGCACCGTGGGCGCGGGCCTCCCACACCTGGTAGTCCGCCACCACGAAGTCCTTGCGCAGCACCGGGATGCCCACGGCGCGGCGCACGGCGTCCAGGTCCGCGAGCGAGCCGCCGAAGCGCCGCTGCTCGGTGAGCACCGAGATGACCGAGGCCCCACCGCGCTCGTACGCCGCAGCGAGCCGCGCGGGGTCCGTGATCTCCGCCAGCGCGCCCTTGGAGGGGCTCGAACGCTTCACCTCGGCGACGACCTGCACCGCGGCGGGATCGGAACCGCGTAGCGCGGCCTCCGCGTCCAGCGCCGGGGTCTGCTCCGCGGCCGCGCGCTGCACCTGCTGCAGGCTCACGGACGCCCTGCGGGTCTCGAGGTCCTCGCGCACCCCCTCGATGATCGTCTCCAGCACCGTGCCGGTGTGCTGCTGCGTCATGTGACTCCCTAGTCTCTCGGTGCGTAGCGGCGCCCGGGGCACCCACCACACTGATGCCGATGACCAGTTCCCCCGTGGGAGGAACTGGTCATCGGTCGATGCATTCGGTTCCGGTCCGCGCCGGCGATCGCAGGGCGGGGATCAGTGGGCGGCGGTCTTGGAACCGCCCTTACCGTAGCCCATGGCCTTGAGCACCGCGCCCACGATCATGCCGACGACGATGAACCCGATGCCCACCACGGTCACGGGCACGGACGCGTTCAGGAATCCCACGCAGCCCACGATGACGCCCACGGTCATCACGGCCACGCAGGCCCAGGCGGCCACGGTGTTGCCGTGCCCCACCGCGGCGGTGTGGTCCAGGATGATCTGATCGGTGTTCGACATGCGTGTCCACTCTCCCGTGCCGGTCGAGCCTGCGGCTCGTGCTGTTCCGTTCTCGCGCGGCACGCGAGCCCGGGTGTTCTCCCGCACCATTGTGCCACTTCCCGGGGCCGCGGGACGGCATCCCGCCCCGCTCACGCCTTTCGGGTGGGGTCCTCGCCGCGGGTCAGTGCGTCCCACGTGTCGATGTCGTCGGCGTGCTCCGCGGCCTGGGTCTCCCCCGCGGCACCCGACGACGCCGCCGCGCCCGCCGTGCTCGCCGCGGTCGCACCGGTGCGCGCGTCCGACGCCCCGCCCGCGTCGGCCCCGGCGCCCGCGTCCCGCCGGTCCCGCGGTGCGGGAGCCCCCGCACCCGTGAGGGCGGCCCGGTCGAAGCGCTGCGTGGCGCGCCGCCGCACCCGCTGGGCCACCAGCACCAGCCACACACCGCACAGGGTCAGCAGGACGGCGGCGGTCACGGCCGCCCACGGCCAGCCGGTCATGGTGTAGTCGCCGCCGCCGTTGATCACTCCCGTCCGGGTCCCCACCGTGGGCTGGGCCGCCGCCCGGGGATCGGCGGTCACGGCGAGCACCGCGATCGCCGCGCCCACCCCGGCGAGCGCCACCACGGCGCCGACGACGGAGCGCAGGATCCGCCCGCCCAGGGCCGAGGCCACGGCGGCCACCGCGGCCACGAGACCGAGGGCCGTGACGGCCGGTGCGGCGTCGGAACCCTTGACGTCCACCGTGATCGGCTGCAGGGACGTGGTGACCGCCGCGTGGATCCAGGCCACGGTGGTGGTGCCGAAGAGCGCGAGCGCGCACAGCAGGGTGATCAGGACGGCGGGCGCGGTACGACGCAGCACGTGGGAGCTCCTCGCGGGGTGGTGCGGTGGCGGTATCACCGCGTGAGCTCGCGCAGCGACTGTGCGAGCAGCGCGGCGCGCAACGGCGCGGTGGCCTTGTTCAGGGATTCCTGGGCCTCGGACTCGGGGTCCGAGTCAGCCACGATACCCCCGCCCGCCTGGACGTAGGCCGTGCCCTCGAGCAGCAGCGCGGTGCGGATGGCGATGGCCATGTCCATGTTCCCGGCGAAGTCCATGTATCCCACCACTCCGCCGTACACGGCACGGCGCAGGGGCTCGTACCCGTCCAGCAGCTGCAGCGCACGGGGCTTGGGCGCGCCGGAGAGGGTTCCGGCGGGGAAGGTGGCGGCCAGGACGTCGTAGGCGCTGACGTCCGCGCGCATCCGGGCCACCACGGTGGAGCACAGGTGCATGACGTGGCTGAAGCGCTCGATCTGCATGAACTCGCTGACGTCCACGCTGCCGGGTTCGGCCACCTTGGAGAGGTCGTTGCGGGCGAGGTCCACGAGCATCAGGTGCTCGGCACGCTCCTTGTGGTCCGCGAGCAGGTCCTGGCCCAGGGCGAGGTCCTCGTCCACGGTGGCACCGCGCGGGCGCGAACCGGCGATGGGGTGGGTCACGGCCTGGCGTCCGGTCACGGTCACGAGCGCCTCGGGCGAGGAGCCCACGATGGAGTAGGGCCTGCCCCCCGCGTCCTCGAAGGAGTAGAGGTACATGTACGGGCTGGGGTTGATCCGACGCAGCGTGCGGTACACGTCCAGGGAGCTCGCGTGGCACTCGGCCTCGAAGCGGCGGGAGACCACCACCTGGAAGACGTCCCCGTCCACGATGGCCTGTTTGCCCCGCTCGATCGCGGACATGAACAGCTCGCGGTCCCAGGACTGCCGGACGGCGGACTCGAGGTCCACCTCCCCGTGGCCGGGCTCGGCCACCGACACCGTGGTGCGCTCCAGCGGGGTGGCCAGCCGCCGGACCATCGAGTGCAGCCGCGCCACGGCGTCGTGGTAGGCGGCGTCCACGTTCTCGTCCGTGCCGTTGACGTTGACCGCGTTGGCGACCAGCAGCACGGAGCCGTCCCTGTTGTCGTGCACGGCCATGTCCGCCACGAGGTTCATGGCGAGCTCGGGAAGCCGCAGGTCGTCCTCGGGCGGGTGCGGCAGCTTCTCCCAGTGCCGCACGGCCTCCCAGCCCACGAATCCCACCATGCCGCTGGTCAGCGGCGGGACGCCCTCGAACGGCTCGGTGTGCAGCAGCTGCATGGTCGCGCGCAGGGCCTCGAGCGGGTCGCCGTCCGTGGGGGCGCCCGCGGGTGCGTCCCCGAGCCAGTGCGCCTGCCCGTCCTTCGCCGTCAGGGTGGCCACGGACCCGGCGCCCACGAAGGAGTACCGGGACCAGACCCCGCCCTCGGCCGCGGACTCGAGCAGGAACGTGCCCGGGCGGGGCGCGCCGTCGCGGGCCACGAGCGCGCGGTAGAGACCCACCGGGGTGAGGGCGTCCGCGAGCACCGTGGTGCGCACCGGGACCACCCGCCGGCCGGCCGCGTGCTCCCGGAACTCCTCCAGGGTGGGGGTGATGGTGCCGAGCTGCTGCATTCAGACCGCCTGTTCCGCGTGAAGGTCCCGATCGTCGAAGCACGTGCGGGTCCCGGTGTGGCATGCCGCGCCGGTCTGGTCCACCCGCACGAGCAGGGCGTCCCCGTCGCAGTCCAGGTGCACGGAGTGCACGCGCTGGACGTGGCCGGAGGTGTCCCCCTTGCGCCAGTACTCCTGGCGGGAGCGGGACCAGAAAGTGACCCGGCCCTCGGTGAGGGTGCGGTGCAGCGCCTCGTCGTCCATCCAGCCCAGCATGAGCACCTCGCCGGTGTCGTGCTGCTGGACCACCGCGGCCACGAGCCCGGCGGGATCCCGCTTGAGCCGGCGGGCGATGTCCGGGTCCAGACCCGGGGCGGTGGCTCCGCCCGCGGGGCCCGTCACGGGGGTGTCCTGCCCCGCGCTCACCGGCGCACCTCGTACCCGGCGGCGCGCAGGGCGGCCTTGACGTCCGCGATCGCGTTGGTGGGCCCGAAGTGGAACACCGACGCCGCCAGTACGGCGTCCGCCCCGGCCGCCACCGCGGGCGGGAAGTGCTCGGGGGACCCCGCACCGCCGGACGCGATCAGGGGCACGCCCACGACCTCGCGCACCGCGGCGATCAGCTCCAGGTCGAAGCCCTCACGCGTGCCGTCCGCGTCCATGGAGTTGAGCAGGATCTCCCCCACCCCGCGCTCCGCCGCCTCACGGGCCCAGTCCAGGGCGTCGCGGCCCGTGAGCGTGCGGCCACCGCGGGTGGTGACCTCGAAGCCGGACGGGGTGCTGCCCGTGCGCCTCGCGTCCAGGGACAGCATGAGTACCTGGCTCCCGAAGTGCCGGGTGATCTCGTCGATGACCTCGGGGCGGTCCACCGCGGCCGTGTTGACGGACGCCTTGTCCGCGCCGCAGCGCAGCAGCCGGTCCACGTCCGTCACGGAGCGCACCCCACCGCCCACGGTCAGCGGGATGAACACCTTCTCCGCGGCGCGGGCCACGACCTCGAACACGGTGTCCCGCTCGGCCGAGGACGCGGTGACGTCCAGGAACGTGAGCTCGTCCGCACCGGCGAGGTCGTACCGCGCGGCGAGCTCCACGGGGTCTCCCGCGTCGCGCAGGTTCTCGAAGTTCACGCCCTTGACCACGCGTCCGGCGTCCACGTCCAGACACGGGATGACCCGTACCGCCACACCCATAGCTGCTGTCCTCACTGCTCGTGCTGCTGCTCGCCGCCCCGCCCGCGCCGCCGCGGCGGCGCTGCCGGGGCTCAGATCCGCGCGGCCTGGATGGGTGAGACCAGGATGGCCCGGGCACCCACCTCGTACAGCGCGTCCATGACCTTGTTCGTGTCGCTCTTGCGCACCATGGCACGCACGGCCACGGCGCCGTCGTGGCCCAGCGGGGAGATGGTGGGGCTCTGCATCCCCGGGGTGATCTCCGTGGCCGCCGCGAGCAGCTCCTCGCGGATGTCGTAGTCCATCATCACGTACTGCCGCGCCACGAGCACCCCCTGCAGCCTGCGCCGCAGCACGCTCAGCCCCTCGGGCTCCGGTTCGTCGCCGCGGCGGATCAGCAGCGCCTCGGAGCGCATGATGGGCTCGTCGAAGATCTCCAGCCCCGCCGCGCGCAGGGTGTTGCCGGTCTCCACGACGTCCGCGATGGCGTCCGCGACGCCCAGCCGGATGGCGGACTCCACGGCACCGTCCAGTCGCACGACCTCGGCGTGGACACCGCACTCCCGCAGGTGCCGCTCCAGCAGCACCTGGTAGCTGGTGGCGATGCGCCTGCCCTCCAGGTCCCGCACAGAGCCGAACTGCCCCACCGGGCCGGCCAGGCGGAACGTGGAGCGCGCGAAGTCCAGGCCCAGTTCCTCGGCGGCCTCCGCGCCGGAGTCCAGGAGCAGGTCACGGCCCGTGATCCCGAGGTCCAGGGTGCCCCCGCCCACGTAGATCGCGATGTCCCGGGGGCGCAGGTAGAAGAACTCCACACCGTTGTCGCCGTCCACCAGGACCAGCTCGCGGCTGCTGCGCCGCTGCCGGTAGCCGGCCTCGGTGAGCATGGTGATGGCGGACTCGGACAGCGCACCCTTGTTGGGCACGGCGACTCGCAGCATGACGTTCCTTTCCGCGGTGCGGATTCTGGGGCGGGACACGACGCGTGCACCGGCGCACGGCCTCACGGTCCGGGCGCGGTGGGCGCGGCGGTCAGAGGTGCTTGTAGACGTCCTCGAGGCTCATGCCCTTGGCGATCATCATGACCTGCAGGTGGTAGAGCAGCTGGGAGATCTCCTCGGCGGCCTCGGCGTCCGACTCGTACTCGCACGCCATCCAGACCTCCGCGGCCTCCTCGACGACCTTCTTGCCGATCCCGTGCACCCCGGAGTCCAGTTCCCTGACGGTCTTGGAGCCCTCGGGGCGCTGCGCGGCCTTGGCGCTGAGTTCGGTGAAGAGGTCGTCGAAGGTTTTCACCCCTCCAGGGTACTGCGTGTGTGCCGGGCTCCCGAATGCGGCCGCGGCCGCCGTGGGGGTGCGGCAGGGGCGCGGGCACCTCCGCCGGTTCCGGTGTGGCTCAGCGGTCCAGCTCCCGCAGGGTGAGGGCCGTGCTGAGCGCGGCGTGGGCCGCCTCGTACCCCTTGTCCTCGTGGGATCCCTCCAGCCCGGCGCGGTCCAGACCCTGCTCCTCGGTGTCGCACGTGAGCAGCCCGAAGCCCACGGGGGTGCCCGTGCGCACGGAGACCTCGGTCAGCCCGGAGGTCGCCGCGTGGCACACGTAGTCGAAGTGCGGTGTCCCGCCCCGGATCACGACGCCGAGCGCGACCACCGCGTCCACGGTCCCCGCGAGCCGCGCGGCCGCCACGGGCAGCTCGAAGCTGCCGGGCACGCGCACCTGCACCACGTCGCCGGTGCCCGCCTCCGCGAGCGCGCGCAGGGCGCCGTCGAGCAGCCCGTCCATGATGGTGGTGTGCCAGCTCGCGGCCACCACGGCCACGCGCAGCCGCGAGGCGTCGAGGTCCGCGGCGTTGCTCTCGGGTGCTCCGTGTCCGCTCATGATGTCTCTCCTGGGGTGAGGTGGGTCAGGTGGTGGTGCATGCGGTCGCGCTTGGTGCGCAGGTAGTGCAGGTTCTCGGTGCGGGCGTGCACCTCGTGGGGGATCACGTCCGTGACGGTGATGCCGAGGGACTCGAGCTTGCTGACCTTGTCCGGGTTGTTGGTGAGCAGCCGGACGGAGCTCAGCCCCATGGCCGTGAGGATGCGCGCCGCGGCCGTGTAGTCGCGGGCGTCCGCGGGCAGTCCGAGCATGGTGTTGGCGTCCACGGTGTCGGCACCCTCGTCCTGGAGCTTGTAGGCCCGCAGCTTGTTGATGAGCCCGATCCCGCGGCCCTCGTGGTTGCGCAGATAGAGCACCGTGCCGCCGTGCTCCGTGATCCGCTCCAGCGCCAGGTGCAGCTGCGGTCCGCAGTCGCAGCGCCAGGAGCCGAACACGTCCCCGGTGAGGCACTCGGAGTGCAGACGCACCAGCGGCGGGAGGTCCTCCTCCCCCGGCGGTGCGGGTGCGGACAGGGACACGTGCTCCGTGGCGGGGGCGCCCGATGGCTCGGGCACGCGCCAGCCGATCACCGAGAACGTGCCGTACTCGGAGGGCACGGTCACCGGCTCGGAGTGCTCGAGCTCGTCCTGCGCGGGTGCGCGGTCGTCGGCTGCGCTCATGCGGTGCGGCCCCGGCCGTCGCCGTGCGCGTCGTCCGGCGCGGCCACGGGGGCGGGATCGGCGGCGTCGAGGTGGGAGATCAGGTCCGCGATGCTGATCATCACCAGTCCGTGCTCGTCCGCGAAGCGGCGCAGGGCGGGCGCGCGGCGGGGCTGGCCGGCGTCGTCGACGACCTCCGCGATCGCACCCACGGGCTCGCACCCGGCCAGGCGGGCGAGCTCCACGGCGGCCTCGGTGTGACCGGCGCGTTCGCGGACACCGCCGGGCACCGCGCGCAGCGGCAGGATGTGGCCGGGGCGGGTGAGGTCCGCGCCCGAGGTGCCGGGCAGCGCGAGCAGCCGGGTGGTCAGCGCGCGGTCCCGTGCGCTGATGCCGGTGGTGATGCCCACGCGGGCGTCGCACGTGACGGTGTAGGCCGTGCCCTTGGCGTCCTCGTTGTGGGCGGTCATGGGCGGCAGTCCCAGGTGGTCCGCGCGCTCACCGGTCATGGGAACGCACACCACCCCGGAGCTGTGGCGCACGGTGAAGCCCAGCAGCGGCGCGGTGGCGTGCTGGGCCGCGAAGACCAGGTCGCCCTCGTTCTCCCGGTCCTCGTCGTCCACGACCACCACGGCCGCGCCGGAGGCGATCGCGGCCACCGCGTCCGCCACGGGGTCCAGGCGCACGGCGTCCGACGCCGCCGGGGCCGCGTAGGAGGCCAGCCGCTCGGCGTACTTGGCCAGCACGTCCACCTCGAGGTTCACGCGGTCCCCCGGCGCGCGCGTGCCCAGCGTGGTGGCGCGCAGCGTCTCGGGGATCACACCCACCTCGAACCACGCCCGCGGTTCCGCGGGCGCGTTGACCGCGGTCACGGTGAGGGACACGCCGTCCACGGCGATCGAGCCCTTGACCGCGATGTAGCGGGCCAGTTCCGCGGGCACCGCCACGCGCACGGTGTCCCACCCGGTGTGCCGTTCCCGGGAGACCAGCGTTCCCACGCCGTCCACGTGGCCCTGCACCACGTGTCCGTCCAGGCGCTGTCCGGCGGCCGTGCAGCGCTCCACGTTCACGGACTCCCCGTCCCGCAGCTCGCCCAGCGTGGTGAGCCGCAAGGTCTCGCCCATGACGTCCGCGGTGAAGTCCGCGGTCTGCCCGTCCGCGGCCGGGACGGCGGTGAGGCACACCCCGTTCACGGCCAGGGACCCGCCGTGGGGCAGGTCCGCCACGAGGGGTCCCGCGCTCACGTGGAGGCGGGCAGCGTCGTGCGCCAACCGTTCCACACGATCCACGGTGGCCTGGGCTTCTACGATTCCGGTGAACACTGGTAGCTCCTCAGGGTCTGTGATGGGGGCGGGCGGCCCGCGGCGGCGGCGTCGCCCCGGTGGGCTGTCGCGCCGCGGCTGCGTGCCGATCACGCGTCGCGGTCCGCGCCCGCACTGGTTTCGGGGTGGCCGCTCACGGCACGGCCGACGGGCCGCCCGGTGGCTGGGCGGGCCCGCGGGACACCGGGCGCAGGTGCCAGCGGAGGTCCCTCCCCACGGCCGCCACCGGCGCGTCGCCGCCCGGCACGCCCACGGGGTCGCCGCGCCACGACGACGCCGCCGCGAGCGTCCCGATGCCCAGGCCCGCCACCGACGCCGGGCCGTCCCCGAGCAGCAGCGGTGCCTGGTGGAGCACGAGCTCGTCCACGAGGTCCGCGGCGAGGAACGCGGCGGCCACGGTGGGTCCGCCCTCCACGAGCACGTGGGACACGCCCAGGGCGTGCAGCCGGTCCAGCGCCGCACGGGGGTCGTGGGTGGGCAGGTGCACGAACCGGTCGTCGCCGGCGCCCGGGCCGCGGCGCACCCGCGCGTGGTCCGGGACCGGTCGGGTGGACATGACGGCGCGCAGGGGCTGGCGCTCCAGCAGCGTGCCGTCCGGGGCCCTGGCCGTGAGCGAGGGGTCGTCGGTGCGCAGCGTGCCGCCGCCCACCAGGACGGCGTCCACGCGGGTGCGGATGGCGTGGCCCTCGGCGCGTGCGGCGGCGCCCGTGATCCACTGGCTCGTGCCGTCCGCGGCGGCCACCCGGCCGTCCAGTGTCTGGGCGAGCTTCAGGGTCACGAACGGTCGGGACTGCTCCTGGGCCAGGAACCAGCGGTCGTTGAGCTCCAGCGCCTCGTCCGCCAGCAGCCCGTGGCGCACCTCCACGCCCTGGGACGCGAGCCACGCCGCGCCACCGTGGGCAGCATCGGTGCGATCGCCCACGGCGTGGACCACCCGTGGGATCCCGGCCTCCAGGATGGCGCGCGAACACGGTCCGGTCCGGCCCGTGTGGTGGCAGGGTTCCAGCGTCACCACCATGGTCGCGTCCGCCAGGGAGGTCCCGGCCGCACGGGCCCGACGCAGCGCGTCCACCTCCGCGTGGTCGGTGCCCGCGCCGCGGTGGTGGCCCACGTGCAGGAGTTCACCGGACGCGCTCACCAGGGCGGCGCCCACCACGGGGTTCGCGCCGCGGACACCCAGCCGCGCGGCCGCCAGCGCCGCGCGCATGGCGTGCTCCTCCGCGGCGGTGAACGTGCTCCCGGCAGAAGCCGTTGCACCGGGGACGGGGACCGCGGCGCCTGCCCGGTCCCCGGGGACGTCGTGGGCCGTGACCGGGGCGGAGCCCGGTGTGCCGGGGACCGGCGTGGTGGACCCCGGCTCGGCGGCGTCGTCGCGGGAGGTGTGGTCGTGGGAGGTGGGCGTCATCGGTGCTTCTCCCCCACGGAGAGCTGCAGGTCCGGGAACCCCGTGCCGATGGTCGCGGCCCTGCGCTGGCGCGTGGTGACCCGCCACCACACGAAGAACCCGGCGAGCGTGAAGGCCCCGTAGAACACGTACATCAGCCCGGACGCGTAGTAGCCGGCGGAGAAGAGCAGGGGCACGCCCACGAGGTCCACGGCCACCCAGAACAGCCAGAACTCCACCCAGCCCCTGGCCATGCCGAGAGTGGCCAGCAGGGAACCCGTGAAGATCCAGGCGTCCGCCCACACGGGCTCGTAGGAACCCAGGGCGCGGAAGACGGGGGTGAGCACCGCGGTGCCCATGAGCATCGCGATCACGAGCAGCAGCCGCTGCCGACCGCTCGCCCAGCGCGGGGTGACGGCCTCCTGCGCGGAGCCGCGGGACCGGCGCCACTGCACCCACCCGTACACCGAGACGGCGATGAACATGATTTGGCGCCCGGCCTGGCCCAGCAGGTTCACGGGATTGGGGGTCTCGAAGACCGCACCCAGGAAGACGGTGAGGAGGATGGCGTTGCCCACGATGCCCACGGGCCACGCCCAGACTTTGCGGCGCATGCCGCCCAGGGCCGAGAGCAGGCCGAACACGTTGCCGAGCACCTCTCGCCACAGGATGAACCCGTCACCCACGCGCAGCTGCGCGTCGAACAACCAGCGCAGAACGTCCACGGTGTCTCCTCTCACCCGCCACGATCGGTGGTTCCGGGGAGCAGGACGCACGCCCACGGACGACGCCGTGCGGCGGGCAGCGGCGCGGGAGCCGGCACGACGCACCCGGTCGTCGGGCGCGCCGCCGCGGGACCGCGACGCTCACGTGTGCCTTCCATCCAGACTGTACTGTCGGCACCGGAATTCCACCGGTTCGGCCGTGCACCCCGTGCCGTTCCCCGCCGGCCCGTACCCGGGCCGGTCGCGGCAACTCGCACGGTGTTCACGGTTCGCGGACTGTCACCGCCGGTTCGGAATTCCACCGACCCCGGAACACGTTGCAGGCCACATTATGCCACGCCACGGAGCGCGCTCTCGCGAGCCCGGGCGCCGGGCCACGTCGCAGCCGGCGGGCTCAGGCCGTGTGACGGCGCGCGGTGTCCCGCAGGGCGGCGATGGCCGCGGCGGGGTCCTGCGCCCCGTAGACGGCGGAGCCCGCCACGAACGTGTCCGCCCCGGCCTCGGCCGCGCGCACGATGGTCTCCTCGGTGATCCCGCCGTCCACCTGCAGCGCCACGGTGCCGCCGTGCGCCTCGACCGCCGCCGCCGCACGACGCAGCTTGGGCAGGGTGACGTCCAGGAACGACTGGCCGCCGAATCCCGGCTCCACCGTCATGATCAGCAGCATGTCCAGCTCCGGGAGCAGGTCCAGGTACGGCTCCACGGGCGTCGCGGGGCGCACCGCCAGACCGGCCTTCGCACCCGCGGAGCGCAGTTCGCGGGCCAGCTTGACCGGGGCCTTCGCGGCCTCCGCGTGGAAGGTCACGGACGCGCACCCGGCCTCGGCGTAGGCGGGGGCCCAGCGGTCCGGGTCCTCGATCATCAGGTGCATGTCCAGGGGGACGGGGCTGACCCGCTGCAGCCGCTCCACCACGGGCAGCCCCAGCGTGAGGTTGGGGACGAAGTGGTTGTCCATCACGTCCACGTGCGCGGCGTCCGCGTCCGAGATGCGCTGCAGCTCCTCTCCCAGCCGCGAGAAGTCGGCGGAGAGGATGGACGGGTGGATGTCGCAGCGGGTCATGGGTGCCTCCTGGGGAGCTGGTGGGTGGGCCCGCGGGCCGGGTCGGGGCCGCGGGGTGGTGCGGGGCCGCAGGGTGGTGCGGGGCCGGCCGGTCACGCCCGTTTGCGCAGCGCGACCATGTACATGGCGTCCGTGCCGTGCACGTGCGGCCACAGCTGGACGGCCGTGCCGCCGCCGGGGACGTCGTGACCGGCCGCACGGGCGCCGTCGAACGCGCCCGGCAGGGCCGCCTGCCCGGCGAGCCGCGCGGTGTCCAGGACCGCCACGTCCGTGCGCCGCTCCAGCAGGTCGTGCAGGACGTCGTGGGTCTCGGCCGTGTGGGGCGAGCACGTGGCGTACAGCACCACGCCGCCGGGCCGGGTGGCGTCCAGGGCGGCGGCGAGCAGCTCGCGCTGGACGCCCGCCAGGTTCGCGACGTCCGACGGCGTGCGCCGCCACCGCGCCTCGGGCCGCCGGCGCAGCGCGCCCAGCCCGGTGCAGGGGACGTCCACGAGCACGCGGTCGAAGGCGTCCGCGTGCCGCGACGGGATCTCCCGCGCGTCCCCGGTGCGCACGTCCCACGCCTCACGGGGCACGGGCGCGAGCGACTGCCGCACGAGGTCGCTGCGGTGCTCGCTGACCTCGTTGGCGAGCAGGGAGGCGCCCCGCTGGTGCGCGAGCGCCGCGAGCAGGGCGGCCTTGCCCCCGGGGCCGGCGCACAGGTCCGCCCAGTGCCCGGTGTCGTCGGCCACGGGTGCCGCCGCGAGCACCCGTGCCACGAGCTGCGAGCCGGCGTCCTGGACCCGCACCACGCCCTCCCGCGTGCCGGGCACGCGGTGGACGTCGCCCCCGCCGCTCACGGCGCTGTCCGCCACGAGGTCCCCGGGCTCCGCGCCCGCGTCGAGGACGGGAGCGAGGTCGCCGAGACCGGGCAGTGCCACGAGGTGCACCCGCGGCGCCTCGTTGTCCGCCTCCAGCAGAGCGGTGATCTCCTCGGGGTCACGCCCGGTGGCGCGCAGCGCACGGCGCAGCGCCCGGATCTCCCACACCGGGTGGGCGTGACGGATGCCCATGCGCCGCCACTCGTCCGGCTGCTCCGCCGAGAGGTGCTCCAGCCACTCCTCCTGGGTCCGACGTGCCACCTTGCGCAGCACGGCGTTGACCAGGCCCGCGGGTCCCTGCCCGATCTCACCGCGCACCAGGCCCACCGTGGCGTCCAGCGCCGCGTGGTCGGGCACGCGCATCGCGAGCAGCTGGTGGGTCCCCAGGCGCAGGGCGTCCAGCACCGCGGGATCCAGCTGCTCCAGCGGGCGGTCCACGCACTGCGCCAGCACCGCGTCCCACGTGCCGCTCCAGCGCATGGCGCCGTACGCGAGTTCCGTGGCGAAGGCGGCGTCGCGCCGGTCCAGGCGATGCTCCCGCACGAGCCCGGGCAACACCAGGTTCCCGTACGCGTCCTCGGAGTTCACCGCTCGCAGCGCCCGGAACGCGGTCAGCCGCGCCGGATCCGACTGCCGACGCCGCTGTCCCGGGGTCTGCGCCGAGAACGACCGCTCGTGCTGGGACCGGCGGTTGCGCTCGTGCCCCTGGGTGTTGCGACGGGAGCCGTCCCGGGGCCGGTCACGCCGCTCTCCGGCGTCGCGGCGCTCGGCGGCGCGGCCCCGGCCGCTGCGGGCGCCCTGGCCGTCACGGTCCCCCGCGCCACGGGGGTCGGGGATCCCGGATCGAGCGTCCGGTCCGCGCCGGCCCCGCGCGGCACCTCCGCCGCGGGGCCCTGCGCCCCCGCCCGGACCCCGCCGGGGTCGACCGCCGCGCCCGCCGGATGCGGCACCGTTGTCGTGCTGTTCGTCCCGGCTCATGCGAAGGCCACCCGTTCCACGTGTTGTTTGCCGCGGGCCCAGTCCAGGGCCGCCATGGGCTTCTTCCCTCCGGGCTGCACGCGGGTCAGCTCCACCGCGTAGGACCCGGTTCCCGCGTACACCCGCTTCTCCCGGATCTCCACGTGCCCGGGGGCGATCCCGGTGACACCCGGGGCCGGGACCACCCGCTCGAGCTTGAGCCGCTGGCCCTCGCACTCCGTCCACGCGCCCGGCTCCGGGGTCACCCCGCGCACGTGGTGCGCCACGGCCACCGCAGGATGCGTCCAGGTGATGCGCGCCTCCTGGCCCGTGAGCTTGGGCGCGAGGCTGGCCTCCCCGCTCTGCGGCCGGGGAACCACCGCGCCGGTGGCCACCCCGAGCAGCGACTCGGCCAGCAGCGGGGAGCCCGCGTGGGCGAGGCGGTCCAGGACGGATCCCGCGGTGTCGTCGTCGCGCACCTCGTCCGTGAGGGTGCCCACCACGGGCCCGGTGTCCATGCCCTCGTCCAGGACGAAGGTGGAGGCTCCCACCACGCGGTCACCGGCCATCAGGGCGCGCTGCACCGGGGCGGCCCCGCGCCACTGGGGCAGCAGCGAGAAGTGCAGGTTGATCCACCCGTGCTCGAAGAGCTCCAGCGCGGGACGGGGCAGCAGCGCACCGTAGGCGACCACCGCCCCGATCCGGGCGCCGGTGGCCGCCAGGGCTTCGCGGGCCGGTGCGGTGACGCGGTTGGCCTTGACCACGGGAAGGCCGAGCTCCTCCGCACGGCGTCCCACTGCGGAGGGGGTCAGCACCCTCCTGCGTCCCACGGGGGCGTCCTCGCGGGTCAGCACGGCGGCGATCCGCAGCCGCGGGTCCGCGTGCAGCGCCTCGAGCGGTAGCACCGCGGTCTCCGGGGTGCCGGCGTAGACGATGCTGAGGGGTTCCGGGTTCATCGCGCACCCCCGCGGCCGGAGCCGGATCCGGTGGCGCGCGGTGCGCCGTGGGCCCGGGCCGTGCGGGTGAAGGCGGTTCCCGCCGCCGAGAACGCATGCTGCCCCGGAACGGTCTGCGGGGCGGCCCCGCGCTGCTCGTCCCGCTCCCGCGCGATCCTGACGGCCGACTCCTCGAAGGCGGCACTGCGCAGCTGCCGCATGGCGTCCCTGCGCTCCTCGCCCACGAGGCGGTCCACGTACAGCCTCCCGAACAGGTGGTCGGTCTCGTGCTGGAAGCACCGGGCCAGCAGGCCCATGGCCTCCCGGTGCACGGGCTCGCCGTGCATGTCCACACCGTGGATCACCGCGCGGTCCATCCGGGGGGTCTCGTAGGAGAGCCCGGGGACGGAGAGGCAGCCCTCGCCGCCCTCCTGGGGTTCTTCCCCCACCGTCAGGCGGGGATTGACCACGTGGCCCTCGTCCCCGTGGATCCCCCACGTGAAGATCTGCAGCCCCACACCCACCTGCGGGGCGGCGAGACCGACACCGCCCACGGCGTACATGGTCTCGAGCATGTCGCGGACCAGGGTCCGCAGGGACTCGTCGAACTGCGTGACCTCGTGCGCGGGGGTCCGCAGCACCGGGTCCCCGATGGTCCGAATGCGCAGAATACTCACCGTGGGATGCACTCCTAGCGTGGCTGTCGTGGCGGGAACGGGCAGTGGCCCTCAGTCTACGGCGGGGCCCGCACCGGTCCGGGTCCCGGCCGCGGGGCCCACCGCCACGCGTCCCGTGGGACTGCCCTCCAGCGGCGGCGGGGCGATGCTGCGCAGCTGCGCACCGGCTGCGTCCAGCTGGGCGTTGCGGGCCCAGACCCTGGCCAGGGCGCAGAACTTGTGCCAGTGGGCGGGCAGCTGCTCGGGCACGGCCTGGACCGTGAGCGCCTCGGTCTCCCCGATGGCCACGGCCATCAGCAGCTCGGCGTCCCCGTAGCGCCAGGGTTCCCACTCCCCGGTGGTGGCGTCCACGAGCGACTCCTCCGCCTTGAGACCGGCCACCAGCTGGGTGACCACCTTGGGGTCCGGGGACTTGACCCGCCCCGAGCGGTCCGTCCCCTTGGTCTTGTAGTCGATCAAGCACACCTTGCCGCCGATCCGCGCCACCAGGTCCAGCGTTCCGGCGTAGCCCACCGTGGAGTTCCACACCGTGATCTCTGCCGCCAGCGGCTCCGGGCGGTACAGCTGCCACCACTGGTCCGCACTGTCCGCGAACCGGGCCTCGTGGTGCTCCTCCAGCTCGGCGCGGGCGCGGTCCACCGCGTGCTCGCGCCCCATGGCCCGCAGTGCCAGCTGCTCGCAGTAGTCGTGGACGCGGTCACCGCGCTGCGCCGCCCGGTCACGGTGCCGCTCGGCGGCCTTGGCGGCGTGGTTCACGAGGGCACGGCGGCGTCGTGAGTCCCGCAGGGCGTCGGGAAGCTGCGGATCCGTGGCGAGTGCCTGCGCGGCACTGTAGCCGTACCAGCCGCCGAGGTCGTTGGCCTCGCAGCCGATGACGGTGGTGATCGACGGAACCTGCAGGTCACCGCCCTCCTGCCGCGCGTACATGCGACCGGTGGGCGTCTGCTGGGCCAGGCGGGGTTGCGTCATGGGCTCAGCGTAGGAAAGGGAGCAGACACGGACAGCGAGCCGTGCGGCGGCGGGGAATCCCGCGCGTGGTGCGTCCCGGGCCACGAGATGGGCCGCGAGGCCGGCGCGGTGCCGCGCGTGGGCGGGACGGGTGAACATTCCTGCGCGTCCGCGACCGGTGGCCCGGCGGAACCCCGCACCAGGGGTCGGAGATACAGAAGAACCCGGCCCCTCTCGGGACCGGGTTCTCCGTGGTTTGTGCGCGATACTGGGATCGAACCAGTGACCTCTTCGGTGTGAACGAAGCGCGCTACCGCTGCGCCAATCGCGCTTGCAACGAGAAAGACTCTAGAGCACATCAGCCGCGATGGGCAAATCCTGCCCGGTCCCCCCGGTCGGCGCCCCGGGGACAGGGGGGAGAGACCCCGATTTGCCCGCTCCCCCGCCGGTGGGTAATGTTCTTCCTCGTTGGCCACGCTCCGCAGGCCGAGCCCACCGCGCGGTGGTTCGAACAGCGGGTAGCGCGAGAACCTGTGCTAAAGTTTCCGCTCGGAAGAACGGAGAACTGCGGAGCAGATTTTCGATCGACCGACAATGCGGACGTAGCTCAGCTGGTAGAGCATCACCTTGCCATGGTGAGGGTCGCGGGTTCGACTCCCGTCGTCCGCTCGCAGTTTTCGACCCTGGTCGAGACCTGAGACCTTGTCCTCCAAGGATCTGGTCCCCGGTGGGGTGGCCGAGTGGTTAGGCAGCGGCCTGCAAAGCCGTCAACGCGGGTTCGAATCCCGTCTCCACCTCGGTGCAACCACCCGTTCAATTCACGAACATTGAGCGCGATTGGCGCAGCGGTAGCGCGCTTCCCTGACACGGAAGAGGTCACTGGTTCGATCCCAGTATCGCGCACCAGAGGAAAACCCCGGAACTCACGTTCCGGGGTTTTCTCATGCCCTCCGCCCTGCTCCGTCCTACCGCCCAGTGGTGTGAGCACCCAGCACGGAGTGGGAGGTGTGGCCCAGGGCCCGCAGGATCCTGGTCAGGCGGTCGTAGGCGACCATTCCCCGCACCGCGCGGGCTACCACCACGTCCCGAGAGGGCTCCCCGTTCTCCGCCGCACCCTTCTCTTCTGTGACTCTCTCCCCTGCCGGGGCCGCGGCCTTCGGCCCTGGTTCCCCCAGCGTGTGGACGTCCACCCGGGCGAGCTCGTCCAGTGCCCGCCCGTAGCGCAGCAGCACCTCACGGGACACGGGTGTGCCGTCTCGCCGCCACCTCGCGAGCAGCTCGGCCAGGGCATCCCGGGGACCGCTGCTGATGTCCGGCCACCCCAGCGTCTCCAGCAGATCCGACACCATCGGATCCTCCGGCGGACCCGGCCGGTCACCACGGCCCGTGGCGGTCCCCGCGTTGACGGTCAGTTCCGTGGCGAGGGCCTGGGCGATCTCGAGGGCATCCACCACGGGCCGCTGCGGATCGTCGATGACCCGGCACAGCTCACGGAGATCAGGAATCGACGCCCCGGCCTCCTCGCGCAGCACCCGGATGAGTTGCAGCCGCTCCACGTGCTCGCGGCCGTAGTCCTGGCGCGTGGCGGTGATGCGTGTCCCGGCGGGGAGAAGTCTCTCGCGGCGGTAGTACTTGATGCTGGCTGCGGAGATCCCCGCAGTCTGTGCGAGTTTGCTGAGGAGCATGGCTCCCTTCCTTTCCCCGTGGCCCGGAGGCCGCGGCACCGGGCCCGTGCATGGATAGTGGACCGCGCCCCGAAGATCTTGATGGCGGGAGGTGGATAGCATAACTATCTTCGAGGCATGAGCCACTTCACACCGCTGATCGCCCTCCACGCCTCCTGCGCCCTCTACGTCCTCCTGGTGGGCCCCGTGCAGCTGCTGCGCCGCCCCCGCGACCGCGCCCACAGGATTCTTGGCGTCTCGTGGGTGGCAGTCATGGTGGTCAACTGCGTGACCTCCTTCTTCATCCATCCCCAGGGCCTCACCTGGCTGCACGGGCTCGCGGCCTTCACCCTCTTCTCCGTGGGACTGGCCATCTGGGGCATCACCCACGGAAACGTGGCCATGCACCGGCGCAACATGCTGGGCTGCTACCTGGGCACTCTCGTGGCGTTCGGCTTTGCGGTGGGTGTGCCCACGCGGGCCATCCCCCAGACTCTCACCAGCGCCCCGGCGGTTCTGCTGGGCAGCGCGCTGGGCCTCGCCGTGCTGGCCGGCGCGTGGAGTGCCACGATCATCCGCACCTGCTGGGCACCCGGGACCAGCCACGCCCCGGGGCGCGGCGCGTGAGGCGCGTGCTGCGGCCGAGGCCGACGAGCGGCGTCGTTCCCCGGAGGCGGGGGAATCAGCTCTCGGTGCCGTCCACCACGCCCACGGCGACGGCGAGGTCCTGCCAGCTCATGCCCACGCACTTGAACACGCGGGGCCGGGAGCGGTCCACGGCGACCGCGCCGGTGACCACGTCCGCGAGGGGCACGAGGTCCTCCTCGATGAGCGCGCCCTCCGCCACGGCCTGCACGACGTCCCCGGCCTCGCGCAGCGCCGTGCCGCGGTCCTCCACGACCACCTGCGCCCTGCCCATCAGCGCGGCGTCCAGTTCCCGGGCGTCCGGCTCGTGGGATCCCATGGCGACGACGCACGCCGCGTCCCGGACCAGCGCGCCGTCGAACAGGGGCTCCGCGGCGGAGGTGGCGCACACGACGACGTCCGCGTCCCGGACGTCCTCCGCCGTCCCGGCGCGCGCGGCCAGCCCGAGCCGTTGCGCGTGCTCCACCGCGGCCGCGACCTTCTCGGGGCTGCGACCGCACACCACCACCTCCGAGAAGTCCCGCACGTCCGCGAACGCCTCGATGTGGGACAGCGCCTGCGGGCCGGTGCCGAACACCATGAGGGTGCGGGCGTCCGGGGCGGCCAGCCGGTCGGCGGCCAGAGCCGAGATCGCGGGGGTGCGCAGCGTGGTGAGCGCACTGCCCTCCAGCACGGCCCGCACCGTGAGCGTGGCGGTGTCCATGAGCAGGTACGTGGCCTGGATCCGCGGCAGACCGCGTTCCGAGTTGCCCGGGGACACCGATGCGACCTTGACCCCGCTCCACCGCCCCAGCACCGAGGGCATGAGGAGCATGTGGCCGTCGCCCGCCGCCACGCTGCCGCGCGCCGGGTCCGCCTCCGGACGGAAGCCGTCCAGCAGGGTGGCTTCCAGCAGGTGCCGTGCGCGCCGGGGACCCACTGCCGCCAGGATCTGCCGGGAGTCGTACCACCGCGGTGCGTCCGGGGCGAGGTGGTGCTGGTCGGGACTCATGGGCAATTCCTCCTCGTGAAGCAGTGGGGTCGACGGCGCACGGCGTCCCCGTGCGTGCTTGCGGGCGGAGCCCGTCGAAGCAGTCCCCGACGTGCGCGTAGAGGAACGGGGGACGTCGGCATGCCGGGCCACCGCGGCTCCCACGACGGCGGCTGCCCCGCCCGACCGGGCGGTCGAACGGGGCAGCCGAAGGGGTGCCGACGCGCGCGGGACGCCCGCCGGCGGCGTCGTTCCCCGAACTCGGGGACGACGCCGGTGCATCACAGCATGCAGGACACGCAGCCCTCGACCTCGGTGCCCTCCAGCGCGAGCTGGCGGATCCGGGAGTAGTACATGGTCTTGATGCCCTTGCGCCACGCGTAGATCTGCGCGCGGTTGATGTCGCGCGTGGTGGCGGTGTCCTTGAAGAACAGCGTCAGGGACAGGCCCTGGTCCACGTGCTGGGAGGCCGCGGCGTACGTGTCGATGATCTTCTCGTAGCCGATCTCGTACGCGTCCTGGAAGTACTCCAGGTTCTCGTTGTCCATGAAGGGGGCCGGGTAGTACACGCGCCCCAGCTTGCCCTCCTTGCGGATCTCGATGCGCGAGGCGATCGGGTGGATCGAGGACGTGGAGTTGTTGATGTAGGAGATGGAACCCGTGGGCGGGACCGCCTGCAGGTTCTGGTTGTACATCCCGTCCGCCATGACCTTCTCGCGCAGCTGCCGCCAGTCCTCCGCGGTGGGCAGCGCGATGCCGGCGCGGTCGAACAGCTCACGGACCCGCGCGGTGGTCGGCTCCCAGGAGCGGTCGATGTACTTGTCGAAGAACGAGCCGTTCGCGTAGTCGGACTTCTCGAAGCCCACGAAGGACTCGCCGCGCTCCTTGGCGATCAGGTTCGACGCGCGGATGGCGTGGTAGGTGACCGCGTAGAAGTACATGTCGGTGAAGTCCACGCCCTCCTCCGAGCCGTAGAAGATGTGCTCCTTGGCCAGGTAGCCGTGCAGGTTCATCTGGCCCAGGCCCACCGCGTGGGACATCTGGTTGCCGCGGCGGATCGAGGGGACGGAGTCGATGTTGGACATGTCCGACACCGCCGTGAGGCCGCGGATGGCGGTCTCGATGCTCCCCCCGAAGTCCGCGGACTCCATGGCCAGCGCGATGTTCATGGAGCCCAGGTTGCAGGAGATGTCCTTGCCCACCTCCGCGTAGGTGAGGTCCTCGTTGTACGTGGAGGGCTCGGAGACCTGCAGGATCTCGGAGCACAGGTTGGACATGATGATCTTGCCCGCGATGGGGTTGGCGCGGTTCACGGTGTCCTCGAACATGATGTACGGGTAGCCGGATTCGAACTGCACCTCCGCCAGGGTCAGGAAGAACTCGCGGGCGTTGATCTTGGTCTTCGTGATCCGGGAGTCGTCCACCATCTCGTGGTACTTCTCGCTCACGTTCACGTCCGCGAACGGCATGCCGTAGATGCGCTCCACGTCGTACGGGGAGAACAGGTACATGTCCTGGTTCTTCTTGGCCAGCTCGAACGTGATGTCCGGGATGACCACGCCGAGGGACAGGGTCTTGATGCGGATCTTCTCGTCCGCGTTCTCCCGCTTGGTGTCCAGGAAGTTGAGGATGTCCGGGTGGTGGGCGTGCAGGTACACGGCACCGGCGCCCTGGCGCGCGCCCAGCTGGTTCGCGTAGGAGAACGAGTCCTCCAGCAGCTTCATCACGGGGATCACCCCGGAGGACTGGTTCTCGATCATCTTGATGGGCGCACCGGACTCGCGCAGGTTGGTGAGCGCGAACGCCACACCGCCACCGCGCTTGGACAGCTGCAGCGCAGAGTTGATGTTGCGTCCGATGGACTCCATGTTGTCCTCGAAGCGCACCAGGAAGCACGAGACCAGCTCTCCGCGCTGCTTCTTGCCCGCATTGAGGAACGTGGGCGTGGCCGGCTGGAACCGCCCGGAGATGATCTCCGCGACGAGCCGCTCGGCGAGTGCCTCCTCCCCGTCCGCGAGGTACAGGGACACCATGACCACGCGGTCCTCGAAGCGCTCCAGGTAGCGCTGCCCGTCGAAGGTCTTGAGCGTGTACGAGGTGTAGAACTTGAACGCGCCCAGGAAGGTCTGGAAGCGGAACTTGTAGCCGTAGGCCTGCTTGGACAGCTTCTTGATGAACTCGATGCTGTACTTCTCCAGCACCTCGGCCTCGTAGTACTGGTGGTCCACCAGGTACTTGAGCTTCTCCTCGAGGTCGTGGAAGAACACGGTGTTCTTGTTCACGTGCTGCAGGAAGTACTGCCGGGCCGCCTGGCGGTCCGCCTCGAACTGGATGTTGCCCTCGGCGTCGTAGAGGTTCAGCAGCGCGTTGAGCTCGTGGTAGCCCAGTCCGCGGTACTTCTCGGGGCAGGTGGGGTCTTCGTGACCGGGCTCGACGCTCACTCCCGGGGTTGCGTGAATGCTGGCCAAAACTCTTCCAATCCTTGGGTGACTTTTTCGACGTCCTCGTCCGTGCCCATGAGCTCGAACTTGTAGAGCAGCGGGACCTGGCACTTGGCGGCGACCTTCTCCGCCGCCACGCAGAACAGGGGGCCGAAGTTGGTGTTGCCCGCGCCGAGCACCCCCTTGAGGTGCTGCCGGGAGGAGGCGTCGTTGAGGAACTTGACGACTTGCGGGGGGACGGACCCCGCTCCCCCCGGCCGCCCGTAGCTGGGCACGGCCAGCACGTACGGTTCGCTGATGCGGGGAACGGGGTCGGAGGTCTTGAGGGGCAACCGGATGGATCGCACCGGCAGTTTGGCGACGAAACGATCCGTGTTGCGCGTCACGGAGGAGAAGTACACCACCAGGGGTGCGTCCTCGGCCGCGACGACGGGGGTGCGATGGAGTTCCCGCTCCTTCGCCTGAGCGAGAACCGAGGCGATGGCACTCATACCGGGTCACTTCGATTCTGGAGGGTCGTGCTGGGTGGTGACGGTTTTCGGGGCGAACGCGGTCCCGACACGGGTCCGACGCCGGTCCCACGGCGCCCTGGGAGTGGCCCGGAGCCGGTCCGCGAGCCGTGGCCAACCGCCCGGACCTGCTTGCCCGGGAACCGGGTGCGAGCGGCGGTCCCGCCGGGAACCGGGGTCAGGCGGAGAGCAGCAGCGCCAGGGAATTGATCTTGTCGGGGCGGAACCCGGACCAGTGCTCGGTGCCGGTCTCCACCACGGGAACCTGCTGGTAGCCCAGGGCGACTACGTGCTCGTAGGCGGCGGTGTCCTCGGTGACGTCCACGACGGTGTAGTCGATGCCCTTCTTGGTGAGGGCCCGGTAGGTGGCGTTGCACTGGACGCACGACGGCTTGGAATACACGGTGACGGACATAGCCCATTTCTCCTTGCGAAAAGTACCGGTTCTCCGGCGCTCCCGGGGCCGGTCGGCTCGTGATCCGGGGGGTGCGCCAGGCGATTGATCATCTGCGTCAATACTACATCTAGTAGTGCGTGTGGGTAGAGCACCCAACATGATGTGGTCGCGTGTTCCACAGGGCCCACTGCTTTATCCCCCTGTTGTCCACAGGGCGGCGCCGAGCAGGCCCGCACGATCACGCGGTTTTCCGACCCGGGATGTGGACAGGGAACGTTCCACAACCCACCGAAAAAATATTTCGGGGGCGTCGTCACGCTCGGGTTCGTGGCACGGCGGCGGCCGGGCGGTCAGAGCAGGCCGGCGCTCGCGAGCTGGTCGGAGATGGACGCGCCGTCGTTCGCCTCGATCCACAGGACGCCCTCGGGCACCGTGACGCGGTGCCCGTCGGAGATGCGGGCACCCGAGGCCAGCACGGCCTCGGTGGGCGAGAGGTTGCGGATCACGATGGCCGCCACGGAGTCCGGGTGGCGCTGGGCGAAGCCCGAGTAGATCTGCGGGTCGTGCTGGCCGTCGTCGCCGATGAGGATCCACCGCACGTGCGGGAAGTTCCGGGCCAGGCGCTGCAGGTTCTGCACCTTGTGCTGTGAGCCGGAGCGGAACCACCGTTCGGTGGTGGGTCCCCAGTCCGTCAGCAGCAGCGCACCGGCCGGATAGGCGTTGCGTGTGAGGAAGCGGCGCAGCGTGGGCGCCACGTTCCACGCTCCCGTGGAGAGGTAGAGGAACGGCGCGTGCGGGTGCTTGCGCCGCAGCCGGTCCATCATGGTGGACATCCCCGGGGTGGGGATGCGCGCGTGCTCGTTGGCCACGAAGGAGTTCCAGGCCGCGAGCATGGGACGCGGCAGCGCGGTGACCATGACGGTGTCGTCGACGTCGCACACGACACCCAGGTGCTGCTGGTCCGAGACCACGGTCACCGTGGCCTCGGTGACCTCCGAGCCCTCCGCCTGCATGTAGATGGAGTGCACCCCCGGCGCCATGGAGACGTTGAGGTCCACGTCGATCACGCCGCCCTTGTCCGCGACGAGGTGGAACTCGTGGTCCCCCAGCCACACGTTCACGTGGGCGAAGGCGTAGGGCACCGAGGAGAACGAACGCCAGCCGCGGATGGACTCGGCGGCGTCGTCCGTGTCCTCGCTCAGCGAGCGCGTCTTGAGCAGGACGCGTCCCAGTGCGCGGACGTAGCGCGGGCTGCCGTAGCCGTCGAAGGCGAGCATGGTGGGGATGTCCCCCCGCTGCACCGCCCGGCCCTGGCGCCAGCGCTGCAGCTTCTGGTCGAAGCGGTAGCCGATGTTGATTGCCTCTTCCGTGACCTGGTCCACGGTAGGCAGCAGATCCCCTCCGCCACTGTTCTTCGCCATGGTGCTCAGTGTTCCACAGGCGAGGGGACGTGATGGGCGGTGGGTTCGTGGCGCGGTGCTGTGTCATCGCGGCACCGCCCGGTCACGGGCCGCTGGTGCGGCGGGGGTGTGGCGGGAGCCGGCGCGGCCGTGCGGTCGGCCGGGGGGCCCGGGGTCGGGTGTGCGCGGCGGCCCGGAGGGGAACGGCCGGGAACCCAGCAGCGTGCGGGGGTCCGGGAGGGTCTCGGGGCGGGAGAGGTCCCAGGCACGAGCCGCCTGGATGCCGATCCCCCGCGGGCCGGTGCGTCGGGTGTGGCCGTGGACCAGCAGCAGCGTGGGGGCGAAGAGCACGTTCCCCGAGGCGGCCTGGGCCTCGTCGAAGAACGTGCAGTCCACGGCCCCGGAGCCGTCGTCCAGGGAGATGAAGACCACGCGCCTGCCGCTGCGCATGGGCGGGGTCATGGTGGAGACCCGCACACCGGCCACGACCACCTCGCTCCCGCTGCGCAGCCCCAGCAGGTCCTGGGCGCGCGTGGCCCCGTAGGTGCGCATGAGTTCCGCGTGGGAGTCCATGAGGTGGGCGCTGACCTCCACGTTCATGGTGTCCAGCTCCGCCCGCACCCTCTCCCGGAGGCCCGGTTCGGGCAGCCGGGCCGGCAGGGACGTCAGGTCCAGGTCCCCCAGGGGCAGGGCCAGCTGCCCCTCCCCCGGTTGCGAGCGCGCGGCGGCACCCCGCCCGTGGGCCGGCTGGTCCGCGCGGTCCGTGAGGAAGTGGACCATGTCCGCGCGGGAGGCGCGGGCTCCCGAGCCCTGCAGCAGGCCGTCCAGCGCCCCGGCGGTGGCCAGGCGCTGCAGGCTCCTGCGGGAGGGGCGGGCCCGGGTCCGGAGCTCGGCCAGGGTGCTGTAGGGCTGCCCCGCGAGGATCCGCTCGATCTCGGGGGCGGTGATGCCCGTGATGACGTCCAACGACATTCGGATGCCCCACGCGCCGTCCTGGGTGTGCGGGATCCCGGCGTCCAGGTCCCCGGAGCACACGGTCCCGGGACGCGGGGTGACGGGTTCCACCCGGTGGTGCTCGCCGCTGCGGTTGACGTCCGGGCCGAGCACGGGGATCCCCATGCGCCGGGCCTCTCCCACGAGCAGCCGCGCGGGGTACATCCCGGGGTCGTGCTCCCACACCCCGGCCATGAACGCCTCCGGGTGGTGTGTCTTCAGCCACGCGGACTGGTAGGTGGGCACGGCGAAGGCCACCCCGTGGGCCTTGCAGAATCCGAAGCTGCCGAAGGCGTGGAGGATCTGCCACACGGTGTCGATCACGTGGGGGGTGTAGCCGCGGGCGCGGGCGCCGTCCCGGAAGGCGGTCTCCACGGGCCCTTCGGAGGGGGAGCCGAGCAGGCGCCGCCAGACGTCCGCGCGCCCGAGTCCGCAGCCGGTCATCCGGTCCATGATGCGCATGATCTGCTCGTGGTAGACGGCCACCCCGCGGGTCTCGGCGAGGATCTCCTCGAGGTCCGGGTGGGGATAGACGGGGGTGCTCCAGCCGTGGCGGGCGTCGAGGTAGGGCCGGACCATGTTGGCCTGCATGGGCCCGGGGCGGAAGAGGGAGATGTCCACGACGAGGTCGCTGAACTCCTCCGGTCCCATGGTCCCGATGAGTTCGCGCTGCCCGGGGGACTCGATCTGGAAGCATCCCAGGGTGTGGGTGGAGCTGATGAGGCGGAAGGTGTCAGGGTCGTCCCGGGGCATGGCGTCCAGGTCCGGGGGTGGTTCGTGGGGGTGCAGCCGGGCGACCTCCGCGACGGCGTGGGCCAGGGTGGACTGCATCCGCACCCCCAGGACGTCGAGTTTGATGAGGCCCATGGGGTCCATGTCGTGCTTGTCGTACTGGGACATGGGCAGCCCGATCCCGCTGGCCTGGACGGGGGTGCGCTCCAGCAGGGTGGTGTCGGAGAGGATGACGCCGCACGGGTGCATGGAGATGTGGCGGGGCAGCCGGTCGAGGCGTTCCGTGAGGTCCACGAGCAGGTCCAGCTGCCGGTTGTCCCGCAGCCGCTCCGCGAGGGGCGCGAGTTCGGGGCGGCGGGAGATCTCCTCGCGCAGAGTCCCCCCGGGCACCCGCCACAGCTGGCCCGCCACGTGGTCCACGTCCCGGGGTCCGAGGCCCAGGGCGAGCCCGGCGTCCCGGACGGCACCGCGGGAGCGGTAGGCGTTCTGCATGCTCATGAGGGTCACGCGCCGGGGCCCGAAGCGCTCGAAGATCCGCCGGTAGACGTCGTGGCGCCGGGCGCTCTCCATGTCGATGTCGATGTCCGGGAGGTTGGGCCGCAGCGGGGAGAGGAAGCGTTCGAAGACGAGGTCGTACTCGAGCGGGTCCGTCGGGGAGATCCCGAGCAGGTGCACCACCAGGGAGGAGACGCCGGAGCCGCGGGCGGCGTGGCGCACCGCCATGGCGCTCATCAGCTCCGAGACCTCGGCCACGGTCAGGAAGTAGCCGGCGAAGCCCAGCTGGGAGATCACGGCCAGTTCCCGCTCCAGCCGTCCCCGCAGGGACTCCCGGTTGAGTCCGGGGACCGTGCGGTCCCAGTCCTCCCCCGCGTGCAGCCGCGCGAGCCCGGCGTGGCAGCGTTGCGCGAGCTCGCGGTCCGGGTCCCCCCGCAGACCGAGCACGGAGGCCTCGGGGACCACGGGCGTGCCCATCCCGAGGTCCTGCTGCGGGTCCAGGCTGCAGCGTTCGGCGAGGCGGTGCGTGTCCGCGAGCAGCCCCGCGGGCGTGGCGTCCCCCCGGTCCGCGGCACGGGTGATCTCGTGGGCCAGCAGGGTCATCCGGTCGGGGTCCTTGAGCCAGCCCTGCCCGTTGGGCTGCAGCACGCCCCGGTCCGTCCCGGCGAGCTCCTCGAGGGACATGAGGGTGCGGGCGGCGTCCAGGACGTCCGCGGTCACCGCCTGTCCCGGGTGGGCGTAGCGCACGGCGTTGCTGAGCACCACGGGCAGACCCGCCGCGCGACCGATCTCGTACAGGCGCACGGCGTGCCCCGTGCTCAGCGGAGCTCCCTGGGGCGCCAGGTGGGTTGCGGTCTCCACCACGAGTGCTCCCGCGGGCAGCCGGAGCCGCCAGCGGTTCAGGGCCTGGCGCGCGCCGCCGTAGCGCCGTCGGGCCAGCAGCCGGCCCACGTCCGAGTCCGGGCCCACCAGCACCACGAGTCCTGGGTCCCCGTGCCGGGCGGCCCGCTGCACGTGCCGGGCGATCTGCGCCCCGGTGAGGCCGACGGGGTGCGCGGCGGAGCGGTCGTGGGCCCGGTGGGCGGCCGAGACCAGCCGGCACAGCGCCGCGTACCCCGTCCCGCCGTTGTGCCCGGTGGCCAGCACGACCACCCGCCCGACCACCGGGGGCGCCGCCGCACGACGCCGCTCGCTCCCGCCCCGGCGCGCGGGTTCCCCTCCCCCGCCGGGGCTGGCCCCCAGCAGGGCCAGGTCCACCCCCAGCACCGGGGCGATGCCGCGGGCCCGGCATGCCAACACGTGCTTGACGGCTCCGTAGAGCCCGTCCCGGTCCGTGCACGCCAGGATCTCCGCGTTCTGCCCGGCCGCCGCCTCGGCGAGTTCCTCGGGGCGCGCCACACCGTAGTGCGCGCTGAAGGCCGAGGCCACGTGAAGGTGAGGGAACCACATGCCCATATTCGAAACTGTGTTCGAATGTTTGTCAACCGGGGTGCGGTCCCCCGCGTGCGGGGCGGGGCGGTCCCGTCAGAAGCCGGCACGGAGCACCCGCCACCGCCCGGTGAACTGGTCCCGCGTGAGGTCGAAGGTGCGCGCCATGAGTGCCCCGGGCTCCACGGCCTGCATGCGCCAGCACTCCCGATCCACCGCGCTGATCTCGCTCTCACGAGGGACGCGGTCCGCCACATCCCACCAGTTCCGGCGTTCGTACCAGTGGATCACGGGCTGCAGCACACGGTGCCGGCACCCGCGGTGGACCACTTCGAGGGGCTCCCCCGAGGCGCTGCAGTGCACCGAGACGCCGTCCGTGCCGGATCCCGCGGCGGGCGGCCACGCCCGTTCCGGAACCTCCTCGACGGCGCCCGCACCGATCACCGGGACCCCGGACCACGGGTCCTCGTACCGCTCCGTTCCCGTCACGTCCGGCATCGTCATGGTGGATCACCCTCCCAGGTATTCGAAACTTTATTCGACTCCTGGAACGGTGCCAAGACCGTCCGACACGCATAAGCGGCCGGGGGTGGGGGACGCGGCGGAACCCCTGCCCCGCGGCGGGCGGGGGTGAACCGGGGAGCAGCCCCGGAAACCGCCCCGGCCCGGGAGCACACCGGTGCGCGCGGACGCTGCGCGTCGGCGCGGGGCCGGGGGGGGCGCGAGCGTGTCAGGCGCCCCCCTGCGCCACGGCGGCGACGACCGCGCCCGTGACCCGCACGAGGTCCTCCGGCCGCAGGCCCACGTCGAATCCCCGGCGCCCGCCCGAGACGTACAGCTCCGCCAGTGACCGCGCGCTCTCGTCCACCACCGTGGGCAGCGTGGAGCGCTGTCCCAGGGGGCTCACTCCCCCGAGCACGTAGCCGGTCAGCCGGTGCACGTCCGCGGGGTCCGCCAGGTGCGCCTTCTTCGCGCCCAGCGCCGCCGCGACGGCCTTGAGGTCCGCCCGCGCGGCCACCGGCACCACGCACACCCCGAACCCGCCGTGGTCCAGGGAGACCACGAGTGTCTTGAACACGGCCTCCGGTGCCAGCCCCAGGGCCTCGGCGGCCTCGTTCCCGTAGGACTCCGCCCGTGGGTCGTGCTCGTAGGACAGTTCCCGGAACGGCACGCCCGCCTCGCTCAGTGCGCGGGTGGCCGGGGTGGCGGAGGACTTCTGCTTCCTCGTGGTCATGTCTCGTCTCCGTTCGGTCGTGGTTCGCGGGGACGCCTCCCGCCGTGCCGGATGGCGCCGGAGCACACGTTGGGTACTGTGGTCCCAAGCCCGCAGCACGAGAGGTGCGAGTCCCCGGCACCCGAGCCTACGACCCTCCCGCCGCGCGGACGAGTGTTCCCCCAGCACCACCGCCGCCACCCGCGCCCTCCCCGTTCCCCGCACCGCGCGACCGCGCGCCCGGTCCAGCCCCCCGCAGGACCGGACGCCCGCCGCCCGCACGTCCGACGACGGGATCGGAGGCCGCGGGGCCCGGAGGTGGCTCTCGCCCCACTCAGGATTCAGGAGGTCCGGGAAGTTGGCCACGACCCCACCCCCCGCCACGGCCCTGGCCCGCTGGAGCACCGGCGGCACCCCACCGCGGTACCGACTGATCGTCTTCCCCCACGCCGGGGCGGGCGGCCTCTCCGGCAGGGTCTTCCTGACCGCCGACACCGAGGTCCTCGTCCACCGCCGCCCCGCGCGGGAGTCCCGCACGGCGGAGAACACCCCCGTGACCGTGGCCACCGCGGTGGCCGAGGCGGTGGCCGCGCTGCTGCCCGTCCTGGACGCCGACGACGTCCCCACCGCCGTTCTGGGGCACTCCTTCGGGGCCCTGCTCGCCGCCGAGTTCACCGCCGCGGTGGACCGACGCCGCCCCGGGCGGCTGCACCGGGTGGCCCTCTCCGCGAAGGACACGCCTCCGGCCCCGGATCCCGCGCTCGCCGCCGTGCTCGAGGACGACGCCGCCCTGACGGCCTGGCTCCTCGAGCTCGGCGGGACGCCCCGGGAGCTGCTCGCGGACCCGGAGCTGCGTGAGCTGGTGCTGACACCGCTGCGCGCGGACCTGCGGGCGTCCCTGGCCCACGACACCGCCCCGCCCCGCTGGCGCACGCCCCTGCTGCTCGTGTCCGCCGAACGGGACCGCACCGCCACGGCACAGGGCATGGCGGGCTGGGCGCACGCGACCGACGCCGAGGTGGCCGCGCTCACGGTGCCCGGGGGCCATCACGGGCTGCTGGAGCACCCCGAGCTGCTGCACCGGGCCCTGCGCGGGTCCGCCGGGGACACCCCGTGAGCGCGCGGAGCACCGCGGTGCGGCAGCCGGTGTGGGCGGACGTCCGACGCCGCGTGCCCGGTGCCCCGGCGGACCTCACCCTGCACGTGCTCCCGCTGCCGGAGTTCTCGGAGTGGGCGTTCTCGGCGGCGGGCTGCCTCACCGGGGCGGAAGCCGCTCGGGCGTGCGCCATCGAGGAGACCCGGGCCCGTGAGCTGTTCGTGGTCTCGCGGGTGGCGCTGCGCCACGTCCTGGCTCACCGCCTCGGGTGCCGGGCCCACGAGGTCCCCCTCGACCACGACCCCCGCAGCGGCGCCCCGCGCGCGATCCACGGGCGGGCGGGCGCCGTGACCGCGGCTCCCGGCCCGGGGACCGCGCCGTCGCCCGAGCTCGGCCGGGTCCACCCGGTGCGGTTCTCGGTGTCCCGCACCGCGGGCGTCGTGGCCCTGGTCACCGCCCAGCGCGCGGTGGGGGTGGACGTGGAGCGGCTGCAGTCGGCGGTCGAGGCCGACGTGCTGCTGGACGTCCTGCACCCCGCGGACCGCGCGCGGCTCACCCGGCTGCGCGGGCGGCGTCGTGCCGCGGCCGTGACCCGCACGTGGACGCGCGTCGAAGCGCTCGTGAAGGGCTGGGAGACCGGGCTGTCCCGCGACCCGGCCGGCATCCACGTCGGCCCGGCGGCGCGGGCCTGCTACGGACACGACTGGACCGTGAGCGATGTGCGGACCACCGCACGCGAGAACGCCCGCCTGGCCGTGGCGTGGCGAACGGACCCCGGCCCGGTGGGCTGAGGTCCGTTCGACGGGTTCCCCGGGGGCACCCGGGTGCGCCGGTCCCCGGCGGTGCCCGTCCGGCCCCGCGGCCGGACGGGCACCGGGATCCGGTGGCGGGAGCTAGTGGCGACCCGTCCGCGCCCCACGGTGCGCCGGTGACCTCTCCGGCGGGACCACCGCGGCGGCCACCCCCTTGGAGACCCGGGTGACGAGCCGCTCGAGCGGGCCGTTGCCCACGGCCTTCTGCCACGCCACCGCGAACAGCGCGGCCACCACGATCTGCACGATGTACCAGAACCAGGGCGTGCTGTCCGTCCACACCAGGGCCAGGAACACCAGGTGCGAGACGTACAGGGTGAGCGTCATGGAGCCCATCGCCCCCAGCCAGGTCAGCCACTTGCCGATCACGCGGCACAGCAGCAGGAACGCGCCCAGGGCCACCATGGCCAGTCCCGCGCTCTCGAGCAGCGCGAACGGCGTGTTGGTGTGCGGGCCCGAGAGCAGCAGCCACAGGTTCGAGGTGTCCGGCAGCTGGGGGTCCGGTCCGTAGACCTGGATGTTCCACACGTCGTCCGAGGTCATCCACGGGGTCGCCTCGATCAGCGCGTCCTCGAGGTCGAAGCGCATGAGCATCAGCAGCGAGATCCCGCGGGCCACCGCGGCCATCACCGCGCCCACGATGACCAGCAGCACCTGCACGCGGTCCCGGGAGAGGGGAAGCCGGCCCAGGGCCATGCCCAGGCAGATGAACGTCATCCAGGGCAGCGCCGGATACGTGCCGGTGAGGAACAGCTCCGCGAGAACGGCCCCCGGATCCGTGAACAGCTCCGGGAAGCTCGGGTTGCCGTACACGTGGGCCGGCAGCACGGACAGCGACCACTGCATCACGAACGGCATGACCACCGCGAAGAACGCTGCGCAGGCCAGCAGCCACCGCACGCTCATGCGGGTGAACGGGATGGCCACCAGGAACATCAGACCGTAGTAGATGAGGATGTTGAACACCGGCAGGTCCAGCAGGTTGACGCTCAACCCGACCAGGAACAGCACCAGGGCACGCACCAGGATGGAGACCCTCGCGCGGCTGCCCTCGCGGCCGAGGCGAGGATTGCGCCCGCCGGTCATGAACGCGAGGCTCACGCCCGCCAGCGTGGCGAACAGCGCGGCCGAGTGCCCGGCGAACAGCTGCCACTCCACCGAGGGGTTGCCGTCGGCGTCGGCCACGGCCGGCAGCACGTGGACCGCGACCATGCCCACGAGCGCGAACCCGCGGGCCACGTCCACGCCCATGATGCGGCGCTTGGTGCGCCGCCCGTCCGCGCTCGTCACGTTGCGGGTCACGGCCCCCTGACGCGGGGTGGAGGCGGAGCGCGGGGGCGCGGTCACCACCGGGGTGGCGGAGGTCCACAGCCCGCTCTCGGCGGCGGTCCTGCCCCCGTCTCCGCGGTCCCCCAACCACACCTCACGGGGTGGGCGGCGTCCGGGCCGGGGCCGCTGCCCCACCGGGAGGTCGCCCTCCACGACGTTCTCGTCGAGACTCTGCTGGGTCATTCGGTGGCTCCCTCGTGCTGGGCGGCGCGTTCCCGGGTGGGGATCACGGCGGTGGGCGCGGCGGCCGCGGTGGAGCCCGCGGTGTGCTGCGTGATGGCGGCGGAGCCCGACGACGCGGCGTGGGCCCCCCGGGAGGAGACGGGCGCCGGGGTGGGCAGCACCTGTGCGCTGACCACCTGGTCCCCCGGCTCGAGGTGACGGATGGGGTTGCCGCCCCAGTTGCCGTCCGAGGGCACCGTCTCCTGGCGCATGACCAGGGAACCGGGCGCCACGGTGGTGCGCTCCTCGATGGTCGCACCGGGCAGCACGAAGCTGTTGGGGCCCAGGGTGGAGCCGCGGCGCATGGTCACGGGTTCCATGCGCATGATGCGGTCGTGGAACAGGTGGGTCTGCAGCACGGTGCCGCGGTTCACGGACACGTTGTCCTCCAGGCGCACGAGGTCGAACTCCGGCAGCCACCACGTCTCGCACCACACGCTGCGTCCGATGTGCGAACCCATCAGGCGGGCCCACAGGTTGAACATGGGCGAGCCCACGCTCAGGCGGATCATGGAGGGCACGGCCAGGGACTCGGCGAAGACGTCCGTGAGCTCGTTGCGCCACACGAAGGAGCTGAACAGTGGACGCTCACTGGGACGGAAGCGCCCCATCAGGGCCCACTTCACCAGCACCGGCACGAGGCACGCCACCGTGCTGGCCACGGTGAGCACCACGCCGGACCACGCGAACGCGGCCACCACGCCGTTGACGCCCATGCCGTGGGACATGTAGATGTCGGTGAGCACGTACACGATGATCAGGTCCAGCCACGCGGAGACCATGGCGGGCAGGAATCGGAAGAACTCCACGAACGCGCGCGCGGCCTTGAGCCGGCGCTGCGGCTGGAAGGTGGACTCGGAGTCCGCCTCCGTCTTGGCGCGCGCAATGGGCTCCGCGGTGCGCCCCAGCCACGAGGATCCGGCGGGGGCGTGGTGCGGGGCGGAGCTGAGCACGGCCACGAGGGCGTCGGCGGGCAGGTCCCGGTCCGGACCCACGATCCCGGAGTTGCCCACGAAGGTGCGTTCGCCGATCACCGAGGTCCCCACGTGGAGCCAGCCGAAACCGGCGCGGTGGGAGGTGACCAGGGCGTGGTCCGCCAGGAAGGAGCCGTCCTTGAGCGTGGTGAGGTGCGGGATGGTCTCCGCGGTGGAGATCTCCACGTTGCGCCCCACGTTCGCCCCCAGCAGCCGCATGAACCACGGGGTGATGCACGAGGCGTAGATGGGGTAGGTGGAGATCAGGGTGCGCTGCATGAGCGTCTCGGTCAGCCACATGGCCCACCCCACCGGACCGTTCTGCGGGAAGTACCCGGGAACGATCAGCACGGACACCAGGCGCACGGTCGCGACCACCAGCAGCAGCCACACCACGGCGGTGACGATGGTGAACACGGGCACCCACACGGCCACGATCGGGAACACGATCTCGTACTCCTGGATCCGGATCACCCGGGTGAGCACGAGCAGCGCGCCGGGGATCAGCGCCAGGAACGGCAGCAGGCCCACCAGGGCCGCACCGGCGGTGAACGCGAGGTGGGACTGCACCCGCCCCCACGTCCTCAGCCCGCCGACGGCCTCCGGGGAGTCCTCGGGCCAGGTGAGGCCCGCGGCGCCGTGGTGGCGCAGCGGGGAGCCGCCCCACAGCTCGCCGTCCGGCACGCTGCGGCTCACGTGCGAGCCGGGCAGCACCTCGGCGCCGTGGCCCACGCGCATGCCGGGGTCCACGAGCGTGCGGGTGCCCACGCGGGCGTGGTCCCCGATCTCGATGGCGCCCACGTGGAAGACGTCCCCGTCCAGCCAGTAGCCGGAGAGGTCCGCCTCGAACTCCACGGTGGCGTGGTCCCCCACGCTCACGAGCCCGGTCACGGGCGGGGTGTTGTACACATGGGCGTCCTTGCCGATCCGGTTGCCGAACAGCCGGTGCAGGGTGCGCGCCATGGGCGTGCCGGTGAGGACGTCGTACTTGTTGTAGACCACCACGCGCTCGGCGGCCCACACGCGCAGGTGGTTCCAGCTGCCCCGGGGGTAGTGCCCCGGTTTCAGCCCTGCGGTGAGCGCCCGCACGGTGGCGGCGCCCACGAGGACGCGTCCGGGGAGCGAGAACATCACGAGCCAGCCCACGACCAGGGGCCACAGCGGCGGTGTGGGAACCCATCCGGCGTCGGCCACCACGGCCAGGATCCAGACCACGATCACGGAGCCCAGCACGTAGCGGAAGCCGTTGATGACGTTGAGCGCCAGGATGAACAGCCCCTGCAGCCACCCGGTGGCCGCCGGGATGGGCTGGGGGTCCCGCTTGACGTCGTGGGACTCGCCGAGCGTGGCCAGGTACCCCGCCATGCCCTCGAGCGTGGGGTGCGCGTAGATCTTGGCGATCTCGGTGTCCGGGTGCGTCCTGCGCAGCGCGGAAACCAGGCGGGCGAGGGCCACGGAGCTGCCGCCCATGGCGAAGAAGTCGCTGTCCGCGGTGAACGGCAGCGGACCCAGCTGGTCCGCCCACAGCTCGGCGAGCCACGCGAGATCGCCCGTGAGCGGTGCGGAGCCGTCGTCGTTGGAACTGGGCAGCGGCCAGGGCAGGGCCTTGCGGTCCACCTTGCCGGAGGTCTTCATGGGCAGCTCGTCCATGAGGCACAGCGCCGGGACCATGCCACCGGGCAGCCGCTCCACGAGCCAGCGACGCGCCTCGGAGAGGTCCACGGAGCCCTCGAACTCGGGCACCAGGTAGCCGGCGATCACGCTGCCACCGCCCGGGGTGGAGTGCACCGCGCACGCACCCAGCTTCACACCCGGGACCTCGGTCATCTGGTTGTCGATCTCGCCGAGCTCGATGCGCCGGCCCGAGACCTTCACCTGGTCGTCCGCGCGGCCGGCGAACACGATGCCCTCCGGGTCCGCGCGCACCACGTCGCCGGAGCGGTAGGCGCGCTCCCATCCCAGGGACTCCAGGGGCGCGTACTTCTCGGCGTCCTTCGCGGGGTCCAGGTAGCGGCCCAGGCCCACGCCGCCGATGATCAGCTCGCCGGTCTCGCCCCACGCCACGGGCTGTCCCTCGGCATCGACGACGGCGAGCTCCCACCCCGGGACGGCCAGGCCGATCCGGATGGGCGCCTCACCCGTGAGCAGGGCTCCCGTGGCGATCACGGTGGCCTCGGTGGGGCCGTAGGTGTTCCACACCTCACGGCCCGGGCGCACCAGGTGCTTGGTGAGCTCCAGCGGACAGGCCTCGCCGCCGAAGATCAGCAGCCGCACCCTGTCCAGGGCCTCACTGGGCCACAGGGACGCGAGGGTGGGCACGGTGGAGACCGCGGTGATCTGCTTGTCCACGATCCACTGGCCCAGGTCCGGACCGGAGCGCACGATCTTGCGGGGCGCGGGCACCAGGGTGGCACCGTGGCGCCACGCGAGCCACATCTCCTCGCACGAGGCGTCGAACGCCACCGAGAGCCCGGCCATGACGCGGTCCCCGGGGCCGAGGGGGCGGCGCTGGAGGTACATCTGCGCCTCGGCGTCCACGAGGGCCGCGGCGGAGCGGTGGCTGATGGCCACGCCCTTGGGCTTGCCCGTGGAGCCGGAGGTGAAGATGATCCAGGCGTCGTCGCGGGTGCGCGGGGTCTCCGTCTGCTGCCCGGTCGCCACGGCGGGGTTGCGGGTCAGCTCGAGTCCCTGCCCGAACACGGCCGCCACGCCGGCCTCCTCCCACACGGTGTGGGCGCGCTCGTCGGGGTCGTCCCAGTCCACGGGCACGTAGGCGGCGCCGGCGAAGAGGGTGGCGAGGATGGCCACGTAGAGGTCCACCCCGCCGGAGGGCACGCGGACACCCACGCGGTCACCGCGTCCGATCCCCATGTCCCACAGCCGCTGGACGTGGGTCTCGATCCGGTCCTCCAGCTCGCCGTAGGGGACGGACTCGTTCTCGTCCTCCAGGGCGATCGCGTCCGGGAACTGCTCGACGGTGTCGAGCACGATGTCCACCAGGGTGCGCGGCGCCGGTGGCTGCTCCACCGGGTACACCGCTCTGTCCGGGGCCACGCCCCGGTCGGCGGTGGCCGCGTGGGCCCCGCCGCTGAGTTCTTGACTGTCCACTGCTAGTACGCTCCCCCTCGATATGGGCCCGTGACGCAGGAGGAGACAGACGTGGTCCTCGGTCGAGGTACGTCGGTGCGGATGTTTGAATCATGCCGTGCAGGTCCCCCGACCGACACGACGGCGCGACATCCGGAACAGCGCGCGATGGTTCCCAGCGAAAAAGTCCCCCTGCTGGCCCAGTCTGTGGCATCAGGATACGGCAGGGGCGAACTCACGTGCAATACAGGGACTAATGCGGGCGGCCGCCCAGGAATAGCGGCGGGGCCGGGTATTTCCTGTCATTCAGCTCACATTCTTCGCAGTGTCTCCCGGTGTCACCCGCGGGCCGTGGCCGAGGGGTCCTCGGCGCTCAGCAGCTCGTCCAGGACGGCGGCGTCCGGCATGTCGAAGTGGTCGTGGTCCGGCAGCACCTCGAGCCGGGTGCGCTGGAACCCGCGCTTCTCGTAGAAGCGGTGGCCCGCTGTGGCGGCGCTCACGGCGTCGAACGAGGCATCGGGGTCCGTCCCGTCGTCCTGCGCGCCCGTGAACCACCACAGCCGCAGGTCCCTCTTCTGCCGGGGCGTGGCGGACTCCTGGAGCGCGCCGGGCGACCCGCCGCCGCCCACCATGACCGCGCCGCCCGTGACCAGGTCCGGGGCTTCGCCCAGGATCCCGTAACTGAGCATTTCCGCGCCGCCGGAGTATCCCATCCAGGTGACCCGATTGCTTTGCACGGGTAAATTCTTGAACAATTCTTTTTCGGTGAGGGCCCGCAGCCAGCGCAGGTTCGGGCGCAGCTTCTTCCACCACGTGCAGGACCCCGGGCAGTCGGGTGTGAGCGGCACCACCAGGAGGTCGTTGTGGGAGGCCGCCACCGCCGCGAGGCACGTGGTGCGGCCGCCGGGTTCGTAGAACTCCGCACCGCCGTCACCGTGCAGGTCCATCACCAGCCCCACGGGCCGGGAGGTGTCCACGCCGCCGTCGAGAACGTGGTAGCTGCTCGTCACCCCCCGCTCCGTGAAGGACCGGTCCAGTCGGCCCAGCGCCCCGGCCTGCGTCTGGTCCTCGTCGGTGTGCTGCGTGGCGCGCGTGACCGTGTGCGGGTGGGCGCGGGGATCGTCCGCGGCGAGCCCGTACCGGGTGCAGTCCGTGGTGGGGGCAGCGGCGGACCGGAACGGGTCCACGGCGATCAGCGCGGCGGCCGCGACCAGCAGCACCAGGAGGACCACCACGGCCGTGGTGCGCCATCCCACCCGCTTCGCGCCCGCCCTGGAGGGGCTCTTAGGCATGGCGAGAATCGTACCCCGCCCACGACGCCGCCCCGCGCCGCTCCTGCCCCGCCCCGGGACGCGCTCGCCCCCCCCCTGCGCCGTCACCCCTCGGGGACCGGGACCAGCCGCGGCACGAGCCACACCAGAACCACCATGACCAGCAGCTCCACGAGGGTCTGCGTGACCACGGCCAGGGGTTCCGCACCGGACGTCCCGGGGACTGCAAGCGCCAGCGGCAGCACCACGAGCGAGTTTCGGGTCACCCCGGTGAACAGGACGGCGCGGCGCTCGCGACCGCCCAGTCCGACCACGAGACCTGCCGCCCACCCGAGGACGGTCATCACCGCGGCGAAACCGAGGTAGAGCGGAACGAGCGGCAGCAGCTCCGCGACCCGGGAGCCGATGCGCGCGGTCTGCGAGGCCACGACCGTTCCCAGCGTGAGCATCATCAGGGGCACCATGGCGGCCGCCACGCGACGTTCCCAGGCCCGGCCGAGCGGGCCCCGCGACGTCGCCCACTGGGTGACCGCGGCCGCGAGCAGGGGCGCGAGGACCACCAGCACGAGCGCCCCGGTGAAACGCGACCACGGCAGGGCCCCCGCGGCATCCGCCTGCGGGAACCACCGCAGGAGCACGGGCAGTGCGAGGATCTGCGCCAGCATGAGGAAGGGGGTGGTGGCGAGGAGGCGGTCCGCGGCGCCACCGGCGAGCCCGGTGAACACGATCACGTAGTCCACACAGGGGGCGAGCAGCACCAGCAGCGCACCGGTGAGCAGCGGGCCCTGCAGTCCGGTGCCGTGCACGAGCGCCAGCACCACGAGCGGAACCGCGACGAAGTTCAGGAGCAGGACGCCCGCGAGGAACCGCGGTGCCCGGAAGGCCCGCCCGAGACGCCGCAGGGGGATCCCGAGGAACGTGGCGTACAGCAGCAGGGCCAGAACGGGAGTCACCGCGGGTTCCACGGCCTCGCCGAGGGGCGGCACGAGCCAACCGGCCGCGGCGCCCAGTGCGATGGCGGCCAGGTACAGGTGCACCTGGAACCGCTGCAGGAACTCACTCATCGGCGGGGTCGTTCATCGAGGCCGTCGCACGAGGTCCACGGCGTCCGGGACGACGCTGCCGACCCCGGCCACCCGCGGATCGTCGGTGTCCGAACCGGCCAGACGCGCCGGGACCACGACACGAGCGGTGCACCGGCTCACGGGGTCCTCCTGGCGATTCGCATGTCCTGTCGAATGTAGGGAGGGGCGGTGCCCGGCGGCAAACCGTTCCCCGCGCCATGACGTGGGGCGAGCCCGTGAGGGGGCCGCCGCGCGGGATCGCCGACGCAGCGGGGCACGCTCCCGCCGGTCACCGGACCGCCAGGGGGCGGGCGCCGATCCGGCACGGCGCCGCGTGGCCGGGGCGCGGGCGGCGTCGGGCGACCCGGGGCGTGTCTAGGGTGGGAGCATGACGGCCGACTCCACCTCGGACCCTTCAGCCGCACGGCGGCGGACCGGCGCGCTGCACCTGGGCCTGGCCTACCACGGGGATCCCTTCGACCCCGCTTCCTGGTCCGGCACCCCGCGGGGCATCGGGAACGCGCTGCGGGCCCAGGGCCACGACGTCGTGGGGCTCAGTGCGCGCGCCGGGGACGCCGTGGACGCGGGTCTGCAGCGCGCCCTGGCCGTGCCGCGCCTGATCCCGCGGATTCCCGCGATCCGCCGCGGTCAGCCGCTGCCCGAGGCCGTGGACCACGCGAAGTCCGCCGCACGGATCGGGGCCGAGTACAGGGCGCTCGGATCGCTGCGGATGCGCCGGGAGATCGCCCGCGCGGGGTCGCTGGACGCGGTTCTGCGCCTGGGCACGTCCTTCGAGGTCCACCACCCGCGGGTCATCACGTTCGAGGATCTCACCGTCGTCCAGGCCGTCGCGGCCGGGGAGCTGGAGTGGGCGCGCGTGGGCCGGGGCACCCGGCGGATGCGGGTGCGCGCCCAGGCACGGGCGTTCCGGGACGCCACGGCATGCTGCACCGCCACACCGTGGACCGCGGGATCCGTGGTCGAGGACTACGGGGTGGACCCGGCCAAGGTCTTCCCCGTGGGTCTGGGCGCCAACCACCTGCCCGGCACGGCGGCGGGTGGTGCGGGCGGCCCGGGTGGTGCGAAGGACTGGAGCACCCCGCGCTTCCTGTTCGTGGGCAAGGCGTGGGAGGACAAGAACGGGCCCGTCCTGCTGGAGGCCTTCTCCCGCGTCCACGCGCGGCATCCCGCGGCCCGCCTGGACCTGGTGGGAAACCACCCGGCGGTGGACCTGCCCGGAGTGACCGGCCACGGATTCCTGCGCACGAGCGAGCCCGGGCCCCGGGAGCAGCTGGCCGCCCTCTACGCCCGCGCCACGTGCCTGGTGGTGCCCACGACCTTCGAACCGGCCGGCATCGTGCACGTGGAGGCCGCGGCGACGGGCGTGCCGAGCATCGGCTCCCGGCGCGGCGGGGCCGGGGACATGATCGGGACCGCCGGCCTCACCGTGACCCCCGGTGACGTGCCGGAGCTCGTGGCGGCCATGGAGCGCATGGCCGATCCCGCCACGGCGCGGCGCATGGGCGAGGCCGGCCGGGAGCGCGCACGGCTGTTCACGTGGGATCTCGTGGCGCACCGCATCCTGCAGGCCGCGGGGCTGGAACCGCACGACGACGCCGCCTGGCGCGGGCTGTTCACCACCTGAGCCGACTGCTGCGGGCCCGTGCCGGCTGCGCGGCGGCGTCAGCCGTGGTTCATGATCGCGGGCATGGGATCTTCCCGGTCCATGAGCAGGCTCAGCACGGAGTCCCCCGTGACGGGCACGTGGTCGGACCAGGTGAGCTTCAGACCGTGTGCGGCGAAGTACGCCTCCGGCTCCGCCACCATGTAGGACCTGCCCCCGGTGCCCGCGTAGTACTCGTCCCCGCCCACGGCCGTGACCTGCTCGATGAGCCGATCGGTGGCCGTGCGCCGCGGCGGGTCGGTGAACATCAGCGGGGTGGTGATGCCCAGCATGTCCCGGATCATCTCGATCATCCCGAGGTTGACCTCGTCCAGGGCCGTCCCGGTGAGGCCGCGGATGCGCTCCACGATCTCCGGGCCGCGGCGCTTCCACTGCGGTGCACCGCGGTAGCGGCCCTCGATGATGCCGGTGAGGCGTTCCTGCCACCCCGCCAGCACCGTGACCTCGGTGATGGGAACCAGCGCGGGCTTGCCGGCCAGCCGGTGGGAGGCCCAGGAGTCCCGCATCCTCACGCGGCGCTGGTACCCGTGCTTCTGGAACTGGTCGTGCCGGGACACGACGAACGCGTCCGAGACCGCCATCTTGTACCAGAACCCGGAGTACGGCAGCAGGTCCGGCTGGTGGATGGTGACCCTCATGAGCGCACGTGCCGCACCAGGGCGTACTGCTCCGCGTAGGCCACCCCGCGCACCCGGCCCAGGCCCGCGGCGAGGTCCTTGATCGCGGTGATGGGGTGGTTCTCCCCCGGGATCTCGGACTCGTAGCACAGGCACGCCCGGGCCTTGCGGTCCGCCTGCTCCGCGGTGAGCGGCTCTAAGGTGTTCCAGCGCAGGTCGCTCGGGTAGAGGTTCACGTCGTAGACGGCCACGTCGTACACGAACACGGACGGCGCGGACCAGTGGCCGGGGGACATCGACAGCCGCGCGGTGCGCATCCCGGCCTCGTAGACGGAGATGTGGTCCTGGTGCAGCGAGGGGAACGGCAGGTACAGCTCGTCCGGCTCCAGCTCGGCGCAGATCTCGTCCAGCCGCCGGACCAGATCCGGCATGTGGGAGCCCACGGTGCCGTCCGGCAGGTCCAGCTCCCGGGTCCGTGCCACGCCCAGCACATCCATGGCGCGGGCGAACTCACGACGCCGCGTGGCGTCCCCTGCGGCGACGACCACCACGGTGCACTCGTCCGGGAACTTGGCCAGCAGTCCCCCGCAGCCCATGCTCTCGTCGTCCATGTGCGGCGCGATGACCAGTCGCCTCATCGGTTGCCCCCACGGGATTCGGGTGTGCGCGGACGCGGGTGCCACGCTGCTGATCCATGCTAGTCACCCGGGGCCCCTGGCCGTGACACGTGGGCGCCCGGGGTCCGGCCCGAGACGGTCCCACGTTCCCGGACGCGAAAAATCCCCCCACCGTTCCCGGTGGGGGGATCTAACTGTTCCGTGGAGCTAAGGGGACTCGAACCCCTGACCCCCTGCATGCCATGCAGGTGCGCTACCAGCTGCGCCATAGCCCCGTACGACTCCGAAACCTTACCACGCTTCCGTCACTGCCCGTTCACCCGGATTCTTGATCCGAGCGGCTCAGTGGCGGCCGCGTCTCCAGTTCCCCGGAACGACTCGATCATCCTAGACAGGATGCTCGGGCGCGCGCAAATCCCCGGGAGGGGGAGGTTTCAGACCGCTCGTGGGGCGGCGTCGTCGGCCGGCGCGGGGGCCTGCGGAAGCTGCACGTCGATGGCCGGGCAGTCGCCCCAGAGCCGTTCGAGCGCGTAGAACTCGCGGTCCTCGTCGTGTAGGACGTGGATCACGGCGTCGCCGTAGTCCAGCAGCACCCAGCGGCCCTCCCCCTTGCCCTCGCGGCGCAGGGGCCGGCGGTCGAAGTGCTCGATGAGCGTCTCCTCAACGGCGTCCACCACGGCGGCCACCTGCCGTTCGTTGGGTGCGGAGGTCACCATGAAGACGTCGGTGATCGCCAGGCTGTCGCTGACGTCGAAGGCCACGACGTTCTCGGCCTTCTTCCGGTCCGCGGCGCGCGCGGCGGCCCGGACGAAGTCAATGGATTCGGTGGTTGCAGTCACAGAGGTGTGCAGTCCTTTCGCACGGGGTCGATGTCACAGGATGAAGATGATCAGCACGGCGGCCAGCGCCGCGACCACCACGAGCAGCAGCGCGAGCAGCACGCGCGTGGTGGCACTGCCGCGCGTGTAGGCCGCGGGCTCGAGCAGCTCCAGCCCCTCGGCGTCCACCGCCCGCACCGGCTCGGCGGGCGCCGCGGCGGGGGCGTCCGCCGAGCGGTCCGCGGCCGACGGCGTCGTCCCCCCGTCGGTGCCGACCGCGGTGTCCTGCCCGGACGCGGGCGACGGCGTTACCGGGACGGCTGCGGCCGTGTCCCGGTGCCCGGTGGCGGGATCCCCGGCGGGGCTCCGCTCCGGGAGCACCTGGACGGGTATCCGGGTGGTCTCCGTGACCGGTCCGTAGTGCACCGGCGAGGCGGGCAGGGACGCGGGGTCCGCGTGGCTCGGGGTGAGATGGACCCCGCCGGCGTGCGCCCGGACGGCGGCGGGGAACGCCACGTCGAGGCGTCCCGACCCCGGTCCGGGGGCGCTCCCGTCCGGAGCGCCGTCCTGCTCCACCGCGGTCCCGGAGGGCTCCGACGCGGCGGGCTGGGCCGCGAGGGCGCGCGCGGCGTCGCGCCGGTCCCGTTCGTTCGCGGCGGCGGCGCGCACCGCGAGGTCCGCCAGCCGGTGCTGCTTCGCGAGCAGGGCCTCGTCCACGTCCTCCGGGCGGGCGCCCTGCTGCGACTCCTGGATCTCGCGGGCGTGCTCGGCCATCTCGCGCTGAAGCCGGGCCAGGCGCCGCGGCCCGAGGGGTTTCACCGGCTGGGACTGCTGCGGGGTGTCCAGCTCGATCATGGGTGCGGGCGGGGAGATCCGCTCGTGCTCACCGGTGGCGGGGTGGGAGGACCAGGGGCCGTTCGGGCCTGCCGGAGCCGTGTTGTGCGGGGGTGTGCTCATGCGGTGCTCCTCGGGTCCGAGCGGGGGTTCTCGGACGGGTCCGTGGGGGCGGACGGGGACGGTGCGGTGGTCTCGGACCCGGCGGGCGGGGTGGCCGCGAGGTGCCCCGGGGGCCGGTCCGTGGCGGCACCGCGGTAGAGACCGTACTTGTTGATGTACTGCACCACGCCGTCCGGGACCAGGTACCACACGGGCTTGCCGGCGGCCACGCGGGCCCGGCAGTCCGTGGAGGAGATGGCCATGGCGGGGACGTTGAGCAGGGACACGCTCTCGGAGCCCACGGGTGCGGAGAGCACGTGACCGGGGCGGGTGACCCCCACGAACCGGGCCAGGCGCCAGAGCTCCTCGGCGCCCTTCCACGTGAGGATCTCCGCCATGGCGTCCGCGCCGGTGATGAAGAACAGCTCGGCCTCCGGGCGCTGGGTGTGCAGGTCCCGCAGGGTGTCGATCGTGTAGGTGGGCCCGTGGCGCTCGATGTCCACGCGGGACACGGTGAAGCGCGGGTTGGAGGCCGTGGCCACCACGGTCATGAGGTAGCGGTCCTCGGCGTCGGAGACGTCCTGACCGGCCTTCTGCCAGGGTTCGCCCGTGGGCACGAACACCACCTCGTCCAGGTCGAAGACCGTGGCGACCTCCGAGGCCGCGACCAGGTGCCCGTGGTGGATCGGGTCGAACGTCCCGCCCATCACTCCCAGCCGGGTCCTGCCCGGGGTCCGCGGGGGGATGTTCAGCTCCGTCTCGGCCGCGGTCGCCGGGGCACTCGTGGGATTCACTCCGGGGGAACCGGGGCTCAGTGGCGCGGCGCGGCGTGCACGCTGTCCAGCATGGCCTGCTCGTCCGCGGGCAGCTGGGCGGGATCCTGGTACTCGCCCACCTCGGGCGACTTGCCGCGCGGGGCGAAGGACAGCGCCACGAGCAGGCCCAGCACGAACAGCGTGAACGCCACGGCACCGAACACCGGGGCCATGGCGTGGAGCTCCTCGTTGATGGAGTGCGTCTCCTCGGCGGCCATGACGGTGGCGGTGGACAACAGGTACATGGAGCTCATGCGGTTCCCTTCTCAGGCCGGCGGCGCCGGTGGACGAATGCGGCGGACGTCCCGGGTGACGTCCGTTCCATGGTACGTCTCACGGGCGCACGTGCCCGTCACCCTGGACCAGCCACTTGGTGGTGGTCAGTTCCTCCAGGCCCATGGGGCCGCGGGCGTGCATCTTCTGCGTGGAGATCCCGATCTCCGCACCGAGCCCCAGCTGGCCGCCGTCGGTGAAGCGGGTGGACGCGTTGACCATCACGGCCGCGGAGTCCACCTCCGCGGTGAAGCGCTCGGCGTTCGCGAGGTCGTTGGTCACGATCGCCTCGGTGTGCCCGGTGGAGTACCGGCGGATGTGCTCGAGCGCCTCGTCCAGGGAGTCCACGACCTTCACGGCCATGTCCATGTCCAGGTACTCGGTGGCCCAGTCCTCGTCCGTGGCCTTGAGGTGGTCCGAGCCCGGGGGCAGCAGCGCGGCGGCGCGGTCGTCCACGTGCAGGGTGACCCCGGCCTTGTCGAGGGCGGCCAGCACCTCCCGCGAGCTCTCCTGCGCGCCGCTGTGCAGCAGCAGGGTCTCCGCGGAGTTGCACGTGGAGGTGCGGTGGGTCTTGGAGTTCACGGTGACCCGGGCGGCCATCTCCGCGGGCGCGGACTGGTCCACGAACACGTGCACGTTGCCCTCACCGGTCTCGATCACGGGAACGGTGGCGCTGGTCACCACGGACTGGATGAGCCCCCGGCCGCCGCGCGGGATGAGCACGTCCACCTTGCCGCGGGCGCCCATCAGCGCGTTGGCGCCCTCCCGGCCGTAGTCGTCCACGGTCTGCACGCAGTCCACGGGCAGCTTGGCGTCCGCCAGGGCGTCCCGCAGGATCCCCACGAGCGCGCGGTTGGAGTCGAAGGCCGCGGACCCCCCGCGCAGCAGCACCGCGTTGCCGGACTTCACGGCGATCCCGGCGATGTCCACGGTCACGTTGGGCCGCGCCTCGTAGATCGCGCCCACCACGCCCATGGGGACCCGCACCTGCCGCATCCGCAGCCCGTTAGCCAGCGTCCGGCCGCGCACCACGGACCCCACGGGATCGGGCAGTGCCGCGAGCTCCCGCAGGGCGTCGGCCAGACCCGTGATCCGGGCGGCGTCGAGCCTGAGCCGGTCCAGCAGTGCCGCAGAGGTTCCCGCCTCGCGGCCGCGCTCCAGGTCCCGCGAGTTCGCCTCGAGGACGATGTCCCGGCGGGCCTCGATGCGGTCCGCCATCAGGTTCAGCGCGCGGTCCTTCCAGGCGCGCGGCGCCCTCGCGAGCGCGCGGGCGGCCACGCGGGCGTCGTCGGCCATGAGACCGACGCCGGCCACGGGGTCCTCCCCGAACGTCTCCTGGGCGGTCAGTACGGACGTGTTCTCGGCCACGGTTCCTCCTGTGGGTCGTCGGCTGCTCGGGCGGCGGGTGCGCGCCCGCGGGTCTGTTGACGGACTACTTCTTGAGCGTGGTGCGGGCGGAGCGCGGGCGCAGGTTCACGAGGTTGTCCACGTGCACGAGCTCGCGTGCGTAGTCCTCCCCGAACTGCTCCCCCAGCTCGTACGTGCGCTTGCCGAGCATCCCCGGGATCTCGTCCGAGCCGTAGTTGACCAGGCCGTGACCCACCTCGACGCCGTCCGAGTCCACCATGGACACCGGATCCCCCGCGCCGAAGGTCCCGGCCACGGCGGTCACGCCGGCGGCGAGCAGCGAGCGCCGGCCGCGGACGGCCTCCACGGCGCCGTCGTCCAGGGTGAGGGTGCCCTTGATGTCCGCGAGGTGCGCGAGCCACAGCAGGCGCACGTTGCGCCGCCCGCCCGTGGTGGAGAACCACGTGCCCACGTCCTCGCCGGCCAAGGCCTTCTCGATGTTCGCCGCGGACGTCACGAGCGCCGGGATGCCGGACGACGCCGCGATGCGCGCCGCCTGCACCTTGGTCACCATGCCTCCGGAGCCCACGCCGGCACGGCCGACCGTTCCGATCTCCACGCCCTCGAGGTCCGTGATGGGGTCCTCCACCGTGGCGATCCGCTCGCCGCCGTCCTTGGGGGGCCGGGTGTAGAGCGCGTCCACGTCCGAGAGCAGCAGCAGTGCGTCCGCCTTGATCAGGTGCGCCACCAGCGCCGCGATCCGGTCGTTGTCCCCGAACTTGATCTCGTGGGTGGCCACGGCGTCGTTCTCGTTGACGATGGGCAGGATCCCCAGGTCCAGCAGCCGCTCGATCTGACGGTGCGCGTTCTTGTACTGCGAGTGGCGCATCAGGTCCTCGGCGGTCACGAGTACCTGCCCCACCGTCACGTGGTAGCGCGCGAAGTACTCGGTGTAGCGGGAGATCAACAGGCCCTGGCCCACGGACGCCGCGGCCTGCTTGGTGGCGAGGTCCTTGGGCCGTCTGGACAGCCCCAACGGCTGCAGCCCCGCGGTGATCGCACCCGAGGACACGAACACCACCTCCACCCCCTGGGCCTTGATCCGGCCGAGCGCGTCCACGATGTTCCGCAGCGCGTTCTCGTCGATGGAGTTCTCGATGGACGTCAGGGACGAAGAGCCCACCTTGACCACCACGCGGCGGGCCCTGGGCAGCTCGTCGCGGCCGCCGATGGCCGAGCGCCGGTTCTTGCCGCGGCTCTCCGTGCTGAGCTGGATGGCGGACTTGGAGGCCTGCTGCTCCACGGCCGAGACGTCGATGGTCTCGGTGGGGGTCTTCTCGCGGTGGGGCGTGTCACTCACTGTCGTGCGTCTCCTTCGTCTCGGACGGGCGGCGGCGGTCGCGTGCGCTGTCCACGGACTCGGTCCAGATCCCCGCGCGGCGCTCCTGCTCGAGCTCGGCGCGCGCCTCGGACTTGGCGTCCATGCGGTCGTAGAACTGCTCCCGCTTCTCGCGGCGGGTGGGCCGGGAGGTCTCCTCCATGCGCAGGTCCGTGCCGCGGGGCCCGCCCAGCAGCTCGGCGCCGCCCACCATGGTGGGCTCCCAGTCGAAGACCACGCCGTTCTCCTCCGGGCCGATGAGCACCGCGTTGCCCGGCTTGGCTCCGATCCGGAACAGCTCGTCCTCGATCCCCAGCTTGGCGAAGCGGTCCGCGAGGTAACCCACGGCCTCGTCGTTGTTGAAGTCCGTCTGCAGCACCCAGCGCTCGGGCTTCTCGCCGCGCACGTGGTACAGCGGCTCCTCGGCGCGGTCCTCGCGCGTGATCATGAACTCCTGGCGGTCCCTGCCACGACGACGCCGCGTGGGCTCGGGGTGCAGCACGGTCACCGTGCGCTGCTCCTCCCCGCGCCGCTCCTCCTGCTCGCGCGCCTGCGCCACGAGCTGCGCCATGGCGAAGCCGAGCTCCCGCAGTCCCTCGTGGGACGCGGTGGAGATCTCGAAGACGGGGTAGCCGCGCTCCTCGAGCTCGGGGCGGATGAAGTCCGCGAGCTCCCGAGCCTCGGGGACGTCCACCTTGTTGAGCACCACCAGCCGGGGGCGCTCGGTGAGCGGAACGGCCGCGGGGTCCTCGTCCTGGATGGCCAGCGCGTAGTGGGCGAGCTCCGCCTCGAGGGCGTCGAGGTCGCTCAGCGGGTCGCGACCCGGTTCCAGGGTGGCGCAGTCGATCACGTGCGCCAGCGCCGCGCAGCGCTCCACGTGGCGCAGGAACTCCAGACCCAGGCCCTTGCCCTCGGACGCACCCGGGATGAGACCGGGGACGTCCGCCACGGTGAAGCGGGTGTCACCGGCCTGCACCACCCCGAGGTTCGGCACCAGGGTGGTGAAGGGGTAGTCCGCGATCTTGGGGCGCGCGGCACTCATCGCGGCGATCAGGCTGGACTTGCCGGCGGAGGGGAAGCCCACGAGGGCGACGTCCGCGATGGACTTCAGCTCCAGCTCCACCTCCTGCTCCTCACCCGGGGTGCCGAGCAGTGCGAAGCCGGGGGCCTTTCGCTTGGGCGAGGCCAGGGCGGCGTTGCCGCGACCCCCCATGCCCCCGGCGGCCAGCACGTACTCGCTGCCCTCCCCCAGCAGGTCCGCGAGCACGTTGCCCTCACGGTCCTTGACCACGGTGCCGGCCGGCACGGAGAGCACGAGGTCCTGGCCCTTGAACCCGTGGCGCATGTCCCCCTTGCCGGGTTCACCGTTGGGGGCCTTCTGGTGGGGTGCGTGGTGGAAGCCCAGCAGCGTGGTGGACTGCCCGTCCACGCGCAGGATCACGGAGCCGCCGTCACCGCCGTTGCCGCCGTCCGGCCCGCCCAGGGGCTTGAACTTCTCGCGCTTGACGGAGACGCAGCCGTGGCCGCCATTGCCGCCCGTGGCGTGCACGATGACTCGATCAACAAAACTGGCCACGTGGCTCCTCGCACTCTGGGTCACCCGCGCGCGGGCGGACCGGGGTTCTGCTCAAAAGACTAGAGGGTGAGCGCGTGACGCGCCCACCCTCCAGTGGTCGCCGCCACGCGGACGTGGCGGCGGGTGGACCCTGGGGTCCGAAGATTCGACTACTCGGCGGTCTGGATGTTGACCACGCGGCGGCCACGACGGGTGCCGAACTCGACGACACCGGCGGCCAGGGCGAACAGGGTGTCGTCCTTGCCGCGACCCATGTTCAGGCCCGGGTGGAAGTGCGTGCCGCGCTGGCGGACGATGATCTCGCCGGCGTTGACGGACTGGCCGCCGAAGCGCTTCACGCCCAGGTACTGGGCGTTGGAGTCACGGCCGTTGCGAGTGGAGCTCGCACCCTTCTTGTGTGCCATGGTGTGTGCCTACCTTCGTTGGAAATGTATGGGGACCGGGGACTCAGGCGTCGATGCCGGTGATCTTGACCGTGGTCAGCTCGGCGCGGAAACCCTGGCGCTTCTTGTAGCCGGTCTTGTTCTTGTACTTCATGATCGAGATCTTGGGACCACGCAGGTCCTCGATGATCTCGGCCGTGACCTTGACGTCGGCCAGGGTCTTGGAGTCGGAGGTGACCTTGTCCCCATCGACCAGCAGCAGCGCAGGAAGCTCTACGGTGCTGCCTGCCTCGCCGGCGACGCGGTCAAGGGTCACGAGGTCTCCGACGGAAACCTTCTCCTGGCGGCCGCCTGCGCGGACAATCGCGTACACCACTTGGGAACTCACTTCTCTCGACATCTATGGACTGCGTGTAATGGTCGGGTGGGCTCCTGAGGACTGCGAATGTCGAGACATCACGCCGCGGTGGTCCATGACCGATCCGCATGATCGCGTGGCTATCGCACCAGCACAGGAAATTCACCCGAACGCGCCGTTTTCCGGGCACATGGACACGGCCATGCACACACCGGTGTCCGGCACCGACAGCCCAGACTACCCGATCCCCGGAAGTCACGCCAGTTACGGAGTGCCGCCCGCGTGCCCGCCCGGTGCGGCACCGGGTTCGTGCGCAGCGTCGTGCGCGGTCTGCGCGAAGAACTCGAGCTCGAGCCGGCACGCCCGCAGGAACGCCCTGCGCATCGCGTCCCGGGTGGCGGAGTCCGCCCGTGCCGCCGCGCGGTCCACGACGTCCCGCACCGTCTCCGTGGCGGCCCGGAACTCGGGATCGTCGTAGGTCTCGAGCCAGTCCGCGAACGGGTGGCCCTGCAGCCCGGCCGCGCGGGCGCGGGCCGTGAGCTCCGAACCCACGTGGGCGTAGAGCCAGTAGCACGGCAGCACGGCCGCCGCGCCCACCGCGAAGCCGTCCTGCCCCGTGCGCGCCAGCAGGAAGTCGACGTAGGCGCCCGTGGTCCCGGACGGCGGCTCGGGATCCCGCTCCCCCAGGCGGGCGCGGTGCAGGGCGGACTCGCCCGTGACCACGGCGGCCGCGGCGGTGGCGAAGAACTCGCGGGTGGTGTCCTCCGGCGCGGCGGCCGCGAGCAGCGCGAGAGCGCGGGAGTACGCGTCCAGGTACTGCATGTCCTGGTCCAGGTACCACTCGAAGGCGTCCCGCTCCAGGGTGCCGTCGCCCAGTCCGGTGACGAAGGGCAGCTCCGCGATCCGCTCGCGGATCTCACGGCAGTCCCGCCAGAGCTCGTCGGTGAAACGCTCCCCGGCTCCGCCGTGGCCGTCCGCGCCCGGCTCCGGGGAGCCCGACGCCGCCGCGGGTGCCGCCGCGGGCGCGGCGCCGTCCCGGGGCGTGCCGCTCGCGGGTCCGGCGGGACCCGGGGCACCCGCGGCGCGTGCGGCGTCGTCGGGCTCCGCGCAGGCCGCCGCCACGAAGGCGGGATCCGCGACCAGGTCCTGGACGTGGTGCATGTGGTGCACGGGGCCGTTGCCGTGGCCCACGTGGAGGGAGTCCGCGGCGCGCAGGGCACCGCGCAGCCAGGAGCGGGCGGTGCCGATGCCCTCGGCCCAGTCGCCGGTGCGTGCCACCACGGTGGCCACGGCCGAGGACAGTGAGCAGCCCGTGCCGTGGGTGTTGCGGGTGGGCACGCGGTCACCCGAGTACTGCGCGACCGGTTCGGGGTGGCCGGGGACCACGAGCGCGTCCGGGGTGCTGTCCCCGCAGAGGTGACCTCCCTTGACGAGCACGCGCGTGCCGAAGGTCTCGGCGACGGCGCGGCCCTGCTCGAGGGCCTCGTCCCACGTGGTGGCCACCGGGCGCTCCGCGAGCACGGCGAGCTCGGGGAGGTTGGGGGTGATGAGGTCCGCGTGGTGCAGGATCCCGCGCAGGGCGTCCTCGGCGTCCGGGTCCAGCAGGCGACCGCCCGCGGTGGCCACCATCACGGGGTCGATCACGACCACGGGGGCGCGTCCAGCGGCGAGCCACCGCCCCACGGTCTCGATCACGTCCACAGAGCCGAGCATGCCCACCTTGACGGCGTCCAGCTCCACGTCCTCCGCCACGGCGTCCAGCTGCGCCCGCAGCACGGTCACGGGCGGGGTGTGCACGGCCACCACCCCCTGCGTGTTCTGGGCGACCACCGCGGTGATCACGCTCAGTCCGTATCCCCCCATGGCGGCAACGGACTTGAGGTCGGCGGCGTGGCCCGCGCCGCCCGTGGGGTCCGTCCCGGCGATGGAGAGGACACGGGGGGCGGGGGCGGACGGCGTGGCGGTCACGGCATTCCCTTCGCTAGTTCGAGCCAGATCAGGTTCGACGGGTGTGTTCTCAGCCGCTGTGCGGCACCCCGTGCACGTGCCCCGATCATGCCACAGGAGCGCCCGGATGCCTCCGAGCGCTCCTGCGGGTCGAGCGGGCTGCCGGCGACGCCGCACGGTGGCGGTCGTCGCGGCGGGCTCAGTCCGCCTTGGGCGTCATGGTGATGTCCCGGGCGCTCACGCCCACGCCCACCACCGTGGGCCCGCCGTCGGACGCCGCGGGGGTCACCGGGGTGGCCGTGGCCGTGAACCTGCTGGCGGCGGCCTCTGCCGCGGAGTACTCGCGCTTCTCCACGGCGGCGGTGCCCGGTGCCGCGGTGGGCGCGACGGCCCGGCGGGAACCACGACGCCGCCTGGCCGGGGTCTCCTGCGCGGGCTGCCCGGTCCCGGTCTGCGCCGCGGTGGAACGGGCCGCGGGAGCCGAGGCTCCCGTGCCGCGCGTCCCGGAGGCGCTGCCCGACTCCGTGCCCCGTGCGGGGTTCGCGTCCTTGGTGGTCTCGGCTCCGCCGCGCGTGACCGCGTGCTCCTGCTGCGCGGGCGAATCGTGCCGCGAGGCGTCCCGGGTTCCGGAGCCGTCCCGGGCGGCGGTGTCCCGGCCGGCGGTGTCCGCACGCCGTTCGGCCGTGCCGGGAGCCGTGGCCACCCGACGGCCGCGGCGCTGCCGGCCCGAGCCGCTCTTCCGCGACTCGTCGTCGGAGCCCGAGCCCGTCCCGGATCCGGCCGGCGCGGTGTCCTCCCCGGAGAACGCCGCGGAGAGCGAGTCCAGGGTCAGGGACTCCTCCGCCGTGCGGCGGTCCTGCTCCTCCTGCTGACCCTGCGGGAGCTCGATGACCTCGCCGCCGATGGTCAGGCGGGAGGCGGGGTCGGTCCCGTCCCGGTCGGCGGCCGCGTCCTGCGGCGAGGACTCCTGCTGCGAGCCGTTGTCCTCGCCCTGCTGGCCCCGGCCGCGGCTGCGCTTGCCGCGGCGCTTCTTCCGGCGTCGGCCGGCCTCGGAGTCACCGTGGCCGCTGTCCGAGGAGCGGTCGGATCCCTGCCCCGGCTGCTGCCCGGAGGCGTCCCGGCCCTTCGCGGCGTCCGCCGTCCCGCTGCCGGAACCGCCCTCGGAGCCGTGCTGGGCGGCGTCGTCCTCGTGGCTGGAGGCCGCGGCGATGTTCGCGAACGCGGTGCGCGTGGCCTCCTCGCGGGCCTGCTGCTGGTCGTCGGAGCCCTCGCGGTCGCTGGAGCGCGGCTTGTCCTTCGGCTGCTCGTGCTGCTTCTGCCGGGAGCGCTTGCGCTCGGTGCGGTTGCCCCGGTGGTCCTGCGGCGCGGCGGTGGAGCGGCCCTTCAGCGGGTGGTCGTGGACCACCACACCGCGGCCCGCGCACTCCTCGCACGGCTCGGAGAAGACCTCGAGCAGGCCGGTGCCCATGCGCTTGCGCGTCATCTGCACGAGTCCCAGGGACGTCACCTCGGCCACCTGGTGCTTGGTGCGGTCCCGGCCCAGGCACTCCACGAGCCGGCGCAGCACGAGGTCCCGGTTGGACTCGAGGACCATGTCGATGAAGTCCACCACGATGATCCCGCCGATGTCCCGCAGCCGCAGCTGGCGCACGATCTCCTCGGCGGCCTCCAGGTTGTTCTTGGTGACGGTCTCCTCGAGGTTGCCGCCGGAACCGGTGAACTTGCCGGTGTTGACGTCCACCACGGTCATGGCCTCGGTGCGGTCGATCACCAGGGAGCCGCCCGAGGGCAGGAACACCTTGCGCTCCAGCGCCTTCTGGATCTGCTCCGCCACGCGCATGTGCTCGAAGAGGTCCGCGTCCTCCGTCCAGCGCTGCAGCCGGTCCAGCAGGTCCGGGGCCACGTACGTCACGTACGCCTCGATGTTGTCCCACGCCTGCTCGCCCTGGACCACCATGGCGGTGAAGTCCTCGTTGAAGACGTCGCGCACGGTCTTGATGGTGAGGTCCGGCTCGGCGTAGAGCAGCTCCGGGGCGAGCGTCTTGTTCGAGCGCGCCTTCTCCTGGATCTGCTCCCACTGCGAGCGCAGCCGGTTGATGTCGTTGGTCAGCTCGGTCTCGGACGCGCCCTCCGCGGCGGTGCGCACGATCACGCCCGCGCCCTCGGGCAGCCGGTCCTTGAGGATCTTCTTCAGCCGCTGGCGCTCCACGTCCGGGAGCTTGCGGGAGATCCCGGTCATGGACCCGCCCGGTACGTACACGAGGTAGCGCCCCGGCAGGGAGACCTGGCTGGTGAGCCGCGCGCCCTTGTGGCCCACGGGATCCTTGGTGACCTGCACCAGCACCGTGTCCCCGGAGCGCAGGGCGTTCTCGATCTTGCGGGGCTTGTTGCCCATCTCGGCGGCGTCCCAGTCCACCTCGCCGGCGTAGAGCACGGCGTTGCGCCCCCGTCCGATGTCCACGAACGCGGCCTCCATGGACGGCAGCACGTTCTGCACCTTGCCCACGTAGACGTTGCCGATCAGTGAGTCCTGCGTGGTGTGGGAGACGAAGTGCTCCGCGAGGATCCCGTCCTCGAGCACGCCGATCTGGATCCGGTCCTCCTTCTGGCGCACCAGCATCGTGCGCTCCACGGACTCGCGCCGGGCCAGGAACTCGGCCTCGGTGATCACGTGGCGGCGGCGCCCGGACTGGCGGGACTCACGGCGGCGCTGGCGCTTGGCTTCGAGCCGCGTGGAGCCCTTGACCCCGGTGACCTCGTCGCTGCTCGTGCCCTCGGAGGCGCCGCGCGGTGCGCGCACCCGGGTGACCGAGCCGTCGGACTCGTCCACGAGCTCCATGTCCTCGTCCCCGCGACGACGCCGCCGGCGCCGCTTGCTGGACGCGCTGCCCGATTCGTCGTCGTCCTCGTCCTGCTCGCGGTTCTCGCGACGGGCGGCACGCTCCGCCTCGCGCTGCGCCTCGCGCTCCCGGGCGAGCTCGCGCAGCCGCTCGGCGTGGGCCTCCGCGGCGCGGCGGATCTCGTCCGGATCCGGGGCGTGGAACATCAGCGACGCACCCGGGCCGAAGGTGCCGAAGTCCTCCTGCGTGGGCGGCTCGGGATCCGCGGAGTCCTCGGCGGCCCCGGAGTCGGCGGCGGCGGCGGCGTCGGCCGCCAGGGACGCCGGGTCCTCGGGCGCGGGCTCGGCCGCCGCTGCGGTAACCGCGCCGACAGTGTCCGCGCCAGGAGTGTTGGTGGTCTCCGGGTCCGCGTCAGCCGTGGTGGGCTCCCCCGCGGGAGCCTGCCCGGGCGCCGCCTCGGCCGCGGCTGCGGTGGTCCCGTCCGCCTCGGTGGCGGTGGGGGCCGGCTGCACCGGGCTCTCGGACCCCGCCGCTGCGGTGACCCCGATGTCCGCGGAGTCCCCGGTGCGCGTGGGATCGGTGTCCGCGGGGTCGGTGCCCGTCGTGGGGGTCTGTCCGGGGTCCGTTGCGGGCGTCGCCGCGGGGGCCGGGTCCGTGCTCTCGGCAGTGGCGCGCGCGGAGTCCGTGGTCTCGCCGGTGTCGCCGTCGGCGGCCACCACGGCGTCGGGGGTGGGGTCGGCTGCCTCGAAGGGCGACTGCGCCGTGTTGTCCTGTTCAGGTTCCATGTGCCGTTGTGCTCCTGCTCGGGACACCGCCCGCACCCGGGCCCGAGGTGTGCTCGGTCGGTCGAGCCGGTGTTCACCACGCGGCCGCCGGAAGTCGAGGTCGTACCCGCGGGCGCGACGTGTGTCTCGCGCGCCGTCCACGAGCCGGCGGATGCCCGAGCCGCTGGGTCCTGCGGACCGCGAACTTGTCCCGGTGCGGACGCGCTCGATCCTGTGAGAGCCGCGGGTCCGCGCCGAGGGTTTCGGTGCTCCTGCCGGGCCGGTGTCCTCACGTGCGGCTGAGGACCGACCAGTTGCAGTATCTCACAGTCGTCACCGGTCAGCGCACATCCGGGTGGTGCGGACCACAGCTCGCGGGCGGTGCGCCGGGGTTGCGCCCACGACGGCGGCGGGCCCGTGCGACCCGCGGATCCGGGTGGCCGTCATGCCGGTGGTCTACCATCGGGCGCGTGAGTCCAGCATCCCGCACCTCCCCCAGCACGCGCCGTGCCACCCCCGGATCCCGGGGTGTCCCGGCGTCCGCCCCCGCACCGGATCCCGCCCCTCCAGCGGTGGCGCGCGAGGACCGGTCCTGGGCGGTCCTCGCGGTGATCCTCTCGGTCGTCGGCTTCCTCGCGGCCGCCGTGCTCGTCGCGGAGCGCCTGGCCATCTTCCAGGACGCGGGGCACCGCACGAGCTGCGACATCAACGCGTGGTTGTCCTGCGGGACCGTGATGCGCACTCCCCAGGCCGAGCTGTTCGGCTTCCCCAACCCCTTCATCGGGATCGTGGCCTACGCCGTGGTGGCCGCCGTGGCCGTGGGCGTGCTCGCCGGGGCCCGCTACGCCCGGTGGTTCTGGTGGCTGCTGTGGCTCGGCACGGCGGCGGGCTCGGTGTTCACACTCTGGCTGTGGTGGCAGACCACGTTCCGCATCAACGCGCTGTGCCTGTACTGCATGGTCGTGTGGTGCGCGCAGACCTACCTGCTGGCCCACACCACCGCCCGGATGCGGCGTGCCGGGATGCTCGGCGGAGCTGCTCGCCCGGGTGCGGGCTCCGCCGCGTGGGCGTGGCTGCTCGGCACCGCCGTGCTCGTGGTGCTCTTCGGCGTGATCGCCGTGCGCTTCGCCACGGTCATCTTCGCCTGACACCGCCCCCGGAACACGACGACGGCGCGTGCCAAGCTCCCGGGCTCGGAACGCGCCGTCGTCGGTTGACGGCTCAGGCGAACCAGATGCCGATCTCCCGCTCGGCGGACTCCGGGGAGTCGGAGCCGTGCACGAGATTCTTCTGCACCTTCTCCCCCCAGTCGCGGCCCAGGTCCCCGCGGATGGTGCCCGGAGCGGCGGTGGTGGGCTCGGTGGCACCGGCGAGGCTGCGGAAGCCCTCGATCACGCGGTCGCCCTCGGCCACGGCGGCCACCACGGGCCCGGAGAGCATGAACTGCACGAGCGGCTCGAAGAACGGCTTGCCCCGGTGCTCCTCGTAGTGCTGCTCGAGGATCTCGCGGGTCGGGGTCATCAGCTCGAGCCGGGTGAGGGTGTAGCCCTTGGCCTCGATGCGCGCGAGGATCTGACCGGTGAGGCCGCGGGCGACGCCGTCCGGCTTGACGAGGACGAGGGTGCGCTGGGACATGGGGTCTCCTTGACGTTCGTGCGGTGTCCGTTCCGCGGTGGGGCCGGACGCGTGCGGTTTTCCGGGTCGAGCCTAACGAACGCGGCCGCCCGCGTGGCAACGGGCGGCACGCTCGGCCGGGCGCGGACTCAGGTGAGCGGGTTCTCGGCCTCCCAGCGGCGCTGCCCCTCCGCCCGCCGCGCGTTCTCCCGGTCCATGCGACCGCCCTTGACCACGGCGTACCACCACGCGAGGGCGCACAGCACACCGATCACGAACATCGCGGGCACCACGAAGCCGGTGGCGATCAGCACGAGCTGCAGCACCCACCCCGCGGCATAGCCCCACGGCTTGCGCAGCATCCCGCACAGCAGGATGAACAGCAGCGCCAGGACCACCGAACCGCCCATCAGCCACAGCTTGTGGGCCGTGGACCAGCCCCGTGCCAGCAGCCCGAACGCCGTGAGGGCTGCGAAGAACACGATGAACGCCTCGATGCTCAGCACGCTGGAGGCGAACATCGTCTTGACCGAGCGCGGCTTCTTGGGCTGGTCGGGGCGCCATTCGCGTTGCGCCTTGGTCATGCGGGCCATGCCGCTCCTTCCATGGGGGCGAGAGGGGAATCAGAGTCCGAGCAGCACACGGGCCTCACCCACCACGGTGACGGACCCGGTGACGAGCACGGCGCCGTCGAACTGCTCGCGCGCGGCGGCGTCCTGGATGGCCGCCGCGCAGGCGTCGTCGAGACGCTCCGCCACGTGCACGGCGTCCTCGTCGAAGCCCATGTCCGCGGCAATCTCCGCGAGTTCGTCCGGGGCCACGGCCCGCGGGGAGTGCGAGGCGGTGCACCACAGCTCGAGCTCGAACTCGTGGTACTCGTCCGCGAGCACGCGGAACATCTCCGCCGCGTCCTTCTCCCGCAGCACGCCCACCACCAGGTTCAGCTTGCCGAACGTGAACGCCTCGCGCACCGCCGCGGCCGAGGCCAGCAGACCGTGCGGGTTGTGGGCGGCGTCGAGGATCACGGGCGGGGCCGTGCGCGCGAGCTCGAGGCGCCCGGGCGAGGAGACCGCACCCAGACCCGCCGTGACGAGCTCGGGGTTCAGAGGCTTCTCCCCGCCGCCCAGCAGGGCCTCCACGGCGGCGACCGCCACGGCGGCGTTCTGCGCCTGGTGCGCCCCGAACAGCGGCAGCATCACGTCCGTGTACTCGGCGGCGAGGCCCTGCACCGTGATCACCTGCCCGCCCACGGCCGTGGTGCGCGCGGTGACCGCGAACTCCACGCCCTCGAAGCGGAACGGATCGGCCAGCTCGCGGGCGCGCTCCAGCAGCACCTGGGCGGCACCGGGTTCCTGCGCGGCACTGACCAGGAAGCCCTCGGGCTTGATGATCCCGGCCTTCTCCCGCGCGATCTCCTCCACCGTGTCCCCGAGCATGTCCGTGTGGTCCAGGCCGATGGGCGTGACCACGGACACCGCCGCGTCCGCCACGGTGGTGGCGTCCCACGAGCCGCCGATGCCCACCTCCAGGACCATCACGTCCACCGGCTCGTCCGCGAAGACGGCGAACGCCAGGACCGTGAGGATCTCGAAGTACGTGAGCCGGGGTGAGCCGTCGGCCTCCAGGTGCCGGTCCACGAGGTCCAGGTACGGGGCGATCTCGCCGTAGATCCGCACGAACGCCTCGTCCGGGACGGGTGCGCCGTCGATGCTGATCCGCTCGGTCACGCGCTCCAGGTGCGGGCTCGTGTACCGGCCCACCCGGAGGTCGTGGGCGAGCAGCAGGGACTCGACCATCCGGGCGGTGGAGGTCTTGCCGTTGGTCCCGGTCACCTGGACCACCGGTGCGCTGCGGTGCGGATCCCCCAGTGCGGAGACCGCGAGCTCCATGGCGTCCAGGCGCGGAGCCATCCGGTGCTCCGGCGCCCGGCCCAGCAGGTGCTGGTAGATCTCCTCCACGGAGGCGAAGTTCTCGTGCTCGGCGTTCTGGCTCACGCGTCCACCACCGCCACGGCGACGTCCAGGTCCGTGGCCTCGACCAGCTCCAGCTCGCGGCTCAGGGTCTCTCCCTGCACGAGCTCGCGGTGGGCGTCCACCGCGGCGAGGGTCTCCGCATCCGCGTGGATGGTGGTGCGGATCCGGTCAGAGACCACCAGCCCGGCGTCCTTGCGGGCCTGCTGGATGGCGCGGACCATGTCCCGAGCCACGCCCTCGGCGCGCAGCGCGTCGGTCAGCTCGGTGTCCAGGACCAGGAAGCCGCCGCCGGGCAGCACGGTGACGGCGCGCGCGGAGGACGCCGCGGCGTCGTCGACCACCGTGACGAGCTCGTACTCGCCCTCCTCCAGGGCCACCGAGCCGGCGACGACGCCGCCGTCCTCGGTCACGGACCAGTCGCCCGCCTTGGTGGCCTTGATGACCTGCTGCACCTGCTTGCCCAGCCGGGGGCCGGCGGCTCGCGCATTGACCTTGAGCTCCTGGGAGATGCCGTAGTCGGCGGCCGAGACCTCGGCCGCGTCCACCAGGGTGACGGACTTGAGGTTCAGCTCGTCCGCGATGATGTCCTGGAAGGTCCCCGCGAGTGCCTGGGCGCCCGGAACGGCCACGGTCATCCCCGCGAGCGGCTGGCGCACACGCAGGCTGCTGGCCTTGCGCAGCGCGGAGCCCGCGGAGCACACGGCGCGCGTGCGCTCCATGGCGGTGAGCAGGGCCTCGTCCCGCGGGAAGAGGGAGGCGTCCGGCCAGTCGGTCAGGTGCACGGAGCGGCCACCGGTGAGGCCGCGCCAGATCTCCTCGGTGACGAGCGGCAGCAGCGGGGCGGCCACGCGGCACACGGTCTCGAGGCACGTGTGGAGCACGTCGAACGCCTCGGTGTCCTCGGCGAAGAAGCGCTCGCGGGACCGGCGCACGTACCAGTTGGTGAGCGTGTCCATGTAGGCGCGCAGCCGCTCGGCGGCGGCCCAGATGTCGTACTCGTCGAAGGCCCGCTTGGCGTCCGTGACCAGGGCGCCGGTCTCGGCCAGGATGTAGCGGTCCATCACGTGCTCGGCCTCGTACCGCGGCTGGGCGTCGTAGCCCTCTCCCCCGCGGGCGGTGTTCGTGTAGAGGCCGAAGAAGTGGTAGACGTTCCACAGCGGCAGGATCATCTGCCGCACGCCGTCGCGGATGCCCTGCTCGGTGACCACCAGGTTCCCGCCGCGCAGGATGGGCGAGGACATCAGGAACCAGCGCATGGCGTCCGAGCCGTCCCGGTCCAGGACCTCGTTGACGTCCGGGTAGTTGCGCAGGGACTTGGACATCTTCTGCCCGTCCGAGCCCAGCACGATCCCGTGGGAGATCACGTTGCGGAACGCCGGGCGGTCGAACAGCGCGGTGGCCAGGATGTGCAGCGTGTAGAACCAGCCGCGGGTCTGGCCGATGTACTCCACGATGAAGTCCCCGGGGTTGTGGGTCTCGAACCATTCACGGTTCTCCATGGGGTAGTGCACCTGCGCGTAGGGCATGGACCCGGAGTCGAACCACACGTCCAGCACCTCGGGCACGCGGCGCATCACGGACGTGCCCGTGGGGTCGTCCGGGTTGGGACGGGTCAGCTCGTCGATCCAGGGACGGTGCAGGTCCACCTCGCCGGAGGCGTTGCGGGGCAGGCGCCCGAAGTCCGCCTCGAGCTCCGCGAGCGAGCCGTAGACGTCGCGGCGCGGGTGGTTGGGGTCGCTGGACTCCCACACGGGGATGGGCGAGCCCCAGTAGCGGTTGCGGGAGATGGACCAGTCCCGGGCGTTCTCGAGCCACTTGCCGAACTGGCCGTCCTTGACGTTGCCGGGGATCCAGTTGATCTGCTGGTTCAGCTCCAGCATGCGGTCCTTGATGGCCGTGACGCTCACGAACCACGAGGACACCGCGCGGTAGATCAGGGGGTTTCGGCAGCGCCAGCAGTGCGGGTAGGAGTGCTCGTAGGACGCCTCGCGCAGCAGCGCACCGCGGGCCCGCAGGTCCCGGATCACGGTGCGCGCCACCTCCTTGTCGAACACGTTGTGCCCGGCGAGTCCCGCGAGCGGGGCGCCGGCGGCCAGGGACTCGTCCGTGAAGAGGTCGTGGAAGCGGCCGCCCTCGTCCACGGAGAGCACCACGGGGATCTCGTGCTCGGCGCACACCAGCTGGTCGTCCTCGCCGTAGGCCGGCGCCTGGTGCACGATGCCCGTGCCGTCCGTGGTGGTCACGTAGTCCGCCACGAGGATCTGCCAGGCCTTGGCGGTGCCGAAGCGCTCGTCGTCCGTGAAGTAGTCCCACAGCGGGGCGTAGCGGAGGCCCGCGAGCTGCTCGCCCGTGTAGTGCGCCGTCACGGCCTCGCGCACCGCGGCGGCCGGGTCCTCGACGTCCCCGTAGCCGAGGTCCTTGGCGTAGTTCCCGGCAAGCTCTGCGGCCACGAGGAAGCGGCGCCCGGCCAGCTCCCCGGCGCCGGGCACCAGCACGTAGTCGATGGCGGGGCCCACCGCGAGCGCCTCGTTGGTGGGCAGGGTCCAGGGCGTGGTGGTCCACGCAATGGCCTCGGCGCCCGCGAGCTCGGCCGCGACCTCCGGGTGCGCGGCCCACGAGGTGTCCTCGGAGAGCCGGAACGCCACGGTGACGGAGGTGTCCTGGCGCATCTGGTAGACGTCGTCGTCCATGCGCAGCTCGTGGTTGGACAACGGCGTCTCGTCCTTCCAGCAGTACGGCAGCACGCGGTAGCCGGAGTAGACGAGGCCCTTGTCGTCCAGCGCCTTGAACGCGCCGATCACGGACTCCATGTACTGCGGGTTCAGCGTCTTGTAGTCGTTGTCGAAGTCCACCCAGCGCGCCTGGCGGGTCACGTAGTCCTGCCACTCGGAGGCGTACTTGAGCACGGAGGCGCGGCAGGCGTCGTTGAACGTGTCGATGCCCATGGCCTCGATGTCCTGCTTGTCCGTCATCCCGAGCTGCTTCATGGCCTCGAGCTCGGCGGGCAGCCCGTGGGTGTCCCACCCGAAGCGGCGCTCCACGCGGCGGCCCTGCTGGGTCTGGTAGCGGGCCACGAGGTCCTTGACGTAGCCGGTGAGCAGGTGTCCGTAGTGGGGCAGGCCGTTGGCGAAGGGAGGGCCGTCGTAGAAGACGAACTCGTTGGAGCCGTCCGCGCCGCTGTCGCGCTGGTCGATGCTCGCCTGGAAGGTCTCGTCCCGCTTCCAGTAGTCGAGGACGCGCTCCTCGACCGCGGGCAGGCGCGGGGCCGCGGGGACGCCCTGGGCGTCGGGGTCGGTGCTCGCCTTGGGGTACACGAATGAGTCGGACACGGTGCTCCATCCTGAGTGGGACGACGGTTCAGGATGCGAGGACGCTCGGGCGCACGGGGCGCCGGTGGCGCGGTACCACCTCGCTTGTCCGCCGCGCCGCCGGGGATGCCGACGACGCCGCGAGCCGCTCGTTGGGGGCTGTCACGGACCCGAGTCGTCCGGTTCTACTGAGGCCCGCGGGAGCCCGTTCTTCCGGAGGGGCTCCCCGGTGATGGCCGGATCAGTGCCCATGCGCACGGGGCGCACGCCTCCATGATAGCGCGCGGGGTCCGCGGGCGGGCGTCAGTCGGCGGGACGGAGCAGGACGCGCCCGTCCCGCAGTCGCACGGGGTGCACGGGCAGGAGGTGGTCGCCGCCGGCCACGCACTCGCCGGTCGCGAGGTCGTACGTCTCCTTGTAGAGGGGTGAGGCCACGGTGTGCCGCTCACCGTGGCGGCCCACGATGCCGCGGGCCATCACGAGGGCACCGGAGCGGGGGTCGCGGTGGTCCGTGACGAACACGCGGTCGTCGTTGGTGCGGAACACGGCGTACTCGTGCCCGGCCACGATGGCCGCCTCACCCCAGTTGACCTCGAGGTCCGAGACCGCGCACACGTCCACCCACCCGGTGGCGTCGGGAGCCGTGCCGGGGGTGCCGGGACGTGCGGTCCGGTCGTCCGGGCTGGTCATGCGGTCCATGCCGTGCCTCCCACCGCGCCGCGCGGGCGCCGTCACAGTGCGCATTGTCGGCGCTAATCTAGCAGTGTCGTGTCCGTCACGGGCACGGGACGCCCAGTCAGCTGCGGAGGACCACCCCATGACAACGCCCACCGACCGCACCGGGGCCACCCCGGCGCACACGATCTTGATCCTCGGGGGCGGGCCCGCCGCGTTCCGCCTGGTCCGCGCGCTCACCGAACGGGGCCCTGCCGGGCAGCGCATCACGGTGCTCATGGACGAGCCCCACGCCCCGTACGACCGCGTGGCCCTGGAGCAGCTCTTCGAGGACCCGGACCGGGACCTCACACTCGGCGACGGCACCCTGTGGGAGCACCCGGACGTCACCCTGCGCACGGGCACCCGGGCCGTGCGCCTGGACCGCGAGCACCGCACGGTCACGGACCAGCACGGTGAGACGCACCCCTACGACGAGCTCGTGTTCGCCACGGGCTCCCGGGCCGCGGTGATCCCCATCCCCGGTTCCGACCACACCCACGTGTTCCGCGGCGTGGACGACGTCCGGGCCATGGTCCGGGAGGTCGCTGAACTCACCGAGCGGTTGGGGCGTCGGCCCCGCGCCGTGGTGGTGGGCGGTGGCCTGCTGGGGCTGGAGGCCGCGCAGGGCCTGCAGCACGTGGGTGCGGATCCCACCATCCTGGACGTGGCCTCCTGGCTGCTGTCCGTGGAGCTGGACCGGGCGGGCGGGCACACCGTCAACGACCTGATCCGCGGCACGGGCATCGGCGTGGAGTGCGGTGCGTTCATCTCCTCCGTGAACCTGGACCCCGCGCAGCGGGTGGTCTCGGTCTCGCTCGCGCAGTCGCTCGGGGACGAGTCCCAGGTGCGCAGCGTGGCCGCGGACCTCGTGGTCATGGCCGCCGGGATCCGCCCCAACGACGAACTCGCCCGGGACGCCGGTCTGGCCGTGGGCGCCCGGGGCGGGATCACGGTGGACGACCACTGCCGCACCGAGGACCCGCACGTGTGGGCGATCGGCGAGGTCGCGGACATCCTGGGCCGCACGTGGGGACTCGTGGCCCCGGCCAACGCCATGGCGGAGGCCGCGGCGGACAACCTCACGGGCGGGGACAGCGCCGTCGCGAATTTCGACGTGACCACCAGGCTCAAGTTCTCCGGCGTGGAGGTGGCGGACTTCGGCGACCGCCTGGGCACCACCCCGGACTGCCTCGAAGTGGTGTACTCCGATCCGGTGCGGGGGATCTACCAGAAGATCGTCACCTCCCGGGACGCCACCACGCTGCTCGGTGGCGTCTTCGTGGGCGACGTCTCACCGTTCGACTCCCTGCGGCCGCTGCTGGGCCGAGAGCTGCCCGCCGAGCCGAGCGCCTACCTCTCGGCGAGCGGCGGGGCCGGGCCCGGGGACATCGAGCTGCCCGACGACGCCGTGCTGTGCTCGTGCAACAACGTGGACTTCGGCGCGGTGCGCTCCGCCGTGGACGCCGGCCACCGCGACGTCGCCTCCCTGAAGGCCTGCACCAGCGCGGGCACCCAGTGCGGCTCGTGCGTGCCGATGCTCGAGAAGACCCTCAAGCAGCGGATGGCCGCGCTCGGGCTGTCCGTGTCCAAGGCCCTGTGCGAACACTTCGAGATGTCCCGCCCGGAGCTCTACGAGGCCGTGCGCGTGGCAGGTCTGGAGGACTTCGAGGCGGTGCTCGCGCGCTTCGGCACCGGCCCGGACGGCTGCGCGGTGTGCAAGCCCACGGTGGCGTCGATCCTGCACTCCCAGGTGCACGCCTACTCGCTGGACGGCGGGCGCGGCACCCTGCAGGACACCAACGACCGCAACATGGCCAACATGCAGAAGGACGGTACCTACTCGGTCATCCCGCGCATCCCCGGAGGTGAGATCACCTCGCGGAAGCTGGCGGCACTGGCCGCCGTGGGCGAGAAGTACGGGCTCTACACCAAGATCACCGGCGCCCAGCGGATCGGTCTCTACGGCGCGCGGCTCGAGCAGCTGCCGCAGATCTGGCGGGAGCTCGTGGCCGCGGGCTTCGAGTCCGGCTCCGCGTACGGCAAGGCGCTGCGCAACGTGAAGTCCTGCATCGGCAGCTCGTGGTGCCGCTTCGGTGTGCAGGACTCCGTGGCGCTCGCCGTGGACCTGGAGAACCGCTACCGGGGCCTGCGCTCACCGCACAAGTTCAAGTTCGGGGTCTCGGGATGCAGCCGCGAGTGCGCCGAGGCGCAGGGCAAGGACGTGGGGGTGATCGCCACGACCAACGGGTGGAACCTGTTCCTGGGCGGCAACGGCGGCTCCAACCCGGCGCACGGGCGGCTGTTCGCCAAGGACCTCACGCGAGAGGAGCTGCTGCGCTACGTGGACCGCTACCTGATGTACTACATCCGCACCGCGGACCGGCTGCAGCGCACCGCGCGCTGGCTCGAGGAGCTGGACGAGACCTACGGGGAGGGCATGGCGCACGTGCGCCGCGTGATCGTCGAGGACTCCCTGGGGATCTGCGCGGACCTCGAGGCGGAAGTGGAACGCCACGTGGCGGCCTACGAGGACGAGTGGGCGGCCACCCTCGCGGATCCCGCCCGGATGCGCCGCTTCCGGGCCTTCGTGAACGAGCCCGAGGGTGACCCCGCGGACGAGGCCGCCCGCATGTACGTGCTCGAGCGGGACCAGATCCGCCCCGCCACCCGGGAGGAGGTCTCCGAGTCCGAGGCGGGGCGCGGTCACAGGGTGCTCGTGTCCGGGGCCAGGATCCCGGTGGGGCAGCCGTAGCCTCACTCCCCCGGTGCGGCGGTCTCCTCGCCCAGTGCGGCCACTCGGCCCACCAGGATCACCGCGGGGGCTGTCACGCCGCGCTCGGCGGCGAGCGCCGCAATGGTGGCCAGCTCCCCCACCGTGGTGCGCTGGGCGGGGGTCCAGCCCCGCTCGACCACGGCAACCGGGGTGTCCTGCGGGTAGCCCGCAGCCGCGAGCGTCTCGCAGTGCCGCGCCAGGGCGCGCACACCCATCATGAGGATCAGCGTGTGGCCCTCGCGGTAGGGCACGTGGCGCAGCTCCTCGTGGGCGGTGATCACCGTGAAGCCGTGCGCCATGTCCCGGTGCGTCACGGGAATCCCGGCGGCCGCGGGCACGGAGATCGCGGAGGTGACCCCGGGGACCACCTCCGTGGCGATGCCGTGGGCGTGGCAGAACTCCACCTCTTCCCCGCCGCGGCCGAAGACGTAGGGGTCCCCGCCCTTGAGCCGGACCACTTTCCGGCCCCGCCGCGCCTGCTCCACGAGGGTCTGGTTGATCCGGTCCTGCGTGAGTCTGTGGTACCCCGCGCGCTTGCCCACGTCGATGATCTCGGCGTGCTCGGCGAGGTGCGGCAGCAGGTCCGTGGGGCCCAGCCGGTCCGCCACGACCACGTCCGCGCCCGCCAGCAGGTAGCGGCCGCGCACGGTGAGCAGACCGGGGTCCCCCGGGCCGCCGCCCACGAGGGCCACGGTCCCGGGGGCCTGGGCGTGGGGTTCACGGAGATCGGCGGACGGGTCACGACCGGGCAGCACCGGGGCCGCCGGTCCCGCAGCCTGGGGGGCGGTCGCGTCCGGTGCGGTTTCCCGGGAACGCCGAGCCCGCACGGGGATCTCCCCGGTCTCCAGCCGGGCCGCGACCCACGCGGCCACGGACTTGGCGCGCCGGGGGTCCGCCGCCGCGTTCACGGCCACGGTGACCCCGTGCGCGCGAGCCACGGCCGGGACCCACGCGCTGGACGCCGCGGCGTCGCCACCCGTGACGCAGAAGACCCGACGCTCCTCGGCGGTGCGCCGCACGAGCTGCTGGACCGCGGGGGAGTCCGTGTGGGCCAGCACCAGCCAGGCGCCCGTCACGTCGTCGGGAGCGAAGCCGCGGGCGTGCCAGGTGAGGGCGCCCGAGGCGGCCAGCGCCTCGAGGTCGTCCTGGACCCGGGGAGCCACGAGCTCCACGAGTGCCCCCTCAGCGAGCAGCGGGGGCACCCGCCGGGCCGCCACGGGCCCGCCGCCGACCACCAGCACCCGGCGACCGGAGAGGTTCAGACCCAGGGGGTAGGTCATGGGCGGGAGCTCCTGGTGCGGCGGGACGAGGACTCGCGCCATGCTACGCGGGCGGGGGTCCGTCCCGCCCGCTCCGTCACATGGACGTCACACTCGTGCGGGGTGGTTCACTCCGTGGCGGCGCCCTGCTTCCAGTACCCCATGAAGGAGATGTCCGTCTTGGGCACGCCACCGCTCACGCACATCCGGCGCAGGGACTTCACCGCCGCGGACTCCGCCGCCAGGAACCAGTAGGTGCCGTGGCCCTCGGGACGGGCCGTGTTCCACACGAACTCGGTGTCGTCCTGCCACGAGGCGAGCTCCGTGTGGCCCGTGGCCCAGTAGCGCCGGGCGCGCTCCGAGAGCCGGTCCCACAGCCACAGCTCAAGCTCCAGGTTCCGGCCCCGTGCGCCCCGGGGCAGCCAGGTCCACACGAGCTCGGTGCCGCCGCTCAGGACGGTGCGCACGGTGTGCTCACCGCACGACGCCGCGGCGGCCAGTGCGCGCGGCCCGGCGGCGGGCACGGCGTCGCCCGCGGTGGGGACCTCCACGGCCACGGTGACCGAGCGCGGGGGCACGAACTCGGCGTCCGCCGGGCGGTTCACGTGGACCCCCCGGTCGATGCCGTCCACGATCGCGGAGATCGCGGGCAGCGCGGTCTCGTCCCCGGCGATCACCACGTCCTGCGCGGCGGCGCGGTGCTCGTCCCACGCGGCCCACCACGGACTCTCGCCCGCGGGCACCAGCAGCTGGGCGGTGTCCCCCTCGCGCACGGTGTCCCCCCACGTGGCGCCGGGGCCCATCCCGTGCTCGGGGTCCCCGTGGAGCACCACGTCGATCGCGAGCTCCGGGACCGGGGTGCCCGCGAGGTCCACCGTGGCGGCGTCACGCACGGTGTAGGTGCGCATCCAGCCGCTGCGCTCGGGCGGAGCGGCCATGAACTCCCGGCGCCACCGGGCCATGTCGTCCACGTCTACCCTCACGGAGGCACCGCGCCGGGGCGGGATCAGCACCTTGAGGTACGCGTCCGCGCGGGGCCCGGGGCCCTGCGCGCCCCACGGCATTCTCCGCAGCTGCTCTCCCGCCACGCGGACGCGCACCAGGTGCTCGCTGATCCGTTCGCGGCGGGTGACCGTGGCGTTCACGCACGCCAGTTCCGTCATGGGTGCACCTCATCGAGATCGTCGGGGCGGGCGGGGAGCCCACCGGTTCCACCGGACCGTGCGGCTCCCCGGTGCGCCGCCGGGTCGGCGGGCGGCGGGGTGGGCGGAACCGGGTCGGGTGAGGGGGTCGTCGTGGGTCGCGGCCCGGTGAGGGGGTCCCGACCCGGCCGCGGCGCGGACAGGGGGATCACCACGCGCGCGCCGGTTGCGGGGTCGTGCAGCACGCGGGCCCGCATGTCGAACACGTCGCTGAGCACCGCGTCCGTCATGACGTCCGCCGCCGAGCCCCGGGCCGCCACCGCGCCGTCCTTCATGGCCACCATCAGGTCCGCGTAGCGGGCGGCCAGGGAGAGCTCGTGCAGCACCATCACCAGGGTGATCCCGCGGCTGCGCTGCAGCTCGCAGAGGATGTCCAGGACGTCCGCCTGGCGGGCGATGTCCAGGTACGTGGTGGGCTCGTCGAGCAGCAGCACGTCCGTCTGCTGGGCGAGCGCCAGGGCGATCCACACGCGCTGGCGCTGCCCGCCCGAGAGGTCGCCGACCTGCCGGTCCGTGAACGCGCTCAGCCCGGTGAGCTCGAGGGCCTCGGCCACGGCGGCGTCGTCCTGCGCGCGCCAGCGCCCGAACGCACCGCGGTGCGGGTGGCGTCCCCGGGAGACCAATTCTTGGACGCTCACCCCCTCGGGTGCCACCGGGTCCTGCGGCAGGAAGCCCACCGTGCGGGCGAAGCGGGTGCGGTGCCAGGCGCTGACGTCCTCGGCCCCCAGCATGACCGTGCCGGCCGTGGGCGTCAGCTGCCGCGCGCACGCCTTGAGCAGCGTGGACTTGCCGCAGCCGTTGGCGCCCACGAGCGCGGTCACACGCCCGGCGGGAAACGTGACGGTGACGTCCCGCAGCACGGGCGCACCGCCGTAGCCCACGGTGAGATCGCGCACGACCACGTCCGACGACGCCGCCCGCTCCCCCGCGCCGCTCGGGCTCACCGGTTCGTTCGTGGACCTCATGCGTCCGCCTTCCCTCGTCCGATCAGCAGCCACAGCAGCACGGGGGCCCCGGCCGCGGCGGTGACCACACCCACGGGAAGGGCTAGGCCCGGGAGGGCCTCGGCCGCCACGTAGTCGGAGCCGACCATCAGCACGGCCCCCACGAGCGCGGCGTGGTGGGCGTGACCGGCTCCCCTGCCGAGTCCGCGCGCAATGGGCGCGGCCATGAAGGACACGAACGCCACGGGACCCACGGTGGCCGCGGCCACGGCCACGAGCACCACGGCCAGCGCGAGCGCCGCGAGCCGCACGGGCTGCACCCGCACTCCCAGGCCGGCCGCCAGCGCGTCCCCGGTGGCCAGTGTGTCCACGGCCGGGTTCAGCAGCGCACAGACCGGGAGCAGCACCAGCAGGGCCAACCCCACCTGGGCGATGTCCGCCCACGAGGCGGCGTTGAGCGACCCGGTCAGCCACTGCATGGCGTCCTGGGCCGCGTAGACGTCCGCGCGGGTGAGCACCCCGTTGATCGCGGCACCCGTGAGCGCGCCCGCGGCCACGCCCGTCAGGACCAGCGTGCCGATCTTCGCCCGCGTGCCACCGGCGGCCAGGATGACTGCGAGCATGAGCCCGAACCCGCCCGCGAGCGAGCTCGCGGTCACCGCCGCCCCGGACAGTCCGAACACGGTGATGGCCACGACCGCTCCCAGCCCCGCCCCGGAGGAGACGCCCATGATGTCCGGGGATGCCAGGGGGTTGCGCAGCACGCGCTGGAACAGGTGGCCCGCCAGGCCGAAGGCGATGCCGGTGAGGATACCCAGCACGGTGCGCGGCAGGGTGATCTGCCACACGATGTAGTCGGCCGGACCGGAGTACGTGTGCGTGAGCACCGCGGCCAGGTCCGGGACGGCCACCACGTACTTGCCCAGTGCGATCCGCGTGAAGGAGGCCGCGGTCAGGGCGGCCAGCAGCAGCAGCGTGACCCCGCGGGTGCGGCGGCGGGTGCGCAGACGCCCCGCGCGGACGGCCGCCACGGCGTCGTCGGCGGGCCCGTGCGGGTGCAGGACCGCGGCGGCGCTCACGTGGCCACCGCCCGGCCGCGGAGCACGGCCACGAGGGCCGGCGCACCGATGACCACGAGCGCGATCCCCACCTGGATCTCCCGGTCCGGGACAACCACGCGCGCCACCACGTCCGCGAGCAGCACGATGCCGGGCCCGGCCAGCAGGCACGCCGGCACGACCCTGCGGTAGGAGACGCCCACGAGGGCGCGCACCGCGTGGGGCACGAGCAGCCCGCAGAACACGAGCGGTCCCACGAGCGCGGTGGCCGTGCCGGCCAGCAGCACCACCGCGACACCCACCAGCGAGCGGGTCAGGGCGGGGTGCGTCCCGAGTCCGCGGCCCAGGGCGTCACCGAGGCTGAGGGTGTCCAGGGAGCGGGCGAGCCACCACCCGAGCACCAGCGCCACCAGGACCACGGGAGCGGCCAGGAGCAGGAAGGTCCCGTCCGGGCGGGTCAGCTCCCCCACCTGCCAGCGGCGGAAGGTGTCGAAGGTGGCCTGGTGACTGAGCAGGATCGCGCTGGTGAGCGCGGTGAGCCCGGCGGAGACGGCCGCACCCGTGAGCGCCAGCGTAACGGGACGGGCGCCCCCGCGTGCCACCGCGGCCAGTGCGTACACCGCGGTCATGGCCACCGCGGAGCCGGCCGCGGCGAGCCAGAGCTGGTTGACCACGCCGGAGAGCCCGAGGAGGGCACCGCCGGTCACCACGGCGAAGGCCGCGCCCGCGGTGAGACCCAGGATCCCCGGGTCCCCCAGGGGATTGCGCGTGGCCCCCTGCAGCAGGGCACCGGCCACCGCGAGCGCCGCGCCCGTGAGCACGCCCGCGGCGGTGCGCCACACGCGGGTCTGCACCACGGCGCCGTCGAGCGGGGCCACCCCGGGCACCGCGTCCGCGTGCCCCGTGAGGACGTACGGGACCGCGTGCCACGTGGTGGCCGGTCCGATGGGCCGGGACCCGCACGAGATGGAGAGCACCACGGCCACGAGCAGCACCGCGAGCAGGGCGGCCCACAGCGCGCCACGACGCCCCGGACGCGCCGCACGGGCGGGTCGCGGGGCGTCGGAGCGGGCCAGAGTGGTGCTGCCGGTCACGAAGCCTATGCCCCCAGCGCGTTCTTGAGGGCCGGGACGTGCACGTCCAGTGCACGTGACATGGCCAGCGGGGACGAGCAGTTCCCGGAGAGCATGTCCTGCTTGTCCGTGAGGAACAGTCCATGTCCGGCCTTGATGGCGGGAATGGTCTTGAGCACTGCGTCGGTACGGAACTTCTCGGCCTGGGCGTCGTCCTCCGCGGCGGCCATGAAGATGTCGCTCGCCAGTTCGTCCGCGCGCTCCTTGGGCCACTCGCGCCAGAACTGGTCCCCGGAGATGTTCTTGGACACCACCGGGGCCAGGGTCATGCCCAGCTCGGCGAGGAAGCGCGGGCGCCCGTCAGTGGGACCGTAGAAGCCCAGGCTCTGGGAGACGTCCCCGTAGATGAAGCTCTTGCCCTTGGCGTCGCCCAGCTCGTCGGAGCGCTCGCGGATGAGCTTCTCGGTCTGGGACACGAGGTCGTCACCGGCCTGGGAGCGGCCCAGCGCCTTGGCGGTGACCCGCTGCATGTCCTGCCACGAGTTCACCCACGGGCCCGTGGGGTACGCGACCACGGGGGCGATCTTGGTGAGCCACTGGTACTCCTCCTTGGTGGCACCGGAGTTCACGGCGATGATCAGGTCCGGGCTCAGTTGCGCGATGTCCGTGAAGTTGATGCCGTCGGACTCGTCCATGGTCTTGGGGGTCTGCCCGCCCAGCTCGGAGACCTTGGCGTCGAACCAGTCCGTGGAGCCCTTGTCGTTGCCGCCCCACGCGATCTTGGTCATGCCCACGGGAATCACGCCGAGCGCCGCCACGAAGTCCTGGGTGTTGCTCGCGCCCACGCACACCACGCGCTCGGGGGCCTTTTCCACGGTGGTGGAGCCCAGGGCGTGCTTGACCGTCACGGGGAAGGTGTCGGAGGGGGTCGAGGAGGCGGACGCACCCGGGGTGCTGCCGGACCCGCCGCCGTCCCGCGAACCGGTGGAGCACGCCGTGAGCCCCACCAGGGATGCCACGGCGAGGCCGGACCCGAGCAGGGTGCGGCGGCTGAGCTGACGACGGGGCTGGGACGAGTCGCGGGGCATGGGCTCTCCTCGAGCGGTGAATTTAATAAGGTGAGCCTAACCTAATTCACCGCCTCCGGGGATGGCAAGTGGGCTCGGCCCCGGGCAGACGCGGCGCGCCGCTCCTCCCCGCACGGCCCCGCGGTGCCCGCCCTCAGGACGTGCTGCGAATCACCTTGTGGGGTGCCGCCTGGGCCACGGGCTTGAGGGTCAGGGTGTCGATGTCCACGTGGTGCGGCAGCTCCACGGCGAATGCACATACCTCCGCGACGTCCTCCCCCGTGAGCGGCTTCTCCACACCGGCGTAGACCCGCTCTGCCTTCTCGGCGTCCCCGCCCAGGCGCATGAGGGAGAACTCCGGGGTGTGCACCAGCCCGGGCGCGATCTCGATCACGCGCACGTTGTGCTCGGCCTCCTCCAGGCGCAGCGCCTCGGTCATCGCGCGCTCGGCGTGCTTGGCGGCGTTGTACCCGGCGCCGCCCTCGTACGCGCGCCACGCGGCCAGGGACGTGAGGTTCAGCACCGTCCCCTCCCCGTTGGCCCGCAGGGCGGGCAGGAACGCCCGGGTCACGCGCAGGGTGCCGAGCACGTTCACGTCGTACATCCACTGCCACCCGGCCACGTCCGCGTCCGCCACGGGGTCGGTGCCGCGGGCCCCGCCAGAGATGTTCAGCACGGCGTCCACGGTCCCCTGCTCCGCCAGCACGCGGTCCCGCAGCGCGTCCACCTGTGCCTGGTCCGTCACGTCCGTGGGTGCGGCGATCGCCCCGGTCTGCTCCGCGAGCTCCGCGAGCCGCTCCTCGCGGCGGGCCACGGCGTAGACGGTCCACCCGCTCGCGCGCAGCCGCCGCACAGTGGCCTCGCCGATCCCCGTGGAGGCGCCCGAGACCACCGCCACCTTCCCCGTGCCCAGGGCGTGCGGCGCGGGATACCTCGATGCTGTGTTCTGCGTCATGGCAGCAAGTCTACGGAGCACGACGCCGCCCGGCCGGGTCCCGCGCCCGCCGCACCCTGGGAGCGCAGGGTGCGCGGGCGTCGTCGTCCCCCGCCCGGTTCGAACCGCGCGAAAGGCCCGTGAGAGACTGGCGGCATGGCACATGACACGACGGGTACAGACACGCCCGGGACCCCTGACCACGCACCGGCCGCCGCGCGGGTGACCGTCCCCGAGAAGCCCGCACTGGAGGGCCTCGAGGAGAAGTACGCCACCCGGTGGCGCGAGAACGGGACCTACGCGTTCCGCGAGGACACGGACCGGGAGTCCGTGTACTCGATCGACACTCCCCCGCCCACGGCGTCCGGCTCCCTGCACGTGGGACACATGTTCTCCTACACGCAGACGGACGTGATCGCGCGCTACCAGCGCATGAGCGGCAAGAACGTGTTCTACCCGCTGGGCTGGGACGACAACGGTCTGCCCACCGAGCGCCGCGTGCAGAACTACTACGGTGTGCGCTGCGAGCCCGGCCGGCCGTACGTGGCGGGCTACCGCCCGCCCGAGAAGCCCGCCAGGAACCAGCGGGACTGGGACGTGGTCTCCCGCCAGAACTTCATCGAGCTGTGCGAGGAGCTCGCGGTGGAGGACGAGAAGGTCTTCGAGCACCTGTTCTCCACCCTGGGCCTGTCCGTGGACTGGAACCGCACGTACCGCACGATCGATGCGCACTCCCGCAAGGTCTCGCAGCTCGCGTTCCTGAAGGACCTCGAGGCCGGCAACGCGTACATGGCCGAGGCCCCCACCATGTGGGACGTCACCTTCCGCACCGCCGTGGCGCAGGCCGAGCTCGAGGACCGCGAGCGCGAGGGCGCCTACCACCGCGTCTCGTTCCACCGCCCGGACGGCGAGAAGGTCTTCATCGAGACCACTCGCCCCGAGCTGCTGCCCGCGTGCGTGGCCTTGGTGGCCCACCCGGACGACGAGCGCTACCGGCACCTGTTCGGCACCACCGTGCGCTCCCCGCTGTTCGACGTCGAGGTGGAAGTCAGGGCCCACCCGCTGGCCAAGCCGGACAAGGGCTCGGGCATCGCCATGATCTGCACGTTCGGCGACCTCACCGACGTCACGTGGTGGCGCGAGCTGGACCTGCCCACCCGCGCGCTGATCGGCCGCGACGGCCGCTTCCAGGCCGAGCGGCCCGAGTGGATCGCGGAGGGCGCACCCGCCGAGCGCTACGCGGAGGTGGCCGGCAAGACCGTGTTCTCCGCGCAGAAGGCCGTGGTGGACATGCTCCGCGGGTCCGGGGACCTGGACGGCGATCCAAAGAAGATCATGCACCCCGTGAACTTCTACGAGAAGGGCGACAAGCCCCTCGAGGTGGTCACCTCCCGGCAGTGGTACATCCGCAACGGCGGCCGGGACGCCGAGCGCCGGGACACCCTGATTCAGCGTGGTCGCGAGATGGCGTGGCACCCCTCGTTCATGCGCTCGCGCTACGAGAACTGGATCGAGGGGCTCAACGGGGACTGGCTGATCTCCCGCCAGCGCTTCTTCGGTGTGCCCTTCCCGGTCTGGTACCCGCTGGACGCCTCCGGCGAGCCGGACTACGAGCACCCCGTGCTGCCCGCCCCGGAGCAGCTGCCCGTGGACCCGGCCTCCGACACCGCGCCCGGCTACTCCGAGGAGCAGCGGGACCAGCCCGGCGGCTTCATGGCGGACCCGGACGTGCTGGACACCTGGGCCACCTCCTCCCTGACCCCGCAGATCGCCACGGGCTGGGGCGTGGACGAGGAGCTGCACGCCAAGACCTTCCCCATGGACCTGCGCCCGCAGGGCCACGACATCATCCGCACGTGGCTGTTCTCCACCGTGGTCCGCGCCGAGACCCTGGCCGGGACCGTCCCGTGGACCAACACGGCGCTGTCCGGGTGGATCCTGGACCCGGACCGCAAGAAGATGTCCAAGTCCAAGGGCAACGTGGTGGTCCCCAACGACGTCCTCGAGAAGTACGGTGCGGACGCCGTGCGCTACTGGGCGGCCTCCGCGCGGCTCGGTGCGGACACCGCGTACGACGAGGGGCAGATGAAGATCGGGCGCCGCCTGGCCATCAAGCTGCTCAACGCCTCCAAGTTCGTGCTGGCCCAGGGGGTCACGGAGGCCTCGGTGCTGGGATCCGGCACTGACGCCGCCGTGGTGACCAACGGCCTGGACCGCGCCCTGCTGGCCCAGCTGGCCACCGTGGTGGAGCGGGCCACAGCCGCGTTCCGCGAGTACGAGTACGCACGTGCCCTGCAGCTGATCGAGTCCTTCTTCTGGACGTTCACGGACGACTACGTGGAGCTCGTGAAGGACCGCGCCTACGGCTCCCGCGGCGAGGCGGCCCAGGCGTCGGTGCACGCCGCCCTGGCCACCACCCTGGACACCGTGCTGCGGCTGTTCGCGCCGTTCCTCCCGTTCGCCACCGAGGAGGTCTGGTCCTGGTGGCGCGCAGGCTCCGTGCACCGTGCGTCCTGGCCCGTCACGGACGGCTGGGCGGATCTCGCCGGGCAGGGCGATCCGGAGGTGCTCACCGTGGTGGGCGAGGCGCTGTCCGGGCTGCGCAAGTCCAAGTCCGAGGCCAAGGTCAAGCAGCGCACCGCCGTCACCTCGGCCGTGGTCTCCGCACCCGCGGCACAGCTCGAGCAGCTGCGCGCGGGCCTCGAGGACCTGCAGGCCGCGGGCAACGCCGCGGACCTCACGCTCTCGGCCGCGGAGGGCGAGCTCGCGGTGAGCGACGTGGTCCTGGAGCAGACCGAGCAGGGCTGATCCCACCGTGGCAGCCGGGCGCGGCTCCGGAACGACGACGGCGCGGGGCACCCCGGAGCCCCGGCAGGGCGGCTCCCCCGCCACCGCAGAGGTGACGGAGAGCCGCGGCCGCGGCCGCCGCGTCGTCGCCCGCTTCGGACGCGTCCTGCGTCGGGCCGTGCTCGTCGCGCTCGTGACCCTGCTGGCGCTGACCGTCGCCAGCGTGGTGGGCAACGCCCTGACCACGCCGCCCGAGACCCTGGAGGCCGATGCCGGTTCCTTCGTGGAGGTCCACGGCGCATCGGTGCACGTGGAGCACTGGGCGGCCGCGGGGCACCACGGCTCCCCCGGTGCCGCGCCGATCCTGCTGCTCCCAGGATTCGCGGAGTCCACGGTGGCCTTCCGCGCGGCGGGGCCCCTGATCGCCGCGCAGGGCCTGGACGTCTACGCCCTGGACCTGCCGGGCTCCGGCTTCACCCGCGGAGGCGACACCGAGGACCTGCGCTCACAGGCCGACCTCGTGGCGGGGACCATCCGGGCACTGGAGATCGAACGGCCCGTGGTGGTCGGGCACTCCCTGGGTGCCGCGGTGGCGGGCGGCACCGCGCTGTGGCACCCGGAGCTGGTGGGCGGTGTGGTCTTCGCGGACGGCGACGCCCAGGACCTGGACCTCGGGGACGGCACCTGGCGGGCCCGCATCGCCCGGCTGCCCCACACCACGAGCGCCTACCGGGTCTTCACCCGGTGGACCTGGCTCGACCGGCTGGCCCTGGCCAACTCGTGCGGCTCGGCGTGCACGGCCTTCGACGGCGACGACGGCACCCGTCTGGCGCGGCAGTGGATGCGCTCGCTGACCCAGGGGGACGTGGAGCACTCCCTCCTGGGCAGCGCCGGGCACAGCGGCATCCTGCACCTCGAGGAGGACCAGATGCGCGCGATCGCCGTGCCCCGCGCCATCGTCTGGGGCGCGGAGGACACCCGCTCCGGCGGGTCACTGCAGGACACGCGGGACAGGCTCGGAAACCCGGCCGAGCGGATCATCGAGGGCGCCGCCCACGACGTCATGAACGCACGGCCGCAGGGGTTCGCCGACGCCGTGGAAGAGCTTGTGAACGGCATGGCCGGTCACTGACCGGGCTGCGCCACGGGTGGGCCCGGTGCTTCCCCGCGTCCCGGGACGGGATGCACGGCCGGCACACTCGGCGCGGTGGCCCACAGGCCGCCCGGTTGCCGGGGGTTCGGCCCCCGGGGCGTCCAGTCCCCGGGGCGGACGACGCGAAAAACCCCGCCCCGGGGCCGTCGCGGGCCGCCGGGGCGGGGTTCTTCACATGCGATGGAGCGTCAGACGACTCAGCTGAAGTCCGGGCCCTTCTCGCGGCCGCGCTTGAGCTCGTAGAACCCGGGGTAGGAGGCCAGCGCCAGCGCGCCGTCCCAGACCTTCCCGGCCTCCTCGCCCTTGGGTGCGGGGGTGAACACGGGGCCGAAGAAGCCCACGCCATTCACCGCGATGCACGGCGTGCCGATGTCCTGCCCCGCCACCGCCCGTGCCTCGTCCGTGGAGGCGCGCAGGGCGGCGTCGTACTCGGTGGAGTCCTTGGCCGCTGCGAGGTCTGCGGGCAGGCCCACCTCCGCGAGGGACTCGGTGATGATCTGCTCCGGGTCCTCCATGCCGCCGGGGTGGCGGCGGGTGCCCATCGCGTCGTAAAGCTTCTTGTAGTACTCGTCCCCGTGCTGCTGCGCGGCGGCCTCCACCACGCGCACGAGCCACATGGACTCGTCGTGGCCGTGGTGGTGGTTCTCCGGGTTGTCCTCGTTGAGGATGCCCAGGGAGATGATCCGCCAGTCCACCTCCACGTCCCGCACGCGCACGACCTCCTCCATCCACCGGGAGGTCATCCACGCCCAGGGGCACAGCGGATCGAACCAGAAATCGACGTGCTGCTTCTCAGCCATGAGAGTTCCTTTCGTTTCCTCCGCGGGGCGTCACGCCGACTTGTGACGACGACGCTCCGCCTCGATTATCTCGTGCGTGAAGATCTCCGGGTCCGCGAGCTTCGCCACGGCGTCCTCCGTGACCAGCACGGCGGCGACGTCGTCCCGTCCCGGCAGCTCGAACATGACGGGCATCAGGATGTCCTCGAGGATCGCGCGCAGACCGCGCGCCCCGGTGCCGCGCTCCAGGGCCAGCTCGGCGATCGCCTCGAGCGCCTGCGGGTCGAAGGTCAGCTCCACGCCGTCCAGCTGGAAGAGCTTGCGGTACTGCTTCACCAGCGCGTTGCGGGGCTCCGTGAGGATGCGCACCATGTCCGCGACCGAGAGCTTGGACAGCGTGGTCACCACGGGCAGGCGCCCGATGAACTCGGGGATCAGCCCGAACTTCAGCAGGTCCTCGGGCTGGACCTGACCGGCGATGTCCACGTCCGCGGTGTCCCTGATGGGGGCGCCGAAGCCGATGCCCTTCTTGCCCGTGCGCTGCTGCACGATCTCCTCGAGTCCCGCGAACGCGCCGGCCACGATGAACAGCACGTTGGTGGTGTCCAGGTGCAGGAACTCCTGCTGCGGGTGCTTGCGGCCGCCCTGCGGCGGGACCGAGGCCACCGTGCCCTCGAGGATCTTCAGGAGCGCCTGCTGGACCCCTTCGCCCGATACGTCACGCGTGATCGAGGGGTTCTCCGATTTACGCGAAATCTTGTCGATCTCGTCAATGTAAATAATCCCCTGCTCCGCCTTCTTGAGATCGAAATCAGCGGCCTGGATGAGTTTGAGAAGAATGTTCTCCACGTCTTCACCGACGTACCCCGCTTCCGTCAGGGACGTGGCATCCGCCACGGCGAACGGCACGTCCAGCTTCTTGGCCAACGACTGCGCGAGGTAGGTCTTGCCTGAACCCGTGGGGCCCACCAGCAGGATGTTGGACTTGGCCACCTCGATGACCTCCTCGTCCCCCTCGGCGCCGGCCAGTGCCAGCGTGTGCCCGGAGACCCCGGCGCGGATGCGCTTGTAGTGGTTGTACACCGCCACGGCCAGGGCGCGTTTGGCGGGCTCCTGCCCGATCACGTACTCCTGGAGGTGGTCGTAGATCTGCTGCGGGCGGGGGAGCTCCGTCTGGTCCGTCTCCGCGACCTCGGTGAGCTCCTCCTCGATGATCTCGTTGCACAGCTCGATGCACTCGTCGCAGATGTAGACGCGCGGGCCCGCGATGAGCTTGCGCACCTGTTTCTGGCTCTTGCCACAGAAGGAGCATTTGAGCAGGTCAACGCTCTCTCCGATGCGCGCCATGTGTCAGCCTCACAGTTCGTCGTGGCAGATTCTGGGACCACTCTAGGCGAGCGGATCACGGGGCGCCCAATCTCCTCCGGACGCATGACGGCCACGGAGCGAGCCGTCTGCTCGCGCCGTGGCCGTGCGTGTGGAACCCGCCGGTGTGTCAGGCCTGGGTGACCGTGGAGGGCTTGTTGATCTTGCGGGAGTCCAGGACCTGGTCGATGATCCCGTACTCCTGGGCCTCCTTGGCGGTGAGGATCTTGTCGCGCTCGATGTCGCGGTTGATCTCGTCCACGCTCTTGTCCGTGTGCAGGGCCATGGTCTCCTCGAGCCACGTGCGCATGCGCATGATCTCGTTGGCCTGGATCTCGATGTCCGAGGCCTGCCCGCCACCCTGGCCCTCCATGGCGGGCTGGTGGATGAGCACGCGGGCGTTGGGCAGCGCCAGGCGCTTGCCCGGGGTGCCGCCGGCGAGCAGCACCGAGGCCGCGGAGGCCGCCTGACCCAGGCACACGGTCTGGATCTCGGGGCGGATGTACTGCATGGTGTCGTAGATGGCCGTCATGGCCGTGAACGAGCCGCCCGGGGAGTTGATGTACATGGTGATGTCCCGGTCCGGGTCCTGGGACTCGAGCACGAGCAGCTGCGCCATGATGTCGTCCGCGGAGGTGTCGTCCACCTGGACGCCCAGGAAGATGATGCGGTCCTCGAACAGCTTGGTGTACGGGTTCTGGCGGCGGTAGCCGTAGGGCGTGCGTTCCTCGAAGTCGGGGATCACGTAGCGGCTGGTGGGCAGCTGCGGTGCGGTGGCGTGAGGGAGGTTCATTGATCCGTCCTGAGAAGTCTGTGGGTGTGTCGTGGCGGCGCGGACGCGGACTACTGGGAGTCCTTCATGGTCCCGCCGCCACCGGTCACGTTGCCGGCGGACTGCGCGATGTGGTCGAAGAAGCCGTACTCCAGGGCGCGCTGGGCGTCGAACCAGTTGTCGCGGTCGTTGTCGCGCAGGATGGTCTCGAGGGTCTGCCCGGTCTGCTCGGCGGTGAGCTCGGCGAGGCGCTGCTTCATGGAGAGGATCAGCTCGGCCTGCACGCGGATGTCCGAGGCCGTGCCGCCCATGCCGCCCGAGGGCTGGTGCATCAGGATCCGGGCGTTGGGGGTCGCGTAGCGCTTGCCCCTGGTGCCGGAGGACAGCAGGAACTGGCCCATGGAGGCGGCCAGGCCGGTGGCCACGGTCACCACGTCGTTGGGGATCAGCTGCATGGTGTCGTAGATGGCCATGCCGGCGGTCACGGAGCCGCCCGGGGAGTTGATGTAGAGGTAGATGTCCGCCTCGGGGTCCTCGGCGGAGAGCAGCAGCATCTGGGAGCAGATGAGGTTGGCGTTGGTGTCCTTCACCTCGGAGCCCAGCCAGATGATGCGCTCCTTGAGCAGGCGGTTGTAGACGTAGTCGTCCTGACCACCCGGTGCCATGTCCTCCATACGCGGAGTGGCCGGTGCGGCACCGTACGGCTGAATGGGAGTGGAGGTCATGAATGCCCTCTTTCTTCTGGACGGGAACCGGGCGAGCGATCGGCGCACCCGGCCCCATGAACACTTTCTGTCTCAGAAGCGTAGTGGCCGGTCCCGGCACGCGCGGCCGGGGATGCCGCCTGTTCGCTCGCGGCGCATGGTCGCATGCGGACGGCGAAACACCGCGGCCGCCCCGTTCCGACGGGGCAGCCGCGGTGCTCTCACGACAGTCTCGACGGCGCCCGCACGGGGCGGGCGCCGGGTGTCACTCGGCCTCGGCGACCTCGGTCTCGGCGGAGTCCTCGCCCGGGGTCCCCACGAAGGAGGAGAGGTCCACGGTCTGGCCGTTGGAGTCGGTGACGGTGGCGGTCTCCAGGACCTTGGCGAGCGCCTTGCGGCGACGGACCTCGCCCACCATCATCCCGGCCTGGCCGGAGCCGTCGAGCATCTGCGCGAACTGGTTCGGGTCCATGCCGTACTGCTGGGACATGTTGATGATGTAGTCGATCAGCTCGGACTGCTCCACGCCGACCTCCTCGGCCTCGGCCACGGCGTCGAGGATGATCTCGTTGCGGAACGCGGTCTCCGCGTTCTTGCGGACCTCGGCGCGGTGCTCCTCGGTGTCGTGGCCCGGCTCCGCGGAGGCCTGGGCCTGCTCGGAGTCGAAGTGCTGGGCGATCTGGTCCTCGATGACCTTCTCGGGCACGGGGACCTCGATGAGCTCCACGAGCTTGTCCAGCACCTTGTCACGGGCCTCGATGCCCTGCTCCACCACGGCGGACTCGGCGGCCTGCTTCTTCAGGTCCTCCTTGAGCTCGGCAATGGTGTCGAACTCGGAGGCCAGCTGGGCGAACTCGTCGTCGGCCTCGGGCAGCTCGCGCTCCTTGACCGCGGTGACCTTGACCTTCACGGTGGCCTCGGCGCCGGAGTGCTCGCCACCGGCCAGCGTGGTCTCGAACGTGGCGTCCTCACCGGCGGAGAGACCGGTCACGGCCTCGTCGATGCCCTCGAGCATGGTTCCGGAGCCCACCTCGTAGGAGAGGTCGTTGGCGGCGTCGACCTCGTCGCCGGCCACCAGCGCCTGCAGGTCCAGGGTCACGTGGTCGCCCTCTGCGGCGGGGCGGTCCACGGTCTTGAGGGTGCCGAAGCGGGCACGCAGCTCGTCCAGGGCCTTCTGCTCGTCCTCGGCGGTGGCCTCGCGGGCCTCCACCTGGACCTCCAGGCCCTTGTAGTCGGGCAGCTCGATCTCGGGGCGGATGGCCACGGAGATCGCCACCTTGGTGTCCGCCTCGCGGTCGTTCTCCTCGGGCTTGGAGAGCACCTCCACCTGCGGCTGCGACAGCGGGGTCAGCTCGTTCTCCGTGAGCGCCTGCTGGTAGAAGTTGTTCAGGCCCTCGTTCAGGGCGTTCTCCACCACGAAGTCGAAGCCCACGCGCTGATCAATGAGCTTGGAGGGGACCTTGCCCTTGCGGAAGCCCGGGATCTGGATCTGGTTGGCCAGTTCCTTGTACGTGTCCTGGACGAACGGCTTCAGATCCGCGTACGCGATGTCAATGGTGATCTTCGCCTCGGTGGGATTGAGTTTCTCGACGGCGCTCTTCACTTCCGCTGTACTCCTGGGGTCGTTGGGTGCTTACGGCAACGGACCGAGGTCGGTCCGGTGGGTCCTCGAACGCGGCCGTGCCGGGCACGGCAACGCTCAGACGTCGGGGTGACAGGACTCGAACCTGCGATCTCCTGCTCCCAAAGCAGGCGCGCTAGCCACTGCGCTACACCCCGTGGTCGCGTGCCCGGGAAACGAGCCGCGTTCGCTCCGCTCTCGGGCGGGACGAGGGCGCCGGACCACCTCACGGCGAGCCGACAACTGTCCACTCTATCGTGTCGCGGGGCCACGCCCGGAATTCCCGGGTGCGCGCGTCCGGTCGGGTGGCACCCCCTGTGGGCCTCGTGTACTCTTTTCACGTCCCCGGGGGCGTAGCTCAATGGTAGAGCCCCAGTCTTCCAAACTGGCTACGCGGGTTCGATTCCCGTCGCCCCCTCCAGACCCTGAGAGAACCCCGCAGCGCCCGTCGCCGCGGGGTTCTCTGCGTCCCGGCTCCGCTTCACGGGACAGTGTCGGGTGGACCCGGGCTCCACACCCCGCTCCGTCTTGCGGAACCGTCCCGGGCTCCACGTCAGCCGAATCCCATGAGCCTCGCACCCCACGGCCAGCGACGCCGCACGGTCACCGCGCCGGGCCCGCCGACTGTGATGCGCATCATAACGCGGCGAGCTTCCAGCACCGGTATGCGGCGCACTTGGCGGTCTTTGGGAGATGCCTATTGCCGTCGAGCGCGATGCTGGTGCTTTGGTGTTCGCGCGGATGGGCGAGGAGTTCGTGTTTGCGACGCTCGTGCCGCCCCTACCCGGCCGCGTTCGGTGTCTGCGGGACGTCCCCACTGGTGCATTGATAACCCACGAAAGAAGCGAGGTCGCCTCTTTCAACCACCCGATTTGGTACCTCCGCGACTGCATTCTGGTGCCCGAGCGCCGACGGCACGATACGACCGGCTAGGTGCCGTGGGACCTGACAGTCACGAACTGGCGGCCTAGCACGATCAGGTGCAGGCCGGCACCGCGCGTGGAACGGTTTTCCAGGGACGATTCCGTTGGCGTTCCAGACCTAGCTCCGGTCCCGCCCGGAAGGCCCGTCCAGCGGTCGTGCTCAGGTGACGGTGTCCTCCTGCCGGGCATTACGCAGTGGTGAGAACACAATGATGAGAGCGGCGAGGAAGAATACACCAGCGCCGATTCCGATCGTCAGGTGGTAGCCGAAAAACGTCAGCATCAGACCCGTCAGGAGCGCCCCGAAAAAGAACACGATGCGGTTCACCGTTCGGATGGTGGCGTTCATCCGACCCTGGATCCCGTCGGGCACGACCGATTGACGGTAGGAGATCTCGTTGGTGTCTTCAGTGCCCATAGCGAGGCAATACAGGAACTGTGCGGCGACGACGACGGTGAGGGCGATAGCTGTACTGCTCTGGGCCAGCGGCGTCAGCGCAAGCGTGAGCCACGGGATCACGACCAGGATGCGCCCCAACAAGATCGATCGCCCGGCGCCCAGCCAAGAACCAGCACGGGGGGCGATCATAGCGCCGATGAAGCCGCCGACACCCCCGGCCGCCAGGGCGACGCCGAACGCCCACGCCGGGAGGGCCAGCTCACGTAAGGCGTAGACGGCGAACACGGTAGTGACGATGCTGTTGCCGAGGAACCAAACGTGGACCGAGAGCGCGAGAGGTCGCAGGGTCCGGTGTCGGTAGGTGTACTGCATCCCCTCGATGATGTCGTGCCCCACATACCGTCCCGGCGGGCGAGGCTCGGGCTTGGGCTCTTTGACCTTAATCCGCGCCTGTAGCACGGCGGCGACCACATTGACAGCCGCTTCAAACACAAACAGGAGAGGCGCCCCGATGAGGTTCAGGAGCACACCGCCAAGTGGTGGACCGGCAGTTTGCGCCACAGTTCCGCTCTGACCGAGTCGCGCATTCGCCATCACCAGTGACCCACGTGGAACGATGCGTGGGAGCAACGGCTGCGCGGCGGAGTCGGAGAACAGCGTGAGGACCCCTAGAACAAGGATGACCGCGCCCAGAGACCAGAAGTTCAGCGCGCCCGTGAGGAGCAGCACCGGGACCACTGCAAGCGTCACCGCGCGTCCAACGGTCGTCAGCACCAGGGTTCGTTGACGACGCCAGCGGTCCATGAGAGCGCCGACGATAAATCCCAACACGAGATACGGTGCAACGCCGAGAGCGTTCAGGATGCTGATCTGCATTGGGGTCGCGTGCACGGTGGTGACGATGAGCACCTGGAACGCGACCCCTGCGATCGCGCCCCCGAAAGTACGGATCGTCGTAGCACTCCAGAACAACGCGAATGAAGGATGGCGGAGGACCTCCCGCGCCCGTCCGAGGGGCACTGGTGCGCTGGGAAGAACGTCGTTGTTCATGCCCATGAGAATATCCGCGGAGTTTTCCCACGGCTGTCGCGCCTTCGCCCGTGCGGAAATTTTCTTGATCCTGACCCGCCACTGGAAACGCCTCAGCCGCGCACTCGACCCCAAGGCTTCACCGATGCCCAGGCCATCGTCACGATCGAACGCATCACCCAAGGCACCTTCCGCTTCCTCGAACGCATCTTCCCCCAGATCGGACGCATCCTGAAGATCAACCAACTCGACACAATCACCGTCGACGTCATCGAGGCAGCCGCCAGCACCCGCATCACCAGCTAACGCCACATGTTCCCACCAGAAGCCCGCCATTCAACGGTCAACTTCACACCCGTCGACCTCCCCGAGCGTCTGGCCCCCGTGCTCATGCCTGACAGCTCGGGCACCAGTACAGGCCCCGCCCGTTCAGGTCCTGCTTCAGCACCGTGGCCCCGCACCGGCGGCATGGTTGGTCTTGGCGGTGGTAGACGTAGTTGGCGTGCTCGGGCCACGCCTCGGCCTTCGGGACACCGGGGCGGTCCTCGGGGTCCGTGGTGATGATCCGCCCCAGCCGCACGCCCACGTGCATGAGCGCGACGTTCTCCTCCCACAGCCCCAGCAGGTCCTCGCGGGTGAGCGAGGTCCCGGGGGTCGTGGGGTCCACCCCGCGGCGGAAGAGGGACTCCGCGCGGAAGATGTTGCCGATCCCCGCGACCACGTGCTGCTCCATGAGCAGCACTCCGATCGGGCGCCGGCTGCGTCCGGCGGCGGCCACGAAGGGCTCGGGATCCGCCTCCGGGTCCAGGGGGTCCGGGCCGAGCTTGGCCTCCGCGGCCCTGGCCTCGGCCGGGGTCTCCGCGGCGCACAGCGTGGGACCGCGCAGGTCCGCCCACCCGTGCTCCCCCGCAAGACGCACGCGCACCGCGCCCACGGGGGCGTCGGGGACCACGCGCCCGGCGGCGTCGTGCACCACGGGTCCCGCCGCGGAGCCGGTCTCCCGCTCCCCCAGCCGCCGCGGCGCGCCGATGGCCGACGCCGCGGCGAACGTCTCGTCCCCGGCGAAGCTCCACGCGCCGTAGATCCCCAGGTGCGAGCGCAGCACCATGACGTCCTCGGGATCGTCGGGGGACGCGAGGTCCAGGTAGAGGTGCTTGCCGTGGGCGCGCGCCCGCGTGAGGACGCGCCCGTCCAGCAGGGCGGCACCCGCGGCGAACCGGCCCTGCGGGCTGCTCACGCTCAGCCGCTGCCCCTCGAACAGGTCCGCGAGTTGACGCGCGAGGCGGTGGACGGAGTGTCCCTCGGGCATGAGTGGGGCGCCCGCTCAGTCGCCGGAGAAGGGGCGGGGGGTGACGGCGGAGAGCTTGCCCGCGATATCCCCGGTGCGCTCGAACTCGGACAGCTGGGCGATGCGGCGCACGTGGCGCTCGTCGCCCGAGAACGGCTCGGCCAGGAAGGTCAGCGCGAGCTCCAGGGCCTCGTCCGCCTCGTGCTGCCGCCCGCCGATGGCCATGACCTGGGCGTCGTTGTGCTCGCGGGCGAGCTTGGCGGTGTCCTGGTTCCACACCAGGGCGGCACGGATGCCCTGCACCGCGTTGGCGGCCATCTGCTCGCCGTTGCCCGAGCCGCCCAGCACGATGCCCAGGGAGTCCAGGCCGTTCGCGCGGTCCTCCCGCACGCCCATGGCGGCGCTGATGCAGAACGCGGGGTAGTCGTCCGCGGCGTCGTACTCCACCGGCCCGTGGTCGATCATCTCGTAGCCGCGCCCGGTGAGCTCCGCCATCAGGTGGTGGGACAGCTCGAGGCCGGCGTGGTCGGTGGCGATGTGCACGCGCATGGGTGTCAGCAGCTCCTAGCTGGGGAGGGCGGCGTGCCGTGCGGCAGCCGCGGGGTCGATGCGTGCCCCCACTGTATCGCCGCCCCGGAGGGGTGGGGACGCCCGGCGCCCGGGGCGCCGTCGTCCGCGCCCCGGGCGCTCCGCCGCGCCGTCCCGCGCGGGGGACGACGCACTGCGCGGGTGACGCGGAGGTGCTTGCGGTGACTGTCATAATGGCTGGATGCGTCGCGTGCGCATGGACTTGTCGTCGAGGAGAGGAACGCCGTCGTGCCCGGAACCAACCTGACCCGAGCAGAGGCCGCGGAGCGCGCCGAGGTCGTCTCGGAGCAGTCCTACCGCGTGGAGCTGGACCTCACGGAGAACCCCGAGACCTTCCGCGCGCGCACCACCGTGGCGTTCACCGCCGAGCCGGGGACGAGCACGTTCATCGACGCCATCACCGCGTCCGTGGAGTCGGTGACCCTCAACGGCACCGCCCTGGACCCCGCCGCGGTCAGCGACGGCGAGCGCATCCGGCTGCCGGAGCTCGCCGCGCAGAACGAGCTCCTGGTGGAGTCCACCATGTACTACATGAACACGGGCGAGGGCCTGCACCGGTTCGTGGACCCGGTGGACGGCGAGGTGTACCTCTACTCCCAGTTCGAGGTCGCGGACACCCGCCGGATGTTCCCGGTGTTCGAGCAGCCGGATCTGAAGGCCACCTTCCAGTTCTCCGTGACGGCGCCCGCGCAGTGGGCCGTGGTGTCCAACCAGGCGACCCCCGAGCCCGTGGCGGTCTCCGAGGGCGTGGCCCGCTGGGACTTCTCCCCCACGCCCGTGATGTCCTGCTACGTGACCGCGCTGATCGCCGGCCCGTACCTGAGCACCACCGACAGCCTGGTCTCCTCCGACGGGCGCACCGTGGAGCTCGGGCTGTTCGCGCGGCGCTCGCTGTTCGAGCACATGGACGCCGAGGAGATGTTCCGGATCACCAAGCAGGGCTTCGAGTTCTACGAGTCCCAGTTCGGCATCCCCTACCCGTTCGAGAAGTACGACCAGCTCTTCGTCCCGCAGTTCAACGCCGGGGCCATGGAGAACGCGGGTGCGGTGACGTTCGTGGAGTCCTACATCTTCCGCTCCAAGCCCGCGCAGGCCCTCGTGGAGCGCCGCGCCATCACCGTCCTGCACGAGCTCGCACACATGTGGTTCGGGGACCTCGTGACCATGCGCTGGTGGAACGACCTCTGGCTCAACGAGTCCTTCGCGGAGTACATGTCCACCCTGGCGTGCGCGCAGAACACCGAGTACACGAATGCGTGGACCACGTTCGTGGCCGGGGAGAAGTCCTGGGGCTACGCGCAGGACCAGCTGCCCACCACGCACCCCATCAAGGCCGAGATCCCGGACCTCGAGGCCGTGCTCGTGAACTTCGACGGCATCACCTACGCCAAGGGCGCCTCGGTGCTCAAGCAGCTCGTGGCGTGGGTGGGCCAGGAGCAGTTCATGGCCGGGCTGAACCGGTACTTCGGCAAGCACGCGTGGTCCAACACCGAGCTCTCCGACCTCATGGTGGAGCTCGAGGCGGCCAGCGGGCGCGACCTCACCGACTGGTCAGCGCGCTGGCTCGAGACCGCGGGCGTGAACACCCTGGTGCCGCGGGTCGAGGCCGATGACGACGGCGTCATCACGTCCTTCCGCATCGAGCAGCTGGGCCAGGACGGGCACCCCACCCTGCGGCCCCACCGCGTGGCCGTGGGCTTCTACGACCACCGCGAGGACACCGGGCGCCTCACCCGCACGTTCCGCGTGGAGCTGGACGTGGACGGCGAGTTCACCGACGTCCCGCAGCTCGTGGGCCGCGAACGCCCGGACCTGGTGCTGCTCAACGACGACGACCTCGGCTACGCCAAGATCCGCTTGGACGAGTGCTCGCTCGCCACGGCCATGAACCACCTGGGAGACTTCGAGGAGTCCCTGCCCCGCTCCCTCGTGTGGGCCGCGGCGTGGGACTCCGTCCACGACGGCGTGAGCCCCGCGAGCGACTACGTGCGCCTGGTGCTCGCCAACGTGGGCCACGAGACCGACTCCACGGCCGTGCAGGTGCAGCTGCGCCAGCTCGACACGGCACTGGACCGCTACCTCGCCCCCGAGCACGCGCAGCAGGTCCGGGAGGACGCCGCGGTGAGCCTGTGGCGCCTGGTCGAGGAGTCCGAGGCGGGTTCCGACCACCAGTGGCAGTTCTTCCGCGCGTTCCTGCGCCGGGCGTGCACGGACGCCCAGATCGAGCGTGTGGCGGGCTTCTCCCGCGGCGAGGGCGTCCCCGAGGGCCTGGAGCTGGACACCGACACCCGCTGGGCCGTGCTGATCGCCCTCGTGGCGGCCGGCCGCAAGGGCGCCGACGACATTGCGGCGGCCCTGCGCGAGGACAACACCGAGACGGGTGCCATCGCGGCTGCGACCGCGTCCGCAGCGATCCCCACGCCGGAGGCCAAGGCGGACACCTGGCGCCTCGTGGTGGAGCAGGGCGCCCTGCCCAACTCCCAGCAGCAGGCGGCGATCGCGGGCTTCTTCCGCGGGCACGACGACGCCCTGGTGGCCCCCTACGCGGACCGGTACTTCCAGGAGGTCACCGGGGTGTGGCGCGAACGCACGCACGAGCTCGCCCAGCAGATCGCGGTGGGGCTGTTCCCCCGGCACGCCACGCAGGACACGGTGGATGCCGCCCAGGACTTCCTGGACCACCTCGACCCCTCGCACAGCGGCCTGCGCCGCCTCGTGCTGGAGCGCCAGGACGCTGCCCGTCGCGCCGTGCGCGCCCAGCAGGTCGACGCCGCCGCGCCGGCCCAGCGCGGCGCCGACGGTACGGAGCCCGGCCGGTGAGCGACTCGGAACGGACGGATCCACGGGCGGCCCCTCCGGCCGGGCGGCGCACCTTCACCCTCGGTGCGGTGGGCTCCCGCTCCGCGGGCCCGTCCGTGACGCAACCGCCGCAGCAGGTGGGGGACGCGCGAGAGGCCGCCGAGGCGGCGTCGTCGGACTCGTTCTACGCCCAGGTGGGCGGGCACGAGACCTTCGCGAAACTCACCCGCGAGTTCTACGCCCGCGTGGCCCTAGACGCGGACTTCGCGGCCCTGTACCCCGAGGAGGACCTGGGCCCGGCCGAGGAACGGCTGCGGATGTTCCTGGAGCAGTACTGGGGCGGTCCCACCACGTACTCGGAGCGGCGCGGGCACCCGCGGCTGCGGATGCGCCACGCGTCCTTCCCCGTGGACACGTGGGCGCGCGAGACGTGGCTCAGGCACATGCGCGCGGCCATGGACACGGTGGAGCTGTCGCCCCTGCACGACGGGATCATGTGGGACTACTTCGACCGCGCCGCCCACGCCATGGTGAACCGGCCGGGCTGAACCCCACGTCCTGGGCCCGTCACGATGAATCGATTGTGGGCACCGGGGCGGTTGTGCTCGCAGCAGTTGTCGGGTCCCTCTTGCCAACCGCTCTACCGGGCGTTCCTGGCACAGCGGGATTGTTCCCGACGGGTAGCTTTCTGATAGCGGACCGGCCGAACGCGACGCCATCATGAGACGCCGAACAGGCGGTACGGCTCCGTAGTGCGGCTGGGCCTCGCTGACAGACCCATGGACACTGCGGCTGGGCCTCACTGACAGACCCATGGACACTGCGGCCGCGATGGCAATGCACCGGACTGCCATACGACGCAGGAGGGAATTCTGGAAGCGTACCCGCCCTCTCCCCCGTGATGCGTGGCCAAGTTTGGGCAGCACTCCCCGAGCGATACCCCTGCTCTTCGCATTCGTACCCCTGCCAGGACCCTTGTCGATGATCGTATGAAGTTCCCGACGGGCCGTTTCTATTGCAAAGCGGTGCTTGCAAAGTGTAATTTGCAGTATGTCCGAATTTTCTGGTTCTGTAACTCCCGGCGAATCCTCACCCGTCGATGTCGTCACGGAGACGTCGCGTTTACGGGCCCTGGCCCACCCCCTACGATTGCGAATGCTGGGTCTGCTGCGACAGGAGGGCCCCATGACCGCGACACTTCTGGGGCAACGGTGCGGCGAGTCATCGGGACTCACCAGTTACCACCTGCGCCAGCTCGCCTCGGCCGGCTTCGTCAAGGATGCGGAACCCGCCGACCTCATCGGCCGGCGCGTGGACGGTCGAGTCCGCTGGTGGGAAGCAATCAGTCAGGTCACGGTGACTCAGCTTCCGGATGATGGTGATGAGGCGAGCGCCGCGGCCAGCGAGGACCATGAGCGCGCGGTGATCGAGCTCTATACGGAGCGGGCCCGAGCTTGGGTGGTAGCCAAGCACACCTGGCCCCCACAGTTGCAGAAACGGTCGAGCCTCGGTGACCGCGCCCTCTACTTGACTCCGACGCAGGTCGCCGCGCTACAGACGGAGCTCACTGATCTACTTGCCCGGTACTGCGAGCACGGCGCTGCCGGGGCCCCCGTACCGAATGGCATGCCGACGGACGCACTGGTCTTTTCGTTCCAGTACCAGCTCTTCCCCGATCCCGAACAGACTCCGCCGGTGACGAGCGACCCGGACGAGGAACCATGAACACCCCGGGAGCGGCCTCGCCCCGCCACTCGAGAATGGCGCTCGGTGGACTTGCAGTCGCCCACTCTATGGCACAGGGCGGGAACACCATCACCGTCTTCGCGACCCCCTTCTACGTCCGCTCCATCCATGGCTCAGCAACCGACATAGGCCTTGCCACCATTGCTGCAACTTTGCCAATCATCATCGGCGGCCCGCTGTCCGGCGTTCTCGTCGATCGCGTCGGTTACCGGCGCTCCAGCATCGTCGCCGACGTGGTCAGCGGTGTCACCGTGCTCGCGATCGCCATCCTCGGTTCCACGGACCACCTACCTCTGTGGGGACTTCTCACCCTCCTGTGCGCCAGCGGCCTGTTCGACACCCCCGGCCAGACTGCCCGCACGGTTCTGCTACCTGCGATGGCGCGTAATGCCGGCGTCCCCCTCGAGCGCACCGTTGGCGTCATCTCAGGCGCTGAACGGACCGCCATGCTCGTTGCTGCACCACTGGGTGGCGTTCTCGTAGCAGCCATTGGCTCATCGGAGGCTTTTTACGTCAATGCTGCGCTCTTCGCCGTATCCGCGTTGCTCGTCGCAATACTGGTCCCCCGAAGTACGCCTGCAGGCGGCGACGGGGACGACGCAGACAGAACACGTGAAGTCGGCTACTGGGGCCAGCTCGCGGAGGGTGCCCGCTTCGTTCTGGCGACACCGCTGCTGCGGAACATCGCATTTGTCGTCCTGGTACTGAATGCCTTCGACACTGCGCGTTTGACGGTCCTGCTTCCCCTATACGCACTCGATGAACTGGGCGGTGCAGCAGCCGCTGGTCTCATTAGTGGCGCCCTCGCCGGCGGATCCGTCGTCGGCTCCGTTCTGTTCAGCGCCTGGGGGCACCGCCTCGCGCGCCGCGCCTTGTTCGTGGGCACTTTCGTCATCACCGGTGGACCACTGTCAGTGGCCTTTGCGCTGGGCGCCCAGACGGCCACGCTCCTCCTGGTTGCCGCGGCCACGGGATTGGCTGCGGGGATGCTCAACCCTCTGATTGGCACGATGCGTCTCGAGCTCGTCCCGCCCCACATGCTGGCCAGGGTGCAGACGCTGATGATCTCCATTGCCTGGGCCGGCATGCCGCTCGGCTCACTCGCAGCTGGCATTGCCGCTGACACGTTCGAGCTGCGCTTCATCTATGCAGCCATCGGCATCGCGTACGTGATTGTCGCCCTCACCCCGCTTGCCAGCAGGAGCTGGCACCAGACGGGCGACAACCACGCGACATCTGTGTCGTGACCTGCAACGGACGGGCCAATTGGCAGGGCTCATGGGCGAGGGCCCTGCTTCAACTGGCTTTAACCTTGCCTTGGTCAGCACTTTTCTCAGGGCGGCGGCCGCCGACCAGGAGTTAGTCTTACCCAGATTGCGCCACAGTGCGTGATATCGGTGAGACTGAGGTTCCGAACGCATAAAAATACGTTTTCGACCAGTGGTGTGTCCCGGGTACCCACCTCAGCGGGGGAGCTTGACCAGCACGTGGCCCGCACCGGTGCTCAGCCGCGCCCACTGCCCGGTCTGCTCCGCGGCCACGTGGACGTCTGAGTCCGGGGACGGGATGAAGCCGAGGACGTCCAGGGCGAACGCGGCGCCGTCCGGGATCTCCGGGCCGTCGAGTGGACCCCACCCGGAGGAGGCACCCCACACCCGCGAGCGGACCTTCTGCACGATCGCGGCACCCGAGTCCGCGGGGACGGCGTCCGAGACGGCCTGCACGCCACGGCGGGCAACGTCCCGCACGTGGTGCGCGGCCACCGTCCCCAGTGCGCTCCAACCCGTGCGCGGTGCGACAATCCCGGCCCACGGCGCGTTGACCTGCTGCGGTGGGGCACTGAGCCACACGGCGTCGTCGCCCGCGGGAACCGCCTGCGTGCTCACGCGCGCAAGGCGGTCGGTGATGGCCGAGGCAGCAACCGTGGTGTCCAGGCCCGAGGACTCCGCGAGGGCCATGGTGCGCAGCCCGAGGACCACAGGGGCGGTGTCGAGCAGACCGGCGGGGTGGATCACGGAGACCCACACCGCGAGCACGCGGTCCATGCCCTGCAGCCGCACGGCGGCCTGCGGATCCACCGAGCGGGCGCGACTCATGTAGGTGGCGAGGTCCGCGGCGTCCTGGTGGTCCGGCAGCGCGAACCCGTCCGAGCCGACCTCACGGGGGGCGCTCATTTCGCGTGGGGGTACTTGACGTCGTCCTCGAGGGACGCGAGCAGGGCCCGGTGGTCGTCCGAGAGCTTCACGCTTCTGCCGGTCTCCGGGTCCATGACCACGATCACGGACTCGCCCTGCGCGTACACGTGCGACCCGTCCTCCTCCTGCAGGCGGTAGGAGATGGTGAACGAGGACCCGCCCACCCGGGAGATCCACGTGCGCACGTACACGGGGTCCATGCGGAAGAACAGCTGCTCCTTGTAGTCCACGCTCTGGTGGGCCACCACCGTGCGCAGCTTCCCCACGGACTCACGGAACGTGGTGTCCTCGGGGATGCCGTGGCCCGGGTCCTTGGCGATGGGCGACGCGGTGAGCCGCACGCGGGCGTCCTCGAAGTACCGCAGCATGGTCACGTTGTTGATGTGGCCGTACTGGTCCTGGTCGAAGAAGCGCATCTGAACGGGGATGTCGAGGGAAGTCATGCTCCCATCACACCACACTCACGCCCCGGTTTAGAGTGGGTCCATGACTCTGGACCCGACCCAAGACCCCGTGGGCTCCCTCATCACCATGCTCGACCTCGCGGACGGCGGCGGTGCCCGCACCACCGAGGACATCTTCGTGGGGCGCACCATCACCACGCCGCGCGCCCGCGTCTACGGCGGACAGGTCCTGGCCCAGGCCTCGATGGCCGCGATGCGCACCGTGGACCCGGGACGGGCCATCCACTCCCTGCACGCCTACTTCCTGCGCGGCGGGGACATCGAGCTGCCCATCACGTTCGGCGTGGAGCGCGTGCGGGACGGCCGGTCCTTCTCCGCACGCCGGATCCACGCGTACCAGGAGGGCAAGACCATCCTGTCCATGATCGCCTCCTTCCAGGAACCGGCCGAGGGCCTGGAGCACCAGGACGAGATGCCCGAGAACGTCCCGGACCCGGAGTCGCTACCCTCGCTGCGCGAGACCTTCGGCGCGCTGGACATCCCCGAGGCCCGCGCCCAGGCCTTCGAGCGGCCCTTCGACATGCGCTACATCACCGAGCCGCTGTTCCTGCCGTGGCAGGGCCCCCAGGACGCCTACAACGCGGTGTGGGTCAAGGCGCTCGCCCCGCTGCCGGACGATCCGCACATCCACCGGGCGGCGCTGGCGTACGTCTCCGACTACACGATGATGGAGCCCATCCTGCGCCGCCACGGCCGCTCGTGGGGCGAGCGCGGCATGAACGTGGCCTCCCTGGACCACGCCATGTGGTGGCACCGGTTCGCGCGCGCGGACGAGTGGATCCTCTACACGCAGAGCTCCCCCAGCGCGTCCTCCGCCCGCGGGCTGTCCATTGGGAAGATGTTCACGCGGGACGGCGCGATGATCGCCACCACCGTGCAGGAGGGCATGATGCGCCTGCCCGAGTTCCACTGACCCACCACGTCACACGGCAACGGCCCCCGCGCCCGCGCCCCTCCCGGGGGCTGCAGGTGCGGGGGCCGCGGCGTCGTCGGGCGGTGCCGGGTTCAGCGGGCGCGCGCGAGCAGCGGGTGCGAGCGGCACGCGACCGCACCCGCCACCGCGACGACCAGTCCCACCAGCAGGGCCACGCCGTAGCCGGCGGCGCTCGCGAGGAACAGCCCGGCCGAGGCCCCGATGGTCCCGCCCAGCATGGAGATGGAGCTGAGCAGGGTGAAGTCCGCGCCCGCGTGCCCGGGGCGGGAGATGTCCAGGTTCACGGCGTAGATGCCCGTGTTCATCACGGTGTACCCCGCGAGCACGCCGCACGCGCCCACGATCCCGAGCAGCACCTGGGTGCCGTGAGCCCCCGGGGCGTCGGACCACACCACGGGCACGAGGCACAGCCCGCCGAGCAGCTGGATCCCGGCGCCCAGCAGCAGCGTGGTGCCGCGGCCCACGCGTCGGCACAGCCGCCCGCCGAGTAGCGCCGCCCCGAGTGCGGGCACCGCGGCGATCACGGAGGTCACGGTGCCGATGAATCCCAGGGACCACCCGGCGTCCACCAGGGCGGGCGTCACGAGGGACCACAGCGCGGCGGAGCCCAGGGCCACGAGCGGGACGGCCACGAGGGCCCAGCGCACGGCGCCCGGCACCGAGAGCACACCGAACATGGTGGACAGCCGCCCCGCCGCGGGTGCCACGGGGGCCACCTCGCGCTCGCGGTGGCGCAGCACCGGGACCATGGCCACGGCCGTGCACAGCGCCAGGGTTACGACGGCGGCGCGCCAGCCCCACGCGTCGTAGATCAGCAGGGCGAGCCCACCGCCCACCACCGTGCCGATGTAGCTCGCTCCCACCTGCACACCCGCGCCGAGATCGTGCTGCTCGCGCTCGAGCCCGCGCACGGACAGGGCGTCCGCGGCGATGTCCTGGGTGGCGGAGAAGAGCACGAACGCCGCGGCCAGGACCACGACAACCCCCAGTCCCCGCTGCGGGTCCGAGAGCAGCGCCATGCCCAGCAGGGAGAGCACCATCAGCGGCTGCAGGATCAGCAGCCAGGAGCGGTAGTGGCCGCGGGACCGGCCCGGGGACCAGCGGTCCAGCAGGGGCGCCCACAGGAACTTCACCGGCCACACCAGCGCCAGCAGCTGCAGCACCCCCAGGGTGCCGAGGTCCGTGCCGCCGTCCCGGAGGATGCCCACCAGACCGGTGTTGAGGAAGGACGCCCCGATGAACTGGGTGGTGTACAGCCCCCAGAGCAGGAGCCAGAACCCGCGGTCGGTGCGCGCCGGGGTGGTCTCGGGCGCGGTCAGGGTGCTCATGTGCTCCTCCAGTACGCCGTGGCGTCGATGTGCGTGCGCGGCACCCCGTAGCGGGTCCGCAGAGTGGTGCTCAGGCGGCGGTTCTGCTGCGCCTCCACGGCGATCCAGAACCGGTGGTCCCCTGTGGGCTCGTGGGCGTCCCAGTGCGCCAGCACGGCGTCCGCGAGCTCACGGCCCTCACCCGCGTGCCGGATCCGGTGCACCCGGTGGTTCCCGGAGGCCGCGAGCGGAAGATTCTCGTCCCCCGGGTCGCGGTACTCGAACCACACCTCCACGTCCTCGGACGCCAACCGGGGCAGCATCGCGTTGACGGCGGGCAGGCTCGCGGGGTCCCCCACGATCACCGTGCGGCCCCGGAAGTCCGTGTCGAGACCGGGCGCAGGATGCTCCGCGGGCGCCCGGCGCGGATTCCGTCTGGGCTGCCACGGCGGGGTGCTGCCCAGCAGGGAGGCACGGACGGTGTCCCCGGGGCGGCACGTGCGCGCCCAGTCGGAGGCCGCGCCGTCGTGCAGCGCGAACTCCAGGTCGAACAGGCCCTCCGAGGGGCGGGGGTCCGCCACCGTGAACGCGCGCTGGTGGTCCCTGCCCCCGGACGTGAACCACAGCCGCAGCCACAGGGTGGGGAACGGTGTGTGCCGGGCCAGGAAGCCCTCGTCCCGCACCGTGATCCGGACAAACGTGGGACTCACGTCGTCCCGCGACACCACCGTGAGCCTGGTCTCCGAGGCACCCAGTGCGCGCACGGCCAGTCGTTCCCAGTGGGGCATGGACTCTTCTTCTCCTTGTTGCGGGGCGGGCCTCCGACGGCGGCACATGATGCTGTGCCCGCACGAAGCGGGCACGTACGACGGCGCGGGGCCGGGTTACGCGATACCCGTGGCTTAGGTTAGCCTAACCTCCGGATCAATACGATACTGATCCGTATCCTAATACGTCCCACGAGTGCCTCCAACGGAAAGCGGACCCTGCTCCATGACTTCATCCCTGCTGCACCAGGACACCGTGGCGGAACTGATGCGGGAGGTCACCGCGGCCGCGGCCGCCGGCTCCGCCCGCATCGCCGCCGCACGACAGCCGCACGAGCCCGCCGACCACGCGGAGATCGCGCAGGAGATCGAGCGGATCGACCTCGACGCCCCGCTGGGCGACTTCGACTCCGTGCTCGCCGAGCTCGATCACGCCTGGCTGCGGCACGCCGTGTGGTTCCACCACCCGCGCACGCTCGCCCACCTCAACTGCCCCGTGGCGGTGCCCGCCGTGGCCGCCGAGACCCTCGCGGCCGCCGTGAACGTCTCCATGGACACGTGGGACCAGTCCAAGGCGGCCACCGCGGTGGAGCGCTCGCTGCTGTCCTGGACCGCGCAGCGCATCGGGTTCCCGGCCGCCGCGGACGGCATGTTCACCCCGGGCGGGACCACCTCCAACCTGCAGGCGCTCATGCTCGCGCGTGACGAATCCCTCGAACGCACGGCCCACCTGCCGGCCGCGGCCCCGCGACCGGTGCGGGCGGCGGCGTTGCGGATCCTCGCGAGCGCGGAGAGCCACTTCTCGGTGGTCACGGCCGCGCGCATCCTGGGCCTCGACGACGACAGCGTGATCCCCCTCCCGGTGGAGGGGGACGGGCGGATGTCCGTCCCGGCACTGCGTCGGGTGCTCGCGGACCTCGCCGAGCAGAACCTCACACCCATGGCCGTGGTGGCCACCGCCGGGACCACGGACCGCGGTGTGATCGACCCGCTGCGGCGGCTCGCGGAGATCTGCGGGGCCGCCGGGATCTGGCTGCACGTGGACGCGGCCTACGGCGGCGGTCTGCTCGTCTCCCCCGCGCACCGGGACCGGCTGGCCGGGATCGAGGGGGCGGACTCCGTGACCGTGGACTACCACAAGACCTGGTTCCAGCCCGTGAGCTGCTCGGCGGTGGTCGTGCGGGACGGGCGCACCCTGCGCCACTGCGCGCACCACGCCGCCTACCTGAACCCCGCGGACACCCCCGAGCCCAACCAGGTGGACCGCTCGCTGCAGACCACCCGGCGCTTCGACGCCCTCAAGCTGTGGGCCACGCTGCGCACGGTGGGCCCGGACGCGATCGGTGCGCTGCTGGACACGGTCGTCGACCTCGCCGCCCGGGTGGCCGGGAACCTGCGGGAGGACCCCCGCTTCGAGCTCGTGTGCGAGCCCTCGCTGAGCACGGTCCTCTTCCGCTGGCTCCCGCCCGAGGCCGCGGACCCGGACCCCTGGGTGCGCGCGATCCGCCGCGCCGTGTGGGACACCGGCCGCGCCACCGTGGCCGAGACGGAGATCGCCGGGCGCCCCTGCCTGAAGTTCACCCTGCTCAACCCCGACACCACGCTCGAGGACGTCCAGGAGGTCCTGGAGCTGGTCCACGAGACCGCACTGCACCTGACCGCGCGCGACCACACCGGAAAGGCCCTCGCATGAACCCCGGCGACCCCGCCCCGTCCCTGCCCCGCCCCGACGACGCCGCGCCGTCGGCCCCCGCTCCGGCGCCCGGCCCCGCGGGCGGGCCCACCGGCACGACGTCGCCCGCTGCCGTGGGCGCGGCACCCACCGGCCCCGCGTCCCCGCACGGATCCGGGAACCGCGCGTCCGCCCGCACGCCGGACGCCGGGGACACGACGGACCGCGGCACCGAGGGGGCTCCGCTGGACCTGCTGTGCGTGGGGGTGGGCCCGTTCGGCCTGGGCCTCGCGTGCCTCGCGGATCCGCTGCCGGGCCTGCGGGCCGCGTTCCTGGACGCGGCGGACGGGTTCGACTGGCACCCCGGGCTGCTGTTCGAGGACGCGACCCTGCAGGTGCCGTTCCTCGCGGACCTGGTGACCATGGCGGACCCCACCTCCCGGTTCTCGTTCCTGCAGTGGCTCAAGGAGACCGGGGGGCTGTACCCGTTCTACGTGCGGGAGTCCTTCTACCCGCTGCGTCGCGACTACAACGCCTACTGCCGCTGGGCCGCCGGGCGTGTGAGGGGGGTGCGCTGGGGCCACCGCGTCACGGCGGTCACGCGTCCCTCCGGTGCGGGCCCCTGGCGGGTCACCGTGCAGGCGCGCGGCGAGACCCGCACGTGGTGGACGCGCCACCTCGTGGTGGGCACGGGCACCGTCCCGCACCGGCTCCCCCAGCTCGACGCGGTCCGGGACGCCACGGTCCACGCGAGCGACTACCTGCCCCACCGTCCGGCGCTCGCGCGGACGCGGCACGTCACGGTGGTGGGCTCCGGGCAGTCCGCCGCCGAGGTGTTCCTGGACCTGCTCCGCGCCCCGGACGGTCCCGCAGTGGACTGGATCACCCGCTCCCCGCGGTTCTACCCGATGGAGTACTCCAAGCTCAGCCTGGAGCTGACCTCCCCCGACTACCTGGACCACTTCCGCGCGCTGCCGGAGGCCGAGCGGGACCGGCTCAACGCCTCCCAGCCGCAGCTGCACCGCGGCATCTCGGACGAAACCATCGAGGCGGTCCACGAGGCCCTGTACGTGCGCCGCGGGGACGCCGACGCCGCGTCCGTCCGTCTCGTGGCCGCCACCGAGCTCACGGACGCGTGGCACGAGGACGGCCGCACGGTGCTGCGCTGGCGCAGCACCGAGAACCACAGGGTGCGCGAGACCGTCACGGACGCCGTGGTCGCCGCCACCGGGTACCGCCCGTCCGCCCTGGACTGGCTCGCGCCGGTCTCCGACCAGCTCACCCTGGACGACGCCGGGCGCCTGAGCCCCGACCGCTACCACCGGGCGAGCGTGGACGGCACCGTGCACGTGCTCAACCACGGCGAGCACACCCATGCGCTGACGGCCCCGGACCTCGGGATGGGGGCGTTGCGCAACGCACACGTCCTGGCCCACGTCACGGGGCGCCGGCCGTACGCCACCGAGGAGCACACCACGTTCCAGAGCTTCGGGCAGATCCCCCAGGGGCGCGGCGTCCCGCGGCTGCGCGCGGAGCAGTGGCGGGACGGCGCGGTCGAGGTCGGCACCCGGGGTCGGCGCTTCAGCCTGCGGCCCGTGGACCCGGAGCGCGATCTCCCCCTGCTGCACGAGTGGCTCAGCGCACCGCGCGCGCAGGCCTGGGGGCTCGTGGGCGCCCCTGCCGAGGACGTGGCACGCGAGTACCACCGGATGGCCGCCGCGGCCGGCGAGGACGCCTGGATCGTGAGCGAGCACGGCTCGCCCCTGGCCCTGCTGGAGACCTACGACCCCGCGCGCAGCCCCCTGGCGGACGTCTGGCCCGTGCGCGACGGCGACGCCGGTCTGCACCTCTTCGTGGCACCGGCCACCCGCCCCGTTCCCGGGACCACGCGCGCCGTGATGGCCGCCGCCCTGCAGTTCGTGCTGGCGGACCCCGCGGTGCAGCGGGTGCTCGTGGAACCGGACGTGCGCAACGAGCGGATCCGCGCCGTCAACCGGTGGGCCGGGTTCCGGGAGGTCGGTGAGTGCCGGCTGCCGGACAAGACGGCGTGCGTGAGCGTGGTGGACCGCGCCACCGTGGCCGCGGCGAGCGCCGAGGACGCCACCGACGAGGCGCCGGGGGCGGCTGACGCGGAGCCCGGCGCCCACGAACGCCCCGACGACGAAGGGGCCAGGCCGCGAGCGGCTGCCTCCGACGGGACGCACGGGCAGACCCACGGGATCGACCGCACCACCACGGAGGTGACCCGATGACCGGGAGCCACGACACGCGGACCGGCCGGGCGACGTCGGCCGCGCCGCGACCCACGCCGGCACCGGGACTGGACCGGGAGGCGGCGCGTGCGCTGCAGCGGGACGTGCTGGCCAAGATGTTCTCGGAGTTCAGCCACGAACGGCTGCTCACACCCGAGCCGAGCGGTGCGGGGTGGACCGTGGCGGACGCCCACGGGCAGCCGTGCTGGTACTTCGAGGCCACGCGCCACCCCCTCGAGCACTGGGAGGTGGCCCCCGACTCGGTGCGGCGGATCGTGCCGGGCGGGTCCGGGGAGCCGGACGCCCAGCAGGCCGTGCTGGACCTGCGGGACGCGCTCGGACTGAGTGACGAGATGCTGCCGCTGTACCTGGAGGACCTCTCCGCGACCATGTTCTCCATGGCGCAGCGCCGGGCCGCGCCCGCTCCCACCGCCGAGGAGCTCGCGCACAGCGGGCTCCCCGAGGTGGAGCGGTTCCTGGACCGGGGCCACCCGGGCTTCGTGGCGAGCTCCGGGCGCGTGGGCATGGGAGCCGCGGAGCAGACCGTGTGGGCGCCGGAGGCCGCCGAGCCCACGCCGCTCACGTGGCTGGCCGCCCGCAGGCAGCTGTGCACCGTGTCGCTGGGCGCGGAGCTCACCGACGAGGAGCACGTGCGGCGGCACCTCACGGACGCAGAGCGGGAGCGCTTCCGCGCCGTGGTCCGGGACGCGGGCGAGGACCCGCACGAGTACACGGTGATCCCCGTGCACCCGTGGCAGTGGGAGCACCGGATCCTGCCCGGGATGCTCGGGGACGTGCTGCGGCAGGACCTCGTCCTGCTCGGACGGGGCGACCACGTGTGGCGGGCCCAGCAGTCCCTGCGGACGTTCCTGGACGTCACCGACCCGCACCGGGACTACGCGAAGACCGCCATGGGCGTGCACAGCATGGGCTTCCTGCGCGGGCTCTCCCCCGCGTACATGCGCACGATGCCCGCGATCAGCGACTGGCTCCACGGCGTCGTCCGGGAGGATCCGTTCCTGCGGGCCCGGGGCGTCCGGGTGCTGCGCGAGCACGCGGCGGTCGGGTACACCGGGGACGCCCACCACCGCAGCGGCGTCCGCTCGGACCACACCAAGCAGCTCGCGGCGCTGTGGCGGGAGTCCCCGCTGCCGTTGCTGGAGCCCGACGAGCACGCGGCGAGCCTCGCCGGCGTGCTGCACACGGACCGGGACGGCAACCCGCTGGTGGGCGCGTGGATCGCCCGCTCCGGTGTTTCCGCCGAGCAGTGGGTGAACGCGCTGCTGGCGGTCTACCTCGTCCCCGTGGCCCACCTGCTGCTCACCCAGGACACCGCCCTGATGCCCCACAGCGAGAACGTGATCCTGCGGCTGCGCGCCGGTCTGCCCGTGGGCGCGTTCTGGAAGGACCTGGGCGAGGAGGTCGCGGTGCTCAGCGACCGCCCCCTGCCCGAGGGACTCGAGCGCATCCGCGCCGTCACCGGTCCCGAGGAGCGTGAGCTCGCCGTCCACACGGACGTGCTCGACGGCGTGCTGCGCCACCTCGCAATCCTGCTGCACCGCACCGGGCTGCTGACCGAGGACAGGTTCTGGGCGCTCGCGGCCCGCTCCCTGGACGAGCACCGCGAGCAGTTCCCGGAGCACTGGCGGGAGCTGGACCTCTTCCGGGAGACCTTCGCGCACTCGTGCCTGAACCGGCTGCAGCTGCGCAATCCCCAGCGCATGGTGGACCTCGCGAACCAGTCGGGGTCCCTGACCTACGCCGGGCGCCTGGTGAATCCACTGGCCACGTTCCGTTCCGCCGGGCGGGAGCGCACGCCGTGACCACGGGACCCGGGTGGCGGCTGTTCCGCGATCCCACCGGTGTGCCGCACGTCCAGGCCGACGACCTCACCGCGCTGGCCCATGGCCACGGGTACGTCACCGGCCTCGACCGCGCGTGGCACGTGGAGGTGCTGCGGCGGCGTGCCGAGGCGCGCTCGGCGGAGCTCGTGGGTCCCGAGACGCTCGACGCCGACCACCTGAGCCTCGCGGCGGACGTCGTGGGCACCGCGCGCCGGTGGTGGGACGCGGCGTCGCACGAGGACCGGGAGTTCATCGGTGCCTACGCCCGCGGTGTCAGCGCGGCACTCGCCGAGGTGTGGGCCGGGACGCCCGAGGTCCGCGAGCTGGGCCTCACGGGGGATCCCGTCCGGCCGTGGGACCCGTGGACGCCCGTGGCGGTGCACCTGGACGCCCACCTGCTCACGGGGAGCCTGCCCGAGCAGCTGTGGCGCCGCCGCGTGCGCCGCCTCCTCGGGGACGTCTGGATTCCCGTGCTGGACGCCGAGTCCCCCGCCGCGGCGGGCTCCAACGCGTGGCTCGTGCCGGGTGCGTTCTCGGTCACCGGCCGTCCGCTGCTCGCCGCGGACCCGCACCGGGTCGTGGAGGAGTCGGGGCCCTATCAGCCGGTGTGCCTGTCCACGCCGGACACCCGCGTGCGGGGCATGGCGGTCGTGGGACTGCCCGGCGTGGCGCACTTCGGCCGCACCGAGACCGCCGCGTGGGCCATCACGGCGGCCATGACCGTCACCGAACGGGTCACCGAGGTTCCCGTGGAGTGCCGCGCCGGCGCGTGGCACGTCGTGCGCACCGGTGAGCGGCTGCACGTCCGCCGGGCCGTGCTGCGGGCGCGCGACGGCGTCCGGCGCACCTGCTCCGCGTGGTCCTGCTCCGCGGGGTTCGTGCTGCCCGGAACCCCGGCCGAGGAGGCGGTGCTCGACGCCGCCGCACCAGAATCCACGGCCACCGTCACGGTGGTCTCCCCCGCGCCGGCCGACCCGTCCCGCTCCGTGGCCGCGTGCCGCGAGCTGCTGGGCGCGCGGACCGCCGACGACGTGGTGTCCGCGTACGCCGGCTGGGCCGTGCCGTGCAACGACGTCCTCGCCGCGGACGCCGACGGCGCGTGCCGTCACACGGTGGCCGGTGCCCACCTCGGTGCCCCGGAGTCCTCGCGAACCCTGGAGGACATCACGGTCCGGGCGAACCAGCGGCCGAGCGACGCCGCGGGTTCCGCCGCCAGGCTGGCGTGCGCGCCCCCGCACCGGGCGCAGCGCGCCACCCGGCTGCTCGACGCCGCCGTGACCCGGCACGGTGCCGTCCGTCACGAGGACCTCGTGGCCGCCCAGGTGGACACCGCCGCGCCGCACTGGCCCGCGCTGCTGCGGGCGGTGCTCGGGGAACCGGGCGACGACTCGGACGACGCGCCGGGCACCCGCCACCCCGGGGTCCGGGAGGTCCGCTCCCGGCTGCTGTCCTGGGACGGCACCATGGCGGCGGAATCCCGCACCGCGTCCCTGTTCGCGGTGTGGCGCGAGGAGTTCGTGCACGAACTCGTGCGCAGCACCCCGCTGCGGGTGCTGGCCGGACCCACCGGCATGCCCCCCGTGTGGGATCCGTTCCTGCACGGGCCGGGCCGGGTGGGACTCGCGGTGGAGAACGTCATCCGCCGGGGGCCCGCACTCGGGATCGACGTGTCCGCATGCGCCCGGGCGGCCCTCGAACGCGTCGCGGCGGAGCACGCCGCGCCCGCCCTGCCGGGTGGCGCCCCGGTCCCGGATCCCGACGCACCGACCCTGCCGCCGTGGGGCACCCTGCATGCATTCACGCCGTGGCGCAGCGACACCGCGCTGACCCCGGCGGATCCCGTGCCCGTGGGCGGGGACGCCGACTGCCTGCTCGCGGCGGGAACCGTGCCCGGCGCGGGGCCCGCGTGCGTGCGGGTTCCGGCGGCACGGGTGCTGTGGGACCTGGCGGACCCGGCGGCGTCGTGGTGGATCACCCCGGACCCCGTGGCCCGAGGGAGCGTGACGGAACCGCCCGTGCTGCGCTGGGCGCGCGGGGAGCTGGACCACGCGCTGCCGTGGGTCCCGGCCGGTGCGGTGGGGCCCCTGGGCGAACCCATCGACCTCGGGCGCGTGCCCCGGTCCCTGAACGCGGCCGAGTCCGCGGGCGAGACCGGGTCCGGATCCGGGAACGGAGGTGGGCACGGGGCCCGTGCGGTGCTGCGGCCCGTGGACCCGGCGCGGGACGCCGCGCTGATCCACGAGTGGGTCGGCGCACCCCGCGCCCGGTTCTGGGGGATGAACGGTCTCACCCGTGCCCAGGTGCAGGAGGTCTACGCCTACCTGGCCGAGTCCCCCACGCACCACGCGTGGCTCGTCGAGCTCGACGGCACTCCCGTGGGCCTCTTCCAGAGCTACGAGCCGCACGCCGATCCCGTGGGCGCCGCGTACCGGGTGGAGCCAGGGGACCTCGGTGTTCACGTGCTGCTGGCGCCCTCCCGGCACCGGATCCCGGGTCTCACGGGTGCGCTCGGCGGCCTGGTGATCGGGCAGATCGCCCGGTACGGCCGCACCCGGCGGATCGTCGCTGAACCGGACGTGTCCAACGACCGGGCGGTGGCACGACTCGCGGCCACGGGATTCGAGCTGGGGCCGCGGATCGAGCTGCCCGGGAAGACCGGTAAGATCGGGTTCCTGCGACTGGGCGGCTGAGCCGTCTCCGGGCATTCCCCGTGAAGGGCGCTGCAGGCAGGCGCCCCGGGGCCCGGCGCGTCCCGCGCGCACCGTGCGCGGTCGACTCCCCGTGCGACCGACGCCGGATCCGTGCGGCAGCCCACGCACGTGCGTCCCGGTGAGCACGGGCCGGCACACCGGACCGGCACGACGCGGCACGGTGGGCGCCTGTCGAAACGGCCGACGCCCCCGGTCGCCGACGTGATGTCGGGGACCGGGGGCGTCCGTCGTGCTCGAACGAGCCCACCGGGGGCTCAGCTGCGCGTGAGCCGGCCGGGGGCTCAGTCGCGGGTGAGGCGACGGTGCGTGAGGCGCTTGGGGCGGGCGGCGTCGGCGCCGAGGCGCTCCACCTTGTTCTCCTCGTACGCGTCGAAGTTGCCCTCGAACCAGTACCAGGTGTCCGGGTTCTCCTCTGTGCCCTCCCACGCGAGGATGTGGGTGGCCACGCGGTCCAGGAACCAGCGGTCGTGGGAGACGACCACGGCGCAGCCCGGGAACTCGAGCAGCGCGTTCTCCAGGGACCCGAGGGTCTCCACGTCGAGGTCGTTGGTGGGCTCGTCCAGCAGCAGCAGGTTTCCGCCCTGCTTCAGCGTCAGCGCGAGGTTCAAGCGGTTGCGCTCACCGCCGGAGAGCACACCGGCCTTCTTCTGCTGGTCCGGTCCTTTGAAGCCGAACGCGGAGACGTACGCGCGGGACGGCATCTCCACCTTGCCCACGTTGATGTAGTCCAGCCCGTCCGAGACGACCTCCCACAGGGTCTTCTCGGGGTCCAGGTTCGCGCGGTTCTGGTCCACGTAGGAGATCTGCACCGAGTCGCCGATCTTCAGCTCGCCGCCGTCCAGCTCCTCGAGACCCACGATGGTCTTGAACAGGGTGGACTTGCCCACGCCGTTGGGACCGATCACGCCCACGATGCCGTTGCGCGGCAGGGAGAACGAGAGCCCGTCGATGAGCGAACGGTCCCCGAAGCCCTTCTGCAGGTTGCTGGCCTCGATGACCTGGTTGCCCAGCCGCGGTCCCGGCGGGATCTGGATCTCCTCGAAGTCCAGCTTCCGGGTCTTCTCCGCCTCCGCGGCCATCTCCTCGTAGCGCGCCAGACGGGACTTGGACTTGGTCTGGCGGCCCTTGGCGTTGGAGCGGACCCACTCGAGCTCGTCCTTGAGGCGCTTGGCCTGCTTGGCGTCCTTCTTGCCCTGGACCTCCATGCGCTTGGCCTTGGTGTCCAGGTAGGTGGAGTAGTTGCCCTCGTAGGGATAGAGGCGCCCGCGGTCCACCTCGCAGATCCACTCGGCCACGTGGTCCAGGAAGTACCGGTCGTGGGTCACGGCCAGCACGGCACCGGGGTAGCTCGCGAGGTGCTGCTCGAGCCACAGCACGGACTCGGCGTCCAGGTGGTTGGTGGGCTCGTCCAGCAGCAGCAGGTCCGGCTTCTCCAGCAGCAGCTTGCACAGGGCCACGCGGCGGCGCTCACCACCGGAGAGCACCTTCACGTCCGCGTCCGGCGGCGGGCAGCGCAGGGCGTCCATGGCCTGTTCGAGCTGGGAGTCGAGGTCCCACGCGTTCGCGGCGTCGATCTCCTCCTGCAGCTTGCCCATCTCCTCCATGAGCGCGTCGAAGTCCGCGTCCGGCTCGGCCATCTCCGCGGAGATCTCGTTGAAGCGGTCGAGCTTGGCCTTGATCTCGCCCACGCCCTCCTCCACGTTGCCGAGGACCGTCTTGTCCTCGTTCAGCGGGGGCTCCTGCAAAAGGATGCCCACGGAGTAGCCGGGGCTCAGGCGCGCCTCGCCGTTGGAGGGCTGGTCCAGCCCCGCCATGATCTTCAGAATCGTCGACTTGCCTGCGCCGTTCGGCCCCACCACGCCGATCTTGGCACCGGGGAAGAACGACATGGTGACGTCGTCCAGGATGACCTTGTCGCCCACTTTCTTGCGGGCCTTGTTCATGGTGTAGATAAATTCCGCCATGCCCTCCAGGCTACCGCGCCACTGCCGGCCTTCGAGCCACGGTCCGGGCAGGATCGCCCCACGTGTGGCCGGTGCCACGGCGGCGCGGGGCCCCCGTCCGCGCGTGGGACGCCGCCCGCCGGGGTGGACTCGGCGGCACGGCTGCGGCGCCGGCCGGGACCCACGACTGCCGGGTCCCGGTCGGCGCGGGCTCGCAGGTTCGCCGTCACGGTGGCGTGGCCCTGTTCACGAGGCGGACGCCGCGGGCTCCCTCTCCTGGACGGACCGGTCCGGATCCGCCGACTCGTCCGCCTCGTCACCGGCGTCGGCGTCGGTGTCGGCCAGACCGTCGAACGTGTGGTCGTCCTTCGCCACGGCGATCACGGCCCCGGAGGTCACGTCCACGAAACCGTCCTCCGACAGCCCCAGGGACTGCGCGTCCCGGTACCGGTGCTCGCTCCCGTCCCGCTCGCCCTGGGTCCCGCCGACGACGTCGCCCGCGGCGTCCCCGTCCCCCGCACCGGCCTCGGTGGCCCCGCGACCCTGGGCACCGTCCGCACCCTCGGCGCGCTGGCCCCGCCCGCCGGAGCGCGAGAAGTTCGCGGTGCCGAAGCTGAGGTCGTGACCCACGGCCGCCGCGTCCACCTGCACGACCGTGCGGGGGCCGGTCTCCGACTGCCACTCGTTGATGCCCAGCTTGCCCGTGACCACCACGGGCTGCCCGCAGCGCACGCTGGCCATCACGTGCATGGCCAGGGACCGGAAGCAGCGGACGGTGTACCAGTTGGTGGACGTGTCGTGCCACGAGTTCGTGGCGGCGTCGAAGCGGCGGGTCGTGGTGGCCAGGCGGAACCGGGCCACCGTGGTGCCGTCCTCGAAGAGTCGTGATTCCGGGTCCTTGCCCACGAATCCGCGCAGGGTGATGAGTTCGCTCACGGGGTGCTCCTTGTCTCGGGTGTGGCGTGCCGTCCCGGTCCTCCGCCGTCCGCGTCCCGCAGGACGCCTCGCCGAGCGGTGGCCGGCCCCCGGTGCGGGGGTGCGTCCACTCTGTCGGGTACCCCGTCCGTGGTGGGCACCGGGACGGCATCTGGGGAGCGGCAGGCCCCGAGCGCCGTCGGCGGCCCGGGTGTGCAGTGCGGACGGCACGGCGGATGCGCGGGAGAGCGACGGGCCGTTGCTAAACTGAGTCGTCGCTCTGCGCGGCCCGCCCCAGTAGCTCAGTGGATAGAGCAGGAGCCTTCTAATCTCTTGGTCGGGGGTTCGACTCCCTCCTGGGGCACCACCACGTGTCCGGCGAGCCGGCCTGGAGAACGGCCTCGCCCGTGCGGGACCGTTCCCCCACGGCTCCCGCGCCGTGCCCATGGCGGGACGGCGCCGGGGCGGGCGCCACGACGAGTGACGAGGGATCTGCACCGCATCTGCAGGGGTGGTGCGCCGGGCCGCGACGGGTGCGAAGATGACCTCACACCGTCAGCGACGAGAGGCACCCACCATGACCACGTCCCAGCACGTCCACACCTCCACCACCCCCGAGAGCTTCCTGACCCCGCCCATGCGGGCGCTCGAGAACGCGGGTGCCCTGGACCCCGTGGTCACCGCGGCCAACGCGCTCTCCTCCGCGATCACCGGCAACGAGAGCATCCGCGATCTGCTGCGCGGCAAGCGGCTGGGGCACGCCCTGCACCCCCTGATCATCGAGGTCCCCATGGGCACCTGGATGAGCGCCCTCGTGCTGGACACCCTGGGCGGCAGCGACGGCCGCCGGGCCGCACGCCTGCTCACGGGCGTCGGCGTGCTCTCGGCCGTGCCCTCCGCCCTCACCGGCTGGGCCGAGTACTCGGGGCTGCAGCAGCGCGACAAGCGCGTGACCGTGGTGCACGCGGGAGCGAACGGTGCGGCCGCCGCGCTGCAGGCCGGTTCGTGGCTCGCCCGCCGAGCGGGTCGCCACGGCCTGGGCCGAGTGCTGGCACTGGGCGGCATGTCCGCAGCCGGTCTCGGCGGGTACCTCGGCGGTCACCTGTCGGTGTCCCGTCAGGTGGGCTCGCACGACGCCGCCTACGACGACGGCACCAACGGGCGGGAGCACTGAGCCCGCAGGGGCCTTCCGCGGCCGGCGGTGCACCACCGGACCGCCCGCGCACGGTGGCCGAGCGGCGAACGAAGGCCGCGCGGACGGGAGGCGACGGCGTCGTCGCACCCGTCCGCCCCGCGGGGGCGGCTCAGCGGCCGTAGAACAGCCGCTCGAAGACCGAGCGCGACTGCCGCGTGATCCGCAGGTAGTCCTCCTCGAGCTGGGTCGCGGAACCGGGTTCGTACCCGGTCCACCGTGCGACGGCCTCGAGATCCGCCCGCCGGGACGGCACGGAGTCGGAGGCGCGCCCGGAGCGCAGCACGTTGCCGTTGCGGATGTCGGTGGCGAGCTTCCACGCGTGCTCCAGGACGGAGGCGTCCTCGGGCCCCACGAGCTCCGCGGCGACCGCCGCGTGCAGCGTGGGCAGCGTGGACGTGGTGCGCAGCTCGGGGATCTCGTGGCCGTGCTGCAGCTGCAGCAGCTGCACGAGCCACTCCACGTCCGAGAGACCACCTCGGCCCAGCTTCACCTGTCGCAGCGGGTCCGCACCGCGCGGCATCCGCTCGCTCTCCACGCGGGCCTTCATCCGGCGGATGTCCACGAGCTGGCGATCCGTGAACTCCGCCGGGTACCGGTGCCGGTCCGCCACGCGGAAGAAGGCCTGAGCGACGTCCTCGGAACCCGCCATGAACCGGGCGCGCGTAAGCGCCTGGAACTCCCACGTCTCACCCCAGCGCTCGTAGTACTCGGCGTAGGAGGCCACCGAACGCACCTTGGCGCCCGAGCGCCCCTCGGGTCGCAGGTCGTTGTCGATCTCGAGCACGCGCTCGGCCTGGATGGGCGGCGTGCACGGCTGCTTGAGCAGCTTGACCATGCGGTTCAGCACGGCCTCGGCGGCCGCCTGGGCGTCCCCGGCGGCCGCGCCCTCGGCGGGCTCGTAGGCGTACATCACGTCCGCGTCCGAGCCGAAGCCGATCTCCCGGCCGCCCTGGCGTCCCATCGCGATGACCAGGACCTGTGCAGGCAGCGCACCGTCGTGCTCGGACTCGTACTCCTTCTGCGCGAGGTGCAGCGCCGCCATCACGGTCGCCTGGTCCACGTCCGAGAGCCCCGACACCGTGGTCTCCACGTCGGCCAGGCCGCTCGTGTCGGCGAGCGCGATCCGCAGCTGCTCGCGCCGTCGGATCTGGCGGATGGCCCGGATGGCGTCGTCGGGGTCCCGGTGGCGGGTGAGCTGCGAGCGCATCTCGACGCCGAGATCCTCCAGGCCGCGCGTGGCCAGCATGGAGTCGTCCCCGAGCCAGGCCGTGGCCTCCGGGGACACCTCCAGCAGGTCGGAGACGTAGCGGGAGCTCGAGAGGACGTGGCACAGCCGCTCGGCCGCCGCGTTCGAGTCCCGCAGCAGCCGGAGGAACCAGGGTGAGCTGCCCAGGGACTCGCACACCCGGCGCAGGTTGAGTAGACCGGCGTCCGGGTCCACGCCCTCGGCCAGCCACCCGAGCAGCACGGGCAGCAGCGTGCGCAGGATCTCGGCGCGCCGGCTCACGCCGCGGGAGAGCGCCTCGATGTGCCGCATGGCGGCCCGGGTGTCCTGGTAGCCGAGAGCGGCCAGCCGGTCCCGCGCGGAGTCCGTGGTCAGGGTGGTGTCCGCCGGGGCGTTGGCCAGCGCGGCGAGCATGGGGCGGTAGAAGATCCGCTCGTGCATGGAGCGCACGGTCCGCCGGACCGCGGTCCACTCCTCCGCGAGCTTCTTCGCGGTGGGGTGGGTGCCCTCCGTGGCGCCGTCGATGGATCGTGCGACCACGGACAGTTCACGCTCGTCCCGCGGCATGAGGTGCGTGCGGCGCAGCCGGAACAGCTGGATGCGGTGTTCCAGCAGGCGCAGCCACCGGTAGTTGCGGCCGAACTCCTCGGCGTCCTTGCGCCCGATGTACCCGGCGGAGGACAGCGCCGTGAGCGAGTCGGTGGTGGCGCGGGTGCGCACGGTCTCGTCACCGCGCCCGTGCACGAGCTGCAGCAGCTGCACCGTGAACTCCACGTCCCGCAGCCCACCGGGACCCAGCTTGATCTGGCGATCCCGGTCCGCCTCGGGGATGTTCTCGGTCACCCTGCGGCGCATGGCCTGCACGGACTCCACGAAACCCTCGCGCTCGGCGGAGGACCAGACGAACGGGGCGATCGCCGCCTCGTAGCGTTCTCCCAGCTCCCCGTCCCCGGCCACGCAGCGCGCCTTGAGCAGCGCCTGGAACTCCCACGACTTCGCCCAGCGCTGGTAGTAGCGCACGTGGGAGTCCAGTGTGCGCACCAGCGGGCCGTCCTTGCCCTCGGGGCGCAGGTTCGCGTCCACCTCCCACAGCGCGGGCTCCGGACCGGTGGCCATCATGGTCTGCGCGAGCACGTGCGCGAGCTCCGTGGCGATCTCGGTCGCGGTGTTCTCGTCCGGTGTCTCCCCGGATTCCGCGGCGCGGGTCTCCATCACGTAGACCACGTCCACGTCCGAGATGTAGTTCAGCTCGCGCGCCCCGCACTTGCCCATGCCGATCACGGCCAGCCGCACCTGGTCCACCACCTCCGGGGCCCAGCGCTCGTGAGCCTGGGCGCGCGCCACGGCCAGGCCGGCCTCCAGCGCGGCACCCGCGAGATCCGCGAGCTGCCGGCCCACGGCGGGCACGTACTCCACAGGGTCCACCGCCCCCACGTCACGGATGGCCACCCGGGCGAGCCCGCGGCGGTAGGCCACCCGCAGCGCCTTCTGCGCCTCCGGTCCCGTCACGGCGGCCACGGGGGTCTCAGCGTCCGCGTCCGCGCCCACGGACTCCAGCAGCGCACGACGCAGCGCGGCCGGCTGCTCCGCACCGGGCCGGTCCTCGGGGCGGATGTCCAGCAGGTCCAGGTTCTCGGGGGCGCGCAGCAGGAACTCGCCCAGGGCCTCCGAGGCACCCAGCAGCCGGAACATCGTCTCGGCGTCCGCCGGGTCCCCGTTCACCCGGCGGACGAGCTCCGGGTGCTGCTCGACGAGCCGCACGATGAGCTGCAGCGCCACGTCCGGCGACGCCGCGTGGCCGAGTCCCTCGAGCACGGCGGGCAGCTGAACGGAGTCCAGTTCCGGGAAGCCCAGCCAGCGCCGCGCATTGGTGACGTCCGCGAACCCGACGCCGATCAGTTCCTTGGTGCTGACCTTCTCGGCCCGTTCCTTCGCGGTGGTCCCCGTGGTGTCCCGCTGCCGTGCGCTCACCGGGCGCCCCTACAGGATGCCCAGGTTGGTGCGCAGCTCGTACGGGGAGACCTCCTGGCGGTAGTGGTCCCAGTCGCGGCGCTTGTTGCGCAGGAAGTACTCGAAGACCTGCTCCCCCAGCAGCTCCGCCATGAACTCGGACTCCTCGGTCAGCCCGATGGCGTCGTGCAGGCTGGACGGCAGCGGCTGGTGGCCCACGGCGCGGCGCTCCGCGCTGCTCATGGAGAAGACGTCGTCCATCTCCACGGGCGGCAGCTCGTACTCGTTCTCGATCCCCTTCAGGCCCGCCCCGATCAGCGCCGCGTAGGAGAGGTACGGGTTGGTGGCGGAGTCGATGCCGCGGTACTCGATCCGGGAGGACTGCACCTTGTCCGGCTTGTAGAGGGGAACGCGCACCAGGGCGGAGCGGTTGTTGTGGCCCCAGGACATGTAGGACGGCGCCTCGTCCCCGGCCCACAGCCGCTTGTAGGAGTTCACGAACTGGTTGGTCACGGACGTGAACTCCGGGGCGTGGTGCAGCAGCCCCGCGATGAAGTGGCGCCCGGTGTCCGAGAGCCGGAACTCCGCGCCGGCCTCGTAGAACGCATTGGTGTCCCCCTCGAACAGGGAGAAGTGCGTGTGCATCCCGGACCCAGGATGGCGGGAGAACGGCTTGGGCATGAAGGTCGCGTAGATCCCCTGGGACAGCGCCACCTCGCGGATCACGGTGCGGAACGTCATGATGTTGTCCGCCGTCTGCAGCGCGTCCGCGTAGCGCAGGTCGATCTCGTTCTGCCCCGGCCCCGCCTCGTGGTGGGAGAACTCCACGGAGATCCCCACCGCCTCAAGCATGCTGACTGCGCGGCGCCGGAAGTCCTGGACCACGCCGCCGGGGACGTGGTCGAAGTACCCCTCGTGGTCCACGGGCACCGGTTCGCCGGTGCGGGGGTCCAGCTCGGAGGAGCGCAGCAGGTAGAACTCGACCTCCGGGGCGGTGTAGCACGTGAACCCCATGTCCGAGGCCTTGGCGAGCACCCGCTTGAGCACACCGCGCGGATCCGCGGCGGACGGTTCGCCGTCCGGGGTCTTGAGGTCGCAGAACATCCGGGACGTGGGTTCCGCCTCGCCGCGCCACGGCAGCAGCTGGAACGTGGAGGGGTCCGGCTGCAGCAGCATGTCGGACTCGAAGACGCGGGAGAGCCCCTCGATGGAGGACCCGTCGAAGCCGAGACCCTCCTCGAACGCCGCCTCCACCTCGGCCGGTGCCAGGGCGATGGACTTCAGGGTCCCCACCACGTCCGTGAACCAGAGCCGCACGAAGCGCACGTCGCGGTCCTCGATGGTGCGGAGAACGAATTCCTGCTGACGGTCCATGGGTCCACCTCGGATTCCTGGGGGTGCTGCACAGCGGTTCACGGCCACGACACGCGAGCACGAAGCCCGGGCCCGGCACTGCTCCACTGTATCGGGACTCGCCGGCGCTGCCGCGCGTGCACGGACGCCGCACCGCAGGGCGCCGCTCCCGTGCGCACGGCCCCGCTGCCGCGGCCCCACGGCCGCGGGACGGACCGTTATCCTGGGGCCATGAGCGATTCCCGGTCCGCAGCGTCGGCAGCCCCCGCACTCCAGGACGTCAAGCGCGTGCGCACGGTGCACCTGCAGCGCGCCAAGGCCGCCGGGGAGAAGTTCTCCATGCTCACGAGCTACGACGTGCTGACCGCCGGCATCTTCGACCGCGCGGGCGTGGACGTCCTGCTGGTGGGCGACTCCCTGGGCAACACCGTGCTGGGCCACGACTCCACCCTGCCCGTGACGCTCGACGACATGGCGGTCTTCGCCGCCGCGGTGGTCCGCGGGGCGCAGCGCCCACTGGTGGTCGTGGACCTCCCGTTCGGCTCGTACGAGGAGTCCCCCACCCAGGCCGTCCACAGTGCCGCGCACATCATGAAGCGGACCGGCGCCCACGCCGTGAAGCTCGAGGGGGGCGAGGCGCTCGCGGAGCACGTCGCCGCCGTGGTCCGCGCCGGCATCCCGGTCATGGGCCACGTGGGGTTCACCCCGCAGTCCGAGCACGCGCTGGGCGGTTTCCGCATCCAGGGCCGGGGTGAGGCCGCCGAGCAGCTGCTGCGGGACGCCCGCGCGGTGCAGGCCGCCGGGTGCTTCGCCGTCGTCCTGGAAATGGTCTCCGCGGACGCCGCGGCCGCTGTGGAGAGCGCCCTGGACATCCCCACGGTGGGCATCGGGGCCGGGAACGTCACCACCGGCCAGGTGCTCGTGTGGCAGGACATGCTCGGGCTGCGCGCCGGCACCATGCCGCGTTTCGTGAAGCAGTACGCGCAGCTCGCGGAGGTCGCGGGGGATGCCGTCTCCGCCTACGTCGCGGACGTCCGCTCGGGGGCCTTCCCCGCCGAGGAGCACTCCTACCGCGGCTGACGGGGCCGTCCGCACGGGGCCCGGGTCCCGGCAGTACGGGCGTACGACGCCGCCCGCACCCCGGCAGGGTCACTCGCCCTTGAAGGCGGCGTCCTCGTCGTCCCACCGCTTGGTGTTCTCCGCGGCGTGCTCGAGGGCGCGGGCCGCGTCCTCGCGCGTGGCGTAGGGACCCATGAGCTTGCGGTAGTCGTCCTTGGGGCCTTCCTCGACCTGCTTGGTGTAGAGGTTGTACCAGTACTCGGCCATGTGATTCCTCACTCTCCGGCGTGCTGCGCCGTCTGCCCGCGGGTCCGCGGGCTCGCGAACGTCCCGGACGGAACGAGCCCGGGTCCAAGGCTTAGGCTAGTTGGTGAAGCAGGTGCCCGGAGCGTCACGACGCCCCTGGACGCCACCGCGTGACCACCGCAGGAGGCAATGACCCATCGTGACCAGCCACAATCTCGCACCAGCACCCGGATCCACCGCCCCGATCGGCGCCCTGCGCTCCGGTGCCCTCACACCGCTGCGGCCCGTTCCGCGCGGCATCGAGCGCCCGGAGTACGTGGGGCGCACGGAACCGGACGAGGGCAGGGGCTCCAACGTCTACACGCCCGAGGAGATCGAACTGGTGCGGGAAGCCGGTCGGATCGCCGCCCGCGCCCTTCAGGAGGCGGGCGCGGCGGCCGTGCCGGGTGTGACCACCGACGAGCTCGACCGCATTGCCCACGAGTACATGTGCGATCACGGCGCCTACCCGTCCTGCCTGGAGTACCGCGGGTTCCCCAAGTCCATCTGCAGCTCCCTCAACGAGGTCATCTGCCACGGCATCCCCGATTCGACGGTGCTGGAGGACGGGGACATCATCAACCTGGACGTCACCGCCTACAAGAACGGCATGCACGGGGACACCAACGCCATGTTCCTGGTGGGTGACGTGGACGAGGACTCCCGGCTGCTCGTGGAGCGCACCCTGGAGGCCACCAACCGGGCCATCAAGGCGGTGCGCCCGGGGCGCGAGATCAACGTGATCGGGCGCGTCATCGAGAAGTACGCCCAGCGCTTCGGCTACGGCGTGGTCCGCGACTTCACGGGCCACGGCGTGGGCCGGGAGTTCCACACGGGTCTGATCGTGCCGCACTACGACGCCGCCCCGTCCTACAGCACCGAGATGGTGCCCGGGATGATCTTCACCATCGAGCCCATGCTCACCCTCGGGTCCATCGCCTGGGACCAGTGGGACGACGACTGGACCATCACCACCCACGACCGCATGCGCACCGCGCAGTTCGAGCACACCATGGTCGTGACCGACGACGGCGTGGAGATCCTCACCCTCCCGTAAACTCGAGCGCAGGGGGCGGGGCGGGACCGCTCACCGCCCCGCCACAGCATCAGACCGTGAACCGAAGGGACCGTTCATGAGCTCAGGTACTCCGCAGGGTGTCGTCTCGCAGTGCGGCATTGGAATCGACATAGGTGGTACCGGCACCAAGGGCGGGATCGTGGATCTCACCACCGGCCAGCTCGTGGGCGAGCGGTTCCGCATCCCCACTCCGCAGCCCGCCACGCCGCAGGCGGTGGCGAACGTGGTCCGGCAGATCGTGGACGAGCTGCAGTCGCGTCCGGAGGCGCCCGCGCCGGACAGCCACGTGGGCATCGTGTTCCCCGCCATCATCAAGAACGGTGTGGCCCTGTCCGCGGCGAACGTGGACAAGTCGTGGATCAACACCGACGTGGACGCGCTGATGACCGAGACCCTGGGGCGCGAGGTGGAGGCGCTCAACGACGCCGACGGCGCCGGTCTGGCCGAGGCCCACTACGGCGCCGGCAAGGGCAAGGAGGGTCTGGTCATGGTGATCACCCTCGGAACGGGCATCGGCTCGGCCATGATCCTCAACGGGCAGCTGGTGCCCAACGCCGAGCTCGGCCACCTCGAGATCGACGGCCACGACGCCGAGACGCGAGCCTCCGCCGCGGCGCGTGAGCGCGAGCAGCTGCCGTGGAAGAAGTGGGCCACGAAGCGGCTGCAGCGCTACTTCTCGCACGTGGAGTTCCTCTTCTCCCCTTCCCTGTTCGTGATCGGCGGCGGTGTGTCCAAGAACTCCGAGAAGTTCCTGCCCTACCTCGAGCTGCGGACCCCCGTGGAGATCGCCGCGCTGCGCAACAACGCGGGCATCGTGGGGGCCGCACTGTGGGCCCAGCAGTGCCGGGACGCCCAGGCGGCCAAACCCGTGATCGACCCCATCGACTGATCCGGTCGGCACCGTACGAGGGCCCCGTTTCCGGGAGGAGACGGGGCCCTCGCGCGTCGTGTGGGCTTCCCGGTGCGCCCGCCCCCACAAGGACCGGTCCGCCGTCGTCGGGGGCCTCGCGGGACCGGGGATGCGCCCGAGAGTCTCCGGACCTCAAATGGGACGGACGTGAAACGAGGCGGACATGAAACGAGACCCCGGTGCGTCCGCGGCTTCCCCTCCGCAGACCCTCGGGGTCTCGTACTCAGATTCTAAGCGCTCGTCCCGCCCGGGGCAAGCACGTTCTTCACCCGCCGAGAAGCCGGCCGAGATCCGTGAGGAACTCGCCCACGGACGCGTCCACCTTGACGGACGCCAGCGAGTCCGAGCCCGTGACGCCGTGGTTGACGATCACCACGGGCTTGTCCTCCCGCACCGCCTGCCGCACGAACCTGCGGCCGCTGTTCACGGTGAGGGAGCTGCCGGCCACCAGGAGGGCACCCGCGTGGTTCACCATGCGCCGGGCAAGTGCCACGTTCTGCGCGTCCGCGCTCTCGCCGAAGAACACCACGTCCGGTTTGAGGATCCCCTGGCACACCGGGCAGTCCCACACGCGAAAACCACTGGTGTGCTCCACGGTGGCATCCGCGTCCGGGGCGAACTCGACGTCCGCCTCCGAGGTCATGCCGTCGTAGAACCCGGGATTGAGCTCGTCCAGGTAGCGCGAGACCTCCTCCCGGGGGAACCGGGAGCCGCAGGACATGCACACCACCCACGCGTACGTCCCGTGCAGGTCCACGACGGCCAGGGACCCGGCCTTCTGGTGCAGCCGGTCGATGTTCTGGGTGACGATGCCGTCCACCCGGCCCGATGCCTCCATCCCGGCCAGGGCGAGGTGGGCGGCGGACGGCTGGGCGCGCGCCACGAAGCGCCAGCCGTACTGGTTGCGCGCCCAGTAGTGGCGGCGGTTGGCCACGCTGGCCATGAACTCCTGGTAGGTCATGGGGGTGCGGGGTTTCGCTCCCGGCCCGCGGTAGTCCGGTATCCCGGAGGACGTGCTCACCCCGGCGCCGGTGAGCACCGCGATGCGCCGCCCCACCAGCAGTTCGAAGGCCGCGGCGAGACCCTGCTCCGCGTCCAGGGCGTCAGGATCCGGGAACAGGCTCTCGTCCACCGGGGCGCCGTACCCCACGGGAATCGCACGCAGTGCCATCTCAGGACCGGGGCAGGTTCGCGAGGACGTGGTGCAGCCGTTCCCACTGCCGCGGCTGGGTCATGTCGTCCGCGCTCACGTCCCGGACGACGCCGTGGGCGTCCACCGTGACGGTGTGCCGCCGTGCGCAGCCGCTCGCCTCGTCGAACACCCCGTAGGCACGTGCCACGTCCCCGTGCGGCCAGTGGTCGGACAGCATCTCGAAGTCGTAGGACTCCTGCCGCGCGAAGGCGTCCAGCGCGTAGTGGCTGTCGGTGGAGATGCACAGGACCGTGGCGCCGAACTCCTCGAACGTCTCCGCGTGGTCCTGCAGGTGGCACAGCTCGTCCGTGCAGACGGGCGAGAACGCGAAGGGGAAGAAGACCAGGACCACGGGCGCGCCACGGTAGCGGGACAGGCTCCGGGCCTCGCCGTCCCGGTTGGGCAGCTCGAACTCGGGTGCTTCGGATCCGACCGATGTCATGGGGACCTTTCCCGCCGCGGGCGCGGCGTTGCCGTCAGCACGCTCAGAAGTTGCGCTTCGGGGCCAGCCGGGACACGGACCAGTTCGAGGACACCCGTGCGGCACTCGTGACGTGCAGACCCGCCGTGGATGCCGCGTCCTGGATGTCGGCCGGGGACACGTGGTCCTCCTGCCCCGCCTTCGGGGTGAGCAGCCAGACCACACCACCTTCGTCGAGGGTGGTCTGCACGTCCACCAGCTCGTCCACGAGGTCACCGTCCCCGTCACGCCACCACAGGACCACGGCGTCGACGACCTCCTGGGCGTCCTCGTCGAAGAGCTCGGAGCCGATGGCCTTCTCGATCCGCTCCCTCAGATCAGCGTCGACGTCGTCGTCGTAGCCGAACTCCTGGACGTAGTCGCCGTCCTTGAGCTCCAGCTGCACCGAAATGCTCTCCTCGGGGGCTTTCGCCTCGCTCACCGTGTCTCTCCTTCTCAGCTGTGTCGCGTGGGCCGGTGACCCGCCGAACGGCGGACCGGACCCGTGCTCACCGTGACAGGACAGTCGACGGTGCGTAATAAAGACAACACCGGATCAGCCGCTCGTTCAAGCCACGGGGTGGGCTCCGTGGCCAAAGCGATGGCGTGTGACAGCTGCCCCCCGCCCGGGTGTGACGGGGGAAACGGTGTTCCCACGACCCCCCCGGACCGCAGCCTGTGACACCATGAACGGACGACGGGTCACGGACGCGCTCCGCCACCCGCCGACTGACACACCGCTCCGACACCGGGGATCCCGCGACACGGAGCTGACGACAGAGAGGTTCACGTGTCTTCTGACAGCAATCACCACATTTTGAGCGGGTTGACCAACAATCTCCAGGACGCGGACGCGCAGGAGACCCAGGAGTGGATCGAGTCCTTCGACGCCTTGATCCAGGCGCAGGGCACCGAGCGCGCGCAGTACGTGATGCGCGCGCTGCTGCAGCACGCGGGCACGCACTCCGTGGGTGTCCCGATGGTCACCACCTCGGACTACGTCAACACGATCCCCGTGGACCAGGAGCCCGAGTTCCCCGGCGACGAGGAGATCGAGCGTCGCTACCGCGCGTTCCTGCGCTGGAACGCCGCCGTGATGGTCCACCGCGCGCAGCGCCCCGAGGTGGGCGTGGGCGGCCACATCTCGTCCTACGCCGGCGTGGCCACCCTGTACGAAGTGGGCCTCAACCACTTCTTCCGCGGTCCGGAGCACCCCGGTGGCGGGGACCAGGTGTTCTTCCAGGGACACTCCTCCCCCGGCAACTACGCGCGCGCCTACCTCGAGGGTCGGCTGACCGAGGAGCAGCTGGACGGGTTCCGTCAGGAGAAGACCGCGGCACCCGACGGCCTGCCGTCCTACCCGCACCCGCGCTCCCTGCCCGACTTCTGGCAGTTCCCCACGGTCTCCATGGGCATCGGCCCCATGAACGCGATCTACCAGGCCCAGTTCAACCGCTACCTGCACAACCGCGGCGTCAAGGACACCTCGGACCAGCACGTGTGGGCGTTCCTGGGCGACGGCGAGATGGACGAGCCCGAATCGCGCGGTGCCCTCCAGCTCGCCGCCAACGACAAGCTGGACAACCTCACGTTCGTGGTCAACTGCAACCTGCAGCGCCTGGACGGCCCGGTGCGCGGCAACGGCAAGATCATCCAGGAGCTCGAGGCGTTCTTCCGCGGTGCCGGGTGGAACGTGATCAAGGTCGTGTGGGGCCGCGAGTGGGATGCCCTGCTCGAGGCCGATCACACCGGTGAGCTGGTGCGGATCATGAACGAGACGCTGGACGGCGACTACCAGACGTTCAAGGCCGAGTCCGGCGGGTTCGTCCGGGACCACTTCTTCGCCCGCTCCGCGGCCACCAAGGAACTGGTCGCCGACTACACGGACGAGCAGATCTGGAACCTCAAGCGCGGGGCGCACGACTACAACAAGGTCTACGCGGCGTACAAGGCCGCCCTGGAGCACAAGGGCCAGCCCACCGTGATCCTGGCGCAGGGCATCAAGGGCTACGGCCTCGGCCCGCACTTCGAGGCCCGCAACGCCACCCACCAGATGAAGAAGCTCACCCTGGAGGACCTGAAGGCCTTCCGCGACCACCTGCGCATCCCGATCACGGACGAGCAGCTGGAGTCGGACCTCTACAACGCGCCCTACTACCACCCGGGCCCGGACTCCCCCGAGATCAAGTACCTCCTCGAGCGCCGCAAGGAGCTCGGCGGGTTCGTCCCGGACCGGCCGCACGCCCAGAAGGAGATCACCCTGCCCTCGGACCGGGCCTACGCGTCCGGCAAGAAGGGCTCGGGCAAGCAGCTGGCCGCCACCACCATGGCCTTCGTGCGCATCCTCAAGGACCTGATGCGGGAGAAGGACTTCGGGCACCGGATCGTGCCGATCGTGCCGGACGAGGCCCGCACGTTCGGCATGGACTCGTTCTTCCCGACGTCCAAGATCTACAACCCGAACGGGCAGAACTACCTCTCCGTGGACCGCGAGCTCATGCTCGCGTACAAGGAGTCCGCACAGGGCGTGATCCTGCACCCCGGGATCAACGAGGCCGGCGCCACCGCGGCGTTCACCGCGGCGGGCACCTCCTACGCCACGCACGGCGAGACCATGGTCCCGGTCTACATCTTCTACTCGATGTTCGGGTTCCAGCGCACCGGCGACGAGTTCTGGGCGGCCGCGGACCAGATGGCCCGTGGTTTCGTGATCGGCGCCACCGCCGGGCGCACCACGCTGACCGGTGAGGGCCTGCAGCACGCGGACGGGCACTCCCCCCTGCTGGCGGCCACCAACCCCGCCGTGATCCACTACGACCCCGCCTACGGCTACGAGATCGCGCACATCGTCAAGCGCGGCATCGAGCACATGTACGGCACCGGGGACGAGGACCACAACGTGATGTACTACCTCACGGTGTACAACGAGCCGATCCACCAGCCGGCGGAGCCGGAGAACGTGGACGTGGACGGGATCGTCAACGGCATCTACCTGCTCAAGCCCGCCGAGGCCGAGGGCCCCCGTGCCCAGCTGCTGGCCTCGGGCGTGGGTGTGCCCTGGGCCCTGGAGGCCCAGCGGATCCTGGCCGAGGAGTGGGGCGTCTCCGCGGACGTGTGGTCGGTGACCTCGTGGACGAACCTGCGCCGGGACGCCATGGCCGCCGAGCAGGACGCCTTCATGAATCCCGAGGCCGGCGCCCGCACGCCGTACATCACGCAGGCGCTGGCCGGCGCCACCGGCCCCGTGGTCGCCACCAGCGACTACGCCTCCCAGCTGCCGGACTCCGTGCGCCAGTACGTGCCGAACGACTGGGCGTCCCTGGGTGCGGACGGGTTCGGCTTCGCCGACACCCGCGCCGGCGCCCGCCGGTTCTTCACCATCGACGCGCACTCCATGGTGGTCCGCACCCTGGAGATGCTCGCCAAGCGCGGTGAGATCGACTGGTCCGCCCCTGCGGAGGCACTCACCCGGTACGACCTGGCCAACCCCGCAGCCGGGCGCTCCGGCAACGCGGGGGGCGACGCCTGACGCCGCGTCCGCACCGGCCCGCACCCCAGGCGGGTTCCAGCGATCCCCGCAACACCCTGAATTCCAGGGAGTTGCGGGGATCGTGTCGTCAGATGAGTTAAAGGTGGCGTTTTTCGAGGCGCGGGGGCGGCGTCGTCACGGCACGGGAGCCGCGCGGGTGCCGGCGGCCGCCCCCGAACGGCTCGGCGCCCATCGACTACCCTCGACTCATGCCCACCGACGCCTCCGGGTCCCCACCCCGCAAAGCACGCTCCACGCGCCGGGTGACCTGGCCGCTGCGCAGCCGGCAGCAGGGCACCCCGCACCCCAGGACGCTGGAGCACCTCAGGGCCAATCTCGGGCAGGTCTCCACGGTGGCGGTGCAGCGGCTGGGGACGTCCCTGCCGTGGTTCGACGAGCTGCGCCCCGACGAGCGCTCCGAACTGGGACTGCTCGCCCAGCGCGGCATCGCCTCCTTCGTGCGCTGGTACGAGAACCCCCAGGAACCGGTGTGGGTGCTCACCGAGATCTTCGGACAGGCTCCCACGGAACTCACCCGGTCCATCACGCTGCAGAACGCGCTGCAGGTGCTGCGCATCGTGGTGGACGTGGTGGAGGAGAAGGTCCCGGAACTGGCCCAGCACAACGACGAGGTGGCCCTGCGCGAGGCCGTCCTGCGGTTCTCCCGGGAAGTCGCGTTCGCGGCGGCGGACGTCTACGCCAAGGCCGCCGAGAACCGCGGTTCGTGGGACGCGCGGCTGGAGTCCCTGGTGGTGGACGGGATCCTGCGCGGTGACCACTCGGACTCCCTGCGCTCACGGGTGTCCGCGCTGGGGTGGACGGACCAGGCGGACGTGACCGTGATGGTGGGGCGCGCGCCCGCCACCACCGGACCGGCCGGCGTGGAACGCATCCGGAGGGCGGTCGAGCGGCACGCGGCCGAGTGCCTCGTGGCCATCCAGACGGACCGGCTCGTCCTCGTGCTCGGGGGCCTCAGGGACCAGACGCGGTCACTGGGCAGACTCGCGGCCGTCTTCGGGGACGGACCCGTGGTCCACGGCCCCCCGGTCGACTCCGTGTTCGAGGCCAAGCACTCGGCGGACCGGGCCAACGCGGGGCTGCGGGCGGCGTCGGCGTGGCCCCGGGCGCCTCGCCCCACGCCCTCGGAGGACCTGTGGCCCGAGCGGGCCGTCAACGGGGATCCACTGGCACTCAGCGCCATGGTCGACGCCGTGTGGGAACCGCTGTCCGCGTCCTCCACCGGACTGGTGGACACCCTCACCACCTACCTCAGTGTGGGGCACTCGCTCGAGGCCACGGCGCGCGAACTGTTCGTGCACGCCAACACCGTGCGGTACCGGCTGCGCCGCGTCAGTGACATCACGGGGTGGGATCCGCTGCTGCCCCGCGACGCGTTCGTCCTGCACTGCGCGATCCTCGCGGGCAGGCTGCACCGGGACGCATGACATGCTCTTGTAGGGAAGCCACAAACTGCATCCACCGGCTTGGTGGCTCCCGCTAACCCCCTGCACCGCTCGCACTTGGTGGAATGTACAGGTGATTGCAGTCGTCTGCCCCGGTCAGGGGTCACAGAAACCAGGATTCCTCACCCAGTGGATGGACGTCGACGGGGTGCCGGAGCACCTCGCGCGGCTGTCGGACGCCGCCGGGCTGGACCTCGTGCACCACGGCACCGAGGCCGACGAGGAGACCATCAAGGACACCGCGGTGGCCCAGCCGCTCATCGTGGCCGCGGGCCTGGTCGCCGGCAGGCTCCTCGCACCGCAGCTGGAGGGACGCTCCGACGTGGTCTTCGCCGGCCACTCGGTCGGGGAGATCACGGCCGCCGCGCTCTCGGGTGTGCTGAGCGAGGCCGAAGCCATGCGCTTCGTGCGGGTCCGTGCCACGGAGATGGCCCGCGCCGCCGCGGCCACCCCCACGGGCATGGCGGCGATCCTGGGCGGCACGCCGGACGACGTCGCCGCGGCCGTCGCAGCGGTGGGTGCCACCGCGGCGAACGCCAACGGCGGCGGCCAGGTGGTCGCCGCTGGAACGCTCGAGCAGCTGGCCGCCCTCGCCGAGAACCCACCGGCCCGCGCCAAGGTCGTGCAGCTCAAGGTGGCCGGCGCCTTCCACACCGAGCACATGGCGCCCGCGCTGCAGCCGTTGCGCGAGCTTGTGCCGCAGCTGTCCCCGCGGGACCCGGTGCAGCCCCTGCTCACCAACTTCGACGGCTCGCGGCTGACGAGCGGCGGCGCGGTCCTGGAATCGCTCGTGGAACAGGTGTGCCGCCCGGTGCGCTGGGACGCCTGCATGGCCACGCTCGCGGAGCTGGAGGTCACCCGCGTCGTGGAGCTGCCCCCCGCCGGGACGCTGGTGGGACTCGCCAAGCGCGGTCTCAAGGGTGTGCCCGCCGTGGCCGTCAACACCCCCGAGGACCTGCAGGGCGTGCGGAGTACGCTGAACTGAGAGGGTCACGCACCCGCAACGCCCGCTGAGATCTGCATCCAGGTAAGGAGTCGGCCTTCCGTGGCGACCATCAAACAGAACATTCCCAACGCCCACACGCGGATTCTCGGCATCGGGGCCTACCGCCCCTCCGAGATCGTCACGAACGACGACGTCTGCCAATGGATAGAGTCCTCCGACGAGTGGATCGTCAAGCGCACGGGCATCCACACGCGGCACCGCGCTCCCGCGGACGTCTCCGTGCTGGACATGGCCGAGCACGCGGCCCGTGAGGCGCTCTCGGACGCCGGCATCACCGGCGAGCAGCTGAGCACCATCATCGTGTCCACGGTGACCTTCCCGTACCTCACCCCCTCCCTGGCCGCGAATCTCGCGGACCGGCTCGGGGCCACGCCGGCGGCCGCCTACGACATTTCTGCGGCGTGCGCGGGCTACTGCTACGGCGTGGCGCAGGCCGACGCCCTCGTCCGTTCCGGTGACTCCACCAACGTGCTGGTCATCGGGGTGGAGAAGCTCTCCGACGTCATCGACAACTCGGAGCGCTCCATCTCGTTCCTGCTCGGCGACGGCGCCGGTGCGGTGGTCATCGGCCCGTCGGACGTGCCCGGCATCGGTCCCTCCGTGTGGGGCTCCGACGGTTCCAAGTGGGATGCCATCCGGATGACGCACCCGCTCACGGACATCCGCAGGGTCGAGCGCGGCGGGCAGCGCACGTTCGCCAAGGACCTCGTGGACCCGGAGACCGGTGAGATGGCCCCGGACGCCACCATGTGGCCCACCCTGCGCCAGGACGGGCAGACGGTCTTCCGCTGGGCGTCGTGGGAGGGCGCCCGCGTGGCCCAGGAGGCCCTCGATGCGGCCGGTCTGGCCCCGGAGGACCTCGCCGCCTTCGTCCCGCACCAGGCGAACATGCGCATCATCGACCAGATGGCCAAGGTGCTCAAGCTGCCCGACTCGGTGCTCGTCGCCCGGGACATCGCGGAGGCCGGGAACACCTCCGCCGCGTCCATTCCCCTGGCCACCCACCGGCTGCTCGCGGAGCACCCGGAACTGTCCGGGAAGCCCTCCCTGCAGATCGGTTTCGGGGCCGGTCTGGTGTACGGCGCCCAAGTGGTGCTGCTGCCCTGACCCTCCCCCGCGGGTGTCGTAGGGTTAGACCGCACACCTCTTGTCCACGGAGCGGCCCGAGTGATCGGGCGGCCCGCACGGGGGTTCTTCCGAAGCCCCGTGGTCACTGAGTACGGTCGCGTTGCGCGACCATGATGAAAGGAAGCCGATTATGGCGAGCAAAGACGAGATCCTGGCCGGTCTGGCAGAAATCGTGAACGAGGAGACCGGCCTCGAGACCGAGGCCGTGCAGCTCGACAAGTCCTTCACGGAGGACCTCGACATCGACTCGATCTCCATGATGACCATCGTGGTCAACGCGGAGGAGAAGTTCGACGTCACCATTCCCGACGAAGAGGTCAAGAACCTCAAGACCGTCGAGGACGCCGTCAACTTCATCGACAACGCCCAGGCCTGATGCCCTGGCGGGTGGTGGCGTGCTCCCGGTCCCGGGAGCACGCCACCACCGTCACACCAGGTGGACCGCGCCCAGCGGCTCCTGGCACACCTGCGATTTCGGACACGAGGAAGTGCAGAACATGTCCCGCAAAGTAGTGGTCACCGGACTGGGTGCCATCACACCCATCGGCGAGAACGTCCAGGAGACCTGGAAGAACGCCCTGAAGGGCGTCTCGGGCGTCCACGCCCTCGAACAGGACTGGGTCGAGAAGTACGACCTCCCCGTCCGCATCGGTGCCCTGTCCCCCAAACCCGCGGAGGACGTCGTCTCCCGGGTGCAGGCCAAGCGGCTGGACCCGTCCGGGCAGCTGTCCGTGGCCGCTGCACGTGAGGCGTGGACGGATGCCGGTTTCTCCGGGCGCGACGCCGACAGCAGCGACGAGGTGGACCCCACCCGCCTGGGCGTGGCCTTCGGCACCGGCATCGGCGGGGTGTGGACCCTCCTCGACGCGTGGGACACCCTGCTCGAAAAGGGCCCGCGCCGCGTCAAGCCCATGACCGTGCCCATGCTCATGCCCAACGGCAACGCCTCCTCCGTGAGCATGGAGTTCAAGGCCCGGGCCTGCGCCATCACCCCGGTCTCCGCGTGCGCGTCCGGCACCGAGGCGTTCTACCAGGGCCTGAACATCATCCGCTCGGGCAAGGCGGACGTGGTGATCGTGGGCGGCGCGGAGAGCGCGATCCATCCCATGACCATTGCCGCGTTCAACTCCATGCAGGCGCTGTCCCGCCGCAACGACGAGCCCGAGCGCGCCTCCCGCCCCTTCGACGTGGACCGCGACGGCTTCGTCATGGGTGAGGGTGCCGGGGCCGTGATCCTCGAGTCCGAGGAGCACGCCCGGGCCCGCGGTGCGCGGATCTACGCCGAACTGGCGGGGGCCGGCCTCAGCGCCGACGCCCACCACATCACCGCCCCCGCCACCGGTGCGGACGGCGGCCCGGCGCGGGCCCTGCGCGAGGCCATGGTCTCCGGGGACATCGCCCCCTCCGAGATCAAGCACGTGAATGCGCACGCCACCTCCACTCCGGTGGGTGACGTGCCCGAGGCCGGGGCCCTGCGCGCCGCGTTCGGTGATGCCGTGGACGAGATGGCCGTCTCCGCCACCAAGTCCATGACCGGTCACCTGCTCGGCGGTTCCGGAGCCGTGGAGGGGGTGCTGGCCGTCCTGGCGCTCACCGAACGGGTGGCCCCCTGCACCATCAACCTGGAGAACCAGGATCCGCGGATCGACCTCGACGTGGTGACCACGGCCCGCGAGCTGCCCTCCGGGGACATGGTGGCCATCTCCAACTCGTTCGGGTTCGGCGGGCACAACTCGGTGGCGGCGTTCCGGTCCCTGTGACGGGCTCCCGTTTCTGAGCCGGTACGGTCCCGGAACGCGTGTCCCGCGGCAGCGGCCACCGGCCGGGGGCGGATCGGACCACGGCCGGACACGAAGAACCCCGGTGGACCCCCCTCGCGGACGGTCAACCGGGGTTCTTCCACGTTCCAACGGCTCCGCGACGGATTCGGAGGGCTGCGTCGATCAGGGGGTCCCGCAGCACCGGCTCAGAACGGGAGCGGATCGGCGGACGGGTGTGCAGCGGCACGGGCCGCGGCCCGCACGAGGGAACTCAGCCCACGCGGTGCAACCACCGGACGGGCGCACCCTCGGCAGCGTGGCGGAAGGGCTCCAGTTCCTCGTCCCACGCCTCTCCCAGCGCGAGGGACAGTTCCGACACGACCGCGGAGTGGTCCCCCCCGGATGCCTCGAAGGCGTAACGGATGCGGTCCTCGCTCACGCAGATGTTCCCCGCCACGTCCGTGGTCGCGTGGAAGATGCCGAGGTCCGGGGTGAACGACCAGCGGGAGCCGTCGCTGCCCTGGCTGGCGTTCTCCGTCACCTCGAAACGAACCCGCCCGAGGGTGCGCAGGGCGGAGGCCAGCAGGGCGCCGGTCCCGGCGCGACCGGACCATTCGAGTTCGGTCCGCACGCATCCGGGCTCGGCGTTCTGCGGGGTCCACTGCAGATCCGTCCGCCGGTGCGACACGGATTCCAGGGCCCACTGGATGTGTGGGCACAGCGCCCTCGGGGCGCAGTGCACGTACAGCACTCCGCGCGTGGTGGGTGAAGACATAGCCTGCTCCTCCGTCGTGTAGGTACGTCTTCCCCAACGTCCTGCCCGGAGGGCCTGGTGGCTCTCGCCCTGCGCCGATGTGAAATTTAATGGTCTGACCGGGCACGCCCCGCGGATTCGAGGCCGCGGGAATGCCCTCGTTCGGTCTCATTGTCCAGCAGGCACCCCCCACGGTCAACCCGCGCACTGCTCACGGGTGATTTGTCAAGCGCGCGGGTGCGCCTGGGAGTACGCACGCCTGATCCGCTCCACCGAGACGTGGGTGTAGATCTGGGTGGTGGCCACGGTGGCGTGGCCCAGCAGCTCCTGGACCGTCCGCAGGTCCGCGCCGCCGTCCAGGAGGTGCGTGGCAGCACTGTGGCGCAGGCTGTGGGGCCCCCGAGCGCTGGTGTCCGGGATGCTCCCCAGTGCGGCGGCCACCACGCGTCGGGCCACCCGTGCGTCGATCCGTGCGCCCCTGGCGCCCACGAACACGGCGTCCCCCGCGTCGGCCCCGGCGAGCACCGCGCGCCGGTGGCCCCACAGGGCGAGTGCCTCGCCGGCCCGGTCCCCGTAGGGCACCCTGCGCTGCTTGTTCCCCTTGCCCGTCACGGTGAGGACGTGGTCGGTGGGATCCACGTGCGCGCGATCCAGGGACACGAGTTCGCCGATCCGGGCACCCGTGGCATACAGCAGTTCCACGAGGGCCCAGTCGCGTGCCGCGAGCGCGGCACCGCGCTTCTCCTCGTGCTCCCCCAGCGCGTGGTCGGCGAGCCCGTCCAGCATGTCGCCCAGCGCGGCGGCACCCACCACGTCCGGCAGGTGACGGGCCGGGCGCGGGCCGCGCAGCCCGGCCGCGGGGTCGTGCCGCAGGCCCTGGGTGTCCACGGCCCACCGGAAGAACGTGTGGACGGCCGCAATTCCCCGGGACACCGAGCTGCGGGCGAGACCTCGCTCGTGACGCCGGGCGAGCCAGCCGCGCAGGGCATCGCGGTCCAGGAGGTCCGGGGCGTCGATCCCGTTCTCCTGCATCCAGTGCGAGAGGTCCAGGACGTCGGCCACGTACGAACGCACGGTGTGCTCGCTGCGGGAGCGCTCCAGACCCAGGTGCGCGCGGAATTCCGGGACGTAGCGCGCCAGGGGCCCGGGCAGGGCATCGTCACCCACCCCGTCCCCCACCGCGTCGTGCTCCTCGGTCGTGCCACGCGGAGCGGGCGACGCCGCCGCGGCGCCCACCGCGGTTCGGGTGCGGTGATGAATCCCCGCGGTGCAGGCGGTGTCAGCGCTGCGCGCCGGTATGACCTCGCTCCGTTCGCCCATGCTGGGAGCCTACCCGCCGCCAGCCGAGCAGCGAGTCGACCGCCAGGCCGCGCTCGCGCAGGGTCGCGAGACCCGTGAGCACCTCTGACGGGCTCAACCCGGAGACCCTGCACACCTGGGTGGGATCCGCGTCGCCGTGCAGGGGAAGAGCATCGAAGACGCGGAGCAGCACGGGATCGAGCGCGTCGTGCGGGCGCCGCACGGCGCGCTGGGCCGCGTCCCGGAGCTCGACGGTCGCCTCGTTGCCCAGAGGTTCCACGAGTTCGAGGACCTCACCGCCGTTGCTCACCAGCACCGCGTGGTCGTCCCTGATGAGCCGGTGGCACCCCGCGGAGCCGCCCACGAGCACGTCCCCCGGCACGGCGGCCACCTCCCGGGAGAGGGCCGCGGCGTGCCGGGCGGTGTTCAGCGCACCGGATCGCCAGGCCGCCTCCGTGACCACGGTGGCGCCAGTCAGGGCGGCAATGATGCGGTTGCGCTGCAGGAACCGGTATCGGGTGGGCGCGCACCCCAGGGGCACCTCGCTCAGCACCAGGCCCCGTTCGCAGATCCGCCCCAGCAGCTCCGCATTCGCCGCGGGGTAGAACCGGTCCACCCCGCAGGCCAGGACGGCCGCAGTGGCCCCCGGCTCGGGACCCGTCTGCAGTGCCGCGGTGTGGGCGACGGCGTCGATCCCGTACGCTCCCCCGGACACCACGCACCAGCCCGCCGCCGTCAGCTCCCGGGCGATCCCGCGGGTGACCGCCGCACCGTAGGCACTGGCATTGCGGGAACCCACCACAGCCACGCTGCGCCGCAGGTCCGCGAGACGCGCCCGGTCGCCCCGCCCCCACATCACGATGGGCTGCTGCAGTCCGAGGTCCGCGAGGGACGAGGGCCAGTCCGGGTCCTCGGGAACCACCGTCCACGCGCCGAGCTGCTCGGCGTGACGGGCGTCGAGGCCCGCCTCCGGAACGGGGAGCCGGGAGCGCCACGCGGCGAACCGGGTGTGCAGGTCCGGCACCCTGGCGGTGGGGAGCAGCTCACGCGCCGCCTTCGTCAAGACCGACTGCAGGGTGGCCGTGGGAGCGCTCAGCTCCTCGATGCTGCGCCACAGCACCTCCGGCCCCAGGGCGGCCAGCAGAACGAGTCCGGCCGTGTCGCTGGGTTCGATGATGCGGGCCAGCCGCACCCGACAGGCCCGGACGGCGGCCGCGCCGTCCGCGTGTCCGAGCGCGCGGTGCATACCGGCAGCGGCCGGCTCGTCGCGGCTCACGCGGCGACCGTGGTCTTGAAGTACAGCGCGAGCTGGACGTGTTCCGGTGTGGGCACCGTGGCGCCGGACAGATCCGCGAGGGTCCACGCCACGCGCAGCACCTTGACGAATCCCCGGGCGGTCAGCGTCCTCTCGTCCATGGCGCGCTTGAGCGGCTGGACCGCCCGGGCTCCGGGGGACAGTCTGCGATGCAGCAGGGAACCGGGCACGGCGCTGTTCGACTGGCATCCGAAACCGGTCAGCCGCTCCCGCTGGGCATCCCTGGCACGTGCCACCCGCCGGGCCACCGTTGCGCTGTCCTCGGGAGGATCGCCGTGCAGCGCGCTGAGTTCCTGGTACGTCACGGCGGGTACCCGCAGCTGCAGATCCACCCGGTCCAGCAGGGGACCCGAGAGCTTGCTGAAGTAGCGACGGCGCTGCACCGCGGTACAGGTGCACGCCCGGCCGACACCTCCCGCGTGTCCGCACGCGCACGGATTGGCGGCCAGGACCAGCTGGAACCTGGCCGGGTAGTGGGCCACCGACTGGGCACGGGCGATCGTCACGGTCCCGGACTCCAGCGGCTGCCGCAGGGCGTCCAGGACCCTCCGGTCGAACTCCGGCGCCTCGTCCAGGAACAGCACACCGCGGTGAGCGAGGGAGATGGCCCCGGGACGGGGCATTCCACTGCCACCTCCGCACAGGGCCGGCAGGGTGATGCTGTGGTGCGGTGCCTGGAACGGGGGACGCCGCACCAGGGCCGAGCAGGGTGCCTCGCCGCGCAGGGAGTGCACCGAGGTGACCTCGAGGGAGTCCTCGTCCCCGAGGTCCGGCAGGATGCCGGGCAGCCGCTCGGCGAGCATCGTCTTGCCCGCACCCGGCGGGCCCACCATGAGCAGGTGGTGGCCACCGGCCGCGGCGATCTCCAGCGCCTGGCGCCCCTCCACCTGCCCCACCACGTCCCGCAGGTCCGGGTCCGGCTCGTGGCCCGCACCGGTCTCGGCGGACGCCTTGCCGTGAGGGTCCGCGGGACGTGACGACGCCGCTGCACGGGCCAGCAGCGCGGGGTCCGCGCCGAATCCCACCAGCAGCTCCGCCAGGTGCTCGGCTGCGCTCACGGTGGCCCCGGACACCAGCGCGGCCTCCTGCCGGTTGGCGGCCGCCACCACCACCCGGGGGAACCCGGCCCGCACAGCGGCCAGGACGGCGGGCAGCACGCCCCGCACGGGACGCAGCGAACCGTCCAGGCCCAGTTCGGCGAGGAACACCGTGTCCGTGGGCACCCGCACCACCCCCTGCGCACCGAGCACCGCCATCACGACCGCGACGTCGAAGTGCGAGCCGCGCTTGGGCAGCGTGGCGGGCGAGAGGTTGACGGTGATCTTGCGCGGGGACAGGGGAACACCGGCGCGGCGGGCTGCGGAGCGGATCCGCTCCCGGGACTCGTTCACGGCCTGGTCTGGCAGGCCGATGATGGTGAACCCCGGAAGGGACTGCCCGATGTCCACCTCCACGTCCACGACGTGTCCCTCCAGACCCACGAGCGCCACGCTCCGGCTGCGAGCGAATCCGTTCACCGGGGCACGGCCGGAACGGGCGGGTGAGGACTGCGGTGCGGCAATGGAGGTCATGCCACCACGGTGCTCGCGCGTCCGCAGCCACACCAGGCTCGGCGGCGACTGTGGAGGAGCCACGACACGCAGACCCGGTGCACGGGTGTGGCGGTACGCCCTACCCGACGGCGCCCGGCACCCCGGGGTCCGTCACCTCGGACTCCGGGGGGACCGGCACCACGGGATCCGGTACCACCGGGGGCGGCACCACGGGATCCGGTACCACCGGGGGCGGCACCACAGGATCCGGTACCACCGGATCGGGCACCACCGGGGGCGGCACCACGGGCCCGGGAACGACAGGATCAGGCACCACGGGCCCCGGCACCACCGGACCCGGGACGACAGGAACCACCGGGGTCGGCACCACGGGCCCCGGCGCCACGGGATCCGGCACGGCTGGGCCGGGCGCCACGGGATCCGCAGGATCGACGGGGGCGACAGGAGCATCCCCGGGCGACTCCGGCGTGGCACGGGGCTCCTCGGGCACGGGCGCCAAGGGAATGCCGCCGTGCAACGCGTCGTCCGCGCCCGCGGCGTCGTCCTTGCGGCCGGGGCGGTTCCCGTCCGTCCCGGCCGAGGGGGACCCGCCGTCATCCGTTCCCCCGCCCCGGTCCTCCGAGCGCGCACGCACGGGTGCGACCTCCCGGTCCCCGATGAGCGGGACCAGTTCCAGGCTCGCAAAACTGTCGGGGATCCGGGTGATGTCACCCACGAGAATATTGCGCCCCCGTTCCCCGACGGGAACGTCCTTCGCGGCGTGATCGGCGGCCTCCGAGATCCGGCGCTGCAGACCGCGGGCCGTGCTCGCGGTGACGGTGGCACCGTCGGGTGCGCGGTACTCGTCCTCGACCGAGCGGGGACGCCACCTCTCGACGGCACGCGAGACGTGCTCGAGCTGGTAGGTGGCACCGTCCCGGGCAGTGAGGATCAGCCGGCTCGCGGACACCGGGGACCGGCCCTTGCGGTTGTCGATCTCCACGGTGGCGTACGTGGCGCGGGCAACTCGCGCGTCGTGCCGCAGCCGGTCCAGGGAGTCGTCGGGAACTCGGGGCGCGGGAATCGAGATGCGGACGGTCGCCCCGCTGGGCAGGTTCGCCCGGAAGGTCCCCGGGCGCAGACCGGGATCGGCGGAGGATGCGGCCGGCGTCGCCGGGCGGTCCGCCGCCCGCTCGGGTTCGTGACCGCACGCCACCAGGCACAGGGAGAGCGCCGCCGTGAGGGCGGCGGCCGGCACCGATCTCGGCAGCCACACCGAGCTTCTCATCAGATCCCCCGATCATCGACCCGTCACGGTCATCCGGCAAGTACCGTGGCACGAGATCCGGGAAATGCCTAATGCGCCCGTCAGCGGACGCTATGTGACCCGGCGCACCGGGGTGGTGGTCGGGTGGCGTGGATGTCACGACCCCGGGGATGACGCGTCCTGTCAAGGCCCGGAGCGCGCACGGCCTCCCTCACAGCCACCCGAGGGAGCCCACGTGCTCGACCCGCGGGGACGAGCCCCGCGGCCAGTGCACCGCGACCACGTCCACGGTGGGGATGCGTGCCTCGCCGTGCTCTCGGGCCCAGGTCCGGGCGAGGACGTGCAGGCGCCGGAGCTTGTCCGCTCCCACCGCTTCACACGGGTGGCCGAAATCGCCGCCGGAGCGGGTCTTGACCTCGAACACGGTCACCTGTCCCTGCCGTTCCGCCACGATGTCCAGCTCTCCCCGCGCTGCTCCCGTCCCCGCGCGCGGTCGCCAGTTGCGGTCCCGCACGGTCCACCCGGAACGTTCCAGCAGACCGGCGATGAGGGTCTCCCCGGCCCGTCCGGTGCTCGCGCGAGTCCCGCCGGTGCCCGGGTGGTGCCGTCCTGCGTCCTCGTCCCGCGCGGCGGTGTCCTCGGGCCCGAGGGTCGGCGGCACGGGGGTCGGGGGCGCGGGAGTTCGACCGGTGCCGTCCGCGCCACGGCCGCCCTCGGGAGGACGGTCCTGCCCCGCGGGGCGGCTCTGGCGAAAAGGATGTGCCCCACCGGGGCCGGGATGCACGCTCATGCTCCCACTGTGGGCAGTGGAGGGGACACTGCCCACAGCCCGGCGCGAGATGTGCAGGGCGGATGGTCCCGGACGCAGCAGGTGCCCGGGGCCCCGGTGCCACACCCCCGACAGGTCCCCGCCGAACCCCGGGGTCGTACGGGCCGGAGCCACGCACGGGAGCGGCCCACGGTGTCCTCCGCTACCCCGCGCCCAGGTTCCAGCTGCGCCGGTGCTGCGGTGTCACGCCCCGGTCCGCGAGCGCGGCACGGTGGGCCGCGCTTCCGTAGCCCTTGTTCGAGGCCCAGCCGTACTCGGGGTGCGCCGCGTCGAGCTCCACCATGAGCGCGTCCCGCTCCACCTTGGCGAGGACCGACGCCGCGGCCACGCTCACGCACGCCGAGTCCGCCCTGACGAGGGTGCGCACCACGGGTGGCAGCGGGACCGGGGAGTCGCTCTGCCCGAGGACGGGGGCCGTGTCCAGCCAGTTGTGGGAGCCGTCGAGGATGAGGGCGTCCACGCGCGCGCCGTTCTTCCGTACGGCGGCCAGAGCGCGCAGCCCGGCGAGCCGCAGGGCCGCCGTAATGCCCAGTTCGTCGATCTCGTGCGGCTGCGCGTGCCCCACGGCCGTGGCCGCGGCCCACCGACCGATCCCGGGGGCGAGCTCGGCCCGTCGAGCGGCGCTGAGCGCCTTGGAGTCCCGAATGCCCTCCCACGGGGGCGGGGCGTACGGCGCCGGGTCGGGCGACGTCGTGCTCCGGCCGGCCACCTGCGCCGCGGACCGTGTCGGGGGCGGTGCGGATTCCGGGTCCTCCCCGGGCAGGGCGGGAACGTCCAGCACCACAAGGCCGACGCTCGCGGGTCCGGCGAGGGCCCCGCGGCCCACCTCGTCCATGCCCGCGACGAAGCGCGCCCCGTTCGCGGACAGTTCCCGTTCCAGCGCGAGAGTGGGGGCGGCGGCGGAGCGTGCGGGGCTCACCGGTCGCCGGCGGCGGGGACGTCCCGGAAGACGTCCTCGGGGTTGTGCAGGAACTCGAAGCGGTCCAGCGGCCACGCGATCACGAAGGCCGTGCCCACGACGTCGTCCTTGCGCACGAACTCGGTGCCGGTGCCGATGTGGTAGCGGGAGTCCGCGGAGGCGTTGCGGTGGTCGCCCATGACGAAGTAGCTGTCCTGGGGGACGGTGACGTCGAACGGGAAGTCGGAGGGTGCGGCGCCGGGGTAGAGGTAGGGCTCGTCGAGTGCCTTGCCGTTGACCGTGACCTTGCCGGACGCGTCGCAGCACGTCACGTGGTCCCTGCCCACCCCGATCACACGCTTGACCAGGTCCTGCTGGCTGCTGTCCGGCAGCAGGCCCACGAATTCGAGGCCCCGCCGCACCGGGTTGGGCCGGGCGACCGGCGTCTCGGGGAGCCACCCCTGGGTGTCGTCGAAGACCACGACGTCGCCACGGTCGATGCTGCCCGTGCGGGCGCCCAGGACGTTGACGAAGATCCGGTCGTCGAGCTGGAGCGTCTGCTCCATGGAACCCGAGGGGATGAAGAAGCCGCGGATCAGGAAGGTCTTGGCCACGAACGCGATGAGCAGGGCGAGGGCCACCACGATCAGGATCTCCTTGACGGCACCCCATCTCGTGGTGGTCTCCTGGCGCGGGCGACGCCGCCGGCGCCGCACCCGGCGGGAGGCGACCGGGGCGTCGTCGTGCGGAGCGCCGTCCTCGGTGCGGTGGGCGCCGTGGGCACCCGGATCCTGCTGCTCAGCCACTGCGCGTTCCTTTTCTACGGTCTGACGGGTGCGGTCGTGCGCCTGCAGGGCGGGGCCCGGGCGACGGACCCCGGTGAGCGGTCACTCGTGCAGCGCGCGGGCCCGGTCCAGGGGCCACACCACGCGCTCCGCGGTTCCCGCGATCCGCTCGGTGCGGATCAGGCCGCCGCCCGGCGCGCCCAGCAGCGAGCGGGAGTCCACGGACCTGCTGCGGTGGTCACCCATGAGCCACACCCGCCCCTGTGGGACGTGCACCGTGAACGGGATGTCCGAGGGTGCATCCCCAGGGTAGACGTAGTCCTCCTGCTGCGGCTGGCCGTTGACCGTGAGCTGTCCCCGCGCGGTGCAGCACGCCACCGTGTCACCGGCCACGCCCATGACGCGCTTGACGTAGGCCGTGTCCGATCCGCTCAGCCCGAGCCACCGTCCCGCGGTGTGCGCCGCCCGCTGGTACCACGGGTCTGCGGAGTGCAGGGGGTCCAGGGAACCGCGCCCGTCGAAGACCACGAGGTCCCCGCGGTGGACGTCCTCCCCCGCCACGAGTTTGTTCACCAGGACACGGTCGCCGCCCTCCAGGGTGGGCTCCATGGACCCGGATCCCACCCAGTACACGTCCAGGACGAACCCCCGCACGAGCGCCGCGAGCACCAGTGCGGTGAGCAGTGCCGCGAGCACCAGGCGCAGCCACCAGCGACGTGTGGAAACGGGCCTGCTCACGGCGGAGGACCCGGCAGCTGCCGGGCCCTCCGCGTGTTCCGTGTGCTGTGGCACCCGGTGGGTCTTACTTGCTCGATGCGCTCGAGTCGCGCTTCTCGCGGATGCGAGCAGCCTTGCCGTGGCGGTCGCGCATGTAGTACAGCTTGGCGCGCCGGACGTCGCCGCGGCTCACGAGCTCGATCTTGTCGATGATCGGGGAGTGCACCGGGAAGGTGCGCTCCACGCCCACGCCGAAGCTGACCTTGCGAACCGTGAAGGTCTCGCGCACGCCGGAGCCCTGACGGCCCATGACGAAGCCCTTGAACACCTGAACACGGGAGCGGTTGCCCTCCACGATGTTCACGTGCACGTTGAGGGTGTCGCCGGGGCGGAAGTCCGGGATGTCGTTGCGCAGGGACTTGGCATCCAGCTGGTCGAGAATGTTCATGATGTGACTCCTCGTGATCGCCGCAGGTCTCTCACGTGTGGTTCGCGTGCCACCCCGTACGGGATGTCAACGCTCCAGGGTCCGGGGCAGGACGTGAAGTGGCCGCCCCGGGCGGTGCGCCGTTGGTCGCTCTCCCCCCTGCGGCAGGGGCGTGCCCGGCGCACACACAGCGGCCCATTATGCCATATCCGCAACGTCCTGCGGCGCGGTGTGGGCGGGTTCACGGCGCCAGGCCCCGGAGGCCACGGTGAAGCCCTCCCCGGCGAGCACGGCCCGGTCCGCGCGGTCCAGCTGGGCGGGGTCCAGCGCCAGGACCATGTCCGGCCGACGCCGCGCGGTGCGCACCAGCTGCTGGTCCCGGCGCCAGCGCGCGATCCGTGCGTGGTTCCCGGACAGCAGCGTGTCCGGCACGGTGCGCTCCCGCCACTCGGCGGGTTTCGTGTACACCGGGTACTCCAGCAGACCGCCCGTGTGGGACTCCTCCGCGAGGGACTCGGGGTTGCCGATCACCCCGGGGATCAGCCGCGTGACGGCCTCGACCATGGCGAGCACGGCCACCTCACCCCCGTTGAGCACGTAGTCCCCCAGGCTCAGGGGACGCACGCGCACCTCGCCGCGGGCCCAGTCGAGGAACCGCTCGTCGATCCCCTCGTACCTCCCGCACGCGAAGACCAGGTGCTCCTCCTCGGCCAGTTCGTAGGCGACCTCCTGGGTGAAGACCTCCCCCGCCGGGGACGGCACGACCAGCACGGGGCGCGACGACGCCGCGGGGCCGGGTTCCGCGCTCGCCCCCGCGAGCGAGCCGGCGGCGTCGGCCGCGGAGGTCCCGGGTGCCGGGGTCCCGGGTGCGGAGTTCGCGGGTGCGGCTGCCGCGTGCCCGGTGGCGTCGCGCGCGGTGACCGCGGTGCTGCCGGCCGCGGGCCGCGTGCCGCCGTGGCCGGCGTCGGACGTGCCCGCACGGAGGACGGCCTCCAGCGCCTGCGCCCACGGCTCGGGCTTCATGACCATCCCCGCGCCGCCGCCGTACGGAGTGTCGTCCACCGTGCGGTGCCTGTCGGTGGCGAACGAACGCGGATCGGTGACCTGCAGCCGCAGCAGACCGTCCGTGACGGCCTTGCCGATCAGGGACAGCCGCAGCGGCGCGAGGTACTCGGGGAAGATGCTCAGGACGTCGATGCGCACGGTCTACTCGGCCTCGCCCAGCTCGAGCAGTCCCGGGGGCGGGGTGACCAGCACGAGACCACGGTCGAGGTCCACCTCGGGCACGATCTCCGCGACGAACGGGATCAGCACCGAGCGCCCACCGCCCTGCGGGGTGATCTCCAGCAGGTCCTGTGCACTGCCCTGGATGAGGGCCTTCACGGTCCCGATGCGTGCCTCGTCACGGGTGAGGTCCACGGCCGCGAGCCCAAGGAGGTCGTCCTGGTGCCACTCGTCGTCCTCCAGGGGGAGGTCCGCGACCTCCGCGAAGAGTTCGAGACCGCGGGCGGCCTCGGCGGCGGTGCGGTCCGAGATCTCCTCGAAGCGTGCCACGAGGACGTCCTTGTTCCAGCGGTGCCCCGTGACGGTCAGGCTCTCCACCGCGAGCGGCTCGCGACCGTTCGGTGCGGTGTCCTGACCCCGCCGGCCACCCCGCGCCCGCTGGACGCTCAGCACCGAGCCCGGCGCGAACCGCGCCTGCGGGTCGTCCGTGAACAGCTCCACGGTCACCTCCCCCCGCACCCCGTGCGGCTTTCCGATCCGGGCTACCCGAACGCTCATGGCATCTCCTCGAGGGACCTCGTGCTGTCTCGCTGACCTGCGACTCGTGACCGGGAGCCGCCGCCGGTATGCACACGGCCCCCGTTCCCCTCGGGAGAGGAACGGGGGCCGTGACAGTGCTGTGCCCGCTCAGCGACGGTGGTCGGTGTCGACCACGTCCACGCGGACGTTCTCGCCGGAAGCCAGTGCGGACACGACGGTGCGCAGGGCCTTGGCCGTGCGTCCCGAGCGTCCGATCACGCGACCCAGGTCATCCGGGTGCACGCGCACCTCGAGCGTCTCGCCGCGGCGGTTGTCGCGGGAGCGCACCGAGACGTCCTCGGGGTTGTCCACGATGCCACGCACGAGGTGCCCGAGAGCTTCCGCGAGCATGCTCACTCCGCCTTCTCGGCGTCGCCCTCCGCGGGAGCGGTCTCCTGGGCGGGAGCCTCCTCGGCCTTCTCGGCCTTGGGGGTGATGGCTTCGGGGATGATCACGGAGCCGTTGTCCGGGGCCACGAACGGGGTCTTGCCCTCGGGCTGCTTCAGCGTGCCCTCGGCACCCGGCAGGCCCTTGAACTTCTGCCAGTCACCGGTGATCTTCATCAGGGCCAGCACGGCCTCGGAGGGCTGCGCGCCCACACCGAGCCAGTACTGCACGCGATCGGACACCAGGTTGATGTACGAAGGGTTCTCGGTGGGCTGGTAGACACCGACCTCTTCGATCACGCGACCGTCGCGCTTCTTGCGGGAATCAACGACGACCACACGGTATCGAGGATCGCGGATCTTGCCCATACGCTTGAGACGAATCTTGACTGCCACTTGTGTGGTTACTCCTGTTTCGAATGGAATCGGTCACCGCACACACGGGCCCGTGGGGCGGGCAGCACGTGGGTCACCTGTGGACACGAAGTCACGCACGGTGAGAGGGTCCGCGCGGTTCGAGTACCCAGCCATTGTGCCACAGCTGTCAAACACCGCGGCACGGCACCGGCGTCCGTCGGAGCGGCGGCCTCAGCGCCTCTTCCGGGCCCGCACCGAGGCCCACAGCGCAGCCTGCAGGGCGGCGTCCGAGAACATCAGCGCGGACGCCGAGCCGAACACCCGGGCGCCGCGACCACCGCGCGCGGCCAGTCCCGCGAGACCCGCCCCCAGCGCCACCTCGGCGCCACCCAGGGCGAGGAGCAGGCCGGGCCTGCGCACGTAGGCCCGCTGGATCCGGGAGAGCACGTCCGTGGCACTGGGCTCCACACTGACCGAGTCCAGCAGGGACAGTCCCGTGGACCGGGGCTCGTAGTCCCCCACGCCGTCCAGCTCCTCGAGGCTGCGCTGGCCCTCCACGATCTTCGCGGCCACCGTGGGCAGTCCCAGCAGCTGCAGCACGGACTCCAGCAGCAGCGCCGAGCTGGGGGTTCGCGCGTAGTTCTCGAGGCGCGCCGTGGCGGCGGGATCGAGGTCGCACAGTGACGCGATGGACTCCACGGCGGTGACGGTGCGTGCCTCGTCCGCTCCGCGCGGCGCGGGTGCCGCGGCGTCGTCGTTGCCCGGGGCCTCCTCCGGGACATCGGGGCCGGCGCCGTCCGACGCCGCGTCCTGGCCGTGGCGCGCGTCCGCCACCAGCTCCGCGGCCGGGGACGCCTCGGCGGGGGCCCACTCCAGGGTGGTGCTCCCCGACAGCTCCGCGAGCTGGTCGCCCCAGTCGCGGTGCGCGTCCAGCACGGCCACGGGCGGATACACGCGCAACCGACGGGCGGCGCCGTCCGAGTGCAGCTCCACGGCAATGCTGTGCGGGTCACCGGCCGCGGCCAGCGCGGCGGGGTCGAGACGCTCCGGGACCAGGACCGCGGACCAGCCGTCACGCGTCACGGCGGTGAACCGGGCACCGAGAGCCGCGGCCACGAACGGCAGCTGGGGTGCGTCCGCGCGGACCAGCAGCACGGTGCGGGCGTGGGACTGCCCGCTCATGCGCGCGCCCCGCCGTCCATCACCCGTTCCACCACGGTCCCGGACTCCAGCGCCTCGATGGCGGCCCGGACGTGCTCCGCCATGCCCGCGCTCATCACGGTCTCCAGCTCCTCCGGGGCCACGAAGCGGTAGGACAGCAGCTCCTCCTCCTGGACGGTGATGGGGGTGTCCGAGGGGATCCTGCCGCCGTCGTAGAGGAAGGAGACGGAGTCCCCCCACATGCCCATGCCCACCCCGTGGCTCACGGCGATCAGCCGACCCTCGGGAAGGTGGAGACCGACTTCCTCCACGACCTCACGGAAGCAGCCCGTACGGGGGTCCTCCCCCGCCTCCACGGTGCCCCCGGGCAGGGTCCAGCCGTCCTTGTAGTTGGGCTCCACCGCGAGCACCCGGCCGTTCTCGTCACGGATGACCGCCGCGGAGGCGAGCCGCCGCGTGGGCAGGGTGGCGATGAACTCCCGCAGTTCGTCGTCGGGAAGGTATGAACCCATGTGCGCCTACTTTCCGAGGAATTTCTCGAAGCCCTTGGGCAGGTTCAGGGACTCGACGTCCAGATCCTGCGGCTGCGAGCCGAACGAGCTGCCCTTGACCGCAGGCTTCTGACCCGAGGCCAGCGCCGCGTTCTCCTGCGCGCGCTTGGCGGGGTTGCCGGATCGGGAGCTCTTCTTCTTGGTCTTGTTGCCCTTCTTGGCCGCGGCGCCGCCGCGACCCATCCCGGGGATGCCTCCGGGCATGCCGGGGACGCCCTGCCCCGAGGCGAGGCGCTTCATCATCTTCTGGGCCTGGGTGAAGCGCTCCATCAGCTGGTTGACCTCGGACACGGTGACCCCGGAGCCGCGGGCGATGCGCGCGCGGCGGGAGCCGTTGATGATCTTGGGGGCCACCCGCTCGTGCGGCGTCATGGAGCGCACGATGGCCTCCACGCGGTCGATCTCGCGCTCGTCGAAGTTCTCGAGCTGCTCCCGCATGCCGGCGGCGCCGGGCATCATGGAGAGCATCTTCTTCATGGAACCCATCTTGCGCAGCTGCTGCATCTGCGCCAGGAAGTCCTCGAAGGTGAAGTCCTCCTGATCGGTGAACTTCTTGGCCATCCGCTCGGCCTCGGACTTGTCCCACTGCCGCTCGGCCTGCTCGATGAGCGTGAGGACGTCACCCATGTCCAGGATGCGCGAGGCCATGCGGTCCGGGTGGAACTGCTCGAAGTCCCGCACGCCCTCGCCTGTGGAGGCGAACATGATGGGCTTGCCGGTCACCGCGCGCACGGACAGCGCAGCACCGCCGCGGGCGTCGCCGTCCAGCTTGGAGAGCACCACGCCCGTGAAGTCCACGCCCTCGTCGAATGCCTTGGCCGTGTTGACGGCGTCCTGGCCGATCATCGCGTCGATCACGAACAGGACCTCGTCCGGGTCCACGGCGTCGCGGATGTCCCGGGCCTGGTTCATCAGCGCCTGGTCGATGCCCAGGCGCCCGGCGGTGTCCACGATCACCACGTCGTAGAGCTTGGAGCGGGCGAAGTCCACGCCGTCCCGCGCGACCTTCACGGGATCGCCCGTGGGATCGTCGAACTCGGAGGTGGCGCCGGGCTCGGGCGCAAAGACGGCCACGCCCGCGCGCTCGCCCACCACCTTCAGCTGGGTCACGGCGTTGGGGCGCTGCAGGTCCGAGGCCACCAGGACGGGCTTGTGGCCCTGGTCCGTGAGCCACTTGCCGAGCTTGCCGGCAAGGGTGGTCTTGCCCGCGCCCTGCAGGCCCGCGAGCATGATCACGGTGGGACCGGTCTTGGCCAGGTTGATGCGGCGGGTCTCGCCGCCGAGGACGCTCTGCAGCTCCTCGTTGACGATCTTCACGATCTGCTGACCCGGGTTCAGCGCCTCCGAGACCTCCGCGCCCAGGGCGCGCTCCTTGACGACGGCGGTGAACTCGCGCACCACGGGCACGGCCACGTCCGCCTCGAGCAGGGCCCGGCGGATCTCCCGGACGGTGGCGTCGACGTCCGCCTCGGAGAGCCTGCCCTTGCCGCGCAGGTTCTTGAAGGTCGCTGTGAGCCGGTCGGACAGTGAATTGAACACGGGGAGGTCGCTGCTTTCCTCGGACGACGGATGATTCGGTCTCCCAGGTTAGCAAGCGTTGCCCCGCACGGGGTCACCCGGACGGGCGCGGGCCCGGCCCCGCCCGGGGGCGGGGACGGGCCCGGTTCTCAGCCGTTGGGGGCAGCCACGGCGGTGCGGTGCCCGCGGGGTTCACAGGGCGGCGTCGTCCCGCTCCCCGGTGCTGACCCGCACCGCGTGCTCCACGTGGGTGACCCACACCTTGCCGTCGCCGGGCTCCCCCGTGCGCGCCGCGGCGACCACCACGGAGACCACGTCCTGGGCCTCGGCATCCGTCACGACGGTCTCGATGCGCACCTTCTCCAGCAGGTCCACCGTGTACTCGGCGCCGCGGTAGACCTCGCGGTGCCCGCGCTGCCGGCCGTAGCCGTGGACGGAGAGCACCGTCATCCCCTGGACGCCGTGACGCTCCAGGGCGTCCTTGACGGCGCCGAAGTTCTCGGGCCGCACCACTGCGGTGACGAGTTTCACTGGTCGTGTCCTTTCGTGGCGGGAACGGGGGCCTCGGCGGTGCCGGGCAGCGGGCGGTGCGCGCCGTGGCCGGAGAAGGAGCCGGTGGCCTCGTCCCTGAGCGAGTACGCGGACTCCGCGTGCTGGGTCAGGTCCACGCCGATCACCTCGTCGCGGCGCGGGATGCGCAGACCCATGGTGGCCTTGAGCGCCAACCCGATCAGCAGCGTGAGCACCCCGGTGTAGAGGGTCACGAACGCGGTGGCCGCGAGCTGCGAGCCCAGCAGGCCCCAGCCGCCGCCGTGGAGCAGACCGGCGCGCCCCTCGGAGGGGATTGCCAAAAATCCGAGGGCCACGGTGCCCACGATCCCGGACACCAGGTGCACACCGCACACGTCCAGGGAGTCGTCCAGTCGGATCCGGTACTTCAGGCCCACAGCGAGCGCCGAGCACGCCCCCGCGACGACCGACAGCAGGATCGCACCGACGGGCGTGACGTTCGCGCACGCCGGGGTGATGGCCACGAGCCCGGCGACGACGCCCGACGCCGCCCCGAGCGACGTCGCGTGGCCGTCCCGGATCCGCTCGGTGAGCAGCCAGGCGAGCATCGCGGCGGCGGGTGCCACGAGCGTGTTGGTCCAGATCAGGGCGGCCTGCTCCACGGTGGCGGCGGCCCCGGCGTTGAAGCCGAACCAGCCGAACCACAGGATGGCCGAGCCGAGCATCACCAGCGGCAGGTTGTGCGGGCGCTGGCCCGAGTCCCGGCCGAAGCCGCGGCGGGCCCCGATGAGCAGGATGAGCACGAGGGCCGCGATGCCCGCGTTGATGTGCACCGCGAGTCCCCCGGCGAAGTCGATGGGTTCGCCGAAGATCCGCCCCAGGGCGCCCGCCTCGGAGAACAGCCCGTCCCCCCACACCATGTAGGCCAGCGGGAAGTAGACGAGCGTGACCCACACGAGGGTGAAGACCACCCACGTGCCGAACCGCGTGCGGTCCGCGATCGCCCCGGAGATCAGTGCCACCGTGATGATCGCGAACGTCACGGAGAAGTCCGAGCTCAGCAGGTCCGCCGTGCCGATCAGCCCGGACAGCCCCACGTGCGCGAACGGGTTGGCGGTGAGCCCGCCCAGCACGGGGTCCCCGCTCAGCATGGACGCGCCCCACAGCACCCAGACCACGCCCACCACGCCCAGTGCCGCGAAGCTCATCATCATCATGTTCAGCACGCCCTTGGCCCGGGTCATGCCTCCGTAGAACAGTGCGAGACCGGGGGTCATGAAGAACACCAGCCCCGCGGCCACCACGGTCCACACGTGTCCGGCGGTCAACTCCATCCGGCTCACCTCGTCCCCGTCTCGTCCGGGCACATCCTTTGCGCCACGGGGACCAGTCAACGCACCGGTTGTTACCGGCGGGTTCGCATGCGGGTAACGGTTGTGTTTCGGCTCACCCGCGGATGTTGCCGGTGGGTTAACCGCGCCGCGGGCCCCGCGCCACTGGCCATTTCGTCCCGCACGCTTCTATGCCATGCACGTCCCGCACGCCCCTCCGCCATGCACGTCCCTCCGCCCCGCCGCGTGCCCGGGCCGCCGGAACCGCAACGGCGCCCGCCCCCGGGGAGGGGGGCGGGCGCCGTCGTGGTCCCAGAGCGGGGCGGGAGCGCGTCAGTCGATGATCGCGTCCACGAACTGCTCGGCGTTGAACGGGGCGAGGTCGTCGGGGCCCTCCCCCAGGCCGATCAGCTTGACGGGCACGCCGAGACCGCGCTGGATGGCCACCACGATGCCGCCCTTGGCGGTGCCGTCCAGCTTGGTGAGCACGATGCCGGTGATGTCCACGGCCTGCGCGAAGACCTTGGCCTGGGTCATGCCGTTCTGCCCGGTGGTGGCGTCGATGACGAGCAGCACCTCGTCCACCTCCGCGGCCTTCTCGATCACGCGCTTGACCTTGCCCAGCTGGTCCATGAGACCGGCCTTGTTCTGCAGCCGCCCGGCGGTGTCCACGAGGACCACGTCCGCCTCCTGGTCGATGCCGGCCTTCACGGCGTCGTACGCGACCGAGGCGGGATCCGCGCCCTCCTGCTCGGAGCGCACGGTGGGCACGCCCACGCGGGCACCCCAGGTCTCGAGCTGGTCCGCGGCGGCGGCGCGGAAGGTGTCCGCGGCACCGAGCATGACGTCCTTGTCCTCGGCCACGAGCACGCGGGCGAGCTTGCCCACCGTGGTGGTCTTGCCCACGCCGTTGACGCCCACCACGAGCACCACGGCGGGCTTGCCGGGGACCGCCTCCGTGTTCAGGGAGCGGTCCAGGGTGGGATCCACGAGCGCGAGCATCTCCTCGCGCAGCAGGGACTTCAGCGCGGCGGGATCCTTGGTGCCGGTGACGCGCACGCGCTTCTTGAGGTTCTCCACGAGCTCCAGGGACGCGTCCGTGCCGAGGTCCGCCATGAGCAGCGTGTCCTCGATCTCGTCCCACGTGTCCTGGTCGATGCGCTCGCGCGAAAGCAACACCAGCAGGCCCTTGCCGAGCATCGTGTTGGACTTCGCGAGCCGCCCGCGCAGCCGCTCGAGGCGCCCGCGCGCCGACTCGGGACGCTCCAGGGTGCTGACCGGGCGGTCCTCGAGGGCGGTGTTCTCGTCCACCTCGGGGATGTCGTCGAGGTCCCTGGTCCCCTGGTACCCGCCCTTCGGGGCCCTGGGCCTGCGCAGCAGCAGCACGCCGAACACCACGAGCAGCACCACCACCGCGGCGGCTATCACGATCCACATCAGTTCAGGAGTCATCACCCGTCTAATCTCCCATAAACTGCTGGGCGTGTCCCGCCCAGAACCCCACGACGACGCCGCGCGGTCCGCCCCGGTCTCCCCCTCCGAATCCCGCTCCCCCGGTGCTTCCGTCCCGGCGGGCGACGACGCCGCCGCGCCCGCCGCGCAACAGGTCCCCGAGCCCATCAAGGTCCTGATCGCCGCAGCCTTCGTGATTGCGCTGGGCTATGGGCTGGTCGCCCCGGTGCTCCCCCAGTTCGCCGCGAGCTTCGGGGTGGGCGTGGCGGCCTCCTCCGCGGTCATCAGCGCCTTCGCACTGTGCCGGCTGGTCTTCGCGCCCGCGAGCGGCGCGGTGGTCAACCGGCTCGGCGAGCGCCCCACCTACCTGATCGGGCTGATCGTGGTGGCGCTGTCCTCGGCGGCCACCGCGTTCGCCCAGACCTACTGGCAGCTTCTGGTGTTCCGCGGTCTCGGTGGGATCGGCTCCACCATGTTCACGGTGTCCGCCATGGGGCTGATCGTCCGGCTGGCCCCGCGCACGATGCGCGGGCGGGTCTCCGGGTACTACGCCACCGCGTTCCTGCTGGGCGGGATCCTCGGACCCGTGCTCGGCGGGCTCCTGGCTGGGCTGGGGATGCACGCACCGTTCCTGATCTACGCGGGGGCGCTGTTCGTCGCGGTGCTCGTGGTGTGGCTGCGGCTCAAGGACGAGACGCTCGGCGCCAAGCGCGGCGGGGCCACCCAACCGCCCATGAGGGTGCGCGACGCGCTCGACGCCGGGGCGTACCGCGCCGCACTCGCATCCAGCTTCTCCACCGGGTGGACGGCCATGGGCGTGCGGGTGGCCCTGGTGCCCCTGCTGGCCGCGCAGGTGGTGGGTGAGGGCCCCGCCGTCGCCGGGCTGGCGCTCGCCCTGTTCGCCGTGGGCAACGCCGCGGCGCTGACCGTCACGGGCCGGCTCACGGACCGGCTGGGACGCAAACCACTCGTGCTCACCGGACTGCTGGTGTGCGGGCTGGCGACCATCGGGGTGGGGTTCAGCACGTCGGCGGTCGTGTTCGCGGCCCTCTCCCTGCTCTCGGGGGTCGGTTCCGGCACCCTCAACCCCGGCCAGCAGGCCGCCGTGGCGGACGTGATCGGCCCGGACCGCGCGGGCGGCAAGGTGCTCTCCCGCTACCAGATGTGCGCGGACGCCGGACAGATCGCGGGCCCGATCATCGCCGGGGCCCTGGCCGACGCCGCGGGCTTCGGCTGGGCGTTCGGGGTGTCGGGGGCCCTCATGCTGCTGGCGGCCCTGGCGTGGCTCCCGGTGCGGGAGACGCTGCCGGAGGCGCGCCGGCCCCGTGCGGCCAGGACGGACGGCGGATGACGAGGTCGGGGAAACGGTCCCCGCGCCGCCGTGCGCTGATCCGCTACTTCCTCGTGTTCGTGGTCACCCTGGTGCTGAACGGTGTCCTGAAGGAGCTGCGCAACCGTGGCATCCTGACCACTCCGATGCTCTTGGGACTTCTTGCGGTCGTCCTGCCGGGTGTCTGGGCCCTCCTCCGCTACTGGTGGCTCCCCCGCGTCTCCCGGGCCCGCCCGCAGCACGACCGGATTGTCACGGAGGCCCGCTGGGCGTCTCCCCTGGCACCCGGGGCCGTGATCGAGCGGCTACGCACGGAGTTCGTCGCTCCGGAGTTCCGGACGACCGCCACGGACTCGGCGCTCCACATTGCCACGGGCTCCGACGAGATCTTCCGGTGGCGGGGTGCGGGGTCGATGAAGGGCTGGGAGGCGTTGCCGCTCGCCGTGGACGTCGTGCTCACCGCCGCACCGACCGGGTGCGACATCGTGGCAATGGCCCGAGACGACCTGGGGTGGTACGAAAAACCCCCGGAGTTCTTCGTGGAGAACGAAGTTCTGCGTCGGGGCGCGGCCCTCATCCGCCGCGCACGGGAAGCCACGGAGAACCCGGCCGCCCACGGCTGACGCGGTCCGAGTGGGGAGGCGGCCGAGCGCCGTCGTCGCCCGCCGCGCATGACTAACGCAGCGCCGACAGCTGCTGCCCCACCACCAGGCTCACCCCGTCGCCGCGCATCGACACCCCGTACAGGGCGTCCGCGATCTCCATGGTGCGCTTCTGGTGGGTCACGATGATCAGCTGCGAGCTCTCCTTCAGCTGCTCGAAGATGGTGAGCAGGCGGCCCAGGTTGCGGTCGTCCAGGGCGGCCTCCACCTCGTCCATCACGTAGAACGGGGACGGCCGGGCCTTGAAGATGGCCACCAGCAGGGCCAGGGCGGTCAGCGAGCGCTCGCCGCCGGAGAGCAGGGACAGCCGCTTGATCTTCTTGCCCGCGGGGCGCGCCTCCACCTCCACGCCGGAGTTGAGCAGGTCGTCCGGGTCCGTGAGCCGCAGCCGTCCCTCGCCCCCGGGGAACAGGGTGGCGAACACGGACACGAACTGCTCGGCGGTGTCCCGGTACGCCTCCGCGAACACCTCCTCCACGTGCCGGTCCACGTCCCGGATGATGTTGCGCAGGTCCGCGCGCGAGTTCTTGACGTCCTCCAGCTGGGTCACCAGGAACCTGTGCCGCTCCTCCAGCGCCGCGAACTCCTCGAGCGCGAGCGGGTTCACCTTCCCGAGGGCCTTGAGCTGCTTCTGGGCCCGCTGCAGCCGGGTCTCCTGCTCCTCCCGCCGGAACGGGGTGCCGGGATCGGTCATGCTCGGCAGGGCGAGCTGCACGGAGCCGCCGGACTCCTCCGCGGTCTGGGCGGCCTCGATCGCGGCGTCCGCGTCCGGGACCGGCAGGTGCGGCCCGTAGTGCTCCACCAGGAAGTCCGGGGTCATCCCGAGCTCCTCGAGCGCGGTGGCCTCCAGCCCCTCCAGGCGCGCACGCCGCTGGGTGAGCTCCAGCTCCGCGCGGTGCAGCCGTTCGGTGAGCTCGCTCAGTTCACGGGTGGTCCCGTCCCGCTCGGTGCGCAGCCGGTGCGCGGCCTCGTCGAGGCCCGCGCGCTCGGTCTCGATCGCGTCCCGCTGGGCGGCAGCCTGCCGGGCCGACTCCTCCGCGCTCACCCGCAGGTGGTCGGCCGCTGTGCCCACGGCCCGGGCGACGGCGGCCTGCACGCGGCGTCGTTCGGCACGCCGGGCCGCCTCCGCCTGCGCGGCGCGCTCGGAGCGGGCGGCGCGCAGCTGGCCCTCCGCCCGAGAGAGCACGTGGCGGTGCTGCTCCTCCAGGCTGCGCAGGGCCAGCCGGGCCTCGGTCTCCGCCTCACGGGCGGCCTTGGCCGCGGCATCCGCCCGGTCCTTCGCGCCGGCGGCGGTGATCTGCTCACGCTCCAGCTCCGCCTCGTCCCCGTGCTCTGCGGACTCCGCACGTTCCAGTGCCTCGCGCAGCTCCTCCTGCCGCTGGGCCATGCGCTGCTCGGCGGTCCCCAGCACGTCACGCCGCCGGGCGAGCTCCGAGTCCGCCGACGACGCCGTAGCCTCCGCCCTGCTCAGTGCGGCACCCGCCGCTGCGGCCGCCTGCTGGTCCTTCTGGGCCTGCCGCGAGGCCTCCCGCTGGGCACGGGCCGCCTCGGTGCGCGCCGTCTCGGCGCGTTCGGCCTCCGCCGTGGCCGTCTCGGCCGCGGCGCGCAGGCTGCCGAGCCGCGCCTGCCCGGCCTCGATGCTCGCGAGGATCTCCAGGTTGCCCGCCGCCTCGGTGGCCCCGCCCTGAGCGGTGCGGGTCCCGTGGACGTCGCCGTCGCGGGTCACCGCGCGCAACCGTGAGGAGTCCACGCCTGCCGAGACCGCGGCGTCGAGCACGGCGAGCGCCTCGGCGGGACCGGGGACCAAAAAGGTGTGGGCGAGTTCCGCGCGCACGCTGCGCAGGACGGCGTCGTCGCCCCCTGCCGCCGGGGCCGGGGAGAGCACGGATGCCGCCGGGACGCACCCCTCGGGCAGGGGGAGGGCCAGGGGCTCGGACGGTGCCTGCTCGGAACCGGCGAGGACGAGGTGGACCCGGCCCGAACCGGCCTCGCGCAGGGCGGCGAAGACGGTGGCGGCGTTCGCCCCGGATCCCACGGCGAGCGCCTCGGACCACGCGCCGAGCGCAGCGGTGACCGCGCGCTCCCACCCCGGGGTCACGCGCACCGCGTCCGGCACGCTGCCGAGCACGGTGGTGGCGCCGGCCACCGCGGCGGAGCCGTCCGGCTGGCGCACGGACTGGCGCAGGGTGTCCAGGCGCACCTGCGCGGCGTGCAGCTCGGTCGCCGCGGCCTGGCGCACGAACTCGGCGGTGCGGGCCGCCGCGCGCGCGGACTCCGCGTGGTCCTCGGCCTCCCGGGCGCGCGCGGCGGAGCGCTCGGCCGACCGGGCGCTCGACTCCGCGGCGTCGCGCAGGGAGGAGGTGTCCCGCGCGGCCTGCTCCGCGCGGGAGGTGACGTCCGCGATCTCCGTGCGCACGCGCTCCACGTCCGACTCGGCGGCGGTGAGAGCCGAGCGGGCGGAGGTCACGGCCGCGGCGAGCCGCGCCTGTCCTGCCCGGCGGTCCGCGCTGCGGCGCACGAGCTCCGCGGTCCGGCCTTCTGCCTCCCGTGCGGTCTCCTCGGCCTGCCGGCGGGCCGCCTGCGCATCGTTCAGCGCCTGCTGGGCCTGTGCCACACGCTCGGCGAGCTGCTCGGCCTCCTCCCGGCTGCGCCGCGCCTGGGCCTCCAGTGCGTCGGCGTCGCGGCCCGGGGCCTCGGGGGCCTGCTCGCTGCCCAGCAGCCGACGCCGCTCCCCCGCCAGCGCGGACAGCGCACGGAAGCGGTCCCGCGCGGTGCTCAGCTCGTACCAGCTCGTGCGGGCGGCGTTCAGGGCCGGGGCCGTGCGGGCGGCGTCGGCCTCGGTGCGGGCCAGCCGCTCGTCGAGACGCGCGACGGCCTGCTCCAGCTCGTCCCTGCGGCGCCGGGTCTGCTCGCTCGCACCGCGGTCCGCGTCCATGCCCGCGCGGGCCGCCACGAGGTCGTCCGCGAGCAGGCGGGCGCGGGCGTCCCGCACGTCGTACTGGATGCGCTGCGCCTTCCGGGCGGTGCGGGCCTGGCGGCCCAGCGGGGTGAGCTGGCGCTCGATCTCGCCGGTGAGGTCCGCCAGCCGGTCCAGGTTGGCCTGCACCGACTCGAGCTTGCGCAGGGTCTTCTCCTTGCGGCGCCGGTGCTTGAGGATCCCGGAGGCCTCCTCGATGAAACCGCGGCGGTCCTCCGGTGTGGCCTGCAGGATCCGGTCCAGCTGCCCCTGGCCCACGATCACGTGCATCTCGCGGCCCAGGCCCGAGTCCGAGAGCAGCTCCTGGATGTCCAGCAGGCGGCACGAGCGGCCGTTGACGGCGTACTCCGAGCCGCCCGAGCGGAACAGGGTGCGGGAGATGGTGACCTCGGAGTACTCGATCGGCAGGGCGCCGTCGGCGTTGTCGATGGTCAGGGACACGTGCGCGCGACCCAGGGCGGCGCGGCCGGACGTGCCCGCGAAGATGACGTCCTCCATCTTCCCGCCGCGCAGGGACTTGGCGCCCTGCTCTCCCATCACCCAGGCCAGGGCGTCCACCACGTTGGACTTGCCGGACCCGTTGGGACCCACCACCGCGGTGACACCGGGCTCGAAGTGGAACGTGGTGGCGGAGGCGAAGGACTTGAAACCACGCACGGTGAGGGTCTTCAGGTGCACGCGGGGGATCTCCTGGGTCGGTGGCTGTCGGGCGGGTCGCGGCCGGGGCACCGCCCGGGACGGCCGCCCCGAGCGCCGGCGGGGCGGCGGCGTCGCACGCGGACCGGGGCCGGCGGGAGGTGGCCCACGGCGGGGAACGGGGCGGCGAGCCGCGGTGGCATCCGAGTCTACCCGGGGGGTCACGACGTGGCGCGTCCACCGAACCTGCCAGAAAGGCCCGTTAGACTGGGCCGGTCCAACCCGCTTGCTCACCCGAGCGCCGAGGTCCATCAACGACGATCGACTCCTTGACGGCACGGGTGGCGTCTGATCGAAAGCGCCACATTGACCGGTAACTCCACCATCAGAAACCGAAACGCCGCCATCCTGTCGGTGACCAAGACGGAAGCGGACGTGGTGATCCCCTCCACCCGGTTCGATGAGGAGTTGGCGCACACCTTCAAGCGGCTGCGCATGCCCAAGGGCCTGCTGGAGCGGCTCGCGGGCATCAAGGAGCGCCGCGGCTGGGCACCCGGGCGGCACTTCACGGACGGCGCCACGGAGGCCGGTCAGGCCGCCCTGGACGAGTCCGGGATCCGCCCCGCGCAGATCGGGCTGTTCATCAACGCCTCCGTGACCCGCGACAACTACGAGCCCGCCGTGGCCGTGGGCATTCACGAGCGGCTGAGACTGCCCAGCTCCGCCCTGAACTTCGACATGACCAACGCGTGCCTGGGCTTCGTCAACGCCCTCACCGTGGCCTCGTCCATGATCGACGCCGGTGCCATCGAGTACGCGCTCGTGGTGGCCGGTGAGGACCCCTCCCCGTGGCACCGGGCGGCCATCGAGCGGCTGCGCGAGGACGACATCACCCGCGAGCAGATGGTCCAGGAGTTCGCCACCCTCACGCTGGGCTGCGGTGCCGCCGCGGCCGTGGTGGGACCCGCGGACCGCCACCCGGATGGGCACCGCATCATGGGCTCCGTGACCCGCGCGGGCACCGAGTTCAGCCGGCTGTGCATCGGCGGCGGGGACGGGATGTTCACGGACGCCACCGGGCTGCTCAACCACGGGGTGGGCCTCGTGGTGGAGGCGTGGCTGGACGCCGAGCAGGACGGCTGGGACTGGCGGGACATGGACTCCTACGTGACCCACCAGGTGTCCAACTCCCACACCAACAAGCTCATCGAGGACATGGGCATCGACGCCACCAAGGTGCCGCTCACGTTCCCGTACTGGGGCAACGTGGCGGCGGCCGCCCTGCCCATGACGCTCGCGCTCGAGTCCGAGCGGCTGGAACCCGGCGCACGGGTGCTGTGCCTGGGCGTAGGATCCGGCCTGAACACCACGCTCATGGAGATCGCCTGGTGAGCCCCCGCAGGAACCGAGGAGGAACCGTGTCCCCGCAGCACCCCGGCGCCGAGCGCCTGCCCTTCACCGAGACCGCCCTGCCGGGCGTGGACCCCGCGTGGTCCCGCACCCTCACCGTGGCCGCCACGGCCCCGGTGGAGCCCGTGGCCGGGCGCAGGCGGCGCTGGCACGTGCTGGACAACGCGGACGCGATCGCCGCGAGCGGGCGCACCCCGCAGGGCATCGTGCTGGCCGTGCACGGCAACCCCACGTGGTCCTACCTGTGGCGGGACGTGCTGCGCGCCGCCCAGGAGGCCGAGCGGCCCTGGCGCGTGGTCGCCGTGGACCAGTTGGACATGGGCTTCTCCGAGCGCACCGGCCTGTTCCGCCGGCTCGAGGACCGCGTGCAGGACCTCGGCGACCTCACCCACGCACTGGGCATCGACGACGCCGACGTCCCCGTGGTCACGCTCGCCCACGACTGGGGCGGACTGATCTCCCAGGGCTGGGCCCAGGAGCATCCCGAGATCCACGCGGCCACCGTGCTCACCAACACCGCCGTGCACCACGACAACGCCGAGCCCATCCCGTCCGCGCTGCGGCTGGCCCTCAACCGCGCCGTGCACGAACCCCTGACCTCCGGGTCCACGGCCTTCCTGGACACCACGCTCGCCCTGTGCGATCCCACGGCCTCGAAGGCCGTGAAGCGGGCCTACAAGGCGCCGTACACCTCCCGCGAGCGCCGGGAGGGCATCGCGCACTTCGTCGCGGACATCCCCGCCGCGGCGGACCACCCCTCCCACGCCGCCTACGAGCGGATCGCCGGGCGCATGAGTGCGCGTGAGGTCCCCACCCTGCTGCTGTGGGGCACGGGTGACCCCGTGTTCCAGCAGCGCTACCTGGACGACCTCATGCGCCGTGCCCCGCACGCGGACGTGCACCGCTTCGAGGGCGCCAAGCACCTGCTGCCCGAGGCCCGCGACATCGCCACCCCGCTGCTCACGTGGCTGGACGAGCGCTTCGGCGGCGTCGGCTCCGTGCTCGCCGCCCACCGGGAGCAGCGCTCCCGCGGCCGGGCCGACTTCGTGCCGTTCTTCGCCGAGCTGGATGCGCGGCGCACGGACGACTCGCCCGCCGTGGTGGACATGGGTCCCGTGGCCACCACCGTGGACGGCTCCGCGCCGTCGCTGAACGTGGAACGCAGCGTGAGCTGGGCCCAGCTCTCCGGCTCCGTGGACCGCCTGGCCGTGGCGCTGCTGCGCACGGGCGTGCGTCCGGGGGACCGCGTGAACCTCATGGTGCCCCCGGGCTCCATGCTCACCACCCTGATCTACGCGTGCCTGCGCATCGGTGCGGTGATCGTGGTCGCGGACCAGGGGCTCGGGCGCAAGGGACTCACGCGCGCGCTGCGCGGCTCCTCGCCCCGCTGGTTCATCGGCATCCGCAAGGCGCTCGTGGGCGCCCGCGCGCTGGGTTGGCCCGGCACCAGGATCTCCGCCGACGCCATGGACCCGGTGTCCAAGAAGCTGCTGGGCGTGACGCACACCGTGGCCGAGCTGATGGACTCCGTGACCACCGTGGACCAGGCCGAGATCCCCGCCGTGGACGCGGACGCCGAGGCTGCGGTGCTGTTCACCTCCGGCTCCACCGGACCGGCCAAGGGCGTGGTGTACACCCACCGCCAGATGGCCGGGATGCGGGACACCATCCGGGACACCTACGGGCTGCGCGCCGGAACCGGCCTGGTGGCGGGCTTCGCGCCGTTCGCGCTGCTGGGTCCCGCCCTGGGAGCCGCCTCCGTGACCCCGGACATGGACGTCACGAGCCCCAAGACGCTCACCGCCCGCGCCCTCGCGCAGGCCACCATGGCAATCCGCGCCACCGCGGTGTTCGCCTCCCCGGCGGCGATCGCGAACGTGCTCGCCACCGCGGACGAGCTCTCCCCCGCCGAGCGCGACGCCCTGGCACGGGTGGACCTCATGCTCTCCGCGGGTGCGCCCATCCCCGAGGAGCTGCTCACGCGGCTGCAGGAGCTGATGCCCGCCGCGCAGCTGCACACGCCCTACGGCATGACCGAAGCCCTGCCGCTGACCGACGTGAGCCTGGACGTGATCCGCGCCGCGCGCGAGGACACCCAGCGCGGCGTCGAGGGCGCCGGCCGCGGGGTGTGCGTGGGCACCCCCGTGGAGGGTGCGCAACTGGGCGTCCTGCCCCTGCGCGCGGACGGCTCCGTGTCCTCGGAGATCGTCACCACCCCCGGCGTCACGGGCGAGATCGTGGCCCGCGCCCCGCACGCCAAGGACCACTACGACCGGCTGTGGATCACCGAGCGCGCCTCGGACCTCACACCGGGCTGGCACCGCACCGGGGACGTAGGCCACTTCGACGCCCGCGAGCGGCTCTGGTACGAGGGCCGCCTGGCCCACGTGATCACCATGTCCCACGGCCCGGTGTCCTCGGTGGCCGCCGAGCACGCCGCCCAGACCGTCCCCGGTGTGGGCCGGGTGGCCGTGGTGGGCGTGGGTCCCACGGGTTCGCAGTCCGCGGTGGCCGTGATCGAGACCGTGCCCGCCGCCTCCGGGCCCGCCCTGGCGGACGCGGAGCTGAGCGAGCGCGTCCGTGCCACCGTGGACATGGCCACGGGTCTTCCCGTCAGTGCCGTGCTGGTCATCCCCGAGCAGCCCACGGACATCCGTCACAATTCCAAGATCGACCGAGCCGAATTGAGTGACTGGGCCGAGCGGGCCCTGGCCACCGGAAAGCTGAGTGCACTGTGAGCGACGATCCCACCGTCTCCCCCCGGCGCAGCGCCCGCGACGGCCGCGCCGCCGGCAACCACGACGCCGCATCCGCCTCGTCCGCGTCCGCTCCCCGGGACTCCGCGGTCCCCGGCTCCGCCCGGATTGCTGATCCGGAGCGCGGCGGGGCAACCACCACGGGCGGTGTCCTGGACGGTTCCGGACGCACCGTCCTGGTGACCGGTGCCTCCGGGATGCTCGGCGGAGACGTCGCCCGCGTCCTGCTCGCGCGCGGCTGGCGGGTGCGCGTGTTCCAGCGCGGCCACGCGCCCGTGGCCGAGCGCGAAGGAGTGGACGAGGTGCTGGGATCGGTGACCGATCCCGAGGACGTGGCCCGCGCGCTCGACGGCGTGGACGACGTCGTGCACCTGGCCGCCAAGGTGTCCTTCACGGGCGCGTGGGAGGAGTTCGTGCGCGTGAACGTCACCGGCACGCGCGTCCTGCTGTGCCAGGCGCAGAACGCCGGAGTGAAGAACGTGGTGTTCGTGTCCTCCCCCTCCGTGGCCCACACCGGGGTCTCGATCGAGGGCGCGGGCGCGGAGCCCGCGGACCCCGGGAAGGCGCGCGGCAACTACGCCCGTTCCAAGGCGGCGGCCGAGCTGCTGGCCCTGAGCATGGATGGCCAGCGGGACCTGAAGGTGGCCGCAGTGCGTCCGCACATCGTGTGGGGCCCCGGGGACACGCAGCTCGTGGAGCGCGTGGCGGACCGCGCGGCGGCGGGTCGGATGCCCAACCTGGACCACGGCGCGGCCATGATCGACACCACCTACATCGACAACGCCTCCGAGGGCATCGTGCGCGCGCTCGAGCGGATCGACGTGGTGCACGGGCGCGCCCTGGTGCTCACCAACGGTGAACCGCGTCCCGTGGGCGAGCTCATTGCGCGGATGTGCCGCGCCACTGGGTCCGAGGCCCCCACCCGCTCGATCCCCGGCGGTCTGGCGCGGCTGGCGGGCAAGGTCATCGAGACCGTGTGGCCGCACCTGCCCGCCAAGCTGCGCACGGGCGACGGCGAGCCGCCCATGACCGAGTTCCTCGCCGAGCAGCTGTCCACCGCGCACTGGTTCGACCAGCGCGAGACCCGTGAGCTGCTGGACTGGACGCCGTCCGTGAGCCTGGACGAGGGCTTCTCCCGGCTGGCGGCCTACTACCAGGACCACCCGCGCCCGAACCGGCGCACCGGGTCGGTGTCCCTGGACCGCGTGGAGGACGTCGCGGACGAGCAGCGCGCCCGGGCCGAGGAGTCCTCCGTGGCCTCGGGCGAGGAGAGCGGCAACGCGACCACGGACCTGCAGAGCGTGCGCACGGTGGTGTGACGCCCCGTGCCACGAGTGGTGCCCGCGACGAGACGTCGCGGGCACCACTCGTGTCCGGGGTCGGCTACGCGCCTTCGCGGCGGGCGGCGGGTGTCAGGCCCGGAAGCGCCGCGGCCGCCTCTGGCACCGCGAGCAACGGTACGAGGAGCGGTTCGCGAAGTGCTCGCGGACGATGACGCCGTCCTCACCGGCTGCCTCGCAGCGACGGCATGGCTCCCCCGCCCGGCCGTACGCGTTCAGGGAGCGTGAGAAGTATCCGGACTCCCCGTTGACGTTCACGTACAGCGAGTCGAAGCTCGTGCCGCCCGCGTCCAGCGCACGGCGCATGACCTCCTGGCACGCGGTCACCAGCTCGCGGGTGCGGGGTGCGGTCATCGTCTCGGTGGGTGCCGCCCAGTGCAGCCGGGCGGCCCACAGGGCCTCGTCCGCGTAGATGTTGCCGATCCCGGAGATGAGCCCCTGGTCCAGCAGGGCGCGCTTCAGGCCCGTGCGGCGGCGTCGCAGGGCGGCGTGGAACGCATCCACGTCGAACAGCGGGTCCAGGGGGTCGCGCGCGATGTGCGCGGCGTGCTCCGGCACCGTGCCGTGGCCGTCCGCGCTGGGCACGAGCGGGTCGAGCAGCATGCCGCCGAAGATCCGCTGGTCCACGAACCGGGCCTGCTCCGGGAGGGCGGCACCGGCGTCGTCGTGGGCCGGGGACAGGTCGAGGCGGATGCGCTCGTGGCGCGGCTGCGGCTGGTCGGCGGAGGCCACCAGGAGCTGACCGCTCATGCCCAGGTGCACGAGCAGCGCCTGCGACGGCTCACTGCCGGGGCGGTCCCGCAGCGGGAGCCACAGGAACTTGCCGCGGCGCTGCGCGGAGTCCACGGTGTGACCGGCCAGGCGCTCCTGGAAGTCCAGGACGCCGGCCGTGTGGCGGCGCAGGGACCGGGCGTCGAAGACCTGCACGGACTCGATGGTGCGGCCCACCACCCAGCGCTCGACGCCGCGGCGGACCACCTCCACCTCGGGTAGCTCGGGCACGGTGCGCTCAGTCCTTCGCGGGGAACCGCACGGCCAGGGCCTCGCACGCGGCGGCCGCGGCGGCGCGTTCGGCGGCCTTCTTGGAGGTGCCCTCCCCGTGGCCGAGCACCTGCCCGTCCACCACGGCGTCCGCGGTGAAGTGCCGTTCGTGGTCGGGGCCGGTGCCCGCCACCTCGTAGCGGACGGTGCCCAGACCGTGCTGGGCCACGAGCTCCACGATGTGCGTCTTCCAGTCCCGCCCCTCGTGCAGCACGCGGGTGTCCTCGAGCAGCGGGATCATCATGCGCAGCACGAGATCGCGCGCGGGCACGGGGCCCAGGGACTCGTACACCGCGCCGATCACGGCCTCGGTGGTGTCCGCGAGGATGGAGGGCTTGTCGCTGCCGTGGGTGCGCACCTCGCCCTTGCCCAGGCGGATGTGGGGGCCCAGCCCCAGGGAGCGGGCCACACCGGCCAGCGCCCGGGCGGAGACCACGGACGCCCGCAGCTTCGCCAGGCGGCCCTCGTCCCACTCCGGGTAGCGGTGGTAGATCTCGTCCGTGACGGCGAGCTGCAGCACGGCGTCCCCCAGGAACTCGAGGCGCTCGTTGTGGGTTTCCCCCGGGTGCTCATAGGCGTAGGAGCGGTGCGTCAGCGCAATGCGAAGCGTCCCGGTGTCGAGATCGACACCGAGACGCTTCAGCAGTTCACCGGAATCCGGCACATCAGTCACGTTACGCGTCAGCGACCTTGCGTCCCTTGTACTCGTAGAACAAGGGGGTGCCGGCGGAGTCGGAGACCAGCTTGGCCTGGTGCGGCAGGCTGTAGCTGACCTTGCCGTTCTCCACGGTCTTCACCAGTTTAGGGGCTTGCGCCTTCCACTGGGACCGGCGCATGCGGGTATTCGCACGGGACATCTTCCTCTTGGGAACAGCCACGGCTATCTCTCTTCTCTCGTGTCGGTTGTCGGCTCCGACGGTTCCGGATCCTCCGAGTCGGTCAGCAGCCCTGTGAGGGCGGACCAGCGGGGATCCTTCACGTCGTGGTGGTGCTCCGGATCGTTCTCGAGCCGTGCGCCGCACTGGGCGCACAGGCCCGGGCAGTCGGCCCGGCACACCGGTTGGAACGGCAGCTGTGTGATCACTGCGTCCCGAAGCATCGGTTCGAGGTCGATCTCCTCGTCCCGCACCTCATACACTTGCTCGTCCTCGACGTTCTCGTCGCCCTGTGGGGACGGTTCGAAGACGAAAAGCTCTTGCACGTCGACCGGTAGTTCGTAGTCGATGGGGTCGAGGCATCTGCTGCACTCCCCGTGAACACTGACGATCACGGTTCCGGACACCAGGATACCGTCGTGGACGGATTCCAGGCGCAGATCCAACTCCATGGGCGCGCCCTCGGGCGAGCCGATGAGCGCCGTACCGAAGTCCTTCGGTGCGGGCACCTCGACGTCCAGGGTGTCCATGGTCCCCGGGCGGTGTTGCAGCTCCCTGACGTTGAACGCGAGGGCTGAACTGTTGCGGTGATTCACGGAACTCCTGGCTAACGACACTGGCCGACAGAACATCCTAGCACGCGGCGCGCGCGGACTTCACCCCGGTGCGCCCGCGCGGCGGGGCGGCTCAGCGACTGCGGATGGCGTGCAGCACCTGTGGCGGGACGAACGAGGTCACGTCCCCGCCCAGGGCCGCGACCTCCATGACCAGCGAGGAGGAGACGTGCAGCAGGGAGGGCTCCCCCGGCAGGAACACGGTCTCCACACCCGTCAGCGAGCGGTTCATGGTGGCCATGGGCAGCTCGTAGTCGTAGTCCGCGCCGTTGCGCAGGCCCTTCACGAGCGCCACCGCCTCCCGGTGGGAGGCGTAGTCCGCGATCAGTCCCGATTCGAGGGGTTCCACGACCACACCGGGCTCGTCCGCGAAGACCTCCAGCACCAGCTCGATCCGCTCCGCCTCGCTGAAACGGTGCGTCTTGTTCGGGTTGGTGGACACCGCCACGACCACTTCGTCGAACAGGCGGGCCGCCCGGTGGATCACCGCGCAGTGCCCGAGGTGCAGCGGGTCGAAGGATCCCGGACAGATGGCGCGTCGCATGGCACCATCCTAGCCCCGGCGGGTTCCTAGACTGTCCTCATGAGCAGCAACGCACATCATCTGCCGCCGCACACGCCTGCCGCGGGAGCGCCTGCCCTCCCGTGGCAGCGGATGGCCGCGGGCGGAGGCCTGCTGGACCCCGCCGGACGCCTGCGCTCCACGGTCTTCGAAGAGATGACGGCGCTGGCCCGGCGCTCCGGCTCCGTGAACCTGGGTCAGGGCTTCCCGGACTTCGATCCCCCGCGGGAGATGGTCGACGCCGCGGCGGCCGCCCTGCACGCGGGGCACCACCAGTACGCCCCCATCGTGGGCGTCCCCGCCCTGCGCGAGTCGGTTGCCGTCCACCAGCGCACGCACTACGGCCTCGAGCTGGACCCGGAGTCCGAGGTGGCGGTGTGCGCGGGGGCCACCGAGGCCATGGCGGCCGCACTGCTGTCCCTGCTGCAGCCCGGTGACGAGGTGGTGCTCTTCGAGCCGCGCTACGACCTCTACGGCGCACTCGTGCAGTTCGCGGGCGCCACGGCGGTGCCCGTCCCGCTGCTGCCCCCCGCCTTCGTCCCGGACCCCGACGACGTGCACGCGGCGTTCTCCCCGCGCACCCGGGCCGTGGTCCTGAACGACCCCCACAACCCCACGGGCACCGTGGCCTCCCGCGAGTTCAAGGAGCTCCTGGTGGAACTCGCGGCGGAGCACGACGCCGTGATCGTCACCGACGACGTCTACGAGCACCTGCGCTACGACGGCCCCCACGAGCCGCTGGCCGCCCTCCCGGGAGCCGCGGAGCGCACCCTGAGCGTGTCCTCGGCCGGCAAGACGTTCTCGGCCACCGGCTGGCGCGTGGGCTGGATCAGTGGGCCGCCGGAGCTGGTCCGCGGTGCCGTGGCGGTGAAGACCTACCTGTCCCACAGCGCGGCGGCCCCGCTGCAGCACGCCGTGGCCGCCGCCCTGGCCTTCCCGTCCGAGTTCTACGCGCGGCTGCTCGAGGACTACCGCGAGCGCCGGGACGTCCTCGTGAGCGGTCTGCGCGCCGCGGGGCTCACCCCACCCGAGCCGCAAGGCACGTTCTTCGCGGTGGCGGACGTGAGCGACCACTACCCGCTCGCGGGCGTGGACAACGCCACGGACCTGGGCCGGCACTGGGCCGAGAACGCCGGCGTGGTCGGGATCCCCGTGTCCGCGTTCGTGAGCCCCGAGAACCAGGGCCTCTACTCGGACTGGCTGCGCCTGGCGTTCTGCAAGCGCACGGACGTGCTCCGCGGCGCAATGGCGGGGCTGGCGGCGTCGGTCTGAGCAGGGGCGGCACCGGGGGTTGGCCGCACACGCACATCCCGTGCGGCGGAGCTCACTCCTCGGGGCCGCTGTCGTTGCGGGGCTCCTCGTCCGCCTCGAGGTACCACAGCACGGTCTCCCCGTGGTCGCTGCGCTCGAAGCGGCGCAGTCCCCGCGGCCAGTCGGGCTCCCCTGTGCGCACGGAGCGCTCCACCACGACCACCCCGCCCGGCCCCAGCCGCCCCACGAGCAGGGAGAGCAGGCGGGTGAGTTCCGCGTTCTCCAGGGGGTAGGGCGGGTCCGCGAGCACGAGGTCCCAGCGGTGGAAGGGCGCCCGCCCCAGGTACCCCGCCACGGCCGAGTGGACGGTGGTGATCTTGGCCTCCGGGCACGACGCCGCCAGCGCCCGGGCGTTCTCGCGGCACACGGCCACCGCGGCCGAGGCCTTCTCCACGAGAGTGACCACCGCGGCCCCCCGGCTCGCCGCCTCGAGCCCCAGGGCACCGGAGCCGGCGAAGAGGTCCAGGACGCGGGCGTCCTCGCACATCCCCCACGCGTCCAGGCGTCCGAACAGGGACTCCTTGACCCGGTCCGTGGTGGGCCGGGTGGCGGAACCGGGCACGGACCTCAGCCGCTGGCCACCGGCCCGGCCGGCAATGATGCGTGTCATCCTCGCTCCAGGAATGCTTGTCGGTCCTCGTCCAGGACCCGGTCGATGGTGGCCCGCAGCACGGGGTGCCCGCTGAGGTCCGGGTCCGCGCGGATCACCGCCTCCGCCGCGGTCCTGGCCCGCGCCACGAGCGCTTCGTCCCGCAGTGCGCTGACCCAGCGCAGCCCGGAACGGCCGCCGGACTGCGATGCTCCCAGGATGTCGCCCTCCTTGCGCAGCTGCAGGTCCACCTCGGCGAGCTCGAAGCCGTCCGTGGTGGCGGCCACGGCCTCGAGGCGGGCCCGTGCCGGGTGGTCCGGGGCCGCGCGCGTGACCAGCAGGCACGTGCTCGCGTACTCACCGCGCCCGATCCGCCCCCGCAGCTGGTGCAGCTGGGAGATCCCGAAGCGTTCCGGGTCCACCACGACCATCAGCGTGGCGTTGGGGACGTCCACCCCCACCTCCACCACGGTGGTGGACACGAGGACGTCGATGTCCCCGGCGGCGAATCCGGACATGGTCCCGGCCTTGGTCTGCGCGTCCTGCCGGCCGTGCAGCACCGCAGTCCGGGCGGCGCGCAGCTCGGGCTGCGCGGCCACGAGCTCCTCGAGCCACGTGACGGTGGCCGGTTCCGGATCCTCCTGCTGCGCCTCGAGCGAGGCGCGCAGGGACGTGAAGGGCGGCAGGGCGGCGTCGTCGCCGATCTTGGGGGCCACCACGTAGACCTGACGGCCCCGTGCCACGTGCTCCGCCGCGAGCGCCCACACGCGGCGCTCCCACGCGGGGCCGTGCTCCGCGAGCCCCACCACGAAGGTCTCGACGGGGCGGCGCCCGCCCGGCAGCTCCCGCAGGGTGCTGACGTCCAGGTCTCCGAAGACCGTCATGGCCACCGTGCGCGGGATGGGCGTGGCCGTCATGACGAGGGTGTGGGGTGCCTGCCCGGCCTTGGCGCGCAGGGCGTCCCGCTGCTCCACGCCGAAACGGTGCTGCTCGTCCACCACCGCGAGGCCGAGGTCCGCGAACTGCACGGTGTCCTGGATCAGCGCGTGGGTGCCCACCACGATCCCGGCGGCCCCGCTGGCGGCGTCGAGCAGTGCCCGGCGGCGCGCCGCCGCGGGCATGGACCCTGTGAGCAGGACGACCCCGGTGGCCAGCGGATCCCCGCCCAGCTGTCCGGGTGCCGCCAGGGGGCCGAGGGCGGCGGTAATCTTATCGTGGTGCTGCGTGGCCAGCACCTCGGTGGGGGCGAGCATGGCGGCCTGCCCGCCGTTGTCCACCACCTGGAGCATGGCACGCAGGGCCACCACGGTCTTGCCCGAGCCCACGTCCCCCTGGAGCAGCCTGTTCATGGGGGCGGTGCCGGCGAGCTCCGCCGCGATCTGCTCGCCCACCTCGCGCTGCCCGGGGGTGAGCTCGAACGGCAGGGCGGCGTCGAAGCGCGCGAGGATGCCGTCCGGGCGCGGGGGCCGCGGGTCCACCGGGCGGGCGGCGTGCTCGGCGCGGCGGCGCATCAGCTCGGTCTGCAGGACGAAGGCCTCCTGGAACCGGAACCGCCTGCGAGCCAGTTCGTACGCCGCCACCGTCTCGGGGCGGTGCAGGTCCCGGTACGCCTGTCCGAGCGGCGGCAGGTCCTGCGCCGCGAGCAGCTCCGGGGACAGGGGGTCCGGCAACGAGTCCAGGTCCGCGGTGAGCAGCAGCTGGTGGAGCACCCTGGTGAGCTTCGGCGTGGTGAGCTTCCCGGCCTCCGGGTACACCGGGATGGGCAGCAGCTCACCGGTGTCGGAGGTGGCGTCCAGCACGGACTCCGGGGTGTCCACGGGGGCGTAGTCCGCGCCCGTCATGGCGAGCTCGCCCCGGTAGTACTCGGGCTTGCCCGTGAACAGCGCGAGCGACCCCACGGGGAGGTCCTTCTGCGCGGAGTACGCGTTGAAGAACGTGATCTTCAGACTCGCCCCGGAGTCGTCGCACACGATCACGTCCGTGAGGCTGCGCCGGGGGTCGCTGCGCATCCGCCGGGTGCTCGAACTCTCCACGCGCGCCACGAACGAGGTGCGCTCCCCCGCCACCAGCTCCGTGAGGGCCTGGATCCTCCCGCGGCGGATGTAGCGCCGCGGTGCGTGGTCCAGCAGCTGGCCCACGGTGGTGATCCCCATGTCCTTGGCCAGCAGCGCCACCGTGGAGCGCGGGGACGTGCCCGGGACGTACCGGGTGAGCGGCTGGTCCAGCAGCTCGGGGAAGGCCGCGAGCGGTCCGCGGTCCTGGGAGCCCTCGCGGGCGGCGCCGTGGTTCGCGGTGTCGTTGTTCGGGGCAACCGCCCCTGGGGCGTCCGCGCCCTCACCCCGGCGGTCCGGATCCGGATCAGACCCGGACGCACGGTCCCGGGTCACCGGGGCTCCGCCGAGAGGCTCGTGACCGCCACGTTGCGGGCGGTGCCGCGGCGGCGCATCAGGTCCAGGGCCACGTCCGGGTCCGTGACGTGCACGTGGACGCGCCACGTGTAGCCGTCCTCGTGCTCGCCCACCGCACTGACGATCACGCTGTGCCCGGCGTCGTCGAGCTCGTGGCGCAGCTCGGCGGCGTCCAGCGCGGTGAGGTCCATGGTGCCCATGACCTCGTAGCCCTCCTGCTGCTCGTGGGCGGCCGCCGTGCGGGGGGTGGTGTGGCCGCGGATGATCTCCCGGACCGGGTCCGTACGATCCGCCGCACCACCCAGTTCCGCGCGCAGCGCCGCGAGGACGATGAGCATGCCGAGCGCCCCGGAGTCCACGGTCCCGCGCTCGGTGAGCACGGGGATCTGCGAGACGGAGTCGATCACGACCTCCGCGCACGCGCCGACCATCAGGTCCAGCCACCGCGCCAGCTGCTGGTTGGAGCCCTCCGCGCAGTCCTCCGGGACGGGGACCTCGCCGGCGGCCTGCAGCACGGAGATCATGGTGCCGCGCACGGGTTCGGTGAGACTGGACGAGCAGCGTACCTGTGCGGCCGTGAGGGCGTCCCTGAGCTGGGCCGCGGTGAGCCGGGTGCTTCCCTCCACCGCGGAGCCCATGGCGGTCAGCGTCACGGCGGCGAGCACCCCGGAGTTGCCGCGGGCCTCCTCGAGGGCGGCCCGGCCGGCGTGCACGAGGAGCTCGCCCACGTCCCTGCCCTCGATCAGGTGGGCGGCCTCCGCGGCGTAGCCCACGGTGACACTGAGGTTCGCGCCGGTGTCCGCGTCCGCGACGGGGAAGACGTTGAGGTCGTCCAGCAGCTCCGCGTGCTCCCGCAGGTCCCGGTGCGCGGCGTCCAGCCAGTTGCGCACCTCGGTGGTGGAGGAGCCAGGTTTATGGCTCAAAGTGATCCCATCCTTCAACGACGTCGCGGCCGAACCACTGCGCGGAGGAGCGCCCCGCAACGGTCACGGACGGGCCCCGGCCCGGCTGACCCTCGGGCCCGTTGGTGCGGTGCCTGCCCACGGGCGACGCGGGCGCACACGAGCCTATCGCACGGGCCCCCGGTGGAACCGGGGAATCCACAGGCAGCACCGCGAGCAGCCCGTGGTCCTCGCCCCCGGTCAGCACCCACTGCCACGGGTCCGCCCCCGCGGCGGCCGCCGGCCCTGCCAGTGCGGCCACGCAGGGTTCCAGGGCGGCCGGGTCCAGGTCGATGCGCAGCCCGCTGGCCCGGGCGATCCGTCCGGCGTCCCGGAGCAGACCGTCGGAGACGTCCAGCATGGCGGTGGCACCGGCCCGCGCGAGTACCGGGCCCAGCGGCACGGGCGGCGCCGGACGCAGCTGGGCCGCGCGCAGGGCGAGCCGCTCGGATCCCGCCACTGCGTCCCAGGGGCCGGGAGATCCTGCTTCCAGGGCGTCCAGTCCCGCCGCGGCCCGCCCCAGCACTCCGGCGTGCACGAGGGTCCCACCGCCCGTGGCGCCGCTGCGCAGCACGGGTTCGCCCTCGCAGCGTCCCGTGACCGTGGCGGTCACGGACAGTTCCGCACCGCGCCCGAGGTCCCCGCCCACCAGGGCGCACTCCGTGGCGCCGAGCTCCTCGAACGCCCGGGAGAGCCCTGCCGCGAAGTCCGCGACCCACTGCACGGGCGTGTCCCCGGGCAGCGTGAGGGACACCACCACCGCGGTGGGCACGGCCCCCATGGCGGCGACGTCCGCGAGGTTCTGGGCGGCGCACTTGTGGCCGAGGTCCGTCCCCGTGGTGCGGTACCCGCACGGCCACACCGTGCGGAAGTCCTGCCCGAGCGTGAGCGTGTCCGTGGTGAGCACCACGCGCTCCCCGGGGGCCGCGACAACGGCGCAGTCGTCCCCCGGCCCCACCAGCACGTGCGGCCCGCGCGTTGTGGCCACCGGCAGGAACGCCTCCAGCAGCTGCGTCTCCCCGATCTGCGCCACGGTGGTGCCGGGCGGTACCGCGCTCTCGTGCGTCATACCTGCACCCTAGCCACCCCGTCCGACGCCCACGGTGACCCGGCTCCCAGGTGCGGTCACCTATCCTGGATGCCATGCTCATCCCGCCCCTGAACCCCCTCGTGCCCCCCGCCCGACGTCCCGCGTCCCGGGACGCGATCAGGGCCCAGCGGGGCAGCGCGGGTCACGGTGCCGGGGGCGACGCCGGCGGGACCGTCGGGACACGGGTGCGGGCCACGGCGTGGTCCCGCACGGGACGACGCCGCCTGACCACCGGCGCCGCGGCACTCACCGGCGTGCTCGCGCTGACCGGGTGCGGCTCCGCGGTGACCGTGGAGGGCGCGCCCCACGCCGCGGACCCCGCGTGCGCATCCGTGATGCTGGCCATGCCCGGGGACGTGAGCGACATGGAGCAGCGGGAGACCTCGAGCCAGGGCACCACGGCGTACGGGGAACCGTCCGCGATGATCGTGCGCTGCGGCGTCGAGGAGCCCGGGCCCACACCGGACCCGTGCACGGACGTCAACGGGGTGGACTGGCTGATCTCCGAGGTGCCGGAGCAGAAAGACCAGTGGCGGGCGGTGACCTACGGCCGCTCCCCCGCGGTGGAGGTGCTCTTCGACGGCAGCCGCGTGCCCTCCTCCACGGCACTGGTGGACGCCGGCTCCGCCGTGCAGAACGTCCCCCAGACCCGCAAGTGCCTATCCGTGAAGGACACCCTGGAGCAGCAGGGCCGATCCTGAGCGGGCGTGCGGCACCCGCCGGTTGCCCCGGGGGCCGGACTTAGTCCGCCGCCGCCGCGGGGTTGACCGGCACGCGGGCCCACGAGTTGTTGACGTAGCCCTTGGGGTTCCACAGGGCCGCCGCCGACTCCGGCTGGCAGGCGCCGGTGCTGTCCCAGGCCCGCGCGAGCAGCGTGTGCGGCCCCGGGCCCGCGAGCTCCACCGTGGCGCGCCAGTGCTGCCACGCCCACGGGGAGGGGGCGGCGTCGAGATCCGCCCGGCACCAGGTGCGCCCGCCGTCCCCGCTCACGTCCACGCGCGCCACGCGGCGGTCGTCGCCGGCGTGGGCGTAGCCGCGCACGAGCACCGGGCCCGTTCCCACTCGCTCGTCCGGCTCGGGCGAGAGGATGTCGCAGTTCAGGGCCACCGGACCCAGGGAGATCCCGTCCCCCGGCCCGGCGGCGTCGGGGTCCTCCTCCGGGGCGAGCACGCGGTACGCGGTGGCCTGGAAGTAGTTCTCGGACGGGTCCGCGCGCACCGTGATGCGCCGCACCCACTTCACGCTGCGCGCCCCCACGTACCCGGGGACCACCACGCGCACGGGTCCGCCGTGCACCGGGGGCAGCGGAGCGCCGTTCATCCCCCACGCGAGCAGCACCTCGTCCGCGAGCGCCTTCCCCAGCGGCACCGATCCGCCGTAGGGCTGCGGCGGGTCCGCGAGCTGCGAGACCTCCGGGGCCGCGAACTCCACGTGCCGGGCGGCGTCGTGGACCCCCGCGGCGCGCAGCACGTCACCGAGGCGCACACCGGTCCACCGTGCGGTGGAGGTGGCCCCGGGGCCCCAGGGATCCTCCCCCGGGATGTCGCGGACGGGGAGGAAGCCGCTGCGGCGGTTGCCGGCGCACTGCATCGTGGCCAGCACCGTGTGCTGGGCGAAGCGCGCCTGCAGCTGGCCCAGGGAGAGCGTCACGGGCTCGGACACCAGACCGGTGACCGCCACGGACCACGTGTCCGGGGAGAGCTCGGGCACCGGGCCGTGGTTGCGGACGTAGAAGGAATCGGCATCGGTGAGCGGCGCCAGCAACCGGTTTCGTGGCGGTTCGGCGTTGTAGGGATCGCTCTCGTGCACGACCATCTCCCGCTTGTGCCACATGCCGTTCCTCCCGGTCCCGGTGTCCGCCCGCGCGCGGTTCACGTGCGGCGGCTGCCGGTCAGCGTAGTCCCACGGGCCGCTCGAGGGCCAGGGTGATGAGCTCGTCGATCAGCGCGCTGTACTCGATCCCGGTGGCCGCCCACATGCGGGGGTACATGGAGATGGGCGTGAACCCGGGCATGGTGTTGATCTCGTTGATCACCACGCGGTGGTCCGGGGTCACGAAGAAGTCGCAGCGCGAGAGGCCCTCGCCGTCCACGGCGTGGAACGCGCGCACGGCGGCGGAGCGCAGCGTGTCGATCACGTCCTGGGGCAGCCGTGCGGGGCAGGACAGCGTGGCGCTGTCCTCCTCCAGGTACTTGGCCTCGAAGTCGTAGAACGCGTGGCCCTGCACCTCGATCTCGCCGGGCAGGGAGGCCCGGGCCTCGTCCGTGCCGTGCCCGCCCAGGACGGCGCACTCGATCTCGCGACCCTCGATCCCCGCCTCGATCACGAGCTTGCGGTCGTGCTCGCGGGCCGTCGCGATCGCGGCGTCCAGCTGGGACGGCTCGTCCACCCGCGTGATGCCGAAGGAGGAGCCCGCCCGAGCGGGCTTCACGAACACCGGGAACCCGAGCTGAGCCACGGCCTCGCGCACCCCCTGCGGATCGGTGCGCCAGGTGCGGTCGTGCACCACGGTGTACGGACCCACCTCCAGCCCGGCGGCCTGGAACGCGAGCTTCATGAAGTGCTTGTCCATCCCGATGGCGGACGCCGCGACGCCGCAGCCCACGTACGGCAGGTCCGCGAGCTCCAGCAGTCCCTGCAGGGTGCCGTCCTCCCCGAAGGGCCCGTGCAACAGGGGGAACACGGCATCCACGTGGCGGCCACGGGACATGGGGGCGCCGTGCTCGCCGGAGTCGTGGATCAGCAGCCGGCTGTCCCCGGCCTGCAGGGGCAGGCTCACGCGGCGGGTGCCCACGGGCAGCTCGGCCATGGGGTGCTCGTCCAGCAGCGCCTCGAGCTCCTCCTGGGAGTACAGGAACCACGCGCCGTCCGTGGAGATCCCCACGCTCACCACGTCCCAGGTGTCCCGGTCGATCGCGCGCAGCACGGAGCGGGCCGTGATGAGGGAGACCGAGTGCTCGGACGAGCGCCCCCCGAAGACCACGGCCACGCAGGGTTTGCTGCCCTCGGCGGTGGCCTCCGGGTTCTCGTGGGTGATGCTCATGCGCTGTTCCCTTCGGATTTCAGGTCGCGGCCCAGCAGCCGGGGGGCCAGCTCCTGGACGGGGATGTCGTTGCGCAGCACACCCACCACGGCCTCCGTGATGGGCATGTCCACGCCGTGCCGGTGGGCGAGGGCGAGCACCGCGGGGGCGGACTTGATGCCCTCCGCCGTCTGGGTCATGGCGTCCTGCACCTGTGCCAGTGTGAGCCCCGAACCCAGAAGCCTACCGGCCGTGTGGTTGCGGGAGAGCGAGGACGAGCACGTGGCCACGAGGTCGCCCATCCCCGAGAGGCCGGAGAGGGTGGTGAGCTGCCCGCCCAGCGCGAGCGCGAGCCGCGTGGTCTCCGCGAGCCCGCGGGTCATCACGGAGGCCTTGGAGTTGTCCCCGTAGCCGCGCCCGTCGCAGATCCCCACGCACAGGGCGATCACGTTCTTCACGAGCCCCCCGATCTCCGTGCCCACCACGTCCGTGTTGGTGTACGGGCGGAAGTACGGCGCGGCGCAGCAGCGTGCCACCCACGCGGCCGTCCCGTGCTCCTGGGCGGCCACCACGGAGGCCGTGGGTTCCTCCCGGGCGATCTCCATGGCGAGGTTCGGCCCGGACAGCACGCACGTGCGCCGGAGCCAGTGCGCCGCGGTGGTGCCCGTGCCCTCGCCCAGCACTTCGGCGATCACCTGGGTCATGCGCAGCCCGGTGCTGGACTCCAGCCCCTTGGCCAGGGACAGCACCACGGCATCGGGGTCGAGGTGCGGGGCGGCGATCTCCAGCTGCGCCCGCAGCGACTGCGCGGGGATCGCCGCCACCACGAGACCGGCCCCGTCCAGGGCCGCCGCGAGGTCGCTCGAGAACTCCAGCCCGTCGGGCAGGCGCACCTCGGGGACGTAGCGGTCGTTGCGGCGCTCGCGTGCCATGGCCGCCACGGCCTGCGCGTTGCGCCCCCACAGGCACACGGTGCGCGGGGCACCCGCGTCCGCGGCGGCGTCGGCCAGCACCTTGGCGAAGGTGGTGCCCCACGACCCCGCCCCGAGCACCGTGACCTTCGCGGGAGCCTCCGGGCGCGGGCTCACGGGGCCACGTCCCCGTCGGCGGACCCGAGCTCGTCCCCGGGCGCCGCCCCGTCGGTCCCCGCGGGCCCGCTCGGTGCGGTGCGCTCCCGGGCGCTCGCCGCGGTGCCGGGTGACGACGCCGCCGCCCCGCCCCGGGGGTCGAAGCGGTGCGCGGGCGCGGGCTCGCCGCGCAGCTGCGAGAGGAGATCGGTGATGGCACCCATGATCGTGTCCGTGGCCCGGGCGAGCTCCTCGGCGGTGGGCCGTCCGGGCTGCCGGATCCCTCCGGGCACGAGGTCCCGCGCGTGCACGGGCTCCCCCACCGCCACGTGGACGGTGCTGCGCGGCCACAGGTGCACGGTGCGGTGCCCCTGCGGATCGCGGTAGAGGATCTCCTGGTCCCCCCAGTGGGCCACCGGGACCACGGGCACGTCCGCCTGCAGCGCGAGCCGCGCGGCACCCGTGCGCCCGCGCATGGGCCACATGGTGGGGTCACGCGTGATGGTGCCCTCCGGGTACACGATGATGGCTCCGCCGTCGGCCAGCTCCTGGAACGCGGCGTCCAGCGAGTCCTTCGCGCGGGAGGTCCCGCGGTACACGGGGACCTGACCGATCCGCCCCAGCAGGTGACCCACCACGGGGATGCGGAACAGGGACTCCTTGGCCAGGAACCGGGGCATGATCCCGGCCTTGTAGACGGGGTAGGCCACCGTGATGGGGTCGAGCTCCGTGAGGTGGTTGGCCACCACCACGAAGCCACCGGAGTCCGGGAGGTTCTCGAGGCCCCGCCAGCGCGGGACCGCCAGGGCGCGGTAGACGGGGATGACCATTCCCGCCAGCACCCGGAACGTGGATCGCTGCGATGTTCTACTCATCCGGGCAGGCACTCCTCGTGGCAGGGGACGCGGGGACCACGGGACCGCGACCGGCCCGCGCACGCCGGTGCTCCCGTGCGCGCACGGCGCCGCCGTGCCGGGGCCGGGTCAGGACCGGACTCACCGTTCGTCGATGTCGAAGGTGGCGCCCAGGCCGCCCAGCTTGTCCGTGAAGTGCTCGTAGCCGCGCTTGATCAGCTCCACCCCGGTCACGTGGGAGACGCCCTCGGCGGAGAGCGCGGCGATCAGGTGGGAGAACCCGCCGCGCAGGTCCGGGATGTTGATGTCCGCGGCCTGCAGGGGCGTGGGCCCGGAGATCACGGCGGAGTGCAGGAAGTTGCGCTGCCCGAAGCGGCACGGCACGGAGCCCAGGCACTCGCGGTGCACCTGGATCACGGCACCCATGCGGTTGAGCGCGCGCGTGAACCCGAAGCGGTTCTCGTACACCGTCTCGTGCACGATCGACACGCCCTTGGCCTGGGTCAGCACCACCACGAGCGGCTGCTGCCAGTCGGTCATGAACCCGGGGTGCACGTCCGTCTCCACGATCAGGGGGTTGAGGTCCCCGCCCGGGTGGAAGAAGCGGATGCCGTCCTCGCGGATGTCCAGTCCGCCGCCCACCTTGCGGAAGGTGTTGAGGAAGGTCATCATGTCCGCCTGCTTGGCACCGGCCACGAAGATGTCGCCGCCGGTGGCCAGGGCCGCGGAACCCCACGACGCCGCCTCCATGCGGTCCGGCAGGGCGCCGTGCACGTAGCCCTGCAGCTCGGGAACACCCTCGATGCGGATCACCCGGTCCGTCTGCACCGTGATGAGCGCGCCCATCTTCTGCAGGATGGCGATCAGGTCCATGATCTCGGGCTCGGTGGCCGCGCCGCGCAGCTCGGTGTGGCCCTCGGCGCGCGTGGCCGTGAGCAGCACCTGCTCGGTGGCTCCCACGGAGGGGTACGGGAGGTCGATCTTCGCACCCTGCAGCCCGTGGGGGGCGCTCATGCGGATCCCGGAGTCGAGCTTCTCCACCTTGGCGCCGAAGTTGCGCAGCACCTCCAGGTGGTAGTTGATGGGCCGGTCGCCGATCCGGCAGCCGCCCAGATCCGGGATGAAGGCCTCCCCCAGGGCGTGCAGCAGCGGACCGCACAGCAGGATGGGGATCCGGGAGTCCCCGGCGTGGGCGTCGATGTCCGCGTGGCGGGCGCGGGTGACGTTGGTGGGGTCCAGCGTCAGCTCGCCCAGGGCGTCGTCGCGGGTGACCTCCACACCGTGCAGCGCCAGCAGGTCCGTGACGACCTCGACGTCCTTGATCTCCGGCACGTTGCCCAGGGTGGAGGGGGTGGCCCCGAGCAGGGCGGCCACCATGGCCTTGGGAACCAGGTTCTTGGCGCCGCGTACCGTCACCTGACCCGTCAGCGGAACTCCGCCGGTGATGCGCAAAGAAGTCATGACCTACCGATCTGGGGGAAGTGGGTGCTCGCCCGCGGAACGCGCACGAGACCTGGACATTCTACCGGCCCCGGGCAGCCCACGGTCCAGTTCCCGCTCAGGTTCGGGCGGGCAGCGTGGTGGGCTTGAAGCCCGGGCGGGTGCCCTCGTACGCCTCGATGTCCGCTTCGTGCTGCAGCGTGAGTCCGATGTCGTCCAGGCCCTCCATCAGGCGCCAGCGGGTGTACTCGTCGATCTGGAACGGCACGCTCACGGCACCGCACGTGACCGTCCTGGACTCCAGGTCCACCTCGATCTCGACCCCCGGCTGCTCCGCCATGAGCTTCCACAGCAGCTCGACGTCGCTCTGCTCCACCTGGGCGGCCAGCAGCCCCTGCTTGCCGGAGTTCCCGCGGAAGATGTCCGCGAAGCGCGAGGAGATGACGGCCTTGAAGCCGTAGTCCCGCAGGGCCCACACCGCGTGCTCGCGGGAGGACCCGGTGCCGAAGTCCGCCCCCGCCACGAGCACCGAGGCGCCGCGGTACTCCGGCCGGTTGAGCACGAAGTCCGGGTTCCGGCGCCAGCCCGCGAACAGGGCGTCCTCGAACCCGGTCTTGGTGATGCGCTTGAGGTAGACGGCGGGGATGATCTGGTCCGTGTCCACGTTGGACTGCTTCAGGGGTGCGCCCACGCCGCGGTGGGTGGTGAACTTTTCCATGCTGGGGTCCTTTGCTGGGTGCGTCGGGCAGTGGCGGGCGGGGCTCAGGCCACCGGTTCGAGGTCCGACGGCGCGCTGAGCGTTCCGCGCACCGCGGTGGCCGCCGCGACCACCGGGGACACCAGGTGGGTGCGTCCGCCCTTGCCCTGGCGGCCCTCGAAGTTGCGGTTGGAGGTGGAGGCGCAGCGCTCCCCCGGGGCCAGCTGGTCCGGGTTCATCCCCAGGCACATGGAGCAGCCCGCGAAGCGCCAGTCCGCACCGAAGTCCGTGAACACGCGGTCCAGGCCCTCCGCCTCGGCCTGCAGCCGCACCCTGGCGGAGCCGGGAACCACCATCATGCGCACGGACTCTGCCTTGCTGCGGCCCCTGAGGATCTCGGCCGCGGCGCGCAGGTCCTCGATCCGCGAGTTGGTGCACGAGCCGAGGAACACGGTGTCCACCGGGATCTCCTTCATGAGGGTCCCCGCCTCCAGGCCCATGTACTCGAGGGCCCGGCGGGCGGCGTCCTGGGCGTTGTCGTCCCCGGCCTCCTCCGGGTTCGGCACCGCGCGGGACAGCGGCACGCCCTGGCCCGGGTTGGTGCCCCACGTGACGAACGGCTCCAGCTCGTCCGCGTCGATGACCACCTCGCGGTCGAACTGCGCGCCCTCGTCCGTGCGCAGGGTGCGCCAGTACGCCACGGCGGCGTCCCAGTCCTCGCCCTGCGGTGCGTGCGGGCGGCCCCGGACGTAGTCGAACGTGGTCTCGTCCGGGGCGATCATCCCGGCACGGGCCCCGGCCTCGATGGACATGTTGCACATGGTCATGCGCGCCTCCATGGACAGGGCCCGGATGGCGGAGCCCCGGTACTCCAGCACGTAGCCCTGGCCGCCGCCCGTGCCGATCTTCGCGATCACGGCCAGGATGATGTCCTTGGAGCTCACGCCCGGTTTGAGCGTGCCCTCCACGGTGATCGCCATGGTCTTGAACGGCGCCAGCGGCAGGGTCTGGGTGGCCATCACGTGCTCCACCTCGGACGTGCCGATCCCGAAGGCGAGCGCTCCGAACGCCCCGTGGGTGGAGGTGTGGGAGTCACCGCACACCACGGTCATCCCCGGCTGGGTGAGCCCCAGCTGCGGGCCCACCACGTGCACGATGCCCTGCTCGGCGTCACCCAGGGAGTGCAGCCGCACGCCGAACTCCTCGCAGTTCTCGCGCAGGGTCTCGATCTGCTTGCGGGAGGTCTCGTCCGCGATGGTCGAGAAGATGTCCTCGGTGGGCGTGTTGTGGTCCTCCGTGGCAATGGTCAGGTCCGTGCGGCGCAGCCCGCGGCCCGCGAGCCGCAGCCCCTCGAACGCCTGGGGGCTCGTGACCTCGTGGAGCAGGTGGAGGTCGATGTACAGCAGGTCCGGTCGCCCGGCCTCGCCCTGGCGGACCAGGTGGTCGGCCCACACCTTCTCCGCCAGTGTCCGGGGTGCGGTGGTCTCCGTGCTGGTCATCTCATCACTCCTGCTCGTGCCTCGGCGCCCGCCGCTCGTGTCCGGAGCTCCGGGTCCCGGCGGGCGCGCCCGTTTCGTCCATCGTCACCACTGCGCGGGCGCGGTGCCACCCCGCGGACTTGCTTCTCGCATTGTGAGACGGCAATATCAAAGCATGGACACGACGCACGCCATGGATCCCTCCGGAGCGCCCCTGGGCTCGCCCCTCGGCGGCCACGGCACGGGATCCCGACTCCCCGACGACTCGTCCTACTCCCCCTCCGGCGTGGGAGTGGTGGACAAGGCGTCCCTCATCCTGGACGCCCTCGAGGCCGGCCCGGCCTCGCTCGCGGACCTCGTGGAGGCCACGGGCCTCGCCCGGCCCACCGCGCACCGGCTCGCGGTGGCGCTCGCGCACCACCGCTTCGTGGGCAGGGACGTGCAGGGCCGCTTCGTGCTGGGATCACGGCTCGTGGAGCTGGCCTCGGCGGCCGGCGAGGACCGGCTGATCTCCGCTGCGGCGCCCGTGCTGCTGCAGCTGCGGGACAGCACCGGCGAGTCCTCGCAGGTCTTCCGACGCCAGGGCGAGTGGCGCGTGTGCGTGGCCTCCGCCGAACGCCCCATCGGGCTGCGGGACACCATCCCCGTGGGCACCCAGCTCTCCATGAAGGCCGGTTCCGCGGCACAGGTGCTGGTGGCGTGGGAGGACCACGCGCGCCTCATCGAGGGGCTGCAGCACGCCCGGTTCTCCGCGACCACGCTCGCCGGCGTGCGACGACGCGGCTGGGCCCAGTCGATCGGCGAGCGCGAGTCCGGCATCGCATCCGTCTCGGCGCCCGTCCGCGGGCCCTCCGGCCGGGTGATCGCGGCGGTCTCCATCTCCGGACCCATCGAGCGGCTGTCCAAGCAGCCCGGTCAGAAGCACGCGGAGGTGGTGGTGCAGGCCGCCCGCCAGCTCACCGAGGCGGTGCGCGTCAGCGCCGCCTGAGCCGCCCGCCGTCCCCGCACGGGACGGCAGCGGCCCCCGGACGGGGGCGGCGGGCGGCGTCGGGCCGGGTCAGTGCTCGTCCGCTCCCGCACGCGTCACGGCCGCCGTCAACTCGCGGTGCGCGTCCAGCTCGCGGCGAACCGGCACGGCCACGGTCTCCTCGGCGGTCTCGCGCACGGAGCGGAGCAGGCGGCGTCGGACACGGGAGGCCCGCACGCGGGAGGCGAGCGAGGCGATCACCGCGCCGGTGAGCGCGAGGAACAGGGCCAGGACCACGCCGGTGACCACCATGAGCGTGGGCACGGGCAGGGGGAAGCCCTCCACCGTGGGCGGCGGGGGCAGCTGCAGCTGGAAGTACTCGGCCAGGAACAGGCCCAGCAGCCACAGCAGTCCCAGCACCGTGGCGGCCATGGCGAGCCACTGCAGCACGTCGAAGCAGATCCACCACCAGGACGCGCCGCGGGCGGAGAACTTCGTGCGCGCCACCGCCTGGTCCAGCGCGTCCGGCAGCCGCTGCTCGTGGGTGCGGGCGGCCGTGCGGACGCTGCGCCGCCACGGTTCCCCGGCACCGCGGGAGACCTCGTCCGCGAAACCGCGCACCGCGGAGTCCGCCGCGGCCTTCTGGGACGCGTTCATGGGCGGCAGGGACGTCCGGTGCACCCCGGGGTCCGCGCTGCTGTCATGGCTCTCGATGTGCAGGCGCTTGAGCGGGTCCTTCCGGAACCGGGAGAGCCAGCGCGTGGCGATCCACCCCGTGTGCCTGCCGGCGCGCAGACGGTAGGAGCGGGCGGCGGCGTCGGCGACCATGTCGGTGCCCGCGGCTCGGGCCAGCCCGGCCGTGAGGCGTTCGCTCGCGTCCCTGTCGATGCCGTGGGGATCACCCTCGCCCGCGGCACGCGCGAGCTCGGTGGCCGCGTGCACCACGTCCGCCTCCAGGCGCTGGCCCGCGGCGGCGCGGTTGGCGGCCACCGCGTGGATCCGGTCCCGCAGCTCGGGCACGCCCTGACCCGTGAGGGCGGAGACCGCCACGGGGGCGCTGGGTCCGGTGGTGGGCAGCCCGTCCTGCGCCACGAGCTCCGCGAGCGAGCCCAGCACGGAGGGGACGTCCCGCTGCGCGAGCCGGTCCGCCTGGTTGAGCACCACCATGGTCACCGCGCCGTGGCGGGCGAGCGGCTGCACGAAGTCCTGGTGCAGCACGGCGTCCGCGTACTTCTGGGGGTCCACCACCCACACGACCACGTCCACCAGGCCCACCATGCGCTGCACGATCTCCCGGTGCTCACGGGTCACGGAGTCGAAGTCCGGCAGGTCCAGCAGCACGAGCCCGCCGGTGGCCGTGGTGGCCCGGCGGCCCCGGCCGGTGGCCACGCTCAGCGCGGGGCCCACCACGCGGCGGTCCGCGACGTCCAGCCAGTCGAGCAGGGGCTCGCTGCCCTCGTCCCCCCAGATGGCGGCCAGGGGCGAGGACGTGGTGGGCCGGCGCGCCGCGCTGCGCGCGAGGTCCTGACCGACCACCGCGTTGAACAGTGTGGACTTGCCGGATCCCGTGGCGCCGAAGAACCCGACGACCGTGTGGTCCGCCGAGAGCGCCCTGCGCTCCCCCGCCCGGTCCAGGGTCTGCCGGGCCTGCTGCACCGCAGCCTCGTCCAGCCGCCCCTCGGCGATCTCCGTGGCGCGGGCGAGTCCGGTGATCCGGTCCGAGAGGGTGGTGCTCTGCGTGCGTGCGCGGGGGCTCACAGGGCCTCACTCTCCGCGCGCACCCGGTCGGCCGCCGCGTGCAGCTGCTCGGCGGTGGGGTGCTCCCCCAGCTCGTCGATGGTGTCCAAGAACAGCTTCGCGCGGCGCTCCAGCAGCGCCCGGATCCGGGTCTCCAGGTTGCGGCGCGCCTGTTCGCTCATGCGGCGCACGGCGTCCTCCCCGAAGACGGCCTCGAGCAGCTTGGTGCCCACCACTCCGGAGCCGCCGGCGATGCCCACCTCCAGCCCGGTCAGTCCGCCCGTGGTGGAGAACACGGCGATCATGAGGATCACCGCCAGGGCGTTGACCCCCAGGGACATGGCTCGCGCCCGCGTGCGCTTGCCCGCGCCCTCCTGCTGGATCATCAGCATCACGTCCGACTGCCACGCGCGGATGCTCGCGGCCACCTGCTCGGGATAGTCGGGTGGCAGCGCTGCGGCGTCGCGCCCGGCCAGCAGCACCTGCCCGGCGGGTTCGTCCCGCCAGCGGCGCTCGGCCAGTTCCGCCGCGCGCGCGGTGTTCTCCACGATCACCGCCTGCAGGCCGGTCTCGATGGCCTCCTCCACGCGGACCTCGGGGGCGGGCTGGCCCCTGAAGAAGGACGTCACGCGGTCCCGGACGCGCCCGATCCCGGCTTCCAGGCTGCGGAAGAACTCACCCGTGCCCACGAAGTCCTGCCACCGGGCCAGCACCTCGCCGCGCAGCAGCGTGCCGTCCCGGGTGGAGTCCACGATGGCGCGCAGGGCCTCGTCGAAGGAGGTGGTCACCTCCCGGCGCAGGTGGTCCTCGGTGTTCTGCTGGGCGGCGACGGCCTCCGCGGTGCGGTCCGTGGTCTCCGCGAGTCCGCGGACGGCCCCGCCGAGCGTGCGCGCGGCGATGTCCGAGCGGGCGTGGGCGTCCGCGCCCAGCTCGCGCAGCCAGTCCCGCAGGGGTTCCACCGCGGTCCGCGGCAGCATCCCGAGTTCGTTGAGCGGGGTCTCCTGGACCACGAAGACGGGCGCCGAGCCCAGGCCCTCCTGGTTCAGCATGCGCCGCAGGTCCTCCTCGATCTCCCCCGCCGACGCCGCCTGCACCCGGTCCAGAACCACGGCCACCGTGATGTCACGGCCCGCCGCACTGCGCAGCAGCTGCCACGGCACGGCATCCGCGTAGCGGTTCGCCGTGGTCACGAACAGCCACAGGTCCGCGGCGGAGAGCAGCTGGGCCGCCAGGGCGCGGTTGTCGTCCGAGACGGAGTCCACGTCCGGGGCGTCGAGGATGGCCAGACCCTCGGGGATGTTCTCGTCCCCGATCAGCACCAGCGAACCGGTGTCCGCCACGGGGTCGCTCGTGCCGTCGCGCCCACCGGGGGTCTGCGACGGATCCGTGAGCGTCCCGCGGACCCGTGCCAGGCGGGGCAGGACACGCTGCGTGGTGAAGGCACCGGCGTCGCGCGGGTGGTGGATCAGCAGGGGCCGCCGTGTGGTGGGGCGGATGGCACCCGAGCGGGTCACGGGGTGGCCCACCAGCGCGTTGACCAGGGTGGACTTGCCCGCGCCGGTGGACCCGCCGACCACGGCGAGCAGCGGGGCGTCGAGCGAGCGGACGCGCGGCAGGACGTAGTCGTCGAGCTGCGCCACGGCGTGCGCCGCGTTCTCACGCTGCTGCGGGGCGCTGGCGGTGGCCAGGGGCAGTGTGGTGGCCCGCAGGAGATCACGCGTGGTCTCGAGGGCGTCGATCAGCGGCACGGCGGGCGTGGTGTCGGTGTTCACACGCACATTCTGCCAGCAGCTGGTGCTCGGACGTGCCGCGGCACCCCCGTGGCACGCGGGCCGGGCAGCCGCGGTCCGGGCACGGAGGCCGGCGTTCCGAGCATGCAGAAAGCCCCGGCATCCGTGAGGACACCGGGGCTTCCACTGCGTGACCCCAGCGGGATTCGAACCCGCGTTACCGCCGTGAGAGGGCGGCGTACTAGGCCGCTATACGATGGGGCCGTGTACTTTCACGAGGAACCGGATGAACTCTCGTCCGCACCGGTCCCGCGTTGACGCACCAAACAGTAACATCAACGCTGGTGTGGTCCAATTCCACCGAAGTGACCGGAGGACCAGCCGTGCTCGGACACCTTCAACCGCACCGTGTGCGGGAAAATGCTCTCAGCGCTGGGATACCAGGACTCGAACCTAGAACGACGGTACCAGAAACCGCTGTGTTGCCAATTACACCATATCCCAATGGTTGTCACCCGGCTCAGCCGCTCAGTGCCGCGCAACGTGCACCAACTATACCCATCCACCGCGCGGCTGCCAAACCCGGTCCCGGGTGGAACCGCTCCCCGGAAGAGGGGCGGCCCCACCCGTGTGACGCCCCGCGGCGCACCGCGCGGACCGGGGCGCTCAGTCCTGGGCGAGCTGCGCGCGCAGCGCGCGGAGGCGTGTCAGCGAGGAGTCCCTGCCCAGGATCTCGAGGGACTCGAAGAGCGGCGGGGAGATCCGCTGTCCGGAGACCGCGGTGCGCACGGGCCCGAACGCGAGCCGCGGCTTGATGCCGAGACCGTCCACGATGGCCTCGCGCAGCGCCGTCTCGACGGCCGCCGCGGAGAAGTCCTCGAGCGGCTCGAGCGCCCCCAGTGCGGCGTCGAGCACCTGGGGTGCGCTGTCCTTGAGCTGCTTGGCGGCGTCCTCGGCAATCACGATCTCATCGTCCGGGCGGAAGAGGAACCCGAGCAGACCCTCGGTCTCGCCGAGCAGGTTCATGCGCTCCTGCACGAGCGGGGCCGCCCGGTCCAGGATCTCGTTCTCCCGTTCCGTGAGGGTCTCCCCCACGAGGCCGGCGGCGCGCAGGTACGGGACGAGCCGGTCGCGGAAGTCCTGCGGGTCCAGCATGCGCACGTGGGTGCCGTTGATCGCCGTGGCCTTCTTCACGTCGAAGCGCGCGGGGTTGGCCAGGACGTCGTGGATGTCGAAGTGGGCCACGAGCTGCTCCACCGTGAAGATGTCCTCGTCCGCGGACAGGGACCAGCCCAGCAGCGCGAGGTAGTTGAGCAGCCCCTCGGGGATGAACCCGTTGTCCCGGTGGTGGAACAGGTTGGATTCCGGGTCGCGCTTGGACAGCTTCTTGTTGCCCTCCCCCATGACGTAGGGCAGGTGCCCGAACTCCGGGATGAACTCGGCCACGCCGATGGCCACGAGCGCCCGGTACAGCGCGATCTGCCGCGGGGTGGAGGACAGCAGGTCCTCCCCGCGCAGCACCTGGGTGATGCCCATGAGGGCGTCGTCCACGGGGTTCACCAGCGTGTAGAGGGGCTTGCCGTTGGCGCGGGCCACCACGAAGTCCGGAACGGAGCCGGCCTTGAAGGTGATCTCACCGCGGACCAGGTCCGTGAAGGAGATGTCCTCGTCCGGCATGCGCAGCCGCAGCACGGGCTGGCGGCCCTCGGCGCGGAACGCCGCCTTCTGCTCGTCGGTGAGGTCGCGGTCGTGGTTGTCGTAGCCGCGCTTGGGGTCCTCGCCCTTCTCGCGGTGCCGCTGCTCCACCTCCTCCGGCGTGGAGAAGTCCTCGTACACGTGGCCGGCGGCCACGAGCCGGCGCAGCACGTCCTGGTAGATCTCACCGCGCTGGGACTGCCGGTAGGGCTCGTGGGGTCCGCCCACGTTCACGCCCTCGTCCCACGTGATGCCGAGCCAGTCGAGCGCGTCCAGGATCTGCTGGAAGCTCTCCTCGGAGTCACGGGCGGCGTCCGTGTCCTCGATGCGGAACACCAGGGTGCCGCCGGTGTGGCGGGCCCAGGCCCAGTTGAAGAGCGCGGTGCGGATCAGCCCCACGTGCGGGGTGCCCGTGGGGGACGGGCAGAAGCGCACGCGCACCGGGGCGTTCTCGGGAACGGTGGGATGCAGAGTCGAAGCGTCGTCAGTCATGGTGGCCCATTCTACGGGTAGCACCCGGCCGTTCCCCGGCCTCCCCTTGGCGGGCTACCGGCGCAGCACGGTCTCCAGCTCGCCGATGCCCTCGATCTGCACCGAGAGCCGGTCCCCCTCGTCCACGGTGCCCACACCGGCGGGTGTCCCGGTGAGGATCACGTCCCCGGGCAGCAGGGTGAAGGCCTCGGAGACGTAGGACACCAGCGTGGGCACGTCGAAGATCATGTCCCCGGTGCTGCCGTCCTGCTTGAGCTCCCCGTTCACGGTGGAGCGCACGGACAGTGCGGAGGTGTCCAGATCGGTCTCGACCCACGGGCCCAGCGGGCACGCGCCGTCGAAGCCCTTGGCACGGGCCCACTGGCCGTCGGTGCGCTGGGCGTCGCGCGCGGTGAGGTCGTTGGCGGCGGTGTAGCCGAAGACGACCTCCGGGACGCGCTCCACGGGCACGTCCTTGCACATGCGCCCGATCACCACCGCCAGCTCGGCCTCGTAGGAGACCTCCTCGGTCCACACCGGCAGGGTCACGGGGTCACCGGGACCGGACACCGCGGTATTGGGCTTGAAGAACAGCAGCGGCTTGGTGGGCACGTCGTTGCCCATCTCCTGGGCGTGCTCGGCGTAGTTGCGGCCCACGCACACGATCTTGGAGCGCGGGATCACGGGCGCGAGCAGCCGGGCCTCGGACACGGCCACGGTGCGGTCCAGCTCCTGGACACCCACGTACAGCGGGTCACCGGTGAGGTACCGCAGGGTCTCCCGGCCGGGTTCGCCGTGGACGGTGCCGTAGTGGATTTCATTGTCGTGTGTGAACCGTGCGATGCGCATGCCCACAGGCTACACAGCCGCCCCCGGTCCGTTCACGGCGGACCGGGGGGCTGCGGCGGGGCGAGCCGGGGCTCAGACCAGGCGGGTCAGCCAGCCGTGGGTGTCCTCGGCCCGGCCCGTCTGCACGTCCAGCAGCTGCTTGCGGATGGCCATGGTCACCTCGCCGGGCTTCTCGTCCTCGGAGCCGATCTGCTCGTCGTGGCTGAGCAGGCGGCGCACCGGAGCGATCACGGCGGCCGTGCCGCACGCGAACACCTCGGTGAGGTGGCCGGAGCGCTTGCCCTCGCGCCACTCGTCCAGGGTGAAGGCCCGCTCCTCCACCTGCAGGCCACGGTCCCTCGCGATCTGGATCACGGAGTCCCGGGTGATGCCCTCCAGGATGGTGCCCGTGAGCTCCGGGGTGACCACGCGGCCGTCGTCGAAGACGAAGAACACGTTCATGCCGCCGAGCTCCTCCACCGCACCGCCGCGCTCCTCGTCCAGGAACAGCACCTGGCTGCAGCCGTGGGCGTCCCCCTCCATCTGGGCGATCAGCGACGCCGCGTAGTTGCCGCCGCACTTCGCGGCACCCGTTCCACCCCTGCCGGCACGCGCGTACGTGCCGGACAGCCAGATGTCCACGGGTTCCACGGTGCCGAAGTAGTTCCCGGCCGGGGAGGCGATCACGCTGAACAGCGCCTGCTTGGAGGGGCGCACGCCCAGGAAGGGCTCCGTGGCGATCATGAACGGGCGCAGGTACAGGGACTCCCCCTCTCCGGAGGGGACCCAGTCCTGGTCCTGCGTCACGAGTTCGCGCACGGCGTCCACGAACGTCTCCTCCGGCAGCTGCGGCAGCGCCAGGCGCCGGGCGGAGCGGTTCAGGCGGGCCGCATTGGCCTCCGGTCGGAAGCTCCACACGGAGCCGTCCGCGTGCCGGTAGGCCTTGAGTCCCTCGAAGATCTCCTGGCCGTAGTGCAGCACCGAGGTGGAGGGGTCCAGGCTCAGCGGACCGTAGGGCTGCAGCCGGGCGTTCTCCCACCGCCCGGTCCCCTGCTCCACGCTGCCCTGCCAGTCGACGCAGACCATGTGGTCGGTGAAGAACTTGCCGAAGCCCGGGTTCTGCAGGACGGCCTCGCGGACCTCGTCCGTGGCGGGGTGCGGGTTGAGCTGCCTGACGAATTCCGTGCTCACGGGTGTTCTCCTTCGACGGGGGTGGTCACGGTCCCGCCCGCCATGTGACGACGTTGGCGCGGACGTGATGTGTGTCTCACCAGTATGCAGGTCCGGGGGCCCACCGCGGTGGTCACGCGCCGGGCGCGCCCAGCTGGGCCACGACGTCGTCGCCCACCTGTGCGGTGCCGCGCGCCCGCGTGCCGCGCAGCTCGAGGTCCCGGCGCACCGCGCGCTGCACCCGCGCCGCGAGACCCGGGTGACCCAGGTGCTCCAGCATCATGGCGCCGGCGAGGATCGCGGCGGTGGGCTGGGCGGTCCCGGTGCCGGCGATGTCCGGGGCGGAGCCGTGGACCGGCTCGAACATGGAGGGGTGCGTGCGCTCCGCGTTGATGTTGCCGCTCGGGGCCAGCCCGATGCCGCCGGTGACCGCCCCCGCCTGGTCCGTGAGGATGTCCCCGAACAGGTTGTCGGTGACGATCACGTCGAAGCGCGCCGGGTCCGTGGTCATGAAGATCGTGGCGGCGTCCACGTGCATGTAGTCCACCGTCACGTCCGGGTACTGCTCCGCGACCTCGTCCACCGTGCGCTGGTAGAGGCGCCCCGCGTGGACCAGCACGTTGTGCTTGTGCACCAGGGTGAGCTTCCGCCGCGGGCGGCTGCGCGCGAGCTCGAACGCGTAGCGCACCAGCCGGCGGACGCCGTGGCCGGTGTTCACGGAAACCTCGGTGGCGATCTCGTGCTCGGTGCCCGTGCGCAGCGTGCCGCCGTGACCCGCGTAGAGCCCCTCGGTGCCCTCGCGCACCACCACGAAGTCGATCTCCCCCGGGTCGGACAGCGGGCTCGTGGTGCCCGGGTACAGCGTGGCGGGGCGCAGGTTGATGTAGTGGTCGAAGCCGAAGCGCAGTTTGAGCAGCAGGTCCCGCTCGAGCATCCCGGAGGGCACGCGCTCGTCGTCCGGGGCCGCGCCCACGGCTCCGAACAGGATGGCCTCGTGACGGCCCAGCGCCGCCATGGTGTCCTCGTTCAGCACCTCGCCGGTCTCCAGCCAGTGCCGGGCCCCCAGCGGGTACTCGGTCCGCTCCAGGGTGACACCGGCGGGAGCGGTCACCGCATCCAGAACCTTGACGGCCTCCGCCACCACCTCCGGGCCGATGCCGTCCCCGGGCAGGACGGCGATCGAGTGGTGGCGGGCGGTCTCGGGTGCGGTCGTTTCACTCATGGCCCCACCCTAGGGCGGTGGCGTCCCGCACATCCACATGCTGAACCACCGTTCCGCATGGTGAGACGCGGCTACTCCTTGAGGGCCTCCGGCTCCTCGTAGCGCGGGAACACGCCCGACGGCTTGGGCAGTGCCGTGCCGGGGGCCAGACGGGTGCCCAGCGCCGAGAACAGCCGGGCCTCCCCCTCCGGCTGGCCGAGCTGGATCAGCAGCTTCGCCATGGAACCGGGCATCACCGGCTGCACCAGAATGGCGACGACGCGCAACACCTCCGCGGTCACGTACAGCACGGTGGCCATGCGATCGGGGTCCGTCTTGCGCAGCACCCACGGCTGCTGAGCGGTGAAGTACCGGTTGGCGGAGGCGATCACGCGCCACACGGACTCCAGCCCGCGGTGGAACGCGAGCGCGTCGAACGCGGTGCGGTAGTCGGCCACCACGTCGTCGGCCTGGGCCAGCATCGCGAGGTCCTCGGCGGTGTACTCACCCGGTTCGGGGACGGTGCCCTCCAGGTTCTTGGCGATCATCGACAGGCTGCGCTGCGCCAGGTTGCCGAGGTCGTTCGCGAGGTCCGAGTTGATGCGCCCGGCGATCGCGTCGTGGGAGTAGTTGCCGTCCTGCCCGAACGGGACCTCGCGCAGCAGGAAGAAGCGCAGCTGGTCCAGCCCGTACTCGGTGACCATGGCGTGGGGGTCGATCACGTTGCCCACGGACTTGGACATCTTCTCGCCCTGGTTGAACAGGAACCCGTGCGCGAAGACCTTCCGGGGCAGCTCGATCCCGGCGGACATCAGGAACGCGGGCCAGTACACGGCGTGGAAGCGCGCGATGTCCTTGCCGATCAGGTGCACGGAGGCGGGCCAGAACTCACGGAACAGCGGGTTCTCGGTGTCGGGGTAGCCCAGTCCGGTCAGGTAGTTGGTGAGCGCGTCCACCCACACGTACATCACGTGCTCGGGGTTGCCGGGCACGGGCACGCCCCAGTCGAACGTGGTGCGGGAGATGGAGAGGTCCTGCAGACCCCCGCCCACGAAGGACGCGATCTCGTGGGAGCGCGACTCCGGCTGCACGAAGTCCGTGCGGTACAGCTCCAGCAGGCGGTCCTGGTAGCGCGAGAGCCGGAAGAAGTAGCTCTCCTCCTCGGTCCAGGTCAGCTCCGTGCCGGTGCCGATCGAGTAGCGCTGCCCGTCCGCGCGCACCTCGGTCTCGTCCTCCGCGTAGTACGCCTCGTCCCGCACGGAGTACCACCCGGCGTAGGTGTCCAGGTAGATGTCACCGTTCGCCGCCATCCGCCGCCACAGCTCCTGGGACGCGGCGTAGTGGTCCTCGTCCGTGGTGCGGATGAAGCGGTCGTAGCCGACCTGCAGCTCGTCGTCCATCACGCGGAAGCGCTGCGAGTTGGTGTCCGCGAGCTCGCGCGTGGTGACGCCCAGCTTCTCCGCGGTCTGCTGCATCTTCTGGCCGTGCTCGTCGGTGCCGGTCTGGAACCGGGTGGCGAAGCCGTCGAGGCGCTTGAAGCGCACCAGGGTGTCCGCGGCGATCGCCTCGTAGGCGTGGCCGATGTGCGGCGCCCCGTTCGGGTAGGAGATCGCCGTGGTCGCGTAGAAGGGGGTCTGCTCAGTCACCCCTCCACTCTATCGACACGCGCGCCCCGTCCCGCCCGGTGTCCCCCGGCGCGGGCTCCCGCGCGGCGTCGTGGTCCGTGTTCGACCGTGCCCGACCGTGAGGGGGCGCGGCCGGACGGGTGCGGATCAGCGGGCGGCGGTGCCCTCGGTGTAGTCCTCGTCCGTCTGCTCCCACGCGAACAGCGAGCGCAGCTTGCGGCCCGTGGTCTCGACGGGGTGCTTCTCCTCCTTGGCGCGCAGCTCGTTGAACTCCTTGGCGCCGGAGGCCTGGTCCTTCATGAAGCGGTCCGCGAAGGAGCCGTTCTGGATGTCCGCGAGGACCTCCTGCATCCGCTCCTTGACCTCGGGCTGGATCACACGCGGGCCGGAGACGTAGTCGCCGTACTCGGCGGTGTCCGAGCAGGACCAGCGCTGCTTGGCGATGCCGCCCTCGACCATCAGGTCCACGATCAGCTTGAGCTCGTGCAGCACCTCGAAGTACGCGATCTCGGGCTGGTAGCCGGCCTCCGTGAGGGTCTCGAAGCCGTACTGCACCAGGTGCGAGACGCCGCCGCACAGCACGGCCTGCTCGCCGAAGAGGTCCGACTCGGTCTCCTCGGTGAAGGTGGTCTCGATGACGCCGGCGCGGGTGCCGCCGATGCCCTTGGCATAGGACAGCGCGAGCTGCAGGGCCTGGCCGGAGGCGTCCACCTCCACCGCCACGAGGTCCGGCACGCCGCGGCCGGCCTCGAACTCGCGGCGCACGGTGTGGCCCGGGCCCTTGGGGGCGACCATGGCCACGTCCACACCCTGGGGCGCCTCGATGTAGCCGAAGCGGATGTTGAAGCCGTGGGCGAAGAAGATGGCGTCGCCCTCGTCCAGGTTGTCCTTGACGGACTCGTTGAAGACCTGGGCCTGGACCTGGTCCGGGGTGAGGATCATGATGACGTCCGCCTCCTTCGCGGCGTCCGCGATGGAGAGCACGCGCAGGCCCTCGGCCTCGGCCTTGGCGCGGGACCTCGAGCCCTCGTTGAGTCCGATCCGGACGTCCACCCCGGAGTCGCGCAGGTTCAGCGCGTGGGCGTGGCCCTGCGAGCCGTAGCCGATGACGGCCACGGAGCGGTTCTGGATGATCGAGAGGTCGGCGTCGTCGTTGTAGTAGATCTTTGCCATGGGCTTGCTCTGTCTCCTTGGGTAGCGGGTGGATTCTGGGTGGGGCCCGGGGCCGCGCGACGGCGGGCCCCGGGATCCCGGGTCTCGGGTGGTCCGGCGGTCAGTGGCGCAGCGCGCGGTCGGACATGGACTTGGGGCCGCGACCGAGCGCGACGGTGCCGGCCCGGACGATCTCGCGGATCCCGAACGGCTCCAGCACGTCCAGCAGCGCGTGGATCTTCTCGCGCGAGCCCGTGGACTCGATGACCACGGACTCGGTGGAGACGTCCACGATGGTGGCGCGGAAGAGGTCCGCGGCCTGCGTGACCTGCAGCCGGGCGGAGGCGTCCGCGCGGACCTTGACCATGATGTGCTCGCGCTGCACGGACGCCTCGGGAACGAGCTCCACGATCTTGATCACGTTGATGAGCTTGTTCAGCTGCTTGGTGACCTGCTCCAGCAGCTCGCCGTCCGCGTCCACCACCACCGTGATCCGGGAGATCCCGGAGAGCTCCGTGGGCCCCACGGCGAGCGAGTGGATGTTGAACGCCCGGCGGGCGAAGAGCCCGGCCACCCGGGTCAGCACGCCCGGCTTGTCCTCCACCAGGACGGAGAGAGTGTGTCGGCTCACGGGTCAGTCCTCCGTCTTCCACTCGGGAGTCATGTTGCGGGCGATCTGGATCTGGTCGTTCGAGACGCCGGAGGGCACCATGGGCCACACCATCGCGTTCGCCGAGACCACGAAGTCGATCACCACGGGGCGGTCGTTGATCTCGAGCGCCCGCTCGATCGTCGCGTCCACGTCCTCGTCCTTCTCGCACCTCAGCGCGGCGCAGCCGTAGGCCTCCGCCAGTTTCACGAAGTCCGGGACGCGCCGGGAGTCGTGGCCGGTGTCCAGCTCGGTGTTGGAGTAGCGACCGTCGTAGAACAGGGTCTGCCACTGCCGCACCATTCCCAAGGAGGAGTTGTTGATCACGGCCACCTTGATGGGGATGTTGTTGATCACGCACGTGGCCAGTTCCTGGTTGGTCATCTGGAAGCAGCCGTCGCCGTCGATCGCCCAGACCACGCGGTCCGGCTGGGCCACCTTGGCGCCCATGGCCGCGGGCACCGCGAATCCCATGGTGCCCAGCCCGGAGGAGTTCAGCCACTGCCGCGGACGCTCGTACGCCACGAACTGCGCGGACCACATCTGGTGCTGGCCCACGCCCGAGACGTACACGGCCTCCGGTCCGGTCAGCGCCGAGATCCGTTCCACCACGTACTGGGGGCTGCCGTGACCGTCGTCGGTGCGGGTGTACCCCAGCGGGTAGGTCTCGCGCAGGGACTCCAGCGCCTCCCACCACGTGCTCAGCTCCGGGGCCTCCCGGTCCTGGAACTCCTGGCGCACCGCCTGGGTGAGATCCGGGACCACGTACTTGAGGTCGCCCACGATGGGCACGTCCGCGACCCTGTTCTTGGAGATCTCGGCGGGATCGATGTCCGCGTGGATCACCTTGGCGTGGGGGGCGAACGTGTCCAGCTGCCCGGTCACCCGGTCGTCGAAGCGCGCTCCCAGGGTGATGAGCAGATCCGCCTGCTGCAGGGCGTACACCGCGGGCACCGTGCCGTGCATTCCCGGCATGCCCAGGTTCTGGCGGTGCGAGTCGGGGAAGACACCGCGTGCCGTGAGGGTGGTGACCACCGGCGCGCCGGTGAGTTCCGCGAGCTCCAGCAGCTCCGCCGCGACGTCGGCCCGCATGGCCCCGCCACCGGTGTAGAGCACCGGGCGCCGGGCCGCCGCGATCAGCCGTGCGGCCTCCCTGATCTGCTTCGAGTGCCCCCGGGTGACGGGCCGGTACCCGGCCAGCTCCACCTCGGGCGGCCAGCTGAACGTCATGGTGGCCTGCTGCGCGTCCTTCGCCACGTCCACCAGCACCGGCCCGGGGCGTCCCGTGGACGCCAGGTGGTAGGCCTCGGCCAGCACGCGGGGGATGTCCTGCGCGTCGGTCACCAGGTACGAGTGCTTGGTCACCGGCATGGTCATGCCCACGATGTCCGCCTCCTGGAAGGCGTCGGTCCCGATGGCCGAGCTGGCCACCTGACCGGTGATCGCGAGCATCGGGATCGAGTCCATGTTGGCGTCGGCCAGGGCCGTGACCAGGTTGGTGGCTCCGGGCCCGGACGTGGCGATGCACACCCCCACACGGCCCGAGGCCAGTGCGTACCCCTCGGCGGCGTGACCGGAGCCCTGCTCGTGGCGCACCAGGATGTGATTGATCTTCTCGGTGTCCAGCAGGGGGTCGTAGGTGGGCAGGATCGCACCACCCGGCAGCCCGAAGACGTCCGTGACACCGAGCAGCTCGAGGGAGCGGATGATCGCTTGGGAACCGGTCATCTCCTCGGGTGCGACGACCTCCGCCGCGGTCCCCGTCAGCCGGACCGTGTCCGAGTCCGCGGACTGGGAGGTCGGAGCCGACGGCGCGCGCCGCTGGGCCATCACCGCCGGTGAGATCGGCTGATCCTTGCTCATGGTGCTGTGTCCTTACGTGCTGTGCTGTGTGGGGTGCCGGGACGGGGTGGTGCCCGGCGGAACGTGCCGGTGGGCGGTTGCAGTACATGAAAAAGGCCCCTGCCACGGATCTCGTGGGCTGAGGGCCTGTCGGGTACGCGCTGGTGTACTCCTCAGGCCCGGGGTCCGATGAGGACGACCGGTAGGAGGATGACGACGCCGCGCACTGCCGAATTCATACCCTCATGGTGTGGTGCAACGAACCGGCGTGTCAAACTTCGGACACCCTGTCTCACATCATGGAACCCGGGTCCCGGTCCGAGAATGCACTCTCGGGGCCGGTCACCCACCCAGGCGGAGCCGGCCCGGCTGCACCAGGAACCGCGGCGGGCGCCCCGACCGGATCAGGGCAAGCTGCTCGAGCATCAGCGTGCGCATGCGCGGGCGGAAGGACGCGTTGGAACCGCCCACGTGGGGAAGGACGATGGAACCCGCCGCGCCCATCAGGGGATGGTCACCGGGCAGCGGCTCCGGCTCCACCACGTCCAGTGCGCAGCGCAGCCTGCCCGCCGTCACCTCGGCGGTGAGGGCCTCGGTGTCCACCACGGCGCCGCGGCCCACGTTGACCACCAGTGCGTCGTCCGGCAACCGGGCCAGGACAGCACCGTCCACGAGACCCTCGGTGCTGTCGGTGCGGGGAAGAGCCAGCACCAGGACGTCGGTGCGGGGCAGGATCTCCCCCAGCTCCGCGACCCCGTGCACGTGCCCCGAGGCGTCGTCCCGCGCGGTGCTCGCCACGCGCGTGAGCGCCACCTCGAAGGGCTCGAGCCTGGCCGCCACCGCCCGTCCGACCTCCCCCGCTCCCACCACCGTGATGCGGGAGTCGGCCACGGACCGGGAGAAGAAGGACCGGTAGACGCCCTCGGCCTGCTGCCGCACGGCGCGAGCCAGGTCCCGCTGGGCGGCGATGATCAGCCCCAGGGCGATCTCCGCGGTCCCGGCGGCGTGCACCCACCCGCCGGCCGCGAGTGCGGTGTCCGAGCCGATGAGCTCCGGGACGCCGTCGTACCCGGTGGACTGCAGCTGCAGCAGCGAGACGGTGTCGAGCACGGAGGGGTCCGTGCGCCACCGGCCGCTGCCGTAGGGTGCCACCGCGATGTCCACCTCCTCGCGGGCGCAGCCCTCCGGCTCACCCTCCAGATCCCACAGCACGCAGCGGAACCCGGTGGCCGCCGCGCTGATCTCGTCGTACAGCTGCTGCTCGGGCAGCGAGACGACGTGCAGGGCACTCAGCGGGACCTCGGGGGACGGGCGACTCATGGCACCGATTCTATGGCGCCCACCTCCCGCGGCGCCGCACGAGCGGAAGCATCACGACGGTGCGGTGACCCGATTTGACTCCCCCTCCCGGGATGCTAAAGTTGTCTCTCGTTGCGAGGGAGAAGGCAGGGCCCGAGAGACCGCCGGTGAACTCGTCGACACACGCGCCTCTAGCTCAATTGGCAGAGCAATTGACTCTTAATCAATGGGTTCAGGGTTCAAGTCCCTGGGGGCGCACCCGCAGAAGAACGAGGGCCGGATCACCGTGGTGATCCGGCCCTCGTTCTTTCGCGTGCCGCGGCGGATGTCCCGATCGCATGCCGGGCGCGGGGCCAGCCGGCCGTCAGCCGGTGCGAGACGTCCGTTCGGAGTCCGCGCAGGCCGCACGGTCCTCCTGGACCTCCTTGCGGTCCCTGGCGTCGCCGAGCGTGGAGATGATGTCCACCAGTCTGCACCGCAACTGCTCGTCCGCCTCGTGGGACCCGCCGAGCAGCCCCTGCTCCAGACGGGCCGCGTCCGCGAGCACCTGCTCCCCCGCCCGTGAGATCGCGACCACGTGGGAACGCCGGTCCCGCTCGCTCTTGGCGCGCGTGACGTGCCCGTGGACCTCGAGCCGGTGCAGTGTCTTGCCCATGGTCTGCGCCTGGACCCGGATCCGCTGCGCCAGCTGCGCCTGGGTCATGCTTCCCTCCGACTGCAGCACGTCCAGGGCCATGACACCCGCGTGGGTGATCCCGAGGGACGCGAGGTCCTCGTTCCACGCGTGCTCCACCAGGCGCGCTGCGGTGGACAGCAGACGGTTCGTGGGCCAGTGGTTCTTGTACGACATAGGCTGACTGCATCCGCTCGACGTGATCCGGGTTCATGACTGGAAACCGACCGTGGAGGCGGGTTCCGTGCCCCGGGTGCACCGCTCGTCCTGGTGTGCAGGGGATCTGGACCACACAGCGGAGAGGGGCGGGACGAGGACGTGCGGTGTGCCCGGGGCACGTGCCGACGTCCCGTGCGTGCGCCGCGAACCATGCGCGGCGAGCGCTGTCTGCACCCGAGCATCATACGTGAGGACGCATCATTAGGGAACATCTGTCACCACACCGGAAGGACCACGTCATGGCCCGTCGCCTGACTCCCGGCCAGCAGGCCCCCCTCTTCACCCTGCCGGATGCGCAGGGCAGTCCCGTGTCCCTGCAGGACCTGCGGGGGACCAGGGTGATCCTCTACTTCTACCCGCGCGCGGCCACCCCCGGGTGCACCACACAGGCGTGCGACTTCCGCGACAGCCTGTCCTCCCTGGCCGCCGCCGGGTACCGGGTGCTGGGCGTCTCCCCCGACGCGCCCCACGCCCTCGAGCGCTTCGCCGCGGCGCAGCGGCTCGGATTCCCCCTGCTCTCGGACGAGGACCACCGGGTGGCGGAGTCCTACGGCGCGTGGGGCGAGAAGAAGAACTACGGAAAGGTCTACGAGGGACTCATCCGCTCCACGGTGGTCCTGGACCGCGACGGCGTGGTCGAACTCGCGCAGTACAACGTGCGGGCCAAGGGGCACGTGGCCAAGCTCCGCCGCGACCTGGGGCTCGGGGCCTGACCCGGCGGCGTCGCCGGGTGACGCCCGGGTCCCGACCCGTTGCCCCGACGCGTCCGCCGCGGCGAGTGCCGCCGGGGCCGGGGCGGATCCTCCGACTAGTATGGTGGACGATCTCGGGTGGGCCGGTGAACGCCCGCGGGCCCGGACCCCGGTGACTGCGCGAGTGGTGGAACTGGTAGACACGCAGGATTTAGGTTCCTGTGCCTCACGGCGTGCGGGTTCGATTCCCGTCTTGCGCACCGTGCTGCTGCGTACCCCCGTGCAGGAGCCGACCACGGCGGCAGAAAGGGTGCGCGGTGACGCCTGAGAACCGATTCGGACGGCGCGCGTTCCTCGCGGCCACCGGGCTCGGACTGACCCTGGCCGGCTGCGGGGACCGTCAGGACCGGCCTCGGGACACCCCCTCCGTCCCCAGCGCCAGCTTCGTCCTCGCGCACGCCGCCGCTCCGGTCGGACTGGACCCCTCCCGCAGGAACTCGCAGGAGACGTCCCGGATCTCCGCCCAGGTGCTCGAGGGACTCGTGAGCGCGGACCGCTCCACGGGTGAGCCCGCACCGGGTCTCGCGGAGTCCTGGCAGCTCGCCGACGACCGCCGTTCCGTGACCTTCACGCTCCGCCAGGGGGTCGTGTTCCACGACGGCACCCCCTTGGACGCCGCAGCCGTGAAGGCCAACTTCGACAAGTGGCGCGCCCAGGCCGAGTCCGCCGAGCCGTGGGCGCCGCAGTGCGCGTTCGCCACCACGTTCCGTCACGGCCACCCCGGGTCACTGACCTCCTCGTGCTACAGGAACACCGTGGTCAAGGACGAGCGCACCGTGGTCCTGGAGCTCACGCGCCCGTACACCCCGCTGCTCACGGCCCTGACCCAGCCCGCGTTCGGGATGGCCTCCCCCGCCAGCATCCAGGCGGGCACCGAGGACGAGCACCCCGTGGGCACGGGACCGTTCCGCTTCGGCTCCGCGTCCGCCACGTTCGTGAAGCTGCGCGCCAACGAGCGGTACTGGGGGCAGCTGGGGCAGGTGGGCAGCCTCGAGCTGCGGGTCGTCCCGGAGGCGCAGGTGCGCTGCGCCGCGCTGCTCACGGGTGAGGTGGACGCGTACGACCTCGTGGGGCTGGACGAGTTCGCGCCGCTCGCGCGCAAGGGCGTCCAGGTGCTCTACCGGGATCCGTACTCGGTCTCGTACGTGGGACTGAACCGGAACGTGCCGGTCCTCAGGGACGTCTCCGTGCGCCGGGCCGTGGCCGCGGCCGTGGACCGCGGCGTCGTGGCCAGGACCATGTTCCCCAACGGCACCAACGTGGCCGACCAGTTCGTCCCGGCGCGCTTCAACGTGGACGGCGAGGACCTGCAGATCCCGCGCTACGACCCCCAGCACGCCAAGGACCTGCTGAAGGCCAGCTCCTACCGGGGCGAGAAGCTGAAGTTCTACTATCCCCGCCGGACCTCGCGCATGTACCTGCAGGAACCCGAGCGCGTCTACGCACAGCTCTCCGCGCAGCTCACCCGCGTGGGGTTCCACGTGGTTCCCGTTCCCATCGACTGGGAGCAGGGGTACGTGGACGCCGTGACCGATCCCGCCCGTGACCACGCCCTCAGCCTGCTGGGCTGGAGCGGCAGCTTCCGGGACCCGGACAGCTTCATGGGCCCCCTGCTGGGCACGCCCCGGGCCCGTCTCGGTGACGACGACGCCGGGTTGCTGACCGCGGTCAACCGCGCCGCCGCCATGCCCTCGGGGGATGCGCGCACCACCGCCTACAAGACGCTCAACGACCGCGTCTCCGCCGTGGTTCCCGCGGTCCCCCTGGCCCACCCCGTCTCGGCGGTGGCCGTGAACTCGCGGGTGGTCGACTTCCCCCTGACCTCCACGGGGTTCGAACGGTTCAACGAGCTGCGACTGGCCTGATCCCCTCCGCCGCGCACCCCGCGAACGCATTGGGAGTTGACCGGGGCTGGGGATACCCTGGAGCACGAACGTCCAGGCGCAGTGCCGCGCCCATCATGCACGCACGGGAGAAAAAGTGACTTCACCTCAGCCCACCGAAACCGCCGATGTGGTCCTCGTCGGCGCCGGCATCATGAGTGCCACGCTGGCCACGCTGCTCAACGACCTCCAGCCGGAGTGGAAGATGGTGGTCCTGGAGCGCCTGGACGCCGCGGGTCTGGAGAGCTCCAACGCCTGGAACAACGCGGGAACCGGGCACTCCGCCCTGTGCGAGCTCAACTACGCACCCCAGGCGGCGGACGGGACCGTGAGCGCGGAGAAGGCGCTGACCATCAACGAGCAGTTCCAGGTCACCCGCCAGCTCTGGAGCTCTCTGGTGGAGAACGGCACCCTGCAGGACCCCAGCTCCTTCATCAACCCCGTTCCCCACGTCTCCATGGTGTTCGGCGCGGACCACGCGGACTACCTGCGCGCCCGCTACGAGGCCTTCAAGCCCCACAAGCTGTTCGAACGCATGGAGTTCACCGAGGACCGCGACGTGATCGCGGAGTGGGCTCCGCTCACCATGCACGGGCGGGGCGCCGGCCGGGTGGCCGCCACGTTCGCCCCCGAGGGCACGGACGTGGACTTCGGCACCCTGACCAACCAGCTCCTCACCCACCTCAAGGGCCGCAACATCACGGTGCGCTACGGCCAGGAGGTCACCACCCTCGAACGCCAGAGCGACGGCTCGTGGCTGGTCTCGGTGGAGGACCGACTCAACAGCGACAACAACCGGGTCATCCGTGCCGGTTTCGTCTTCCTGGGGGCCGGCGGCGGCGCACTGCCCCTGCTGCAGAAGTCGAAGATCAAGGAGGCCAAGGGCTTCGGCGGGTTCCCCGTGTCCGGGCTGTTCCTGCGCAACACGGATCCGTCCGTCACGGCCCAGCACAACGCCAAGGTCTACGGTCAGGCCTCGGTGGGCGCCCCGCCCATGTCGGTGCCGCACCTGGACACCCGCTACGTGAACGGGCGCCGGGCCATCATGTTCGGCCCCTACGGCGGCTTCAAGCCCAACTTCCTCAAGCACGGTTCCCTGCTGGACCTGCCCAAGACCGTGCGGGCGCACAACCTGTACCCGATGACGCGCGCGGGCATGGCCAACCTGGATCTCGTGAAGTACCTCGTGGGTGAGCTCACCAAGACCCGCGCACAGCGCATCGACGCCCTGCACGAGTACTACCCCACCGCCGACGAATCGCAGTGGGACCTCATCGAAGCCGGTCAGCGCGTGCAGGTCATGAAGCGCGACCCCGAGAAGGGCGGCGTGCTGCAGTTCGGCACGGAACTCGTGACCAGTGCGGACGGCTCCATCGGCGCCCTGCTCGGGGCCTCCCCCGGTGCGTCCACCGCGGTGCCCATCATGCTGAACCTGCTCTCCCGCTGCTTCCCGGCCAAGATGTCCGAGTGGGAGCCCCGGATCAAGGAGCTGATCCCGGCGTACGGGCAGAAGCTCAACGACAATCCGCGGCTCGCGGACGAGGTGATGGGCCACACGGCCTCGGTGCTGGGCATCAAGTAGTCCTTCACCGGACCCCGTGGACGGGGCCGCCGCGCACGGTGCGCGGCGGCCCTTTCCCATGTCTGTGCCCCGATGCGAGGACAGGCACCCCGCCCCTGACCACAAGTGTGGACACCCGCGGTCCCATGCGGGCCCATACGCTCTCGTAACATGTAGATAACGTCCATAGGGGGTGGGCGTTGCCAATAGGGGGGAAGTATGACATCTAGGGGGAGTATCGAGGCGTGGGATGCGCTGAGCCGCTGCCACGTGTCCGTGACCCGACAGCTGCAGCGCGACGTGGACCTGCGGGGTCTCTCGCGCCGTGAGTTCGAGGTTCTCGCCACGCTGTACGGTTCGGACCGCGGGGGGCTCAGGCTGCGTGATCTCAACAGCCACGTGCTGCTCACGCAGTCCAGCCTGTCCCGCATGCTCGAGCGTCTCGAGACCAAGGGTCTCGTGACCCGTCGCCAGGACTCGCAGGATCTGCGCGGTGTCCGGGTGGCGCTGACCGACGCCGGGGGCCAGCTCTACGAGCGGATCTCCGCCGACAACGACCAGAAGGTCGCGGACGTGGTGAGTACCGCCCTGGACCCCCAGGAGATCCGGGTACTGACACGGCTCAGTGAGCGCATCCACCAGTACGCGCTCTCGTTGTCCCGGTAGCCTCGACCACGCTCTGCACCGCGCCCGTGACCCGGTCACGGGCGCGGTGACTCGTTTCCGGGCGTAACAGGGCTCCGCCGGGGGTCGGAGTCAGTAAACTACTGTGTGAGGCTGCGTTGTGCAGCCACCGCATCCGCCCCTCGAGAGGACCCCATGACCGCTGAGAACCTGGAGTCCACGGAGGCCCGGGAGGACGCCGCCCCGCACCCGGACCACGACTCCAAACCCGACTCCCCCGCCCAGCTCAAGAGTCAGTCCTGGGGATACATCTTCAAGCGTGCGTTCTCGGAGTTCACCAAGGACGGATGCACGGACCTCGCCGCCACTCTCACGTACTTCGCCGTCCTGTCCGTGTTCCCGGCACTGCTGGCGCTGGTGTCGCTGCTCGGGGTGTTCGGTCAGGGTGAGGCCACCACCAAGGCCATCCTGGACTTCTTGAACCAGTACGCCCCCTCGGCTCTCGTGGAGCTGCTCTCGGATCCCATCTCGCAGCTGACAACGCAGTCCGGGGCCGGTCTCGCGCTCGTGGTGGGTGTTCTGGGCGCACTGTGGACCGCGTCCGGGTACACCGGCGCCTTCGCACGGGCCATGAACCGGATCTACGAGGTGGCCGAGGGTCGCCCGTTCTGGAAGCTCAGGCCCACCATGCTGCTCATCACCCTGGTGCTCGTGCTGATCGTGGCCGCCGTGATGTTCATGGTGCTGCTCTCGGGTGATCTGGCACAGACCCTCGGGGACGCCGTGGGTCTGGGCTCCACCACCGTCACCGTGTGGAACTGGGCCAAGATCCCCGTGATCCTGTTCCTGCTGGTGCTGCTCATCGCCATCCTGTTCTACGCGACCCCCAACGTGAAGCAGCCCAAGTTCCGCTGGATGAGCCCTGGTGCGGCCGTTGCCCTGGTGTTCATGATCGTGGCGGGCCTCGCCTTCGCCTTCTACGTGGCGAACTTCGCCAAGTACAACGCCACCTACGGCGTCATCGGCTCCGTGATCATCCTGCTGCTGGGACTGTGGATCATGAACAACGTCCTGCTGCTCGGCGCCGAGGTGGACGCCGAGCTGGAACGCGGCCGCCAGCTGCAGGGCGGCATCCGGGCCGAGCAGACCATCCAGCTGCCGCCCCGCGACACCACCCAGGTGAAGAAGCTGCGGGACAAGGAGGAGAAGCTCGAGGCACAGGGGCGCAAGATCCGGCTGCGCACCGAGCACGTGGACTACTCGCAGGACACCTGAGCCGCGCAGTGCCGGTCACCGCGGTGACCGGATCCGGGGCCCGCACGGTCAGACCGTGCGGGCCCCGTTCCCGTCCGCGAGCCGGTGCCGAGCGGCGTCGTTTTCCTCGCGGGGCGAACGGGTCCGCGGCTGCGGTGCGCCCGGGACGACCCACCGCGCATACTGGGAACGACAGGCAAGCGAGCACGATGACGGAGGCAATTGCATGCACAAGGTCAAGGGCGTAGTGGTCAGGGCCAAGAACGGGCCCGCAACCGTGGAGACCATCCTGGTCCCCGATCCGGGGCCCGGTGAGGCACTGGTGGACGTGCTCACGTGCGGTGTGTGCCAGACGGACCTGCACTACAAGGTGGGCGGCGTGGGGGACGACTTCCCGTACCTGCTGGGCCACGAGGCCACCGGCGTGGTCAGCGCCGTGGGCGAGGGCGTCACCGAGGTGTCCGTGGGCGATCACGTGATCCTCAACTGGCGCGCCGTGTGCGGGGAGTGCCGCGCATGCCGACGTGGCGAGCCGTGGTACTGCTTCGACACGCACAACGCCACCCAGAAGATGACCCTGGAGGACGGCACCGATCTGGAGCCCGCACTGGGCATCGGCGCCTTCACCGAGAAGACCCTCGTGGCCGCCGGGCAGTGCACTCCGATCGACACCACGTTGCAGGACGAGCAGTACGCCGCGGTGGGTCTGCTGGGCTGCGGCGTGACCGCCGGGATCGGCGCGGCCATCAACACCGGTGCGGTCAAGCGCGGTGAGTCCGTGGCCGTGATCGGCTGCGGCGGTGTGGGCACCGCAGCGGTGGCCGGTGCCGCCCTGGCCGGTGCCACCACCATCATCGCCGTGGACGTGGACGACGAGAAGCTGGGCACCGCTCAGCGCCTCGGGGCCACGCACGTGATCAACTCCCGCTCGGCGGATCCCGTGGCCGGGATCCGGGAGCTCACCGGCGGCCACGGCGCGGACCTCGTGATCGACGCCGTGGGCGTGGCGGACACCTTCATGCAGGCGTTCCGGGCCCGTGACCTCGCGGGCCGCATGGTCCTCGTGGGGGTGCCGGATCCGGGCACCGTGGCGGAGATCCCGCTGGACGAGGTCTTCTCCCACGGCGGTTCCATCAAGTCCGCGTGGTACGGGGACACCCTGCCGTCGCGCGACTTCCCGATGCTCGTGGACCAGTACGTCCTGGGTCGCCTGGACCTGGACGCGTTCGTCTCCGAGCGCATCGCCCTCGACGACGTCGACGCGGCCTTCGAGACCATGAAGTCCGGCAAGGTCCTGCGCTCCGTGGTGGAGCTCGACCGATGACGCGGCAACCGAGCACCGTCCTCACCGATCCCCGCGGTGGCGTGACCGTGCAGAACTGCGTGACCGAGGGGACCTTCAGCCTGGACGGCCAGACCTGGGACGTGGAGAACAACGTGTGGGTCGTGGGCAACCAGGCCGAGTGCGTCGTGATCGACCCCGCTCACGACCCCGACGCCGTGCTCGCCGCGGTGGGTGGGCGCACGGTGACCCACGTGCTGCTGACCCACGGCCACGACGACCACATCAGGGCGGTCCGGGAGTTCGTGGAGCGGGCCGGAACCGACGCACCCGTGATGATGAACCACGAGGACCTCATGCTGTGGCACAGCGTTTACCCGGAGGGTTCCGAGCCCGAGCCGCTGCGGGACGGGCAGGAGATCACTGCGGGAACCGTGGCCTTCACGGTCCTCGCAACCCCCGGGCACTCCCCCGGGTCCGTGGTGTTCCACGCCCCGGATCTCGGGGAGCACGGCGTGGTGTTCACCGGCGACACCCTGTTCCAGGGCGGGCCCGGCGCCACGGGGCGGTCCTTCTCGGACTTTCCCACCATCATCGAGTCCATCGACAAGCGGTTGTTCACGCTGCCGGAGGACACCCTCGTACTCACGGGCCACGGTGATGCCACGAGCATCGGCGAGGAAAAACCCCATCTGGGGGAGTGGATCGCCCGGGGCCACTGAGTCCGCCCGGGGCTTACTGGTGCCTCCGGGCACCGTGAGCCCCGATGCCGCCGCCCGGGCCGGGTGCCACGCGAACCCGGCCCGGGCGGCGTCGTCGTACCGGTCGGTGTGAACTCAGATCCTGGGCTCGGGGCCGGGCGCGCGGCGCAGGCCGTAGCTGAAGAGCAGTGCGGAACCCAGCAGCAGCATGGCCGCGCCCACGGGAGCCATGGCGGCGGACATGTAGTCGTAGTGCACACCCAGGTAGGCGCACACGATCAGGCCCAGCGCGGTGGCGGCTCCCGTGACCACGTTCATGAGCGCCACCAGACCGAGGTAGCCGTGGGCCATGTCCACCTGGCCCGCGGAGCTGTGGATGCACAGCAGACACGGGCCCGAGAAGAAACCCACGGCCAGGAGAACCACCGAGTACCCCAGGGTGCCCGAGGGGCCGGACAGCAGCATGGAGGTCAGCAGGGCGCCGGTGGCCACCAGCACCCACATGTTGACCGCGGTGACGCGGTGCCGGAAGCGCACGGCCAGGGTGGATCCCACGGCCGCACCGAAACCCAGCAGCGCGTACATCACGCCCATGCTCGCCACGGTGTCCAGGGACACCGAGTAGACGGCCAGGCACCCCTGGGCCGCTCCCAGCAGGGCGTTCAGCGCGCCGATCCCGTACAGCAGCCCGTGGCGCAGCCGGTAGCCGGCGCGCTGCTGCGTGCGGGTGGCCCCGCGGTCACGGCGCCACAGCATGATCGGCCTGTTGGCCTGGGGGTGGCGGGCGGAGGGGTGGAGCACGAACAGGGCCATGATCACCACGGACAGGACCGCGGACATCCGCAGCACCGAGGACGGGCCCGCCACCACGGCCAGCAACCCCGTGAGGGCTGCACCCAGCACCGTGGCCAGTGCCTCGTTCACGGATTCCCGCCGCATCGCCGCGCTGAACGCCTCGGGGCGCCCTTCGCCCTCGAGCACCGAGGCCCAGCGGAGCCGGGCGGCGAGCCCCATGGGCGCCAGGGACAGTCCCGCCACGAAGAACGGGACGAACACGGGAGCGGCCTCCGAGACGGTGGACATCACGGGGACGTCCACGCCGGAGAGCTGCCACATCACGACGCCCTGGACCACGGAGACCGCGGCCAGCGCCCACAGGCGCCACCTCACGGTGGCGAACAGGGCCATGCCCAACCCGCACACGGCCATCCCGAGGCAAAGCGCCGCGGACGCTAGGGCCGCCGCCCACGCGGAGGAGGCCGAGACCGCGATCCACGTGAGAACGCCCAGCGGGGCCATGATCTGGGGCAGCCGCAGCAGCAGGGTGATGACCCCGAGCTGCTGGTCGCTGCGGACCCGGCGCGCACGCGGGGTGAGTGCGTCGACGACCCTGTCCTCGGCCGACGGATGGAGCGCAGTGTTCACGAGCTCAGCCTACGCGGGGGTCCACCGGCCCGCGGTGACCTCCAGGTGTGAACCCTGGGGTGTCTTGACGACCCGCAGCTGGGTGTCGATGCGCTGCTTCATCTCGCTCACGTGGGACACCACACCGATCACCCTGCCGTCGCGGCGCAGCCCGTCCAGGGTCTCGAGCACCTGTTCCAGTGTCTCCTCGTCCAGGGACCCGAATCCCTCGTCCACGAAGAGCGTGTCGATGTCGCGACCTCCCGCTTCCGCGCGCACCACATCCGCGAGGGCCAGCGCCAGCGCCAGCGACGTGAAGAACGACTCGCCCCCGGACAGGGTCTCGGTGCCCCGGCGGGCCCCGGTCCACGAATCGTCGATCTCGAGTCCGAGGCCGGACTTGCCGCCGCCCCGGGTCTCGTCCGTGTGGACGAGCGTGAACCGCCCCGAGGACATCCTCGCCAGGTGCTCGGAGGCCACGGCGGCGACCTGCTCCAGCTTGGCCGCGAGCACGAAGGAGGTGAGGGTCATCCGCAGGGAGTTCTCGGGGGACGTGGCCGTTGCGACGTCCGCCAACCCGCTCATGCGCACCGACCGGTCACGGGCACGCCGGTAGGCCTCCTCGTGTCCCGGCACCTGGTCCGCGCAGGAGGTGATGTCCGCAACGAGTGCCTGCAGTCCGCCGAGTTCTCGGGTGAGCCGGTCCCGGAGCGCTTCGCGTTCGGCGCTGTCCGCCACGGCCCTGGTCACGGCCTCCTGCGTGCACTCGCCTCGTTCCTCGGGCGTGAGGCGACCCACCCGCTGCATGTCGTGCGTGGCGAGTTCGGCGTCCACTGCCGCCTGCTCCCGGTGCCGCGACTCGAGCCAGGCCGTCCATTCCGCTGCGCGTGACGACTCCAGCAGTGCATCGGCCACGTCCTGCGGGCTCTGGAACGGCGACGCGTCCAGGGCTCTGCGCAGAGCCTCCTGCGCGGCACGGTCCTCCAGCCGCGCCGCGTCCAACGCGCGCTGCTCCCGCTCCAGCTCGGTGACGGTGCGCACGAGGTTCTCGGCCCCGTCCAGGAATGCCGTGGCCGTGGCGAAGCCCCGCAGCTGCTCCGTCACGTCCCGGCGCTCCCGGACACAGCGCTGCTCCAGGAGCTCGGCACGGCTGCGCGCCCCGGCCGCCTCCGTGCCCAGGCGGTGGCTCTCCCCTTCGACCGCGACCACGCGTTCACGCGCCCCGGCGATCTCCGCAACGTTCCGGCTCAGCCGCTCGAGCCGCTCTTCCAGCTCCGCTTCGGCCCGCTGAGCCAGGCGTGCCCGTTCCACGACGGCCTCGAGGTCGGGGTCCGCTCCGCGCGCCAAAGCCTCCGCTGCCGCCCGCTGCGCCTCCCGCCACACGGCGTGCGAGCGGTCCACCGTGCTCTGGGCCGCTTCCCGCTCGGCCCGTGCGCCGTCCAGGACGGCGGCGGTGACCTCCGAGCCGCTCCCGGATGTCGCCGGCTGCGGATGCGCCGTGGATCCGCACACAGGGCACGGCTCTCCGGCGGTCAGCTCTCCCGCGAGGGTGGCCGCGGCATGGGCGTACCTCCGGGTCTCCAGTTCCTCCACGCGGTTGGCCGCGGCGCGACGTGCCGTCTCGTCCCGCTCGTAGTCCCGCGCGCGTTCGGTCTCGAGAATCCGTGCCCGTTCGTACTCCCGGCTCGCGGTGACGGCCTGCTGACACGTGCGGGCCCGTTCCCGGACGAGGGCCTCGTCCCTGGTGCTGGCGGTCAGCTCCTCCCGGACCTGCTCGCAGGCGGCCAGCTCCTCCCGTGCGGCGACCAGCTCCGCTCCCGCCCGCTGCGTCCGCGCCTCCAGATCACGGATCCGCTCCCGCTCGCGCTGCGCCTCGGCCCGGTCCTCCTCCAGGGCTTGCTCGCGGTCCACGAGGCTCCGCGCGGTCTCGCGAGCGGCCACGGCGGCCTCGTGCAGACCGTCCGGCACGGCAGTGTCCTCCTGGAGAGCGTCCAGCAGGTCCCCCCGCGACTCCAGGACCTCGCGCCCCGCCCGTCCGGTGTCCGTGTCCGCCGCGAGTGCGCGCCGCAGCCGGGACACGGTGGCCTCGTGATCCACTACCCGCTCCGCTGTTCGTCGGGCCGCCTCCAGGACCTCCTGGAGATCCTGCGCAGCCGCGTGCTCACGCAGTCGTCGTTCCGTGGTCTCGACCCGGTCCGCATCGCGCGCGAGCTCTTTCCTGCGCTCCGTCAGGATCTGGTGCCGGGACACGACATCCCGCATGGCTTCCAGTCGTGTGACGCGCCGCTGGGCCTCGGTGTGTGCCGCTGCCGCCCGGTCGCGCGCGTGGCCCACCTCTTCCACGAGGTCGCGACCCTCGGACGTCAGCCGGCTCCAGCGCTGGAGCGCCTCCGCGCGCGGGTTCTCGGGTGCGGACACCTCCCCCGCGTGCCGCGGTGTTTCCCCCGGATCTTCCGCCGCGCTCGGGTGGGACTGGGCCGTCGCGGTTGCATCGGCGTGCCGTTCCGGGAGCGGGCCATCGTCCGGCACTCCGTCCCCCGACGACGCCGTCCCGGCACCCGGGACGTGGCACCGGGCGGCTTCCGGCAGCTGCGTGCGCGCCCGCACCAGGCGCTCCCGGAACCGTTCCAGCAACTCGTCGGTGCGGTGCACCTCGGCCTCGGCCGTTCGCAGCTCCGTGCGGGCGTCGTCCGCCCGTGCCTTGAGCTCCTCCTGAATCTCGGCGTAGACGTCCGTCCCGAACAGCTTCTCCAGCAGCTCCTCGCGTTCCTTGGAACCCGCCTGGAGGAAACGGGCGAACTGCCCCTGGGGAAGCATCACAACCTGGGTGAACTGCTCGCGGTCCAGCCCCACCGCGTGATGGATCAGCTGTCCCACGTCATCCGGGCGGTAGCCGCGCTCCACCCATTCACCCTGGGCGTGTTCCCGCAGCAGGACCGTGGCGTGGCGGTCGCTCCAGCCCGACGCCGCGCGCTTGGACGGTTCACGCCAGGCGGGGGTGCGGCTCACGTGCCAGCGCCGTCCGCCGGCGGTGAACTCCACCTCCACGCGAGGGCCGGTGTGCGGATCGGCGTGGTCGCTGTGCTGGGCCTTGCGTCCGCCCTTGGCCGCCGTGGTGGGTCCGGAACCGTAGAGCGCGAAGCAGATCGCGTCCAGGACACTCGTCTTGCCGGACCCGGTCTCCCCGTTCAGCAGGAACACGCCCGCCTCGTTGAGGGTGTCGAAGTCGATGGTCTCGCGTCCGGCGAACGGTCCGAACGCGGTGATCTCCATGCGGTGCAGCTTCACTGGGTGGCTCCTCTGTCCTGCACTGCGGCGACGGCGCTGGCCATCTCAGCCGCTTCCTCCGGGGAGAGGGCACGCCGGCGCACGTGTTCGAAGAACCGGGCGCACAGTTCCTCGGGGCTTGCGACATCCGCCACTCGCGCGCCGTATGCACGGGGAGTGAGGGTCTTGCCGCCCTCCGGCTCCCAGCGCAGTTCCACGGTGCGGGGGAAGCGGGTCCGGATCCGCTCCATGGCCGCGGCAGGTCTTTCGGCATCCGTCAGGACCACCTGGCACCACGCGTCCTCCGCCCCGGCCAGATCCGGATCGCCCAGCAGGGCTTCCAGGGCACCCTTCAGCCGGGACAGTTTCAGGCCCGCCGCGTGGTCCAGGGCCGTGACCTCACGGGCCCCGTCACCGTCCACGGCCACGAGCCACGCGCCCTTGGGGTGGCCGGCCTCCGAGAACGAATAGGCCACGGGCGAGCCGCTGTAGCGCACGGCGTCCGTGATGCGCTGCCGCCGGTGGATGTGCCCCAGCGCCGCGTACTCGTGGTTCGTGAAGATGTCCGCGGACACCGTTCCGAGCCCGCCTGAGTCCACGATCCGCTCCGAGTCCGTGGTCTGGGATCCCGTGACGAAGGCGTGCGCCATGACCACGGACGCAGCGACACCGCGGCGCTGCCGGTCGGCATCGATGCGCTCCATCACCGCACCGAGCACCGCCTGGTGGGTTGGTGCGCAGTCCAGCACGGTCGCCGCGGCGCGGGGTTCGAGGTACGGGATGCCGTAGACGGCCACGGTGGAGCTGGCCGGCACAACCCCTCCCGCAGGGGCGGCGAGAGTCCCGTCCGCTGGACCGTGCGACGTCGTACGGCACACCACGCCTCCGTTCCCCCGGGGCGAGAACAGCACGGGTCGTGCGGCGTCCGCGAGCGCGGTGAGCAGGTGGACCCCGCCGTGGGACATGATCCGGGAGCCGAAGCCCAGCCGGGCGGGCGAGTCGTGGTTGCCGCTGGTGAGGACCACGTGCGCCCCGGCCGCACGGATGTCCGCGAGAGTGCGGTTCAGCAGCTCCACCACCTCGGTGCGCGGCTGGGCGCGGTCGTACACGTCCCCCGAGACCAGCACCACGTCCACCGTGTGCTGCTCCACCCACCCCACGATCTCCGCCATTGCGCGGGCCTGGAGGTCCAGGATGTCCACGCCGTGGAAGGTACGGCCGAGGTGCCAGTCGGAGGTGTGCAGGAACAGCATGGGGTCAATGTAACGGGCGTCTCGGACACCCGCAGCGATCCCGGACGGAGGTGTGCAGCGTGGATGGTCGCGGTGACCCGCGCGGCCGAGCCGCTGTGCGACGCCGTCGCACCGGGGCCGCCACGGCACGTCCCCTGATTGCAACAAGCGCGAATATTGCGGTGCCGTTCCCCGCCGCAGGGGGCCTCTGACCAGCGGTCATGCAGGTGCATGTTCTGCGCTGTCCACAATTGCCCGGTCGGCGGCCCGTGCGCGCGTTCGGGGTCCTATGCTCTGGGAAATGTCCGGTACGTCACACCGGCATCACGACACAGGGGGAATTCATGGGGATGCCGCACGCGAGATCGACCAGAGGAGCTTTCACGGCAGCGGCCCTGGCCTGCTGCGCCGCTCTCCCGTTGGCCGGTTGCGGGACCGGGGAGACCGGTGCGGGTTCCAGCGGCAGCCCTTCCGCGTCCGTCTCCCCCACCCGGTCCGCCGACGCCGCCTCCACGAGCACCCAGGCATCCTCACCGAGCGCTTCAACCGATGCGAGCACCACCGCGCTGCCGGAGGACTGGCGCCCGGAGGAGCCCACGGTTCTCGCCACCGGGCAGAAGGTGCCCGACGACTACGAACCCGCCACCCTCGAACACCCCGCCCGCAACGTCCCGAAACCCGTCATGCCCGCCGAGGCGAGCGAGGAGACCGAGGCGGGCGCGCAGGCGTTCCTGAACTACCGGGCGGATGCGCAGTGGTACTCAATTCAGACTGGTGATACGTCACTCATTCGGGAAGTGACGTCGACGGACTGCGTAGAATGCACAAAACAATATAACCATTTCGACACAATTTATAGCAAGGGGCATTGGGGCGCAGGTGGTCATGAGATTGAAAAAATAGCAGATGATTCGTTCGCAAAAAGGGCCGATGGCGGGTACAACCTACCTGTAGCCATAAAAAGTTCTGGGTTAATCGTGGTCAAAAATCGGCGGATTACTGAACGCCAAGAGCCCTTTAATTTAAGTGAACGTTTCGACACCTACGTCTATTACGAGTCCGGTACGTGGAGATACCTTACGGCCTCGCCGCGGGGGTCGATGTAGTGAAGAATCTGAGCAGAATAGTTTTTCTCGTCTTTGTGATTCTTTCAATGGCAGGCCTTGGCCCATCATGGGCCGAGGATGCAGATCCCCCAACAGGCTTTGGTGCGGCCCGCGCCGAAGGCGGTATAGACTCTTCGGCTTCTGCATTGGGCGCAATGATAAATTTAAAAGTTTCGGAGCGCTATGCGTCAGGTGAAACAGGTTTTCGAGCTACCGGTGCCAAACAAGATCAAGGCAATAAATCACAGTCAGCCGCGATTATTGCATGGAATCCCGACACCGACCCCGCATTTCAGAAGGCCCTGCGGGATCGCCTCATGTCCGACGACGACTCCATCTTCTTCAACGCCCGGCTCATGGACACCGCCAAGAACAAGACGGTCTACGGTCTGCAGGATCCGTGCACGGATGACAAGGGCGCGGCGCTGAAACGCTGCCGAGCCGCGCAAGAATGCACCGACGACTCCGGGACTGCCGGGGTGAACATGGACATCGTGGTCGGCGGTGCCTCGGAGGGTTCGCGCTCGGCACGCGGCACGCAGATGTGTGTGGCCGACGCCCAAGCGGCGGACGCCGACGACAGTGGCTATGTGCCCCTTCCCGTGTTCACGCTCGAGGACTTCCAGCGCCTGGCCGTGGCGCCGGCCGAGAACCACGTGCAACCCGCGCCGGACACCCTGAAGAACATGAACACGAACGTGTTCGCCGTGGCGCAGCCCCAGACGTTCACCACCACCCTGGGGGGCTATCCCGTGGCGGTCCGCGCGTATCCGGTGCAGTACACCTGGAACTACGGGGACGGAACCACGCTGGGCCCCACACCGCTGAGCGGCGCGCCGCTGCCGGACGGCGCGTGGGACGTTCCCACCGACACCTCGCACGTCTACGCGAGGACCGGGGACTACTCCGTCACCCTGACCACCTCGTTCTACGGGGAGTACAACATCGCGGACACCGGCTGGCAGCCCGTGGCCGGCTACAACCAGGTGGTCTCCCCCGCGGTCGGGCTGAGCGTCTGGCGCGCCACCGTGCACAATGTCGCCGACGACTGCCGCAGCAACCCCGCGGGTGTCGGCTGCCCCGGTGGCACCCGCTGACGGACTGGCCCGCGGCACTTCCTACACTGGAGGCATGACTTCAGTGCCCGAACCCGAACTGTTGGACCGCGACCGCGGACTGGACGCGTCGGCGGCGGACTATCCCATCTTCGTCCGCAGCGTGGTGCTCGCGCCGTGGTCCGTGCAGCCCCGGGCCGGTGCGGGCGAGGCGACCCAGCTCGCGGCCCGCACGGTGAACGCACTCAACGAGGTGGCCCGGTGGGCGAACGACGGGCAGGCGGCGGACCCCACGGCCTGCGCATGGCTCTCCTACCTGCGCTGGGCCGTGGCCAACGGTGCGCACCTGTTCGACGACGCCCCGCACCCTCCCGCAGACGACTTCGACCGGGACTTCCCCCTCCTGGCCCGGCCGGGTGAGCACGCGGGTGACAGCTTCACCGCCCTGGCCACGGGCCGGCTCGGCGAGGTGGCCCGCCCCGTCCTGCCCCTGGGGGGAAGCCCTGAGGTGCTGGCTCGCACGGCTCCGTACGGACTGCTGCCGAACATCGGGTGGAAGTCCCTCGTGGCCCTCGCCGTGGATTCGGCTGCCATCACCCACGGCAGTGCCGAGGCGCAGACCGCAGCAGCCGGCATGGCCCTCGCGGTCCACGCGGCATTCCGCGCGAGGGACACCGGCGCTGCCCTCGGGCACGTGGTGGCGGAGACGAGGCGTGTCTGCGCCCTGATGACCCGACCGGCACCCGTCACGCGCGATCTCCTGGCACGGTGCTGTGACGCCCGCTCGCGGGACGCCCTGCTCGACACCTCGACTACTCCGGAGGGCCAGCACGCGGCGTCGCACGCACTGGCCCTCGGGTTCGCGGCCGTCCTGCACGCCGCAGATGAGCACCCGGGCCACCCGGCGGGTTCCGGCGACGGCATCGCGTCTCGCGCGCTGGTTGCTCTTCCCAGGGAATCGGCGACGCTGGAGGCGGCGCGGACCGTGGCCCTGACCGTGGCCGCAGCCCGCTGGGGACTCGACGCCGCGTCAGATGCCCCGGCCACCGATCCCGTGGCCGCGTCCGAGAAGACGAGGGCGGACACCACCGCCACCGGGGAACGGGATGTCCGCGCGGAGCTGCTGATCCTCGCGCGGGAGTGGAACGCCCGCTGGCGTCCCTGAGTCAGCGTCCCACCCGATCGCGCCGGTCTCCCCCGGGCTTGCGAGCGGGGTCGAGGCCGACCCGCGCTCCGGACGCCGCGTGCGGTAGGTCCCAGGGCAGGGGCCCACCTGTCGTGGGCCGCCGCGCAGGGACCCGTCCCGTCGTGGGTCCCACGGCAGGGTCCACGCCGTGCAAGAGCGGTGCGTGACGCCGCCCGTGGCCTAGAGCTCGGCCCGCTGCATCCGCACCCCGTAGTGGGCGGTGAGCTCCGCCATGCTCCGGGCCCCGCTGCGGCGGGCGAGATCCAGCACGATGCCCGCGCACGCCAGCGAGTCGCTGAGCGCATTGTGGTGGTCCACCACTTCCGCCCCCGCCGCGCGGGACGCCGAGGGCAGCGCGTAGGAACGCAGGGAGTACGCCGCGCGGGAGAGTCGCAGGGTGCACGCGTACTCCCAGGGTCGCGGTCGCCCCCCGCAGGCGTGGTTGGCGGCCTTGATCACCCCGGTGTCGAACACGGCGTTGTGGGCCACCAGCACGGCATCCGGGTCCGAGGGGGCGATGTTCTCGCACATCCAGTCCCAGAGCCGGTCGAAGGTGGGCGCACCCGTGACGTCCGAGGGTCGGATGCCGTGGATCCGCACGTTGCCCGCCTCGAACGCGTCGTGACCCACCGGGGGCCGGATGAGGGAGTACCGGGTGTCGACCACCTCGCCGTCCCTGACCCTGACCACCCCCAGGGCGCATGCGGAGGCAAGGCTGCGGTTGGCGGTCTCGAAGTCTATGGCGGTGAAGCTGACGGGCACCGTTACAGGGTAGGGGCCGTCTCAGACACGTCGGCGCCGGTCAAATGGCGGCCATGGCCCGCGTCTCGTACCAGGCGTCGGCCTTCTCCACCGCCTGCCGCACCTGGGCGGTGTCGAGCTCGTGGTGCAGCGCGTACGCGACGGCCTGCAGCGGGAAGATCCGGGCATGCAGGCGGGCGCGCTCGAAGCTCCGTTCATCCACGGCCCCCCGCACGCTGCGCCACCCGAACCACAGACCGAGGGACGCGACGTCGTACGCGGGGTCGCTCAGGCATGCGTGGTCCCAGTCGATCACACCCACGAGGCGATCTCCCTGCCACAGCATGTTGGAGCCCATGAGATCCCCGTGCACCAGGTGCGGCTCGGCGGTGTCCAGTGCCACGAGGTCCTCGATGGCCTGCATGGCCCGCGCGCGGTTGCGCGGCAGCAGCCGCGGGAGGACCTGTTCCAGCAGGACGTGGCGCCGGCGATGACCGCCCCAGTGCTGCCCCGGACGGTCGAGCCACGGTTCTGCGGCACGAGCGTCCGCGTCCCGGAGCTGCTCGAGGACCCGACGCAGCTCCCGGGGGTCCGCCGAACCGGGGGCACGCGGCGCACCGGGAATCCAGGTCATGCCCACTGCCGTGTAGCGTCCGTCCCGCACCACGGGGGTGAGGGGACGGGGCACCGCGAAGTCGAACTCCGGCAGCCGCGCCAGGGCGCGCGTGCGCCTGCGGACGTTCTCCCCGGACGTGGGGTTCTTGGCGATGCGCACGCTCATCACGTGGCCCGCGTTGACCACGATGTGCGCGGAACCTCCCGCGTGCAGCTCCCACTCCGAGCGGTCCACGTGGACACCGGCCTCCACCAGGACCGCTTCCACGGCTCCGGCGAAGGGGAGGTAGCCACACGCGAACGTCACGGGTCAGGCCTCGTGCCCCGGATCACTGACACGGGCGGGTGCGGTGGTCGCGCCGTTCTCGCGGAGCAGTTCCACCAGGAGCGGCAGAATGGCCTGCATGGCCCGCGCCCGGTGGCTGATCCGGTTCTTGTGCTCGGGGCTCAGCTGTGCGCAGCTGCGGCCGTCCTCCCCCTCCGGGGCGAAGACGGGGTCGTAGCCGAACCCGTTCTCACCCGCGGGCTCCGTGAGGATCCATCCGGGCAGCTCCCCGAGCACCACGTGCTCGGCACCGCCCGGGTCCACCACCGCGGCCGCGCACACGAACCTCGCGCGCCGGTTCTCGGGCGCGATGTCGTGCAGCTGGGCGAGCAGCAGCTCCAGGTTCGCGGCGTCGTCGCCGTGGGTGCCGGACCAGCGCGCGGAGAAGATGCCGGGTGCCCCGCCCATCACGTCCACCGCCAGTCCGGAATCGTCCGCGAGCGCGATCAGACCCGATTCCGCCGCGGCCGCCCGGGCCTTGAGCAGCGCGTTCTCCTGGAAGGTCACCCCGGTCTCGACGACGTCGCTCAGCCCCGCCGCCCGCGCGTCCACCACCGCGGTGGGATCCGTGATCCCCGCGTCCGCGAGCATGGCCCGCAGCTCCCGGACCTTGCCCTGGTTCTGGCTTGCGAGCACCACACGGGCGCCCCGCGGTTCACCGGTCACGGGTGGTCTCCAGGGTCTGACGCTGGATCTCCGCGAGCTGTGCGCACCCCGCCACCGCGAGGTCCAGCAGGGAGTCCAGCTCGTCCCGGCGGAACGGAACGCCCTCCGCCGTGCCCTGGACCTCCACGAAGTCGCCGGAGCCGGTCACCACCACGTTCATGTCCGTCTCGGCGCGGACGTCCTCCACGTAGGGCAGGTCCAGCATGGGCACGCCGTCGATGATCCCCACGGACACGGCGGCCACCGAGTCGGTCAGCGGATTCACCCGGGGCTTGAGGACACCGTTCTCGTGGGCCCACGTGATGGCCTCGGCGAGCGCCACGTACGCGCCCGTGATGGAGGCGGTACGCGTGCCGCCGTCGGCCTGCAGGACGTCGCAGTCGAGCACCACGGTGTTCTCGCCCAGCGCCTCGAGGTCGATGATCGAGCGCAGGGACCGGCCGATCAGCCGGGAGATCTCGTGGGTGCGACCGCCGATCTTGCCCTTGACGGACTCGCGTGCGGAGCGGGTGGAGGTGGCCCGGGGGAGCATGGCGTACTCGGCTGTGACCCAGCCGCGCCCCTGCCCCTTGAGCCAGCGGGGCACGCCCTCGGTGAGGGACGCGGTGCACAGCACCCGGGTGCCGCCGAACTCGATGAGCGCGGAGCCCTCCGCCTGCTCGGACCAGCCGCGGGTGATCGTGATGGGCCGCAGCTCTGCCACCGCCCGGCCGTCCGCGCGGACCACGCCGGATGTACCCGCGCCCTCCCCGGTGTGCTGTGCCGAGGAATGTGCCGGATCGGTGGGCGAAGTCATGCGGATCAGCCTAGTCTCCGGGCCCCGCGGGTGACAACGCGTCGAACGAACGATCGGTCGGCCCGGCGACGTCGTAGGTGGTGGCCACCCGCGCCACGGACACGGCTCCGTGGTACACGCCCGCGGCCTCCGCCTCCGTGGTCCGCGGATCGTTCCACACGGGCAGGTGCGTGAGCAGCAGCCGACGCGCACCCGCGGCGTCGGCGGTCTCACCGGCGCGCCTGCCCGTGAGGTGGATGCCGCGCAGGTGGTCTTCCCGGCCCTCCTCGTACGCGGCCTCGCACAGGAACACGTCCGCGTCCCGGGCGGCGCTGACGAGCTCGTCGCACGCGTCGGTGTCCCCGGAGTAGGTGAGGACCTCGGTGCCGTTCGGACCCCGGTACTCCACGCGCAGCGCGAAGGGCTCGGGGCACGGGTGGTTCACCGCGTGGGGCGTCACCGTGAACGGCCCCACGGTCACGGACCGCCCCGCCTGCCACACGTGGAAGTCGAACTCCGTGTCCATGGAGTGCTCCGCGGGGAGCATGTGCAGCTGGTTGAGGTATCCCGGGAGCATGGACGGCCCGTAGACCGGGATCCGCGCCCCTCGCCAGCCCCGGGGATCCCACTTGACCGCCACGTGCAGCCCGCCCACGTCCACGCAGTGGTCCGGATGCAGGTGGGAGAGCATGATGGCGTCGATGGTGTGCAGGTCCACGTAGCGCTGCAGGGCCCCCAGTGCGCCGTTGCCCATGTCCAGCACGATCCGCCACGTGCGTCCGGCCGCGTCCTCCCCCGTCACCAGGTAGCAGGAGGCCGGCGAGTCCGGTCCCGGGAAGCTGCCGGAGTTACCGACCACGGTGAGCAACATGGGTATGGCCTTTCTGCCGCCGGCTCAGCGCTGAACCGGGTGGATCGTGGCGAGGGAACCGGTGGGGTACTGCTCGGCCACCGATGCGGCGTGCCGGACGCGGACCACCTCGGGGCCCAGGAAGCGCTGGGCGAGACCCTCGAAGCTGACGGGGTCCCCCGTGGCCAGGAACTCGTGGTGCGGGGCGAGCCGCGGATCCCGCTCGAGCCCGTGGTCCATGAGGGAGCGGTAGACGTCCCGGGCGGTCTCCTCCGCGGAGGAGACCAGGTTCACGCTCTCGCCCATCACGTAGGAGATCACCGCCGTGAGCAGCGGATAGTGGGTGCACCCGAGCACGAGGGTGTCCACCCGCGCGTCCTTGAGCGGCTGCAGGTACTCCTGGGCGGTGCGCAGCAGCTCCGGGCCGGTGGTCACACCGCGCTCCACGTACTCCACGAAGGCGGGGCACGCCACCGAGGTGATGTCCAGCTGCGGCGCGGCCGCGAAGGTGTCCTCGTAGGCGCGGGACCCGATGGTGGCCTCCGTGCCGATCACGCCCACCCGTCCGGTGCGCGTGGTGGCCACCGCGCGGCGCACCGCGGGCTGGATCACCTCCGTGACGGGGATGTCGTACCCGCGGGTGTAGCGCTCGCGGGCGTCGCGCAGCACCGCGGCGGACGCGGTGTTGCACGCGATCACGAGCAGCTTGACCCCGGAGTCCACGAGGTCGTCCATGATGCGCAGGGCGTTGGAGCGCACCTCGGCGATCGGCAGCGGCCCGTACGGTCCGTGGGCGGTGTCCCCCACGTAGAGGATCTCCTCGTGGGGCAGCTGGTCGATGATGGAGCGCGCCACCGTGAGCCCGCCCACACCCGAGTCGAACACCCCGATGGGGGAGTTGGGATTCGGGCCGGTGGGACGTTCGCGCTCAGCATGCATACCGGAAAACTGTAGTGCGTCCCGCGGGGCGTCCGGCACATGAGTCGTCCCGTTCCGAGGATCCCGCATCACCGGGACGGCAGGGTCTTCAGCAGCGCGGTCATCAGCGATTCCTGCAGCCAGGACACGAAGTTGTACACCACGCCCATGTACTCCTCCACGGAGTCGGCCTTCCCGAAGTCGGTCAGCCCCGCCACGCGCTCGGCGTCCTGCGTGGAGTCGATGCGCAACCGGGAGGCGAGGACCAGGCGGACGTCGTTCAGCGAGCGCGCGAAGTCCTGGGCCTGCTCGGCGGTGAGCACCACGGGCTCGGACTCCAGGGCGAGCGAGGAGGCCCGCAGTGCCGCGGTCTTGCGTTCGCGCAGGGACCGGTCCGTGAGCCTGCGGAACTCGGCGGCCTCCTGCGGGTCCGACGACGCCGCGGGCAGCAGCCTGCGCAGCGCGGGGTCCGTGGGCTCCGGGACGTCCTCGTCCCATCCCACGAGCGTCTCGAGGGGGTCCTGGTCCGCGCGGGGTTCGGGTTCGAGCGTCTCACCGACGTCCGAGAACAGCTTCTGCAGCAGCCGCACCTCGGGGGCCTCGAACCGGCCCACGATGCCCTTGCGCGTGCGCTTGAAACCGTGTGCCATCAGTTCTCCCCCGCCTTCTCGTACGTGGCCCACAGCCCGTAGCCGTGCAGGGCACTCACGTGGGTCTCGGCCTCCTCCAGCGAGCCCGTGAACACGATCGACCGGCCGTTGTGGTGGACCTCGAGCATGAGCGTGCGAGCCTTGGCGTCCGGGTAGCCGAAGTGCGCCCGGAACACGTACACCACGTAGCTCATGAGGTTCACGGGATCGTCCCAGACCACCACGTTCCAGGGCACGTTCATGGCGGTCACCGCCTCGTCCGCGAGCGTCAGTTCCGGGGACTCCACGGGGGCCGCGCTCATCAGAACCGCGGCAGCGGGCGTGTGGGCCGAGACATGGTGAGTGGACATCGTCTCCATGGTAGCCGCGGGGACGGCGGATGTGCGCACGCCGGACGGACCACTAGGCTGGCCCCGTGAACGATCACACGTATTCCTGGCGCCCGCAGTCCACGTCCCTGCTGACGGACCACTACGAGCTGACCATGCTGCAGGCCGCGCTGCGGGCGGGCACGGCGTCCCGCCGCAGCGTCTTCGAGGTCTTCGCCCGCCGGCTGCCCCACGGGCGCCGCTACGGCGTCCTCGTCGGCGTGGGCCGGATCCTGGAGGGCCTGGAGCAGTTCCGCTTCACGGACGAGCAGCTGCGCTTCCTGCGGGACACGCACGTGGTGGACGCCGCCACCGTGGCCTATCTGGAGAACTTCCGGTTCACGGGGCAGATCCGGGGGTACGCGGAGGGCGAGACCTACTTCCCGCACTCCCCGCTGCTGAGCGTGGAGTCCTCCTTCGCGGAGGCCTGCGTCCTGGAGACCTACATCCTCTCGGTGCTCAACTACGACTCCGCCGTGGCATCGGCCGCCTCCCGCATGGTGGGCGCCGCCGGCGACCGCCCCTGCATCGAGATGGGATCGCGGCGCGCCCACGAGCAGGCCGCCGTGGCCGCCGCGCGCGCCGCCGTGGTCGCCGGCTTCGACTCCACCTCCAACCTCGAGGCGGGTTTCCGCTACGGCGTGAAGACCGTGGGCACCGCGGCGCACTCGTTCACGCTGCTCCACGACTCCGAGGAGCAGGCCTTCCGCGCCCAGCTGGACGCACTGGGGGTGTCCACCACGCTGCTCGTGGACACCTACGACGTCGAACGGGCCGTCTCCCTGGCCGTGGACATCGCGGGCCCGGACCTGGGGGGCGTCCGTCTGGACTCGGGGGATCTCGTGACCCAGGCCGCGTCGGTGCGGGCGCTGCTCGACAAGTACGGCAACTCCAACACCCGCATCACGGTCACGAGCGACCTGGACGAGTACGCGATCGCCGGCCTGCGGGCCGCGCCCGTGGACGCCTACGGCGTGGGGACCCGCCTCGTCACCGGATCGGGCGCGCCCACGTCCTCGATGGTGTACAAGCTCGTGTCCCGCGAGGGTGCCTCCGGCACCATGGAGCCCGTGGCGAAGGCCTCGTCCGGGAAGGCGTCCGTGGGCGGGGAGAAGTACGCGCTGCGCCGTCGCAATGCGCAGGGCGTGGCCACCCACGAGATGGTGGGCGTGTCCCACACGCCCCGGGACGACGGCGACGACCGTCCCCTGCTCGTCGACTACGTCACCGGCGGTGAGCTGCGGGACGGCTTCACCGGACCCGCCGCCGTGCAGCGGGCGCGCGAGCGGCACGCCGCCTCGGTCGCGGAGCTGCCCCGGGCCGCCCGCCGGCTTTCCGAGGGGGAGCCCGTGATCCCCACCGTGATCGAACCCGGAACCGAACACTGACCAGGGAGGACACCGTGCGCGCAGCACTGCTGATCGTGGACGTGCAGAACGATTTCTGCGAGGGCGGCAGTCTCGCCGTGACGGGCGGCGCGGCCGTGGCCGCGGGGATCTCCGAGTACCTCGAGGAGCACCACGCACAGTACGCGGCCGTGGCCGCCACCCAGGACTGGCACGTGGACCCGGGAGAGCACTTCAGCGAGACCCCGGACTGGGTCACGAGCTGGCCCGTCCACTGCGTGGCCGAGACCCACGGGGCGGAGACCCACCCGGAGCTCGACACCGAGCACGTCACCGAGTTCTTCCGCAAGGGCGCGTACGACGCCGCCTACTCGGGTTTCGAGGCGCTGTCCGCCCCGGACGTGGACGTGCCCATGGGCGAGTCCGAGGAGAGCACGGACGAGGACCGGGTGAGCCTGGACGACTGGCTGCAGCAGCGGGATGTCGAGGCCGTGGACGTCGTGGGCCTGGCCCTGGACCACTGCGTGCTGGCCACCGCGAAGGACGCCGTGGAGGCCGGGTACGAGACCCGCGTGCTGCTGCCGCTCACGGCCCCCGTCTCCGCCGAGGGCGGCGAACGGGCCGTCACGGAGCTGCGGGACACCGGCGCGGAGGTCCTCACGGACCTGCCGTGAGTGCCGGGCACCGGCTGGCGCGCCGCTCGGGGCCGGGCCGGAAGCCTGCGGCCGACCCTGAGCGGGTGCCGGCCCGGCCTGCGCGAGGTGCCCGGTGACCGCCGCCGGTGTGCCGGAGGACGCCGCCCGGCCGGGGCGAACCCGGCCGGGCGGCGTCGTCCGATCCCGTCACTTGCGGCCGATGAACCAGCGCTGCAGCATCGCGATCCGCGCGTTCAGCTGCTCCTCGGAGGCCTGTGCCACCGGCGGACCGCCGCACTTCGTGCGCAGCTCGTTGTGGATCACCCCGTGCGGTGTGCCGGTGCGCGCGGACCACGCCGAGACGTTCTTGGACAGCTGGGCCCGCAGGTCCTTGAGCCGGCGGTGGTCCGGAACGGCGGGCTTCTCCGGTTCCGCGGCACCGCGGCCCTGCCTCTGCACCGAGCGCGACTGCCGCTCCCGCAGCAGCTCGGAGACCTGCTCGGGGTCCAGCAGACCGGGGATGCCCAGGTACTCGGCCTCCTCCTCGGACCCCACGGCCGCGCCGCCGCCGAACGCGCCGCCGTCGAAGAGCACCCCGTGGAAGGACGCGTCCGAGTCCAGGGCCTGGAAGTTGCCCTGCGCGAGCGCCGACGACGCGCGGTCCTCGCGGTTGGCCTCCTCCAGCAGGTCGTCGTCCCAGCCGCTCTCCATGGGCTGGTCGAAGTCCACGACACCGGGCACGCTCTTGGGCTTGTCGAGGGCGTGGTCGCGTTCCTCCTCCATGGAGTTCGCGAGCGCCATCAGCGTGGGGACGGACGGCAGGAACACCGATGCCGTCTCCCCGCGCTTGCGGGCGCGCACGAAACGACCCACGGCCTGGGCGAAGAACAGGGGCGTGGAGGTGGAGGTCGCGTACACGCCCACGGCCAGCCGGGGGACGTCCACGCCCTCGGAGACCATGCGCACGGCCACCATCCAGCGCTTGTCCGACTCCGAGAACCGGTCGATCTTGTTCGAGGCGGCCTTGTCGTCGGAGAGCACCACCGTGGGTCGCTCCCCAGTAATGGCGTGCAGCTGCTCGGCGTAGGCCTTGGCGTCCTGGTGGTCCGTGGCGATCACCAGTGCGCCCGCGTCCGGCACGGTGCGCCGCACCTGGGTGAGCCGCTGGTCCGCCGCGCGCAGCACGGACGGGATCCACTGGCCCTGCGGGTCCAGGGCGGTGCGCCACGCGTGCGAGGTGATGTCCTTGGTGAAGCCCTCACCCAGCTGCGCGGCCATCTCCTCCCCCGCCGAGGTCCGCCAGCGCATCTGACCCGAGTAGGCCATGAAGATCACGGGGCGCACCACGTGGTCCTGCAGCGCGTTGCCGTAGCCGTAGGTGTAGTCCGCGGTGGAGCGGCGGATGCCCTCGCCGTCCTCCTGGTAGCGCACGAACGGGATGGGCGAGGTGTCCGAGCGGAAGGGCGTGCCCGTGAGGGCCAGGCGGCGGGTGGCCGGCTCGAACGCCTCACGCAGCCCGTCCCCCCAGGACAGCGCGTCACCGGCGTGGTGGATCTCGTCCATGATCACGAGGGTGCGCCCGGCCTCGGTCCGCGCCCGGTGCAGCAGCGGCTTGTTCGCCACCTGGGCATAGGTCACGGCGGCGCCCATGTAGCCGCGGCCGTGCTGACCGTCCGCGTTCTTGAAGTTGGGGTCGATCGCGAGTCCCACCCGCGCCGCGGCGTCCGCCCACTGCCGCTTGAGGTGCTCGGTGGGCGTGACCACCGTGACGCGCTGCACCGTGCCGGCGTCGTGCAGCTTCTTGGCCACGGTCAGCGCGAAGGTGGTCTTGCCGGCACCCGGGGTCGCCACGGCCATGAAGTCCCGCGGCTGCGCCTGCTCGTAGCGCTGGATCGCCTCGGCCTGCCACGCACGCAGCTTGGGGGCCGTGCCCCATGCGGCGCGGTCCGGGTACGCCGGAGGGAGGTCCGCCGCCGCCCCGAAAAGGGACATCTGGTCGCTGTCTGACACGTGGTGCTCGTCCTCTCCGCGCGCCGTGGGCGCGCATCCGCACACCCTCCCGGACGACGCCGCCCGGGCCGGGACCGCGGGTTCGGCCCGTGGTGGCCCCGCACGGCAACGGCGCCCGCTCAGTGCGGGCGCCGCCGGGTGTCCCGCGCACGGCGGGGCAGGGTGGTGCGGTGGTGCTGGTCAGTTCTCGGGCTTGTCCTTGCCGGGGCGCAGGCCCTGGTAGATCTCCTTGCACTCCGGGCACACCGGGAAGCGCTGGGGATCCCGTCCGGGGGTCCACACCTTGCCGCACAGGGCGATCACGGGCTCGCCGGACAGCGCCGACTCCATGATCTTCTCCTTGCGGACGTAGTGGGCGAACCGCTCGTGGTCACCGGGCTCCGCGAACTGGCGGGTCTCCTCCCGCTCGATCGTGGCGGTTCCCCCCACGGTCTCGGTCCCGGACTCGGTGCTCAGGAGCACCCTGCGGGTCCGCGCGGAGGGGGCCCCGAGGTGCTGGACGTCGGTGGTTTCCATGTCCACCACTGTACCCCGTGGCCCCCGCCGGGAATCCCGGCTCACCGGTAGCCGGCCACCTCCTGCAGCAGTTCCGGACCGCGGGCGTCCAGCCACTTCCCGCCCAGCCGCACTCCGAGCCACAGCAGGACGGCGCCCTCCACGAGACCGACGGCCAGAGCCGCCCAGCTCCACAGGGGGTCACCGGAACCCAGGTGCACGAACAGCAGCACCAGGGGCGGCAGCGCGAGCAGCACCATCAGGCCCATGAGCACGAACTGGAGCACGAGGTTGAGGATCGTGAACCCCTGCGGGGTCTTCATGGGCGAGGCCCCCGGGGGCGGTGTCGGATAGGTGTAGCGGGCGGAAACCACCGAGACCACGCCGCCCCCGCCCAGCAGCAGGGCCGCGCACACTCCGAGCATCGCGGGCAGGGCGGGCCACTGCTGCACCCGGACGAGCCACAGCACCACGCCCAGCACCACGAGCGGGGTGGCCACGATCAGCATGGCCACGACCCGACCCAGCCGATCGGCTCGTCCCGGAACGGACGCCAGCAGGTGCAGGCTGAACGCGGTGTTGTCGTAGGAGATGTCCGCGGAGATCGCGTAGGACATGAGCAGGGCGATCATCATGGGCAGCACCCACATGGAGAATCCCGAGTCGCTCCCCAGGAACCAGAGGGCCGCGCTGATCGCGGGGATCATCAGCAGGGACGCCGAGTACCGCGGGTCCTTGAACCAGTAGATCAGGCTCCGCGCGGCCACGGCGCCCCAGGGCCTGGCGGGGAACCGGTCGAACGCCCCGATGCCCGTGAGCGACTTGCCGGTGGCGCGGGCGGCTCCCCCGGCGGCGTCGGCCAGAGCACGGTCCAGCGCGAACCGCGCCACCGCGACGAGTGCGGCGAGCGTGGCCAGCACGATGAGCAGCCGGGCCAGGGCGGCACCCCAGTGGCCCGCCCCCACATCACCGGGGACGGCCCAGACCGCACCCAGCGGGGTCCAGCCGAGCACGGCGGCCCAGCCGGGCAGCCGGTCCCACACCCGCTCCACCCCGGAGGCGAGGGACGTGAAGATCGGACCCAGGAGGGCGATGAGCAGCAGGCTCACGATCGAGATCGTCTCGGTGGCACGGCGCCCCTTGGCGATCCGGGCCGCGAGCGCGGAGGCGCAGCGTGCACCCGTGAACGCGAGCAGCGCGGCCAGCACGGCGCACACCACCGCGGCGACCACTGCAGCGGGCGAGGCCCGCCAGGTGGACAGCCACCCGAGCAGCGCGACGACCGTGAGCACACCGGGGATCCCGATCACCGCGCCGAGCACCTGACCGGCCAGCAGCCCCGTGGTGCTCAGCGGGAACAGGGCGAGCCGGGAGGGGTCCAGCGTGGCATCGGCCTTGGAGGTGAGCACGGGCATCAACCACCAGCCCACGAGGACCGCGCTGCCCGCGACCACCGAGGCCGTGGTCACGACCGCGAGCGGTTCGGTGCCGAGGAAGACCATCCCGATCAGCAACACCCCCAGGATGAACAGGGCGTACAGCCCACCCAGGATGGTGCCCACCAGGACCCACGTGCTGCGGGTCAGCGTGTTGCGCAGGATGCGCCACTTCAGCCCGGCGAGCCGCCGGGCCTCCTCGAGCACGCCCATCCGGTGGGTCACGCGCTCCTGCCCGGACGGCGCCGGACGCACGGAGTCGGGGACGGCGGCGTCGGGAACGATCGCCGGGCCCTCGCCCGACGGTGCGGGCGGATCGGCGGGGTGCCCGCCGGGGTCCGCAGCGTCCTGCACTGCGGGGTCGGGGTTCACTCCGGACGAAGCCACTGCAGCCCCTCCCCCGCCTCGGTGCGACCGCCCACGAAGGACACGAAGCGGTCCTCCAGGGACATGCCGTCGCAGACCTGCGCCATGGTGCCCTGGGCCAGCACACGGCCCTGGTCCATCACGGCCACGTGGTCGCACATGCGCTGGACCAGGTCCATCACGTGGCTCGAGACCACCACGGTGCCGCCGGACTCCGTGTACTGGTGCAGCAGGGAGCGGATGTTGGCGGCGGAGACCGGGTCCACGGACTCGAACGGCTCGTCCAGCACCAGCAGGCTGGGCGCGTGGATCATGGCCGCGGCCAGGGCGATCTTCTTGGTCATGCCGGCCGAGTAGTCCTGCACCTGGCGGCCCGCGGCGTCCTGCAGGTCCATGGCGACGATCAGGTCCTCGGTGCGGTCCTCGACCAGCTGCCGGTCCATGCCGCGCAGCAAGCCCGAGTAGGCCACGAGCTGACGGCCGGTGAGCCGGTCGAAGAGGTGAGCGCCGTCCGGGAGCACGCCCATGCGGCGCTTGGCGGTGATCGGGTCCCGCCACACGTCCACGAGCTCGTCACGGCTCCCACCGCCCACGAGCACCTGGCCGGAGGTCGGCCGCAGCAGGCCCGTGGCCATGGACAGCGTGGTGGTCTTGCCCGCGCCGTTGCGGCCCACGAGTCCGTAGAACGAGCCGCGCGGCACCGTGAGGTCCACGCGGTCCGCGGCCGGGCGCCCGTCGTGGCCGTAGACCTTGGTGAGGTCCCGGACCACCAGGGCGGCAGCGGCGTCGTGCACCGGAACCGGGTGCGTCCGCGGCGCGGGGCGTTCCTCGTCCGCGGCCGGGGGCGGCGCACCGGGGCTCGTGGTGCCCGTGGACGACGACGCGCCCGCTCCTTCCGGGGCGGGCGCGTGCTGTCGCGCGGGGTGCGCGTCGTGTCGGGTGTCGTGGGCGGGCTCGCGGCGCGGCGTCGTGGGTCCGTTCGGTGGGTGACTCATGCCCCCCAACCTACTGAAGTCCGCAGCCGGGGCCGGGCATTGCGCCGGGCACGGCGTTGCCCCCGCCCGGCCCCGGGCCGCGCCCGGGGGCGCGACTCAGAACAGCACGCGCATCAGCTGGCCGCGGGCGGCCACCACTCGCGGGTCGTCGGCGCCCACGACGTCGAAGAGCTCCACCAGCCGAGCCCGTGCGGCGTCCTTGTCATCCCCGGCCGTGGTGCGCACCAGGGTGAGCAGCCTGCGGAACGCGTCCTCCACGTGCCCCCCGGAGAGGTCGAGGTCCGCGACGTCCAGGGCCGCCTGCAGGTCGGACGGGTCCGACGCCGCGGCCTCCCGGACCGTCGCGGCATCCATGGCGCTCACGCGCTGCAGCAGGTGCACCTGCGCGAGCGCGAGCTTGGCCTCGTGGTCCCCCGGGTTCTCGGCGAGCGCCTTCTCGTAGCTGGCCTCGGCGCCGTCCAGGTCTCCCGCTTCGAGCTTTTCCACGGCCTCCCGGTGCAGCGGCGGCAGCGGGGCGGGTTCGTCCTGCGAGGTGGGCTCGGCGGTGCCGGACACACCGTTCTGCTGCGCGAGACCCACGAGCTCGCCCAGCAGCTCGCGGAGCTGCTGCTCCGGGACCGTGGAGTTCACGAGCGGCACCACGCGCCCGCCCAGCAGCGCCACAACCGTGGGAACGCTCTGCGCCTGGAACGCCTGCGCGATCTGCGGCTCGGCGGAGACGTCCACCGTGCCCAGCAGCAGCCTGCCCTGGAACTCGTCCACCACGCGCGACACCACGTCCACGAAGCTCTGGGACTCCGGGCTCTGCGGCGAGTGCAGGACCACGACCACCGGGTAGCTGGTGGAGGCCTCCGCGTACTTCTGGAAGGTGGCGGTGGTCAGCTCCACGCGGTAGCTCGCCCCGCCGGCGGACGACGCCGCGTTCCCGGGAGCCTGCCCGCCGGGCCGTCCCGCTCCGGTCGCCGCCCCCAGGTCCACGGCGCCCCGCACCGAGGCGGGCACTGCCGGGTCCGCAGGCGCGGCTTCCGAGGCCGCCGGGCGGCCGGTGGGCTGGGGACCGGCAGCCTGGCCGGGCCGGGCGTGACCGGGCTGCGGGGATCGGGAGAACTCGCTCATGGATACCTCCTGGGGCCCGCCCGGACGAGGGGCGGGCCGTCGTCGTCACTGGTCCCGGGCGTGCGAGGGCCCGAGGACGTCTGCTGCCCCCATTATGGGTGGGCACCGAGGGGGATGTCCCGCCGGCCCGGCGATGTACGCTTCCGGCGTGAGCACAACCCCCGGACCCCGTCAGACGCCCGCACGCTTCCGGCCCTCGCGCCAGAGGTTCGAGGTGCCGCCCGAACCCGCCCAGGGCGAGTCCGAGCAGCGGCGCGCCCCGTGGGACCACCCGGTGCCCGTCAGGTCACACCCCGTCCAGACCGGGTTCATGCTCACCGTGGGTGTGGGCATCGCGCTGCTCGGCTACTACGTCCTCACCAACGTGGGCGGACTCGTGGGCTGGATCGTGACCGCCGCGTTCATCAGCCTGGGGCTCGACCCCCTGGTGCGGTGGCTGGAGTCCAAGGGTCTGCCCCGCGCGCCGGCCGGAATTGCCGTGATCGTGGCCCTCGCGCTCGTGGTGACCACCTTCATCATGGTGCTCGTCCCGCGCATGGTGGAGCAGGCGCAGCAGCTCGCCGCCCGCGGACCGGAGCTCGTGGACCGCTTCATGCACTCCCAGCTCTTCCACACCCTGGATGCGCGCTTCGACATCGCCGCCTCCGTGCAGAAGGCAGCCACCGGCCTCCAGGAGAAGATCGCCTCGGACGAGAACCTCCTCGGCGGGATGTTCGGCTCCGTGGTGAACGCGAGCGGCGTGGTGCTCAACGCCATCACGGGAACCCTGATCGTCATGGCCCTGACCCTCTACTTCCTCTTCTCGTGGCCCACCATCAAGGCCTGGTGCTACCGCCTGGCGCCCGCGAGCAAGCGGGCCCGCGTGACGGACCTGGGTGACCGGATGATCAACGGCGTGGGCAACTACGTGATGGGCCAGGCGTGCGTGGCGCTGATCAACGCCACCGTGGCATTCGTCCTGATGACCGTCACGGGCGTCCCTTACGCCTCCCTGCTGGTGCTGTTCGTGGCCGTGCTGGCGTTCATCCCGTTGGTGGGCGGTGTGATCGCGGGCGTGCTGGTGAGCCTGGTGGCCACCATCGGCGGCTGGGACACCGTGGTGCCCTACGCGGTGTGCTACTTCGCGTACCTGCAGCTCGAGGCCTACGTGGTCTCCCCGCGCATCATGGCCCGCGCGGTCGCGGTCCCCGGCGCGGTGGCGGTGATCGCCGTGGCCGCGGGCGGGGCCCTCTGGGGCGTGCTGGGCGCACTGATCGCGATTCCCACCGCGGCGGCCGGGCTGCTGCTCGTGCGCGAGGTGTTCGTGCCGCGCCAGGACGCCCGCTGACCCGGGCACGACGCCGCACTCCCGGCCGCGGCGCCGCGCTCGCCGTTCGTGACCGGCCGGGCCCGGTAGGCTGTCCGGGTGCGTTTAGTGATTGCAGACTGCTCCGTCCGGTACGAGGGACGCCTCAATGCCCACCTGCCACTGGCACGTCGGCTCATCATGCTCAAGGCCGACGGCTCCGTGCTGATCCACTCGGACGGTGGGTCCTACAAGCCGCTGAACTGGATGAGCCCACCCGCCACCCTGCGCGTGCGCGAGCCCTCCGAGGACGAGACCGCCGACGGCGTGCACGAGGTGTGGGAGGTCCGGGCGGGCAAGTCGGACGACCGCCTGGTCATCCACGTCATGACCGTCCACAGCCAGCTGCACCACGACCTCGGTGCGGACCCCGGCCTGGTCAAGGACGGGGTGGAGGCGGACCTGCAGCGGCTGCTCGCGGAGCAGATCACCCGGCTGGGAGAGGGCTTCTCCCTGGTCCGGCGGGAGTACCCCACCACGATCGGGCCCGTGGACATCCTCGCCCGGGACGCGAACGGCGCCACGGTGGCCGTGGAGCTCAAGCGGCGCGGGGACATCGACGGCGTGGAGCAGCTCACCCGCTACCTGGAGCTGCTCAACCGCGATCCCCTGCTGCGACCGGTGCGCGGCGTTCTCGCCGCCCAGCAGATCAAGCCCCAGGCGCGCACGCTCGCCCGTGACCGGGGCATCGAGTGCCTCAGTCTGGACTACGAGGAGATGCGAGGCACCGTGGACACCGAGTCCCGCCTGTTCTGAGAGCGGTCCCGACCGCTCTGGATGCGGACCGGGACGCCCGCCGCGGCCACGCGCACGGCCGGTGCACCGGCCGTCCCACGCGACCCCGGGACGCGGTCGGACGGCCCGGAATCCGCGCCCTGCCACACGCGCCGGGCCCTCTGACGACTGTTGACCGCCGCGTCACAGTGTGTGATGCTTGTGGTGTTCTCGCATCATGTTTGACATGCTCGCAGGAATGGTAGCGGGCGTGAAGTTCTGACTGGCGCTGTGGCACAACATTTTCGTGAGCCGCATCCACAGCCTTCTCGCGGTACCAGTTCAGGTGCACATCCATGTGCACGCACTACATACTCCAGAAGGAGATGCCCCATTATGGCTCAGGGCACCGTTAAGTGGTTCAACGCAGAAAAGGGCTTCGGCTTCATCACGCCGGACGACGCTGATGGCGACGTCTTCGTGCACTACAGCGAAATCCAGTCGGGCGGCTTCCGCACCCTCGAAGAGAACCAGCGTGTCGAGTTCGAGATCGGCCAGGGCCAGAAGGGCCCCCAGGCCACCGGCGTGACCGTCCTCTGACAGTCCCCCTCGAACGAAACCCCCGCCACCTCGCCGGTGACGGGGGTTTTTTCATGCGCAGGCTGCGGGCTCAGCTCCAGCCGCGGGCCATGCGCCGCTGCACGGCCACGCCCGCACCGGCCAGGTGCTCCACGAAGTGCTCGTACCCGCGGTCGATGTGCCCCACGCCGGACACCTCCGTGACACCGTCCGCCGCCATGCCGGCGATCACCAGCGCGGCGCCGGCCCGGATGTCCATGGCCTCCACCGGCGCCCCCGAGAGGTCACGGGCGGGAACACCGTCCACGCGAGCGTGGTGGCCGTCCAGGCGCACCCGTGCCCCGAGCCGCTCGAGTTCCGCCGTGAATCCCCAGCGTGCCTCGAAGACGTTTTCCGTGATGATGCCGGAGCCCTCGGCCACGGCGTTCAGTGCCACCACGAAGGGCTGCAGGTCCGTGGGGAATCCGGGGTACGGCAGCGTGGACACGTTGATCGCGCGCGGGCGTGCCGGCCCACTCACCACGAAGCGGCCCTGCGAGGTGTCGATGTCGCATCCGGCCGCGCGCAGCTTCTCCAGGACCACCCCCAGGTGCTCCGGCTCCGCACCGATGATCTCCGCGCGACCGCCCGTGACCGCGGCGGCGAAGGCCCAGGTGCCGGCCACGATGCGGTCCGGGACCGTGCGGTGGGTCACGGGGTGCAGCGCGGGCACACCCGTGATGGTGATCGTGGTGGACCCGAGACCCTCGATCCGCGCACCCATGGCCTGCAGCATGCTCCCGATGTCCACGATCTCGGGTTCCCGCGCCACGTTCTCCAGCACGGTCACGCCCTGGGCGGTGGTGGCCGCCGTCATGAGGTTCTCGGTGGCCCCCACCGACGGGTACCCCAGACGGTAGGTGGCCCCGCGCAGACCACCGGGGGCGCTGGCCAGGAGGAAGCCGCGCTCGATGCTGAGCTGCGCCCCCATGGCCTCGAGGCCCGCGCGATGCATGTCCAGCCCACGGGTACCGATCGCGTCACCGCCGGGCAGCGCCACCTCCGCGCGGTGGCAGCGGGCCATGAGAGGGCCGAGGACGGAGATGGACGCCCGCATGGCCCGCACGAGGTCGTAGTCCGCCTGGTGACCCAGCTGCTCGGGGACGTCGATGCTCACCACGTGCTCGCCGGCCCGGTAGGAGACGTCGCAGCCGAGCCGGCGCAGCAGCTCCGCCATGACCGTCACGTCGTGGATCTCCGGGACGTTGGTGATCGTCGAGCGACCCGGTGCGAGCAGGGCCGCCGCCATGAGCTTGAGCACGCTGTTCTTCGCGCCGTAGACGGGCAGCTCACCGTCCACCACGGTGGGGCCGTGTACCTCGATCTTCTCTTCCACGTTTCCTCCTAGGGCGCCGGCCACGCGACGTCGCGGGGCCGGGGCGGACGCGCGGGCGGCACCCGCACGGGTTGGTGCGCGAACGACGTCGACCCCCGCACCCCGGGCAGGGCGCGAGGGTCGACGTCGACCGGTGCGGTCCGGGTCAGGCGGACCGCGTCTGCGAGTCCAGGGAGACGTTGTCGGCAACGACCGTCACGCGGTTGTTGTCCACCGACAGCAGCCCGGAGTCGATGCGACCCCGCAGCCGGTCACCGTCCACGCGGTCGATCGCGAACTCCCCCGGCTTGAGCAGCCCCGCCATGGACTCGTGACCCGGCATGATGCCGATGTCGCCCTCGGTGGTGCGCACGCGCACGAGGCGCGCGGCACCGGTCCAGATCTTGCGGTCCAGGGCGACGATTTCCACGATCAGCTCGGCCATGGCTTACTTCTCGCCCGTCTCGGCCTTGATCTCGTCCCAGCGGCGCATGACGTCGTCCAGACCGCCCACGTTGTAGAACGCCTGCTCCGGGACGTTGTCCAGCTCGCCGTCGCAGATCTTGCCGAAGGCCTCGATGGTCTCCGCGAGGGGAACCGTGGAGCCCTCCACACCCGTGAACTGCTTCGCGGTGTAGGTGTTCTGGGACAGGAACTGCTCGATGCGGCGGGCGCGGGACACCACGACCTTCTGCTCCTCGGAGAGCTCCTCCACGCCGAGGATCGCGATGATGTCCTGCAGCTCCTTGTTCTCCTGCAGGATCCCCTTGACGCGGGTGGCCACGTCGTAGTGGGTCTGACCCACGTACTGGGGGTCCAGGATGCGGGAGGTGGAGGACAGCGGGTCGATCGCGGGGTACAGCCCGCGCGAGGCGATCTCACGGGAGAGCTCCGTGGTGGCGTCCAGGTGCGCGAACGTGGTGGCCGGGGCCGGGTCCGTGTAGTCGTCCGCGGGCACGTAGATGGCCTGCATGGACGTGATGGAGTGGCCGCGGGTGGAGGTGATGCGCTCCTGCAGCACGCCCATCTCGTCCGCGAGCGTGGGCTGGTAGCCCACGGCGGAGGGGATGCGCCCCAGCAGGGTGGACACCTCGGAACCGGCCTGCGTGAACCGGAAGATATTGTCGATGAACAGCAGCACGTCCTGGTTCTGCACGTCACGGAAGTACTCCGCCATGGTCAGACCGGTCAGGGCCACGCGCAGCCGCGTTCCGGGCGGCTCGTCCATCTGGCCGAACACGAGGGCGGTGTCCTTGAGCACACCCGCCTCTTCCATCTCCACCCAGAGGTCGTTGCCCTCACGGGTGCGCTCGCCCACGCCGGCGAACACCGAGGTGCCGCCGAAGTTGCGGGCCACACGGGTGATCATCTCCTGGATCAGCACCGTCTTGCCCACGCCGGCGCCGCCGAACAGGCCGATCTTGCCGCCCTGGATGTAGGGGGTCAGCAGGTCGATGGACTTGATGCCGGTTTCCATCATCTCGGTGCTGCCCTCGAGCTCCGCGAAGGACGGCGCCTTGCGGTGGATGGGCCAGCGCTCCTGGATGTCCAGCTCGTCGGTGGGCATGTCCAGGGCGTCACCCAGGACGTTGAAGATGTGGCCCTTGACCACGTCGCCCACGGGCACGGAGATGGGGGCTCCGGTGTCCTGCACGGGGGTGCCGCGCACCAGACCGTCGGTCTGCTGCAGCGAGATCGCGCGGACCACGTTGCTGCCGAGGTGCTGGGCGGTTTCGAAGGTGATCCGGCGCGGCTTGCCGTTGAAGTCGTAGTCAGCGGTCAGAGCGTTGTAGAGACCCGGAACCTGGTGCTCGGGGAACTCGACGTCGACCACGGGTCCGATCACTCGGGCGACGCGGCCCACGCCGGCGCCCGAGACCGGCTGGGCGGCCTGGTCGTTGATTGTGGCAGTCATTTCTCTCACTTCGTTTCGGCTGGCAATGGGGAGCGCGGGCCTAGAGGGCCTCGGCGCCACTGACGATTTCGGTCAACTCGGTGGTGATCTCCGCCTGGCGGGCGTTGTTCATCAGACGCGTGTACTTCTTGATGAGCTCCGTGGCGTTGTCACCGGCGGCCTTCATGGCCCGCTGGCGGGACGCCAGCTCGCTCGACGCCGCGTGGCACAGCGCCGAGTAGATGCGTGCCTTCACGTACCGGGGCAGGATCTCGTTGAAGACCTCTTCCGGGTTCGGTTCGAACTCGAAGTTGTTGTGGGTCTCCTCGAGGGAGTCGTAGCGCTCGGACACCTCGTCGCCGAGGTCGTTCGCGTCCGCGACCTCCAGCGGCAGCAGGCGCAGCACGCGGGGCTCCTGGGCCACCATGGAGTTGAACTGCGTGTACACCAGCAGCACCTCGTCCACACCGTTGTCCTCGTGGGGGGCGTTGATGTCGTGCATCAGCTGCTCCGTGAGCTCCTCGGCGCGCTCGGTGCTCGCGTTGTCCGTGTTGCCCGTCCAGAACTCGTCGTAGTCGCGGTGCCGGAAGTCGAAGTACGCCTTGGCCTTGCGGCCCACGAGGTACACGCGGACCTCCTTGCCCTGCGAGCGCAGCAGCTCCAGCAGCTCCTCCGTGCGCTTGAGCACGTTGGAGGAGTAGGAGCCCGCGAGACCGCGGTCCGAGGTGAAGACCACCACGGCGGAGCGCCGCACCTGGTCCGGGACCGTGGTCAGCGGGTGGGAGATGTTGTGCTGCGTGGCGATCTGGGAGGCCGCGCGGGTCAGCGCGTTGGCGTACGGGTACGCACCCTCGAGACTCTGACGGGACTTGTTGATGCGCGAGGTCGCGATCATCTCCATCGCCTTGAAGATCTTCTTCATCGACGAGGTGGATGCGATCTTCTGTCGGTAGACCCGAATCTGCGCTCCCATGAAATTTCCTTTCGGCACCGCGGTGGTGCGCCGGGCCCCGGCGCACCACCTCGACGGCTACTTCTTGACGATCGTTTCCTGGTTCACAGCGGTCGCACCGAGGGACTCGTGCTCCTCGACACCCGGCTCGATGCCGTGCTTGGAACCGTGGAAGTCCCGCTTGACCTCCGCAACGGCCGTCTTGAGCGCCTCCACGGCGTCGCCCTCGAGCTTGCCCGTGGAGTTGATCGAGTCCATCACGTTCGTGGTGCGGCGGACCTGGTCCAGCAGGGCGCGCTCGAACTCGGACACGTTCGCCACCTCGACGTCGTCGAGCTGCCCGGTGGTGCCGGCCCAGATCGAGACGACCTGGTCCGCCACGGGGTACGGCGTGTACTGGGGCTGCTTGAGCAGCTCCATCAGCCGCTCACCGCGGGTCAGCTGCTGGCGGGACGCGGCGTCCAGGTCCGAGGCGAACATCGCGAACGCCTGCATGGACCGGTAGGAGGCCAGGTCCAGCTTCAGCGTGCCGGAGACCTTCTTCATGGCCTTGACCTGCGCCGCGCCACCCACGCGGGACACCGAGATGCCCACGTCCACGGCGGGACGCTGGTTGGCGTTGAACAGGTCCGACTGCAGGAAGATCTGGCCGTCGGTGATGGAGATGACGTTGGTCGGGATGAAAGCCGAGACGTCGTTGGCCTTCGTCTCAATGATGGGCAGACCCGTCATGGAACCCGCACCGAGCTCGTCGGAGAGCTTGGCGCAGCGCTCCAGCAGACGGGAGTGCAGGTAGAAGACGTCACCGGGGTACGCCTCGCGTCCCGGCGGACGACGCAGCAGCAGGGACACGGCGCGGTAGGCCTCGGCCTGCTTGGAGAGGTCGTCGAACACGATCAGCACGTGCTTGCCGCCGTACATCCAGTGCTGGCCGATGGCCGAGCCGGCGTAGGGCGCCAGGTACTTCAGACCGGCGGACTCGGAGGCGGGAGCGGCCACAATCGTGGTGTAGTCCAGCGCGCCGTTGTCCTCGAGGGTCTGGCGCACGGCGGCGATCGTGGAGGCCTTCTGACCGATGGCCACGTAGATGCAGCGCACCTGCTGGTCCACGTCACCGGACTCCCAGTTGGAGCGCTGGTTCAGGATGGCGTCCACGGCGATCGCGGTCTTGCCCGTCTGACGGTCGCCGATGATGAGCTGACGCTGGCCGCGGCCGATCGGGATCATGGCGTCGATGGCCTTGATGCCGGTCTGCAGCGGCTCGTGCACGGACTTGCGCATGGTCACGCCCGGAGCCTGCAGCTCCAGTTCGCGGCGGCCGTCCGTCGCGATGGGTCCGAGGTCGTCCAGCGGCTCGCCCAGCGGATCGACCACGCGGCCGAGGTACCCCTCGCCCACCGGGACCGAGAGCACCTCACCGGTGCGGTGGACCTCCTGGCCCTCCTCGATGCCCTGGAAGTCGCCCAGCACCACGACGCCGATGTCGCGGGTGTCGAGGTTCAGGGCCAGGCCCAGCACCCCGTTCTCGAACTTGAGCAACTCGTTGGCCATGACGGAGGGCAGACCCTCCACGTGCGCGATACCGTCCGCGGCGGACGACACGCGCCCCACCTCTACTCGTTCCACGGTGCCGGGGTCGTAGGACGCCGCGAATTCGTTCAGCGCACTACGGACCTCGTCGGCATTGATGGTCACATCGGCCATCTGCTGTCCCTGCTCTCTACGTCGTGTGATCATCGCGTGAGCAATGACCAGGCTTGTTCTTGTCGCGATGCGTTGCCCCATCGCCCTGCGACCGCGTGAGCGGCCCGTGGAGGCAACGCGACGAGATGCCGGCATCGACCGACTCCCCGCGATCCCCGCTCCACGAGAGGATCAGGCTCCGATCCGCTGCTGCAGCCGAGCCAGTCGGTGCGTGACCGAGCCGTCGATGATCTCCTCGCCCACCTGCACGCGCAGACCGCCGACCAGGGAGGGGTTGACCTCCGTGGTGAGCTTCAAATCCCGTGCGTACAGCCGGTTGAGGCCGTCGTGCAGCCTGGCCAGCTGGTCCTCGCGCAGCGGACGGGCGGTCTCCACGTGGGCGATCCACCGCTGCTGCCGGTCCGCGACCCACTGGGCGAAGTGCTCGAGCAGCCGCCCGGGCAAGGACCCACGCGGTGCACTCACGGCGCGCTCGATCAGCAGCGCCGCCTCCTCGGAGCCGGGTGCCCGCAGCCGACGGGCCAGGGTGACCTTGGCCCGCGCGTCGGCGCGGGAGTCCGAGAACGCCCGCTGCACCTCCGGGGAGCGGTCCAGCATGGACTTGAACCGGATCAGCTCGTCCATGAGCCCCTCGAGGGCGCTGCCGCCCCCGCGGTTCTCCGCGGCCGCCGCCGCGATCAGCACCGCCGCCCGTTCGATCCCGTCCCCCAGCTCGCGCTCGGAGGCGCTGCGCTGGGATGCGAGATCCGCGACGACGTCCACTGCGCTCCCGTTCGCCCGGCCGTCGAGCAGCGAGTGCACGAGGCGGGCGCGGTCGGCGGCGGAGCGGGAAGGATCCGTGAGGGCGCGGCGCAGAGCGCCGTTCTCGTCCACGATGTCCAGGATCGCGAACAGGTGCTGCGCGATCTCGGGGCTCGCGTGCGAGGCCCAGCAGTCCAGGTCCACGGTGAGTGGACGATAGGGTTCGTTCGATGCTTCTGCCATTACCGTGCAGCTCCCGTGCGGCCTTGCTCGGCATCCAGGTCCGCCAGGAAGCGATCGACCACGCGGTTGGCGCGGTCGTCGTCGTTCAGGGACTCCCCGACGATCTTGGACGCGAGCTGGGTTGCCAAAGTGCCGACCTCGTCCCGCAGGGAGACCACGGCCGCCGCACGCTCGGCCTCGATGGCCTTGTGTGCGTTCTCGGTGATCCGTGCGGATTCCAGGTTGGCCCGGTCCTTGAAGTCCGCCAGGATCTTCTCGCCCTCGGAGCGAGCTTCCTCGCGGATCTTCTGGGCTTCGAGCCGGGCACTTTCGAGCTGCTGGTTGTACTCGTCGCGTGCTGCCTTGGCCTCGGCCTGAGCGGCCTTCGCCTTGGCAAGTCCACCCTCGATGGCGTCCGCCCGGTCCTTGTAGACCTTCTCGAACGCCGGGACGATGAACTTGAACGCGATGAAGAGCAGAATCACGAACCCGATGAAGGTGATCAGCATTTCCCAGCGGTCGGGGAAGAGAGGACTCTTCGCCTCCTCGGCTGCCAACACCAGTGCGTTCATGAGCTCGATTCCTGTTCTCTAGTTAGGGCGTGTTCTGAGGGGTGCCTCAGAGCAGCGCCAGGACGAAGCCCAGAATGGCGAGGGCCTCGACCACGGCGAAGCCCATGAACAGCATCGGCTGGATCACGCGCTGGGACTCGGGCTGGCGAGCGACGGCCTGCATGTAGGCGGCGAAGATGAGACCCACACCGATACCACCGCCGATGGCAGCGAGACCGTAGCCAATGACGCTAAGCGAACCTTCCATTGTGGATATTTCCTTTCTGGGTGCCCGCAGGAGCGAGCGGTGGTGCCGTTACGAGAACCGTGAACGGACGATGGTCAAGTGAGCGGCCCGGAGGCGGCGCTCCTTCGTGGGGCTAGTGCCCCTCCTGCAGTGCGCCCTGTACGTACACGGCGAACAGCAGGGTGAAGATGTAGGCCTGCAGGATCTGGATCAGAACCTCCAGGAAGTAGATGAACAGTCCCAGCACGAGACCGAACCCGGAGCCGGCGATGCCGAGCACGCCGCCCACCTCGGTGGCCAGGTACGCCATGAACGCGGCTGCGACCATGATGGCCATGTGGCCCGCGAACATCGTGGCGAACACACGCAGCGCGTGCGTCACGGGGCGGATGATCATGTTCGAGAGGAACTCGAGCGGGATCAGGATCACGTAGAGGAACTTGGGGACGTCCGGCGGCATGGTCATCTTGACCATGAAGTGGCCGAGACCGTGACGCTTGATGCCCACGCCGACCCACACGACGTAGGCAATGGCGGCCAGCACGTAGGCGGAACCCGGGTGCGACAGCGTGGGAAGCTGGAGCACGGGGATCGACCCGAAGAGATTGTTCACCAGGATGAAGAAGAAGAAGCTGAACAGCAGCGGCACGTACGGCCGGAAGTCCTTCTCACCGATGATGTCCCGGCCCAGGTGGTTGCGAACCAGGCCGTAGCCCATCTCGCCGACGTACTGGCCCTTGGAGGGCACCATGGCCCGGCGACGGATCAGGAACATGAAGAGGCCGGCGATCAGAACCACCGACAGAAGGATCAGCAGAGACTGCTTGCCGAAGGCGAAGGACCCCACTTCGAAGAACGGGGGAAGATGCGCGTCTTCCGTGGAAGGGGCCACGAATTCGGCCGGAATCCTCAGGGCGGGGTTCAATACGGGTCCTTTCTGCGGTATCCAGACCGGTCACACTCCGGGCCGGGGCCCAGATCAGATGACTTCCTTGTCTCCGACGGGGTCTTTTACGGGGAATCGCTGCGGTTCAAGGCGTCCCTCATGTGAAGGTAGCCGAGGTACACCCCGGCGGCCGCTCCGAAGACAGCTCCCGCGATCACAATCCACCGTGTTCCCAGTAGGTGATCCAGGAGCCAGCCTATCAAACTCCAAAACGCCGCACCGACCACGACATACAGCAGAATGGCGATCCCGCCACCCAGTCCGCCGCGCTCCACGAGCTCCCCCGCCGTGTACAGGGTGTCCTTGCGGGCCGAGTCCGCGAGCTTCTGGTTGAGGCCGCGCAGATCCCGCGGCCCGCGGGGCTCGGGTGCGTCCGGGGACGGGTTCACGGTGTCCTCATCTCTCGGGTGGATGGCGGGTGGCGGTCGGTGTCGCCGGGGCACGCGACCGCACCGGCGGTCCCGGCCGCGGGTGCGGCGAGGTGCGCCGCATCGGCGACGCGCGGGGCGGGAGGGGGCGGCGCGGCGTCGTCGTGCTCCGCCGCCCGCTGCAATGCGAGGTCACGGGCCGCGTGGCCGGAGACCCGCCGGACGAGCACGACGAAGCACACGGTGGCGACCACGTGCACGGCGAGGGCCGAACCCAGGAACGCGCCCGGGACCAGCCATCCGGGGGGGCCCGGGACCAGGAGCAGCCAGCCGAGCGCGAGGACCTTGAGCAGGTACAGCGCGGCGAGTGCCGGCGCGGTGGCCGCCGGGGCCACCCGGAACATCTGGGCGGCCACGAGCACCGAGGCCGCCGAGCTGAGGGCCACGAGTCCCGCGCCGAACAGCAGCGAGCGAGCGGTGTCCGGGACGTGGGCGCCGAAGGCCACGGCGACGGCCGCCGCTGCGGCCGCGGCGACCAGCAGGGAGCCCGCGCGGACTCCCCTGCCGTAGGACTCCGTCCGGGGGGCGCCGCGTTCTCGTGCGGTCATGACCGCTCGCTCCGGGCGCGCGGGCGGGCGTGCGTCAGCACGGCGGGTGACACGAGGTAGGCCACGAGCACCAGCACCACGGCGAGACCCGCGAGCGCCGATCCCGCGCCGTTCGCGCGCAGCCCGGCAACGGAGATGACGCTCACCAGCACGCTGGCCGCGGTGACCACCAGGGCGGACTGCACGTGGGACAGTCCCGCGTCCGTGAGCCGCTGGTAGACGTGCTGACGGTGCGGTCTGTACCAGACCTCGCCGCGCCGGATCCGCAGCACCAGGGTCACGGCGGTGTCCGCGAGGTACACGAGCAGCGGCGGCAGCAGGTACTCCACGTACACCCCGGAGAGGAACGCGCCGATGGCGGTGGCCGCGACGGCCCCGCCCAGGACGTACGAGCCCACGTCCCCCAGGAAGACCGTGCCGCGCCCCAGGTTCCACGGCAGGAACCCGAGGAACGCGCCGGCGAGCGCCAGTCCCGCGCACACCAGCCAGGGCATGTCGTTGACACCGCCCGCCCAGGCGTAGAACAGTCCGACCACGGCGCCGTGCAGTCCCGAGACGCCGTTGATGCCGTCCATGAAGTTCGCGATGTTGATGTAGGCCACGGTGGCGGCCACGCCCACGGGCCACCACCACGCGGGGATGCCGAGCGTGACGATCAGCGCGGCGGTTCCCAGGGCGCCGATGAGACCCTGCACGGCGAGCCGGACGCCGATGGAGACCCCGCGGTAGTCCTCCGCCCAGCCCAGTGCCGCAGCGGCCGCGGTCATGGCCAGCACCGCGAGCGCGATGGAGCGGTCCACGGGGATCAGGCCCGTGAGCAGCGCACCCGCGTACGTGACGACGAGTGCGATGGCCACCGCGAGACCCATGCCGCGCAGCACGGGCCTGGAGTGGGAGGAGCGGTCGGAGGGGATGTCGATGATCCCCCAGCGGGTCAGCCACGGCTTGACCGCGAACGGCAGCACGGCGGACAGCACGAGGGCCAGTCCCAGGGTCCACGGGGCGAGGTGCAGGAGCAGCTCGAGCGCCCGCGCGTCGTCGAGACTCGCGGGTCCCGTGACGAGACCGGGCGGCTGTGGGACGGCCGCGCCGGGGGCACGGGCCGTGACGACCCCCTGCAGCAAGGCGGCGATACTCATTTCCGCGTCCCCTCCTCCGCGCCGTCCTCCGGGGAGTCCGTGCGCGGTGTCGTCCGCCCGCCCGTCCGCCCGGGCGCCCCCGCCGCGTGGCTGCCGCCGTCCCGCGGGCCGCGACCCCCGGTCGACGACGCCGCCGCGCACTCCGCGGCACGCGGCACCGAGAAGTCGGTGATCCGGGGCTGCGTGCTCGGGGCCACCTGCGGGATGGACCCCGTGAACAGCATGCCGCCGCGGACCTTCCAGACGTGGCGGTCCAGGTTGGCCGGGTCCAGGCGTTCGGCCCTGGCGTGCGAGATCTTGGGGTGGAAGGGCCGCTCGTCGGTCTCCCCCGCGCCGATCAGGTCCTCGTGCAGCTTCTCGCCGTGGCGCAGTCCGGTGATCTCGATGCGGATGTCCTCGCGTCCGGACATCGAGCGCAGCCGCTGGGCGATGTCCATGATCCGCACGGGCTCGCCCATGTCCAGGATGAGTACCTCTCCCCCGCGGGCGATCGCGCCGGCCTGGATCACGAGCTGGCAGGCCTCGGGAATGGTCATGAAGTAGCGGGTGGCGTCCGGGTGGGTCACCGTGATGGGACCGCCCTGGCGGATCTGTTCCGCGAAGAGCGGGAGCATGGACCCCCGGGAGCCGAACACGTTGCCGAAGCGCACGGAGGCGTAGCGCCTGCCCGTGCGGTCCCCCGTCCAGGCGGTGAGCTTCTCCGCGACGCGCTTGGAGTGGCCCAGCGCCGTGGTGGGGTTGGCGGCCTTGTCCGTAGAGATGTTCACGAACACGTCCACGTCCACGGCGGCGGCGGCGCTCAGCACGTGCAGCGAGCCCATCACGTTGGTCTTCCACGCCTCGTCCGGGTACTGCTCCAGCAGGGACACGTGCTTCAGGGCCGCCGCGTGGAAGACCACCTGGGGGCGGCGGTCCTCGAAGACCCGGGTGAGGGACTCCGCGTCCCGGATGTCGCACAGCACGGTGTCGTTGCCGTCCAGCAGCCCCCGCCCGGTGATGGAGATCTGGGTGGCCTGCAGCCCGGACTCGTCACGGTCCAGCATGATGAGCTCCGCGGGTTCGAAGCCCACGAGCTGGCGGCACAGCTCCGACCCGATGGAGCCCCCCGCCCCCGTGACCAGCACCCGCTTGCCCGTGACGTACCCGGCGATCGCCTCCACGTGGATGTCCACGGGCCGCCGGCCGATGAGGTCCTCCATGGAGATGTCCCGCAGGTCCACGCTCTGGTTCGCTCCCGTGAGCATCTCGTTCAGGGGCGGGACCGTCATCACGCGGGTCCCGGTGCCCGCCACGGCGTCCGAGACGCGCTGCATGGTGCGGGGGTCCACGTCCGAGAGGGCGACGATCAGCACCCCGGCGCGCGTGTGCTCCAGGACGGAGGCGGCGTCGTGCAGGGTGCCCATGACCGGGACGGAGGAGATCCGCAGGTGCTTCTTGGCGGGGTCGTCGTCCAGCAGCGCGACCGGCAGGAAACCGGAGGCCGGGTCCTGCATCATGCGGTGCACCAGGAACGTGCCCAGTGCCCCGGCACCGAAGACCACCACGTGCTGCGCCTGGTCACCGGGCTTCGCCGTGGACTCCTGGTACATCCGCTTGAGGTAGCGGAACGCGGCCATGAGCAGGCACGCGAAGGGGAAGGCGATGAACCCCAGGGAGCGCGGGATCCACAGCGTCACGCCGAAGACCAGCAGGATGCCCTCCAGCAGCGCGGTGACGATGACCGTCACCACCACCAGCAGCTTGGCCTCCTCGAAGCTGCCGAACGAGTACCGCCCCTTGTAGAGGGCGAACGAGAAGCCCACGAGCAGCTGCAGCACCACGGCCGCGAGGCACGCGACGACCACCCCGCCCACGGACACGAGCTCCACGTGCAGCTCGAAGCGCAGCAGCACGGCCACCCACAGCGCCACGATCCACGCGACGGAGTCCAGGATCATCTGGATCCACAGCCACGCGACCGGTTTGTCCGCTCGGGGGGTGGAGCTCACGGGGTTGACCATGGGGCCGTTGTCCTTTCGGGTGCGCGGATCAGCCGTTGCGGTGGCCCACCATGAGCCGGTAGGCGGCCTCCCGCACTCGCAGGGGGACGAACCGGTAGCCGCCGCGCACGATGACGTTCGTGGCCCATTGTAGGAACCCCACGTGCCCCAGTGCCCGCAACCGGGCCTGCAGGGCGAGCTCCGCCCTGAGCACGCGGTACCCGCCGCGGCGCTCGTAGGAGCCCGCGGAGATCCGGTAGCCCACGAGCGGCTCCGCGACGTTGCGCACGTCCGCGCCCGCGTGCAGCATCCGCGCCCACAGCCAGTAGTCCTCGGCCATGGGGACGTCCTCGTAGCCCCCCACGGCGTCCACCGCGCTGCGCCGCAGCACGACCGTGGGGTGGGACAGGGGGTTGCGCCGGCGGCTCACGGCAGCGATCCGCCGTGCTCCCACGGGCGCGGCCCGCAGTGCCACGGGGCGGGTCTCGTCGTCTCCGATCTCGTGCATCGAGGCACCCACGAGATCCGCGCCGTCCTCGATCAGCGGCAGCTGGCGTTCGAAGCGGTGGGGGTAGGCGACGTCGTCCGCGTCCGCGCGCGCCACGACGTCGTACGCGCACCGCGGCAGCGCCGTGCGCAGCGCCCGGGCCAGACCGCCGTTCTCGGGCAGCACGAGCACGTGCACCGGCACCGGGGACACGCTTTCCAGCCGTGCGAGCTCCGCGGTGACCGACGCCGGCACCGGGCCGTCCTGGACGATGCGCACCTCGGCGGGCGGGCGGGTCTGCTCCACCGTGTTGGACTCCACGGCGCGGCGGATGCGTTCGGCCGTGTCCCCGCGGTAGACGGGGACGAGCAGGGAGAACCGGGCCGGGAGCTGCTCCGGGCGCAGCGGGTCAGCGAGGGCCACCGAAACCCCGCCCGCGCATGCCGTCGGTGTAGAGCCGGGCCCACGTGAGCAGACCCTTGAGGTCCCGGTTCCTGAGGTAGTGGGCGGGGTACCCGATCACGTCCGCGCCCAGCTGCACCACGCGCTTGTAGCGCCACGAGACGTAGCCGCGGTTGCGGAAGAAGTGGCGCTGCTTGAACTCCCCCGGGGGGATCAGCACCTGCAGCCGGCCGGGGACCACCACGTGCTCCTCGTCCCATCCCGGGGGGTGGGACACGGCGGTGGTGGTCACGGTGCCGAACGGCAGCCCGCTCCTGCGCAGCCGCACGAGGAAGTCCACCTCGTCCCCGCGCAGGAACAGCTTGAGGTCCGGCAGACCCACCTGGAAGAAGACGGACTCGGCCACGAGGGCGCCGTTGAAGAAGTTCGCGTAGGAGTCCAGGAATCCCAGGGGTTCAAGGTCCGCGCGGCGGTGGGTGATCCCGCCCTCCAGGCGGTACGGGAAGGACAGCAGCCCGTGGTCCTGCGGAGCCACGATCAGCGGGGAGACCACCGCCAGCTCGCGCTCCCGGGCCGCCGCGCGCAGCGCCCGGAGGCAGTCGGGATCCTCGGGGTGGGCGTCGTCGTCCATGAGCCACACCTGCTGCGCGCCGCTCGCGAGCGCCGTGAGGATCGCGAGCGCGAAACCACCGGCGCCGCCCAGATTGGCCACCGAGCGGCGGTAGTGCAGCTCGAACGCCCCGCCGATCCGCTCGCGCAGCGCGGCCTCGTCCAGGGGCGTGCGCCCGGCGTCCACGAGGCTGAGGCTCGCCACCGGAGCGGTCTGCACGCACAGTGCATCGATGAGAGTGGCCACGTCCTCGGGGCGGTCCTGCGTGACGCAGGCAACGCCCACGGCGGCGCCCGTCCGATCGGTGGACCGCGAGCTGGTTTCCGTCATGACGCCCCCGAGAAGGATTGGTGGTGTGCCGGTGCGGGTGCCCGCCGACCGTGTTCCGGCGCTCCGGACCACCGTGGCCGGGGATGACCGGTCACGGGTCCGTCGGCGGGCCGGTGAACTCCCGGAGTCTATCAACGCGCACCTTGGTGTCCGCTCGACGGCCGGCCCGTCGCCGCGCCCGGCGCGGTCTGCGGGGCCGTGCCGTCCCTCCCCGATCCGTCCGGGGGCGCTACCGTACGATGGACGAACCACCACGGGAGGAGACACAACAGTGACGGTTCACAGCTGGCGCGTTCTCGGAGCAACGGGCTTCATCGGTTCCGCCATCACCACGGCCCTGCAGACCCGCGAGATCCCGGTCACACCGGTGGCCTCGCCCCGTCTGGCGTCCCCGGCCACCACCGTCCACCACCTCGTGGAGCACGCCGAGCGGCTCGAGTCCGTGATCGACTACCTGGCCGATTCCTTCGCCGGCGCGGACACCGTGGTCAACGCCGCCGGGCTGGCGGCCCCGGACCAGACCCACCAGCAGTCCCTGACCGGTGCGAACTCCCTGCTGCCGGTGCTCGTGGCGCTCGCCGCGCACCGCACGGGTGTCCGGCGGGTGATCCACATGAGCTCCGCGTCCGTCCAGGCGGACGCCCCCGTGCTGGACGAGTCGATCCGCACGGCCCCGTTCTCCCCCTACTCCTTCTCCAAGGCGCTCGGGGAGTCCGCGCTGTACCGGCTGCACTCGCAGTGGCGCACCGAGGACGGCGCACCCGAGCTGACGGTCATCCGGGCCACCTCCGTGATGGGCAGCGAACGGCGCACCACCCGCATGCTCGCGCGCTTCGCCTCCTCCCCGCTGAGCTCCGTGGCGGGTGACGGCTCCTCCCCCACCCCCGTGACGTCGGTGACCGCGCTCGCGCAGTTCACCGTGGCCGTGGGAGAGTTCCCCCGGCCGCTGCCCCCGGTCATCCTGCAGCCGTGGGAGGGCGCCACCACCGCATCCGTCCTGCGCGACGCCGGGCGTCGCAACCCGCTGTCTCTGCCCCCGTGGTTCTGCCGGGCGGCCATCGGCTCGGCGCGCTTCGCCTCGGGTGTGGCCGGGCACCGCTACGCGGGTCTGATCCGTCGGCTCGAGGTCACGTGGTTCGGCCAGCGCCAGGTCCCGGGGTGGGCGCACGAGAACGACGTGCTCCCCGAGCCCCACGTCCAGGAGGTGCTGCGCCAGGCGCACCTGGCCCTGGGCCGCTGACGCCCCGCATTCTTCTGCGGGACCGCAGCGGGCCCGCACCCCTCTGAACCGCCCCTCGCGGTGGTACGGGGTGCGGGCCCGCTGTCGTGGATGAGGCCTGCGGCGCTCGGGGGTCCGGTGCCGCGGGGGCGCAGGGAAGGCTCTGGACTCAGTCCCGCCGGTCCGGGTGCCGGTCCCCGGCCACGAGCTCGCGTGCCTCGGCCATGCTCAGCGCGCTCGTGCCGCCCCACCGGGGTTCGTCGTCGCGGGAGCGGTCGCGGCCCTGGTCCACCGCGCCGCCGCCGTCCGCGCCGGTCTCGCGGACCATGGCGGTGACGATGTCGTCGTCGGAGTCCTCGGGACCGTCGTTCCCGGACGGCCCGGGCTCACGGGCCGCGCCGGCCCCCGCTGCGGCGACGGCCGCCGCGGCGGAGCCACCCGTGGTCGTCCCGGCCCGGTCCCCGCTCGTCCCGGGCGTCACCGTGGTCCCCTCGGGCCCGGGCGACGCCGCGGCCGCGTCGGATCCATGGGGCTCGTGGGAACCGTGGGATTCGCCGGGCTCGTCGGACGAGGGAGCCGCGGCGGTGTCGCCGTCGCTGCCACCGTGGACGGTGGGCACCACCTGGCGCAGCCGCTGCAGCGAGATGGCGCCGTGGCGCAACACCACCGGGGTCTCCCCCGTGCAGTCCACGATGGTGGAGGCCGTATCCCGGGCGTCCTGGGGCACCTCGCCCGAGGGCCGCGGGCCGCCGTCGAGGTACAGCGCCACACGGTCCTGGAGCATCTCGCGTGCCCGATGGGCGGTCTGCGCGGCGGGCAGTCCCGTGCGGTTGGCGGACGACACCGCCATGGGGCCCACCCGGTCCAGCACCGCGCGGGTCACGGCGTCGTCCGGGACGCGCAGGGCCACGGTGCCGTGCGTCTCCCCCAGGTCCCATCCCAGTGAGGGCTGGGCCCAGCAGACGATGGTGAGCGCACCGGGCCAGAAGGCCCGCGCGAGGGCACGGGCGTCCCCGGAGACCTCGTCCGCGAGGGCCTCCATCACCTCGGGGCGCGCGATCAGCACCGGTGGCGGCATCTCACGGGTGCGGCCCTTGGCCCCCAGCAGGGTCTGGACGCCCGCGGCGGAGAACGCATCGCACCCGATGCCGTAGACGGTGTCCGTGGGGAGCACGATGCACTCGCCGTCCCCGACGACGCCCGCGGCCGCGGCCACGGCCGCGTCCAGTTCCCGGTCACTGCCGCAGGACATGATGTCGCTCACGAGCAACTCCTCTGCTCACTGGTCTCGTGTGGTGTGGTGGTGCGCCCGTCGGATCCGGCCGGGCGCCGCGCGGGGAGCCCCGAGGCGCCGGCACCGTCGGGACGGGGACGGACGTCCGTCCGCCAGGGTACGCGTCCGGTCCTCAGGACAGGTCCTCGGGGAGCTCGGCCGTGGTGGCCCGCGGTCTGCCGGTGAGGTCGTGGTGCACCTGGATCCCGCGGAAGCCGCGATCGGCCAGGGCCCGGGCCACGAGCTCCACCTGCGACTCCGCGTGCTCCATGATGAACGAGCCCTCCGGGCGCAGCACCCGCAGGGCCGTGTCCATGGCCGCACACGGGAGCAGCATGCCGGTCTCGTCCCCGCCGTAGAGAGCCGTGGCGGGATCGTGGTCCCGGACCTCGGGATCCTCCGGGACCTCCCCCGAGGGCACGTAGGGCGGGTTGGTCACGACCACGCAGAAGCGCCCGGCGGTCTCCGGTGCGACGTCCCGGTAGTCGCACTCGAGCAGGCGCACCGCCGAACCCCGCAGATTGCGCCGGGACCAGGGCAGCGCGGCCGCCTCGCGCTCTACCGCGCTGACCCGGCACGCCGGGTCCTCGGTGGCCACGGCCAGGGCGATGGCGCCGCTGCCCGTCCCGAGGTCGATCACGGCGGGGTGGGTCTCCCCGGACTCGCGCCACGCGTGCGCCCTGTCCAGGGTGAGCTGCACGAGCAGCTCCGTCTCGGGGCGGGGCACGAACACCCCGGGGCCCACCGCGAGCTCCAGCTGCCGGAACGGGGCCGTGCCCGTGATGTGCTGCAGCGGTTCGCGCCGCGCCCTGCGCCGCACGAGCTCGCGGTAGCCCTCCGGTTCCGCGGCACCCAGGATGGCCTTGGCCTCGGTCTCACCGCGGGACAGGCCCAGCGCGTGGGCGGCCAGCAGGACGGCGTCGGCATCCGGGGATCCCACGCCGGCCCGGACGAGCTCAGCGCGGGCCCACCCGATGGCCTGGGCGAGGGTCGAGGGCACGGTGCTCAGTTCCTCCGGTCCGCGGACCCCTGCTCCGCGGATTCCTGGCCCAGCTGCTCCAGCCGGTGCTTCTCGTCCAGTTCCACGGCCGAGGTGATGACCGGTCCCAGTGCGCCGTCCAGCACGTGGTCCAGGTTGTACGCCTTGTAGCCGGTGCGGTGGTCCGCGATCCGGTTCTCCGGGAAGTTGTACGTGCGGATGCGCTCCGAGCGGTCCACGGTGCGCACCTGGGACTTGCGGGCCGCGGCGTTCTCCGCGTCGATCTGCTCCTGCTGGTGTGCGAGCAGGCGCGCACGCAGCACGCGCATGGCGGCCTCACGGTTCTGCAGCTGCGACTTCTCGTTCTGCATGGACACCACGATGCCCGTGGGCACGTGGGTGATCCGCACCGCGGAGTCCGTGGTGTTCACGGACTGGCCGCCGGGGCCGGAGGAGCGGTAGACGTCGATCTTGAGGTCGTTCTGGTTGATGTCGATCTCGTCCGGTTCGTCCACCTCGGGGAAGACCAGCACGCCGGCCGCCGAGGTGTGCACGCGGCCCTGGGACTCGGTCACGGGCACCCGCTGCACACGGTGCACCCCGCCCTCGTACTTGAAGCGCGCCCACGCACCCTCGGACGGGTCCGAGGAGCTGCCCTTGACCGCGAGCTGGACGTCCTTGTAGCCACCCAGCTCGGTGGGCGTGGCCGAGAGGATCTCCGTCTTGAGACCGCACTGCTCGGCGAAGCGCATGTACATGCGCAGCAGGTCCCCGGCGAACAGGGCGGACTCGTCCCCGCCCTCGCCCGCCTTGACCTCGAGGATCACGTTGCGGCCGTCGTCCGGGTCACGCGGGACCAGCTTGCGGCGCAGCGTCTCGCGGGCCGAGACGAGCTCCTCCTCCAGCGGTTTGATCTCCGCCGCGAGCTCGGGATCCATGCTCCCGAGCTCGCGGGTGGCCTCGAGGTCCTCGGACACGCGTTCCACCCGTCGGTGGGCCTCCACGATGCCGTTGAGCTCGGAGTAGCGCCGCCCCAGCTTCCGGGCCCGTCCGGCGTCCGCGTGCACAGCGGGATCCGCCAGTTCACGCTGCAGCTGGGCGTGCTCGTCCAGCAGCGGCTGAACGGGATCGGACATGGGGTGTACTCCTTCTCGACGGGTGGAACGTGCGGTGGCCGCCCGCTCCTAGTGGCCGGCCAGCGTGGTCTTCTGGACCTGCAGCAGGAACTCGGCGTTGGACTGGGTGTCCCGCAGCTTGCTCGTGAGCAGCTCCAGGGCCTGCTGCTGCTCGAGGCCCGAGAGCACGCGACGCAGCCGCCACATGATCTTGATCTCCTCGGAGGACAGCAGGTTCTCCTCGCGGCGGGTGCCGGAGGAGTTGACGTCCACGGCCGGGAAGATGCGGCGGTCCGCCAGCTGGCGGGAGAGCCGCAGCTCCATGTTGCCGGTGCCCTTGAACTCCTCGAAGATGACCTCGTCCATCTTGGAACCGGTCTCCACCAGGGCGGTGGCGAGGATGGTCAGGGACCCGCCGTTCTCGATGTTGCGCGCGGCACCGAAGAACTTCTTGGGCGGGTACAGCGCCGCGGAGTCCACACCGCCGGACAGGATGCGTCCGGAGGCGGGGGCCGAGAGGTTGTACGCGCGGCCCAGGCGGGTCATGGAGTCCAGCAGGACCACCACGTCCATGCCCATCTCCACGAGGCGCTTGGCACGCTCGATCGCGAGCTCCGCCACCGTGGTGTGGTCGTCGGCGGGACGGTCGAAGGTGGAGGCGATGACCTCCCCCTTGACCGTGCGCTGCATGTCCGTGACCTCTTCGGGGCGCTCGTCCACGAGCACCATCATGAGGTGTACCTCGGGGTTGTTCGTGGTGATCGCGTTGGCGATCGACTGCAGCATGAGCGTCTTGCCGGCCTTCGGCGGGGACACGATCAGACCGCGCTGACCCTTGCCGATGGGCGCCACCAGGTCCACGACGCGCGGGCCGATCTTCTTGGGATCGGTCTCCAGGCGCAGCCGTTCCTGCGGGTACAGCGGGACGAGCTTGCTGAACTCCACCCGCTCCTTGTTCTCCTCGGGCTTGCGGCCGTTGACCGTGGTCAGCTGCACGAGCGCGGAGAACTTCTGGCGGGAGTTGCTGTGCTGCTCGCCGTCACGCGGTGCGCGGATGGCGCCCACCACGGCGTCGCCCTTGCGCAGGTTGTTCTTCTTGACCTGGGACAGGCTCACGTAGACGTCGGACGGGCCCGGGAGGTAGCCCGAGGTGCGCACGAACGCGTAGTTGTCCAGCACGTCCAGGATGCCGGCCACGGGCAGCAGGACGTCGTCCTCGGTGATCTCGACGTCGTCCACGTCCGGACCGTTGTTGCGGTTGCGGCGGTTGCGGCGCTCGTTGCGATCGCTGCGGTCCCCGCGCTCACCGCGGTCGTTGCGGTCACCGCGGTCGTTGCGGTTGCGGCGGTTGCGGCGCGAGCCGCCCTCGCCGTCGTTCCCGTTGCGCTCGCCGTTGCCGCGCTCGCCGCGGTTGCGCCGGTCGTTGCGGTTCTGCCCGTCCTGGCCGTTGTCGCCGCCGTCCTTGGCGTCCCGGGAGTCCTTGGCGTCGCGGCGGCTGCCCTGCTCCTGGCCGCCGTCCTTGGCGTCCCGGGAGTCCTTGGCGTCGCGGCGGCTGCCCTGCTCCTGGCCGCCGTCCTTGGTGTCCTTCTGGTGGTTCCGGCCGCGACCGCCCGCGGACGTGTCGGCGCGCGCGTCCTCGCGCGGCCCGTCCTCCTGCTTCTCGCCGGCGGAGGCGTCCTTCGCCGCGGATCCGCGGTCCTGCTGGGAGGACTTCTCGTTGCGGTTGCCGCGGCCGCGCTGGTTGCGGCTGCCGCGAGCGGAACCGTCCTTGGACTCGTCGGAGCCGCCCCGCGGGGAGTCACCCTGGTCCTGGGCGGACTCGTTCCCGGGCTGCTGCTTCTGGGTCGACTCGTCCGGGGACTGGCCGCCGCGGCCCTCGCCGTCCGCGGGTGCGGTGGCCCGGCGGGAGCGGCGCGAGCCGCTCTGGCGCTTGGCACCCTGAGTGCCGGACTCGTCCTCGGTGGACCCGTCCGCGGCGGAACGGGACGCCTTCTCGGCGGTGCCGTCCGCACCGGACGCCGCGGCGTCGTCGCCGGACGCGCCAACGCCCTCGGGGGTGGTGTGGCGCTGGGAGGCCTTGCGAGCGGTCTGCTCGATCTTCTCCGCCACGGCCTTGTCGCGCTCGGCCACGGCGCCGCCGCGCTGGTGGGCCTCGATGGCCTCGACCAGGAGGGACTTGCGCATGCGGCGCGCACCCGTGATGCCCAGCTGGGCGGCCAGCGCCTGCAGCTGCGCGAGCTTGAGTCCGGACAGCCCGGTGCTCTGGGCGGTGGAGGTTTCCGTTCCCTGTTCGGGGGCGGTGGATTCTGTCACGAAGGTTCCTTCTGACTCGGATGGGGGCTGCGGCATTCAGATCGCCTGCAGCCCGACGGTGTGGGTGTGGGCCGCCCGCGGCGGGCCACGGAGGATGCGCGCGAGGAACACGCGCCATCAGCAATGAAGTCCCCCGAATCCCCCGCGGGACCGGTCCGCCACATCACAGAGGTGGCTGGGCTACGCGGGAGAGGATCGCAGCGAGGCTACGCCTTCGAACACCTGCGGTAGAAAGCTGCGCACGGGGCTCGAGTGCGGGGCCGTACTGTCCATGGGCAGTAGCGAACCCGGGGCCTATTGCGTGGATGTCTCCACCCTAGCACCCTCCGTGGGCACCCGCAGGACAAGACTGCGCCACGTCACGGGCGCACCGCGGTGCGAGGCGGCCGACGCCGCCGGGTCACCGGTGATCTCCGCGATCGCCTCCGTGGCGGCCCGGGCCGCGTCCTCGCCGTGGGCGAGCACGAGCACGGTGGGCCCCGCTCCCGAGATCAGCGCCGCGTGCCCGCGCTCGCGCAACCGGGTCACGAGGTCGTGGCTCGGGGCCATGGCCTGCGCGCGGTACGGCTGGTGGAGCAGGTCGAAGGTCGCGGGCAGCAGCAGCTCGGGACGCTCGCCGAGCGCCGCGACGAGCAGCGCCGCGCGCCCGGCGTTGACGGCGGCCGTGTGGTGTGCCACGGAATCGGGCAGCAGACCGCGGGCCACGGACGTGGCCACCTCGAAGTCCGGGACGGCCACCACGGGCACCACGTCCGGGTGCGCGCGCACGGGCACGCTGTGGAAGTGCCCGTTCTCCTCCCAGGAAATGGTCAGACCGCCCAGCAGGGTGGGCGCCACGTTGTCCGGATGGCCCTCCAGCCGCGAGCAGACCTGCAGCACCTCGTCCGCTCCGAGCCGCGCGTCCTCCGGCAGCAGGGCGTTGCCCGCGAGCACCCCGGCGACCACGGCGGAGGCGGACGAGCCCATGCCGCGGCCGTGCGGGATGACGTTGTGGGCGGTGATCCGCAGCGGGGGCAGGGCACCGGCGCCGGCGGCGTCGAACGCCGCCTGCATGGCGCGCACCACCAGGTGCTCGGCGGTGCGGGGGACGTCGTGGGCGCCCTCCCCGCTCAACTCGAACTCCAGGCCGCGCTCGATGCGCGTGACCTGCAGGGAGTCGCAGTGGTCCAGGGCGAGCCCGAGCGAGTCGAAGCCCGGGCCCACGTTGCCCGTGGACGCCGGGACCGTGACCCGCACGGTGGTGGGGCTGCCCGCGCCGTGCGGCTCGGCGGGAACCGGGGTGGCCGGGCGTCCGGTGCTGTGGTGCGTCTGGTGCACGGCGCCCGCTCAGTCCAGTCCGAGGGCCGCGGCCACGGAGACCACGTCGAACGGGACACGCTTCGGCTCGGCGGCCCGCGCGTCCTCGGCCTCCGCGCCCTTGACGGCCCACTGGGGGTCCTTGAGGCCGTGCCCGGTGACCGTGGCCACGATGGTCCTGCCCGAGGGCACCTCGCCCGCCCGCGCCTTCTTGAGCAGCCCGGCCACGCTCGCGGCGGAACCGGGCTCCACGAACACGCCCTCGCGGGAGGACAGCCAGCGGTGCGCCTCGAGGATCTGCTCGTCCGTGACGGAGTCGATGAGACCACCGGACTCGTCCCGTGCCGCCATGGCGGTGTCCCAGGACGCCGGGTTGCCGATCCGGATGGCCGTGGCAATGGTCTCGGGCTCGGTCACCGGGTGGCCCAGCACGAGCGGCGCGGCGCCCTCCGCCTGGAAGCCCCACATGGCGGGGGTGTGCGTGGCGACCGCGGGCAGGATCTCCCCCGAGGTGGCCGGGGTGTCCTGCGCGTACTCGCGGTAGCCCTTCCAGTACGCGGTGATGTTGCCCGCGTTGCCCACGGGGAGCACGTGGATGTCCGGGGCGTCGCCCAGGGTGTCCACCACCTCGAAGGCCGCGGTCTTCTGGCCCTCGATCCGGTAGGGGTTCACGGAGTTGACCAGGAACACCGGGTAGGACTCGGAGAGCTTGCGGGCCACCTCGAGGCAGTTGTCGAAGTTGCCGTCGACCTGGATGATGTCCGCGCCGTGCGCCACCGCCTGGGACATCTTGCCCAGGGAGATCTTGCCCTCCGGGACCAGCACGGCGCTGCGCATCCCGGCCTGCTTGGCGTAGGCGGCGGCGGACGCGGAGGTGTTGCCGGTGGACGCGCACACCACGGCCTGCGCCCCGGCCTCCTTGGCCTTGGTGATGGCCATGGTCATCCCCCGGTCCTTGAAGGAGCCGGTGGGGTTCATGCCCTCGAACTTGAGCCACACCGTGGAGCCGGTGAGCTCCGAGAGCGCCCGGGCGCGGATCAGCGGCGTGCCGCCCTCCCCCATGGTGACCACCTCGGTCTGCTCCGTCACGGGCAGCCGGTCCCTGTACTCGTTGATGACGCCCTGCCAGACGTGTGCCATGCCGTGATGCTCCTCGGGTGAAGGGGTTGTCGGTTCAGCTCTCGTGTCGCGCGTGGGCGCGGCGTGCGGTGCTCGGTCGGGTGCGTTCGACGCCGCCACCCGTCCGGTTCGCGCTCTATTCTCCGGTCTCCACCGGGGTCACGGACACCACGTCCCGCACCACGGGCAGTCCCCGCAGCGCCTCGACGGTGGCCATGAGGTCCGCGTGGCGCCCGGTGTGCGTGACGAGGCGCAGCATGGAGGTCCCGGTGGTGCGCGGGTCCTCGCTCTGCTGCATCGTGGAGATGGACACGCCGTGGTCCGCGAAGACCTGGGCCAGCTGCGCCAGCACGCCCAGCCGGTCCGTGACCGCGAGCGTCACGGCCAGCTTGGTGCTGACCTCGTCCATGCTCACCGCGGGCAGCGCGGCGTAGTCCGCGAGCGGAATGCCCTGCGCGCCCAGCGCGATGGCCCGGGCCGCGGAGACCAGGTCCCCGAGCACCGCGGAGGCCGTGGGCTCCCCGCCGGCACCCTGGCCGTAGAACATCAGGGAGCCGGCCGCCGCGGCCGTCACGAACACCGCGTTGTACGCGCCGCGCACGCCGCCCAGCACGTGCTCCCTGGGGATCATCACGGGGCCCACGCGCAGGTTCACGCCGTCCGCGCAGCGCTCCCCCACGGAGAGCAGCTTGATGACGTAGCCGGCCTCCCGGGCCGCGGCCATGTCCTCGGCGGTCACCGAACGGATCCCCTCGCAGTGGACGTCGTCGATCGTGTAGCTGGAGTGGAACGCCAGGGACGCCAGCACGGCCGTCTTGGCTGCGGCGTCGTGACCCGCCACGTCCGCGGTGGGGTCCGCCTCCGCGTAGCCGAGCTCCTGGGCCTCGGCCAGGGCGGCGTCGAACGCCGCGCCCGTGGTGTCCATCTGGTCCAGGACGAAGTTGGTGGTGCCGTTCATGATGCCCAGGAAACGCTCCACCCGGTCCCCGGCGAGCGAGTCCCGCATGGGCCGCACGATCGGGATGGCCCCGGCCACCGCGGCCTCGTAGGACAGCTGCGCGCCCGTGGCCGCCGCGGCGTCCTGCAGCTCGCGCCCGTGCTCCGCGAGCAGCGCCTTGTTGCCCGTGATCACGGACTTCCCGGCGTTCAGGGCACGCAGCACGCGCGCCCGTGTGGGGTCGATGCCGCCCGTGAGCTCCACGACCACGTCCGCACCGTCGATCACGGCGTCCGCGTCCGTGGTGAGCAGCTCGGCGGGCAGGGCCACGTCCCGGGGCGCCGCGGTGTCGCGCACGGCGATGCCACTGAGCTGCAGCTGCACGCCGGTGCGCAGGGCGAGCTCGTCCGCGCGGGTGAGCAGCACGTGGGCCACCTGGGAGCCCACGGTTCCCGCCCCCAGCAGCCCGACCTTCAGGACGGGCGGCTGCTGCGTGTGTGCGGTGGTGGTCATGGCTCTCGGTGTTCCTTCGGGGTTCGTGGGTTCCGGCACCTCGGGGGTCCGGGGCCGGTGCGGTTCGGCATCGCGGTGAGGACGACGGCGCCGCGCGGGTCCGCGACGGGGCGCGCCGTGTCCTCGGCCCCGGTTCAGATCCCGGTGTCCCGGGCCAGCAGGTCCGTGACCGACTCGCGGCGCACGATCTCGCGGGTGCTGCCGTCCGGGGCCACCGCGACGATCCCGGGCCGGGCCAGCCAGTTGTAGTTGCTGGCCAGGGACCAGCAGTACGCGCCGGTCACGGGGACCACGAGCAGGTCCCCCGCGTGCACGTCCCCGGGGAGGTAGACGTCCTTGACCACCACGTCACCGGACTCGCAGTGCTTGCCCACCACGCGGGAGAGCACGGGAGGCTCCTGCGACACGCGGCTGCCGAGCACGGCGGTGTAGTTGGCGTCGTAGAGCACGGGACGGGCGTTGTCGCTCATGCCGCCGTCCACGGACACGTAGCGGCGCCGCACCCCCGGGCTCACGGTGACCGTCTTGACGGTGCCCACGGTGTACACGGTGCACCCGGAGGGGCCCGCGATGAACCGGCCGGGCTCGAAGGACAGGTGCGGGACCGGCAGCCGCGAGTCCCGCAGGGCGCTCGAGAGCAGGGAGGCGAGGTCCCCGGCGATGTCGGCGACGTCGCGCGGGGTGTCCGCCGCGGTGTACGCCACGCCGTGCCCGCCCCCGAGGTCCAGCTCCGGCAGGGACACACCCCACCGCTCGGCCACGGTCTCCCGCAGCGCGAGGACGCGCTCGGCGGCCTGGCCGAAGCCCTCGGCGGCGAAGATCTGGGAGCCGATGTGGCAGTGCAGTCCCCGCAGCTCCAGCGCGTCGGAGGCGCCGAGGCACGCGGCCACGGCCTGCAGCGCGGGCGAATCCCCGTCCTCGGCGTTGAGGGAGAGCCCGAACTTCTGGTCCTCGTGCGCGGTGGCGATGAACTCGTGGGTCGACGCGTGGACGCCCGGGGTCACCCGGATCATCACGGGAGCCCGCGTTCCCCGGTCCCGGGCCAGCCCCGCCACCAGGTCGATCTCCGCGAGGGAGTCCACCACGATGCGACCCACGCCCGCGTCCAGGGCGGCGGCGATCTCCTCGGCGGACTTGTTGTTCCCGTGCAGCGCGATCCGCTCACCCGGGATCCCGGCGGCGAGCGCCACCGCCAGCTCCCCTCCGGAGGCGGTGTCGATGTTCAGTCCCTCGTCGGCGGCCCATCGGGCCACCGCGGTGGTGAGCAGCGCCTTCGAGGCGTAGTAGACCGCGCTCTGCACGCCCAGGGGGTGCAGCGCGGCCTCGAACGCCTCGCGGAAACCCCGGGCGCGGGCGCGGAACGTGCGCTCCGAGACCACGTAGCTCGGGGAGCCGTGGCGCCGCGCGATCTCGGTGACGGGCACCGAGTCCACGGTGACGCACCCGGACGCGTCCCGCGCGTACTGGGACGTGAACACCGGGGACTCCAGTGCCGCCGGGTCCTCGGGGACCCGCAGCCAGGACGGTGCGAGCGGGTGCTCGGCGGGCGTGGCGGTCATCCGGATCACATCCGCTCCGGGGCGGAGACACCCAGCAGGTCCAGCCCGTTGGCGAGCACCTGGCGCACGGCGTCGTTGAGCCACAGGCGGGTGTGGTGCACGAGCTCCACGGGGGCGTCGCCCTGCGGGGTGACCCGGCACGCGTCGTACCACCGGTGGTAGGCGCCCGCGAGCGCCTCCAGGTGGCGTGCCACGCGGTGCGGCTCGCGGAAGGACGCGGCCTGGGCGACCACGGACGGGTACTGGCCGAGCGCGGCGAGCAGGTCTGCCTCGCGTGCGTGCTCGAGCAGGGCGGCGTCGAACTGCGGGGTGCCGTCCTCGGCCGTGCGCCGGACCCCGGCGGCCTCCGCGTTGCGGGCGACCGCGCACGTGCGGGCGTGGGCGTACTGCACGTAGAACACGGGGTTCTCGTTGGAGCGCCGGGTGAGCACGTCCAGGTCGATGTCGATGTTCGAGTCCACGGAGTACCGGGTCAGGGAGTAGCGCGCGGCGTCCACCCCCACGACCTCCACGAGGTCCTCCATGGTCACCACGGTGCCCGCGCGCTTGGACATCCGCACGGCCTCGCCGTCACGCACGAGGTTGACCATCTGCCCGATCAGCACCTCCACGGCGTCCGGGGAGTCCCCCAGCGCAGCGGCCGCGGCCTTGAGCCGGGCCACGTAGCCGTGGTGGTCCGCACCGAGCATGTAGATGCACAGGTCCGCGCCGCGGTCCCGCTTGTTCTTGAAGTAGGCGATGTCACCGGCGATGTAGGCCGCGTTGCCGTCCGACTTGATGACCACGCGGTCCTTGTCGTCCCCGTGCTCCGTGGAGCGCAGCCACCACGCGCCGTCCGCGAAGTAGAGGGAGTCCGAGGAGCGCAGCTGCTCCAGCAGGGTCTCCACCTGGCCGCCCTCGAACAGGGAGTTCTCGTGGAAGAAGACGTCGAAGTCCACCCCGAACTCGTGCAGCGAGGACTTGATCTGGGCGAACATCAGCTCCACGCCTGCGGCCCGGAAGACCTCCTGGGGGTCCTCCGACTCCAGTGCGTCCGGGTGCAGGGCGAGCACCTCCTGGGCGACGTCCGAGATGTACTGCCCGCCGTAGCCGTCCTCGGGAGCGGCCTCGCCGCGGGCCCGGGCCAGCAGGGAGCGGGCGAAGCGGTCGATCTGGTTGCCGTGGTCGTTGAAGTAGTACTCGCGCACCACCTCGGCGCCCTGGGCCTGCAGGACCCGGGCGAGGGAGTCGCCCACGGCCGCCCAGCGGGTGCCGCCCAGGTGGATGGGACCGGTGGGGTTGGCGGAGACGAACTCCAGGTTGATGGTGGTCCCGGCCAGGGCGTCCCCCGTGCCGAACGCGCTGCCCTGCTCCACGACCGACTGCGCGAGCTCACCGGCCGCGGCGGCGTCGAGCGTGATGTTGAGGAACCCCGGGCCCGCGATGTCCACGGTCTTCACACCGGGCACCCGCGCGAGCCGCTCGGAGAGGATCTGTGCGACGTCCCGAGGGCTGCGCCCCACTTTCTTTGCCACCTGCATGGCCACCGTGGTGGCCCAGTCGCCGTGGTCACGGTTCTTCGGGCGCTCCACCTTCGCCTCGGGCAGGTCGACGCCGTCCACCGGGCTCAGTTCACCGGCGGTCACGGCGTCCTGCAGGCATGCGGACACGGCTGTGGAGAGTTCTTCAGGAGTCACCGTGCCAGTGTAACGGGGCGGGTTCCCCCGGGCCGACCCGCGGTGACTGGTGCCCGGCGCGGACCTGGTAGTATCGTCGAGTTGTCGTTGCGCACCGGGGTTCCCGGCGTCGCAGTCCGATGCGCCCGCGTAGCTCAGTGGATAGAGCGTCTGCCTCCGGAGCAGAAGGCCGTAGGTTCGAATCCTATCGCGGGCACTTTTCATGCCCTCGTCACGGCGTGCCGCCCGTGCGACCCCAGTGACGCAGCGCGGGCCCGGCTCAGCGCCTGCCCCGACGCTGCTCCCGGATCCGGTAGTTGGGGTTCAGCTCCAGCGGGTCGTACTCGTTCATGACCGACTCCGAGCCGTACTCCTCCTCCAGCAGCAGATCCTCCGCGACCGGCTGGGGGGCCGCCGTGCGGCGCAGCACCACGCCCACGATGGTGAGCACGCCGCCCACGGCCAGCGTGCCGAATCCCACGACCACCATGATCCAGCCCCGCTCGGTCAGGGGCTGCCCCCCGCGCTCCGCGGACGCCTGGCTCAGTGCCACGAGCCCCTCCGGCAGCGAGAAGCAGCACACGAACAGCAGGATCAGCCCCACCGCGGAGATGACGGACGTCGTGCGCTGTCTGCGGCGGGACTGGTTCACTGGGATCACTGACCTTCCGGTGCCACCCCCGGAGCGGAGGTGCCACCCGTGGAGGCGCCGCCCACGCGGACGCCCCGGGACGGAGCGGTCGGTGCAGTGGCGCTGCGAGCTGTCCCCAGAAGCGTAGCGCCCACAGGGGCGGGTCCGCCCGTGACGGGCTGCGGCTCACGGGGCCCGGCGGGTAGGCCCCGCGGTGGCCCCGCCTCGTCCAGAGCTGCCCGCCCGGGACGAGGCGGGCCCGCGCGCCACCACGCGCCGGGTGCCGAGGTCGAATGCGGTTCCCCGCGCACGGGTGCTACTGGATGAGCCGATCGGCCCTGTCCCGCAGGCGCTGCGGGATCTCCACCCCCATGGCCCGCGCGGCCCTGGCATTGACGACGAGCCTGGTGTCCTTCTGCCCCGCCACGGCCAGGTCCCCGGGCTCGGCGCCGTCCTTGAGGATGCGCACGGCCATCTCACCGGTCTGCCGTCCGAGAGCCGTGTAGTCGAGAGCCCGGGTGGCGAGCGCGCCGCGCTCCACGGAGTCCCCGTCACCCGCGACGAGCGGGATCTTCTTGGCCTCCGCGGCGGAGATCACCGCCTCCAGACCCGCCACCACCGTGTTGTCGGTGGGCACGTAGAGGGCATCGGTGTCCAGGGAATCGGCGGCCTGCGCGACCTCCGCGGTGGTGGTCACGGTCTTCTCCACGACCTTCAGTCCCTCGGCCTGGGCGGCCTTCCTGGCCTGCGCCACCTGGACCTGGGAGTTGGTCTCCGCGGAGCTGTCGATGATGCCCACGGACTTCGCCTCCGGCTTCAGCTGCTTCACCAGGTCGATCTGATCCGCCACGGGGTTGCCGTCCGTGGTGCCGGTGATGTTTCCGCCGGGGGCGTCCGTGGCGTCCACCAGCCCCGCGTCCACCGGATCGGTCACGGCGGTGAACAGCACGGGCCGGTCCGTCACGGCCTGCGCCAGGGACTGGGCCGCCGGCGTGGCGATGCCCAGGACGAGATCCTCCTGGCCGGAGGCGAAGTCGGAGGCGATGCCCGTCGCCGTGGCCTGGTCTCCCGAGGCGTTGCGCACGTCCAGGGTGAGGTTCTCGCCCTCCGTGTACCCGCCGTCCGCGAGCGCCTGCACGAAGCCCTTCCGAGCGGCGTCGAGCGCGGGGTGCGCCACGAACTGGGAGATGCCCACGGTGACCTTCTCGTGCGTGGCCCCGCTGGACGGGTCGCCGCCGCCGGAACCGCAGCCGGTCAGCAGCAGGGCCGCCGCGGTGGCCGCGCCGGCGACCGGGAGCAGACGCTTCATGGGGTGGTTCCTTCCGTCACGGAGCACTCGTGGGTGGCCGGCACGCACCGACCGGTCGGACACGAGGCGCGGCCCACGTTCAGTGCTCATTGTGCGCGCCCGGTGGGCGGGAGGTCCGTCACACCCGTGTGTCGGGGGCGGCCCGTAGACTGCTGCGTTGTCATGACTGAGCTCAGCACCCCGCCCCGCATCGTGTATCCGGACAACCTCCCCGTCAGCGCGCGCCGGGAGGACATCATGGCCGCCATCCGGGAGAACCAGGTGGTGGTGGTCGCCGGTGAGACGGGCTCCGGCAAGACCACGCAGCTGCCCAAGATGTGCCTCGAGCTCGGCCTCGGCGAGGGCGGGCTGATCGGGCACACCCAGCCCCGCAGGATCGCGGCGCGCTCCGTCGCGGAGCGGATCGCGCACGAGCTCGGCGAGCGCGTGGGTGCCACCGTGGGCTACCAGGTGCGGTTCACGTCCGAGGTGGGCAAGGACTCGAAGGTCAAGCTCATGACGGACGGCATCATGCTGGCGGAGATCAGCCACGACCCGCAGCTCTCCCGCTACAACGCGATCATCATCGACGAGGCCCACGAGCGTTCGCTCAACATCGACTTCCTGCTGGGGTATCTCCGGCGGCTGCTCCCCCGGCGCCCAGACCTGAAGGTGATCATCACCTCCGCGACCATCGACCCGCAGCGCTTCGCGGAGCACTTCGCGCACGAGGACCCCGAGCACCCGGACGCCGCACCGGAACCCGCCCCGGTCATCGAGGTCTCGGGGCGCACCTACCCCGTGGAGGTCCGCTACCGCCCGCTCACCCAGGAGCGCAGCGGGGATGGCGGCGACGACGAGGAGGACACCGGGGACGGCCTCGCGGACGAGGACCGCGATCCCATCGACGCCGTGTGCGACGCCGTGGTGGAGCTCTCCCGGGAGCCCCGCGGGGACATCCTGGTTTTCTTCGCCGGCGAGCGCGAGATCCGCGACGCCCAGGACGCGCTGCAGCGGGTGATCGACTCCCACCGCTCCCTGTCCGGGACGCAGATCCTGCCGCTGTTCGGGCGGCTCTCCATGGCCGAGCAGAACCGGGTGTTCTCGCAGTCCTCCCACCGCCGGATCGTGCTCGCGACCAACGTGGCGGAGACGTCCCTGACCGTGCCCGGGATCAAGTACGTAATCGATCCCGGCACCGCCCGGATCTCCCGCTACTCGGCGCGCACCAAGGTGCAGCGGCTGCCCATCGAGCGGATCTCCCAGGCCTCGGCCCGGCAGCGCGCCGGGCGCTGCGGGCGCGTGTCCGACGGCGTGTGCATCCGGCTCTACTCCGAGGCGGACTTCGCCTCCCGCCCCGAGTTCACGGACCCGGAGATCCTGCGCACCAACCTGGCCGCGGTGATCCTGCAGATGATCGCCGTGGGCGTGGTCTCGCAGCCCACGGACATCACCGAGTTCCCGTTCGTGCAGAAGCCGGACCCCCGCGCCGTCAAGGACGGCGTGGTGCTGCTGCGCGAGCTCAGTGCCCTGCGCGGCTCCGGTGATCCCCACGAGGACGACGCCGCGGCGTCGCCCTCCCGCCCCGACGGCACCTCCCGCGGAGCTCGCTCCCGCGGCGGCCGACGCCGTCGCGGTGGTGACCGCGCGCGGGGGCCGCTGACCCGCACGGGCGAGATCCTCGCCGCCCTGCCCGTGGACCCGCGGCTGGGCCGGATGATCGTGGAGGCCCAGCGCCGGGGCTGCGTGCGCGAGGTGCTGGTGCTCACCGCCGCACTCACCGTGCAGGACCCCCGGGAGCGCCCGCTCGAGAAGCGCCAGGCCGCGGACGAGTTCCACGCCCGTTTCAAGGACAAGACCTCGGACTTCCTCTCCTACGGGCTGCTGTGGCAGTACCTGCAGGAGCAGCAGGCCGAGCTGTCCTCCTCCCAGTTCCGCAAGCTGTGCCGGCGCGAGTTCCTGAACTTCCTGCGGATCCGGGAGTGGCAAGACCTCTACGCCCAGCTGCGCCAGATCGCCCGGCAGGTGGGCATCGACGCCGGCGGCTCGCGGGAGATCGACGTGGCCGCGAACCAGGACGCCGTGCACAAGTCCCTGCTCTCCGGACTGCTGAGCAACATCGGTGTGCGGGACGAGCGCACGCGGGAGTACCGGGGGGCGCGCGGCACGCGGTTCGCGATCTTCCCGGGCTCGGCGCTGTTCAAGAAGTCCCCGGACTGGATCGTCTCCGCGGAGCTCGTGGAGACCTCCCGGCTGTGGGCGCGCACCAACGCCGCCATCAAGCCGGAGTGGGCCGAGGAGATCGCCCCGCAGCTCGTGAAGCACAGCTACTCCGAGCCGCACTGGTCCCGTTCCCGCGGTGCGGTGATGGCCTCCGAGAAGGTCACCCTCTATGGCCTGCCCCTGGTCGCCGAGCGACCCGTGCTGTTCTCGCAGGTGGATCCGCGGCTCTCCCGCGAGCTGTTCATCCGCCACGCTCTGGTGGAGGGCGACTGGCAGACCCGCCACACCTTCGTGAAGCGCAACCGCCGGGCCGTCGCGGAGGTCGAGGAGCTCGAGAACCGCATGCGCCGCAAGGACCTGCGCGTGGACGACCAGGTGCTCTTCGACTTCTACGACGCCCGCGTCCCCGCGACCGTGGTGTCCCAGCGGCACTTCGACGCGTGGTGGAAGAATGCCCGCCACGAGGACGAGCACCTGCTGGACCTGACCCGCGAGGACCTGATCGCCCCGGAGGCCCCCTCCCTGGACACGGAGTCCTTCCCGCGTGCGTGGCAGGTGCGCTCCGCCGAGGGCGATCTCAGCCTGGACCTGGACTACGAGTTCGCGCCCGGCACGGACACCGCGGACGGTGTCACGGTGCGCATCCCCGTGCTGTTCCTGGACCGGCTGGCCCCCGAGCAGTTCGAGTGGCACATCCCGGGGCTGCGCGTGGAACTGGTGACCGCGCTCATCAAGTCCCTGCCCAAGGCCGTGCGCCGCAACTTCGTGCCCGCCCCGGACACGGCCGCCACCGCGGTGGCGCGTCTGGACGAGGAGTTCGACCCCGCCACCGATTCCCTCCTGGAGTCCCTGGCCACGGTGCTGCGGCGGCTGCGCGGCCACCCGGTGCAGGCCTCGGACTTCCAGCCCGGGACGCTGCCCGCGCACCTGCGCATGCGCTTCGAGGTCCGTGACGCCCGCAACAGGGTGCTCGGGCGCGGCTCGGACCTCCCCGAGCTGAAGCAGCGGCTGCGCCCCGCCGTCCGCGAAGCGCTGGCGGCTTCCCTCGGTGGCGCCGTGGCCCAGCTGTACGACGCCGCCCAGGACGCCTCGCCCGCGTCCGGACGGTCCGCCTCCGGACGGGACGACGTGGCGGGCCGGGGCTCGGGGCGGGGCCACCGCCGCTCCGGCCGCGGCGCGAACGCCACCCCCGAACGCCCGGCGGCCTCCCTCGAGCGGACGGGACTGACCTCGTGGCCCGAACCGGACCCGCCCCGCAGCGTGGAGACGGTGGTGGCCGGTCAGACCGTCACGGGCTACCCCACGCTCGTGGCGGTGCCCTCCGCGAAGGCCGGGAGCACGGACGTCCCCCGCGTGGACGTGCGCATCCTGAGCGACCCCGAGGAGCAGCGCGTGGCCCAGCGGGACGGTGTGATCGCCCTGCTGCAGCACGTGCTGCCCTCGGTGCACCGCTACGTGGTGGAGCACCTGAGCCAGAAGGAGCGGCTGATCTTCACCCAGAACCCCCACGGGTCCGTGGAGGCGCTCATCCACGACTGCACGGTGGCCGCGATCGACCGCCTGGTCCCGCAGGACCCGCCGTTCACCCGCGAGCAGTTCCGGGAGCTCACGGAGCACGTGCGGGCGGAGCTGATCGACACGGTCTTCGCGGTGAGCACGCTCGTGACCACCACGCTCACCGAGGCGAACACCGTGCGCAAGCGGCTGAAGAAGCCGGGCTCGCTCGGCGCGGTTCCGGCGTTCAAGGACATGGCCGAGCAGGTGGACCGTCTGGTGCACCCCGGATTCGTGGCCAGGACCGGCTGGCAGGCCCTGCAGCACCTCCCCCGGTACCTGGCCGGGGTGAACGGCCGGCTCGACAAGCTCTCCGGGCACCTGCAACGGGACGCCGTGGCGATGCGCACGGTGCACGACCTCGAGGCGGAATACCAAGCCGCGCGGGACGCCGTGCCGGCCGACGCCCCCGTCCCGGCGGCCCTCACCCGCGTGCGCTGGGACCTGGAGGAGCTGCGCATCTCGTTCTTCGCCCAGGAGCTCGGAACCGCCCACACCGTGTCGGAGAAGCGGATCCGCAAGCAGCTGCGGGACCTCGGCTGACCGGTACCGGGTCCCGGTCCGCGGACGGCGGGCGGGCAACCGGTCCGGGAAACCGCAGGCGGTCAGTCCTGCTGCGGCACCTCGTCGTGGTGGCCCTGGGCCACCAGTGCCTCGCGGATGCGGCGGGCGGAGTCGTCCATCACCGCGGGGTCCGGGTCCTGGTCCACGTTCGCGAAGTCGAACTCCTCGATCGAGTTGGTGGGCCACACGTGCAGGTGGGTGTGCGGCACCTCGAAGCCCTGGATCATGAGGCCCACCCGCTTGGGGCGGTAGGCGGCGTCGATGGCCTTGCCGATGCTCTGGGAGACCCGCATGAGGTGCACCGCGAGCTCCGACGGCAGGTCCACCCACGCGTCGATCTCCTCCCGGGGCACCACGAGCACGTGTCCCTGCGCGAGCGGCTGGATGGACAGGAAGCCCACGCACCGCTCGTCCGCCCAGACGAAGCGCCCTGGCAGCTCGCCCTCGATGATCCTGGTGAACACTGAACTCATGACGGGGTCCTTTCGACGGGACGGGTGGGGTGCGGCGGGCTGCCGGCGGGTCAGTCGGAGGCCAGCTCCACGCTCTCGCGAGCGGGCAGGTGGCGGAACTCGGTTCCGTAGCGGGCGGAGAACTCGGTGACCATGTGCTCCACCAGCTGCAGACCCGTGTCGGAGAGCAGCGCCTCGTGGATCGGGAACGCACGGGTGGCCCGCGTGGCGACCACGAAGTCGATGACCTCGGAGGTCTTGGACCACGGCGCGTGCAGCGGGACCAGGACGGTGGGCACGGTGAGCCCGTGCGGCACGGTGAAGGAGTCACCGGGGTGGAACACGGCGCCGTCGATCACGTAGCCTACGTTGTCCACCGTGGGGATCAGCGGGTGGATCAGCGCGTGCTGCCCGCCGTAGGTGGCCACGGAGAACGGACCGGCAGTAAACTCGGTGTCCGCGGTGACCGCATGCAGCCGTCCGGTGTCCGTCACGCGGTCCGCGAGGGCCTCGACCACCGCCGCCGGGGCGTGCACGTCCACGCCGGGAGCGGCGTCCAGGGCGGCACCCACCCGGTCGACGTCGCAGTGGTCCGGGTGCACGTGGGTAATGAGCACGGTGTCCGCGCCCTCCAGGGCCTCCTCGACCTCGGAGAACGTCCCCGGGTCGATCACGAGCACCGCGCCGGCCTTCTCGAACCGCACGCACGAGTGGGTGAACTTGGTCAGCAGCATGGTGCCACCCTAGCGGCTGACCGAGGGTTCGTCGCGGGTGGTGCGGCCCCGTGCGGCAGCCCCGGGCCCGGCGGGCGGCCACGCTCTCACCGGGGTCGAGCGGCTACGCTCCCACCGGGGAGCGGGCGCACCCTCACCGGGGAGCGGGCGCGCCCTCAGCGGAGAGCAGGGCCCGGAGGGAATACCCGCCCGCCGCCCGCGTTAAGATGGGCCGAACGCCCGCTCGCGGAAAGGACGCCTGGGTTGAGCAGCAAGACCACCGAACCCGCGGAGGTTCGCAACACCAAACAGCGCCGTGCCGTGAGCGCCGCACTGCAGCGGCTGGAGGACTTCATCTCCACCCAGGACCTGCACCGGCTGCTCCAGGACCGGGGGGAGTCCGTGTCCCTGGCCACCACCTACCGGATCCTGCAGTCCATGGCGGAGCTGGGCCAGGTGGACGTCCTGCGCACCACGGACGGCGAGGCCATCTACCGCCGCTGCGAGGCCCAGCACCACCACCACCACCTGGTGTGCCGCTCGTGCGGTGCCACGGTGGAGCTCGAGGCCCCGGAGATCGAGACCTGGGCGGAGAGCACCGCGCGGCGCCACGGCTACGCGGACGTGGACCACACCGTGGAGATCACCGGGATCTGCGAGGACTGCGCGGCCCGCACCCGGGACGGCTCGGCAGCCGCGGACCCCGCCCCGTGACTCCCCGCGCCGCCCGGGACGTCCTGCTGGTCCACAACGGCGCCTCCCGCACCGCGCGCGGGGCGTGCGAACGGGCCGCGGGCATCCTGCGGGCGGGTGGGTACCGTCCCGAACCCCTGGCCGGTGCCTCGGCCGCGGCCCTCGGACGTGCCCTGACCGAGACCCTGCGGGCCCGCTCCACGGACGTCGCGGCGGTGGTGGCCGTGGGCGGTGACGGCATGGTGCACCTGGTCCTGCAGGCCCTGCACACCGTCGGCGAGCAGGGCGTGACCGTCCCGTTCGGTCTCGTGCCCGCCGGCTCCGGCAACGACCTCGCGCGGCACCACGGGGTGCCCACCGGGGATCCGGAGCGCGCCGCCGGGCGCGTGCTGCGCGGGCTGGAGTCCCCTTCCCACACCATGGACCTGCTGCACGTGACGTGCGCGGACGGCTCCGAGCACGTGTGCGCCACCGCGGTGTGCCTGGGGCTCGACGCCCGCGTGAACGCCCGGGCCAACCGCTGGTCCCGGGTGCGTGTCCCCGCCAAGTACGCCGCGGCGCTCGCCCTGGAGCTCGCGGCCATCCGGGCCCGCCGCTACGAGCTGTCCTGGACCTCCCCGGACGGCACGGTCCGTGCGGCCCGGCGTGCGATCACCTTCCTCACGGTCGCCAACACGTCCTCGTTCGGCGGCGGGCTGACGATCGTGCCCCGCACGGACGCGACGGACGGCGTCGCGGACCTGTTCACGGTCTCGGACGTGGGCCCGGCGCGCCTCGTGTGGCTCTTCCCCCGGCTGTGGCTCGGCACCCACGAGTCCCTGCGCGAGGTCTCGGTGGAACCGGTCACGGCCGCCGCGGTGGCCGTGACCGGCGTCCCCGGCACCGAGGGCGCCGACCACCGGGACCGCGACGCCGCCCACGGCGACGGCGAGCGGCTCGGCCCGCTGCCGGTGAGCGTGCGGGTGCTGCCCGCGGCCCTGCACGTCCTGTTCTGAGCCGTCGGCCCGTGCCGAACCGTCAGCCCGTTCCGGGCCGGTCACCCGTTTTGAGCGGTTCGAGCCCGCCGGGTCCGGGAGCCGGGTCCGCTGCGGCGGTCTCCTCGGGAACACGGGTGGCGCCCGCGGTGAGCGGCGCGCTCGCCCCGCGGTGCGGCGTCGTGCGGCGGTACGACGACGAGCGCTCCCGCACCGCGCGCACGGCCCGGGACACGAGCCACAGCAGGAACGAGATGGTGGTGACGTACGGGCTGATCGGGATGTTCCCGCCCAGGGCCAGCAGGATCCCGCCCACCATGGCGAGCTCCGCGAAGAGCACCGAGAGCACCACCGTGCGCGCCGGGCTCGAGGTGAGGTTCATGGCCGCGGCGGCCGGGGTGATGAGCAGCGCGAGCACGAGCAGCGCTCCCACGATCTGCACCGACAGCGCCACGGAGATCCCGAGCAGCACCATGAACACCACGGCGAGCCCGCGCACCGGCAGCCCCTTGGCCCGGGCCACGAGCGGGTCCGTGCTCGCGAACGTCAGGGGCCGCCACACCCCCACGAGCGTCACGAGGACCACGGCGGAGAGCACCACCATGGAGGTGAGCTGCAGCGAGGACACGGACACGATCTGCCCGGTGAGCAGGGAGAACTTGTTGGAGGAGCGGCCCTCGTAGAGGGAGAGGAAGAGGATGCCGAGGCCCAGACCGAAGGGCATGAGCACCCCCACCAAGGAGTTCCCCTCCCGGGCGCGCAGCCCCGTGAAGCCCATGACCAGAGCGGCCAGGACGGAGCCCAGGAGGGACCCGGTGACCACGTCCGCACCGAGCAGCAGGGCGGCGGTGGCACCCGCGAAGGACAGCTCCGCGATGCCGTGGACGGAGAATGCGAGATCCCGCATCATCACGAACGTGCCCACGAGCCCGCCCACCAGGCCCAGCACGGCGCCGGCCCACAGGGAGTTGCGCAGCAGGCCCAGCAGCTCGCCGTAGTTGTCGAAGACGAACACGGAGCCCACGAACGAGTTCCAGTCGATGGCGGCCGTGATCACGGGAGCAGCTCCTCCGGGGCGTCGGTGTGGTGGGTGCTGTCCGGGCGCCCGGCCACCAGGATGCGGCCGTTGCTGCGCAGCACCTCGATGCCCGTGCCGTACAGCTCGGAGAGCACGTCCGAGCGCAGCACCTCGTCCGGGGTGCCGATCCGGAACGAGCCGTTGGCCAGGTACAGGATGCGGTCCACGTGCTCGATGATGGGGTTCACGTCGTGGGTGACGAACACCACGGAGCAGCCGGTGCGCTCGCGCTGCTCGTGCACGAGTTCGCTCACCACGTGCTGGTGGTGCAGGTCCAGGGACAGCAGGGCCTCGTCGCACAGCACGACCGTGGGGTCCGCCGCGAGTGCCTGGGCGATCCGCAGCCGCTGCTGCTCCCCGCCGGAGAGCAGCCCCACGGGGGCGTCCGCGTACCCGGTGGCACCCACGCGCGCCAGCAGTTCGTCCACCCTGCGGTGCACACGGCGCGGGTGCAGGCGCACGCCCCAGCGGTGCCCGTCCACCCCCTGGGCCACGAGGTCCCGGGCGCGCAGCGGGGTGCGGGCCGGGAAGCCACGCTGCTGCGGCACGTAGCCCACCCCACGGGCCGCGGCCCGCGGCCGGGTGCCGTTGACGCTCACGGTGCCGTGGCTCAGCGGCAGCAGCCCCAGCAGCACCCGGAGGAAGCTCGTCTTGCCCGTGCCGTTGGAGCCGAGCACCGCGAGGTACTCCCCCGGCGCCACGTCCAGGGTCAGCCCGGACCACAGGGTGCGGTCCCCGAAGGCCAGTCCGGCGTCCTGGAGCCGTATCACCGGGGCCGCACCGTCATCGGCGGCCGTGTGCGCAGTGCTCGATCCCATGTCCCTACTTCGTGAGTGCTTTTGCCACGTGGTCCGCGTTCTCCGTCATCCACTGCTGGTAGTTCCTGTTGTCCGGCACGGTCTCCGTGAACTCCACCACCGGCTTCCCTGCCTCCTGGGCGGTGTCGCGCAGCCGGTCGGTCTGACCCGTGGAGGTCTGCCGGTTGAGGGCGAGCAGCGAGACGTGGTCCCCCGCCACGAGCTCCAGCGTCTCGTGGAGGGCCGCGGGCGGGGCGTCCGATCCGGAGTCGATCGCCTCGGTGAACGCGGCCGGGGTGTCGTCGTGCAGACCGGCATCCTCCAGAAGATACCCGGGCACGGGCTCGGTGGCCACGTAGCCGCCGGATGCCCCGATGTCCTTGATCTTCCGGTCCACCCCGGCCAGCTCGTCCTTGACCCGGGCGGCGTTGTCCGTGTAGGTCCGCTCGTTCTGCCGGTCCACCTCCCCCAGCTGCTGGGCGATCCGGTCCACCACCTTCGTCATGGTCTCCACGTCGTACCACACGTGCTCGTTGAAGCCGCCGTGGTGGTGGTGCTCCTCCCCGGACCCGTGGGAGTGCTCGTGCTCGGCGGCCGCGTCCTTCTCCTGCTGCGACTGCAGGCCCGAGACGTCCACGGCGTCCACCACGTGCTGGTCCTGCGGGGAGAGGTCGGCGATGAACTGGTCGTACCCGCCGCCGTTGCGCACCACCAGGTCCGCCTTCTCCACGGTCAGCCGGTCCTGCGGCGTGGCCTCGTAGGAGTGGGGGTCCTGGGCGGTGGAGCGGATCAGCGGCGTGGCCTCCACGCGGTCGCCGCCCACCTGTGCCGCCAGGTCCGAGTAGACGTTCGTGGAGGTGACCACCCGGATCCTGTCCCCGTCCCCCGAGTCACCGGCCCCCTCCGCGCCGCCCTGCGCGGAGCACCCGGTCAGCGCGATGCCGGTGAGCACCCCGAGTGCGAGCACGCCCTTCCCTGCGTGTGGGGCGGTACGGCGGACGGTCATGGGCATCAGCTCCCTGCTCGACGTCCCCTCGGCCTCCGAACGGGCCAATGAGAATCACTGTCATCTGAATGAGCGCGAGCATATCATGAACGATTCTCATCTAGCGGGAGGATGAGAACACCCCGCTCCGCGACCGGGCCCGGCCCGACGGAGCGCTTCAGGTCCAGGACTCGGAACGGGGGCGGCCCTCGTCGTAGCCGGACTGGGACTGGATGCCCACCACCGCGCGGGCGGCGAACTGCCGCAGGGTGGTGGCCCCGGCGTAGGTCATGGAGCTGCGCACGCCGGAGGTGATGTGGTCCAGCAGGTCCTCCACGCCGGGGCGCTGCGGGTCCAGGTACATGGTGGAGTTGGAGATGCCCTCCTCGAACAGCGCCTTGCGGGCGCGCGAGAACCGGTCCTCCCCCAGCGTGCGGTGCCGCACGGCACGGGCGGAGGCCATCCCGAAGGACTCCTTGTACGCCCGCCCGTTCGCGTCGATGTTGATCTCCCCGGGGCTCTCGTGGGTTCCGGCGAACCACGAGCCCACCATCACCTGGCTCGCGCCGGCGGCCAGGGCCAGGGCGACGTCGCGCGGGTGCTTCACGCCGCCGTCCGCCCACACGTGGGCCCCGAGGTCCGCCGCGGCCTCCGCGCACTCCACGACCGCCGAGAACTGGGGGCGGCCCACCGCCGTCATCATGCGGGTGGTGCACATGGCACCGGGGCCCACGCCCACCTTCACGATGTCCGCGCCGGCCGAGACGAGGTCCCGCACGCCGTCCGCGGTCACCACGTTGCCCGCGACCACGGGCACTGCCGGGTCCAGTGCGCGCACGGCGGAGACGGCCTCCACGGCCTTGACCTGGTGCCCGTGGGCGGTGTCCACCACGACGACGTCCACGCCGGCGTCGAGCAGCCGGGCCGCCTTGGCGGAGACGTCCCCGTTGATGCCCACGGCCGCCCCCACGCGCAGCCGCCCGTCGGCGTCCAGGGCGGGGGTGTAGATGGTGGAGCGCACCAGGCCCTGCCGCGTGACGATCCCCGCCACCCGGCGCCCCTCCAGGACGGGTGCCGCGGACACGCGGGCGTCCGAGAGTGCCTCGTACACCGGGCGCAGCGCGGTCACGTCCGGGTCCCGCGGGAGGTCCCCGTCCTGGAACACGGGTCCGTCGGTGCGCGCCAGGTCCCCGAGCTGCGTGAAGCGGTCCACGTCCCGGCAGTCCGCCTCCAGCACCATCCCCGCGTAGTCCTCGTTCTCGTTCACCACGAGCACCGCGCCGTGGGGGCGCTTGTGCATGATCCCGAGGGCGTCGTGCACGGTGTTCGTGCGGTGCAGCACCACCGGGGTCTCGTAGCGCGGCGAGCGGCCCTTGACCCACGAGGTCACCTCGGCGATCACGTCCAGCGGGATGTCCTGCGGCAGGATCCCCAGTCCGCCGCGCCGGGCCATGGTCTCCACCATGCGCCGCCCGGTCACCGCCGTCATGTTCGCCGCCACGAGCGGGAGGGTGGCCCCGGTGCCGTCCGCGGGCGCGAGATCGGCGTCGAACCGGGAGGTCACACGGGACATCGAGGGCACCAGGAAGACGTCGTTGTAGGTCAGGTCCGTGGTGGGGGTCGTCAGGAAGCGCATGGCAGCACAGTCTAGGCCGCTGCCCCGGCCGGCGGCAGGGCCGGGAGCGGCGGCGGGGAAGGCCCCGGGCGACGTCGCCCCCGCCCGCCCCGGGGCGACAGGTGGCACCGGCCCAGTCGCCTCACTAGACTGAAAATCCGGTACGGCTTTGCGTGCGCGAAGCCCGTCGAGGGCTCCCGCGGTCGGTACACTCCGTGGGAGCCATACAGGGGCCGCGAGGACCAGCTCGCCACCCGGGACACCAGTACAGATGGAAGAGGCGTATCACTCGTGCCAGACCAGCCGCATCACCTTATCCCCGAAGAATTTGCCGGCAACGAATGGCTCGTGGACGAGCTCTTCGAGAAGTACCAGGCGGACAAGAACTCCGTGGACGAGAAGTGGTGGCCCATCTTCGAGCAGATGGCGGACGAGGACGCGTCCCCCTCCGGCAAGGACGCCGCGGCGAAGTCCTCCCGGAACGGGCGCCCCGCCACCGGGACCCCCGCCAAGGACGACTCCGGCAAGGACACCTCCGCCGCGAACGACGCCGCGGCACCCGCCGCCGCACCGGCCCGCAAGAGCACCTCGACCCCCAAGGACGCCCCGGCCCCCCGGAAGACCGAGCGCGCGGCGTCCCCTGCTCCCGCCGCGACCGGGGCGAAGGCGAAGGGACGGCCCGCGGGCGTGGACACCGAGTCGGAGACCAGCGAGGGCGCCGCCGCCAAGCGACCCATCCGCGCCCAGCCCGAGGACCGCAAGGACGAGACCCCGGCCAAGGCCGACGAGAAGCCCGCCGAGGACACCGTGGTCAAGCTGCGCGGCCCCGCGAAGGCAGTGGCCGCCAACATGGACGCGTCCCTAACCGTCCCCACCGCCACCACCGTGCGCGCGGTGCCCGCGAAGCTGCTGATCGACAACCGCATGGTCATCAACTCGCACCTGGCGCGCAACCGCGGCGGCAAGGTCTCCTTCACCCACCTCGTGGGCTACGCCGTGATCCGTGCGCTGTCCAACTTCCCGTCCATGAACGTGGTCTACGACGACTCCGACGGCAAGCCCGCCGCGATCCACCCCGCGCACGTGAACTTCGGGATCGCGATCGACATTCCCAACAAGGACGGTTCCCGCAACCTGGTGGTGCCCAACATCAAGGGCGCCGAGACCATGTCCTTCCAGGAGTTCTGGAACTCCTACGAGGACATTGTCAAGCGCGGCCGCACCGGCGCGCTCACCATGGAGGACTACGCCGGCACCACCGTCTCGCTGACCAACCCGGGCGGGATCGGCACCGTGCACTCCGTGCCGCGGCTGTCCAAGGGCCAGGCGTGCATCATCGGCGTGGGCGCCCTGGACTACCCCGCCGAGTACAAGGGCGCCTCGCCCCGCACGATCGCCCGCAACGCCGTCTCCAAGGTCATCACGCTGACGTCCACCTACGACCACCGCGTGATCCAGGGCGCGGGCTCCGGTGAGTTCCTCAAGCTCGTGGAGCACTACCTGCTGGGCGGGGACGACTTCTACGACCACATCTTCGAGGCCCTGCGCATCCCCTACGAGCCCGTGCGCTGGGCCGTGGACAACCAGGTCAACCCCGAGATCGAGATCAACAAGGTGGCCCGGATCCAGCAGCTGATCCACTCCTACCGCGTGCGCGGGCACCTCATGGCGGACACCAACCCGCTCGAGTACGTGATGCGGCGGCACCCGGACCTGGACATCCGCACCTACGGGCTCACCCTGTGGGACCTGGAGCGCGAGTGGCCCACCGGCGGCTTCGGCGGCCAGAACCTGCTCACCCTGCGCGTGATCCTGGGGCGGCTGCGGGACGCCTACTGCCGCACCGTGGGTGTGGAGTACATGCACATCCAGGAGCCGGAGCAGCGCGAGTGGTTCCAGTCCAAGCTCGAGCGCGACTACCAGAAGCCCGCCCGCGAGGAGCAGTTCCACATCCTGGAGCGGCTCAACGCCGCCGAGGCCTTCGAGACCTTCCTGCAGACCAAGTACGTGGGGCAGAAGCGCTTCTCGCTCGAGGGCGGCGAGTCGCTCATCCCGCTGCTGGACGCCATCATCTCCGACGCCGCGGACGCCTCCCTGGCCGGCGTGGGCATCGCCATGGCCCACCGCGGCCGCCTCAACGTGCTCACCAACATCGCGGGCAAGTCCTACGCGCAGGTGTTCCGCGAGTTCGAGGGCAGCCAGGACCCGCGCGCCTCCGAGGGCTCGGGTGACGTGAAGTACCACCTGGGCACCGAGGGCGTGTTCACCTCCGACAACGGCAACGAGACGCAGGTGTACCTGGCCGCGAACCCCTCCCACCTGGAGGCCGCGGACCCGGTCATCGAGGGCATCGTGCGCGCCAAGACGGACGTGCTGGGCGCGGGCCCCGAGGGCAACGGCGACTACCCCGTGCTCGCCATCCAGGTCCACGGCGACGCCGCCATGGCCGGGCAGGGCATCGTCTACGAGGTCATGCAGATGTCCGGGCTGGAGGGCTACAACGTGGGCGGCACCATCCACGTGGTGGTCAACAACCAGGTGGGCTTCACCACCGCCCCGTCCGCCGGACGCACCTCCACGTACTCCACGGACGTGGCGCGCACCGTGCAGGCGCCCATCTTCCACGTCAACGCGGACGATCCCGAGGCCGTGGCCCGCGTGTCGCAGCTCGCGTTCGAGTACCGCCAGCGGTTCCACCACGACGTCGTGATCGACCTGGTCTGCTACCGCCGCCGCGGTCACAACGAGGGGGACGACCCCTCGATGACCCAGCCGCTGATGTACTCGCTGATCGACGGCAAGCGCTCCACCCGCAAGGTCTACACCGAGAACCTCGTGGGCCGCGGGGACATCACGCAGGAGGAGGCGGACCGGGCTCTGAAGGACTACCAGGAGCGCCTGGAGCGGGTGTTCGCGGAGACCCACGAGGCCCAGAACTCCACGGTCCCGCTGGTCACCGGAGACGCCGCCGCGATCGCGAACATCGAGCGCCCCTCCGCCCAGCAGGCGGACTCCGGGGTGTCCGTGCCCAAGTCCACGGCGATCTCCCCCGAGACCGCCCAGCGCATCGGCGACTCCTACGTGGAGATGCCGGAGGGCTTCACCATGCACCGCAAGCTGAAGAAGCTCGCGGAGAAGCGCCGGGACATGACCCGAGAGGGCGGCATCGACTGGGGCATGGGCGAGCTCATGGCCTTCGGCTCGCTGCTCATGGACGGGGTTCCCGTGCGGATGTCCGGCCAGGACGTGCGCCGCGGCACGTTCACCCAGCGCCAGGCGGTGTTCTTCGACGCCGAGAACGGTGCCGAGTGGACCCCGCTGAACAACCTCTCCGCGGACCAGGCCCGGTTCTCGATCTACAACTCCCTGCTCTCCGAGTACGGCGTGCTGGGCTTCGAGTACGGCTACTCCGTGGAGCGGCCCGAGGCGCTGACCGTGTGGGAGGCGCAGTTCGGTGACTTCACCAACGGCGCGCAGACCATCGTGGACGAGTTCATCTCCTCCGCGGAGCAGAAGTGGGGTCAGCGCTCCAACATGGTGCTGCTGCTGCCCCACGGCTTCGAGGGCCAGGGCCCGGACCACTCCTCCGCGCGCATCGAGCGCTTCCTGGTGCTGTGCGCGGAGAAGAACATGATCGTGGCCCAGCCCTCCACCCCGGCGAACCACTTCCACCTGCTGCGCCGCCAGGCGTACTCGCGCCCGCGCCGCCCGCTGATCGTGGCCACCCCCAAGCAGCTGCTGCGCCTGAAGGCCGCTGCGTCCCCGGTGGAGGAGTTCACGCAGGGCAACTTCCAGCCGGTCATCCCGGACGTCGCGGAGCTCGACGACTCCAAGGTCACGGACGTGGTCCTGGTCTCGGGTCGCCTGTACTACGACCTCGTGGCCCAGCGGCAGAAGTCCGACGACCACTCCACCGCGATCGTGCGCGTGGAGCAGCTCTACCCGCTGCCGCTGGACGAGATCAAGGAGCAGCTGGACCGGTACCCGGACGCCCGGGTCATCTGGGCCCAGGACGAGCCGGCCAACCAGGGCGCATGGCCGTTCATGGCCGTGAACCTCGTGCCCCAGCTGGGCCGCCAGGTGACCCTGGCCTCCCGCCCCGCGTCCGCGTCCCCCGCCAACGGCTCGGCCAAGCGCCACGCCGCGGAGCTGGAGACCCTCGTGCAGCAAGCGTTCGACCGCGGAGAGTGAGCACCGCGTGAGGAGCGGAGCCCGGCATGCTCGAGGTGCCGCCCTCCCCGGCCGCCCCGCCGGATCCGACCCGCCCGGGGGCCGTCATCCGTGACGGCCCCCGGGCCCGCAGCAACCCGAAGGATGTAGAAGAGTGGACCACCGCAGGATCCGCATCGTGGCCGTGGGAGACGAACTGCTGGCCGGCGTGGACGACCCCCGCGCGCTCGGCTGGTTCGGCCGAGTCATGGCACGCACCCCCCGGGACGTGGTCCCCGTGGACGCGTACAACCTCGCGGCGCCCGGCGAGGGCAGCGAGACCCTCAACGAACGGTGGTTCGACGAGGCCGCCCGCCGTTTCGACCCCGCGTGCGACAACCGTCTGGTGATCGCACCGTCGGTCCTGGACATCGACCTCGGCATCACCTCGGCCCGGTCCCGGTTGAACATGGCCAACATCGTGGACCAGGCCACGCAGAACAACGTGCAGGTCCTGGTGGTGGGCCCTCCCCCCACGCTGGACCCGCAGCGCAACCGGAAGATCGCGGACCTGTCCGCGGCCTACGGGGACGTCACCACGCGGCGCAACCACGTGTACGTGGACACCTTCAATCCGCTGCAGCACCACGAGCAGTGGCGCAAGGACCTCGCGGCCAACCACGGCACGCCCGGTCAGGCCGGATACGGGCTCATCGCGTGGCTCGTGCTGCACCGCGGCTGGTACGACTGGCTGCAGCTGCCGGAGCCGCGCTGAGCACCTCCGGGTCCACGGGGCGCAGCTCGGCATGAGACCCGCTGCGGAATGTGAGATACTGGCGGACGATGTTCCAGCCAATCACTGCAGGAGGTACATCATGAGCAAGCGTGGACGTAAGCGCAAGGATCGTCGCAAGAACTCGGCAAACCGCGGCAAGCGGCCCAACTCCTGAAGTTCTGCGCACGAACCACGGAACGCCCGCAACCAGCACGGTTGCGGGCGTTCTGCATGTCCGGGGGCCTACCCGGTCGGGGCGCCGCGGCCCTCAGTCCGCGGGGTGCTCGTTGCACTGCGCGTCGATGCGCGCGAGGATCGACCGCTTGAGCTCGTCCGGCGCGCTCTCGCAGCAGGAGCGCTTCATCACGGAGCGGATCACGCACTCCAGGTTGTACTCCCGCTCGCACTCGGGGCAGCCCGTGAGGTGGGCGTGGATCTCCTCGAGGTCCTCGGTGGTCAGGGCGCCGTCCAGGTACTCGTAGATCCGCTGGATGCGTTCGTCGGTGCAGCCGTTGCTGCACGGGTTCTCAGTCATGATTCAGCCTCGATCCTTCACCGGTGCGCCGCCCCTGGCCGACTTGCCGGCCTTGGACGTGTCGAACCCTCTTTCCTGGGCGTAGTCGCCCAATTTCTCGCGCAGAAGCTTGCGGCCACGGTGCAACCGGGACATCACGGTGCCGATGGGCGTGTCCATGATCTCGGAGATCTCCTTGTACGCGAATCCCTCCACGTCCGAGAAGTACACGGCCAGCCGGAACTCCTCGGGCAGGCCCTGCAGCGCACGCTTGACGTCCGAGTCCGGCAGGTGGTCCAGCGCCTCCACCTCCGCGGAGCGCAGACCCGTGGAGGTGTGCGACTCCGCGCGGTGCAGCTGCCAGTCCTCCACGGTGTCCGTGTTGGCCTGGCGCGGTTCGCGCTGGCGCTTGCGGTACAGGTTGATGTACGTGTTCGTGAGGATCCGGTACAGCCAGGCCTTGAGGTTCGTGCCCGGCTTGTACTGGTGGAATGCCGAGAACGCCTTCGTGTAGGCCTCCTGGACCAGGTCCTCGGCGTCGGAGGGGTTGCGCGCCATGCGCAGCGCGGCGGCGTAGAGCTGGTCCACGTACTGCATGGCGTCGCGCTCGAAGCGCTCGCGCCGCTGCTGCGTGGACTCTTCTCCGGCGGGCACCTCTTCGGGGTGCTCCACCGCCTGGGAATCGTGACTTCGGTGATCGTTCATCACGCCCAAGTCTAAGGCGGGGGGCGTCATCCGGGGTCCTCACCTGCTTTCCGTGACCGCACGGGCATCGCGCACGTCCGTGGTGCTTCTGTACACCGTGGATAACACGCACCGCGCGCGCGGGTATTCCCACGGGCACCCCGCACCGCGACCGATAGGATGAGAGCCGTGCCTACCCGGAAATGCCGGGACCACAAGGAGGAGAACCATGAGCATTGTTCGTCGTCTCGCCCGCCCGCTGCTCGCCACCGGTTTCATTGCCGGGGGTGTGGACGCGTTCCGCAACTCGTCGGCCACCGCGCAGCAGCTGGATCCCGTGCTGAAGGCCGTGGAGAGCGCCGCGCCGCAGCTGCGCCCCGTCGTCGCCAACCGCGCGGTGGTGGCCCAGGGCATCGCCGCCGCCCAGGTGACCGCCGCGTCCCTGCTGGCCGTGAGCAAGCTGCCCCGCCTCTCGTCCACCGTGCTGCTGGGCACCACCGTGCTCAACGGCTACACCCAGTACCGTTCCGCGGACGCCGGCACCAAGGAGGGCAAGGCCACCCGCCGCGCCGGTCTGCTCAAGAACGTGTCCCTCGCGGGCGCGGTCATGATCGCCGCCGTGGACACCTCTGGCAACCCGTCCCTCGCGTGGCGCGCCAGCCACCTCGCCGACGACGTCCGCAAGAACGCCGCCAAGGTGGGCAAGGACACCAGGAAGAAGCTGTCCGAGGCCGAGAAGGCCGTCCAGAACGCCGTCTCCCTCTAAGGAGCGGTGCAGCTCGTGACGCGCAGCGGCTTGTCGCACCCCCGGGACCCGGCCCCGTGGCCCGCTCCCTCCACCCACGGGTCACCCGTGAGCGGAACGGTGGCGGTGCCGGGTTCGAAGTCCCTGACCAACCGGTACCTGGTGCTCGCGGCCCTGGCCGCGGGGCCATCGGTGGTGCGCAAGCCGCTGCACTCGCGGGACAGCTCCCTCATGATCGCCGCGCTCGAGGACCTGGGCGCGGTGATCACCCCGCTTCCGGATCCGGGCCCCTTCGGTCCGGATCTGCGGGTGCAGCCCCTGCCGCTTCGACACCCGCTGGACGGCGCCGCCCGCGTCGACTGCGGTCTCGCGGGCACGGTCATGCGCTTCGTCCCGCCCGTGGCGGCCCTGTGCTCCGGCACCGCGGAGTTCGACGGCGACGCCGCCGCGCGCGTGCGTCCCATGGGTCCCGTGGTCCACGGCCTGCGTCAGCTCGGTGTGCACGTGGTGGACGAGGGCCGGGGCACGCTGCCCCTGAGCGTCGTCGGCACCGGGTCCGTGACCGGCGGCACCGTGACGATCGATGCGAGCGGTTCCTCGCAGTTCGTCTCGGCGCTGCTGCTGTCCGCGGTGCGCTTCGAGAGCCCGCTGACCCTGCGCCACGAGGGCACGGGCGGCGGCGTTCCCTCCCTGCCGCACGTGGACATGACCCTCGAGGTGCTGCGCGCCGCGGGCGTCGACGCCCGGCGCGTGAGCGAGCGCGAGTGGCGCGTGAGCCCGTGCGCGGTGCCCGGTCTGGACGTGACGGTGGAACCGGATCTCTCCAACGCCGGGCCCTTCCTCGCCGCCGCCGCCGTCACGGGCGGCACCGTGGGCATTCCCGACTGGCCCGCGCGGACCACGCAGGGCGGTGACCAGTGGCGGCACATCCTGCCCCGCTTCGGCGCGGACGTCTCACTGCACAACGGCACGTTCACCGTGGCCGGTCCCCGCGAGCTGCGCGGCGTGGACCTGGACCTCTCCGAGGCCGGGGAACTCGCTCCCACCGTGGCCGCGCTGTGCGCGCTGGCCACCGGTCCCTCCCGGCTGCGGGGCATCGCCCACCTGCGAGGCCACGAGACCGACCGGCTCGCCGCGCTGCGCAGCGAGCTCAACGCCCTGGGCGGCGACGTCCGGGAGACCGCGGACGGGCTGGTCATCTCCCCCGCCCCCCTGCGCGGCGGGGTGTTCCACAGCTACCACGACCACCGCATGGCCACCGCCGGAGCCATCCTGGGGCTGCGGGTCCCGGGCATCAGCGTGGAGAACATCGCCACCACCGCCAAGACCCTCCCGGAGTTCCCCCGGCTGTGGGCCGAGCTCGTGAACGCGCGGGACTGAGACCGTGGCCGGCAGAACCTGGGACGAGTCCGACGTCCGGATCCGCGCCAACAAGCGCGGCTCACGGCCACGCACCAAGCAGCGCCCGTCCCACGAGGATGCCGTGGTCGCGCGCGTGGTGGCGGTGGACCGCGGCCGCTACACGTGCGTGGTGGCCGAGGACGGACCGCAGCCCCGCACCGTGCTGTGCGTGCGCGCCAAGGAGCTGCGCCGGCAGCCCGTCGTGCCCGGTGACCTGGTGGGCGTGGTGGGTGACGTCACCGGCGCCCCGGACACCCTGGCCCGGATCGTGCGCATCGAACCGCGCTCCACCGTGCTCCGGCGCAGCGCGGACGACACCGACCCCGTGGAGCGCGTGATCGTCGCGAACGCGGACCGGCTCGTGCTCGTGCTGGCGGCAGCCTCCCCCACGCCGCGCACCGGGTTCGTGGACCGCGGGCTGGTGGCCGCGTGGGACGCGGACATCACCCCCGTGGTGTGCATGACCAAGTCCGATCTCGCGGACCCCGCCGAGTTCCTGCGCTACCTGCACGACCTCGACGTGCTCACGATCAGCACCCAGCGGGCCACCGACCGGGGGCAGCGCCCGGAAGCCGGTCTGCACGAGCAGTCGCTGGCCATCTCCGAAGAGTCCCTGAACCGGCTCCGGGACCTGCTGGACGGCCACGTCAGCGTGTTCCTGGGACCGTCCGGGGTGGGCAAGTCCACGCTGGTCAACGCCCTGACCGGGGCCGAGCGCGCCACGGGAGGCGTCAACGACGTCACCGGCCGCGGCCGCCACACCTCGTCCTCCGCCCGGGCCCTCACCGTGCCCGGCACGAGCCCCGGCACCTGGGTGGTGGACACCCCCGGCATCCGCTCCCTGGGTCTGGCCCACGTGGCGGAGGAGGATCTGCTCAACGCCTTCACCGATCTCGTCCCCGCCACCGCCGAGTGCCCGCGAGGGTGTCTGCACACCGCGGACTCCCCCGGCTGCGCCCTCGATGCCTGGGTGCACCGCCCGGAGGCCTCCCCGGCCGCCCCGCACCGGCTGGAGTCGCTGCGCAGGCTGCTGGCGGCGTCGCGCGGGGAGACCCCGCGCGGTGACAGCGAGAAGCGCCTCGGACAAGGGATAACGTAGACCCATGCGAGCACCCAGCAACTACACGGACGACCTCCGCCTGGCCCACATCCTCGCGGACTCCGTGGACGGCCTGACCATGAAGCGGTTCAAGTCCCGCAACCTCACGGTGGAGACCAAACCGGACCTCACCCCCGTGACGGACGCGGACCGGGAGGCCGAGCAGGTGATCCGGGCGCAGCTGGGGCGCGTACGCAACCGTGATGCCGTGATCGGCGAGGAGTTCGGGACCACGGGTTCCGGCGGCCGCCAGTGGGTGGTCGATCCCATCGACGGGACCAAGAACTACGTGCGCGGCGTGCCGGTGTGGGCCACCCTGATCGGGCTCGTGGAGGACGGGCAGGTGGTGCTGGGGGTGGTCTCCGCCCCCGCGCTGAACCGCCGCTGGTGGGCCGCCTCCGGATCCGGGGCCTTCACGGGACGCTCGCTGTCCCAGGCGCAGCGCATCCACGTCTCGTCCGTGGCCACGCTCGCGGACGCCTCCCTGTCCTACTCGTCCCTCACCGGGTGGCGGGACCTCGGCGTGCGGGACCGGTTCGTCGAGCTCACCGACCGGGTGTGGCGCACGCGCGCGTACGGCGACTTCTGGTCCTACTGCCTCGTGGCCGAGGGCGCGGTGGACCTGGCGTGCGAGCCCGAGCTCAACCTGTACGACATGGCCGCCCTCGTGCCCATCGTCACCGAGGCCGGTGGACGCTTCACTTCGCTGGCGGGACAGGACGGTCCGTTCGGTCCCAACGCGCTGGCCAGCAACGGCCTCCTGCACGACGCCGCCCTCGACGTTCTCGGCACACGCGAGAGCTGAGCGCGCCGTCCCACCGGGTGAATCCGCCCGGGCTCCCGAGCGCGCCGTGGGACTTCGGGGTCACGCCCGGTGGGCGGCACCCGGTCCGCCGGGATGGTCGTGGACCATGGGGCGGCATGACGAAGGCCCGTCACCGCTGCGACGAGCGGTGACGGGCCTGCCGTCCTGTGGCCGGTCGCGAGGCACCGGGCCGCACGACCTCGCCCCCGGAATCAGGAGTTCACGGAGTCGTTGAGCGAGTCCTCGATGCACTGCTGGTACTGCGTCTGATCGTTCTGGGTGGCGTACTGGAAGCAGTCGCCCATGGATCCGAAGACCCATGCGAACAGGGCGGCCATGAGAATGCCGCCGATCAGGGCGAGCGCGGACAGCACGATGCCCACGACGGGCAGTGCGGACGAACCCCGGCGGGACTTGCGGATCTTGACCAGCCCCACGATGCCCAGCACCAGGCCCACGAGACCCAGCAGACCGCCCAGTCCGAAGAACCAGAAGGTCAGGATGCCCAGGATGCCCAGCACCAGGGATGCGATGGCCAGGCCCTTGCCCGGCACGGGCCCCTGGTCGTAGCCGTACTGACCCTGACCGTTGTAGCTCTGGCCGTTGTAGCCCTGCTGGTTGTGGTCGTTCTGGTAGTGCGTGGGGTACCCGTTGCCGGACTGGGTGTCGTAACCCTGCTGCACCCCGTAGCCCTGGTTGCCGTACCCGCGCTCGTCCTGGCCCTGGACGCCGTAGTTCTGGCCGCCGTACCCCTGGTCACCGTAGGACTGCTGGCCGTACCGGTCGCCCTGACCGTACTGCTGGTCCCCGTACTGCTGCGAGGCGCCGTACTGCGGGGCGTCGTCCTGGGCCGCGCCGTGCTGAGTACCCCCGTACTGCTGGTCCCCGTACTGGCCGTACTCGGGCTGCTGTCCCGCGGCGCCGCGGAAACCGCCCTCGGAGTGCTGACCGTACTGGGGCTGCTCCCGGTTCGACGCCGAGGAGGACCCCGACTGCTCGTTGGAACGCTCGTTCATGGAAACGCCTGCCTTTCGGTCGTGGTGATCCGTGTCGCCCTCCAGTGTTCCACATCGGCCCACGCGGACCCGTGAGGTGGACCGGCCGCGAAGTGACCCCGGGACAGGCCCGCGTGGCACGCGTCCGATCCCGGGAGCCGGCAGCAACGGACCCGCCACGGCATGAAAAAACACCCCGGACCCGAAGGTCCGAGGTGTTCGTGACGCCCGCGGGCGTCGTCGGTGGAGATGGGGGGAATTGAACCCCCGTCCGATGCAGCATTGTCAGGGCTTCTCCGGGTGCAGTGTGCTGTCAGGTTTCTCAGTCCCGGTCATCTCGCACACGAGTGACCGCCGGACTCAGTCACGTGAAAGTCCCCTGAACGTCCGTGACGTACGTTCAGAGCAGTGACCTTCTAGCTGATGTCAGGTCCCAGGTCGAAGGTGAACCTGGGCTGACAGACTGCTCAGGCTACTTACGCAGCGAGAGCGAAGTCAGTGCGCTTGGATTTGGCACTTATATTTTTTGCAGAGAGCGTTTACGAGATAACTCTGCGTCCTCGACCCGCTTCCCCTGTCTCAACTCACATCGTCGAAACCGATCATCCCCGTATTCATTTTTCAATGAGCTCCCACGGTGCGGTGCGCACTCGGTACACCCTGCCGTGGGTCTCCAAGAGTACGTCCGCGCACGCCCGTCCGTCAACGGCGACCCCTTGCCCCATTCCCCACCGTGCCCTACGGTGGGGCCATGTCCCGATGAGTCCATTGACGAATCCCCGCGCCCGAGGCCCGTGCCCGGCGGGGTCGCGACCATCCGAGGACACCCGTGAACCCACTGCAATCGCCCTTCCCCGTGCCCGGACGCCGGAACGCCTCCGTCCCCACGGCCACGACACCCGGGACTGCGGGCACCCAGCTCGCCGTGGACGGCGTCTCCGCCGCGTTCGGCGCCCACCGCGTCCTCACGAACGTCTCCTTCACGGTGGCGGGCGGCCGGCCCACCGGCCTGATCGGGGAAAACGGCTCGGGCAAGAGCACCCTGCTGCGCATCGCTGCGGGGTTGCAGACGCCTGACGCCGGCACCGTGCGCGCCGTCGGCCCCGGTGGTGCTCCCGTCCGCGTGGGCCTGCTGCACCAGGAACCGCCGTTCGCGCCCCGGGACACCGTGGCCCAGGCCGTGGCGGCCGCGGTGCGGCACGTGCGCGAGGTCGCCCGCGCCGTCGACGACGCCGCACCGGGGAGCTCTCCGGCGGGCAGCGTGCGCGGCTGTCCCTGGCATGGACCCTGCTTTGCGCCCCGGACGTCCTGCTGCTGGATGAGCCCACCAACCACCTGGACGACTCCGCCATCGGGTTCCTCACCACCACGCTGCGGTCCTGGCGCGGTCCGGTGCTCCTCGCGAGCCACGACCGCGCGTTCCTGGACGCCACCGTGACCTCGCTCGTGGACCTGGACCCGGCCCCGCGCCCGCACGCCACCACCGCGGACCTCGTGGGCGACGGAACCGGCACGGGCATCGGCGTGACCCGGTTCAGCGGCACGTACTCGCAGTACGTGCTGGCGCGGCTGGAGGCCCGCGAGCGCTGGGAGTACACCTGGCGGGACGAGCAGGATCAGCTCAAGAAGCTCCGCGCCGCCGTGAAGAACCAGCACACTGTGGGCCACGCGGACTGGACGCCCCGTTCGGAGACCAGGATGGCCAAGAAGTTCTACGCGGACCGCAACGCCGCGGTTGTCTCCCGGCGCGTCAACGACGCCCGCGCCCGGCTCGCCGCGCTGGAGGAGGAGCAGATCCGCAAGCCCCCGCGTGAGCTCTTCTTCCGCGGGCTCACGGCCGCCGACGGCGCCGCGGCGCACCGGTTGCGCGCCTCCGGGCCGGTGCTCAGCGTTGCGAACGCCGCGGTGGCAGGACGGCTGGCCCCCGTCTCGCTGACCGTGGGCGCGGGCGAGAAGTGGCTGCTCACGGGGGCGAACGGCGCGGGGAAGTCCACGCTGCTGCGCCTGTTCACGGGGCAGCTGCACCTCACGAGCGGCTCCGTGCACACCGCGCCCGGCCTGCGTGTGGGCATGCTGGGTCAGGACGACACCGTGGCACATGCCGATCCCACCCGCACCGTGGCAGCGGTCTACCGGGGCCTGGTGGGCGAGGACCGCGCGAACGCCGTGCCGCTGGGCACCTTCGGGCTGCTCGCGGGGCGGGACGAGAACCGGCGGCTGGGCGAACTCAGCGTGGGACAGCGGCGTCGGCTGGCGCTGGCGGCCCTGCTCGCGGACCCGCCGCACGTGCTGCTGCTGGACGAGCCCACCAACCACGTCTCCCTGGTGCTGGCCACGCAGCTGGAGGCGGCGATCCCCGAGTACCCGGGGACCGTCGTCGTGGCCTCGCACGACCGCTGGCTGCGGCGCACGTGGAACGGCCGGCACCTCCGTCTGGAGGCACCGGCCGGGTGACGCGTGGGCCGCGGGCTCAGCCGCGCATGTTGCGGTAGCGCATGGCGCGCTGGGCCTCGCGGTTGTCCTGCTTCTCGCGCAGGGTCTGGCGCTTGTCGTACTCGCGTTTGCCGCGGGCCACCGCGATCTCCACCTTCACCCGTTTGCCGTCCACGAAGTAGAGCGACAGCGGGATGATGGTGTAACCGGCCTCGCGCGTCTTGCCCGCGATCTTGTCCAGCTCGGCGCGGTGCAGCAGCAGCTTGCGACGCCGCCGCGCCGAGTGGTTGGTCCACGAGCCCTGCAGGTACTCCGGGATGTGGGCGTGTTCGAGCCACAGCTCACCGCGGTTGTCGAACTGGCAGAACGCGTCCACCAGGGACGCCCGCCCCATGCGCAGCGACTTCACCTCGGTCCCCATGAGCGCCAGACCGGCCTCGTAGGTGTCGTAGATGGTGTAGTCGTGGCGCGCCTTCTTGTTGTTGGCCACGATCCGGCGGCCGTCATCAGCGTTCTTCTTGGCCATCGGCCTGTTCTTCCCTCACTGCTCCCCCGCCCCGTGCCGCCCGGGTATCGCGCCCTACGGGCGCGGCCGGGAGCGGGCCGGTGGAGTCTCAGTCCTGTTCGTCGTCGCGGCGCACTCCTGCGCGCCAGCGAATGCCTTCGTCGATGAACGAGTCGATCCCGCCGTCGAACACGGAGGACGGGTTGCCCTCTTCGTAGTTGGTGCGCAGGTCCTTGACCATCTGGTACGGGTTCAGCACGTAGGAGCGCATCTGATCGCCCCACGAGGCCTTGACGTCCCCTGCCATCTCCTTCTTCTTGGCGTCCGCCTCTTCCTGGCGCAGCAGGAGCAGGCGGGACTGCAGCACACGCAGCGCGGCGGCGCGGTTCTGGATCTGCGACTTCTCGTTCTGCATGGACACCACGATGCCCGTGGGGATGTGGGTCATGCGCACCGCGGAGTCCGTGGTGTTCACGGACTGACCACCGGGGCCGGAGGAGCGGAACACGTCCACCTTGAGCTCGGTCTCGGGGATCTCCACGGTGTCGTCCGACTCGATGAGCGGGATGACCTCCACCGCGGCGAACGAGGTCTGGCGGCGGCCCTGGTTGTCGAACGGGGAGATGCGCACCAGCCGGTGGGTTCCCGCCTCCACGGACAGCGTGCCGAACGCGTACGGGGCTTTGACCTCGAACGTGGCGGACTTCAGACCGGCCTCCTCCGCGTAGGACGTGTCGAGGACCTTGGTGGGGTACCCGTGACGCTCGGCCCAGCGCAGGTACATGCGCATCAGGATCTCCGCGAAGTCCGCGGCGTCCACGCCACCCGCACCGGAGCGGATGGTGACCACGGCCTCCCGCTCGTCGTACTCGCCCGCCAGCAGGGTCTGGATCTCCAGCTCGGACAGGGCCTTGCGAACGGATTCGAGCTCCACGGCGGAGGCGTCGCGGGTCTCCTGGTCGTCCTCGTCCTCGGCAAGCTCCACCATGACCTCGAGGTCGTCGATGCGGCTCTCGATCTTGGCCAGCCGGTCCACCTTGGACTGCTTGTGGGAGAGCTGGGAGGTGATCTTCTGCGCCTCGTCCGGGTTGTCCCACAGGTCCGGTGCGACCGCCTGCTGCTCGAGCTCCGCGATCTCCTTCTGCAGGGTCTCCGCATCGCTGACCGCCGCCACGGAGTCGTAGGTGGCGCGGAGGGCACGGATTTCTGCAGCGTAGTCAATGGAGGCCATGACAGACCACTTTACGTCATGGCCCGCAGGCCCCGTGAGTCGGTAGGCTCGGGAGCGATCCCCGCCTGGTAAGGAGACTGACGATGGAACGTCCCACCGTGCTCGCACTGGTTCTCGCGGGAGGGAAGGGATCGCGCCTGGGCGCCCTGACCGACCACACCGTCAAGCCCGCGCTGCCCGTGGGCGGCACGTACCGGCTGATCGACATCTCCCTGTCCAACCTGGTGCACTCGCACATCACGGACGTCTGGATGGTGCAGCAGTACCTGCCCCACGACCTCAACTTCTACATGGCCGGCGGGCGGCCGTGGGATCTGGACCGCTCCCACGGCGGGCTGCACGTGCTGCCGCCGTACCAGGGGGCGGACGGCGAGGGCTTCGCCTCCGGCAACTCGGACTCGATCTTCCGCCAGGCCGAACTCATCCGGGAGGCGGACCCGGACCTGGTGCTCGTGCTCTCGGCGGACCACCTCTACACGGTGGACTTCCGGGACGTGGTGGACACGCACCTCACGAAGCGCGCGGACCTCACCATGGTCACCACGCAGGTCTCCGAGGACGCCTCCCGCTACAGCGTGGTGGAGACCGACGAGGCCGGCACCGTCACGCGCTTCGAGTACAAGCCGGAGGAGCCCACGAGCAGCCTGGTGGCCGGAGAGATGTTCCTGTTCGCCACGGACGTGCTGCTGGACTCCCTGACCCACCTCCAGCAGGAGCTCGGGGAACTGGGCGACTACGGCGAGGACCTCATCCCCCACGTCATGGAGCACCACCGGGTGGTGGAGCACCGCCACCTGGGCTACTGGATGGACCTGGGCACCATCCAGTCCTTCTGGACGGCGCAGCAGCAGCTGCTGGACGGGGACGGCGCCACGCTGGACGATCCCGCGTGGCCCATCTGGAGCGGTCAGGCACCCCTGCTCCCCGCCTTCGTCGCCGACGACGCCGCCGTCACCCGCTCGCTCGTGGCACCCGGCTCGCACGTGGCCGGCACGGTGGAGCACTCGGTGATCGGGGAGAACGTGACCGTGGAAGCCGGTGCCGTGGTGCGCAACTGCGTGCTGCTGGACCGCGTGCACGTGGGCCCCGGCGTGGAGCTCGTGAACGTGGTCGCGGACACCGGTGCGCACATCACCGGCGGCTCCCGGCGCGGCTCCTCCCAGCACGTGACCGTGATCGACCGCTCCGGGGCCGTGGCGGACCGCGAGCCCTTCGACACTTCCGCAGCGCTGCCCCGGGACTGGGAGCAGTACTGACCCGGGGACCCTCCCCGCCCCACCCCCACCGAAAGGACTCTTTCCCATGAGCCGCTCCTCCCGCACCACCCTCGGACCCGCCCTGCGGCGTGAGCTGCTGCGCACCGTCCGGCACCAGGCCGTCCGCCGCGCGGGTGGCGTGATCCCGCTGATCGGGCTGTACCGCAGGTACGGCACGGTGCGTCACGTGGTGCGCGCGCTGCGCCGCCGCTGACCGCCCCATTCCCTTGGAGGCAGGGGCGTTCGGGGCGGTCCGCGCGGGAATCCACGCGCGGGGCACCGAAGGCGCGCGCCCGTCGTCGCCGGGCCCGCGTGCGGTGCCCACGGCCGCCGGGAGGGCGCCTGCACGGCCATGTCACCGGCCGTGCCGGGTTGGGTGGATTCCGCGGCGGCGCGTGATCGTGGCGTCGCGGCGCAGGTGTTACCGGTGGCGCGTCAGCGCCGCATCACGGCGCGGGCGTCACCGGTGGCGCTGATCGGCACGCCGGCGGGAACGATGACGTTGACCACTGGTGGATGCACCACCGCGGTGAGGGTGACCTGCGCCGTGGTCCCGTCCGACGACCCGGTGGGCGTGCCGACCGCCAGCCCGCTGACGTCGTGGAACGCGCCCACCGTGCCCAGGTAGCTTGCGGCGGAGCCTGCCACGGCGTCGTTCGTCAGGACGGGTGTGGGTGGGCCGGAACCGGAGCGGTCCACGGTGGTGAACGTGTCGGCCGCGGCGCCCGCGGCCCGGTCCGCGAGGGACTGCAGCTGCCGCGTGCCCACGTAGACGCTCGTGATCGCCAGGACGGTGACCACGAGCAGGAGGGTCACCAGGGCGAAGCCGATCAGCACGATCGTGGTCTGCCCGGAATCCGTGTCCTCCCGCTGCGCAGCGGTGGCCGCGGCCGGCCGGATGCCGGGGCAGGGCCGTGACCGCGACACAGCTCCTGCCCGGGGAGCGGCGGGCCGCACCCCGCCCGGTGCCGGGTGGGCCGCCGGGGTCCGGTTCGAGGCGGTCACGAGTACCGCCCCGCAACGACCGTGACGTCCGCGGTCAGGGTGGCCACCTTCGCGGTCACGAAACCCGGCATGCCCGGCAGGTCCACCGCCAGTGACGCGTGAACGGTGGCCACCGCCCCCGGCGCCTCGCACGAGCCGTCGGAGCAGGAGACGGTCACGGAGAGCTCCTGCGGGGCGAACCCGTGGTCCTGGGCGGCCACCGCGGCGGCGGCGTGGACCCCCGTCCGGTCGAGGTCCTTCGCCTCCAGCACGGACACCGCCTGGCCGGCCTGCTCGGCGGCGGCGACCACGGCGAACGACCCCGCTTGGACGCGCGCCACCGTCACCACGAGGTAGATGATGGGAACGAGCAGCAGCAGTCCGAGACCCACGAACTCCACCACCGCGCTGCCCCGGTCCGCGTCCTCCTCCGCATCCCGTTTCCACTCCCGAACCGCGTCACGAATCCATGTCCACCGCGTGGCCGCTCACCTCCAACGCGCCCGGCGGTCCCACGGCGGCCACCACGGGCAGCGGGGCGAGCACGCGGATCTCCACGGCGGGCAGGGCTCCCGCGCTCGTGCGGGACACCGAGACGTCCCGGGCGTAGCGCTCCCCCACCGTGTCCGCGATGATCCCCCTGGTGCGCTCGACGCCGTCGGCGTCCGTGCGGTCCGCGAGACTCGCGTAGCGCGCCCCGGCTGCGGCGGCGTCGATCAGGGTGTTGCGCACGTGCAGCGCGAAGCCCACCTGCAGGATCATCCCGAACAGCACGATGGCGAGCCCCAGGACCATGACGTACTCCGCCACGGCGTTGCCCGCGTCGGGGTCCGTCCGCGGCTCAGAGACCGGACACGCGGTTGATGGCATCCTGGAACAGCCCCTCCAGCGCGGGCCGCGCGATCAGCAGCAGCCCCGCCACCAGCACCGCGGACATCAGTGTGAGCATCACCCATCCGGGAACGTCCCCGCGGTCGGGATCATCCGGTTCCGCCCCGATCCGTGCGGGCAGGGCCGCGGTGAGCAGCCAGAGGAGCGCGGCGTGGCAGCGCACTAGGTGTTTCATGATCGTCTCCTTAGTCGACGGGTACATCCGATGAACGGTTCAGAAACCCAGGTTGAGCACGGCGAGCCCCGGGAACACCGCGAACATCACGCTCAGCGGGAGGATGAAGAACACCACGGGGACCAGCATGGCAATTTCCTTCTTTCCCGCGACCTCCATCAGCACGCGTTTGTCGTGGTCGCGGACGTCCTGGGCCTGGGCGCGCAGCACGTCCGCGAGGGGCGTTCCGCGTTCGATGGCCACGACGATGCCGTCCACGAACCGGCCCAGGGCCACCACGTCCGTGCGCGCCGAGAAGTCCTGCAGTGCGGTGGCGAGTCCGGATCCCGCACGGGTCTGGGCGAGGACGGCCCGGAACTCCCCCGCGAGCTCCCCCTCCGCCACCCGGCACACTCGTTCTAGTGCACCCACGGCGCTCTCCCCGGCACCCACGGCGAGCGCCATGAGCTCCGCCACCGCGGGGAACTCGGCCAGCATGCGCTTCTCGCGACGGCGGATGCCGCGGCTCAGCTGGTCGTTGCGCAGCCACACTCCGGCCCCGGCTCCGAGGACGGTGCCGACGGCCACGATGGCCACGTTGACGTCCGCCCGCACCGCCAGCGCGATGCCGACGACACTGCCGGCCACCGCCCCGGCCACCCCGGACAGCACCTGCTCCGCCCGGTAGTCCATGACGTCCTTGCGGGATCCGTCCCGGAGCAGCCGACGCGCCAGCACATCGGCGTTCGAGAACAGCGGCGCGGCCCGTTGCAGGACCCACCCCATGGCCACGCTCCCGGCGAGCCCGGTCAGCGACTGCCCGCGGGAGCGACGTGAGGCCCACGAGGTGCCGCCGCTCAGTGCGCTGCTCAGCTCGGCGGCGCGCAGCTGCGGCGCGATCCGATCCGCGAAGCTCGGTGCGCCGACGGCCCTGGCCGCGGTGAGGACGAGCCACAGACCCAGGGCGAGGACCAAGCCGAGGAGCCCGGACAGAAGCGTGAGGTTCATCGCAGCACCCTTCGCTCGGTGGGCAGGGCTCCCAGGCGCAGCATGAGCTGATAGGCCAGCACGGAGACCGCGAGACCTCCCAGGAGCACGACCGCCCCCGCGGGAGTGTTGTAGGCCTGCACCGCCGCGGGCTGCGTGGCCATGAGCGCGAGGATCAACCACGGTGCCGCCACGGACAGCCGTGCCGCGTTGACCGTCCAGGACTGCCGGGCCTCCAGTTCACTGCGGGTCCGCTCGTTCTCGCGCAGGAACTCGGACAGGGTGCCCAGCAGTTTGCCCAGATCGGTTCCACCGACCTCGCGGGTCACCCTCAGGGCTTCCACGATGTTGTCCGCCACCGGGTCCGCGAGCCGCTGCTTGAGCATCGTGAGGGACGCGTGCAGCTGGCCGCTGGCGCGGTAGTCCGCGGCGAAACGGGCGAACGCGGGACGCAGCGGTTCGGGCCCCCGGTACTGCAACTGCATGAGCGCCTCGGGCAGCCCCATGCCGGCCCGGATGGCCGAGCGGAGGTGGTCCACCACGTCCGGCCAGACCTCCCGCAGCACCGCCGTGCGGCGCTTGGCGCGGTGGCCGACGAACCACAGCGGCACGAACAGGGTCACGAGGAACACGCACAGCCCGAAGACCGCGGCGGAGGTGAGCGCCAGGACCAGCACACCGGAGACCACGGCGAGCAGCAGGCTCACCCCGAGCAGGGCCGCTGGTGAGACCCCCGGGAGATCCGCCTGCAGCAGGAGCGTGCGGAACCACCCCGTGCGGGCGTGCCGGGTGCGGGCCACCGGCGGTCGCGTCCAGCACGACCACCACATGAGGAAGACACCGGCACCCAGCACGGCTCCGACCAGGGCGCTCACGAGCCACCTGCTCCGGGGTTGCGCGTCGCACCACCGGTGCCGGGACGCGCACGGGGACGACGGGGCCCACCGGCCACCCCGCGCGCACGGGCACCGGTTCTCGCGGTGCCACCCTCGGGGGTTCCTGTGGCTCGCCCCTTCCGCTCCGGTGCGAGCGGGGTGCGCGGAGCACCGGGCGGTTCCGGCGCCACGACCGGCTCCGCGGCGTCGTCGTGCAGGAGGACCGACGGCACGTACCCCGCGCGCACGAACTTCTCGGCGGAGGGGACCTCGGAGGCCACCGCGCGCAGGACGCCGTCCTGCATCCGGAAGACCGGGTACGTCTCGATGACCCCGTTCTCCACCCGGTTCCCGATTCCCAGGATCTCGACCACGCGGCGGTGCCCCGTGGGATCGCGGTGGCAGTGGACCACCAGGTCGAAGCACGAGGCCACGGTGGGCACCACGAACGCCGAGGAGATGTTCTCGCCCGCGAGCAGGGGCAGGGTGCAGATCTTGGTCACGGCGTCCCGTGCGGAATTGGCGTGCAGGGAGCACATGCCCGGCAGCCCGGCGTTCAGGGCGATCAGCATGTCGAGGCTCTCCGCCTCGCGCACCTCACCCACCACCAGCCGGTCCGGACGCATGCGCAGGGCCTCCTTGACGAGCCGACGCAGCGGGATCTCACCCGTCCCCTCCAGATTGGCCTGCCGGCACTGCATGCCGACGACGTCGCGCAGTGCCACCCGGAGCTCGAAGACCTCCTCCACCGTGACCACGCGTTCCCGCGGCCCGATGGCGGCGCACAGGCAGTTGAGCATCGTGGTCTTGCCGGCCTGGGTGGCACCGGAGACGAGGACGTTCAACCCGGAGTCCACCGCGGCGTGCAGGAAGTGCGCCGCCTGCGTGGTCAGGGACCCCAACCCCACGAGGTCCTCGAGCCGCCGCGCACGGGCCACGAACTTGCGGATGTTCACCGCCCAGTGGCTGCGGGTGATGTCCGGGATCACCACGTGCAGCCGGGAGCCGTCAGGGAGCGAGGCGTCCACGAACGGGGAGCTGAGGTCCAGCCTGCGCCCCGAGGACTTCAGCATCCGCTCCACGAGGGTGCGCACGTGGGACTCGGTGAGCACGAGGCTCGTCAGTTCGGACTCCCCGCCGCGTGCCACGTAGATCTCCGTGGGCCCGTTGAGCCAGATCTCCTCCACCTCGGGATCGTCCAGGTACGGCTGCAGCGGGCCGTACCCGGCCACGAGATCCAGCACGGTCTTGCGCGCGGCGTCCAGATCCTGGATCCGGGGCAGTCCGGCACGGGCCGAGCGGACGTCGTACTCGGAGACCACGGACGCCACGATCTGCCGGGTGGGTTCCACCTCGTGAAGCGGATCCAGGCCGCTGCGGCGGATCTGCTCGCGCACGTCCGCTTCGATCAGTCCGATCGCGTCCTCGGCAACACCCGTGGCCATGGCTCCCCCTGGGGTTCCCCCGAACCCGTTACTGGCTGGTCATCTCTGGGGGAACGCTAGGGGAAATCCCAGGCGGCGGACACGACCACCCCGCGGAACTGTGGATAAACCCGCTGACGTGCGTCGATGCACCCGCCGCACGGCGTCATGTCCGGTCGCAGAATGCATTCGCACAAAACGTGGGATCGGTCACATCCTGGATGCGGGCCTCAGACCGCCGTGGATCCGCCGCGTGCGGAATCACGACCGGACGGGGCAGCTGCGGGTCCGGTGTGGGGTTCGTCGGTCGGACGCGCGGCCGGGGAGGACGCCGCGAAGGTGCGCACCGAGGCGCGGTCCGCGTGGGCGGCGTCGTGCTCCCAGGGCTGCTCCGCCTCCGCGATGGCGATGTGGCGGGCGAGGCGCGTGACGTTGACCTCCTCGTCCCGGCGGCGCTGGGCGGAGGTGTACTGGGTGACCATGAACAGCACCACGAGCGCGTAGAGCACCAGGTCCGTGCCGCGGCCGATGCCCAGTGCGCGGGCCACCTGCGTGACGAGGTCCGGCACCAGGATGGACACGGCCGCGAACAGGAAGAACGCCACGGCGGCCAGCCGGCGGATGGCCTGGTGCTTGGCGTTGGCCCCGCCACGAACGAGCGTGAGGGCGCCGTAGGCCACGGCGAGAATCAGGACGATCTGTACCACGATGGTCATGGGGGTGCGCCTCCGCTACTTCACGAACAGTTCGGCCAGGATGTTCACGCCGTTGAGCAGGGACTGGCCCTTGCCGCGCGAATAGTCGGTGTAGATGATCTCCACGGGGTGCTCCACCCAGCGCGGCTGCAGCTCCGCGAACCGGTTCACGATCTCCGAGGCGTGGGCCATGCGGTTCTGCTTCAGGTGCAGCCTGGCCACGGTGGCGCGGTCGATCGCGCGCAACCCGTTGTGGGCGTCCGAGAGGTCCATTCCGCTCGTGAACCTGGACACGAACGCCGCGGTGCGCAGCACGAGCCGCTTGAGCGTGGAGACCTGGGTGCGGTCGTCCAGGAAGCGCGAACCCAGCACCACCTCGGCCTCACCGCTGCGGATGCGCTGGACCATGTCGTACGCATCGACCACGCGGTGCTGGCCGTCCGAGTCGAAGGTCACCACGCAGTCCATCTCCGGGTCCTGCAGGGCGTACTCGAACCCCGTCTGCAGCGCCGCGCCCTGGCCCAGGTTGATGGGGTGCTGGACCACCACCGCTCCGGCATCCCGGCAGATCCGCGCGGAATCGTCCCGGGAGCCGTCGTCCACGCACACCACGTGCGGGAAGGTCTGCCGGAGAGTGCGCAGGACCTCCCCCACCACTTCGGCCTCGTTGTACACGGGCATCACAATCCACGCTCGACTCACGCGCCCCATTCTCCCACAGGACGGCCCACACACCCGGACCGCCGAGGCTCCCCGTCCCCTCCCAAGATCCTCGGAGTCCACGCCCGCGAACGGGGAGGGTGGCCCGGGGTGCGTCCACTAAACTTCCCACGTACCCGCCCCCCTGCCGTCTGGAGTCACCGGTCCCGTGAGCTGGCTAGAAGCACTTCCCCCGTACGCCCTCGTGGGAATCCTCATGATTCTGCCGGGCGCGCTGCTCAGCGTGGCCCTGGGGCTGCGCGGACTCGCGCGCTGGGCATGCGCGATCCCGCTGTCGGTGGCGGGGTTCGGCGCCTCGGCCGTCGTCTTCGGTCTCGCCGGGGTGCCGTGGAACCCGCTCACGGTGTCCGGTGCGTTCGTGCTGGTGGCGCTGGTGCTGTGGCTCGCCCTGCTTCCCGCCCGACGCCGCATGGTCGGCCCCTGGGCCGGTGCCGTTCCGCTGCGGCAGCGCATCACCTCCACCACCATGGGGCTGTGGTGCGCGGCGGCGCTGGGCATCGGGATCGTGGTGCAGCGCCTGCACCTGATCATCCAGGTGCCGGACGCCTATTCGCAGACGTACGACGCGAACTTCCACTACAACGCCGTGCGGTACATCCACGACACCGGCCACGCCTCCTCCCTGACGCTGGGCGGCTTGGGAGTCGGGGACCCCACCTTCTACCCCGCGGCGTGGCACGACACCGCGGCGTTCGTGACGCAGATGAGCCAGCTGCCGGTGGTGCTCACGGCCAATGCCATGACCATGCTGGTGTGCGGTGTGGCGTGGGTGCTGGGCTGCCTCTACTTCACGACCCGGCTGCTCGGCTCCCGCCCCGCCGTGGCGGTGGCCGCCGGACTGATGGCCTCGAGCTTCCCCACCTTCCCCTATCTGCTGAGCTTCTACGGCAACCTGTATCCCAATGCCATGTCCATCGCGTTCCTGCCCGCGTGGCTGGGACTGCTCGCCGATGCCCTGAACCTCTCCCGGGAGCCCTACCTGCGGTCTCGGACCGCACTGTGGGTGGCCATTCTGGCCGTCACCGGCGCCATGGGCCTGGCGCACCCCTCCACCGTGGTGGTGGGCCTCGCACTGCTCTGGATCATGCTGCTCACGGCGTGGTGGCGCACCGTGCGCCACACCAACCCGTGGTGGCTGAAGGTCCTCGGTGCTGTGGGACTCGTGGCCTGGCTCGCGATCCTGCAGCAGATCTGGTTCGCGGCGCGTGCCAGCCAGACGGCATCCTCGTGGAAGCCCCACGCCACCGAGCCCCAGGCTCTGGGCGAGGCGCTGGCCACCGTCCATCCCAGCGCTCCGCACCTGCCGTGGGCCCTGGTCATCGTGGTGCTCGTGGGTGCGGGCAGCCTGCTGCGGCACACCTCCCGGTGGGTCGTGGGAGCGTGGGCGTTCCTCGTGTGGCTGTACGTGCTCGTGGCGTCCTCCCGCAACGCACACCTGCGCTACGACTGGGCCGGCGTCTGGTACAACGACGACCACCGAATTCTTGCACTGATCCCCGTCGTCGCGGTCCCGATGGCCACCGCGGGTGCCGTGGCCGTCCTGCACTGGGTGGTCTCCCGCGCCCGCCACACCGCGTCCCGAGCGGCCCGCAGCCCCCGCGCCTCGGACGGCGTGCGCACCGCGGCCGCCCGCACCGCGCCTGTCCTCCGCTCGCGGACAGCCGCGGTGGTCGGCGGGATGCTGGCGGTGGTCGTGGGGTGGCAGCTGCTGCAGACCCGGCCCATGACGGACATCGTGGAGTACGGCAAGAGCCAGTACGCGGGCAGCGGGGACTACCCCTACGCACTGGTCTCCCCCGAGGAGCGCGCCCTGCTCGAGGAGCTGCCCGAGTACGTGCCCGAAGACGCGGTGGTCTTCGGCAACCCGCTCACCGGCACGTCGCAGGCGTACGCGGTCTCGGGCACGCAGGTGCTCATCCCCCACAACGGCCTGCCCACGGACCACGAGTCCTCGGTGATCATCCACCACCTGGACGAGCTGACCACGGATCCCGAGGTGTGCCCCGCACTCGAGAAGCACCACGTCCGGTACGTCCTGGACTTCGGCACGCGGCAGGTCAACCCGTACGCGTACTTCGACCCGAAGGGCTACGACCAGCTCACCCCCCAGAACGGCTTCGAACTCGTGGCCCAGACCGGCCCCGAGGCCAAGCTGTACAAGATCACCGGGTGCGACTGAGCCCTTGGGCCCGCCCATGACGACGGCGCCGCGAGAGCAGGACTCTCGCGGCGCCGTCGTCGTTTGGGCGGGTGCCGGCTGATCAGCCGGCCAGGGGCCCGTCCAGGTCCGGGTCGTACTGCGGCACGAACTGCTCGCCGCGCTCGGCGGCCTCGCGTGCCTGCCACTCGCGCTTGCGGCGCTTGTCCTCCAGGGCGCGGGCCAGGCCCTCCTCGTGCTCCCGACGGACGTCCTCCTCCGGCTGGTTGCGCATGTGCGCCACCGCGCCGTAGACGTTGCCGTCGAAGACCTTGGTGCCGTGGTCCATCACGATCCCGCGCTCGCAGATGTCCATGACCAGACCGAGGTCGTGGCTGACCACCACGAGCGTCTTGCCGCGACGCACCAGGTCCTTGATGCGGCCGATGCACTTCTTCTGGAACGGCTCGTCCCCCACGGAGAGGATCTCGTCCACCAGGAAGACCTCGGGGTCCGTGTGGATGGCCACGGAGAAGGCCAGGCGCAGGTACATGCCGGAGCTGTAGAACTTCACCTCAGTGTCGATGAACTCGGCGATCTCGGAGAAGGCCACGATGTCGTCGAACTTGGCGTCGATCTCCTCCTTGGTCATGCCCAGGATCGCGCCGTTGAGGTAGACGTTGTCCCGCCCGGTGAGGTCCGGGTGGAAACCCGCGCCCACCTCGATGAGGCCCGCCACCTTCTCGCGCGTGAGGATCTCCCCCGAATCCGGGTTCATCACCCCGGAGATCATCTTCAGGGTGGTGGACTTCCCGGAACCGTTGAAGCCCAGCAGGGCCACCGTCTCACCGTCGTAGATGTCGAAGGAGACGTCGTTGAGCGCTGTGAACTTGGCCGTGAGGTCCCCCTTGCGCCCCTTCACGAGCCACACGAACGCCTCCTTCATGGAGCGGGTGTGGCGCAGCACGAACTCCTTGGTCATGTGGCTGACGCGGATGGCCAGATCCGCCTCGGTGCGGTCCGGCGTGTGCCGAGTGGTTGAACTAGACATGTTTCACAGCTCCTGCGCGAAGTTGCCCTCTTGCGAGCGGAACAGCTTGTCCGCCAGGAAGTAGAGGATCAGGCTGGTGACGATGGCCAGGGGGGTCCACCCCGTGAGCAGGTGCGGGGGGATGTGCCAGATCTGCGGATTGTCCGTGGTGGGGAACCAGAACCCGTAGTGGAACAGCTCCACCGCCACCGTGAGCGGGTTGAGCATGTACACGTAGTACACCCAGTCCCACAGCTTCTCCCGCACCATGGTCCACATGTAGAGCACGGGCGAGGCCCACGTGGACACCATGATGAGCAGGTCCACGATGTTCTCCGCGTCCCGGAAGAACACGTTGAACGTGGTGAACAGCATGCCCAGCGCCAACGAGAACAGGGAGATGATGAGCGTTCCCACGAGCACCGCGAGCAGCTGCTTGATCCCCGGGTGCCATCCCGTGAGGAAGCACGCGAGCAGCAGGATGGCCAGCTGTGGCACGAAGTGGATGAACGCCACCAGCAGGTTCGACACCGGGAACAGCTGCCGCGGCAGGTAAATCTTCTTGAGCAGACCGCCGTTGGCCACCACGGACCGGGACGCATTGCCGAAGACCTCGGAGAAGAGGTTCATCACCACGATGCCCGAGAACAGGTACACCGCGAAGTTCTCGATCCCCCGGTTGAGGTCCAGGAACACGCCCATGGCGATGTAGAACACCAGGAACTGCACACCCGGTTTGAGGTAGGACCACAGCAGTCCCAGAACGGTCCCGCGGTACCGGATCTGGATCTCCTTGTCCACGATCAGGCGGAGCAGGAACCTGTTGGCGAACACGTCTCGCAGACCGCGGTCCTGCCCCGGGGGCCGCAAGTGCGTCGTGGGAGCTTGTATATCCATTGCCGTCCTTTCCTGGCACGGTTCGTCTGTTGCAGTGGTCACCGGAGACACGCCGACGCCGCACGCCCGGGTGAGCGTGCGGCGTCGAGCAGGGACCGAACTAGTGCGCGGGGCCGTTCTCCGCGAAGGTTCGCGCCCAGGCCTCCGTGGAGGTGATCTCCGGGAGGGCGGCGCGGTACTGCTCGCTCAGCGCGTCCCAACGGGAGAGCAACTCGGCGTGAAGCTTGACGCTCTCCATCATGAGCTCACGGACCTGAGCGGGATCCCGGCGGTACCAGGACGCCCCGGTGCCGTCCGCGTTGGAGACGATCGCCGAGTCCAGGGACGCCAGGTAGGACCAGTGGCTGTCCATGTGCGCCACGCTGGCCTCGGGGTACTCCTTGGCCATGTCCCGCACGGGGCGCAGCGTCTGCTTCAGCACGGTGCGCACCGCCCACGGGATCAGCTGCGCCTTGGTCGGGGACTTGGGAGCCTCCATGGTGCGCGGGGGCTTCTTGCGCCGGACCGGCGGCAGAGTGGCCGGGTCCTTGACCACGCGCGCGTCCGAGTACTCGTCCTTCATGGCGCGGATCTCGGGCATGCGGGTGGGCAGCATGGCGTGCAGCCCGTCCGGGCCGTCCAGGACGTCCTGGATCGCGAGCAACACGGACTTGGCCGGGTAGTACTGCATGGACACCACGTGCTTGGTGTCCGTGGTCAGGGACTCGCGCAGCATCCGCCCGCCCTTGGCGAACGGCGAGTGCAGCAGGGCCGCGATCAGGCGGTTGCGCTCGTGGAAGTACGCCTGCCAGTCCACGGCGTCATCCTTGTCCGCCCACGACACATGCCACACGGCCGCACCCGGCAGGGAGATGGTCGGGTAGCCGGCGGCCTTGGCGCGCAGCGAGTACTCGGAGTCGTCCCACTTGATGAACACGGGTAGGGACAGCCCGATGCCCTCGAGGACCACGCGCGGGATCAAACACATCCACCAGCCGTTGTAATCGGCGTCCCAGCGCCGGTGCAGCTGGGGGCGCGAACGCAGACCGCGCTCGGCGAAGTCCACGCCACCCAGGCCGTCGATGGGACCCCACAAGAACCGGTAGGGATTCACGACCTCCGCGTACGCGTTGAGCAGGGGCTTGTTGTACATGTCGAACATGTGCCCGCCCACGATGGACGAGGTGTGGCACATGTCCGCGAACGCGGTGGCCCGCAGCACGCCCTCGGACTCGAGCAGGATGTCGTCGTCCAGGATCAGGACGTAGTCGGACTTCTCCACGCCGTTCGGGGTGTCCCGGCCGCGTACGACCTCGTACATGTTCCGGGCGAAACCACCGGAACCGCCCATGTTCCCCTGCCGGATCATCCGCAGCTTCCCGCGCATGGCCTTCTCGGCCTGCGGGAAGTCGGGTTCGTCCTGGACCAGCTTGTTGCCCTGGTCCACGATGATCAGCTCGTCGAGGACCTCGTCCAGACCGTCCGCCTCGGCAATGGTCTTGATCGTGTTGACGCAGTAGTCCGGGCGGTTGAACGTGGTCACGCCCAGGGTCACCCGACCCACCGGGCGGCCCTGGGACGGCACGAGCCAGGACGCCGCGTCCAGGACCATGCCCTCCTCGTCCGCGATCAGGTCGAACCAGTACCAGCCGCCGTCACCGAACGGGGCCAGCGTGAGCTCGAACTCGCACGTGGTGCTCCCGCTGACCCGGCGGTCCTCAACACGCTGCGCGACCCCGCGAGCGTTCGTGCGGTACACGATGAGCGATCCGGCACCCGTAGTGCGCACACGCAGCACCACGGACTCGGCCACGGTCCAGCGGCGCCAGTAGGACGCTGGGAACGCGTTGAAGTAGGAGCCGAACGAGACGCGTCGCCCGGCCCGGATCCGCACCGAACGGCGCGAGAGGATGTCGTCCGGGTGCTGGTTGGCGGTGTCGGCGCCGGCCGAGGACGGGCCGTCCCGGTTGATGGGACCGTCGATGTACAGCGGCAGGGCGTCCAGGTCCTTGTTCGCGGGGAACACGACCCGGGCCACCTCCCGCAGGTCCTCCGCCGTGCTGGGCTCCGTGTTGATCTTGGCCAGGTACTCCTGGTCGCCCGTGGTCTGCGGTTCGGGCTGGTTGGCCTGTTCCACGCGTTCGCTGCTCACTCGTCCACTCCTCCGCTGCTCAGGGGCGCACCGGAGGTGAAATGCGGTGCGATCTTGTTGTCCACCATGGACAGTGCCGAGCCGATGGCCATGTGCATGTCCAGGTACTTGTAGGTTCCCAGGCGTCCGCCGAACAGCACCGAGGACTCGCCGTTGGCGAGGTCCCGGTAGGCCAGCAGCTTCTCGCGGTCCGCCTGCGTGTTCACGGGGTAGTAGGGCTCGTCACCCTTCTCGGCGAAGCGCGAGAACTCCCGCATGATCACGGTCGCGTCCTTGGTGTAGTCACGCTCCGGGTGGAAGTGGCGGAACTCGTGGATGCGCGTGAACGGGACGTCCTCGTCCGGGTAGTTCATCACCGAGGTGCCCTGGAAGTCCTCGATGTCCAGGACCTCCTCCTCCAGGTCGATCGTGCGCCAGGAGAGGTCCCCCTCGGCGTGGTCGAAGTAGCGGTCCACGGGACCCGTGTAGACCACCGGGACCTGACCCACCACGTTCGACTTGGAAAACTCCTGGGAGTCGTCGAAGAAGTCCGTGTTCAGGCGGACGTCGATGTTCGGGTGGTCCGCCATGCGCTCGAGCCACGCGGTGTAGCCGTCCACGGGCAGGCCCTCGTGGGTGTCGTTGAAGTAGCGGTTGTCGTACGTGTAGCGCACGGGCAGCCGGGAGATGATGGACGCGGGCAGATCCTTCGGATCGGTCTGCCACTGCTTGCCCGTGTAGTGCTTGATGAACGCCTCGTACAGGGGGCGCCCGATCAGCTGGATGCCCTTGTCGTTGAGGTTCTGCGGATCCGTGCCCGCGAGCTCACCGGCCTGCTCGCGGATCAGCTCGCGGGCCTCGCCGGGCGAGTACGCGGCGCGGAAGAACTGGTTGATGGTGCCCAGGTTGATGGGCATCGGGAACACCTCGCCCTGGTGGCGCGTGTACACACGGTGCACGTAGTTCGTGAACTGGGTGAAGCGGTTCACGTACTCCCACACGCGCTCGTTGGAGGTGTGGAACAGGTGCGCGCCGTAGCGGTGCACCTCGATCCCGGTCCGCTCCTCGTTCTCGCTGTAGGCGTTGCCACCCAGGTGGTGCCGCCGGTCGATCATGGTGACCTGCAAACCCAATTCACGTGCCGCTCGTTCTGCCACGGTCAAACCGAACAGTCCCGAGCCCACGACCACCAGATCAGTGTTCATCTGTCCCTCCTAGGGTTGTCCGTGATCCATGCACGGACATCGTCATGGCCAAAAATACCGGACATCACCCGTGACACCCCCCGTGACTCGCGCTGGGCGGTGGCGTGGGCAGCATCACGGCGCGGATCCGCACCGTGGGCGCCCGGTCTCCGGGCGACGTCGCCCCCCCCGCCCCGTGCGCCGCGCCGGGGCCGCCCGCGCGGTCAGCGCCCGGCCCCCTGGAAACCGCTCAGCACCCACGCGGCGGCGGCGCGACCGGAGGCGGCCAGCGAGGCGTTCGCGCGGGCCCACGAGCTGCGCTGCTCCCGCCGAGCTTCCCGGTCACCGGAACGCGCGGCGGTGAGCGCCTGCTCCATGGCCCGCGCCACGGCGTCCGGGGTGAACTCCACGGGCGTGCCGAGCTCGTTCTCGGTCACGAGCCGCACACCGGCGCCCACGCCCGCGTAGATGACCGGCGTGCCGCACGCGGCCGCCGCGTAGAGCTTGGTGGGCTTGGCGAAGTCGTAGCCGGTGTGGGGCACCACCGAGGCGAGCGCGGCCACCGCCCCGCGCAGGAAGGCGGCGGTGCGCGCCGGGCTCTGCACCCCGTGGAACACCACGTTCTCCGGCGCCACCCGGGCCGCGACCTGCTGCACCCGGGCGAGGTCCGAACCGCGCCCCAGCACGTGGAGCCGCACCTCGGGGTGGGCCGGCAGGATGCGGGCCAGCCCCTCGACGAACACGTCCATCCCCTGCCACTCGGAGATGGAGCCCGCGTAGACGAAGTACGGCTCCTCCAGGGGTTCGGCGGGACCGTCCGGGGTGAAGATGTCCGTGTCGATCCCGTTCTCCGCCACGAACATCCTGTCCCAGCGGGCCCCGGTCACGCGGTGCAGCTCCTCACCCATGGACTCGGAGACGGTGATGACACCCCCGGCGCGGCGTGCGGCCACGGTCTCCGCGGCGCGCATCAGCTGCGTCACCACACCCGGGACGTCCATGTTCAGCGTGGCGGAGGTCCACACGTCCGGGTTGTACCAGATGTACGGACGACGTCGCAGCGCACTCGACAGCCACACCGCGAGTCCCGTGGTGGGCGGCGGCTCACTCACCACGATGTCCGCGTCCATCACGAGCAGACGCGCGAAGGCCTGGACGTCGAAACTGAGGTACTGGGCCACCCCGCGCACGTAGTCCTCGCCGTCCCGCAGCACCGGGACCCGCACGATGCGGTACGGCTCGTCCACGTCGGCTGCGGCCATGCTCCGGGGCGGCTCCGTGGTCAGCACCGTGACCTGAGCACCCTCCGCCGCGAACCCCCTGGCCAGGGCGGCGAGCCGGAACGACGCGGCCGCCGGCTCGGGCAGGAAGATGCGGCTGACGATGACCACCTTGTGGGATTTCATGGGCCTCACTGTCTCACGACTGTCTGGGTGACGGGCATGGGCTCCCCATGGGCTCCCCCTGGGCATCCCGCACGGCGAGCGCACTGCACGGCGGCACCGCGGCCGCACGCGGGAGTGTGCCCGTCCACCGCCCGGGTCCCCGTCCTGTGCCGCGCCGCCCGGAACGGGTGGGCTGGGGCCATGCACCTGTCACTGCACGTGGCGTGGCTGGGGTCCGAGACGTCCCACCCCGCAGATCTGACGGCCCCGTCCGGCACACCGGGCTCGGTGCTGGCGGCCGAGCTGGCACGCCGGGTGGGAGGGGGACACATCGCATTCGTGGCGGGCCGCCCGCTCGCGGACACCCTGGTGGGTGAGCCGCCCGTGACGGACGGCGCCACGGTGATGCTGCACCCCACCCGCACGGATGCCGCCCCCGGTGCCCGACAGTCGGCGGAGAACGAGGCGGCAGTGTCCGCCGCGGACGGCCGCGATCCCGCCCCCTGCGGAACGGGTCCCGGTGGTGGACCGGACGACGCCGCGTCCCTCGTGAGCGTTGCGGGCACCGGCGTGGGAACGCGCCTGCCCCTGCCGCGCGGGAACCACGTCCTCGAGCTGCGGGCAGAGGAACCCGCCCTGTCCCCCGGGCACACCGGGTGCGGCTCGGGTGTCCCGCTGCTCGTGGACCACTCGGGTGTCCACGTGCACCCGGGCGGTGCGAGTCTCGGGCACGGCGATGTCCTGCGGGTGGGCCGCGCGGACCGCGTCGCGTGGCTGCGCTGCGAACACTCCGGCGGGATCGGCCCGCGCTCCACGTGGCCGGATCCGGCCGGCATCCCGTCCGGCTTCACCGCCCGCGAGGCCGACCCGGCCCACCCGCTCTCCGTGGACACCGCCGCCCACAGGCGGGCACGACTCGCCATGATCACGGGACTGCTGCCGCTGGTGGCCGGGATCGGCATCGCGGTGGTCACCCACTGGTGGTTCTTCCTGGTGTTCAGCGCGCTCGGTGCACTCACCTCCGCCGCGGGGTGGGCCGGTGACCGCGGGGCCCGCGCGGAGCAGCGACGTCGCCTGGCCGCCGCCCTGGAGCGGGACCTGCGCCGCTGCGAGCACGCCGCGCCCTCCGCCGCGGAGACCATCGAGCGCTGCCGGGCGCTTGCCGTCGCCCACCACGGCGCCGCGTCGCAGCCCGGGGCGGCCCCGTTGCAGCCGGCTGGAGCGGGCGCCGTGCGGCATCCTGCCGAGTCGCCGTCGGGCCGGGGCGACACGGAACGGCCGGCGTGGGTGCGGCTGGGACACGGCACGCGCGTGGCGCAGCTCGCCGTCGGCCGAGGGGTCTCGGTGGGAGCCGTCACCCACGAGCGCGCACCGGTCCTGCTGGACCTCACCCAGCTCCCCGAACTGACCCTGGCGCTGGATCCGGTGCTCGCGTCCGGGGTGCTCAACTGCCTCGCGGTGCAGCTGTTCACGGGCCCCGGCGCGCTGTCCCGACTGTCCGTGTCGCCGGGCCTGGACTGGCGAGCTCCCCTGGCCGCCGGGCCCCCGACCGTCCCGGGTGACGCCTGCTCGGTGTTCCCCGAGTCGTGCGGCGCACTCACCGCTCTGGAGGTCCTGACGCCCGAGGACGCCGCGCACCGGCCGAGGCGCGCGGGGGTGGCGCGCATCGTCGTCGTGCGGGGCGCGGCTCCCGAAGACGCGGACGCCGTGGTCACCGAGGTGTCGGGGCTGCTGCGGCTCAGCTGCCACTCGTCCCGGGCCGTTCCGGGACTCTCCGCGCAGGAGCAGCGCACCAGCGTAAAGCTGCTCCCGGACACGGTGACCCGCGGCACGGCCGCCGGGGCCATCGCCGCGTGGCGGCGGTGGGCCGGTGCCCGGGGTGCGCACGGTGCCGGGGGAAGCGGTGAGCTGCCGCGCACCGTGGGGAGCGGTGACCTCCTGAGCACCGTCGGTGGTGCCGCGGAACGCACCGGGCCCGACGCCGCCCCCGGAGCCCCGGTCCCACGCCCCTCCCGCCCCGGCGGTCGGAGTCTGGGGACCCTCATCGGGGTGTCCCGCGCCGGGGTGGAGCGCATTGTCCTGGACGACGAGAACCCGCACCTGCTGATCGCCGGCACCACGGGGTGCGGGAAGTCCGAGGTGCTGCGGACCCTGGTGGCGGGTCTCGCGCGCGAGTTCTCCCCGGCCCGGCTGGAGTTCGTGTTCGTGGACTTCAAGGGCGGCGCCGCACTGGCCCCCCTGACCGGCCTGCCCCACGTGCACACGCTTCTCACGGACCTCGGACCGGACGAGGTGGAACGCGCCCTCGTGTTCCTCCGTTCAGAGCTGCAGCGCCGCGAGCGCGTCCTCACGTCGCACGGCTGCCAGGACATGAGGCAGCTGCTGCACGCCGCGGGGGCTCGGACCCCGATCCGGGAACTCGTGGTGGTGGTGGACGAGGCGAAGATGCTCACCGACTCGTTCCCCCGGGCGGCCGAGCAGCTGGCGGTGATCGCCACCGTGGGCCGCTCTCTGGGCGTCCACCTGGTGCTGGCCACGCAGCGCCCGCAGGGTGCCCTCCCGGCGGACGTGCGGGCCAACATCTCCCAGGCCCTGTGCCTGCGGGTGCGCACGGAGCAGGACTCCGTGGACGTCATCGGCAGTCCCGTGGCTGCGCGCATCCCGGTCACCGTGCCCGGCCGCGGCTTCCTGGACCGCGGTGCCGGTCCCCCGGTGGAGGTGCAGTGCGCCGTCCTGACCCGGATGACTGCGCCCGAGCCCGAGGATCTCGTCCTGCGGTTCCTCCCGCCGGTCGCACCGGCCGCGGTGCTCGGCAGCGGGGATCATCCGGGCTCCAGCCCCATCCCGTCGCTCAGGGGCGGCGTCTCGCACGCGGTACGGGACGTCGTGCGGATCTGGACCTCCCCGGGAGCAGAGCGCCCCGGCCCGGCCGCTCCGGGGGCTTCCGGCACCGTCTCGGACAGGGCCGTGCCCCCGGGTTTGTCCCGCCGGGGCGCCCCGGAACCCGTGTCCGGCCGCGCGGTGGATCTGGGGGAGGCGGAGAGTCCCGCGGCGCACTGGAGCGGTCGAGCCGTGTGGTGGCCGTGGCAGGACGGTCCCCTCGTCCTCGTCGGGCGGCCCTCGATGGTGCGAGACAGCTTTGCCTCCGTGGTGAACCGGTGCGCGAGGTGGGGCGGTGCCGACGAGCCCGCCGGTCCGGCGCTCCCCGGTGTGGCGGTGTACGTCCTGTCCGCGTCGGGCCGGGCAGTGGCGGATCTCGTCACCGCGGACGGGACGGCGGCGCACGGAGCGGTTCGCGGATGGGCCCGGGCGGAGTGTCCCGCGGACGTGTCCCGCATGATCGGGCTGCTGCGCTCCCACCTGGAGCAGCACCCGGCGGATCCGCGCGGCACCGGCGAACTCGCCGTCCTCGCGGTGGACGACTGGGACCGCTGCACCCAGGTCCTGCGCGGCGGCACCTGGGCCCACCTCGAGGACGACCTGCTGGCCCTCCTGGGCTCCGGAGCGGACCGGGGGCTGTCCGCGGTGGTCGCCGGGGACCGCCACCTCGTGTCCGGACGTGGCTCGCACCTGGGTCCGAACCGGCTCTACTTCCCCGGCGAGCAGAGCGCGGACGCGCTCCTGCACTGGCCGCGCCTGCCACCGTTCACCCCTGAGGCCCAGCGCGCCGCTCTCACCGGGCCCGCGGCGCGGCGCTGTGCCCCTCCCGACGTGCACCGCCACGCGGACCCGTCCGCCGTGGTGCAGCTCGCGGAGGGGTGGCTGCCGGCGGCCGGGGCGTGCCGCCCGGATCCGACGCGGCAACCGCCGGATCACCCGCCTCGGGGCAGGGCCGTGCCGCCTGCGGATCCACGTGCGACGGCGCTCGCATCCGCATCGTGGCCGCGCTCCTTCCCCCTCCCCGCCGTCTGGTCCGCTCCGGAGGAAGACCTCGGTGGCCTGCCCGTGGGCGTCACGGCGGAGGGCGAGCCCGCAGTGCACCCCTGGGGCCCCGGGTCCACGCTGCTGGTCACCGGCCCCGCACGGTCGGGGCGCACCTCGTTCCTGGAATGGGCGCAGGACTGCCTGGGGCGGCCATCCGTCGAGCCGGGCCGCCACCCATCGGGCGGCGGCGGCCGGGACCACGACGCCCGCCGCACGGAGGCACGCACGGGCACCCGGAGCGGGCTCGAGCCGCCGGTCATCACCATGCCCGGTGTGGACGCTCGCCGCACGGAGTCGGACGGCGTGCGCGGCGTGGCACCGCACCGCGTCCTCAGGGTGCACCCCCGCACCGTGGAGGAGGTCCGTGCGCTGCTCCGACCGCTGTCGAACGCGGAACACCCCACCACCGTGGTGATCGACGACGCGGACCGCCTGCCTCCCGACGTCCTCCGCGCGCTGGCCGCGACGTGGGACCCGCGACCTCCCGTCCCCGACCCGCCACACGGTCCTCGCGGCGCGTCGGTGCCGCAGTGGCGGCTGCCGGGCGGCCGCGTGATCCTCAGCGCTCAGCTCACGGACTCCCTGCCCGTCTCGTTCCCACCGTTGTCCGCGTGGCGGCAGCAGTCGGACACCCTGCTGCTGCGCCCGCGCCGCAGCTTCGACGGCGACATGTTCGGGGTGTCACTCACGGGACAGGGGATGGGTGGCCCACCGGGGCGGGGCTTCTGGCTGCGGCGCGGCAATGCGCAACCCGTGCAGACCCCGGCCCCGCGGGGCGGTTGCCCGACCCCCGCCACAGGCCGAGGTGCGTGAGGGCACCGACGGGGTCACCGAGCGGGATCGTCCCGCGTGCGGTGCATCCAGACCATCGTGGGCGGTGCGAACAGGCACAGGATGGTCACCACCGCGATCACCGCGGCCACGATCCCCCATGCCCCCAGCGCGACCTGCAGGAAGGACAACCCGATGATCAGCAGGAACGCCTGGGACACCAGGACAGCGGCTCGCGGCCAGCGCCGTCCGCTCCACGCACCCCGGGCCGCGGCGGCGAGCCAGAGCGCACCGCCGGCCAGCACCACGGTTCCGAAGACGATGCCCGCCACGGGAAGGACGTGACTCGAGAACAGCGACGCGAACAGGGCGAGGGCCGCAACCAGCAGCGCCACGGCCTCCACCCCCACGAGGACACTCACCACCGAGGCGGTCCACGGGCGGGTGCCGCCGGAGTCGGATCGGGCGGAGGAAGCCATCATGGACGGGACCTTTCGAGCAGTGGCGGGGACAGCACCACTGTAGTGAGGAGCACCGCCGGCCGGCCCCGCGGGAGCACCCGAGACATCGGGCGGTCCGGCCGGCGCCCGGGTGTGATGTACCGCTCAGACTCTTGTTTACGCTGTGTTTACGTGGGAAACTACTAACAGATCCCCAAAGGCCCGATCTTCCGGGCCTTTTCTGTGTCAAACCCCCGGTTCTCCCGCCGCGACCGACCGTCGCCTCCCTCGGGATGCCCCCGGATCGACACACCCCGAACCTGAAAGGAGCGGTCTCATCGTCATGGATTGGCGTAGTCGCGCAGCTTGCCTGGAGAAAGACCCCGAACTGTTCTTCCCCGTGGGCAACACGGGTCCTGCCCTCTTGCAGATCGAGGAGGCCAAGGCCGTGTGCCGCACGTGCGAGGTCATGGACACGTGCCTGCAGTGGGCCCTCGAGTCCGGCCAGGATGCCGGTGTGTGGGGCGGCATGAGCGAGGACGAGCGCCGCGCCCTCAAGCGCCGCGCCGCACGCGCACGCCGGGCTTCCTGACCGCCGGGAACACGCTGGCACGACGGCCCGTGGACCGCTCCCCCGAGCGGCTCGCGGGCCGTCGTCGTACCACCCACCGGGGCGGTGCCACCGGGCACGCGGCTCAGCGCCGCCCGGACAGCGGCTGCTGCGGGAACCGGGCGGTGATCACGGCACTCGTGCCCCCCTCGGCACCGGGTTGCCACCGGATGCTCCCGCGCAGCTCGCTGGCCACCAGTGTGCGCACGATCTGCATCCCCAGGCCCTCCCCCTCGGACGGGGGGCGGTAGGCGCTGACACCGGATTCCTCGATGACGGCGTCCCCCATGCCCCGCCCGTCGTCGTGGATGGTGATCTCCACCACGCGACAGGCATCCCCGGACTCGCTCACCTCGTTCTCGCGGTGGGTCACGGCCAGTTCCACGGTGCCGTCCCGGTCGCGGAGCCCGTGCTCCACCGCATTGGCCACGAGTTCGTTGACCACGAGCGCCACGGACGTCGCGCTCTTGGACGGCAGGCGTCCGAAGCTCCCGTGCACCTCGGTCTGGACCTGCTGCCCCTCGGAAGCCGTCTCCACGGCGAGCTTGACCTGGTGCCTGATGAGCTCGTCGAAGTCCACGTCCTCGGAGATCTCGTGCGAGAGGGACTCGTGCACGCGCGCGATGGAGCTCACCCGGCGCATGGCGTGCCGCAGCCCGTTCCTGCCCTCCTCCGAGTGCATCCGCCGCGACTGCAGCCGCAGCAGTGCCGAGACGGTCTGCAGGTTGTTCTTCACCCGGTGGTGGATCTCGCGGATGGTGGCGTCCTTGGACACGAGCTGCAGATCACGGCGGCGCAGCTCGGTGACGTCTCTGCACAGCAGCAGGGCACCGGTGCGTTCGGCGCCCTGCCGCAGCGGGATCGCCCGCAGGGTCGCGGAGGCCGCGACCCCCGAGAGCTCTGCCCGCCACGGCATCGTGCCCGCGAGCACGGGCGCCAGCGTCTCGTCCACGCCGGGTGCGTTCAGGGGCAGCTCGCGTGCGACCCGCAGCAGGTTCTGCCCCGTGAGGTCGCCCTGCAGCCCCAGCCGCCGGAAGGTGGACAACCCGTTCGGGGAGCAGAACTCCACCGCGCCGGACGCGTTCAGCCGCAGCATCCCGTCCCCCACGCGCGGTGCGCCGCGGCGGGAGTCGCTGCGCACCGCGAAGTCCGGCCATGTTCCCTGGTTCGCCATGCGCAGCAGGTCCGCGGCGGACTCCCGGTACACCAGCTCCATGCGGGAGGGCAGCCGGTCCCGTTGCGGATCCGCGGTGAGGCTGACCACCGCGATCGTCCGCCCGTTGCGCACAAGCGGCACGAGCGTCACCGAGCGGGACGCCACACTGGACCACTCCGAAAGAGACGCCCGTTCGATGCGGTGATCGACCCAGGCGCGCCGCAGCGTGCTCGCGGCCGCCCCGCCCACGAGCTCACCCACCATGTCCTTCTGGTAGGCCGTGGGCCCGGTGGTGGGCCGGGCGTGGGCCAGGACCAGGAACTCGCTGCCCTCCTCCGGGATCGGCTGTCCCGTGGGGCTCTCCGCCGCGGCGACCACCGCCCGGGGGAAGCACAGCAGCAGGTCCCCGAAACCCAGGTCCGCCAGCAGCTGCCAGTCCCCCACCAGCAGGTGCAGCCACTCGGCGTCCCCGGCGTCGAAGTCCGGCACCGAACGCAGGGGGTCTGTGAAGGCCATGCCACGCTCACTTTCCCACGATCACCCGCGGCGCAACCACGCGCCCATCCGACGCCCCAGCCTAGTACCCACCGCGGGCTCGTCCGTGGCCCCCGCGCCTGCTGCCGCAGCCCCGGCCGGGTCGCCCGCACGACCGACCATGCGCGCGAGCGCGGTGAACTCCTGACGCAGCGCACTGCGGGCTGCCGTCTCGGCCAGGACGGCACCCGCGAGCAGTGCGTCGTCGCAGGTCCCCGGGTCCCAGGTGAGCGTGTGCGCGATGCGCTGTCCCGGGGAGAACCGGTTCCAGGCCTCGGTCACGGCGGCGCCCGCCGCGCGACCCGCCGCGGCCGCGCGCAGCTTGTTCATCATCACCACCACGTGGGCGTCGGGTGCGGCGTCCAGCAGGTCGGGGAGCGCTTTGACCATGCGGGGGACCCCCAGGGTGTCCGCCGCCCCCACCGCGATCACCGTGTCCGCGGCCGCCACGGCACCGAGCGTGCCGGCGTTGCGCCGGGGTGCCATGAAGTCCGCGCTGATCTCCTCGTCCGACTCCAGGCTGAAGGAGGTGTCCACGACCACGAGGTCGTAGTCCTCGCGCGCCCGGTCCAGGACGAGCTCCAGCGCGGAGCTGCGCAGCTCGGGCCAGCGGTCGTGACGGGTGATGCCGGTCAGCACGTCCATCGAGCCACCGGCCACAGACACCGCCGTGGCGCAGCGCCGCAGCCCGTCGGCATCCAGCCTGCCCTGGTCCGCCAACCGGCAGGCCTGCGCCAGCCCGGCCGCCTCGTCCAGCATTCCCAGACTGGCCGCGACGGACGCGGCATAGGTGTCCGCGTCCACGAGCAGCACGCGGCGGCCCAGCAGCGCGGACTCCGCCGCGACGTTGATCGCGGTCACCGTGCGTCCCGGCGCTCCTGCCGGCCCCCACACGGCGACCACGCGGTGCGGCACGGCTTCCGGTTCCGGTGAACCCGACCCTGCGTGTGCGTCCGGTTCCCAGGTGGGCCCCTCCTCGACGCCGACGGCGGACGGGCCGCCGTCCCCGCCGGACGGCCGGTCCTCACGCGGTGGTCCGCCGGCCACAGGCCCTTCACCCCGGGTCGCAGCCCCGCCCGTTCCGCCGATGCGGCGCGCTGGGGCGGAGGCGGGGTCGTCCCCTCGCCCCGGTCCCCCGGTATCGGGGCGGGGCGCCCCGTCGTCGTCCCGGGCTGCGCGCTCCGTCCCCGGGGCCGACGCCGTCCGCTCCCCCGCCGGTGGCACCGCACCGCGGAGGGAACCCCGCGCGTCGTCGAGGCCGGGGACGGCCCCGCGGGGCGGCTGCCGCCGCGGTGCGTGCGCCGTGCGGGTCACCTGCCGGGACAGTTCCTGCCCCGTGACGTCCGCGGGCACCGAGGCCACCCCGAGCGCCGCGAGACGGGAGTCGTCGTGGCCCGCCACCACCAGGACACGCAGGGCGTTGCTCTCCAGCTGGTCGAGGAGGCTCGCGGTGAGCTCCTCGGCGCCCTCCGCCACGAGCGCCACGTGCGCCATGCCCGTGTGGGAGCACGCGAGCAGCTCGGACAGGTCCAGGCAACGGCGCACCACGGTGACCTCACCGTGCAGCCGCTCGAGCCGGTCCACGAGCGGCCACGTGCTCGGGCCCAGCGTGACCACTGAGAGGCTCACGAACCGCCCCCGGTGGTGTTCGGCACCAGCGTGACCTTGGCGTCGTTGCCGAGCGCGTCCACGAGCGGGCCCACCTGCGAGCGGGTGACGAGGACGTGGACGGTGACGCCGCCGGATCCCCCGAGGGCCGTGTCCGTGGTGTCCACGCGTGCGATCTCCGCCGCCGTGACCAGTTTCCTCGGCTCCAGGTAACCGCGCCCGGTGGGCTTGGGGCGGGCCACCCACACGTCCACGTGGGTCCCCGGGCCGGCCTGCGCCGGCACGGGGGTCTCCAGGGCGATCCCCACGGGCGTGCGATCGAGGGCGTCCGCGGTGCCAACGGCCGCCGCGGGCAGCAGCTGGCCGCGGGCCACGCGCTGCGTCATCACGGCGTCCTCCCGCAGCGCCTGCCCGCCGGGAAGGTACTGCGACGACGCATCCTGCAGGTGGGCGTCCACGGTGGTGAGGTTCTCCGCCGTGATCCGCTGGCCCACGGAGAGGTCCTCCGCGGCCACGTAGTAGGGCTCGCTGCGGTTGGCGGTGGCCACCAGCAGGATCACGCCCAGCACGGACAGCAGGACCAGCAGCAGCCCCACGAGCAGGCGCGGATCCCGCCAGGAGGGTTTGCGCAACCGCGCCGCCGCGGTGACCCCGTGCGCAGCGCGCTCCTGCGATGTCGAACCTGTCATCCTCCGTGCCCTTCCCCCGAGTCACCGGTCCCCGCCGGTCCCCACCGAGTGTGCCCCGTTCCGGGATGCCGCGGAAAGTGTGACTGGCGTCATGTGGACGGAGGTGGCCACGGGTCCATGTACCGCGACCCCTGTGGACAATCACCGTGTCGGCGCCCCACATGGGACAATGAAGGTCGGAGCCACATGAAACAGCATCGAAACCCATCCAAGGAAGTGATGCGCCGGTATGTCCCAGCAGCGATTCCTCACCCTCGCGGACGTGGCCGAGATCCTCTCGATCTCCGTCCCGCAGGCTCGTGCCATGGTGCGCTCCGGTGAGCTGCCGGCCATCCAGGTGGGCGGCCGAGGCCAGTGGCGCGTGGAGAAGGTGAAGCTGGAGGAGTACATCCAGCAGGGTTACGAACGCACCCAGCACGCCGTGCGGGAGGGCACCCTGCACTGAGTCATCCCGCGTCCAGGGACGAGACGAGCGCCACGGAGGGGAACGCCACGGTGCGGACCGAGGTGACCGCGCGGCGTCGTCGGAACTGGTCCTGCGGATGCACGGCCACGTCGAAGAAGTCTTGACCCACGGCATCCACCGTTCCCTCGAGCTCCCCGTGACCGGCCTGGTCCTGCAGCACCACGCGCACGTGCACCCGTGCCGTGCTCAGCGCGCGCAGGACGTGTCCCATGCCCAGCCGGCGGATCGTGGCGGTCTCCGGCAGCACCTCGAAACGCCGCGGCAGCCCCTCCCACCAGACCACGCTGTGCAGCGGGACCAGGTGCTGCAGGTGCCGTTCGCGCACCACCACCCACCCCGCACCCACGTCCGCCAGGGTGCCCTCCAGGGTGTCTCCCCGGGACGGGCGCAGCCGCACCGAGCCCTCACGATGCGCGGCCAGACGTTCGAGCAGCGTGAGCCGGGACAGTTCCGCGCGTGCGGTCTCCACCGCCTCCTGCTCGAGCTCGCGCACACGCGCCTGCGCCAGTTGCGCCTCCATGTCCTCGAAGAGCTCGTCCCACCGCACTGCTCGTCCTCCCCGTCGTGCCGTCATCCGAACGGTCGCGCGGTGCCCCCACGTGCCGATCGCGCAGTCCTCTCGTGCTCCGGCGGCGCGGGGTCGGTGTCTCCCCACCACATTGCCGCGCGCCCCGCTGCACCGCCGCACCGCCCTTCGACGGCGGCACTCCTGGCCACACGCTACGGCGATTCGCAGTGGGCCCGCGGAACGTGACGGGCCCTTCCATGTCTTCGCATCGGTCATTGACTCACGCCCTCGGGGAGCGCATGATCAAAAAACGCCAAACAACATCAAATAACATCATCAGGAGGTAAAGATGCCACATGAGGAGCTGCGCGACCGCCGGGTCCCGGCCCGCACGGGAGCCGCGTGGTTGGCCGTGCCCCTGCTGGCGGCATCGGCCGGTGCGCTCGGATGGACCCACGTCCACCGGCTGCGGAGCACGGGAGCCGGGACCGATCCCGAACTCGCGATCGCGGTGCTCGCGGCGGGGGCATGCCTGGTGGCGGCGGGATGGTGGATCGGCGGTCTGCTGATGCTTTCCGTCGCCACCGTGGCCCGGCGATGCCGCTGGACGGGACTCGAGCAGTGGGCGGGACGCCTCACACCCGCACTGGTGGCCCGCACGGCCGCTGCCCTCGTGGGGGCCCAGCTGATCACCGCGGCCCCGGCCCACGCAGACGACGCCGCGCCCGACCCGTTCTGGGGCCCACCGGCCACCGGGACGGAGCAGCTCGCCGACGGCACCGGTGGGTCCGCCGGAACACCGGGCACAGGCACCGGCACCGGCGCAGGCACGGACGGAACCGGGGCGTCGACGCCCGGCCCCGCGGCGCCGTCGTCCGCCGCGCCCGGGGCGGGAGATCCCGCCACCGGCCCGTTGGTCTCCGGGATTCCGGAGTCGTCGGGGGCTGCGGCTGCCCCTCGGGACGGCGCACCGCCGAGCGCCCGGGCGGACAGCCCTGCGGGCACCACGATCCCCGGGCCGGAGAGCGCGAGCGCAGCGGCTGCGCCGCCGTCAGGGATCCGGGAGAACCTCCCGGCACGGGAACGCGTCATCGAGGGCACCGTCACCGTGCTGAGCGGGGACACCCTCTGGGATCTCACCGCGGGGCTGCTGGGTCCGGGCGCCACGGACGACGCCGTGTGCCGGCATCTGCCCTCATGGCTCGAGCACAACACGCTCGCCCAGGACGGGGACCTGATCCGCCCCGGGGACCAGCTGCGCGTACCACCGCAGCTGCTCGACGCCGCCGGGTCCACGCCGTGAGACCGCGTCGGCTGCGGGACCGGGCCCGATCGGAGTGCCGCGGCACGGAGCCACCGTGGCCGCCCCGCGGGTTGCGTCCCCCGGAACAGGCCGCGGCGAGCGCGGCCACGGCGGCGGCCGAGATGACGACGTCGGACCCGGACCCGACGCACCGGACGATCCGGAACACCACGAGCACGAAGGAGCACCTCATGACCATCACCGTTCCCGAATCCACACCCCGCACACCCGTCGGCGGGTACACCTGGCGCGAGGACCGTTCTGCGGCCGCCCTCTCGGGCAGGAACGAGGCCGAACGGGTGGGTGCGATCGCCCGCAGCATCGGGCAGGCCGCCGTGGAGATCCTGGCCGGGACCCGGCCGGCGTCGCAGCTGTCGCGGTGGACGGACCCGGAGGTCGTGGAACGTTTCACCCAGCGGGCGGCCATGCTCAAGCTCGTCCAGGAACAGTGCCCCGAGCGTCGCGCGGTGTTCGAGGTGCACCGCGCCGCGCGCATCCGCCGCATCCGCATGTGCAGCCCCGCACCGGGGTGCTACGAGGCGTCCCTGGTGGTGGACGAGGCCACGCGTGCCCGGGCCGTGGCGCTGCGCATCGAACGGGTGGCACGGCAGTGGCGGGTCACCCACCTGGAGGTCGGGTGACCCGCCACCGCGGACGCCTCAGCGGCGCTTGCCCCGCTTGGACTTGGAACCGCTCTTCGCGGATTTGCCGCGGCGCTGCGCCCTGTTGACGCCCTCCCCGGCGGACTGCTCGTCCGGGTCGGAACCGTCCGTGGCCGATGTGCCAGGCGCCCGGGCGGAGCCGTCGGCCCCGGAATCGGCGGTGGCGGCCGAGGATCCGGTCGTCGCCGTCCCGCCGCCGTTCGCGGCCGAACGGCCGGAGGGTCCACCCGCCGGTTCGGTTTCCACGGCGGCCTGCGGCTCACCGTCCTCGTCGGGTGCCGTGTACTGCAGGAACGCGGGACGCTGCGGCGTGGTGAGCTCCACGGCTCCGCCGTCGGCCCCCGTGCGCTGCCTGCGGACCTCGAGGTTGAAGAGAGTCACCACGGTCTGCTCGCGGATGGCCGCCATCATGTCCTGGAACATGGCGTGGCCCTCCCGCTGATACTCCACGAGCGGATCACGCTGGGCCATGGCGCGCAGCCCGATGCCCTCCTTGAGGTAGTCCATCTCGTACAGGTGCTCGGGCCAGCGCTGGCCGATGACCGAGAGCAGCACGCGGCGCTCGAGGTTGCGCATGGCCTCCGCACCGAGCTCGTCCTCGCGCTCCTGGTAGATCACCGTGGCGTCGGAGAGGATCTGCTCCTGGAGGAAGTCCGCAGTGAGACGGGGACGGCCACCCGCCTCCTCCAGCACCTCCTCGGGGGTCAGGGAGATGGGGTAGATCGCGCGCAGCGCCTCCCACAGCGCGGGCAGGTCCCAGTCCTCGGGATGGCCCTTGCCCGTGCGCTCGGCAATGGTGGAGGTGATGACCTCCTCCGTGAACTGCCGGATCTGGTCCTCGATGTCGTCGCCCATGAGGATCCGCTTGCGGTCCTTGTAGATGACCTCGCGCTGCCGGTTCAGGACGTCGTCGTACTTCAGCACGTTCTTGCGCTGCTCCGCGTTGCGGCCCTCCACCTGGTTCTGCGCGTTCGCGATCCCGGAGGTGATGAGCCGGCCCGTCACGGGGACGTCGTCCGGGGCGATGGCCATCAGACGCTGGGCCGCCCCCGGGTTGAACAGGCGCATGAGGTCGTCGGAGAGCGAGAGGTAGAACCGGGACTCGCCGGGGTCTCCCTGCCGGCCCGAGCGACCGCGCAGCTGGTTGTCGATCCGGCGGGACTCGTGGCGTTCGGTGCCCAGCACGTAGAGACCGCCGGCCGCGAGCACCTCCTCGTGCTCGGTGCGCGTGGCGGCCTCGCACGCCTCGAGCACCTCGGGCCAGCGGGCCTCGTACTGCTCGGCGTCGCGCTCCGGGTCCAGTCCCAGCTCGGCCATCTTCTCCACGGCGTTGAACTCCGCGTTGCCGCCGAGCATGATGTCGGTGCCGCGACCGGCCATGTTCGTGGCCACCGTGACCGCGCCCTTGCGCCCGGCCTGTGCCACGATCGCCGCCTCCCGCGCGTGGTTCTTCGCGTTGAGGACCTCGTGGCGGACACCGCGCTTGGCCAGCAGCCGGGAGAGGTACTCGGACTTCTCCACGGACGCCGTGCCGACCAGCACCGGCTGGCCCTTCTCGTGGCGCTCCTCGATGTCCCGGACCACGGCCGCGTACTTGGTGGCCTCGTTCTTGTAGACCACGTCCCGCTTGTCCTCGCGGGCGATCCCGCGGTGCGGCGGGATGGCCACCACACCGATCTCGTACGTGTTCATGAACTCCGCGGCCTCGGTCTGGGCCGTGCCCGTCATGCCGGAGAGCTTGTCGTAGAGCCGGAAGTAGTTCTGCAGGGTGATCGTGGCCATGGTCTGGTTCTCGGGCTTGATCTCCACGCCCTCCTTGGCCTCGATGGCCTGGTGGACACCCTCGTTGTACCGGCGCCCCGCGAGCACACGGCCCGTGTGCTCGTCCACGATCTTCACCTCACCGCCCGCCACGATGTAGTCCTTGTTGTTGCGGAACAGCTCCTTGGCCTTGATCGCGTTGTTGAGGAACCCGATCAGCGGCGTGTTCTGGGACTCGTAGAGGTTGTCGATGCCCAGCCAGTCCTCGACCTTCTCGATCCCGGGCTCCAGCACGCCCACGGTGCGCTTCTTCTCGTCCACCTCGTAGTCGGTCTCGGCATCGAGTTTCTGCACGACGGTCGCGAACTCCCGGTACCAGCGGTTGGCCTCACCGGACGCGGGGCCCGAGATGATGAGCGGGGTGCGGGCCTCGTCGATGAGGATGGAGTCCACCTCGTCCACGATCGCGAAGTTGTGACCGCGCTGCACGAGCTCGTCCTCGGTCCACGCCATGTTGTCGCGCAGGTAGTCGAAGCCGAACTCGTTGTTCGTGCCGTAGGTGATGTCCGCGGCGTACTGCTCGCGGCGGACGGCAGGCTCCTGACCGCCGAGGATCACACCCGTCTCGAGCCCCAGGAAGCGGTACACGCGACCCATGAGGTTGGCCTGGTACTCGGCCAGGTAGTCGTTGACGGTCACCACGTGCACGCCCTTGCCGGCGAGCGCGTTGAGGTACGCGGGAGCGGTGGCCACGAGGGTCTTGCCCTCACCGGTCTTCATCTCGGCGATGTAGCCCAGGTGCAGCGCCGCACCACCCATGATCTGCACGTCGAAGTGGCGCTGGCCCAGGGTGCGCGACGCCGCCTCACGGACGGCCGCGAAGGACTCGGGCAGCAGCCGGTCCAGGGATTCGCCGTCCGCGATCCGCTCCCGGAAGGAGTCGGTCTCCGCGCGCAGCTCGGCGTCGGAGAGTTCCTTGAAACCGTCCTCGAGGCTGTTGACGGCGTCCGCGTAGGTCCGCAGCCGCTTCAGGACGCGCTTGTCCCCCGTGCGGAGAACCGTTTCCAGGAATGACGCCACGTGTGTTCGCTCCTCCGAGATCAAGTGGTGGGCACCGGAACCAACTGGGGGTGCACCGTCGGACAGTGTACGTGAGACAGCCTGGGCGCGACCCTGGCAGGGGAACGGGCCCCGCGACGTCGCCGCGGGACCCGCTCGTGCGCGCGCCGCACGGCGCGGCGGGCTGTTCCGCTTAGGAAGCGGCGTCCGCCTGGTAGGCCCGGGCCTTCTCATCCTCGGAACGGCCGTCGGTGCTGAGACTGATCACGCCGTACTCCCACCCCTTGCGGCGGTAGACGGCGGAGGGCTCCCGGGTCTCCTTGTCCACGAACAGGAAGAAGTCGTGGCCCACGAGCTCCATCTGGTCCACGGCCTCGTCCACCGTGATCTCATGGGCGGGGAACCGCTTGCGCCGGATCTCCACGGGAGTGGGTGCATCGCTCAGGGGGTACTCCGTGCTGAAGGCCTCGTCCTCGGCCTCGGACAGCTCCTGCTCGGACCCGAAACCCTCGAAGGAGGCGGTGGGCACCACGGGAAGCGATCCGGTGGCCTCGTGGACGGCGATCGGCGTCTGATGTCCTCCGCGGTGCACCTTGCGGCGGTCGCGTGCCCGGCGCAGCTGCTCCACGAGCTTGGCGTAGGCCTCGTCGAAGGCGGCGAACTTGTCGTCGTTGTGCGCCTCGGCGCGCACCACGGGTCCGCGTCCCACCACGGTGAGCTCCACCCGCATGCCCTGGTGCCCGGACGAGGCGTGCTCCTTGGTGACCTTGACCTCGATGGATTGGACCTTGTCGCCGAGCTGCTGGAAGCGCTCGCTCTTCTCCTCGACGTATTCCTTGAATCGGTCCGGCAAAGTGACGTTGCGGCCTTGGATGTTCAGTTCCATGAGACCCTCCACATCTTGAGGATGGCGCGGGACGTCGAAACCTCCCGCCCGGGACACCTTCAGTGCTTCCCGTGGTCCAACGCTAAGGCAAACTGTGGGGAAATTCACGGACAACAGGATTCGACATCACCTCGTTCTCCCGGGGTGAACGCGCGGCCCGCACCCCCGCGAGGGTGACCACCGCGGGCACACGGGCCCCCGCCTGCTCGAGGCGGTGCACGGCCTCGGCGGCGGTGGCCCCCGTGGTCAGGACGTCGTCCACGACCACGCAGGTGCGTCCCGCCACGTCCCGTGCCCTCATGACGCCGCGGACGGCCCGTGTCCGCTGGGCGCGTCCCCGGGTCTTCTGCGCCCCGCCGGCACCGCCCCGCCCCGGGGCGCGGTGCCGCAGCGCACGGTGCACCTCGGTGCCGGAGGGCAACGCCGCGGCGTCGAGGACGTCCGCCACGGGGTCGAACCAGCGGCGGCGGCGCGCCCGGGCACTCGTGGGCACGGGCACCCAGTGCAGCGGGCCCGTGCGGTCGCGCAGGTCGTGGGCCGCCGCGGCCAGGACGGCGGAGAGGACCGCCGCCAGCGTGGGCGCGAGGTCCGTGCGCCCGCCGTTCTTGTACGCCAGCAGACATGCGGCGAGCTCGTGCTCGTACTCCCCCGCGGTGTAGACGAGCACCCCGGAGGGTTCGAGCGGGCCGGGCGGTCGAACGGCCGCGGGCCGGGCGGTGGAGCGCCGCAGCATGATGCGGCAGCCGCGGCACAGGGTGGCGCCCGGTTCCCCGCACACCGCGCAGGTCACGGGCAGCACCAGTTCGAGGGCGTCCGCGCACCACGCGCCCACCCTGGCCGCCCGGCGGTCCCAGCGGGCGAGGGTCGAGGTGCCGTGTCCTGTCCCAGTGGTTCTCGTCATGCACCCAGTTCACGACGGGACGGACGACGCCTCCAGAGCCCGGGCACGAGGTGGAGCCCGCTGCGCACGGCGTCGTCCCGGCACCGCGCGGGCGGCGGTTCAGCCCGCGAAGGAGGTGTCCGTGACGTTCTCGCTCTGCAGCGCCCACGAGCTGCCGGTGAGCATGTACAGCCGTCCGTCGGAGGCGCCGTAGACCGCGGCGGGGCCGTTGCCGCCGGCGATCGAGGTGACGCCGGTGAGGGAGGGCAGGTCGTCGTGCTCACCGGCCACCGTGTAGCGCCGCGGCTGGGCGTTGCTGTCCTGGTTCAGTGCCGTGGTCACGAACTCCTCGGCGCCGATCCATTGGGCGGTGTCCACGGCCACGTCCGCGGCCACGGCGTTGCCCTTCTCGAGCCCGATGGGCTTGCCCGAGTCGTCGCGCACCACCCCGGCGATCCAGATCACCGCCTTGGAGGAGTCCCCGGTGGTCGTGACCACGAGCGCCCGGCTGCCCTCCCGCGAGATCCGCAGGGACGCCACGTGCCGGTCCCTGAGCCAGTCCGCCTTCACGGTCTCGCCGTTGCCGTTCGACGCCGCCCGCACCGTGTGCACCGTGCCGGTGGCGTCCGCTCCCCAGACCCACCCCTGCGGGTCGAAGCTCGGACGGGTGGGCCGCGTGCCGGCCCACCGCCGCTGCGGCTGCGCCCCCGGGGCCACCGTGTACACGGCGGAGTCCGCGGTGTCGACGAACCCGAAGACATCGACCTCGGCGCCCATCCCGGGCTTGGTCACCACGGCACCCTCGGGGAGGGAGATGTCCCGGATCTGTTCGGTCTGACCGCCCTGGAAGAACGCCAGTTGGTTGTCCGAGACCCCGATCTGGCGGTTGGGAACGGTGACGGGCTGCAGGGCGTCGCCGCCCTCCCGCCCGGAGGTCTCCACCGGGGCGTCGTTGACGGTGAGGTTCACGTCCTCCACGGACGGCACCGAGCGCAGCGTGGCACGCAGCTGCTGCTCCATCCGGCGCGCACCCGCCACGTCCGCGGGGTCGAAGCTCGCGAGGCTCAGGTCCACGGCCGCGGTGCCGCCCGAGACCGGGACCGAGGACCGGGACAGGGCCGCGCTCTGGGGGATGGCGCTCTCCACGGCGTGCCCCAGGTAGGAGGAGGGGCCGTTCATGAGGGCGCGCACGGCGGCGGTGGAGGCCGTGGAGCGCTTGGCGAACCACCGCGGATCCGGGATCAGGTGCTTGCTGTCGCGCGCCGAGTAGAAGTAGAGGTTGCTGGGCGAGAAGATCTGCGGGAAATCCGCTTCCGGGACCATGACACCGTCCGGGGCCTTGGAGATGCGCCACTGACCGTCCACCGAGGTCAGGGCGAAGTCCAGGACGCGGGTGCTGCCCGAGGGCTGGGCGGTGCGCACGCCGTCGGCGTCCAGCTCCGAGCTGACCTCCACGCTGGTGCGGAACTCGCCCTCGTTCAGCCGCGGGACGGTGGTGGGTTCGCCGGAGTGGATGAGCACGCGGGCGTCCGGCTTCCACGTGGTGGCCAGCTGGGGCGTGAGGTACTGCCGGGCCACCGAGTAGTCGTCCTGCGCTCCCACACCCGCGGCCAGGAAGCCCTCCACGACCTCCTGGGCGGAGGCTCCCGGGCGGGGGGCCTGCGGGTTGAACGGCATGGCGCTGGGCTGCGACTGCCCGGTGGGTTCGATGACCTTGTGCACCGGCCCGGACCGGGGCATTGCCCCGCACGCGGACAGCCCGAACCCCAGGACGAGCACGAGGGCCATGCTCGCGTGCCGGACCCGCCGGGACGAGGACCGGGAGTCGACTCGGCCGCGGCGGGCAGCGGAAACCTCCGGCGCCCCGGCCGCACTCCCGCCGGCCGCGCCCGGGACCTCCCGTGCCGGAGCGGGTGGTGGGGTACGGGAACCGCACCCCACGGTGGTTCCGGACTGCACGTTCCGAGGGCTCATGGCTTCTCCGTCCCGTCCTCGGGCGCCGCGGCGCTGGACCCGGTGTGGTGGCGTTCCGGGGCGCCCCCGGGTTCGCCGACGACATCGTGTGCCGCGCCCTGCCCACCGGTACCGGGGCCGTCCGCACCGGCACCCCCCGCACCCCCGGGCCGCTCGGCGCTGCCGGTCCCGCCGGCGTCGTCGCCCGGGCCGGGGAACACGAGCAGCAGCTGGCCCGTGCGCGGCTCCACGGCGGGGCGCACCGCGGGTGCCGTGAGCTGGAGGGAACCGGTGTCCGTGACCCGCGCGGTGGACTCCGCGGTCTGCTCGGCGGGTGGCAGGGGCAGGGGGTTGGGCAGCTCCGGGTCCAGCGGCTGCGAGCGCAGCAGGGGCAGGGTGAGCCGGAAGCACGCACCGTTGTCCGGCTCGGCCCAGACCTCCAGGAGGCCGCCGTGGAGCCGGGTGTCCTCCGTGGCGATGGCCAGCCCCAGGCCCGTGCCGCCCACGGTCCGCGCGCGGGCGGGGTCACCGCGCCAGAACCGGTTGAACACCTTCCCGGCCTGCTCCTCGGTCATCCCGATCCCGTGGTCGCGCACGGCCACGGCCACGCAGTTCTCGTTCGCGGCCACGTAGATGTCCACGGGCCTGCTCTCCCCGTGCTCCAGGGCGTTGGTCACCAGGTTGCGCAGGATGCGGTCGATGCGGCGCTGGTCCATCTGCACCACGCAGCGGGTGAGGGTGGAGCGCACGGTGAGCTCGGAACCGGACTTGACCACGAGCGGCGCGGCGGCCTCCACCACGTCGTAGATCACCGAGAAGATGTCGGTGGAGGCCATGTCCAGCCGGGCCGCGCCGGCGTCGAACCGGGAGATCTCCAGCAGGTCCGAGAGCATGGAGTCGAAACGGTCCACCTGGTTGTGCAGCAGCTCGGCGGAGCGCCGGTTGACGGGGTCGAAGTCCTCCCGCGCGTTGAAGAGCACCTCCGCGGCCATCTTCACGGTGGTCAACGGGGTGCGCAGCTCGTGGGAGACGTCCGAGACGAACGTCTGCTGCATGGACGAGAGCTGCTCCAGCTGGGTGATCTGGGTCTGGATGGAATCCGCCATCCTGTTGAAGGACCGGCTCAGGCGCGCCACCTCGTTGGTCCCGTGCACCTCCATCCGCACGTCCAGGTCCCCCTCCGAGAGCCGCTGGGACACCCGGGCCGTGTTGGAGACGGGGCGCACGACCTCGCGGGTGACGTACCAGACGATGGTGCCCACGAGCAGCAGCAGCGCCACCATGGACAGCAGCAGCACGGCGTGGATGGAGTCCAGGGTGGCCTGGGGGTCCGAGAAGTCGTACACGAAGAACAGCCCGTAGCGGGAGTTCTGGTTCAGCTGCACCACGTCACCGATCACGATGACCGGGTGCTCCGGGGCGTTCTCGGCCATCCGCGCGGAGGCGGGCTGCCAGTACGTGCCGTCGCCGTTGGCCACGCGCTGCTGCAGCTGCCTGGGCACCGTGGCGGAGGTCATCCACGAGCTCTCGCTCTGCACCCCCACGAAGGACTGGCCGCCGCCCTGGTCCAGGGGGATCAGGATCCAGCGGTGGTCCGTGGAGCTCGTGTCCTGGCTCAGGCTGCCCAGGGTGGAGTTGATGAGCGCCTGGACCTCGGTGCGGTCCGAGGCGTCCGAGGCGTCGAAGCTGGCCTGCGCCGTGCTGATGTCCGTGCGCGCCTCCTCGAGCACCTGGTCGAGCCGGTCGGTGAACAGCCGGTTCGCGATCTGGTGGGAGAGGAAGCTGCCCGTGGCGAGGAAGGCCACGGAGGTCAGCGTGAGCGCGACCGCGATGGCCCGGAACTGGAGCGACTGGCGCCAGCGGCGGAACAGGACGCGACGCCCCAGCCGGAGCCTGCGGAACCGTTGGGGGCGGCGGCGCGTGCGCGGTGGCTTCGCCGTGGGGGTCGCTGCGGCCAGCGTCATCTATGTGCGTGCCCGCCCGCTTTGTAGCCGATACCGCGCACGGTCAGCACCACCTCGGGGTTCTCGGGGTCCCGCTCCACCTTGGAGCGCAGCCGCTGCACGTGCACGTTGACCAGGCGGTTGTCCGCGGCGTGGGGGTAGCCCCAGACGTCCCGCAGCAGCTCGTCACGGCTGAAGACCTGGTGCGGGGACCGGGCCAGGGTGGCCAGCAGGTCGAACTCCAGCGGTGTCAGGGCGATCTCCTCACCGGCCCGCGTGACCGTGTGCCCGGTGACGTCGATGACGATGTCCCCCAGCGTGATCTCCTGGGTGGCGCCGCGTTCCGCGGGACGCAGCCGCGCCTTGACGCGCGCCACGAGCTCGGCGGGCTTGAAGGGTTTGGGGACGTAGTCGTCCGCACCGGCCTCGAGCCCGCGCACCACGTCCGCTGTGTCGGACTTGGCGGTGAGCATCACGATGGGCACGTCCGACTCCACGCGGATCTGCTGGCACACCTGGATGCCGTCCATCCCGGGGAGCATGAGGTCCAGCAGGATCAGATCGGGTTCCGAGGCGCGGAACACCTCGCGCGCGCTCGAGCCGTCGTAGCAGTGCACGGGCTCGAAACCCTCCGACGACAGGATGATGCCGATCATCTCCGACAGCGCGGCGTCGTCGTCCACCACCAGAATTCTCGCGTTCATGGCCCGCTTTCGCCCTCGTTCTTCCCTGCGGGGGCGGCCGAGGCCGACGCCCCGCGTCCTTCCGCCGATTCTACGGCCTCGGTGCGCTCAACCCTCGCTGCACGCGTCCGTGAGCGCGCCGCACAGCCGCGTGAGGCGCTCCAGGGCGCCCGCCAGCTCGGGCGGGGCGAGGGTGGAGATATCCGCCGACGGCGCCAGCACCGTTCCCAGCAGGGCGGCCGGGTCCATGCCCAGGTCGGCCCACGGCCGCACCACCGTGTCCACGAAGGAGCGCACCGGGGTGCGTCCGGTCACGGGCACGGAGTCGAGGCACAGCGTCAGGCCCGCCTCGTGCAGGGCGGCCAGCGGCTCCCACTGCTCGGTGGGCCCGGTGGGGACCCGGACCACGGCGGCGTGGGCCCCGGCGTCCCGCGCCCAGCGCGCGGGGGCGGTGCCGGTGTCCACGGCCACGGTGGCCGCACCGGCGGCGCGGCACGCCTGCACCGCGTCCGTGAGGGTGCCGCGCACCTCCTGCTGCGGCAGCGAGCGCAGCGTCCGGTAGCCGCTGGCGGTGGGAATCGTGCCGGTCAGGACCCGCTCCAGCTCGGGTTCCTGGACCACCAGCACGGCGTCCCGCCCGTCCGTGTTGCGGCGCAGGGATGCCACGAGGTCTCCCACACCGGCGCACCAGGACTGCGCGAGGTCCCGCCGCGCGCCGGGATCCGACTGCAGCTTCTCGCCGTTGTGCACGTGCACCGTGGCCGCCAGGGACACGGGGCCCAGGAGCGAGAACAACACGGGTGCCGTGTCCGCCCCGGACTCCGCACCGAGGACGTCCGCGACCGCGTTGAGGTCGCTGGCCAGCAGGGTGCGTGCCTGCCGTGAGTCGTCCCCGGGCACGCCCGTGATGCGCCAGCCGTGCGGCTGCCGGTCCGCGTGCAGCGAGTCCAGCACCGCGCTCGTCCGTGCGGCGAGCTCGGCCTGCGGTCCGCGGTCCGGCAGCAGCGGGACGGCGGCCAGGTGCGGGGCGCCCAGTTCCCCGCGCAGCACGGTGAAGGTCTCGACGACGTCCGTTCCGCGCAGCGCCCGGGTCAGGGTCGCGGTGATCCGGGAGGCGGCGAACCCGCTCATGCGTCCGTTCCGCGCTGGTGGTTCTCCGAGATTGCCTCGTGGTGGCGGATGACCTCGCTGATGATGAAGTTCAGGAACTTCTCCGCGAACTCCGGATCCAGGTGCGCGGCCTCCGCGAGAGTGCGCAGCCGCTCGATCTGGGCCTTCTCCCGCTCCGGGTCCGACGGCGGGAGGTCGTTCTCGGCCTTGAGCGTGCCCACGCGCTGGGTCGCCTTGAAGCGCTCCGCCAGCAGGTGCACGAGCGCGGCGTCGATGTTGTCGATGGTGCCGCGGATCGCACTCAACCGTTCGAGAGCCGTCTCCGTGGTGCGGTGGGCGGCGCTGCTCGCCGCGGGGTCGACGGGCGCGTGTTCGGCGGCAGGGTCCGCGGGGCCGGTGGCTGAGCTCATGCCTCCACTGTAAACGCGTCCGGCGCCCGGGCACCCGCGCGGGTCGGGCGGCGCGGGTCAGGCGGTGGGGACGCCCACGCGGTCCGCGTACGCGGCGTCGATCGTGGCCTGTCCCAGCACGCGCGTGCCCTGGTAGAGCACCATGGTCTGGCCCGGGGCCACACCGCGCTGGGACTCGGCCAGGCGCACGCACAGCCGGGACGCGCCGTCGGCACGGACGAGCCACGCCCGGGCCGGGGCGGGATCCCCGTGGGCGCGCACCTGGACCGTGACCTCGAACTCCTCCGAACGGCCGTCCGCGTGCTCCCCCAGCGCCGCGACCTCGCGCGGGGGCAGACCCGCCCACGACGGGCGGATGCCCTCCATGACGTCGATCGCGAGCAGCGCCTCCGGACCCACGACCACCTCGTTGGTCTTCGGGCGGATCTCCAGGACGAAACGCGGTTTGCCGTCCGGGGCCGGCCGCCCGATGTGCAGTCCCCGGCGCTGACCCACCGTGTAGGCCTGGGCCCCGCGGTGCTCCCCGAGCTCGTGGCCCTCGGTGTCCACGATCCGCCCGGGGTCCAGCTGCATGTGGTCCGCGAGCCAGCCGCGGGTGTCGCCGTCCGGGATGAAGCAGATGTCGTGGGAGTCCGGCTTCTTGGCCACGGACAGCCCGCGCTCCTCCGCCTCCGCGCGCACCTGCGCCTTGGACGGCGTCTCCGCGAGTGGGAAGATGGCGTGCTCCAGCTGCTCGGCGGTGAGCACGCCCAGCACGTAGGACTGGTCCTTCGCCCAGTCCGCGGCACGGTGCAGCTCCTTGTGACCGTCTGCACCCTCCACCACCTTGGCGTAGTGGCCGGTGCACACGGCGTCGAAGCCCAGCGCGAGCGCCTTCTCGAGCAGGGCCGCGAACTTGATCTTCTCGTTGCAGCGCATGCACGGGTTCGGGGTGCGCCCGGCGGCGTACTCGGCCACGAAGTCGTCCACGACGTCCGCCTGGAAGCGCTCCGAGAAGTCCCACACGTAGTACGGGATCCCCAGCTTCTCCGCGGCGCGCCACGCGTCGCGGGAGTCCTCGATGGTGCAGCAGCCACGGGCGCCGGTGCGCAGCGTGCCCGGCGTGCGGGACAGGGCGAGGTGCACGCCGGTGACGTCGTGCCCCGCGTCCACCGCGCGGGCCGCGGCCACGGCGGAGTCCACCCCGCCACTCATTGCTGCCAGTACGCGCACGGTGTCCCCTTCACGGAAGTCGGTGTGGTGGTGGTCCGCGGGCGGTACCTCGCCCGGACCGGACGTACCGGCAACGTCCCCGCACCCGGCGCTATTCCCCGCGGACCCGGCAGCCCGGGAACGCGGGGAACGCTAGGCGGAGAACCCCGGGAGGTGCCCGGAGAGGCCCGCGGCCCTGGCCCGGGAGTGGACGTCCGTGACGGCGGCGAGGACGGCGGCGACGTCGTCCGCCGTGCTCGAGTGGCCCAGGGAGAAGCGCTGGGCGCCGCGGGCGCTCTCCTCGGCCACGCCCATGGCCAGCAGCACGTGGGAGGCCCGCGGCACCCCCGCGTTGCACGCGGACCCGGTGGACAGCGCCACCCCGGCGGCGTCGAACAGGAACAGCATGGAGTCCCCCTCGCACCCGGGGAACGTGAAGTGCGCGTTGCCGGGCAACCGGGTGGGGTGCGCCCACTCGTCCTCGGGGGACCCGGGCTCGGGGCCGCGCAGCACGGCCTCGGGGACGCGGGCACGGATGCCGGCCACGAGGGAGTCCCGCAGCGCCGCGCGCCGGAGGAACTCGCCGCGGGCGTCCCGCTGGGCGGCCTCCACCGCCGCACCGAAGGCCGCCGCCCCGGCCGCGTTGACCGTTCCGGAGCGCACGCTGCGCTCCTGTCCCCCGCCGAAGCTCGTGGCCGCGAGCTTCACCGTGCGCGGTGCGTACAGCGCCCCCACACCCATGGGGCCGCCGAGCTTGTGGGCGGAGACCGCCAGGGTGGTGATTCCCGGCAGGTGGGCGTCCACGGGCACCGCGCAGAACGCCTGCACGGCATCCACGTGGAAGGGCACCCCGGCGGTGTCGCACAGGGCCGCGAGCTCGGCCACCGGCTGCACCGTGCCCACCTCGTTGTTGGCCCACATGACGGTCACCAGCGCCACGTCGGCAGCGCGCTCGGCGAGGAGTCGTTCGAGGTCCTCGGGGGCCACGCGCCCGTCCCGGTCCACGGGGAGCCAGACGAGCTCCGCGCCCTCGTACGCGGCAAGCCATTCCGCGGCCTCGGAGACGGCGTGGTGCTCCACGGCGGACAGCGCGATCACGGTGCGCCGGGGATCCGCCTCGCGAGCCGCCCGGTACAGGCCCAGCACGGCCATGTTGTCCGCCTCCGTGCCCCCCGAGGTGAGGATGAGCTCCACGGGCTCCGCGTTCAGCGCGGCGGCCAGGGCGTCCCGCCCCGTCTCCAGCGCCATGCGCGCGGAGCGTCCGCCCGAGTGCAGGGAGGCCGGGTTGCCGCCGCGCCGCGCCTGCTCCACCCAGGCCGTGACGGCCTCGGGGAGCATGTCGGTGGTGGCGGCGTGGTCCATGTAGACACGGGGTGCGGGCATGGCCCCCATTCTACGGACGCCCTCCCACACGGATCCGGGCCCCGGGAGCACGACGCCGCGGCACCTAGACTCGCACCCATGCTCCACTTCGTCTTCCACACCCCCGAGATCCCCGGCAACACGGGCAACGCCATCCGCCTGGCCGCGTGCACGGGAGCCCACCTGCACCTCGTGGAGCCCCTGGGCTTCAACTTCGACCACGCCAACCTGCGCCGGGCGGGCCTGGACTACCACGACCTCGCGGTCATGGACGTGCATCCCACGGTCGAGCACCTGTGGCAGGACCTCGGGGACGCCCGGGTGTTCGCGTTCACCTCCCACTCGGACACGCACCACACGGACGTCTCCTACCGCGACGGGGACGTGCTGCTCTTCGGCAGGGAGTCCACGGGGTTGCCGGACGAGGTCCTCGCGGACGGGCACGTGGATCGGCGCGTGCGGATCCCCATGCTCCCCGGGCGGCGCTCCCTCAACCTGGCGAACTCGGCGTCGATCGCGCTCTACGAGGCGTGGCGCCAGCTCGGTTTCCCGGACGGGGTCTGAGCGAGGGGCTACCTGCTCTTCTGGTCCGCCGCGTTGCCCACCGTCACCGTGGCCGTGCGCTCGTCCCCGCCGCGCCGGTACGTGACCTTGGCCTCGGAACCGGCGGAGAGCTCGCGCACCCCGGCGGTGAGCGCGTCCGCGTCCGTGATCCGCTTGCCGTTGAACTCGGTGACCACGTCGTTGGGCTTGAGCCCCGCGTCCGCGGCGGGTGAGCCGGAGGCCACCGAGCGCACCTTGGCGCCCGAGGAGAACTGCTCCGATGTGCTGCCGGACGGGGTGTACGCGGACACCGAGGCGCCGAGGTAGCCGTGGGTGGCCCTGCCGTCCTTGATGATCTCGTCCGCGACCCGCTTGGCGGTGTTGGAGGGGATGGAGAAGCCCACTCCGATGTTCCCGGAGGAGCTCGAGCCGCCGGAGTCGCCGGAGGAGGAGCCCCCGGCGGAGGCGATGGCCACGTTGATCCCGATCACCTGTCCCTGCGCGTTCACCAGGGCGCCACCGGAGTTGCCCGGGTTGATGGCCGCGTCCGTCTGCAGGACATTGAGGTACACGCTGGACTTCGCGGACTGGGAACCGGACTGCCCGTTGTCCGGGAAGTTGAAGAAGAAGTCCTGCGGTCCCCCGGGGCTCTTCTGGGAGTCGTCCGGGGAGTCCTCCGCGGCGGAGGACGCCACCGCGATGGTGCGGTTGAGGGTGGAGACGATCCCGTCCGTGACGGTGCCGCTCAGACCCAGCGGGGCACCGATGGCAATGGCGGCGTCCCCGACGTTCAGCTTGCCCGAGTCACCGAACTCCGCGGGGGTCAGCCCGCTCGGGTCCACCTTGATCACGGCCAGATCGGACTCCGGGTCCGTGCCCACCACCGTGGCCTTGCGCACGGAGCCGTCCGCGGCCTGGATCTCGAGGTTGGCGTCCGCGGTGGCGCCGTCCAGCGTGACCACGTGGGTGTTGGTGAGGATGTGGCCCTGGTCGTCCAGCACCACCCCGGAGCCGGTGCCCGACTGGTTGCCTGCGGTTGCGGAGATGGTCACCACGGAGGGGGACGCCTTCTGCGTGGCACCCGTGATCTCGTTGACCGAGTCGGTGTCGTTGACCAGCACCGGCGAACTCGTGGTCCCGGCCGCGGCGCCGTCGTGGCCGCCGCCCACGGCGCCCGTCCCCACGGCCACGCCGGCTCCGAGCAGACCCGCGAGGGCCATCCCGGCCACCATGGCGCCCCCGGAGAACCGGCGTCTCGCGGGCGTCGCGGTGCCGCTCCCGGCGGGGTACGCGCCCGGCCCGCGGGCGCCGTCGTACGCCTCGTGGCCCTGACCGCCGTAGCCCCGGGGATCGCCGTATCCGTCGTGCTGTTGCGCCGTGGGCGGAACGGACGAGGTGTCCCGGGCGTGCCACGGCGAACCGGGAGCGGGTCCGGTTCCGTGCTCACCCGAGCCGTACTGGCCGTACCTCGGGACGGGGTGCTGAGGGTCGCCCCCGGTGCGAGGATCCTGGGAATCGGCCATGTTCTCTCCTTGTCAACCGCTGGTACCGGCGCTGCCCGCCGATGTGCTCCGGGTGGCAAGTATGCGCCCCGCGGCTGGAACGGGGCTGAGAGAACTGGCGGCTTTCAGCATGTTTCCTGGATGGTTCCGGGGTGGTCCCTGGTCCCTGATCCCGTGACCGCGTGCGGGTGTCAGCGTATTCTGAGGAGCGGACGGCGGCCCACCACGGCACGGCCGGGTGCCGCGCGTCCACCCGGCTCACATCGATTGGAACGAGGGTCATGACTTCACGCACCGCCCGGCGCCGCCTGCTCTGCGCCACCGTCCTGTCCGGCGCGTGCCTGCTCGCCGGACCGGCCGCCATGGCGCAGCCCCCGTCCCAGGTGGATCCCGGGGTGCGGGTGGTGGACTCCGCGCACGTGCTGGGCGACACCTCGGGGCTGCAGACCAAGATCGACGACGTCGCCGAGAAGCACAACATCACCCTGTATGTGGTCTACGTGGACCGTTTCACGGATCCCGGCAATCCGGGCGAGTGGGTGCAGGAGTTCGCGAGGACCAACGGCCTGGGCTCGAACGACGCCGTCCTGGCGGTGGCCACGTCCAGCCAGCAGGTGCGGTTCACGGCAAGCCCCAAGGGCCCGCTCTCCCGCGCCGACCAGCAGAAGATCTACGACGACCACATCGCCCCCGCCCTGCGTCAGAAGGACTGGGGCGCCACGGCGCAGGGAGCCGTGGACGGCATCAACGACGAACTCAGCGGCGGCCTGGGCGGCGCCGGCGGCGCGGTCACCGGCGTCGTGCTCGTGGGCGGTCTCGCCGCGGTGGGCGTGGGTGGGGCGGCCGTGCTGCGCAAGCGGCGGCGTCGTGGGCAGGATTCGCAGGCGCAGGGCGAGCCGCGCGGCGAGCGTGCTCCCGAGCGTCCGCTGGTGCCGCTGCCCGAGCTGCACAAGCGTGCCGGTTCAGCACTCGTGGAGGCGGACAACGCCATCCAGCACTCCGAGCAGGAGCTCGCGTTCGCGCAGCTGCAGTACGGCAGCGACCAGACCCGGCCCTTCGAGGAGGCGCTCGCGCGGGCCAAGGAGCACATGCGCGCCTCGTTCGAGCTGCAGCAGAAGCTCGAGGACGACATCCCGGACTCGGAGGCGGACCAGCGGGCGTGGCTCGGCGAGATCATCGAGCGCACCCGGCAGGCCCGCACCCCCCTCGCCGAGCAGGAGAAGAGCTTCTCCCAGCTGCGGCAGCTGGAGGGCCGCGCCCCGGAGGCCCTCGACGCCGTGCGACGCGCCGTCGCGGACACCCGGCCGAGGCTGCAGGACGCCGAGTCGCTGCTGGTCTCGCTGCACTCCCAGTACGACGACGCCGCTCTCGCCCCCGTGCGCGACAACGGCCAGCAGGCGCGGGAACGGCTCGAGTTCGCGGACTCCGCGACCGCCCGGGCCGAGCAGGAGCTGGCGGCGGGGCGCACGTCCGAGGCGGTGCTCAACATCCGCGCCGCCGAGGAGGCCCAGGGCCAGGCGCAGGGGTTGATCGCCAGCGTGGAGAATGCCCGCCGCGAACTGGCCCGTGCGGAGGAGTCCCTCAAGGACGCCGTCAGCATCGCCCAGCGGGACGTGGCCGAGGCCGAGGGGCTCGTGCGCCAGGGCACGCGCCCGGAGCTCGCGGGTGCCGCCTCCGGCGTGCGCTCCGTCCTGCACACGGTCACGCAGCAGATGGCCTCGGGGCACTACGACCCCATTGGATCCACCCGTCGGCTCGCCCAGGCCAAGGCCGAGCTGGACAAGGGCCTGCAGGACGTCCGCAACGCGAACGACCGCGCCCGCTCCGCCCGGGAGACCCTCTCCCACGCCCTCGTGAGCGCGCAGGCCAGCCTGACGACCGCCTCGGACTACGTGTGGGCCCGGCGCGGCGGCGTGGGGGCCCAGGCCCGCACGGAGCTCGCGGAGGCCGAGCGCCACCTGGAGCTCGCCGGGCAGCTGCAGAACTCCGATCCCGAGCGTGCGCTGAACGAGGCCAACCAGTCCATCCGGCTCGCGGACGCCGCGCAGCGCTCGGCGCAGAACGACGTGGACCAGTTCTACAGCTCCCCCATGGGATACGGGGGCATGGGCTACGGCCCGTCGCGCAGCAACGGACTCGGCGGTGCCATGCTGGGCGGGATCCTGCTGGGCGGGATCCTCAACGGCGGTGGCGGCTTCGGCGGGGGCCACTACGGTGGTGGCGACTTCGGTGGCGGGTTTGGCGGCGGTGACTTCGGCGGAGGCGACTTCGGCGGATTCGACGACGGCGTGGGCGGCAACTTCTGACCCACCCGGGCACCGCGTCCACGCACACGACAGTTTTCAGTTCCACCCATGCACGAGAACAGGAGATCACCATGGCAAAGCAGTCCATCTTCGGTCGGATCGCCCAGCTGGCGAAGGCCAACATCAACGCGATGATCGACTCCGCGGAGGACCCCCAGCGGATGCTGGACCAGATGGTCCGCGACTACACGGAGAACATCCGCGAGGCCGAGTCGGCAGTGGCCCAGACCATCGGCAACCTGCGGCTGCTGGAGAAGGACCACGCGGAGGACCTCCAGGAAGCCGGGCAGTGGGGCAACAAGGCACTGGCCGCGTCCAACAAGGCGGACGAGTTCCGCGCCGCGGGCAAGGAGGGCGAGGCCGAGAAGTTCGACAACCTCGCCAAGGTGGCCCTGCAGCGCCAGATCCAGTCCGAGAACGAGGCGCGCGGCGCCGAGCCCCAGATCGCGTCCCAGACAGAGACGGTGGAGAAGCTCAAACAGGGGCTCAACAGCATGCGCGGCAAGCTGCAGGAGCTCTCCACCAAGCGTGACGAGCTCGCCGCCCGCCAGAAGACCGTGCAGGCGCAGTCTCAGGTGCAGGACGCATTGAAGTCCTTCGACGTCCTGGACCCCACGAGCGAGGTCTCCCGCTTCGAGGACAAGATCCGCCGCGAGGAGGCCCGAGTGGCGGGTCAGCAGGAACTCGCGGACTCCTCACTGGACCGGCAGTTCGAGGCGCTCGAGTCCATGGGCCAGCAGACCGAGATCGAGGCCCGGCTCGCCGCCCTGAAGAATGGCGGCTCCACCAAGAACGGGGAGAACATCGTCTCCGCCGAGGAAGTCTGAGACATGGCGGAGCAGCGCACCGGCGCGCAGCAGCAGCTCGAGGCCGTCCGCTCGGGCTACGCCACGGACGTTCCCTGCCTGGAGCTCGGGGCCGCGCTGGACGAGGCAGGCTCCCATGCGGATGCACCCGTCCGCGTGCCGCTGGCCACGCTCAACCGCCACGGCCTGGTGGCCGGCGCCACGGGCACGGGCAAGACCAAGACCCTCCAGGCCCTCGCGGAGCAGCTGAGCGCCCAGGGCGTCCCCGTGTTCCTCACGGACGTCAAGGGCGATCTCAGCGGGATCTCCCAGCCCGGTGAGGACAACCCCAAGGTGGCGGAGCGGGCGCGGTCCGTGGGCCAGCAGTGGGCCCCCACCGCGAGCCCCACGGAGTTCTACAGCCTGGGCGGGCAGGGCAAGGGGGTGCCCCTCCGTGCCACGGTCACGTCCTTCGGGCCCACGCTGCTCGCCAAGGTGCTGGGGCTCAACGCCACCCAGGAGTCCTCCCTGGGGCTCGTGTTCCACTACGCGGACTCCCACGGTCTCGCGCTGCTGGACCTCAAGGACCTGCGGGAAGTGGTGCTGCACCTGACCTCCCCGGAGGGCAAGGAGGAGCTGGCGAGCATCGGCGGGCTGTCCAAGCAGACCGCGGGCGTGATCCTGCGGGAGCTGACCACGTTCGCGAACGAGGGTGCCGAGGTGTTCTTCGGCGAACCCGAGTTCGACACCCAGGACCTGCTGCGCACCACCGAGGACGGCCGCGGCATGGTCTCCTGCCTGGAGCTTGCGGCGGTGCAGCAGCAGCCGCGGCTGTTCTCCACGTTCCTGATGTGGCTGCTCGCGGACCTGTTCCAGGACCTGCCCGAGGTGGGGGACGCCGAGAAGCCCCGCCTGGTGTTCTTCTTCGACGAGGCGCACCTGCTGTTCGAGGGCGCCTCCAAGGAGTTCCTGGACTCCATCGAGCAGACCGTCCGGCTGATCCGCTCGAAGGGCGTGGGGATCTTCTTCGTCACCCAGTCCCCCAAGGACATCCCCTCGGACGTCCTGGCGCAGCTGGGCAACCGTGTGCAGCACGCGCTGCGCGCCTTCACCCCGGACGACGCCAAGGCCCTGAAGTCCGCGGTGCGCACGTACCCGAAGAGCGGCTACGACCTCGAGCAGCTGCTCACGCAGCTGGCCACCGGCGAGGCCGTGGTCACGGTGCTGTCGGAGACCGGGGCGCCCACCCCGGTGGCCTGGACCCGGATGCGGGCGCCGCAGTCGCTCATGAAGCCGGCCCCGGAGGACGCTGTGGACGCCGCCGTGTCCGCCTCCCCGCTGCTGGCCGACTACGGCGAGGCCGTGGACCGCGAGTCCGCCTACGAGCTGCTGCACGGTCGACTGGAACGGGCCGAGGGCGCGGAGACGTCCGCACCGGAGGACGGCCGTTCGCGCGAGCACGAGGGCGCCGGGGCCGGCGGGGCGGACCGCCGCGACCGGCGCGATCCGCACGACGACGACCGGCGGGACTCCCCGCGTGACGACGACCAGGGCGGGTTCCTGGGTTCGGTGATGGAGAACCCCGCAGTGCGCTCGATGATGCGCTCGGCGGGTTCCGCACTGGGACGCGAGATCACCCGCTCCATCTTCGGCACCTCCCGGCGCCGTCGCCGCTGACCCCGCACTACCCCGCACACGACGCCGCCGGCGCCCTCCCCGGGCCCGGCGGCGTCGTCGCGTGAGGGCGGCGCCTTGGCACGGGCAGGTGCCTACGCGCGTCCGGACATGCAAGAAGCCCGGTTCCTGGGGAACCGGGCTTCTTCGTGGTTGCGGGGGCAAGATTTGAACTTGCGACCTCTGGGTTATGAGCCCAGCGAGCTACCGAACTGCTCCACCCCGCGGCGACATCGACAACTATACGAGGCTTCCGGGGACCGTGCAAATCGGGGCTCGTGCCGCCCGCCGGAATGCGAGGAGGGGCGGCCGTCGGGACATCCCGAGGACCGCCCCTGCGGCTGCGGCGCACTGCCCAGGGCCGCTACTTCGCGGAGCCCTCCTGCGCCACCGCGTCCTCGATGGCCCGCTTGAGGCGGTCCTGGGCCTCGCCGTACTTGGTCCAGTCACCGTCCTGCCGGGCCTTGTCCGAGTCCTGCATGGCCTTGTTGGCCGTGTCCAGTGCGTCCTGGAGCGAGGCCGAACGCGGTGCCGGGTCACCCGAGGGCGAAGGACTCGCGGAGGCCTTGTCCTTCTCGTTCTTCGTGTCGCCGGAGCCGCCGCCCTGAGCAGCCTCCGCGGCCTTCTCGCTGATCCCGGCTCCCTTGTCCGTGGTGGCGCCGGACTGCCCCCCGAAGACCTGGTCGAGGGCGCCGTCCAGAGTGGGTGCATATCCCACCTTCTCGCCGAAGCCCACGAGCACCTTGCGCAGCGTGGGATAGGCCGCGTCCCCCGAGGACTGCACGTACACGGGCTGGACGTACAGCATGCCGTCACCGGCGGGCAGCGTGAGCAGGTTGCCGTTGATGACCTCGGAGGCGCCCTGGCGCAGGATGTTCAACTCGTTGGACACTGCGGTGTTGGAGTTGAAGTTGTTCTGGGCCTGCCCCGGACCGGGCACGGACGAGGACCGGGGCAGCTCGAGCAGCCGCAGCTTGCCGTACTTCTCGTCCTTGACGCCGGCCTTGCCCGTGCCCGCGTCCGCGTTGGCGGAGAGGAAGCCGTACATTACGTTGCGCGTGTTGCCGGACTCGTTCTGCTGCGGAATGAAGGAGGAGGTGAGCGAGAAGTTCGCCTCCTTCTCCCCCGGCATGCGCATGGACAGGTAGTACGGCGGCTGCGAGACGTCGCGGTTCTGCTGGGTGGGGTCGTTGGGAACGGACCACACGTCGTCGTTCGCGTAGAAGCTGTTGGCGTCCGTGACGTGGTACCGGTTGAGCAGGTCCCGTTGCACCTTGAACATGTCCTCGGGGTAGCGCACGTGGGCCATCAGGTCCGCGGACATCTCCGAGTACGGCTTGACGGTGCTGGGGAAGACCTTCTGCCAGGACTTCAGCACCGGGTCCTGGTCGTCCCACGCGTAGAGGTCCACGGAGCCGTCGTACGCGTTGACCGTGGCCTTGACCGAGTTGCGGATGTAGTTCACGCGCTCGGCGGGCAGGGCGGCTGCGGCACCCTGGGCAGTCTGGGTGTCCTTCGTGGCCTCCTGCAGCACGGACGGCGTGGAGTACGGGTACGAGGCGGCGGTGGTGTACGCGTCCACGATCCACACCACCTTGTTGTCCACGATCGCCGGGTACGGCTTGCCGTCCACCGTGAGGTAGGGCGCCACCTTCTCCACGCGCTCCCGCGGGTTGCGGTCGTAGAGGATCTGGGACTCCGGGCGCACCGCGTCCGAGAGCAGCATGTCCGAGGACTGGAACTTGATGGAGTACGCGAGCTTGTTGAACAGGTTGCCCACGTTCGGCCCCCCGTTGCCCCCGAACGTGGTCTTGGCGTCCGCGGCATCCCCCTCGTTGGTCTGGGGGCGGTCCAGTTCCAGTGGGTCGTCCTCGGAAGAACCACCCACGATCGAGTACTCGGGCGAGTTCTCACCGAAGTAGATGCGGGGCTCGTAGTCGTCCGAGATCTGGCCCTTGGAGGGGATCCCGGACTGCATGAACTCCGGCTTGCCGTCCGCCTGGACGCGCGATCCGTACGCGGCCACCACACCGTAGCCGTGGGTGTAGACCACGGACTTGTTGTACCAGCCCTGGATCTGGTCCGGGTTCAGCTCGCGCGGGGCGATCACGGTGTCCTGGCTCTGGCCGTCGATGTCGTAGCGGTCCACGTTGAGCATGTCCGGGAACTGGTAGTACGGCCGGAACTGCTGCAGCTGGGCGAACGCGGAGGAGACCACATTCGGGTCCAGCAGCCGGATGTTCGAGGTGGTCTCCGTGTCCTGGCGCAGGGCACCCTTCTCGGTCTCGGTGGTGGCGTCGTAGGGGGTGACCTCGGTGTCGTCCAGGCCGTAGGCCTGGCGGGTCATGGTGATGTTGCGCTGGATGTATTCGTTCTCGAGCGCCTGCTCGGTGGGGGTCACCTGGAAGCGCTGGATGGCCCACGGGTACAGGCCGCCGGCCACCACGGCCACCACCACGAGCATCGCGGCGCCGATCAGCGGCAGCTTCCAGCGCCCGATGAAGCCGGCCACCACGAACAGGACGGCCACCAGGATGGCCGCGACGGCCAGGATGCCCTTGGTGGGGATCACGGCATTGACGTCCGTGTAGAGCGCTCCGGTCCACTTGCCGGAGCCGTGGATCAGGGTGGAGTAGCGGTCCAGCCAGAAGTTCACGGCCTGCAGCGCGAGGAACGCGGCCACGACGGAACCCAGCTGGACACGCGCCGCACGGGTCGTGTGGATGCCCCGTTCGTGGATCCGGATGCCGCCGTACACGTAGTGCATGAGCAGCCCGGCCACACCGGCGAGCAGCAGCGCGGTGACCAGGAACCCGATGAGCAGCCGCAGGAACGGCAGTGTGAACACGTAGAAGCCGAGGTCCAGGTGGAACTGGGGGTCCTGCTGCCCGAACGGCTCCTGGTTGAAGAACAGCAGCACGGTCTGCCACTGGGACGCGACGGTGGAGGCCGCGAAGAGACCGAAGATCACGGGCACCGCGATCATCACGACCTTGCGCACCGGGTCCAGCGCCTGCTGGTACTTGCTCATGGTGTCGCTGATGGCGCCGTCCCGCGGCCGGTTGCGGTGGGCGAGCCACATGCTCAGGAACATCAGGGCGGCCACGATCAGGGTGGCCGCCACGAACAGGCCGATGACCGCCAGGTTGCGGGTGACGAAGACCCGCAGGTAGCCCAGCTGCTCGAACCACAGCACGTTGGTGTAGACCTGCGTGAACCCCACGAACAGCGCGATGAGGATCACCACCGCGATCACGGTGGGCAGCAGGGCCCCACGCTTGCGGCCCGCTGCGGACCTGCTAGACGGACGGGGAGAAGTGGATCCGGCGGTCACTGCATACCTCTGAATTTCCTGGGCGCGGATGGTGATCCAAGGGGGATCACCGTTGATCTTATTGCGTGGGGTGCGGCGATGACGTGCAATTGCGGCCCGGCGGGGGTGTCATCGGGTCTCGCAGCTCGGCAGGTCCGTGACATTGCCCGCGGCCGCCTGTTCCACGGCGTTCACGGCCTCCCCGAGGGATCCCACCTCGATCACGGTGAGCCCATCCGGGACGTGACCGGTGACCTCGTCGCAGTTCTGCGCCGGTGCCAGGAAGTAGCGGGCCCCGGACTCCGCGGCGCCCTCGAGCTTCTGACGGATCCCGCCGATGGGTCCCACGTCCCCGTCCGCGGTGATGGTGCCCGTTCCGGCAATGTGCTCGTCCCCGGCGAGCGATCCCGGGGTCAGCTCCTCCACGATCCCCAGGGCGAACATCATCCCGGCGCTGGGCCCGCCCACCTGCTCCAGCTGGAAGTCCACCGTCAGCGGGAAGTCGTAGCGCGGCACGAGGTAGACGCCCAGCTGCCAGCTGCCGGTCTCCTCGTCACGGGTGAGTGCGACGTGCTCCGTCCTGGTGCCGCCACCGTGGCGAACGGTGACGTCCGCACCGCGGGAACCGGCGGCGTCGAGCAGCGAGCGCAGCTGCTTCAAGGATGTGACCCGCGTGCCGTCCACCGCCGCGATCTCGTCCCCCGCGCGCAGCGTCGCCCCCGCGGCGCCCCCGGGCACGACCGCGTGGACGGTGAGCGTGGTGCGGTAGGGCCTATGCAGGTAGCCGAGCGCCGCGGCCACGGAGTCCTCCTGGGACGTGGTCATGGCCGCGGCGTTGGAGTCGGCCACGTCCTGGCGCGTGGTCTCGGGCGGGTAGAGGGTGTCCTGCGGGACCACGGCCTCGGAGGGGTTGAGCCACCCCAGCACGGCATTGATCGAGTTGATCCGCCCGGAGGGCCCGCCCCTGACGTACACGGTGGTGAGGTCCAGCTGCCCGTCGCTCGGGTAGGTGGTGGCGCCGTCGATCTTCACGAGCTGCCTGTCGTCGTGGGTCCCCACGGTGTTGAACGTGGGCCCGGCGGCCTCGATCACGTACGGCGCCGGGAGCACCACGCCCGCCACGAGCAGCACCGCGGTTCCCGCGAGCGCCACGGACGGCAGCGGTCGGCGGCGCGTGAGCCGCCGCCACAGGCCGGGGCGCCCACCCGTCCCGGTCCGGTCCCTCTGCGCGGTCTCCACGATCCCTCAGCGTACCCGGCCCCTCCGACGCGTCGGCGGGCGACGCCGCGCCGTCGGGTGCCTGAGCCATCAGCGAACTGGACGCCGGGCGATGGTTCGCCCCCGGGACGGCCGGATATTGTGAAGGAAGTCCTAGCTCTCTCCCGATGATTGGCGGTCCCATGCCTTCGAACCCTCCGCACGACGAGAACGGCGAGAACCCCAAGGACCCGTTCCAGGAGATGTTCGAGCGTCTGCTGGGTTCCGGGGCCATGAAGCCGGGCGACATGCCGGCCGGGATGCCCACGGACCCGCAGTCCATGTCCATGATCTTCCAGCAGATCCAGTCCATGATGAGCGCCTCGAACTCCGGGGACCCCGTGAACTGGGACCTGGCGAACCAGCACGCCCGGCAGGTGGCCGCCCAGCAGGGCGATCCCTCCGTCTCGGCGAAGCAGAAGGGCGCCGTGAGCGACGCCATGAAGCTGGCGGACCTGTGGCTCAAGGACAACACCGCGTTCGACGAGGCCCCCGTGCTGCCCTCCGCGTGGTCCCGCGCCGAGTGGATCGAGGCCACGTGGGAGACCTGGAAGGAGATGGCCACCCCGGTGGCCACCTCCGTGACCGAGGCTATGTCCGAGGCGCTGACCCAGCAGCTCCCGCCGGAGCTCGCCCAGGCCATGGGCGGGTCGGACCTGTCCGGGATGCTCTCCGGCGCCGGGTCCATGATGTTCGGGATGCAGCTGGGTCAGGCCGTGGGCGCGCTGTCCTGCGAGGTGCTCGCCTCCACGGACGTGGGCATCCCGCTCGCCGCGCAGCGCTGCGCCCTGGTGCCCTCCAACGTGAACGAGTTCAGCGAGGGACTGGACCTCCCCGCTTCGGACGTGCTGCTCTACCTGGCCATCCGCGAGGCCGCGCACATCCGGCTGTTCCACGGGGTGCCGTGGCTGCGGCAGTACGTGCTGGACCTGATCACGGCGTTCGCGTCCGAGATCCACATCGACATGGAGCGGATCGAGTCCATTGCACGCGATCTGGATCCCACGGATCCCTCCGGCATCCAGGATGCCCTGGCCTCCGGGGTGTTCAGCCCCGAGATGACCCCGCAGCAGGAGGTCACGCTCGCCAAGCTCGAGACGGTGCTCGCGCTCATCGAGGGCTGGGTCAACCGCGTGACCGTGGCGTCCACCGTGAACATCCCCTCCGCGCCGGCCCTCACCGAGATGATGGCCCGACGCCGCGCCGAGGGCGGGCCCGCGGAGCGCACCTTCGGCGCACTCGTGGGTCTGGAGCTGCGGCCGCGCCGGATGCGCGAGGCCGCGACGTTCTGGGACTACGTGGCCGAGCAGCGCGGCGTGACCGAGCGGGACAGCCTCTGGGAGTCCCCCGAGCTGCTGCCCACCGACGTGGACCTCGACGACCCCCGGGGATTCGAGGAACGCCGCGGGCTGCTCACCGCGAGCGACGAGGAGATGGACGCCGCACTGGAGAAGCTGCTGGCCGGCGGCTACGAGGGCGGTTCCGCTCCCGGGGCACAGGACGGCTCCGGGGAACCGACGTCCGACGGCTCGGGGGACACCGGTTCCGACTCCCCGGGCGAGGACGGGCCCGACGCTCCGAGCACCGGCGGTCCCGCCGCTAGCTGAGCCGCGGACTCACCGCGGGGCCGTTGCCGCCCGACACGAGTCTCACGGCGGTCACCCCAGGAACTCACGCGGTGGACGGTTCGGCCCCCGCGCCGTGAGCCTGCGCGCCGTGGGAGTCCGCCCACGCGACGCCGTCCAGGAACTGGGCGGCGTCGCGCGCTCTGGGATGTCGACGTGCCAGTTCCCAGAAGCGGTCGTTGTGCTCCGCCTCCAGCAGGTGCACCAGTTCGTGCAGCACCACCGTCTCCAGCACCCACTCGGGGGCGTCCGCGAGACGCCGCGAGATCCGGATGCTCCCCGTGCTCGGCGTGGCGGACCCCCACCGCGTGTGCTGCCGGGTGGACCACGTCACGCTCGTGGGCCGCGCCCGCCCGTCCAGGTGGGTGCGCGAGAGGCGCGCGGCCATGTCCTCCAACCGGTCCTCGCGGTGCCGCGTGCGCGCGGCGGCTTCCGCGGCCCGCCGCTTGGCCACCACCCGGGGCACGAGTGTGGCGCTCCAGTGGGCGATCTGGGCGCGGGTGGCACGCTGCGGGACCGCCAGCACCACGGCCTCCCCGCTGAAGTGGGCGCTGACGGTCCGGGTGCGGCGGGCGCTGCGCCGCACGATGATCTCCGGCATGTCCTCGGGCGGCTCGGTCGTGCGTGTGCGGGGCATGCCCCCCAGTCCACCACCCCGCGTCCGTGAGCACCACCGCGCACGTGCGCTGTGGATTGCGGCACCGCCGTGGCGCTCCGGTGCCGTGGCGGGCCACGGTGCTCCCATGACCCGCGCACTCCCGGACGTCCCTCCCCCGCCCGCTCCCGACGAGCTGCACGTGTTCGTGGGCGGGCTCGACCCGGTGGCCGCCTCGGTCGCGTGCCTCCTCGCGGCCGCCGGGGTGTGCCTGCTCACCGTGTGCGATCCCGCCCCCGTGAGCCCGCGGGACATCCGGCACGGACCCTACCCCGCCGAGTCCGAGGGCCGCCCCCGCGAGCTGGTCCTGAGAGGGGTGCTGCGCCGCAGTGCCCCGCGCTGCGTCCCGCTCTCGGCGCCGGAGCTGTTCCCCACCGCGGCGCTGCCGGGAACCGTGGTGCTGAACTCGTGGCAGGTGGCCGGGGAGCTGGTGCAGGATCTGAGGGGTCCGGACACCACGGTCCTCGATGCCGCCCTGCCCACCGTCACCGTGGTCACGGACGGTGCCACGGTGCTGCGGTGGCCGTTCACGGACTGGGGGCACAGGCCGTGCGCACCGTGCCTGCTCGCGGCGGTGCGGCAGGCGCGCCGACGCGTGCGGCACGGCCCGGCCACGCCCGGCACACAGCTGCTCCCCGGCCCGGACGCGCCCGTGGGCGCCGCGACCCGTGCCGTGGCCGCGGGTGAGCTCGCGGGACTCCTCGTGGTCCGAGGGCTGGGGCTCGACGGCGCCGCCGCCGGTGAGACCCCCGGGGCGGCACCGGTGGGCGGTCCCGTGATGCGCCGAGGACTGACCATGACACCGTTGCCCCCCAACCCGGAGTGCCTGTGCTCCCTGGCGTTCGAGGCGCCGTGACTCCCCCGGCCGACACGTCAGACCGAGTCGCGGTCCACGATGGAGGCGCCTGCCGTGGCGGGGAGCCGCGGCGCGGGAGCTCCCTGCACCAGGGCCGTGATGACCGCCACGATGTACCGGGCGGTGACGTCGGTGTCCAGCGCCACCATCGTGAGGGGTGGGTCCGCCAGTGCGGCGGCACGGGAGTCGTTGACGCCCACGATCGCGAGGTCGCGGGGCGCCGCCCATCCGAGCTGGCGCATCCCCGACAGGACCGCGAGCGCGGCCGTGGTGTCGTGCGCGCACACTCCCGACGCCGCCGGGTTCTCGGCCCGCCACGTGCTGAGGGCCGCCGCCGCACCGCCGGGCTCCGCGGGCAGGTGGAGCATGCGGGGGGCGGGGAGCCCGCGGGACGTGCACTCGCGCCGCAGCATCTCGAAGCGCCACTGGGAGACCCCGTGCATGTGGTCCCCGCCGGTCACCGCGTACCCCAGGTGCGTGTGGCCCGCGCTCGTGAGGCGCTGCACCTGCACCCCGGCGATGTCCTGCTCCCGCGGGCCGGTGATCCAGCGGCCCATGACGTCGGAGCCGGTCCAGGACACCACGCCGCGCACGCCGTTGCGGCGCATGCGCTCGGCGTCGTCGTCCTCGAGGTCCCACGCGAGCACGGCGGCGGGGGTCACCGAGGACCAGACCTGAGCGGCCGGCCTGCGGGTCCACGCGTGGATGACCATGGAGAGCCCCGCCTCGTCGAACAGCACGGACAGCCGCTCGATGATGTCCCCGATGTCCTCGGTGAGGGAGCCCGCCGGCGGCAGGTACAGCAGCACGGAGGTGGAGTGACCCCGCCCCAGCGCGCGTGCCTCGGCCGACGGCGCGTAGGCCAGTTCACGGGCGGCGGCGAGGACCCTGCGGCGGGTCTCCGCGGAGATGGACTGCTCGGGGGTGTCGTTGAGCACGAAGCTCACGGTGGTCCGGGAGACCCCCGCCAGCCGTGCGACGTCGGCACTCGTGGCGCGCCGCGCGGTGCTCACGCGTCCATCCATGTCCGTACTCTCCCCTCGCCCGTGGATCCGCCCCGCACCGGTCGGTGTCGCGGGGGTGGGGCCGGTTGCCCTGTGAATGTGAGCTGTTACACTCGGCAGTCACCAAGCTAACACGCGTTAGTACCGCGGTGCCCCGGGGCGGGCGGCGCGTCGCGGGGTTCGGACGGACCCGGCACGCACCGTGCACCACCCATCACCCCGGGCCACGGCAGGCCATCGCGACGGCAGGGTGCTCCGGAGACGGTCATCGCACGGAGGACCATATCGCAAAGGAGTTGAAGGACGGCATGAACACGCAAGACGTCGACGTGATCATCATCGGCGCGGGGATCTCCGGCATTGGGGCCGCGCGCGAACTCGCGGGAACGGACCGCACCATGGCCATCCTGGAGGCGCGGGACGACATCGGTGGCACCTGGAACCTGTTCCAGTACCCCGGCATCCGCTCCGACTCGGACATGGCCACGTTCGGCTACCGCAGCCGTCCCTGGACCGGGGAACGCAGCCTGGCCACGGGTGACACCATCCTGGAGTACGTCCACGCCGCCGCTGAGGAGGCCGGGGTCACCTCCCGGATCCGCTTCGGACAGCGCGCCCAGCGGGCGGAGTGGTCCTCCGAGTCCCACACCTGGACCGTCACGCACGAGGACGTCCACACGGGTGAGACGTCCACCCTGACCGGCCGCTGGCTGTTCATGGCCACCGGGTACTACCGCTACGACGAGGGCTTCACCCCCAACTGGCCCAGCCTGCCCGAGTTCCGGGGCACGGTGGTCCACCCGCAGCACTGGCCGGAGGACTTGGACGTGGCGGGCAAGCGCGTCGTCGTGATCGGGAGCGGCGCCACGGCCGTGACCCTGGTCCCCGCGCTGGCGGACCGCGGCGCCCACGTGAGCATGCTGCAGCGCTCGCCCTCCTACGTGGCCTCGGTGCCCGGCAAGGACGAGACCGGTATGAAGCTGCGCAAGTGGCTGCCGCCACGCCTGGCCGGGGAGGCGAACCGCTGGCGCAACATCCTGCGGGCCATGGCGATCTACGAGTTCAGCCGCCGCCGCCCCCAGGCCATGCGGGAACTGCTCCACCGCGGGGCGGTCAAGCACCTGGGCCCCACGTTCCCCGTGGACGAGCACTTCACCCCCGATTACGACCCGTGGGACCAGCGTCTGTGCGCCGCGCCGGACGGCGACTTCTTCAAGGCCGTGCGCGGGGACAGCGCGGAGGTCGTGACGGACACGATCGAGCGCTTCACCGCGGACGGTATCGACCTGGGCTCCGGGCGCCACCTGGCCGCGGACGTGATCGTCACCGCCACCGGGCTGAACGTGCAGTTCCTGGGCAGCATGGACCTCGTGGTGGACGGGAAGACCGTGGATCCCGCGGAGCACGTGAGCTACCGGGGCATGATGCTGGACGGTGTGCCCAACATGGCCTTCGCCATCGGGTACACGAACTCCTCCTGGACGCTGCGCGTGGACCTCGTCACCGAGTACTTCCACCGCCTGCTGGACCGCATGGACCGCGAGGGAGCAGTGGCCGTCACTCCGCGCTATTCCGGACCCCGCACGGGCCTGCGTCCGCTCATCGACCTCGCGGCCGGCTACATCCAGCGCGGCGCGCACCTGCTGCCCCGCCAGGGTCCCGACGGCGCCTGGAACGTGCGTCAGAACTACCTGCGGGACCGCGTGCTGTTCCGTCCCGGCACCGAGAAGGACGACCAGCTCGAGTTCACCGTGCCGGCTCGCGAGACGGCGGGGGCCGCACGATGAGCACGCAGCTGTGGGACGGCCTGCAGTACCGCGTGTCCGGGTCCGGCACACCCGTGCTGCTGATCCACGGCATCGGGCGCAGCCTCGCCGACTGGGACCGGCAGCACGAGTTGCTCGACGCGCACCACCGGGTGTACAGCCTGGACCTGCCCGGATTCGGCGGTTCCGAACGGCCCGCCCGGGGGATGCGTCTGGAGCACCTCGCGGCGCGGGTGGCGGACTTCGTCCGCGCGCAGGAGATCGCCCCCGTGCACGTGGTGGGCAACTCGCTGGGCGGCGCGGTGGCCATGCAGCTCACCGCGGACCACCCCGAGCTGGTGCGCAGCCTGCTGCTCGCGGACTCCGCCGGGTTCGGCCGCGGCGTGAGCCCGGCGCTGCGGCTGGCCAGCATCCCCGGGGTGGGTGAGCGCCTGATGCAGCCCAGCCGCAAGGGAGCACTGCGTTCCGAGCGAGCCATGTACCACGACCCGGCCCTCGCCACGGACGAGCGCGTGGCGCACGGCTACCAGCTGGCGCAGCGACCGGGCGGCACCGAGGCGTTCCTGGAAATGCTGCGCTCTCTCGGGTCCCCGGCCGGGGTCAAGAGCGGCTGGCGGCGCGCCCTGCTGCCCCGCGTGCGGGCCACGGGTGTTCCCGTCTTCATCGTGTGGGGCGACAAGGACGCCGTGCTCCCCTTCCGCCACCTCGCGCGCGGTGCCAAGACCCTGGCCGCGCGCACCCACCGCTTCCCCGACACCGGTCACGGACCGCAGCTGGAGCGGGCGGACGAGTTCGCGCGGCTGGCCCGTGAATTCTGGGCCGACGCGGAGAAGGGCGTGATCGCGTGAGTGCCTTCCGGAGGAGAACCAGGATCCCGCGGCTGGGCCCGTTCCGCTTCGGCTCCGGCTGCGCGGTGGTCACCGGGGCCGCGAGCGGCATCGGACGAGCCACCGCCGCCGACCTCGCGGCACGCGGCAACGACCTCGCCCTGATCGACCGGGACGAGGCCGGTCTGGCCGCGGTGCGGGCGGAGCTCTCCCGCGAGCACCCCGGCCTGCACGTCACCACGCACCGGGTGGACCTGAGCCGCACGGAGGACTTCGCGGACCTCGCAGCCGCGGTGGTCGCCGAGCACCCGCGGGTGAGCCTGCTCATGAACATCGCCGGGGTGGCCCTGAGCGGGTCCGTGGACGAGATCTCCATGGCGGACCTCGACTGGGTGCTCGCCGTCAACCTGCGCGCGCCGATCGCGCTCAGCAAGGCGTTCCTGCCCCACCTTCGGGAGCACGACGGCGCGCACATCGTGAACGTCTCCAGCCTGTTCGGTCTGGTGGCCCCCGCGGGCCAGAGCGCCTACGCGGCCAGCAAGTTCGGCATCCGGGGGTTCACCCTGGCGCTGCAGTCGGAGCTGATCCCCCAGGGGATCGGCGTCACGGTGGTGCACCCCGGCGGCATCGCCACGAACATCGCACGCAACGCCCGCACCGGGTCCCTGCTGGACGAGGACGAGGCCGCACGGCGGCGCGCCGACTTCGGCCGGTTCCTGAAGCTGCCGCCGGAGAAGGCCGCCGCCCAGATCCTCACGGCCGTGGCCAGGCGCAGGGAGCGGGTGGTCATCACCCAGCAGGCGGTGCTGATCGACGTGGTCGCACGCGTCCTGCCGGTCAAGCAGCGCGAGTTCCTGGCCCGCCACGCCTCCTAGCTGTACTGACCGGGGACGTTGATCGAAGACGCCAGACATGGGATTAGTAAATCGTGATTTACTAATCCCATGGCACGTCCGCGACGCGACAGTGATGACGCTCTACTCGACAGGCTGGCAGCCGCGATGGCGGATCGTCAGGCCGTCACCCCTTGGACGTTGGCCGAGGTCGCACCCGTGGTCGGGCTGAGCGCCGCAGGCATCGTGAAGAGGTTCGGATCGCGCCAAGGTGTGCTCCTGGCCTTGAGCCGCAGATGGATCGCCACCATTCCCCAGACTCCCAACGGGGATCTGTTACCTGTCGAGGAGCTTCGCGGGTGGGTGGCGGAACGCTTCGCTCCGCCTCACGGGAACGCTCAAGGCTTGAGCCAGCTCATCGACGACCTTGTCGACGAGGACCTACGCAGACTCCTTGCTGAGGGATGGGGGCTTGAGCGGGCATACCTCAAGGCCTTGCTTGGTCGCTGCGACCTTCCCGGAGTCAAGAACCCAGGTGTGTGCGCAGCGATCCTGTTCGACGCCCTCAACGGGGCCGCCCTACGTGCGGCGGCCGAAGGAAGTGCCGACCTCGTATCCCAAACCCTCGACAACCTCCTGGAGCAGTGGACATGACACACGCCAAAACCTGGACCGGCCGCGTCTTCATCGGGGCCAGCCTCGACGGCTTCATTGCCCGTCCTGACGGCGACATCGGATGGCTGACCGACCCACCCCCACGCCAACACAGCTACGTCGACAGCAGCCGTCATGCGGAGTCATGGGAGACCTTTTTCCCCAGCGTGGATCACGTTGTCATGGGGCGGGGCACCTACGAGACCGTCTCAACCTTCGACGAGTGGCCCTACATAGGAAAGAAGGTTCTCGTCCTGTCCACGACCATGGCCGCACGGGACAGCAGGATCACGGTGGTTCAAACCCTGGATGAGGCAAGAGAGACCCTCGCGCAAGGAGACGCCCGTCAGGTCTATATCGACGGCGGGCAGGTCATCCAGACTTTCCTGCGTCACGGGCTCGTCGACGAACTCACCGTCAGCCACGCACCCGTCCTGATCGGTTCCGGAATCCCGCTTTTCGGCTGCCTTTCACATGACGTGCACCTGACCCTGCGCGCAAGCCATGCGCACGACGGCATGGTTCACAGTACCTACGACGTCACCAACCTCGTGCCAGAGCGATGAGTGAAACTCATGGCACACGCTGACGCCGCCCTGACACCACGGCACCGACTCAAGGTCGCCAGGCTCGTCGTTGATGTAAGCTGGCCGATCAGCGAGGTCGCCGCCCGCTTCCAGGTCTCCTGGCCAACAGTGAAGCGGTGGGTCGATCGGTACCTGGCAGGCGAAACGATGGAAGACCGATCCTCGCGGCCCAAGTCATCGCCAAACAAGACCCCGAAGCCGGTGACGAAGCGGTGCATCAGTCTGCGAATCCGGCTGCGGGAAGGTCCGGTTCAGCTCGCGTCCCGGCTCGGCATCGCCCCGTCCACGGTGCATCGCATCCTCACCGTGGCACGTCTCAACCGGCTGTCCTATGTCGACCGTGCCACGGGCGAGCCGATCCGCCGGTACGCGCACGACTACCCCGGGTCGATGGTCCACGTGGACGTGAAGAAGCTCGGCAACATCCCCGACGGGGGAGGCTAGCGCTACGTCGGCCGCCGCCAAGGGGAGAAGAACCGCGCCGCCACTCCCGACAAGCCACGCAATCAGTACGGCGGCCCGAAGCTCGGGTACGCATTCGTACACACGGTCATCGACGACCACTCCCGCGTGGCCTACACCGAGGTCCACGACGACGAGACCGCCGCCATCGCCGTCGGCGTCCTGCAACGGGCCGTCTACTGGTTCGCCGAACGCGGCGTCACCATCGAACGAGTCTTGTCCGACAACGGCGGTGCCTACCGGTCCTACCTGTGGCGCGACACCTGCGAGGCGCTGTCGATCACACCGAAGCGGACCCGGCCCTACCGACCCCAGACCAACGGCAAGGTCGAGCGCTTCCACCGGACCATGGCCGACGGGCGGGCCTACGCCCACTGCTACACCAGCGAGCAAGAACGCCGAGACGCACTCTCCGGCTGGCTGCACCAGTACAACCAGCATCGTCCGCACACGGCCTGCGGCAACCAACCGCCCATCACCCGCTTGATTAACCTGTCGGGTCAGTACAGCTAGCGCTCCTCCCGCATTACCTATTTACCGAAATGGGTAATAAGGTTTATCGGTATATACCGGATTACGGCGCCTTCCGCGCGAGACGTTTCATCAGGCAGGTGTTTCTTATGAAACACCCCCAGGTGCCTGGATGCCTCTAGTTGGCCGGCTACACGCTCGGGTTTTCTGGTCACAGGGTGCGGTCGCGCGCCGCATCAGTCTCCTCGATGAACTCCCCCAGACGACTAGCTGGGCCACAGGCCGGCTGGTTTTGTCTGCCCCCATCAAAGATCACCCGCCGGTGAAGGGTCCTGATGTAAAGCCCCGGCGGGACAGTGTCTAGGGCTGTTCCTGCGTACCGGGCGCTCAGGTATCCCGAGGGGCATACCCACGGCTTTGGTGTCACATGTGAGCGTGGGGAGCGTTCACCCTAAGTCTCGAGCGACCGTGCACCATGCTGCCTCCCATGACGCAGCCGGTGGCCAGGGAGAGACGCCTGACCTATCTTTGGGCTCGTTTCGCAACGGGAGCGACGGTCCCACAGGCCTTGGCCAGTTCCGCACGGAACCAGGCGGGCATCGTGGTCTTAGTTTTCGCCTCAGCGGCTCGCTGTGCGATCTCGGCCGCGCGTGCTTCGCGGCGGGCGGTCTCGGCCGCGCGTCGTGCACGTGCCGGAAGTTCTTTGCCGGTGATGGCGCGCTTGATCTGGTGCAGCAGCAACGCACGCGGGTTCTTCTGGCTGTCCGGGGGCAGGGAGAGCAGCCCAAGGCCCTGGTGATCGGCCTCCACGGCGTTCATCAGGTCTTGGGTGGTCCACTCCTCGGTCACTCCACAGACCACCAGGCCACGGGAGAGCCCCATCAAGAGGGCGTCGCCGGCAGGGTACAACCACCAGGTGGTCCAGAGCCTGGAGGGATCGCGTCCACGTTTCCTCACAGGACGCCCCTGTCGAGAGGGCCACCGTTCACACCGCAGTGTCCGCGCCCCGCTGCGTAACAACCATGTCACACCTTCCTACTTCTAGACCGTCGAACGGTGAAATAAGCCTGGGCATCTGTTTATCGAACAGAATTTGAATATCCAGCAAATCTCCAACATTCGTGAATTAACCCTCAATTTGGATGTGCGATGCTCTAGCAGGAACAAACATCCCCTGTTGATCGAGGGAAACGGGTCCCCCGCCACCATCGAAATCCACAGTCCATGCGACGGGAGATCCTGGAGCGGAAACAGGTTCCCAGCTAATCTTTGCAGCATACTCCTCGCCAGGAAGAATGACCCGATCCGAGGTTTCACTGAACACAATTTGCCCTGCGGGACTCTGGTCCATGACAGAGATCTGGTTCACTCTGCAAGGCAGGAAGCTGTGGTTGGTAATTCGGATTTCAGCATCCACTCGTGAGCTGGACGCAGGTTCCTCTCCCTGATCCACCGGGGCCAGCGCGGCCGAGACTCGCTGCGCGCCGCAGGTCGGCGCCACGACGGTAGGCACCTTGCTCACGTCGCCGAGGGTGGCTAATTTACTTGGGGGAGACCATGCACCCACCCGGGCAGTTCCGGAGGGAAAACGTAAAGGATCGTTGGGTGCGCCATATCCAAATTGGGCATGAATTGGATCGACGCCCCCCAGGGTCACATCTACCTGCTGCTGGGCCCCCGCTGGTTCGGACGTGGGCGCCCAGGACATCGTCGCAGTGCTGGATTGTCCAGGCTTCAGACGGACCGTGCCAGCCCCGCCGCCCAACGAGACCACCCGCGATTCCCTCTCGTTTTGAAACTTGATACCCGGTGTTCCAAGCAGGTCACATGAACTGGTTCCATAATTGCGAACCGACAGGCGCGCGTTGTCCTTGACACCCGACGCCTGAAGCTGATCTATTACACCTTCTATGTTTTCTGGTTCGCACGTGAATGTTAGATTTCCATTGGCGGGTCGCGACCACGGGTGCTGATTGGGAGGATGCTCGACTTCGTTTAGCAGCGCACTCAAAGGAGGGTCGTCCGGAACCCCGGGGTGGCAGCCAGTGGGCTGAGGTTTCAAGTGAGCGCCTTCCACCTGCACATTCGCGCAGACGTGCTCCCACCAGGATTCTTCCTCGAAAGGATCCGCCCCAGAGACCAATCGGGCTCTTCACAGATGAGGGTGTAGCTGTGGTGCGACCTGGGGCGGCGCGTCGGTGTCGGGGTGAGGGTCGAGGTCTTCCGATGATGGGAGTTCTCACACAACCCGTCCGGAAGACCTCGACGTGCCTGACGCTACCTTCACGCGCCCTGACCTGACTACCTTCATCCGCCTCGACGGCCTCGGTCTGGAGGTCACCGGCCAGCTGCTCGAGCCTGACCGGTCCGTGCTGGCGTGCCGGGTCGTGGAGCCGGACGACTGGTGCAGGCGGTGCGGCTGCCAGGGCGTGCCCCGTGACACGGTGAGCAGGGAGTTGGCGCACGAGCCGTTCGGGTGGCGCCCTACCACGCTGGTGCTCACCGTGCGCCGCTACCGCTGCAAGGAGTGCTCGCACGTGTGGCGTCAGGACACCACCGCTGCGGCGCCGCCGCGGGCCAAGATCTCCCGCGCCGGCCTGCGGTGGGGTCTGGTCGGGATCGTCGTCGGCCACCTGTCGATGGCCCGAGTTGCCGAAGGACTGGGCGTGGCGTGGAACACCGCCAACGACGCGGTCCTGGCTGAGGGCCGGCGTCTGCTCATCGAGGACCCGACCCGCCTGGACGGTGTCAAGGTCGTCGGGGTCGATGAGCACGTGTGGCGGCACACCCGGCGCGGTGACAAGTACGTCACCGTGATCATCGACCTCACCCCGGTCCGGGACGGCACCGGGCCCTCACGCCTGCTGGACGTGGTCGAAGGTCGGTCGAAGAAGGCGTTCAAGGACTGGCTGGCCGAGCGGGACCAGGCTTGGCGCGATGGGATCGAGGTCGTGGCCATGGATGGGTTCGCGGGCTTCAAGACCGCCACCACCGAGGAGCTGCCGGACGCCGTCACGGTTATGGATCCCTTCCACGTCATCCGGTTGGCCGGGGACGCTCTCGATGAGTGCCGCCGCCGAGTCCAGCAGGAACTGCACGGACACCGCGGACGCAAGGGCGACCCGCTCTACACCGCGCGGCGGACCCTGCACACCGGGGCTGACCTGCTCACCGACCGCCAGCACGAGCGCCTTGACAAGCTCTTCGCTGGGGACCGGCACGTGCAAGTCGAGTGCACCTGGGGGATCTACCAGCGCATGATCTCCGCCTACCGTCACCCCGACCGGGCAGCCGGCCGCGTCGAGATGAGCTCCGTGATCGACGCCCTCGCCGACAGTGTGCCTGAGGCGTTGGTAGAACTGCGCAACCTCGGCCGCACCCTGACCAGACGCGCCTGCGACGTCCTGGCCTACTTCGACCGGCCGCGCACGAGCAACGGACCTACCGAAGCCGTGAACGGTCGCCTCGAGCACCTGCGTGGCCTGGCCCTCGGCTTCCGCAACCTCACCAACTACATAGCCCGCGCACTCCTCGAAGCCGGCGGATTCAGACCACACCTACACCCCGAATTGTGAAGAGCCACCAATCGCCACATCACCACATCCGATTCCCCTCCTGACCCCATCTCGTACGCGAATTTCCCCCCAGTTAGTTCATCTTTTTCGAATAGTGGGCCCGGTATCTTCAGCGCATTCCGCAGGGCGGCAGGCGCACTAAGGTCTCTGCCCGCAACGGCCATCTCCCATGCTGCCAGCAACGGCAAGTACGAGGAGTCGATTGAGCGTGCTCTCGATGGCGCGCACCCTGTTGCAACCATGAGCAGCATGCATACCAACCGCGCCGTCGCGAGGCGAATCAACCGTCGGCACTTCATCTGAACCACCGCTTGCTGCCCCGAGACACCTTCATTGCAGGCCCTGTGCTGTTTGAAGTACCTCCAGCATGATGGGAGTGCCGGTAATTGATCCGAGGTCACCGTCCTCCACGAAGATTGCTACCGCGAGATCGCCGTGGCCCGCGATGACCCAGGAGTGGGTGCGAGGCGGGTTTTCATTCCCGTACTCTGCTGTTCCTGTTTTTCCGATGGCGCTGTCCGGTTGCAGGGACCTCAGTTCCTTCAAGTGTCCGGTGGACACAACTTCCCGCATCAGTGTTTGCAGGTCTGCCGCCTCACTCGTCCCCAACGGATTACTGGACGAGGGTTCCGATGCAGGTTCATGGCCCAGGATACTGGGTTGCACCAGTTTGCCTGCCTGAACACTGGCCTGGAACCTGGCCATCCCGAAGGGAGAGACCAGCGTGCGTCCTTGTCCGAACATGGCCGCGACATGTTCCGCCGCTGGTTCTTCCGTGGGGATGCTGCCCGAGAACACAGGGATTCCCGCGTCCATCTCCACCCCCACGCCGAGAGAGTCGCCGGCGTCCGCCAAAGCCTGCTGGCTGACCCTTTCGTGCTGGGCGGCGAACGTCGTGTTGCACGAATGGGCAATCGCCTGCCGTAGGGCAACGCTTCCCTCGAACTCCCGCGGATAGCCGGAAAAGTTGGCCACGTTCATCCCTTCAGCTGAGTACGTATGGGGGCAGTCGACGGTCGTATCTGGTGTGTCGCCGCCCCGAAGCATGGCCAACGCGGTCGCGACCTTGAATGTGGACCCGGGTGCATACTGGCCCAGGGTCGCAGTGGGATAGCCCTTCGACCCCGCTCCATTGGCCACGGCCAGGACCGCGCCGTCCGAGGGCCGCATCGCCACCACAGACGAAGGCGATTTGATACCTTTCAGCGTCCGCTGTGCCGCCTCCTGAAGACCACCGTTGAGAGTTGTGTGCAGATCCTCTCCCGGAACAGGCCCCTGGGCCATTAGCTGGTGGGTTCGTCCTGCTTTGAGGCTGCCGTCTGCGTGGACGCCAATGCGATCAACGACGACTCCCGGTTTCCCCTGCAAGGTGGTCTCATGCGCTTCTTGTAGCCCCCCACGTCCGATCTGGGCACCATGGGCGAGTTTGCCTCCCGACTTCTCGATCTCCTCGGCCGTCGCTTCGCCGACCGACCCGAGGGTCTCGGCGGCAAAACCCTTGGTCCGGCCTAGAACGCGGGCGTCCTTCGTAACTAGCAGACCGGGGATTTTCTCCATGCGCTGGGCATCGAGAGCCCGAAAATCGTCCTCCCGCAATGCAATAGCCTCCACCCACGCGGTGTCATCAGCCTGACGTACTGATTCCCGGTAGGGCTCGGGGTCAATGCCCACAGCCTTGGCCAGTGCGGTGGCCGAGCCCTCCCGCTTCTCGCGGGGGACCTCACGGAGGTCCAAACCTGCGCGGTGAATGGTCTGTTTCATGGCCAGCGGCTGGTCGCCCGCCCCGAGGATTTTCCCACGCTCCGGTTGGACCGTTTGGATACGCAGGACCTCATCCTCTGCCAGCTCGGGAGCGACAAGTGACGGCTCCCAGGTGGCCTTCCACGTGCCGTTGGACCGCTGGAAATCCACACCGGTGGCGTAGGTCCAGTCTTCCTCGGTCGCAGGCACGTCCCATCTCCAGGTCAGCTCTCCGTGAGCAGTCTGACCCTGGTTGCTCACCCGACCCATTTGCACGTCCGGTGCAATGCCCCCCGTCATGCGAAGGATGCGATCCAGCTCGGCCTGGACCTCCGAGCCACCCGCGTTCGAGAACTCGAGCCCGGAGACATCCCGGGAATGCAAACCCTGGGCAAGTGCCTCAGCCGCATCACGGGGTGCATTTCCCGGTAGCGCTGAGCACCCACTGACCAACAGCACAACGACGATGCTCATCGTGAAGCGGCCGCGGCGCCGAGTCCGTGGGGGTGAGGTAGCCATGAGATTGTTCTCCATCCTGCAGTTCATGTTGTCACCCGATCACGCTATGAGAGCCGCTTGCCATATGTCCAAGACTTTCTTATGGCCAGTAAGTTATCTTCAAAGCTATGAGACGTGACCGAACAGGAAATCTCCTCCGCTGGGTTGAAGACTTCCTGGTGGTTGCCGAAACGGGGCACGTGGGCCGCCCCGCGGAGGCACTCGGGGTGTCCCAGCCCCCTCTGTCGCAGACGATCCGCCGGCTGGAGACTGCTGTGGGTGACGAGCTGTTCGTCCGCCACGCCCGAGGCGTTTCGTTGACCCCAGCCGGTGAGGCGTTCTTGCCCCTGGCCCACGACCTGGTGTCGGCCCAACGGCGAGTGCTCACGCTGGGCAACGACATGGCGGAACGCACTGGTTCGATTCAAGTGTGGATACCCCGGTCCTTGCCCGCCGCCTGGGTGAGTGCATGCCTGCTCGACACCGTGGCCACCTTTCCGCGAGCCGAGTGGACGGGGGCTTCGTCCGCAGACATCGTGCGCCACGTTCGTGAGAACACGGCGGCTGTGGGGATGGTGGTGGCCCCGATCGTGACCGACGAGTTAGTTTCTCTACCCGTAGTCGCGATTCCCCAGGTTTTGTGCATGCGTCCTCTGCCCGACGCCCCCATACATCAAAACGATCTGAGGCATGCTGTCCCTTCCGAGATGCTCGTGCCTCCTCGAACCGATGGACCGGCGGCATTCGATGTGCTGTCCGCCGAGCTCGAAGCGCTTGGTGTGATCACTCAGCTCAGGCAGGAGGTGGACCCCCTGAAGATTGCCGCGGAGATGCGCACGCTCGGTGCTGCCACTCTGATGCCGAGTGAAACACCCGGATTCGGCGGAGCTCCCCTCGAGGCGGGGTTGCTGCCCCTCAGATTGCGCGTCACCCACCATCCTGATGCCATACCACCGGCCCGGGATGCGGCAATGGTGCTTCACGACTGCCTGGGGAGGTGCGCTGCACATGTCCGGTGAGACGTGGAACAGCGCGGGGGTCGATGCCGCACTGCGCCAGCTTGGACGCGAAGTGGCCGAGTTTCTGCAGAGCGAAGACATGACGGGCGCAGTATCGGCCCGAGTGATCGACGCACCCGAATTGCCAGTGTTCTCCTTTCACGAGGAGGAGGTCTTTCCGGCCGCATCCTTGTACAAGCTCGCGGTCATGATGGCGTTCTGCAGGGAGGTGGATCACGGCGTTCTGGAACCTTCCGCTCTCGTCGACCTCTCCCCCGCAGACAGAGCCCAAGGCCCTACCGGCCTCGCGATCCTCGAGGACACGGTACGAATCTCGTGGCGGGACCTGGTCCGCCTGATGATGTCCATCTCGGACAACGCCGCCGCAGAATCTGTCCTGCGCAAGGTGGGGACCAGCCGGGTCCACGAAACACTTCGCCTCATGGGTGCCACGAGGACAGAGATCCGCCCCACTCCACCGAGTGGGAATGGCGCGCCCGCCTCCTTTGACGACGAGGGCAGAGACCGTTATCTCATGCCGGACCCGGTGCAGTACGACCCGCTGTCTGTCTCATCCACCACAGCGTCGGACCTTGTTACGCTTCTATGCGCCATCTGGCAGGATCGCGCGGCCTCGGCGGAACAGTGTGCCTTCATGCGGCAGGTGCTCTCTCAACAGGCCTGGGGTCATCGATTCGCAGAGGCGTTCTCCTACCCAGGCGTCACCGTTGCGGCAAAGACCGGTTCATTCGGGTCCCTCAGTCATGAGGCGGGGGTGGTCTCTCACCCGGGAGAGAAGTCAATAGCCGTGGCGGTTCTGACCCGTTCCGTGCGGCGTGAGCGCCAGATTCCCCTGTCCAACAAGGTAGTGGGCCAGATCGCCCGCCACTGTGTCCGCAACTACCGTCAGTTCCTCTAGCTGTACAGCTAGTCGTAGGCGGCGGTCCTCGCTGACCATCCGAGCATAGGCATGGGGGTCAGCACGGTCGTCCTTGGCGTAGTGGTGCTTGCCGTCGATCTCGAGTACGACGCACCGCCGACCGGGCATCAGGAGCAGGAAGTCCATGCGCTGACGCTCCACGGCCGCCGGACGCGCCGGCCCGGCGGGTCTCAGGAAGGGGTCGTAGTGCAACCACACCTGCGGCAGGAGAGCTGGTATATCGGGGTTTACCGCGTATCGGGTTGAGTAGGTGCGCAGCAGGCAGCGTTCCGGGTCACTGTCCAGGCTCCCGGCCAGCCGTCTCCACAGTTGCCGGCCCATATCCTGCTCGGGCAGTTCGCTTTGGCTCCTCGCCGACCACCAGTGGACCAACTCGCGCCACGTCAAGCCCGCGGCGGGGAGGGCCTTGTCGTAAACGAGGCACTTGTCGGCGTTGCGGGTGATCTCGATGACGTTGCGCGTCGCATCGCGCAGCACGATTTCGGGCTTCCCGGTCGAGGCGAAGATGAGGTTTCGCAGTTCCCCTGCACTCCGCGCAACCGAGCCTGGGCGACGAGCTCTTCAAGGCTGGCATCGTCTTGGTCCGCAAGGATGCTCTGCGCGATTCGCACAAACTCATCGATCGTCAGCCCTGCCACGCGCTTCTGCACGTAGGAGTTCTTGCTGGCGCCCGCCTCCTCCTCTGTGCCGTCCTCGAGGCCAAGCGACGCACACCGCGCGGGCAGGGCGTATGACTTCGTGTCGTTCAGGGCCGCACTGATCGCATCACGCAGCGCCTGCGGCTTCGGTGCTGGAGTCACCCTCACATTATGGAGGTGGCAGTTCCTTCCCGCTCACATGTCCTCAGCCGCGTCAGCCGCGACATAGGTGGTTGGCTATTGCAGGCTGTGTGTGGCCGGCGGTAATTGTAGTGGAGCAGCCAGGATTGAAGCGCGTGTCGGCGCTCCTGCTCACTCGCGTAGCAGCGGGCATACGCCCATCCGTCGGCCATGGTGCGGTGGAAGCGCTCGACTTTGCCGTTGGTCTGCGGACGATACGGGCGGGTCCGCTTCGGCGCGATGGCGAGGGCTTCGCAGGTGTCGCGCCATAGGTGGGAGCGGAAAGCGCTGCCGTTGTCCGATAGGACGCGTTCGATGGTGACACCGCGAGCAGAGAACCATTGCACCGCCCGGTGCAGAACTGCGGCGGCGGTGCCGGCGGTCTCGTCGTCGTGGACCTCGCTGTAGGCAACGCGGGAGTGATCGTCGATGACGGTATGCACGAACGCATACCCGAGCTTGGGGTTGCGCCACTTGCTACGGGGTTTGTCCGGCGTGGCAGCGCGGTTCTTCTCGCCTTAGCGACGGCCGACGTAGCGCCAGCCGCCGCCGTCGGGGATGTTCCCGAGTTTCTTCACGTCCACATGCACGAGCGAACCGGGGTAAGGGTGCTCGTACCGGCGGACAGTTTCGCCGGTAGCACGGTCGATGTAGGAGAGCCGGTTCAATCGAGCTGAGCGCAGGATGCGATGCACGGTCGACGGGGCGACGCCGACGCGCACGGCGAGTTGCACCGGACCTTCCCGCAGCCTCATGCGCAGGCTGACGTACCTCTTCGTCACCGCGGGCGATGTCTTGGTCGGTGAGGTCTTCGGGCGCGAGGACCGGTCGTACATCGACTCGCCAGCTAGGTATCGGTCGGCCCACCGCTTCACGGTCGGCCAGGACACCTGGAACTGAGCCGCGACCTCGCTGATCGGGTAGCCCCCGTCGACGACGAGCTGGGCGACTTTCAGTCGGTGACGCGGGGTCAGGGCTGCATTGGCGTGTGTCATGGCTCTTCGAGGCTCAGGCAAAGCGCGGGATGGCAGGGGGTCTGCTCGGAGACCTACGTTCCCGTCCCGGCCTGCAGGGGATCAGTTCGGCTGGTTCGATCGCCGCGGGCCTACCGGCGGCACTGCGTTCAGCCCGCGCTGCTCTGGAATCCTGGCTGGGTCGCGTAGTCCTGCTGACGTCGATCGAGCACCATGCGGATCTGATCGGCGGTGCCGTCGCCGAGGACGAGCCGCAGCGGCCCGTCATCTGCTGCGATATGCGCGAGGATTCCGTCGGCGACGTCATCGGGGGAGGTGCCTCCGCCCGTTGCTCCCGGCTCGCTGGGCCAGGGAACGGTCGGGGTTCCGAAGAGTTGCTCGCGCAGTTCGTCATAGGCGGCGTTCGGCGCGCTGAACTGCATCCCCGAGGTCGCCCACCGGGTGTCCATCGCGCCGGTCTCCACGAGGGTGACCCTGATTCCCATCGGCTGCACCTCGCTCGCCAGCGCCTCTGTGAAGCCCTCGAGCCCCCACTTCGCAGCGTTGTAGAGACCCAGCATCGGCATGGCCCCGACCCCGCCCGTGGATGAGATCTGCACGATGTGCCCGCTCCCTTGGCTACGCATGAGGGGCAGTGCCGCCTGAGTGAGCCACAGCGGGCCGAGCAGGTCGACATCCAAGATCGCCCGTGCCTCCTCTTCGCTGAGTTCTTCGGCGGCGCCAACCAGTCCGTAGCCTGCGTTGTTCACCACGACGTCGAGGCTGCCAGCGACCTTCTGGGCCTCCTCGACGATCCGTCGGCATTGCTGCCTGTCTGCCGGGTCGAGGCGAACCACGGTCAGGAGTGGGTGCTGGGCGGGCAGTGCACCCTGGCGGGTGGTGGCCACGACGCGATGACCCGCGGCCAGTGCCCGCTCGGTCAGTGCGAGGCCGAGGCCACTACTCGCGCCGGTGATGAGCCAGGTGTTCGGTATCGTCATGAGCCTATTCAACACCAAACGAGACGCAGCGTCTCATTCTTATACTGGACTCATGGCCAGACCCACCACCGTCGCGCGCGTGCTCGCCGCCGTCCTGGACCTTGCCGAGCATGGCGGTCCGAGCGCCTTGACCATGGAAGGCATCGCCGCTGAGGCCGGGGTGGGCAAGCAGACGCTCTACCGCACGTGGCCATCGGTGCATGCGATCCTCTTCGACGCCCTCGTCACCGAATCTGCTGCCGCGGGCTCATCCGAAAGTTACGCCACGACCTTCGACGTCCTGCAGTCGACGATCGCCGAGCTCACCACCGAGCCCCGGGCTTCGCTGCTGCGGATGCTCGCAGCCGCGATCCACAGCGACGAAGCGATCGCCCACCAGTTCCACACGCGGCTCTTCCAGCCCCAGCAGGAGCAGATCACTCGCCTAGTCGCCGCCGACGGCTACGCCAACCCGAAGACGGCCACCGAGCTACTCCTCGCACCCCTCCTCTACCGCTGGTTCCTCCGACTGCCCCAGTTCACCGACAGCGAGCTGCGCGACCACGTCGAGAAAGTACGACGCCTTGAGCAGCTGTCTTCAACCAACGTGTCCGGTCAGTACACCTAGCCGTACACCTGGCGCCCTCGCCCCCGGGTCGCCGCCCCGGGGGCGGGCTGGGACCCGGCGTGGTCCGATGCGCGGCGCGGGAACCGGTGGTGCGTCGCGCTCCGAGGAACGGCGCTGCAACCGGTGGTGCGTTGCGGGCCGGTCACCGGCGCGGGGCGCGACGTCGCGCTACCGTGCGAGGCTCCGGCGGCAGGACGGCGTCGAGGAAGCGTGAGCGCGCGCGGTTGGGGCGACCACCCGGCGTGCGCGAGAGGGACCACGAGAACACGAGGTGCTCGCGCGCGCGGGTGATCCCCACGTAGAGCAGGCGCCGTTCCTCGTCCATGGCGTCGGGGGTGTCCGCGAACGAGATGGGCATGAGTCCCTCGGAGAGGCCCACGAGGAACACGGCATCCCACTCCAGGCCCTTCGCGGAGTGCAGTGAGGCGAGCGTGACGCCGTCCATGACCGGGGCCTCCTGCGTGGTGGCGCGGCGTTCGAGCTCCTGGGCGAAGCCGGCGAGCGAGAGCGTCCCTTCCTGCTCCGCCGCGCGGCGGGCCATGGTGTCCGCGAGGGACACGAGGGCACGCAGGGACTCCCACTTGGCCCGGGTGGCGCTGTCGGAGCGCGGAGCCCGCTCGGTGTAGCCCAGGGAACCGAGCATGTCCCGCACCTGACGCGGCACGTCCGCGCGGTCCGCACCCGCGGTGCGTGCCGCGGAGCGGATCTGCACGATCGCCTGTCGGATCTCGGGACGGTTGAAGAAGCGCTCCGAGCCGCGCAGCTGGAAACCGATGTTCGCGTCCGCGAGTGCCGCCTCGAACGCCTGCGACTGGCCGTTGGTGCGGAACAGCACGGCGATCTCGTGCGGGGCCACGCCGTCCTCGATCAGGTCCCGGATCCGCACGGCCACACCAGCGGCCTCCGCCTCGTCGTCCGGGTACTCGTTCCAGCTCGGTTCGGGGCCCGCCGGGCGCTGCGAGACCAGCCGCAATGGAGTGGCCCAGGTGTCCGGGGTGGATCCGGGGGCGGGGCGGCGGGCGGCGAGCAGCCGGTTGGCGGTGTTGACCACCTGCGGTGTGGAGCGGTAGTCGCGGATCAGCTCCACCACCGAGGCGCCCGGGTAGCGGGACGGGAACTCCAGCAGGTGCCGGGACGTGGCGCCGGTGAAGGAGTAGATGGTCTGGGAGGCGTCCCCCACCACGCAGAGATCGTCCCGGGTGCCCAGCCAGGCGTCGAGCAGGCGCTGCTGCAGGGGCGAGACGTCCTGGTACTCGTCCACGACGAACTGGCGGTACTGGTCCCGCACCGCCGCCGCGATGCGCTCGTCCTCCTCCAGGATGCCCACGGTGATGAGCAGGACGTCCTCGAAGTCGATCAGGTGACGGTCCGCCTTGAGGTCCTCGTAGGACTGGTACAGCCGCTGCATGGTGCGGGTGTCGTACCCGGCGGGCATGTCCCGCTCCTCGGCGGCCGGGGCGTAGGTGTCCGGGGTGCACATGGACACCTTGGCCCACTCGATCTCCGCGGCGACGTCCCGGACGGTGGCCCGGTCCGTGGTGAGGCGCATGCCCTGGGCGGCCTCGGTGATCAGGCGGGCCTTGTGGTTCACGAGTCCCGGTGGAGGCCCGCCCACGGCCTGCGGCCAGAAGTACTGCAGCTGCCGCAGCGCCGCGGAGTGGAAGGTGCGGGCCTGCACGCCGGGCGCTCCGAGCGCACGCAGCCGCTGGCGCATCTCGTTGGCCGCGCGGGCCGTGAAGGTCAGCGCGAGGGTCTTCTGCGGGGTGTACACACCGGAGGCGATGCCCCACGCGATCCGGTGGGTGATCGCCCGGGTCTTGCCGGTTCCCGCCCCGGCGCGCACGCACACCGGGCCCTGCAGCGTGGTGGCCACGACCCGCTGCTCGGGGTCCAGGCCCCCGAGGATCCGCTCCTCGGCGGTCTGCTCACCCGCGGTGTCGAGGCTCACCAGTCGGTCTCCGGCAGCTCACGGCCCAGCCAGCTGACGATCAGCGCGTGGGCGATCGACACCGGTCCGGGCAGGCTGACGTCCCTGGCGCGGGCCCGGGCGAGCAGCTCCGCACGGGTGAACCACCGGACGTCCAGGATCTCCTCGCCGTCCGCCTCGACCTCCGCCGTGTGCGCCACGGCGCGGTAGCCCAGCATGAGCGAGCGGGGGAACGGCCACGGCTGCGAGCCCTGGTACTGCACGGTGTCCACCGTGATCCCGGCTTCCTCCCCGACCTCGCGCACCACGGCCTGCTCCGCGGACTCCCCGGGCTCCACGAAGCCGGCGAACGTGGAGTACCGGTTGCCGCTCCACAGGGCCGAGCGGCCCAGCAGGATCCGCTGCTCCTGCGGGTCCGGGTGGTCGTCCACCACCGCCACGATGATGGCGGGGTCCGTGCGCGGGAAGTGCACGGACCCGTCGTGCGGGCACCGCCGGGCCCACCCGGAGCGGATGACCTCGGTGGGTTCGCCGCAGCGCGGGCAGCGCGGGTGGTCCCGGTGCCACAGCGCGATCGCCTGACCCGTCACGAGCAGGGAGGTCTGTTCCGGGGAGACCGCGGTCGCGAGCGTGCGCAGACCCTCCCAGGCGGCGTCGTCGAGGCCCGGCAACTGGGTGTCCTCGGGGAAGGTCCGCAGAACCACCCGGGTGCCGTCCGCCAGCCGCCCGAGATGGACGTCCGGGCGTCCGGGGTCACCGGTGGCCGGGGGCACCTCGGTGTGGACGGGCAGCACGAGCCCGGTGTTCGTGACAGGAATCTTCGAGCCCCGCAGGACGAGCACCCGCGCGGTGGACGACGCCAGCGCCTCCGCCACGAGGTCCTCGTGCTCCCGCTGCACGGCATCGCGGTCGAAGGCGCGTCCGGCGAAGGGCAGCTGCGCGGCGCCGAGCAGGGGCGCGGGGGTGGCGGGAAGGTCCTGGGATGAACTCACCCGACCACTGTAGACCGGGCTCCGGACACCCACGGCGGCCGTGTGGACAGCCCGGGCGCGGGGTCGGCCGGTAGGGTGGGTGGGGTGAGAACGACCCCCGAACTGCTCGCCGCCATCGCGGCCGCTGCCGTGCCCGGGGTGGCCCCCGTGGCCACCGGTCCTTCTCCGGACGACGCCGCGGACTTCCGTTCCTGCGTGGTCCAGGACGCCGCCGGGAAGCTCTGGCGCGTCCGTAGCCCCCTGAACACCGAGGCAAGCATGCGCCTGGAGACCGAGCACCTCGTGCTCCAGGCGTTCACGCCGTCCGTGCGCTCCCACCTGCCCTTCCACCTGCCCGCGGTGGCGGGTTCCGTGGGTCGGGGCGGGCTGCGCACCTTCGTGTACTCGCACCTGCCCGGGCGCACCCTGAGCCTGCAGGAGCTGCAGCGGCAGAACGCCCACCCGGAGGCACCGCTGCACGCGCCCTCCCCCAGCGCGGCGCCGAGGGCTCCGCTCGCGGTGCAGATCGGGCGTTCCCTGGGGGCGTTGCACTCCCTGCCCCGCGCCCTCGTGATGGACGCGGACCTGCCCGCGTACAGCGCCGAGCAGTGCCGCACACGCATGCTCCACGACCTCGACCGCGCCGCGAGCACCGGACTCGTCCCCGGTGAGCTGCTGCGCCGGTGGGAGGAGACCCTCGAGGACACCACGCTGTGGCAGTTCTCCACCCGCGTGGTCCACGGTGACCTGCACGAGGACAACATCACGGTGGACCACGGGACCCTGGCCTCCCTCACGGGGTGGAGCGATCTGCACGTGGGGGATCCCGCGGAGGACTTCTCGTGGCTCATGGGCATGGGCGATCCGGGCTTCGCGGACACCGTGGTCGAGGCCTACTCCGTGGCGGCCGTGCAGCCCCCGGACGGGCACCTGCTGCGCCGGGCGCACCTGCGGGCCGAGTTCGCACTGGCCGAGTGGCTCGTGCGCGGCGTGGACCGGGGCGTCCCGTCCATGGTCGACGGCGCCCGGCGCATGCTGGACGCCCTCGCCGAGGACGTCCGTGCCGGCGGGTCGCCGTCCCCGGGAGTGCCCGGGCCCGGGACCCTCTCCGCGGCGGAGGGCGAGGGCTCGTCGCGTCCCGCCGCGGACGACGCCGCCGCCGTGCCCCCTCAGCGTCCCGAGCCCCGGTCTCCGAGCGGTTCCACGGCCGTGTCCGCGTCTCCCGGCAGATCCGCCGCGGACCCCTCCGACGACGCGGCGCCCGTGTCGGTGCCCGGCGCCCCGCTCTTCACGGACGATTCGGCGCCACGGTCGTAGAGGGACGTCACGATCCGCTCGAGCTGCTGCTCGTCCGCGAGGTCGTGGGGGTGCACCACCCGGTCCTCGGCCACGTAGTAGAACGCCGCCGAGACGCGGTCCACGGGGACCTCCTGGAGCCGGGCGAAGGCCAGCCGGTACAGCGCGAGCTGCCCCGACTTCTGCCGCAGTTCCCGACCGCGCGGGACGCGCCCGGTCTTCCAGTCCACGAGCTCCCACCCGTCCGCGGTGCGGAACACGGCGTCGATGCGTCCGCGCACCGTGAGGGAGCCCACGGGGGTCTCCATGGGCAGCTCGATCGCGTACGGCTCCAGCGCGGCCCACGGGCCCGCACGGAACGTCTCCGTGAGCCGGGGCAGGTCCAGCTCCTCGTCCACGTGGTCGTCCGCGCCGGGCAGCTCGTCGAGGTCGAAGATGGCGGCATCGCCGTAGAAGTTCTCCACCCAGGTGTGGAACGCGGTGCCCGCACGGGCCGCGGAGCCCGGTTTCCGGGGCATGGGTCGCCGCAGGGTGCTGATGAACCCCTCGGGGTCGCTGTCCATGGCCACGAGCGCGGAGGCCGAGACGTGCGAGGGCATGTGCACGGTGCGCGGCCGGTCGGGATCCGACCGACGGGCGAGGAGCAGCTCGGCTTCGCGCCGCCAGCGTGTCACCGTGGCGGCGGAGTCCCCCGCCGCCAGCTCCTCGTCCGAGAGCCCCCGGAACTCGGGGTGGCCGCCGTCCCGCACGGCCTGCGCGGCCGCGTCCATCCGCGCCCGGCGGCCCTCGTGCGCGGGTGGGATCACCGTCTCGGTGAGCCGGCCCTCGGCGTCCCTGGTGGTGCGGGTGATGACCGGGCCCTCCAGGGGGTCGTAGGGCCACAGGGCGCTGACCCGGGTGTCCAGCTGCGGGTTGCCCGCCACCTCACCGGGCTCCGCCCACGGCCCCTCCTCGAAGCCCGCGGCCCCGGCCTCGGCCATGTCCCGGGCCTCCCGCAGGAAGGGTGAGACGTCCTTGGCCCTCTTCCCGGTGCCCCGGAACACGGTCCCGGACAGTTCCAGCAGCGTCTTGGCGCGGGTGAAGGCCACGTAGGCCAGGCGGCGTTCCTCGCCGAGGTCGTGCTCGGCGACGTCCTGTGAGAACTCGGCGAAGGACGACTCCAGCTCCCGGACGTCCGCCACGCGGGGAACCCACTGCGGCAGCTGCGAGGCGTCACCGCGCAGGGGCCACGGGAGCTTCGCGGCCTCCCCGGTCCAGGCCGAGGAGTTCTTGGACGGGAAGTCGTCCTGGTTGAGCCCCGGGACGTACACGTGGTCCCACTCCAGCCCCTTGGAGGCGTGCACCGTGAGCAGCTGAACGGCGTCGTGGCGGGTGTGGGAGGGCGGCAGGTCCAGCCCGTTCTCCTCCCGGGCGGCGGCGTCCAACCACGCGAGGAACGCGGCGACGTCGTGGGTGCGGGTGGTGGCCGTGAACTGCACCGCCTGGTCCAGGAAACCGTCGATGTTCCGGCGGGCGGTCGAGGGGTTCTCCCCCGGCAGCGCCGCCAGCTCGATGTCGAGTCCGAGCACCGTCTCCACCTCGTGGATCACGGTGGTCAGCTCGTCCCCCAGCACCTCGCGCAGCGCCATAACGTCCGCGCGCAGCGCCCGCAGCCGTCGCATGCCCTCCGGGGTGATGCCGCGGCCCCGCGAGGACACCCAGCCGTCCCGTGGCAGGGTCTCCAGCGCCTCGATCAGGCTGGAGCGGTCCACGAGGTCCGCCATCACCACGGTCCCGGCGTCATCGAGGTCTTCCTCCTCGTCCCGGTTGCCGCGGGCGGCGCGCTCGTGGCGGCGCTCGAGTTCCGCGGCCCAGTCCCCCAGGGCGGCGAGATCCTTCGGGCCGAGCCGCCACCGCGCCCCGGCGAGCAGCCGGGCCAGGGCGTCGGAGCGGCCGGGATCGGTGAGGACGTGCAGCATGGCCACGACGTCGCCGACCTCCGGGGTGTGCAGCAGCCCGCCGAGACCCACCACCTCGTAGGGGATGTCGAGGGCCTCGAGCTCGAGCCGGAGGGGCTCGAACTGGGCTCTGCGGCGGCACAGCACCGCCATGGTGGGCATCTGCTCGAGGGGCTGCCCCTCGTGGGCGGCCCGCTGCTCGTGGATCAGCTGCGCGACCGCCCGTGCCTCCTCGGTGTCCGTGAGGTGGCGGCTCACACGCACCCTTCCCCGTACCGCGCCCGGCGCGGGGTCCAGCGGCGGGACCTGCACGGTGGTCGGTGAGCGGCTCCACGCCGGCGCGCTGCGCAGGGGTTCGGCCACGGCGTTGGCCGCGTCCAGGACGGAGAGGCTGTTGCGCCACGCGGTGGTGAGGAAGCTCGTGGCCGCGAACTCCGAGCCGCCGTCCGCCGTGCGGCGCGGGAAGTTCTCCACGAAGCTGAACAGCTGCCCGGAGGATGCCCCGCGGAAACCGTAGATGGACTGCTGCGGGTCCCCCACCGCCATCACGCAGTGGCCGTCGCCGAAGAGCCCCGAGAACAGGGCGAGCTGGGCGTGGGAGGTGTCCTGGAACTCGTCCAGCAGCACGACCTTGAAGCGCTCGCGCTCCACCGTGCGCGCGTTCGGGTCCACCTGCACGATCCGTGCCGCCAGGGAGAGCAGGTCGCCGTAGTCCAGCACCGACTCCTGCCGCTTCACGGCGTGGAAGCGCTCCACGAGCTGGGCGAGGACATCCGTCTGGTCCATCCGGGCCAGGGCCTTCACGACGTCCGCGCCCGGTGTCTTCTTCCGGCCGTCCGGGGGAACGTCCTGGCAGGCCGCCCGGAAGCGCCGCACGAACTCGCGGATCCGCCGCGCGTCGACCAGGTGCTCGGAGGCCTCCGAGGAGAGCTTCATGAGACCCCCGGTCAGGGTGTCCACGGCGGGAACGCTCTCCGGGAGCGGTCCGTCCCAGCCCCGCACCAGGTCGCCGGCCAGCTGCCACGCCTGTGCCTGGCCGAGCAGCACCGTGTCGGACTCGATGCCCAGTCGCAGCCCGTGGCTGCGCACCAGGGAGTTCGCGTAGGAGTGGTACGTGCTGACGGTGGGCTCCTGCACGGTGGCCGGGGCGTCGTCGTCGCCCTCCTCGGGGTCGGCGATGAGACCCGCACCGCGCAGCGCGCGCAGCTTCTGGGCGATGCGCTGCGAGAGCTCCCCGGCCGCCTTGCGGGTGAAGGTGACGCCCAGGATCTCCTCGGGCCGTGCCAGGCCGTTGGCCACGAGCCAGGTCACGCGGTCGGACATCGTGGTGGTCTTGCCGGACCCGGCGCCGGCCACGACCAGGCGCGGCGTGAGCGGGGAGGCGATCACCTCGGCCTGCTGCTCCGTGGGCGGGAAGTCACCGAGCGCCTCCGCGATGTCCTGCGGGGAGTACGTGATGTCCTCCGGTGTGAAGTCCTGCACGGTCATTTCTCCGTCACCTGTCTCCCCTGTGCGCACAACGGGCACACCCACGGCACGGCACACGACCTGCCGTGCGAGCCGTTCTCCTGCTCCGCCGTGTGGCGGGCCTCGAAGCGGGTGTCGGCCATGAGCAGGGCCGCCTGCGTGATGAGTTCCCGGGCCCACTGCTGGTCCTCGTCCAGCGGATCCTGCTGCTGGACGCCGGGCTTGGCCGTGGTGCCGCCGAGCTGGACCAGCAGGGCACCGCCCGGTTGCGTGAGGACCGTCCCCTCGGGCAGCTCGATGCGCTCCGGGCGGTCCGTCCCGTGCAGGTCCGGGCCCGTGACACCGGCCTGCATGGCCTGCCCCGCTCCCGCCTGCAGGGCCACCTGGTACGCGGCGAGCTGCGGGTGCTGCGGGATGTCGTCCCCGGTGGGCTTGTGTCTGCCCGTCTTGAGGTCCACGACCACGTGGCGGCCGTGGGCGTCCACCTCGAGCCGGTCCACGCGCCCCGTGAGCAGGGCGTCCCGGGCGGAGCCGCGCACGAGCACCTGGAAGCTGCCCTCCACCGCGACGAGCTCCCGCTCGTGCTGGGTGCGCATCTCCCGGGCGTACTGCGCGAACTTGCGCAGCATGGTCTCGGCGCGCTCGAGCTCCTGCGCCCCGGTCCAGCCCTCGGGCATCCCCAGGGACGGCCAGCGCCGCCGCAGCTCGGCGACCAGCTCGGTGGCGTCCGCGTCCGGCATGTGCTCGGCGATGTCGTGCACGAGCGTGCCCAGCCCGCGCTTGAGGTCGGTGACCTCCATGGCACGGGCCTCGGCCACGAACCAGTCCAGGGGCGAGCGGTGCACGGTCTCGATCTTGGACGGCGAGACCCGCACGACCTCCTCCGCCCCGAACAGGGCGTCCTGCGTGGTGAGGGGGTTCAGTCCCCACCACTGCTCGGGCGCGGCGCCGGCCACGGGGTCCTCGGCCGCGGCGAACCGGTGCAGCAGTCGCGCGGCGGCCTCCCGCTCGTGGTCGGAGGCGTCCTCCCTGTTGAGGGTGCGCCGCAGGGCGCCGGTCAGCTGGCGCAGGGTGAGCGGCTCCGGGGCGGTCAACCGCTCCATGGGGATCTCGGGATCCTCGCCGCGACCGGCGGCCACGAGGTCCACGAACTCCGAGGGCTGCTCGTCCTGCGTGGCCACGGCGGTCACGGTCAGGCTCCGGCCGGCACGCGAGACCGCGGTGGCGAACTGGCGCAGCTCGTCGTAGCGCACCTGGCGCAGCCGGTCCACCGCGCTCAGCCGCGTGGCCTGCTCCGGCCCGTGGTCCAGGGCGTCCGTGAGGACGTCGGTGCCGAGCAGCTGGCCGCGCAGGGTGGTGTTGGGCCACACACCCTGCTGCACGCCGGCCACGACCACGTGGGGCCACTCCCGCCCGGCCGCGCCCGCCGGGGTCGTCACGGAGACGTTGTCCTCCGCCGGCGCCCTTGCCGCCAGCGTGTCCATGGGCAGCTCCTGGTGGTCCATGTACTCCATGAACGCCTGCGCCGTGGCCCCGGGGACCTGGTCCACGAAGCGCTCGGCGGCCTCGAAGAGCCCCACGACCGCGTCCAGGTCCCGGTCCGCCCGCAGGGCCTCCGCTCCCCCGGCCAGTGCACGACGGCGCCAGCGCGGTCCCACGCCCGAGGCCTCCCACAGCGCCCACAGCACGGACTCCGCGGTGGCACCGGGTGCGTCCAGGGCCTCCTGGCCGGCCTGCAGCATGTCCGCGACCCGGGCCGCGGCGTCGGAGCGCACGTCCGCGAGCTCCAGGAGCAGTCCGTCCCCGAGGGCCTGGACGAGCAGGTCGTCGCTCGTCCGGCCGCCGCCCGTGCGCAGCTCGTAGCCCCGCAGCCGCTGCCGGATGCGACGCACCTCCATGGGCGAGGCGCCACCGATCCGCGAGGTCAGGAGGGACACGGCGGTGCCGGCGGTGAGCACGGCCCCGCGGGCGCCCCGACCCTCCGCGGTGCTGTCCTCGACCGGAGGTTCCTCGACCGGTGCTTCCTCGGCCGGCGGTTCCTCGGGGTCCTGCGACGCCTGCGCGTCCTGGCGTGCGTCTGCGGGCGCGGGCTGCTGCGCCGTCAGCAGGATGCGCAGGGCGTCCAGCAGCGGGATGACCGCGGGCTCGTCCCGCAGAGGCGTCTCGGCCGCGGACGTGGTGGTGGGAACCCCCAGCGCGGTGAGCTGCCGTGCGAGCGCGGACAGCTGCGGCCCGCTGCGCACGATCACCGCCATCTCCCGGTAGGGAACGCCCCGCAGCACGTGCAGTCGCAGGAAGTGGTCGGCGCACCAGCGCGCCTGCGCCGTGGGTGATTCGAAGAGGGCCACCCGCACCGAGTCCTCCGGTGCGGCCGAGCCACCCGGGGCAACCCGCTCCTCGGTGTTCTCACGGCCGGTGCTTTCCGGTCCGTCCTGCTGCAGTCCTGCACCGGGGGCTCTCGCACCGGGACGCGCCCCGCCCGGTGACGTCCCACCGGGATGTCCACCGGGAGCGTGGGCGTCAGTGCCGTCCACGGCAACCGCGGCCGTCGGCTCCGCGGCCGGACCGCTCGATGCCCCCGGCGCACGATCGGAGCGGGCCCCGGCCACCACCGGGATCGCCCGGGCCACCCGCTGCCAGGCGTCGTTGACCGCCGGCGGCATGCGGTGGCTCGTGTGCAGCTGCAGACGCTGCACCGGCCGGGCGGGCGTGCCCACACGGTCCTGGAGGGTGCGCAGCAGGTCCGGGCGGGCGCCGCGGAAGCCCTGCACGGTGGTGTCCGGGCTGGCCGTGAACACCGCGTCCCGGCCGCGGCACAGCACGCCGATGAGTCGGTGGGCGGAGGGCGTGGCCTCCTGCAGGTCGTCCACCACGACCACGTCCAGGCGCTGCTGCTCGCGCGCGAGGAACTCCGGTTGCTCCTCCAGCACACGCGCGGCACGGTCCACGAGCTCGGAGGGATCGAAGGCATTGGGCATGCGCAGCGCGCGGACCTGCTGGTACTCGGTGCGGAAGGCGGCGGCGGTGCGCCACTCCGGGTGACCGAGCGGCTCGGCCCATGCCGCGAGCTGCCCCGCCTCCAGCCGGTACTCGTTCATGCGGTCGAAGAGCTCGCGCAGCTGCCCGCGGAAGCCCCGGGTTCCCAGGGCCTCCTGGAGGTCTGCGGGCCACACCACGGGTCCCCCGAACCCGGCGGCGTGGCCGCGCATCAGCTCCGCGAGGAAGGCGTCCTGCTCCGGTCCGGACAGCAGCACCGGCGGCAGGTCGATGCCGGGCAGCAGCCCCTCCGCCTGGGCGCGGCGCAGGACGTCGAACGCGTAGGCCTGCCACGCCCGGACGAGCGGGGTGCTGATGGTTGCCGCGGCCCGCCGGCTCACGAGATCGCGCAGGGTGGCCGCGGACTCGCGCGAGGGGGCGAGCACGAGCATCCGCTGCGGGTCCGTGCCCGCCACGATCCGCCGGACCACTGTTTCCACGACCACCGTGCTGCGCCCGGTGCCCGGCGCGCCGAGCACCAGCACGGGCCCGTGCCCGGGGGCGAGGCCCACCACTGTCTCCTGCGCGGGATCGAGGCCCACGGGCTCCTGCGCCGTCTCCGCGCCACGGGGCGGCAGAACACGCCAGGGTCCTTCTCGCTGCGTTCGCATGGGGCCATCCCACCACGGATTGCCGACACGCATAAGCAGGCGCGCGCCGCCCGGTACCGTGGTCCCATGCCTTCCCCGAACCACCCCGACGACGCCGCACAGCCCGCCCTCTTCGACGCCCCGGAACCGCCCGCCGGTCCGGGGGCAGCCGGACGTCCCGCGCCCGCTCCCGAGCAGCCCTCGCTCTTCGACGCGGCCGCCGTGTCCTCGGAGGGGTCTGGTGCGGGACCGGCCGGGCCGACAGCGGCGCCCGAAACCACGCGGGACACCCACCCGGAGCCTCCCGTCCTGCCTGCCCCGGGGGCGACGCCGCGTGGCACCAGCACCGCCGAGGCCTCGGCACCGCGCGCCGCGGTCGACACCGCCACGACCGGCACCCCGTGGCACCACGGCCCCCGCGCCTGCTTCGACCTGGAGACCACCGGGCGCGATCCCCAGGAGGCACGCATCGTGACCGCCTCCGTGGTGCTTGTCTCCGCCGCGGGTGACGTGGAGCGGGAGTGGGAGTGGCTGGCCGACCCCGGGATCGAGATCCCCGAGGAGGCCGCCGCCGTGCACGGGGTCAGCACCGAACGGGCCCGTGCGCAGGGCCGCCCGGTCGCGGAAGTGACCGCCGAGCTGAGCGAGCTCCTGACCGGGTTCTGGCGCGCGGGCGTCCCCGTGCTGGCCTTCAACGCCGCCTACGACCTCACGGTGCTCACCCGCGAGACCGAGCGGCACGGTCTCGCAGCACCTGCGCCCTTCCCGGTGCTGGACCCGTTCGTGCTCAACAAGCAGGTCCACCGCTACCGCCGCGGCAAGCGCACCCTGGGCGCCCTGTGCGAGGAGTACGGCGTGGTGCTCGACGCCGCCCACACCTCCGCCGCGGACGCCCTGGCCACCGAGCACCTGGCCCGCGCCATGGCGCACCGCTTCGAGGAGCTGCGGCAGCCTGCGGCGCGGCTGCACGAGCTGCAGATCGGCTGGGCCGCCGAGCAGGCCGCGTCCCTGCAGGAGTACTTCCGCCGCAAGGATCCCGCAGCGGTCGTGGACGGCACCTGGCCGGTCCACCCCCGCCCCTAGTTCTCCGCGCCCACGACGACGGCGCGGCACCCCTGCCGCCAGGGTGTCGCGCCGTCGTCGCACGGGTGGGCGGCCCCGCCACCGGAACCGCGTCCGGGAACGGGAGCCGGATCAGGCCTGCGGGGGCTGCGCCTCGGCCGCCGCCCGGGCCGCGGCCGGCAGGGCCGAGAGGATGCGGTCCATCGCGGAGTCGTCGTGCGCCGCGGAGAGGAACCACGCCTCGAACACCGAGGGCGGCAGGTAGACCCCGGCGTCCAGCATCGCGTGGAAGAACGGCGTGTACCGGAAGGCCTCCTGGCCCTTGGCGTCCGCGTAGTCGTGGACCCCGGTGGCCCCGGTGCCGAAGGCGACCGAGAACAGGTTGCCCGCCTCCTGGATGGAGTGGTCCACCCCGGCGGCGTCGAGGGCCTCGCGCAGACCGGCGCGCAGCTGCTGGGAACGGCGGTCGATGGTCTGGTAGGCCACCGCGTCCGCGCACTTGAGCGTGGCGAGACCCGCGGCCATCGCCACCGGGTTCCCGGACAGCGTGCCCGCCTGGTACACGGGACCGGTGGGGGCCAGGTACTCCATGACCTCGCGGCGGCCACCGAGGGCCGCGGTGGGCAGCCCGCCGCCGATGACCTTGCCGAACGTGAACAGGTCCGGGGCCCAGGTCTCGCCCGCGGCGTTGCTGAGACCCCAGTACCCGGCCTCGTGCACGCGGAAGCCCGTGAGCACCTCGTCGAGGATCATGAGCGCGCCGGCGTCCTGCGTGATGCGGCGGATCGCGGCGTTGAAGCCGTCCTCCGGGGTGACCACGCCCATGTTGCACGGGGCGGCCTCGGTGATCACCGCAGCGATCTGACCGGGGTGCTCGGCGAACGCGGCCTCGAGCGCGGCGACGTCGTTGTACGGCAGCACGAGGGTCTGCGCGGCGGTCGCCTCGGTGACACCTGCGGAGCCCGGCAGCGCGAGCGTCGCGAGCCCCGAACCGGCCTCGGAGAGCAACGAGTCCACGTGGCCGTGGTAGCAGCCGGCGAACTTCACCACGAGGTCACGGCCCGTGTACCCGCGGGCCAGGCGCAGCGCCGTCATGGTGGCCTCGGTGCCCGTGGAGACCATGCGGATCTCCTCGAGCGGTGCCACCCGGTCCACCACGAGCTCGGCGAGCTCGGTCTCACCGCGCGTGGTCGCGCCGAAGCCCAGACCGCGCTCGACGGCCTCGTGCACGGCCTCGGTCACCACGGGGTGCGCGTGCCCGATCAGGGCGGGGCCCCACGAGCACACGAGGTCCACGTACTCGCGGCCGTCCACGTCCGTGAGGTACGGGCCCTTGGCTGCAGCGATGAACGGCGGGGTGCCGCCCACGGAGTTGAACGCGCGCACGGGCGAGTTCACGCCACCGGGCATCACGCGGCGGGCACGGTCGAACAGTTCTTGCGAAACACTCATGAGATCACTTCATTCCTTTCGCCGGGAACGGGTCCCGGCCACCGTACCGGTGGGGTGCGGCGGTTGGGCTGTCACCGGCCGTTCTCGCGGCGGAGCCACCCGGCGAGCTCTGTGGCGTAGTAGGTCAGGATCGAGTCGGCGCCGGCGCGCTTAATGGAGAGCACGGACTCGCGGATCGCGGCCTCGCGGTCGATCCACCCGTTGGCGGACGCGGCCTCGATCATCGCGTACTCGCCGGAGATCTGGTAGGCGGACACGGGAACGGGCGAGGCGTCCGCAACCTCCCGCAGGATGTCCAGGTAGCTCATGGCAGGCTTGACCATGACCATGTCCGCGCCCTCGGCGAGGTCCGTCTGCAGCTCCAGCAGGGCCTCGCGTCGGTTGGCGGGGTCCATCTGGTAGGTCTTGCGGTCCCCGGTGAGCGTGGAGTCCACGGCCTCGCGGAACGGGCCGTAGAACGCCGAGGAGTACTTGGCGGTGTAGGCGAGGATCGAGACGTCCTCGTGGCCCGCCGCGTCCAGGGCCGCGCGGATCACGCCCACCTGCCCGTCCATCATCCCGGACGGGCCCAGCATGTGCGCCCCGGCCTCCGCCTGGGCCACGGCCATCCGGCCGTAGATCTCCAGCGTGCGGTCGTTGTCCACGCGGCCCCGGGCATCCAGCACGCCGCAGTGGCCGTGGTCCGTGAACTCGTCCAGGCACAGGTCCGCCATCACGACGACGCCGTCCCCCACCTCCTCGCGCACCGCGAGGATGCCGCGGTTGAGGATCCCCTGGGGGTCCAGTGCCGCGGACCCCACGGCGTCGCGGGTCTCGGGGACGCCGAACAGCATGAAGCCGCCCAGTCCCAGCTCCACGGCCTCGGCCGCGGCCCGCTTGAGGGAGTCCATGCTGTGCTGCACCACACCGGGCATCGAGGCCAGGGGCTGGGGCTCGTCCAGTCCCTCCTTGACGAACACCGGGAGGATCAGCTCGGAGGGTGCCACGCGGGTCTCGGCCACGAACCGGCGCATGGCCGGGGTGGTGCGCAGGCGCCGGGGGCGGGACACGAGGTCGTAGGACACGTCGTCGTCGTTCATCTGCAGTCTCCTGATCGTGTGGGTCGTTGGTTCGTTCGCGGAAAGTCTGGTGCGGCGTTAACCGCGGTGCTCAGCCCCGGGGACCGAGCGCGTGCACCACGGCGGCGGCGAGCGCCTCCGGGGTGGGACGGGCGGCGACCACCGGCTGGATGCCGCGTTCCCACAGGGCCCGGGCGGTGGGTTCCCCGATCGCGATCCAGGAGGTCGCGGCACCCGGGGTGCTCCCGTCCAGCAGTGCCGCCACCCGCGACGGCGCCGTGGCCACCACCGCGGCCAGCTCACCGCGGGCGCACGCCGCGCGGGCGGACGCGCTGTCCAGCTCCTCTGGATCGTCGCGCTCCGGCACCACCGTGAGCAGCGGCCGGTCCGTGGGCGCGGGCACCATGTCGTAGGCGGTGACGTCCCGGACGTCGTACCCTCTGGCCCGCAGGCCGTCCCCCAGCGTGGTGGCGGCACGTGCGGAGGCCGGCAGCAGCGCGCGAGGCGCCGAGCCCTGCCCATGAAAGGGCTCCTCGGGCCACTCCTCGAGCATCCCCGCGGCACTGGCGGTCCGCGCGGGCACGAAGTCCACGCCCACACCGTACTCCGCCAGGGCACGGGCCGTGGCGGAACCCACCGCCGCGATCCGCAGCCCGGCCGAGACTGCGGCCGGGTCTCCGGAATCCGCCTCCGGGACCGGTGCCTCGGCCGCGGAACCGGCCGGTGCGGCGTCGGACGGACGGGTCCCGGAACCGGTCCGTGCGGCATCGAGGGCGGGGCCCCACTCCGGCTCCTCCGCCACCGCGGCGAGGGCCGCCACGGTGGTCGCGGACGTCACGCACAGCCACGTGGGCACCGTGGGCCGCAGGGCGTCCCGCAGCAGGGCACGGAGGGGCCCGGTGTCCTGCGGCAGCCGGGCCTCGAGCAGCCGGGCCGCGCACGGCTCGCACCCGCGCTCCCGCAGCAGCGCCGCGAGGGCACGCGCCGCGGCGGGGTCACGGGTGATGAGCACGCGAGGGGCGCTCACAGGGTCAGCCGTGCCAGTCGGTCCGCCCCGTCCGCCAGGAGGTCGTCCGCGATGCGGCGCCCGAACGCATCGGCCGTGGCCACGGTGGGATCAGCGAGTGTCTCGCTGCGGCGCACCACCTCGGAGCCGTCGGGGTCCGCCACCACCACGTCGAGCTCCAGGACACCGTCCGCCAGGCGGGCGTAGGTGCCCACGGGCGCGGCGCAGCCCGCCTCCAGCTGCGCGAGCACGGCGCGCTCGGCGGTGACGGCCAGCCGGGTGGGGGCGTGGTCCACGGCGGCCAGACCCCGCACGAGCGGCGATCCGGGGTCCGCGTCCGCGCGGATCTCGAGGGCCAGCGCCCCCTGCCCCGGCGCGGGGAGCATCCTGTGGGGGTCCAGGTACTCGGTGATCCGCCCCTCCAGCCCCAGCCGCTTCAGACCCGACGCCGCCAGCACCACGGCGTCCAGGTCCCCCGGGTCCCCGGGGTCCACGCGGTTCAACCGGGTGCCCACGTTGCCGCGGATGTCCACGATGCGCAGGTCCGGACGCAGCGCACGCAGCTGAGCCACGCGGCGCGGTGACCCCGTGCCCACGGCGGCGCCCTCCGGCAGCTGCTCGAGCGTCAGGCCGTCCCGGGCGCACAGCGCGTCCCGGGGATCCTCCCGCTCGGGCAGCGCGGCGATCCACAGGCCCTCGACCGGTGCCGTGGGCAGGTCCTTGAGCGAGTGCACCGCGAGGTCCACCCGACCGTCCAGCACCTGTGCCCGCAGCGCGGTGGCGAAGACCCCGGTGCCGCCCAGCTGGGACAGCGGGCCGGTCAGGACGTCGCCCTCGGTGCGCACCGTGACCAGCTCGTGCTCCGTGCCGCCGGCGCGCGAGACGGCGTCAGCGGCCCAGCGGCTCTGGGTCATGGCGAGCTGGGACCCGCGGGTGCCCACCGTGAACACGGCGTCGCTCACCGGTGGATCACCTCGCCGTTCTCGTCGAGGCCCACGGGGATGGGCTCGCCGACGGGACGCTGGGCGATGGTGGGGCGGGGTTCGCTCTGCCCGCGCAGCACCTTCACGCAGCAGTCGGGGGCGCACGTGTCGAACCACGTGCCCTGGGAGCACGCGGAGACCCGCGGGGGCGCCGTGGGCGTGCCGAGCCGCTGCTCCACGAGGTCCGCGAGCGCGGCCACGAAGTCCGGGGCGGTGCCCGCGGTGGGGACGCGCTCGAACTCCAGGTGCGCCTCCTGCGCGGCCTCACGGGCCTCGGTGTCCAGGTCCCACATGACCTCCATGTGGTCCGAGACGAAGCCCAGGGGCACCACGGCCACACCGGTGACGTCCTGCTCGGGCAGGGACTCGATGACGTCGCAGATGTCCGGCTCCAGCCACGGCACCTGCGGGGGCCCGGAACGTGACTGGTACACGAGCTCCCACTCGACCCCGGCCATGGGCTCCCCCACCTGCTCCACGATCCAGCGCGCGGCGGCCAGGTGCTGGGCCACGTACGCGGAGCCGCCCTCGAAGTCCATGCGCTGCGGACCCGCGGCGTTCGCGTCCGTCATGGGCACCGAGTGGGTGGTGAACAGCACGCGCAGCGCGCCGTCGGTGCGCTCGCGCAGTGCGAGCAGCGACTCCCGCAGCTTGCTCGCGTAGGGGCGCAGGAAGCCCTCGGAGTCGTAGTACTGGTGGATCTTCTCCACGTGCAGCTCGTCCTGCAGCCCGGTCTCCTCGAGCCCCACGCCGTAGTCCTCGCGGTACTGGCGGCAGCTCGAGTACCCGGAGTAGGCGCTCGTGGCGAGCACCAGCAGGTCCTTGTACCCGCGTCCGTGGCACTCGCGCAGCACGTCCGCGACGTACGGGTCCCAGTTGCGGTTGGCGAGCAGCACGGGCAGCTCGATCCCCCGCCGCTGCAGCTCGGCCTCCAGCGCGTCCCGCAACGCCCGGTTCTGGGCGTTGATGGGGCTCACGCCGCCGTTCGCACGGTAGTGGGTGGCCACCTCCTCGAGCCGCTCGTCCGGGATGCCGCGACCGCGCGTGACGTTGCGCAGGAACGGGATCACATCCTCCTGGCCCTCGGGGCCCCCGAAGGACGAGAGGATCAGGGCGTCGAAGTCGTGCGGTTCGTTGGCGCGCGCGGCGCTCAGCGCATTGGTCTGCTGTGTCTCGCTCATCTCAGTCGAGCACCTCTGCAATCTCATCGGTGGTGATCCGGCGCCCCGTGTAGAACGGGGTCTCCTCCCGCACGTGCAGGCGGGCCTCGGTGTTGCGGAAGTGGCGCATGATGTCCACGAGGTCCACCAGTTCCGGGGCCTCCAGGGCGAGCAGCCACTCGAAGTCGTTGAGCCCGAAGCACGCAATGGTGTTCGCGAGCACCTGCGGGTACTCCCGGGCCTTCATGCCGTGGTTCTTCAGCATCTCGCCGCGGCGCTGCGGGTTCATGTAGTACCACTCGTAGGAGCGGACGAACGGGTAGACGCACACCCACTTCTGGGCCTCCGCCCCGCGCGCGAACGCCGGGGAGTGGTTGGAGGTGAACTCCGCCTCCCGGTGCACGCCCATGGCGTTCCAGGACTGCCGGGTCCCGGCCAGCAGCGGCTGCCGGCGCAGCTCGCGGATCGCGGCCTGCAGCACGTCCGGCTCCTTGCCCGTGAGCCACACCATCAGGTCCGCGCTCTCGCGCATCCCCGAGACGTCGTACACGCCCCGCACCGTGACGTCCCTGCGAGCCAGTTCCGCCACGAACGCTTTGAACGCCTCCCTGCTGGCCTGCGAGTCCGCGTCCTGCGGACGGTCACCCGTGCGCTCGAGCACCGTGTACCCCGCCCAGTACAGCTTGTCCTCACCCCCCTGGGAGGCTGCGGCCTCGGTGCCCTGTCGATCCGTGGTTCCGTGCTCACTCATGCTGCACTTCCTTTCGACGTGGTGTCTTCATCGTTCGCGTCCGTCCGGGGGTGCGGGCCGCGGTGCGGGGCGTCGACGACGCCGGCGCACCCGCCGCGCGGCGCGTCACGTCCGTGTGACGTCCAGCCCGTGACGGGCGAGCAGTGTCCTGACCTGCTGGCGGGTGTCCGTGACGACAGCCGCGAGCCCGGTCCCGGAGAGCCACGCACCCACCGCCACCGCGTCCGGGACGTCGGTGAGGGCGCGGCGGAACCCCGTGATGCGGGCGACGTGGCCGGGGTCGGTGCGCGGCAGCGCGGCATGCCACCGGACCACGTCCGCGCCCACGAGCTGCGAGGGCCGGATGGGCACGCCGAACAGCGTGCTCGCATCCCCCAGGGCCAGGGAGATCAGGTGTTCGTCCTCGAGGGTCACCTCGGGTGAGGGCCCGGTGCCGTGCGGGGTGGCCCGCCCGTAGGACAGCCGCACCACGTGGCGGTGCTCCCCGGCCGCGCGGGCCACCCACTCCCACTTGGCGCTCGAGTGGGTCAGGGCCTTCGCGCGGACGTCGCGGACGTCGTCGCTCACGAGCACACCCGTTCCGCGCGGTGCGCAGTCCAGGGCGGGGCACTCCAGCACGAGCGTGGCGAGCGCGATGCGCGGCCCAGAGCGGGGCGTGTAGTTCTGGGCGTCGGCGAGGTGCGTGCCCATGAGGCGCACGGACGTGGGCCCGTCCGCGGCGAGCACGAGCAGCTCCCCCCGGGCCACCGCGGTCTTGTCCCCGTTGGTGGGCTGGCGCTGGATGACCATCCACCCCGGCCGCCGCGGATCGCGGTCCAGCGCGATCACGTCGTAGCGGGTCACGAGCTTGACGCCCATCCGCTCCGCGTCACGGACGAGCCGCTCGCTGAGCAGGTTCATGCCGCCGTCGATCCCGGCGACGTTCGCTCCCGCGGGGCTGGCGCGGCGCAGTGCGCCAGCGGCAGCCCCCAGGCTCCCGAGCTCGCGCATCCGGGCGCGCAGACCGGGCGCCACGGCGTCGACGTCGAGCTGGTCGGGATGGGTGGAGTAGACGCCGGAGACGAAGGGGGCGACGAGCCGGTCCACCACGCGCTGTCCCATGCGGGCGCGGACCAGGCCCCCCACGGTGCGCTCCCCCGCTCCCACGCGGGCCGGGAGCACCCGGTCCATGCGGGCGCGCGACACCCCGGAGCGGCCGAGCGGGGCGCGCAGCTCCGCGGCCGTCGGATCCGCGGGGATGCCCAGCACACCCGAGCGGGGTGCGGGAACGGCGCCCTCCGGGAGGAACAGCCAGGAACCCGCGGGGTCGGGGGTGACCATGCGCTCGGTGAGGCCCAGTTCCGCCATGAGCTCGGGGACCGCCGTGGAACGGGTCGCGAAGGACTCCGCGCCCGAGTCGAGGACGAGCCCGGCCACCTCGTGGGCGCCCACGGCGCCGCCGAAGTGGTCCGAGGCCTCCACCAGGGTCACCCGCAGCCCGGCCGCGGCGAGATCGCGGGCGGCCGTGAGTCCCGCGACGCCACCCCCCACCACGAGTGCGGTGCGGGGACGTCGGGCGGTGGTGCGCCGCGTGTCACCGGAGGGAGTTGTCACCGAGTCTCCTTGTGGATGAAGGTCACCAGTTCGCTCAGGACGTCCGGATCGGTCTCGGGTGGCACACCGTGACCCAGGTTGACCACGTGCCCGGGTGCGGTGAGTCCGCGGCGCAGGACGTCCCGCGCGTGCTCGTGCAGCACCTCACGCGGCGCCGCGAGCAGCGCGGGATCGATGTTGCCCTGCACCACGGTACGCCCACCCAGGCGGTGCGTCGCCACGTCCAGGGGGATGCGGTGGTCCACGCCCACGGCGTCCGCCCCGGCGTCCCGCATGGCCGCGAGCAGCTCGCCCGTGCCCGTGCCGAAGTGGATCCGGGGGACACCGAGGTCCGCCACGGTCTCCAGCGCCTGCGCGGAGTGCCGCTGGACGTGCGCCTCGTAGTCGGCGAGCGACAGGGAACCCGCCCAGGAGTCGAAGAGCTGGACCGCCGAGGCACCGGCCTCCACCTGGGCGCGCAGGAACGCCCCGGACGTGCGGGCCGCCCAGCCCGCCAGCGCGTCCCAGGCCCCGGGGTCCGAGTGCATCATGGTGCGGGGGCGCAGGTGGTCCCGCGACGGCCCACCCTCCACGGCGTAGGCGGCGATCGTGAAGGGGGCCCCCGCGAAGCCGATCAGCGGGGTGTCCCCGAGCTCCGCGACCGTGCGGGCCACGGCCTCGCGGATCGGGTCCAGCGCGGCGTCCGGCAGCTCGGGCAGTGCGGCCACGTCCGCGGCCGTGCGGACGGGATGCTCCAGCACCGGGCCCCGCCCGGCGACGATGTCCACGCCCACTCCCGCGAGTTTCATGGGCACCACGATGTCCGAGAAGAAGATGCCCGCGTCCACCCCGTGGCGGCGCACGGGCTGCAGGGTGATCTCCGCGGCGAGCGGGGGCGTGAGGCACGCCGCCAGCATCCCGGTGCCCTCACGGGCGGCCCGGTACTCGGGCAGCGAACGGCCGGCCTGGCGCATGAACCACACGGGTCGGTGGGGGGCGGACAGCCCGCGCAGCGTGCGCAGCAGCGGCGAGTCGGAGACACCCCGAGCGCGCAGGGGGTGCTTCGAGGGCAGCGCCGCGATCCGCCGCTCCCACCCGGCCCCCTCCTCCGGTGCCGCGGCCTCACCCCGCACCACGGAGGGACCACTGTCACGGGGATCACGGGACTCGCAGCTGCGCTGGTTCAGGGAAGCCATAGTGCCTCCATCATGCCAAAGGACCCCGACACCTTTTGGTGACGGACTGTCCGCTCGGGGATGGGGCGCCGCGGGCCCGCCGATGGCTATGCTGGGCGGAGCCGGATGACTTCGTCTAGGATGGCTGGATTGTGGTTCTTTTCTGTCTCGTCGCATCGCACCGAACCGTTGACCTCAACACCGTCGCCAGGTTGAGCACCGGTGCCCTCGGTGTGGCCGAGGACGCCGTCTCCCGCGGAGCCCTGACCGGGGCCGTCACGCTGTCCACCTGCAACCGCCTGGAGCTCTACGGCGAGCTCCCGGACCGCGGTGACTGCGACGTCACCCTGGCCCAGCAGCGGCTCGCGGAGCGCGTGGCCGAGCGCGCGGGGCTGGACGAGCGCTTCGTGCTCGAGACCATGGACGCCTACCAGGGCGCGGAGGTCCCCCGGCACCTCTTCACGGTGGTGTCAGGGCTGGAGTCCGCCGTGGTGGGCGAGCGTGAGATCACGGGACAGGTCCGGCGCGCCCTCACGCAGGCCCGTCAGTCCGGCACGGCCTCACCCCACCTCGTGCAGCTGTTCGAGGCCGCGGCGCGCACCGCCCGGGAGGTGGGCGCGCAGACCGGCCTGGGTGAGCGCGGCCGCTCCATCGTCTCCGTGGCACTGGACCTCGCGGACGACATCACCCCGGGGCGCTGGCCGCAGCGCCACGCCCTGGTGTTCGGCACGGGCGCGTACGCCGGGGCCACCATGGCGGCGCTGCGTGACCGCGGCTGCGCGGACATCGAGGTCTACTCGGGTTCCGGGCGCGCCCAGCAGTTCACGGACCAGCGCGGCGGCTCCCCCGTGACGGACGCGGGACTGCACGCGGCACTGCGCCGGGCGGACGTGATCATCGGGTGCTCGGGGGGTTCCGCCCCCATGCCCGCGTCCGCCTTCCCCGGCGGGCCGCGCACCGTGGTGGACCTCGCACTGGCGCGCGACTTCGACCCCGCCGTGGCGGACCTGCCCGGTGTCGAGCTGATCACCCTCGAGTCCGTGCGCGTGGCGGCCCCCGAGGAGACTCGCGAGTCCGTGGTCGCCGCACGCGAGATCGTGGACCGTGCGGCTCGGGGGTTCGAGGCCGCGCAGAACGCCCGCAGCATGGACCAGGCCATCGTGGCGCTGCGCAAGCACACCATGGCGGTGCTGGACGCCGAGCTCGAGAAGGTGCGGGCCCACCACGGCTGCACCGGGGCCGAGGAGCAGATCGAGCTGGCCATGCGCCGCATGGTCAAGTCCCTGCTCCACACCCCCACCGTCCGCGCCCGCCAGCTGGCCGCGGAGGGCCGCGCGGACGAGTACATCACCGGATTGGAAGCGCTGTACGGTCTGGAGGTCGCGCCGCAGCAGGACACGGCGGCCGACCAGGATCCCTCCGCTGAACGATTCCCCTCGGACACCCCGCGATCCCGTGCGGCGGGCTGATGCAGGCGCGGACGGCACCGTCTGCGGAGGAGGACAGGACCCCATGAACGCTCCTGACAGCAGGGAGGCCCCGTCCGGGACCCCGCACGCCCGCGCCCGCCGCATGAGTCGGGACCAGCGCAGGGAGCAGCTGCTGGACACGGCGCTGCGGGTCTTCTCCGACGGCGGGTACCACGCCACGTCCATGGACGAGATCGCCGCGGCGGCGGGGGTCTCCAAACCCGTGCTGTACCAGCACTTCCCCGGCAAGCGGGAACTGTTCCTGGCGCTCGTGCAGTACACGCTCACGGACCTCTCCCAGCGGCTGGAGGACTCCCTGTCCGCCGCCGACACCCATCGGGATCGGGTGCAGAACGTGATCGTCACCCACTTCGACTTCGTCTACACCCAGCCGCAGGCGTACCGCCTGGTGTTCAACGCGGACCTGATGTCCTTCCCCGAGGTCGCCGCGCAGCTGGACGAGTTCTACCAGGGGGTCGCGAACGCCGTGGCCGCCCGCCTCGGACCCCACACGGGTGTCCCGCACCCCCAGGCCATGCTGCTCTCGCGGGGGCTGGTTCACATGGTGCAGACCTCGGTCGTGTACTGGACCAGATACCAGGAGACCGGTTCCCGCCAGGAGGTCCAAGACCGGATCTTCCGTTTAGCCTGGGGCGGAATCAAGTCCCTCGGTGACGAGCACGGGGAGCCGGCTCCTAGACTGAGCCGCAACGACCAGGACTGATGCGCCCCGCCGCGCTGCGGACTCGGGACGCGCACACGCCGTCGCGCCCGTGACGACCGGGGGCGGACACTGCCGCAGGAGGGCATTCATGGAAATCAAGATCGGGATTCAGAACGTCGCCCGCGAACTCGTGCTCAACAGCGATCTCGGCGCGGACGAGGTGCAGGCCAAGGTCACCGAGGCGCTGACCTCCGGCTCCCCCCTCGTCCTGGAGGACCCCAAGGGCACCACCACCGTGGTCCCCGCCGCCAGCATCGGATACGTGGAGACCGGCAAGGAGACCAAGCGCAAGGTGGGCTTCACCCCCCTGCCGCTGGCCTGACACCGCCCCCGCGTGGTGCCGCGGTCCCCGCCGTGCCACGCCACCCCGACGGCGCCCCCGGACCTCGTGCCCGCGGGCGTCGTCGTTTTGCGGGTACACTGGCATGCGCTAGCAGGATGACCGGTCGTCCCAGGAGACCGTCACGTTCACTCTTCACCCGTTCCGGCACCGCGCCCGGAGGTCCGCACAGGCCCTCCGCTGAGCGCCCGGGCGGGGTTCGTTCCACGATCGGCTTCCTCTCACACACGCGGTGGCCCCCGGCCCGCGCCGTTCCGTCCGCTGCGACGGATCCGGCCGAGGACCCGATGCCGGTGCCCCGCGCCTACCCGTGAAGGAATGTTTTGAGCGACATCACCGCAACACCCCAGCAGGACGCCCCGGAGCTGGACGAGACCGGGGAGCAGGCCGTCGAGACCGCCGAGCCCGTGGTGGAGTCCACGTTCGCGGACTTCGGCGTCCGCCAGGACATCGTGGACGCCCTCGCCGCCCACGGCATCACCTCCCCGTTCCCCATCCAGGCCATGACGCTGCCGATCGCGCTGTCCGGGCAGGACATCATCGGCCAGGCCAAGACGGGCACCGGCAAGACCCTCGGCTTCGGCATCCCCGCGCTGCAGCGCGCCGTGGGTCGCGACGACGAGGGCTGGGCCCAGCTGAAGAAGCCGGGTGCCCCGCAGGCCCTGATCGTGGTCCCCACGCGCGAGCTCGCGGTCCAGGTGGGCAGCGACCTCGCGATCGCCGCGAAGACCCGCAACGCGCGGGTGGCCACCATCTACGGCGGCCGCCCCTACGAGTCGCAGATCGCCGAGCTCGAGAAGGGTGTGGAGGTCGTGGTGGGCACCCCCGGGCGCCTGATCGACCTCAACCGCCAGCACTTCCTGGACCTGAGCCACGTGCGCATGGTCGTGCTGGACGAGGCGGACGAGATGCTGGACCTGGGCTTCCTCCCGGACGTGGAGAAGCTGCTCGCGAGCGTCCCCGAGGTGCGCCAGACCATGCTGTTCTCCGCCACCATGCCCGGCCCCGTGGTCGCGATGGCGCGGCGATACATGACCCACCCCATGCACATCCGTGCGGCCGCCCCGGACGAGGGCACCACCAAGAAGGACATCCGCCAGGTCATCTACCGCGCCCACCACCTGGACAAGGACGAGGTGGTGGCGCGGATCCTGCAGGCCGAGGGCCGCGGGCGCAGCATCATCTTCACGCGCACCAAGCGCGCCGCCGCGAAGCTCGCGGACGAGCTCATCCACCGCGGTTTCGCGGCCGCTCCCCTGCACGGGGACCTCGGTCAGGGCGCGCGCGAGCAGGCGCTGCGCGCGTTCCGCAACTCCAAGGTGGACGTGCTCGTGGCCACGGACGTGGCCGCCCGCGGCATCGACGTGGAGGACGTCACCCACGTGATCAACTTCCAGTGCCCCGAGGACGAGAAGACCTACCTGCACCGCACCGGTCGCACGGGTCGCGCCGGCAACAAGGGCACGGCCATCACGTTCGTGGACTGGGACGACGTCCCCCGCTGGCGGCTGATCGACAAGGCCCTCGAGCTCGGCATCCCCGAGCCCGTGGAGACCTACTCCTCCTCCGAGCACCTCTACACGGACCTGAACATCCCCCGCACCGCCAAGGGCAAGCTCCCCAAATCCCAGCGCACACTGGAGGGCCTCGGCGCCGAGGAGCTGGAGGATCTCGGGGACGCTCGCCCGCGCCGCGACGACAAGCGCTCCTCGGGCGGCTCGCGCCACGGTTCCGGTGAACGACGCCGCTCGGGCGGCCCGGGCTCGCAGGGCGGCGACTCCCGCCGTCCGGGTTCCCAGGGCGGCCGGTCCCGGCGTCCCCGCACGGAGGACGGCGAGCAGCCCACCGGCGGCGGCCAGCGGGATCAGACCCCGAGCGCTGCCCGTGAGAAGTCCGTGGAGACCGCGGGCGAGGGCACCAGGCGGCGCCGGCGGCGGCGTCGTTCCTCCGGCGGGAACTCGGCCGGGCAGAGCCCCTCCGGCGCGGCCCGGGGCGGCTCCGGGCAGGACGCCCAGCAGTCCCCCGCCTCGGGGGAGTAGGCCCGGTGACCGCGCGGGAGCCCTTCGCGTTCGATCCGGAGGGCACCAGCGCCATCGTGCACGGGGAGAACCTCTCCGTCCTGGAGGCCCTGCCGGACGAGGCGTTCTCCCTGGTGTACCTGGACCCCCCGTTCAACACGGGCAGGGACCAGGTGCGGCGCACCACGCGCTCCGTCCCCGTGGCGCACGGCGCGGGTGACCGTGTGGGCTTCGCCGGGCGGTCCTACGAGACCGTCATGGGATCGTTGCGCCGCTACGAGGACTCCTTCGCGGACTACCTGGGCTTCCTGGAGCCCCGGCTGGCCCACGCCCGCAGGGTGCTGGCCCGCCACGGGACGCTGTACGTGCACCTGGACTACCGCGAGGTGCACTACGTGAAGGTGCTGCTGGACGCCGTGTTCGGCCGGGAGTGCTTCCTCAACGAGATCATCTGGGCGTACGACTTCGGGGGCCGCACCACACGGCGCTGGCCCGCGAAGCACGACACCATCCTGGTGTACGTGAAGGATCCCGCGGCCTACCACTTCAACTCGCAGGACGTGGACCGCGAGCCGTACATGGCCCCGGGTCTCGTGGGCCCGGAGAAGGCCGCGCGCGGGAAGCTGCCCACGGACGTGTGGTGGCACACTATCGTCTCCCCCACGGGCCGGGAGAAGACCGGCTACCCCACCCAGAAACCGGCGGGGGTGCTGCGCCGGATCGTCACGGCGTCGTCGCGCCCCGGGGACTGGGTGCTGGACTTCTTCGCGGGCTCCGGGACCACGGGTGCCGTGAGCGCGGAGCTGGGCCGGCGGTTCGTGTGCGTGGACAGCAACCCCGAGGCCGTGGAGGTCATGCGGCTGCGCCTGCCGGACGTGCCGGTGCGGCACCTGGACTGAGCGGGATGCTCAGGGCCAGCGCACCTCCATGCCGGACGTGGCCTGCTCGCAGATCCGGGTGAGCGAGCGCACGGACGTGGAGTTCTCCCCCAGACGGTTCGGTTTGCCCGCTCCGTGGTAGTCGCTGGAGCCGGTGACCAGCAGGTCGTGCTCCGCGGCCATGGTCATGAGGATCGCGCGGGACTCGTCCGGGTTGTCCCGGTGTGCCACCTCCAGACCGGCCAGTCCGGCGTCGATCATGGCGTCGAAGTCCGCGGCACTGGCCACGCGGCCCCGCAGGGGTGCCATGGGGTGCGCGCACACGGGCACGCCGCCGGCGGCGCGCACGAGCTTGATGGCCTCCACGGGATCGAGGGCGTCGTGGCGCACGTAGTACCTGGAGCGGCCCGAGAGCAGGTCCGCGAACGCCGCGGAGCGGTTGGGCACCACGCCGAGGGCCACCAGTGCGTCGGCGATGTGCGGGCGGCCCACCGTGGCGTCCGGTCCCACCTGGTCCAGCACGTCCCGCCAGGAGATGGCGTAGTCCTCGGCGAGCAGCTCCACCATGCGGTGCGCGCGGGTGAGCCGGTTGCGGCGGCACTCCTCGATCCGGTCCACGAGCGGCTGGTGGGTGGGATCGTGGAGGTAGCTGAGCATGTGCACGGAGATCCCGTCCGCGGTGGTGCACGTGATCTCCATGCCCGGGACGAACGCGACCCCCAGGGACACCGCGGTGTCCCCGGCCTCCTGCCACCCCGCCGTGGTGTCGTGGTCCGTCAGCGCGAGGACGTTGAGCCCCGCGGCGTGTGCCGAGCGGGCGACGTCGGCGGGGGTCTCGGTGCCGTCCGAGGCGATGGAGTGGGTGTGCAGGTCGATTCTCACCGGCCCCACGATACCCGCGGGCCTGCACCGGGAAGCTCGGTTGACCGCCGTGGCACCATGGACGGGACACCGGAACCACGACCGGCGCGTGCGACCGCGCCGCGAAGGAGATGACCGCGCCCATGAGCCAGGGCTCACAGCACCCCACCGTTTCCCACCACGCGAGCGAGGACGCCGCGCAGCCCATGGACGAGCGCGTGGACAACCGCTCCCAGCGCCCGGACAGCGAGCAGTTCCGGGAGTTCATGGCCTCGGGGTGGGCTCAGCCGGAGCACACGACGACGCCGCGCGCCGAGGTGGCGCAGTTCGCGGCCGCCCGCCGTGCCCGGCTCTCGCGCCTGTTCCCCGGCGAGCGCCTCGTGATCCCGGCCGGTGCCCCCAAGGTGCGCTCCAACGACACCGACTACCGCTTCCGCCCGCACTCCGCGTTCGCGCACGTCACCGGCATGGGCGTGGACCACGAGCCCGAGGCCGTGCTGGTCATGGAGCCCACCGAGCCGGGTCAGGGGGACCACGGCAGCGAGCACGTGGCCACCCTGTACTTCCACCCCATGGCCGGACGGGACTCGGACGAGTTCTACGCGGACGCCAAGAACGGCGAGTTCTGGGTGGGCCCGCGCCCCACGCTGCAGCAGCTGCAGGACGAATTCGGCCTGCCCACGCAGGACCTCTCCGCACTGGAGACGGCCGTGACCAAGGACGCGGGCAACGCCGCCCTGGGGGGTCTGAGCATCCGCCTGGTGCGGGACGTGGACCTGAACATGGACGCCCTCGTGGACACCTCCCGCATCAACACCGGTGTGGACCTGGAGCAGTCGGACACCAGGGACGCCACCCTGACCGAGGCGCTCAGCGAGCTGCGCCTGGTCAAGGACGAGTACGAGATCGGCCAGCTGCGCGTGGCCGTGGACGCCACCATCCGCGGCTTCGAGGACATCGTCTCCGTGCTGCCGCACGCGATCGGCGGTGAGCGCGGCGAGCGCGTGGTGGAGGGCGCGTTCTTCTCGCGCGCCCGGCTCGAGGGCAACGACCTCGGCTACGACACGATTGCGGCCTCCGGCAACAACGCCACCGTGCTGCACTGGATCCGCAACAACGGCTCGGTGGCACCGGGCGAGCTGATCCTCGTGGACGCGGGCGTGGAGGCGGAGTCCCTCTACACCGCGGACATCACCCGCACCCTGCCGGTGGACGGCACCTACACGGACGTTCAGCGCCGGATCTACCAGGCCGTGCTCGACGCCGCGGACGCGGCCTTCGAGGTGGCGGTGCCGGGCAACCGGTTCCGGGACGTCCACGCCGCCGCCATGAAGGTGCTGGCGCAGCGCCTGGAGCAGTGGGGCCTGCTGCCGGTCTCCGCGGAGGTCTCCCTGTCGGAGTCCGGCCAGCACCACCGCCGCTGGATGCCCCACGGCACGAGCCACCACCTGGGACTGGACGTGCACGACTGCGCCCAGGCCAAGCGCGAGCTGTACCTGGACGCGGTGATCGAACCCGGCATGGTGTTCACCATCGAGCCCGGACTGTACTTCAAGGACGAGGACCTCGCGGTCCCGGAGGAGTACCGGGGGATCGGCGTGCGCATCGAGGACGACGTGCTCATCACCGAGCAGGGCAACGAGAACCTCTCCGCGGCACTGCCCCGCCGCCCGGAGGACGTGGAGTCCTGGATCCAGGGCATCTGGAACCGGGACGAGAACGTGGGACCCGCGGCGGGCCCGGCGTCCTGACCCGAGCCCGGCACCCCCGGCGGAACGGTGGGGGCCGGGACGGGACGCGCCCCGCACCCGAGGGTGCGGGGCGCGTCCCGTCCGCGCATCACGCGCTACCGGCGGTCCTGCGGTGACGTGGGATCCACCGGGGCGCTGCCGCCCTCGGCCGGGTTCCCGCCCTGTGGGCCGGTGGCGTCACCGGGCCGGGTCCACGGTGCGGGACGCTGCTGCGCCTCGGGCTCCACACGGATGCCGTACTGCGGCCTCCCGTCCGGCAGGTCCGGGAACTTGGCCGAGCGGTTGGCGTCCTGCTCCCCCGCAGGCTCGACCGGCTGCCCGGAGGCGGCAGGCGCGGATCCCGCGGTGCTCCCGCCCTGGCCGGGCCGCTCCTCCGGCCGGGGTGCGGGACCCCGAGAGGTGTTCTGGGGTGCCCCGTGCCCGGGCGCGCCCCGGCCGCCGTGCGGAGCACCCCACTGACCACCCTGGTGCGGTGCGCCCGGGCCGGGGCGCCCAGCGGCAGCGCCGAAGCCCTGACCGGGGCCCTGCGGCTGCTGCCCCCCGGAGCGCCCGCCGGGCATCCCGGCGAGGACCTGCCGGGCCTGGCCCGCGACCTCCGGTGCGGCCAGGACCTCGTAGCTGCCGGCCACGATGCGGCTGGTGGAGGTGAAGTCCCGCTTGCCGCGGGACAGCGCGTAGGTGATGGTGGCCAGGAGCATCCAGAACGCACCGCCGAGCACCATGGTCAGCAGCAGCGAGGACGCCATGTTCGCCCCGCCCAGCATGGACATGAGCAGCCCGAAGAACGCGCCGAACACCACGCCGTTGAGCGCGCCCTGCAGGGCCACCCGGGGGTAGGACAGCCGCCCGGTGACCTGCTCCACGGACTTCAGGTCGCTGCCGATGATCGAGACCATGGCCACGGGGAAGTGCTCGTCGGACATGTAGTCCACGGCCTCCTGGGCCTGGGCGTAGGTGCGGTACCGGCCCACCACCTCGCCCTTCGGCATCTCCGGGGCGATGGCCAGCTGTGCGGGGCTGCGATTCGAGTTGCTCATGCGTCCCATTGTCCTGCACCCGCGTGCGAACCGGCCGGAAAATCCCTGGGCATCGCAGCGGGTGAACACCCCGGGGTGCCGTGTAACGCCCCGTGTCCCCGCTCCCGGCTCAACCGCGCAACCTCCCCCGGCTCGCCCGCGACCCCTCCGACGGGAACGGCACGGGCCGCCCGCACCGCCGCAGGCGCGACTCCCGGCGGGGTACGGCGCCCGTCCCGCGGTAGGCGCGCCTGCCGCGGGACGGGGTGCCCGCCCCGTGGCCGGCGCCCCGAATGTCCCCATCCCCGCCGGATCACTAGGCTGGGCGGGTGAGCACAAACCCTTCCAAGATCTTCGTCGCCCGGCTGATCGGGCTGGACGTCTTCGACCCCCTGGGCGACCGCCTGGGGCGGCTGCGCGACGTCGTCGTGCTGCTGCGCCCGGGCGCCCGTCCGTCCGTGATGAACCGCCCGCTCGTGGTGGGTCTGGTGGTGGAGGTGCTGGGCAAGAAGCGCGTGTTCGTGCCCATGACCCGCGTGACGAGCATCGACGCGGACCAGATCATCTCCACGGGACTCGTGAACCTGCGCCGCTTCGAGCAGCGCGGCGCCGAGACCCTCGCCGTGGGCGAGCTCTTCGACCGCACCGTGGTGCTGCTGGACGGCTCCGGGACGGCGACCATCGAGGACGTCGCCATGGAGAAGTCCAACAACCGCGGTGACTGGGTGGTCTCGCAGCTGTTCGTGCGCCGTTCGGAGGCCACGGGCGGGCTGATCCGGCGTCGGAACCAGACGCTGATCGTGGATTGGGAGGACACGGACGACCCTTCGAACGCGGGCCACCAGCCGGCCACCCAGTGGATCTCCCAGCACGAGGAGGACCAGGCCGCGGACCTCGCGGACGAGCTGCGGGACATGCCGGACAAGCGCAAGCTGGAGATCGCCGGGGAGCTGCAGGACGAGCGCCTCGCGGACGTGCTCGAGGAGCTGCCGGAGGAGGACCAGGTGTTCATCCTCACTCACCTGGACAACGAGCGCGCCGTGACCCTGCTGGAGGAGATGGACCCGGACGACGCCACGGACCTGCTCAACGAGCTCCCGGAGGCGGAGGCCGAGCGGCTCATCACCATGATGGAGCCCGAGGACGCCGAGGACGTGCGGCGCCTGCGCGAGTACGAGGAGGGCACGGCCGGTTCGCTCATGACGCCGGTGCCGATCGTGCTGTCCCCCGAGGCCACGGTGGCCGAGGCGCTGGCGCACATCCGTCAGGAGGAGATCATCCCCGCCGCGGCCTCCGCCGTGCTGGTGTGCCGCCCGCCGCTGGAGACGCCCACGGGCAAGTACCTGGGGTTCGTCCACACGCAGCGGCTGCTGCGCTATCCCCCGCCCGAGGCGATCGGCAACCTGATCGACCGCTCCATCGAGCCGGTCTCGGACCAGGCGTCCCTGGCCGACGTCGCCCGCGAGCTGGCCACGTACGACCTCACGATCCTGCCGGTCGTCAACGACCAGGACAGGCTCGTGGGCGCGGTCACCATCGACGACGTCCTGGACGCCCTGCTGCCCGACGACTGGCGCACGTACGACGACGGGACCCCGGTCCGGAAGGTGGGCAAACGGTATGAGTAGCTCCCGGCAGAACGCGACCTCGCAGTACTCCCCCGGTCCCCTGGACCAGCCGAGGGAGAAGCGCCCCGGCTACCTCGCCCGCTTCCGCCCCAACCCGGACTCCTTCGGGCAGTTCACCGAGGCCATCGCCCGCTGGATGGGCACACCCCAGTTCCTGCTGTGGATGACCGTGTTCGTGACCATCTGGCTGGGCTGGAACACCATGGCCCCCGAGGAGGTCCAGTTCGACCCCCGGTCCCTGAACTTCACGCTGCTCACGCTCATGCTGTCCCTGCAGGCCTCCTACGCCGCGCCCCTGCTGCTGCTGGCGCAGAACAGGCAGGACGACCGCGACCGCGTGGTCGCGGAGGAGGACCGCAAGCGCGGTCAGCAGAACCTCGCGGACACCGAGTACCTCACCCGTGAGATCGCGTCCCTGCGCATCGCCATCCGGGAGGTGGCCACGCGCGACTACGTCCGCTCCGAGCTGCGCAGCCTGCTCGAGGAGATCCTCGAGGCCCAGGACCAGCGCGCCGCGGCCGGGGACGCCGAGGCCGAGACCCGCCAGACGGAGGGCCCCAGGCGCGGCTCCCAGGGGAAGAAGTCGGAGCGCGGCAAGCGCTCGGGCTCCCGCCGTGACGCGGACCCGGGAGCCGGTGCGGCGACGTCGCCCGCGGGCTCCCACGCGGCGGCGCGGGACGGGAGCGGGCGCGGCACGGCCACCCCGCCCCCCGGCGGACGTCCGGACCCCGGGGGGAACCCGGCCCGTGACGCGCGGACCCGGGAGCGGCGGCCGTGAGCGGGCAGACGCCGGGCGCCGAGACCATCGACCCGCGGCTGCGCCGCGCGCTGGACGCCGTTATCGACCCCGAGCTGCGCCGGCCCGTGACCGAGCTGGGCATGATCCCCGCGGCCACCCTGGAGGACGGCACGGCCCGGGTCACCGTGCTGCTCACCGTGTCCGGGTGCCCGCTGCGGGGGACCATCGAGGCGGACCTGCGCAGCGCGCTGCTGGAGGTGCCCGAGGTCTCCGACGCCGTGGTGGACGTGGGGGTGATGACACCCGCCCAGCGCCAGGAGCTGCAGGAGCGGCTGGGCCACCACCGCAGCAACCCCTTCGCGGATCCGAGCACGCTGACGCGCGTGCACGCGATCACGAGCGGCAAGGGCGGCGTGGGCAAGTCCAGTGTGACCGTGAACCTCGCCGCGGCGCTGGCCGCCATGGGACGCACCGTGGGCATCGTGGACGCGGACGTGCACGGCTTCTCGGTGCCCGGTCTGCTGGGCATCACCCAGCCCCCCACGCGCGTGGGGGACATGATCCTGCCGCCCGTGGTGGAGGTCCCGGAGGGCGTGGACCGCATCCCCGAGGAGGGTGCGGCGGGTGCGGGGCACCGCTCCCACGGGGTGATCAAGGTGATCTCCATCGGGATGTTCGTGGATCCCGCCCAGCCCGTGGCGTGGCGCGGGCCCATGCTGCACCGCGCGGTGGAGCAGTTCCTCACCGACGTCCACTTCGGGGACCTGGACCACCTGCTGCTGGACCTGCCGCCCGGCACGGGGGACATCGCCATCTCCGTGGGCCAGCTGCTGCCGCGTTCCGGCGTGGTGGTGGTCTCCACCCCGCAGCACGCGGCCGTCAGCGTGGCCCAGCGCTCCGGCACGCTCGCCGAGCAGACCGAGCAGCGGGTCACGGGCGTGGTGGAGAACATGTCCGCCATGGTCATGCCGGACGGCTCCCGCATGGAGGTCTTCGGCTCCGGCGGCGGTGAGACCATTGCGGCGTCCCTCACCGAGCGGCTCGGCTACGAGGTGCCGCTGCTCGGCAGCGTCCCGCTGGACGTCACCGTGCGGGAGGCCTCGGACCGCGGGACGCCCGCGGTGTGGGCGGACCCGGACTCGCCCGCCGCCGCGCAGCTGTGGCGGATCGCCCGCGCGCTGGACCGGCAGGGCCGCGGGCTGGCCGGGAGGAGCCTGGGGATCACGCCCCGCGGCTGACGGCGCTCGTGCGCGCCCGCGGGCCGTGCGGCGTCGTCCTGCCGTCGGACCGGTGCGATGCGGACCCGGTGGCCGACGCCGCTCAGGTGGCCTCGGTGTCGAACGGCGCCCGCTCGCCCCGGGCCAGCCGCCGCACCGTGGGCGCGGCCACCGAGGTGGCGGCGGTCGAGCCGTTCGCCCGGACCGGATCGTCCTCGAGCAGCGCCTCGCGCACGATCACGCGGGGGTCGTACTGCCGGGGGTCGAGCTTGCGCCAGTCCAGGTCCGTGAACTCGGGGCCCAGGGTCTCCTTGAGGTCCGCCGTGGCACCGGTGGCGTAGTCGCGGATGGCCCGGACCATCTCCTTGAGCTTCTGCGCGTACTCGGGAACGCGTTCGGGCCCGATGATCACCAGGGCCACGATGAGAATGATGATGGCTTCTCCGCCAGAAATCCCGAACACCCGCCGAGCCTATCAACGTCGGGGACCACCCGGTCAGGGTGCTGCTACCCGAAGATCTTCCGCAGTCCGTCCGCCACGGTGGCTCCGAACCCCTCGTCCTGCTGCGTGGGCAGGCTCACCCGGGCCCGGTCCTCGGCCACGATGCCGCTCACCGTCCTGGCCATGGTGGCGGCAGGCGCGTCCGAGGTCACGGTGTACACCGCGTCCGGACGGGCCATCACGGCCCGCCACGGCTCGTGGCGGTCCACCCACAGGTGCGATCCGGAGATTACCGACTCGTGCATGCCCTCCGCACTGACGGGCAGACCGCTGACGCCGTCCAGGGGATTGTCGGGGTTGATGTGGCCCCGCTGCTCCACGATCTCCACGGTGCCCCGTTCACCGTGCAGGGTCAGTGCCACGGCCGGCTGACCGCCGGTGCGCAGCTGCTGCACGTCCGCCACCGTGTACCCCTGCGCCGCGAGACCGGGCACGGCCCAGCCCTGGGCGCGCAGGCTGCGGATGTCCGCGTCCGAGGTGGTGTCCACCATGCTCTGCGGACCCGCGGACCAGGTGGCGGCGGGCCGGGCGGCGGCCCGCTGCTCCTGCTGGGCGTGCCGTCCCACGTTCCACACGGCCGCGGTCAGCACGGCCACGCACAGGCAGGTCGCGACCGCCGCCGCGAGGCCCACGGTGCGTCGGCCCGGTCGCCACGACCGACGCGCCGTGCGCCTCTCCACCCCTGCGGACACCCGCTGCCCCTTCCCTCGACCGTCCCCTGTGCGCGGTCGCTCCCGCTCGTTCCCGGGACCGCGTTCGACGATCATTGTGGGTCAGGAGTCTGACAGCGCTCTGGACACCCGCCGGGCGTGCGCCCCGGCCGTGGTGCGCAGCGCGGTAGGCTGGGCCTCCGAGGAGCGCGGTCCCGCACCGGGCTCACCATCCTGCGGCCGCGGGACCGCAACGGGTCCCGGCGGGCACGGGGACCCGGGGACTCCGGAACAGGCACGATCCCGGAACGCACAGCAGCGAAGGACACACCGCGTCCATGACCACCGACAAGACCACGAGCTGGGCCTATTGCGAGGCCTACGCCACGGAGGACGAGACCGCCCTGCGCGCCCGCGAGCGCTCCCTCGCCCTGCGGCTGGACCCCGTGACGCCGGCCACCGCCGCGCTGCTGACCGTCCTGGCGTCCTCGGCGCGGCCTGCGACCGTGGTGGAAGTGGGCACCGGCGCGGGCGTCTCCGGGCTGGCCCTGCTGCGGGGCATGCCCGCGGACTCCGTGCTGACCACCATCGACACCGACATCCGCGCCCTGCGTGCCGCCCGGGACACCTTCCGGGAGGCGGGTTTCGAGACCAAGCGCACGCGCACCATCTCGGGCGCGGCCACCCTCGTGCTGCCGCGTCTCACGGAGAACGCGTACGACATGGTGTTCGTCGACGCCGATGTGGCGAACACGGCGGACTACGTGATCGAGGGCGCGCGACTGTTGCGCCGTGGTGGGATGCTCGTGGTCAACGACGCCCTGCACCGGGACCTGGTCCCCCTGCCCGCGCAGCGCCAGGAGGAGACCGTGATCATGCGCGAAGTGGTGCGCACGCTGCGGGACGAGCCCCGGCTCACCACCGCGGTGCTCCCCACGGGCACGGGCATGCTGCTCGCCGTGCGCCGATGAACCGGGCGGTGGACCGGGGCCTGCCCGGGGACCTGCTCCTGGTGGCTCTCGGGGGTGCCGCGGGCAGCCTGCTGCGGTGGGCCGTGGCACACGTGCTCCCCGGCGCAGGTGTGTGGCACTGGCCCACGTTCGCCGTCAACGTCACGGGTGCCCTGCTGCTCGGCGTCCTGCTGGAGGCCCTGACCCGGCCCGGCACCGAGGGCCGGGCGGCCCACACCGCCCGCCTGCTCCTGGGCACCGGCGTGCTCGGTGGCTTCACCACGTACTCCACGTTCGCGGGTGAGCTGTGGGAGCAGGTCCGGGCCGGCGCCACGGGTGTCGCCCTCGGCTACGCCGGGCTCATGCTCGTCTCCGGTCTGCTCGCGGCCGCGGCGGGAGTGCTCGTGGGCTCCCGGCTGCGCCGCCGTGGTCCGGGCGCTCCCGAGGATCCGCGGCAGGGCACCCCGGGGCCCGCGCAGTGATCGCCGCTCTCGCCGTGGCCCTGGGAGGTGCGGTGGGCGCCGCACTGCGCCTGCTCACGGACCGCGTCGTCAGCTCCCGTCAGGAGCGTCCCTTCCCCCTGGCCACGGTGCTCGTCAACGTCACGGGATCGTTCGTGCTGGGTCTGGTGAGCGGGCTGAGCCTGCTCCTGGGGCCCGTGTGGACCGTGGCCCTGGGAACGGGTCTGTGCGGCGGTTTCACCACGTTCTCCACCGCGATGGTCGACGCCGTGCGGCTCGCCCGCAATCGCCGGGCCGGTGCCGTCGTGGCCGCAGTCCTCGGCACGGTCCTGTGGAGCCTCCTGGCCGCGGCCGCGGGGACGACTCTCGGCGCCCACTGGGCGTCCTGACCCGTGTGATCCCCCAGGGGGCGCCGCGTGCCGGGGAGCATGCCCGCGCCCTGTGCCCGGGACAACCCCCGCGCCATGACCCCGCGCCGGCTCTGCAACGGCCCTGCAACGCGCGAGAGCCCCTCACCGCGGTGAGGGGCTCTCGCGCCGTGGTGACCGGACCGGGGACGCTACTGGGTCACTCCGGCCAGGCACTCGCGCAGCTCGGAGGCCTCGTCCGCCTTGAGCTCGACCACCAGGCGTCCGCCGCCTTCCAGGGGGACCCGCATGATCAGGCTGCGTCCTTCTTTGGTGACCTCCATGGGTCCGTCACCCGTTCTCGGCTTCATGGCCGCCATTTATGAGCTCCTCTTCGTGGATGTCGACGCCCACCATCTTATCGAACGCGGACCCGTCGCCGTGACGCCGCCCACGGTGCCTCGTCCCGGCTCCCCCGCGCGCGGGCCCGCTCACGGCTGCCCGGGTCCCCCGGCGGGGGTCACGGCGGGTAATCCCCTCCGCCGGGCAGCTGCTTCCAGTGCCACAGCCAGCCCACCCACACGAGCTGCAGGACGGCACCGGTGAGCACCAGCAGCACCCGGTACGCCCGTGAATCGCTCACCCGCACGAGCGCGGCGGCCAGGGGTGCCCACGGCAGGAGCAGCCGGAACGTGGAGGTCTGGGGGTTGAGCACGAGCAGCAGGTAGCACCCGTAGGCGGCGAGCCACACGCGCACGAAGAACGGCAGCGCCTCCCGCACCGGGCGGGCGCGCAGCACGAGCACGACCACCACCACGAGCACCACGGGGGCCACGAGCCCGCCCACCGGTCCGAACAGGGCGGTGGCCTGGTGGAACCACGGCAGCACGGGGACCACGCTCGAGCTGCCCCGCCACACGGCCTCGGTCCGCGTGTAGGCCCCGGGGTCCCCCGTGACGGCCCACGCGATCGCCGGCCACGCCAGCGCGGCGGCGCACGCGAGCAGCGCCACCGCGAGCCAGCGGTCCAGGCAGCGGTACCAGGGCCGACGCCGCGCGCGCACGTCCCGCACCGCGCACCACAGCCACCACACCCCCAGGGCGGCCCCGAGCGCCACACCGGTGGGACGGGTGAGGGCCTGCAGGACGACGAACACCGCGGCCCACACCGGCCGCTCCCGCACCACGCACAGGATCGCGCTGAGCAGCAGCAGCAGGCTGAGGGCCTCGGCGTAGGGGGTCTGCAGGACGGGCGCCACGGGGTTGAACGCGAACACGGCCACGGTCCACAGTGCCGGGACGGACGCGCCCGCGGGCGTCCGGGGTGCCGCCATGACGGGGACGGTGCACGTCAACCGGTAGAGCACCAGTGCCGCCCCGCACCCCGCGAGCAGGGACACCGTGGCGGCAGTGCCCGCCCACCCGGTCCCCGTGGCCTCCGCGATGCCGCGCACGAGCATGGGGAACACCGGGTAGAACGCCCACGGGTTCTCCTGCACGGTGCCCAGCGAGTCCGTGGGCAGCTGGGACGGGTAGCCCTCCCGGAAGATGGTGCGGTACCAGTCCGAGTCCCACGTGGCGGTGAAATCCAGGTACCGCAGCGGCCCGCTCCCCCACGGCCCGGGACCCTGGTGCGCGCCCACCACGGAGAACACACCCCAGCCCCAGAGCCGGGAGAGCCCGTAGACCGCGAGCACCGCGAGCCACCAGGGGGCACGTGACCACAGGCCCACCACCCGTTCCCGGGTCCGCGTTCCCGGCGTGGACGTCACCGCCGGGCGCCGGAGCGACCCGGTGGAGGACGCCGCGGACGTGCTGCCGGCGGCGTCGTCACGGGGGCCGGGGTCACCGGGAAGGTCGGCGGCGTCGTTGGCAGCGGCGGCGTCGTGGCGGACGCTCGAGCTCATGCCTCGGAACCGGGGGTGGGCTCTCCGGGGATCTCATGGGCGTCGGGCGCGGCTGCCTGCCCGTCCTGCGCGCCGGGCGCCCCGGCCCGCGGGCTCCCGGGGCCGGGGACGGCGGCGTCGACCCGCGCGGGCGCCTGCATGCCGGGGTCCTCGGCGTGGACGGAGGCGAGGATCTCCACGACCTCGGCGGCGGTGTCCACGACGCGCAGCAGGTCGAGGTCCGCCTCTGCCACCTTGCCCCCGGCCACGAGCGTGCCCGTGATCCAGTCCCGCAGCGGCCCCCAGTACTCGGTGCCCACGAGGATCACCGGGAAGCGGGTGATCTTGCCGGTCTGCACCAGGGTCAGCGCCTCGAAGAGCTCGTCCAGGGTGCCGAAACCGCCCGGCAGGGCCACGAAGCCCTGGCTGTACTTCACGAACATGGTCTTGCGCGCGAAGAAGTACCGGAAGTTGATGCCCAGGTCCACCCAGTGGTTCAGGTGCTGCTCGTGGGGCAGTTCGATCCCGATGCCCACGGAGTGGGCGCCCACGTCCACCGCACCCCTGTTCGCGGCCTCCATGACGCCCGGGCCGCCGCCGGTCACCACCGCGTAGCCGGCCTGGCCGATGGCCCGGCCCAGCTCACGGCCGAGCTCGTACTCCGGGTGCCCCGGTGCGGTGCGGGCCGAGCCGAAAACGGTGATGGCGGGGCCCAGGTTGGCGAGCGCGTCGAAGCCCTCCACGAACTCCGCCTGGATGCGCAGCACGCGCCAGGGGTCCGTGCGGGTGAAGTCGTCCGGTTCCGCGGGGCGCTGGTCCAGGAACCGCTGGTCCGAGGTGCGGCGCTCCAGCTGCCGGCGGCGCAGCACCACCGGGCCCTTGTGTCGCTCCGCGGGGACGGTGGGCTCGGGGGCGTTCTCGTTGTTCTGCATGGTGCCAGGCTACGGCCCCGCTCAGGACAGCCACTGGGAGAGGGCGCGGTGGCACGCGCGGACGGCGTCGTCGAACACGTGCTCGTCGTCCGTGTGCGCGAGCAGCGCGTCCCCGGGACCGAAGTTCACGGCGGGGACCCCCGCCTGGGAGAACCGGGCCACGTCCGTCCACCCGTACTTGGGCATGGGCTGCTGCCCCACCGCGGCCACGAACTGCGCCGCGGCCGGGCGGTCCAACCCCGGCCGGGCGGCCGCGGAGAGGTCCTGCCACTCGATCGCGTGCTCCGGGAACGTCTCCCGGACGTGCTGCTGGGCCTGCTCCAGGCTCTTGTCCGGGGCGAAGCGGTAGTTGACGTCCACCCACGCGGTGTCCGGGATCACGTTGCCGGCCACTCCCCCGCCGATCCTGATGGCGTTGAGACCCTCGCGGTAGTCCAGCCCCTCCACGGTCACGGTCCTCGGCTCGTAGCGCGCCAGGGTGGCGAGCACCTCCGCCTGCTTGTGGATCGCGTTGTCCCCGATCCACGAGCGTCCGGAGTGGGACGCCTTGCCGTGGGTGGTGATGCGGAAGCGCATCGTGCCGTTGCAGCCGCCCTCCACCGTGCCGTTGGTGGGTTCCAGCAGCACCGCGAAGTCCGCCTCGAGCAGCTCGGGGCTGTTGCGCATCACGCGTCCCAGCCCGCTGGCGTCGCTGGCGACCTCCTCGTGGTCGTAGAACACGTACGTCACGTCCCGGGTGGGCTCGCGCAGCTGCTGGGCGAGCACGAGCTGGACCGCCACCCCGCCCTTCATGTCCGTGGTGCCGCGGCCGTAGATCACGTCCCGGTCCCCCTCACGACGCCGCACGGCCGGCACCGCGCCCAGCGAGCCGTCCACGGTGGGCAGGGGCACGGTGTCCAGGTGCCCGGCGAGCACCACGCGCTCGCGCCGGCCCAGCTCGGTGCGGGCCACCACGGTGTCCCCGTCACGGTGCACGCTCAGGTGCGGGAGCCGCCGCAGGGCCGCCTCTACGGCGTCGGCGAGCGGTGTCTCGTGGTCCGAGACGGACTCCACGTCCACGAGCGCGGCCGTGAGGTCCGCGGGGTCCATGGTGAGGTCGAGTGCGGGGGTCTGCTGATCGGCTGCCATGGCGGCCAGCTTAGTCACCGGGGCCGCGAGGCGGCCCGCGCCCTCCCCCGGGCCTCGAGCGTCGCCGCCTAGGATGGAGCCATGACTTCAACGAGTGAGAGCACCGAGAACTCCCGCACCGCCTCCGCCGTGGGCCTGGCCACCGTGGTGGACGCCGGTGAGCGGGCGGGCACCGTGCTGGACGTCTTCTACCCGGCACCCGCGCTCAGCGCCAACCCGGACACGAGCTACGAGGCGGACCTGCGCGTGGCGGCCACCACGGACCCGGACCGCAACGTGCGCTCGGAGATCGTGACCAGCGTGATCGACCTGGACGAGGCGCCCCGGGACACGGCGGACGCCTACCTGCGCCTGCACCTGCTCTCGCACCGCCTCGTGCGGCCGAACACCGTCAACCTGGACGGCATCTTCGGGCTGCTCGCCAACGTCGCGTGGACCAGCCGCGGACCGGTGCTCGCGGAGGAGCTCACGCGCTCGCTGCTGGCCCTGCGCGCGGGCGGTCCCGTCACGGTGTTCGGGGTGGACAAGTTCCCCCGCATGGTGGACTACGTGGTGCCCGCCGGCGTGCGCATCGGCGACGCGGACCGAGTGCGCCTGGGTGCGTACCTCGGTGAGGGGACCACCGTGATGCACGAGGGCTTCGTGAACTTCAACGCGGGCACGCTCGGCGCGGCCATGGTCGAGGGCCGGATCTCCGCGGGCGTGGTGGTCCACGACCACACGGACGTGGGCGGCGGCGCCTCCATCATGGGCACCCTCTCCGGTGGCGGGAAGCAGCGCATCACCCTGGGCGAGCGCTGCCTGCTCGGCGCCAACGCGGGCGTGGGCATCTCCCTGGGCGACGACTGCGTGGTCGAGGCCGGTCTCTACGTCACCGCGGGCACCCGGGTGTCCCTGCTCGACGCCGCCGCGGAGCCCCGCGTGGTCAAGGCCTCCGACCTCTCGGGCGTCTCCAACCTGCTGTTCCGCCGCAACTCCACCACCGGTGCCGTGGAGGCGCTGCCCCGCAGCGGCGGCTCCGTGGAGCTGAACTCGGCGCTGCACGCGAACTGACGCGCACTGGGTGTGGCCGTCCCGTCCGAGCGGCGGGGCGGCCACACGTGTTTCCGGGTGCACTGGATAGGGTGGAGCACATGAAGATTCTCGTCACCGGGGGAACCGGCTACATCGGCTCGCACACCGTCCTGGCCCTGCTGGAGGCCGGCCACGACGTGGTGGTGCTGGACAACCTCTCCAACTCCTCCCCCGCGTCCCTGGACCGCGTGGCCGAACTGGCCGGCCGGGACGTCGCCGCGTTCGAACAGGTGGACCTGCTGGACCGTCCGGGACTGGACACCGTGTTCCGCGACCACCGCCCGGACGCCGTGATCCACTTCGCGGGGCTCAAGGCCGTGGGCGAGTCCGCGCAGAAGCCCCTGTGGTACTACACCAACAACGTCAGCGGCACCGTGAACCTGCTGTGGGCCATGGAGGAGAACGACTGCCGCACCATCGTGTTCTCGTCCTCCGCCACGGTGTACGGCGCCCCGGAGACCATGCCGCTCACGGAGAAGCTGTCCATGGACGCGCAGAACCCCTACGGGCGCACCAAGGAGCACATCGAGGACATGCTCTCGGACCTCGCGGCCTCCGACGAGCGCTGGTCCGTGGCGCTGCTGCGCTACTTCAACCCGGTGGGTGCGCACGAGTCCGGTCGAATCGGGGAGGACCCCTCGGGCATCCCCAACAACCTCATGCCGTTCGTGGCGCAGGTGGCCGTGGGCCGGCGCGAGAAGCTCATGGTCTTCGGCGACGACTACCCCACCCCGGACGGCACCGGCGTGCGCGACTACATCCACGTGGTGGACCTCGCGGACGGGCACCTGAGGGCCCTGGACCGGATCTCGCAGGACCCGGGCGTGCACGTGTGGAACCTCGGCACGGGCCGCGGCTACTCCGTCCTGGAGGTGCGCGCGGCGTTCGAGAAGGCCTCCGGCCGCGAGATCCCCTACGAGGTGGCCCCCCGCCGCCCCGGCGACGCCGCCGTGTCCTACGCGGATCCCGCCTCGGCCCTCGCGGAGCTGGGCTGGTCCGCGGACCGCGACATCGACACCATGTGCCGCGACCACTGGAACTGGCAGAAGAACAACCCCAACGGCTACGAGGGCTGAGGGCCTTCCGGTCCCGGGCCCGACGCCGTCTGTGCGCCGGTCCCGGGACCGCGAGGCCGGGACGAGCACCGGCGCCCCTGCGCGCCTCGTGACCGCCACCGGCCCGACGCCGCAAGAGGCCCCGCGAGAACGCCGCCCCGGTCACCGAGAAGGTGACCGGGGCGGCGTCGTCGTACGGGGGCCGTGGTGTCAGCTGGCCGTGGGGTAGTGGCGCTCGCCCTCGCCCACGTAGAGCTGGCGGGGACGGCCGATCTTGGTCTCGGGATCCTCGATCATCTCGCGCCACTGGGCGATCCAGCCCGGCAGGCGCCCGATCGCGAAGAGCACCGTGAACATCTTCTCCGGGAAGCCCATGGCCTTGTAGATCAGGCCCGTGTAGAAGTCCACGTTCGGGTAGAGCTTGCGCTCCACGAAGTAGTCGTCCGCGAGCGCCTTCTCCTCCAGGCCGATGGCCAGGTCCAGCAGCTCGTTGTTGCCGCCCATCTTGGCCAGGACGTCGTGCGCGTAGCCCTTGATGATGCGGGCGCGGGGGTCGTAGTTCTTGTAGACGCGGTGCCCGAAGCCCATGAGGCGGACACCGTCCTCCTTGTTCTTGACCTTCTCCATGAACTCGTCCGCGGAGAGCCCGCGGTTCTGGATCTGGTCCAGCATGGCCAGCACGGCCTCGTTGGCGCCGCCGTGCAGCGGGCCGTAGAGGGCGTTGATGCCCGCGGACACGGACGCGAACATGTTGGCGTGGGAGGAGCCCACCAGGCGCACGGTGGAGGTGGAGCAGTTCTGCTCGTGGTCCGCGTGCAGCATGAACAGGATGTCCAGGGTCTTGGCGACCACCGGGTCCACCTCGTAGTCCGCGGCCGGCACGCCGAAGCACATGCGCAGGAAGTTCTCCGCGTAGTTGAGGTCGTTGTGGGGGTAGAGCATGGGCTCACCCACGGACTTCTTGTACGCGTACGCGGCCAGGGTGGGGACCTTGGCGAGCAGGCGGATGGTGGAGATCTCCACGTGCTCCTTGTTGAAGGGGTCCAGCGAGTCCGAGTAGAACGTGGACAGCGCGGAGACCGCCGAGGACAGCACGGGCATGGGGTGCGCGGAACGGGGGAAGCCGTTGAAGAACAGCTTGATGTCCTCGTGCACCATGGTGTGGGTGGTGATCCGCTCCTGGAAGTCCTCGTACTGCTCACGAGTGGGCAGCTCGCCGTAGATCAGCAGGTAGGCGGTCTCCAGGAAGTTGGAGTGCTCCGCGAGCTCCTCGATGGGGTACCCGCGGTAGCGCAGGATGCCCTCGGCGCCGTCGATGTAGGTGACCGAGGAGTGGGTGTTCGCGGTGTTCACGAACCCGGGATCGAAGCTGACGTTGCCGGTCTCCTTGAGCAGGGAGCCGATGCCGTAGCCCTTGTTGCCCTCGGTGACTTCCAGCACGGGAAGCTCCAGGGACTTGCCCTCGTCGTAGTTCAGTTCCACCTTGCCGGTGTTCTTCTTGGCCTCTGCCATGGTGAGTCCTCACGATTCGCTGGTGTGTTCCACGTTCGGTCCGCGCTGCGGGCCGTCACGTCGTCGTGGCGGCGGGAGCGCATGCGTGCCGGGCGGAAGCACGGTGTGATCCCCACCAACCTACTCGGTAGTGCGAGCGTGATTCCACTTGCCCCCGGCCCGCGGGGTGGTGCTATCCGGCCTCGGCGAGCCGCTGCACGGCCGCGGCCATGCGCTCGTCCGTGGCGGTCAGGGAGAGCCGCACGTGCCCGTGGCCGGCCTCCCCGTAGAAGGTCCCGGGCCCCACCACGATGCCCAGCCGGGCGAAGCGCTCCACGGTGGTCCAGGTGTCCTCCCCCGTGGATCCCCACAGGTACAGACCGGCCTCGGAGTCCTCGATCCGCAGCCCGAAGGCCTCCACCGCGAGCTTCAGCGCGGCGCGGCGGTCCCGGTAGAGGCTCTTCTGGGCGGCCACGTGCGCGGTGTCCCCCAGGGCCGCGCGCATGGCCTCCTGCACGGGATACGCCACGATCATCCCCGCGTGCTTGCGGGAGTTGACCAGCGAGGGCATCAGCTCGGGGTCACCGGCCAGGAACGCCGCACGGTAGCCGGCCAGGTTCGACTGCTTGGACAGGGAATACGCGCTGAGCAGCAGGGACATGTCCCCGCCACTGACGCGGGGGTCCAGGACGGAGGGCACGGGCTCCCCGCCCTCGGCAGGATCCCACCGCCCCCAGCCGAGTTCGGCGTAGCACTCGTCCGAAACGACCACGGCCCCCTGGGAGCGCGCCTGCTCCACGAGCGTGCGCAGCGACGCCGCGTCCCGCACGGTGCCCGTGGGATTGCCCGGGGAGTTGACCCACACCATGCGCACGCGCTCGCGCACGGCGGGCTCCAGCTCATCGAGGGAGTCGACGGCCACGGACTCGGCACCCGCCAGCCGCGCACCGATGTCATAGGTGGGGTACGCCACCACGGGTCGCACCACCACGTCACCGGGACCGAGACCCAGCAGCAGCGGCAGCCAGGCCACGAGCTCTTTGGAGCCCACGGTGGGCATCACGGCGTCCGGGTCCAGTCCGGGGACCCCGCGGCGTTCGGCGTACCACGCGGCCACGGCCTCCCGCAGCGCGGCGGTGCCGTGCGTGGTGGGGTAGCCGGGAGCGTCCGCGGCAGCCGCCAGCGCGTCCTGGATCACGAGCGGTGTGGGATCCACGGGCGTGCCGATGGACAGGTCCACCACGCCGTCCGGGTGCTCCCCGGCCATGGCCCGGTACGGGGCCAGTGCGTTCCACGGGTAGTCGGGCAGGTCCAGCCCGAACCCCCCGCGCTCGGCCACCGGCTCAGCCCTGGTTCTGCGGGGGGAGGTCCGCGATCAGGGGGTGGTCCTTGTGGGTGTTGCCGAGCTTCGCGGCCCCGCCCGGGGACCCGAGGTCGTCGAAGAACTCCACGTTGGCCTTGTAGTAGTCGGCCCACTCGTCCGGGGTGTCGTCCTCGTAGTAGATGGCCTCCACGGGGCACACCGGCTCGCACGCGCCGCAGTCCACGCATTCGTCCGGGTGGATGTAGAGGGAGCGCTCGCCCTCGTAGATGCAGTCCACGGGACATTCCTCAACGCATGCCTTGTCCTTGACGTCCACGCAGGGCTGAGCAATCACGTAAGTCACGGGTGTCGAACCTTTCGTCCAGTTCAGAAGTCTCTGATCATTCTAACGGCGGGCATCCGAGGCTATCGCGCGCGCCGGCGCACCAGCCAACGGCCCGTCACAATCACCGCGGCCATGACGGCCACGAAGATCACCACGAACCACAGGATCCCCACCACGCCGATCGGCGCGCTCCAGGACGTGGCCACGAGCGCCGAGCCCTGCCGCAGGTACGCCGCGGCCCATGCGATCGCGTAGCCCATCAGCCCGGGCACGGCGGCGGCCCACACGCGCCGTGTGGAGGTCCCGCACCACACCCCCGCGCTCAGCAGCAGCAGCCCGGAGAACACGAGTCCCCACGGCAGCCACCAGCCGTCCCCGTACCAGATGTTCCCGTGCATCGCCGTGGCCACCGCGCCCACGAGCACGCCGGTGAGCACCGCGGTCAGGGCCGACGACGCCGTTCCCGGCCGTTCGTCCGCGTCCCCCATGGCCACGGGGTCACCGGGTGCCGCGCGGGGCCCGTCCTCGGGGGCGGCGTCGGGCGGCGCGGTGCGCTGCGCGGCGGCGTCGTGCTCGGGCGACCGTGCCCGACCGGGCTCCGCCCACGGCGGGGTGCGGGGGCCGGTCCCGGACTCGTTCACCGGGACCGCCTCAGGAGCCGGAAGGTCTCCGTGGTGTTGATGCGCTGGGGCACGCCGTTGGACATCGTGTAGCTGGGGTCGGACGGATCCGCCGCGAGCACGATCTGCGTGGCGTGCGCCCCCATGGCCGCGCGCTTGACGGCCAGGTCCCCGTGGAGCGCGGCCTGCGGCCGGCGGTCCTCGGGGTCCACCTCACTCTCGATCCCCCACGTCAGGGGGACGTCCCACGGCTCGTCCGTGGCGTCCGCAGCGGTGGCGGCCAGCTCCACGGCGCGCATCGTGGCACGGTGGGTGGCCACGTGGTCGGGGTGACCGTAGCCGCCGTCGTCAGCGTAGCTGACCACGGCGTGCGGCTGCAGCGCCCGGATCGCGGCGGCCACGTGGGCCGCGGCCTCCTCGGGGGCCGCGGCGGTCAGCGCGGCCGGGGAGACGTCGGCGGCCGGGCGGGCGTACCCGTCGGGTCCCCAGCTCATGCCGGAGTCCACGTACCTGCCCGCGCCGTTGGCGAAGCCCACCGAAGGGTCCACCGCCGGGGGCTCCCCCGCGTAGAACCGGTCGGTGAGGCCCACAGCGGCCGCGGCGGCGGCGAGCTCCGCGACCCGGTACAGCCCCAGGGCGGTGCCGTCCGTGTCCGGGCACCCCGGCTGCCCCACCTCGAGGTGGCGCAACGCGGGCGGGATGACCTCGCCGCGCTCACCGTGGGTCATGGTCAGCAGCACGGTGGTGGCGCCCAGCGCACTGTAGTGGCTCGTGGCGCACGCGGTGTTGATGGCCTCGTCGTCCGGGTGGGCGTGGACGAAGAGCAGACGCGCCCGGGCGGGGTCCACGCCCTCGGGGAGCAGCGAGTCCACTGCGCCCTCGGTGGCGTGTCCCCCGCCCGGGTACTTCGGGTCGACCACGATCAGGCGCGGGCCCGCTGACGGGCGACCTTGAGCCGCTCGTTGGCGTCCAGGACCACCTTGCGGATGCGGATGGCCTCCGGGGTGACCTCCACGCACTCGTCCTCGCGCGCGAACTCGAGGCACTCCTCGAGCGTGAGCTTGCGCGGCGGGGTGAGGTTCTCGAACGTCTCCGAGGAGGCCGCACGCATGTTGGTGAGCTTCTTCTCCTTGGTGATGTTCACGTCCATGTCGTCCGCACGGGAGTTCTCGCCCACGATCATGCCCTCGTACACCTCGGAGGTGGGCTCCACGAAGAACGAGCCGCGCTCCTGCAGGTTGATCATGGCGAACGGCGTCACCACACCGGCGCGGTCCGCGACCATCGAGCCGTTGGTGCGGTACTCGATGTCCCCGGCCCAGGGTTCGTAGCCGTCCGCGTAGGAGGACGCGATGCCCGCGCCGCGGGTGTCCGTGAGGAACCTGGTGCGGAAGCCGATCAGGCCGCGGGAGGGAACCTTGAACTCCATGCGCACCCAGCCGGTGCCGTGGTTGCTCATGCCCTCCATGCGGCCCTTGCGCCCGGCCATCAGCTGCGTGACCGCACCCAGGTACTCCTCGGGGACGTCGATGGTCATGTGCTCGTAGGGCTCGTGGACCTTGCCGTCCACGGTCTTGGTGACCACCTGGGGCTTGCCCGCGGTGAGCTCGAAGCCCTCGCGGCGCATCTGCTCCACCAGGATGGCCAGCGCGAGCTCACCACGGCCCTGGACCTCCCACGCGTCCGGACGCTGGGTGGGGAGGATCTTCAGCGAGACGTTGCCGATCAGCTCCTTGTCCAGACGGTCCTTGACCTGGCGGGCCGTGACCTTGGCGCCCTTGACGCGCCCGGCCAGCGGGGAGGTGTTGATGCCGATGGTCATGGAGATCGCGGGATCGTCCACGGTGATCAGGGGCAGCGGCTCCGGGTTCTCCAGGTCCGTGAGGGTCTCACCGATGGTGATGTCCTCGATGCCCGCCACGGCCACGATCTCACCGGGGCCGGCGCTCTCCGCGGGCACGCGGTCCAGGCCCTTGGTGGCCAGCAGCTCGGAGATCCGCACGCTCTTGATGGTGCCGTCCTGGCGCGCCCAGGCCACGGTCTGGCCCTTCTTGAGGGTGCCGTTGAAGATGCGCAGCAGAGCGAGACGGCCCAGGAACGGGGAGGCGTCCAGGTTGGTCACGTGGGCCTGCAGCACGCCCTCGGGGTTGTAGGACGGCGCCGGGATGTGCTCGATGATGGTCTTGAACAGCGGCTCGAGGTCCTCGTTGTCCGGCAGCGCGCCGTTGGCGGGCTGGTCCGTGGAGGCACGCCCGGCCTTGCCGGAGGCGTAGACCACGGGGACGTCCAGCACGGCGTCCAGGTCCAGGTCCGGGTTGTCCTCGGCGATGTCCGAGGCCAGGCCCAGCAGCAGGTCCATGGTGTCGGAGACGACCTCTTCGATGCGGGCATCGGGGCGGTCCACCTTGTTGACCACCACGATCACGGGCAGCTTGGCCTCGAGGGCCTTGCGCAGCACGAAGCGGGTCTGGGGCAGCGGGCCCTCGGAGGCGTCCACCAGCAGCACCACGCCGTCCACCATGGACAGGCCGCGCTCCACCTCGCCGCCGAAGTCCGCGTGGCCCGGGGTGTCGATCACGTTGATGGTGATGGTCTCGCCGTTCGCGGCGGGGCCGTCGTAGAACACCGTGGTGTTCTTGGCGAGGATGGTGATGCCCTTCTCGCGCTCCAGGTCGCCGGAGTCCATGACCCGCTCCTCGACCTCTCCGTGGCTGGAGAACGCGTGCGTCTGCTGGAGCATGGCGTCGACGATGGTGGTCTTGCCGTGGTCAACGTGGGCCACGATGGCCACGTTGCGCAGATCGGCGCGCTGGGCGGTGGTTTCAGACATACACAGTTCTCTCTTCGCGAGTTGAGGCAGAGGGGATCGTGGTGATTCTACTCCCCTCCGTCTGCACGCCCGCGCACGCGTGATGCATCTCTCCGACGCCGCCGCCCCGCCCGCCGCACGCGCGCGCCGGTCACCACGTCGCGCCGCCCGCCGTCGCGTGGCCCTCCCGGCGCGTGGCGCCGCCCGCGGGGAGCCATGGCAGTGCCCGCGGGCGACGACGCCGCTCAGCCCAGCAGCTCGGGCCGCTCGCGCCGGCGTCCCAGCACGTGCTCGTCCACGAACGCGAGCACGGTCTCGTACCACGTGCGCGCGTTGGCGGGCTTGAGGATCCAGTGTCCCTCGTCCGGGTAGTAGAGGAAGCGGTGGCCCTCGACCCGGGTGCGCTGCTGCAGGTCCGCCCACAGCTCGATGCCCTGGGAGATCGGCACGCGGTAGTCCTTGTCCCCGTGGATCACCAGCAGCGGGACCTCGATGCGCTCCGCGAACCGGTGCGGCGAGTACGTGGCGGCCTGGGAGGGCCCCATGGCCTCGCGCCACTGCGTGTGGTCCGTGGTGGCGCCCATGGTGTCCAGGTTCCACAGGGAGGCGTGCGTGACGATGCACCGGAACCGGTCCCCCGTCTGCGTGGCCACCCAGTTGGCCATGTACCCGCCGTAGGACCCGCCCATCAGGGCCTGCCGCTCCGGGTCGATGTCCGGGCGTTCGGTGGCGGCCTCGGTCAGGGCCATGACGTCCGTGAACGGCGCCCCGCCCAGCTCCTGCTGACCGCGGTCGATCATGGCCTGGCCGTAGCCCGTGGAGATCGCCGGGTCCGGCAGCAGCACCGCGTAGCCCGCGGCCACGAACGGCCACGGGTTCCAGCGCCAGCTCCACTGGTTGTTGGAGCCCCAGGGCCCGCCGTGGACGGACACGAGCAGGGGGTGGGGTGCGGCGTCGTCGTCCGCGTGCGGCAGGGCGAGCCAGGCGCGGACGGACGTCCCGTCCTCGGCGGTCGCGGTGACCTCCTCCATGCGGCCAGGGACGGCGTCCTCGGGCACGAGTCCCGTGACGCACGTGGGCAGCACACCGGCCGAGGACTCCGCGACCGGCCAGCGCACCAGCTCGAGCGGGTGGGAGTAGCTCGCGCGCAGCCCCACGAGCTCATCCCCCGCGGGCTGCACCGCCGAGTAGGTCCAGTCCTGGCCCTCGCCGCCGGCGGCGACGTCCACCCGCGGCCGCTCACCCCGGGGGCAGCGGACCCGGAGCACGATGCCGCGGCCGCGGAAGTCGGACGTGCACACGAAGGAGTCGTCGTCCAGCCAGCGGGCGTCCTGCGCCCAGTGCTCGTCCGAGGGGACCACCTCGATCTCCTCGCCGGTGCTGAAGTCGTGCACCCACGCGGAGAGCGCCATGTTCACGCCGTCACGCCACAGCCGCTCCCGCGTGAGCAGGGCGCGGGTGCCGTCCGGGCTCACCTCACCCGCGCCCCACATGTCCTCCTCGCCGGTGTCGTGCAGCAGCAGCGCCTCCTCGCCGTTCTCGTGGGCCACGGGCAGCCGCCACAGCTGCGAGCGCTGCACGCCCTCCGGGCGCAGGGTGGCGATCTCCGCGAGGACCCACGTGCCGTCCGGGGCCACGGAGTACTCGCCCAGCCGACCCTGCGGCAGGTCCACGCGGCGCAGGGTGGCCGCGGCGTCCTCACCGGCGGCCACGGCCGCGGTGTCGAGGAACCACAGGGCGTCCTGCGCCGCCGGGAGGTCGTGGTCCCAGAACCGGAAGGGCGCGCTGTCGTAGAGCACGCCGCTCACACCCGTCTCGTCCCGGCGGTCGTGGATCTCGCGGTTGCGCTCGACCGCGTCCGGTGCGTCATGGGCCGCCGGGTAGAGACCGGAGACGAAGAACAGCCGGTCCTCCCCGAGCTGGAGGTTCGAGACCCCCTCGGGGAGGTCCAGGACCAGCCGCGCGTCACCCCGCTCGGGCAGCAGCCACAGCCGGGTGCGCTTGTCGTCCTCGCCGTCCACCGGGCGCTCCGAGGTGAAGAACACGGTGCCCGTGGCCGTGGGCCGCACCTCCTGGACACCCTGGTCCCCGCGGGTCAGCTGGGTCGGCTGCGCGTCCTCGGTGACGGCCCACGCGTGCTTGACGTAGCGCTTGCCGTCCGGGGTGAGCTCCTGGCGCAGCACCACCACGGGTCCGCTGCGGTGTGCGACCAGACCGGCAAGGCGAGGGGTGGCCACGAGGTCTTCGGGATGCGCGTAACGAGAAGTCATGTGTCGTACATTACAGTCGCCCGGCGGGCCCCTGGGCCCACGGCAGGGCCCTTCACGCGCTACGGGTCACCGTGCCGGTGGCCATGGGGTACCTGCCGCTGGGGATGGCGTTCGGGGCCCAAGCCGTGTCCCTGGGGTTCGCGCCCTGCCCGGCTCCGCTGACCGCCCTGGTGGTGTTCGCGGGAGGGCTCGTCCCCCAAGTCCTACGACGGTTTCGATTTCGCCCTCACCGGGCTCTCCGCCCTGCTGTTCGTGAGCGTCCTGGCCGCCCCCCAGCGGGTGCGGATCGTGGCGGCGGCGGTCACCGCCATCGGGGTGGGCCTGCTGCTCCCCCGCAGCCTGTTCCTGGTGGGAGCCATGCTCTGCTACGCCCTGCTGTGCATCGTCATGGTGCGACGCCGCCGCGGCACCACCGCGGAAAGCACGGCCTGAGGTGTTCGCCGCCGTCGTCGTGTGCGCCGCCGTGACCTTCGGGCCGCGATTCGTCCCCGTGCTCGTGGCGCACCGCCACCGGGATCGCGAGGACCTCCGGGAGTTCTCGGCGCTGCTTCCCGCGGGCCTCATGCTGATCCTGGTGGCGTACACCCTGCTGGACGCGGATTCCGGGATCCAGGCAGCAACCCGCCTGGTGCTGGCGGCGGTGGTCTCCGTGCTGGTCGACCTGGCCGCGCGGAACTTCCTGGTGGCGTTCGTGGCGGGCTTCGCCGCGTACTCGCTCAGCGGGCTGCTTCTCGGCTGATTACGCCACAGGTGCTTTTCCTAATGCGGTGAGGAATGCCTGAATTCACTGAAAACACCCTTGGTGGAATTAGAAAACAATGTAATACCCTAAGGCGAAACTTACTAGCGGGATATCAGAAACACCTTTAGTATCTTCTTCAGCACCTCCGATCGACGCACCACCGCCCGACCCGGACACCACTCGAACCACAGGAGAAGATCATGGCCACTCTCACCGCTGTTTCCGCCTGCACCGCCACCGGCTGCGCCTTCAACGACAACGGCTGCACCGCCCCCGCCATCACCGTGGGTGGCCAGGGCTCCGCGGCGTCCTGCACCACGTTCATCTCGCTCGACGCCCGCGGCGGGCTGCCCACCGCAAACGGCCAGGTGGGCGCGTGCCAGCGTCTCGAGTGCGCGCACAACAAGGACCTGATGTGCACCGCGTCCTCCATCGAGGTCACCGCGGACGCCGACTGCGGCAGCTACGAGGCGAAGTAGCAGCTGACCGGCCGGGCACCGCACCACACCCGCGGTGCACCGAGTTCGGAAGCACCCGGGCAGCCTGACGGAGCCGCGCCCGGGACCAACAGGGCACCGCGCCCACGTGACCCACGACGAGGACCGCGAGTCGATCGACTCGCGGTCCTCGTCGTGTCAGCGTGCCCTGCCGGGGTCGCGCGGCTCAGGCCGCGACGCGTGCGCCCAGCAGGTGCTGCAGGTTGGCGCCGAGATCCGCCGGGGCGGTCCGTTCGCCGGAGAACGGCACGAAGTAGACGCTCGTGAGCCGGGCCCCGTACCGCAGCACCGTGACGCCCGTGGCATCCACGTCCACCACGAAGTCCCTCCCCGTGGTGTGCGCGCAGCCGCCTGCGGAGGGCTTCTGCGTGAGCAGGTGAGCCGGGATCCAGCCCTGCTCCGCGGCGTCGCACACGCTTGCCAGGTCCAGGCGGTCCACGTCCATGACGGCGTCGAATCCCGCGGCCTCGACGTCCTGCGCGAGGTCGCCGGACCCCGCACCCCGGAGGTGGTGGGTCAGGATGCCGCCGTAGTCCAGCGGGGTCACGCCCGAGCCGTCGTGCAGGAGCACGCGCGGCGCGTCGAGGACCGCGAGCCTGCCGCCCGGTGCCGCTGCGACGCCCGCCAGCAGCTCCGGGACCTCCCCGGTGCCCACGAGCAGCTCGGCATCCAGGGGATCGAGCCACTCCAGGCGCGCCAGCAGGTGGGCGCTGGCCGCGACGATCCGGACGTCCGGCTCGGGGGCCACCTTGGTGATGTCCATCCGGACGTCCACGGGCTCCCCCGTGACCAGGGCGTCCTCCGGCACGATCGCGGGGTCCACGGTGGCGGCCAGCACGAGTTCACCGCGGCGGGTGAGGCCGTGCGCCACGGCGGAGAGCACCGGCTGCCCGGGCACCCGGTAGGCCACCACGCTCGCCCGTCCCGCTCCCGCCAGCATGCGGTGGGCCAGTGACACGGCCCGCTGCTCGACACGCGTCTGCGCGCCGCTCCCGGTTCGATCCACGTCCGTCCCCACTTCACCGCTCGATATCTGAAACTTAGGACAGGCTAACCTCCCCAACCCCCGAAAAGGAAGCGAAGACGGCAATTTGGTCAGATTTTCATAACCTAAATCGGCGGGCGGTGGATCCCCACCCTCGTACTGTGGGGCGTGTCACGGTGGTTTGCGATAGCATCGCCGGATGGATGCCTCGCCCCTGACCATCTCCCGCGCGCGCCACCGGACGCGCGTGCGCTTCGCCGTCCTGGCGGTCGGCACGCTGCTCGTGGCGGGGTGCTCGTCTCCCGGGGACGCCCCGGCGGCCGGGGACGGTGCGGGCAGCGCGGCGTCGTCGGCCACCCCCGCCCGGGACGCGACGGGCCAGGGTGACGGACCCGGCAAGGGTCCCGAGTGCCCCGAGGACACGTGCCTGAGCCTGGCCGTCACGGGCGACCTGCTGCTGCACGAGGGACTGTGGAGCCAGTTCGCCACGGACCCGGCCACGCACGACGGCGCGCACTTCGACTTCGCGCCCCTGCTCCAGCAGCAGCGGGCGTACCTGGACCGGGCGGACGTGGCGGTGTGCCAGGCCGAGACCCCCGTGTCGGCACCGGGCGGTCCGTACGCCGCGTACCCGGAGTTCAACGTGCCCCCGGAGATCTTCGCCGCCGCCAAGGGCGCGGGGTACGACGCCTGCACCACCGCGAGCAACCACTCCGTGGACCAGGGGGTGGAAGGGGTGAAGCGCACGCTGCACACCCTGGATGCCGCGGGGCTGCAGCACACGGGGTCCTACGCCTCGCAGAAGGACGCCGGGCAGCCCATGATCGTGGACACCCCCTCCGGCAGGCTGGCCGTGGTGACCGGGACCAACAGTCTCAACGGGAAGCCCCAGGACACCCCGTGGCGCATCGACCGGTTGCGGGACGGCACGGATCCGGACGTGGGCGAGCAGACGGCGCGCCAGGACGTGGCCCGCGCGGTCGAGCAGGCCCACGCCGCCCGGGAGCAGGGCGCGGACGTGGTGGTGGCCAACATGCACTCGATCATCGAGTACACGGACACCGCGGACGAGTACCAGCAGCGCACCGCCCACGCCCTCGCGGACTCCGGCGCGTTCGACGCCGTGTACGGCCACGGCTCCCATAGCGTGCAGCCCATCGAGAACTACCACGACACCTGGATCGTGTACGGCGTGGGCAACAACGTGACCGAGACCGCCCCTCCCGTGAACGAGAGCAACAACCAGGGCATCATGGCCCGCTTCCAGTTCGCCCGCGACGGGGACGGCCACTGGCGTGTCAGCGACCTCGCCTGGGCACCGAGCTCCAACACCCGCGGGGGAAAGTACGCGTGGTGCCCCGTGGCCTCGGACGCGCCGTCCGGGGTCTGCCGCTCGGAGGCGGAGGACCGCGCGATCCGCGAGCGCATTGCGAGAATCGTCACCACCGACTCCGCACGGGAGCACGGGCTGCACGAGTGGCGGCTGAGCGAGGACCGCACGGGCTGAGCAGACGGGGCCGAAACCCGGACATGGTTACCCCCTCGGGGGCACCGCCCGGCCCCCGGCCCGCGTCGACGCCGTCGCACTGCCTGCAACTAAGACCGGAGCGGGTGCAACAGGGTGGGATAGCGGAAGTACCTGTGCCGGTACGCAGCCACGGCGCTCACGGCGAAGACAATGGCCGTCACGTACCGGATCCAGTCACCCACCTTCTCCCCCAGGGTGGCTTCGGAAGAATACCTGCCGCTGGACATGGCGAGATCGACGGCCCCGAACACGAGGCCCGACGCGATCGAGATCACCAGGTAAACCAGCAGAAGGTTGAAGGCATTGCCCGACCAGCGCTTCACCAGGTCGGTTTTGGCAACGCGGTAGATAACACCCGTCATGATGAGGGCCACAACCCAGGAGTGGCCCAGCACGAACAGGGCGGTGATTCCCAGCAGGGCAGCCGCAGCCACGCCGGAGCCGGCCAGACGCGCGGGGAGAGCTGCTCCGACCGAACTACCAACGCGACCGGATGCCGCCGCCCGCTGAGCCTGTCGTTCCCCCGCGATCTCTGCCAGTGTGACCGCTGGTGGGTAGACAGGTTGCCGATTCTGGGGCTGATAGGGATCAACGAACGGTGGCCGTGACGAGCCCCCTCCGTGGGGATTCCCTCCCGATGGGCCCCCGCCGGTGGGACCTCCGCCATAGGGGTTGCCACCGGACGGGCCTCCACCATAGGGGTTGTTGCCCGTCCGGGTGTTGTAGGGGTTGTTGCTCATGTGATGCTTACCTCACTGGGTGTGAAAGGGGATCAGGTAGAAGGGCGAGCCGCCCCTGGGAGAGACGCCCCGGGGAGATCACGGACTCACGGCGGGTGACGCCGATGAAGTGGGCGAGGGTGGAGTTGTTGGGGCACTGCCCCCGTACTGCTGCGACGAGACCATGATGAACACGCCTACCGCAATGAAGACCAGCGCCATGATGCCGCGGCGACGTCGGGTCCAATAGCGTCGTTTGTTGGTCACCACCCAGAGCAGGGCGAGGAATCCTCCCACGATCGCCAGCATGTTCCCCACGAAGAAGAGAAGCTGCTGCATGATCTCAGCCCTGCTTTCTGCGGCGCAGACCACGGCTCATGCTCGAAATGTTCTCGACCAGGGTCTCTCTGGATGCGACCATGACCTCATCGTTCACGGTCTCGCTCGCAATGCGGGAGAGCGCCGTCGCGCTTGCGTGCCCCAGACCCATGGTGATGATGCGGATCCCCTGCGTCCTCAGGTGGGCCGCGAACCGCTCCGTCATGACAGCGTGAACTCCAAGATCACCATCTCCGAAGACGGCAATGACCCTGTCCTCTGCTTCAGAACCCTCCAGACGCCTGGCGGCCTCCCGAAGAGCCGGCAGCAGGTCCGTGCCCCCTTTGACCCTTGCGCGACGCAGCGTGTTCAAAGCCGCCTCCGGGTTTCTGCTCAATTCTGTGGAGGCCCCAACTCTGGAGTGCCACAGGATGAGTCCCACGCTGTACCCGCCGGCCACGGCCTCGTGGAGAAATTTCTCGCTGCCCCGCACCGCCTGGGGAAGGTCCGCGCTCATGGACGCGCTGACGTCGAGACACAGGACGACCGCTGCCCCGCGCTGAAACTTCTGCCGCAGCCGGTCCAGGTGGGGCCCAGGAGGGTACTCCGTGGCGCCCTCGCTGACAAAAACTTTGCGCATCCATGTGGTCATGCGGTCACCTCACCATCCGCAAACTGGCTACCGTCTGTTTTTGTGCCGCTCGCTCTCGATCATCCAGGACCCCGTGCATGAATGCCTCCAGCTCCAGGGGCTCGGAACTCCGGGGATCCAGCGCGGTGACACGCAGCATCCCGTCCTCCCCCACCGAGATGTCCAGGGTCACGGGTGAACCTGCGGGAAGGCCCTCGGACAGCACGATCTCGCCCTCCACCAGAAGATCGTTGTCGAGCACCCGGTCGGACAGCAGCACTCCGCTCTGCTCAAAGATCTCTACACGGACGCGCTGCTGACCATCCACGATGGAGGCAATGTCGATCCGGTGGTTGCGCACCGGCAACGGGGTGTTCTGCCAGAGGAAGTGGGCCACGTACGGCTCCTCCCGCCATGGATCCCCGCTCGAGTGCAGCTTGACGCCCAGAGCCCTGGGAAGGACCGAGGAGATGGGCGCCCCGCTGAGCGAGATGCTCCCTGCCGTCACCTGGTTGTTGCCCGCCAGCAGCTGCGCCGCCACCATCGCCGCGCCCCGGGCCACGGCTCGATCCGGGTCCGTGAGCAGCACCTCCCAGGAAAAGTGCTCCCCGAGCCGACGTCTGATCATGGGCATCCGAGTGGATCCTCCAACCAGCACGATGTGCTCCACCGCCGGCGCCCCGAGACGAGCGGCGGCAGCAACGACCCGTTCTGTCGCGTCCAGAGTGCGGTCCACCAGGTCCGCGGTGACGTCCTCGAACTGCTGCCTGGTCAGTTCCAGGCTAATGAAGCGGCCCCGGAACCGCAGGCGCTCCACCGCGCGCTCTGCCCCTGTGAGACGCCGTTTGAGGGTCTCCGCGGCAGTGTCCACTGCAGCAATCAGCTCCTCGTCCAAGCGCAGCTCATCGACGTCGTCCAGCACCTCCAGCTGCTCCCAGAGCAGATCCACGATTCTCTGGTCCCAGTCCAGACCACCGAGCTGGGACTCGCCGTCCACGGCCCGCACCCTGTGCGACCCGCGGGTCACCTCGGCAACGGCCACATCGAAGGTGCCGCCTCCGAGGTCGTACACCAGGGAGGAACCACCCGGACGATCACCGAGTCCGTAGGCGTGCAGGGCAGCCACCGGTTCCGGCATCAGATGCAGGCATTTCAGACCCGCAATCTCGGCAGCGGCGCAAGTGGCTTCCTTCTCCGCAACCCCGAAGTACGCCGGAACGGTGATAACCGCCCCCAGCTCTCCCTCGGGAATGCCGAACTGCTCGGCCGCAGCCTCGGCCAGGTGACGCAGGATCAGCGCTGACAGTCCTTCGGGGGTGAAGCTGCGTCCCGCGTACTCGACGGGGAATTCGGTTCCCATCCGGCGCTTGACTCCCACCACCACGTTCTCGGGGTCGTCTCCAAGACGCAGTTGCGCCTCCGCGCCCACGGAGCACGCGCCACTTTCGTCGATGTGGACAACAGACGGAGTCAGTTCCGCACCGCGGTCGTTGCGCACCACCTCCTCGCTGTCTGCGCCGTCCATCGAGATCACGCAAGAGTAGGTGGTCCCCAGATCAATGCCCACGCTGCGCATCGCGTCCTCCACTCGGATCATCATGGCGGTGGCCCGGCCCTGCGGAACCCCCTCGTGCATGCGGCGCACCGGTGGACAGCCCGTCCCTGTCTTTAAGGTCCCCTACGTCATTCTCAGCCGCAGAGCCGACTTCTCGCGGGTTGCCGTTGGAACGCCGGAACCGCTCCGAGGCCTTCCGCAGCAATCCTGGGCGCTTCTGCAGCTTTTCGGAGATCTCGTTCTGCACTCGCCGCAGTTCCTGGGTGCGGTCGTTGTCTGGGGAGCTGGCGGAGCGCTGCATGGCCTCCAGCAGCGCCTCCCAATGCTTGAGATCGCCATTGGCCGCCTGCGAGATCTTGGGCTGCACGACGGACAGGACGAACGACTCGAGCTTTCGGCTGGAACCATGGGCAGTCACCCACTCGAGCCACAGCTTGGGTTCTTCTAATGGGGTGGTGCCAGTGAGCGCCGCGGGCCATACTTCAAAAGTGCAGCCCTGTTCACCCTTCCTCAGTACTCGCAGCCGCTCCTTCGGGTCGGCTGCGGCAAAGTTTGCGGTTTGCTGCCACTGCGTGAACTCCTTCGCCGACGTCGTGCTGTCGCCCCCTGAGATGCGCGCCAGCTCGTTCCATGCCTGACGCATGAGGTCCTGGAGCACACCGTTGGGCTCCACGGGTTGTCCGGCACCCAGCACGGCTGCTTCGAGCTGAGGGAGGAGCAGCGAGCGAAGGTCCTCGCGGATGTGCAGTCCGTTCCACAGGTCCTGCGTCGCGTGAACTTCTTCCGGATTCGCCGTGAGATGCTGTGCGTAGCGGTGCGCCTGCTGGGCCCAGAAATCCTGGTCCAGGGAGTCTCGCAGGGGCTCAAGCACCGCGAAAACCGCCGGCAGATCTGCATCGGCCAACCGCTCGGCCACGTCACTCAGCCGCTCGGTCCACCGCACTGGCTCGCCGGGCCACCGCATCGGTTCGTGCCCCGTCAGCTCTCGGGCACACTGCGGGAAGACCCGGGGATGCTCCAGGGACACTTGCAGCAACGCCTCAAGCAGAATGGCACTCAGGTCCGCGTTGCCGCTGTCGGCGGTGCGATGCGCTGCCCTTGCCACGGACACCGCGTCCCCTGGCAGGTCCTTTCTGCACTTGCGAAATGCAGCCGCGAATTCTTCCCGGTACTTCTCCAAGTCTTGGGCAAACCCGTTGCCCGCCAAATTTTCGACCAAGGCCAGAACCATGTCTGCATCCTGAATCTCCCCGCCGGGCTGCAGAACTCCCGAGACCAGTTCTGCGCCCCAGAAAGCGGGAAGTTCCCCCACTGCCGGGTCCCAACGGCGGGCCAGTGCGATGGTCTGGGGCGCGGTGGGCATGTCCTGCTCAAGCAGCGCCATGCTCCGTTGCACCCCAAAGGCATCGCTGTCCAACCCGCCGCTGAGCTCCTTCAGATCGCACACCATGCTTCCGGGGGGAATTGAGGTGAGCGCCGCGGGTGTGCAACACAGCACATCCGCGTCCACGTGGGCCGCGTCCGTCAGCATGCCGCACACGCTGAGCGAGCGCACGGCAACATCATTGAGCAGCAGTCCTGCCGCGGCAAGCCAGCGCAACACCACCTGTGGATCCGAGTGCACCAGCGCGATCCGTGACGAGTCCTGCTGGGTGAGCCGGGACTGCAGAGCTGAAAGGAGGCGGGGGAAGAAGGCGCGTCGGTCTGCATCGGAGCATACCCAGGACAAAACCTGCGCACTGCCGAGCCACTCCGGTAGGAGCACGGGCGTACGCCACGGCTCCAGAACACGCTCTGGAGCGCGTGTCTCCGTCCAGTTCGCCGCACCCAGAATCTGAGCGGGCGTGTAGGCGCCGAGATCCTCAACATCACCCGTGACCGCCATGCGGGTCAGATGGTTTCCGGAACGACCGCTATGGGTGGCCCCCAGCGTCCGTCCACGCGAAAAGTAGAAGCGTCCATCCACCTGCCGGTAGGTGAAGCTTTCCACCTCCGCGGACATCGCATCCACGCTGTGAAGCATGTACGACTCCCCGGTGTGGCGGTCGGTGCCTGAGAAGTTCGGTGAGGCGGAGGCATAGTTGAAGCCCGCCCGTCCATCGAGCGATTCCTCTGAGGAGACGTCTGTGTATTGGGCCACCTGGAACATGCGTCGTCAACTCCCACTCTGCGAGCTGTCGGTGGGCAGGAACTTGCGGTCCCCGCTCAGGATCCACAGAACGGGGTCCACCACCCGAGTCGGGCTCACGGTGCCGGTCAGCCTGCCGTCCCGGTAACTGGGTTCGTCGCCCAGGGCAGACACCGCGAAGTACCTGAACGTCTTGAAGTTGGCGGCAATTTTGTTCGTCAGATTCGCGCCGCCCCACGCCTGCAGTTGGGAAAGGACGAAGTCATGGACCGACTTCGAGTCCTCCTCGTCGAAATAGGGCACCGCTTCTCCTGTCGTGCGCAGCGGACTGCCCTCCGGAAATTGCGACCAGAACGCGTCCATCTTGGTCACGGCAATCGCCAGCGGGGTGGTGAGAAGTTTTCCCTTGCCGACGTTCTGGTCGTCGTATCTGAGCGAGCCAATCAGACCGTCCAGGACATCGTTCGCCAAGGTCTCAGACCCGGGGTCGATGCCCTTCTCCCGGGCCAGTTCTCGATTCTCACTCAAGGAGAACGGGTCAATGACTAGCACCACGGCATCCGCGGCGCGCAAGTGCCCCAGTTCCGTGGTGCGCTGGAGAGTGGCCACCGCCTCACCCGGGGTGTCGTAAATCGAGATCACTCTCGAGGCGTGACGCTTGCGGGCCGGCCCCCAATCCCAGCGGTACACCGCGGGGGCTTGACCACGGTTGCCCTCCACCCTGGTCTGTTCGGGCAGCTGGCGTTGCCCATCGGTCATCTTCTTGCGGTACTCCTGCAGCTTGCTGGCCAGCCCCGCCGTTCCTCCGGGGTAATCCACTGCCACACCAAACCGCTCCGGCACGGTGTGCATCAGTTGCCAGTCCAGCTGCGAGAGGAACACAGTTTTGCCGCTATTGCGTGCCCCCACCACGGCCACGGAGAGCGCACCATCCTCGACTCCCTGTGGCAGCAGGCAGTGGCAACTGGGACAGATGGCCACCTGGGTAGGGCATCCGCACCGGTCACACACCACCTTGGACCCCAGCCGCCCGTGGAGCAACAGCGGTCTGCCCTGTTCGTCGACAATGTGCCGTCCGTCCGTGTGGTGGCGCAGCACCGGCGGGTACGAGGGGGTGGTGTCTCCCACGCTCTGCGCTCTCTCGCGGTCTTCGTGCACCACGCACGCCTGATTCTGAGGCGGGTTGTGCCCCGAGCAACGAAAAGCGACTTGCTGGGAGGAAAGTCCTGCAAAGCAGTACGGACAGTTGAATTCACTCACGAGTGGGGTCAGCCTTTCAGGGATGATGTCTTGGGGTCTCGAACGGTTACCCGGCCGTCGTCACAGAAGAGTCGAATCCAGAAGGGCCCCCTAACCCGCCCGAGATCTACCGTGTGGTGTTGAGAGGCGCCTCTCGAGCAGTCCACGGTCAGGGTGCTGATGTGCCGGGCCTGGTTGGCGCGGGCGGGCATGGTGGTGCCGGAGGCGAAGTACACCCCCACATCGTGGCTGCCCGTCCCGTGCGCCCCCGTGACCGTCAACTCCACGCGGGCTCGTCCCAGCAGAGATTTGGCGATCCTGCTGGTGTAGGTGATGACGGGCCCGGTGTACGACGCGAACGGGACGTCCACACGTTGGGACACCCACGGGGCTGAGTTCGTCCTGGCCATCGTGATGACGCCGATCTGGGACACCTCAGCTGCGTTGGGGAGATATACGGCGCCGTGTTGCCCGTAGCTGGACTTGGTCACCCGCACCTGCTCTTCAGCTGCGCCAGAACGCCACCGCACCAGTGCATCGTAGTTGCCCCCGGGCCACGTCCATGTGAGTCGCACGCGGTCACCAAAACGCTCCGCGGCGGCGTGCGCCACAGGGGGCGCATTCCCTGCGACGGTCGCAACCCCCACCAGGAAACCCGATTCGCCGCACGTCAGGGGCACCACGACATGTGGCCCCTCGAGGGTGTGCAGCCGCGCGGTCATGTGGTGGTCACCGGGCGCGAGAATGGTCGAGCGGAGCGGGAACAACCCGGACGCACTGGCCTCCGATGACGTGAGGACCGTCCCTACGGCGGGTGGCTGTCCGGCGGAGATCGGCATGGCCCAGAGTTCGGTGACCGCGCCCCGCGACTGAGACCACCGGGCCTCCAGCCCCGGCCCCGATCCCGCGGCGGTCACGGTCAGGTCTGTCACGGGCCGGACCTCGCCTCGGGGGGTTGCGGTGGCCGTGACGGCAGGTGACTCCTGTGGGCCACCAGATGTGAGGTAGACGGCCGACACCTCGAACCGGTACATCCTGCCGATGTCAGCACCGCTCATGTGAAAGGTGGTGGAGTCCTGCACGTGCGTGGTCTCCGGAGGAGCATCCAGTGTCAGCGTGCGAACCTTCACCCCGTTGGTCTGCGGCGGAACCACCCAGCTCACCAGGATATCGGAGGCGCGTGCTTTCGCCGACACAGCCTTGGGGACGGGCAGGTGGACAATGTCCGCATGTCCTTCGGCCGAGGAAATTCCACCGGGACGGGCAGCAACCACCGCGTAGCGCAGCTGCTCCCCCACCGGCGCCTCTGCGTCGGTGAAGGCAAGTTCCGCAAGCGATTCCGCGAGACGGGCCTGTGTCGATGCCACCCCGTTGACTGAGCGGTAGACGTCGTAGTGGGCTCCCTCGCCCACACCGTTCCACTCCACGAGCACCCCGGATTCCGTGGGGCGCAGAGTGGGGCGGGGCGCGGGCAGGGGGAGGCTGACGAGCAGCTCCTCCACCGCCGAGTCGTCCGCATCGATCTGCAACGCGTCCTGCAACCGCGAGCGGGCTTGAGCGTAGTCTTCTCGGGTCATGGCGCTCTCGTAGTCACTCAGCGCACGGGCCTTGTCACGAGCGCGCTCCTCGATCCGGGTAGCCAATTCGCGGCGCTCTTCTACCGTCTGAGGGTCTTCTTTCAAGGCCTCCAGTGTTCGGCGCGCCCGCTCGTTTTTGCCCTGTGCCAGTGCCTCTCGGACTGCCTCCACACCCACGCCCGAGTTGCCCGGCCCATTCCCCGCCTCCGCAACCGCGGCGACAATTCTGACCGCGTCCAGTTCGTCGAGGCCAGAAGAGCAGAGGCCCTTTGCCACGCGGACCGAAGGGATGCCTTGAGACAGCTGCTGCTTGGCCCGCTCCCACACCGTTGCGAAGGCCACGCGGCGGAGGGTTTCAGGATCCCGCACCCTTTTGAGTTCCGCCAAGAACTTTGCCGCGTCCTGCACGGCATTACTGTCCCTCGTTCTAAGAGCTTGCGCGTGGGACTGTTCAATATCCGTGCTGGTCACCGGTTTACCACCCACTGAGAGCTCGTCGACGCACCGAGCCTTCACCGGCGGATTTTGCCGCCCCAGAACCATGAGGTGGAAAACCGTGGGATAGTCCGAGCCGTGCTTGTCCCGGACAGGTCCCCACGTGCTTCGGAGGCGCGACAGTTCCCCCTCGACCGGCGGACGCAAGTCGTCGAAGACCGCGAATCCGTGCTGGCTCAGCAGACTGGGATCCAGCCCGTCGAGCCCTAGCGCAGCCAACCGACGTAATGCCTGACCCCGGCTGAGAGTTCTGAGCGGCGTTTCCGATTCGAGATCCGAGACCGCCGACATCAGACGACGCTGCTGGTCGGCAGCTCGCCGTGACTGAAAATCTGCCCAGAAGTCAGGATCCGTGAACAGCTCGCGGTTGCGGAGAAAGTCCAGGAGCTTCCCGAGGGCGGACGCGGACTTCAATCTGTTCGACTTGTTGAGGGCAGATCTCAGTGCGTTGCTGTGACCCTCAAGCTGGGCCTTCGTGAGTCCCCCCGGGGGCAGGGCAAAGAGTCCCGGTAGATCCAGGGTGAGGTACTCCTCGCTCTGTGGATTCAGGGAAAGCTGAGACACGACCTTTTCCAGGACGGCCATTTTCGTGCTGTCAGCAGCCCAGGGCTGCAGCACGAGCTTCTTGTACTCGCTCGAATTGAGTGTAGCCACGGAATGCGCGCCGGTGTCAGCTGCGCAGGCTCAGGGACGAGACCTGGCTGGCGGCCTCCTGGACCTGCTGCTCATCCAGCTGGGAGACCGTGGCCTCGAGTTCCACCGAGTTGCCGCTCTCCGGGTCCTCTGCTTTGAGGCGCACAAGTCCCTCCGTGGTGATGGTGATCAGAATGCGTACGGGGGATTCCTTGGGCATGGGCTTGGCGAACGGCAGGTCCACGGACTTCAGCTCACGGTTGTCCGTGACGTTTTCGGACTCCTGGTCCCCGGCCTGCTCGTACAGCGAGAGTTCCACGTGGGTCTGCTGATCTGCCACGGTCTGGGCATCGATGGGCGCGGGTTCGCACGGGATGGTGCCGTTGGCGTGGGCGAAGAAGTGGACGTAGGGGTCCCCGCTCGCTTCCCGAACGAACTGGACGCCCAGACCGCGGGCGAGCACGTTCTTCACGCTCAGTGAGCGAGCACCGCCCAGGAAGAACTTCGACTCATTCCCCGTTGTTTCCGGCAATTCTTCACCGTCTGAGGAGAGAATCTCCTCGATGTGCGCCTGCCCGTAGATGGCCGCCCCCTTGGCCACCGCCAGATCGAAATCGGTGTTCTCCGGTTCCCAGTTCAAAGTGTTGCGCAGCGCCTCGGAGATCATGGGCATGCGGGATGAACCGCCCACAAGCAGCACACGGTCAATGGTGAGACCGGGCTCCTTCTGCTGTGCGTTCTTCACCGTACGCTCGGCAATTTCCAGGGTTTGGTTCACCAGGTGCGCCGTGGCGGCTTCGAAATCCGCACGCGTGATGGTCAGGCTGACCTTGGCGGATTCCCACCGCAACGAAACCTTGACATCGTGCTTTCTGGTGAGTGACTTCTTCGTCTCCTCGGCCTTGAGCTGCAGGTCCAGGAGAAATTCGTCGTCCGCCTCGCATCCCTCGGCATTCGCGCCCGCTTCGGCCTTGAAGCGCTCCAGCAACAGCTGCACCATAGCCTCGTCCCAGTCCGCGCCTCCCAGGGTTCGGCTGCCGTCGATCCCGACAACCTCCACCTTTCCGGAATCCACCTTCATGACGGTCGTGTCAAAGGTGCCGCCGCCGAGATCGTAGACCATGATGGTCTGCGCCCCTTCGGAACGGATGCCAATGGACAGTGCCGCCGCCACCGGCTCCGTGACAATGCCCACCACGTTCAGCTGAGCAATCTGCCCGGCTTGGCGAGTAGCTTCCCGTTCTTGCGTGCCGAAGTATGCCGGCACCGTGATGACCACCTGGTCCACGTCCTCACCGGTGGCCTCATTTGCCGCGTCCACCATGGCACGCAGGATCAGAGCGGACAGGGACTCCGGGGTGTAATCCTTGCCCTGGTACTGGACCGCGTAGTCCGTACCCATCTCCCGCTTGATCAGCAGACAGGAGTTGTCAGGATCAGCCAGCGCACCGCGCTTAGCCTCAGCACCGATTACCACGTTGTCCTCGGACTCGAAGAAGAGGGCCGAGGGAGTGGTGTCCTGCCCCTCAAAATTCTTGATGACCTCCGCCATCTCCTGCTCGTTGATCCGGGCAATCGCGGAATACGTGGTGCCGAGATCGATGCCATAGACGGTGTTGCTCATGTTGCTCTTCCACTCCTGGTGTTGAGGTGCGCGGGGTGCAATGGGCTGCGGGGGAAATGTGGCTGGGGCAGTGCTGGGCTACCCGGTGACGGTGCTGTCCGGTGTCTCTGCCGCTTCCGCAGCGGGAGGCGCATACTTCAGAATCACCACTCGCGCGGGAATCAGAACGCGGGCTTCTCCGATGACCCGGTATCCCTGACGGAGCACCCGTGCAATGGTGCGGTCCTGCTGGGCGTCGTCGGTGGGGCGGGCTTGGACCGCCATGTGCAACTTTGAGTCGAAGTGGGAGCCTGCAGTGGCCTCCACGGATTCCAGGTCGAAGTGGTCCAACAGCCCTTCAATCACCGTGGCGAAGTAATCGAACTCCTCCGCGTACTGTTGGTCGCCTCTGCCGCCGGCCTGGAACCCGGCGGACTGCAACTCCGCCTGGAGGTCCGCGAACTGCTGGAACACGGGCTTCATGACCCCCGTGAGCTGCTGCCTCTGCAGGTTCTCCACCGTTTCGTGCAGTGATCGGATGGTGCGTTCGTACTCCGCAACACGCGTGTCGAGGGAGGCACGCAGGGCGCGGACCTCGGACAGAACGATGGATTTGAACTCGAGGTCCGGCTCATTCACACGCTCCGCTTCTGCAGCGTCGTCGGATGCTGCCTCCACCCGCGCGGAATCCTCACGAAGCACGGGTTCGGTCCTAGATGACTCAGCCGTACTCGGCTCCGCCATGGCTCGGGATTCCGTTTCCCCGAGCGACTCGACCATCGACTCGCCTTCTCGGGGCTCTTCGATCGAGGGGTCGGGTTCCAAAGTCGCGTGCGGCTGTGTGGAGAGCTCCTCAGACGGGGGTACTGCCGCATTGTCGTGATCCGCGCTGGTCATGATGAAGAATTCGCCTTCCAGTGCGGTGGGTTATTAGACGCTCATCACATTTGTACTGTGATACGCATCAATTTGCAATCGCCACCAGGCGTGTCGCATGAGATGGCACCGGCCCGGCCCCCGCACGGGGAACCGGGCCGGTTCATGTCCGGGGCGCGGGGCCTCAGCCCTGCACGCCCAGCTTCTCCAAGATGATCTGCCGCACGCGAGCCGCGTCGGCCTGACCGCGCGTGGCCTTCATGACCGGGCCGATCAGGGCGCCCACGGCCTGCACCTTGCCGCCCTTGATCTTCGCCACCACGTCCGGCATCTGGGCCATGGCGTCGTCCACGGCGGTGGACAGGGCGCCGTCGTCGGAGACGACCGCGAGGCCACGGGCCTCCACGATCTCCGCGGGGGCACCCTCGCCCTCGACCACGAAGCCCAGCACCTTCTTGGCCAGCTTGTCGTTGATCTTGCCGTCCGCGATGAGCGCGTCCAGCTCCACCACGTGGGCGGGGGTCACGGGCAGGTCCACGATCTCCACCTCGCGCTGCTTGGCCAGGCGGGCGATCTCGCCCATCCACCACTTGCGGGCCACGGCTGCCGTGGCACCGGCCGCGATGCTCTGCTCGATCTGGTCCAGCACGCCGGCGTTCACGACGTCCCGGAATTCCTCGTCCGAGTAGCCCCAGTCCGCCTTCAGGCGCTTGCGGCGCTCCGCCGGCGGCTCGGGCAGGGTGGCCCGGATCTCCTCGATCCACTCCGTGGTGGTGACCACGGGCACCAGGTCCGGCTCGGGGAAGTAACGGTAGTCGTCGGCATCGGACTTGGGCCGCCCCGAGGTGGTGGAGCGGGTGTCCTCGTGCCAGAAGCGGGTCTCCTGCACCACGGTGTCCCCGGCGGCGAGCACTGCGGCGTGGCGCTGGATCTCGTAGCGCACGGTGCGCTCGACGGCGCGCAGCGAGTTCACGTTCTTGGTCTCCGAGCGCGTGCCGAACTGCGTGGCTCCCTGGGGCATCAGGGACACGTTCGCGTCGCAGCGCACGTTGCCGCGCTCCATGCGGGCGTCCGAGATCCCGAGGTTCTTCACGATCTCGCGGATGGCCGCCACGTAGGCGCGCGCCAGTTCCGGCGCCCGCTCCCCCGCACCCACGATGGGCTTGGTCACGATCTCGATGAGCGGCACGCCCGCACGGTTGTAGTCCACCAAGGAGTACTGCGCGTTCTGGATGCGCCCGGCGTCACCGCCCATGTGGGTCAGCTTCCCGGCGTCCTCCTCCATGTGCGCGCGCTCGATCTCCACGCGGAACTCCGTGCCGTCCTCGAGCTCGAGGTCCAGGTGCCCGTCGTACGCGATCGGCTCGTCGAACTGCGAGGTCTGGAAGTTCTTGGGGGTGTCCGGGTAGAAGTAGTTCTTCCGCGCGAAGTGGCACTTCTCCGCGATCGAGCAGTTCAGCGCGAGCCCCAGCTTGATCGCGGACTCCACGGCCTTGCCGTTGACCACGGGCAGCACACCGGGCAGTCCCAAGGACACTGGCGTGGTGTTGGTGTTGGGCTCGTCCCCGAAGGTGTTGGGGGCGGCGTCGAACATCTTGGTCCTCGTGTTCAGCTCCACGTGCACCTCGAAGCCCAGCACGGGCTCGAAGCGCTCGAGGGCCTCCTCGAAGGACAGCACGTCCTGGCTCATCACTTGCCTCCCTGCGCGGCGGTGGCCGCAAAATCGCGAACGGTCCCGGCGACGTCGCCGCGGTGCTGCCACAGCGGGCCGCCCCACTTCTCGGTGAGCAGCCGCTCCAGCCCGGCGCCGGCACGGTAGACGCGGGCGTCCTCGCGGGCCGGTGCCATGAACTGGATGCCCACGGGCAGCCCGTCCTCGGGCGCCAGGCCACCGGGCAGCGAGATCGCGGGGATCCCGGCCAGGTTGGTGGGAATGGTCGCGATGTCGTTGAGGTACATCTGCATGGGGTCCGCGGACTCGTCCACGCCACCGATGTCGAACGCCGTGGTGGGGGCGGTGGGCGAGATCAGCACGTCGGCCGTCGAGAACGCCGCGGCGAAGTCCCGCTGCACCAGGGTGCGCACCTGCTGGGCGGAGCCGTAGTAGGCGTCGTAGTACCCCGCGGAGAGCGCGTAGGTGCCCAGGATGATGCGGCGCTTGACCTCGTCGCCGAAGCCCGCGGCACGCGAGGCGCCCATGACCTTCTCGATGGTCGGGGTGCCCTCGGGCGTGACGCGCAGACCGAAGCGGACGCCGTCGTACTTCGCGAGGTTGGAGGAGACCTCCGAGGACATGATCAGGTAGTAGGCGCCCAGCGCGTACTCGAAGTTGGGTGCCTCGACCTCCACGATCTCCGCACCGGCCCCACGCAGCAGCTCGAGGGACTCCTCGAAGCGCTGCTGCACGCCGGCCTGGAAGCCCTCGCCCGTGAGCTGCTTGACCACGCCCACGCGCAGGCCCTTGAGCCCGCCGTCCGCGGCACCGGCCCGCGCGGCCTGCGCGTAGCCGCCCACGGGGTCCGTGAGGGAGGTAGAGTCCGCGGGATCGTGACCGCCCACGACCTCGTGGAGCAGGGCGGCGTCGAGCACCGTGCGCGAGCACGGGCCCACCTGGTCCAGGGAGGAGGCCATGGCGATCACGCCGTAGCGCGAGACGGAGCCGTAGGTGGGCTTCACGCCCACGGTGCCGGTCACGGCCGCGGGCTGGCGGATGGAGCCGCCGGTGTCCGTGCCGAGGGCCAGCGGGGCCTGGAACGCGGACACCGCCGCGGCGGAGCCGCCACCGGAACCGCCGGGGACCTTGGTGAGGTCCCACGGGTTGCGGGTGGGGCCGAACGCGGAGTGCTCGGTGGAGGAGCCCATGGCGAACTCGTCCAGGTTGGTCTTGCCCAGGATGGGCATCCGGGCCGCACGCAGCTTGCGGGTCACGGTGCCGTCGTAGGGGCTCATGAAGCCCTCGAGCATGCGGGAGGCCGCGGTGGTGGGCTGGCCCTTCGTGACGATGAGGTCCTTGACCGCGACCGGCACACCGGCCAGCTCGGGCAGGTCCTCGCCGTTCGCGCGGGCCTCGTCCACCGCGCGGGCCACGCGCAGCGCCTCCTCGGTGTTGCGGTGCAGGAAGGCGTTCAGGCCGTCCGTGCCGCGGGAGCGGTCGGAGGCGTCCAGCGCGGCGCCGTCCGTGGCCCCGATCTGGTCCAGGTGCGCCTGCACGGCGTCCACGGAGGTCACCTCGCCCGCGGCGAGCTTTGCCGCGAGGTCAGCGGCGGAGAGTTCGATGATCTGCTCGCTCATGCTCACTCACCGTCCAGGATCGCGGGAACACGGAACTTGCCGTCCTGGCCGTCCGGGGCGTTCAGAAGGGCCTCCTCCTGGGTGAGCGTCTCGCCCACCACGTCCTCGCGGAAGACGTTTTGCAGCGGCAGCGGGTGGCTCGTGGCGGGGATGTCGGGTCCGGCGGCCTGGCTGACGGAGGCCACGGAGGAGACGATCAGTTCGAGTTCCCCGGCCACCCGGGCCAGTTCCTCGTCCGTCATCTCGATCCGCGCCAGCTCCGCCAGGTGCGCCACCTGTTCGCGATCGATCGCAGACATGCATGCTCCTGGGATTGGCTGTGTGGTTCCGATCCAGTCTAGCGAGCGCCTACCCTGGACCCAGCACACCGTCTCTTCCGAAGGAGTCCTCCTCCGTGGCCCAGTCCTCCGCCCACTCCCCACGACGCCGCTCCACGCCTTCCCAGGGCACGTCCCGGATGACGAAGGCGGAGGCCGCCCGGGCCCGTGCGGACCACGACAACGCCTGGCGCCAGTGGATCTCCGACTCCGCCGTGGAAACCGTGGACACCGCGCTGAGCCACGTGCAGGCGGTCGTGGAGGAGCAGGTGTCCCAGTACGGGGCGTTCCCCGCCTTCCTCGTGACGGGCCGCAAGGACGGGGAGTTCGAGCTGGACTCCGTGGCGCCCGAGGAACTCTCCCCGGACCAGGTCCTGAACTCGCTGCGCTCCCTCGCCCGCGAGAAGGCCCCGCAGCTGCTGGTGGCGGCCCTCGCCTACCCGGCCACGCTCCCGGACCGCTCCGGTGCCACCGCCGTGATCGTGGAGGTGGAGCACCGCGAGCGCCTGAGCCTCGAGGTCGTGCAGGAGTACCGGGCGGTGGCGGCCAAGGGCCGCAGCTTCGTGAACTTCGACGATCCCCACACGGACCGCGCGGACGCCTGGCTGTTCGGGGTGCGCGACTGAACCGCGTCCACCCGGCCGTTCGCCGCGTCCTCACACCGCTGGCACTGGCACGGCTGCTCGTGGGCTGGGGGTCGGTGGCGCTCCTCCCGTTCGCGGCCGCACTGCTGCGCCCGCCGGTCCCCGCTCCCCTGCTCGTTGCGGCACTGGGTGTGATCGTCGCCGTGATCCTGTTCGCCGCCACGGGCGTGGTCCACCAGGCGGAGCGCCTGGCCGCGCGGCTGGGTGACCCCTACGGCTCACTGGTGCTCACGCTGTCCGTGGTGGTGATCGAGGTGATCCTGATCTGCGCCGTGATGCTCGGCCCCGGTGAGCACGCGGGCATCGCGCGGGACTCCGTGATGGCGGTGTCGATGATCATCCTGAACCTGGTGATCGGACTGTGCCTGCTGGTGGGCGGCGTCCGGCACGGCGCTCTGGCACACCACCGCACCGGTGCCTCCGCCTACCTGGCGATGCTCGCGGTGCTGGGGGCGCTCGCCTTCGCCCTGCCCCCGGTGCTGGGAACCGGTGGCGCGTACCGGCCCGGGCAGGCGGTGGTCGTGGCGCTGCTCGCCCTAGGCAGCTACGCGTTCTTCCTGTCCCGTCAGACCGGCGCGCAGGCGCACGACTTCACGGAGGTGGATCCCCGCGTGCGCCCCGGGACCGAGCCGCACCCCGCGGGTGCGGTCCGCTCCCCGTCCTCCGAGCTCTCCGCGGTCCCGGACCGTTGGCCCGGGGCCCTGCCCCGATACGATGCCCGCCCGGGTGCGTCGGAGGAGTCACCCCGTTCGCGCGGCGGTGCCGCGAGGGCGGAGCACCGCCCGGAGATCCTGATCCGGCTGCTCGTGCTGGTGGTCACCGTGCTGCCCGTGGTGCTGCTCTCCCACGAGATGGCGGCCCTGCTCGACGACGGTCTGGGTCGCGCGGGCGCTCCACCCGCCCTGGCCGGCGTGCTGATCGCCGCCGTCGTGTTCCTGCCGGAGTCCATTACGTCGGTGCGCGCGGCCCTCGCGGGTGAGATCCAGCGGGTGAGCAACCTGTGCCACGGGGCGCTCGTCTCCACCCTGGGGCTGACGATCCCCGCGGTGCTGGTGATCGGGCTGCTCACGGACCAGCGGGTGGTGCTGGCCGAGAGCCCCGTGACCCTGGTGCTCCTGGGGCTCAGCCTGGCCCTGTCCGCCATCACGTTCACGGCCCCACGTGTCACGGCCGTGCACGGCGCGGCGCACCTGGTGGTCTTCGCGGCCTACGCGCTGTCCGTGTTCTCCTGAACGCGGGGACGGCCGCACTCCGGGAGCGGCCCGGTCACCAGGCGGGCAGCTCGGGCAGCGCGCCCTCCGACGACACCCCGTCCGTGTGACCGCGGGCGAGCCACAGCACCATTCCCACGCGGTCCCCGGTGACCAGCTGACCGCCGTCGCCGATGATCCACTCGTCGTGCTCCGCGGTGCGCAGCGTCATGCCCGGCGCGTCCTTTGCGCGCATGGTGCGCACCGCTCCCTCGAGTGCGTCCAGCACCGACTGCGGCTGCGCATCCGCCAGCGTCCACGAGGTGTCGAGGTCGTGGTGGTGCAGCACCACCTCCGCGATCCGCACCGCGGGAATGGCCGCGGCCGTGACGGGCTTGCCGTGCAGGTCCAGGTCCTCCGCCGCCAGGGCGCCGGCCAGCCGCTCGCACTGCCGCTCGAAGTGCTCGGCGCTCTCCTCCGACACCCGGAGCAGCTCCTCGCGGGGCAGGCGCGCGAGCTCGGCGATCTCGGCGTCGCGGGCGTCCCGGGAGGAGTACGGCTGCTGCCGCCTGCCCGTGACGGCCCAGTCCACCAGCTTGGCGATCGCCCGCGCGTTGGACGCGAGGTGCGCCACCACGTGCGCACGGTCCCACGATCCGCACAGGGACGGCTCACTCAGCTGGGACCCGGAGAGGGAGGTCGCGGTGGCCAGGTAGGAGTCGGTCTCCCCGTGCAGCCGGGAGAGGTCGGACGACAGACGTGTTGAGTTCACCATGGCACCACCCTAGCGAGGATGGTGACACCCGACACATGGAAAACGGGACGCCGTCCGTGAGGATGACGCCCCGTTGCCCGCCCCGCGGTCGGTGGAGCCGGTGCCGGGGGCCCGGCACGGTGAGGCGCGGCGCCGCGGGCCCGGCGCGGTCAGGCGCGGTGCCATGGGGTCCGGCGCAGTGAGGTGCCGCGCCGGGACCCCATGCCCAAGGCCCCGGCGCCGTGGCTCCGGGGCCCTGGGTTTGCGGTGCCGCCGCAAGGGTCTAGGACACGTGGTGCGCCATCTGCTGGCGCAGCTCACGCCGTACGCGCTGCGCCTCGGGCGAGGGCACCGGCACGGCCGCGAGCAGCCGCTTGGTGTACTCCTGCTCCGGGTGGCGCAGCACGGCCTCGCGCGCGCCCTGCTCCACGATGTGCCCGTGCTGCATGACCACGATCCGGTTGGCCAGCCGGTCGATCACCGCGAGGTCGTGGGTTACGAACAGGCACGCGAAACCCATCTCCGCCTGCAGCTCCTCGAACAGATCCAGCACCGTGGCCTGCACGGACACGTCCAGTGCGGAGGTCGGCTCGTCCGCCACGAGCAGCTTGGGCTTCAGGGACAGGGCGCGGGCGATGCCCACGCGCTGCTTCTGACCGCCCGAGAGCTCGTGGGGGTAGCGGTTGCGGTAGTTGCGCGGCAGGCGCACCTGGTCCAGCAGCTGCTCGATCCGGTTCTGCAGCTCCCCGCCCTTGGCCACGCCGGCCAGGAACATGGGTTCGCCGATGGACTCGCCGATGGGCAGCCGCGGGTTCAGGGACGAGGCCGGGTCCTGGAAGACCATGCCCACGTCCTTGCGGACCTTGTTCAGCGTGGACCGGGACGCCCCGGCCAGTTCCACGCCGTCCACCACGAGGGAGCCCGCCACCGTGGGCAGCAGTCCCACGGCCGCACGGCCGATGGTGGTCTTGCCGGAACCGGACTCGCCCACCAGGCCCACGGTCTCCCCCGCGGCCACGGTGAGACTCACGTCCTCGACCGCGCGGAACGCGGGGTTGCGCCCCTGCTTGGGGTACTCGATGGCCACGTCCTTGAGCTGCAGCACCGGGGCCACCACACGCTGCGCGAGGGTGTCCATGGAGGCTTCCTCCGCGGTGCTGCGGTCCACGGCCATGGGCCTGGCCAGGGACTGCTCCAGGACCGCAATCATGTCAACGGACTCGTCGTCCTCGTTGCCCTCGCCCAGGTGGGGGACGGCCTGCAGCAGCGTCCTGGTGTAGGGATGCTGCGGCGCGGTGAAGATCTGCTCCGCGGTCCCCTGCTCCACGATCACGCCCTTCTGCATGACCGCGATCTTGTCCGCGAGGTCCGCCACCACACCCATGTCGTGGGTGATGAGGATGACCGCGGAGTCCAGCTGGTCCTTCAGGTTGCGGATCAGGTCCAGGATCTCGGCCTGCACGGTCACGTCCAGCGCCGTGGTGGGCTCGTCCGCGATCAGCAGCTTGGGGTCGCAGGACAGGGACTGCGCGATCATCGCGCGCTGCCGCTGACCGCCCGAGAGCTGGTGGGGATAGGAGCGGAACGCTTTCTCCGGGTCCGGCAGCTCCACCATGGTGAGCATCTGCTTGGCGCGCTCCGCGGCCTCGGCCGGTGAGACGTCCCGGTGCAGCCGGATGGTCTCCACGATCTGCTGGCCCACCGTGTACACGGGGTTCAGGGCCGTCATGGGCTCCTGGAAGATCACGGCGATCTCCTCGCCGCGCACCCGGCGCAGGGCGTTGCCCCGCAGGCCCACCAGCTCCTCACCGCCCAGCATGGCGGACCCCCGCACGCGGGCGTTCGAGGGCAGCAGCCCCAGCATGGACATCGAGCTCGCGGACTTGCCGGAGCCGGACTCGCCCACGATCGCGAGCACCTCGCCCGCGGCGACGTCGTAGTTCAGGTCGATCGCGGCGGGAACCCACTCGCGGTCCACGCCGAAGTCCACGGACAGTCCGCGCACACGCAGCACGGACTCCCCGCGGGCCGCGGTCCTGCGGGTCCTGCCCCGGCCCGCCGCGGGCTCGGGTCGCTGGGCCCTGCGGCCGCGCCGCTTCTCGGCACCCGCGGCGGTGGTTCCGGCGGCCGCGCTCGCGGCCGTGGCCCCGGCACCGGTGGCACCCGGGGAGCCCGTGGCGGCGGCCGGACCCTCGGGCGCCGCCACACGGCCGTCACCGGCCCGGGCGCCGTTCCACGGCGCGTTGTGCTCGGCGGCCGTGGGCTCCGCGGCGGGCTCGCCGCCCGTCGCGCCGGTGCGGGTGGACGACGCCGCCGCGTCCGGGGCCGCGGGACCGTTGCCGGTGGCGTGCGGATCGCCCGTGGAGTGGTGCGGCTCGGGGGTGCCCTCGGGGAATCCGTGGGGCTGGTGCGAGGTGCTCATCGTGTGTGCTCCGTCGTGTTGAGAACTCGGTGCGCGGCCGTGGCGCGCGCACATTGCCTAGCATGGGGGTCATGCCGAAGACCCATGAACCCGCCCCGGGGCGCGAGACCTACCGAGCGGCGTCGGCGCCGTGGCTGACGGGCTTCCTGGCGGCCCTGGGCCTCTTGGTGCTGCTGAGCGGGTGGGGTCACACCGTCCCGCACCACGTGGCCGCGGTGTGCGGCGGACTGGCCCTGGCGGGACTGGGGTACGCGCTGTACTGGCGTCCGCGCCTGGAGGTCCGCACGGAGGGTGTGCGCCTGGTGAATCCGGCACGCACCGTGAGCATCCCGTGGGGCCGGATCGTGGACGTGCGCACCCGGTTCGCGGTGACGATCGCCACCGAGGAGCATGCCCACTCCAGCTTTGCGCTGCCGGCGTCCGGTGCCGGTTCCGCCCTGCGCGCCGGGGCGGACGCCGTGAACCGCAACCACCCCATCGCACGCCCGGACGGGTCGGTGCGCGTGGGTGATCTCACCTCCACGGCGTCCGGCGCGGCCGCTCACCGCGTGCGCACCCTGTGGCAGCGCAAGATCGACACCGGCGAACTGGACGTCTTCGCCACGGACAAGGACCCCGGGCCCGTTCGTTCCCACGTCGTGGCCGGACCGCTCGCGGCGGTCGTCGTGCTGGGCGCCGCAAGCGTCCTGCTGTACACGGTGTGAAACCGGCGTGGTCATCGGCCCGCCTGCTCCGTGGCGCCGCGTGAGGCGGCCTCGGTGCCGGAGGTGGGCGCGTGCATCTCGTCCGTGCCCTCGCCGATCTCGCGGGCGCGCTTGGGGTTGAACTTGCGCTGGCGCGGATCGAAGGCGTCCCGCAGGCCGTCGCCAATGAAGTTGATGGTCAGCGCAATGGCCACGATGAACACACCGGGCCACCAGAACAGCCACGGCCGGGTGGCGAACGCCGTCTGGTTCTCGCTGATCAACCGGCCCAGGGACCAGTCCGGGGCCTGGATGCCCAGACCCAGGTAGGACAGCGCGGTCTCCAGCAGGATCGCGGAGGACATCAGCAGCGTGATGTTCACCGTGATCACGCCCACCGTGTTGGGCAGGATGTGCTTGAAGATGATGCGCCCGCTGGAGGCACCCGCCAGGCGGGCGGCGTCCACGAACTCGCGTTCGCGCATCGTGAGGAACTCGCCGCGCACCAGTCGCGCCAGGCCCGGCCACGAGGCCAGCCCGATGAGCAGACCGAGGGCGATCACCGTGGCGAACGTGGGCAGTCCGTGCGAACGCACCCAGGAGATGGCCAGCCGGCCGAGCAGCGCGGCGAGGATCACCAGCGGGATGATGATGATCACGTCCGTCAGGCGCATCAGCACGGCCTCGGTCCAGCCGCGGAAGAAGCCGGAGAGACCGCCGATCACGGTGCCCACGATGCCGGCCACGAGACCCACCACGACCATCACGATCAGGGAGTACTGCGTGCCCTGCATGGCCATGGCGAAGAGGTCGCGACCCAGGTTGTCCTGTCCGAACGGGTGCTCCCCCAGTGAGGGCGGGAGCAGGGACAGGGTGGGGCGGCCGCCGTCGAGCACGGTGCCGGTGGCGTCCGGACCCCACTTCCACCAGCCGGGAATGGGCCCGATGCCCAGTGAGGTCACGGAGAGCACCACGATGAACAGCAGCACCGCGAGGGAGACCACGGCGCCGGTGTTGCCGAAGAACCGCTGCCGGACCAGCTGGCCCTGGCTCTTGCCGCGCACGTCATGGGGCTTTTGCCCCGCTTCGGGGTGCTGTTCCACGGTCTCGGGGACGTCGATGGGTTGTGGCTGGCTCATGCTTTCACCCTCACTCGGGGGTCGAGTACGGAGTACACCAGGTCTGCGACGAGGTTGAAGACCATGGCGACGATGCCGGTGACCAGGAAGACGCCCATCACCGGGTTGGGGTCCACATTGCGCACCGCTTGGACGAACAGCTGCCCCATGCCGGTGAACGCGAACACGGACTCGGTGATGATGGCGCCGCCGATCAGACCGCCGATGTCGAAGGCCACCAGCGTGGCCAGTGGGATCAGCGCGTTGCGGAAGGCGTGGCGCATGACCACGGTCCGCTCGGAGAGGCCCTTGGCCCGCGCGGTGCGGACGTAGTCCTGGCCCATGATCTCCAGCATCGACGCGCGGGAGTAGCGGGAGTAGGAGGCCAGTGCCAGCAGCGTCAGACAGATGGTGGGCAGCAGCAGGTGGGTGAAGCGGTCCAGGCCAGTGGTCCAGAAGTCACCCGTGAAACCGGGGGTCGCGGAGTTGGCCGTGGCGATCGGACGGCCGCGGATGTGGCTCGAGTCCACGTAGTCCGGCCAGGACTGCATGAAGCGGTCCAGGATGATCAGCAGCGCGACGAAGAACCCGGTGACACCGGCCACGCGGGCGCCCTGGCCGCGGTCGTAGCCGCCGGCGAAGTAGCCGATGGCGGCACCCGCCGCGGTCAGCACGACGACCAGTGCCAGGACGGTCAGCAGTCCGGCGCCCTTGAACGCGTACTGCACCGGGAAGTACAGCGCGAGGCCCAGCACCACCGTGCCCAGCGCGGCGTACAGCGCGCGCCTGTTGCGCAGCCCGGCCATCAGCACGGTGGCGATCACCGCCACCAGGATGCCCGTGAGCGCGATCAGCGGGATGCCCAGGAACGGGTGGTTCAGCCAGTCCGTGGCCAGCACGAAGTAGATGACGCCGAAGGTCACCACGAAACCGGCGCCGGCCAGGAGCAGCCGGGTGCGCATCCGCCCGAAGGAGACGAGGAACCAGATCAGCGCGACCACCAGGGATATCACCACGATGGACACCATGGAGAGCACCGGTTTCTGCAGGAAGTCGTTGAACTGGATGGCCACGACCTCCTTGAGCAGCACCGCGAGCCAGAAGCTCGGCAGCGAGAAGCACAGGAACGTGAGGAACGTGATGCCGTAGTCCAGTCCGGAGTACTGGCGCAGGGCGGAGACGATGCCCAGGGTGATGCCCACGACGATCGCGAGGATGGTGCCCACCGTGACCAGCATGATGGTCTGGGTCATGGCGAAGGCCAGCAGCTCGGTCACTTCCTGGCCGTCGCGGCTGACGCCCAGGGAACAGGTGTCGGCGAAGGGCACGAGGCACCCTGCGGCGCCGCCGAGCCACGTGAAGTAGCGCAGGATGGGCGGGGTGTCCAGGTTGAGGGCCTCCACGCGCGCCGGGATCAGCTGCTGCGCATTGGGATTGCCGTAGAGGTCCCACAGGGGATCTCCGGACGCCGCCGTCATGAGGTACACGATGAACGATGCGCCCAGCAGGATGAGCACGGCCGTGATGAGCCGTCTGAGAATGTATGAAGTCATGTTGCTGCCTCGAAGAGAGTGGTGGTCACGACGCTGCGCGGGCGCGAGAATCCCGCGCCCGCGCAGCGGTCATGAGGGGAGGGCCTCAGTCGACGGGGGTCGACAGTCCTACTTGCGGCTCCACTCGGAGACGTTCCAGAACACACCGGTCTGGTTCGGCTGGTACTTGTCCACACCGGCGATCTTGTCGGACGTGGCCACGTAGCCCACGGACTGGAACAGCGGCAGACCGTACGCGTCCTCGAAGGTGTGCTTGTCGATGTCCGTGATCTGGTCCACGCGAGCCTTCTCGTCGAGGTTCGTGCGCGCCTCGTCCACGAGCTTGTCCACGTTCTTGTTGGAGTACTTGTTGTAGTTGCCGCCGCCGCCGGTCTTGAAGATCTGGGAGAGCATCTCGGTGCCCACACCCGGAGACACCCACCCGAACAGGGAGGCGTCGTAGTCACCGTCGGGGAGCTTCTCGGACCAGTTGGGGTCACCGAGGTCCTCGACCTTGAAACCGGCCTTCTCCGCGGACTCCTTGATCAGCTGGAAGGTGTCCACGCGCTGCGGGTTGCCGTTGTTGAACAGGATGCGCACGGTGGGCGCCTTGCCACCGAGCAGCTTCTTGGCGCCCTCGATGTCCACGTCACCGTACTTCTCCTTGGCGCCGTTCTTCTCCTCCGCCTTCTGGTAGGGCTCGCCCTGGCTGGAGACGTACATCTGGGAGTTCAGCACGGAGGCGTCGTCCTTGACCGGCTTGATCAGCTGGTCCACGATCTGCTGGCGTGGAACGGTCTTCAGGAAGGCCTCGCGGACCTTCTCGTCCTTGAACACGTCCGAGCCGAAATTCAGGTCCAGGTGGTCGTACGCGAGCTGGTCGCCCTTCTGCACGTTCACGTTCTCGATCTGCTGGACCTGGTCCAGGGTGTCCTTGTTCACGTTGCCCGGCTGCATGATGTCGACCTCGCCGTTGCGCAGGGCCTGGATCTGGGCGGTGGCGTCACCGATGGTCCGCAGGGTGATCTCGTCCAGCTTGCCCGGCGCGTCACCCTTGTAGTTCTCGTTCTTCTTGAGGGTGATGGAGTTGTTCTCCACCACGTTCTCGATCTTGTACGGGCCGCTGGACACGAGGACGTCCTTCTCCTCGGGGGTGGAGGTGAAGTTGAAGGAGGTGTCCCAGGCCTTGCCGATCTTCTCCAGCTCGGGCTGCTTCTGGGGACTCTCGGGGTCACCCTTCTTCTGCTCCTCGAGCACCTTGAGCAGCTGGTCCTCGGACATGCCGGCCTTCTTGGCCACGACGTGCGCGGGCATCAGCGAGTTGGAGTCGAAGGCGATCTCCCAGTCCGCGTTCGGCTTGCCCCACGTGAGGGTCATCTTCTTGCCGTCCTCGGAGAACTTGGGCATGTCCGTGGTGTGCAGGATGTCCGTGGAGCCGGCGATCGTGAAGTAGTTCTTGCCCGCCTTGCCCTCTTCGTCGGCGTCGTTGGCGTAGCCCGAGAGCACGGACCACCACAGCAGCATGTCTGCCTTGTCGATCTTGTTGCCGTCCGACCACTGCGGGTCCTTCAGCTCGTACTCCACCGTGAGGGGGTCGTCCGAGGTCTTCTTGTACGTGCCGAAGCCCTCGTTGGCGCTGAGCTTCTGCTCGGTGTCCACGTTGACGAAGCTCTCGCGGGTCATCGCGGCCACGTGGCCGTTGATGTCCAGGTTGGTCTTCGTGTATCCGGGGTTCGCGCCGGAGAACTTGTTGGTCTCGGCCACGGTGACCACACCGCCGTCCTTGGCCGCGCCGCTGTCACCGCCGTCCTTCTTGTCGTCCCCGCCGCCGCCCACGCTGGCGCAACCGGTGAGTGTCAGTGCAGCAATGGCCGCGAGAGACACGGCCGCCTTACCCTTGAAGGTGTACTTTCCCATGACGTTTCCTCCTGATGTGGTGCCCATGGAATGTGCGTTGCACCCCCGGTGGTTGTTACCCCGAGCCGTGGCTGGCGTCACCGTTGATTGTGGTGCGTTTCACAATGAATGACAGGTTACCCGGCGTTCACCGATTCCGGGCGAGATCTCAGCGTGTCGCGAGCGTGCCGACGTTTTTGGCGTGTCGCACCCTCTCACCCACCCGCCCCCACGGCCCGGTTCCTGCCCTACCCTGGAGGCATCCGCTCCACGACTTCCCGGGAGGCCCCCAGTGAGCAGCACCCCGCACAACCGCCCCGCCGACGACGCCGCTGCCGCACCCTCCGGCACGGGTCCCGTTCCCGGAACGCAGCCGCGGCAGACCAGCGGGCAGGTCCCCGTGGACCGCACCGACGCGGACCTCGACCGGCGAGGGACCGAGGGGAGCGGTGCGCCCCGGAGCGCGGGCGTCGACGCCATGGGAGCTCCGCCCACGGAAACCGGGCGGGCGGCGTCGTCCACCGGAGACACCTCGCCGGGTGCCGGGACGGACACGGGCGAGTTCGTGGGCAGCTACGAGCCCGTGGTGGACCCCGCCCTGGACGCCCCCGTCAAGCGCGGCGTCTCCGGCACCGTGTGGGCGGCGCTGATCGCGGGAGTGATCGTGCTGATCCTGCTGCTGGTGTTCATCATCCAGAACAACGTGGGAACGCGCTTCGAGTACATGGCGTGGACGTTCAGCCTGCCGCTGGGTGTGGCCATGCTGCTCTCGGCGATCGCCGGCGCGCTGATCATGGCGCTCGTGGGCTCCGTGCGGATGTTCACCCTGGGACGCCGGGTGCGCAAGCTCGAACGCGAGCGCGAGCGGATCAAGCACACCCTCGAGGGCTGAGCCGCCCGCCACTGCCGCGCGCGGTGACCGGTTCACAGGACCGGCGCCGCGCGCCGTCGTGCCCGGGGCTTCAAGGGCCCGGGGCGCCCCGTGACCGGATGCGGAGAGGGAGGTCACAACCGCGCTGCGACCCCGCCGCGGCAGGGCGGAACGCAGAACGGTGCGGGTACTCTGGAGGGCAGCCCCAGTGACCGTCGATGCAAGGAGTCATTGTCCATGCCCAAGATCATCTACACCGAGACCGATGAAGCGCCCATGCTGGCCACGTACTCGTTCAAGCCCATGGTCGAGGCGTTCGCGTCCACGGCCGGGGTGGCGGTGGAGACCCGCGACATCTCCCTGGCCGCCCGCATCCTGGCCCAGTTCCCGGACCGGCTCACCGACGAGCAGCGCGTCCCGGACACCCTTGCGGAGCTCGGTGAGCTCGCGAAGACCCCGGAAGCCAACATCGTGAAGCTTCCCAACATCTCCGCGTCCATCCCGCAGCTCAAGGCCACCATCAAGGAGCTGCAGGCGGACGGCTACGACCTGCCGGACTACCCCGAGGACGCCTCCAGCGACGAGGCCAAGGACATCCGCGCGCGCTACGACCGTGTGAAGGGCTCCGCCGTGAACCCCGTGCTGCGCGAGGGCAACTCGGACCGCCGTGCGCCCAAGGCCGTGAAGGAATATGCCAAGAAGCACCCGCACACCATGGGTGCCTGGTCCAAGGACTCCAGGACCAACGTGGCCACCCTGGGCCACGACGACTTCCGCACCAACGAGCAGTCCGTGGTGATGCCCGCGGACGACACCCTCACCATCCAGCTGGTCAGCGGCGACGAGACCACCGTGCTCAAGCAGTCCGTGCCCGTGCTCGCCGGTGAGGTGGTGGACGCCACCTTCATGAGCGCCGCCGCCCTGGACGAGTTCCTCACGGCCCAGGTGGCCCGCGCCAAGGAGGAGGGCGTCCTGTTCTCCGCCCACCTCAAGGCCACCATGATGAAGGTCTCGGACCCCATCATCTTCGGCCACGTGGTCAGCGCGTTCTTCCAGGACGTGATGGAGCGCTACGGCCAGGATCTCGCCGCGGCGGGGCTCTCCCCCAACGACGGCCTGGGTGGCATCCTCTCCGGTCTCGATGCGCTCGAGAACGGGAAAGAGATCGCCGCGGCGTTCCAGGAGGCCATCGACAACGGCCCCGAGCTCGCCTACGTGAACTCGGACAGGGGCATCACCAACCTGCACGTGCCCTCGGACGTGATCGTGGACGCCTCCATGCCCGCGATGATCCGCACCTCGGGTCAGATGTGGGGCCGCCACGGCGAGCAGAAGGACACCCTGGCCGTGCTGCCGGACTCCTCCTACGCCGGTGTGTACCAGGCGGTGATCGACGACTGCCGCGAGAACGGCGCGTACGACCCCACCACCATGGGCACCGTGCCGAACGTGGGGCTGATGGCGCAGAAGGCCGAGGAGTACGGCTCCCACGACAAGACCTTCGAGATCCAGGAGGCCGGCACCGTGCAGGTGGTGAACTCCGCCGGTGAGGTGCTGATGTCCCACGACGTGGCCCCCGGTGACATCTGGCGCGCGTGCCAGGCCAAGGACGCTCCCATCAAGGACTGGGTGCAGCTGGCTGTGCGCCGCTCCCGCGAGTCCGGGATGCCAGCGGTGTTCTGGCTGGACGAGTCCCGCGCCCACGACCGCAACCTGATCGAGAAGGTGAACACCTACCTCGCCCAGGAGGACACGGACGGGCTGGACATCCGCATCCTCTCCCCCGTGGCGGCCACGAAGTTCACGATCGAGCGCATCCGCCGCGGCGAGGACACCATCTCGGTGACCGGCAACGTGCTGCGCGACTACCTCACGGACCTGTTCCCCATCCTGGAACTGGGCACCTCCGCCAAGATGCTGTCCATCGTGCCGCTCATGAACGGCGGCGGCCTCTTCGAGACCGGTGCCGGCGGCTCCGCTCCCAAGCACGTGCAGCAGCTGCAGGCTGAGAACCACCTGCGCTGGGACTCCCTCGGTGAGTTCTTGGCACTGGCGGCGTCCTTCGAGCACCTGGCCACGCGCTTCGACAACCCCAAGGCGAAGGTCCTCGCGGACACCCTGGACCGGGCCACGGGCACGTTCCTCAACGAGAACAAGTCCCCGTCCCGCAAGGTCAACGAGCTGGACAACCGCGGTTCGCACTTCTACCTGGCCATGTACTGGGCCGAGGAGCTCGCCCGGCAGACCGAGGACACGGAGCTCGCGCAGGCCTTCCAGCAGGTCGCGTCCGAGCTGCGCGCCAACGAGGACACCATCAACGCCGAGCTGCTCGGCGTGCAGGGCTCCCCCGCGGACCTCGGTGGCTACTACTGGCCCAAGCCGCAGCTCGTCTCGGGCGTCATGCGCCCGTCCGCCACGCTGAACCGGATCATGGACTCGCTCTCCGCCTGATCCGCTCCGCACAGCACGACGCCGCCGCGTCCCCTCCCCGGGGGCGCGGCGGCGTCGTTTCTCGGCCGGTGTGGGAGCCGCGGGCCAGGAATGGGCGACGGCAGCGGCGTCGCATCTCCTGACGCAGCCCGCAGGGAGGGGGTCAGGACAGGGCGGCCACGGCGGCGTCGTAGTCCGGCTCCTCGGTGATCTCCGGGACGAGCTGGGTGTGGACCACCTGACCGTTCTCGTCCACGACCACCACGGCACGGGCGAGCAGGCCCTCGAGGGGGCCGTCGGTCATGGTCACGCCGTAGTCATCGCCGAACGAGGAGCGGAACGCGGACGCGTTGACCACGTTGTCGATGCCCTCCGCGCTGCAGAAGCGGGCCTGCGCGAACGGCAGGTCCTTGGACACGCACAGCACGGCGGTGTCCTGCAGCTCGGTGGCGCGCTGGTTGAACTCGCGCACGGACTGGGCGCACACGCCCGTGTCCAGGGACGGGAAGATGTTGAGCACCATGCGCTTGCCGGTGAACTCGTCGGACGCCACGGGACTGAGGTCCGCGCCCACCAGCTCGAAGGGGCGGACGGTGGCGCCCCGGGCGGGCAGCTCGCCCACGGTGTGCACGGGATTTCCTTGGAATGCGGTATCAGCCATGCCCTCATTGTGACGGGGCGCGACCACACGCCGCCAGGGGCTTGCGCCGTGCGCTGAACGGGTGCCGCTGATACTGTCGATCCCACCGAAATCTTGTGACGCACCACACACGTGTCACGCATCCCAGGAGGAACCACCGTGAGCCTCACGCCCATGACCGTGGCAGTGACCGGCGCCGCCGGCCAGATCGGCTACAGCCTGCTCTTCCGCATCGCCCACGGCGACCTCCTGGGTCGCGAGCGCCCGGTGCGGCTGCGCCTGCTGGAGATTCCCGCGGCGCTGCCCGCACTGGAGGGCACGGTCATGGAGCTGCAGGACTGCGCCTTCCCGCTGCTGCAGGACGTGGAGATCGGCTCGGACCCGCGCGAGGTGTTCGACGGCGCCCAGCTCGCCCTGCTCGTGGGTGCCCGCCCGCGCGCCAAGGGCATGGAGCGCGGTGACCTGCTGGAGGCCAACGGGGCCATCTTCACCGAGCAGGGCAGGGCCCTCAACGAGGTGGCCCACCACGACGTCCGCGTGGTCGTGACGGGCAACCCCGCGAACACCAATGCGCTGATCGCCCAGCGCAACGCACCGGACATCCCGGCCTCCCGCTTCAGCGCCCTCACCCGCCTGGACCACAACCGCGCGGTGGCCATGCTGGCCGCGGAGACCGGTGCCGACGTGGCCGAGGTGAAGCACCTGAGCGTGTGGGGCAACCACTCCGCCACGCAGTACCCGGACCTCGACCACGCCACCGTGGCGCGGCGCCCGGCCCTCGAGATGGTGTCCCGCGAGTGGGTCACCGAGACCTTCATCCCCACGGTGGCGCAGCGCGGTGCGGCGATCCTGCAGGCCCGGGGAGCGTCGTCGGCGGCCTCCGCGGCGAACGCGACCATCGACCACGCCCGCGACCTCATGCTGGGCAACTCCCGCGGGGACTGGACGTCCATGGCCGTGCGCTCGGACGGCTCCTACGGTGTGCCCGAGGGGCTCATCAGCTCGTTCCCCGTGACCACGTCCGGTGGGGACTGGTCGATCGTGCAGGGCCTGGAGATCTCGGAGTTCTCCCGGGCGCGCATCGACGCCTCCGTGGCGGAGCTGGAGTCGGAGCGCGCCGCGGTCACGGAGCTGGGCCTTATCTGAGGAGCGGCGCTACCACACCGCGCGGCATCCGCGCCGCTGCGGTTCCCCGGTTGTCTCGCGGCCCTGGCAGGAAACTCACGGAACGGAAGGAGACAACGGTGTGCCAAGGACACAGTGGCCTGCCCGAGCCGAATGCGATTCTCATCCGACCGGCTCGTCCCCAGGATGACATTTTTCTGGCCCGGATCGACCACGCCGGATGGTCGACCAGGACAGATCCCGGCGATCATTGGAGCGCCGACCGACCGTTCTTCGGCCCACCCACCGGGACCACCGTGGACGAAGTCCACGTGGCTTGTCGGTCCGGGAGCATCGTGGGCTACGTTAAGGCACGCCCCGAATCCGGACCGTTCGGCGACTGGTACATCGGCGGGCTCGCTGTTGCTCCGGCGGCACGCAGACGGGGGGGTGGCCCGCCAACTCGTGCATGCCGCAGTGGACCGGGCCGCACGGCATCAAGGCCGCCAAGTGTGGCTGAAAGTACTGTCCACCAATGTCCCGGCAATCGAGCTGTACTCGTCCCTCGGCTTCGTGGAATTGGCACGGACTCCCGAAGCCTTCGAGCAGCGACCGGGAGCGGATGATCTGCGGCTCGCGCGTTCACTTGGGGTTGCTTCACCCGGTCTCATGGGGTGAACGGCCAGCCCATTGGGCCCCGCAGCCGCAACCTCCGTGGTCGAAAGCTCTGGCCGACCGGATGCGGAGACCGATGCGTGCGACATCTCAAAACCCAAGGCGTCGAGCGCGGTCACACAGCGAGTGTTCTTCCGCGGGCACCGGTACACGTGTTCGCATCGATGCAGGACCAAGCGTTCCGGCCATCTCCTGATGCCTCTCCCCCCGCAGTCCCGAACGGGATCGAGTGCAGATTTTGCCGTGAATGGCGTGGATTTGGGCACACGCTGCACATAATCCTGGGTGGATGAGGGCGCACCGGCGCCGCGCCGGGTCAGTTGCGCCCGGTGGGTCGGTGCTGCGCGTCGGATCAGTGCTGCGCGGCGTCGAGGGCCGTGTGGAAGGCGGCCTCCGCGTCCGCCGAGAACGGGACGAAGACCACCGTCTCCACGTTCGTGTCCGTGTCCAGCACCGTGTGCACCGCGATCTCCGCGGCACTGTCCATGGGCCAGCCGTAGATGCCGGCGGAGATGGCGGGGAACGCCACGGACGTGGCCCCGATCTCGTCCGCCACGCGCAGCGACTCCCGGTAGCAGGACGCGAGGATGTCGCTCTTGTCCTTGGTCTTGGCGAACACCGGGCCCACGGTGTGGATCACCCAGCGCGCGGGGAGGTCGTAGCCGTCGGTGGCCACTGCCTGTCCCGCGGGGAGACCGTCCTTGAGCGTGGTCTCCCGGAGGTGCCAGCACTCCGCGAGCAGCTGCTTTCCGGCCGCGCGGTGGATGGCGCCGTCCACTCCCCCGCCGCCGAGCAGCTTGGAGTTGGCGGCGTTGACGATGGCGTCCGTCCGGACCGTGGTGATGTCACCCTTACGGATCTCGATGTTCATGGGGCCACTTTACTGCGGCGCCCCGGGTGAGCGAGGGCCGAGAAGCCCGCCCACGGGAGTGCCGCACGAGGTGAGTCCTCCCGCCGGCCCGCGGTTGCGAGTGCAGGGCCGTGCGCTCACTCGGCGGCCGGACCCACGTACATCCAGCGCTTCGCGCGCCGGGTGAACTCGGAGACCTCGTGCAGCTCCAGGGCTCGGCCACCGCTCACATGGGCTGCGGTGAACTCCACGATCCCGTGCTCGTCCTCGGGTCCACCGGCCACGGTGCTGTCCACACGCAGACCCGTCCACCGGGTGTCGGGGTCGATGGACACGTCCGCCGGCCGGGTCAGGGGGTGCCACGTGCGGAACAGGTGGTCCTCCGCCCCGGTGGCGAAGGCCGTGAACCGGGAGCGCATCAGCGCCTCCGCCGTCTCCGGCCACGTCTCGTTCGCCAGGGCGGGGCCGCAGCAGGAGGACAGGGACGCACCGGCGGGCAGGCCGCCGCAGGGACAGACGTTCATGCTCCCCGAGAGTACCCCCACACCCGCGCACCACGGTCGAGCGTGCTCAGCCGCCGGGAGCGGCGGCCAGGGCGAGGGCGTCGTCGAGCATCTGCTCCGTGAGCAGACCGGTGAAGGTGTTGCGCTGGCTCACGTGGTAGCAGCCCACGAGTCGCACGGTGCGTCCGTCCGGTGTGTGCAGCTCGGTCACCGCGCCGTGCCCGAACTTCGGACGCGGCCTGGGGACCTCCCAGCCCATGCGCACGGCGGCGGCGAGGACCGTCTGCCACGCGATGCCGCCCAGCGCGAGCATGCCCTGCAGGTTCGTGAGCAAGGAGATCTCCGCGTCGAACCACCCGCCGCACGCGGCCTTCTCCTCCGGGGTGGGCTTGTTGGCCGGTGGTGCGCAGCGCACGGGTGCCACCATCCGCACGCCGTGCAGCGTCTGCCCGTCCCCGGCGGTGGACACCGTCTCGTGCTCCGCGAGGCCCGCGCGGTGCAGCGCCGCGTAGATCCAGTCCCCCGCGCGGTCCCCGGTGAACATGCGGCCCGTGCGGTTGCCGCCGTTCGCCGCGGGCGCCAGGCCGATCACCGCGAGCCGCGCCCGGGGGTCCCCGTAGGACGGCACGGGTCTGCCCCAGTAGGGCTCCCCCGCGAAGGACGCGCGCTTGTGCTCGGCCACGTCCTCCCGCCACTCCACGAGTCGCTCGCACGCCCGGCACACGCTGGCCATGGCGTTGAGCCGGTCCACGTCCGCGGCGGTCGCGGCGAGCTCACGGACGCGGGCGGCGTCGTGCGCCACGGGCGCGTCCGACGGCGCGGGGTCCTCCGGCCATCCCGTGCCGGGCGGCACCGGGGATGGGAAGAGCTGTCCGGTGAGCGGGTGCGGAAGACCCGGGGTGGTCTGTTCGGTCATCGTGGGCCTTTCCTGGGATCCGTGGGTGCGGCCCCTCCCGCGGGCGGCGGACTTCGGCGAGGGGCGGCCGGAGGGCGATGGGGCGGCGGCGTCCGCTCAGAGCAGGGTGTCCTCGCCCAGCCGGCGCATGATCTTGCGGCGCCACTGCTCCGGGAACTCCGGGGCGCGGGTCAGGCCGCGCAGCGCGTCCCGGTCCGCGACCCCGGCGGCCATGATGCGCACGACGTCGCTCACGGACACCGCGCCCGAGGGCCGGCTCACGAACTCGAAGGCGTCCCCGGCGCCCACGTGACCCTCGCGCAGCACCCGCAGGTAGAACCCGGTGCGGGCGGTCTGCTCCATCTCCCGCGGCAGGTCCCAGTCCGACCAGCGCCGGGAGATGGTGTTGCACGGGGTGCGCGGCTGCGTCACCTGGACCACGGCGGTGCCCACCTGGAACACGTCCCCCAGACAGACCCGCTCCTCCGTGGCACCGCGCAGGGTGAGGTTCTCGGAGAACGCGCCCGCGTCCAGGTCGCGGCCCTCGCGCCGCCAGGCGTCGTAGTTCTCGGCCGCGTAGCAGCACACGGCCTTGTCCGGGCCGCCGTGGTGCTTGCGGTCGCCCTGCTCGTCCCCGATGAAACCGGTGCCGCTGAGGAACACCCTCCCGGTGCGGGGCTCCTTCTCCGCGGCGGTCTCGATGTCCCGGCCGTCCCATTCGTGGTGGCGCACCGCCCCGGTGTGCAGGGCGGTCACCTCGGCGTCCGTGACGGTCTGCTGGGGGTTGTCCATGTCAGCTCCTGGTCCTCGTCGCGTGGGAATGGTGGGTCTCGGATGCCGCCGGAGTGCACTCCGGGCAACGGGTGCGGGCACCGGTGCCCGTGCAGGTCTCGCAGCACAGGAACAGCCGACGGCAGTCCTGGTCCGCGCAGTTCACGAACCGGGGTGTGGGCTCACCGCACTGCACGCACGTTCCCAGTGACCGCGCGTCCGGCGAGAACTCCACGTGCATCCGCCTGTCGAACACGTACAGGGAGCCGTCCCACAACCCTGTGCTCCCGTACGCCTCGCCGTAGCGCACGATGCCCCCGTCCAGCTGGTAGACGTCGCGGAAGCCGCGGTTCCTGAGGAGCACGCTCAGCACCTCGCACCGGACGCCGCCGGTGCAGTAGGTCACCACGGCCTTGTCCCTGAGGTGGTCGTAGGCTCCGGAGTCCAGCTCGGCGAGGAGGTCGCGGGTGGTCTGCGCCCTCGGCACCACCGCGTTGCGGAACCTCCCGATGCGCGCCTCCAGCTCGTTGCGGCCGTCGAGGAGGACGACGTCCTCGCCGCGCTGCGCCACCAGCTCGTGCAGCTCGTCGGGCAACAGGCGCGTGCCCCCGCCCACCACCCCGCGTTCGGTCACCCGGATCACGTCCGGGGCGTCGAAGGTCACCAGCTCGGGGCGCACCTTCACGCTCAGCCGGGGGAAGTCGTCCCCCGCGCCGTCCGACCACTTGACGTCCGCGTCCTTGAACGGGGCGTACTCCCGCAGCCCACGCACGTAGGCCTTGACGTCGTGGATGTCTCCGCCCACCGTGGCGTTGATCCCCTGTTCCGACACGATGATCCGGCCCTTCACGCCGCACCGCTGCGCGAGGGTGAGCTGCCACAGTTTCACCGCCTCCGGGTCCGCCAGCGGCGTGAAGACGTAGAACAGCACGATCTTGGGGAGGGACATGTGCTCCAGGGTAGTAGGGCCCGGGCGGTGTCGTCGTGGCGGACGCCGCTGCCGGTTGACGGCACGCGAACCGGGTCTCGTCCCGTGGCGGCCCCGTCCGACGACCGGTGCGGGCTGCCCGATGCCACCACGCTCGCTGCGTCCGCCCGAACGACGGCGGTCCCAGCCCTACGTGCCGTCACCGTCCTTGCGCGCCGCGGGCCTGCGGCGCAGCCGCGTGAGCGCACCGGGGCTCAGGTTGGCGGGGCCCGGCAGCCGCCACCCGAAGCGACGCGCGGACACGCTGACCACGGCGCTGAGCACGATGGCGCCGGCCATCCCGTGGCTGGGGCGCCCGAGCCCGGCGGCCAGTGCCATGACGGAGCTCGCGAGCAGCGCGCTGGTCGCGTAGAGGGTGTTGCCGCCGAAGATCGCGGGCAGGCGCCCCACGGCGATGTCGCGGATCATTCCGCCGCCCACCGCGGTCACCACCCCCAGCAGGATCGCCGGCGGCCACGCGAGGCCCACGCCCAGTGCCTTGATCGTGCCCGTGGCCGCCCAGCACCCCACGGACAGGCAGTCCGCCACGAACAGTGCCCGGAAGGTCCATCTGCTGCCGAACACCATGAGGTAGGCGATCAGCGCCCCCGCCAGAGCGGTGCTCAGGTACGCCGGATTGGTCAGGGCCACGGGGAACCCCTGCTGCAGCAGGGTGTCGCGGAGGATGCCGCCGCCGAGCCCCGAGATGATGGCCAGCACCGTGAACCCCACGAGGTCCATGCGCAGCTGGCGGGCCACCACCCCGCCCAGGACGCCGTTGGTGAGCACCCCCAGGAGGTCCACGAGATCGAAGACCGCCCCCGCCTCGATGTCCACCGTGATCTCCCGTCTCCTCAGCCGCGCGGCCCCGGCGCCGGGACCAGCATAGGACCGGTCCGCGTCCGCCGAGGCCGGATCCGCGATCCATTCGTGCGCACGGGGTGCCCGCCACACCATTGCCGTTGCGCGATACCGAACATGGTTCCATTCTCGAACAAAGTTCGCCTATAGAACACCGTTCGGGAAAGGTCCCCACATGTCATCACCCCTCCCCGAGCCGATCACCGGATCGGCTCCCGTCACCACGCCGCGTTCCCGCGTCCCATCCCTCCGCGCGGCCTGGCTGCCGTTCACGGCCCTGTGCCTCGCCTTCTTCGTGGAGATGGTGGACAACACCGTCCTGACCATCGCGCTGCCCACCATGGGCCGGGACCTCCACGCGTCCACCGCGCAGCTGCAGTGGGTCACGGGCGCCTACTCCCTGGTGTTCGGATCGCTGCTGCTCACCGCGGGGTCGCTGGCGGACCGGTTCGGCCGACGCCGCGTGCTCATCACCGGTCTCGCGGGCTTCGGTCTGGTCTCCGCGCTCGTCTGGCTCGTCACGGACGCGAACCAGCTCATCGCGCTGCGCGCCGTCATGGGCCTGTTCGCCGCGTGCATGGCACCGGTGACCATGTCCCTGGTCTTCCGGCTCTTCGACGACGAGAAGGTGCGCATGCGGGCCATCTCCCTCATGGTGATGGTGGGCATGGGCTCCATGGCCCTGGGCCCGGTGGTCGCCGGTGGTGCGCTGCATGCCGTCAGCTGGCACTGGCTGCTGTTCGTCAACACCCCCATCGCGGCGTTCGCCGTCCTCGGTCTGCTCCTCGGCGTGTCGAAGGACACCGCCGAGGACCTGCACCGCGCGCCGCTCGACGTCCCCGCCGCGGTCCTCACGATGGCCGCCGTGGGTCTCGGGTGCTACGCCCTCACCAGCGGTGTGGACCACGGCTGGGGCTCCCCCATCACCGTCGGCTGCTTCGTGGCGGCGGTGCTCTCCGTGATCGGATTCATCCTGCGCGAGCGCAGTGCCCGGCACCCCCTGCTCGACCTCTCGCTGCTCACCCACCCCACGGTGCGCGGCTCGGCACTGGCCCAGCTGGCGTCCTCCGTGGCCATGATGGCCGCCATGTTCCTGCTCATCCTGCACTTCCAGTACGCGCTGGGCTGGTCGCCGATGAGGGCGGGACTCGGGAACCTGCCGTTCGTCGTCATGATGCTGCTCTCCAGCCCCGTCTCGGAGAAGCTCATCACCGCGTTCGGCCACCGCGTCACCTGTCTGGTCGCCACCGCCTCCGTGGTTCTCGGCACGCTCGTCCTCGCCGTCGGTGTAGCGCACGGCTACTGGGTGCTCGCCGTGGGGATGTCGGTCATGGCCCTGGGGCTGCGCATCATCATGACGGTGTGCGCGGTGGCGCTGATCGAGTCGGTTCCCGAGGACCGGACCTCGATCGGCACCGCGCTGAACGACGTCGCCCAGGAGCTCGGCACGTCCCTCGGCACCGCGGTGGTGGGCACGATGATCGCCGCGCTCGTGGCCACGGTGCTGCCCACCGGCGCCTGGGGCCCCGAGTTCACGCAGACCTTCTTCCACGGCGAGCGCACGACGTTCCTCGTCGTCGCGGCCCTCGTGGCCGTGGTCGGCGGCTACGGCTGCGCCACGCTCACGGACTCGCGCAGCGCGGAGGAGCACTGAACGCCCCCTCCTGCGCCCGGGCCACTTGGACCGGCGCCCGCCGTCCCGTCCCGCCCCGGGCACGGCTTCTGCGTGTCGGCGGGGTGGACCAGGATGGTGTCATGACTCACGTTCGCTCCGGATACACCCTGCTGGACGGCCCGCCCGCCGTGGCGGACTACCTCGCTCTGCGCCGTGACACGGGCATGCACCCCAAGACGGAGGAGCAGGCACGCGCCGGCAGCCACGGCGCCTGGGCAGCCGTTCACGTGCGGCACGACGACTCCGGGGCCACCGTGGGGATGGGCCGCGTGATCGGGGACGGCGGCTGGTACTTCCACGTGATCGACATGGCCGTGCTGCCCGAGCACCAGGGGCAGGGCCTGGGAAGCGCCGTCCTGCAGCACCTGCTGGACCGGATCCGCGAGGACGCCCCGCCGGGTGCGTACGTGAGCCTCATGGCGGACGGCCCCGGACAGCCCCTGTACGCCCGGCACGGGTTCCAGGACCGCGCACCGCACACCATCGGCATGGGCCGACGCCTGGACGGTCCGCGTGGGTGATCGGCCCTCCTGCGCAGACCCGTCCGGCGAGCACGAACCACACCGCCGCGGGGTCGGGCATCCGCTGTCCCCGAACCCCGGTGACGGGGTCCCGGGCACGAGTCACCCGCGCCCCGACGGCGCCGCCCCACCGGCCGCGGTCGGTCCACCCCGGTGGGACGCACCGTGCGGAACGGTGATCGGCCGGCGGGACGGGCCCGTGGACCGGGCCACCGGCATCCGGTATGCCCACGCGCAGCGGTACGAGCGTCCGCGGCCCGTGGCGGCGGCGTCGTCCGCGATCCGTGCCACCGAACCGGCGCCCGCGTGCCCCCAGCCGCCCATGCCGTTCCTGGACGACATCGTGGGCAGCACCATCGGGGACCTGCCGCAGGACGAGGACTGCCTGCGGGTCTCGGTGACCGCGCCCGCGGACACCCCTTGTGATGCGCGATTGCCCGTGATGGTGTGGATCCACGGCGGGTCCTACGCCGCCGGGGGTGGTGACGCCCCGTTCTACGATCCCGGCGCGCTCGTGGCGGAACAGGCCGTGATCGTGGTGAGCGTGACCTACCGGCTGGGGCTGCTGGGCTTCCTGGGCGATGGCGAGGCGATCCCCGCGAACCTCGGGCTGCTGGACATGATCGCCGCGCTGCGCTGGACCCGGGACAACATCGCCGCGTTCGGTGGTGACCCCGCGAACGTGACGCTGTTCGGGCAGTCCGCGGGCGGGGATGCCGTGGCACACCTGATGCTCGTCCCGGCCGCCCGCGAGCTGTTCCGCCGGGCCGTCATCCAGAGCGCCCCGTTCGGACTGCTGGCGGGACGTGCCAGGATGAGCGCGCTCATGGCCACCACCGCCGCCCCGCTCGCGCGGGACGCCCCGCTCACCGAGGTCCGTGCCATGCAGCAGCGCGTGGCGAAGGCCGCCACCCGGTACGGACTGAAGGGGCAGATGCCGTTCGGGCTGCAGTACGGCCAGGACCCGCTGCCGCCCGAGGACGAGCTGGACCGGTCCTGGCGGGACGCGGCACCGCACGTGGAGATCCTGGTGGGCAGCACGGCACGCGAGGCCGCGCTGTTCGCCGCCCGCATCCCCCCGCTGCTCTCCCGCATGCGGCATCCCCGCAGGGCCCGCAGGGTGGAGCGGTTCTTCATCAGCCCGTTCACCCGGCGGCTCTACGGCACGGGAGCCGTGCGGTTCGCGCAGCGTCACGCCCGGGCGGGTGGAACCGGTTGGCGCTACGAGTTCTCGTGGGGCATCGGGCGCAACCCCGTGGCCGCCTCGCACATCTCCGACCTGCCCCTGCTGTTCCCCGGCAGGGGCGTCTGGGGGTCCACGCCCCTGGTGGAGGGTCACACCCGGGCGGAGGTCCTGGCCGACGGCGCCGGGCTCCGCGCGGCGTGGGCCGACTTCGCGCGCGGGCGGACCGTCCGCAGTGACGCGCGGGCGGGGCTGCGGGTGTCCCCGCTCGGGGCCACGCCCTGAGAACCGGCGGGCTCCGAGAGTGCCACCGCAGCCCGCGGCCGTTGCAGGCCCGCCTGCTGTGTCAGTCTGACGCGGGAGGGAGCACCCCGGCCGCCCGGGCGATCTCCCCGTACGCCCTGGCGAGGTCGTCCAGTGACGAGTGGGCGTTCAGACCGCTCGGGTTCGGGGCCACGAACAGCTGGGTGCCCGGCCAGGGGGACTCCTGCCGACCCGTCGTGGCCCGGGGCCGGTCGAAGGCGGCCCGGTAGGCCGTGATCCCGAGAACGGCCACCACCGCCGGGTGCTGCTCCCGTATCAGCCGGTCCAGGCGCCGCGCCCCCTCGTGCAGCTCCTCCCGTGAGAGCTCGTCCGCCCGCGCGGTGGCCCGCGGGCACACGTTGCTGATGCCGATCCCCCGGCCGGTGAGCTGCTCCAGTTCCGCGGGGTCGTACCCGTCCGCCGCGTTGATCTGCAGGTCCGTGACACCGGCACGGTGCAGCGCAGGATAGAACCGGTTTCCCGGGCGGGCGAAGTGCGCCCCCGTGGCTGCGGTCCACAGTCCGGGGTTGATGCCCACGAACAGCAGGCGCAGCGGGCGGGGCAGCAGGTCCGGAACCGTGCGGTCCCGGAAGGACTCGAGTTCAGCGCGTGAGAAACCCATGGCAGCCCATGCTAGGCACCGGCGGTGACACGAGCCCGGCGCCGCCGCGCAGCACCACGGGTCGAAGACCGCCGCACACGGACGCGAGCCGGGAGCGGGCGGCGGCACCGCCTCCGTCCCGCTCAGGAGGCCGTCGCGGGCCTCGCGGGCGCCCTGCCCCCGGACCGCACGGCCGCCGCGCTCGCCAGGATCACCAGCGCCATGCCCGAGAGCTCCAGCGGGCCCAGGGCCTGGTCCAGGATCAGCCACCCCACCAGGGCGGCCACGGCGGGTGCCGTGCTCACGAGGATCGAGAAGGTCTGCGCCGGCAGCCGCCGCAGCGCCGCGAGCTCCAGCGCGTACGGCAGCGCGGAGGACAGCACCGCCACGGCCAGACCCACCAGCAGCACGCGCGGTCGCAGCAGGGCCGCGCCACCGCTGAGAACGCCGAACGGGGCCGCGAGCAGCGCACCCACCGCCATGCCCAGGGCCAGGCCCTGGATGCCCGAGAAGGACCGACCGGCCTGCCGGGACATCAGGATGTACAGGGCCCACATCCCCGCAGCCGCGAGCGCGAACAGCACACCCGCCGGATCGGGAATCGCCGTTCCCGGCCCCACACCGCTCAGCAGCAGCACCCCCGCGAGAGCCAGCGCGGCCCACAGCACACCGGTGAGCCTGCGGGACAGCACCACGGAGAGCGCGAGCGGACCGAGCAGCTCGATGGTCACGGCCACGCCGAGCGGCAACCGGTCGATGGCCTGGTAGATCAGCATGTTCATGGCACCCAGGGCGAGCCCGAACGCCAGCATCACGCCGAGGTTCCGGCGCGTGATCACCGCCGGGGACGGCCGGACAACGGCGCCCAGGACCACGGCGGCCATGGCCAGGCGCAGGAACACGGCGCCCAGGGCACCGACCTCCGCGAACAGGCTCACCGCGATGGCCGCCCCGGTCTGCGTGATGAACGCGGCGGCCACCACGAGAAGCACTCCCTGGGCGGTGGAGTCGTCGCGCGCCCGACCGGCGCGGAGGGGCGTGCGCACGGCTACCGCTCGGCCAGGAGGAACGTCCGCAGGGCCATGATCACCTGCTCCGGACGGTCCGAGTGCACCCAGTGGCTTGCACCGCGCACCGTGATCCGCACGGTCTTGGGGAACAGCGCCCGCATGGCAGGGGCGTCGGCGTCCTGGATGTAGGGGGAGTCCTCCCCCGCGATCCACAGCACGGGCCCCGTGAAGGTCCGGCCGGCCACGTCCTGCGCGGGCCAGTCCCCCACGGCATCGAGCTCGGCGTGCAGCAGATCCAGGTTGGGCTGCCACCCGAACCCGCCGTCCCGGTGCCGCAGGTTCTGCAGCAGGAACCCGCGCACCATGTCCTGGGGGATCTCGGCACGCAGGGCGGCGTCGGCCTGGGAGCGGTGCGTGATCCCGCTCAGGTCCAGGCGCTTGAGGGAGCCCAGCAGGTGCTCGAAGTCGCCTCGGGACGAGGCGGTGTCCGCCTCCTTGGAGTCCACGGGAGCGATGTCCTCCACCACCAGCCGGCGCACGAGGTCCGGGTGGCGCAGCGCCAGGATCATCGCCACCTTCCCGCCCATGGAGTGCCCCAGCACGTCCACGGGGCCGTCCGCGGCGAATCCCGCGCGCAGCTCCGCGGCCACGGTGTCCGCCATGTCGGCGTAGCCGAAGCTCTCGGTCCACGCCGAGTCCCCGTGGTTGGGCAGGTCCACCAGCAGGCACCGGAACTGCGGCTGCAGCCCCTTCGCGATGTTCGTGAAGTTCTTGCCCCGCCCGAACAGGCCGTGCAGGAACACCAGCCGGTGGTCTCCTGAGCCGATGAGCGTGGTCTTCAACGTGGGCTTCGCATCCTGGGGCACGCGGGTCAATGTACTGCGCCGCCGCACCGGCCGCCAAAGCCGACGACGCCGCACGGCGCGCGCCCGCCGCGCACCCCGGTGGACGCGGTGACGGGCGGCCGCCGGGTGGTGGTGCGGGCTACTCCGGGAAGTTCCCCCACACCAGCTGGGCACCCGCGTGACCCGTGAGCGCCGTCATGACCAGGGCGAACACGGCGAACCCCATGGCGAGGACGCGCAGCACCAGCAGAAGCGTGTCCCGCCGGGCAAAACGCTCCGGCGTGAGCCACCGCTCCGCGGCGTACAGGCACGCCGAGGCGCCGAGGGCGAGGCCCACAGCGACCACCAGCAGGTCCGCGTACTGGGCGTGCGGACCCACCTGACCCGGTGCGTGCTCACTGAGACCCATGGCGGGGAGCAGGGCCTCACCCGTGCTCTTGGCGATCACCGAGGCGAGGAGCGCCACGGCGTTGACTCCCACGGTGGTGGCACGGAGGCCGCGGCGCCACCGCGGGACGAGTGCCCACAGCAGCAGCAGGAGAGCCCCGAGGGGAGCGGCGACGACGGAGAGGTGGACGAGGAGCGGATGGGCGGGCAGTCCCGCGATCGATGCGAACACGCGATCATCTTCGACCCGGCCGCGGGTCCCCCCAAGCAAGCTGAGGCTCTCCTGGCTCGGCCGGTTCCCAGGAAGGCCCCCGGACTGGGACGTCCCCGGGAAACACATGAGAACCGCCCCGCAGCGCCCTGGGGAGGGGCTGCGGGGCGGTTCCGGTGGAGCGGACGAGTTCAGTTCGTGGAGCCCTTGAGCCGTTCGATGTGCTCGGAGGCCTGCGCCTTGGTGAGGTCCGCGGGCAGCTCCTCGCCGGCCTGCTTGGCCAGGGTGTCCAGGTAGGACTTCTGCGCGCCGGTCATGGGCTCGTCACCGCTGACCCAGGTGGAGGGGTCCTTCTCCAGCGTGGAGTCCTGGGCGTCCCCGGTGGCGCCGATGGTCTCGCCCTGGGGAGCGCCGTTCTGCGCGGCCCCGTTCTGGCTCATTCCACCCTGCGGTGCGCCGTTCTGCGCGGCGTCCTGGGGCACGGAGCCGTCCGGGGTGCCGTTCTCGAGGGGCGGCTGGGCGTTCTGGTCCTGTGGGTCCTGTGCGGGGGTCTCGGTCATGACTGCTCCTCGGGTGGGTGCCGGGCCGGTGACCCGGGCGGGTTCTGAAGGTGCCGGAGATGGTGCACACGTGCGGTGCCGGGCCTCGTGGCCGTGGCGCCGGACGCAGGCATTCTCCCTGTCGTGGTGTCGACCGTAGTGGTCCACGGCTCGGTTGGGGAGCCGGTTTCGCTCACGGCGCGCACGTCAGGCGGCCCCTCGGCGCACGATGCTGCGGTTGCTCCCGTCCTCCCGCCGGGTCCAGCCCTTGGCATCCAGGTGTTCCAGCAGCGGGATGGCCACGCGCCGCGTGGTGTCCCACGCCTGGCGGGCCTGGCTCGTGGTGAACGGCTGCGGCAGGCGGGCGAGCTCACGCATGGCCAGGGCGGGCGCCGTGGGCAGCAGCACGACGTCGCCCGGCAGCCGCAGCAGCCTGCCCAGCCGCTGCGCCGTGGCGAGTTCCCGGGGACCGAGCTGCAGGGCGGCGAGCTCGTGGGCCTCCGGGGCCGCGAAGGGCCGGCTCCGCAACCGGGCCTCCAACCGGGCCACAGCGGTCTCCGCCGCTCCGAGCCCGGTGCTGCGACCGGGAAGGGCGAGGTAGCCCTCACGGTCCTCGAGGCGGGCCCGCTCCACGACCGTGTCCAGGACGTGCGCGCCGGGTTCGCCGAGCACGGAGCGGGCGGCCCCGCGGGACAGTCCCGGAGCCAGGGGGTCGCGGTCGTGGGCGGCCGCCATGGCCGCGCGCAGGTCCGCGGCCCACTGCCGCAGCCGCGGCTCGTGGATCCACCAGCCGTGTGCGACAACGACCTCCGGTGCGCCGGGGGAACCCGCGGTCGCGGGTGGCGTGGTGGGCAGCCCGAGCAGCTCCAGGCGGCGTGCGGACACCGCCCCGTGCTTGACGGTCTCCGCCACGGGGTCCCCGCGATCGGGGATGGCGGCCAGGCGCTCGGCCTCGCGGGCGGCGGCACCGCGCCGGTCGAGCGCGGGCGGGTCCACGTCCAGCACCCGCGCCCCGCCCACGACCACGCGCGCACCGGGATAGCGCAGCACGAGGCGGTCACCGGGGACGAGGGTCAGGGGGTGCTCGAGCTGCAGCCTGGCGTGGTCCTCGTCCAGGGGTCGGATGCGGGCGCCCACACCCGCGGTGCCGGCGTGCACCACGAGCTCCTCCGGAACCTCGGTGAACGGTGCCCCGCGGTCCCGGCGGACCTCCAGGACGTCCGTGGTGGGCCAGGCGTCCGGGCTCAGCAGCACGTCCCCGCGGTGGATGCCGTCTCTGCCGGTGCCCCGCAGGTTCACGGCAACCCGGTTGGTGGGTCCGATCTCCTGCACCGAGGTGTTCTGGCTCTGCAGGGAACGCACCGTGACGTGCTGCTCCCCCGTGGGGCCCCGCATCGTCATGCGGTCCCCCGTGCGCAGCGTGCCCGCCGTGAGCGTTCCGGTGACCACGGTGCCGGCGCCGGAGATCGTGAAGGCGCGGTCGATCCACAGCCGGATCCGCGCGCGGGGATCCGGTGCGGGCGCCCGGGACAGCACGGCGTCGAGCGCGGCCCGGAACTCGTCCAGCCCCGTGCCCTCCTGCGCGGAGACAGCCACCGCGGGGGCGTCGCCCAGGCCCGTGGCGGCCAGTTCCGCGCGTGCCTGGGCCGCCACCGCGGCCACGCGGTCCGGCGCCCGGTCCGCCTTGGTCACCACGATCAGCCCGTTCGTGATGCCCAGTGCCGCGACGGCGTCCCGGTGGTCCCCGGACTGCGCCTGCCAGCCCTCGTCCGCAGCCACCACGAACACCACCACGGGAGCGGGACCCACCCCGGCGAGCATGTTCCCGAGGAACCGCTCGTGCCCGGGCACGTCCACGAAGGCCACGTGTCTGCCGGAGGGCAGCTCGGTCCACGCGAAGCCCAGGTCGATGGTGAGTCCGCGCTTCTTCTCCTCGTCCCAGCGGTCCGGTTCGATGCCCGTGAGCGCCCGGACCAGCGTGCTCTTGCCGTGGTCCACGTGACCGGCGGTTGCCACCACGTGCATCAGTCCAGTCCCTCCAGCGCGGTGCGCACGGCCTCCTGCAGTGCGCCGTCCTCGGACTCCGGGACGCAGCGCGGGTCCACGAGGCACGCGCCGTCGTGCACCCGGGGCAGCACGGCGGGCCGGCCCAGGCGAAGGGGCTGAGCCGCGGTCTCCGGCAGGCGCACGGCCCAGCCGTGCAGGGCAACCCCGGGGGCGCCTCCCCCGCCCACGCGGCCGTCGTGCGGCACCACCTCGGCGCCCACGGCGGCGGCCAGCGCCTCGGCGCGCTCGCGCAGCCGCGCCGGGTCCGCGTGCAGGGCGCGGGCGACGGGCGCCTGCGGGCCGCGCAGCGTGGCCTCGAGCGCCGCGAGTGTCAGCTTGTCCGCGCGCACGGCCCGCGCGAGCGGGAAGCGGGCGAGGCGCTGGACGGTCTCCGCACGGCCCAGCACGATGCCCGCCTGCGGTCCCCCGAGCAGCTTGTCACCGCTCGCGATGACGACGTCCGCGCCCGCCTCGAGTGCCTCCCACAGGCTGGGTTCGTGCGGGAGCGCGGGGTCCGGGGTCAGCAGACCACTGCCCACGTCCACCACGAGGGGCACCCCGAACTCGTCCGCCAGCGCGCGCAGCTGCGGCAGCGGCACGGCGGACGTGAAGCCGTCCACCCGGAAGTTGCTGGGGTGGACCTTGAGGAGGCACCCGGTGTCCGGTCCCAGCGCGTCCCGGTAGTCACCGGTGTGCGTGCGGTTGGTGGTGCCCACCTCGCGCAGCCGCGCCCCGGTGGACTCCATGAGGTCCGAGAGCCGGAACCCGGCCCCGATCTCCACGAACTCGCCGCGGCTGATCACCACCTCCCGGCCCGCCGCCAGCGCCGTGGTGGCGAGCACCAGTGCACCGGCACAGTTGTTGACGATCAGCGCGTCCTCCGCCGCCGGGCACGCGTTCAGCAGGGCCTGCCGCGCCGCGGCACCGCGCGTCGAGCGCTGACCGGTGCCCAGGTCCAGTTCGACGTCCACGTACCCCGAGGCGTCGAGCAGGGCCTGCCGCGCGGCGTCGGACAGCGGGGCCCGGCCCAGGTTGGTGTGCACCACCACCCCGGTGGCGTTGAGCACGGGGGTCAGTGAGCTCGCACCACGCGCGGTCAGCGCGGCGACGACGGCGGCCACGACGTCCTCCGGCGCGACCTCCCCCGCGCGGGCGCGCTGCTGCGCGGTGACGACGGCGGTGCGCACCACCTCCTCGCCGAGCCCCGCACCGGCGCGGAGGACCCCCGGATCCGCGAGGACCCGGTCCGTGCGCGGGATGCGGCGGCGGGGGTCCTCTGCGTTCACGGGGCTCCTCGGTGGCGCGGTGGTTGGCGGAGGCGGACGGGAATCGAACCCGCCAGACCGAGCTGCTCGGTCTCACCGGTTTTGAAGACCGGGGCGCCCACCAGGACACGGACGCCTCCGCCAGCGAATGTAGCACTGCGCGCGGACCCGTTCATTAGCAGGCTGTCCGGGCCGCTCCCTAGACTGGGGCCATGACTGATCTCCCCGTCGACCCGACCGCCGCACCGGAGGATTCCGCGCCGGGTTCTCCCCCCGGTGTGGGCCGGCTGACCGGGTACGCCCACGGCGGCGGCTGCGCCTGCAAGATCCCGCCTGGTGAACTCGAGGACGCCGTGCGCGGGCTCACCGGCCAGAACGCCCCGAACGTCCTGGTGGGCCTGGACGACGGCGACGACGCCGCGGCCGTCCTCGTGCGCCCGGACCTCGCCGTGCTCTCCACCGCGGACTTCTTCACCCCCGTGGTGGACAGCGCCTACGACTGGGGCCGGATCGCCGCGGCGAACGCGCTCTCGGACGTCTACGCCATGGGCGGCACCCCCGTGGTCGCGATCAACCTGGTGGGCTGGCCGCGCGAACTGCTGCCCATGGAGCTGATGTCCCAGGTGCTGCAGGGTGGTCTGGACGTCGCCTCGCAGGCGGGGTGCCCGGTGATCGGTGGCCACTCCATCGACGCCCCCGAGCCCACGTACGGGATGGCCGTCACGGGCACCGCGGACCCGCAGCGCCTGATGCGCAACGACGCCGCCCGGCCCGGTCTTCCGCTGACCCTCACCAAGCCGATCGGCGTGGGGCTGCTCAACAACCGGCACAAGGCCACGGGGGAGGTGTTCCCCGCGGCCGTCGAGACGATGACCGCCCTGAACCGGGACGCGTCCCAGGCCGCGCTGGCCGCTGGCGTGCAGGCGGCCACGGACGTCACCGGCTTCGGTCTGCTGGGCCACCTGTACAAGATGTGCCGCGCCTCCGGTGTGGGTGCCGTGCTCGACGCCTCGGCCGTCCCCCTGGTGGCCGGTGCCGCCGAGGCGCTGCGGGACGGGTACGTCTCCGGGGGCACCCGCCGGAACCTGGACTGGGTGCGCCCGTTCCTGTCCTCGGGTCCCGGGATCGACGAGGACCAGCTGCTCCTGCTCGCGGATGCCCAGACCTCGGGTGGTCTGCTGGTGGTCGGCGAGGTCCCGGGCTGCCCGGTGATCGGTGAGACCACGGTGCTCCCGGAGGAGGCGGGCGCGCTCGTCACGGTGCGCTGAGCACCAGGACGGCCCTGGCCGGTGACATGCGCAGGGGCGGACCGGTGAGGTCCGCCCCTGCGCATGATGGCCGTTCACGGTCGGGGACTAGGAACTCAGGCCACCGTGGTGATGGAGTCGTCCGTGATGCCCTGCGCGCGGCGCTTGTTCAGGCGGTTGCGCTGCGGGACCACGGTGTACTTGGGGTCCTTCACGGACTCCTTGCCGGCCCAGAACACGCCGAAGCGGGTGAGAGCGGACGACGCCATCAGCGCGGCGCCCGAAGCTGCGGCAACCCAGCGGCGTCGTCCGCCGAGGAGAGCGCCGAGACCACCGGCGATCGACAGGCGTTCGCTCCACTCGAGCCACGTGCCGGGCCTGCCCTGTTCGAGGGGTTCCGCGGCCACCGGATCCATGGCGCGCTTCATGACGCGCATGGCCGCGAGCTCACCGGCCACTCCGGCCACCGCGAAGACCCGCGCGGGACCGGTCTCGGCCACGGGTGTGGTGAGCAGTGCGAGACCGCCCGAGGCCAGGGACGCCGAACTGACGAAGACGAACGGGAGGTGTCCGTGCATCTCGTGCCACGTGGGGACGGAGGTGTCACCGAGCAGCACCGCGGTGTACGCGGCCAGGGGCGCGCCCAGCACACCGGCACCCACGCTCGTGGGCGTCTCCATGACGCGCAGCACGGGACGCAGCGGACCGAGCGGCAACCGTTCCCCCGTCATGCGGTCCACCTCGACGGCGGCGGCCACACCCGCGTTCGTGGCGAACACGGCGAGCAGCCACGAGCCCAGGCTCATGGGCGAGGTGGGCTTGAACGTGCGCATCATGTGCAGGAAGCGTTCGGGGCGCCCGAGATCCGCCACCAGGGCGATGGTGCCGAGACCCGCCGCACCCAGTGCACCGAGCCGGCCGTTGCGGCGCAGGACGTCGCGGCCGGTCAGGTGGCCGCCGAGGGCGAGGACGGACGATCCGCCCGCCAGTCCGCCCAGGAACAGGTACGCGGCGATCTTGGAGTCCCACGGCGGCGCCTTGACGATCGGGCGGCCGTAGTAGGACGTGAACTCCGGCTCGGGCACCATGGCCACTTCGCGGGAGCCGTCCCCGCCGCCGCGGCGGAACGCGCCGCCGCCGGGGGTGCGGTTCTTCCGACGCCGTGTGCGCCGCGGCTCCTCCGGCGGGCGGTAGCTGTCGTAGGGGGACAGGCTCATGCGCGATCACCCGCCGCGAAGGCCGCGACACCGAGTGCCAGCATGCCCGCCACGGCCATGCCCGCCCGCTTGTACATGCGCGGCAGGTCCGCGGTGGGAACCCGGGGATCCGGCGGCAGGCCGTAGACCTCCGGCTCGTCGAGCAGCAGGAAGATGGAACCGGTGCCACCCACGCCGTCCTTGGGGTTCGCGCCGTACAGCCGGGCCTCGGTCCGGCCCTGCTCGTGCAGCTGGGCCACCCGCTGCTGCGCGGACTCCAGCATGGTCTCCCGCTCGCCGTACTTGATGGAGGTGGTGGGGCACGCCTGCGCGCACGCGGGGGTCTGGTCCTCCTTCATACGGTCGTAGCACAGCGTGCACTTCTGGGCGATGCCGTCCTGCGGCACCTTCACGGTGTCCGGCATGGGTGCCGCACCGCGCTGCGTCTTGGGCTCCACGAGACCGTCGTCGCGGCGCTCGATCACGCCGAAGGGGCACCCGGCCACGCACGTTCCGCAGCCGTTGCAGATGTCCTCCTGCACCACCACCGTGCCGAACTCGGTGCGGAACAGCGCACCGGTGGGGCACACGTCCAGGCAGCCGGCGTGGGTGCAGTGCTTGCACACGTCCGAGGACATGAGCCACCGGAAGTCGGGGGTGTCCAGGACGGGGGAACCGTCCTCGCCGGTGCCCGCGGATGCACCGCCCGCTCCACCGGAGGAACAACCGCAGCCGCCCGTGGATCCGCAGCCACCGGCCGCGGGCGCGGTGGTCGCCGAGGACGGGCCCGCGCACGCGCACCCGGACCCCGCGGCGTCGTCCGCCGGCGCCGCCGAACCGCACGCGCACCCGCCGGCCGCCGGGGTCGACGCCGCCTGCGGGGGTCCCACACGCGGCATCCCCAGGTTCACCAGGGCGCGGCCGGACTCACGGGCCTCCTCGATGCGGTCCTGGGTCTGCTCAATGAACGCCACGTGGCGCCACGTGTCCGCGCCGAGCCCGCCGGTGTTGTCGTAGGAGGAACCCAGGATCTCGTAGTCCGAGTCCACCGGGTTGCGGTTCCACTCCTTGCACGCCACCTCGCAGGCCTTGCAGCCGATGCAGATGGACGTGTCCGTGAAGAACCCGCGCCGGGGATGCGGGTGGTCCCAGTGGGTGTCGTCCGCGAAGGCGGAGGTGGGCGTCATCCGGTCCGTGCTCACTTGTCTTCTCCCTGGTCCGTCGTGGCCGTCCCCGCCGTGTAGGCCGTGGACCGTCCGGCGACGTCCCCGCTGTCGCGTGCTCGCAGCGGATCGTCGTTCAGCTCGCGCTCCGGATCCGTGATGCGCTCCATGCCGGTCATGATCGTGAGGTTCGCGCGCTGCTGGTACTCGCGCACCAGCTCGTCACGCTGCGCCCCGCGCGGTCTGCGACCCGGACGGATGTCGCACGAACCCGTCTTGAAGTTCTGGATCTGCACGTTGGGGTCCAGCGTGATGCCCAGCAGGTCGTTGGCGCCGTCACCGGAGACCACGGCATCGCTGCCTGCACCCCAGTGGTAGGGCAGCCCGATCTGGTGGATGGTCTTGCCCCCCACCGTGAGCGGGGTCATCCGGTCCGTGACGAGCACCTTGACCTCGATGGCCGAACGCGGTGAAACGATCGTGGCCCACCCGTACGGCTCCAACCCCTTCAGCTCCGCGAGCTCGGGTGAGATCTCGCAGAACATCTCGGGCTGCAGCTCGGACAGGTACGGCAGCCACCGGCTCATGCCACCGGCCGTGTGGTGCTCGGTCAGCCGGTAGGTGGTGAACATGAACGGGTACACGTCCGTGCCCGGTGCCTCGCCGCTGGGGGCGGAGAGGTTGTCCTCCCGCGGGAACATGACGCGCGTGGGACTCTGCTGCTGCGTGTACAGCGGATTGTCCACGGGCGATTCCTGCGGTTCGTAGTGCGTGGGCAGCGGACCGTCCAGCATGCCCTTCGGGGAGAACAACCATCCCTTGCCGTCCGCCTGCATGATGAAGGGGTCGTCACCGGCCAGGGCGTCGGGGCCGCCCTGCTGCGGGTCGGGATGGCTTCCGGGCTCCCGGTCCAGTGGGAAGTCCGGGTTGTCCTTGCCCGTCCAGGTGTGGTTCTCCTCGTCCCACCACACGAGCTTCTTGCGCTCGCTCCAGGGCTTGCCCTGGGGGTCCGCGGAGGCACGGTTGTAGAGGATGCGACGGTTCGCGGGCCACGCCCACGCCCACTCGGAGGCGATCTCGTCCTGCACCTGCCCGGGCACGCGCATGGCGGCTCGGTTCACACCGTCCGCATAGATGCCCGTGTAGATCCAGCATCCGCCGGCCGTGCTCCCGTCGTCCTTCATCTGCGTGTAGGAGCTCAGGGGCTTGTCGGCGTCCGGGCCCGTGAGGAACCGGCCGTTGATCTCGGCCAGGACGGCCTCGGCGTCCGGCTCCCCCTCCTCCGTGAGCGGGTAGTCCCAGGTGAGGTCCTGCAGTGGACGGTCACGGGGATCGTCCGAGTCTGCGACCCGCGCGCGGATGCGCTTGCCCAGCTCGTGGAAGAACTCCAGCTCACTCTGCGCGTCCCCCGGCGGGGTGACCGCCTGGTGACGCCACTGCACCAGACGCTGGGTCTGGGTGAACGAGCCGGACTTCTCCACGTGCGTGGCCGCGGGCATGAAGAAGACCTCGGTGTCGATGTCCTCGGTCCTGAGTTCACCGGAGGCGATCTCCGGGCCGTCCTTCCACCACGTGGCGGACTCGATCATGTTCAGGTCCCGCACCACGAGCCACTTCAGGTGGGACATGCCCATGCGCTGCAGCCGCCCGTTGGCGGAGCCCACCGCGGGGTTCTGACCCAGGAGGAAGTACCCCTCCACCTGGTCCTTGAGCATGGCCATCAGCGTCTGGTACGTGCCGTGCGCACCGTTGATGCGCGGGATGTAGTCGTACGCGTAGTCGTTCTCGGCCGTGGCGGCGTCCCCCCACCACGACTTGAGCAGGTTGACGGCGTAGGACCGGGCGTTGGCCCAGTACCCCTTCTGGTTGGTGGTGCGGATCCCGTCCACGTAGTCGTCCAGGGTCTGCGCCGTCACGGACGGCATGGGCAGGTATCCCGGCAGCAGGTTGAACAGCGTGGGGATGTCCGTGGAGCCCTGGATGGTCGCGTGCCCGCGCAGGGCCATGATGCCGCCACCGGGGCGCCCCATGTTGCCCAGCAGCAGCTGCAGGATGGACGCCGTGCGGATGAACTGGGCGCCCAGCGTGTGCTGGGTCCACCCCACCGCGTAGGCGAAGCACGTGGTGCGGTCCCGGCCGGAGTTCTCCGTGACCGAGCGCGCCAGGTACGCGAAGTCCTCCTCGGAGATGCCGCACGTCTCCCGCACCATCTCAGGGGTGTAGCGCGAGAAGTGGCGCTTGAGGATCTGGAACACGGTGCGCGGATGCTGCAGGGTCTTGTCCCGCTTGGGCGTGCCGGTGCCGACTGGGGCACCGCCGCTGCCGAACTGCTGCCCACCGGCCTTCGCACGCTGCTCATGACCCTTGGCGTGCTCCTCCGCGCCCTCGTGGCCGGAGCCGTCGTCCTCGGTCTGGTAGGCCCACGACCCCAGGTGGTAGGAGCCGCTCTCCGGGTCGTAGCCGGAGAACAGCCCGTTCAGGTCCTCGGCGTCCTCGAAGTCCTCGCTGATCAGGGTGGCGGCGTTCGTGTAGGAGACCACGTACTCGTGGAACCACAGGTCGTTGCTCAGCACGTAGTTGATCAGCGCACCGAGCAGCACGATGTCCGAACCCGCGCGGATGGGCAGGTGCTTGTCCGCCACCGCAGAGGTGCGGGTGAACCGCGGGTCCACGTGGATGACCTTGGCGCCGCGCGCCTTGGCCTCGGCGACCCACTGGAATCCCACGGGGTGGCACTCGGCCATGTTGGAGCCCTGGATGACGATGCAGTCCGCGTTGGCCATGTCCTGCAGGGACTGGGTGGCGCCACCGCGTCCGAATGAGGTTCCCAGACTGGGAACCGTGGCAGAGTGTCAAATCCTGGCTTGGTTCTCGATCTGTACGGCACCGGCTGCGGTGAACAGCTTCTTGATCAGGTAGTTCTCTTCGTTGTCCAGCGTGGCCCCGCCCAGGGAGGCGACACCCATGGTGCGCCGCAGGGGACGGCCCTCGTCGTCGGTGTCCTGCCAGCCGCGGCGTCGTGACTCCAGGAAGCGGTCCGCGATCATGTCGATGGCCTTCTCGCGCTCGAGCGGCTGCCACTCGGAGGCGCCCGGTGCGCGGTACAGCACCTGTGTCTGCCGGCCCGGGGAGTTGACGAGCTGCTCGCTCGCCGATCCCTTGGGGCACAGGCGACCGCGGGAGATCGGGGAGTCCGGGTCCCCCTCGATCTGGACCACGCGCTCGTCCTTGACGTAGACCTTCTGGCCGCATCCCACCGCGCAGTACGGGCAGATGCTCTGCACCACGCGGTCCGCCGTGGCGGTGCGCGGGGTGATGTCACGGGTGCGTTGGGACTGCACCGCGGAACTGCGGCCGGTGTGGTCACCGGTTCGGAGCTGGCGGATGACCGGCCACTCCAGCGGGCTGAATCGAGACATGCGGCAAGCTTAGACCCTTCCTCCGACACGCACGGGAAGCACGTGTGTGGCAGGACCCGATCTCGGGAGCGCCCCCGGACGTGCCGGACGGCCGGGACCCGCAGGTCCCGGCCGTCCCAGCAGTCACCGCACCGCGCGGGCGGCGCCGTGGCCCGTCCTCACTCCATGGGATCGGAGGGTTCCGCCGCCCCGTCCTGCAGCGAGCGGTTGACCTCTCGGTCCGCCTGGGGATCGTCCACGAGCGCCGCGATCTCGGGGTCCTCGGTCTCGGCGGGGGTGTCGGGCCCGGGGACGGTCTGCTCCTCGGCCACCTGTTCCACGTCCGCCTCCTCGGGGCGCTTGAGGGGGTCCGCGTCCTCACCCCACTGGGCGTCGTCCTCCTCCCACGCGGAGTCCTCGTCCCCGGTGGTTCCGATCAGCTCGTCCTCGCGGAAGGTGTCCCCCGTGGCCTCGGGGTCGTCGAGGGGGTTGGGATCCGGAATGGGCTGCGTCATGGGTTGCTCCTTGCCAGGTTCTCGACCGACGCGCTGTCACGCGCACCGCCAGACTACGGCGCGACCCTCCCGCGCCTCCAGCCTGCGCGCTCAGCGCGGCGGGCGGCGTCGGTGTGCTCCGGGTCCTCCGAGGACGACGACGCCGCCGCGGCGTCTTCGAGCCGCGCCGCGGCCGCGCGCACCTCGTCCCGGTCCACGAACGGGACCCGTGTGCCGGGCGGACCGATCTCCATCCACCGCTCGTGGCCCTTGCCGTAAAGGGCCACCGTGCCGTCGGGGCCCGCGAGCTGCAGGGCGGTGCGGATCGCGTCCCGACGCGTGGGCGTCTCCACGACCCGCGGCTCGGGCAGCCCCGCGGCGCGCCGGGCCCACACGGCGGCCTGCACGCCCCGCATCACGGCCGCGCGTATGGCCGCGGGGTCCTCGGAGCGCGGGTTGTCGTCGGTCACCACGACCACGTCCGCGCCCGCTTCCACCACCGCGCGGCCCGTGAGCTCGCGCTTGGAGGTGTCCCGGTCCCCTCCGCTGCTGGCCGTGACCACGAGTCTGCCCCGGGTCCGGGCCTGCAGCGCCGACACGGACTTGGCCGTGGCGTCGGGGGTGTGTGCGAAGTCCACGAGTACCGTGGGCCACTGCGGCCCCAGCTCCACCCGGTCCATCCGTCCCGGGACGCCGACCGGTCCCGCCAGCGCCCGCACCACGTCCTGGGCGGCGTGGCCCGACCCCAGCAGCATGAGGGCCGCCAGCGCGGTGTTCACGCGGTTGTGCTCCCCCGGCAGCGGCGAGCGCAGCGCCAGGTCCCCCCGTGCGCCCCGCAGCGTGAACTCGTCCTGTCCCGTGGCACCGTGGACGTGCCACGTGGCGGCGACGTCGGCACGGGTGCTCAGCGTGACGGTAGCCAGCCCCCGACGGCGGGCGAGCCGGTCGAGCCGCCGGCCCGCGGCGTCGTCCACCACGATCACGGCGCGGGAGGCGAAGCGCGGGGTGAACAGCCGGGCCTTGGCCTGGAAGTAGGACTCCATGTCCCCGTGGTAGTCCAGGTGCTCGTGGGTGAGGTTCGTGAAGGCCACGGTGTCGAAGCGGATGCCGTTGACCCGTCCCTGGTCCAGGGCGTGGCTGCTGACCTCCATGACGGCGGCCGCGTTGCCGGCCGCGAGCATGCGGGCCAGCACGTCCTGCACGTGCGGAGCCGTGGGCGTGGTCATGCCACTGGGTTCCCGCTGCGTGCCTATCACGGTCTCCGGGGTGCTCAGCAGTCCCGGTCGCAGGTCCAGCCGCCGCAGCGCAGCCTCCAGGATGAACGCCGTGGTGGTCTTGCCGTTGGTTCCGGTGACCCCGTAGACCGGCAGGTGGTGGGAGGGGTGCCCGTTCAGCAGGGAGGCGATCGGTCCCAGCACGGCGCGCGGATCGTCCACGACGAGCACCGGAACCGCCGGGGCATCGGGAAGCATGGCCGCGCCCGCCGGATCCGTGAGCACGGCCACCGCCCCGGCCGCCACGGCCTCCCGGGCCCTGGTGGCGCCGTGGTGGCGGCGCCCCTTTAGGCCCACGAACAGGTCTCCGGGGCGCACGTCCCGGTGGAACTCCGTGACGCGGCGCACCGTGATCCCGCGCGCGACACCACGGTCACGCCCGCGCAGCGCGGCTCCCGCGTACTCCGCCAGTTCCTCGACGGACCGCTCGTGCGGCACGCACGTTCCCATTGCCCGACTTCCCCTCCGTCGTCGCACCTGCCCGGCACGGCCGGGTCATAAGACTACTGATGAGAGCCACCGGAGGCCCCCGAGATATTCCTGCCCGGCCCGAAATGGGGACAGTCTGTCGACATATTCCCATGCAATGACATACGGATGTTGCAGAAGGGAACAAAAGCGGGCACGCTGATGCCGTACCCGGCCGTCGCGGGTCCACCCAGCCTGAGAGGTCCACCATGAACCGGTCCCGGAAACTCACCGTCGTCGCCCTGCTCGTGGTGCTGGGGGCGGGTCCCCTCACGGCATGCGGCTCCGACTCCTCCGAGGAACCGCGGTCCATGTCCACGAACTCCGTGATCGACGGCGGGCCCACGTCCGGGATCCGTTCACAGGCGGCGTCGCAGGCACCCTCGAGCGTGCCCACGTCCGCACCCGAGGTGACGGACCGCCAGACCGAGATGGCGTCCCCCGCAGGGGAGGCCGTGGGTCGGGAGGGGGCCACGGCGTCTGCGGAGCCGAAGAACAAGCGTGCCAAGTCTCCCGACCACTCGGCCTCCTGTGGCTCTGACGATGCACAGACGGCGATCGACAAGAACATCATGAAGGCCCCGTCCCTCAACGGGACGAAGCCCGTAGCCGGTGAATGGACCGTGGAGGACAGTGACGGGTATGACGCGTGTGCGACCCTCTCATGGGTCACCCTGATCGGCGGGGGCAGTGGTTCATCCATTCGGCAGCAGATGCTCTTCCACTACGGCGACTACCTGGGCACCACCACTGCCGAGCCCATCGGCTTCCACCCCGCCACGGTGCGACTCACCGATTCCTCCATCCGGGTCACGTACACCTACACCAAGGATGGCGAGAGCAACGCCGAGGCCAGCGGCCGAGCGGTCTCCACCTACACTTGGAACCCGGACACCGAGTCCATCGACCACGCGGGCGAGTGGCCCCCGGGCATTGGCTGACGGGCCGCCACCGGACCGGCACCGACCCGGCGCAACCATGCAGCCCAGGAGTGTGACTCAACCGTAACCCTGCAAGAAAACTCGGTGTGACGTGCGGAGATGCACCCACCCCAGCACCCAGGAGCGTCGCGCAACCCGCTCAACGGGGCGTTTACTATTGCACATCCACGACTGAGCTCCCAGTGTGGATACACGTCGCCGAACGGTGACCGTACGGAGAACACAAGGAGTCACGTCATGGGACACCTCACCCGTCTTTCCACCCGCACCACCGCCGCCGCTGCCGGCGCCCTCCTCCTGGCGGGTGGCCTGGCGGCCCCGCTCTTGCCGGGGGTCCTGGCCCGGGCTCCGACCCCGCACCCCCTTCGGTCTCGTGCGGAGCGGAGACCGGGGCCCAGCAGCTGGCCCGGTGGGGCGGCACGCTGCCCCGGCCGTTCAGCGGGGGCAGCACCACCGACAACGCGTGGGACCTCGACTCGGCGGACACTTCCACGTACAACAAGTGTGCCGAGCTGTCCTGGATCACACTGACGGTCAAGGGCGCCACGGCTTCGTCCCCGCACGTGGTCCTGCTGTTCCACAACAACGAGTACGTGGGCACCACGACCATCGACTCCTTCGGGTTCGAGCCCACGGTCGTACGGGTGGACACCAGCACCCTGGACATCATCTACCACTACATGCTCACGGGGGACTCCAACGCGCAACCGAGCGGGCTGGCGCACAGCACGTACACGTGGGACTTCAGGACCGACGTGCTGAGCGAGCACGGCGACCTGCCCCCGGGTCAGAAGTGACACGGGTCCACAAACCCGACTGCGCACGCGGGGCCGACCACCAGCACGGTGGTCGGCCCCGCGTGTGCGTCCCGGCGCGAGCCGTTGGACCGGCGGTGTCTTGCGCGTGCCGTGAACGGGGACCGGGTGTCCTGGCCGCAGCGGATCGGGCGGCGGGCCCAGGGTGTTCCACGACACACCTGCTCCCCTGTTCCGCATCCACCGTGTGACACGATGACGGGGAGGAACACGGCGGTGAGGAGACCCATGACACTCGTGCGCACGCTCGTCACGGCCGCGGCCGGGGCGTACACCGCCAACTGCTCGCTGGGCGGTTCGGTGGCACTCGGGTGGATCGACACCTCGAACGTCCGGTGGGTCCACCACGGGCTCTACATCGTCACGTGCTCGCTCACGGCGGCCGCCTGCGTGGCCGGCCTGCGGGAGCGCTCGACGACGTGGCTCGCCCTGCTCCCTGCCCTCGCTCCCCTGTTCCTGCTGCAGCGTCACGGTGCGCGCCCGCTGCAGCGCCACACCCGGGACGCCCTCGCGGCGGCCCCCTGCTACGCGGCCGGCCTCGCGCTGGCCTGGAGGTGAATCGTGGAATTCTTGGACGTCGTGTTCAACCGCAGGACCACCAACGGAGCGTTCCGTCCGGATCCCGTGAGCCCCGAGCACCAGCAGCTGCTGATCCGCGCGGCCGCGGCGGCGCCGTCGCAGTTCAACAGCCAGCCGTGGCGGTTCGTGCTGATCGAGGACCGGGACACCATCGAGACCGTGGCGCGCATCAGCGGCGAGAGCATGACTGAGGTGATGGGCGCGGGCACGTTCTTCGACCGCTACAAGAAGTACTTCCGGTTCAGCCAGAAGGAGATGGACACCCTGCGCAGCGGCATGCTGTTCGACAAGCTGCCCGCCCTGCTGCGACCGTTCACCTCCCGAGCCTTCACCCCGTCCGGGCAGAACCTCATGAACAGGCTGCGCGTGCCGCAGACCCTGGGTGAGGAGAACCGCAAGCTCGTGGCGGGGTCACCGCTGCTGATCGGTGTGATGCTCGAACGCGGGGAGTACCGCCCGGACGAGCTCTCCGGGTTCTACTCCGTGTTCAGCATGGGCGCGGCCATGGAGAACCTGTGGCTCACCACGGTGGAGCTGGGCATGGGCATCCAGTTCGTGTCCTTCCCCATGGAGGCCCCGCACCAGTGGCAGCGGATCGTGGACATGCTCCACGTCCCGGAGGACCTGGAACTGATGGCCGTGTACCGCCTGGGCTACGTGCCCGAGCGCACACACCGCCCCGCGATCGACTGGTCCAGCCGCGAGCGCAAGCGGCCCTCCCAGTACGTGTTCCGGGAGACGTGCGAGACGCCCCAGCAGGGCTGGGATCAGGACGTGCGTCCCGGGTCCCACTGAGTCCGGTCCTGCTGCGGGGTGTCCACCGGATCCCGGTCCGCCCGGACCGGCTCCGCTTCCTGGCCGGCGTGCACCGCCAGCAGCCGGAAGAACCGCTGCCGCACGGCCCGCCACCCCGGGGGCAGCGCCTCGCGCAGCTCTGCAGGGCGGTAGCTGCGCCGGATGGACAGCAGACCGTCGAAGCGCACGAACACCCTGGCTCGCGCGAGCGGCAGCGTGGCCACCCAGTACAGCAGCCAGGCCGCGCGGTTGCGGCGCAGGTCGTTGTGCACCGCCACCCCGCGGGTCAGCCGACGTGAGTCCGCCAGCACGTCGGACAGCTCCTCCCGTGTCAGGTGGTGGAGCATGTGGTTGGAGATCACGGCGTCGTAGCGCTCCCCCGCTGCCACCAGGTCGTGGCTCGCGAGCGTCCGGTAGGTGGTGCCCGCTCCGCGGTCGTGCGCGGCCGCCCACCGGGTGGCCCGGGCGTCCGGGTCGATGCCCGTGACCCGCACGTCCATGCCGTCCCGGGCGGCCCAGCGTGTGACGGCCCGCGCGACGTCGCCGCCCCCGCAGCCCACGTCCAGCACGGTGGCGGGACGGCCCGCCGCGGCCGCGTCCCGCAGGACGGGTCGCAGGTACCGGCGGTACACGGGTCGCCACGAGGCCACGAGCGGGTTGATCACGCCGAACAACCGGTAGGTGTTGTCCAGGGCCACGGGGTCGCAGGCGGGGTCGTCCATGAGTTCGGGCTCGTGCACGGCCCGCGAGCGCAGCAGCGGGTCCATCAGCCCCGGCCGTCCCGCGCGGGGACCAGGCGCAGCAGGGCGCTCTCGATGCTCAGTCCCGGTCCGAACGCCATGGCGGCCACGGTCCCCGGCATGCCCGCGGACAGCAGGCGTTCCAGCACGAACAGGATGGTCGCGCTGCTCATGTTGCCCACCTCGGAGAGCACCGCCCGCGAGGGCGCCATCTGCTCCGCGGCGAGGCCCAGTCGGCTCTCCACCTTGTCCAGGATGCTGCGTCCGCCCGGGTGCACGGCCCACTGCCCGATGTCCGGCACACGCTCGCCCGTGCGTTCCAGCAGGGGCGCCAGCGCATCGCTCACGTGGTCGTCGATGATCCGCGGCACGTAGGTTCCCAGGATCATCTCGAAGCCCTCGTCCCCCACGCTCCACGCGAGCTCCTCCTCCCCCACGGGCGCCAGGGTGGTCTCGAAGTCCACGAGCTCCATGGTGGGTCCGGGGGCGGGGACGTCGCGCGCGGTGATCACGGCGGCCGCCGCGCCGTCCGCGAAGAGGGCGTTGCCCATGATGGTGTCGGTGTCGTTGCGCACGTGCAGGTGCAGGGTGCACAGCTCCACGCAGACCACGAGCACCACGGCCTCGGGGTCCGCGCGGCACGCGGTGGCCGCCGCCTGCAGCGCGGGGAACGCCGCGTTGCACCCCATGAACCCCAGGTGCATGCGTTTCACGTCCGCGGGCAGGCCCAGGTCCTTGGCCACCCGCACGTCCGGCCCCGGCGCGAAGAACCCGGTGCAGGACACCGTGACCACGTGCGTGACGTCCGCCGCGGTGATCCCCGGTGCCGTGCTCTCGAGGGCCGCCCTCCCGGCGGTCACGAACAGCTCCCGCGCGTTCTGCGTGTACAGCTGGTTGCGCGCGTGCGTGCCGGGTGAGAGCAGGTGCCCCGTGGCGGGGTCCACGAACGGCGACGGCGCGGCGTCGGCCTGCGGGGCCCGCGCGGCGTCGTGCGGCGCGGTGGCCGCGGCGAGACCCAGCTCCGGAAGAACGGTGTGGCGCGTGGCCACCCCCGCGCCGCCGAACGCGGAGCGCACGAGGCGCGAACCCAGGCGGTTCATGCCCGGCTGCTCGGCGAACAGGCGGGTGACGTCCTCCTGGTGGATGACGGTCTCGGGGACCACGGTGTCGATCGTCAGCATACGAACGGTCATACCCCATGGTAGGCACGGTCGACCCGGCGCAGCCGAGCCGCCGGGTCACGCACCAGCCCGCGACCGTGCAGGGCAGGCGCGGCACATCCGAGTTCTCTCCGCGCACAGCCACGGCCGCACCACGGGAAACGGCCGCCCGATCCGTGCGGATCGGGCGGCCGTCGAACGGGTGAGGACGCTCGGCTCAGAGGTCCACCACGTCGTTCTCGCCCTTCACGGTGTCACCCGTGACCTTGGACTTGATCAGGTTGGCCACCTGGGTGACCTTGCTGCTGCCGGGGCTGTCCCAGTACTCGGCGGTGTCGCCGTCGATCTCGATGAGGATGTTGTTCGGGTTCTCGGGCCCGCCCTCGAGCCACGAGCCGGAGAAGGAGTCCCACAGCTCGCGCAGCTTGGCCTCGTCGTTGACCACGCGCGCGGTGCCGCTCAGGGACACCCACGCGCCGCTGCCGGAGTAGGCCACGTTGACCTCGGGGCGCGACTGGATGTCCTGGGCCTGCGTGGAGTCCCGCTCGGCGATGAAGCGCACGGTGCCGTCGAAGTCTACTTCCTGCGTGGCCATGGGCTTGGAGACCAGGTGCCCGGCGCCGTCCACGTGCGTGAGCATGGCGATGCGGGTGCCCTTGATGATGTCCCGCACCTTCTCGATGTTGTCGTTGCTGTCTGCCATGGCACTGCCTTTCGTCGCGACTGATCATGGGGTCCGGCCGCCGTGCGCGAAGTGCCCGCGAGCGCGTCACCCGCGCGGCGGCGTCGGGCCTCAGTCTATTGACCGGTGACGCCGCGCACGAGAAGTTGGCCGCGAGCGGAATCCCGGGGGTCCGCTCCGGCCCGGTCACCTCGTGTGCCGATGGCACCGGGATCCGCCCGCCCCCGGCCCGCAGCGCGCGGCCGGGCCCACCCACCACCGCGCGAGCCCGACCGCCGCGAGTTCGACCGCCCGGCGCCGGCGGTCCTAGGCTGGGGGTTCGCCCGCCGACCCGGACGGCGTCGTGGGCAGAGCCCTGCCACGCCGTCGTCGTGTGCCGGGCCCGTGTGATCACCCGTGCCGCACCGAGAGGAATGCCGCCGTGGAGCGAGCTCCGGAGCAGATCGTCGACGCGCTGCTGCAGCGCCACGGTCTCAGCTACGCGCAGGAGGCGGGGATCCGGCTGCGGGACACGCCCGCGCCCCTGTACCAGCTGCTCGTGCTGTGCAACCTGCTGTCCGCGCGCATCGGCGCCCCGGTCGCCGTGGCCAGCGCGCGGGAGCTGTTCGCCGCCGGGTGCACCACGCCGGAGAAGATGCGCGCCGCCACGTGGCGCCACCGTGTGAGCGCGCTGGGGCGTGGCGGCTACAAACGCTACGACGAGCGCACGTCCACCATGCTCGGCGACGGCGCGGACCTGCTCCTGCACACCTACGGCGGTGACCTCCGCCGGCTCCGTGACGCCGCCGGGGGATCCCGGGAGATCCTGCGGCGGCTGCAGGAGTTCCCGGGCATCGGTCCCACGGGTGCCTCGATCTTCGCCCGCGAGGCCCAGGGGGTGTGGCCCGTGCTCGCCCCGCACCTCGACACGAAGGCCTTGGACGGTGCCCGCAGGATCGGTCTGCCCGACGACGCCGCCGCGCTCGCGGATCTCGTGGCCCCCGATCAACTTCCCGTTCTGGCCTCGGCCCTCGTCCGGGTGGCGCTGGACCGCACCAAGGGCGATCCGCTGGGGTAGGCCGAGCACCGCCGCGCACCCGCACCGCACCTGCCAGCCCCGTTCCCGAAAGGCCGCGCCGATCTCATCCCGCACCGTGCCGCTCCGCTCTTGTCCGACACCGCCGGACCCGCGTGTGACCTGCGAGAACACATGCGGTTTTCACGTTCCCGTCACGTCCAGGACGGCGCGATGCTACGCGGGGGTAGCACCGTGGCACCCGTCCGACCGCCCCCGCGGCCACCGTTGCGGGAACGTCCCCTGCCTCCGCTGTGAAAGGCCCACCGTGAACTCTCACCCCACCCCCCGCCGCCTGCGTCGCGCGAGTGCCGCGGCCGCGCTCTCCCTCGCGGTCCTCGCTCCCGTGGCCGCACCCGCGTCCGCCACCGCCCCGCCGGTCCAGACCCCCGCTCACGCCGCCCCCGCCGCGGCCACGTCCGGGCCCCTGCTGATCGGACACCGCGGAGCCGCCGGGACCGCCCCCGAGAACACCGTCTCCGCGTTCGAGGAGGCGCGCTCCTCGCATGCGGACTTCTTCGAGCTGGACGTGCAGCTCTCCGCGGACGGGGTGCCGTTCATCTTCCACGACGACGTCCCCGCGCGGACCACCAACGTGGCCCAGGTCTTCCCGGGCCGGGAGAACGACCCCATCACCTCCTTCACCTGGGCCGAGCTGCAGCGGCTCGAGACCGGTTCACACTTCTCGGGTCGGTTCGCGGGCGAGAAGATCCCCCACTTCGACGACGCCGCCAAGGTGGCCGGCAACAAGATCGGCGTGTTCGTCGAGATCAAGTCCCCGCAGAACTCGCCGGGTCTGGAGAAGGTGGTGGCGGACTCGCTGCGGAACAACCCGGCGTGGAACCGGCTGGTGCGGTGCGGGAAGATCGAGGTGCTGGGTTTCGACGCCGCGTCCAACCGGAAGTTCGCCCGCCTGGCTCCCGAGGTGCCCCTGCAGCAGCTCATGGACACCGTCCCCGATGCCGCCACCCTGGCGCAGATCGCCACGTACGCCGACCACTTCGGCACGGACTACCGGCTCCTGGACGCCGCGGGCGTGCAGCGTGTGAAGGCCGCGGGACTCGGCATGGGCGTCTACACGGTGGACTCCACGGCGGCCTACGACTCCGTGGTGGCGCTCGGCGTGGACCGCGTGACCGGGGACTTCCCGGTGCAGTTCTCCCGGCACGCCCGCGGCCAGAAGGCCTTCCCCCAGAACACCGGCGTGCGGGTGGCGGGTGCCGTCAACGACGTCCCCGGCAACGACCTGCAGCCGGAGACCGGCGAGCACGTGATCCTGCAGAACACCACCCGGCACCCGGTCGACGTGTCCGGGTACCGGGTCCGGGACACCAAGGACAACACCCTCACGGTGGGTCGGGGGTACGTGCTGGCACCCGGGGCCCGGTTGAACGTCTACACCGGGCCGGGCACCAACCGCCCGGGGGCCTACTACAACGGCGCCGCCACCGAGGCGCTCGACAACGAGGGTGACTCCGTGGCGCTGTGGTCCTCCCACGGCACGCTGCAGGACACGTTCGCGAACTGAGTCCGCGCGGCCAGGGGCCGGGCCTGGAGGGAACGGCGGATCCCTCCGGGTGCGGCCCCGGGTGTGCCCGGCAGGGGCAGCGGGCGGGCACAGCATTCCCGGCCCCGGTGCCGACCGGCTCGCGTGAGTCCCGGCCGGGAAGGCGCGTCAGTCGGTCACGATGAGGTGCAGTCCTCGATCCAGCGCGGCTTCCACGCCTGCCCGGACGGGATCGGGTGCGTTGAGGTGGTCCAGTGTCAGCCCGTTGACCAGGGCCGTGACCAGGGAGGCCGCCGCGTCCGGCGTGAGACCCTCCCGCAGCTTGCCGTCCTGCCGGGCGCGTTCCAGCACGTCACGCACCATGGCGTGGAAGTGCTGCATCTCCGCCCAGTACAGCTCTGCGAGCCAGGTGCGGGTGGAAGCGGCCGCGCCGTAGCTGACCCACACGGCGGCGTCCTCGCGACGCACCCCTTCCAGGGGAAGGAGCTCCCTCAGGGCGCGCACGAGTGATGCGCGGTAGCCGCCAGGACCCCGCGCCCGCTCCACCCGCTGGACCTGGCGTTCCACGGAACGGGTCAGCGCCGCGACCAGCAGGTCCTGGCGCGTCGTGTAGTGGTACTGCACCGTCCCCGCCGACAGTCCGGATTCCTGGGCCACGCTGCGCATACTCACCACGTCGAAACCGCGGCGGGCGATGACACGGATGGCGGCGTCCGCGATCCGTTCCTGCGTGGGCAGCACGCCTGACTTCTCGTGTTCCTCCGTCATGGCCCCTTCACCTCTCGTACGATTGTATGGTGAGATGCTCTCGTACATTCGTATGAGGGATGCCGGAACATGACGGGAGCGGACATGGGAGACGTGCTGGCGCTGATCGGCCTGGCCCTGCTGGACAGCATGAGTCTCGGCACCCTGGTGATCCCTCTGGTGCTCGTCATCTCCCGTCGACGGGTGGACGTCCTCCCCCTGGCCTTCTACTTCGCCACGGTGGTCGTGATCTACTTCGCCCTGGGAATCGCCCTTGCCCTGGGATTCGAGCTGCTGGCCGACACGGCGCAGGACGTGTGGAGCAGTGCCCCCGCGCAGTGGTTCAAGCTGATCTCGGGGATCGGGCTGTTCGCCTACGGGGTCCTCGCCCCGGACCCCGTGAAGCGGCAGGGTGCCCGCACACCTCCGCGTTCGCTCCACCCGGGTGCCATGATCGCGCTGGGAGCCGGCGCCGCCCTGACGGAGGCGGCGACCATGGTTCCGTACCTGGCGGCGAACGGCATCATCACCGCCATGAACATCGGGTGGCCCGCGCGGATCGCCCTGCTGGCCGGTTACTGCCTCGTGATGATCCTGCCCGCGCTCGTGCTCATCGGCGGCGCCACCGTGCTCGGCGAGCGCATCTGGCCGCGCCTGGAGGCCTTGATCCCCACACTGGAACGGGAAGCGAAGATCACGCTCCTGTGGGTTGCCGCGCTGGTGGGCATCTGGATGGCCGGCTCCGGCTTCTCCGCCCTGCACCACTGACACCGGGACAAACTCCCCCCGCCCGCTGTGGCATACTCGCCACCAGACGGCGTGACCCAGCGCCCAGCCCGCGCACGGACCCCAGCTCCCGCGCCGAGGCGAAGGGGAGAGAATTCTCGGGTCGTCCGTTGCCGTCATTCCTCGTCCGACCGGGCGATCATGCTGGGGATGGTGTGCGCGGTCGAGGTACGAGATGACCCACAGCAGCGACTTCAAGGACCTGGTCCGCGCCCGCATGCGCGCCACCGGTCAGCCCTACACGGCCGCCCGCGCCGACCTCCTGCGCGAGCACGACGACGCCGCGGCGCCCGGTTCCTCCCTCCGCGCACCCCGTGCGTCCTCTTCTGTGCCGGAGCCATTCCCTGCCGCGCAGCCCACGCCGACCGGAGACGCGTCCGCTCCCACGGCCCCCGACGCGGCGTCGTCCGAACAGTGGCGCCGCGCCGAGGCCGAGTACCGCAGGATGCTCGGGCGCTTCGTGCAGGACGGTCGAGTGGTGTCCGTCCCGGCCCGCAGGCGTGCCCGCGTGTTCGTGCTGCTGCACCTGCTCTCGCTGATCCCCGCCGGACGCACCTACTCCGAGTCCGAGATCAACGAGATCCTGCGGACCACCGTGGCGGATGTCGCGTTCTGGCGCCGGGAACTCGTGAACTACGGGTACCTGGAGCGCGAGCCGGGGGTGTACTGGCTCCCCACCGAGGTGCCCGAGCGGCCGGTGTCCATCAGGCAGGAGACCCCCGAGTGGGAAGCCCTCTGGCTCCCCACGCACCTGCGCAACCGGACCCGGTGAGCGCCGGGACCACACGCGATGGCATCCGCCTCACGGTGCTGCTCGCGGGACTGCTGCTGTCCACGTGCGGGGACGACATCGCCGCGATCGCGTTCTCCCTGCGCGCCGCCCGGTCGGGCTCCCCGCAGCTGCTGGCGGCGATCCTCCTGGCCCAGTCCGTTCCCGCACTGGCGCTCGGACTGTTCGGAGGGGTCATCGCGGACAGGTCGCTGCGCTGGTGGTGGTGGCCGGCCTCCCTGCTGGTCCAGGGCCTGCTGTTCATCACCATGGCCGTGCTGCAACGGGATGCCGTGATCGTGCTGTGCGTCGCGCTGACCAGCGCCGTCGCGGCCCTCACCGGCCCCGTGGCGAACAAGCTCATCGCGCGGCACAGCCGCAACCACCAGCGCACGGGCGGGCACCTGGCCACGGTGAACGGGCTGTCGCAGGCCGCCGGGGCCGCACTCGGTGGGGTGGCCTTCGGCATGAACGGCGTGGCGCCCCTGCTGCTGGTCGACGCGGCGAGCTTCCTCCTGCTGGCGGTCGTGGCGCTCGCCGTGACCGGGCGGGCGCCGGTGCCCCTGGACTCCTCCGCTCGGGGTGGAGTCCTCCTGGGATTCTCCCGCCTGGCCGCGCCGGGATCGTTCGGGGTCGCCGGCCTCCTGCTCCTGGCGTGGACGGTGTTCGCCACTTCCCTGGAGGGTGTGGCCGGGGTCTTCGTGCTCACCGGTCCAGCCGCCTGGACATCGGCGCACGTGGGCCTCGCGTGGGGCCTGTGGGGTGTCGGCCTCGTGGCGGGGGGCCAGTTTGCGGGCCGGGTCCGGGGGCGGGCGACGCCGCTGCTCGTCGCCGGCGCCGCGTGCATGGGCGCCGTTTTCCTGGTGCTCGCGTGCTTCCTGCCCGGCTTCGGCGCCGCCGCCCCGCTCTTCGGGATCGGGGGCGCGGCCAACGGCGCTTTCAACGCGGCGGTGTCACGGATCATCCTCACCGCGGTTCCGCTGACCGAGCAGGCGCGCTGCTGGGCCGCGTACCGTTGGATCGTGACATGCTGCCTGGTCGCCGGATACGTGGTGGGCGGCGCGGCGGGCGCGCAGCACGGCGTCGCGGCGCTTGCCGGGGCCGGGGGGCTCGCCGTCCTCGGGGCGGTGGTGCGCGTCGTCGCCGGAGCAGGCGGCCGACGTGCACCTCGAAAGGAGCTTCCATGACCCAGCAAGTCTTCGACTCCCACCTGCACATCATCGACCCCGCCCACCCGCTCGTGGCGAACGACGGGTTCGTGCCCGGGCCGTTCACGGTGGCTGACTACCGCGAGCGCACCGAGGGGCTGGGCATTGCCGGCGGGGCGGTGGTCTCCGGATCGTTCCAGGCCTTGGACCAGGGCTACCTCGTCGCCGCGCTGCGGGCGCTGGGCCCGGGCTTCGTGGGTGTCACGCAGATCCCGGTGGACACCACCGATCGGCGGATCCGGGAGCTGCACGACGCCGGCGTGCGGGCCGTGCGCTTCAACGTGGCCCGCGGTGGCTCGGCGGACCTCGACGAGCTCGAGCGGCTGGCACGGCGGGTGCACGATCTCGCGGGCTGGCACGCGGAGTTCTACATCGACGCCCGCAGCATCGACGCCGACCTCTCCCACCGGATCGCCGCCCTCCCCGCCGCGAGCATCGACCACCTGGGCATGCACGCGGACGGCCTTCCCACCCTCCTGCGACTCGTGGCGCAGGGGGTGAAGGTCAAGGCCACCGGTTTCGGCCGGGTGGAGCTGGACCCCACCGCCACCATCCGGGCGATCATGGACACGGACCCGACGGCGCTCATGGCCGGCACGGACCCGCCCTCCACCCGCGCGCGCCGCCCGTTCCGGGACGAGGACCTCGAGGTGATCCGCGCGGCCCTCTCCCCCGGTGAGGTGGCGGACGTGTTCTGGAACAACGCCGCCGCCTTCTACGCCCCGTAGCCCACCGCGACGCCCCGCCCCCGACGCCCCACCCGGCCGCGCGGGTGTCGGCACGACGGCGGGGAGGCCGCGGCGGGCCCCGGCGACGTCGTCCGCCACACCCCGGCCCCGGCGGCGCCGTCCGGGATCAGGCCGCTCCGGATGCCGTCGGTGCAGGAGGCGCGGAAGAGCGGGGCCGCGCATCCCGCCGCCCGCCGCGCTGCGCGGCGATCCCGGCGAGCACGACGACGGTGATGCCCACGACCTGCACCGGCGCGGGTGCCTGGCCCAGCACGAGCAGCCCGATGAGCACGCCGAACGCCGGCTCCACGGACAGCAGCGTGCCGAATGCCGTGTGGGTCATCCGGCGCAGCGCGAGCATCTCCAGTCCGAATGCCAGCACGGGCGTGATCAGGGCGATCCCCGCGGCCGCGGGCAGGACCCACCACACGAGCTCCCCGCCAAGGACCTGCGGCAGACCCACCGGCAGGGTGGCCACGGCCGCGACCGGGATGGTGAGCGAGAGGCCGCTGATGCCGGAGAGCCTGTCCCCCACGTGCTGGGTGAGCACGTTGTAGAGGGCCCAGCACGTGCCGGCGGCCACCGCGAAACCGAGACCAGCCGGGTCGATGCTCCCGCGCCACGGCTCGCTCAGCAGCACCACGCCGCAGAAGGCCAGGGCCGGCCACACGAGTGCCGAGCGGCGCCTGCTCGTCACCCCGGCGACGGTGAGCGGCCCGAGGAACTCGACCGCCACGGCCGTGCCCAGGGGGATGCGGTCCACGGCGGCCAGGAAGAACGTGGTCATGAACCCCGTGGCCACCCCCAGCGCGAGCAGTGCCGGGATGTCCTGCCGCCGCAGGGAGCCGATGGCCGGGCGGGCGAGGAGCCACAGGAACACCACCCCGAAGCACATGCGCAGCCACGCGGTGCCGGCCGGGCCCACCTGCCCGATCACCGGCACGGACAGCGCGTTGGAGAGCTGCACGGCGAGCATGGCCGTCACGGCCAGCGTCCACGGTGGCAGCCCGTCGAGCGTGCGGCGGGTGCTCACGAGGCCCGCAGCACGGTGCGGGACACCGTGACGGTATCGCCCAGGGTGGCCAGCGCCTCGGCGAGGTCGTCCCCCGCGGCGCTCAGCGCGGCGTCGTCCACCGGGGCGAGGGCGTCCATGATGAACAGGGCCGAGCGGGTGCCGTCCGACAGCGCCGTGCGGCGGCCCTGGCGCCAGTTCCAGCGCCGGCAGGTGACCCCCGCGTCGTCGCGCCACACCACCTCGCCCGCGTCCGGGTGCTCGACCACGTCCGCGCCGTCGGCGCTCGTGTCGAAGGCCTCGTCCCCCGTGGCGCGCACCAGTCGTGCGGGCCCGCGGTAGCGGGCGAGGTCCTCGCCGCCCAGGGGGATCTGGTGCAGCACGGAGACGGCGTTGTAGATGTCCGTGAGGGCGTTGACGCGGGGCAGCCCGCCCTCGGCGCGGCGGGTGAGGGCCTCGAGGCTGTTGCGGGTGCGCTGCGGTTTGGCGCCGAACGCGCGGTACGCGTCCCGCCACGCGGCGATGTGGGGCAGCTCGACCACGGGTGCGCCGGCCAGCAGCTCTCGCGCGCGGGTCTCGGCCCGGGCGATCATCCGGTCCGCGGCCGGCGAGGCGGCACGTGCGTCGAGGCCGTCCACGACCATCAGCAGGGCGCGGTAGTCCGGGCGCAGCTCGGCCACGGCGGGGTCGATCGCGCAGCGGGCGAGGAACGGGTGGGGTGAGCGGTCGTCATGCATGCGGTGCCTCCGGGGTGCGCGTGTGCCCCACGCCCGGCTCGAACACGCAGAGCGAGAACCGGGCCGTGGAGCCGTGGGTGTGGGCGTAGGAGTGGTCGACGTCGCCTGGGAACGTCAGGGCGTCCCCGGCGTCGAGCGCGTGGGACTCGTCGCCGACCTCGACGAGCACGGAACCCTCCAGGACCTGCAGGAGCTCACGCGTGCCGGCGCTGTGCGCCTCGCTCGCGTGGCGCTCACCGGGGGCCAGGGTCCAGTCCCACAGCTCCACCACGTCCGGCGGTTCGGTGCCGGCCACGAGCACGCCGCGGCCGCCGTGGTCCCCGCGCCACAGCAGAGCCCCGTCACCGGCGCGGGTCACCCTGGCCGTCCACTGCGCGGGCGGCTCCACGAGCGCCGGAAGGCCGACCCCCAGCGCGTCCGCGAGCCGCAGCAGCGTGCCGACACTCGGGTTCGCGGATCCCTGCTCCACGTTGACGAGCATGCGCCGGCTCACGCCGGCCTGCTCCGCCAACCGGTCCAGGGTCCAGCCGTGGGTGGTGCGTTCATGTCTCACGCGCTCGCCGATGGCGCGCGCGAGGGTGTCCGGGGTGGTCGCCATATAATGCAACATAGTGCACTTTACGTGCACTGTAAAAATTTACAGGCGCACGGACCCGTTCAGGGGGCAACCCTTCGCAGACCCGCTTCCGACAACCCTCGGGGGCGCGGGCGGCAGACCGCCCCGGTGCTGAAGCACTCTAGAGTGACTTCCATGTCTGATCACCGGGACTCCCCCGCAGCCGACGACCGCGAAAACCTCCGCATCCCCGTGGGGTCCGGCACCGTGGCCGGCCACCTGTGGCTGCCCGCGGAGGGCCCGAGCGGCGTCGTCGTCGTGCACCCCGCCACGGCCACTCCCGAGCGGTTCTACACCGGGTTCGCGCAGTACCTCGCATCGCGCGGGCTCGCCGCCGTGACGTACGACTACCGCGGCACGGGCGCGTCCGGGAACCCTCGCGAGCATCGGGAGATCCGCATGCGCGACTGGATGGGTGGGGACGTCCCCGCGGTCGCCGCGTGGACCCGCGAGCGCTTCCCGGACCTGCCGGTCATGGCCGTGGGCCACAGCATCGGCGGCCACGCCATGGTGCTCGGGCACGGCATCGAGGGCCTGGACCGCTTCGCGGTGGTCTCCTCCCACCTGGCGCACACCAGGACCATTGCGCCGCGCGCCGAGCGGTTGCGCGTGGCCGCCATGCTGCATGCCGTGGGCCCCGCTCTGAGCCGGGCGCTGGGTTACATGCCCGGCAGACGGCTGGGCATCGGGGAGGACATGCCCACCGCGGCGATGATCGAGTGGGGCGCCTGGGCGCGCCGCCCGGGCTACTTCTTCGACGACCCGTCCATGGAGGCCACGTCCCGCGCCGCCTCGGTGACCCAGCAGGTGCTCGCCCTGGGCGCGTCCGACGACCCGTGGGCCAGCCCCGCCCAGATGCGCGCCCTGACCGATCGGCTCACCTCGGCGTCCGTGGAACACCGCACGTTCACCCCGGAGCAGCTGGGGGTCGCACGGATCGGGCACCACGGTCTATTCCGCCGCTCCGCCGCCGACGCCGTGTGGCCGGGTCTGGTGGACTGGCTCACCGCGCCGTCGGTCCAGGACTGACCCGCTCCACCCGGACTGCCACTCGTGGCTCTCGCACGATGGAACAATGACGACGTTGTTCGCCACAAAGAGTGCTAGTGACTGTTATTCTCGTCATTGACAGCGAGGAGGGGGTCATGGCCGGCTACCACATCGAACGGCAGATGGCCGAGTTCGGGGCGCACATCCGCGGCTGGCGGCTGGTGCTGAACCTGACCGCGCAGCAGGTCTCCGAGCGCGCGGACATCACACGCGACACACTGCGCCGGGTGGAGAAGGGCGATCCCGGCGTCGGCTTCGGCAACGTGGCCCAGGTGCTGCGCGCGCTGGGCATCCTGGACATCGCCGTCCACGCGGTTGATCCCCTGGAGAGCGACGTGGGGCGCCTGCGCGCCGGCAATCTCACGAGGAAGCGCGCGCGATGACGACGCTCGAGGTCTTCAGCTCACCACGTCACCCGAGCGCCCCTGGCCCGGGACGCGCCTCACTCTCCGCGAGCGCCTCGACAAACGGGACAGACGACTATGTGGGCCAGGGATCAGACGCGAGCCGCCCGTAGGTCTCCACATCCACACGGGCCCCGTCGATCAAGAACTTTCCCCGTTCCGTCCCCTCCCTCACGAAGCCGGCGGACCGGGCGACAGCCCCGGACGCCGGGTTGTTCACTCGATGGCCCAGCTCCAGTCGTTCCACACCACGCTCTGACAACGCCCAGTCGGCAACCGTGGCCGCTGCCCGTGCGGTCCATCCCCGGCCCCGCGCGCTGACGGCCGTCCAGTACCAGAACCAGCCGCTCTTGTTCTGCTCGTCGATGGTGATGCCAATGAGGCCCACGAGAATCGACCCCTCGCACAGCGCCCAGGCAGCGCCTGATGCGGGATCGCTGACAGTGCGGACGTATTGTTCGGCTTCCACAAGGGTTCGAACGGTCCCCTGACGAGCCATCTCCGGGTCGGAAACGAACGCCGCCAGGACCTGCGGTGCGTCCTCCGCGCGAAGGAACCGAAGGCGCGGACCCGGCGGGGCGATGCAGGTGGCCAGTGACTGTGCCATGACGGGCTCCTCGGGAGGCTGGTCGGAGAACCCAGTATCACCCGTGGGACACCGTCCCGGGCGAACGGCGGCCCGCACCGGCGTGAGGGCGGGCATCGCGGCGGAGGCCTGCCCGGCGGTGTTGGTGCCCACCAGCAGGGCGGGGCTCGCACCGATGCCCTGCGCGATGGCCACCTGGAGCGGGCCGAACAGGGTGTTGTAGTTGACCACCGACCCCGTGAGGAACACGCCGATCCAGTCGGTCACGGGCGCAATGAGCGGGAACACCGGCGCCGACCACCGCAGAGGCGGGAATGCGGAACACGAGCAGCGCCACGAGGGCCTGCCACCGCGGGTGCCCGCCCGGGATCCGAGCGGGCACCCGCGGTGGGCTGGACGCACACCCGGCCGAGCGGCGTCGTCCTGCGTGTCAGGGAGTGGCCGTGTCCGGCTCCCGCAGCGCGGGCTCCGGGAGGTAGACCTGCCCTCCGACCGCCAGGAACTCCTGGCTCTTGCGCTGCATGCCCGCGATCGCCGCCTGGTTGTCGGCGCTGCCGTAGGTGTCCCGGATGTCCTGCGAGATGCGCATGGAGCAGAACTTGGGCCCGCACATCGAGCAGAAGTGGGCGGTCTTGGCGGGCTCGGCGGGCAGGGTCTCGTCGTGGTACTCCTGCGCGGTGACCGGGTCCAGGCCCAGCCCGAACTGGTCCCGCCAGCGGAACTCGGAGCGCGCCTTGGACAGCGCGTCGTCCCGTTCCGTGGCGAGCGGGCCCAGCGTGTAGAACGGCGCGCCGTCGCACAGCTCCTGCTGGCGCTCCACGTTCTCGCGGGTCTTGTGCAGCGGGATGTGGCCGGGACCCTCCACCATCACCTGCACGTCGTGCTCCCAGGCACGTTTGGTCAGCTCGGCGAACTGGGCGGCGTCGTTGGCGTCCCCGTCCACCTTCTCGAGCGCCTGGTAGATGGGCACCGTGCCGATGGGAATGGGCGAGTTGCGCAGGATCCACTCGCGCGTGGTGTGGATGTCGTTGCCCGTGGAGAGGTCCATGAGCGTGTCCGCACCCCACTTGGCGGCCCATTCCAGCTTGGCCACCTCCTCGCTGATGGAGCTGGTCACCGCCGAGTTGCCGATGTTCGCGTTCACCTTCACCAGGAACTGGCGCCCGATGACCATGGGCTCGGACTCCGGGTGGTTCACGTTCAGGGGGATCACCGCGCGGCCGGCGGTCACCTCCTGGCGCACCAGCTCCACGTCGCACTGCTCCCGCAGCGCCACGAAGCGCATCTCCGGGGTCACGACGCCGCGGCGCGCGTAGTGCATCTGGGTCACCGTCCTGCCGGGCCGGGCCCGCCGGGGCTCCGGCTTCCTCCCCCGCCACTGCTGCGACGGTGCACCGCGGCGCACGGCGCTGCGGCCGTCGTCCTCGAGCTTCCGACCGCGGGCCTCGTGGACCCCCGTGTCGTCGCGCTCCTCGATCCACGGCGCCCGCCAGGGCTCCAGCCCCTCCTCCGGGACACTGCCCGGACCCATGGTGCGGTACACCCGCAACGGGTCATTGGGTGTGCCGTCCGGGGCGTCCAGCTGGTGGATCTCCGTGACCGGAACCTGGATGCCGTGCTCCGTGTCCTCGACCCAGCTGAGGCGGTGGGACTCCTGCTGCTCGGACTGGTTTCCAGGGGTGGTGCTGCGTGTGTGGGGGCATGTGCAGACATGGCCGTTCCACACTTCCTACGCCGGTACGAGCCGGTTCAGGTTCGACGGTCTCGGGCAGCACTGGCCCGATCTCAGCCCCCGTGTCTGGGGCTCCCGTGTGGACGGTCACATGTCTAGCACAGATCCGCGGGTGGGGAAACGTCTTTCTTTGCGCTCAAGGTTGCTAGAGCGTCTTGTTCCTGAACGGCTCCTCACTAGAATCGTGCACATGTTCCGTCGCTGAGTTGCTCACTCTCTGCATCCCCATACCCAGAACGGAACAATCATGCCCTCAGATCTTTTGCGTCTGTCCCTTGCGCCGACTGTCAGCGCGAGCGTTGATCGCCAGTCGAGCCAAATCGGAATCCGTCCTCTGGAGGCGGTCGACACAGCCGCCCTGGCGGAAGTGTATTTTGACAGCTACCCCCGAGGGGTTGCCGTCGACGATGTGGGGGCCGCCCGTAAAGACATCGAGTCCACATTCTGCGGGGACTACGGGCGTCTGCGACTCGACGCCAGCGCAAGCGCCTGGCGTGGAAACCGGCTCGTCGGCGCTGTCATGGTGGTGGAGCGCTCGATCTGGGACAAGCATCTCGATGGCCCGTTCATCATTGAGCTGTTCGTGTCCCCCAGTTCCCGACGCGTGGGGGCTGGACGAGCTCTCCTGCAACACGCCATCGCCACATGTGTTGCCGCAGGCGATCCCGCCCTCAGTCTGCGATTCGGAGAGGGCACCTCCTCTGCCGCCATGAAGCTGTACCACGACCTCGGTTTCATCACTCACCCTGGCTCGTAACCACAGAAAGACTCACAGACGCTGGCCCCTGATGCTGGGCACCAACCATCCGTGCTCGGTCGTGACATCTCTCCCTGTTATTGGCTTTACCCCAAAAATCCAAGGGAGCCCACAAAGTCTTTTTGGGAGCGGGTCAAAGCCCTACTGACTGTCCACGTCGCGGGCCGCGGTGGCTCTCCTATTGGTTGCCGTCGGCAACCGATCCACACGGTGCCCTGGGCCGCTCGGTTCACGGCTGTCAGAGCTGGCGGCCCAGGGCGACGGCATTCACCGCGGTCAGCCAAAGGTGCTCTCCCCCACCCGTGGCAGTATCGTGACGCGCGAGGCGGATCGTTCCGTCACGGCCGCACCGCGCGCCGCCGCCGCCTTTGTCCGACAGAAGGTTTGTCCCCCAATGGCCTTGACCGTCCGTAAAAAGCGCTTCATCAGGCGCATGCTCGGCTACGTCATAAACCCGGTCGGCGTGCGCTGGCGCACCTGGCGCGGCCGGGAGCAGCACCACACGATCGGGAGCGTGGAGATCGTGCTGCCACCGGAGCACGACCTCCCCTTCTACCAGCGACGCGATCCCACGTACGACGCGTACGCCATTGGCCACCTCGCCCGCCTCGCGGCCGGGGACCGCGTCGTCGTCGACTGGATCTCCCCCGAGTCCCTCCTGGCCATTCCCGCGCCCTACGGCGAGCGCCTGATCCAGGCCCTCGCCGAGAGCGGCCGCACACTGCTCGTCCACGACAACCTCGGACGCCGCATGGTGGAACTGCCGCCGGGTGACACCGCCGGGCTGCGGACCCCCTCCCGGTGGTTGCACGAACAGGTGGACGGCCACGTTGTGGTGCCGTACCTGGACGTCCGGGCACTGACCGATCGTGCGGCGCAGCTGCTGCAGACACCTGTGCGCCGCTAAATCCAATGACCACACTTGAATTGCGCACATCCTGGAATCACCGATCGCTGATCTTTTCTCCCAGCAGCAGTCCTCACACCCCCGGTGGATGCACGGCAATCAGCACTCTGCACCCCTGCCAGGAGTAGCGTGGAATTCACAGTCGGCGACATCGTGGACGCAGTTCAGGCACGGGGGAAGGACAGTCATGACGGCAACCCTGCAGAGGCGGCAACAAACAGCGTCCCCGCCGCGCAGAAGACTGCCGATATCCAATTTCGCGGCGAAAACCACCATGGCTCTCACCGGGCTCATTTTCGTGGGATTCGTGTTCGTCCACATGTACGGCAACCTGCACATCTACCGGGGCCAGGAGGAGTTCGACCACTACGCCCACTGGTTGCGCGAGCTGCTGATGCCGCTGGTTCCCTACGAGGGCGTGCTGTGGATCCTCCGCGCGGTGCTGGTGACCAGTCTGGTCCTGCACGTCGGGGGCGGACTCCTGCTGTGGACACGCGCCCGCCGTGCCCGCGGGCCGTTCCGCCGTTCCGGGCTGACGCGCGGCGAAGCCTGGATGGCGCGGTCCATGCTGGGCACGGGCATCGTGATCCTGCTGTTCGTGGTCTTCCACGTCCTCGACCTCACCCTGGGTGCACAACCCGCGGCCACGGACACGTTCGAGGCGGGTTCGGCCTATGCCAACCTGGTCGCCAGCTTCCAACGTCCCCTGGTCTCCGGTTTCTACATCCTCACCATGCTCGTGCTCACCGTGCATGTGGCCCACGGCACGTGGACCGCCGCCAACGACCTCGGTGCCACGGGCAGGCGGCTGCGCCAGGTCGCGGCCTGGGTGGCCGGGCTGGTGGCGATCGCCGTCTGCGTGGGCAACGTGACCATCCCCCTCGTGGTTCTGCTGGGAGTGATTCAGTGATGACTCCATCCACGACTGGCTCAGCGCAGGCCCTGCTCGAGGAGCTGCGCACCGTGGGCTCGGACCTCCCCGGTCTCGACACGCAAGTTCCCGCGTCCCAGATCTGGGCGGACCGGCGGCTGCACTACCGCCTGGTCTCGCCGCTGAACCGCCGCAAGTTCACGGTCATCGTGGTCGGCACGGGTCTCGCGGGGGCGGGCGCCGCCGCGGCCCTCGGGGAGCTCGGGTACAACGTGGAGTCCTTCACGTTCCACGACGCCCCGCGGCGAGCGCACTCGGTGGCGGCCCAGGGCGGCATCAACGCGGCCCGCGCCCGCACGGTGGACAACGACTCCGTGGCCCGGTTCGTGAAGGACACCGTCAAGGGCGGAGACTTCCGGGGCCGTGAGGCGGATGCCTGGCGCCTGGCCGAGGAGAGCGTGCGGGTCATCGACCACATGAACGCGATCGGTGCGCCCTTCGCCCGCGAGTACGGCGGCCAGCTGGCCACCCGCTCGTTCGGTGGCGTGCAGGTCTCCCGCACGTACTACACCCGCGGGCAGACAGGTCAGCAGCTGCAGGTGGCCGCCGCCCAGGCGCTGCTGCGGCAGGTCTCCACGGGGCAGGTGAACCTGCACACGCGCACGGAGATGCTGGACCTGATCGTCGCGGACGGCCGCGCCCAGGGCATCGTGGTGCGCGACCTCGTCACGGGAAAGATCTCCGCGGTCACCGGCGACGCCGTGGTGCTGGCCACCGGCGGCTACGGCAACGTGTACTACCGCTCCACCCTGGCCAAGAACTCGAACGTGACGGCCGCGTTCCGGGCCCACCGGCGGGGCGCGCTGTTCGCCAACCCGTGCTTCATCCAGTTCCATCCCACGGCACTGCCCGTCTCCAGCGAGTGGCAGTCCAAGACCACGCTGATGAGCGAGTCCCTGCGCAACGACGGCCGCATCTGGGTCCCCGTGCAGCCGGGCGACGACCGCGCACCCAACGACATTCCCGAGGACGAGCGCGACTACTACTTGGAACGCCGGTACCCGGCCTTCGGCAACCTCACGCCCCGTGACGTCGCCAGCCGTGCGGCGCGCACCGAGATCGACGCGGGCCGCGGCGTCGGGCCCCTGAAGAACTCGGTGTACCTGGACTTCCGGGACGCGATCGAGCGGCTTGGGAAGAAAGTGATCGCCGAGCGCTACGGCAACCTCTTCGAGATGTACTCGGACGCCACGGGCGAGGACCCGTACAAGGAGCCCATGCGCATTGCGCCCGGCGCGCACTTCGCCATGGGCGGGCTGTGGAGCGACTACGACATGATGACGTCGGTCCCCGGCCTGTTCGTGGGCGGCGAGGCCGGCTGGGGCTACCACGGGGCCAACCGCCTGGGCGCCAACTCGCTGCTCTCGGCGTGCGTGGACGGCTGGTTCACGCTCCCCTACTCGGTGCCCAACTACCTGGCCCCGCTGCTGGGCAAGAGAAAGCTGTCGGTGGACGACGACGCCGTGCGCGCCGCGGTGGCCGAGGCCGAGGCCGGCGTGCAGGCCCTGATCAACATCGGCGGCACCCAGGGCCCCGAGCGTTTCCACCGCCGCCTGGGAGACCTGCTCTACGCGAAGTGCGGGGTCACCCGCTCCGCCGAGGGCCTCGTCGAGGGCCTGGAGGGCATCCGCGCGCTGCGCGAGGAGTTCTGGACGGACCTGCGCGTGCAGGGCCGCCCGGACGGTTTCAACCAGGAGCTCGAACGGGCCGGGCGCGTGGCCGACTACCTCGACATGGCCGAGCTCATGTGCCTGGACGCGCTGGACCGGGACGAGTCCTGCGGCGCGCACTTCCGGGACGAGCACCAGACCGAGGGCGGCGAGGCCCAGCGCGACGACGCCCACTGGCTCTTCGCCTCGGCCTGGGAACGCACCGCGTCCGACGACGCCGCCGCGCCCGGTCCGCGCTACGTGCGGCACCAGGAGCACCTGGAGTTCCCCAGCGTCCCGCCCGAGACCCGCGACTACCGATGAGAGGACCATCCTCATGAAACTCACGCTGAAAGTCTGGCGGCAGGAGTCCGGCGCCGAGGACGGGCACTTCGAGGAGTACCCGCTGGAGGGCGTGGGGCCCGAGTTCTCGCTGCTGGAGGCCCTGGACAAGCTCAACGACGACCTCGTGGCCCGCGGTGAGGACCCCGTGGCGTTCGACTCGGACTGCCGCGAGGGCATCTGCGGTGCGTGCGGCGTGACCGTGGACGGCAGGCCCCACGGCCCCCAGGAAAAGACGCCGTCCTGCCGGCAGCACCTGCGCTCCTTCGAGGACGGCGCCACCGTGCAGCTCGAGCCGTTCCGCAGCGGGGCGTTCCCCGTGGTCAAGGACCTCGCGGTGGACCGCAGCGCCCTGGACCGGGTGATCGAGGCCGGTGGCTTCGTGTCCACCTCCGTGGGCACCGCCCCGGATGCGGACGCCATTCCCGTGACCCACGAGTCCGCGGAGTGGGCCCTGGACCTGGCAGCGTGCATCGGCTGCGGTGCGTGCGTGGCCGCGTGCCCCAACGGTTCCGCGCAGCTGTTCGCCGGGTCCAAGACGATGCACCTGGCCACGCTGCCCTCCAGCCAGAAGGAGCGCAGCCGCCGGGCCAAGGGCATCACGCGCGCCGCCGAGGAGGAGTTCGGCCCGTGCTCGGTCTACGGCGAGTGCGCGGAGGTGTGCCCCGCGGGTATCCCGATCACCGCGATCGCCGGGCTCAATCGGGAGAAGCTGCGGCAGGTGCTGCGCAACAAGGACGACTGACCCGCTCCCCCGACGACAGACGACGACGCTCGGTGCCCCTGGGAGGGTAGCGAGCGTCGTCGTGCTGGCCGGGTTCGCCGTGCGGACTACATGGCGAGGTCGCCGAGGACCCACATCCAGCCGGTGCCCACCACGGTCCAGATGACAATGATCGCGACGGACATGATGAAGGCGACCTTGAACCACTCGGAGACCTTGACGTACCCGGAGCCGTAGACCACGCCGGACGGGCCGGACGCGTAGTGGCTGATGGCGCCGAAGAGGTTGCCGATGAAGCCGAGAGCGAGGGCCGCAAACATCGGCGGGGCACCGGCGGTGATGGCCGCGCCCAGGAACACGCCGTACATGGCGACGATCTGCGCGGTGTTCGAGGCGAACATGTAGTGCGCGTAGAAGTAGACGAGCGCCAGGATGGCAAAGGCAACAGCCCAGGGCATGCCACCGACGGCACCGGAAACCACCGAGCCGATCCAGGTGATGACTCCCAGGTTGTTCAGGTTCTCCGCCATGCCCACCAGGACCGCGAAGAAGATCAGGGTGTTCCAGGCGGAGCCGTTCTTGGCCATGTCGTTCCAGGTGAGCACCTTGGTCACCAGCAGCACCGCAATGCCGACGAAGGCCGCCGTGGTGGCGTTGACGCCAATGGCCGTGCCGAAGACCCACAGCAACAGGAGCAGTACGAACGTGGCCGCCATGATGATCTCGCCGCGGGTCATGGACCCCATCTTCTGCAGCTCGCTGCGGGCCATGGTGGGTGCTTCCGGCGTGCTCTTCAGCGTGGGCGGGTAGATCTTCATGAGCAGCCACGGGACCACCGCCAGGCTCACGAGGCCGGGGATCAGCGCGGCCAGGGCCCACTGGCCCCAGGAGATGTGGACGCCGAGCTTCTCCGCGGAGGCCACGGCCAGCGGGTTGCCGGCCATGGCGGTGATGAACATGGCGCTGGTGATCACGTTGACGTGGGCGGCGGTGAACGTGAGGTAGGAGCCGAGCTTCCTGCGGGACTCGTCGGTGTCCGGGGTGGAGCCCTGGACCTCGGCGACGGAGCGGACGATCGGATAGATCACGCCACCGGCGCGGGCCGTGTTGGACGGCGTGGCCGGTGCGAGCAGAAGGTCCGTGACGGCCATGCCGTAGGCGATGCCCAGGGGCGATTTGCCCAGCACGGAGAGGAACATCAGGGCGATGCGGCGGCCCAGCCCGGTGAGCAGGAATCCGTCCGCGATGAAGAACGCCGCGACGATGAGCAGCACCGCGGAGTTGGAGAATCCACTCAGCGCCTCCCCGCCCTTGACGTCCATGGCGCCGGTGATCATGGCCGTGGCCAGCCCGATCAGCGCCACCGAGGGGGTGGGCAGGGGCTGCAGGATGAGCCCCAGGATGGTCGCGACGAAGATGCCGAGCATGTGCATGCCGCGGGGGTCCACGCCCTCGGGTGCCGGGATGAAGAAGATCACCGCACCCACGAGGAGCATGAGCCCGAACTTCCAGAGCATCGAGACAGTGTCTCGGCTCATGGTTCTGGATTCGTGGGTGGAATCAACCTGATGGCCGGACATTTCTGCCTCCGAGTGTCGCTCCGGTGTGAGACCCTTCTTGCCTCAATTTTAGACCCGGGACCAGGGGAAAAACGGTTCCCCGGGCATGCGGCGGCGACCTGATTCGTGTTTCCCGTCACCATTCATCGGGTGACCATAGGCAGGGGGTCAAAGGCCGGATGCCAGTCGGTGAAGGAACGGGGCTTCATCGGGCACAGCAACATTCCTCACCAATGAAGGGTCGGACAATCTTCTCGGGCATCCCAGAAATTCGCCATAAGCGTCGGCCACAAAGTCACCTGGCACAACCGATCCGAACAACGACAGTTCAGCCCGGCTCAGTAGTGGTATCGAGCCTGCAAGATCACGAGATCCTCACCAGTCACGAGGTAGACGAGCCGGTGCTCCTCGTTGATGCGCCGCGACCACGAGCCCCGCGCCCCGTACTTCAACTGCTCCGGCTTGCCGATGCCCTCGAACGGCTCGCGCAGGCAGGCATCGATGAGCAGGTTGATCCGCTTGAGGATTCTCCGGTCGGAGGTCTGCCAGTACGTGTAGTCCTCCCAGGCGGCCTCATCCCAGACCAGCCGCATTCAGACGTCCCGAGCCTGGCTGACCGACTCGTCGGAACGGTCGAGCTCGTGGACCTGGGTCTTCCCGACACGGGCACGATCGTAGGCGTCGAGAAGCCTGCGGGCGTTCGACGGCGACCGGAACAGGTAGGCGGTCTCCTGCCACGCCGCGTACTCGTCGGCGGGCATGAGCACCGCGTTGCCCTTCCGAGAGACGATCTCGATGGCTTCCTGGTCCTCGTTCACGCGCTCGATGAGCGGGAAGAGAGTCTTGCGGGCCTCGCTGGCGCTGATGGACATGGAGTACCTTCCCTACGTTGACTGGTACAGGTTTATGGTACCAATCAACACTCTGGGGTGGGCCGCATGACGACGATCAGGCATGGGCCTCCCTCACTGGGGACGTTGCCGACGCGAGCGAGCACTGCAGCTGCTGCTCTCCAGGGTTAGCCGCAGGAGGCAGTTCAGGAGTCATGCAACGGCAAGAGGGGTTATCTCTGCAATTCGTTCTCCCGCGCGATCCTCCGCGCAGTCCAACTCGTAGTGGCTCTGCAGATTGAGCCAGAACTCGGCCGATGTCCCGAAGTAACGCGCCAAACGGAGGGCTGTGTCCGCGGTGATCCCCCGCTTGCTGTGCACGATTTCGTTGATCCTCCGGGGAGGCACCCCGATGGCGACGGCGAGCTTGTTCTGCGTGATGCCGAATTCTTCGATGAAGTCCTCCATCAGAACTTCTCCCGGGTGGATCGGCTCGATCTTGTCAGTGGTAGTCAACGATCTCGACCTCCTCTGGTCCTGCGTCTGTCCATGTGAAGCAGATCCGCCACTGGTCATTGATGCGGATGGTGTGCTGCCCCGCCCTGCTTCCCACCAGCGCCTCCAGTCGGTTCCCCGGTGGGCTCCGAAGGTCTCTCAGTGACACCGCCGAGCCTACTTGCCTTAGTTTGCGCAACGCCGCCCTACGGATCCTCGGATCGATAGATCGCGCCCGTTCACGGTTCCACAGTCGCTCCGTGTCCCTGCTGGCGAAGGATCTGATCACGAGACGAGTCTATAACGCAATCCGTCAATAACGCTAGACGTTAAACCTGAGCTCAACCCGCTTGCGGGCACCATCCACCCCACGCGAAGAACCGGGAGTCCACTTCGCCCTCAGCCGGCTCAGCCCAGGCCGACAGGCCCCTCAGGAGCCGAAGCTGGCGAGCGTCATCACAGCGATGTCGTCCTTCCACCTGTAGGCAGCTGGTTCTGTCGTGCAGATCAGAGGATCCACGAAGCATGGCCCCAGCTGTTCGCGCAGCCAGCGCAGGTGCTTGCCTTCGGAATCGCTGACAGCCGCCGCGAGGTCACCTCCACGCCGACGACGACGCAGTTGTGGTTTTGCCCAAGGCCTTGGAACCGCCGAGTATGGACTGCCATCTCCCCCAAAGAAGTCACCCAGGTCAAGATCCACGATGCGACGGCTGTACGTCACGGTTCAACCATGCCGTTAGCAGGCGTGGAACTAGACAAGACGCATAATCCGCACTCGCAAGGCCGTCGACAGGTTACCACCACGCCGACCCCTTCGAAGTAAGTCGAAATTCGACCACATGAGGTTGAAGCCTATGCGCCCTTCGTATGAGGGGCACCGCACCAGAATACCTATAAGAGGCTCTTCACAGATGAGGGTGTAGCCCGGACGGAGGCGGTCGGCGTGGTGGTGTCCGGGTAGACGTCGAGGCCTCCCCAGGATGGAAGTTCCTACGCTTGCCATCCGAGAGGCCTCGACGTGCCCCAGGCTACCTTCACCGATCCCAATCTCGACGCGTTCTGCCGCCTCGATGAGCTCGGACTCACCACCATCAGACAGCGGATCGACTCTGATCGGGCGGTGCTGGAGTGCCGAGTCCGCGCTGTCGAGGATCTCGACCGGTGGTGTCGGAACTGCGGTCAGGCTGGCATCTCGCGGGGCACGGTCACCCGCCGCCTTGCCCACGTCCCGCTGGGGCACCGGCCCACGCAGCTGAAGCTGCGAATTCGCCGCTACCGGTGCCCTGACTGCGCGGCTGCCTGGCGGCAGAACACCACGGCGGCGGCTGAGCCGCGGGCGAAGCTCTCCCGCCACGCTGCCCTGTGGGCGCTGCGCGCCGTGGTGATCGATCGGCTCTCGATGACGCGTGTTGCTGCCGGGCTGAGAGTCGCTTGGAACACCGCGAACGATGCCGTGCTGCAGATCGGGCACCGCCTGCTGATCCAGGACCCCGCACGACTGAACGGGGTGCAGGCCATTGGTGTTGACGAGCATGTCTGGTCCCACACCGGGCACGGCTCGAAGTACGTCACGGTGATCATCGATCTCACCCCGATCCGTACGGGTACAGGCCCCTCGCGCTTGCTGGACATGGTCCCGGGGCGGTCGAAGCAGGTCTTCAAGCACTGGCTGGGCGCCCGCACGCCCGAGTTCCAGATCGAGATCGTGGCGATGGACGGCTTCACCGGCTACAAGACCGCCGCCGCCGAAGAGGTTCCGCGCGCGAGGGCGGTAATGGATCCCTTCCACGTTGTGGCCCTGGCCGGGGAGAAGATCGATCAGTGCCGCCAACGTATCCAGCAGGGCACCCTGGGGCACCGGGGACGTTCTAGGGATCCGATCTACGGGATCCGGCGGGTTCTGCACACCGGGGCCGGGCTGCTGACCAGCCGCCAGGCCGCCCGGTTGGAGGCGGTCTTCGCCTGCGACGCTCATGTGGAGGTCGAGGTTACCTGGGGCGTGTATCAGCGGATCGTGGCCGCCTACCGCGACCCCGGCCGGGCAGCTGGGAAGCGGCAGATGCAGGCCGTGATCGCTTCCCTGGGCCACGGGGTTCCCGAGCAGCTCACGGAGCTGATCACGCTGGGCAGGACGCTGAAACGGCGGGCGGCGGATGTGCTGGCGTTCTTCGATTACCCGGGTTCGAGCAACGGACCGACCGAGGCGATCAACAGGCGGCTGGAGCATCTGCCGGGCACCGCGTTGGGGTTCCGAAACCTGGGCCACTACATCACCCGATCACTGCTGGACACCGGAGGGTTCAGGACAGCGCTACACCCTCATCTGTGAAGAGCCGTGAAGGTACCACAGGGTGTGGCACTTTTTGCGTCTCTGGCTCCGGCGCAATCGGTCAGGGCCGGCGCCCGGTGTCGCTCCAGCAGGCCATCAGGTAGAGGGTATGACGTCGATCAGTGCTGCAGCCGCTGCACGCGCGTCCGCGTGGGAGTCCTCTCGTATCGCCGTGAGTGGAGCGCGGTCGTCTAGACGTGGATTGCTTCCAACGAACCACGCGCCAGCCACATCCGGGGATTCGTGAGACTCCAGTAGCAAAAAATCTCTGCCGCCACCAGCAGACGTCGCTCGACTCGCGGATTCACCTCGAGCACAGAAGTACTGACCGCATCAGCCAGCGACCGGCGAGCACGCACGCCAGCGAGGGTCGCCGTGAGAAGTGGCCCCAGGGAATCCTGGAGCAACTGAGCGGCGCCAAGCACGTCTGGACGCGATCGGCTGGAGCTTCCCCTGCGGGTCATCTCATCATCCTGTCGCATCTGTTGCTGGAAAGCACGTCAGGCCTGCGCCTCTCTGCAGTCGTCCCACATGGTGTGGGACATTTGAGTAGCTTGCTGTCCGAGACCCTGTGGCAGGTGCTCAGGCTGACAGCTCAGCTCAGGCGCTTCTTCACAGCGGATTTCAGCGAGGTCTGCAGTTGCTCGCGCACGGTCGACGCGATGAGCTCTTAACCCTGCAGCACGTCACCGTTTCCGTCCATCTGGACGAACTGCTTTGCCACTGCCTTGTCGAGCTCAGAGACGAGTTCAACAGTGGCGTCCTCGAACACGGGTGCGGCTCTGAACCGATCGCCCAGGATCTCAACGAGGTGATTGCCGAGCCGTGCTTTCTCGGCTTCGTTGTCGACTTCGAACAGAAGCGCCGGCACCTCCGACGGTGTAAGGGTCACCACCTCGTCGCCTTCGGTGAGGGCCTCAACAGTGGGCAGGAAGTTGTCATGACCTTCAACGAAGGCTTTAATGTCTCTGCGAAACTTGCCGCTTCCGGTAGAACCCGAGCGTGTTCGTCCAGCAGTGGCTTGGATCTCGCGCCGACGGCGACGGTGGGTAGTGTTGTCTGCCTCGGCGAACGCGGCGTCAGCGAGGGCGTCCGGGTCAGCGGCACCGGCGGCCTTGGCAACGGCGACGTTCAGAGTCCTCCAGAGGGCGATGGCGCTGCTCGGCATCTCGAACACCTTTGCATAGGTGGCCTTGCGGAATGCCCTGTATGCCTTGAGTACGGCAGCTTTGTCGGAGGCGCTGACCTTGGACCAGTTCAGTGCAAACCATTCCTGCACATTCTGAGTGGACACCCAGCGCACACCTTCACAGCCGACCTCGCTGCTGCGGTAGAGCGCCGCCAAGCTTCCGAACACACTTGCCAGGCTTGCAGCTACCGACTCCTGGTCAGTTAGCGGCACGCTGCTTGGCAGGGAGATGGCCTGGAAGTTGTCGGTGGTAACGAACGCCTTGTCGCTCCACCAGACCTGAGGCTGGAACTGCGGGTGGACCGAGACTGCAATGTGTGCCTTCTTCCAGTCGACCGACCACCATGAAGCGCCCTTGGCTTTCACGCTGGGGGCATCGTGGGCACCCGCGCGACGTACCGCACGGATGTACTTCTCCAGCTCACCGCCCTTCGGAAGAGTCTTAGGGGCGCTTAGCACCCACCAGTCGACCTTGTTCACATCGAACTCACCAGTTGGCTCGTCCATCGGAGAGCGCAGCATCGGAGTGAGGTATTTCTTGTTGAAGGCAGTCTGGATGTCGAAGCCGCGTAGCTTTCTCCGAGCGCCGTTGCTCTGGGGGTCCAGGTCCTTCAAACGGTAGAAAGCATGCCCAAGCTTGTTTCCGCGGTAGATGGAGACATCGGTGATGTCCTGCAGCCGCAGAAGGTTCGGGCAGGCCTCGAAGTCGCGAAGCGCCTCTGGGTGAGCTCCGGCGATGAGCGCATCGCTGCGCGGAGGCAGACTCGACAGGTCACGCATAAGGTGATTGCCACACGGCCTCGGCAGACCGGCCGAAGTGTCTACGTCTCCATCGACGGGGTCGATGACGTTGACGAACTCGAACTTGCCGTGGCCACTTGCCCCCTTTGGCCTCGGCTCCATGAACATCGCAATGGGCGCCACCCGCGCGTCAGAGAACCAGACATCAGATTCGGAATGCCACACAGCTACGTCGTAGTTGGCCCGCACCCATCGCATCAAAGGCACGTGCTTCTCGTTCTGCAAGATCGAGGCCGGGAGCACCAGCGCGATCCGACCTGACGGTTTGAGCCAGGCAGCGGCCAGCAAAATGAACCATGCGGCGAGGTTTACGTTGTCGGGCATACCCGCCGGGAGCACGTGTGTTCCGCCGCTTGCCGCGATCTTCGATAGATCCTTGCGGTAGTCCACGGGGGTGTCGGCCTTCTCGTCATACGGCGGATTGCCCAGCACCACGTCAAATGCTGCAGGGAACGGCAGCCTGTAGGGACTCCCGTTTTGAGGCGTGACGTCCACCGCTAGTTCTCCGGGCCGGATGTCGAGCGCATCGCGGTTAGCGACAGCAGGGAAGTTGTGTCCCTTGTAGACGTCGCGGGTTGCAAGGTTGACCGTTGACAACTGGACTGCGAATGAATCCAAGTCGTTGCCGAATACCTGGGTCAACACGTCTTCGTGGGACTTGGACTTGCGCAGTTCGTTGTAGGCCTCGACGAGAAAGGTGCCGCCCCCGGCACAGAAGCCGACGACCTTATCGTCCTCTGATCGAACTGCCCACCGGGTCATTGCCCGCGCGAGCCGGGACTGGGTGTAGTGCTGCCCCATGTCCTGGCGTCGTTCCGAGGAGATCAGCCTCTCGAAGATTACTCCGATGATCTCGGAATTGATATCGGCAAACTTGACCCCGTCCAAGACATCAAAGAGAGCTAGCCAAAGTGCTCGTAGAGAGTCGCTCTCGGCTCCGAGCACGAACCTGGCACCTTCGGACAGGGTGAAGATGGTCTCATAATCACCGGCCATCCGCATGGCCTCGTCGAGGTTCTCGAGGAAGGTCTGCAGCATCGCGGCCGACGTGCTGGGGGTGGTGCCCTTGAGGATCGGCTTGAGGGAGAAGTTGGGGCAGACAGTCTCGTAGAAGAGCCCGGAAGTCAGCACCTCGGCGGTGGCCTGCGCGACGAAGTAGCGTGAGACATCGGCCTTCGTCAGGTCGAAGTCCCGCTCCTTGGCCTCTTGCACGACTTCCTTGGGCAGCGTCAGCTGGTTGACGTGGTCATTGAAGGCCGGCAGGGCTTCAATGATGATTGCGTCGGTCGACGACCTGAAGATCGTGAAATAGGCCTCGTCCTTGCCGGCCTCGCTGACGACGATGTCCTCTGCCCGGGCTTCCCGCAGTTGCCGGAAAAAGTCCACGAGGCCCGGGCGCATGAGAGAGTCTCGGCGGGCGGCCGTGAGGTTGAGCCACCAGTCCTGGACCGCGATCTCTTTTTTCGTCCGCGAGGGTGATCCGGTCGCCGACGACCGTCGCGAGGTAGTCGTTCCCGTCGTACACGTCTGCGTTGAACAGGGCGATCTCAAGGAAGTTCGTCGTGAATGCGTACCGACTGCCTTTGTCCCTGGCCTTCGTTAGCGCATCGCTCACCTCACTCTCCACGTAAGTGTGGAGCCCCTTCAGTGTCTCCGGACGCTTGGCCTCCCCAGTCACCAGCAGCTCCCGCGTTCCGTCAGCGCGGCGGATCTCGACGTCCGGACGCTTGCGAGTCGACAGGACCGTGGTCTCCACCAGCCATTCGATGTCGAATCCCAAGACCTCGGCCCCCACAGCCTCGGCCAACTCGTTCAGGTCTGACATCATGCCGACCTCGTTGCGTCCTGTCGAAAGCCTCTTGGCCATACTCACCCTTTCCTCGCTGAACCAGCGCACCTCGCGACGCGTCAAGAGGCTGACGGGCCGCCCTACTTCTACTGAACTGGCTGCCCGCCCACATCTCGGTTCAAGTCGGACCCCATCATCATTTTGTAATGGGCGTCATGTCCGGACCTGTCGAAGACATGTCTGAACACGTCGAGATACATGTCTTGAGTCGTCGGGCTTGGTGAATAGTGGAGGTTCTCAAACACACCGTGGGATCCCTCGTTGACCCAGTTGAACAGAGATCGCAACACCGGGCGCTCTGCTGGGTCCAGGTACTGCACGATCTGGTCCTCCCAGATGCCGCCGGCGATTCGGAAGTAGTTCTCGAGAATTCTACGAAGGACATTCTCGAGGCCGATGATGCTCATCTGTTCGCCCTGTGAGGCGCGTCGGACTTCAGACCAGAGGCGTTCGTATTCGGTGCTGACGGGGTTCTCGGCGTGAGCCTCGACGACGTTGGCCTCGGTGAGGCTCTTCCTGATCACGTGGTAGCAGCGGCCCGAGCCCGTATCCTTGTGCCTGACCTGTGTTACCTCCTTGTGAAAGTACACGTTGTGCGTCAGGACGATTACCTGCGCCACATGGTCGGTCTTGGACAGGGCTCGGTTGATGAGGTCGCGAACGAGAGCGCTGACGATGAAGAGGACGTCACTATCAAGGCTCGAGATCGGGTCGTCGATCACTGCCAGGATCTTCCCCGAGGCCCCGGTATTCTCACGCCCGTTGAGTCGAAAGTAGTAGTAGAGGAACGCGATGAACGTTCGCTCCCCCTCGCTCAGGGAATGCTCGTCGAGGGGGACTCCGTTCCGAGCCAGCATGTAGCCGTCGTCGAGCTCAGCGGAATTGACGATATGGAACGATGTGAATCCGGATCGTCGGAGAAGCCCATTAATGTTATCAATCACCGGTTGCGACGATTCGACGGAGCGCTGCAGGTCGCGCACCTCATCGTTGAGTGCGCTGATGGCCGCCGATGCCTCGCCCATCTTCTCCGCCGTGGCTTCAACGCCCTTCTGCAGACCGGCAGACTTCCGCCTGTATGCGGAGAGTTCCTCGTGAAGGAGCACATCAGCCAGGTATGTCCAGCATTTCTCCGTCAGCTTGGGCTTCGCTACTTTCTGGGACTCAACCAGCCTGTTATGCGCGTCGATCTTGGCGTTGGCCTCACGGATAACGGTGTTCAGGGCATCCACTGGCGCGCTCGACGTGGACACCGTCACCGCTTCAGACGGCGCCCTCAGCTTCTGTTCGAGCCCCTTCTCATTGGCACCGGTCGTGGTGTTCAACGATCCGAGGGCCTTTTGGTAGGCGGCCTCGTCGAGATAGGCGGTGGATTCCGCGCTCCAGCCCCCGGTGGCCTCTCTCACTGACTGGGCCCACGATGAATATGCCACGGCCAGGCGCTGCAGCTTGTCCACCTGCTCCGTATACCGGTCGTCAAACATGTCCTCAAGCTGCTTGGCAAGGTCCTTGGGCGCCTTCTGCTGACAAAACGGGCAGAGCCCGTCCGCGTCATGGAGATACTGGCGTCCGGTCTGAACCCAGTCTTCGTTGCCTAACTTCTCCACAAGCTCGCTGAGCGAGACCTGGGAGCTGCCCGCGATCTTTTGCTCTAGAAGAGCTGAACCGTCCTGGTCACTCCACTGGAACTCGCTGATCTCGGTGAGCGGGGTACGGGTCGTCGCTCCGGTGTCGTATACCGCAGTTGCGTCGGCGAGAAGGTCTTCGAGCTCGGGGAGGGTTTCAGACTCGCTCGGCGCTTCTCGTTCGAGGAGCCGTGTCACGAGCATGTCCCTGTTTCGATCCACGCCACGCTGGCCGGTAAACGCGGGTAACAACGTCGTATGTTCGTCAACGAGCGTACGGTACTTTTTCCACGCGGCGGTCTTGAGCGCCTCCTTGGCCTCGGTCTGACGGTTTTTCGCGTCCTCGTGGCTGCTTCGCGTTCGCCCGTGCACGTCCACGGCCTGATCGCGTTCGCCTCCGGGCATCTCGATCTGCTCAAGGCGATTCTGGGCGTCGACGCTGTTCTCGCCGAGAACGAAGACGCCGGGTATCCGGTTGGACTCGCGCAGTATCTGGTCCACAAGGTCTCTGTTGTAGACCCGTACCGCCATCTCAGCACCGTCGTGCCACTCCGGCTTCAGCTGCAGGGAACCGTAACCGGCGAAGGCCCGGCTAATCGTCGTCTTCCCGGATCCGTTGGGACCGTAGAAGAAGCTTGCAGGTTCCAGGTCGGTGACCGAAAGTGGGCTGTCCCCAAAACATGTGCCGCCGGCGATCGTCATCTCCTGCAGCATGAGAACACCACCTCCACCGACCGGCGGTCCCCTCGCGTGCCGAGAGCGGCACCCTCGAGCAATCGGCGGCGCGGACCGGTGTCCCAGGTCGCCGCGGCTACGGTTCCTCTTGCCATGTTCGCCCCTCCTAGAGTGCTACAACAGTGCTACCAGCCCGCGATTCGCTACATGAGTTTGTAGCACTTATTTATGGGCTGACCTGAGATTCAGACGTTGAACCGGAACTCCACCACATCCCCATCCTGCATCACGTACTCCTTGCCCTCCATGCGCACCTTGCCCGCGGCCTTCGCCTCGGCCATGGACCCGGCGGCCATGAGGTCGTCGTAGGAGACGATCTCCGCCTTGATGAAGCCCCGTTCGAAGTCCGAGTGGATCACCCCGGCGGCCTTGGGAGCGGTGTCCCCCTGGTTGATGGTCCACGCGCGGGCCTCCTTGGGGCCGGCGGTGAGGTAGGTCTGGAGGCCCAGCGTGGAGAAGCCCACGCGGGCCAGCTTGTCCAGGCCGGACTCGTCCTGGCCCTCCATCTCCAGCATCTCGCGGGCCTCCTCCTCGGAGAGCTCCACCAGATCCGCTTCCAGCTTGGCGTCCAGGAACACGCACTGCGCGGGCGCCACCAGCGCCTCCAGCTCAGCCTGGCGCTCGGGTGAGGACAGCACGCCCTCGTCCGCGTTGAACACGTAGATGAACGGCTTGGCGGTGAGCAGGTTCAGCTCGCGCAGGTTGTCGGTGTCGAGCTTCTCGGGCCCGGCGGCCTCGAAGATCGTGCGGCCCTCCGCCAGCACCCTCTCCGCGGCCTGGTACGCCGCGAGCTGCTCGGGCGAGCCCTTCTTGATCTTGACCTGCTTCTCCAGCTTGGGGATCGCGTTCTCCAGCGTCTGCAGGTCCGCGAGGATCAGCTCGGTGTTGATGGTCTCGCGGTCCGAGGCCGGGTCGATCTTGCCGTCCACGTGGATCACGTCCGGATCGTCGAACACGCGGATGACCTGGGCGATGGCGTGCGCCTCACGGATGTTGGCCAGGAACTGGTTGCCCAGCCCCTCCCCCTCGGACGCGCCCTTCACGATGCCCGCGATGTCCACGAAGGACACCGTGGCCGGCACGATCTTCTGCGAGCCGTGCAGCTCCGCGAGCTTGTCCAGCCGCTCGTCCGGCAGGTTCACCACGCCCACGTTCGGCTCGATGGTCGCGAACGGATAGTTCGCGGCGAGCACCGTGTTGCGCGTGAGCGCGTTGAACAGGGTTGATTTTCCGACGTTCGGCAGACCGACGATTCCAATAGTAAGAGCCACGGTCCGCCATCTTACCGGGGCCGCCCGACGACGCCGCCACGCGACTCCGCGCCCCGCCGCACCCCTGACACATGTCATGCCCCACTCGTGACAGTTCGCAGTTCAGCGCCGTCCCGCCGCACGGGAATCTGGACCCATGAACACCACACACCCACCGCAGCCCCACTCCCCCGCCATCCAGGTGCAGGACGCCGTCAAGACCTTCCGCACCCGCTCCGAGACGGTCCGCGCCGTGCAGGGTGTCTCGCTGGAGATCCCGCGCGGCGGCGTCGTCGCCCTGCTGGGGCCGAACGGCGCGGGAAAGACGACCCTGCTGGACATGGTGCTCGGCATGAGCGAGCCCACCTCCGGCGCGGTGAGCGTGTGCGGCGAGCGCCCGCGCGCGGCCGTGGCTCACGGGAAGGTGGGCGCGGTGCAGCAGGTGGGCGGGCTGCTCGCGGACCTGAGCGTGCGCGAGACCGTGACCATGATCGCGTCCCTCTACCCGGACCCCCTGCCCGTGGACGAGGCGCTGGAACGGGCGGGGGCGGCGTCGTTCGCGCGCCGGAAGGTGGCCAAGTGCTCGGGCGGGCAGCAGCAGCGGGTCCGCTTCGCCCTGGCCCTGCTCCCGCACCCCGAGCTGCTCGTGCTGGACGAGCCGACCGCGGGCATGGACGTGCAGTCCCGCACCGAGTTCTGGGACGCGATGCGCGCCGAGACCGAGCGCGGGCTCACGGTCGTGTTCGCCACGCACTACCTCCAGGAGGCGGAGGACATTGCCGAGCGGATCGTCCTGATGGATGCCGGGCGCGTCACGTTCGACGGCTCCGTGGACGAGCTGCGCTCCACGTCCCGGCACCACACCGTGTCCTTCGTGTGGCCAGGGGGCGAACCGCTGCCCGAGTTCGCGGGCGCCACCGTCTCGCGCCGCTCAGAGTCCCGCGTGCACCTGCGCACCGAGGACGCGGACGCCCTCGCGCGCGAACTGCTGACCCGCACCCCCGCGAGCGCCTTAGAGATCTCCCGCGGCGGCCTGGACGAGGCGTTCGCGGCGTTGATCCATCGAGACGACGCGGCCGCGTGAACCCGCGCGCAGCGCACCGCGGGTGACCGCACCGTTCTCCCGCCCCTCCCCTCGCCCCGCAGCTCGTGCGCCCATAACCGCACCCAGACCCCAAGGAGCCCGTCATGTCCCTGACCTACACCGCCCACGACGTGCGGCGGAACCTCCGCTCGATCCCCAACCTGGTGTTCGTGGCCCTGCTGCCCGCCGTGCTGTTCATCCTGTTCGGCGCGGTGCAGGGCTGGTCCGACGCCCGCCTGCCCGGGGGCAACGTCTCCGCGTACGTGATGGTGTCGATGGCCGTCTACGGGGCCGTCACCGCCACCACCGCGATCTCGGCCGGCGCGGCCGTGGAACGGCTGCAGGGCTGGGGCCGGCAGCTCGCCCTGACCCCCATGGGCACGGGCGGCTACGCGGCCACCAAGGTGGCGGTGGCCCTGCTGATCGCGGTGCTGCCCGTGGTCATCGTGTTCCTGGTGGGAGCGTTCACCAACGCCTCGATGGACGACCTCTGGCGCTGGGCGCTGGCCGCCGTGCTGTGCGTGGTGGTCTCCGTGGTGTTCGCGTTCTACGGGCTGGCCGCGGGCCTGATCTTCCGCTCGGACACCGCCGTGGGGGCCGCCTCCGGCGCCCTGGTGGTGTTCGCGTTCTTCGGCAACGTGTTCATGCCGCTCTCCGGCGGGATGCTGACCGTCGCCCGCTTCACCCCCATGTATGGAATCGTGGGCATTGCCCGCTATCCCGTGACCGAAGGTGAGGTGGCCACCATGGGCGGTGCCCCGCAGACCGACAGCCTGCTGTGGCTCGTGGTCAACGCCGTGGCCTGGGCCGCCGTGTTTGGGATCATCGCGCTGCTGGCCGCCCGGTCCTCCACGGGCCGCCGATGAGCGCCGCCACGCGGACCGCCCCGCGCCCACGCACCGAGGAACCCGAGCACCATTGGTCCGACCTGCTGTTTGCCACCGTCTGGCTCGTGTTCCTCGTGATCCCCGCCGCGGCACTGCTGCAGAGTGACGAGCCGATCTGGGCCAGGGCCCTGGGACTGCTCGGGCTGGTGCTCTTCGCCGGGCTCTACACGCTCTCCTGGATCCGGCAGATCCTGGTCCCGCGCCTGAGCGTGTTGGGCAACGCCGTGCTGTGGTGCGCGGTCCTGCTGGTGCCGCTCACCCTGTTGCTGCCGGCCTCGCCGTGGGGCATGACCTACACGGCCCCGTTCTTCGTGGCCGTGTGCGCGTTCCGACTGCCCTTGCGCCAGGGCATCCTGGCCTCGCTCCTGATCGAGACGGCCGCCCTGGTTCCGCTGCTCATGCTGCTCCCCCGTGAACAGTGGTTCTGGCCGCTGTTCGGCCTGGTCCTGCCCGGGCCGATCATCCTGCTCTCCCGCTTCGCCGTGGATCGCTCCGAGACTCACGAGCGCCTGGCCCGCGAGCTCGAGGTCTCCCGGCAGCGCGAGGCCGTGGGCCGGGACGTCCACGACATCCTGGGCCACTCCCTCACGGTCATCACCGTCAAGACCCAGCTCGCCCAGCGTCTCGTGGAGACGGACCCGCAGCGCGCCGTCGCCGAACTCGACGACGTCCTGGCGCTGTCCCGCGAAGCCCTCACCGACGTGCGCTCCACGGTCGGCAAGCTGCGCGACCTGGACCTGGGCGTCGAGCTCGTCCAGGCACGTGCCGCTCTGCGCGCCGCCGGGATCAACCCGCACCTGCCGTCCTCGGTCCCGCCCCTCGACGCCGTCACCCGTTCCGTGTTCGCATGGATCCTGCGCGAGGCCGTGACCAACGTGGTACGCCACTCCGGCGCCTCGCGGTGCCGGGTGACCGTCACCGGGACGTCGCTGCGCATCGACGACGACGGCGCAGGGTCACCCGTCCACTCCACCCGTGGTGGCACCGTGGAAGCGGTCCCAGGAACTGGACCACGCAGCGGCGCGGAAGCCGGGCGGGCGGGCCGTGGCACGCGGGAGGGGGCGGCGTCGTACGCTGCGACCGTGTCCGGAGCGGACGGCAGAGGGATCGTCGAGGGGAACGGGATCTGCGGCATGAAGGACCGCGCCCGGGCGGCAGGATACGAGGTGACCGTGACCCGCGCACCGCACGGGGGCACCACGGTGGAGGTGACGCGAGCATGACCGCGATCCGTGTGCTGATCGCCGACGACCAGGCCCTCGTCCGCGCGGGGCTGGCCGCCCTGCTGGACCTGGAACCGGACATCCACGTGGTGGCGCAGGCCGCGAACGGGCACGAGGCGGTTGAGACCGTGCGCGCCGAGCCCGTGGACGTCGCCCTGCTGGACATCGAAATGCCCGGGCTGACCGGCCTGGAGGCCACCGAGCGGATCGTGCAGGGCGGGTGGGCCACACGCTGCCTGATCGTCACCACCTTCGACCGCCCCGGCTACCTGCGCCGCGCGTTCGACGCCGGAGCATCGGGTTTCGTGGTCAAGGACACCCCGGCCGCGGAACTGGCCGAGGCCATCCGGAAGGTGCACTCCGGGCTGCGCGTGGTGGACCCGGCGTTGGCGGAGAAGTCCTTGCTGGCGGGTCCGAATCCGCTGACGCCGCGGGAGCAGGACGTGCTGCGGGAGGCCGCGCGGGGAGCGTCCGCGGGGCACGTCGCGCGGGTGCTGCACCTCTCGGCGGGCACCGTGCGCAACCACCTGTCGTCGGCGATTGGCAAGACGGCCACGACGAACCGCGCCGAGGCCGCGGCGGTGGCCGCCCGGAACGGGTGGCTGTAGGGTCCCGGGACCGCCGAGTGGCGGCGGCCGGGGTGCTCGCCCCTCGAGTGCTTGTGCGTGTCGGACGGCCTTGTCACAGTGAAACGCATGGACGCTTCCGTGATGGCTCAGGTGTGGTGGTTGTGGGCGCTGTTCGCCCTGGTGGTGGGCGGGGCGCTCGGGTACGTGATCGCGAACATGAAGACCACGCGGCTCGAGACCGAGGTGGAGGAGTCCCAGGCCCAGCGGATGGCCGCCCTGCAGGACGCCGCGGCCGCCCGCTCGGCCCAGGAGCAGCTGGCGGAGCGCGTGGAGTCCCTCGAGGCCCGCGCCGTGCAGGACCAGGACGTCATGCGTGCGCTGGCGCCCCTCAACGAGCAGCTCTCCTCCGTGGGCCGGCACGTGAACCAGCTGGAACGGGACCGCGCCGAGCAGTTCGGAGCCGTGGCCCAGGCGCTGGAGGCGGCCCGGAGCACGGACCGGCAGCTGCTGCACGCCACGGGCTCGCTGGAGTCCTCCCTGCGCTCCACCACCGCCCGTGGCGCCTGGGGTGAGATGCAGCTGCGCCGCGTGGTGGAGGCCGCCGGGATGACCCGGCACGTGGACTTCACCGAGCAGACCGTGCGTGCCACGGACTCCGGGATCCAGCGCCCGGACATGATCGTCAACCTCCCCGGTGCGCAGTCCGTGGTGGTGGATGCCAAGGCCCCCATGAACTCGTACCTGGATGCCCAGGCGGTTGCCGCGGACGGCTCCCCGGAGAGCGAGCGGCGCCGCGCCCAGCTGCTGGCCGCCCACGCCAAGGCCCTGCGCTCCCACGTGAACACGCTGGGCACCAAGAAGTACTGGTCTGCGGAGGAGAACTCCCCCGAGCTGGTGATGTGCTTCGTGCCCGTGGAGTCGGCACTCGCGGCCGCCCTCGACGCGGACGCGTCCCTGCTGGAGCACGCCGCGCGCAACAACGTGGCGCTGGTGTCCCCGGTGTCCCTGCTGGCCTCCCTCAAGGCGGTGGCGTTCAGCTGGCGTCAGGCCACTCTCACGGACAACGCGCGGGAACTCTACCGGCTGTCCCGCGAGCTCTACGACCGCATGGGTGCGGTGGGCAAGCACCTCTCGGACATGGGCGGCTCACTGCGCCGCTCCGTGGAGGGGTACAACAAGCTCGTGGGCTCCCTGGAATCCCGTGTGCTGCCGTCCGCCCGGAAGATCGCGGAACTGGATCCCACCGCCACGGATGCCGAGGCGCTGGAGACCAGGCCGGTGGACGCGGTGCCCCGCCCGGTCACGGCCACGGAGTTCGTGAGCGACTGAGCGGGACGGCCAGGCTGTTGGCCGCTGCTGGCCGGGGGTGCGAATCTGCGCCGACCGGGTGCCACTCCCGCTCAGCGGCCGGGCTGCCTGCGTCGCTCAGCGGGAGTGCGATCAGCGGGAGGGCTTGGTGCCGCGGCCGCCCAGGCCGCGGGAGGAATCGCCGTCCTTCGCGAGCTTGGCCCGCAGCTCCTTGGGCAGCGAGAACAGGATGTCCTCCTCGGCCGTGACCACTTCCTCCACGGCGCCGTAGCCGTACTCGGCCAGCAGGTCGAGCACCTGCTGCACGAGCACCTCGGGCACGGACGCGCCGGAGGTCACACCCACGGTGGCAGCGCCCTCGAACCAGGACTCGTCCACCTGGTTGGCGAAGTCCACGCGCTCGGCGCGGGGTGCGCCGTACTCCAGCGCCACCTCCTTCAACCGCACGGAGTTCGACGAGTTCGCGGAACCCACCACGATCACCAGATCCGCCTGGGGCGCGATCTCCTTGATGGCGGCCTGGCGGTTGGACGTGGCGTAGCAGATGTCGTCGCTGGGGGGATCGATCATGTTCGGGAACTTGGCGCGCAGCCTGTTCACCGTCTCCATGGTCTCGTCCACGCTCAGGGTGGTCTGCGAGAGCCACACCACCTTGTCGGGATCGTGCACCTCCAGGGTGTCCACGTCCTCGGGGGAGTTCACGACCTGGATGTGCTCGGGCGCCTCCCCGAACGTTCCCTCCACCTCTTCGTGGCCCACGTGGCCGATCAGGAGGATCTCGTAGTCGTTCTTCGCGAACCGCACGGCCTCGCGGTGCACCTTGGTGACCAGCGGGCAGGTGGCGTCGATGGTGTTCAGGTGGCGGTCCTGCGCCGACTGCACCACGGCCGGTGACACCCCGTGGGCGGAGAACACGAGCAGGGAACCCTCGGGCACCTCGTCCGTCTCCTCCACGAAGACCGCGCCGCGCTCCTCGAGGGTCTGCACCACGTGCTTGTTGTGCACGATCTCCTTGCGGACGTACACGGGCGCTCCGTAGTGCTCCAGGGCCTTCTCCACAGCGATCACGGCCCGGTCCACACCCGCGCAGTAGCCGCGCGGAGCGGCCAGCAGCACCTTGCGCTCCCCGGTGACCGGGGCGGCGGCCGCGATCTCCTCCGGGGTGCGGCGCACCCGGGGGACGGTGGGCATGGACAGATCAACCACGGTGGACATGTCCTCCATCGTAGGTGACCGCTCGGACACGCACCACGGCGCCGATCACACCCGCGAGCGCCACCACCGCGGCCCAGATCATGCCCGTGACGGTGCGCCCCACGAAGGACTCCCGCAGCACGGACACCACCCGCTCCGCCACCAGGTGCGCCACGGGATCCACGGCGGAGGCATCCACCACGGTCTGCGCGGAGCTCACCACCACGGCCAGCAGCACGCCCGCGCAGAGCACCCCCGCGAGACCGGTGCCCGCGAGCGCGAGCCAGCGCCGCGGCGTCGTCGTGACCGCCAGGAGCACCAGCGCGGCCACGAGCCACGGCAGCACGTAGCGCCACTGGGCGAGCCACACGAGCGCGTCCACGACGCCGCCCGAGTGCACCCCGGGCACGGTCACCGTGAGATCCTGCCGCGCGATGTCCGGGGAGACGCCCACGGTGTCCCGGACCTGCTGGTCCACGGCCGAGCCGAGGGCGGTCACGTCCACCACGAGCTCGTCGGGGGCGTGTCCGGCCGCGGTGGTGAGGGGGATGTTCGCGTCGTGGGTGTCGTTGAGGATTCTGATCCACGCACTCTGGCGCTCGGGCGCGGTCAGCCAGGACGTGGCGCCGTCGATCGCGGAGCGCCGGACCCGTTCCAGGGCGTCGTCCACGGGACCGATGCCCGTGTGCACGTCCTCCAGCGCACCGAACGTGGCCCGGTCCAGCATGGTCTGCACCAGCTCCTCCTGGAACGCGGGGTCGATGACCACGGACGCCGCGGTGTCCTGGAAGCCGGAGGGCGAGAGGATGTGGTCCTGCATCCAGGACAGCCCCAGCCACAGCGCGAACCCGGCGCCGGCCAGGATCGCGCACAGCGCGGCGGCGACGGTGCGGAGGACGGTCGCGGGGCGAGGGGACGCAGGAGAGCTCACGGCTCCACTGTAGGGAGAACCGCCTGTGCGTGTCCCCGGAGGGTGGTAGTCATGTGCCATGGACACATCGTTTCCCTCCGACGGACCCGAGCGGCAGGAGCCGCCCGCGCAGCTGCCACGGCTGGCCCGGGACACCACTCCCGAGAACCCGTGGCCGCTCAGCAAACTGTCCTACGCGTTGCACGGCTGGGTGCAGAAGGCACCGGACGCGTGGGTGGAGGGCCAGGTGATCGAGGTGAGCCACCGCGCGCGCGTGTCCTTCGTGACGCTGCGGGACCTCCAGGAGGAGGTCTCGGTGAGCGTGACCATGTTCAAGAAGGACATGGCCCGCCTGGAGCACCCGCTGGAACGCGGTTCCCGGGTGATCGTGAACCTCAAGGCGGACTTCTACGTCAAGACCGGGCGGCTCTCCATGCTGGGCCGGGACATCCGGCCCGTGGGTCTCGGGGACCTGCTCGAGCGCCTCGAGCGGCTGCGCCGGGCCCTCGCGGACGAGGGGCTGTTCGACCCCTCCCACAAGAAGCCGCTGCCCGTGCTGCCCCACCGCGTGGGTCTGATCACCGGGCGCAACTCGGACGCGGAGAAGGACGTGGTGCGCAACGCCACCAACCGCTGGCCGGGTGTGGAGTTCGAGATCCGCGAGGTCCCCGTGCAGGGCTCGGGCTCGGCGCGTGCGGTGATCGGCGCCCTGGAGGAGCTGGACCGCATGGACCAGGTGGACGTCATCGTGATCGCCCGCGGCGGCGGCGCCTTCGAGGACCTGCTGTCCTTCAGCGAGGAGTCCGTGCTGCGCGCCGTGTTCGCCGCGCAGACCCCCGTGGTCAGCGCGATCGGCCACGAGAACGACCAGCCGCTGCTGGACCACGTCGCGGACTTCCGGGCCTCGACCCCCACGGACGCGGGCAAGCGGATCGTCCCGGACGTCCAGGACGAGCGGCTGCGCATCGCCCAGGCCCGCTCCGCGCTGGACCGTGCGGTGTCCGGCATGCTGGAGCGTGAGCAGCACGGCCTGGCCACCGTGCGGTCCCGCCCGGCCCTGGCGCAGCCGGACGGCATGATCCTCGTGCGCGAGGAGGACCTGGACCGCTGGCGCTCCCGGGCGTGGTCCGCCGCGAGCTCCCTGACGCTGCGGGCGCAGGACTCCGTGTCCCAGATGCGCGCCCGGGTCCGGGCGCTGTCCCCGCAGCAGACCCTGGACCGCGGCTACGCCGTGCTGCAGACCGCGGACGGCTCCGTGCTCACGGACGCCGACGACGCCGCCCCGGGCCAGTCGCTCTCCGTGCGTCTCGCGCGCGGCGAGCTGGGCGTGGACGTCACCTCCAGCAGCGCGCGGCAGCCCGGAGAGCACTGAGCGGGCGGCGGCCCTCGCGCCGGGATCACCGGGACACGGGCCAGGGCAGCCTCTGCCTCGCCTGCGACGGCCGAGCCCCACCGACCGCTGAGACCCGCCGAGATCCGCCAGCAGCCCGCCCGCACTCGGAAGCACACCAGAGACACCAGCGACCACAACGACCAGCGGACCGCCCCCGCGCCCGCACCCCATCGGAAGGAACACCGTGGCACAGCAGAACCAGAACGCAGACACGCAGCAGAACTCGGGAACCCACCAGAATTTGGGAACCCAGCAGAACTCCCCCGGCACCGGCCCGGACCTCTCGGACATCGACGGCCTGGGTTACGAGCAGGCCCGTGAGCAGCTCGTCGAGGTCGTCTCCCGGCTCGAGGCCGGCGGCACCACGCTGGAGGAGTCACTGCACCTGTGGGAGCGCGGGGAGGCGCTGGCCACCCGCTGCGAGCAGTGGCTCGACGGCGCCCGGGAACGGCTCGACGCCGCCCGCGCCCGGCGGGAGAACCGGGAGCAGACGGCGTCGGACGCGGACTGAGGCGGAGCACCCGGCCACCTCGCGGCGGCCGGGGCCCGCGCTACTGCTGGTAGGTCGAGAGGAACTCGCCCAGCCGGTCCAGGGCGGTGTCCAGCATGTCCACCGCGGGCAGGGTGACCAGCCGGAAGTGGTCCGGCTCGCCCCAGTTGAACGCGGTGCCGTGGCTGAGCAGGATCTTCTGCTCCTTGAGCAGGTCCAGGGCGAAGCGCTCGTCGTCCACGATCCCGAACTTCTCCACGTCCAGCTTGGGGAAGAGGTAGAGGGCGCCGCGGGCCTGCTGGCACGACACGCCGTCGATCTCGTTGAGCTTGCGGTGGGCGATGTCCCGCTGGGCCTTGAGCCGCCCGCCCGGGAGGATGAGGTCGTTGATGGACTGGTACCCGCCCAGTGCGGTCTGGATGGCGTGCTGCGCCGGCACGTTCGCGCACATGCGCATGTTGGCGAGCAGCTTGATGCCCTCCAGGTAGGACTCCGCACGCCAGTTGGGCCCGGTGATCGCGAGCCACCCGGAGCGGTAGCCCGCCACCCGGTACGCCTTGGAGAGCCCGGAGAACGTCAGGCACAGCACGTCCTCGCCGGTGAGGCTCGCGGTGTTGATCATCTCGGCGTCGTCGTACGTGATCTTCTCGTAGATCTCGTCCGAGAACAGGATGAGATCGTGCTCCTTGGCCAGGTCCACGATCTTCTGCAGGGTCTCCCGCGAGTACACCGCGCCCGTGGGGTTGTTGGGGTTGATGATCACGATGCCCTTGGTGCGCTCCGTGATCTTCGACGCCATGTCCTCGAGGTCCGGGTTCCAGCCGTTCTCCTCGTCGCACCGGTAGTGCACGGGGGTTCCGCCGGACAGCGCCACGGAGGCGGTCCACAGCGGGTAGTCCGGGGAGGGGATCAGCAGCTCGTCACCGGGGTTGCACAGTGCCTGCAGGGTCATGGTGATCAGCTCGGACACGCCGTTGCCCAGGTAGACGTCGTCCGTGTCCAGGTTCATGATCCCGCGCGTCTGGTAGTACTGCACCACGGCGGTGCGCGCGGAGTAGATGCCGCGGGAGTCCGAGTAGCCCTGCGCGTTGGGCAGGTTCTTGATCATGTCCACCAGGATGGCGTCCGGTGCCTCGAAGCCGAAGGGTGCGGGGTTGCCGATGTTCAGCCGCAGGATGCGCTGCCCGGCGGCCTCCATCTTCTCCGCCTGTTCCAGCACGGGCCCGCGGATGTCGTAGAGGACGTTCTTCAGTTTGTCGGACTGCTTCACCTTTGCCATGGGCCCAGACTACTCGGCGCTCCCCCGCGGGTTCCGGGTGCGACGCACCCCCGGCAGGTCCCCGGATGCGCCCACGGCCCCGGCGGTGGGCGACCGCCCGCCGGGGTGGTCAGCGGGGCTGTTCGCGCACGAACCGCGCGGCCTTCTCGGGGGTCATGGCCGAGTCGGTGCCGTCCGTGAGGCGGGTGATGGTGGTGAGGTCCTCGGTGCGCAGGTCCGCGGAGGCGCCGTTGATGGAGGACACCGCCGCATCGCCGAGACCCTCGGTGCCGAGCACCACGGCCCGTTCCGGGCGGAACAGGCGGTTGGGGTCGTCCAGGACCACGAGCCCGTCGTCGTCGATCACGGGTTCGGAGGAGCGCAGCACCGCGGCCTGCACCCTGTCGCTCAGCAGGGCGTCCACCAGCTCGCCGGTGCTCGCGTACTCCGTGGTGGAGCGGGGAGCGCAGTCGTAGTACGCCTTCAGCCCCCGCTGCCCCTGGGCGCTGTCCGCGTAGCCCTTCGCCATCCCCACGGACAGCTTCCCGCAGTGCTTGTCCACGGTGTCCAGGTCCCCCAGGTCGTACTGCGCGTTGGTCTCCGCGGTCACCACGAAGCGGTCCGTGCGCTGCGCGCCGGAGGAGTCGAGGACCTCCAGACCCTCGGGCAGGACCCCGGGCAGGGCGCGGTACACGTCGTCGTCGGAGGGACCCGTCTCCCCCGTGATGCCGAGCAGCTGCCCCAGGGAGTCGAGGAGCCCGCGCGGTGCGTCCTCGGAACCGGTGGCCGCGGGGCTCGGGCTCGCGGAGGCGTCAGCCGCCGGGCCGTGATGGCGGGCGAAGACGTAGAGGTCACCGGTGAAGTCCGGGACCACGGTGGCCCGCCCGGTGCGCAGCGCGTCGAAGATCTGCTCGCGCGTGGTGCCCACGTCCACCACGGAGGCGGCCACGCCGTCGTCGGCCAGGCGCTGCTGGTAGTAGTGCGCGAGCGTGCGGGTCTGTCCGTCCACGCCGGTCGCGATCTTCACGGTGTCCCCACCGGACGGGGACGACGCCGCCGCACCCGCCCCGGTGCCGCCCGTCCCGTTCTGCGTCTCTCCCGTACCGCAGCCGCCGAGCGTGAGCGCCCCGACCGCGAGGACGGCCGCCACCCGGACCCGGGCAGCGCGGCTCACCGGCCCCGGCCCGGTTCGGTGGCCACGTCCTGCTCGGCGATCTCCTCTGGAGGGGTGTCCGGGGTGGCGAGACCGGCCAGCCGCAGGCCCTGGTCCACGAGGTCCAGGCGCTTGAGGGAGCCGAGCCGAGCGAACGGGACCCAGGCGGCGTCGTCCGAGGAGCCGTCCTGCTCCACCGCGAGCTCACCCCCGGTCACGTGGGCGGTGTAGAGCACACGGCACGCGTGGTTGCCGCGCGGTGTGCCGTCCAGGCGCTGCTCGGGGGTCATCCAGTAGCTGTGCACGCCCACCAGGCCGTCCGGGACCACGTGGAACCCGGTCTCCTCGAAGACCTCCCGGACCATGGTCTCCTCGGGCTGCTCCCCCGGTTCCATGCCGCCGCCGGGAAGCGTCCACGCACCCTCGAAATCGGGGTGGCGGGGGTTCCAGTGCGTGAGCAGCAGGTGCTCGTCGCGGGTGATCAGGGCGTAGGCGCCCACGCGGGAATCGAACGGCTGGGTCATGGCGGTCAGTCTAGTGGCGTGCTCCGCACGGGCCCTGGGAGGTGCGGCGGCGGGTGGTGCCGGGCGGACGGCGTCGTCACGGCGCGGCCCGGCAACCTCCCGCGGGGCTCCATAATGGGCGGATGACCATTGTGGAGAACGCCATCTATCGCAACGGGAAGGAGGTCGAGTCCCCGACCTCCCTGGAGGACACCTACGACCTCCTGCAGCGGGTCCTGGACCGCTCCGGCGGCGAGCAGAACAGCGGATCCGGGGGCCGGGACAGCGTGGTGGCGTGGATCGGGCTCTACCGGCCCTCGGCGGAGGAGATCCGCTCGCTCTCCGAGCACTTCGACCTCCACGAGCTCGCGGTGGAGGACACCGTGCAGGCCCACCAGCGTCCCAAGATGGAGCGCTACGGCAACACCCTGTTCACGGTGATCCGCCCGGCCGTGTACCAGGACGAGACGGAGACGGTGGAGATCGGTGAGATCCACATCTTCACGGGACCCAACTTCGTGATCACCATCCGGCACTCGGAGTCCAGCGGGGTGAGCCGCGTCCGCAAGCGGGTGGAGGCGGATCCTGAGCTGCTGTGCTTCGGTCCGGACGGTGTGCTCTACGCGCTGCTGGACCAGATCGTGGACGACTACTTCCCCGTGCTCTCGGGACTGGAGAACGACATCGACGAGATCGAGGACGCCCTGTTCGCGGGGGAGTCCAACGTCTCCCAGCGCATCTACGAGCTCGCGCGCGAGATCAACGACTTCCACCGCGGGGCGGCCCCGCTGTCCAACGTGATGCAGCGTTACTTCGTGGGCTTCACCAAGTACGGCACCCACGAGGAGCTGCAGCACCGGCTGAGGGACGTGCTGGACCACGTGATCGCGGTCACCGGCAAGCTCGAGTCCATGCGCTCATCGCTCACCGACGCCATGAGCCTGGACTCCACCCTCACCACGGCCCGCCAGAACGAGGCGGCGATGGTGCAGAACGACCAGATGAAGAAGATCTCCTCCTGGGCGGCCATCCTCTTCGCGCCGTCCATCGTGGGCTCCATCTACGGCATGAACTTCAAGGACATGCCCGAGCTGGAGTGGGCCATGGGCTACCCCATGGCGCTCGTGCTCATGCTGCTGGTGGCCGTGGTGCTCTACGTGGTGTTCAAGACCAGGGACTGGCTGTGAGTCCGCGCGCCTGACCCGCACCGGGTCCGCCACTCGGTCCGCGCCGGGTGCGCGACGGCCCCGTCCGCCGGTCCACGACGCCGCTCCCCCAGCTCTCGCCCCGGCCGCACCGAGCGCACGCCCACGGGCTGCGGATACCCTGACTGCGATGCACAACCTCGAATTCTGGCTCGACAAACCCTTCCGCGTGCTCCTGGTGCTGATCGGGGCCGTGGTGGTCTCCGCCGCGGTGCGGCTGCTGATCCGCAAGATCACGCGCGGCATCGCCCGCGGCACGCAGTCCCGGATCGTCAAGCGCTTCGACCACGGCCAGTCCCGCTGGGTGCAGGACGCCGGGGTGGCCTCGGAGCGGCAGGCGCTGCGGGCGCGCACCATCGGCGCGGTGCTGGCCTCGGTGGCCACGATCATCGTGTGGGCCATCGCGATCCTCATGATCATCTCGGAGCTGGGCTTCAACATCGCCCCGGTGATCGCCTCGGCCGGGATCGCGGGCGTGGCGCTGTCCTTCGGTGCGCAGTCGCTCGTGAAGGACTACCTCTCCGGCATCTTCATGGTCGCGGAGGACCAGCTGGGGATCGGCGACTCCGTGGACCTCGGCGAGGCCATCGGCACGGTGGAGAACGTGGGCCTGCGGGTCACCCAGGTGCGTGACGTCAAGGGCACCCTGTGGCACGTGCGCAACGGCGAGATCCTGCGCGTGGGCAACCAGTCCCAGGGCTGGGCCCGCTGCGTGCTGGACATCCCCGTGCCCTACGACACCAACATCGACCTCGTGGCGGACATGATCGAGCACGAGGCGCTGCTCGTGCGCGACGACCCGGACGTGGGACCCAGCATCGTGGCGGACCCCGAGGTGTGGGGCGTGGAGAACGTCACGGGTGAGAGCATCACCATCCGGCTGGCCGTGAAGACGGCGCCGCTCGAGCAGTGGGACGTGGCCCGGGTGATGCGCGTGCGGATCAAGAAGATGCTGGACCGGGACGGGCTGCGGATCCCGCTGACCCACCAGGTCACGGTGCGCACCGGTTCCGAGCCTGAGACCTTCGCGGACGCCCCCACGACCTCCTTCCCCATGCCGCGCGTGCCCACCACGGGTCAGGTGCGCACCACTCCCCTGCACCCCCACGTCTCCGCGGGGGACAGCCACACCCCGGACGGCCGCACGCCCAGCCGGGACGAGACGGGTGAGGGCACCAGCTCCTCCGAGCGCCGCGGGGACGGCTGAGCCCCGGCCGCGCCTACGTGCCACCCCGCGGCAGGACCCCCTGGCGAGGCCGCACGGGGACTTTCCCACTCCGGGTCACGTGGTCCCCGAAGGCGTCCTGCGGGTCAGCGCCGCTTCTTCGAGCGGCTGTTCTTCACCTTGCGCCCGGGCTTGCGGCGTAGCCCCGGTTTGGTGCTCGCCCCGGCCTTGGCCCAGCCGCCGGACTGCGCCCTGCTGCTGCGCTTGGCGGGTACCTTCCCGCTCGTCGTCCCTGCCTCCGCCGGGGCCGTTGCACCCTCGGACTCCTCGGGGGCGGCCTGACGGTTTGTCGTCTGCGCCGCGTCCCGCGCGCCGGTCGCGGTGGAACGGGCTCCGCCGTGGGCCGCCCCTTCCCCGGACGACGCCGCTCGCTGCGGCTGCGTGCCCTCGTCCCGGCCGCTGGACTCCCTGCGGCCGCGGACGATGCCCACGAAGCGCTGCACCGCGTCCTCGGTGTCCTCGGCCACGGACTTGGGCCACACCAGCACCACGGGAACGGTGGGGGCGTCCGTGAGTTCGCGGGTGGTGACGTCCTTGCGGGCATGCAGCCGGGCAACCAACATCGGCAGCACCACGGGCCCCGCACCGGCGGCCGCGAGTTCCACGGCCATGGCGGCATCGTCGATGGCCGCGTGGGGCTGGGGCGTGGACTCCTCGTGGAGCTGTGCGGTGGTGAGGGTGTCCAGGACGCCGAGGACGTCGTCGGTGCCCAGCACCGCGACCTGCCGCTCCTCGTAGAGGCCCACGGCGTGGTGGGTGGTGCGCAGCTCGTCCAGGGAGGGGTCCCCCGGCGCCCAGCCCAGCCGGACGAAGCACGCGGTGACGGCGCCGTGGTCCAGCGCCGCGCGCCACCCTGCCGCCGGGAGGAGAGCATCGTGGAGCACCGGCCGCATCCGGCGCCCACGCCACCTGCCGAACCACTTCCCGGGCATGACGCCGGGGACGTACCCGATGGTGAAAGGGGCCTCGCCCGCGTCCTGCCCCGTGGCCCGGTCCGCGGCCGCGGCCGCGCCCGCCTCGCCGGGTTGACCGGCCGAACCCTCGTGGCCGGGGTGGGACGGGGCTGAACTGGGATCCGCTGGGCTCATGCCCCCACCCTAGATGCCGCGCGGAACGGCGGACGCCACGGGTGGGCCCTCAGCCGTGCGGCCGCTGATGTGCGAAAATCGGGCGGGAGGACTACAGTGGCTCCTGTTGTTCGGGGCTTTAGCTCAGTTGGTAGAGCGTTTCGTTCGCAATGAAAAGGTCAGGGGTTCGATTCCCCTAAGCTCCACCCGAAGAGAAATCCCGCGTCCTGTCGCCAGGACGCGGGATTTTTTCGTCCCTCACCGGTCGGACGCGCCGGCAGTGCCGCCCGCCGGCACCGCCGGGATCCGTCCCGTCAGCTGCGCCTCGATCTCCTCCAGGGACTTGCCCTTCGTCTCGGGCAGCAGCCGCCACGCGAACATGAGCGCCAGGAACGTCATGAGCGCGAAGAAGAAGAAGTTCGGGGCGGCACCGAACCGCGCCAGGAAGATGGGGAAGACCAGGGCGACGGTGAGGTTGAAGAGCCAGTTCAGCGTCGTCGTCATGCCCATGGCCCCGGAGCGGATGCGCTGCGGGAAGAGCTCGGGGAGCATGACCCACTGCACCGGCCCCCAGGACAGGGAGAACGAGGCGATGTAGATGGCGATGCCCGCGAGAGTCACCGTCATGGCCAGCGGGCCCTGCCTGGTGGTCAGCCCGAGCACCGTCATGGTCCCCAGGAACAGCATCCCGAAGCACATCCCGGACGCGCCGATGACGAGCAGCTTCTTGCGCCCGATCCTGTCGATGAGCTTGATGGCCGGCAGCGTCATGAGCATGTTGAGCAGACCGATCGCGGCGTTGGCCAGCAGGGACTGCTGCGGGTTGAACCCGATGTTGGCCAGCAGTGTGGGGCAGTAGTAGATGATCGTGTTGATGCCGCCGAAGTTCTGGAAGAACACCAGCAGCACGCCGATGACCAGCAGGATCCGCAGCCGGGAGCCCAGCAGGTCCTTGAGCGCGATCGGGTCCTCGTCCGCCTCCTCGGCGGCCACGCTCGCCCGGATCTCGTTGAGCTCGCGCTCCGCCTCCGTGTGGTTGCCGCGCAGCCGGAGAAGCGTGGTGTACGCGGGCTTCTCACCGCGGTGCGCGGCCACGAGCCAGCGGGGGCTCTCCGGCTGGGTCATGATCCCGATCATCAGGATGATGGCGGGAACCGCCCCCAGACCGATCATCCAGCGCCACAGTCCCGCGCCCTGGAACGCGAGATCCACCACGTAGGCCAGGAAGATGCCCGTGGTCACCATCAGCTGCATCAGGGAGGACAGGCCGCCGCGGATGTTCTTGGGCGCCAGCTCACTGAGGTACATGGGCACGATCACGGACACGATGCCCACGCCCACGCCGATCACGAACCGGAACAGGATCAGCATGAACGAGCTCACGGCGAGCGCGGCCCCGGCGGTGCCGATCACGAAGACGACGCCGCCCGCGAAGATCAGCTTCTTGCGCCCGAGCCTGTCCGCGAGCCGCCCGGAGCCGAGCGCACCCACCATGGCCCCGAGCAGCAGCCCGCTGACCACCATGCCCTCGATGAGCGGAGTGGGGATGATGTGCTCCGGGATGAACAGCAGCGCGCCGCCGATCACGCCGGTGTCGTAGCCCCAGAGGATGCCGCCCAGGGCTCCGAAGAACCAGATGGCGATGTTGCGCTTGTGCTTGGTCCCGGGTTCCTCCGGGCCGGGTGAGCCGGCGGTCGGCGCCGCCGCGGCAGCCGCCCGCCCCGCGGGTTCCGTGCGATCTGACATGTGCGCTCTTTCCACTCGGGGACGGCACACGACACTTCCACGTTCCCGTCCGCACCGGGGTGCGCGGGGGGCGGTGCCGACGGGCCGCACGACCAACAGGAGCCCCAGAGTTCCACCGCCGGTGATGTCGTGTCAATCACACGGCGCGGTTCGAAAGCGCGGGTGTGGCTCACCGCGTGCGTGATCCATGACTTGGCGATATCATCGCTGCATGGCGATTAGTCCTACCGAACTCCCCGCACTGGATGCGCGCGCCACCGCCGCGTACTCCCACCTCTTCCAGGCCCTGGGTGAGCCCACCCGCCTGGCCGTCCTGCAGCACCTGGCCTCCGGGGAGCACCGGGTCCGGGACCTCGTGGCGCACACGGGCCTCGCGCAGTCCACCGTGAGCAAGCACCTCAGCTTCCTCGCGCAGTGCCACCTGGTGAGCGCCCGCCCCGAGGGCCGCGCCACGTGGTACTCCCTGACGCGCCCGCAGGATCTCGGGGCCGTGATCTCCGCCGCCGAGCAGCTGCTGCGCGCCACGGGCACCCACGCCGCACTGTGCACCCACCTGCACCACCCGCCCGGACCCACCGCAGCGGACCCGGCCGGTACGACGCCGCCGCAGGAGTCCCGCTGATGGGCGCCGGTCACGACCATGGGGCCGGGGCGGGCGACCACCGCGGGCGGCTGTGGATCGCGTTCGGGCTGACCGCGGGCATGGTGGTGGCCCAGGCCGTGGGCTCCCTGCTCACGGGCAGCCTGGCCCTGCTGACGGACACGGTGCACGCGCTGACGGACGCCCTGGGGCTGCTCGTGGCCCTGGTGGCGGCGCATCTGACACGGCGGCCCGCCAGCTCCAAGCGCACGTGGGGTTTCCGCCGCGGGGAGGTGATCGCGGCGCTGGCGCAGGCCACGCTGCTGCTGGGTGTCGGGGTGTTCGCCGTGGTGGAGGGCATCCGCAGGCTCCTGGAGCCGCGCGCCGTCCCACCCACGGAGCTGCTCGTGTTCGGGGTGATCGGCCTGGCGTGCAACGTTGTCGCGATCCTGGTGCTGGCTTCCGGGCGCGGCGCCAACTTCAACATGCGCGCGGCCTTCCTGGAGGTGGCCAACGACGCCCTGGGCTCGCTCGGGGTCATCGTGGCCGCGGTGGTCATCGCCACCACCGGGTTCCAGCGGGCGGACACGGTGGCCGCCCTGTTCATCGCCGCGCTCATCCTGCCCCGTGCGGTCACGATCATGCGTGAGACCGCGGCCGTGCTCATGGAGTTCACCCCGCCGGGGCTGGACCTGGACCTGTTCCGGGAGCACATCCTGGGACTGCGGCACGTGGTGGACGTGCACGACGTCCACGCCTCCACCGTGGCCACCGGCCTGCCCACCATCAGCGCGCACGTGGTGGTGGAGGACGAGTGCTTCCGTGACGGTCACGCCGCGGGCCTGCTGCGGGACGTGAAGACGTGCGTGGCGGAGCACTTCGACGTGTCCGTGCACCACTCCACGTTCCAGATCGAGACCGTGGACATCCGGGACTCCGAGGCCCACGAGATCCTGCACGCCTGAGCGACCGCTCCACCGCCCCCGCCCGGGGCCCGCGCGTCCGACCCCCGTCCGCCGGGGCACGGCCGAGCGGTGGGGGCGCACTTCGTCACCGACCGCCGGGGACGCCTCGCGCGGACTCAGCCCCGCGCGAGGCGCTCCCACGCGATCCCCGCGAGGGCTGCCGCCTGGTCCCCCAGCAGCGCGTCGTCGAACAGGACCGTGGGCGAGTGGTTCGCACCGGAGGTGGCGGGATCCACGCCCTCGGGACCGCACGCGAAGAAGAAGAAGCACCCGGGGACCTTGTCGAGCACGAAGGAGAAGTCCTCCGAGCCCATGGGGGGATTCGGCATCAGCGCCACCCTCTCCCCGCCGAACATCGCGGTGAGGGTTTCCCCCGCGAGGGCGGCCTCGGCGGCGTCGTTGACCGTGACCGGGTACAGCACGTTCCACTGCACCTCGGCGCGGACGCCGTGGGCCGCCGCGACGCCCTCCGCGAGCTCACGCGCGGCCCGGGGGAACAGCTCCGCGTTCTCGCGGGACAGGATGCGGACGCTGGCACCGAGGCGCGCGGCACCCGGGATCACGTTGCCGGCCTCGCCCGCGGACAGGGTGGTGACGGACGCGACCACGGGGTCGAAGACGTTGAACCGCCGCGTGACCATGCTCTGCAGCGCGGTGCCGAACTCGAGCAGCGCGGGCACCGGGTCCTGGGCGGTGTGCGGCTGGGACCCGTGCCCTCCCCGGCCGTGGAACGTGACCGTGAGGCTGCTCGCGCCGGCCATCGCGGCCCCCGGGCGGTACGCGAACCGGCCACCCGGCCACGGGGCCACGTGCAACCCGTAGGCGGCCACAGGGCGCTGCCCGGCCACGTCCAGCAGTCCCTCCGCGAGCATGGGCGCGGCTCCTCCGGGGCCCTCCTCCCCCGGCTGGAACATGAAGACCACGGTGCCCGGAAGCTCCGCACGCCGGGCGCTCAGCAGCCGGGCCGCTCCCACGAGACCCGCCGTGTGCAGGTCGTGACCGCACGCGTGCATCGCACCGTTGGTCGAGGCGTAGTCCAGACCGGTCTGCTCCACCACGGGCAGCCCGTCCATGTCCCCGCGCAGCAGCACGGTGGGCCCGGGCGGCCGCCGCGCAGCACGCCCACCACGGAACTCAGGGACTGCCCCAGGGTGATCTCCAGCCCGCACCCCCGCAGGGCCTCCAGCACCTTCCGCTGCGTCCACGACAGCTCGTTGCCGAGCTCCGGGTTGGAGTGCAGGGTTCGACGCAGTGCCACCAGCTCGGCCTGCAGGGCGAGGGCGTCAGCGGTGAAGTTCATGCAGGTTCTCCTCGGTAGTGGCCTGTGGCGTCACCGCGCGGGGTCGGTCTCCGGCGTGCTCCGGGAGCCGGACCGCCGAGGCCGACAACGCGCCGCGGTGGGCTTCACTGTCTCACCTTTCCGCCGTGAACGTGACCCACGCCACGCCCGCTCATCCTCGTGCCAGGCGCTCCCACGCCACCCCGGCGAGCGCCGCGGCCTGGGCCCCCAGCACGGAGTCGTCGAAGCGCACCGTGGGTGAGTGGTTCCACCCGGCGGAAGCGAGGTCGACCTCGGGCGGGGTGCAGTGCAGGAAGAAGTAGCACCCGGGCACCTCTTGCAGGACGAAAGAGAAGTCCTCGGAGCCCATGCGGGGGTCACGGTTCTGGGAGACGCGCTGCGCGCCGAACATGCGGGTGAGGGTCTCGCTCACGAGGGCGGTCTCGGCGGCGTCGTTGACGGTGGGCGGGTACAGCTCGGACCACTCGACGTCCGCCCGCAGCCCGTGCGAGGCGGCGATGCCCTGGGCCAGCTCCCGGACCAGGCGCGGGAACCGGTCGGTGGTCTCCCGGGACAGGGTGCGCACGTCCCCGGAGATCGTGGCGCTGTCCGGGATCACGTTGTTCGCCGCACCCGCCGAGAGTCCGGTCATGGTGGCCACCACGGGGTCGAACACGCTGAAGCGGCGGGTGACCATGCTCTGCAGCGCGGTGCCGAACTCGCACACCGCGGGCACCGGGTCCAGTGCGGTGTGCGGCTGCGAACCGTGCCCGCCGCGCCCGTGGAAGGTCACCGCCAAGTTGTTCGCGCCGGCCATCGCCGTGCCGGGGCGGTAGCTGAACTCCCCGCGCGGGCCGGGGTTCACGTGCAGGCCGTACGCGGCCACGGGTCGCTCGCCGGTGATGTCCAGGACGCCCTCCCGGATCATGGGCTCGGCGCCACCGGGGCCCTCCTCCCCGGGCTGGAACATGAAGGTGACGGTGCCGGGCAGCTCCGCCCGCCGTGCGCTCAGCAGCCTGGCCGCTCCCACGAGCGCGGCGGTGTGCAGGTCGTGGCCGCACGCGTGCATGTTCCCGTTGGTCGAGGCGTAGTCCAGACCGGTCTGCTCCACGACCGGAAGCCCGTCCATGTCACCGCGCAGCAGCACGGTGGGCCCGGGGCGGCCGCCGCGCAGGACGGCGACCACCGAGGTCAGGGACTCACCGGTGGTGACCTCCAGACCGCACCCCTCCAGCGCGCGCAGCACCTGCTGCTGGGTCCAGGGCAGGTGGGTCCCCACCTCGGGGTTGGTGTGCAGGGTGCGGCGCAGGGCCACCAGGTCGTCCTGCAGCGGGCGGGCGTCCTCCAGGAAGGTCACGACGGGACTCCTCGGTCTCGACGGACGGCGTCACCCGCCGTCCGTGGGCATCCCCGCGAGCCCCGGTCCGGGTGCGAGCCGGACGGGACCGCGGGCTGTACGAACGTCCACTGTCTCACCTTTCTGCTGCACCGTGATCTCACTCACATCCGCCATGGCCGCGGCGACGTCCCGGATCTGGGGCATGAGCTCCCGCCAGTGCTCCCCGCCCAGGGTCCGCGCGACGTCGGACGGGCAGATGGTCTTCCCCGCCCGGTGCCGCAGCAGCGCCCGGATGGTCGCCGCCTCCCGCGCCCGCAGCCCGTCCTCGGACGGCGTCTCCCACCACGGTTCGCCGCGCTCCCCGAGGGCCACCTTGGCGTCCTGCACCCGGTCGCGGGCGTGCTCGTCCCGGGACTTCACCGCGCGGCGCGCGCTCATCAGCTCCTTCACGAGTTCCGCGCGGAACGTCTCGGGGATCCCCGTGTCCGTGGCCCGCCACTTGCGCCCGTTCACCACGATGTGGTGCCCGTCCGGGGTGTGTTCCGGGCCCGACGACGCCGCACCCCGGCTCCGCCGTTCCGGGTCCTCGGAGTCCCCGCGGTCCGGGCCGCTGGAGGGCTTCGCGCCGCTCATGCGCCCAGTCCCAGCCGCGCGATCAGGCGTTCGTGTCTCCTCAGCCCCGCCTGCACCACGCCCGGGTTCCGCGCGTACCAGCGCAGGTGCTCCTGCGCGACGGCCTGCTCCGGCACGTGCTCCCCCTGGATGATCCAGTCGTCGTGGGGGCCGCCCTCGAGCTCCGCGGGGTCGAAGCCGAGGGCCTCGAGCGTGCTCGCGTAGACGGGCGCCCGGATCCCCCCGAGCAGCACCCGCCCGGGATCCGGCACGGGCGCGGACAGACCCACCTCGTCGAGGATCGCCCCGGCGACGGCGCGGAGCACGCCGTTGCACGGGTGGTTGATCACGTGCACCGCGTTGGGGCCCGCCGCGTCCAGCAGCGAGGCGACGTCGAGCGTGCGGTGGGCTTCCTGGCGCACGCGCAGCTGCGCGAGGGACTCCTCCCGGGCCGCCAGCACGGCGTCCCGCGAGGGGTGGGTCAGCTCCACCGAGGTCTCGCCGCGGGCCGCCGCCGTGAGCACCCGCAGGTCGTGGTACGGCGCCACGGGCGGGTCCGTGACCCCCGGTGCCCGCACGATGGCCAGGGTGGGCATGAGCGCCGTCCACCGCATGGCCGGGATGCGCACCACCCGCGCCCGGGCACCGAGCCGCGGCAGGACGTCCTCGGTACCCACCGGCAGACCGCGGTAGCCCGCGGCCACGGGCTGCGTGACCAGCAGGGACAGCCGCGGCAGCAGGGCCTGCAGGTGCGGCAGGTCCTGCTCGCAGAGCTCGTGCACGGGCGGCATCCGCACGCCGTGCCACTGCCCGCCCAGCGCGCCGTGGAGCAGCACGCGCAGGGATTCGGCCTGGCAGTTGCCGTGCACCGCGAACAGCGGCCGCTCGGGCAGCTCGGTCAGGCCGTAGAAGTCCCCGTAGTGGAGTCTGCGGCCGTGGTCGTTCGGATCGATCACCGGTTCAGCCATGACGGCCCATCCTGTCCTCCAGTCGTCGGTCGGTGCGCGCGGGCCGCACCGTCGGTTCGGCGTCCTTCCGGGGCACGCGCACCGGTCGTGATTCCGCCCGATGCACCGCGCGCACGGAACGCACCGTGAGCAGACCGGGCACCTCGCTCTCCCCCCGTGCACACCACTGCCGCAGGGGAACCTCCAGGGTCAGGGGCGCGTGCACGTCCACGAGCACCACGGCCCGGTCCACCACGGCAGCGGGGGGTCGACCCGCGCTAATCCGCGGGTCCGCCGCGAGCGCCCGCGGAACGTCGTCGCGGTCCACGAACCACACCCCGGCGTCGGTGTCGCGCAGGAGGTGGCACGCGCCGAGGTACGCCTCGGCGTCGTCGTGGTGGCCGCTCACGCGCACCACGGCCCACGGCTGCTCGTGGCGCACACCCGCGCCCCGCGTGCTGGGACGCGGGATCCGCTGCGCGAGCGCGAGCGTCTCCGCGTCCTTGACCGCGCGGGTGTCCGGGCGTCCGGCGAGATCCGGGCCGTCGTGCCACGCCCCGGCCCCGGGCACGTGGGTGAACCGGGCCCCCAGCTGCCAGCACCGGTACGCGAGGTCCCAGTCCTCCCCGCCGTAGCCCACGAGGCTCTCGTCGAACCCGCCGCAGCGCTCGAACAGCTCACGGTCCACGGCGAGCAGCGCACTGATGACCAGCCGGAAGTCCTCCGCACCGGCGGCACGCAGGTCCGCGGTGCGCGCGTACCCGTCCGCGAGCCACGCCGGATCCGCCAGGCGTCGCACCCCGGGGACGTGCTCACCGGCCACCCAGCGCAGCACCTCGGGGATCCCGCACGCCGCAAGGTCCGCGTGGTGGCGCGCTCCCACGGCGAGCACCCCGTGCCCGTCGTCGGCCGCCCGCACCCCGCGCAGCAGCGCGGTCAGGAAACCGGGCTCGGGGATCATGTCCCCGTCCAGGAACACCAGCACCGCTCCCGACGCCGCCCGCGCCCCCAGATTGCGCGCCGCACCCGCCCGGAACCCCAGGTTCTCCTGCCGCACCACGGAGCACGTGAAGGGTGTGTCGGGGATGACGGGCGGCCGCGCGGAGCCGTCGTCGCCGACCACCACCTCGAGGTCCCGCGCGGGGTGGTCCTGCCGGGCAAGGGCGGCGAGCAGCCGGTCCAGGCCGCGCTGGTTCTCGAAGTAGGGCACCACCACGCTCACGCCCGGCCCACTCATGCCGTGTCCTTCCCGGGACGGGAGAACGGTCCTGCGCCGTCCGCAGCGCACGGGACCGCCGTGATCTGCTCCCACTGCGCGGCGGCGGCCACGGCGCTGGAGGGCAGGTCCGCCGTGCGCCACGCCCCGGGGTCGATCCACGTGCTCGCCGGGTCGCGCAGCGCGCGCCGCAGGGACCCCTCGAGATCGTCGGTCAGGGTCAGGGCCCACGGCGCCCGCGCGGCGAGCTCCGCGAAGTACGGGTGCGGCGTGACCAGCGGTTTCCGTCCGCTGGCAATCCACCGGCCCACGGACCCGGAGGCGGAGACGTGGGAGGGCGCCACCACCGCAACGGTGACCCGCTGGGCGGCGCGGGTGAGGGCGGCGTCGTCCAGGAAGCCCGTGGTCCGGAACGTGTGCCCGTGCCGTCGCGCGGCGGCGTCGAGCTCCGGAACGAGGTCCTCGTGGCCGTCGGAGGCGCGGCCCAGCGCGAGCACGTCCACGCCGAACGGCAGACCCGCGAGCGCCTCGACCACCCGGTCGTGGCCCTTGCCCGGGTAGAGGAAGCCGAGCACGGCCACGCTCGGCGGCACGTCCGCCCCGGCGGCGCCGCGAGCGGCGCCCCACTGCCGCGGCTCCGGGGCGTCGATGGGCAGCGGGCTCACGAAGAACCGGGGCGCGGAGGTGAAGGGGACGTGCTCGCGCAGCTGGGCCAGTTCGGACCCGCTGCTCACCACCACCGTGTGCGCGCGGTCCACCACGTCCGCATACGCGGCCCGGCGGGCCGCGAAGGCGTGGCCGTCCGAGGGCTGGGGGATGTCGTGCAGCGTCAGCGAGACGGGGCGGCGATGCGCGATCTCAGCCACGGTGCGCGCGGCGAGCGCGGGGGCGGCCCCGAAGAGGCGGTCCGTGAAGTGCAGGTGCACCGGGGAGTCCTCCGCCAGCAGGGCCGGTCGCACGTCCTCCAGGGCGCCGGCCAGGCTGCGGGCCTGCGGGGTGTGTGCGGCGAGGTTCTCCGCGTGCATGCGCACGCCGTGCTGGGCGGGGCCCACGCAGGCCAGTGAGGGTGCTGTCACAGCACCACTGTATCGGGGCCCGGGGCGAGGGCGGATGCTGGAGTCCCGGCAGTGGAGCGGGGCGGCCGGGGTGAGCGAGATCATATCCACCGGGCAAAGCTTGCACTTGTGCAAACTTGCACGAGTGCATAATCTTGACCGGTGACCACCCCTCAACCCTCCCTGCGCGAACGCCACCGCACCCGCACTCTCGCCGAGATCCACCAGGCCGCCCTGGACCTGGCCGGCGAGGGCGGCTTCCCGGAGACCACGGTGGACGCCGTTGCCGAACGCGCAGGGATCTCCCGCCGCACGTTCTTCAACTACTACGCCAGCAAGGAGGACGCGCTGCTGGGGATCACCCCGCCACGGGTCTCGGAATCCGCGCACGCACGCTACATGGACCGCACCACCGGCGACGAGTTCGCCCGCACCGTGCGGCTGTTCATGGACGTGCTGCGGGACGCCACCGGCCCGCCTGAGTTCACCGCGCGGCGTCGTGAGCTGGTGGAGCACCACCCCGAGCTCAAGCGCCGCATCGGGATGCAGGTGACCACCGTCGAGAACCTGGTGGTCTCCACCGTCACGGAGCAGTCCGCGCGCGGTGCGAGCCCGCGTTCCGAGGAAACGTCACACGCCTTCGTCCTGCTGGCGGGTTCGGTCATCAAGTTCGCTTTCCGCACCGACACCCACCTGGCGTCCGTGTCCAACGACGACGCCGCCGTCCAGCACGCTCTCGACCACGCCATCGGCGTCTTCCGCACCGCCCTCAAGGAGATTTCATGACCGCCACTGCTTCCCGGGCCGCCGCCGGCCCCACGACGGAAGAGAAACCACCCCACCTCGGACTGCTGTTCGCGAGCCTCATGGTCGTCATGCTGCTCGCATCCCTCGGCCAGACCATCCTCTCCACAGCCCTGCCCACCATCGTGGGGGACCTCGGCGGTGTGGACCACATGAGCTGGGTCATCACGGGATTCATCCTGGCCTCCACCGTGATGATGCCCGTGTACGGCCGCATCTCGGACCTCTTCGGGCGCAAGCCCGTGCTGATCGCCGCGATCGTGCTGTTCATCGCGGGCTCCGCCCTGGGTACGGCGGCCGGGAGCATGAGCTGGCTCATCACCGCCCGCGTGGTCCAGGGCCTGGGCGGCGGCGGTCTCATGATCCTGGCCCAGACCTCCATCGCGGACGTGGTTCCCGCCCGCGAGCGCGGGAAGTACATGGGCGTCATGGGCGCCGTCTTCGCCGTGTCCTCGGTGGCCGGCCCGCTGCTCGGCGGCTGGATCACGGAGGGCCCCGGCTGGCGCTGGGCCTTCTCCTTCAACATCCCGCTGGGCATCCTGGCCATCATCGCCGTGGTCGTCTTCCTGCGGCTGCCCAGGCGCGCCCGCGGTGAGCGCGAACGCATCGACTACCTGGGCATGATCCTGCTGGCCGGCGCCACCACCTGCCTGGTCCTCGTGTGCACGTGGGGCGGCACCCAGTACGACTGGAACTCCCCGCAGATCCTGCTGCTGTGCGCCACCACGCTGGCGGGCGCCGTGGCGTTCGTCCTGGCCGAGACCCGCGCGAGCAGCCCCGTGATCCCCCTGTCCCTGTTCAGGGACCGCAACTTCACGCTGACCACCCTCTCCGGCCTGGCCGTGGGTGTGGCCATGTTCGGCGCGATCGGCTACATGCCCACCTACATCCAGATGGTCAAGGGCGTGGACGCCACCCAGGCCGGTCTGCTCATGACGCCCATGATGGCGTCCCTGCTGATCACCTCCATCGTCTCCGGGCAGGTGGTGTCCCGCACGGGCAGGTACAAACTGTTCCCTCTGGTGGGCATGGTGATCATGGGCATCGGCCTGTGGCTGCTGTCCTCGCTGGAGGTCTCCGATTCCACGTTCAAGATGTGCGCCTTCCTGGCCGTCTTCGGTGCGGGCATCGGGCTGAGCATGCAGATCCTGGTGCTCATCGTGCAGAACTCGTTCTCCAACAAGATCGTGGGAACCGCCACCGCGTCCAGCAACTTCTTCCGTCAGGTGGGGGCCACCGTGGGCTCCGCCGTGGTGGGTTCGCTGTTCATCTCCCGCCTCAAGGACCTGCTGAGCGAGAACATGCCCAAGGTGCCCGCCAAGGCGGCCGGTGGTGGCGGTGCCATGGACGCGAACTCCTTCACCCCGCAGAGCGTGCACGCCCTGCCGCAGCTGTTCCGGGACCCCGTGATCCAGTCCTACAACGACGCGCTGCTGCCCATCTTCCTGTTCATGATCCCCCTGGCCGTGCTGGCCCTGGTCATGCTGCTGTTCGTGGAGGAGAAGCCGCTGGCCACCCGTGTGGACCTGGCCACGGGTGAGATGTCCACCGTGACCGCCGACGTCCCGCAGACGTCCTCCCAGAACGCCGTGGCCGCCCAGGGGGCGGCGCCCGCAACAACCGGCACCGCGCCCGCGGCGGCCGGTACTGCGTCCGCGGGGGCGACGACGCGGGCCAGGCGGGGGCGCCGCTCCGCACCGCGGCACCGGGCCTGAGCACCACCCTCGGCTCTCCCGGGGCTCGCGTCCGATTCCCAGACCGTGGCTTCACGGGCAGGCACCCCGCGGGGGGCTCGGCCGGACGAGGAGCCGGCGGACCCCGAGCACGGAGAGAGGGGCCGACCGCGTGGGACGTGAACGTCCTGCGCGGTCGGCCCCTCTCTCGTACCCCGTCAGCCGAGGTGACCGGTGCCCCCGAGTCAGTCCTGGGCGGGCAGCGCCTCTCGCAGATCCGCCACGAGGTCGTCCAGGATCTCGGAGGCCTCCAGCATGCCGTTGCGCAGCTCGGTCAGCTCCATCCCGTGCAGCACACCCACCGCGTAGCGGTCCTTGCCGGTTCGCTGGAACGAACGGGCCGCCCGCGCCAGCCACTCCTCCATGACGGCGGCATCCGTGATGGCACCCAGATCTTCCTGGTAGTCCTTGGCCACCACGGCCGCACGCACGCGTTTCTTCCCGGGCTTGGCGTGGGCCCTGCCCAGCGCCTCGGACACGTAGCGGGCCGATTTCGCGGCCTTGCGGGTCTCGTGGAGCACGTCGAACGCCACGGCGGTCTGGTGGGAGTCCTTGCCCGGCAGCGTGATCCGCTCCCCCACGTCCGCGGCCATCTGGCTCACCTCGACCTGCGCACCGGCCTCCGGGAGGGTGGTGGTGGCGGTGACCAGCACTCGGTTCAGGGCCGCTCCGAGAATCGCCTTGGCGAACTTCTTGGCCGAGAGTTCCGCGGCCTGCCCGGTGAGGCCCTCGCCGCGACCCAGCGCCCTGAGGTCACGCACCAGCTGCAGGTACGGGGCGCTGTCCAGTTCACGCCGCACCGCCCGACCGGTCCCCGTGCCCAGCTGCCAGGCCGCCTCCCGCAGCTCCTCCTTGGCCGTGGCACTGAGCACGCCGACGGGCTGTCCCTCGAGCAGCACGTCCAACCGCTCCAGGGCCACCTCCTGGTCCCGCGCGTCCCCGAGCACGCGGGCGAGGTCCTTGAGCCGCTGCTCCAGGTCCGAGGCCACCTCGTCCGTCACGAAGCCCCGCGCGGCCTGCAGGACGCTGCGCAGGGCGCGGGAGCGCACCCGCATCTGGTGCACCGAGTCCTCCGCCCCGATCCGCACCGCGAAGTCCCAGCGCTGCAGCTCGTCGGTCAACCGGGAGACCATCTCGGCCAGCGTCTGGGCGCCCGTGCGCTCGGCGTCCGCCTCCCGGTCCTCGTGCTTCCCTCCGGTCTTCTTCGCCCCGGCCTTCTTCCCGGTGGCAACCTTCTCACCCGCGTCCTTCGCGTGCTTCTTGGCCTTTTCGCCCTTCTTGTCGGTCCTGTCGTTCTTGCTCTGCCCGTCATCGCTCGGGCCGTCGGCGGCCCCGGAACCGGCGGCGTCGTCGGGTCGGGGGGCGATCGTGGTGTCCGCGGGAGAGACCACCCGGACCGTGTCCCCGCCGTCCTGCCCGAGCGCGCGGGCGATCTTCGCCACGGACGAGGAGGGCTGCGCCCCGGCCGCGAACAGCACGGTCTCCACCGCCTCAAAGACGGCGCGGGCCTGCTTGTCCGTGAGGTCCTGGCGCGTCAGCTCCACCTCGCACTCGGTCCACTCCCGGGTGACGCCGGCGCGCTCGTCCCGCGCGCCGACGGTGTCCAGGCACAGCTCCGCGTACTGGCCGTCCTCGCCCAGAACCGGGTACAGGGTGCGGTGGGTGTTGACGGTGGCCACGGGGCTCAGCTGCTCCCCGAGCGTCAGCCCGAGCAGCACCTTGCGCAGCGCGGCGGGAATCCGCGCGGGGGCGGTCTTGAGCGGCTCGTAGTGCAGCTCGCCGCGCACCTTGCCGGCCTCGTACTTGACGTGCCAGCCGTCGTCGCTGCCGCCGGTGCGACGCCGCACGGCCACCTTGGAGCGCGCCAGCAGCAGATCCGCGGTGTCGTAGTACGTGGCGCTCATCTCGTGCTCCTCGGGCTCCCCCACGGTGAAGCGGTCGAGCTTGTGCAGCTTGAGCTTGGGCTTCTTGGTGCCCTTCACGTCGTACTTGCGTTCGATCTCGGTGTGCTGGGTGACCATGGCGCTCCCTGTGTGGAACACGCCGCGGTTCCGTGTGGGGAACCGCGGCGCGCAGCTGTCGTCGAAGTGGAAGGCTGACGCGATGTCAGGCGCGACGCCGCTTCAGGACGTCGTCGAGATTCATTGCGGCCGATTCGCGCTCGCCCACGCGGACGGCGTCCTTGAGGGACGCGGACTTCGCGGCCGGGCGGGTGGGGACCTGCAGGGGTTCCGGTTCGCGGCGCGGCACCACGGGGGCCTGGGAGTAGAGCGGCTTGGGCACCGGGACGGGCTCCCACGTGGCGGCACTCGAGCCCTCGGAGCCCGAGCCGCGCGCCACCTGCAGCGCCATGGCGCGCAGCTCCGCCACCGAGTAGCCGGGCTCCGCCGCGGCGGGCCGCACCGGCGTCGTCCCGGGCGTCTCCACCTGCGCGGGGAGCTCCGGTGCCGCGGTGCTGCCGTGCTCCTGCGCGGCGTGGTCCCGGCGCGCTCCGTCCTCGTGGTCGAAGATGGAGTGCTGTGCGTGAGCGGTGCCGCGGACGACGGGTCCCGCAGCGACGCGCTGACCCCGATCGGTCACGGCGAGGTAGCGCAGACCGGCCACGCAGCCGGCACCCAGCAGGAGCAGGACGAGTGGGACGGCCCACGTCACGGCGGTGAACGGTGCGACCAGGGCGGTGACCATGGCGACCACCAGCAGCAGGACCCCGGTCAGGAAGACGATGGTGCGGTCCCACTTGATCCGCAGGCCCGCCAGGGAGCCGTGCCGGACCGGGGTGGCGGACGGCGTGTTCGCCGGTGTCTCCATGGCTGTCGTCTCCCGTTCGAGGGTGTGTGGTGGGACTCTCGTGACCACTCTACTGGGCGCCTCGCGGCTGCGCTGCCGGTTGTGGATCGGGACGTCGAGCTGGAGGTCCGGAGCCTCCACCTGGGCGCGCACGGGAGTGCCGTTGCGGCGGGACAGTCGCGGGGCGAACCACATCACGCAGAGCACGATGACGACGGCCAGCACCAGCGAGCTGCTCACCCATGACAATCCCACCGTTCCAGGGTAGGACAGGGTCGGGGGATTCCCCCGACGGAATGCGCGTGTTGCCCACTTCGATGTCGTGCGGTGCTTCGCGGCGCGCCAGGGCCGGGCGTGGGGCAATTGCGGGACAGCCCCGCGCCGCCCACGGGTGACGGCCGAACGCCACCGGCGTCAGCGTGCGGCGCGCCGGACCTCGATCCCGGCCTCGCTGCCGGTGAACCGGCGCACCAGCCCCTCCGGGACCTCCTCCGCGGTCAGGGCGAAGCTGCGGTGGTCCGCCCAGCTCCCCGCGATGTGCAGGAAGCGCTCGCGCAGGCCCTCGTCCCGGAACCCCAGCTTCTCCACCACGCGCAGGGACTTGGCGTTCTCCGGCCGGATGTTGATCTCCATGCGGTGCAGCCGCAGGTGCTGGAAGCAGTAGTCGGTGGCCATCGCCACGGCCATGGGCGCGATCCCCCGCCCCGCCTGGGAACCGTCCACCCAGTACCCCAGGGTGGCGGAGCGGAACGAGCCCAGGGTGATGCTCGAGACCGTGAGCTGACCCACCAGGTCCTGGTGCCGGCCCGTGCCGTCCGTCTCGGTGATCAGCCACGGCAGGGACTGTCCCGCGCGCGCCTGCTGCCGCATGAGCCGCACAAACCCGCGGTACGACGGCGCGGTCCCCGCCTGCTCGGGGTTGCTGGCCTCCCAGGGCTCGAGCCACTCCCTGTTCCGGTAGCGCACCCGGTCCCACTCACCCCGGTCGCCCATGGCCAGTGGGCGCAGCACCAGCTGCCCCCACTGGACCGTGACGGGCCACTCGCCTGCCGTGTTCACCCCGGTGAGGGCTCTCAGGCGTCGAGGTTCTGGGCGTAGTCCTTGATCCAGGACCGCAGACCGGGGCCCAGGTCCTCGCGTTCGCAGGCCAGCTCGATGTTCGCCTTGAGGTAGGACAGCTTGTCCCCGGTGTCGAACCGGCGGCCCTTGAACACCACGCCGTACATGCCGTGGGCGGCGTCGCCCCGGTCCGCGACGGTCTGCATGGCGTCGGTCAGCTGGATCTCCCCGCCGCGCCCCGGTGCGGTGTCCTCGAGGATCTCGAAGATCTCCGGGTGCAGCACGTACCGGCCGATGATCGCCAGGTTGGACGGGGCGTCCTCCGGCGCGGGCTTCTCCACCAGGCCGTTGACACGGACGAAGTCCTCGCCGTCCACCGCGGTGACGTCCGCGCAGCCGTAGGCGCTGATGCTCTCGCGGGGCACCTCCATGAGGGCCACCACGGAACCGCCCGTGCGCTCCTGCACGCGGATCATCTGGGAGAGCAGGTCCTCCTTCTCGTCGATGAGGTCGTCACCGAGCAGCACCGCGAAGGGCTCCTGTCCCACGTGGGTCTTGGCGCGCAGCACCGCGTGGCCGAGTCCCTGGGGGTCCTGCTGGCGCAGGTAGTGGATCTCGCCGAGGTCCGAGGCGTGCTCCACCTCGGAGAGCAGGGCGTCCTTGCCCGACTCCTTCAGCTGCGCCTCGAGCGCGGGAACCCGGTCGAAGTGGTCCTCCAGCGCGCGCTTGGAGCGGCCCGTGATCATGAGGACGTCGTCCAGGCCCGCACCCACGGCCTCCTGCACCACGTACTGGATCGCCGGGCGGTCCACGACCGGCAGCATTTCCTTGGGCATGGCCTTGGTGGCGGGCAGGAAACGGGTGCCCAGCCCGGCGGCGGGGATGACGGCCTTGTGTACGCGCTTGGTCTCTTGAGGGCTCATGGACCTAGGGTAAACGACGAGGCATCGGCGTCCGCGTTGCAACCCTCGTGCGATGCGGCGAGTCCGGTGCGGGCCTCCCAGGAGCGGACGACCGGAACGGAGCACACGCGTGGCACAGGCAGTGGGGGACGCCGCGGAGAAGGCGCGGCTGCGGGCGCGCGTGCTCGCGCGGCGTCGGCGGCGGAGTCCCTCGTCCCGGCACGGCGCCGAAACGGGGCTCACTACGCACCTGGGGCGCCTCCTCGCGGAGACCGCCGGCCCGGGCGACGTCGCCGCGTTCCTCCCCCTGCCGGACGAACCGCCGCTGCTGCCCGCCCTGACCGCGGCGCACCGTGCGGGGCACCGGGTGTTCCTGCCCGTGGTGGAGCCGCTGCACCAGCTGGGCTGGGTGCAGTGGCACCCGGACGTCCCCCTCGTCCAGGGTGCTCTGCCAGGGCTGCTCGAACCGGCCGGAGCCCGGCACGGGGTGGACGCGTTCGCCACCGTGCAGCTGCTGCTGGTCCCCGTGGTGGCGGTGGATCGTGACGGGGTGCGGCTGGGCTTCGGCGGCGGCTACTACGACCGCTTCCTCCCCGCGCTGGCCGAGAGCGGGCACCGCCCCGAGATCCTGGCCTGCTGCTTCGCGGACGAGGTGCTCCCCGCGGGCACCGTGCCCCGCGAACCCCACGACGCCGTCCTGCCGGGCGTTCTCACGGAGCAGGGCCCGCAGCGGCTGGGTTACCCGCGCTAGCGCGGCCGCGAGCGCATCGCGCCGGGGAGCTTGGGGGCGACCTGGTGCGCCCGCGCGCGAGTAGGATGTGAGGTCGGCAAACGCCCTCCCACCGTCCGTCAGAAGGAACACTCCCGTGCCCGTGTACGCCTACGCCTGCAAAGACTGCGGCCATGCTTTCGACATCCGCCAGTCCTTCTCCGACGACGCCCTGACCTTGTGCCCCGAGTGCGGCGGCACGCTGCGCAAGAAGTTCAACTCGGTGGGCGTGGTGTTCAAGGGGTCGGGGTTCTACCGCAACGACGCGCGCTCGGACTCCGCCACCGGCGGCGGACAGGCCCCGGGTGCGGCGTCCTCCGGCGGGGACGCACCGGGCTCGGGGGGCGCCTCCGGCTCGAAGGATGCCTCCGCCGGGTCCGGAACCGGGGGGACGTCCTCGTCCTTGGGCACCTCCGGCAGCGCCACGTCCGGCGGCGCGTCGACCGGCGGCGGCGCGGCCGAGAGCCGGTAGCGGAGGCCCGCGGCGGTGAACCGGTAGCGGAGGCCCGCGGCATCCACCCTGCACCGCGAGGTCGGAAGGGGTCGTGGAGCCCTCGGTCCTCCACCGCACCCTCCGCCGCCCCGCGAGGTGACCGCGACCTCGGGTTAGCGTCCGGGCATGAGTTCACGAGCCCGCCCGCACTACCCGCTGGGTCTGCGCGTGCGCACCGCGGTGCGTCGCCGTCACCGCCTCGTCGCGGCCGCGCTGTGCGCCGTGGCCCTCACCCTGATGATCCTGCGGCTGGCGCCACCCGGTGACCGGACCGCTCCCGTGGTGACCGCGGTGCGTGACGTTCCCGCCGGGCGCTCCCTGGCCCCGGGTGACCTGACCGTGTCGCGGTTCCCCGTGGCCCTGGTGCCCGCGACCGCGTACACGGCACCCGAGGACCTCGGCGGGCAGACCACCACGGTGGCCCTGACCGCGGGCCAGCCCGTGACCTCCTCCGCGGTTCTGGGACCCGGGGTGCTCACGGGGCAACCATCGGGAACCACGGCCGCCACGGTGCGGGTGAGCGATCCCGCGGTGCTGCGTCACGTCCGCCCCGGTGACGCGGTGGACGTGGTGCACCACACCGACGACGCCCGCTCCGCTCCCGGGCGCACCGCCGCTCGTGCGGTGACCGTGCTGTGGGCCTCCACCGCGGCACCGGCCGGGGAATCGTCCATCCTGTCCTCGGGCGGCGCGGACGGGGACTCCGGTCTCGTGGTCCTGGCCGCGCCGCGGAACACCGCCGCCGAACTCGCCTCGCTCGAGGGCTCGGGCCGGGTCTCCCTCGTCCTGGTCTCCCGGTGAACAGCGGGACGTGGTGCCGCTCAGGCGGCCGCACCGGGACCCGCGGGGCAGCCCCGCCCACTCCGCGCGGTTCCCGCCGCCGCCGTGATCACGGCCCGGACCGCGTGAGCCGTCAGCCCCAGTGCGGAGGTCGCTGCTCCCGCAGCCACTGTTCGTGGCCCGCTCCGCCCTCGGCATCCCGGGGATCGGGGGCGTCCGCCCCCAGCCGCTGGGCCGGGTCCCCCCAGCCGCTCGGGCCGAGGGCGCGTTCGGTGTCCGGCGCGGTCCCGCCCGTCGCGCGGCGGTGGCGTCCGCGCCGACGCCCGGGCGCAGCCGCCGACGCCGCCGTCCCCCCGCTCCCGGTGCCGTGTCCCGGCTCGCGCGGGGTCACCCGCGCCCCCGTTCCGTCCGGCGCCTCGGGATCGCGGCCGCGGGACTCAGCGGTCACGGTCCGGCGTGCTTCGGGGTGTCGTGCCGCGCGGTGTGGTGCCGGTCGCTCCGCGATCCACGGGACCGGCCGCCGCCACGGAGCGGGTCACGCCGCCGGAACCGTCGCGGTCCGGGCCGACGAGTCCCAGGTAGCGCTGGACGAGACCGGCCACCGTCTGAGGATCGGTGAAGACCTCCACGGACCACAGGCTCACGTAGTTCCACCCGGCGCGCTCGAGCTGCTGCGGGATCAGCCGCGAGCGCTCGCGCACGCTCAGGGCACGGCTGCGCTGGGAGCCGTCGGAGCGCATGGCCACCGGGATCCGCACGGGGGCGTCCGGCGCGCTGCGCTGCAGCACGGCACCGGCGGAGAGCGACTCGGCCTCCGCGTGCGCGGCCATGTCCACCGCGTGGGCGTAACCCGTGTGCACCGTGGCGCCCGCGGCGCGCAGCCGCCGGGCGAGATCGCCCACGAGGGCGTCCGGTGCCGCGTCCGTGTCCTCGGCGGTCACCACCGCCCGCTCGGACGTGGTCTCCTCCCCGAAGAGCACCTCGAGCATGTGGTACATGTCCTTGGCGCCGTACTGCAGCCGCCGCGGTTCGGTGTCCCTCGGGTGGATGGACGTCACAATGTGCGTGTGCCGCCGGGACCGCGTCATCCCGCGCACGAACGCCTGCCGGCCGTCCCGCTCGGACAGCGCGCCCAGGTGCGGGGTGCTGCGCCCGGAGGTCGTGCGCCCGAAACCCAGCGAGAAGATCACCGTGTCCCGCTCGATGCCCGCGGCGCGGTGCAGCTCGACCACGCGGAACGACTCGGGCCCCGGTGCGAAGAACTCCGCCGACTCGCCGGACTCCCGCAGCCTGCGCTGGACCGCCTGTGCCACGCGGGCCGCGTGCATCGCGCTGGCGGTCACCACGGCCAGCGAGCGCTCGGGGTGGCGCGCGGCGTGGGCGAAGACGAGATCCACGGTGCGCTGCACCTCGGCGGCGGGGGCCTGGACGCCCTCGCTGCCCGCGGTGAGCACACCCACTCCGTCCACCACGTACTCCGCGGACATCCCCGTGGTCGCGCCCATCAGCTCGGAGGCGTACGGGACGCGCGTCAGGGCGCCGTCGTAGAAGGCGTCGTTCAGGTAGCGGAACAGGCGCGGGTCCAGGGGGCGCCGCACGGACGTGAGCGAGCGCGAGTCCACCACGCGGGACAGCGCCTCGTACGCCGAGTCGATCTCGGCCACCGGCTGGGGAACCTCCCGGGCGGCGATGTGCGGGGCCACCGTGAACGGCTGCGGGCCCCCGGCGTGGCGGTCACCGAACGCGATGACCTGGCGCGCCCTGGCGATGGCGGGGAGGGTGGCCGCCAGCGGGGTGGACTCGGCGTCCAGGACCACCACGGTGTCCACCTCCTGCTCCTCCCCGAGGGTGGCCGTGAGCACGAGCGGGCTGGCCGTCCACACGGGGACGAGCGACGGGGTCAGGTGCTGCACCCGGTCCAGTTCCTCGGTCCGGACGCGTCCGCTGCGCAGCATGTCCCGCAGCACGCGGGCCTCCCGGGGATGCCGGCGGGCATCGTGCGCCCACCGCGTGGCGAGCCCGTGCTCCAGCCGGGCCGGGGCGGAGGCGATGTGCGCGGAGTCCGCCCGGCGGAACGCGGACTCGACCCTGCGCAGCTCGGAACCGTCCGGCATGGCCACGAAGTCGTCGCCGCTGATCATGGCCTCGAGCACCGACTGCCACCACGCGAGCTCCAGCTCGTCGTTCACCCGCTCCGCGGGAACTCCGCGGGCCTCAAGGTCCTCGAGGAACTCCCCCAGTCCCCGCGCCCGCAGGTCGTCCAGCAGGACGGTGCGTTCGGGCAGGGTGGTGAGATGGGCCTCGTCGTTGATGAGGTCGTCCAGGATCTGCTGGAGCTCGTCCACGGTCGCGTTCTCCAGGCGCGCCGCCGTGGCCGAGCCCTCAAGGGCGATGGCCAGGCCCTCCAGGTCCTCCCGGAACCGGCGGTGGGTCCGCAGGGTCTCCTCCGCCCGGTCCGAGACCGCCGGCTGCTCGAGCGTGGTGGCCCACCGCCGCCAGCGCTCCCGCTCGGACTGCACCTTGACCAGCGCCGCGTGCAGGTCGGAGAGGTGGACCCCGGGACGGATGTACTCCTTGGCCGCCTTGCGCAGCCGCGAGCGCTGCAGACCGCTGAGGTCGATCCCGTGCTCCCGGCGCCAGGACGCGGAGGCCGTGGCCGCGATCAGGTCCGTGACGGGGCGGTCGTAGATGTCCGGGGTGAGGTACGCCAGGGAGTCCCCCACGTCGATCACGAGCTCGAGCTGCTGCTCCCACTCGGCGACGGTGGTGCCCACCCGCAGCCCGGACACGCCCAGCACGTGTCGCATGGCGGTGGTGAGCGTGGTCAGCTCCAGCAGCAGGGACTTGGCGAGGTCGTGCGCCTGGCGGGCCTCGTCGTCGTTGACCAGCCGGGCACCGTGCCACGGGCCGGCCAGCGTGCCGGCGTCGAACGCCCCCAGGGTCGCGGCGCGCCGGAGCTGCCGCTGCACCTCGCCGCGGTGGGACACGGCGTCGAGCACGGAGCGCCGGAAGCGCACCGCGGTCTGCGGCCCGGGCTCCCGCGCGGTGAGCTCCGCGAGGGCCTGCATCGCCTCGTAGGGGGAGGCCTGCCACCGCGGACGCAGGGCGTGCAGGGACTCCTCGTGCACGCGCAGCTGCTCGCGCGAGCGCTGCAGCACCTCCCGGATCTGCTCGGTCTGCGGCTGCTCGGCGCGTTCGTTGCGGGCGACGGCGCGCACGAGCCGCTCGGCGACGTCGTCCGGGCTCAGGTGGGAGCCCAGGGGGAGCACGAGGGAGTCCAGACCCGTGCGGTTCCACGCCCGGGTGAACGCGGCGAGCGTGGTGCGGGACTCGCCGAGCACCAGGACGCTGCGCCCTCGGTGCACGAGCGCACCCACTGTGGAGACCACGGTGTCCACAGCGGCGGTGCCCACGGGTGTGCCCACCACGAAGCTCTCACCCTGCTCCGCGAGGTCCACGACCTCCTGCTGGTTGGCGTCGAGGTCCGTGAGCAGCAGCTCGTCGGCGGGGTCCCGGCGGTCGCGCGCGGGGGCGCGGTTGTCGAGGGCACGGGCGACCGGCAGCTTGCCCACCTCGGGGTTCTTCAGCCGCGCGAGGTCCGCCACGAGCTGCGTCCTGGCCACCACGTGCTCGTCCGCCGGGCGGTCGTGGAGGTCCGCGAACGTGGAGACCACCAGCTGGTGCTCCACGTGCATCCCGGGGACGTCGGCGCCCAGCTGACGCAGGGTCTCCAGCACGGGAGCCGGGTCCAGCTTGCGCGTCCCGTACGCCAGCCGGGACATCTCCGCCGTGGCGAGCTCCACCCCGTGGTCCTCCCGCAGCCGCCGCACGAGCGCGGGGTTGAGGTGCGCCGGTCCCACGATGTGCAGCTCGAAGTCCTTGTGGTCGGGACGCAGCTTCACGGACACCGGGGCGAGCAGGACCGGGGCGATGAAGCGCCGCAGCCCGTCCACCACCGGATCCGCGAGCCAGGACGCGGTGCCCGCCGCGAGGTAGGCGGCGTCCAGGCCGTGCCCCACGGACAGCTCGTGGATCTTGGTGCGCAGGGCACGGGCGGAGCGGACGGCGCGGTCGTAGGCCGGGCTGTCGTGGTGGATCATCGTGGAGAGCCGGGTGGGCCGCTGCATGAGCAGCTGCGCCTGTCCCGAGGAGTTGGCCTCGGTGAGGTCGATGCAGACGTTGTCCACCTGGTTGAAGTCCAGGAGGGTGTCCGGGCCCGTGTACGCGTCCATCTGCTGGGTCCACGAGCGCAGGGACACCCGGGGGTACTCCCGTCCCGCCGGTGCGGCACCCGTGTCCTGGGGGGTCGGTCGGGGGCTGTCCTGGGGTGCGGGTGTCGGCATGGTGCTCCTACTCACGAGTGCGCCGGTCTGCGCACCACGGGGGAGGTGGGGCGGACCGGCGCACCGGGGCTGACGATGGCTCTCAGACGGCGGGGATCACTCCCACTCGATGGTTCCCGGCGGCTTGGACGTGACGTCCAGGACCACCCGGTTGATCTCCTCCACCTCGTTGGTGATCCGGTTGGACACCCGGGCCAGCAGCTCGGAGGGCAGCCGGGACCAGTCCGCGGTCATGGCGTCCTCGGAGCTGACCGGGCGCAGCACGATCGGGTGGCCGTACGTGCGGCCGTCGCCCTGGACTCCCACCGAGTGGACGTCCGCGAGCAGCACCACGGGCATCTGCCAGACCTCGTCGTCCAGACCGGCCCTGGTGAGTTCCTCACGGGCGATGGCGTCCGCGCGGCGCAGGATGTCCAGGCGCTCCTCGGTGACCTCCCCGATGATGCGGATCCCCAGGCCGGGGCCGGGGAACGGCTGGCGGCCCACGATGTTCTCGGGCAGCCCCAGCTCGCGGCCCACCGCGCGGACCTCGTCCTTGAACAGGGCGCGCAGCGGCTCCACGAGCTCGAACTGCAGGTCCTCCGGCAGGCCGCCCACGTTGTGGTGGCTCTTGATGTTCGCCGCGCCCTCACCCCCGCCGGACTCGACGACGTCCGGGTAGAGGGTGCCCTGCACCAGGAAGCGCACGGGCCGGCCGTCCTGCGCCTCCTCGCTGAGCACCTTCTCCTCGGCGGCCTCGAACGCGCGGATGAACTCCCGGCCGATGGCCTTGCGCTTGGCCTCGGGGTCCGTGACGCCCTGCAACGCACCCAGGAAGCGGTCCTGCTCACGGGCCACGTGGAGCTTGATGCCGGTGGCGGCCACGTAGTCCTGCTCCACCTGCGCCACCTCGTCCTGGCGCATCAGGCCGTGGTCCACCAGCACACACGTGAGGCGGTCCCCGATCGCACGCTGCACGAGGGCCGCGGCCACGGCGGAGTCCACGCCGCCGGAGAGACCACACAGGGCCTTGCCGTCGCCCACCTGGGCGCGGATGGCGGCCACCTGCTCCTCGATGATGTTGCCGGTGGACCACGTGGGGCTCAGCTGGGCGCCGTCGAAGAGGAAGTTCTCCAGGACCTTCTGCCCGTACGCCGAGTGCTTGACCTCCGGGTGCCACTGCACGCCGTAGAGCCGGCGCTCGCGGTTCTCGAACGCGGCCACGGGGACGCCCTCGGTGGTGGCCAGGGTGGTGAAGCCCTCGGGGGCGGCGGTCACGGAGTCGCCGTGGCTCATCCACACGGTCTGCGCCTCGGGGGTGCCGTCCAGCACGGTGCTCACGCCCGAGTCGGTGGAGGTGGCCACGGTGGCCCCGTACTCGCGCACGCCCGTGCGCTCCACGGTCCCGCCCAGGGCGTCGGCCATCACCTGGAACCCGTAGCAGATCCCCAGGACGGGCACACCGGCCTCGAAGAGCTCGGCATCGCGCCGCGGCGCACCGGGCGCGTACACGGATGCGGGGCCCCCGGAGAGGATCAGTGCGGCGGGGTTGCGCTGCAGGATCTTCTCGGTGGACCAGGTGTGCGGGACGATCTCGGAATACACGTTCGCCTCGCGCACCCGGCGGGCGATCAGCTGCGCGTACTGCGCACCGTAATCGACCACGAGGACGGGGCGTTGCTCCAGCTCGCTCAGGTTGTCAGGGGTTTCAGTCACGCCCACAAGTCTAGGACACGCGGTGCCCTCCCCCGGCGGCGCTCAGTAGCGCTTGGCCGCCTTGGGGTTGGCCGCCAGCTCCGCCTCCGTGGAGCGGTGGATCTTGCGCTCCACGATGAACGACAGGAACGGCACCACACCGCCCAGCGCCATCACGATGAGCTGCGGGAAGGGCCAGCGCATGAGGGACCACACCCGCAGGCACGAGAGCAGGTAGATCACGTAGAACCAGCCGTGGACGATCAGGATCCACGTGGACACGTTGACCCCGCCGGAGAGGTTCTCCAGCTCCAGGTTCTGCCAGCCGAGCGCCACCCCCTGGCCCGTGGCCTTGTCGGTGCCGCCCGCGATCAGGTCGTAGCCGAGCGCGTAGCGGGTGACCATCTCCGCCACGAGCAGCAGCAGGAACGTGCCGGAGACCCACGCGCACACCTTGTAGATGCTCAGGGCGGTGCGGATCTGGGCCTCCGTGCCGCCGAAGCGGCGGCGTGGCTTGAGCGCGGCGGCCTTGGCGCGCACGCTGTCCGGAACGGTCGCGCGCTCGGGGCTGGCGCCCTCGGGTGCGGTGACCTTCACGCCGTCGGTGCGGCGGACCGGGCGGGGCTGCGGATCGTGCTGCGGCGTGGGATCAGTCATCGTGGGCTCCGTCGTCGGATCGCGGTGTGGCGCGGGGATCCCCGGTGTGGGACCGGGCATCCACCGCGGGTTGGTCGTCGAAGTAGTAGTAGCACTGGTCCTGGGCGTCCCAGTAGTAGAAGGACTGCGCCGCCTCGTCCCAGAAGTAGTCGCCGTCGAAGTAGAAGTACTGCTCGGGGTGCTGCCGGCGCAGGTGCTCGTCCCGCACGTAGCGCCACCACAGGAAGAAGGCGAAGCCCGCGAACACCACCCACTCCACGGCGTAGAAGAGGTTCAGGGCGTGGACGGAGGTGTCCGTGGGCTGCTGCTGGATCTGCAGCCTGCCGAGGCCCTCCCCCATGGGTTCCGCCGACGCCGCCACGGTCCCGTCCCGGGTCACCGGTGCCGGTTCGTCCGCGGGATTCTCCGCGAACGCCGCCACGTAGCCGGAGTACAGGGGCGCGTCCCACAGGTTGGACAGCTGGGCCGAGGCCACGGAGCCCACCTGGTGCGCGGGCAGGTGCTGCCCCGGCTGCGGGGAGTCCGTGGGCAGGAGTCTGCCGATCACCCGGATCCTGCCCGACGGAGCCCGGGGTGCGTCCTCGGCGGAGGCCACCCACCCGCGGGCCACGGCGATCCCGAGGTCCGAGTCGGCGGCGTCCCAGCGCTGCCGGGAGCCGGGGATGCGCAGCTCGGTGACCACCCAGTACCCGGAGACGCCGTCCTGGAGCCGACCGGGCACCAGCACGGTGGAGTCCGGGACGTAGGTTCCCTCGGCGGAGACCACGTGGTCCGCCTGCTGCGCGGACGTGGGCTCACCGGGCTGAACCACGCCCTCCAGCGCCGTCACCCGGTCCTTCGCCGGGTCCGCCATCGTGGAGGAGGACAGCGAGGACCTCAGCTGCCACGTGCTCAGTGCCACGAACAGTGCCGCCACGAGCAGGGCTACCGCCAGGAAGGCCAGTGAGCGGGGGCGCAGGGCGGTTTTCAGCACGCCCCAACACTACTGTCCGGCGCTGAGCGTTTCCCAAACCACCCGGGTGCCGTCGGGCGCGGTGCGAGCCCCGGCCACGGTCGGCGGGCGGAGCGCACCACCTCGCCCGCGCGGTCCTCGGACCGGGCCACCCCGCCAGCCCGGACCGCTCGAGGTACCGGCTCGGCGACGCGGCGACCGCTCAGGAGCGGATGACCACCTCGGCCCGTTGGAACTCCTTGAGGTCGGAGTAGCCCGTGGTGGCCATGGCCCGGCGCAGGGCGCCCATCACGTTGGAGGAGCCGTCCACATGGCGGGACGGTCCGTTGAGCAGCTCGTCCAGTGGACCCACGGTCCCCACGCGCGTGCGCACGCCGCGGGGTGAGTGCGAGTGGTGGGCCTCGGCACCCCAGAGCCACCCCTGGCCCGGAGCCTCCTCGGCACGTGCCAGCAGCGTCCCGAGCATTACGGCGTCCGCGCCCATGGCGATCGCCTTGACGATGTCGCCGGAGGTGCCCAGACCGCCGTCGGCGATCACGTGGACGTAGCGGCCGCCGGACTCGTCGAGGTAGTCACGGCGTGCCGCGGCGACGTCCGAGATGGCCGAGGCCATGGCCGCGTGGATGCCCAGGATGGACTCGGTGCGCAGGGACGCGCCCCCGCCGAAGCCCACGAGCACCCCCGCCGCCCCCGTGCGCATGAGGTGCAGCGCCGGGGTGTAGCCGGCCGCGCCGCCCACGATCACCGGGACGTCGAGGTCGTAGATGAACTGCTTGAGGTCCAGCGGGTCCTGGGTCCTGGACACGTGCTCCGCGGAGACCGTGGTGCCCCGGATCACGAACAGGTCCACACCCGCTTCGAGCACGGTGCGGTAGTGCTCCACCACGCGCTGCGGGGACAGTGAACCGGACACGATGACCCCGGCCTCGCGGATCTCGGCCAGCCGCGCGGTGATCAGCTCCGGCTGGACGGGCGCGGAGTACAGCTCCTGCATCCGCCGGGTGGCCTGCGGCAGGTTGTCCGAGCTCAGGTCCGCGATCTCGTCCAGGACGGGCTGCGGGTCCTCGTAGCGGGTCCACAGGCCCTCGAGGTCCAGCACGCCCAGCCCGCCGGCGCGCCCGAGGTCGATGGCCGTGGCCGGGGACATCACCGAGTCCATGGGGGCACCCACCACGGGGATGTCGAACTGGTAGGCGTCGATCTGCCAGGCCGTGCTGACGTCCTGGGGGTCACGCGTGCGCCGCGAGGGCACCAGGGCGATCTCGTCCAGGCTGAACGTGCGGCGCGCCCGTTTGGAACGCCCGATCTCGATGTCGTAGCTCACGAGGGGTCCTTTCACCGCGCATCGCGCACGGGGGTGGGTGCGGTGCGGGTCAGCGCTTGTAGTTGGGGGCTTCCACCGTCATGGTGATGTCGTGCGGGTGGGACTCCTTCAGCCCCGCCGGGGTGATCCGCACGAAGCGGCCCTTGTGCTTGAGCTCGGCCACGCTGTGCGCCCCCACGTAGAACATGGTCTGGCGCAGCCCCCCGTCCAGCTGGTGCAGCACGGAGGACAGCGGACCGCGGTAGGGCACCTGGCCCTCGATGCCCTCGGGGATCAGCTTCTCGTCGTCGGAGACGTCCGCCTGGAAGTAGCGGTCCTTGGAGTAGGAGGTGTTCTTGCCGCGGGACTGCATGGCGCCCAGCGAGCCCATGCCGCGGTAGGCCTTGTACTGCTTGCCGCCCACGAACACGAGCTCTCCCGGGGACTCGTCGCAGCCGGCCAGCAGGGAGCCGAGCATCACGGAGTCCGCGCCGGCCACGAGCGCCTTGCCGATGTCCCCCGAGTACTGCAGGCCGCCGTCGGCGATCAGCGGCACACCGGCCGGGATGGTGACCTGCGCGGCCTCGTTGATGGCCGTGATCTGGGGCACGCCCACGCCGGCGATGATGCGCGTGGTGCAGATGGAGCCGGGCCCCACGCCCACCTTGACGGCGTCCGCGCCGGCGTCCACGATCGCCTGCGCACCGGCGCGCGTGGCGGCCTGACCGCCGATCACGTCCACGTGGTCGGCGGCGGGCTCCTTCTTGAGCCGGGCGATCATGTCCAGCACACCCTGGGAGTGGCCGTTGGCGGTGTCGATGAACAGGGCGTCCACGCCCGCCTCCACGAGCGTCATGGCCCGCTCCCAGCCGTCGCCGAAGAACCCGACGGCCGCGCCCACGCGCAGCCGGCCCTCGTCGTCCTTGGTGGCCAGCGGGTACTGCTCCGCCTTGGTGAAGTCCTTGACGGTGATGAGCCCGGTCAGCCGGTCGTGCTCGTCCACCAGCGGCAGCTTCTCGATCTTGTGCTTCGCGAGCAGCGCGTGGGCCTCGTCCTTGCCCATTCCCACCTTGCCCGTGACCAGCGGCATGGGGGTCATCACGTCGCGCACCAGGCGGGTCTCGAAGTCGCTCTCCGGCAGGTAGCGGGTGTCGCGGTTGGTGATGATGCCCAGCAGCCGCTGGTCCTCGTCGACCACGGGCAGCCCGGAGACCTTGAAGTAGCCGCACAGCCGGTCCAGCTCCGCGAGGGTGGCGTTCGGGGACACGGTCACGGGGTTGGTGATCATCCCCGACTCGCTGCGCTTGACGCGGTCCACGTGATCGGCCTGGTCCTGGATGGACAGGTTGCGGTGGATCACGCCCATGCCGCCCTGCCGGGCCATGGAGATGGCCATGGCGGACTCCGTCACGGTGTCCATGGCCGCGGAGAGCACCGGCGCCTGCAGCGTGATCCGGCGGGACAGCCGCGTGGTGGTGGAGGCCTCCGAGGGAATCACGTCCGTGTTGCCGGGCAGCAGCAGGACGTCGTCGTAGGTCAGTCCGGTGAATCCGAACGGGTCGTCCATGAGCGCCGTGGGCACGTTGTCAGGCACGAGTACTCCCTTTCACACGAGGTTAGTCGCCACCAGTCTACGGCGCCGCCCCCGCACCTCACCGCCGCGCGGTCACGTCCTCACCGGCCGGGGACGACGCCGCCGGGCGCATCCCCGCGACCGGTCGTCACGTTCCGGACTCCACCGCCCGCACCAGGCGGTCCCGCAGCAGGGGTGCCATGCTGCGGGCGTAGTCCGCCGTGAGGTGGTGGGAGTCCAACCACACGGAGACGTTGCCGATCACCGGGGCGCACCGGCCCTGCGGGCAGATCAGGGGTGTGGGATCCAGTCCCACGAAGCCCTGGATCCCGTCCAGCGCCGCGGCCGGGTTCTCCTCCTTGAGCACCGCGTCCCGTGACACCGTGCACGAGGGGTCCTCCCGGCCCTTCTCCGCCACGCACCGGGTGGGGTCGAAGTCCAGCCGGGGGTTGTCCCGGAACCCGACCACCGTGACGCCGTCGTCCGAGAGCTGCCGCGTGATGTCCTCGAGACCGTTCACCACGTGCTCCGCGTCCCCGGCCATGCGCTCGGCGCGGGTGGAGGTGGTCAGCACGGCGTCCGGATCCAGGTCCTGGAGGTACTCCATGACGGCCCGGTTGCCCTTGCGGCACGTCTCGGACTGCCCCTCCACACCGAGCCCGCAGCCCGGCTGCAGCACGGAGACCAGCTGCCAGTTCTCCTCCTCCGCCACGGGGATCACCGCGCCCATGTACTGCTCCATGTGCGAGTTGCCAACCACGGCCACCACCTTGGTCGGGTTCTCCACCTCCTCGCTCTGGCGGCAGAAGCCCTGGACCGTGGAGTTTTTGCTCTTGTACTCGCCCCGGCACGCGTCCGGCAGCCCCACCCACTGGTCACTCATGGTCGCGGGCAGTGTGGGGGCATCGGGGTTGCCGGTGAACTCGTAGCCGGGCTCCAGGACGCGGGCGCCGGGGTTGTCGAGCTCGGCCCGGGCCTCCAGCTGGGCCTCCCGGTGCCGCTCCACCGCGGTCCAGACACCCGCGGTCGCCAGGACCGTGCCCATGCACACCGCGATCACCAGGGCCAGCCGCCAGGTCCGCGCCTCCGGCCAGGCCCAGCGCTTCAGGGGCGTCTCCACGAGGCGGGTCAGCACCAGCGCCAGCAGCACGGAGACGACCACGATGAGCACACCGGAACGCGGCCCCGCCACCGGGCGCTCGCGGATCACGAGGTACGTGATCAGCAGCGGCCAGTGCACGAGGTAGAGGGCGTAGGCGGCGTCGCCCATGCGCACCACCGGGGCCCACGAGAGGAAGCGGTCGAAGCCCCACCGCGAACCGGACTGCCCGGCCACGATGATCGCCGCCGCGGACAGCAGCGGCCACAGGGCGATCCACCCCGGGAACGCGCCCTGGACGTCCACCAGGATGCCCACCGAGACCATGCTCACGAACCCGCCCCAGCCCAGGACCACGCGCAGCGCGCGGGGCAGCCGCAGGTACGGGATGGCCAAGGCCACGAGCGAGCCGAGGGCGAACTCCCACAGCCGCGCCCGGGTGTCGAAGTACGCGAAGGCCTGCTGGGTGTGGGTGGTGATGACCGAGAACGTCAGGGACACGGCGAACACGGTCCCGAAGCACGCCGCGAGCACGGGAAGGCTGCTGCGCCCGGTGCGTCGCTTCACGAGCCACGCGAGGGTGAAGACCAGCGGCCAGACCAGGAACACCTGGCCCTGCACGGACAGGGACCAGAAGTGCTGGAAGGGCGAGGCGCTGGAGTGGTCCGCCGCGTAGTAGTCCACCGCGTTGAAGGCGAGCGCCCAGTTCTCCGCGTACAGGATCGAGGCGATGCCCTGGGACCGGAAGTCGGCGACGTCCTGCACCGGGTAGAACCGCCACACCAGCAGGAACGTGGCCAGGACGACGACCGCGGCCAGCGGCAGCAGCCGTTTGAAGGTGTGCAGCCAATATCGGCCCAGGCCCAGGGGCCGCCCGCCCTCGATCTTGCGCACGAAGGACATGGTCATGAAGAACGAGGAGATGAACAGGAAGATGTCCACACCGCCGGGGACCCGGCCCATGAACACGTGGTAGAGCACCACGAGCAGCACGGCCACCGCCCGCAGCCCCTGCACCTCGGGCCGGAAGCCGGAGAACCGGGCCACGCGATCGGCCGCGGGTGCCACACCGTCCGCGCGTGCGGATGGCGCGTGCGAGGCAGTGGGTCCGGGGGAGGTGACCGAGGGGGATCGGGGCGGGAAGCGCATCAGGTCAGCCTAGACCGCTCCCCCGGTCGCAGCCACGTCGAGGGAACACGCGCGGGTGTTCACCGGGGCCCGCGTGGCATGGGAGCGGCGGCCCACCCCCGTGGGGAGTGGGCCGCCGCTCGTGGAGGGCACCGGGCGGGACCGTGTCCGCCCGGTGCTGCGGGAATCAGTCCTCGTCCGTGTCCTTCTTCTCGGCCACCAGCGTCTCGGTGGTCAGCACCAGGGCCGCGATGGACGCCGCGTTCTGCAGTGCGGAACGGGTGACCTTCACGGGGTCGATGATGCCCGCCGAGAGCAGGTTCTCGTACTCGCCGGTCAGCGCGTTGTAGCCGTTGCCGGGCTCCATGTTCGCCACGCGGGCGGCCACCACGTTGCCGTCCTGGCCGGCGTTCTCCGCGATCCAGCGCAGGGGCTGGGTCAGGGCGCGGCGCACGATGTTCACGGCCGTGGCGGCGTCGCCGGACAGACCGAGATCCGTGCCGTCGAGGGACGCGGAGGCGTGGACCAGGGCGGATCCGCCGCCGGCCACGATGCCCTCCTCGAGCGCGGCGCGCGTGGAGGACACGGCGTCCTCGATGCGGTGCTTGCGCTCCTTCTGCTCCACCTCGGTGGCGGCGCCCACCTTGATCACGGAGATGCCGCCGGCCAGCCGGGCGAGGCGCTCCTGCAGCTTCTCGCGGTCCCACTCGGAGTCCGTGCGGGCGATCTCGGCCTTGATCTCGGCCACGCGCTCGGCCACGGCATCCGAGGAACCGGCGCCGTCCACCAGCGTGGTCTGGTTCTTGGTCACGGTGATCCGCCGGGCGCGTCCCAGCTGGGAGAGCTCCACACCCTCGAGCGAGATGCCGAGCTCGGGGGTGATCACGGTGGCGTCCGTGAGCACCGCGAGGTCCTGCATGATCGCCTTGCGGCGGTCACCGAACCCGGGCGCCTTCAGCGCCACGACGTCCAGCGTGCCGCGCAGCTTGTTGACCACCAGGGTGGACAGGGCCTCGCCCTCCACGTCCTCCGCGACGATGGTCAGCGGCTTCTTGGCCTGCAGCACCTTCTCCAGCACCGGCATGAGGTCCTGGATGGCGGAGATCTTGCCCTGGAACAGCAGCACGTGGGTGTCGTCCAGGACGGCCTCCTGGCGCTCCTGGTCCGTGATGAAGGACGGGGACAGGTAGCCCTTGTCGAACTGCATGCCCTCGGTGACGTCCAGCTCCACCTCGGTGGAGGAGCCGTCCTCGATGGTGATCACGCCGTCCGTGCCCACGGTCTCGAAGGCGCGGGCGATCAGCTCGCCGATCTCCTCGGACTGCGCGGAGATCGCGGCCACGTGGGCCACGTCCTGGCCCTCCACGGGGCGGGCGTCGTCCAGCAGCCGCTGGGACACGGCGGCCACCGCCGCCTCCACGCCGCGCTTGATGTCGCTGGGCGCGGCACCGGCGGCCACGTTGCGCAGGCCCTCCTTCACGATGGCCTGCGCGAGGACGGTGGCGGTGGTGGTGCCGTCACCGGCGACGTCGTTGGTCTTGGTGGCCACCTCCTTGGCCAGCTGGGCGCCCAGGTTCTCGTACGGGTCCTCGAGCTCCACCTCACGGGCGATGGTCACGCCGTCGTTGGTGATGGTGGGGGCACCCCACTTCTTGTCCAGGACCACGTTGCGGCCGCGGGGGCCGAGGGTGACCTTGACGGTGTCGGCCAGGCGGTTCACGCCGGCCTCGAGTGCTTTGCGAGCGGTGTCGTCGAACACCAACTGCTTGGGCATGTGTGCTCCTTAGTGCGTGCGGAACGAGAAGAGACGGGAAAGAAGACGTGCGCGGCGCCCGCGTGCCCGCCCTGGGGCGGACGTGACGGGCACCGCGCACGGAAGTCGGTGGAGAAGTTACTTCTCGATGACGGCCAGCACGTCGCGCGCCGGGAGCACCAGGTACTCCTCGCCGTTGTACTTGACCTCGGTTCCGCCGTACTTGGAGAAGATGACCAGGTCACCCTCGTTGACGTCCACGGGGATGCGGTTGCCCTTGTCGTCCACGCGGCCCGGGCCCACGGCCAGGACGGTGCCCTCCTGGGGCTTCTCCTTGGCGGTGTCCGGGATGACCAGACCGGAGGCGGTGGTCTGTTCAGCGGCCAGCGGCTGAACCACGATGCGATCCTCGAGGGGCTTGATGGAGACCGACACGATCTCTCCCTTTCTTCTAGGCGTGTGAGACGGTGTGCGTTCGCACGAGTGTCATGGGGTCCCATGACGGCGAGCGCCACAGGCCAGTTGGCGTGCCAACCGTCGTCGCGGTGCCGATTGAGCGCCTGGCCTTTAGCACCCTCACTACGAGAGTGCTAATCATCACTGTAGGGAGGCGGGCCGCGCCCGGTCAAGGCGCGTTCCCGCCGCTCCCCTGTGGGCGGAACGGGGACCGACGACGCCGCCCGCGCACCCGGTCCCCGCCCCGGCACCGGAATCGCCCGACCCCCGCCCGGACCCCGCCCCCACGCCCGCCGTGGCCGGGCCGAGGACACGTCGGACGGGCGGGTCACGCGCTAGGCGCCGCGGCGTGGTGTGATGGACGGGTGACCGCCTCCACCGCCCCCGACGACGCCGAGACCCGGGGTCTGCTCCAGCTGCTCACCCCCGAGGGCCTGCGGCTCCTGGACTCCCTGGGTCCCTACGACCCGGACGCCGCGCTCTCCCTCGCGGAGTCGCTGCGCGCGCAGGGCCACCCTCCCGAGCTGGTCTCCGCGGCACTGACCCAGTCCAGGCTGCGCTCCAGGGCCCGGGCGAAGTTCGGGGAGTTCGCCCGGCACATGGTGTTCACCCGCCACGGGGTGGAGCAGGCCACGCGCTGGACCGTGGCGGCCCTGCACGCCCAGCGCTTCGCGCAGGCCGGGATCGAGCACGTGGTGGACCTCGGGTGCGGCATCGGCGCGGACTCCCTCGCGCTGGCCGCCCTGGAGCGCACCGTCACCGCGGTGGAGCGCGATCCCGTCACCGCCGCGGTGGCCACCCTCAACCTCACGGGCTGGCCGCGGGCGCGCGTGCTGTGCGCGGACGCGCAGACCCTGGACCTCGGGACCCTCGACGACGGCCCGGTCCAGGGCGTGTGGCTGGATCCGGCCCGGCGCGTCACGGGCGACGGCCGCACCCGGCGGGTCTTCGATCCCGAGGCGTTCTCCCCTCCCCTCTCGTTCGTGACCGGTCTCGCGGAGACCGGGCTGGCGGTGGGCGCGAAGCTCGGACCCGGCATCCCGCACGAGCACGTCCCGTCCGCGGCGGAGGCGCAGTGGATCTCGGACCGCGGGGACGTGGTCGAGGCCGTGCTGTGGTTCAACGCCGTGCGGCGCCCGGACGTGGTGCGCTCCGCGCTCGTGCTCGGTCAGGGCACGGCGGGCGGCCCCGCGGCGTCGGCGGCGGCGGAGCTGAGCTCCGGGTCCTGGCAGTCCCCGCCCGCCGACGGCGCCCTGCTGGGCCCCGTGGGCCGCTACCTGCACGAGCCGGACGGCGCCGTGATCCGGGCGGGTCTCGTCACCGACCTCGCGCAGCGCGTGGGCGCCCACCTGATGGACCCGTCGATCGCGTACCTCTCCTCCGACACCCCGGTGGACACGCCCCTCGCCCGCTCCTACGAGGTCCGCGAGGTGCTGCCGCACACCGTGAAGGTGCTGCGCCGGTGGGTGCGGGAGCACGACATCGGCACGCTGGACGTCAAGAAGCGCGGGACCGACGTCACGCCGGAGCAGCTGCGCAGGCAGCTCGCCCCGCGGGGATCGCAGCGCGCCACGCTGGTGCTGACCCGTGTGATGGAAGCGGGCGGACAACGACGTGTGGCGCTCGCCGTTAACCCCCTAGACTGAACATCCCTGTTCTCGGAGAGCGGGCAGCGCGTGGCCGGGAACCGCGTTCCGGTCCGGGACACAGCTGCCGTTTCCGGCGCACCCACGAGAGGACCACGCCGTGCACATTGATTTCGAGACCTCCGAGAACTCCACCCTGGGCGTCGAGTGGGAAGTGGCACTCGTGGACCGCGCCACGGGTGAGCTCGCACCGCGCGCCCAGGAGGTCCTGGAGGCCGTGGTCGCCGAGTACCCGGAGCTCGGGGAAGAGGGCGACCACCCGCAGGTCACTGGCGAGTTCCTGCAGAACACCGTGGAGATGGTCACCGGTGTGTGCCGCTCCGTCCCGGAGGCCGTGGCGCACATGGCCCAGACGCAGGACCGGATCCGCGAGGTCACCGACCCCCGGTCGCTGGAGATCTACGCCGCCGGCACCCACCCGTTCTCGGACTGGACGGACCAGCCCGTGGTGGACGCGGAGCGCTACTACAAGGTGCTGGACCGCGCGCAGTACTGGGGCCGCCAGATGGTGATCTTCGGGATGCATGTGCACGTGGGGATCGACCACCGGGACAAGGCCCTGCCGGTGCTGGACGGCCTCATGAACTACTACCCGCACCTGCTGGCGCTGTCCGCGAACTCGCCGTACTGGTGCGGGCACGACACCGGCTACGCCTCCCACCGCGCGCTGATCTTCCAGCAGCTCTCCACCGCGGGACTGCCGTTCCACTTCGACTCCTGGAGCGAGTACGAGTCCTACGTGGCGGATCTCATCGCCACCGGCGTGATCGAGGAGATCTCCGAGAACCGCTGGGACATCCGCCCCGTCCCGCGCTTCGGCACCGTGGAGATGCGCGTGTGCGACGGCCCCTCCAACCTGCACGAGGTGGGGGCGCTCGCGGCGCTCACGCAGTGCCTCGTGGAGTCCTTCTCCCGCACGCTCGACGACGGCGGCACGATCCCCGTGATGCCCCCGTGGCACCACCAGGAGAACAAGTGGCGCGCGGCGCGCTACGGGCTGGACGCCGAGGTGATCGTGGATGCGCGGAACCGGCAGCGGCACGTGCGCGAGGATCTGGGCGAGCTGCTGAACCGGCTCGAACCCCTCGCGGCCGAACTGGGCTGCTCCGCCGAGCTCGGCCACGTGGAGACCATGATGGAGCGGGAGGCCGGCTACGAGCGCCAGCGCCGGATCGCCCAGGACCACGGCGGGGATCTGCGTGCCGTGGTCATGGACGTGGTGGCCCAGAACCGCGAGATCCGCTGACCTCCGGGCCGCGCTGCGCGGTGCGGCGGCGCGGAACGCGGGCCGGGCCCGGCGTCGAACGGTGCGTGCCTCGACGCTCCTTGCCGGACGGTGCATGCCCCGGCGGTGCATGTCCGGGGCAGCGCCGCCCGCGGGGTTCGGGTGGTGCGTTCCTGCGGGCTCAGACCCCGGCGGGCACGGACACCGTGCTCACGGGCAGCCCGGGATTCGCGGTGAACGAGAGGCCCGTGGGCGCCACCCCGGAGGACACGAGCCGGGCGCCGAGAGCGGCCACCATGGCGCCGTTGTCCGTGCACAGGGACAGCGGCGGCACCACCACGCGGATGCCGTGCTCGGCGCAGCGTGCCGTGACGAGCTCTCGCAGCCGGGAGTTCGCCGCCACTCCCCCGCCCATGAGCAGCGTGGTGATGCCGTGCTCGGTGCACGCCAGCACGGTCTTGCGGGAGACCACGTCCACCACGGACTCCTGGAAGCTCGCGGCCACGTCCGCCACCGGCACGGGTGTGCCCGCGGCCTCGAACGCCTCCACCACGCGGGCCACGGCGGTCTTCAGACCCGAGAAGGACATGTCGTAGCGGTGCGTGCCGGGGTGCTCCGCGGAGCCCATGTACTTGCCGGCGGTGAGTCCGCGGGGGAAGCGGAACGCCCCGGGGTCCCCGTCCTTCGCGGCCCGGTCGATGGCCGGGCCGCCGGGGTAGGCGAGCCCGAGCAGCCGGGCCACCTTGTCGTAGGCCTCGCCGGCGGCGTCGTCGATCGTGGCCCCGAGCAGGCGGACGTCGCCCGTGATGTCTCCGACCGCGAGGACCTCCGTGTGCCCGCCGGAGACCAGCAGGGCGCCCAGGTGCTCGGGCAGCGTGCCGTCGGTGTCCAGCAGACCCACGCCCACGTGCGCCACCAGGTGGTTGACCGCGTACAGGGGCTTGTCCACGGCGAGCGCGAGGGCCTTGGCCGCGGCCACCCCCACCATGAGCGCGCCGGCCAGGCCCGGACCGGAGGTCACGGCGATGGCGTCCAGGTCCGCGAGCGTGACCCCGGCGGCGTCGAGCGCCTCCCGCACGGCGGGCACGAACGCCTCGAGGTGCGCGCGGGAGGCGATCTCGGGGATCACCCCGCCGAAGCGCGCGTGCTCGGCCATGGAGGAGGACACCGTGTTGGTGAGCAGCCGTGTGCCGCGCACGATCCCCACGCCGGTCTCGTCGCACGAGGACTCGATGCCCATGACGAGGGGCTCAGCGGTGTTCATGGATGGTCCTTCCGTCCGCGCTGCGCGCGCCCGGTCCGGCGGGGACCAGTTCGCGGCGCATGATCAGGGCGTCGTGGCCCGGACCGTAGTAGTGGGCCCGGGTGTGGATGTGCTCGTAGCCGAAGCGCCGGTACAGGGCCTGCGCGCGGGGGTTGTCCGCGCGCACCTCGAGCATCATCTCGGTGGCTCCGGCACCCACGGCGGCCTCGTGCAGCACGCGCAGCAGGGTGGCGCCCAGCCCCCTGCCCTCGTGCGCGGCGGCCACGGCAATGGTCTGCACGTCCGCGACGGGCGGGATGCACATCATCCCCGCGTACGCCACGACCTCCCGGTCCCGGCTGACCACCCAGTACTGCCGGGTGAGGTGGGCCAGCTCCTCGTCGAACAGCTGCCGCGGCCAGGCGTCCTCGGGGAACAGCACGGTCTCCAGCGCGTGCACGGCGTCCAGGTCCCCGGGCTGCATGGGCCGCAGCGCGTAGCCGCGCGGCAGGGACGACGCCGCCGCGCTCGCCGCACCGGCCGCCGCCCCGGGCGCGGACCCCTGCGGGCCCGTCACGCCGTGGTCCGCTTCGCGAACGCCGGCACCTTGGCGTCCGACTCCCGCAGGTACAGGGGCGAGGTGTCGGTGCTCAGGGGGGTGCCGCGGCTCGTGAGTGCCCACGCCGCGCGCGCAAGGTCCGCCGCGGTGGGGTGCAGGTCCCCGGTGCCCGGCACGGGGTGCGCGAGCCGCTGCGGGTACAGCGCGGTGCCGGGACCGCAGCTCGGCAGGGCCGGGACGTCCTCGGGCGCGCCCACGCGGGGCTCACTGAGGGCCACGGCGGTTGCGGCGGTGTCCTCGAGCACGCGGTAGGGGCGCCAGTAGAGCTCCTTGCGGCGCGCGTCGATGACCACCGCGAATTCCTCGTGACCGGCCTCGGCGAGCCGGGGCGCGATCCGGTGGGCGGCGGCGTCGAGCGAGCAGAGCCCGTGCACGGGCAGCCCCCACGCGAAGCCCAGGGCACGGGCGGTCGCGAGTCCGGCGCGCAGCCCCGTGAACGGGCCGGGCCCGGTGCCCACGAGCACGGCGTCGAGGTCCGCGCCGGTGAGCCCCTCCGCAGACAGCACGTCGCGCACCGCGGGGGCCAGGGCCTCGGCGTGGGAGCGGGTGTCGGCGGTGGCGCTCTCCCGCAGCACCTCGCCGTCGCGGGCCAGGGCCACGGAGGCGATCGAGGAGGAATCGAGACTCAGCACAAGCACCCGCACAGTCTAAGCCCGCACGGAAAAGCCCCTCCGCGCACGCCCGGGACGGGAGCTGCGGAGGGGCCTTCTCGTCAGACCTGCGGAACTACTGCTGCGCGGTGAGGCGCGCGGCGGCCTTCGCGTTGTTGCGCTCGATCAGGCCGAACAGCACGCGGTACGCCACCAGACCCACCAGCGTGATGCCCACCAGGAACCACAGGATGGTGGAGAAGTAGTCGCCCTCGGCGGAGCCACCCACGCTCAGTGCGCCGAACCACGTGGGCTTGGCGGACATCAGCATGGCCGTGTAGGCCACGCCGATCGGGGAGGCCACGTTGATCACCAGGTTGTAGAAGCCCACGGCCACGCCGGACTTCGCGGCGGGCATCAGCAGCAGCGCGCTGGACATGAGCGGTGCGTACAGCAGGCCGAAGCCCACCGAGAACATGGCCATCGCGATCACCATGGCCACCACGGACACGTTGATGAACACCCCGGCCACCGCGAGAGCGAGCGCCAGCAGGCACAGCGCCAGGGTCACGGCCTGCTTGGAGTCCAGCCGCTTGCTCACGGCACCGGACATCGCCGCAGTGGAGGCACCCAGCACGTAGCCCGGGATGGTGAGCAGCGAGACCTTGTCCATGGCCATCCCGTGCACGCCGTGGATGGCGAACGGGAACAGGAACACGAACGCCAGGTTCACCGAGTAGATGATGAACACGATCACCAGCGCGCTGATGTACGGGCGGTTGGTGAAGAAGGAGGCGTCCACGAGGGCGCGGGAGTTGGTGCGCACGTGGTGCACGAACAGCACGGTGGCCACCACCACGGGGATCCACCACCACCACGTGAAGTCCTGCATGAACATGATCAGCCCGGTGGCGATCACGCCCACCAGGAACAGCCCGTACACGTCCACGCCGGAGCTCGTGTGCTCGACGTCGTCCGGCACGCGGGTCTTGATGAACGGCAGGGACAGCACGATCAGCAGCGGGATCAGGAACATCCACGTCCAGGACACGTAGGTGGCCAGGAACCCGGAGACCAGCGTGCCGATGAGCGAGGCCAGCTGGAAGGACATGTTGGAGAAGCCCAGGTACTTCTTGAGCTCCACGCCCTGGAAGTGCTTGGTCACGTAGACCACGTAGAGGGTCTCCGCCGCGGCGAGGCCGGCCGTCTGGACCACACGGCCCACGAGCACCACCCCGAAGGACGCGGAGCCCACGAAGCCGATCACCGAGCCCACCACGATCAGCCCGATGCTCAGGTACAGCAGCTTGCGGATGGCCACGGAGTCCGCGAGCGCGGAGTACACCACGGCGCCGATGCCGATCAGCACGCCCGTGAGGGTGGCCTGCAGGCTCACGGTGGACTCGCTCAAGGACAGCGCCTCGGCCATGGGCTGGGACGTGAACTTGAAGCCCTGGTCGATCACCAGGCAGAAGATGAACAGGAACAGCAGCACGGGCACGGCCCGGCGCGGGTTCACGCCGCCCGCGGTGCGGGGGGCCTCGGCGGTGCCCGCATGGGTCGCGGGGACGGCCGCCGCGGGCGTCGAGGCGGCGCTGTCGGGGCCCGCGGTCTGGGCGAGGTCCGGGTTCTCGTCGGGGTGGTTAATGGGGTTCACAGCTCCGTCACCGTTGCGGCCAGCTCGATCATCTGCGCGAAGCCCGTCTGGCGCTGCTCCGGGGTCATCTGCGCGTGGGTGGCCAGGTTGTCCGAGACCGTGAACATGGCGAGCGCCTCCACGCCCGCGGCGGCCGCGTTGGCGTAGAGCCCCACGGTCTCCATCTCCACGGCGAGCACACCCATTTTCGCCCAGCGCTCGGTGGTGTCGTCCTGGGCGTGGTAGAAGGTGTCCGAGGAGACCACGTTGCCCGCGTGGGCGGTGATCCCCCGGCTCTCGGCGGCCCGGTACACGTGGTCCAGCAGCCGGAAGGAACCGGTGGGGGCCCACGTGCCGGGCAGGTCGAACTGCGCGAGGTAGTTGGAGTCGGTGGACGCCGCCTGCGCGAGCACGAGGTCGTTGAGCGCGAGGCCCTCCGTGAGTCCCCCGCAGGAGCCGATGCGCACCAGCTTGGTGCAGCCGAACACGTTGATCAGCTCCCAGCTGTACAGCGCGATGGACGGGATCCCCATCCCGGTGCCCATCACGGACAGCTCACGGCCCTGGTACGTGCCGGTGTAGCCGAACATGTTGCGCACGGAGTTGAACTGCACGGCGTCCTCGAGGAACGTCTCGGCGATGAACTTGGCCCGCAGGGGGTCGCCGGGCAGCAGGATGGTCTCGGCGATCGGTGCGCCCTGGGGGTTGATGTGCGGTGTCGATGTCGGTGACAAACGATCCTCCTCGGGTCGGTCCGCGACGGAGGCGGCCGAGCCCTGCGGAACGACGACGCCGTCGGGTCCCCCTGGGGTCGCACCGTCTGCGGTGGACTTTGGTGCTGCCCCCATTGTGGCACGTCGGGGCCCCACTGACGGCGTGTCCCGCGGGGGATCCTGGCGTTTTCCCGACGGGTCGCGCGACGGGGTTCACGGCGGGGTGCGCGGGTCCTGGTGCGGGACCGCCCGGGGACGCCGGGCAGCCGCGGAAGCCCCTCGTGCGGCGTCGTCCCGGGGCGGTGCGCGGTGGTGCCGTCCGGGCGCAGGGGATCCCGCCCGCGGTGCGCGGTGACCCGTCGCGCGGCACGACGTTCACCGGACCCGCGCGCGGCGTGGCCTCACACGCGCGGCGGCTCGGTCCAGCGCGGGCCCACGCCCCGCAGGGTGATCTGCCGGACCTCCCCCGCCGAGGCGTCCTCCTCCCACTGCGAGCCGAGCTGCGCGAGAACGCCCGCCAGGTCCGCCTGCTCGGGGGCCGCCTGCGCGCCGCGGGCACGCTCGATGTCGACCACCAGCCGGGACGCACTCAGGTGCTCGACCTTGGAGGTGCCCCACTCCACCACCGTGACGCACGTGTCCAGGGTGTCCTCGAGGTCGATGCTCTCGACGTCCTCGGCCGAGCCCAGCCGGTACGCGTCCACGTGCACGAGGTCCGGGCCGCCCGGGCGCGGCCCGTCCGCCAGGTTGGGGTGGCGGCGGGCCAGCACGAACGTGGGCGAGATGATGCCCTCGCGCACCCCCAGCCCCGCGCCGAGGCCCTGCGTGAACGTGGTCTTGCCCGCGCCGAGCTCCCCGTTGAGCAGCACGAGGTCCCCCGCGCGCAGGTGCGGGGCGAGCGCCGCCGCGAGCGCCCGGGTCTCCTCCGCGCTCGCGAGCTCCCGCGTGATGCTCCAGTTCTCACCCGCGGCACCCGACCCGGGACCGTCCTGCGCGCCGTCCCCGGGCACGACGCCGCCCGGCCCGGCACCCGCCCCGTGGTCGCGGTCCGCGCCGGGGTGCCCACCGTGCTCCACGCTCCGGCTCCGGTCGCTGTCGCGCTGCGGCTCCAGCCCCACGTGCTCGCGGGGAACGCGCGGGGAGAGGCGGGTGACCACCTCGTAGTTGATGGTGCCCGCCGCGTCCGCCCAGTCCGTCACGGACGGGTTCGAGCCCGCACCGAAGAGCACCGCCTCGTCCCCGATCCGCACGGTGTGCTCCCGAGCGGCACCGGGCTTACCCGCGGCGTCCGTCACGGGCCGGCTCCGGGAGAGGTCCACGACGCACTGGTCCATGGCGATCCGGCCCACCACGGGGTGCAGCCGGTCCCCGATCCGCACCGGGGCGCCCGTGGCCACGCGCGGCACACCGTCCGCGTAGCCGAGCGGAATCAGTGCGAGCCGGGTGGGGCCCTCCGTGCGGTACGTGAGCCCGTAGGAGACCCCCGCTCCGGCGGGGACGTCCTTCACGTTGGCCACGCGGGTCCGAAGCGTCATGGCCGGAACCAGCCCGAAGTCCTCGGGGGTGCGGTCCGCAAAGGGGCTCAGCCCGTACAGTCCCAGACCCACGCGCACGGCGTCCCGCAGCATCGCGTCGGGGTCCTCCCGGTCCGCGGCCGAGAGCAGCCCGGGGGTGTTGGCGGCGTGCACCATCGTGGGGCTCAGCCCGGCCTCCCGGGCCGAGCGCACCGCGGTGGTGAGGGTGGCGAGCTGCTCGGCCGTCTCGGGGCGGGCGGGTTCGTCCGCGACCGCGAGGTGCGTGAAGATCCCCTCCACCGAGAGCAGACCCTCCCCCTCGGCCTCCCGCACGCGCCGGACCAGGGCGGGCCACTGCTCGGGCGTGGCACCGTTGCGCCCCAGCCCGGAATCAACCTTGAGGTGCACCACCGCGGGTCGTCCCGTGCGCCGGGCGGCGTCCAGGACGGCGTCGAGCTCCCCGCCGCTGATCCCCAGCCGGACGTCCTGCTCCAGGGCGGCGGCGAAGTCCGTGGCCGGGGTGTGCAGCCACGCCAGCACGGGTGCGGTGATGCCGGCCGCGCGCAGGGCAAGGGCCTCGGTCACGTGCGCGGTGCCCAGCATGTCCGCACCCGCCGCGAGCGCCGCGCGGGCCACCTGGACGGCGCCGTGCCCGTAGCCGTCCGCCTTGACCACGGCGACCAGTGTGCGGCCCCGGGCCAGCTGCATCAACCGTTTCACGTTGTGCTCCACGGCGGCCAGGTCCACCACCGCGCTGCGCTCGCTGGGCTGCCCGCTCTGCCACGACGTCTTCTCACTCACGGTCCCATTGTGCCCCGCGGGACGGACCGGCTCCCACAGGGACGCCGACGACCCGGCGAACCCCCGGCGCACGCCGGTAGGCTGAGCGGGTGCCCAGCCCCGAGCCCGCCCGAGTCCTGCTGCTCAGCATGCACACCTCCCCCGTGGACCAGCCCGGGTCCGGGGACGCCGGCGGGATGAACGTCTACGTGTGGCACCTCGCCCGCGCGCTCGCACACGCCGGGTGGCTCGTGGACATGGCCACCCTGGACCGGGACCCGTCCCGTTCCACCGGGGTGCGCACCACGCGGGTCGCCCCCGGCGTCCGGCTCCTGGCGGTGTCCGTCCCGGGGGCGGCCGGCGCGCGCAAGGAGGAGCTTCCGCGCTTCGCCGCACCCTTCGGCCGGGCACTCGTGGAGCACTACGACGACGCCGCCGCTCCCCGCGTCGCCCACGCCCACTACTGGCTGTCGGGGATCGCGGGCGAGGTCGTGGCACACGCCCTGGGGATCCCCCTGCTGCTGACGCTGCACACGTCCGCCGCGGCCAAGAACCTGCGCGCGGGGCCGGACGAACCCCTCGAGCCGCGCGAGCGCGAGGACGCGGAACGGCAGCTCGTGGCCCGCGCGTGCCGCACGGTGGTCAACACCCCGGCGGAGCGGCGGCAGGCGGTGGAGCTGTCCCGCGCGGACCCGGCGCGCGTGCTCGTGATCCCGCCCGGCGTGGATCCCACGGTGTTCCACCCGCCCCGCACCGAGGCCCCGGAGGCCCCCGATGCGCCCGGCGCCCCGAGAACCAGCGGCACCCGCACCGGGGGCCCCCGCCCCGCACGCCGCGGCCCGGCGGTCGATGGATCGCCCCGGCCGGTGGCGGGCGCCCCGCAGCAGGGACCCGCCCCGTTCACCGTGCTGTGCGCCGGTCGGATGCAGCCGCTGAAGGGCCAGCACGTCCTGATCCGCGCCCTCGGGCAACTGCACCGGGAGCACCCGGACGCCCCCGTCCGGCTGCTCCTGGCCGGGGCGGGCTCCCCCGAGTTCCTGCAGCGCCTGCACGAGCTGGCGCGCGAGCAGGAGGTCGCGGGCGCCGTCGAGTTCCGCGGGTCCCTGCCCCGCCCGGAGCTGGCGCGGCTCATGGGGGAGGTGGACGCGGTGGCCGTGCCGTCGTCCTCGGAGACCTTCGGGCTCGTGGCGGTAGAGGCCCAGGCGTGCGGGACCCCGGTGCTGGCCACGGACGTGGACGGGCTGCGCCACGCCGTGCGGGACGGCGAGACCGGCAGGCTGGTACCGGGGCGGGACCCGGCAGTGTGGGCCGAGGTGCTGCACCGCGCGGCGCGTGAGCCCGCGGCGTGGCGGGGCATGTCGCACGCCGCGGTGCGGCGAGCGCGGGAACTGACCTGGGACGACGTCGCCGCGGCGCACGCGGCCGCCTACCGCGCGTGTGCGGGTGACGGGCCCACCGCCTAAACTCGCCACTGTGACCACCGCGTACCTGAGCCGTGACTCCCTCGCCCGCTACCTGGACCGCTCCCGCATCACCGGGGCCGTGGCCACGCCCCGCGAGGCCAACCTGCGCAACATCCAGGGGTTCCTGGACGGGGACCAGCACCAGCACATGGGGGTGGAGCGGACCCGGGACTGGACGTACGAGTCCGTCTTCGAGCTCATGCGGGACCGCGTGGGCATCAACGACGACCCCGAGTACCTGACCGGCCAGGACTCCATCTCCGCGCAGCTGTGCGTGACCGGTCTGGACCGGTACGCCGAGATCTTCAGCCGCGCGGTGCAGGGCCGCAAACGCCTGCTCTTCGCCACCGGGCACCCCTCGGGGCTGGCTCCCGTGTACGCACGACTTGCACGGGTGGCCCGCGCCTCCGGGGCCCGGGTGATCCGCTTCGACGAGGCCCTGCCCTTCGAGGACGGGGACGTCCGGCAGGTCGAGGACGTCGTGATGGTGGAGCAGTACGGCGGACTGCGCCACACCCACTTCCCCGAGCCCATGCAGCTCGTGCTGGAGCACCTGCGGCGGCAGGGCCGGGAGGCACCGGACCTCGTGGTCGCGGACCACGGGATGGCCGGCTACGCGGGCTCCCGCGCCGGGCTGCCCACCATCGCGATGGGCGACTGCAACGACCCCGGGATCTTCGTGGCCGAGGCCCAGGGCCAGGTGCAGGTTGTGGTGCCCCTGGACGACAACGTGGCCCCCCACCTCTACGACCCCCTGGTGGACTACGTCATCTCCCGTGCCGGGCTGGCCGGGCAGGAACGGGCCTGACCCGAACGAGCCGCTCCCGGGCCGACCCCGGACACGCAACGGCGCCCGGCACCGAGGGGATCGGTGCCGGGCGCCGTCGTCACACCCGTGGCGGGAGCGCGCTCAGCGCTCCACCTCGCCGCGGATGAACCGCTCCACGTTCTCGCGGGCGGTGTCGTCGTCGAACTGCTCGGGCGGGGACTTCATGAAGTAGGAGGACGCCGAGGTCAGCGGCCCGCCGATGCCCCGGTCCAGCCCGATCTTCGCCGCACGGATCGCGTCGATGATCACGCCCGCGGAGTTCGGGGAGTCCCACACCTCGAGCTTGTACTCCAGCGAGATGGGGGCGTTGCCGAAGCCGTGGCCCTCCAGGCGCACGAACGCGAACTTGCGGTCGTCCAGCCAGCCCACGTAGTCGGACGGGCCGATGTGGACGTCCTTGGCCCGCATCTCGTGCGGCACGTTGGAGGTCACGGCCTGGGTCTTGGAGATCTTCTTGGACTCCAGGCGCGAGCGCTCCAGCATGTTCTTGAAGTCCATGTTGCCGCCCACGTTCAGCTGGTAGGTCCGGTCCAGCACGTAGCCGCGGTCCTCGAGCAGCTTGGCGAGCACGCGGTGGGTGATGGTGGCCCCCACCTGGGACTTGATGTCGTCCCCCACGATCGGCAACCCGGCATCCGTGAACTTCTGCGCCCACTCGTCGGTGCCGGCGATGAACACGGGCAGGGCGTTGACGAACGCCACGCCGGCGTCGATCGCGGCCTGCGCGTAGAAGCGGTCCGCCTCCTCCGAGCCCACCGGGAGGTAGGACACGAGCACGTCCACCTCGCGTTCGCGCAGCACCTGCGCCACGTCCACGGGCTCGGCGTCGGACTCGGTGATGGTCTCGCGGTAGTACTGGCCCAGCCCGTCCAGGGTGGGGCCGCGGTCCACGGTCACGTCCATGGGCGGGACCTTGGCGATCTCCATGGTGTTGTTCTCGCCGGCGAGGATCGCCTGGGACAGGTCCAGTCCCACCTTGGCGGCGTCCACGTCGAACGCGGCGACGAACTGGACGTCCCGCACGTGGTAGTCGCCGAACTGCACGTGCATGAGCCCGGGGACGGAGTCGGAGGGGTCGGCGTCACTGTAGAAGTGCACGCCTTGGATGAGCGATGTGGCGCAGTTGCCCACGCCGGCAACGGCCACGCGGATGGGATGTTCGGACACGGTTCTCCTCGCTTCGGATGATGACGGCCGCGCGCACGTCGTGCGCACTGGCGCGCGGGCACCGGATCACCGCCTTGCCACGCCGCACTCGACCAGGTCCACAGTCTAGCCGGGAGATCGACAGCACCCTTCCCGTATCCCGCCCGCCACGACGGCGACGCCGCCAGCCCCGCCGCGGTCGCGTGGGTCTCAGGCGGTGACGAGGACCTCCACGAGCAGTCCCGCGGCCACCAGCAGGAAGACCACGCCGGAGACGGTCTCCACCTCCGCGGTGCGCGCCTGGAACCGGTCGGCCAGTGCGGGCACGGAGCCGACCCACGCCACGCTCAGGAACCACGCGAGGCCCACCGCCACGAGCATGCCGAGCACCGTGAGGGCCTCCCACCACGGGATGTCCGCGGGGACCAGCGAGCCGAACAGCGCCACGAAGAACACGATCGCCTTGGCATTGGCGAGGTTGGTGACGATCCCCTGCACCAGGGCCCGCCACGGGGTGAGGTCCGTGGGCCCCAGGAACCGGGGGCCGCCGCCACGCCCGGTGCTCTCCTGCTGCACGGCGGTCCCCCGCTGCGCCGCCGTTCCCTCCGCGACCGGCGGTTCCGGGACGGTGCTCCCGTGCGGGGAAACCGGGGCCGCGACGTCGGCGAGTACGGCGTCGGCTTGAGCGGCATCGGCAACCGTGCCGTCCGGTGCGGCGGCCGTCCGCTGCGCCCGCGTGAGCACCCCGGTGCGGATGGCGCCGTAGCCCATCCGCGCCAGGAAGAGCGCACCGGCCACCTGCACCACGAGCTTGAGCACGGGGTTGCCGCTGATGAGCACCGTGACGCCCATGAGCGAGAGCGTGATCCACGTGAAGTTCCCGACCATCACCCCGAGCACGGTGAACACCGCGTTGCGCCGCGTGGACAGGAACGCGTTGCGCAAAATCAGGAAGATGTCCGGGCCGGGGACCACGATCCCGGCGATCCAGAGCCCCAGCAGCGCCGTGTACTGCGCTCCCGTCATGCGTGCTTGGAGTCCGTGGCCGAGCTCCAGATGTTGATGTCCGCCTCGGTCACGAGCTCGTCGATGCGGCGCAGCTCGTCCGCGCTGAACTCCAGGTTCGCCACCGCGCGGGCGGAGTCCTCGATCTGCCGGGCCGAGGACGCCCCCACCAGCGCGGAGGTGACCTGCCCGGATTCCTGCGGCCGCAGGGTCCAGGCGATCGCCATCTGGGCAAGGGTCTGGCCGCGGTCCTGCGCCATGGTGTTCAGCTCGCGGACCTGCTCCAGCGTCTGCTCGCTGAGCCACTCGGGGTCCAAGGACTTGCCCTCCGCGGCGCGCGAGTGCTCGGGCACGCCGTTGAGGTACTTGTCCGTGAGCATGCCCTGCGCCAGCGGGGTGAAGCAGATGGAGCCCATCCCGGCCTCGGTGAGGGCGCCCAGCAGGTTCTTGCCGCCGGCGTGCTCCGAGGGCTGCTCGATCCAGCGGTTGAGCATGGAGTACGAGGGCTGGTGGATCACCAGCGGGGTGCCCAGCTCACGCATGATCCGCTGCGCCTCGAGCGTGAGGTCCGCACCGTAGGAGGAGACGCCCACGTACGTGGCGCGCCCGGAGCGCACGATGTGGTCGAGCGCCCGCATGGTCTCCTCCAGCGGGGTGTCCGGGTCCGGACGGTGGTGGTAGAACACGTCCACGTGGTCCAGGCCCATGCGCTGCAGGGACTGGTCCAGGGAGGTCACCAGGTACTGGCGGGAGCCGCCCACGTCACCGTACGGCCCGGGCCACATGTCCCACCCGGCCTTGGTGGAGATCACGAGCTCGTGGCGGTGCCCCGCGAAGTCCTCCCTGAGGATCCGGCCGAAGTTGAGCTCCGCCGACCCCGCGGGCGGACCGTAGTTGTTGGCCAGGTCGAAGTGGGTGATGCCCAGGTCGAACGCGCGGCGCAGGGTCGCGCGCATCCCCGCCACGGGCTTGTCGTCCCCGAAGTTGTGCCACAGCCCCAGGGAGACGGCCGGCAGCTTCAGCCCGGACTCCCCCACGCGCCGGTACGGCATGGTCTCGTAGCGGTTCTCGGCAGGGGTCCACACGGTGTCGTCGCCATAGATCAGCATGGCTCCCAGTGTGCCACTGCCCCGGGCCGCACCTCGAAACGGTCCCCGGGACGACGCCGCCCGCCCGCAGCGGCGGGTGCCGACGGCGCCCATCTTCGTCGGCGGGTGCCGACGGCGCCCGCACCCGTCGGTGAGCGCCGGCACCGTCGACGCCGACGGCCGCGCGGGAAGCCCTCCCCGCGCACAGCCCGGGGCACGACGCCACGGGGCACGTCCGCCGGCCCACGGGTGCGGCGTCGGGCGGATCCGAGGACCGGACGGTCCCCGGCCCCGGGGCGGTCTCAGACCCGCAGCACCGCGGCGGTCTCCGGGGCGAGGCGCACGGTCCCCTCGGCGCCCGGTTCGGGGGCCGCACCGCTGGTGAAGAGCAGCTCCGGCGCGCTGCCGCCCATGAGCGGCAGGTCCCGGGGTTCCTCGCCCAGGTTGATCGCGACCACCACACCGTGCTCGGACTCGGGCTCGCCCATGCGCTTGAGCACGAACCACTTCTCGGTGTCGTCCGCCTGGGTGGCCACGGTGTCCCAGCGCTGGTCCGTGAGCTCCGGGGTGTCCCGGCGCAGGGCGATCAGGTCCCGGTGGGCCTGGTAGATCCGTTCGTGCTCGCCCTGGTGCACCTCGGACCAGTTCAGCTTGGAGCGCTCGAAGGTCTGCGGGTCCTGGGGGTCCGGCACGGTGGCGTGGTCCCACGCCATCTGGGCGAACTCTGCCTTGCGGCCCTTGGCCACGGCCTCGCCCAGCTCGGGCTCCGGGTGGGCGGTGAAGAACTGCCACGGCGTGCTGGCCCCGAACTCCTCGCCCATGAACAGCATGGGCGTGAAGGGCTGGGTCATCAGCCACGTGGCGGCGGCCACGGCCCGGTCCGCGCTCATGGAGTGGTTCATCCGGTCCCCGGCGGCGCGGTTGCCCACCTGGTCGTGGTTCTGCAGGAACGTGACGAACTGCCACGGCCGCTGCTCCGCGGGGTCGATCTCCCGGCCGTGCGAGCGGCCGCGGAACGTGGAGTACGTGCCGTTGTGGAAGTACGCGGTGTGCATGGTCTTCTCCAGGGCGTGCAGGGACGCGAAGTCCCCGTAGTAGCCGTGGGTCTCCCCGGTGAACGCGGTGTGGGCGGCGTGGTGGACGTCGTCGAGCCACTGCGCGTCCATGCCCAGACCGTGGCGGTCCCTGCCCGCGACCATGCGGGGGTCGTTGAGGTCGGACTCCGCGATGGTCACCAGGTCCTTGCCCGTGCGGGCGGACTCCTGCGCCACGCGCTCGGCGATCTCCTCCAGGATGTGCTTCGCCCGGGAGTCCGCGAGCGCGTGCACGGCGTCCAGGCGGAAGCCGTCCACGTGGTAGTCCCGCAACCACATGGTGACGTTGTCCAGGATGTACTCGCGCACCCCGTCCGCGCCCCAGCCGTCCAGGTTGATGAGGTCACCCCAGCTGGAGGCGCCGGGCTTGAAGTAGTCCGCGAACAGGGGCAGGTAGTTGCCGCTCGGGCCCAGGTGGTTGTAGACCACGTCCTGGATCACGGAGATGCCGCGGCCGTGGCACGCGTCCACGAAACGCTGGTACGCCTCGGGCCCGCCGTAGGGCTCGGCCACGGTGTACCACGCGACGCCGTCGTAGCCCCAGTTGTGCTCGCCGTTGAAGCCGTTGGCGGGCAGCAGCTCCACCGCCGTGACACCGAGGTCCACCAGGTGGTCCAGCTTCCCGATGGCCGCGTCCAGCGTGCCTTCCGGGGTGAACGTGCCGGGGTGCAGCTCGTACAGCACGGAGTCCTGCAGCGGGCGGGGGCGGAACTCGGCGTCGTGCCACTCGAACGCGTCCGGGTCGAACGTGCAGGACAGCTCGTGCACGCCCTGGGGCTGACGCCGGGAACGGGGGTCCGGGAGCACGTCGGAGACCTGCTCGCGCTCCTCGGGTGTGCCCTCGTCGAAGGTCTTGGTGAGGATGTAGCCGTAGCGCACGGTGCCCTGCGGGGCGGCAGCGTCCTCCGGCAGGGTCCACCAGCCGGGGCGGTCCGCGAGGCCCTCCATGGGGTGGTCCGCACCCTCGATGCGGACGGTGACCTTGCGGGCGTGGGGCGCCCAGACGTCGAAGCGGTGGTCGGTGCTCATGGGTTCAGCCGTCCTTCCGGCGCAGGATCGCCACGGGGTAGGTGTCGAGGAGTTCGGCGAGCGCCACGGGCGCGTCCTGGGCGGCCGTGAACTCGCGGTGGGTCAGGATGTCCTGCCACGTGCCGGCCGGCAGCTCCACGGTCTCGTCCGTGAACCCGCCCTCGGCGGCGAGTGTGGCGGGGAAGCGGGTGACCACGGTGGCCGCACCGCCGCGGTCGAAGCCCAGGGCGTGCGCCGCGAGCGCGCCGGTGAACCGCAGCGGGGTGTAGTCGGTGAACAGCTCCGGGTGCTCGCGGCGCAGCCGCAGGGCGCGGGAGGTCAGCAGCATGCGCGCGGCGCCGGTCTCGTCCACGGGCGGGGTGCCGGCCCCGGAACCGGGGGCGGCGGCGTCGAGCCGCGAGAGCATCTCCTCGCGCGCCGCGAAGTCCACGGGGCGGCGGTTGTCCGGGTCCACGAGGGAGGGATCCCACAGCTCCTGACCCTGGTACACGTCCGGGACGCCGGGCAGGGTGAGCTGCAGCGCGGTGGCGGCGAGGGCGTTCGACCAGCCCGGCTCGCTCACGCGGGCCACGCAGCCCTCCACGATGCCGCGGGCGCGGGGATCCGTGAAGAGGAAGTCGATGAAGTGGGTGAGCTGCTCCTCGAACTCCTGGTCCCCGTCCACCCACGCGGTGGACACGGAGGCCTCGCGCACGGCCTTCATGGCGTAGTCCACGGCGCGGTCCCGGTCCAGGGGCCACGCGCCCACCACGGCCTGCAGCACGAGGTTCACCGCGGGACCGTCGGTCAGGGAGATCCCGGCGTCCTTCGCCCGGCCGAGCAGCGTGGACACCGTCTCGGACCACACGCGCGGGAGCTCCGAGAGCACCGTGAGCCGGGCCCGAACCGCCGCGGAACGCTTGGTGTCGTGCGTGGTCAGCGCGTTCATGGTCAGCGGGGTCTCGCGCTGGCGCCTGGCGGCCTCGGCGTGGAACGCGTCCGCGTCCAGGGAGAACACCGAGGGGTCCCCGCCCACCTCGGTGAGCGAGGTGAGCTTGGTCCAGCGGTAGAACGCGGTGTCCTCCACGCCCTTGGCCATGACCATGCCCGAGGTCTGCTGGAAGCGGCGGGCCACCTCCCCCAGGTCCTCCTCGTGAGCTGCCTCAGCACCCAGGACCTCCGCGAGGTCCGTGAGCACGGCAGCGAGATCGGGGCGCCGCCCGCGTGCCGCGGCCACGGCCTCCCGCAGGTGCTGGACTCCCTCGGGCAGGTACGTCCGGTACACCGGGAAGTTCGAGACGATCTCCGCGAGCCCGTCGTAGGCCGCGGGGGCGTCGTGCGGGAAGTCGGCGGGCAGCTCGCGCACCAGGCGGTGGATCTCCGCGGAGAGTCCCTCGTCCGCCATGCGGCGCTTGGTGCCGTGGATCAGCTCGTCCCAGCGCACCGGGTCCCCGCCGCGCAGCTTGGTGTCCAGGGACGCCAGTTCGTAGTGGCCCCGGGCGTCCGTGAGCACCCGGTCGATCCAGCCCAGGGAGTCGTAGCCCGTGGTGCCGGCGGTGCGCCAGTCGGAGGGGAGGTACTCCCCCGGCTCCAGGATCTTCTCCACCACGGTCCACGCGCCGCTCGTGAGCTCGGCCAGCGCGTCCAGGTAGCCGCGCGGGTCCCGCACCCCGTCCGGGTGGTCGATGCGCAGCCCGTCCACGAGACCCTCGCGGAACCAGCGGGAGACCTCCCGGTGGGACTCCTCGAAGACGCGCGGGTTCTCCACGCGCACCCCCGCGAGGGTGGCCACGGTGAAGAACCGGCGGTAGTTCAGCTCGGAGTCCCCGCGGCGCCAGTTGACCAGCTCGTAGTGCTGACGGGAGTGCACCTCGGCGGGGTCCTCACCCTCGGTCCACGTGCCCTCCGCCAGGGGGTACACGTTGTCGTAGTAGCGCAGGGTGCCGTCCTGCACGGTCAGCGCGGCGAGGTCCTCGTCCCCGTCCCCCAGCACCGGGATCAGCACCTTGCCGCCGCCGGCCTCCCAGTCCACGTCGAACGCGTCCGCGTAACGGCTCTCGCGGCCCTCCGCGAGCAGGGACCACCACCACGGGTTCTGCTGCGGTTCCGCCACGCCCTGGTGGTTGGGGACGATGTCCACCACCACGCCCAGACCCGCCGCGTGCGCCGCGTCGGACAGTGCCCGCAAGCCCTCGGAACCGCCACGCTCGGGGTCCACCTCGGTGGGGTCCACCACGTCGTAGCCGTGGTCGGAGCCGCTCGTGGCGCGCAGGATCGGTGAGAGGTACACCCAGTCCGCCCCGAGGCGCCGGAGGTACGGGACCAGTTCCGCCGCGCGGTGGAGGTCCTGCTGGGTGGTGATTTGCAACCGGTACGTGGAAGTGGGAGTCAGCACCCTCCCAGTCTCGCGGAGTGCGCGTGCTCGTGCCAGTTCATCCGCCGTGGGCGAGACTCCGGCGGCCCGCGCCCGACGCCGCCGCCGCGCGCTGCCGGCCACCTCTCCCCTTCCGGGGTCGGGGGTCCGGGGACGACGAACGCGCCACCACCACAGGTGACGCGTTCGACGTACTCAGGACCGGCCGGCGCCCGGGTGCCCGGGGCGGCAGGGACTCAGGGCAGTTCCGGGGTCTCGGCGTACACCGCCGCCGACGCCGCCACGGACGCCGCCACGGAGGCGTCCGGCTCCTGCTCCGGTTCCTCCCACGCGCGCAGCAGCACCGTGGACTTGCCGGCCATGGTGAGCACGGTGGAGTGCTCCCGCACCTCGCCGTCCGCGTGCTCGCCCGCGGTGTCCATGACCTCCTCCCACGTCTGCCCGTACCGGGCCGGGGGCAGGGTCACGTCCACGGGGTCCGGGTTGGAGTTGAAGTACACGATGAAGTTGTCGTCCGTGATCCGGCGACCGCGCATGTCCACGCCCGCGATGCCCTGGCCGTTGAGCCACATGCCCACGGCGCGGGCCAGCGGCTCGTCCCAGTCCGCGGGGACCATGGGCGTGCCGTCCGTGTTGAGCCACGCGATGTCCGGCATGGGATCGCCCTCGTCCAGTTCGCCCATGTCCACGGGGCGGCCGTCGAAGAACTGCGAACGGCGGAACGTGGGGTGCTCGTGGCGCAGCCGGGTGATCACGGAGGTGAACTCCACGAGCGGGGTGTCCACCTTCTCCCAGTTGATCCACGTGAGCTCGTTGTCCTGGCAGTACGTGTTGTTGTTGCCCCTCTGGGTGCGCCCCAGCTCGTCGCCGTGCAGCAGCATGGGCGTGCCCTGCGAGAGCATGAGCGTGGCCAGGAAGTTGCGCTGCTGCCGCGCCCGCAGACCCAGCACCTCGGGGTCGTCGGTGGGACCCTCCTCGCCGCAGTTCCACGAGCGGTTGTGGGACTCGCCGTCGTTGTTGTCCTCGCCGTTGGCGTCGTTGTGCTTCTCGTTGTAGGACACCAGGTCCCGCAGCGTGAAGCCGTCGTGCGCCGTGACGAAGTTCACCGAGGCGAACGGGCGGCGTCCGCTGTTCTCGTAGAGGTCCGCGGAACCGGTCACGCGGGACGCGAACTCGCCCAGCGTGGCGGGCTCACCGCGCCAGAAGTCGCGCACGGTGTCCCGGTACTTGCCGTTCCACTCGGTCCACTGCGGCGGGAAGTTGCCCACCTGGTAGCCGCCGGGGCCGATGTCCCACGGCTCCGCGATGAGCTTGACCTGGGAGACGATCGGGTCCTGCTGCACGAGCTCGAAGAAGGTGGAGAGCTTGTCCACGTCGTAGAACTCGCGGGCGAGCGTGGCCGCGAGGTCGAAGCGGAAGCCGTCCACGTGCATCTCGGTGACCCAGTAGCGCAACGAGTCCATGATCAGCTGCAGCGAGTGGGGGTGGCGCACGTTGAGGGAGTTCCCCGTGCCCGTGTAGTCCATGTAGAACTTGTGGTCGTCGTCCACGGTGCGGTAGTACGCATTGTTGTCGATGCCCTTCATGGACAGCGTGGGCCCCATGTGGTTGCCCTCGGCGGTGTGGTTGTACACCACGTCCAGGATGACCTCGATGTCCGCCTGGTGCAGGGCGCGGACCATGGCCTTGAACTCCTGCACCTGGCTGCCCAGGTGGGAGGCCGCGCTGTACTCGTTGTGGGGGGCGAAGAACGCGATGGTGTTGTAGCCCCAGTAGTTGCGCAGGTCCTTCTCCAGCAGCGTGGAGTCCTGCACGAACTGGTGCACGGGCATGAGCTCCACCGCGGTGACGCCCAGCTTCTTGAGGTGGGCGATCACGGACGGGTGGGACACCCCGGCGTACGTGCCGCGCTGCTCCTCGGGAACCTCCGGGTGCTGCTGGGTGAGGCCCTTCACGTGGGCCTCGTAGATCACCGACTTGTGGTACGGCGTGTGCGGGGTGCGGTCACCCTCCCAGTCGAAGAACGGGTTGATCACCACGGCCTTCATCATGTGCGCGGCGGAGTCCTGGTGGTTCTCGGAGTCCTCGTCGCCGAAGTTGTACGAGAACAGGGACTCGTCCCAGTCGATGCCCCCCTCCACGGCCTTCGCGTAGGGGTCCAGCAGCAGCTTGTCGGGGTTGCAGCGCAGCCCCTGGGACGGATCCCACGGGCCGTGCACGCGGTAGCCGTAGCGCTGCCCGGGCTGCACCGACGGCAGGTAGCAGTGCCACACGTAGCTGTCCACGGCCGTGACCTCCACGCGGGTCTCCGCGCCGTCCTCGTCGAACAGGCACAGCTCCACGCGGTCCGCGACCTCGGAGAAGAGCGCGAAATTGGTTCCCGTGCCGTCGAACGTGGCGCCCAGCGGATACGGGTGTCCGGGCCAAACTTCCATGTACTTCTCCTCAGGGTGTGGTGGGGCCGAGAGCGGGTGCGCCACCCTGGGCCAACCACCAAGGATAGTCGCTCGGGGCCCCGCTCACGGACGGGTGAGCACCGCCCGCACGTTCTCGGCGAGCACGGACGGGGGCACCGGGCTCTCCCCCCGGACGCGTGAGGCCAGGGCGTGCAGCCCGGCTCCGAGGGCCGCCGCCGCGGCCCACCGCCCGGCTCCGCGGGCCCAGTCCCCCAGACCCGCCAGGGCCTGCGGGTGCTCGGCCACGTGCGCCAGGACGGTTCCCAGGATCCCGGCGAGCGTGTCGCCGGAACCGGCCGTGGCGAGCCACGGACTCGCGTCCCCCACGCTCAGGCACAGGCACTCGCCCGCACCGGAGGACGACGCCGCGTCGCCCACGGGAGAGGCGATCACCGTGGTCGCCCCCTTGAGCAGGACCGTGGCCCCGGTCAGGCGCGCGGCCTCGCGGGCCCAGTGCAGCGGGGCGGCCTCGATGTCCGAGCGCTCCACCGCGGCGTCGCACAGGCCGAAGCCGTGCAGCCACTCGAAGATCTGGGACAGCTCCCCGGCGTGCGGGGTGAGGACCTTGTGGGGACCCAGGCGGGCGTCCGCGACCGAGCGGGCCGCGGCGTCGAGCGCTCCCGCGTCCAGGACGGCCGGCTCCTTCGCCTCGATCACGGCCTGCACGCGCGCGGCCTGGGACTCGTCCCCCACCACACCGGGACCGGCGAGCCACGCCTGCACGTGCACGTCCCACGGCTGGTCGTCGGAGCACACCACCTCGGGGCTGCGCGCGAGCACCATGGCCCGGGCGGTGGAGTCCCCCAGGAAGCGCACCATGCCGGCACCGGCGTTCACGGCGGCCTGGGTGCACATGATCGCGGCACCCGGGTAGCTGGGGGCGCCTGCCACCACGCCCAGCACACCGCGCGAGTACTTCGTGTCGGTCGCCCCGGGGCGGGGCCACGCGGCCAGGACGTCCTGCGCCTCGAGCCGGTGCACCGCGGCGTCTCCCAGCCGGTCCTCGATGCCGATCGGCACCACGGTCAGCTCCCCCGTGACCTGCTCACCCGGGGACACCACGTGCCCGGTCTTCGCCGCACCGAAGGTCACGGTGGCGTGGGCCCGCAGCAGGGGCTCGGGGGCCTCGCCGGTGTCGCCGGACACGCCGGACACGAGGTCGCAGGCCACCACCCGGGGCGTGCGCTGCCCCGTGCCGCGGCCCTGCTCCGGTGCACGGTCGTGGAACGCCGCGACGAGCTCGGCCACCGCACCCCGGAGACCGCCGCTCGCGCCGGTGCCGAGCACGGCATCCACCACGAGGTGCGCCGAGGCCATGAGGGAGACCGCCTGGTCGACGCCCACGGGTCCGGCCGCGGCCACGGAGTCCGGGAGGTCCGCGTTCCGCCGGTGCGCGGCGTCGTCGTGGTCCGAGAGCCGGAGCACGCTGCCGCCCGCTGCGCGCAGCGCCGCCAGACCGTCCTCGTGCACGCGGGACCCGGTCAGGACCGCCGTGACGGCCACACCGCGCGCCCGCAGGAAGGAACCGGCCCACAGCCCGTCCCCGCCGTTGTTCCCGGATCCCACGAGCAGCACCGCGGTGGTGCCGCGCAGCGCCCCGTCCGGGGTGGTCAGGCGCAGCTGGCGCTCGCACTCCCGGGCGAGCCCGCGCGCCGCCCGGCGCATCAGGAGGTCGCCGAGACCGGCGTCCAGGAGCGGTTGTTCTGCGGCGCGGACGGTGTCCACCGAGCAGGCCTCAATCATTGCGGTTCCCTTCCTGTCCCTCCGCCACGACGAACGCCACGGCCATGCCGCCGTCGTGGGAGATCGTCACGTGCCAGCGCCGCACACCGCGTCGCCGCTGCTCCCGCTCCACCGTCCCCGTGGTGTGCAGCCGGGGTGCCCCGTGGTCGTCGGTGGTGACCCAGCAGTCCTGCCAGCTCATCCCGGGCGGCGCCGCGAGCGCCTTCGCCGCGGCTTCCTTGACCGCGAAGCGCGCCGCGAGCGAGCGCGGCGGCAGCCGTCGCTCGTGCGGGACGAACAGCCGCTCCCGCAGTCGCGGGGCGCGTTCCAGCTGCCGCTCGAAACGCGCAATGTCCACGATGTCCACACCGGTGCCCACGATCATGCCGACAGCCTACCGGCGGGCACCGCCCTCCCCCTGTGGGCCCACGCCCGCGCCCCGCGGCGGCGCGGCAAGCCACGACTGCGCGACAGGACACGGCGGCGTCGACCGGGCGGTACCGCCCGCGCCCGTGCCCGGGCCGGGGCGTGTGGCCGCCACGGGAAGACGACGGCGGGTGACGCGTCCCACGGGAGCGTCACCCGCCGTCGTGGCAGGGTGCGGGGCGGTCTACTCGACCGTCACGGACTTGGCGAGGTTGCGGGGCTGGTCGACGTCGTAGCCCTTGGCGCCGGCGAGCTCGCACGCGAAGATCTGCAGCGGGACGGTGGCCAGCAGCGGCTGGAGCAGCGTGGGGGCCGCGGGGACGTGCAAGACGTGGTTCGCGAACTCGCGCACGGCCTCGTCCCCCTCCTCGGCGATCACGATGGTCTCGGCACCGCGGGCGCGGATCTCCTGGATGTTGGAGACCACCTTGGCGTGCAGCGAGTCCCGGCCGTTGGGCGAGGGCACGATCACGATCACGGGCTGCCCCTGGTCGATCAGGGCAATGGGCCCGTGCTTGAGCTCACCCGCGGCGAAGCCCTCGGCGTGGATGTAGGCGATCTCCTTGAGCTTGAGCGCTCCCTCCATGGCCACGGGGAAGCCCACGTGGCGGCCCAGGAACAGCACGGAACCGGCGTCCTTCATGCCGGAGGCGAGCTCCTTGACCTGGGGTTCCACCTCGTCCAGAACGCGCTGGATCTTCGCGGGCATGGCCTCGAGCTCGGTCAGCAGGGACGCGATCTCGTCCTTGTACTTGTTGCCGCGCAGCTGCGCGAGGTACAGCCCCAGCAGGTAGGCGGCGGTGATCTGCGCGAGGAAGGCCTTGGTGGAGGCCACCGCGATCTCCGGACCGGCGTGCGTGTAGAGCACGGCGTCCGCCTCGCGCGGGATCGTGGAGCCGTTGGTGTTGCAGATGGCCACGACCTTCGCGCCCTGCTCCTGGGCGTGGCGCACCGCCATGAGGGTGTCCATGGTCTCCCCGGACTGGGAGACCGCCACCACGAGGGTCTTCTCGTTCACGATGGGGTCGCGGTAGCGGAACTCGTGGGCCAGCTCCACCTCGGTGGGGATCCGGCACCAGTGCTCGATGGCGTAGCGGGCCACCTGACCGGCGTACGCGGCGGTGCCGCACGCGATCACCACGATCTTGTCGATCGAGCGCAGCACGGCCTCGTCGATCTTGATCTCGTCCAGGGTGAGGCTGCCGTTCTCGTCCAGGCGGCCCAGCAGGGTGTCCCCCACGGCTGCGGGCTGGTCGTGGATCTCCTTCTCCATGAAGGAGGGGTAGCCGTCCTTCTCGGCGGCCGCGGCATCCCACTCGATGTCGAAGGGCTTGCCCTCGGCGGGACTGCCGTGGAAGTCCACGATCGTGTAGTCGTCCGCGGTGATGGTCACGATCTGGTCCTGGCCCATCTCCACCGCGCGCCTGGTGTAGTCGATGAAGCCGGAGACGTCCGAGCCCAGGAAGTTCTCGCCCTCCCCCAGCCCGATCACGAGCGGGGAGTTGCGGCGCGCGGCCACCACGCGGTCCGGGACGTCCGCGTGCACGGCCAGCAGGGTGAAGGCGCCCTCGAGGCGGCGGCAGGTGTCCTGCATGGCCACCGTGAGGTCCTTCTGGTCCGTGGGCTGGGCGTCGTACGTGCGCGCGAGCAGCACGGCGGCCACCTCGGTGTCCGTCTCGGAGACGAAGCTCTCGCCCTGGGTGCTCAGCTCGCGCTTGATCTCGCTGAAGTTCTCGATGATGCCGTTGTGGATCATGGCGAGCTTGCCGCCGTCCACCACGTGGGGGTGTGCGTTCACGTCCGACGGTCCGCCGTGGGTGGCCCACCGGGTGTGCCCGATGCCGATGTTCGAAGTGGGCAGCGGGTGCTCCTCGAGCTCCCCGACCAGGTTGCTGAGCTTGCCCGCCTTCTTGCGGTACTCCACCTCGCCGTCCGCGATCACCGCGACGCCGGCGGAGTCGTAGCCGCGGTACTCCAGCCGACGCAGCCCTTCGAGAATCACGTTCAGAGCGGTGTGCTTCCGCCCGTCAGCACGCTCCGAGCCCACATATCCCACAATTCCACACATGAAAAGTACTGTACCGGAAACGGCTCGCGCCCTACGCTGCCACCCGGGGACGCGGGCCTACACTGGTCCGAGCATGAGCACACAGCCCGCAACCCAGCGCGTCTCCCCGTTCGTGGAGCTGGACCGACAGACGTGGTCCAGGCTCTCCCACGAGATCGACGTCCCCCTCACCGCGCACGAGATCGAGAACCTGCGCGGTCTTGGCGACCGCCTGGACGTGGACGAGGTGCGCGAGGTGTACCTGCCGCTGTCGCGGCTGCTCACCCTCTACGACATGTCCTCCACCCAGCTCAACGCCGCCACCAACTCCTTCCTGGGCGAGCACCACGCGCGGACCCCGTTCGTGATCGGGATCGCCGGGTCCGTGGCCGCGGGCAAGTCCACGACCGCCCGCCTGCTGCGCGAGATGCTGGCCCGCTGGCCGTCCACGCCGAACGTCCAGCTGGTGACCACGGACGGCTTCCTGTACCCCAACGCGGAGCTAAAACGGCGGGGACTCATGGACCGCAAGGGCTTCCCCGAGTCCTACGACCGCCGGGGCCTGCTCCGTTTCATGGCCGAGATCAAGTCCGGGGCCGCCGAGGTCCGCGCCCCCAAGTACTCCCACGTGACCTACGACATCCTCCCGGGGGAGGAAGTGGTGGTGACCCGCCCCGACGTCGTGATCGTGGAGGGTCTCAACGTCCTGGCGCCGGCCAAGCTCGAGAGCGGCAACCGCACGGCTCTCGCGCTGAGCGACTTCTTCGACTTCAGCATCTACGTGGACGCCCGCACCCAGGACATCGAGACCTGGTACGTGGACCGGTTCCGCGCGCTGCGCTCCTCCGCGTTCGCGGACCCGGAGTCCTACTTCCACCGCTACGCGAGCCTCACGGACGAGGAGGCGCGGGAGGTCGCCACGGACATCTGGCACCGGATCAACGAGCCGAACCTGGAGCAGAACGTGCGCCCCACGCGCGGGCGCGCGCGACTCATCCTCTCCAAGGACCACGACCACAAGATCCGTCGGGTGCTGCTGCGCAAGAACTGAGACCTCGGTCTCCTCTTCGTCAGGGTGCTTGCCGTTCGCGGCCGGTCAGGAGTACTCTTCGCGCTCGATTTCCCGATTCACGCCCCTGCTCTGTACTGTGAGCGCCATGCTCAGTGGTTTCAAGGAATTCATCATGAAGGGCAACGTGATGGATCTCGCGGTTGCCGTCATCATCGGCGCCGCCTTCTCCAAGATCGTGAACGCCCTCGTGGAGAGCGTGCTCATGCCCGCCATCTCCGCCGTCGTGGGATCCCCCAACTTGGACACCTTCGCCGTGGTGACCCTGCGCGGCAACGACCTGAAGTTCGGCGTGCTGCTCACGGCGATCGTCAACTTCCTGCTCATTGCCGCCGCGGTGTACTTCTGCATCGTGCTGCCCATGAACAAAATGATCGAGCGTCGCAACCGCCGGATGGGCATCGAGCCCACCACGGAGCCCGCCGATCCGAACACGGTGCTGCTCACCGAGATCCGTGACGCACTCAAGGGCCATCCGGGTGCCGTGAGCACCGAGGGACGCCACTCCGGTCCCGCCGTCTGACCCCACGCCCCTGCAACGTTCGAGGGCCCCGCATCCTCCCGGATGCGTGGCCCTCGTCCTTTTGGGGCTCAGTGCTGCAGACTCAGGTGCTCCTCCACCACGGAGACCAGCTGCTCCGCCTCGCGCCGGGCGTCCTCGTGGGTGGCGGCCTCCACCATGACGCGCACCACGGGCTCGGTGCCGGACGGCCGCAGGAGCACGCGCCCCTCACCACCGAGCCGCTCCTCCGTGGCCCTGACCGCCTCCAAGACGGGTTCGCTGGTCCTGGCCGCGGTCTTGTCCACGTTCTTCACGTTGATCATGACCTGCGGCATCCGGGTCATCGCGGTGGCCAGCTCCTGCAGCGGGATCCCGGTCTGGGCCACACGCGAGGCGAGCATCAGCCCGGTCAACAGGCCGTCGCCCGTGGTGGCGTAGTCCGCCATGATCACGTGCCCGGACTGCTCGCCACCCAGGTTGTACCCGTTGGCCACCATGGACTCCAGGACGTACCGGTCGCCCACGGCGGCCCGCACCAGTGTGATGCCGGCGTCCTCGAGGGCCAGCTGCAGTCCCAGGTTGCTCATGACCGTGGCCACGAGCGTGTCCTGGTTCAGCGTGCCGGCGTCCTTCATGGCCAGGGCGAGGATGCACATGATCTGGTCGCCGTCCACCTCGGTCCCGGTGTGGTCCACCGCGAGGCAGCGGTCGGCGTCGCCGTCGTGGGCGATGCCCAGGTCCGCACCGAACGCGCGCACGGCCTCCTTGAGCGGGCCGAGGTGGGTGGAGCCCACGCCGTCGTTGATGTTCAGGCCGTCCGGTTCCGCGCCGATCACGTGCACGGTGGCGCCCGCGTCCCGGAACGCGTCCGGGGACGCACCCGACGCCGCTCCGTGGGCACAGTCGAGCACGATCGACAGCCCGTCCAGGCGATGGGGAATGGCCCCGACCAGGTGCAGGATGTACCGGTCCTCGGCGTCCGAGAGCCGCGTGACACGGCCCACCTCGGCCCCCGTGGGGCGCATGAACTCCCGCGACTCGTAGACCTTCTGGATGGTGTCCTCCACCGCGTCCGGCAACTTCTTCCCGCCATGGGCCAGGAACTTGATCCCGTTGTCCGGCGCCGGGTTGTGGGAGGCGGAGATCATCACGCCGAAATCGGCGTCGATGTCCCCCACCAGGTAGGCCGCCGCCGGGGTGGGGAGCACGCCGGCGTCGTACACGTCCACACCGGAGCTCGCGAGACCGGCGGTGACCGCGGCGCCCAGGAACTCACCGCTCGCGCGGCCGTCCCGGGCCACCACGGCCGTGGGGCGCCTGCCGGGTTTCGCGTGGCGGTGCCCCAGGACGATCGCCGCGGCCTGCGACAGTTCCATGGCAAGTTCAGCTGTGAGGAGGCCGTTCGCGAGACCGCGGACGCCGTCCGTTCCGAAGATTCTAGACATCGCAGATCATCCTACGACCTGCCACCCGGCAAACGCCGCCCATCCGGGTCAGTCCTTGCCGGGACGGACCACCGGGAAGCCGTCGGGGTTGCTCCCGTTGTCGTCCGTGAAGTCCGTGGCACCCCCCACGATCTTGGAGTCCACGTCACCCACGAGGGCGTGGTCCTTGTTGGGGTACTCGAACTGGGTGAGCACGTGGCGCATGGCCTCCAGGCGGGCCCGCTTCTTGTCGTTGGACTTGATCACGGTCCACGGCGCGTCCCCCGTGTCCGTGTAGAAGAACATGGCTTCCTTGGCCTCGGTGTAGTCGTCCCACTTGTCCAGGGACGCCACGTCCGTGGGCGAGAGCTTCCACTGCCGCACGGGGTCCGTGCGCCGGGACTGGAACCGCGCCAGCTGCTCCGCGCGGGTCACCGAGAACCAGAACTTGATGAGGTGGGTGCCGGAGTTGACCAGCATCCGCTCGAACTCCGGTGCCTGGCGCATGAACTCGTAGTACTCCTGGGAGGTGCAGTAGCCCATGACCCGCTCCACGCCCGCCCGGTTGTACCACGAGCGGTCCATCAGCACGATCTCGCCACCGGACGGCAGGTGCTGCACGTAGCGCTGGAAGTACCACTGCGTCTGCTCGATCGCGGTGGGCTTCTCGAGTGCCACCACGCGCGCCCCGCGGGGGTTCATGTGCTCGGTGAAGCGCTTGATCGCACCGCCCTTGCCGGCCGCGTCCCTGCCCTCGAAGATGATGAGCAGCTTCTGGCCCGTCTCCTTGATCCACAGCTGGAGCTTGAGCAGCTCGATCTGCAGTGCCCGCTTGGTGCGCTCGTACTCCTTGCGGGAGAGCTTCTCGTCGTACGGGTACCCGATTTTCCAGGCGGCGGAGTCCTGCGCACCCTTCTCGTGGTGCAGCTTCTTGTCCAGCTCCGAGATCTCGTCCAGCTCCGCCGCGTAGTCCTCCACGACGGACACGCGGTGCTGCTCCTTCTTCAGCGCCTCGTCCACGGCGGCCCCCCGATCGGTGTGCTTCGCAGCCCCGGCCTTCGCCTTCTCGATGACGGCGTTCTCCTGCTGCTGGTCCGATTGCTTGCTCATGCGGGCCCCCTCGTGACGATGCGGTCGGAGCGGCGTTGCTCCACCTGGCATTTTACGCTCGCCCCACGCACCGGCCGGCGCCGAAACACCCGGGGAACGGGACAGGGCCCCGAACCCCGGTCGAAACCGGGGGACGGGACCCTGTGGTGGGACGCCCGGGCGGGACCCGGGGCGCTCCGGATCAGCGCTTGGAGTACTGGGGGGCCTTGCGAGCCTTCTTGAGACCGGCCTTCTTGCGCTCGATGACGCGTGCGTCACGGGTCAGGAAGCCAGCCTTCTTGAGGGCGGGTCGGTTGTGCTCGGCGTCGATCTCGTTGAGCGCGCGCGCCACGCCGAGGCGCAGAGCACCGGCCTGCCCGGAGGGGCCGCCGCCGCTGATGCGGGCGATGACGTCGTAGCCGCCCTGCAGCTCCAGCAGCGTGAAGGGATCGTTGACCTCCTGCTGGTGCAGCTTGTTGGGGAAGTACTCCTCCAGGGAGCGGCCGTTGACGGTCCACTTGCCGGAACCGGGGACGAGGCGCACGCGGGCGATGGCCTGCTTGCGACGACCCACGGCCTGCCCGGGGACGGTCAGCGCGGGGCGCTCCGAGAGGGCGGCACCGGTGGCGGACTGGGTGGACTCGGAGGTGTAGCTGGTCAGCTCCACGTCCTCGGTGATCTGCTCTTCAGTGTTCTGAGCCACGATTCTCCTTATGTGTTTTCGTTGGCCCGAATTACTGGGCGACCTGGGTGAATTCGTAGGGCTTGGGCTGCTGCGCCTGGTGGGGGTGCTCCGCACCGGCGTACACCTTCAGCTTGGACAGCTGCTGGGCGGCCAGCTTGTTCTTGGGCAGCATGCCCTTGACGGCCTTCTCCACGGCGCGCGTGGGGTTCTTCTCGAGCAGCTCGGCGTAGCTGGTGGACTTGAGTCCGCCCGGGTAGCCGGAGTGCCGGTAGGCGCGCTTCTTCTGGAGCTTGGAGCCCGTGAGGGCCACCTTCTCCGCGTTGATGATGATGACGAAATCGCCGGTGTCCACGTGGGGGGCGAAGGTCGGCTTGTGCTTCCCGCGCAGCAGCGTTGCGGTCTGGCTGGCAAGACGACCCAGGACGACGTCGGTGGCGTCGATGACGTGCCACTGACGCTGGACGTCACCGGGCTTCGGAGTGTACGTACGCACGTTGATCTGCCTTCGTTTGTCTGCTGAAGACACGAATACTCGTGTCGATCGGTTCCGCTGTGCTTCGGGGCCCGGGTGAGATCCGGGCGGCATCCGTGCGTCCGCAACCCGGTGCACCGCTCGGCCGTGCGCTCTGCAACATGAGCGACCGATGCGGGTACACGTGAACCGGGGCAGAACACGCACAACAGCGCCCCATGCTACCGGATCGCCGCCGTGCTCGCCAGTTGCGCCGGGGCCCACTGCCTCAGGGTGCGTCCCGCCGAGCCCTGGTGAGGTGGGCGCGTTCCCCGAGTCGGGAGGCCTCGGGATAGTCCACCGCGTCCAGGACCAGCCCGTGGGCGGGCGCCATGAGCACCGAGGCATCACGCTCGCGGGCGCGCAACCGCTCTCCCGGCCAGGTGGCGTCACGGCGCCCCTCCCCCACCCGCACGACGGCACCCACCACGGAGCGGACCATGTGGTGGCAGAAGGCGTCCGCGGTCAGGGACACCGTGATCATCCCCTGCCCGTCCCGCACCACCGATGCGCTCTGCAGCTCGCGCACCGTGGTGGCGCCCTCCCTGGGCTTGCAGAAGCTGAGGAAGTCGTGGAGCCCCACGAGCTCGTGCACCGCCCGGTCCATGGCCGGAACGTCCAGCGGACGGTCCAGCCACCAGGCGTGCGTCCGCGTCAGCGGGTCGTGCCCCGTCACCGCGTCCGCCACGCGGTAGCGGTAGCCGCGGGACAGCGCGGAGAAGCGGGCGTCGAAGCCGGCCGGCGCCACGTCGACGGCGTGCACGACCACCGCGCCCACGGCCGGCTCCCAGCCCTGGGCCGCGCGGTCCTTGCCGAGCACGCGGTTCAGGGCGCCGTTGAGCCGGCGGATGGGACCGGAGGCCCGCCCCGCCACCTGCGTCCGCCCGCCGACCACCGCTCGCCACCGCTGCAGCGGCACGTCGACGTGCACCGTCTGCCGCCGGGCATGGACTCCGGTGTCCGTGCGGCCGGCCACCACGGTGGGGCACGGTTCCCGGAAGACCAGCTCGAGCGCGGACTCCACCGCCCCCTGCACACTGGGCAGACCGGGCTGACGTGCCCACCCCCTGAACGGGGCGCCGTCGTAGCCGAGATCGATCCGCAGTCTGACTGGTTCGTCCTGCACGAGCGTGCTCCTCTCTCCCGACGGACGACGACGCCGCCGCAGGTGACCTGCGGCGGCGTCGTCGACGATGGTGCTGGGACCGGAGAACCCCGACTACTCGGAGATCTTCTGGGCAGCGGCACCGCCTGCGGGCTGGAAGCCGGCAGCCTCGGCGTTGGCCGGGGAGTCGAACCAGATCTCCGCGGTGGTGCCGGAGTACCAGCGCGAACCGGGCACGTGGTACTTCATGGAGTTGCGGTTGCCCTTGATCGCGAAGCCCTCGGGGGCCTCACCGGACTCGAGGGGGGCGTGCGAACCCGGGAACTCGGCGTCCTGGTTCTCGGCGGCGACCTCGGCGGCCTCCTCCGAGCCCACTGCGGGGGCCTGCTCGTCCGCCGGGATCTCCTTCGCCTTGACGTCCTCGGCCGTGGAGCCGGCCGGGGTGTCGACGGGAGCGGCCGGGGCCGGAGCGGCCTTGGCGGTGGCGCGCTCGGCCTCGGAGACGGTTGCCTTGGAGGCGACCGGCTCCATGACCAGCTCGATCACGGCCATGGGGGCGTTGTCGCCCTTGCGGTTGCCGATCTTGGTGATGCGGGTGTAGCCGCCCTCGCGACCCTCCATGGCGGAGGCGATGCTGGTGAACAGCTCGTGCACCACGGACTTGTCGGTCAGCTGGCGCATGACGCGACGGCGGGAGGCGAGGTCACCGCGCTTGGCGAAGGTGATCAGGCGCTCGGCCACGGGACGCAGGCGCTTGGCCTTGGTCACGGTGGTGGTGATGCGCTTGTGCTCGAACAGCTGCTGGGACATGTTCGAGAGGATCATGCGCTCGTGGGTCGGCCCGGCGCCGAGACGGGGTCCCTTGGTAGGGGTAGGCATATCAGGTCTCCTGGTGATCGGTCCCGCGCGGTCGGCTCAGCGGCCGCGGGGCACGGAAAGTGGTGTGGGCGTCAGTCGAGGTCGACGTCGAACGGGTTGTTGTTGTCGTCCTCGTCCTCGAGGGACGCCGCATGGGCGGCGAGGTCGTAGCCCGGAGGGGAATCCTTCAGGGCCAGACCCAGCTCGCCGAGCTTGTCCTTGACCTCGTCGATGGACTTGGCACCGAAGTTGCGGATGTCCATGAGGTCCGCCTCGGAACGGCCCACGAGCTCACCCACGCTGTGGATGCCCTCGCGCTTGAGGCAGTTGTACGAGCGGACGGACAGCTCGAGGTCCTCGATGGGCAGCGCCATGTCCGCGGCGGCAGCCGCGTCCGTGGGCGACGGCCCGATCTCGATGCCCTCGGCCGCGGAGTTCAGCTCGCGGGCGAGCCCGAACAGCTCCACCAGCGTGGTGCCCGCTGAGGCCACCGCGTCACGCGGTGAGATGGCCTCTTTGGTCTCCACGTCGAGGATAAGCTTGTCGAAGTCGGTGCGCTGCTCCACACGGGTGGCTTCCACGCGGAAGGTCACTTTCAGGACGGGCGAGTAGATCGAGTCCACGGGGATCCGACCGACCTCCGCGTCACCGGCCTTGTTCTGCGACGCCGAGACGTAGCCGCGCCCGCGCTCGATGGTCAGCTCGATCTCGAGCTGGCCCTTGGAGTTCAGGGTGGCGATGTGCAACTCGGGGTTGTGCACCTCCACACCGGCGGGAGCGGAGATGTCCGCCGCCGTGACCTCACCCGGGCCCTGCTTGCGCAGCCACGCCGTGACGGGCTCGTCCTCCTCCGAGGACAGGGAGAGCTGCTTGATGTTCAGGATGAGCTCGGTGACGTCCTCCTTGACACCCTCCACCGTGGAGAACTCGTGCAGCACGCCGTCGATGCGGATGCTGGTTACGGAGGCACCGGGAATGGAGGACAGGAGGGTGCGGCGCAGGGAGTTGCCGAGGGTGTACCCGAAACCGGGCTCCAGCGGTTCGATCACGAACCGGGAGCGGTTCTCGGCCACAGCCTCTTCCGTGAGGGTGGGGCGCTGTGCGATGAGCACTGATGTTTCCTTTCAGCGTGCCTCCGCCATATGACGCACGCAGGTGGTGGAAAACAAAATGGGTGGATGCCGCGGTGAGCAGGCGAGATCACCGCGTCGTTGCGCGGACACCCGGGTCGCACCGACCCGGGTGACCGCGTGACACGAGTCAGACGCGGCGGCGCTTGGGGGGCCGGCAGCCGTTGTGCGCGGACGGGGTCACGTCCTGGATGGAGCCCACCTCCAGCCCGGTGGCCTGCAGTGCGCGGATCGCGGTCTCGCGCCCCGAGCCCGGTCCCTTGACGAACACATCCACCTTGCGCATGCCGTGCTCCTGCGCCCCCTTGGCAGCGGCCTCTGCGGCCTGCTGCGCGGCGAACGGGGTGGACTTCCGCGAGCCCTTGAAGCCCATGCCGCCGGCCGAGGCCCACGACAGGACCGCACCCGAGGGGTCGGTGATGGACACGATGGTGTTGTTGAACGTGGACTTGATGTGAGCCTGACCTTGGGTCACATTCTTGTTCACCTTGCGACGCGGCTTGCGAGCGGCCGTCGCGCGAGTCTTCTGGGCCATGGATTCTCCTACAAAGATCTTCGACGTTGGTCAGCCGTCCCCTGGACGGCGACCACGATTACTTCTTCTTACCGGCGACCGTGCGCTTGGGACCCTTGCGGGTGCGGGCGTTGGTCTTGGTGCGCTGGCCGTGGACGGGCAGACCCCGGCGGTGGCGCAGGCCCTGGTAGCTGCCGATCTCGACCTTGCGGCGGATGTCGGCGGCCACTTCACGGCGCAGATCGCCTTCGACCTTGTAGTTGCCTTCGATGTAGTCACGCAGCTCCACGAGCTGCGGATCGGTGAGATCCTTGACGCGCACGTCCCCGGAGATGCCCGTGGCTTCCAGGGTTTCGAGTGCGCGGGTGCGGCCCACGCCGTAGATGTAGGTCAGCGCAACTTCCAGCCGCTTTTCACGGGGAAGATCAACGCCTGCGAGACGAGCCATAGTGGCGGTTCTCCTTGCTGTTCCGGAGGTCTTGAACACCGCGTCCCGATCGGTTCCCGATCGGTCTCCGGCCTCCGTGCCGGGGGTTGCCGTGCTGGGGAGCAGCGGCTGCGGTGTCCGTTCTTGTCAATCCACTTGCGTGGGCGGGAGCGTTCCCGTCAGCCCTGGCGCTGCTTGTGCCGGGGGTTCTCGCAGATCACCATGACCCGGCCGTTGCGGCGGATCACCTTGCACTTGTCGCAGATCTGCTTGACGCTCGGTTGGACCTTCATCGCATTCCTTCGCGTACTAGTGATGGCGTGGGCACTGTGGTCGGCGGTCCTCGCAGAACGGTGCTGCGCGGGGCTGCCGACCGCAGGTGCTACTTGTAGCGGTAGACGATCCGGCCTCGGGAGAGGTCGTAGGGGCTGAGCTCCACCACGACCCGGTCCTCGGGGAGGATCCGGATGTAGTGCTGGCGCATCTTGCCAGAGATGTGGGCGAGCACCTTGTGACCATTGGTCAGCTCAACACGGAACGACGCATTGGGCAGTGCCTCGACCACAGTGCCTTCGATCTCGATGACTCCGTCTTTCTTGGCCATATCCTCCGCTAACTTCTCGAGGGGTCCGGGTGTCTATCCGGACGGCGGTGCTCGGATCCACCGCGTCCCCAGACGAACAACCCCGCACTGCGCGCGGCAGCGGGGGTGGAAGGTGGTGGGGGCGCGGCTCGATCGGTGAGCACAAACAACCAACGCACGATGATACGCCAGATCACGGTGTCCCGCAAGCCTCGGCAGTGGCCGAGGGGGTCTGCAGGTGGGCCACCCCGCGGCCGCGGCGGCGCCGTGCCCTCACACGTCCGTGGCCAGCTGACCGCACGCGCCGTCGATGTCGGAGCCGCGGGTGTCGCGCACCGTGGTGGGGATCCCGTGCGCCCGCAGCCGCTCCACGAAGTTCTGCTCGACGCCCGGCCGCGAAGCGGTCCACTTGGACCCGGGCGTGGGGTTGAGCGGGATGGGGTTCACGTGCACCCAGCCGGCACCGCGCCTGTTCAGCTTCTCCCCCAGCAGGTCCGCCCGCCAGCCCTGGTCGTTGATGTCACGGATCAGCGCGTACTCGATGGACACCCGCCGGCCCGTGGCGTCGTAGTAGTCACGCGCCGCGTCCAGGGCCTCGTCGACCTTCCAGCGCGTGTTGATGGGGATGAGCTCGTCGCGCAGCTCGTCGTCCGGGGCGTGCAGGGACAGCGCGAGTGTGATGGGCAGCTTCTCGAGCGTGAACTTGCGGATGCCCGGGACCAGGCCCACCGTGGACATCGTGAGCCCGCGCGCGGAGATGCCGAGGCCCTCCGGCGACGGGTCGATGATGCGGTGCACCGCCCCCATGGTGGCCCTGTAGTTGGCGAGCGCCTCGCCCATGCCCATGAACACGATGTTGGAGACCCGCTGCGGGGCCTCCTCGGGATCCCCCACCGCGCCGTCGCGCAGCGCCTTGACCCCCTGCACCACCTGGTCCACGATCTCGGCCGCGGAGAGGTTTCGGGTCAGACCCGACTGGCCCGTGGCGCAGAAGGGGCAGTTCATCCCGCAGCCGGCCTGGGACGAGATGCACATGGTCACGCGCTTGTCGTAGCGCATCAGCACGGACTCGACCATGGCGTTGTCGTACAGCCGGTGCACCGACTTCACGGTCATCCCCTGGTCCGCGTGCAGCTGGCGCACGGTCTTCAGCAGCGGGGGCATGGCCTTGGCCACGAGCTCCTCGCGCTGACTCGCCGGCAGGTCCGTCATGGCGGCGGGATCCGCCTCGAAGCGCTCGAAGTAGTGCTTGGACAGCTGCGAGGCCCGGAACGCCGGGTAGCCGGCTTCCGTCAGGAACTGCTTGCGCCCGGCCATGTCGAAGTCCGCCAGGTGCAGCGGCGGCTTGCCGCGGCGCGCGGGCTTGAAGACGAGCTGTCCGGTCTCGGGTTTCGGTGTGATCTCTACGGGCTGTGCGGTCATGGCTGTCCTCTCCCGGGTGGGGCGTCTCGGTGCGTGGGTCGTGTCAGGAACCGGGGACCGGAACCGGCCGGACCCCGAGGGGCTCGAGCTCCGCGGCCCCGCCGTCCTGGGCGGTCAGCACCCACAGACCTTCGCTGTGCAGGCACACGCTGTGCTCCCACTGGCTGGCACGGGAACCGTCGACGGTCACCACCGTCCAGTCGTCCTCGAGCACGCGGGTCTCGATGCCCCCGCGCACCAGCATGGGCTCGATGGCCAGGGCCATCCCGGTCACGAGCCTGGGGCCGCGGTGCCTGCTCGCGAAGTTCGGCACGTCCGGGGCCATGTGCATCTCCGTGCCGATGCCGTGACCCACGTAGTCCTCGAGGATCCCCAGCCGCCCACCCACGGTGGCGCGGACGTGGTTCTCCACGGCCTGACCGATGTCGCCCACGTGGGTCCCCGTGGCCACGGCCGCGATGCCGCGCCACATGGCCGCGCGCGTGACGTCGGAGAGCTCCTGGTCCGCGGGGTCGTGCTGCTGGCCCACGAGCACGGTCCGGGCGGAGTCGCCGTGCCAGCCGGCCACGACGGCCCCGCCGTCGATCGAGACGATGTCCCCGGCCGCAAGCACCCGCTCCCCCGGTATCCCGTGGACCACTTCGTCGTTGACGGAGGTGCACACGGTGGCCGGGTAGCCGTAGTAGCCCAGGAAGTTCGACTCCGCACCGTGCTCGTCCAGAACGGCGCGGAAGGCCGTGTCGAGCTCCGCCGTGGTGGCGCCGGGAACCGCGGCCGACACGGTGGCGTCCAGCGCGAGGGACGTCACCACCCCCGCGCGGGACATGGCCGCCAGCTCGGCGTCCGTCTTCAGTTGGATCTTGCGGCGTCCGAACACGGTGCTCGGGTCCTCCCCTGGTTCGACTGCGTGTGGTGACTCTGTGGTGTTTCGACGGGCGGGCCCCCGGGCCGGTGCGGTGCACCGGCCCGGGGGCCGCGTCCTGGATGTTCTGCGCGGCGTGGGTGCCGCTGGGCCGCCCGCGACGGGCGGCGGTGTTCAGCGCGGCAGTGCCGCCATGATGCGTTCCGTCACCTGGTCGATGCTGCCCAGCCCGTCCACCCGCACCACGATGCCGCGGTCCTCGTAGACCCCGACGACCGGGGCGGTCTGCTCGTCGTAGACGTCCAGCCGGTGCCGGATGACGTCCTCGGTGTCGTCCGTGCGCCCCTGCTCCTGGGCCCGCCCCAGCAGGCGGGACACGAGTTCGTCGTTGTCCGCCGTGAGCAGCAGGACCACGTCCAGTGCCACACCGTTGGCCTCGAGGATGCGGTCGAGCTCCTCGACCTGTGCCACGGTGCGCGGGTAGCCGTCCAGCAAGAAGCCGTTCAGGACGTCGTCCTGGGACAGCCGGTCCCGGACCATGCTGTTGGTCACCGAGTCGGGAACGAGGTTTCCAGCGTCGGTGTAGCGCTGCGCCTCGCGGCCCAGCTCCGTCCGGTCCTTGATGTTGGCCCGGAAGATGTCCCCCGTGGAGATGGCCGGAACCTCCAGCCGCTCGCAGATCCGCGCGGCCTGTGTGCCCTTGCCCGCGCCCGGCGGTCCGATGATCAGCATGCGGGTCATGTTCTCTCCTTGGGTCGACGTGAACTCTGCTCCACTCTACCGGCCCCGGCGCCCAGGACCGGGGCGCGCGTCAGGCCCCGGGCGACGTCGCCGTGCCCGGCTCAGACGCGCAGCAGGCCTTCGTAGTGGCGCTGCTGCAGCTGGGCGTCGATCTGCTTCACGGTGTCCAGTCCCACGCCCACCATGATGAGCAGCGACGGACCGCCGAACGGGAAGTTCTGGTTGGCGTCGAAGAGCACGAGCGCCACGAGCGGGATCATGGACACGATGCCCAGGTACAGCGCACCGGGCAGCGTGATCCGGGAGAGCACGTAACGCAGGTAGTTCTCGGTGGGACGGCCCGCGCGGATCCCCGGGATGAAGCCGCCGTAGCGCTTCATGTTGTCGGAGACCTCTTCGGGGTTGAACGTGATGGACACGTAGAAGTACGTGAAGGCCACGATCAGCAGGAAGTAGACCGTCATGTAGATCGGGTGGTCACCGCGGGCCAGGTACGTGTTGACCCAGTTGACCCACCCCGGAACGGGGCTGCCGTCGTCGGGCATGGCGAACTGCGCGATCATCGTGGGCAGCATCAGCATGGAGGACGCGAAGATGATGGGGATCACGCCGGCCATGTTGACCTTCAGCGGGATGTAGGTGCTGGTGCCGCCGATCGTGCGCCGGCCCACCATGCGCTTGGCGTACTGCACGGGGATCCGGCGCTGCGACTGCTCCACGAACACCACGCAGGTGATGACCACGAGTCCGATGGCGCACACGCCCAGGAAGAGGCCCCAGCCGCGGGTGCGCAGGATCTCCCCGAGCGCCCGGGGGAACGTGGCCGCGATGGAGGTGAAGATGAGCAGGGACATGCCGTTGCCCACGCCGCGGTCCGTGATCCGCTCACCGAGCCACATGATCACCGTGGTCCCGGCCGTCATGGTGATGATCATGACCACCAGCACGAACAGCGAGTCGTCCGGGATGACCGGCAGGGGGCAGTTGCCCAGCAGGTTCCCCGAGCGGGCGAGCGAGATGACCGTGGTGGCGTTCAGTGCCGCGAGACCGATCGTGAGGTAGCGCGTGTACTGCGTCAGCTTCGTCTGCCCCTGGGCACCCTCCTCGTGCAGCTCCTGGAAGCGTGGAATCACCACGCGCAGCAGCTGCACGATGATGCTGGCCGTGATGTAGGGCATCACACCGAGCGCGAAGACGGACAGCTGCAGGAGGGCACCGCCGCTGAACAGGTTGACCAGGTCGTACGCGCCACCCGTGGTGTTGCCCATGGCCAGGCACTGCTGGACGTTGCCGTAGTCCACACCCGGGGCTGGGATGAACGTCCCCAACCGGTAGATCACGATGATCCCGAGTGTGAACAGCAGCTTGTTGCGCAGCTCCGGCGTGGTGAACGCCCGCGCGAAAGCACTGAGCACTGGTCCTCCTCCAAAAACGTGGTGGCCCGGGAGGTCCCGGCCCCGGGCAAGTCTAGCCAAGGATGAGCGGCAGCCCTGTGGCCCACCGCAGAAGCATCCCGGCAAAGCAGTGGGCCCCGCGCCGTCGAGACGGCACGGGGCCCACTCCAGTTCAGGGACTCACCCTACAACCGGATGCTGGAAACGGATCACGCGTTCTGCGTGGAACCGCCGGCCGCAGAGATCTTCTCGGCCGCGGTGGCCGAGAACTTGTCCGCGGTGATGTTCAGGGCCACGGAGATCTCCCCGCTGCCGAGAACCTTGACGGGCTGGTTCTTGCGAACCGCGCCCTTGGCCACAAGGTCCGCGACGGTGACGGTGCCACCCTCGGGGAACAGCTCGCCCAGGCGGTCCAGGTTGACCACCTGGTACTCCACGCGGAACGGGTTCTTGAACCCGCGCAGCTTGGGCAGCCGCATGTGCAGCGGCAACTGACCGCCGGCGAACCCGGCCTTGACCTGGTAGCGCGCCTTGGTGCCCTTGGTACCGCGACCCGACGTCTTGCCCTTCGACGCCTCACCGCGGCCAAGACGGGTCTTGGCCTGGTGGGAACCGGGAGCGGGACGCAGGTGGTGGACCTTCAGAGCGTGGCTCTTCTTCTGGGTGTTCTCAGCCATGCTCAAGCCTCCTCGACCTGGACGAGATGCGACACCGTGTTGATCATGCCGACGGTGGCCGCATCGGCCTTGCGCTCCACGATCTGACCCGGACGCTTGAGACCGAGCGAACGCAGCGTGTCGCGCATGTTCTGCTTCTGCCCCACCATGGAGCGGACCTGCTTCACGCGCAGGTTCGCACCGGTGGCCTGAATGCGCTTTCCGTTCATCACGCACCTGCCTTCTGGATGTCACGCAGCAACGGCGCGGGAACAACCTCGTCCATGGGCAGACCGCGACGGGCCGCCACGGACGCGGGCTCCTCGAGCTCACGCAGCGCCTGGATGGTCGCGTGCACGATGTTGATCTGGTTGGACGAGCCGAGGGACTTGGACAGCACGTCGTGGATGCCGGCGCACTCCAGCACCGCACGCACCGGACCACCGGCGATCACGCCGGTACCCGGGGTCGCCGGGCGCAGCATGACGACGCCCGCGGCGGCCTCACCCTGCACGCGGTGCGGGATGGTGCGGTCCTCCACGCGGGGGACCCGGAAGAAGTTCTTCTTGGCCTCCTCCACGCCCTTCGAGATCGCGGCGGGAACTTCCTTGGCCTTGCCGTAGCCGACCCCGACCATTCCGTTGCCGTCACCCACGACCACCAGGGCGGTGAAGCTGAAGCGACGACCGCCCTTGACGACCTTGGACACGCGGTTGATGGTCACGACGCGCTCGAGGAACTTGTCCTTGTCGTCGTCGCGGCCACCGCGACCACCGCGGCCGCCGCGGTCGTTGCCGCGACCGCCACGGTCACTGCCGCGACCGCCGCGCTCGTTGCGACCGCCACGACCACCGCGGTTCTCGTCCGTCCCCTGACGGTCCGAGGTGGTGGCCCCGGCCGTCTCGTTGGAACCGTTGGTGGCTTCGCTCACCTGAGTTTCCTTCTCGTTCTTCTGCTCGCTCACAGCGCCAGACCTCCTTCACGGGCACCCTCGGCCACCGCGGCCACACGGCCGTGGTACTTGTTGCCGCCGCGGTCGAACACGACGGTCTCGATCCCCGCAGCCTTGGCACGCTCGGCGACCAGCTCGCCGATGCGCTTGGCCTTGGCGGTCTTGTCGTCCGAGGACGCACGCAGGTCGTTCTCCATGGTGGACGCGGAGACCAGGGTGAAGCCCTTGTCGTCGTCGATCACCTGGGCGACCATGTGGCGGGTGGAACGCGTGACCACCAGGCGGGGGCGCAGCGCGGTTCCGGCGATGTGCTTGCGGACGCGGCGGTGCCGCCGTGCGCGCTGAGCAGCCTTCGACTTGCCCTTGATTACGAGAGCCATGATTACTTACCAGCCTTTCCGGCCTTGCGGCGGATCTGCTCGCCCGCGTAGCGGACGCCCTTGCCCTTGTAGGGATCGGGCAGACGCAGGGAGCGGATCTTCGCGGCGACCTGGCCAACCTGCTGCTTGTCGATACCGGAAACGGTGACCTTGTTGTTCCCCTCGACGGACAGCGTGATGCCGTCCGGGGCACTGAAGGGAACCGGGTGGCTGTACCCCAGAGCGAACTCCAGGTCTGCCCCCTTGGCCTGCACGCGGTAACCCGTGCCCACGATCTCCAGCTGCTTGGTGTATCCGTCGGACACACCCTGGACCATGTTGGCGATCAGGGAACGCGTGAGTCCGTGCAAGGAGCGGGACTCGCGCTCGTCGTTGGGACGGGACACCTGCACGGTGCCGTCCTCGACGACCACCGTGATGGGTGCGGCCACGGAGTGGGTCAGGGTGCCCTTCGGGCCCTTGACCGACACCGCGGAACCGTCCACGGAAACCTCCACACCGGCGGGCACAGAGATCGGGAGACGTCCAATACGTGACATGTCTTCTTCCTTTCTTCTTCTGTGCTACCGATTACCAGACGTACGCGAGGACTTCCCCGCCCACGCCCTTCTTGCCTGCCTGCTTGTCAGTCAGCAGCCCGGAAGAGGTGGACAGGATCGCGATACCGAGGCCACCGAACACCCGAGGGAGGTTGGTGGACTTCGCGTACACGCGCAGGCCCGGCTTGGAAATGCGGCGAACACCGGCGATGGAGCGTTCACGGTTGGATCCGAACTTGAGCTGCAGGGTCAGCGTCTTGCCGACCCGCGCGGGCTCCTCGGACCAGTCCGCGATGTAGCCCTCGGCCTTGAGGATGTCCGCGATCCGAGCCTTCAGCTTGGAGTACGGCATGCTCACGGTGTCGTGGTAGGCGGAGTTCGCGTTGCGCAGACGCGTCAGCATGTCTGCGACGGGATCTGTCATTGTCATGTGGGCTTCAGCCCTTCCTCGCCACGGTTTCCCTGCCGGTTACAGCCCGCAGGGACCTTCTGGCGTCGATGGAATCAGTTGGTCTTGAACGGGAAGCCGAGCGCCTTGAGCAGGGCACGGCCTTCGTCGTCGGTCGTGGCGGAGGTGACCACGGTGATGTCCATGCCCCGCACGCGGTCGATCTTGTCCTGATCGATCTCGTGGAACATGGACTGTTCCGTCAGACCGAAGGTGTAGTTGCCGTGGCCGTCGAAGTGACGGTCGGACAGACCCCGGAAGTCACGGATGCGCGGCAGCGCCAGCGTGACCAGGCGGTCCAGGAACTCCCACATGCGGTCGCCGCGCATGGTGACGTGGGCGCCGATGGGCATTCCCTCACGCAGCTTGAACTGCGCGATGGACTTCTTGGCCCGGTTGATCACGGGCTTCTGACCGGTAATGGCGGTGAGGTCCTTGATGGCGTTGTCCACCAGCTTGGAGTCCTTGGCCGCCTCGCCCAGACCCATGTTGACCACGACCTTGACCACGCGCGGCATCTGCATGACGTTCGTGTAGCCGAACTGCTCCTGCAGGGCGGGAGCAACGGTCTCCTGGTACTTGGCCTTGAACCGGGGGGTGTACTTCGTTTCGGTGGTTTCGCTCATCACAGATCCTTGCCGGTGCTCTTGGACACGCGAACGCGAACGGTCTTCTGCTTGCCGTCACGCTCCACGGTCTCGGTGCGGTAGCCCACACGGGTCGGCTTGCCGGTCTCCGGGTCCACGAGCATCACGTTGGAGATGTGAATGGGAGCCTCGGACTTGACGAGGCCGCCGGCTTCGCCCTGGGCGTTGGCGCGCTTGTGCTTGGTCACGACGTTCACGCCCTCGACCACCACGCGGGAGGTCTCGGTGATCACGCGCAGGACCTTGCCCTGCTCGCCCTTGTTCTTGCCGGTGATGACCTGCACGAGGTCGCCGGTCTTGATCTTGAATTTAGCCATGTCAGAGCACCTCCGGAGCCAGCGAGACGATCTTCATGAACTTCTTGTCGCGCAGCTCGCGGCCCACGGGGCCGAAGATGCGCGTGCCGCGGGGGTCCCCGTCGTTCTTCAAGATCACTGCGGCGTTCTCGTCGAAACGGATGTAGGAACCGTCGGGACGGCGCCTCTGCTTCTTGGTACGGACCACAACCGCCTTGACCACGTCGCCCTTCTTGACGTTGCCGCCGGGGATGGCGTCCTTGACGGTGGCGACGATGACGTCACCAATGCCTGCGTAACGGCGTCCGGATCCACCGAGCACACGGATGGTGAGAATTTCCTTCGCACCCGTGTTGTCGGCAACCCGCAGCCGCGATTCCTGCTGAATCACTGAATACTCCTGTCGTCGCGCCGGTTCTCATCCAAACCTGCTGAATGCCGAGCCTTGCGGAACGTTGGTCGTGTGAACTCTCCACGCCACGGTGATCCCCGAGGCCGTAGGAGGGGCCCGGGGCGCTGCGTGAAGTTTGTGCGCGAGGATCGGTCACACGGTGTGGTGGGAATTCCACCGGCTGCCCCGCTCGGATTCGTGGCTGAGCGCAGAATCAACGAGCAAGTTGTCGCAGCACGCGCCGTTCAACGGCACGGAACTGCCCGTGGCGGACCACGGGTCTTGCCGCCATCAGCGGTTCCCGCACGAGGCGTGGGAGCCGGATGGCCGTGGATTCTGACTCAGCAGGGTCGAAGTCAGAGGGGCACACGTGTGACGACACGCGTACCGGCCCAATCTACCGCACCCGCCCCCGGAACTCCAATCGGCGGGCCGCGCACCGCACATGCACCAGGCCCCCGCCCGGTGAACCGGACGGGGGCCTGGGATCGGGACCGATCGGGAGAGACCTACTTGGCCTTCTCGATGATCTCCACGATCCGCCAGTTCTTGTTGGCGGACAGCGGACGCGTCTCGACGATGCGCACGAGGTCCCCGACGCCGCAGGAGTTCTGCTCGTCGTGGGCCTTCACACGCTTGGACTTGCGCAGCACCTTGCCGTAGAGCGCGTGCTTGACGCGGTCCTCGACCTGGACCACCACGGTCTTGTCCATCTTGTCCGAGACCACGTAGCCCTGGCGGGACTTGCGGTCACCGCGCTCGGCCGTGGCCGTCTCGTTGTTGACCTGCTCGCTCACTTGGCATCATCCTCAGACTTGGCAGCCTTCTTCGAGGCCTTCTTCTCGGTCTTCGCAGCAGCCGGCGCCACGTCCTCGCGGATCCCGAGCTCGCGCTCGCGCAGCACGGTGTAGATCCGGGCGATGTCGCGCTTGACGGACTTGAGACGACCGTTGCTCTCGAGCTGACCCGTCGCAGCCTGGAAGCGCAGGTTGAACAGCTCTTCCTTGGACTTGCGCAGCTGGTCGGTGAGGGCACCGGTGTCGAGAGCCGCGAGGTTCTCCACGTTCAGATCCTTGGATCCAATAGCCATTGATCATTCACCGCCTTCGCGACGCACGATGCGTGCCTTCATCGGGAGCTTGTGGATTGCCAGGCGCAGCGCCTCGCGCGCCACTTCCTCGCTCACGCCGGAGATCTCGAACATGACGCGTCCGGGCTTGACGTTGGCGATCCACCACTCGGGGGAGCCCTTGCCGGAACCCATGCGGGTCTCGGCGGGCTTCTTGGTCAGGGGTCGGTCCGGGTAGATGTTGATCCAGACCTTGCCGCCACGCTTGATGTGACGGGTCATGGCGATACGCGCGGCCTCGATCTGACGGTTCGTGACGTACGCCGGGCTCATCGCCTGGATGCCCCACTCGCCGAACGTGACCTGGGTTCCGCCCTTGGCCTGACCCCGACGACGCGGGTGGTGCTGCTTACGGAACTTCACACGACGTGGGATGAGCATTACTTACCACCCTCTGCGTTGGTCGCCTCCGCAGCGGAGTTCTGCTGCGGGGCTGCGGTGGTGTCGCGTTCGCGACGCCCACCGCGGTCGTTACGGTCATTCGGACGACGACGACGCTCGCCGCCACCGCCACCGCCGCGGCGGTCGTTGCGTCCGCGCGAGGACGGGGCAGCGGCCTGCTGGGCGGCCAGTTCCTTGTCGGTGAGGTCGCCCTTGTAGATCCAGACCTTCACGCCGATCCGGCCGAAGGTGGTCTTCGCCTCGAAGAAGCCGTAGTCGATGTTCGCGCGCAGGGTGTGCAGGGGCACACGGCCTTCGCGGTAGAACTCCGAGCGGGACATCTCCGCGCCGCCCAGACGACCGGCGCACTGGATCCGGATGCCCTTGGCGCCCGCGCGCTGCGCGGACTGGATGGCCTTCTTCATGGCGCGCCGGAACGCGACACGCGAGGCCAGCTGCTCGGCAACACCCTGGGCGACGAGCTGCGCGTCGATCTCCGGGTTCTTCACCTCGAGGATGTTCAGCTGGATCTGCTTGCCGGTGAGCTTCTCGAGCTCGCCGCGGATGCGGTCCGCCTCGGCGCCGCGGCGGCCGATCACGATGCCCGGACGCGCCGTGTGGATGTCCACGCGGACACGGTCACGGGTGCGCTCGATCTCGACCTTGGAGATCCCGGCGCGGTCCATGCCCTTGGACATGAGCTCGCGGATCTTGACGTCCTCGCGGATGTAGTCCTTGTAGCGCTGACCCGGCTGGTTGGAGTCCGCGTACCAGTGCGAGACGTGATCGGTGGTGATGCCCAGACGGAATCCGTTGGGGTTGATTTTCTGTCCCACTTAGCGGACCTCCTCCTTCTCCGGGGTCGCCACGACCACGGTCACGTGGCTCGTGCGCTTGTTGATGCGGTACGCACGGCCCTGGGCACGCGGCTGGAACCGCTTCATGGTGGGTCCCTCGTCCACGAAGGCCGCAGAGACCACGAGGTCTTCCGGCTTGAACGCGAGACCCTCGCGGTCGGCCTTCTGCCGGGCGTTCGCCACGGCGGATTCGAGAACCTTGAACACCGGCTCGGAAGCTGCCTGGGGGGCAAACTTCAGAATCGCCAATGCCTCATTCGCCTGCTGGCCACGAATCAGGTTGACGACGCGCCGGGCCTTCATAGGCGTCACGCGGATGTAGCGCGCAGATGCCTTGGCTTCCATTGCTTTCCTTCTCTCGTCTTGTCGAAGAAGTGCAAGGTGCTCACCCGGTGGGTCAGCGACGCTTGCCCTTCTTGTCGTCCTTCACATGGCCGCGGAACGTGCGGGTGGGGGCGAACTCGCCGAGCTTGTGCCCGACCATCGACTCCGTGATGAACACCGGAACGTGCTTGCGTCCGTCGTGCACGGCGATCGTGTGACCGAGCATGTCGGGGATGATCATCGAGCGGCGGGACCACGTCTTGATGACGTTCTTGGTGCCCTTCTCGTTCTCCTTGGCGACCTTCACGAAGAGGTGCTGATCGACGAAAGGGCCCTTCTTGAGGCTGCGTGGCATTAGTCAGGCTCCTTAGCGCTTGTTCTTGCCGGTACGACGACGACGCACGATGAGCTTGTCGCTTTCCTTGTTGGGGCGACGGGTGCGTCCCTCGGGCTTGCCGTTGGGGTTGACCGGGTGACGACCACCGGAGGTCTTGCCCTCGCCACCACCGTGCGGGTGGTCCACGGGGTTCATGACCACACCACGGACGGTCGGGCGGACGCCCTTCCAGCGGTTGCGACCGGCCTTGCCCCAGTTGATGTTGGACTGCTCGGCGTTGCCGACCTCACCGATGGTCGCGCGGCAGCGGACGTCCACGTTGCGGATCTCCCCGGAGGGCAGCCGCAGCTGGCCGTACTTGCCCTCACGGGCCACCAGCTGCACGGAGGCACCGGCGGAGCGGGCGAGCTTGGCTCCCCCACCCGGGCGCAGCTCCACCGCGTGCAGCACGGTGCCCACGGGGATGTTGCGCAGCGGCAGGTTGTTGCCGGGCTTGATGTCCGCGTTGGGGCCGGACTCCACGACGTCGCCCTGGTTCAGCCGGTTCGGCGCGATGATATAGCGCTTCGTGCCGTCCACGTAGTGCAACAGGGCGATGCGCGCGGTGCGGTTCGGGTCGTACTCGATGTGAGCGACCTTGGCGTCCACGCCGTCCTTGTCGTGACGACGGAAGTCGATCACGCGGTACTGGCGCTTGTGGCCACCGCCCTTGTGGCGGGTGGTGATCCGGCCGGTGTTGTTGCGACCGCCCTTCTTGGGCAGCGGACGCACCAGGGACTTCTCGGGCGTGGTGCGCGTGATTTCTACGAAGTCCGCAACCGACGAGCCACGACGGCCCGGGGTTGTCGGCTTGTGCTTACGGATAGCCATGTTTTGAGTTCCTCGTTAAAGTGGTCTCCGCTCAGGAGAGCGGACCGCCGAAGATGTCGATGGAGCCTTCCCGAAGGGACACGACGGCACGCTTGGTAGCCTTGCGCTGTCCCCAGCCGAAGCGAGTGCGCTTGCGCTTGCCGGGACGGTTGAGAGTGTTGATGGACGCGACCTTCACACCGAAGATCTGCTCGATCGCATACTTGATCTCGGTCTTGTTCGAGGCCGGGTCCACCTGGAAGGTGTACTTGCCCTCGTCGATCAGGCCGTAGGACTTCTCGGAGACCACGGGACGGATGATGACGTCGCGCGGGTCCTTGTTGTAGATGGCGCTCACTTGGCGTCCTCCTGCTTGCTACCGGACGCGGCTGCGACGAACGACTCGTAAGCGGCCTTGGTGAAGACCACGTCGTCCGAGACGAGCACGTCGTACGTGTTGAGCTGGTCGGCGTACACGGCGTGCACGTTGACCAGGTTGCGCACGGACAGTGCGGCATTGTCCTCGCCGCGGCCCAGCACGACCAGCAGGTTCTTGCGCTCGGAGATCGAACGCAGCGCCTCCTTGGCGGCCTTCGTGGACGGTTGCGCGCCGCCCAGTTCCGCCACCACGTGGATGCGGCCGTTGCGGGCCCGGTCCGAGAGGGCACCGCGCAGGGCGGCGGCCTTCATCTTCTTGGGCGTGCGCTGGGAGTAGTCACGCGGCGTGGGGCCGTGCACCACGCCACCACCGGTCATGTGAGGGGCGCGGATGGAGCCCTGACGAGCCCGGCCGGTGCCCTTCTGCTTGAACGGCTTGCGACCTGCGCCGGAGACCTCGGCGCGGGTCTTGGTCTTGTGCGTGCCCTGACGGGCAGCGGCCAGCTGTGCCACGACGACCTGGTGCAGCAGAGCCACATTGGTCTGGGCGTCGAAGATCTCAGCGGGCAGCTCGACGCTGACGGTTTCAGTTGCCATGGGTATCAAGCTCCCTTCACGGTGGAACGGACGAGGACGACCGATCCCTTGGGGCCCGGCAGGGCGCCCTTGATGAGCAGCAGGGAGTTCTCGGCGTCCACCGCGTGCACGGTCAGGTTCATGGTGGTGTGGCGGGCGTTGCCCATCCGACCGGCCATGCGCATGCCCTTGAACACGCGTGCGGGGTACGACGCGCCGCCGATGGAGCCCGGCTTGCGGTGGTTCTTGTGCGCACCGTGGGAGGCACCCACGCCGGAGAAGCCGTGACGCTTCATCACACCGGCCGTGCCCTTGCCCTTGGTGGTGCCGACGACGTCGACCTTGGCGCCGGCCTCGAAGAGCTCCACGGACAGTTCCTGCCCCAGCTCGTACTCGGCGGCGTCGGACGTACGGAGTTCGACGACGTGGCGGCGGGGCGTCACGCCTGCGGCGGCGAAGTGACCGGCCAGGGGCTTGGTCACCTTGCGGGGATCGATCGCACCGAAGCCGATCTGGACGGCGTTGTAGCCGTCCTTGTCCTCGTTACGCAGCTGCGTCACGACGTTGGAGTCGGCCTTGACCACGGTCACCGGCACGAACTTCCCGTTCTCGTCCCAGACCTGGGTCATGCCGAGCTTGGTGCCCAGCAGGCCCTTCACCTGGCGTTCGAAAGTGGTAGTCATTGGGGTGCGATCCTTTTTACAGCTTGATTTCGATGTTCACGTCAGCGGGCAGGTCGAGACGCATGAGCGAGTCGACAGCCTTGGGCGTGGGGTCGATGATGTCGATCAGCCGCTTGTGCGTGCGCATCTCGAAGTGCTCACGGCTGTCCTTGTACTTGTGCGGCGAGCGGATCACGCAGTACACATTCTTCTCGGTGGGCAGCGGAACGGGTCCCACCACCGTGGCACCTGCGCGCGTCACCGTCTCAACGATCTTCCGGGCCGAGACGTCGATGACCTCGTGGTCATAGGACTTCAGCCGGATGCGGATTTTTTGTCCCGCCATGGCGTCGTGACTCTCTTTCTTCAAGTACTTCCCTGTATGGAGTCCAGGACTCCTTGTGTTCGGCGGGCTTCTGCCCACCACCCCGCACAGACTGAATCCGGAACGAGAGATCCGGGTTCCTCACCCTGCCGGGGCTCCGGCACCCGAACTCGGGCGTGTCGCGCTGGGCGACAGCCACGGGTCCACACAATGACGTGGTGCCGGTGAAGACTGGTTGTTCGCGGCACACTCGCGCGGGCACCGGTGCATCACGGTTGCTTCGGCTGCACACGTGCTCCGCACCCGGTTCTCGCGATGGACGTCGTGCTCGTGCGAGGCGCGTGGAGAACTTGCGCCGCTGAGCGAACAACAGCGGCCATTCTGCCAGAGATGCGGACGCGGGCGCAAACCCTGACCGCCGGCGCGGTGCACCGCGCTCCGAGCGCAGGTCCCGGGGCCGGGACCGTGGACATGCGAATGCCCCGCAATCCTTGCGGATCGCGGGGCATTCGCGGGATCGACTCAGCGTCTCACCCGATCATCGGGCATGAATCACTTGATGATCTTGGTGACACGGCCGGAGCCCACGGTGCGGCCACCCTCACGGATGGCGAAGCCGAGGCCGTCCTCCATGGCGATGGGCTGGATGAGCTCCACCGTCATCTCGGTGTTGTCGCCGGGCATGACCATCTCGGTGCCCTCGGGCAGCGTGATGACGCCGGTGACGTCCGTGGTACGGAAGTAGAACTGCGGGCGGTAGTTCGAGTAGAACGGGTTGTGTCGCCCGCCCTCTTCCTTGGACAGGATGTAGACGTTGGCCTCGAAGTCGGTGTGCGGGGTGATGGAACCCGGCTTGCACACGACCTGTCCGCGCTCGACGTCGTCACGCTTGAGACCGCGGAGCAGCAGACCGCAGTTCTCGCCGGCCATGGCCTCGTCCATCTGCTTGTGGAACATCTCGATGCCGGTCACCGTGGTTTTCTGGACGGGACGGATGCCCACGATCTCGACCTCGGAGTTGATCGGCAGGGTGCCGCGCTCGGCGCGACCCGTCACCACGGTACCGCGACCGGTGATGGTGAAGACGTCCTCGATGGGCATCAGGAAGGGCTTGTCGGTGTCGCGCACGGGGTCCGGGACGTTCTCGTCCACGGCCTCCATGAGGTCCTCGACGGACTTGACCCACTCGGCGTCGCCCTCGAGGGCCTTCAGGGCGGAGACGCGCACCACGGGGGCGTTGTCGCCGTCGAAGCCCTGGTCCGACAGCAGCTCGCGGACCTCCATCTCGACGAGGTCGAGCAGCTCTTCGTCGTCGACCATGTCGGACTTGTTCAGCGCCACCAGCAGGTAGGGCACGCCCACCTGGCGGGCGAGCAGCACGTGCTCGCGGGTCTGGGCCATGGGGCCGTCGGTGGCGGCGACCACGAGGATCGCGCCGTCCATCTGAGCGGCACCGGTGATCATGTTCTTCACGTAGTCGGCGTGACCGGGGGCGTCCACGTGGGCGTAGTGACGCTTGTCGGTCTGGTACTCGATGTGCGCGATGTTGATCGTGATGCCGCGCTGCTTCTCCTCCGGGGCGGAGTCGATGGCACCGAAGTCGCGCTGCTCGTTGACGTCCGGGTACTTGTCGGCCAGGACCTTGGAGATCGCAGCGGTGAGCGTGGTCTTGCCGTGGTCAACGTGGCCGATGGTGCCAATGTTGAGGTGCGGCTTGGTGCGCTCGAACTTGGCCTTCGCCATGATGTGTTCCTCCTAGAACATTGAGGTGAGACTTGCTCGACTGCTCCGGGCCCCGGAGCATGTGACCACAGCGCATCGGCGCTGAGCGTGTCGAAACCTGTGCAAGTCTACTTCTGGATTGTGAATTTACTGAAATTTCGGGGCGAACCCCGGTGGCTTACTCGCCGCGGTTCTTCTGGATGATTTCCTCGGCCACGGCCTTGGGAACCTCTGAGTAGCTGTCGAACTTCATCGAGTACACGGCGCGGCCCTGCGTCTTGGAGCGGAGGTCTCCGATGTAGCCGAACATCTCGGACAGCGGCACGAGAGCCGAGACGAGCTTGACGCCCGTGACGTCCTCCATGGACTGGATCTGGCCACGGCGGGAGTTCAGGTCACCGATGACGTCACCCATGTACTCCTCCGGGGTACGCACCTCCACGGCCATCAGGGGTTCGAGCAGGACCGGGTTGGCACGCCGGGCACCTTCCTTGAACACCATGGAGCCGGCGATCTTGAACGCCATTTCCGAGGAGTCCACGTCGTGGTAGGCGCCGTCGATCAGGGTGGCCTTGACGCCCACCACGGGGTAGCCGGCGAGGATGCCGAGCTGCATGGCGTCCTGGATGCCGTGGTCCACGGAGGGGATGTACTCGCGCGGCACGCGGCCACCGGTCACGGCGTTGTCGAACTCGTACAGCTCCTCGGCGTCCAGCGGCAGCGGCTCGAAGGAGACCTGCACCTTGGCGAACTGGCCGGAACCGCCGGTCTGCTTCTTGTGCGTGTAGTCGACCTTCTCGACGGCCTTCTTGATGGTCTCGCGGTAGGCCACCTGGGGCTTGCCCACGTTCGCCTCGACCTTGAACTCGCGCTTCATGCGGTCCACCAGGATGTCCAGGTGGAGCTCCCCCATGCCGCCGATCTCGGTCTGGCCGGTCTCGTCGTTGAGGGACACCGTGAAGGTGGGGTCCTCCGCGGAGAGCTTCTGGATGGCGGTGGAGAGCTTCTCCTGGTCACCCTTGGTCTTGGGCTCGATGGCCACGAAGATCACGGGGGCCGGGAAGCTCATGGACTCCAGCACGATCTGGTTGCTGGGATCGGAGAGGGTGTCACCGGTGGTGGTGTCCTTCAGCCCGATCGCGGCGTAGATGTGACCGGCGGAGATCTCCTCCACCGGGTTCTCCTTGTTGGAGTGCATCTGGAAGAGCTTGCCGATGCGCTCGCGCTTGCCCTTGGTGGAGTTCATGACCTGCTCGCCGGCCTTGGCCTTGCCGGAATACACGCGGATGTACGTGAGCTGGCCGTAGAACGGGTGCGAGGCGACCTTGAACGCCAGCGCCGCGAAGGGGCCGTCGGCGTCCGCGGTGCGGGTCATGACCTCTTCCTCGTCGTTGATGGCGTGGCCCTGCACGTCCTCCACGTCCAGCGGGGAGGGCAGGTAGTCCACCACGGCGTCGAGCATGGGCTGCACACCGCGGTTCTTGAACGCGGAGCCGCACAGCACGGGGTACGCGGTGGAGGAGGTGGTGAGCTTGCGGATGCCGGCCTTCAGCTCGTCCTGCGTGAGCTCCTCACCGTTGAGGTACTTCTCCATCAGCTCGTCGTCGGCCTCGGCGACGGCCTCCACGAGCTGGTTGCGGTAGTCCTCGGCGCGGTCCTTGAGGTCCTCGGGGATCTCGCGGGTCTCGTACTTGGCACCCAGGGAGACGTCGCCCTTGGAGTCGCCCTCCCAGACCAGCGCCTGCATCGTGATCAGGTCCACGACGCCCACGAAGTCGTTCTCGGCGCCGATCGGCAGCTGCAGCACCAGCGGGGTGGCACCCAGCCGGGACTTGATGGTGTCCACGGTGAAGTAGAAGTCCGCGCCCAGCTTGTCCATCTTGTTGACGAAGCAGATGCGGGGCACCTCGTACTTGTCCGCCTGGCGCCACACCGTCTCGGACTGGGGCTCCACACCCTCCTTGCCGTCGAAGACCGCCACGGCGCCGTCGAGCACGCGCAGGGAGCGCTCGACCTCGACGGTGAAGTCCACGTGACCCGGGGTGTCGATGATGTTGATCTGGTAGTCGTGCCAGTAGCACGAGGTCGCGGCGGAGGTGATGGTGATGCCGCGTTCCTGCTCCTGCGCCATCCAGTCCATCGTGGAGGCACCGTCGTGCGTCTCGCCGAGCTTGTGGTTGATGCCCGTGTAGAACAGGATTCGTTCGGTGGTCGTGGTCTTACCGGCGTCGATGTGAGCCATGATGCCGATATTGCGGACCTTCTTGAGGTCGGTAAGCACGTCGAGTGCCACGATGGTTCCCTTCGTAAAAGGTGGTGCCGGGCCCTGGTGTCGGCCCCGCCTGTGGGCGGGGCCGACAGGACTACCGAATTTTACCAGCGGTAGTGGGCGAAGGCCTTGTTGGATTCGGCCATCTTGTGAGTGTCCTCGCGGCGCTTGACGGCGGCACCGAGACCGTTGGAGGCATCCAGGATCTCGTTCTGCAGCCGCTCGGTCATGGTGTTCTCACGACGGGCCTTGGAGTAGCCCACGAGCCAGCGCAGGGACAGCGCCTGGGCGCGGCCGGCCTTGACCTCGACGGGCACCTGGTAGGTGGCGCCGCCGACACGACGGGAGCGGACCTCGAGGGCCGGCTTCACGTTCTCGAGGGCCTTCTTCAGGGTGGCCACGGGATCGGAGTTGGTCTTGTTGCGCACACCCTCGAGGGCACCGTAGACGATGCGCTCGGCGGTGGACTTCTTGCCGTCCTGCAGGACCTTGTTGATCAGCTGCGTGACCACGGGCGAGCCGTAGACGGGATCGACGACGAGGGGGCGCTTGGGAGCGGGACCTTTACGGGGCATTACTTCTTCTCCTTCTTCGCGCCGTAGCGGGAGCGAGCCTGCTGACGGCCCTTGACACCCTGGGTGTCGAGCGCGCCGCGCACGATCTTGTAGCGGACACCCGGCAGGTCCTTCACACGACCGCCGCGCACGAGCACGATGGAGTGCTCCTGCAGGTTGTGGCCCTCGCCGGGGATGTAGGCGGTGACCTCGATGCCGCCGTTGAGCTTCACACGCGCCACCTTGCGCAGCGCGGAGTTCGGCTTCTTCGGGGTGGTGGTGAACACGCGGGTGCAGACGCCGCGCTTCATGGGGTTGCCCTTGAGCGCGGGAGCCTTGGTCTTCACGACCTTGGAGTGCCGGCCCTTGCGGACCAGTTGCTGAATGGTTGGCACAGTGCCTCCTGGTTGAGCGGTGCCCGGTGTGTGCCGGGCCCGCCGATGACGGAACATTGATCCCGGGGACCCGGTGCGCGCGTCTCGGCCGGGGTCGGGGCGCACATGCACGCGAGCATGACGAAAGATGGCATCTAGGTACAGGGGGCGTACCGCAGGACGGAGTCCGATTTGCCATCTCATTGCAGACTGCCCGGAATCGAGCAATTCTGGGCTATCGTACCAGCTTCCCGCCACCGCGTGAAAACCGGCTCCGCCCACGTGGCCGCCCCTCGGCCGGGCCACGGCGCCGGTCCGGGCGGAGCACTCAGGGGCTGCGGGTCACGCGGCCGGGGCGAGTGCCACGTCAACCCGCCCGACCAGCTCGTCGAAGCCGATGCCGAAGGTCTCCCGGACCGTGAAACGGCCGTCGGCGATCTCGAACACGGCGAGGTCCGTGTACACGCGGGACACGCACGCCACCCCGGTGAGCGGCATGGTGCAGCGTTCGACCAGCTTGGGCCGCCCGTCCCTGGCCATGAGGCCCATCATCACGAACGTCTGCCTGGCCCCGGTGGCCAGGTCCATGGCACCGCCCACGGCAGGGATCGCGTCCGGCTCGCCCGTGTGCCAGTTGGCCAGGTTCCCCTCCCGATCCACCTGGAACGCGCCCAGGACGCAGCAGTCCAGGTGACCGCCGCGCATCATGGCGAAGGAGTCCGCGTGGTGGAAGTACGAGCATCCCCGCGTCTCCAGCACGGGAGCCTTGCCGGCGTTGGTGAGGTCCGGGTCCACGTCCTCCCCGTGTGCCAGGCCACCCATTCCGAGCATGCCGTTCTCGGTGTGGAGGGTGACGTGGTCCGCGGGGCCCAGGTGGTCGGACACCAGCGTGGGCTGCCCGATCCCGAGGTTCACGTAGGAGCCCGCGGGGATGTCGCGGGCCACGACCGCCGCGAGCTCGTGGGGTGTCAGGGGATGGTCCCTGGTGCGCGGAACGCTCATGCCGCACCACCCGCTGGCGGGTCCTGCTGCCCGGGGGAAGCGATCCGCACCACGGTGTCCACGTAGATCCCGGGAGTGACGACGACCTCCGGGTCGATCCCGCCCCGCTCCACGAGCTCGGCGACCTGCACGATGGAGTGCCCGGCCGCCGCGGCCATGACGGGGCCGAAGTTCCGGGCCGTCTTCCGGTAGACCAGGTTCCCGGCGCGGTCCGCCCGGTGCGCCCTGGTCAGGGAGAAGTCGGCGTGCAGTGCGTGCTCCAGCACCTGGTGCCTGCCGTCCAGTTCCCGCACCTCCTTGCCCTCCGCCAGAGGTGTGCCGTAACCGGTGGGCGTGAAGAACGCCCCGATCCCTGCCCCCGCCGCGCGGATCCGTTCCGCCAGGTTGCCCTGGGGCACCACCTCGAGCTCGATCTGCCCGGCCCGGTACTTCCGGTCGAAGTGCCACGAGTCCGCCTGCCGGGGATACGAGCAGATCATCTTCCGCACCCGTCCGAGCCTGATGAGCTCGGCGAGGCCCACGTCCCCGTTGCCGGCGTTGTTGCTGACCACGGTGAGCCCGGAGGCGCCCTGGGCGATCAGAGCGTCGATGAGCTCCACGGGCTGCCCGGCCACGCCGAAGCCCCCGATCATCACGCACGCACCGTCGTGCACGGGCGCCACCGCGGCTGCCGCGCTGTCTGCGATCTCGAGCATGCTGTGTCTTCCTCGGTGGTCCTGTGCCGTGGCTGCGGCCGGGCTGCCGCCCTCCCCCGGCTCGTGCGGTGCGCAGGTTCCGTCCGCACCGTCCGCGCAGGGGCGCGGTGGTTGCCGCATGGAGACATGTTCGCATGGCCAGCACGGCGATGCAGGTTCTTCTTCCCGCCGGCGGTACGCGGGACCCGCGGCTCGGCCAGGGGTGACGTTCACCGGTTTGATGTGGCCGTTCCGGCAGTAAGTCAACCCAAACGGGTTGTCACGACGACGGGGCTCCCGAAAACCCGGACCCGACAACCTGCATCGTTTGCCGGGGTGTCGACGCGCACGGCGGCATGGTTCACCGCCCCGGTCCCCCCGCCGCCTCCGCGCACCGTCCGCCGTCCGGGTACGACGAAGCCCGGGTGGTCCTCCCTGGGGAGGAGGCCCACCCGGGCTCCCTGCCGGTCTCAGCGGCCCGTCACCCGGGACTCACCGCACTCGTGGGTGCGGCGTCCCGGGTTGCGATCCGCTCAGTTGCCGCCGAAGTCGTAGTCGTCGAGCGGGATCGCCTGGAACTCGGAACCGAGTCCCCCGGCGTTCTCCTCGGCGTAGCTGAAGTCGGCGAACGCGGACGGATCCGTGAACATCTGGGCCTTGGCCTCCTCGGTGGGCTCCACGTCCACGCTGTTGTACCGGTCCAGACCGGTGCCGGCGGGGATGAGCTTGCCGATGATGACGTTCTCCTTGAGGCCCAGCAGCGGGTCCGACTTGCCCTCCATGGCGGCCTGCGTGAGCACACGCGTGGTCTCCTGGAAGGACGCGGCGGACAGCCACGAGTCCGTGGCCAGCGAGGCCTTGGTGATGCCCATCAGCTCCGGACGACCCGCGGCGGGACGCTTGCCCTCGGCCACCGCACCGCGGTTGGCCTCCAGGAAGCGCACGTTGTCCACCAGCTCGCCCGGCAGCAGCGCGGTGTCGCCGGACTCGATGATGGTCACGCGACGCAGCATCTGACGGACGATGACCTCCACGTGCTTGTCGTGGATGCCCACGCCCTGGGAGCGGTACACGCCCTGGACCTCGTCCACCAGGTGCTTCTGCGCCTCGCGGGGACCGCGGATGCGCAGCACCTCCTTGGGGTCGACGGCACCGGTGACGAGCTGCTGGCCCACCTCCACGTGGTCGCCGTCGGCGACGAGCAGCTTGGCGCGACGCAGGACGGGGTACGCGAACTCCTCGTCGCCGTTGTCCGGGACCACCACGATCTTGAGGGACTTGTCGGTGTCCTCGATGCGGATCCGACCGGCCACCTCCGAGATGGGTGCCACGCCCTTGGGCGTCCGGGCCTCGAAGAGCTCCTGGATACGGGGCAGACCCTGCGTGATGTCACCGTCCGAGGAGGCCACACCACCGGTGTGGAAGGTGCGCATGGTCAGCTGGGTACCCGGCTCACCGATGGACTGGGCGGCCACGATGCCCACGGCCTCGCCGATGTCCACCAGCTGGTTGGTGGCCAGCGACCGGCCGTAGCACGAGGCGCACACGCCCACGGCGGACTCGCAGGTCAGGACGGAGCGCACGCGCACCTGGTCCACACCGGCGTTGTAGAGCTTCTCGATCATGGCGTCGGACATGTCCGCACCGGCCTCGGCCAGCACCTCGCCGTTCTCGTCCGCCACGGCACCGGCCAGCACGCGGCCGTGCACCGTGTTCTCCACGTCCTCGCTCAGGGTGCGCACACCGGTGTCGGTGATGTCCGCGAGCGGCAAGGTCAGGCCGCGCACGGTCTGGCAGTCCGACTCGCGCACGATCACGTCCTGGGAGACGTCCACCAGGCGACGGGTCAGGTAGCCCGAGTTGGCGGTACGCAGTGCGGTGTCCGCGAGGCCCTTGCGAGCACCGTGGGTCGCGATGAAGTACTCCAGCACCGACAGGCCCTCGCGGTAGGAGGACTTGATCGGGCGGGGCATGATCTCGCCCTTGGGGTTCGCCACCAGGCCGCGGATGCCCGCGATCTGACGGACCTGCATCCAGTTGCCTCGGGCGCCCGAGGACACCATGCGGTTGATGGTGTTGGTGGGCTCGAGGTTGTCGCGCATGGCCTGCGCGACCTCGTCCGTGGCCTTGGACCAGATGTCGATGAGCTCCGAGCGGCGCTCGTCGTCGTCGATCAGACCCTTGTCGTACTGGCCCTGGATGCGCGCGGCCTGGGCCTCGTAGCCCTCCATGATCGCGGGCTTCTGCGGCGGGGTCGCGATGTCCGAGATGGCCACGGTGACACCCGAGCGCGAGGCCCAGTGGAAGCCGGCGTCCTTGAGGTTGTCCAGCGTCCTGGCCACACGGGTCATCGGGTAGCGCTCCGCGAGGTCGTTCACGAGCGCGGAGAGGTGCTTCTTGTCCGCGACGTTCTCGTCCCAGGGGTAGTCCTCGGGCAGCGTCTCGTTGAAGAGCACGCGTCCCAGGGTGGTCTCCACGACGGCGGGCTGACCCGGCTCCCAGCCCTCGGGAGCCTCCCAGCCCGCGTACGGCACGAAGTCCTCGAGGCGAATCCTGCACTTCGCGTTCAGGTGCAGCTCACCGGAGTCGTTGGCCATGATCGCCTCGGCCACCGAGGAGTAGCTGGTGCCCTCCCCCGCCCAGCCCTCACGCACGGTGGTGAGGTGGTACAGACCGATGATCATGTCCTGCGAGGGCAGGGCGATCGGCTTGCCGTCCGAGGGCTTGAGGATGTTGTTCGACGACAGCATCAGCACGCGGGCCTCGGCCTGCGCCTCCGGGGACAGCGGCAGGTGCACCGCCATCTGGTCACCGTCGAAGTCCGCGTTGAACGCACCGCACACGAGCGGGTGCAGCTGGATGGCCTTGCCCTCCACGAGCTGCGGCTCGAACGCCTGGATGCCCAGACGGTGCAGGGTGGGCGCACGGTTCAGCAGCACGGGGTGCTCGGTGATGACCTCTTCGAGGACGTCCCACACCTGAGGGCGGTAACGCTCCACCATCCGCTTGGCGGACTTGATGTTCTGCGCGTGGTTCAGGTCCACCAGACGCTTCATCACGAACGGCTTGAACAGCTCGAGCGCCATCTGCTTGGGCAGACCGCACTGGTGCAGCTTCAGCTGCGGGCCCACCACGATCACGGAACGACCGGAGTAGTCCACGCGCTTGCCCAGCAGGTTCTGGCGGAAGCGCCCCTGCTTGCCCTTGAGCATGTCCGACAGGGACTTCAGCGCACGGTTGCCGGGGCCCGTCACGGGGCGGCCACGGCGGCCGTTGTCGAACAGCGAGTCCACGGCCTCCTGCAGCATGCGCTTTTCGTTGTTCACGATGATCTCGGGCGCGCCGAGGTCCAGCAGCCGCTTGAGCCGGTTGTTGCGGTTGATCACGCGACGGTAGAGGTCGTTGAGATCGGAGGTCGCGAAGCGGCCGCCGTCCAGCTGCACCATGGGACGCAGCTCCGGCGGGATCACCGGGACGGCGTCCAGCACCATGCCCAGCGGCGAGTTGTCCGTGGTGAGGAACGCGTTGACCACCTTCAGGCGCTTCAGGGCGCGGGTCTTGCGCTGGCCCTTGCCCGTGGCGATGGTCTCGCGCAGGGCCTCGGCCTCGGCCGCGAGGTCGAAGGACTCGAGCCGCTTCTTGATGGACTCGGCGCCCATGGAGCCCTCGAAGTACATGCCGTAGCGGTCCACCATCTGGCGGTACAGGGCCTCGTCGCCCTCGAGGTCGTTGACCTTGAGGTTCTTGAAGCGGTCCCAGACCTTCTCCAGGTAGTCGATCTCGCGGTCCGCGCGCTTGCGCACGTTCGCCATCTGGCGGTCGGCGGAGTCGCGCAGCTTGCGCTTCTCGGCGGCCTTGCCGCCCTCCTCCTCCACGCGGGCGAGCTCGTTCTCGAGATCGCGGGCGATCGCGTTGATGTCCGCGTCCCGGGTGTCCTCGAGCTGCTTCTTCTCACGGTCGATCGCGGCTTGCAGGTTGGGCAGGTCGTCGTGACGCGCCTGCTCGTCCACGGACGTGATCATGTACGCGGCGAAGTAGATGACCTTCTCGAGGTCCTTCGGCGCGAGGTCCAGCAGGTAGCCCAGGCGGGAGGGAACACCCTTGAAGTACCAGATGTGGGTCACGGGAGCCGCGAGCTCGATGTGGCCCATGCGCTCACGACGCACCTTGGCGCGCGTGACCTCCACACCGCAGCGCTCGCAGATGATGCCCTTGTAGCGCACGCGCTTGTACTTGCCGCAGTAGCACTCCCAGTCCCGGGTGGGACCGAAGATCTTCTCGCAGAACAAGCCGTCCTTCTCGGGCTTGAGCGTGCGGTAGTTGATGGTTTCCGGCTTCTTGACCTCGCCGTAGGACCAGCCGCGGATCTGATCCGCGGTGGCCAGGCCGATCTGCATGAGGCCCAGTGAAGAATCGTTGGACATAAGGTCCTGTCCCTCTTTCGTAAAATCCTGAAGTGTGTCGGGCTGAGCTGTGGGCGAGCGGGGTCTCAGACCTCTTCGACCGAGCTGGGCTCGGAGTGGGAGAGGTCGATGCCGAGCTCGTCGGCAGCCCGGAAGCTGTCGTCCTCGGAATCACGCATCTCCATCGTGTTGCCGTCCGCGGAGAGGACCTCCACGTTCAGGCACAGGGACTGCATCTCCTTGATGAGCACCTTGAAGGACTCGGGCACACCGGGTTCGGGGATGTTCTCGCCCTTGACGATGGCCTCGTACACCTTCACGCGGCCGTGCACGTCGTCGGACTTGACGGTGAGCAGCTCCTGGAGTGTGTAGGCGGCGCCGTACGCCTCGAGCGCCCACACCTCCATCTCGCCGAAGCGCTGACCGCCGAACTGCGCCTTACCGCCCAGCGGCTGCTGGGTGATCATGGAGTACGGGCCCGTGGAGCGGGCGTGGATCTTGTCGTCCACGAGGTGGTGGAGCTTCAAGATGTACTGGTAGCCCACGGACACGGGGTCCGGGAACGGCTGACCGGAGCGGCCGTCGAACAGCTTGGCCTTGCCGGAGCGCCCGATCAGGCGGTCGCCGTCGCGGGTGGGGTTGGTGTGGTCCAGCAGGTCGAAGATCTCGTCCTCGCGGGCACCGTCGAACACCGGGGTGGCCACGTTCGTGGGGCCGCTGCTCTTGGGGAAGTTGCTCAGACCGTGCAGCCACTCGGGGTCGCCCTCGATGTTCCAGCCCTGCTTGGCGAGCCACCCGGTGTGCACCTCGAGCACCTGGCCGAGGTTCATGCGGCCGGGGACGCCCAGCGGGTTCAGGATCACGTCCACCGGGGTGCCGTCCGCCATGAACGGCATGTCCTCGATGGGCAGGATCTTGGAGATGACGCCCTTGTTGCCGTGGCGCCCGGCGAGCTTGTCGCCGTCCGTGATCTTGCGCTTCTGAGCCACGTACACGCGCACCACCTGGTTGACGCCGGCGGGCAGGTCGTCGTCCTCGTCCTCGCGGTCGAAGACGCGCACGCCGATCACCGTGCCGGACTCGCCGTGGGGCACCTTCAGGGAGGTGTCGCGCACCTCGCGGGACTTCTCGCCGAAGATCGCGCGCAGCAGCCGCTCCTCCGGGGTCAGTTCGGTCTCACCCTTCGGGGTCACCTTGCCCACCAGGATGTCGCCGGCCTGGACCTCGGCACCGATGTGGATGATGCCGCGCTCGTCCAGTGCGGAGAGCACCTCTTCCGACACGTTGGGGATGTCACGGGTGATCTCCTCGGCACCGAGCTTGGTGTCGCGGGCGTCGATCTCGTGCTCCTCGATGTGGATGGACGTCAGGACATCCTCGGAGACCATGCGCTGGGACAGGATGATGGCGTCCTCGTAGTTGAGGCCTTCCCAGGACATGTACGCGATCAGCAGGTTCTTGCCCAGTGCGAGTTCACCGTGGTCCGTGGAGGGCCCGTCCGCAATCACGGTGCGGGGCTCCACGCGGTCGCCCTCGGAGACGATCACGCGCTGGTTGTACGTGTTGCCCGGGTTCGAGCGCACGAACTTGTTGATCGGGTAGAGCTTGGAGGTGCCGTCGTCATTGAGCACCGTGACGAGGTCTGCGGAGACTTCCTCGACCACGCCGGGCTTGGTGGCCAGCACCGAGTCGCCGGCGTCCAGGGCGGCGTAGCGCTCCATGCCGGTGCCCACCAGGGGCGCCTCGGAGGTCAGCAGCGGCACGGCCTGACGCTGCATGTTGGCGCCCATGAGGGCGCGGTTGGCGTCGTCGTGCTCGAGGTACGGGATCAGGGCGGTGGCCACCGACACCATCTGGCGCGGGGAGACGTCCATGAACTCGATGTCCTCGGGGGCCACCAGCACGGCCTCGCCGGAGCCGTCGGAGGCACGCGCGAGGACGGCGTCCTCGGCGAAGTGCCCGTCGTCGGTGAGCGGGGCGTTGGCCTGCGCGATGGTGAGCCCGCGCTCGTCGTCCGCGGTGAGGTAGACGACGTCGTTGGTTACGGTGCCGTCCACGACGCGGCGGTAGGGCGTCTCGATGAAGCCGAACGGGTTGATGCGCGCGTAGGTCGCGAGCGAGCCGATCAGACCGATGTTCGAGCCCTCGGGGGTCTCGATCGGGCACATGCGGCCGTAGTGCGACGGGTGGACGTCACGGACCTCCATGCCCGCGCGGTCACGGGAGAGACCGCCGGGGCCCAGCGCGGACAGGCGGCGCTTGTGGGTCAGGCCCGCCAGCGGGTTGTTCTGGTCCATGAACTGCGAGAGCTGGGAGGTTCCGAAGAACTCCTTGATCGCGGCGACCACGGGACGGATGTTGATCAGGGTCTGCGGCGTGATGGCCTCGACGTCCTGGGTGGTCATCCGCTCGCGCACCACGCGCTCCATGCGGGACAGGCCCGTGCGGATCTGGTTCTCGATCAGCTCGCCCACGGCGCGGATACGACGGTTGCCGAAGTGGTCGATGTCGTCCACGTCCACGTGGATCTCGCGGGCCTCGCCGTCACGCGTGCCGGGCATGCTGGAGCCGCCGTCGTGCAGGGTGACGAGGTAGCGGATCATGGCCACGATGTCGTCCAGGGACAGCACGGAGGCGTCCGGGTCCGTGAACGGCTTGTCCAGGCCCAGCTTGCGGTTGAGCTTGTAGCGACCCACCTTCGCGAGGTCGTAGCGTTTGGGGTTGAAGTACATGTTGTCCAGCAGGGACTGGGCGGCGTCCACCGTGGGCGGCTCTCCCGGGCGCAGCTTGCGGTAGATGTCCAGCAGCGCTTCCTCGCGGGTCTCCGTGGCGTCCTTCTCGAGGGTCGCGCGGATGGAGTCGAACTCGCCGAACTCCTCGAGGATCTTCGCCTCGGTCCAGCCCAGCGCCTTGAGCAGCACGGTCACCGACTGCTTGCGCTTGCGGTCCAGGCGGACACCCACCTGGTCGCGCTTGTCGATCTCGAGCTCGAACCACGCACCGCGCGAGGGGATGATCTTGGCGGAGTAGATGTCCTTGTCGGACGTGCGGTCCTGGCCCTTCTCGAAGTAGGCGCCGGGGGAACGCACCAGCTGGGAGACGACGACGCGCTCGGACCCGTTGATCACGAACGTGCCCTTCTCCGTCATCAGCGGGAAGTCACCCATGAACACGGTCTGCTGCTTGATCTCGCCCGTGTTGTTGTTCATGAACTCGGCCTTGACGTACAGCGGCGCCGAGAAGGTGGCGTCGCGGTCCTTGCACTCGTCCATGGTGTACTTGGGGTCGTAGAACTCCGGCTCGGAGAACGAGAGGGACATGGTCCCCTGGAAGTCCTCGATGGGCGAGATCTCCTCGAAGATGTCGGAGAGCCCGGACGTGGTGGGCACACTGGTGTCACCGGTCTCCTGGGCCTCGGCCACGCGGGCCTGCCAGCGCTCGTTGCCCACCAGCCGGTCGAAGCTATCGGTCTGCAGGGCGAGCAGGTTGGGGACGTCCAGCGGTTCGTGGATCTTCGCGAAGGAAACGCGGCGAGGGATGTTATCGCTCGTGGGGTGGTTGGCGGAGACGTTCGTATCGGTGCTCGAGGCGACCAAGATGTGATCCTTCCACAGACATGCAGTGAATACGCGAGGTTCCCGGGGAGAGAAAAAGGGGCCGGTTTTCGATGCTCGTCGACAACCGCCCCTGCGGCGCCCACCGCTATATGAAGGCACGCATGCATAAGGGACAACGCAAAGTACTAGCTTAGGCGACCTGCGCCCGTTTGTCCACACCGGTGCTGGACGAAATCCCGTCCGGGCCGTAAGATGCCCGCCCCGGCTCAGGCGACCCCGTTGCTGCGCGCTTCCGAGGCCGCCAGTGCGGCGCCCCGCCGCCACGGATCGCCGTGTCCGGGCAGCACCACACCGGCCCCCGTGGCCGCCAGTGCGTCGAGGGACGCCACCGCCATCTCGGCGTCGGCGGTGGCCGCCCCCGCCACGATCCGCGGGCCGGTGAGACCCGTGTAGGGATCGAGGGTGACGAGTGCGTCCCCGGAGAGCACGGCGTCGGCCTCCGGGACGTGCAGCGCGCAGTGGCCGTACGTGTGTCCCGCGGTGAAGACCACGCGGGGGCGGCCCGGGACCGGGACGGTGTCCCCCACCGTGAGGTCCCGTGAGACGCTCACGCCCCGCACTGCCGCGGCCCCACCCGCGAGCATGGACGCGAGCACGGGCACGGCCCGCGGGTGCCGCAGCGGGTACAGGGCAGTGGGGCTCTCGTGCGCGTAGCTGTAGGGGTGGGCGGCCAGGTGCCGTTCGTCCCGGTGGGCGTACACCGGGACCCCCAGCCGGGAGACGAGTTTCGCGGCGATCCCCACGTGGTCGAAGTGCGCGTGCGTCAGCACGAGCGCCTTCAGGTCCTCCGGGGTGCGCCCGAGCTCACGGATGGCCCACCCGAGCTCGTTCCAGACCCGCGGCAGCCCGGCGTCCACGAGGGTCAGCCCCTCCGCGTCCTCCAGGAGGTAGCAGTTGACGTTGTGGTTCTGGATCATGTGGATCCCGGGGGCCACGTTGCGCAGGAACACGGTGTTCTCCTTCTCCGTCCCGCCCCGGTCTCCCGAGGGGGGCCTTCTCGAGGGCCCGCACTGGGGTCGGGTGGAACACGACGAAGCGGGCCTGCCAGGAGGTTACTCCCGGCAGACCCGCTCACGGCACCACCCCTGGGGGTCGTGCGGACGGGGCGTCAGCCCCGCTTGTAGAAGGGCATCCCGGTCTGGACGACCTCGACGCCGCGTCCCCGCGCGTCCTGGATGCTCACGTTCCCGGCGGCGATCTCCTCGAGCGCGTCGGTGGCGACGAGCGCCATGGCCACGGGTTTGCCGAGGGTCGGCGAGGGCAGTCCGCTGGTGACCTCCCCCACCGGGCGATCACCCGCGAGCACGGTGTACCCCGCGCGAACGGGCTTGCGCCCCACGCCCTCCAGACCGATCAGGGTGCGCGCGGGCGCCTCCTGCAGCATGGCCGCGAGCGCGTCGTGGCCCACGGTGCGGGTGCCCGCCTCGTCCTTCTTGCGCAGGGCGATCTCCACGAGCTTGCCCAGCCCGGCCTCCACCGGGGTGATCCCGGTGGACAGCTCGTGGCCGTACAGCGGCATCCCCGCCTCGAGCCGGAGGGAGTCGCGGGCCGCCAGACCCGCTGCGGTCACCGGTGCCTCCGGGGTGCCGAGCTCTCCCGCCGTGGCGAGCAGTGCGTCCCACAGGGTCCGCGCCGCCTCGTTGGCGCAGTACAGCTCGAAACCGTCCTCGCCCGTATACCCGGTGCGGGCGACGAGCACGTCCACCCCGCCGCAGCGGGCGGTGGTGCACGCGTAGTACTTCAGCGCGGACACGTCCGCGGCGGGCGCCAGACCCGTGGCCTCGAGCACCTCGAGCGCGCGGGGTCCCTGCACCGCGACCAGTGATGTCTCGGGGCCGCGGTCCGTGACCCGGACGTCGAAGCCCTGGGCACGGTCCTGCAGCGCCGCGACCACCGTCTCCTGGTTGCCGGCGTTCGGCACCACGAGGTAGCGGTCCTCCGCCAGGCGGTAGGTGATGAGGTCGTCCAGCACCCGGGCATGCTCGTCCACGATCACCGAGTACTTGGCCCGGCCCACGCCGATGGTGGACAGCACGCCCACGAGGGCGTGGTCCAGGAACGCGCCCGCCTGGGGCCCGGTCACCTCGACCTCGCCCATGTGGGAGAGGTCGAAGATCCCCGCGCCGCGCCGCACCGCGTGGTGCTCGGCGGTGTCGCTCTCGTAGCGCACCGGCATGGACCACCCGCCGAAGTCCGTGAACCGGGCTCCCAGCTCCTGGTGGGCTCCGTGCAGTGCCGTCTGACGCTCGCTCATCACTTCTCCTGTCCCGCTGCTGCGGTGTACGCGGCGTCGAACGCCTCGATGGGTGGGCACTCGCACACCAAGTTGCGGTCACCCGCTGCGTTGTCCACGCGGCCGACCGGGGGCCAGTACTTGCTCCGGCGCAGCGTGGGAACGGGGTACCCGGCCTGGGCGCGGGAGTAGGAACGGTCCCACTCGTCCGCGGTGAGCACCTGGGCGGTGTGCGGCGCGTGGCGGATCACGGAGTCCTCCAGCGCCACCGTGCCGTCCGCGATCTCCTGCATCTCGGCGTGGATCGTGCGCATGGCCTCGATGAAGCGGTCCAGCTCCGCCAGGCCCTCGGACTCGGTGGGCTCCACCATGAGGGTGCCCGCCACGGGGAAGGCCAGCGTGGGGGCGTGGAAACCGAAGTCCACGAGCCGCTTGCAGACGTCCTCCGCGGTGACCCCCGAGGCCTTGGTCATGGGACGCAGGTCCAGGATGCACTCGTGCGCCACCAGACCCCCGGCACCCGTGTAGAGCGTGGGGAACACGTCCGCGAGCCGGTGGGAGATGTAGTTGGCGCCCAGCACGGCGGTGCGCGAGGACTCCGTGAGCCCCTCGGCGCCGGTCATGGCGATGTACATCCACGTGATGGGCAACACGCCCGCGGAGCCGTGCGGCGCCTCGGCCACGGGGAAGCCCGCGCCGCTCTCGGAGAGGTCTGCGGTGGCGGGGTTGCCCGGCAGGTACGGCGCGAGGTGCTCGGCCACGGCCACGGGACCCACACCGGGTCCGCCGCCGCCGTGGGGGATGCAGAACGTCTTGTGCAGGTTCAGGTGGGAGACGTCCCCTCCGAAGCGACCCGGGCGGGCCAGACCCATCAGGGCGTTCAGGTTGGCGCCGTCCACGTAGACCTGGCCGCCGGCGTCGTGCACCGCGGCGCAGACCTGCGTGATGTCGGTGTCGTACACGCCGTGCGTGGAGGGGTAGGTGACCATGATGCCCGCGAGCTCGTCGCCCACGGACTCGATCTTGGCCGCGAGGTCGTCCTGGTCGATGGTGCCGTCGTCGGCGGTGGCCACCACCACGACCTTGAGGTCCGCGAGCACCGCGGAGGCCGCGTTGGTGCCGTGGGCGGAGGACGGGATCAGGATGGTCTTGCGCTGGTCCTCGCCGCGGTCCACCTGGTAGCGCCGGATGGCCAGCAGACCCGCCAGCTCGCCCTGGGAGCCCGCGTTGGGCTGCACCGACACGGCCGCGTACCCGGTGATCTCCGCGAGCCAGTCCTGCAGCTGCTCGATCAGCTCGGTCCACCCGCGGGTCTGGTCCTCGGGGGCCAGGGGGTGGATGCTCGCGAACTCGGGCCACGAGATGGGCTCCATCTCCGCGGCGGCGTTGAGCTTCATGGTGCACGAGCCCAGCGGGATCATGGTGCGGTCCAGCGCGAGGTCCTTGTCCGAGAGCTCGCGCAGCCAGCGCATCAGCGACGTCTCGGAGCGGTGCGTGTGGAACACGGGGTGGGTCATGTACTCGTCCGTGCGCAGCCAGTCCGACGGCAGGTCGAACGCGGCGGCGTCGGAGCCGAAGTCGCCGCCGTCCGTGCCGCAGGCGTCGGCCACCGCGGTCAGCACGTCCGCGACGTCCCGGTCCGTGTGGGGCTCACCGAGGCTCACGCCCACGGTGTCCTGGTCCACGCGGCGCAGGTTGAGCCCGCGGTCCGCGGCCGCGGCGACCACCGCGTCCGCCTTGCCGGGGACCGTGAAGGTCACGGTGTCGAAGAACCGCTCGTGCGCCACCTCGATGCCCCGGGCGCGCAGCCCGGCGGCGAGGTCCGCGGCCATGCCGTGGAGGCGCTCGGCCAGTGCGCGCAGGGCCGTGGGGCCGTGGTGCACGGCGTACGCGGCGGCCACGATGGCCAGCAGCGCCTGCGCGGTGCAGATGTTGGACGTGGCCTTCTCGCGGCGGATGTGCTGCTCCCGGGTCTGCAGGGCCAGCCGGTACGCCGGCCCCCCGGAGGACTCCGTGGAGACGCCCACGATGCGCCCGGGCAGCGAGCGCTCCATGCCCCTGCGGGAGGACATGAACGCCGCGTGGGGACCACCGAAGAACAGGGGGACGCCGAAGCGCTGGGCCGAGCCCACGGCGATGTCCGCGCCCATCTCCCCCGGGCTGCGGAGCATGGTCAGCGCCAGCAGGTCCGTGCTCACGGTGACCAGCGCGCCGGCCTCGTGGGCGGCGTCGATGACGGCGGTGGGATCCGTGACGTCCCCGTCCGCACCGATCTGCGCCACGACGACGCCGTAGCAGTCGCTGTCGGCGACGGCCCGCGCGGCGGTCTCGGGGTCACCGAGGTCTGCGAGCACCAGCTCGATGCCGGCCGCCCGGGTGCGCCCCGTGAGCACGGCGAGGGTCTGCGGCAGGCTGCGGCTGTCCACGAGCACGCGCGCGCTCTTGGAGCGGCGGTTGGCGCGGCGCATCATCAGCACGGCCTCGGCCACGGCGGAGGACTCGTCCAGCAGCGAGGCGTTGGCCACGTCCAGGCCGGTGAGGTCGATCACCGCGTTCTGGAACGTGAGCAGCAGCTCCAGGCGGCCCTGCGAGATCTCCGGCTGGTAGGGCGTGTAGGAGGTGTAGAACCCGGGATTCTCCAGGATGTTGCGGCGGATGGCCGCGGGGGTGACGGTGTCGTGGTACCCCTGGCCGATCATCTGGCGCATCACGGTGTTGCGGGATGCGATGCGACGCAGCGCGGCCAGCGCCTCCGGCTCGTCGAGGGGTTCCGGCAGGTCGAGGGTGTCGCGCAGCCGGATGCTCTCCGGGACCGCGCGGTCGATCAGCTCGTCCAGGGTCTCCGCGCCCACGGCGCGGAGCATGGTGGCGAGGTCATCGGCATCAGGGCCGATGTGGCGTGACAGGAAGGACATGCGAGGGTCTCCTGGGCTGCTTGTGGGCGCGAGACGGCCCGGTGTGTCCTCCCCGCTCTGTTCCATGACCTGAGAGATTTCGCCGGGGATTGCAGCAGCTCGCACCCCCGACCTGCCCCGCCGGTGTCCGCCGCCCCGCGGGACGACGACCTCTTCAGAGTGGCCTGGTGCGGCGGTACGGGTGCCTGAGAGATTCCCGGGGAGGGTTTGCTCCTTCGGCGATGGTGCGGCCCCGGCGCCTTTGCCGGCCCGTGACCCACCACGCTCTCCCGCCGCACGGTGACGGCCAGATGGTCACCCACAGTTTCGCACATCACACCGACGGCGTGAACGCTCCGCCCCGCGCGGAGCGTCCACCCGGGCGCGGACGGCGCAGGACCCCCGCACCGTGCGGTGCGGGGGTCCTGCGGTGACGGTGTGCCGTGACGTCAGATGACGTCCGTGGCACGGGCGGCGCGCTGGGCGCCGGGAGTCACTTGACGGTGACGGTGGCGCCGGCGCCCTCGAGCGCCTCCTTGGCCTTGTCAGCGGCTTCCTTGGTGGCGCCTTCCAGGACGGCCTTGGGGGCGCTGTCCACGAGGTCCTTGGCTTCCTTCAGACCCAGGGAGGTCAGGCCGCGAACTTCCTTGATGACCTGGATCTTCTTGTCGCCGGCAGCCTCGAGGACGACGTCGAACTCGGTCTTCTCCTCCTCGGCGGCACCGGCGTCGCCGGCGGCGGGAGCGGCACCGGCCACGGCCACGGGGGCGGCGGCGGTGACGTCGAAGGTCTCCTCGAACGCCTTCACGAACTCGGACAGCTCGATGAGGGACAGTTCCTTGAAGGCCTCGATGAGTTCTTCGGTGGTCAGCTTAGCCATGGTGTTGGCTCCTTACTTGTACGTGGTGCCGGCGCTGGTGGCCCCGGCGAGGTGTGCGTGGTGTGAAGAACACGGGTGCTTCCCGGACGCGATGGCCTCGGGACCCGGAACCTGACGGCCCCCGGAGGGGATCAGGCGGCGTTCTCGCCCTGCTCGTCCAGCTTTGCGCGCAGCGCGTCCGCGGTGCGCACGGTCTTGGACAGTGGGGCCTGGAACAGCGCCGCAGCCTTGGACAGCGACGCCTTGGCGGCACCGGCGACCTTGGCCAGCAGAACCTCGCGGGACTCGAGGTCCGCGAGCTTCGTGATCTCGGTCTCGTCCATTGCGACACCGTCCAGGTAACCGCCCTTGACGATCAGCTGGGGGTTGTCCTTGGCGAAGTCACGCAGGGTCTTGGCGGTCGCGACGGCGTCACCGGAGACAAACGCGATGGCCGAGGGGCCCTGGAGCTGGCCCTCGAACGCGTCGATCCCGGATTCGCGCGCTGCGATGGCAGTGAGCGTGTTCTTCACCACGGCGTATTCGGCGTTCTCACCGAGCGTGCGGCGCAGCGTCTTCAGCTGAGCCACGGTGAGCCCGCGGTACTCCGTCAGGACGGCAGCGTGCGAGTTGGAGAACAAGTCCTTCAACTCTGCGACCGCGGCAGCCTTTTCAGGATTCGCCATGGTGCTCCTTCCTTGCATGTCGATGCCGGCTCCGCATCCCCTGGAGGAGACACGACAAAAGCCCCGCGCAGATGCCCGGGGCTCGACCGTGGTCCGAATGCTCCGCACACGACGGTGCGGGTTCGACGTAAGGATTCGTGCTGGTTCACCTGCGCTGGACGGTTCCCGTTGCCGAGAACCTCTTAGACCACGCACACCGAGGCGTGCATGATGACCGGCGGTCTTTGGTGACTCCATCCTACCCCAGGAGAAAATCGTCCGCCAAATCGAGGGCCGCTCACTCGCCCGTGATCCGGTCCGGGTGGGTGTACACGTTGCACCTGCCCCTGCGGTTGAAGCCCACCACGGTGACCCCCCGCTCCGCACCGTGGGCCACCGCCAGGGCCGAGGGCGCGCTGACCGCGGAGAGCACCGGGATCCCGGCCATGGCCGCCTTGCTCACGAGCTCGAACGAGGCCCGTGCCGAGACCTGCAGCACCGTCTCGTGCAGCGGCAGCAGCTCCCGCTGCACCGCCCACCCGATCACCTTGTCCACCGCGTTGTGCCGGCCCACGTCCTCGCGCACCACGAGCGGCTCGTCCTGGCCCACCGGGAACAGCGCGGCGGCATGCACCCCGCCGGTCGCGTCGAAGACCCGCTGGTGCCGCCGCAGCTCGTCGGGCAGGGCCACCAGTCGCGCCGCCGTGACCAGGGGCCTCGGGGGCGCCACCGGGTACGCGGAGGGCTTGGTGACGCTGTCCAGCGACGGCGTCCCGCACACCCCGCAGGACGAGGACGTGAAGACCTGCCGCTGGGCACCCCGCTGCGGACCGGGGGCGCCGGGGGCCAGCCCCACGTCCACCACGTTGTACGTGCGGTGCCCGTCCTGGTCCACGCCCGCGCGGTAGTCCATCGAGACCACGTGGGAGACCCGCGTGATCACGGCCTCGCTCAGCAGCAGCCCGGTCACCAGTTCGAAGTCGCTGCCCGGGGTGCGCATGGTCACGGTGAACTGCTCGCCGTCCAGCCGGATCTCCAGGGGCTCCTCCCCCGCGAGCCGGTCCGGGCCGGCGCCGGTCTCACCGTGCGCGTCGAACGTGCGCACGCGGCCGGGGACGATGATCCGCGCGGCCATCTCAGGCGTCCATCCCCACCCAGGTGTGCTCCCCGTCCCGGAAGTCCTGGCGCTTCCAGATGGGCACGCGCTCCTTGATCCGGTCCACCAGCTGCCCGCACGCCTCGAAGGCCTCGCGCCGGTGGGCGGCGGCCACCGCGACCTCCAGGGCGCTCTCGCCCACGGCGAGCGCTCCGATGCGGTGGGCGGCCCACACCCGGATCCCGGGGTGCTCCCGCGCGATCCCGCGCACCACCTCCGTCATGACGTCGCCGGCACTGGGGTGCGCGGTGTACTCGAGTCCGCTCACGCCCTCCCGGCCGCCGTCGTGGTCGCGGATCACGCCGCTGAAACCCACCACGGCGCCGCAGCCCGGGTGCGAGACCCGCGCGTGGGCGAGCTCGCGGTCCAGGGGCTCGGTGCCGATCCCGGCATGCAGCACGGTGCCGGTCCCGTCCGCCCCGGGTGCCGCGGTTCCCGGGCGCGCCGCTGCGGCGTCCGTGCCGGGTGGGCACCCGTCCGGGGTGCGCCCGGGTGAGCGGGCGACGTCGTGCCGCCCGGACCCGTGGACGTCACCGTTCCCGGCGAGGGTGCGTGCGGCGTCGTCCGCAGCGGCCGTGACGGCCGGGGAGACGGGCGCGGCCGTGCCGGAGGACGCCGCAGCGGGCGCGGAGCCGGCGGCCACGGGGACCACCTCGTCCTGCGAGCGCGTGACGGAACGGTCCTCCCCGTGGCCGTGGACGTCCTCGAGCTGGGCGCTGATGTGGTCCAGCAGGGGGTCCAGCACGGCCATGCCGTCCTTGACGCCCCCGCGCGAACCCGGGAGGTTCACCAGGAAGGTCCGGTCGAGCTGACCCGCGACCCCGCGGCTCATCACCGCGGTGGTGGTCTTCTCGAGGCCCTTGGCCCACAGCGCGTGCATGATCCCCGGGGACTCCCGCTGCACCACGCGGGCCGTGGCCTCCGGGGTGACGTCGTCCGAGTTCAGCCCCGTGCCGCCGGACGTGATCACGAAGCGCGGACCGGCGGCGGAGTCCGAGCGCGCCGTGAGCTCCCGCAGCAGCGCGAGGACCTCGGGCCCGTCCGGGACCACGTGGACGCCCACCCGCAGGCCGCGGCGTTCGAGCCACGTGCGCAGCAGCGGACCGCAGCGGTCCTCTGCGGTCCCCTCCGCCGCGGAGCTGGAGACGATGACCACCTCCGCGCGCCGCCCCACGAGGTGGTAGTCGCCGATCTCGTCCCGGTGCGGGGCACGCTCGGCCCCCACACGACGCTCTCGCTGCTCCGTCACGACCTGCTCCAATCGCCGCTCTTGCCACCGGACTTCGCGAGCACGCGCGTGTCCGTGATGGTGGCCGCCTTGTCCACGGCCTTGATCATGTCGTAGAGGGTCAGCGCCGCCACGCTCGCGGCGGTGAGGGCCTCCATCTCCACGCCCGTGACCCCGCGGGTGCGCACGGTGGCCTCGACGACCACGCGGTCCGCGCCCGGCGCCAGGTCCACGCTCACCCTGCTCAGCGGCAGGGGGTGGCACAGCGGCACCAGGTCAGGGGTGCGCTTGGCGGCCATGATCCCGGCGATTCGCGCCACCGCGAGCGCATCCCCCTTGGGCAGACCCCCGCTGCTCAGCAGCTCGATGACGTCCGGGCGGGTCACCAGCACGGCCTGGGCGGTGGCCTCCCGGGAGGTCACCGCCTTCTCGCTCACGTCCACCATGTGCGCGGTGCCGTCCTCCCGCACGTGGGTGAGGTGCTGGGGTGCGGCACCGTCCTGCTGCTCGTTCACCGGGGTTCTCCTGATTCGTCGTCGTTCGTGGGGGCCGGACCGCCCGCGGTGACCGGGGCACCGGCCCGCGGGCCACCGGCCACGGGCAGCACCGCGAGCGGGGTGCCCGCCGGCAGCTGCTGCGCGCCGGGGGCGATCCGCACGAGCGCGTCCGCGCGGGCCGCCGCGGTCAGCAGGTGGGACGAGGCCCCGCCCGCGAGGGAGACCCGCGGCGGGCAGTCCGAGTGGTCAAGGACGCCCCGGCGCAGCTGCGTTCGGTCCGGGAGGGGCTGCACCGGCTCCTGCAGCCGCGCCGTGAACCAGCGCGGGGGCTCGCAGCAGCCCCACACCGCGGCGAGCGCGGGACGCACGAACAGCTCGCACGAGACCCACGTGCTCACCGGGTTCCCCGGCAGGCACACCACCGGGACGCCGAGGAGCGTACCGCACCCCTGAGGACCGCCGGGCTGCACGGCCACGTGGCCGAACCACATCTCCCGGCCCGCGCGCCCGAGGGCCAGCCGCACCACCTCGAAGGCGCCCGCGCTGATCCCCCCGCTCGTGATCACCAGGTGCGGCCGCACGCGCGCCACGACGTCCCCGAGCCGCGCCAGAAAGGCGTCGGGGTCGTCGTCGACGCCGAGCCGCGTCACCGAGTCCACCCCGGCCGCCCGCAGCCAGGCGGCGAGCAGGGGCCCGTTCGCGTCGTGCACCGCGCCGGGCGGCAGCGTCTCACCCGCGGGTCGGATCTCGTCCCCGCCGCTGACCACCACCACCCGCGGCGGCTGCCGCACCGGCAGCGGGCTCGTGTCCGTGAGTCCCAGCGCGGCGCAGGCCCCCAGTGCGGCGGCGCCTAGCAGTGTCCCGGCGGGCAGCGCCACCGCACCGCGGGCGACGTCGCTGCCGGCCGCCCGCACGAACGCACCCTCGGCCACGTCACGCGCCACGCTCCCGGGCACCGTGACGAGGGGGGTGTCGAAGCGCGGGGGTGACACCCGTTCCACGGGAACGACCGCGTCCGCCCCCTCCGGGATCACGGCGCCGGTCATGACGGCGGTGGCCGCCCCGGCGGTGTGCACGGCCGGGGCGGCTCCCGCGGCGCGGATCGCGGTCACCGGCAGGTCGATCCCCCCGTCCGGCGGCACCGCCGCGAGGTCCGAGACCCGCACCGCGAAACCGTCCATCTGCGCGTTGGTGTGCGGCGGCAGGTCCAGGGGTGCCACGAGGTCCCGGGCGAGCACGCGACCCGCCGCGCGCGCCAGGGGGACGGTCTCAGTGGCGTCGTCCGGGGCGGCCCGAGCGAGCAGCGCGCGGAGCTCGCCCTGGTGTGCTTCGATGCTGCGGGACATGCTGCCAGCGTAGTCACCCCACGGGGTGCCGCGGGGGCGTCGGAGGGGAGACCTAGACTGGAGCGCATGTCCGTATTCCTCGGCAATCCCCAGGTCCTTCCCTCGCGCGGGGTGCCCACGCGGGGGCCGCTGACGGATCGTTTCGGACGAACCGCCACGGACCTGCGCATCTCCATCACCGACAAGTGCAACCTGCGGTGCACGTACTGCATGCCCGCGGAGGGCATGCAGTGGCTGCCGCGCGAGTCCCTGCTGACGGTCGCGGAGATCGTGCGGCTCGCGCGCATCGCCGTCTCCGAGTTCGGGGTGCGCGAGATCCGGCTCACGGGCGGCGAGCCGCTCATCCGTCCGGACCTGGAGGACCTCGTCCGGGCGCTGCGCCGCACCATGCCGGGGATCCCCGTGTCCATGACGAGCAACGGGATCGGTCTTGCCGCCCGGGCCCAGGGGCTCGCGGACGCGGGGATGAACCGCGTGAACATCTCCCTCGACACCCTGTGCGCGGACACCTACGCCACGCTGGCCCGGCGCGGGAAGCTCGCGGAGGCGCTCGCGGGCGTGGCCGCCGCGCAGCGCGCCGGAATGAACCCGGTCAAGCTCAACGCCGTGCTCATGCGGGGCGTCAACGACCACGAGGCCCCGCAGCTGCTGCACTGGGCCCTGGAGAACCACTGCGACCTGCGGTTCATCGAGCAGATGCCCCTGGACGCCGACCACGGCTGGACCCGCGAGAACATGGTCACCGCCGCGGACATCCGCGAGAGCCTGGCCGCGGACTTCGACCTCGCCCCGGACCGCGTGCCCCGCGCCGGGGCGCCCGCCGAGAAGCACCTCGTGCGTCGGCGCGGCGAGGAGCGGGTCCTGGGGACCGTGGGGATCATCGCCTCCGTCACGGAACCGTTCTGCGAGGACTGCACCCGCACCCGCATCACGGCCGAGGGCCACGTGCGCTCGTGCCTGTTCTCGCACCACGAGACGGACCTGATGCACCTGCTGCGCTCGGGTGCCTCGGACGCGGACGTGACCCGGCGCTGGCGCGAGGCCATGTGGGTCAAGCCCAGGGCACACGGCATGGACCACACGGGACTGGACTCCGGGGACTACGTCCAGCCGGACCGCAGCATGAGCGCGATCGGGGGCTGATCCGGTGCTCGTGAGGTACTTCGCCGCCGCGGCCGCGGCCGCGGGCACGGACGAGCAGCACGTGGCGTCCCCCACCGTGATGACCCGCTCCGAGCTCGAACAGCTGCTGAGCACCATGCATCCCGTGGCCCCTCCGGGAGAGCCGACCCTGGCCCAGGTGCTCCCCCGGTGCTCGTGGCTGGTGGACGGGATCGCGGCCCGGGATCCGCACTGCCCGGTGGCACCGGGTGCCACCGTGGACGTCCTGCCGCCCTTCGCCGGGGGCTGACGCCGTGTCCCGCCCCGCCGCCCCGTCCTGGGCGCACACCTTCCCGACCCTGCGGCATCCCGCCCGCGACGCCGCTCGCCGCCGGGCCCACGAGACCGGTGCGGCGCTCGCGGGCGCCCGCCGTGGCGGCACCCGCGAGGACGTGTCCCTGGAACGCGCACCCGGGCGGGTCGCGGCCGCGGACGTCCGCGCCGCCGTCCCCGTCCCGCACTACGCCTCCAGCGCCATGGACGGCTACGCGGTCAGCGGCCGCGGCCCGTGGACGATCGTGTCCTCGAGTGCCGGTTCCGGACACACGGGGCCGGGTACCGCGCCGTCCCGCACGGCGGGCCCCGGCCCGGCCCACGAGCCCGCCGGAGCCACGCCCCCGCCCGTCCTCCCCAGCGCGGCGTCCGCGATCGTGCTGGCGCCCGGCACCGCGGTTCCCGTGGTCACCGGGGGCGTCATCCCCGGGGGTGCCACCACCGTGGTCCGCGAGGAGTTCGCGCTGCGCCGCGGGGATCGGCTGGACCTCGATCCCGCGGCCCCGCGCACCGAGCTCGCGGGTCGCCACATCCGCCCCGCGGGCACGGAGTGCGCGGCGCACGAGCTCCTGTTCCGGGCCGGCTCAGTTCTCTCCCCGGCGGACGCCGCCTTCGCGGCCGTGGCCGGGCTGGACGTCCTGCCCGTCCGCGCGGTGCCGCGGGTCGCGCTGCTGCTCACCGGCTCCGAGGTGATCACGAGCGGGCTGCCCGCGCCCGGCTTCGTGCGGGACGCGTTCAGCATGTCCCTGCCCGCCATGCTCGCCGCGTACGGGGCCCGGGTGGACGGCGTGCAGCGGGTCCCGGACGAGCCCGGGGCCCTTGCCGCGGCGTTCGAGGCGGCCTGCGCGGACCACGACCTGGTGGTCACCACGGGGGGAACCTCGCGGTCCCGCGCGGACCTCGTCCGCCCGCTCGTGGAGCGGGAGTGCCACCTGCTGGTGGAGCAGCTCGACCTGCAGCCCGGGCATCCCACGCTGCTGGGCGCGGCACCTCACGCCGCGGTGCTGGCGCTGCCCGGGAACCCGCTGGGCGCCGTCGTGGGTCTGCTGCTGCTGGGTGGTGCGCTCCTGGCGGGCTTCTCGGGACGGGCACCCGTGCCGTTCGAGCCCGTGACCTCCGGGGCGGCCGTCGCCGGGGGCCGCGCCGAGCGCCTCGTTCCGGCCCGACGCCGCGACGGCACCTGGGTGCCGTGCCGGTCCGTGGGCTCCAACATGCTCCGCGGTCTGGCCGCCGCGGACGCCGTGCTGGCCGTGCCCAGGGGCGGCCTGGAGCCCGGGGACCCCACGGTGGTCCTGCCGCTGCCCTGGTGAGGGCCGCGCGGCGCCGTACCGGTGCCGCCCTCGGCGGGGCCCGGCGCACGACCGGGCCGGGACGGGGCGTCCGGGAGCGGCGTTCCGCGTGGGGCAGGGGACCGGAACGGTTCGGTGGGGCTCGTGCCCGCTCGGGAACGCCGGGTCAGCGGATGCTGAAGTCCTGCTCCCAGATGGCGGACTGACCGGCGTCCCGGAAGCCCAGCCGGGCGTTGACCCAGTTCATCCGGTCGTTGCCGCTGTGGGTCCACGAGTACACCGTGTCCACCTCGGGGGCCACGGCGGCGAGCTGCTCCAGGTTCGCGAGCTTGAGCCGCATCCCGAGCCGGTGGCCGCGGTGCGCGCGCACCACGAGCGTCTCGTCCTGCAGGGCCAGGGTGGGGCGGTGCTGTGCGAGGATGAGCTCCGTCATCCCCACGAGTTCGCCGCTGCGCAGGTCCTGGACCACGGCCATGAGGGAGCGGTCTCCGTCCTCCTGCCGCAGCTGCTCCGTGCGCCGCACCCGGGCGGCGTCCCACGGGTCCGGGTCCGCCACGACCGGGCGCACGAACGAGTCCGTGGGGATCTTGGAGTGCAGCTGCGCGAGCGGGGACAGCAGCTCCTCCGGGGCCTCCCCCACCCACGTGTGCATGCGGTAGTGCTCCGCGAACGGGGTGGCGGCCAGCGACTCCTGGATCCGACGGGAGCGTCCTGCGTCCAGGGGCACGGACAGCAGCGCGAAGCTGCTGACCGTGCGCAGCTCGTACCCCGCGTGCTGGGCGAACCTGGTCTGCCGGTGGCTCGCGGGCAACCGACCGGAACCGTCCGCGGCCTCGAGCCACTCCACGGGCTCCGAGGTGGCCGTGCCGCCCTCGGCGCTGCCGTCCGCGCTGCCGTCCCCCGGCCCGGAGGGATCCCGGATCTCGGAGGCCGGGTGCTCGGTCACGAGGCCCACGAGCCGACGGGACTCACCGTGGGCCAGCTGCTCGGCGGCCCCCAGCAGCTCACGGCCGATGCCCTCGGAGGTCTCGTCCGGAGCCACGTGCACCACGATCTGCGCGGCCTCCGTGTTGGCGATCAGTGGCATGCGGACCTCGGCGCGCCCCACCAGCCGGCCGGCCACGAAGGCGCACAGGATCTTGATGCGTTCATAGGGGTCGTTGAGGTCACGGAAGATGTCGTGCGCCTCGTTGCTGAGCTGCCCGGTGCCCCACACGTGACGGCGGGAGGACTTCACGAGCTCCGCGACGTCCCCCAGCAGCCGCTGGGCGTCCTCGTCGAAGGAATCGGGGATGCGCAGCAGCTCGATGCGCACCGGTGACGACTGCGTCACTGTGTTCTCCTTCCGTGCCGTTCTCACCCCGAACGGCACCACGGCGACGGGCCCGGTGAAGGCCCGCCGTCCAGTACATCATGGATGCGTAACGGCGTTTCCGTTCAGGGCATGAAAAAGGGTCCGGCCTGGGGTGGCACGGACCCTGTTCCCACACCCGCGGTCGCGGGGGCCGGTGTGGGCCCCCGCGACCAGCCGGGATCACGCCTGGGCGTTCACCTCGGTGGCGTTCGGATCCACGGGGATGCCCGGGCCGAACGTGGTGGCCACGGTGGCCTTGGTGATGTAGCGGCCCTTGGAGGCCGAGGGCTTCAGACGCAGCACCTCTTCCAGCGCCGCACCGTAGTTCTCGGCGAGCTTCTGGGCGTCGAAGGACGCCTTGCCGATGATGAAGTGCAGGTTGGAGTGCTTGTCCACGCGGAAGTCGATCTTGCCGCCCTTGATGTCGTTCACGGCCTTCGTGACGTCCATGGTCACGGTGCCCGTCTTGGGGTTCGGCATCAGGTTGCGGGGACCCAGGATCTTGCCCAGGCGACCAACCTTGCCCATCATGTCCGGGGTGGCCACGGCGGCGTCGAAGTCGGTCCAGCCGCCCTGGATCCTGGCGATCAGGTCGTCGTTGCCCACGAAGTCCGCACCGGCGGCCTCGGCCGCCGCGGCCTTGTCACCCGTGGCGAAGACGACCACGCGGGCGGTCTTGCCGGTGCCGTTGGGCAGGTTCACGGTGCCGCGGACCATCTGGTCCGCCTTGCGGGGGTCCACGCCGAGTCGCATGGAGACCTCGACGGTGGGGTCGGACTTGCCGCCTTCGGCCAGTTCCTTGGCCAGGGCGACCGCCTCGGCGGGAGCGTAGAACTTGCCCGCCTCGATCTTCTCGGCAGCTGCCCGGTATGCCTTGCTGCGCTGTGCCATCTGCTTCTTCTCCTTGTGCAGTTGTGGTCTGCGGACCGCGCTCGGCCCTGCCACGATGAAGTGTCTTGCTGGTGAGCCCGGAGGACTCAGTTGACCTCGATGCCCATGGAGCGGGCGGTGCCGGCGATGATCTTCGCGGCGGCGTCGATGTCGTTGGCGTTGAGGTCTTCCTTCTTGGTCTCGGCGATCTCACGGACCTGGTCCATGGTGATCTTGCCCACCTTGGTGGTGTGGGGCACGCCCGAGCCCTTGGGCACGCCGGCAGCCTTCTTGATCAGCTGGGCGGCCGGAGGGGTCTTGGTGACGAACGTGAAGGAGCGGTCCTCGTAGACGGTGATCTCCACCGGGACGATGTTGCCGCGCTGGGATTCCGTGGCCGCGTTATAGGCCTTGCAGAACTCCATGATGTTGACGCCGTGCTGACCCAGCGCCGGACCCACGGGAGGAGCCGGGTTGGCGGCGCCTGCCTGGATCTGCAGCTTGATCAGGCCGGAGACCTTCTTCTTCTTGGGAGCCATGTGATGGTCCTTCTTCTAGCTGTGCGTACCGCCGCACAGGAGCGTACGACGGCGGGTGGTCGCCGTGGCGCGGCGACCGGACGGAAAGTCCCCGGACCAAAGCGCATCCGGGGAGCTCCGAAGTCTGGGTGGGACTAGATCTTGGTGACCTGGTCGAAGCCGAGCGTCACGGGGGTCTCGCGCTCGAAGATGGAGACCAGCACCACGAGCTGCTGGGATTCCACCTTGATCTCGGAGATCGTGGCCGGGAGGGTCTCGAAGGGGCCCTCCTTCACGATCACGGACTCGCCGACCTCGAAGTCCACGGTCACCTGCTGGGCGGCACCGCCCTGTGCACCCGCACCGGTTCCGGCGGTCTCACCCAGGCCCTTGGCCTTCTCGGGGGTCTCGAACGTGGGAGCGAGCATGTCGAACACCTCGTCCAGACGCAGCGGGGCCGGATTGTAGGCGTCCTGGCCCACGAATCCGGTGACACCCGGGGTGTGGCGCACCGCGCCCCAGGAGGCGTCGGTGAGGTTCATGCGGACCAGCACGTAACCGGGGATGCGCACGCGGCGCACGGTCTTGCGCTGGGAGTTCTTGATCTCCACGACCTCTTCCATGGGCACCTCGATCTGGAAGATGTCCTCTTCCATGTTGAGGGACTGGATGCGGGTCTCGAGGTTCGTCTTCACGCGGTTCTCGTAGCCCGCGTAGGTGTGGATCACGAACCAGTCGCCCTCCTGCCTGCGCAGCTTGGCCTTGAACTCCGCGACGGGATCGACCTCGTCCTCGGCCGCCTCCTCGGAGACCTCCACCTCCACGAGCGGGACCGGAACGGCCTCGCCGCTGCCCTCGGCGGCGCCGAGGTCCGCGTCCTGGACGGCCTGCTCGGCCGTGGTGTCCTGCGCCGCGTCGGTGGTCTCGACGGTCACGGTCTCCGCCGACTCGTCGCGCGCAGCATCCCCGAGCCGGGTGTCGCCCTGCGCGGGCTGAGTGTCGTCGTTCTCGAGCTCGTGGTCGGTCACTGGGAGTTCCTGCTTTCTGTGGACGGCTGCGCGTGGTGGAGGTGTCTACTGGGGCTGGTCGCCGTTACCGAAGAGCCAGACGGCCACCTGGCCGAATCCCAGGTCCAGCAGGGAGATCAGCACCATCATGAATGCCACGAACACCAGGACGACCAGGACGTAGTTGACGAGTTCCCGGCGGGACGGGGCCACGACCTTCTTGAGCTCTCCCACGACCTGGCGGACGAACAGCCAGATCCGCCCGAAGATCCCGCGCTTGTGCTCCGAGCCAGTCGGTCGACCCGGGGTGTGTCCTGTGACGGTGTGCGACATCGGCTCTCCCCTGCGTGAAGCAGCTTCCCGGCGGTGGTGTTCGTGCCGTGGTGGATCGTGAAGCAGGGCAGACAGGACTTGAACCTGCAACCTGCGGTTTTGGAGACCGCTGCGCTACCAATTGCGCCACTGCCCTTCGGTTCCGCGCCGCACTCGTGCATGCGACGTGAACACGGTGCCTGAGCCTATCACCGGCCCCGACTCCCCGCCGCGCACGGGACGCAACCGGGGGCAGGGCGCACTCGGACGGCGACACCGACCAATCATGGTACGCGGCCGCACCGATCCGTGCAAAGCCCGCTCCCCGCCACCTAAGCTGAGCAGCAAGCGCCCGAGTGTCCCCGACCGCGGGCGGACGTCAGCCAGTCCAGGAGAGATGATCCCCATGTCAGCAGCGCAGCAGCGCATCGCGCACCGGATCGCGGCGATCGCGGAGTCGGCGACCCTCGCGGTGGACGCCAAGGCCAAGGCCCTCAAGGCCGAGGGCCGCCCCGTGATCGGCTTCGGCGCGGGCGAGCCGGACTTCTCCACGCCCGAACACATCGTGGCGGCCGCCGCCCAGGCACTCGAGGACCCCGCGAACTTCCGCTACTCCCCCGCGGCGGGGCAGCCCGCGCTGCGCGAGGCCGTTGCCCGCGCCACGGAACGGGACAGCGGGTGGGCCGTGGAGAGCTCGCAGGTGCTCGTGACCAACGGCGGCAAGCAGGCCGTCTACCAGGCGTTCCAGACGGTCGTGGACGACGGCGACGACGTCCTGCTCCCCGCCCCCTACTGGACCACCTACCCCGAGGCCGTCCGACTGGCCGGCGGCAACCCCGTGGAGGTCTTCGCGGGCGCGGAGAACGACTACAAGGTCACCCCCGAGCAGCTAGAGGCCGCATGCACCCCGGCCACGAAGGCGCTGCTCTTCTGCTCACCGTCCAACCCCACGGGTTCCGTCTACACGGCGGAGGAGACCCGCGCGATCGGCGAGTGGGCCGCGGCCAAGGGCATCTTCGTGATCAGCGACGAGATCTACCAGCACCTCACGTACGACGGCGTGGAGTTCGTCTCCATGGCCCAGGCCGTTCCCGCGCTGCACGAGAACCTGATCCTGCTCAACGGGGTGGCCAAGACCTACGCCATGACCGGCTGGCGCGTGGGGTGGCTGGTGGGCCCGAAGGACGTGGTCAAGGCGGCGACCAACCTCCAGTCCCACCTGTCCTCCAACGTCAACAACATCGCCCAGGCGGCCGCGCTGGCCGCCCTGGAGGGGCCCATGGACGAGGTGCGGCAGATGCGGGAGGCGTTCGACCGGCGTCGCCGGACGATCGTGGCCGGCCTGAACGCGATCGACGGCGTGAACTGCCCCGTGCCCACCGGCGCGTTCTACGCCTACCCGGACGTCACCGGGCTGCTGGGGCGCGAGTTCGACGGCGTGACGCCGCAGACCTCCGCCGAGCTCGCGGAGCTGATCCTCGAGAAGGCCGAGGTGGCCGTGGTCCCGGGCGAGGCCTTCGGGCCGTCCGGCTACCTGCGGCTGTCCTACGCGCTGGGCGACGACGACCTCGCCGAGGGCCTCACCCGCCTGCAGGAGTTCCTGGGAGGGGTCAAGTGAGCACCACCGCCACCGCGAAGCGCCCCAAGACCCGTCTGCCGTCCCCCGTGTCGGTTCCCAGCGCGGCGCTCGTGGCCACCGGGCTGATCGGCGGCTACGGGATCGCCCGCGCCACGGGCGTGCGCCCCCTGGGCGGGGTGGCCCTGCTCGCGTGCGGCGTGGCGGCAGGACGCACGTGGCTCGCGTCCGCGGGACCGGTCACCACGGCCGGGCTCGGCACGCTGTACGTGGCCGGCTTCGGGCTGTCCCACCCGCTGGCCAAGAAGCTCGGCGCCTGGCCGTCCGTGCTCACCGTCACCGCGGTCAACGCCGCGGCGTCCTGGGCGCTCGTGGACCGCCACAACTTCGCCGACACCGTCTGAGCCCCTGCACGGGCGCAGCGCCGCCCGTGCGCTCCCACGGCACCGCAGGCCCCCTCCGTGGAGAGGGCCTGCGGCGTCCCCGGGGCGGGCACCGGCGGGTGCCGACGGCGCGGGGCCGGGCGGCGGGCGCCCGTCACCCCGGCCACCGGGCCCGGCACCCGCGCGCGGACACGCGGGTGCCGGGTGCCGTCACCGCTGCCGCGAGGGCCCCGGGCGGCGTCGTGAGGCGGCCGAGACCAGGAGGTCCACCGCCAGGAACCCCGCGAGTGAGAGGCCCAGCAGCGGGGCGAACAGCCCCACGACCACGGTCACGAGCACCACGAGCGGCCACGCCCACGGGGGCGTGCTCCGCAGCGCGCCGCGCGGCGGCACGGTCCCGAACGCCACGCCGGTGGCGCGGGTGGGGCGGCGGCGCCACCACATCGCGTAGCCGCTGAGCACCAGGACCACGAGACCCACGGCGAGCAGAACCTGGTTGGGCAGCCCGAACAGCAGACCCATGTGCGCGGCGATCGCCCACTGGGTGAGTTTGGCGGGCAGCCCGAACTCCGAGAACTGCTTCTGGTCCGTGACGTGCAGGTGGGACGGGTCCACCGCCACGCTGTCCACCTGGGTGGGCCAGGAGCGGTCGTTCTCCGCGACCGTCCACGCCGTGCCCTCGGCCGCGGCGGGCCGGATCTCCACGAACTGCGAGTCCAGCCCGGCGTCCCGGGCGGTCGCCAGCACCGCGTCGTAGGAACCGGGTGCGGCGGCCGCCGTGTGGCCCTGGTGGCCGTGGTGCTCGGCGTGCTCGTCGTCGCCCCCGGTGGATCCGGAACCGGGCGCGAGGTCCGTGGCGACCGTGGGCGTGGTCCAGTCCAGCGCGGTGCGCAGCCGGGACACGTTCTCGCCCGCGTAGGTGGACCAGGTCAGGCCCGAGACGGAGAGGAACACGAAACCCAGTGCGAGCCAGACGCCCGCGGTGGTGTGCCACGAACGGGTGCGGCGGAACGCGTTGCCGTCACGGGGCCGGGGCACCAGGGACACCCGGGCGCGGCGGCCGCGGGCGACGCGGCGGCGGTGCAGCACCACGAGCACGAGACCGCTCACCGCCATGACCCCCAGCCACGACGCGGCCAGCTCGCTGTAGATCCGCCCGGGCTCCCCCAGCAGCAGGTCGCGATGGATCCGGTCCACGGTGGTGCGCAGCGGCAGGGCGCCGCTGCTGCCGTAGACGGTCATGTCACCGACCACGCGGCCGGTGCCCGGGTCCACGAAGATCCCCCGGGACTCGGACCGGCCCAGGGCGGGATCCGCGAACATCACGCGGGTGGTCCCGCCCTCGGGCGCGGGCCGGACGGCCACGGGGGCCGCGTCCGTGCCGACGGTCTGCCGGGCCGCCTCGACCTGCCGGTCCACGCTCAGCGGGTGGGCGGACGCGGTGCCCGTGAGCGACTCGGAGTAGACGGCCTGCTCAAGCTGCGGGGTGAACACGTACAGCAGCCCGGACAGGGCCGCGACCAGCAGGAACGGCCCCACGAAGATTCCCGCGTAGAAGTGCAGCCGCCGGAGCAGGGGCAGGAACCAGGCGGTGGAAGGGTGCGAGCCCGTGCGGGCGTGCTCGGACGACGGTGCGTCCAGTGTGGTGGACATGATGAAGTACCTCTCGACGAAGATGGACCGATGCCACCCCGGGGACGGTGCGTACGGGGTGCGATCGGAAGTGAACCGCTCAGCTCGAGAGCGCGGGCGGTCCTCGTCGGGAGATGACGCGCACGGGTGACCACGTGCGCGGGGGCAGCAGATAGGCGCGGGGAACGGGGCGGAGCCTGCGGGAGGGCACGAGCACCGGGCGCAGCAGCTCCACCGCGGTGAAGAACACCTGCACGGCGGCGGCCAGGAGCCGCCACCAGCCGTCCTCGGCGTGGCGGATCAGCACGAACGTCACCGCGGCCGCGGCCACGTGGGCCCAGAGCATGGGGGCGGTGACCGCGGCCCCGCAGTGCAGCCCGGCCGTGAACCCGGGGTCGTGGGCCACGGCCCCGGCCCCCTGCTCGGCCATGCTCTGCACCGCGTGGGCGTGGTGGCCGTGCCCGCGCGCGAGCGTGCCGGGGGCTGCTGCGGCGGAGTGGCCGCCGACGGCGAAGAGCAGGTGGAAGGGGAGCTGGCTCAGCAGCACGGCGAGCCCGGTGCGCACCGCCCCGCGACGGCGCCCGGCCAGCAGGACGCACACCAGCCCGGCGAGGGCGAGCACCAGCCCCAGCAGGAGGGGGTCGGGCGGGGCCGGGTCCATCGCGTAGTGGGAGGTGGCCGCGCAGAGGGTGCAGACGGCGGCGGCCGCCCAGCCGCGGATCAACCGGGCGGGACGGCTCACGGGGGTGCTGCGCTCCACGGGTGGCTGCCTGGGGTCGGGGGCGGGGCGGGGTCAGTCGTCCACGGCGTCACGGCCGCGGCGCACGATCAGCGGGTCCGGCGGGTACACCACGGAGGTGTCCTTGTCCTCGTAGTCGAACTGGTCCAGGAAGAAGCGCATGGCGTTCAGGCGCGCCCGCTTCTTGTCGTTGGACTTGATGGTGATCCACGGGGCGTGGTCCGTGTCCGTGCGGCGGAAGGTCTCCTCCTTGGCCACCGTGTAGTCCTCCCAGCGGTCCAGGGAGGCCAGGTCCATGGGTGAGAGCTTCCACCGGCGCACGGGGTCGATCTGGCGGATCGCGAAGCGCGTGCGCTGCTCGTGCTGGGTCACCGAGAACCAGAACTTGGTCAGGTGGATCCCGGAGTCCACGAGCATCTTCTCGAAGACCGGGGCCTGGAGCATGAAGCTCTCGTACTGCTCGTCCGTGCAGAAGCCCATGACACGCTCCACGTTGCCGCGGTTGTACCAGGAGCGGTCGAACAGCACGATCTCCCCGTTGGTGGGCAGGTGCTGGATGTAGCGCTGGAAGTACCACTGGCCCTGCTCGCGGTCCGAGGGCTTGTTCAGCGCGACCACCCGGGCCGCACGCGGGTTGAGGTGCTCGGTGAAGCGCTTGATGGTGCCGCCCTTGCCGGCGGCGTCACGGCCCTCGAAGACGATCACGTGCTTGAGGTCGTTGTCCTGGCCCCAGTACTGGAACTTCAGCAGCTCGATCTGCAACTGGTACTTCTCGAGCTCGTAGTCCTCGCGGGACATCCGCTCGTCGTACGGGTAGCCCTCGCGCCAGGTCTCCACGGCGCTTCCGCCCGGGTCGATCAGATCGGGATCCGGTGACTGCCCGTCCCGCACCGTGTACCCCTGGTCCACGAGCTTGTCGATGAACTCGCGCAGGTTCTCCCGGGCCGGTTCTTGCTGGGCGGTCATGACGTCCTCCTGATGGCCTGGTGTGGCGAACCACGTGTTCGCTGATCCTGGCCTCGATCTTAGTTCCCCGCACCAACCGCGGGTGAACACCGGCCCCCGGCGTGCCCCCGTGGATTCACCGCCGCCCCACCCGTCCACCGGTGTGCCGTCACTAGGATGGAGTGGCCAGGTACCACGCGAATCACAAGGAGCACTGAAGCACATGCGAATCGGGCTTATGACCAGCGGCGGGGACTGCCCCGGACTCAACGCGGTGATCCGCGGCGCGGTGCTGCACGGCATCAAATCCTTCGGCCACGAGTTCGTGGGCTTCCGGGACGGGTGGCGTGGCGTGGTCGAGGGCGACGTCATGGAACTGCCCCGCCAGAGCGTGCGCGGCCTGGCCCGGCAGGGCGGCACCATCCTGGGCACCTCCCGCACCAACCCGTTCGACGGTCCCCTGGGCGGCCCGGAGAACATCGCGAAGGTCCTGGAGCGCCACGAGATCGACGCCGTGGTGGCCATCGGCGGGGAGGGCACCCTCGCCGGAGCCAAGCGCCTCGCGGACGCCGGACTGCCCGTGGTGGGGGTTCCCAAGACCATCGACAACGATCTGCAGGCCACGGACTACACCTTCGGCTTCGACACCGCCGTCTCGATCGCCACGGACGCCATGGACCGGCTGCGCACCACCGGTGAGTCCCACCACCGCTGCATGGTCGCGGAGGTCATGGGCCGCCACGTGGGCTGGATCGCCCTGCACTCCGGCATGGCGGCGGGCGCCCACGCCATCCTGATCCCCGAGTTCCGGGAGTCCATGGAGCAGGTGTCCCAGTGGGTCCGCGAGGTCCACGACCGCGGCCGCTCCCCCCTGGTGGTCGTGGCCGAGGGGTTCATCCCCGACAACCGTGAACAGGCCATCGCGGGCAAGGGAGTGGAGGCGTCCGGCCGCCCGCGGCTGGGGGGCATCGGCGAGTTCGTCACCCAGGAGATCGAGCAGATCACGGGCATCGAGACCCGCAACACGATCCTGGGGCACATCCAGCGCGGCGGGGCCCCCACCGGATTCGACCGCGTCCTGGCCACGCGCCTGGGCATCGCCGCCGTGAGCATGGCCAACGACCGGCAGTGGGGCAAGATGTGCGCGCTGCGCGGCACGGACGTGGTGCGGGTGGACTTCTCCGCGGCGCTGGACGGGCTCAAGGCCGTTCCGCGCGAGCGCTACGACGAGGCCAAGGAGCTCTTCGGCCGCTGAGCCGCCCGGATGCGACGGAGGGGGCCCCAGGATTCTCCTCGGGCCCCCTCCGCACGGCTGCTCAGAGCCGCGTGCCGCCGCCGCGCGGTCCGCGCATGAGGCCTTCGGCGCGACCCACCACGGAACCGGCGTCCGGGGGGACCACCACGGTCTGGGACGCGGCCCACTGCTCGGACTGCCCGGCATCCGGCGCCGCAGCTCCCGCCGCGGGGTCCTGCTGGGCCCGAGAATCCGGTGCCACGACGTCGCGCACCGTGAGGACCGCGGCGGGATCCACCGAGCGCTTGAGCACGGCCAGGGCGATCGGCCCCGCCTCGTGGTGCAACTGGGCGGCCGTGATGCGACCCACCGTCCTGCCGCCGAGCTCCACGACCGCCCCGGACTCCGGGAGGGTGTGCTGGGAGCCGTCGAGGTCCAGGAAGGTGATCCGACGCGGTGGATGGCCCAGGTTGTGCACGCGGGCCACGGTCTCCTGGCCCTTGTAGCAGCCCTTCGAGAGGTGCACGGCGGTGCGCATCCAGTCGAGTTCGTGCGGGATGGTCTTCTCGTCCGTGTCCACGCCCCACCGGGGGCGCCACGCCTCGATCCGCAGGGCCTCCGCGGCCCACGAGCCGGCAAGGCTGAAGCCGTCGCGCTCCAGGCCGGAGACCACGGTGTCCAGGTGGGCACGGGGCACGAGGTGCTCGCACCAGGCGCGCTGCCCACCCGGGTGCCCGTCCACCGCGGCGTAGGCGTGGCCGCCCGCGGCGACCCCGGGCCACGGGTCGTGCCACACGGGGACGGACGGGGGTGCATCGTGCCCGGGGAGCAGCCCGGCGAGTTCGCCCGAGAGGTCGCGCGTGGCCGCGAGGACGGCCCACTGCTCGCTGACGTCCTGGATCTCCACGCGCAGCGCGAAGCGCATGGCGGTGAGCCAGGCCGCGAGACCGGGGGCCTCGGCGTGCTCGGTGACGAGCCAGGTGGTGGTGCCGTCGTCCAGCACGTGCGGGGCGAACTCAATGCGCCCCTGGACGCTCAGGAAGAGGGTCTCGGTGCTCTCACCGGGGCGCAGTCCGGTCAGCACCTGGGAGGACAGTGTGGTGAGCCAGCTCAACCGGTCCGGTCCGCTCACGGTGAGCACACCGCGCTGGGACTGGTCCACCACGGCCCGGCCGCGGACCAGGGCACGCTGCTCCCGCACGGGATCCCCGTAGTGCGCGGCGACGCCGGCGTCCGGCCCGCTCGCGGCCACGGCACCGTGACGGCGCAGGAGGACGGAGGGGTGCTCGAGCGTGGGGTCCGTCACTTGTGGTCGTCGACCCTGGTCAGCTCGGCGGAGGCGTGGGTGGCCAGCTCGCGCCCCTGGGCGGCCATGTCCCAGGCCCACATGAGGTGGTTGTTCACCAGGCCGTAAAGACGAGTGCCGGACTGGTACTCCTTGGCACCCCGGGCGCGGATCACGGCGTCGGTGCTGAGGTCCACCCGCGGGCCCTTGATCTGCCCGAGGTACAGCTCTGCCACGCCGCCCGGCTGGGCGATGGTCACCGAGATGTCGAAGCCCCCGCTCGCGTTGCGCAGCTGCTCCACGTCCTCGGCGGACTTCAGCACCGGCACGGGGTCCGGGGGCAGCATGCCGGGGCCGATGTCCCCGTCCTCGCGGGGACGGGCGAGTTCCCAGAAACCCTGCTCGTACGTGGCCTCGCGCTGCGGCTCGCCCTCTTCATTGAGGAGCGTGGTCCGCGCGCGGTAGATCACGAAAGGGAGCCCGGTCTGCTCGAACGTGACGCGCTGCCGGAAGGCACGCTGCTCGGCGTCGCCGTAGCCCATAAAGCCGTTGCCCTCCCATGTGCCCAGCAGCCACGCGAAGGGAACGAGTTCGGGAGTCAGATCAGTGGGGATCTCGATGGGCACGAGCTACATCTGCCCCTTGAACAGGCTCAGGACGATCTTCACGGAGATTCCGAGGATGGAGAGGGTGGCAAGACCCAGCAGCGCGAGGTAGAAGATTTCGAGTGCAAGCATGGTTTCACGCTACCACGCGGGCCAGCACCTGGCTCGCGAAAACAGCCACCATTCCGAGCAGCGCCACGGGGGTCACACCGAGGGTGATCATGCCCCGCCGGCGCAGGTGCTCCGGCGCCGCGGAGATCACCCGGGCGCCAGCCACCACGAGGATCACGGTCAGCGGCGCACCCACTCCCGCCACGGTGAGCCACCCGCTCAGACCCTGGTCGTGCGCGACCCGCGAGAAGGCGATCCAGCCGGAGGATGCCACCGCGGCCAGCACCCCCGTGACGGACGCGAGCGAGGACTCCAGGCGGTTCGTGGCACCCTCCCCCCGCACGAGTTCGGCCACGCACACCGCCATGAAGGACACGCCGATGATGGCCGGCAGCCACACCAGCCGCTGCGAGGGGACCAGCTGCACGAGCAGGCACGCCAGGGTCCCCGCCACGGCGATGAGCACGTTGTGCCGCCGACGGGCGTGGATCCCGGCCGCGGCGGGCCACCCCACGCCGATCATCACGGCCATCCCCACGGACACGATCAGCGGCGTCCAGGACCCGATGGCACCCGCGGTGAGCGCAAGGACCAGCGCCACCAGAGCGGCGATGACGATGCGCGCGTACTTCATGTCGGGTTCCTTCGGGCCGGTGCGGGCGAGGACCTGGCAGGTCTCCTGGTTTCAGCGTAACCGCCCGGCGTCGAGGCTCGGGCCAGGGGCCGTCCGCGTCCCCTCCCGCGCACCTATACTGGCCCGGACATGGGCCGGACCCGAGCGGCGTCGGCCCCCACGCGTCCGAGCGGATCCCACCGTGTCCCACATCGCCATGCTCGTCCCCGGCGCCCAGGCCGCGGAGACCGCGCTGCCCGCCCTGGGCCTGCTCTCCCACACGGTGGAGCTGCACCCGCTGGACGACCTCGCCGCCCTCACCGGCCCCCGGCGACCGGACCTCGTGGTCCTGGACGGCACGCGCAACCTCGTGGCCGCACGGAACACGGCCCTGGCGCTCTCCGCCCTCGACCGCCCGGTCCCGGTGCTGCTGAGCGTGACCGAGGGCGGACTCGCGGCCGTGGCGGCGTCGTGGGGCGTGAGCGACGTCGTCCTGGACACCGCGGGACCCGCGGAGGTGGAGGCGCGCGTGCGGCTGGCGGTCGCCGGCCCCCGGCCCACCGCGGGCCAGGCCGACGAGAACGTGATCCGCGCGGGCGCCGTGAGCATCGACGAGAACTCGTACACCGTGAAACTTTCCGGGCGGGCCCTGAACCTCACCTTCAAGGAGTTCGAGCTGCTCAGGTTCCTGGCGCAGCACGTGGGCAGGGTGTTCACCCGGAGCCAGCTGCTGTCCGAGGTGTGGGGCTACGACTACTACGGGGGGACCCGCACGGTGGACGTCCACATCCGCAGGCTGCGCGCCAAACTGGGCTCGGACCACGAGCACCTGATCACCACGGTGCGTAACGTGGGGTACAGCTTCGCGGCGGGCAGGGAACCTCCTGCCTGACGTCCCACCGCACCGTGGGCCAGACCGCTCCACCACCGAGGAGGCATTCCATGTCCGTGACCGTGACCCCGTACGACAGCATCCCATTCCCCGAGGACCTCGAGGCCCTCGCCGCGCGCTCGCAGCGGGCGGACGGCGAGCCGCCGTTCTCGGACCAGACCCTCGTGGACCTGCGCTCCGGCCGCGCGGGCGTCACGTGCGTGCTCGCCACGGACGGCGACGACCTCGTGGGCGCGGCCGTGGTGATGCCCCAGCAGGACGCCGCGTCCACGTTCACCGTGGAGCTCACGGTGGACCCCGGACACCGCGGCAAGGGCGTGGCCACGGCCGTGGCGGGGCAGCTGCGCGCCGCGGTGGACGGCACCGTGGAGGCCTGGGCGCACGGCAACCAGCCGGGTGCCCGGCGGCTCGCCGAGCTGTACGGCCTCACGCCCGTTCGCGACCTGTACCAGTTCAAGCGCGCGGTGGCCGGCGCGCCGGACATGCCCATGCCCGTGCGGCTGCCGGACGGCGTGGCGATCCGCGCGTTCGAGGTGGGCCGGGACGAGCAGGCCTGGCTGCAGGTCAACGCCCGGGCGTTCGCGGAGCATCCCGAGCAGGGGCGGCTCACCCTCACCGATCTGCAGGACCGGGAGAACGCCCCCTGGTTCGACCCCCGCGGTTTCCTCCTGGCCGTCTCCTCCGCGGACCCGGACCGCGTGCTCGGGTTCCACTGGACCAAGGTGCACCCCGCGTCCGGGGACGCCCCCGAGCTGGGAGAGGTGTACGCGGTGGGCGTGGACCCCGAGCAGCAGGGCAGCGGACTCGGGCGCGCACTGACCGCCGCGGGCATCAACCACCTCGCGGACGCGGGGCCGGCCGAGGTCATGCTCTACGTGGACGCGGACAACACCGCCGCCGTGGCGCTGTACGAGTCCCTCGGCTTCGAGCGCTGGCACGTGGACGTCATGTACCGCGGCTGAGCCCCGTTACCATCGTTACCGGATTCCCCGCCCTCCACTCGGGCGGGGCACGAGCTTCTGAGCACGGAGAGCAGAGCATGGCGAAGAACACCACCCTGAGCAAGTACGACATCCTCGCCGCGGGGTGCCTCTGCTGGCGGGTGCTCGACGGCGAGCTCCAGGTGCTGGTCATCCACCGTCCCCGCTACGACGACTGGTCCTGGCCCAAGGGCAAGCAGGACGACGGCGAGACCCTGCCCGAGACCGCCGTGCGCGAGCTGCGGGAGGAGACGGGCCTGCGCATCACCCTGGGGGTGCCCCTCGGGGACTCGGAGTACCAGGTCCGCGGTCACGACAAGCTGGTGCGGTACTGGGCCGCGGAGGTCTCACCGTTCGCCCCGGCGGCGCCGGAGGACGACGAGGTGGACCGGATGCTGTGGCTCCCCGTTCCCGAGGCCCGGGAGCTGCTGACCAACACGGACGACCGCGCCCCCCTGGACGAGCTCTCCCGGCTGCACTCCCGGGGGTCCCTGGCCACCCGCCCGGTGATCGTGATCCGCCACGCCAAGGCCAAACCGCGTTCGTCCTGGCAGCGCGCCGAGGGGGACCGCCCCCTGGCCGCCACGGGCAAGCGGCAGGCCCTGGCGGTCACGCGGCTGCTCGCCGCGTGGCAGCCCCAGCGGGTCGTCACCTCCCCGTGGCTGCGCTGCATGTCCACCGTGGTGCCGTACGCCAAGAAGTACAACGCGAAGGTCAAGGAGCGCCCGCAGCTCACGGAGGCCACCCACAAGCGCCACCCCAAGCGGGCCGCGCAGGTCACCGAGCAGCTCTTCGACACGGAGCGGTCCGTGGTGCTGTGCACCCACCGGCCCGTGCTGCCCACGGTGCTGAAGGTGCTGGCCCGGCACATGCCCGCGGCCATGGCCGCGGAGCTGCCGGACTCCGATCCCTACCTCAGCCCCGGCCAGATGATCGTGCTGCACATGCCGCGCGGCTCCCGCCGCTCCCCCGCGGTGGGATTCGAGATCATCTCCCCGTTCGACGACTGACGCGACACAGGCGCGCGAGCGGCGTCGTGAGAGGAAACCCATGACCAGCATCCCCACCCCGTACGAGGACCTCCTGCGGGACGTCCTCGAGCACGGGACCGCCCGGACGGACCGCACCGGCACCGGGACCCTGTCCGTGTTCGGGCGCCAGATCCGCTACGACCTCGGCGGGTCCTTCCCGCTGCTGACCACCAAGCGCGTGCACTTCCGCTCGGTGGCGCTGGAGCTGCTGTGGTTCCTGTCCGGCTCCTCCAACGTGCGCTGGCTGCAGGAGCGCGGCGTGAGCATCTGGGACGAGTGGGCGGACGAGAACGGGGACCTGGGCCCCGTGTACGGCGTGCAGTGGCGCAGCTGGCCCGCCGGGCACGGGGAGACGATCGACCAGATCGCGCGCGTGGTGGAGTCCATCCGCACCACCCCGGACTCCCGCCGGCACATCGTCACCGCGTGGAACCCGGCGGAGGTGGACCGGATGGCGCTGCCGCCGTGCCACGCGCTGTTCCAGTTCTACGTGCAGCCGCGCGCGGACGGACCCGACGCCCTGAGCTGCCAGCTCTACCAGCGTTCGGCGGACCTGTTCCTGGGGGTGCCGTTCAACATCGCCTCCTACGCGCTGCTCACCGTGATGGTGGCCCAGCAGTGCGACCTGGTCCCGGGCGAGTTCGTCTGGACGGGCGGGGACTGCCACATCTACGCCAACCACCTGGAGCAGGTGCGCACGCAGCTCGCGCGCGAGCCCCACCCCTACCCCACGTTGCGGCTCACGCGGCGCCCGGAGACGATCTTCGACTACGAGTACGAGGACTTCGCCGTGGACGACTACCGGCACCACCCCGGCATCAAGGCCCCGGTGGCGGTGTGAGCGCGCACCGTTCAGCGGCCGACGCCGCCGCTTCGCCCGGTCCCCGCGCCACGCCCGCGCCCGCGCCCGGGAGGGCTGCGAGCGACGTCGTCGTGGGGGCCATCTGGGCGCAGACGCCCGCCGGGGTGATCGGCGTGGACGGCGCCCTTCCGTGGCACCTGAGCGAGGACCTGAAGTTCTTCGCGCGCACCACGATCGGCCACCCCGCGATCATGGGGCGGCGCACGTGGGAGTCGTTCCCCGAGAAGGTGCGCCCGCTGCCCGGGCGCCCGAACATCGTGATCACGTCCCGCCCGGAGTCCGTGCCCGCGGACGGCGAGCGCGTGTGGGCCGTGGGCTCCTACGCCGAGGCGCTGGACGTTGCACTGGGGCTGATCGCCCGCGCCGAAGGGGCGCCCGCCGACTCGCACCCCGCGCGGGAGGTCTGGGTGCTCGGCGGTCCGGGGGTGTGGCGGGAGGCGGCCGCCCACCCGCGCGTGCCGCTCTCCCGCGTGCTCGTGACCACCGTGGAGCTGGACGTCCCCGGGGACACCCACGCGCCCCGCCTGGGGGCCGCGTGGTCCCGCCGCACGGTCCAGGACTGGGCGGTGGCCGGCAACGGCACCCGGTTCCGGATCGACGAGCACACGCGCCCCGCCCTGCAATGATGGGGGCTCCCACACGGATCGAGCTGGAGGACCCCGCCATGACGCACGACACCACCCCGCGCACCGACCCCGAGCTGCGGGTGGTCCCCAATCCCGAAGGATCGCGCTTCGAGCTGTGGCGCGGGGAGCAGCACATCGGCTTCCTGGGCGTGGCGGTGCTCCCGGACGGCACGGTGGACCTGCAGCACACCGTGGTCCACGAGGCCTTCGGCGGCAAGGGGTACGCCCGCGTGCTCGTGACCCGCGTGCTGGAGCACTACCGCGAGCGCGGCACCCGGGTGCACGCGACGTGCAGCTACGTCCGGGACTTCATGGACCGGTTCCCCGCCTACCGGGACGTGCTGGCCTCCCCGTCCTCCCCGCAGCAGGGGGACTGAGCGCGGCGCCTCGCCCCGGGGGCCGGGGCGGCGGCCGTCGGTAGACTGACGGGCATGACTTCACACCCCGCCGCCGTAGGTTTCATCGGTTGGCGCGGCATGGTGGGTTCCGTGCTCATGGACCGCCTGCGCGCCGAGAACGACTTCACCGGGTTGGAGCCGGTCTTCTTCTCCACGTCCGACGCCGGGGGCGCGGCCCCCGCGGTCGAGGGTCTTGGCGACACCGGGACGCTGCAGGACGCCTACGACCTCGAGGCGCTCGCCAAGCTGCCCGTCCTGGTGACCACGCAGGGCGGGGACTACACCACGGCCGTCCACGGGAAGCTGCGCGCCGGCGGCTGGGACGGCATCTGGATCGACGCCGCCTCCACCCTGCGCATGTCCGACGACGCCGTGATCGTGCTGGACCCCGTCAACCGCGACGTCATCGACGCCGCCCTGGACCGCGGCGTGAAGGACTTCGTGGGCGGCAACTGCACCGTCTCCTGCATGCTCATGGGCCTGGGCGGGCTGTTCCGCAACGACCTCGTGGAGTGGGCCACGTCCATGACGTACCAGGCGGCCTCCGGCGGCGGCGCCCGCCACATGCGCGAGGTGCTCCGCCAGTTCGGGGACCTCAACGCCTCCGTGGCACGGGAGCTGGCGGATCCGGCGTCCGCGATCCTGGAGATCGACCGCGCGGTGCTCGCGAGGCAGCGCGGCGGGGAGCTCGACACCGCGCAGTTCGGCGTGCCGCTGGCCGGTTCCCTGATCCCCTGGATCGACGCCGACCTGGGCGACGGCCGGTCCCGGGAGGAGTGGAAGGCCCAGGCGGAGACCAACAAGATCCTGGGCCGTTCCGGTGCGGACACCGTCCCCGTGGACGGGCTGTGCGTGCGGATCGCGGCCATGCGCTCCCACTCGCAGGCCCTGACCCTCAAGCTGCGGGAGGAGATCCCCGTGGCGGAGATCGAGCGGCTGCTGGACGCGGACAACGAGTGGGCCACCGTGGTGCCCAACACCAAGGAGGACTCCGTGCGGGACCTCACGCCGGTCGCGGCCTCCGGCTCCCTGCAGATCCCGGTGGGACGCATCCGTCCCCTGTCCATGGGCCCGCAGTACGTCTCCGCGTTCACCGTGGGTGACCAGCTGCTGTGGGGTGCCGCGGAACCCGTGCGCCGCATGCTCAAGATCGCCCTGGGAGCGCTCTGAGCGGTGCCCTGCGCACCGGGCGCCCCGTTCCCGGGATCTGCGCACCCCGCTCGGGACGGTGGTCCGGCGGCACACCACCGTGCGCCGCCGTCGTGGGACCCTGGCGCGGCGTGAGTCCGCTTTGGGGGCCGTGACGCGGCTAGTCCGCGGCAGGTGCCGCACGCATGTGCCGCGGCCCCTGGCGCCATGCGTGGGGCTTCTCGCGGGCCCGCCGGTAGCGCCGCTGCGCCATCAGGTTGGACCACCACCGCCAGACCCGTAGCGCCGCCCGCTTGATGCGCAGGTTCAGCCGGTGCGCCCACTCGAACTCGGTGCTCCACACGCCGAGCCCCAGGAAGATGAACACCCATCCCGGCCCCGGGGTGACGAGCATGATCAGACCCGCCAGCGCGAGGACACCGCCGAGAACGACCACCACGGCCTTGTGGAGGAACCGCAGCACGGGGTGCCGCTCGGACCACGCGCGCAGTCGCAGCACGGCGGCATGCACGCGGCCGCCGCTCTCACCGCGCTCGATCTCCTCGTGGAACTCGGAACCCATGGCTGCCGGGAGGGTCAGAGGCTCAGCCCGAGCAGGACCGGCTCCGGTTCCAGCCGGACCCCGAATACCTGCTCGACACCGCGCTGGACCGTGCGGGCCACGGCCGCGACGTCCTCGCCCGTGGCGTCGCCCCGGTTGGTCATGGCAAGGGTGTGCTTGGCGGACAGGGATGCCCGGCCGTCCGCCACGGCGACCCCCTCCAGGTCCAGCAGCTCGTTGCGAGTGCCCGGCAGCCCGAAGCCCTTGCCGAACCCGGCGTGGTCGATGAGCCACGCCGCGGAGAACTTCACCGCGCCGTCCACGGTGTGCCCGCGCGCATCCAGGACGGGGTAGCGGGGGGCGTCCCCGGGGATGCGGTCGGTGAGCTCGAGCTCGGGCACCACGGGATTGGTGAAGAAGGACCCCGTGCTGAACGTGTCGCGGTCCGCCGGGTCCAGCACCATGCCCTTGCTCCCCCGCAGCCGCAGCACCGTGTCCCGCACGACGGCCAGCGGTGCGCGCTGCCCCACCTCGACCCCCAGTGCCGCGGCGAGCTGGGCGTAGCGGATGGGAATGGAGTCCTCGCGGGGCTCCAGGTGGAAGGTCACGGCGAGCACCACGTAGCGGGGCGAACCGTCGGTCATGCTGCGCTTGAGCAGCGAGTCCCGGTAGGAGAACTCCAGTTCCTCGAACGTGAAGGTGCGCTCTTGCCCCTCCGTGCGGTCCCACACCCGCACCCGCGTGATGGTCTGGGAGACCTCCGCGCCGTACGCACCCACGTTCTGCACCGGAGTCGCCCCCGTGGTCCCGGGGATCCCGGAGAGCGTCTCCAGGCCGGCGAGGCCGCGCTCCACGGTCTCGCGCACGAGCTCGTCCCACGGGTGCCCGGCGGCCACGTCCACGACCACGTGCCCGCCGCGGCCACCGCGTGCACCGTCCGGGGCCTCGGCCGGGTCCTCCGACCCGCCGGAGACCGTGATTCCCCGGGTGGCCACGTGCACCACGGTCCCCTCGAACGGGCGCTCCGAGGCCAGGATGTTGGAGCCGCCGCCCACGACCAGGACGCGTTCGCCCGCGCGGTCCGCCGCGGCCACGGCCGCCACGAGTTCCGCGTCGGTGGTGGCCGCCACGTAGCGCCTGGCGGGACCGCCCACGGCCGTGGTCGTGAGCTCGGAGAGGCGGGGTGCGTTCATGGTGACCAATCCTAGTGGGGGAACCCCACCACGGCCTGCGCCTTGACCAGCACCTTGAGGGCCTTGGCGGTGGCGGGATCCGCGTCCGGTTCCGTGAGGTCCGGGGCGGTGACCGTGAGATCCACCCGGACCGTGCGGGCGTCCGGGTCCACGGCACCGATGACGCCGCTCACTGTGAGCGTCGTGCTCGGTTCCACACGGGCGTCGTACGCGTTCGGGACCACCACGGGCTTCGTGAAGCGGGTCTGGTAGTCCACCACGGCCCCGGGATCACCGGCCCACTCGGTCACCAGGGACACCGCGGCGCCCATGGTGAACATGCCGTGGGCGATCACGTCGGGAAGCCCCACGGACCGTGCGAACTCCCGGTTCCAGTGGATGGGGTTCATGTCGCCGGAGGCCCCCGCGTAGGCCACGAGGTCCGCCCGGGACACCGCCACCCGGCGCTCCCCGATCCGCTGGCCCTTCTCGAGGCTCTCGAAGTCCACGTTCACTGCTCCTCCCCCCGCACCAGCAGCGACGACACGGTGGTCGCCACCTTCTCCCCCGCCACCGTGGTGATCTCCACGCGCGAGGTGACCATGGCCCCCGACCCGAGGGGACGCACCGCGTCCACCGTCACGGCCGCGGTGAGCTCGTCCCCCGCCACGATCGGGCGGTGGTGCGTGAAGCGCTGGTCCGCGTGGACCACGCGCGAGAAGTCGATGCCCGCCGCGGGATCGTTCACGAGTGCCGCGTCCGCGCGCTGGGACACGACGACCGCGAAGGTGGGCGGCGCCACGAGGTCCGTGTAGCCCGCGGCACGGGCCGAGGCGACGTCGTGGTGGGCGGGGTCCGCGGCCTTGACGGCGGCGGCGAACTCGCGGATCTTCTCTCGCCCCACCAGGTACGGGGGGATGGACGGGTAGGTGGTGCCCACCACGTCTTGGGATACGGCCATGGTCTCCTCGTTTCGACGGACGGCTGTGCGCCCAGCCTATCGGCCCCTCGCCAGCCCCGGGCCGACGACGCCGCGTGGCCGCCGCAGCGCGCACGCGCGCGTTCCGCACCGAGGCCGAGCACGGAAAAGGCGCCGCTCCCCGAGGGGAACGGCGCCTGAACGGTAGCGGTGGACGGGCTCGATCCGTCGACCTCACGATTATGAGTCGTGCGCTCTAACCAGCTGAGCTACACCGCCACGTCATGGGTGGATCGGACGGATCACGAGGATCCGTGAGTTCTCACCATGAGAGCCCCGACCGGGAATCGATCCCGGGACCTCCATCTTACCAAGATGGCGCTCTACCACTGAGCTATCGGGGCAACGCGGAACACTCTAACAGCATCGTCGCGCGTTGCACAAAACGGCCCGGACCCCTCGAACACCCGGTCGAAGCACCCCGGAAACGGGTCCCGCTCCCCCCTGCGCAACGAACCCGGAACGGCGACGGCCCCTCGCTCCGCGGGGAGCGAGGGGCCGTGGCCGTGAACCGGGTCAGCCGGGATCAGCGGCCGGAGTAACCGTCCGAGTAGCCGTTGTTCCTGGGGTAGCCCTTCTTGCGCGGGCGGTCCTGGTAGGAGGACCCACCGCCGCGCGGCCGCCCACCACCGCGGTCGTCGCGGTACCCGCGGCGGTCGTCGCGGTACCCACCGCGGTCACCGCGGTCGTCGTAGCCCCCGCGGTCTGCCCGGTAGCCGCCACGGTCGTTGCGGGGTCCGCGGTCCCGGTCGCCGCCGCGGAAGCGGTTGCCCCCGCCGCTGCGCGCACCGCCGGGCCCGCGGTCCTCCTGGATCCGGATGGGCGCGCCGTTGATCTGGGTGCTGGACAGCTTGTCCAGGGTGCCCGCGGGCAGGTTCTCGGGCAGACCCACCAGGGTGAACGTGGGGCGGATGTCGATCGCCCCGATCTGCGAGCCGTTGAGCCCGCCCTCGTGCGTGAGCGCACCCACCACGGCACCGGGAACCACGCGGTCGCGGTGGCCCACGGCCAGCTTGTAGGTCCGCATGCCGGCCTCGTCGCCCGGGGAGCGGCGGCTGCGGGGGCCGTCCCCGTCCTTGCGCTCGCGGTCGCGCTTGCGCTGGGGCACGTCCGGGAGGTCCTCCACGAGGAAGGGGCGGCCGTTCTGCGCGATCACGGCCAGGGCGGCGGCGATCTCCACGGCGTCCACGTCGTGCTCGGCCTCGTAGCGCTCCACCAGCTCGCGGAACAGCCCGAGGTCCTCGGACTCGATGGTCTCCTCGATCTGCTGCGCGAAGTTGTCCTTGCGGGTCTGGTTGACCTCGTCCGTGGAGGGCACGCGCATCTGCTCCACGGGCTGGCGGGTGGCCTTCTCGATGGCGCGCAGCAGGTACTTCTCGCGCGGCGTCATGAAGAGGATGGCCTCACCCTTGCGACCGGCGCGGCCCGTGCGGCCGATGCGGTGCACGTAGGACTCGGTGTCGTGGGGGATGTCGTAGTTGACCACCAGGGAGATCCGCTCCACGTCCAGACCGCGGGCGGCCACGTCCGTGGCCACGAGGATGTCGATCTTGCCCTCGCGCAGGGAGTCCACGGTGCGCTCGCGCAGGTTCTGGGGGATGTCGCCGTTGATCGCGGCGGCGGTGTAGCCGCGGGCCTTGAGCTTGTCCGCGATCTCCTCGGTGGCGGCCTTGGTGCGCACGAAGACGATCACGCCGTCGTAGTCCTCCACCTCGAGCACGCGGGTCATGGCGTCCAGCTTGTGGGGGCCCATGACCTGCATGTAGCGCTGGCGGGTGTTGGTGCCCGTGGTGGTCTTGGCCTTGACCGTGATCTCCTGCGGGTCCCGCAGGTACTGCTGGGCGATCCGGCGGATGGCCTTGGGCATGGTGGCGGAGAACAGGGCCACCTGCTTCTCGGTGGGGGTCTGGGACAGGATCTTCTCCACGTCCTCGGAGAAGCCCATGCGCAGCATCTCGTCCGCCTCGTCCAGCACCACGTAGGCGATGTCGTCCAGCTTGAGGGATCCCTTGGACAGGTGGTCGATCACGCGCCCGGGGGTGCCCACGACCACCTGCGCACCGCGCTTGAGTCCGGCCAGCTGCGGGCCGTAGGAGGAGCCGCCGTACACGGGCAGCACGGTGAAGTCCTCCAGGTGGGTGGCGTAGGAGCCGAAGGCCTCCGCCACTTGCAGGGCCAGCTCACGGGTGGGGGCCAGCACGAGCACGCGAGTGGTGCGCTGGGGACCGTGCAGGTCCGAGAGCTCCGCGAGCTTGGACAGCGCCGGGACCGCGAAGGCCGCGGTCTTGCCGGTGCCGGTCTGGGCCAGGCCCACGACGTCGCGGCCGCTGAGCAGCGCGGGGATCGTGGCGGCCTGGATGGGCGAGGGGTACTCGTAGCCCACCTCGTCGAGCGCGGCCAGCACGCGGCCGTCCACGCCGAGCTCGGCGAACGTGGGAGGAGTGGGTTCGGACGTCTCGTCCGCGGCGGGAGCGGCGGGGCGCTCGGACTCGTTCGCGGTCTCGACCTCGTGGGTCACGGGAGCCGCGGTGGGATCGCCCTCGGGGGCGGAGTGCTCAGGGGTGGATTCAGTGGGCACGGAAGAACCTCGCTTCGGTGGAATGAGTGACTGGCACCGGTGCGCGCGGTACTACCGCTGAAGTCCAGGACCGACATGCCGCTGACGGCGAAACGGTGGCGAAGGACGAGAAACCGGGATGATGAGCACCCAGTCTAGCGCACCGTAGCCCACGATCAGGACCGCAACCGCGCCACCACGATGTTCTGCTCGTCACTCACCACGGTGTACTCGCGGCCGTAGACGTCCCGCGCGTAGTCCGCCACGTCCTGCGGGGGCGCGTCCCCCCACGTGCCGCTGGAGCGGTCCACGACGACGTACTCGGGCGCAGGATCACCCGTGCTGCCGATCCAGTGCACCCGGGCGCGGCTCACCAGGGCGTTCATGAGGGACAGGTCCGAGGCCACGCTGGCCCCGCGGGGCACCTCCGCCACGGCGGCGGCCTTCGCGGCGTGCCGCGGATCCTGCTGCCACGCGGACGCGCCGGCCAGCTGGGCCAGGGGCAGCTGGGCGCTCAGCAGCAGTCCCACGAGCAGCGCCGCCCAGGGAGCGGCCGCGGCCATGGCCCGCAGCACCGTGGCCTCCGTGCCGGGAGACCTCCCCGGGGACCACGCCGTCGCGGGGTCTTCCTCGCGAGCCGCGGCGTCCCGGTCGAGCCCGCCGGCCGGATCCCGACCGCCGCGGCCCGCGTCCCAGCGCCACCCGGCACGCGCGGCGTCACCGCGCAGCCGCGCGACCGCGTCCACCAGGGCCACGAAGAGCACGGGCATCAGAACGGCGCTGTAGTGCCAGCCGGGACCCCAGTACCCGTCGTTGGGCGAGAGCATGCGCCACACCAGGGTGGGCAGCGCCGCGAGCGCGATCGGCGAGCGCACGGCCACCACCGCCCCGCTCAGCAGCAGCAGCGACCACGTCACGAGCTTCCGTGCCGGGACCACCTGCAGGATCACCGCGCTCGCCGGGTCCCGGAGCAGACCGGCCACGTCCAGCTTGTCCGCGTACGCGAACTCCCCCGAGGGGTTCAGCGCCGGCAGGATCACGCCCACCGCGAGCGCGGACACCAGCACACCCCACACCACGAGCACCGCCCCGCACAGCAGCGCCGGGTCCCGCAGCACCTTCCCGGGGTGCCGCCGCCGGGGCCCCCGTCCCGCGTCCCGAGCGGTCCCCCGGGGCGACGACGCCGCCGCCGCGCTCCCCGGGGCACGCTCACCGGGTGAGCGGGGCGGGGGCGAGAGGAAGCCGGCCCAGCGACGTCGCACGGCGGGGAGGCCGCGGTGCAGACCGGGACGCGCCGCGTGGCCGAGCGCCAGGGCGCCGATCGCGGCCACCGTGATCCCGAGGTCCTCCTTGACGAGTGCGACCGGTGCGCTCCACAGGGCGGCGGCGACCCAGCGCCGTTCCCGGAGCGCGCAGAGGCCCGCGGCGAGCAGCGGGACCGCCAGTGCGATCTCGTGGAACTGCACCGCCACCGCGTTCTGCAGTCCGAAGCTCAGGGCGTAGGCCGCTCCGAGGGCCAGCGCGGGGGCCGGATGCAGCACCCGTGCCGCGCACCGCGTGACCACGGCCGCGGAGATCCCGAACAGCACGTCCTGGGCGAGCATCGGGGTGAGGGCGGAGGGGAACACCCGGTACAGCGGGGCCAGCACGATCAGCAGGGGGTGGAAGTGGTCCCCCAGCAGGTCGAACCCGTGCCCCTTGAGGTCCACCACGGGTCCGCGGCCGGATGCGTAGGAGGAGAGCAGCTGGGTGAAGATCGCGTTGTCCCACGAGGGCACGTCCCAGCGGATCCACTGGCTCCACGAGAGCGCGCAGTACAGCGCGGTGGCGAGCGAACCCACGAGCACCGGGAGCAACCGCGCCCCGCGTGCGTGCGCCCAGGCCCGGGAGCGGGAACGGACCGGAGCGGCGGGGGATCCACCCGCGGCGGGGGTGTCGGGGCCCGAGGGGTGGTGCGTCACCGGTCCTCCGTCCGCGGTCGAGGGGTGTGCGTCGTGGTGCGCGGTCGTGCTGGGCGGGGCCCTGCCGGTCCGGGGCGCGGGGCCGGACGGTCGTCACGGCACCGCACGGTGGCCGGGCCGCGGACGGCTGCGGGGGACCCGCCGCCGATCGGGAGCGACGAACCGAACGGCACGCTGGCACCCGGGGCACCCGGGGTATCCGGGGTATCCGGGGTATCCGGGGTATCCGGGCGGAGGTGAGCCGCCTCACGGCGCCCGGTGGCAGGATACCCCGGCCCGCCCCGCGTGTCGGAGCCCCGTGACAGCATCACCGCATGACCACGGAGGTGCGGACGGCGCGGCAGGGGGGCGGAGCACGTCCGTGCGCGGCCGCGGAGCCCGCCCGGTTGCGCTGGACACCGTCCGGCCCCCTCCATCTCGGGCAGACGCTGCGCGTGCTCGGTCGCGGGGGCGAGGACCCCACGCTGCGGGTCCTCGGCGAGGACTGCGTCTGGCTCACCACCCGGTGCCGCGGGCTGCCCGTGAGCGCGCGGTTCTCCCGCGCACCGCTGGAGCCGGGGGCGAACCCGCTCGAGCGGGACGTGCTCGTGGCGGCCTGGGGCCCCGGAGCGCGGCAGTGGCTGCCCTCCGCCCCCCGGTGGGTGGGCGAGGCGGACACGTGGCACGAGTTCGAGTCCTCCCCCGCGTTCGAGCAGCTGCCGCACGCACTGCGGCGGGCACGGCACACGCACCCGGGCATGCGGTTGACCGCCACGGGTGCGGTGCTGGACCGCGCCGTCGTGGCGATCCTGGAGCAGCGGGTGACCGCGCTCGAGGCCGTGCGGGCCCACCGCGCCCTGCTGCGGTGGATCGCCGAGCCCGCGCCCGGCCCCGCCCCGCACGGGATGCGAGTGCCACCCACCGCGGAGCAGTGGCGGCGGGTGCCGTCCTGGCGGTGGCACCGCGCGGGCGTGGACCCGGCGCGGTCGGCGACCGTGATGCGCACGGTGCACCGGGCCCCCGCCCTCGAACGCCTCGCACTCGACCCGGATCCGGCGCGGGTCCGCGCCGCACTGCAGTCCATCGGCGGGATCGGGCCGTGGACCGCCGCGGAGATCACGCAGTGCACCCACGGGGACCCGGACGGGGTGAGCGTCTTCGACTACCACCTGGCGGACCACGTGTGCTGGTTCTTCGACGGCGCCCCGGGCTCCGATGAGCGCATGCTCGAGCTGCTCGAGCCGTGGCGTGGTCACCGCCAGCGCGTGGTGCGGCTCCTCATGGCCAGCGGCCACCGCAAACCCTCGTTCGGACCGCGGCTCAGCCCGCAGGACCACCGCCACCACTGACCGGCCGGCAACCGCCTCCGCGCGCCACCCCGCGGGCTGAGGTTTGGCTGCCCTGCCTGGAAGACCGGAGGATTCCGGCGCACACTACTCCCATGTCACAGCACACCATGGCAGAACCCCATGCCCAGAAGTCGGGGGACAAACTCAACAAGCTGCGCGCCGGGGTTCTCGGCGCGAACGACGGCATCGTGTCCGTGGCCGCCACCGTGGTGGGCGTGGCCGGCGCCACCGTCTCGACCGGGCCCATCCTCGTGGCCGGATCCGCGGCCGTGATCGGCGGCGCGCTCTCCATGGCCCTGGGCGAGTACGTCTCCGTGTCCAGCCAGAAGGACTCGGAGGAGGCGCTCATCGAGAAGGAGAAGCGGGAACTCGAGGAGATGCCGGAGGCCGAGCTCGAGGAGCTCGCCGGCCTCTACCGCGAGCGCGGACTGAGCGAGGAGACCGCCCGCCAGGTGGCGATCGAGCTGTCCGAGAAGGACGTGCTGCGAGCCCACCTGGACGCGGAACTGGGCATCGACCCGGACGACATCGCCAGCCCGTGGGCGGCCGCCATCTCCTCCGCCCTGGCGTTCTTCGTGGGTTCGCTGCTGCCCATGCTGGCCATCCTCCTCCCGCCGCCGGAGTGGCGGATCCCCATCACGTTCGCGGCCGTGCTCGTGGCGCTCGCGCTCACCGGCACGCTGGGCGCACGGCTCGGGAAGACCCCGTACGTGGCCCGGGCGGCCATCCGCGTGGTGGTGGGCGGCGCGATCGCCCTGGCCGCCACGTTCCTCATCGGGTCCCTGCTGGGGGTCTCCGCGGCCTAGCGGACGAACCCCGCCCGCGCGGGACGGTTCATGCGGAGCGCCCGCTCCCCGTGCCGGACCGGGTGCCGGGCGGCCCGGGAGTCCGGGGACGCCACGAGGGCGGCTCCCCGTCGGGGGAACCGCCCTCGTGGCGTTCTGCGTCGTGCTGCCCCGGCGCGGGGCCCGGAGCACGGCTCAGGAGCCGTGCGCGCCTCAGTTCTCGGGGGCCTCCGGCGCGGCGGCGGACTCGGCCTGCTGGGCCTGCTTCTCCACCTCGGCGCGGACCTCGTCCATGTCCAGGTTCTTGACGGCGTCGATGACCTGCTCCAGCGATGCCGCGGGCAGGGCGCCCGGCTGCGAGAACACCATGATGCCCTCGCGGAACGCCATGAGCGTGGGGATGGAGGAGATCTGGGCGGCGGCGGCCAGGCCCTGCTCGGCCTCGGTGTCCACCTTGCCGAACACGATCTCCGGGTTGTTCTCCGAAGCGGCCTCGTAGGTGGGTGCGAACTGCTTGCACGGTCCGCACCATTCCGCCCACCAGTCCAGCAACACGATCTCGTTGTCGGAAATGGTCTGACCCAGGGTGTCCTGGGTGATGTCAACAGTAGCCATGACACCCACCCTAGGGGTCCGGTTCCCGTGCTCTCCAGATCGTTCACTGCGGGCTCAAGGAACGCCCTGCGGGTGGACAGGGCCCGCCGGCGGGCACGAAAAAAGGGATTCCCCGGACCGTGTGGTCCGAGGAATCCCTGGATCGATGTGCGGCACATCATCTCGGTGGCAGGTGAGGGATTCGAACCCCCGTAGGCATTGCCAGCTGATTTACAGTCAGCCCCCTTTGGCCGCTCGGGTAACCTGCCGAGACGCCCTGCCCACGCAGGAGTCCTGCGCGGCGAAGCACCTCAACAGTACACGGTGGGCCACGGGGCCCCAAAATCGCCGAGGACGCGGCCCGAACGGTTGACCGCAACTGATCAGTCGCCTGATCATGGAGCCGCAGAGCATTCACATCCGGGGACCCGGTCTCCCGCCACGGGATGGCCGAGCACCCCGCAGCCAGGAGGCGAACACCATGCAGAACACCACACCGACAACCCGCGCCATCGTCCTCGGGGGCGGGGGAACGGCAGGCATCGCGTGGGAGAGCGGTCTCCTCGCGGGGCTCCTCGAGTCCGGGGCGGATCTCGGCGCCGCGGATCTCGTGGTGGGCACGTCCGCCGGGTCCTCGGTTGCGGTGCGGCTGCGCGCCGGCGCCATCAGCACGGAGTCCCTGCAGGCGGAGCTCGCCCAGGACGACGACGCCGAGCGGCCCGCCTCAGCATCGGCCGCCCCGCCGTTCGACCCGGAGCAGTTCATGCAGATGATGGGGGCGGCCGCGCAGGGCGCCACGGACCCGCAGAACGGGCGCGCACGGATCGGGGCGCAGGCGGCGGCGTCGACCCCTGCCATGAGCGAGGAGGCGTGGCTCGCGCGCATCGGCCACCCGCTGCCGCAGGAGTGGCCGGAGGGAAAGCTGGCACTGACCGCCGTGGACACTGCGGACGGCGAGTTCACGGTCTTCGACGCCGAGAGCGGCGTGCCCCTGGTGAAGGCCGTGGCAGCGAGCTGCACGGTTCCCATGGTGTTCCCCCTGGTGCACATCGACGGCCACGCCTACATGGACGGCGGCATGCGCTCCGCGACCAACGCGGACCTCGCCGCCGGGTACGACAAGGTGCTCGTGGTCTCGTGCAACCCGGAGCCGCCCACGAGTCCCTTCGGGCCCACCCTGGACCAGTCGCTGCGCATGATCGAGGAGACCGGCAGCGCACTGCACGTCACCGCGGACGAGGCCAGCCACGCGGCGTTCGGCACGAACCCCCTGGATCCGGCGAGTCGGATACCCTCGTTCGAGGCCGGTCTCGCGCAGGGACGCCAGCTCGCGGACCGGGTCAGGCAGTTCTGGAACGCGTGAGCGCACCGCGTTCCCCGGTTCGCACCCGAGCAGTCGAGGAGTAGACAGTGGCATCGGAATCATCGTTCGACGTGGTCAGCAAGGTGGACAAGCAGGAAGTGGCGAACGCCCTGAACCAGGCGCAGAAGGAAGTGGCCCAGCGCTACGACTTCCGCGGCGTGGGCGCGGACATCGACTTCTCCGGGGAGAAGATCCTGATCAAGGCCAACTCCGAGGAGCGCGCCCTGGCCGTGCTGGACGTGTTCCAGTCCAAGCTGGTCAAGCGCGGCATCTCGCTGAAGTCGCTGGACGCCGGTGACCCGTACGCCTCCGGCAAGGAGTACCGCATCGAGTCCGCCGTCAAGGAGGGCATCGCCCAGGACCAGGCCAAGAAGATCACCAAGCTGATCCGGGACGAGGGTCCCAAGGGTGTCAAGGCCACCATCCAGGGGGACGAGCTGCGCGTCTCCTCCAAGTCCCGGGACGACCTGCAGGACGTGATCGCCCTGCTCAAGGGCGCGGACCTGGAGGTCGACCTGCAGTTCATGAACTACCGCTGAGCGGACGCGGAAGGGCCGGGACGGAAGCCACCGTCCCGGCCCTTCTGCCGTTCCTGCCCGCAGGACGACCCGTCAGCGGTGTTCACGGGCTCCTCCTTCTGCCCTTCTGCCGTCCGTGCCCGCCGGATGACGCCGCCCGCTGCCCCGGGTGGTCAGCGGCCGTCCGCGCGGCCGCCGCGCGCCATGGCCTCCAACCGGGCGATCCGCTCCCCGGTGGCGGGGTGGGTGCGGAAGAGCCCGGTGACCGCTCCCCCGCGGAACGGGTTGGCGATCATCAGGTGCGAGGTGTTAACCAGTCGCTGGTCCTCGGGGTCCATGGGGCGCTGGGCCGCACCGCCCTCGATCTTGCGCAGCGCGGAGGCCAGCGCCAACGGGTCCCCGGTGAGCCGGGAGCCGTCCTCGTCCGCGTCGAACTCGCGGGTCCGGGAGATCGCCAGCTGGATGACCGTGGCCGCCAGGGGTGCCAGCAGCGCCATGAGCAGACCCACCAGGGCGTTGCCGCCGCGGTTGTCGTCACCGCGGCCCCCGCCGAAGATCGCCGCGAACTGCAGCATCTGGGCGGCGGAGGTGATGATTCCCGCCACCGCGGCCGCCACCGACGAGGTCAGGATGTCCCGGTTGTAGACGTGCATGAGCTCGTGGCCCAGCACACCGCGCAGCTCGCGCTCGTCCAGCAGCTGCAGGATGCCCTCCGTGCAGCACACCGCGGCGTGCTCCGGGTTGCGCCCGGTGGCGAAGGCATTGGGACTCATGGTGGGGGCGATGAACAACCGGGGCATGGGCTGCCCGGCCGCCCGGGACAGGTCGCCCACGATCCGGTGCATGGCCGGGGCCTGCTGCGGCGTCACCGGGACCGCGCGCATGGAGCGGATGGCGAGCTTGTCCGAGTTCCAGTAGCTGTACGCCGTGCCGAACAGCCCGAGCGCCGCGAACAGCACGATGAAGAACGAGCTGCGCGTGGTGCCCGCGATGACCCAGCCGATGCCCAGCAGGACCGCCCACATCCCGCCCAGGAGCAGGACCGTCTTCAAGCCGTTGTGGTGCCGGTGCATTCAGTGTTCTCCTCCGTGTGGCTGTACAAGCTGTCTTCGTGCCCAGTCGTCGTGCGGGAGGGCCGCGACGACCCTCCCGGGTGGCCCTTCGTGGCCGGCCCCATGCCCGTGGACGCGCACCCGGCAGGTGTCCCGTGCGGGGCGGGTCACCCGGGGAAACACACATCGATTAAGCCCGGGATGAATTCCTCACATGAAACCTTCGGGGGAACGGGTTCGCTCGGAACTGGAACGGGCGGGACGTTCTCGGACGGTGGGGGCACCGGAGTCTTGGACTCCCCGGGCGCCGGATTGGGCAGCAGAGTGCTCGTGCTGGGCGTGGGCGTCGGATGGACGGGTGCGGACGTCGGCACCGTTGGTGTGGCTATCGGCGAGGTGGGCGGGATGGTCGGCTGGACGGGTGCGGATCCCGGCGCGGTGTACCACGGCACGGGGGCCGGTAGTCCCGGGTCCTCGGGGCGCGGCACCGCCGCACCCGCTGCGGGGCCTCTCGACGCACCGGAGCTCGGCACGGCAGCGGCGTCCCCGCCCCCACGGTCCGCGGACGGCACGGGGTCGTTCGGAGCGGTTCCGTGATCCGCGGCACCACCCCCCTCCACCGCAGCGCCGTCCCCCTCCACCGCGGCACTCGGCTGCTCGCCCGGGCCCGCCGGGGCGGCGGGTTCCGGGACGCGCGCGCCGTCGCTCTTCGCGGCCCCGCGCGTCGGTGCGGCACCGCGACTCGGCGTGGCGCCGGCGGCGTCGTCGTCGGGGGACGGCTGGGTGGTGTGCTGCCCGGCCGAGAGGGTGTCCGCCTGGGAGTTGAGCACGCTCGTGAGGCCCACGGTGGAGACCGCGAGCACGAGCACGGCCCCGGCGGCCACGGACAGTCCCGTGGCGGAGCCGGTGAGGACACCCGCCGCCGACGAGAGGGATCCTCCCCCTCCCGCGGACGTCCCACCACCGGCGGACGCCGTTCCGCCCGACGCATCCGCGCCGTGGGCGGCCGGGGCGGTGGCGCCGAGCTGCGCGCCCGCCGCCGCGGTGCCCGCCCCCACCAGGGGCAGACCCGCGAGGGCCTCGGCCAGGCGACCGCCCGCGCCGCCCCACAGGGGCAGTGCCGCGAGGACGGGCAGGATCCAGCCGCGCAGCCCGAGACCGAGCTCCTGCAGCTGCAGGTACTCGGCGGTGCAGCGGCAGCACCGGTCCAGGTGCTCCTGGACCACCTTGGTGCGTGACGGCGTCAGGGAGCCGCGGGCGAACGCCCCGAGCTGGGACGAGTACTCGTGGCAGTCCTCCAGGGCCTGCGCGGAGACGTGCTCCTGCATGTAGGCCGCGCGCAGCCCCTCCCGCGCGCGCTTGCCCAGGGCCGAGACGGCGTTGGGGCGGACCCCCACCACGGACGCCACCTGGCGGGGTCTGCGCCCCTCGACCTCGAGGTACCACAGGACCTCCTGCCAGCGCTCGGGCAGGGACGCGAAGGCGCGGGCGACCACGGCGGAGTCCACCTGGCGCACCACGACGTCGTCGAAGAACTCCACGCGGTCCAGCGGGCCGTCCGGCTGCGGGGCCTCCGGGCGGGTGCGGGTGAGGTCGTTGGCGCGGTCCGCGGCCAGTCGGGACACGGCCGTGACCAGGTAGGCCCGCAGGAACTCGCGCGGTCCCCGGCCCTCCCGGAGCAGCCCGAGCACCCGGGTGAACGCCTCGGAGACCAGGTCCTGCGCATCGGCCTCGTTGCGGGAGTGCATGCGTGCCACGGCGAGCGCTGCCCCGCGGTGCCGCTCGAACAGTTCCCCGAACGCCGCGGAGTCCCCCGCGCGCACGGCGGTGAGCAGCTGCGCGTCGCTCGCGGGCTGCTCGTCGTGATCCGGGGTGCCTCCGGGGCGTGGTCCTGCTCTGTGTGACATGGCGCTCTCTGACACGTGGATGGGTGAACCGTTGCTCCATTGTGTCAGCCCCCGCTGGGAAGCGGCAGGCCGCGGCGCCGGATGACGGGGGAGGACACAGGGACGGGAAGCCGGTCGGGGGCGAGATCGGCCCCCCGCCGATCCCGCCCCCGTCTCCTAGTACCGTTCTCTCTCCCCCGCGCCGGGCAGCCCGCCCGGCAGAGAGACGCTCTCGCCCACCGTGCGCCACGTGATGCGTCCCCGTACTGACCGTGGCACCGGCTCGTCGGCCCCAGAGCGATCGGGCCGTCCGGAATCTTGTGCAGCCCGCACGCGATTCACTGTGTAGACGCGCGGGATGACGGATCGTGACGCGGAATCCGAAAACTTTTTTTCAGCACCGGTGCCACGACGCCGCCGCCACTCCTCCCCGGGGTCACTCCCCACTCCTTCCGACCCCTGGTGGGCGGCACCGGGGCGAGGGACGTGGAACGCCTCCCGGAGCGTCGGCGGACGGGTGGAAGTGGTGCAGCTGCCGACTCCGGGGCGCCGCCCGCGTGGGGCGCCCGTACCGGCACGAAGCCCGGAATCACGCGCCGGAACACGGGTTAGGTCGCACTAACTGTTATGAATTGCTCAGAATAAGGCTAGTCTCAAGGGCATGGAGACCACCGCCGAGACCGCCACCCGTCCCCGACAGGACGAGTGGACCTCGCACCTGCGCTCCCACGGGCGCAGGGTCACCAAGCAGCGTCTCGCGGTGCTGGATGCCGTGGACGCCGTGCCGCACGCCACGGCGGAGGACACCGTGCGGCAGGTCCGCTCGGTCCTGCCGAACATGTCCGTGCAGTCCGTCTACGTGGTCCTCGCGGACCTCGCGACCATCGGCATGGTGTCCAAGTTCGAACCGCCCGGATCCCCGGCGCGGTACGAGATCCGCACCGGGGACAACCACCACCACGCGTACTGCACCCGCTGCGGCCTCATCCAGGACGTGCCGTGCGCGGTGGGACACGCACCGTGTCTCACCCCCTCGCAGGACCACGGCTTCACGCTGCTGTCCGCCGAGGTGGTGTACAGGGGCATCTGCCCGCAGTGTCAGCACGACATCGCGGCGGACACCCTTGTGGCTCAGTAATTCCACTTCTTTCGTCGGATCCCATCCATCACCCAGGAGGAACCATGTCTGACACCACTGCCCACGAGCGCGGCCTGCGCGAGACCGGGTCGTTCACGACCACCCAGGAGGGCCTGCCGGTTGCCCCCAACGCCGATGCGCACTCGCTGAGCGTGGGCGCGGACGGCCCCATCGTGCTGCACGACTCCTACCTCGTGGAGAAGCTGGCGGCCTTCGACCGCGAGCGCGTCCCCGAGCGCGTGGTCCACGCCAAGGGCGCCGGCGCCTTCGGCGAGCTCGAGATCACCGAGGACGTCTCCCGGTACACCAAGGCGGCCGTGTTCCAGCCCGGCACCAAGACCCCCATGCTGGCCCGCTTCTCCACCGTGGCCGGCGAGCAGGGCTCCCCGGACACCTGGCGCGACCCCCGCGGCTTCGCCCTGAAGTTCTACACCACCGAGGGCAACCTGGACATCGTGGGCAACAACACCCCGATCTTCTTCGTCCGCGACGGCATCAAGTTCCCGGACTTCATCCACTCGCAGAAGCGTCTGCCCGGTTCCGGCATGCGTGACAACACCATGCAGTGGGACTTCTGGACCCAGTCGCCCGAGTCCGCCCACCAGGTGACCTACCTGATGGGCCCCCGCGGCATCCCCAAGTCCTACCGCCACATGAACGGCTACGGCTCCCACACCTACCAGTGGAGCAACGAGGCCGGCGAGCGCTTCTGGATCAAGTACCACTTCGTCTCCGACCAGGGCACCGAGGGTCTCACCGGCGCCGAGGCCGAGGAGATCGCGGGCAAGGACGCCGATGCGCACCGCCGCGACCTCTTCGACTCGATCGAGAAGGGCGAGTTCCCGTCCTGGACCATGTACGTGCAGGTCATGCCGTACGAGGACGCCAAGACCTACCGGTTCAACCCCTTCGACGTCACCAAGACGATCTCCAAGAAGGACTACCCCCGCATCAAGGTGGGCAAGTTCACGCTGAACCAGAACCCGCTGAACTACTTCGCGCAGATCGAGCAGGCGGCGTTCTCCCCCAGCAACACCGTTCCCGGTGTGGAGATCTCCCCGGACAAGATGCTCATGACCCGCGTGTTCTCCTACCCGGACACGCACCGTCACCGCATCGGCGCGAACTTCGCGGACCTGCCCGTGAACTTCCCGTACCGTTCCGAGCAGAACTCGTACTCGCACGACGGCCCCATGCGGTACACGTTCAAGCACCCGAACCAGCCGGTCTACGCGCCCAACACCAAGGGCGGGCCCGTGGCCGGTGCGGGTCCGGCCGCGGCGGACGACATGCGCTGGGAGTCCGACGGTGAGTTGCTGCGCACCGCCGCGACCCTGCACTCCGAGGACGACGACTTCGGTCAGGCCGGGACCCTCTACCGCGAGGTCTTCAACGACGAGGAGAAGGCCGAGACCGTGGAGAACATCGCCGGGCACATCGGCGACGTCACGGACCCGACCATCAAGGAGGCCGCCTTCCAGTACTGGGAGAAGGTCGACGCCGATCTCGGTCGCCGCGTCCGCGAGGCCGAGGCCCGCAACGCCGGCACGGACGCCTACGGCATCTGAGCCGCACCGGTGAGCGCGCGCCCCGCGCGCCGCTGACCACGTGAACAGGCCCCGCACCCGCTCCGGCGGGTACGGGGCCTGTTCGTCGTCCTGGTGCGCTCTAGTGCCCGGCGTCTTCCGGGCGGTCGTCCCGGTCCGCCGCACTGCCCTGCCCGACGACGTCGTCCTGTCCCGCGCCGCCCGGCGCGGAGGCGGCACTCTGCTCGGAGGAGCCGTCCTGTGCGGGTGTGCCGCCCTGCCCAGCGGCGTCGCCCTCCTCGCGCCGGCCGATGAGCTCGAGCATCTCGCGCAGCTGCTCGGTGGGCAGCGTGGCCACCGGGGCCATGGCATTGAGGCAGATGGCCGCGGCCCCCGCGTCCAACGCGAACTCGAGGATCTGCCGGGACGGTGCGGAGCGCACGGTCAGGGCGGGGTCCAGGGCGGCCACCTCGGCGGCGGAGGTGAAGACCAGCAGGGTGTCGGGCGCGGCACCCTCCTGCTCGGGCCTGACCATCACCGGGATGGTGTTCTCCCCCTCGTCCCGGGTCCCGAGCATCAGGTGGCCGTCCGGGTTGAACAGCGCACCCAGCACGTTGGCCATGTTGTCGTCCAGCAGCGCCTGCTTCAGGGGTTCGTTGTGGGGTGAACGCGCCACCCACTCGATCTGCTCCCGCGGGATGCGCAGGGCGTGCTCGGACGCGGGATCCACCACGATCTCGTGGTACTGCGGGTCCTGCGCGACCATGGCCAGCACGGCGCTGGCGCGCTGGCGCAGCAGGATGGGCTCGGTGCGCTCGGTGTCCTGGCTGCTGCGCGAGAACATCTCCCGGGCCTCGTCCGCGGCGGTGTAGACCGCCAGGGCGCGCCGGCCGTCCGGCTGGGAGACCGTCTGCACCCGGATGTGGGACTCCGGGCCCACCGGCTGGCCGTCCGCCGCGGGGACGAGCTGCGAACCGGAGACGTCCAGCAGCACCGTGCCCGCCAGCGCCTCGCGCAGGGCCCCGGCCAGGGCGCGCTCGCCCGGCTCCCGCACGTACGCCTCGGCGGCGGCCCGCAGCCGGGGGTGGACGTCACCGTGGGACTCGTCCTCGGCGGGGTCCGCGTACGGCAGGGTGAGACCCGCGCTCTCGGCCAGCTCCACGGCCCACAGGGGCGTGCGCTCCTGCGTGCGCGGGAACTCGCTCAGCTGGGCCAGGACGTCCGCGCCGGTGTACGGGCCCTCCTGCGCGTAGGTGTGGGGCATGTCCTCGAAGTGGTAGGAGGCGCTCGTGTGCAGGGTCGGCTCGGGCCAGCCCTGCGCCACGAGCGTCACGGCCGCGGAGAACCAGCTCCCCCGCCCCGGGACGTGGCAGCTACGCTGCAGCTCGGAGATGAGCTCCAGCACGGAGCTGTCCTCCTTGACGGGACCGGCCGCTCCGGGGATCACGGTGCCGCCGCGGTTCTCGACCACGCGCAGGTGCACCCTGCCGCCCTGGGGCTTGAACTCCACGAGCATGGAGTCCCACCCCGGCTCGGTGCGCAGCACGGACATCACCCACTCGCCCACCCGGGAGACGAGCTCCCGTTCGCTGCGGGCGGGGGTGTCGGATGCGGACTGGGGTGCAGAGCTCATGGCGCGTCAGTGTCCCTTCGACCCGGTCGCACCGGGCCCGGTGGTGGTGGGGGTGCGCGGCTCCCCGGACGGCTCCGGGCCGCGCGCACGCCCAGCCTAACCAATGTGCGCCCCGTCACCCCGGGCACGACGCCGCACGGTCACCCCGGGCACGACGCCGCACGGTCACCCCGGTCGCGTCCGCCGCACCGTCGCCCCGGGCACGACGCCGCACCGTCGCCCCGGTCGCGTCCGCCGCACCAACGGGCCCGGTCGTGTCAGCCGGACGACGCGCGGCCCCGAGCACGCCCCGGCCCCGGACGCGGGCCGTGGGGGCCTGCACCAGTTGTTAGCCTGGGATCATGACGAAAACTCTGCAGGAGCTGATCGACGCGTCGATCTTCATCTCCACCGAATACCAGGCGGTGCTGGCCGAGCTGTCCCAGGGTGCGGATTGGGACGTGGACTTCTCCGCGCCGTCGTTCACCCTGCGCACCGAGCCGCCGGTCACCCTGACCCCGTACCTGCTGGGCACGGAGTCCGCCGCGCGCGGTTCGTTCGTTTGGTCGTGGCAGGAGCTGGGCCACTTCGACCCCCAGGTGGTCTCCGCCGCGGTGCAGACCAGGCAGACGGGTGAGCGCCACGGCGTCGCGGAGCTGACCACGGACGAGCTGCCCCTGCAGGAGGGACTGGCGCGCCGCCTGACCCTGGCCGCGAAGGCCGCCACGGGCCTGTACGCCCACTACCCCGCGCGCGCCGGTGGGAACATCACCGCGTGGCTGCTGCTGGACGGCCCGCAGTTCGAGCTGCCGCGGCTCACGGAGCAGCGCATGATGCAGGTCATCGGGGAGTCCCTCACCACGGACACCGCGGTGGACCACAACCTGGCGGTGGCCAGCTACGCCAAGCTGCGCGGCGCCCACGTGGAGTGGGACACGGACGCCACCTGCGTGGTCACGGTCCACGACGGCGCCCAGCGGTTCTGGTTCGACGAGCACCAGATCACGGGTGTGGAGCCCGCCGAGCCCGCCGTGGGCGAGGACGAGCTGCGCGAGCTCGAGCGCCAGGCGCAGACCCACCGCGAGGCCCTGTTGGAGGACCGCCGGGCGGCCGGCGGACGGGCCGAGCAGCTGGGTGCGCAGCAGCGCGCCGAGGCCGCGGAGCGCAAGCGGCGCGAGCGTGAGGAGGCCGCCGCAGCGGCGTCGTCCGCCCCGGCCGCCGAGGAGCAGCCACTGCCCAGCGAGCTGTCCCCCGAGGAGATCGAGGCCCCGGAGCCCGCGCAGCCCGAGGGGGACGTGGCCGTCCCCGCGAGCCAGGTGCGGGACGCGGACCTGCCCTTCGACCAGGAGCCCACCCCCGGGCCCGCCGAACCGGGTCGGGTGGAGACCACCGTGCTGCCCGGCCCGCAGGACGGCGCCGCCACCGCCGGACCGCAGGCCTCCCCGCACCCGGACACCACGGCCATGTCCCGCATCCCGGACCCCGAGTTCGCCGCCACCCAGCCGGGCGCACCCGACGACGTGCCGGCGGAGACGACGCGGGACGCGGATCGCGCAGCACCGGCCCCCGCGGCCGAGGAGCACCCCGTCCGCGAGGAACGGGTGGCCCACGAGGAGGTGGTGGACCGCGAGACCGTGGCCGGCCCCGGTGCTGCGGACGACGACCTCTCCGCCCCCGCCGTGGTGGACGGCGAGGAGGTCGAGACGAACGAGCAGGCCGAGCGCAAGGGCAAGAAGAAGCGCGGCTTCCTGAGCCGCTTCTTCGACCTGTGAGCGCCGCCCCGCGTTCCTGAGGCGAACGCACCGGCGGTACGATGCTCCGGTGACTGACACCTTGAGCCCCGGCCCGGATCCCGACCACCAGAGTCGGGTCCGGGCCGGAGTCGGTTACGGCTTCGGCGCCTACGCCATCTGGGGGCTGCTGCCCCTGTACTTCGTGCTGCTGGCCCCGGCCGGTCCGTACGAGATCGTGGCCATGCGCATCCTCTTCTCGCTCGTGTTCTGCCTGCTGCTGCTCGCCGTGACCCGCGGGCTGCGGCAGTTCCTCCGGGTGTTCCGGGACGGGCAGGCCGTGCTCGCGCTGAGCGTGGCCGGTGTGCTGATCGCCGGGAACTGGCTGCTGTACACCGTGGCCGCCACCACCGGGCGCACCCTCGAGGCCTCCCTGGGGTACTTCATCAACCCGCTCGTGGCCATCCTGCTGGGCGTGCTCGTGCTGCACGAGAAGCTGCGTCCGCTGCAGTGGGCCGCCCTGGGAGTGGGGATCGTGGCGGTGCTGGTGATGTCCGTGTTCTACGGCGCCGTCCCCTGGCTGTCCCTGGGGCTCGCGTTCTCGTTCGGCTTCTACGGTCTCGTGAAGTCCCGCCTGGGCGCCCGCTACCCGGCCCTGGTCACGCTGGCGGCCGAGACCACGATGATCACCCCGCTGGCCCTGGTGGCCGTGGCGCTCCTGGGTGCCCACGGCGGCATCACCCTGGTCTCCGAGGGTCCCGGGCACTTGCTGCTCATGCTCTCGGCGGGCGTCATCACCGCCGTGCCCCTGCTGCTGTTCGGTGCCGCCGCGTCCCGCCTGCCGCTGAGCACCGTGGGCATGATCCAGTACGTGGCACCCATCGGCCAGTTCATCCTGGCCACCGCGCTGTTCCACGAGGCGATGCCGCCCGAGCGCTGGGCCGGTTTCGGGCTCGTGTGGTGCGCCGTGGTGCTGCTGGTGCTCGACGCCGTCCGCGCCCCTCGCGCGCCCCGGCTCCCCCGCCGCTGACCCGGTCCTGGCACGGCCCTGGCACCGCCGCCCGGTTCCGGCCCCGCCGGACACCCGGCACGGCGTGGGCGGTGGGCTTCGGGCCGTAAGCTGCGGGCTGCCCCGGCTGGGGCTTGCGGGCTGTCGGCTGAAGGCTACGGGGCTTGTGGGCTTGCCGGCTGTGGGCTGTGGGCTGCCGGCTTACGCGCTTGCCGGCTGCCGGCTGCGGGCTGCGTCCCACGGAAAAGGCCACCCCCGACGAGATGCCGGGGGTGGCCTTCACCGTGTGGTGCCGGGGATCAGACGCGGTCCCGTTCCGGTTCGGTGCCGGCGGTCGCCGCGGTGGACGCGGAACCGTCCCGGTCCGCGGCGTGCTCGGCGTCCGACGGGGTGTCGAGCTCGTCCACCTCTTCCGGGGAGCGCTTGATGTTGACGAGAGCGAGCAGCAGCCCGCCCCACACCATGACCATGGCCACGACCATCATGATGACTGCGGTGGAGCTCATGAGAGTTCTCCTTCGGTGGGGCGGGACTGTGAACCGGTGGCTGGACGGGACTGAGCACGATCGGCGCCGTCGGGGACGTTCTCCCCCGCCGAGTGGGCCCACGGTGCGTCCTTGCGCACCACGGTGCCGCGGTCGATCGCCCGCAGGGAGAAGTCCTGGTCCAGCGCGGCGGTCCGACCGGCGGTGCCGGTGTAGTGGGTCAGGGGGTCGTGGCGGGCGATGGCCTTGCGGTCCAGGTACGCGTCCTGGATGGCCGGTGCCGGGCTGGTGAAGGCCTCCGCGGTGCGCCTGCTCCACGGCAGGCGGGACAGCAGGAACGCGATCACCACGAGCGCCGCGGCCATGCCCCAGCCGAACGTGTTGACGAACCACTGCGGCATGTCGTTGTAGCCCTCGGACGCGGTCTTGGTGACCTGGTCGATGAGGATGTAGCCCAGGATCAGCGGCGTGATGCCGCCCGCCATGATCATCCAGGTGCGGCCCAGCTTGAAGGACGAGACCGAGTTGATGTGGTCGCGCAGGGTGGGCAGCGCCGTGAAGCCGGCCGAGAGCAGCATGACCGAGATCAGGGCCGCGGTCACGATGCCGAAGTTGTTCACGAACGAGTCCACCACGTCCAGCAGGTTCAGACCCGTGGTGGTGGGGAAGAACAGCAGGGACAGGGCCGCCAGCGGGATGACCACCAGGGACACGGCCGCGGGGCGGGAGAGCCCCAGCTTGTCGCGGACGCCGGCCACGATGACCTCCACGATGGAGATCAGCGACGTGAACCCCGCGAAGGCCAGGGCCCCGAAGAACAGCACGCCGATCAGGGTGCCGAACGGCGCCTGGGAGATGATGGCCGGGAACGCGATGAACGCGAGGCCGATGCCGGAGGTGGCCACGTCCGCCACCTGGGTCCCGGAGGCGTTGGCCATGAAGCCCAGGGCGGCGAACACGCCGATGCCCGCGAGCAGCTCGAAGGACGAGTTGGCGAATCCCACCACCAGGGCGGAGCCGGAGAGGTCCGAGCGGGGCTTGAGGTAGGACGCGTAGGTGACCATGATGCCGAAGCCCACGGACAGGGAGAAGAAGATCTGCCCGTACGCGGCCACCCACACGGAGGAGTCCGCCAGGGCGCCCCAGGACGGGGTGAACAGCGCGTCCAGCCCCTTGGCGGCACCCGGCAGGGTCAGGGCCATGCCCACCATGATGAGGAACATGACCACGAGCAGCGGGATCAGCACCACGTTCATCTTGCCGATGCCGTTCTGCACGCCCAGCATGAGCACCACCAGCAGCACGAGCCAGGCGATGGCGGTGGCGATGAACACGGGCCAGATGAAGTCGAAGCCGATGGTCACCTGGTCGGAGACCCTCATGTAGTCCTTCATGAAGAAGGACGCTGGATCATCGCCCCAGACCTTGCCGAAGGAGAACACGGTGTACTGCATGGCCCAGCCGATGATCAGCGCGTAGTAGATCGCGATCACCACGCAGATGCACAGCTGCCACCACCCGATGGTCTCCAGCTTGGGGTGCAGGCGGCGGAAGGACAGCGGCGCGGACCCGCGGTACCGGTGACCGATGGCGTAGTCCAGCATGAGCAGCGGGATGCCGGCGGTGAGCAGTGCCACCAGGTAGGGGATCATGAAGGCGCCGCCGCCGTTGTCGAACGCGACGTACGGGAAGCGCCAGATGTTGCCGAGACCGACGGCGGAGCCGATCGCGGCGAAGATGAACATGGTGCGCCCGGAAAATGCTTCCTTGGCGGCGCCGCCACGTGGTTTCTCTGTGGACATGGGTGAACCTCACACGGGAAGAGTGCCCACAGGCGCGCCAGGACGGGCTACGGCGCGCAAGTGGCCGATGAATTCCTCAAGTTTACTGAGAACTCAGCCGTGGCGGTGTACCACCGCGTGGGCGAATTCGATCAGTGCTGCCTTGGCCACGGAGTCCTGGAGTGGTGCCAGGGCCGCGATGGCCTCGTCCGCCCACCGGTTGGCGATCTGCCAGGCCTCGGCGGCTGCGGGGTGGTCCGAGACGGCGGCCACGGCGGTGGCCAGGGCGTCGTCGTCGGTGAGGTCTCCGTCGATCAGACGGAGGACGTGGTGTGCGGAGGCCGCGACGGCGGGGTCGGGGCCGGCGGCGTCACGGCGCAGCAGCAGCACGGGGAGGGTGTCCACGCCCTCGCGCAGGTCCGTGCCGCGGGTCTTGCCGGAGACGTCCGGGTGCCCGGTGAGGTCGATGATGTCGTCCGCGAGCTGGAACGCGAGGCCCACCTTCTCGCCGTAGACCACCATCAGCTCCACCACGGAGCGGGGAGCGCCTCCCAGCAGCGCGCCGTACTGTCCGCTCGCGGCGATGAGCGAGCCGGTCTTGCCGGAGAGGACGTCCACGTAGTGGGACACGGGGTCCTCGTGCTCGGCGGGTCCCGTGGTCTCCTTCAGCTGCCCGATCACGAGACGCTCGAACGTGGTGGCCTGGATCATCAGCGGTTCCTGGCCCAGCGCGGAGACCAGGGCGGAGGCGCGGGCGAAGATCATGTCACCGGTGAGGATGGCCACGGTGTTGCCCCACACGGTGTGCGCGGTCTGCACGCCGCGGCGCATGGGAGCGGAGTCCATCACGTCGTCGTGGTAGAGGGAGGCCAGGTGGGTCAGTTCCACCACCACGGCGGCCTCGATGACGTCCTCGTTGACGCTGCCGGCCACCTCGGCGGCGAGCAGCGCGAGCAGCGGGCGCACGCGTTTGCCGCCGGCGGCCAGCAGGTGGCGGGCGGTGACGTCCGCGAGCCGGTCCGTGGCGTGCACGGCCTCCCCCAGCCGTTCCTCCACGCGTTCGAGCGAACGCAGCATGAGGGGACCCAGGCGGGGATCCTGGGCAATGAGCTCGAAGCCTGCGGGCAGACGCAGGGAGCCATCAAGGCGGCTGGGTTCAGTCACGGTCCACCACTCTATCGACAAATCACGACGCGGGCGTCAGTGCATCCAGCACCGCGACGGCGCGGTCCGCCGCGGTTCGGGCGGGGCGGTCCGAGAGCTCCGTCATGACGTGGACCGCGAAGCGCATCAGCGCCGGGACGTGCATCCCGGCGCGCACGGCGGCGGACAGGACCGCGGGGTGGCCGATGAGCTCGGCGAGCGCCCGCCCCTGCGTGAAGTGGGCCCCCCACTCCGCGCGCACGAGCTGCGGGTAGCGGGCCAGGGCGTTCTCTCGCTGCTGGGCGCCGTTGGCCCCGGCGGCGTCCACGATGCACGAGGCGGCGAACAGCGCGGACTCCATGGCGTTGGAGATCCCCTCGCCGTTGAACGGGGAGACCAGCCCGGCGGCGTCGCCCAGGAGCATGAGCCCGGGGGCGTAGTGGGGGGTGCGGTTGCCGGCCATGGGCAGGGCGGCCGAACCGGGGCGACCCACCTGGTGCTCGGGGTCGAAGTGCCACTCGGCGGGCATCGAGGCCGCCCAGTCGCGCAGCACCGAGCGGTAGTCGAGCGTCCCGAAGGCGGGTGAGGTGTCCAGGATGCCCAGGCCCACGTTCGCGGTGCCGTCCCCCACGCCGAACACCCAGCCGTAGCCGGGCAGCAGGGAGCGCTGCGGGGAGGAGCCGTCCGCGAGCTCGAGCCAGCCCTCCATCCACTCCAGCTCGGAGCGCGGGGAGAGGTAGTAGGTGCGCACGGCCACGCCCATGGGGCGGTCCGTGCGCCGGTGCAGCCCCGCGGCCACCGCGGTGCGCGTGGAGTTGCCGTCCGCGGCGAGCACGAGGTCCGCCCGGTACTCCTCCGTCTCGGCCGTGCGCCGGCCGGTGGCCGGGTCCATCACGGTGGCGCGCACTCCCACCACCCGCCCGGTGCCGTCCCGCAGCACGTCCCGCACGGAGCGGTGCTCGATCACGCGGGCACCGGCCCGCCGGGCATGCCGGACGAGGTCCTCGTCGAACCCGGCGCGCGTGCGCACGAGTCCGTAGGAGGGGAAGTCGCTGAGCTCGGGCCACGGGAACTCCACGGTGCGCCCGGCGGCGACGAGGCGCAGACCGCGGTTGCGGGCGTACCCGTCCACCTCCGCGTGGGGCAGGCCCATGAGGCGCAGCTGCCGCACGGCCCGCGGTGTGAGCCCGTCCCCGCACACCTTCTCCCGGGGGTAGCCGGACTTCTCCAGCACCGTGACGGGGATGCCCTGGCTCGCGAGCCAGTACGCCGCCGTGGCACCGGCGGGGCCACCCCCGCTGATCAAGACCTTCACTGCGCCGCAGCCCTCCGCGTTCTCGGCAGCGGGGCGCGCACCACTCGGTGCGCCGTCCCCCGGACGAATCACCGCTCATTGTGTCACCGCCCTCCGACGCCGTCCGCACCGCACCCGCCGCCCGGGTGACGCGCGCACCGGCCCGGGGCGGGCACGTGCCGGGGTACCCGTGCTCACGGGCGGTTCTCCCCGGGCGCGGGCGGACCGGCCGCCCGGCGCGTCCTATGCTGGTGGGCGATGACAACAGAGTTCCCCGCGCCCCGCCTGAGCGCGCTCACGCTGCCCCTCTCGGAGGTCCCCTCGGCCGCGGACTTCGCGCGTGATCCAGACGTGCGCCGGCTGCTGGCGAGCGAGGACCCGGCCACGTGGATCATGCGCGGCCGCGGTCTCGTGGGGCTCGGACGCGCCGCGTCCTTCCGGGTCCGCGGCGGCACGCGGTTCACCTCCGCCCGCGTGTGGTGGGACGCCGTGAGCCAGGACGCGGCCGTGATGGACCGGGTGGACCGGCCGGGCACCGGACTGGTGGGCTTCGGCGCGTTCGCGTTCGCGCCGTCCTCCACGGTGGAGTCCGGGCTCATGGTCCCGGAGCTCGTGATCGGCACCTCGGACGACGCCGCCTGGCTCACCCTGATCTCGGACGGCACCGCCGCCCCCACGCCCGGGGACGTCGACGCCGCCTGGCAGCGCCTCGCACGCCTCGCCCCCACCGGCGCGGGGGGCGCGGGGACGGGCAGGGGTGCAGCGGCCGGCGCCGCGGCGTCGTCGTACCCCACGGCCGTGCCCGGCGCGCTGGACGAGGAGCGCTGGATGGCCGCCGTGGCGGACGGCGTGGGCATGATCCGTGCGGGCGAGCTGGACAAGCTCGTGCTCGCGCGGGACGTGGTGGTGGACACCGGGGAGCCCATCGACCTCGGTGCGGTGCTGGGGCGGCTCAGCGACCGCTTCGCCACGTGCTGGACGTACTGCGTGCGGCTGGGTGCGGAGCACGACGCCCCCGGAGGCGCCGGGCGGCTGCTGGGCGCGACCCCCGAGATGCTCGTCCGCGTGCACCGCGGGACGGCCTCGGCGCGCGTGCTCGCGGGGACCCTGGACCGCCAGGACCTGCCCGAGGGCGCGAACCCCGAGGACTTCGCGGTGACCGAGCTGGGTGGCTCCGAGAAGCAGCAGCGCGAGCACCGCTTCGCCGTGGACTCGCTGATCGCGGGTCTCTCCCCGTACGCGGACGAGGTCTCGGGCGGCGAGCACCCCTTCATCCTGGCGCTGCCCAACGTGTGGCACCTGGCCTCGGACGTCACCGCCCGGCTGCGCGCCGGCGTGGACGGGACCCTGCCCTCCGCGCTGGAGCTCGCGGAGGCCGTGCACCCCACGGCGGCGGTGTGCGGGACCCCCACCGAGACGGCCGGCGCGGTCATCGAGGACCTCGAGCGCATGGACCGCGGGCTCTACGCCGGACCCGTGGGATGGCTCGACGGCGCCGGGAACGGCGAGTGGGGCATCGCCCTGCGCGGGGCCGTCCAGCTGGACGGACACACCGCCCGCGTGAGCGCCGGCTGCGGGATCGTGGCGGAGTCCGATCCGCGGGCCGAGCTCGCCGAGACCTGGGCCAAGCTGCGGCCCATGCTGGAGTCGCTGCCCGCCCGGTGACGCCGGGCCAGCCGCGGGCCGGCACCCCTCCGGGTGGGGTGCGTAGTACGATCGCCCCAGGTTCAGGCCCGCTCAACGAGGAGTACCCATGCCCGCTCCGCGCCGGTTCGCGTCCGCGCTCGCCGCCGTCTGCACCGCGGGCGTCGCCCTCGCGGGGTGCGGGAGCACGTCGGACGACGACGCACGGGCGAGTCAGGGCCCGGGCACGTTCACGGTGTGCACCAACTCGCCGTACGCCCCGTTCGAGTTCGAGCGCGACGGCGAGACCGTGGGATTCGACATGTCCCTGGGGCAGGAGATCGCCCGGGACATGGGCAGGACCATGCGGGTGGTCCGCGCGGACTTCCACACCCTGGAGTCCGGTGCGGCCCTGGACGAGGGGCGGTGCGACGCCGCCATCTCCGGGATCACCATCACGCCCGCGCGGCGCAGGGCCGTGGACTTCTCCGAACCGTACTTCAACGACCAGATCGCCCTGCTCACCACCAAGGACTCCGGGATCACCGGTTTCGCTGCGGTGGGCACACGGACCGTGGGGGTCCAGCGGGCCACCTCGGGAGCGCAGTACGCCAGTGACAGGAAGCTCACGGTCCGGGAGTACGAGGACGCGGACCTGATGTTCCGGGCGCTGGGCTCCGGCAAGGTCAAGGCCGTGTCGGGCAACATCTCCACGCTGTCCCGGCAGGCCAGGGAGCATCCCGACTTCCGTCTGGTGCAGACCGTGGACACCAACGAGAACCTCGGGGTGGCCGTGAAGAAGGGCAACACGGAGATCCTGGACGCCGTGAACCGCACGCTGGAGCGGATCACGCGTGACGGGACCGCGGACTCCCTCAAGGCCGAGTGGATGGGCGTTTAGCCCCGCCCGGTCAGCGCATCCCGGAGGGTCGCACCGAGACGACCTCCACCGCCGAGGCGCGTTCGGCGTCCACCGCCATGCGCACCGCCGCGGCGATCTGCTCGGGCTGGATCCAGTCCTCGGGGCGGTACTCCTGGCCCATGTACTCGTGCAGCTCTCGCTGCATGTCCGTGGCCACGCGCCCGGGGTGCACCGAGGACACGCGCACGCCGTGCTCGCGCTCCTCCTCCCGCAGCGCATCCGTGAGCGCGCGCAGCGCGAACTTGGTGCCCGAGTACAGCGCGGAGGACGCGCGGGAGGTGAAGCCGGACCCGGAGTTGATGGCCACCACGTCACCACCGGCGGCACGCAGGTGCGGCAGGGTGAGTCGGGTCAGCTGCGCCACGGACACCACGTTGACGTCGAAGATCTGCTCCCACATCTCGCGCGGGGCGTCCGCCACCGTGGACTGCGGGGCGATCCCGGCGGAGTGCACCAGCACGTGCAGTCCCGGGAACTCCCGCGCCAGGGGCTCCCACGCCGCGGCCACCTGCTCGTCGGAGGTGACGTCCGCCACGAAGGGCCGGGTCCCGGGGCCCACCCCGGAGAGTTCCTCGCGCAGCCGCTCCACGTCCTGCTCCGAGCGCCCGCCCACGAACACCACGTGGTCCTTCGCGAGGTCGCGGGCCACGGCGCGGCCGATGCCGCGGGTCGCGCCCGTGACCAGTGCGGTGCGGACGGGGTTCTGCTGGGAAGTCTGTTCACTCATGCCGCCATGCTAGCGAGTGGCCCCGGGCGTTCCCCACCCCGGGAGGCGGGTCAGCCGCGTGCCAGGTGCTCCTCCGCCGCGCGGGCGCCCGCTTCCCGGGCCGCTGCGTTGAACTCCCGCAGCGTCTGCCGCTCCAGGACCACCTCCACCACCCGCCGCCCCACCACGGGTGCGGCGAGGGCCGCGGTGAGTTCGATGGCCGTGCCCGCGCGCACGTGCTCCACGCCGTACGCCGCGCACAGCTCCGCGATACCCGCGCGGTGCGGGGTCCCGAAGAACCGCTCCACCGTGGCGGCGTACCGCGCGTCGAGCCCCAGGCCCCCGTGCTCCAGGGTCTGGAAGATCCCGCCACCGGAGTCGTTGACCACCACCAGGTGCACGTCCGGGACCTGTTCGCCGTCGCCCAGGAGCAGCCCCCCGGCGTCGTGCAGGAAGGTGAGGTCCCCCATCACCGCGCGCACGGGGCGCCCGGTTCCGAGGCCCACGCCGTGGGCGGTGGCCACGGTCCCGTCGATCCCCGCGAGCCCCCTGTTGGCCACCACGGGGAGCGGCTGCCCGGCGCGGGCCACGAGGTCCACGTCCCGCACGATGGTGGACGAGCCCACCACGAGCACCGACCCGTCCTCGCAGCTCGCGTCCCAAACCGCCCGGGCTACGTGCAGGCGGGTCAGCTCGTGCTGCGAGTCGGCGCGGCGCAGCACGGCGGCGTCGGCGACGCCCCCCGCGTCGCGCCACGCCTCCAGCCACCCGGGTTCGGCAGTGCCGACGGCGCTCGCGGCCTCCTCGAAGCCGCCCACCTCGGTCTCGGGGCGCCGACCGCTCTCGAACCACGGCGCCGGGTCCGGCCGCACCGCCACCACCCGGACGTGCTCCCGCCTGAGCAGGGCGGCGACCGTGCGGCTGAGGGTGGGGCGGCCCACCAGGACCAAGGTGTCGATCCGTCGCCCGAGCCGGGTCTCCAGCAGGCTCTCGTAGGAGGCGATGGCCGCGTCCCCGCTGCGCGCGTTCGAGGAGGGTTCCGCCAGCAGCGGCAGCCCGTGCTCCAGGGCGAAGCGCGCGGTGGCGGCCCCGGCGCCGTCGCCAGCGAGGACCACGGGGTGCGAGGTGCCCTCGGCAGCGGGAGCACCACCGCGCGGTGCGGCAGAGCCGAGGGCGGGGGCGGTGGGCCCGTGGGTCCCGTGCGCTCCACCGGCCTGCCCGGCCCCGGCGGACTCGTCCGGCACCACCCGTTCTGCGGAACCGGGCGCCCGCTGGACGCCTTCCGGATCTGCGGGGTTTGCCGGGCCTGCGGGGCCTGTGGAAGCTGCGGAGCCTGCGGGCAGGAAGGGTTCCGCCATGACGGACCACGGGTGGGCCGTGGGCTCCGGGACGCCGGCGCGGTGCAGCTCCGCCGCGAGGTCCTGCGCCCAGGCCGTGAGGTGTTCGTGGTCCGCGTCGGAACCGGGGAACAGGGGGTCCCGCAGGGCCACGTTCACGTGCACCGGGCCGGGCGGGGTGCGCTCGTCACCGCCCAGCGCCGCGAGCACGGGCTCCACCAGGGCCGCGGTCCGGGGGCACCCGGTTGTTCCCGTGGCGTCCGCGGGCTCGCCCGCTGCGGGGGTGGGCGGCGGGAGCAGGTCCACTGCGGCCCGCACGAAGTTCGCGAACATTCCGGGCTGCCGCGTGGTCTGGTTGGCGCCGGTGCCGCGCAGCTCCGGGGGCCGGTCCGCGCTGAGCACCACCACGGGCACTCCCGCGTGGGAGGCCTCCATGACGGCGGGCAGCAACTCACCCACGGCGGTGCCGCTCGTGGTGACGACGGCGCACGGCAACCCCGTGGAGCGCGCGATCCCGAGGGCGGTGAACGCGGCGTCGCGCTCGTCGATGCGCACGTGCACGGTGAACGCGCCACTCGCGTGCGCGGCGGCCGCGGCGTAGGCCAGCGGCGCGGAGCGGGAGCCCGGGGACACCACCAGGTGCTGCATGCCCCGCAGCGCGAGAACCCGCAGGACGGTGGTGGCGGAGAGCAGACTGGGCGTGATCACCCTCCCGAGGGTACTCAGCCGCCCCGACGCTGGTGTCACCACGCCGCCCAGGAGGCTCGGCCCAGGCTCCGCCTCGCCAGTGCGGGCGGGACGGAGCCTGGCACGGCACCCGCTCGACGGCACCGTGGAACCGGACCGGGCGGCGTCGTCAGCCGGGGCTCAGATGGCCCACTCCCCCGCGTCCGCGCGGAGGCTGCCGAGCACACCCGGGGTGTGGACGCTGTCGTCCTGGACCATGCCCGCGGCCTGGGTGCGCCCGGACTGCGGGTCGATCAGCAGGAACGAGCCGAGCGCGTGCGACTGCGTGTACGCGGTGGTGAACAGGGGCTCGGCCACGCGGATGCTCACCCGCCCGATGTCGTTGAGCTCGAACGCGCCCACCGACTCTGCGGCGAGGCTCTCCAGGTTCAGCCGCCCGTCCAGGGAGCCCACGATGCCGCGGACCACGCGCGTGGTGTGCTTGAGCAGCACGCGCTGGCCCTCGCGCAGGGGGTTCTCGTCGTCCAGCCAGCACACCACGGCGTCCACGGTCTTGGAGCCCTGCAGTGCGGCGGCGGGGGTGGCGAGCAGGTCACCGCGGCTGATGTCGATCTGGTCCGCGAGGCTCAGCGTCACGGACTGCCCGGCCACGGCGTGCTCGGCCGGTGCACCCGCCACGTCGATCCGTGTGACCTCGGTGGTGCGCCCCGCGGGCTGGACCGCCACGGAATCGCCCACGGCCACGGAGCCGGAGGCGATCTGCCCCGCGTAGCCGCGGTAGTCCGTGAACTCCGGGGACACCGCCGCTGACTGCGGGCGGATCACGGTCTGCACCGGCAAGGCGAACGGCTCGGAGCGGGTGAGCTGGGAGGCGTCCGGGAGGTTCTCCAGCCAGCCCAGCAGGGACGGACCCGAGTACCAGGGGGTGGTCTGCGAGGGCTCCACCACGTTGTCCCCGCGCAGCGCGGAGACGGGGATGCTCTGCAGGTTCAGCACGCCCAGATCGTCCGCGAGCGCGTGCAGGTCACGGTCCAGCGCCTCGAACGCGTCCTGGGCGTCCTCCACCAGGTCGATCTTGTTGACCGCCACGATCAGGTGCGGCACGCCCAGCAACGCGGCCACGGCCAGGTGGCGCCGGGTCTGCTCAACGATCCCGTGGGTCACGTCCACCAGCACGATCAGGGCGTCCGCCGTGGACGCACCGGTCACGGTGTTGCGGGTGTACTGCACGTGCCCGGGGCAGTCGGCCAGGATGAAGCTGCGCGCGGGGGTCGCGAAGTAGCGGTAGGCCACGTCGATGGTGATCCCCTGCTCGCGCTCTGCCCGCAGCCCGTCCGTGAGCAGCGCGAGGTCCGCGGAGTCCAGCCCGCGCGAGCGGCTCACCCGTTCCACGGCCTCCAGCTGGTCCACCAGGATGTTCTTGGTGTCGTGCAGCAGGCGGCCCACCAGGGTGGACTTGCCGTCGTCCACGCTGCCGGCCGTGGCGATCCGCAGCAGGCGCGGCGTGTTCTCGGTGCTCATCTCTAGAAGTAGCCCTCTCGTTTGCGGTCCTCCATGGCGGCCTCGGACACGCGGTCGTCCGCGCGGGTGGCCCCGCGCTCGGTGAGCGTGCTGGTCCGGACCTCGGCCAGCACGTCCGCGGCAGTGGCGGCCGGGGACTCGACGGCGCCCGTGCAGCTCATGTCCCCCACGGTGCGGTAGCGCACGGTGCGGGTCTGCACGGTCTCGTCCTCGCGCGGGCTCACGTGCTCGCCCACGGCCAGCCACATGCCGTCCCGGCTCACCACGTCCCGCTCGTGGGCGTAGTAGAGGGAGGGCAGCTCGATGCCCTGCTCCGTGATGTAGGACCAGATGTCCAGCTCGGTCCAGTTGGACAGCGGGAACACCCGCACGTGCTCCCCGGGGCGGTGGCGCGTGTTGTAGAGGCTCCACAGCTCGGGGCGCTGGTTGCGGGGGTCCCACTGGCCGAACTCGTCCCGCAGGCTGATGATCCGCTCCTTGGCGCGGGCCTTCTCCTCGTCCCGCCGGGCGCCGCCGTAGACCACGTCGTGGCGGCCCTCGGTGATCGCGTCCAGCAGGGGCACGGTCTGCAGCTGGTTCCGGGTGCCGTCCGGGCGCTCGGTGAGCCGGCCGTCGTCGAGGTAGTCCTGGACGGACGCCACCTCCAGCCGGATGTGCAGCTGCTCGACGGTCCGGTCCCGGAACTCCAGGACCTCCGGGAAGTTGTGCCCGGTGTCCACGTGCAGTACGGGGAACGGGATGGGTGCCGGCCAGAAGGCCTTGGCGGCCAGGTGCAGCATGACCACCGAGTCCTTGCCGCCGGAGAACAGCAGCACGGGGCGCTCGCCCTCCGCCGCAGTCTCGCGGAAAATGTGGATGGACTCGGCCTCGAGCCGCTGCAGCTGGGTCAGCGCCGTCTCTGTGGGGGCAGTCGTGGTGCTCACAGGTGGATCCCGCATTCTGTCTTGCCCACACCGGACCAGCGTCCGGCGCGGGGGTCTTCTCCGGGGGCGACCTTCCGCGTGCACGGGGCGCACCCGATGGACGGGTAGCCCTGGCTCAGCAGCGGGTTGACCACCACCAGGTTCTCCTCGGCGTACGCGACCACGTGGTCGAAGGTCCAGTCCACGATGGCGTTGATCTTGACCATCTGGTGGTGCTCGTCCCACTCCACGGGCGCGGCGTTGGCGCGGTGCGGCGTCTCCTCACGACGCAGCCCGGTCACCCAGGCCTCGTAGCCCGCCAGGGCCTTGTCCAGCGGGGCGACCTTGCGCATCCCGCAGCACAGCCCCGGGTCACGGTCGTGGAGCTGGGCGCCGTACTTCGCGTCCTGCTCGGGCACGGTGAGCTCGGGCAGCAGGGTGCGCACGTTCACGGGCCAGTCCCGGGCGAAGTCGTCACGGGTCTGCAGGGTCTCCGGGAAGTGGTAGCCGGTCTCCAGGAACAGCACGTCCACGTTCTTCAGGTGGGTGCTGACCAGGGCGGGCACCACGGTGTCCGAGGCCATGGAGCACGCCACCGCGAGCTTCCGCCCAAACGTCTCCGCGGCCCACGCGAGCACCTCGTCCGGGTCCGCGTCACGGGTCCCGAAGCGCTGCTGCGCATCCTCCACGAGGGCCTTGAGCTCCTCGGTGGAGCGGGTGCGCCCGGGCGATACCCCCTGGGAGGTGGCCGGTGCCGCGGAGTCCGCGGGCGGCGTCGTCGTTCCGCGGGCGTCCAGGGCCGCGGCGGACGACGCCGCCGGGTCCCCGCCCCGCCCCGCAGCGAGCGGGCGCGTGGTGAGCTGGCTGTCGGTAGCTGTCATCGCAGGGAATCCTCCTCGGCGCTCAGCGCCCATTCGGCAAAGCTCTGGTCGTCCTGGCGTTCGCCCAGGAAGGTGCGGGTCACACGCTCCACGTAGTCGGAGAGGTCGTCCGCGGTGACCTTGAGCCCGCGCACGGTGCGGCCCAGTCCGCCCTCCTCGCGGTCGGTCGAGGCCAGCCCGCCGCCCAGGTGGACCTGGAAGACGTACTCCTCGCCGATGTACTGGCCCTTGAGCCCGATGTCCGCGGTCTGGATGCGGGCGCACGAGTTGGGGCAGCCGTTGATGTGCAGGGAGATGGGCGTAAGGATCTCCACGTCCGTGAGCCGCTGCTCCATGTCGTCGATCACCCGGGCGGCCAGGCCCTTGGTCTCCACGAACGCGAGCTTGCAGAACTCGATGCCCGTGCAGGCAATGGTCGAACGGCGGAACGGGCTGGGCTTCGCATGCAGTCCCAGGGGTTGGACGGCCTCGATCAACCCCTCCACGTTGTCCTCGGGCACGTCCAGCACCAGGACCTTCTGGTGCGGGGTCAGGCGGATGCGCCGGGAACCGGCGGCCTCGGCGGCGTCGGCCAGGGCCACGAGCGCGTCCCCGGAGAGCCGACCCGCGGTGAGCGCGAAGCCCACGTACCGGTTGCCGTCCACCTGCTCGTGCACGCCCACGTGGTCCGAGTGGCCCACCGCGCGCTCGGGGGCGGGGCCGTCCGGGAGCTCGAAGCCCAGGTACTCGTCCTGCAGCACCTGCCGGAACTTCTCGGGGCCCCACTCGGCCAGCAGGAACTTCAGGCGGGCCTTGGTGCGCTGCTTGCGGTAGCCGTAGTCGCGGAAGATCCCGCACACCCCGGCCCACACGGGCACCACGTTCTCGCGGGAGACGAACGCGCCCAGGCGCTCGCCCAGGCGCGGGGCCACGGACAGCGCGCCGCCCACCCACAGGTCGTAGCCGGGGCCCAGCTCGGGGTGGTTCACGCCCACGAAGCTGACATCGTTGATCTCGTGCACCACGTCCAGCGTGGGGCTGCCGGTGATCGCGGTCTTGAACTTGCGCGGCAGGTTCACGTACTCGGGGTTGCCGATGAACTCCTCGCGCAGCGCGGCCAGCTCCTCGCTGGGGTCGATGACCGCGTTCTTCTCCACGCCCGCCACGGGGCTGCCCAGGAACACGCGCGGGGTGTCACCGCAGGCCTCCAGGGTGGTCAGGCCCACCTCGTCCAGGCGGCGCCAGATCTCGGGGACGTCCTCGATGCGGATCCAGTGCAGCTGGATGTTTTGCCGGTCGGAGACGTCCGCGGTGCCACGCGCGAACTCCCGGGAGATCTCTCCCAGCACGCGCGCCTGCTCGGTGCTCAGCTGCCCGCCGTCCAGGCGGATGCGCTGCATGAAGTACTCGTCCGAGAGGGACTCGGCATCCAGCTTGGAGGTGTTCGCACCCTCCACGCCCTGCTTGCGCTGCGTGTAGAGGCCCAGCCAGCGGAAGCGGCCGTGGACGTCGTCCGAGGGGATCGAGGCGTAGCCGGTCCTGGAGTACTCCTCGATGATGCGCTGCTGGACCGCGAGCGAGTTCTCCTCCGCCTTGAACTCCTCGTTGTGGTTCAGCGGCGTGCGCCCGCTGATCTTCCACTGGCCCAGATCGGTGCCCTTGCGGGGTCCGCGCACGCGGCCGGAGGACGCAACCGGGGCGCCTTCCCGGGTGTCTGCGGAGGTGGTCATGGGAGCTCCTTGGGTGAGGGCCGGTCGAGTCGTTCCAACGTACAGACCGCTCGGTGACCCCCACGAGTCACCGTCACAAACACGTCACATACCCGGCGTCCTCCCATGTCACACGCGGGTCCCACCGCTGCCGACGACGTCGCTCGACCCGGTTCCGCAGGCTCGTCCCCGGGCGGGCGGGTGGGGCGTGAGCAGCCCGCCCTGTTGCTGCACCACGAGGAGTCGTCTCCGGGCGGGGCGGGTGGGGCGTGGGAGCACACGTGCTCCGGGCCCGGCTGCCCCTCTCGGGATCCTCGGCAGTGGCAGGCGGGGTGGCGGTGGGTGGCACGGAGGTGGGTCGGGGCAGGGGGCGCGGGCGGGCAGCGGCGTCATTCAGCGGTGCCGTGTGCGGACACGACGAAGCGGGCGGAACCGTGTGCACGATCCCGCCCGCCCGTGGTGCCGGCCGCCCCGAGGTGCGCCGGCTCAGCCCTCGTAGCTCTTGGGGGCCTGCTGCGCGCGCCGCTGGAGCTCCTGGGTGGACTTGTCCTCGTAGCCGCGGTACTTGGGTCCGGTCTTCCCGTTCTTGCGCTTCTTGCCCTGGTTCTCGCCCTTGCCCGGCTGGTCGCTCACACTGCCCGGGAACTGGGGCTTGTTGTTCCGGTTCTTGCGGAACACCTGGATCACGGAGGGGCGGGGCATGGAAAACTCGCCCGGCTCCAGTCGCGTGGGCAGCGCGTAGTCCGGGAAGTACGAGCGGGGCTGCTCGAAGGAGCCGTCCTCACCCGGGTGCTGCACGGAGATGTAGACCATGCCCTCGGTGTCGTGCACCACGGGTCCGCAGGTCTCGGCATCCTGCGGGACCGAGAGGAACTGCTGCACGCGGCCGCGTTCGGAGCCGTTGAGGGTCACCTTGAACAGGCCGTCGTTGTAGCCGATCTTGGACGGCGCGCCGTCCGTGGAGATCCACAGGTTGCCGGACTTGTCGAACGCCACGTTGTCCGGGCAGGAGATCGGGGAGACCTTCTCGTTGGGGAAGCCGCCGAAGTAGGTGCCGGAGTCCTTGGTGGGATCGCCGCACACCAGCAGCAGGTTCCAGTCGAAGCGCGTGGCCTGCGGGAGGTTGTGGCGCTCGGTGAACTCCAGGACGTAGCCGTCCCGGTTGCCGGTCCTGGGGTTGGCCTCGTCCACGCCGGCCTTGCCCTCCTTGCCGCGGTCCGAGTTGTTGGTCAGCGCCGCGTACACCTTGCCGGTGTGGGGGTTGGGCTCCACGTCCTCCGGGCGGTCCATCTTGGTGGCACCGGCCTTGTCCGCGGCCAGGCGGGTGTAGACGAGCACCTGCTCCAGGGTCATGCCCTTGATCATGGACTTGCCGCCCTTGACCAGCGGCAGCCACTCGCCGGAGCCGTCGAACTCGCCATCCCGGGGCAGGGTGCCGTCCCCGGTGATCTGCTTCGCCGGGGAGTTGCCCTTGAGCTTGGCCACGTAGAGGTCACCCTCTGACAGCAGGGTCATGTTGTGCTTCTTGTCCCCCTGCTTGTACTTCTTGGCGGAGACGAACTTGTAGATGTACTCGAACTTCTCGTCGTCACCCGAGTAGGCCACCACGGTGCCGTCGTCGCCCACGCGCACATTCGCGCCCTCGTGCTTGAAGCGGCCCATCGCGGTGTGCTTGAGCGGGGCGGAGTTGGGGTTCTGGGGGTCGATCTCCACGACCCAGCCAAAGCGGTTGGGCTCGTTCTTGTACCCCGGGATGCGGGCGTCGAAGCGCTTCTCCACCTCGGGCCAGCGGCGCGAGGGCATGGTGGTGGGGAAGCCGTAGCGCTTCTCCTCCGCGGTGCCGGAGGTGATGAAGTACTGGTGGACGTTCTCCTCGCCGGAGAGCACGGTGCCCCACGGGGTCACGCCGCCCGAGCAGTTGTTCTGGGTGCCCAGCACGCGCTTGCCCGTGGGGTCGTCCTGCGTCTTGAGCAGGTCCGAGCCCGCCGCGGGGCCGTCCAGCACGAACGGCGTGGTCAGGGTGATGCGCCGGTTGCGGGCGCCGCCGCGCACGTAGGTCCAGGGCTCCCCCACCTTGGCACGGGTGATCTCCACGACCGACATGCCGTGCGCCTGGATGGTGGTCTTGACCATGTTCGTGAGGTTGGTCTTCTCGTACCCCGTGGGGAACATGGTGTTCTCGTTGGTGTACTCGTGGTTGTTCACCAGCACACCCGTGAGCCCGTTCGGGTCCGGGATGACGTCCAGGTAGTCCGAGTTGAAGCCGAACTGCCTGGACTGGGACTCCGGGCTCTGGTTCTTGGGATCGAACTCCGGGGAGTCGTAGAACAGGGGGTCGCCCCAGCGGATGATGGGCGACCAGTCGTAGCCCGTGGGGACGTTGAGATCGTCCACGGTCATGCCCACCGGCTTGATGGGGGTGAAGTCCAGGCGGGCCCTGCCCTGACCCCAGTAGCCGTACGTGGCCTCCGCTGGCTGGGCGGTCGCGGCCACCAGGCCCACGGTCACGGCACCGGCGGCACCCAGGCCCAGTGCGGCGCGACGGCTCACGGCGGCGGAGATGATGTCGTGCACGTACTCGTTGGACGAGGTGTTGGCATCCGGGGTCATGCACTGGCTGCCGCACTTGAGCTCGCACGTGAGCGGGCTGCGCTTGCCGTTCACGTGGCCCAGCATGGGCAGGAGACGGCGGCGTTCTGGTGCTTGGGTCATGCGGTGGCTCCCTGGGTGAGACATGCGTTCGTGCATGTCAGCGAGTGTTTCCGTGTGCCACCTCACCACCCCGGTGTGATCGCGCCGCGACCAGAGGGCGAACCGGAGGTTAACGCCGCGGACCGCAACCCGACGCGCGCGGGTGAATGAACGGCGTCGCTCCCCCGCGCTCTACCGCCTGGCGAGCAGCGCGTGCGCGCGGCGCACGCGCTCCAGCCACCAGTCCCGCCGCTCGCCGGTGACGGCGTGCTCAGCGAGCAGGGCCTCGTCCACGGCGACGTCCCGCACGGGCAGGAACCCGTCCACGGGGCGCAGGGGTCCGGCGGTCACGTCCGCCTCCATGAGCGAGAGGGTGCCGAGCCCGCACGCGTACGGCAGCTCGGGCAGGGCGGCGGCCAGGGCGACGCCCGCCCGGATGCCCACGGAGGAGTCGATGGCCGAGCTCACGACGGCGGGCAGCCCGGCCTGCGCCACGATGTCCAGGGCGCGGCGCACCCCCCCGAGCGGGGCCACCTTCACGACGATCAGGTCCGCCGCTCCGGCCCGGGCAACGGCCAGCGGGTCCTCGGCCTTGCGCACGGACTCGTCTGCGGCGATCAGGGTTCCCACGCCGTTGTCCCGCAGCCGACGCCGCACGCTCGCCAGACCCTCGACGCTCGCCACGGGCTGCTCGGCATAGGCGAGCTGGAACTCGCTGAGCGTACCCAGGGCGGTCACGGCGTCGTCGTCGTCCCAGCCCGCGTTGGCGTCCACCCGCAGCTCGGCGTCCGGGAGGAGGTGGCGGACGGCGGCGACGCGGGCGACGTCGTCCGCGAGCCCCTGGCCGCGCTCGGCCACCTTGATCTTCACGGCGTGAACCCTCCCGGAGTAGCCGCCGAGGACGTCCGCGACGCGCTCTGCGGGGACCGCGGGGACGGTGGCGTTGACGGGCACCCGGTCGCGGACGGGCTCCGGGAAGCCCTGCCACGCGGCCTCGATGCCGGCGCGCAGCCACGCGGCGGCCTCGGCGTCCCCGTACTCGGGGAACGGGCCGAACTCCCCCCACCCGGCGGGGCCGCGGAAGACGACGGTCTCCCGCTCGGTGACGCCGCGGAAGGTGACGCGCATGGGCAGGGAGACCACGTGGGCGGCGTCGAGGAGGTCGGGGAGCGGGGGGAGGGGCAGGGACCGCGAAGAGCTCAACACGCGTTCAGGATACGCGGCCGCGGGGCGGCCCCACGGCCGCTCGCACCGCGCCGCGGACGACGGCCACGAGCGTCCCGAGCTGCGTCGCAGTCTAATTCTCGGTGAACCTGCCCTTAACTTTTTGCCCCCGTTTATTACGCTTATGCATATAAACCTTCGGGAATTCCCGCGGCTTTCGTCAGCTCGCAGTGTTTCACCCCCCGCCCGGCCCACGAGAGCATGAGGTCACAGTTCTTTGCACTGTTTGCCATGGTAATTGCCGTCTGAGAACCTGAAGGCGCGCCATATGGCGTGGTTTGATCAGGGCAGTGCGCATCCGGGGGGGATGGACGCGGTGCCCTCGGGGTGAATTCGGGGGAATTCACAATGCATGTCCACATGACGTCCGGAACGGCGAATGTCGGGGAGGCGCTCCAGATGTTCCTGCAGGGCGGCAGTCGCGTCCTGCTGATGATCGCCATGGCGCTGTTCCTGTCGTACATGATCTTCTTCCTGGCCACCTCGCGATGCACCCAGGGGAAGAGGGCCGTACCCTGCACGTCTTCCGGCAGCGGACCCACGGAGGTGCCGTGGGCGGTGCGCTCCGGCAACCTCACCTACCTCGCGGAGGTGCCACTGGACTACATCGACTCCAACGACGTGTACCTGATCTACTCTGACCTCCTCTACGACCTGGTGGGTTCAGACGCCCCCGCGGTGAAGCAGGCCGCGGTGCGCCTGGAGGACGTGGGCCCGGAGTCCGACCCGAAAGACCTGCGCCGCGTGGCTGATTACCTCGCGTCCGAGAACGTCCCGTTCCAGGTGGCCGTGATCCCCATCCAGATCGGGCAGAACAAGGACGGCTCCGACTGGTACGGGCTCAGCCTCACCGACCGGCCCGAGGTCGTGGACGAGTGGAAGGACCGCCTGGACGCGGGACGCTCGGTGATGGAGGACGCCGGTCTGGGTGAGCCCACGATCTTCGAGACACCGCACTACGGCGGTTCCGTGAACTCGTACGTGGCCATGCCCCAGGAGTACAACGGCGCTACGAACAGGGCGACTACTACGCGAGCATCCTCACGGGGCAACCCTCCAAAGCCGGTAAGTCCTACAGCCAGCAGTTCCCGTTCACGGTGAGCGACATCTACGGCGGCGCCGTATATCCGGAGAACCTGGGCAACATCACCGAGGGTGAGCAGAACAACCATGCCGCCCGCACCCCTGAGTTCCTGGTCTCACGGGCCAATGCGAACCTGACCGTGCGCGAATCCACCGCGAGCTTCTTTTTCCACCCGTATCTGGACATTGAGTACCTCAAGAAGACGGTCACCGGCATCAAGAGGCTGGGGTACGAGTTCCGACCGGTCACGGAGCTGAAGTAGCGACCGGGTCGGCGCCCCCCGGCGGGCACCCTGGACCCAGAACGCGCGAACACCCGGCCAGGATCACTGACCGGGTGTTCGCACGCGTGTGAAATTCAGGGGTCGCCGACCCCCGGCGGCCGGGAGCCCCGCACGGTGGTCATCCCACCGCGCCCGGGCCCGCCGAACTCACCCGGGGTCCGCTCACCCCCGGGGCGTCACTCGCTGATCTCGGAGGTGCTCGTGGGGTCCTCGTCCACGCCCATGCCCGGAACCTCGGGGTTGGCGGCGTTGGACTTGACGGCCTCCTCGATGCGCTGACCGATGTTCTCGTCCACGTTCTTCCAGTACTGGAAGGCGTTGGAGAGCACCGGCTCCGCGACACCCTCGAGGGCGCCGGCGACGGTCTCGACGAACCGCGCGCGCTGCGCGTCGTTGAAGACCTCGCGGATCAGGGTGCCCGGCTGACCGAAGTCGTCGTCGTCCTGACGCAAGGTGTAGGCCTCGCGGACCAGAGCGCCGTCGTCCTCCCAGCCGTTGTCCACGGGGCCGGTCTCGTCCGACCAGGAGTCACCGAAGGAGTTCGGGGCGTACACCCGCCGGGCGCCGCTGTGGTGATACGTCATGCTGCCCTCGAAGTTGTAAGTGTGCACTTCGTTGATCGGGCGGTTCACCGGCAGCTGCTGGAAGTTGGTGCCGACGCGGTAGAGCTGGGCGTCCGCGTAGGCGAAGGTGCGCCCCAGGAGCATCTTGTCCGGGGAGTTGCCGGTGCCCGGGACCATGTTCGCCGGGGAGAAGGCCGCCTGCTCGATCTGGGCGAAGAAATTCTCCGGGTTGCGGTTCAGGGTCATGGTGCCCACCTTGTGCCGCGGGTAGTCCTTCTTGGACCAGGTCTTGGTCAGGTCGAAGGGGTTGAACCGGTAGGTCTTGGCCTCCTCGTACGGCATGATCTGGAAGTACAGGTCCCACTTCGGGTACTCGCCCCGCTCGATCGCGTCGAACAGGTCGCGACGGTGGACGTCGCCATCGGCTCCGGCCAGGCGCTCGGCCTCTTCGTTGCTCAGGCTCTCCACGCCCTGCCGCGACTCGAAGTGCCACTTGACCCAGAACTTCTCGCCCTCGGCGTTGACCAGCATGTAGGTGTGCGAGCCGTAGCCGTTCATGTGGCGCCAGGTCTTGGGCAGGCCGCGCTCACCCATCAGGTAGGTGACCTGGTGGGCGGACTCGGGGTTGTTGGTCCAGAAGTCCCACTGCATGGTGCCGTCACGCAGCCCGGAGTCCGGCAGGCGCTTCTGCGAGCGGATGAAGTGCGGGAACTTCATGGGGTCGCGCACGAAGAAGATCGGGGTGTTGTTCCCGACCATGTCGAAGTTGCCTTCTTCGGTGTAGAACTTCAGGGCGAAGCCACGGACGTCACGCCAGGTGTCCGGGGAGCCCAGCTCGCCGGCCACGGTGGAGAAGCGGGCCAGCATCTCGGTCTTCTTGCCCGGCTGCAGGAAGTCCGCCTTGGTCCACTGCGAGACGTCCTCGGTGACCTCGAAGGTGCCGAACGCGCCGGCGCCCTTGGCGTGCGGACGACGCTCGGGGATGTTCATCCGGTTGAAGTGCTGCAGGGTCTCCACCAGCTGGTGGTCATGCAGCACGATCGAACCGTTGGGGCCGGTGGTCAGCGAGTTGCGGTCACTGACAGCGGGAATGCCGGCCTGGGTCGTGGACCCGGTGGCGTGCGGTGTGGATTCCGTCATCGCGTACTCCTTGATGGGGGTGGGAAGGGTGGGTGAACCGGTGGCCCAGATGGGTTCCCGGAGCTCAGGGGGGCCTACACGGGCTCCGCGGTCGCACCGGCCCGCTGGGCCGAGCAGTCGGAACACACGCCTTGGTAGACGACATCGGCCACGTGGATGCTCATCCCGTGGGTCTCGCTGGGAGTCAGGCACGGTGCATGCCCCACGGCACAGGCCACGTCCTCGATGCGTCCACACACCGTGCACACGGCATGGTGGTGGTTGTCATCGACCCGGGTCTCGTACCGTGCCGGGGAGTTCGCCAGGTCCAGCTGGCGCAACAGTCCGGCGTCCGCGAGCGAGTGCAGCACCACGTAGATGGACTGCACCGTGATCTCCGGCAATGCCGTGCGCACGTCCGCGAGCACTTCGTCCGCGGTGGCGTGCTGGTGGCGCTCGACAGCGTCCAGCACCGCCAGTCGGGGCTTGGTGACCCGCAGTCCGGCCGCCCGGATCCGAACGGCCCACGGCACGGCCACGACGGCGCCGCCACCGTTCTCCCGCCCCCCGGACTGATTGGTCACAGTGGTCGAGGTCATAGCTTCACTATGTCATGTTTTGAGTTACTCATCAAAAGGTTGCGGGGTGTGCCGGGCGACGTGGGGATGACGGGAGGGTGAACCCTCGGGGAGGGCGGCTTCCCCCTCCTCACCCTCTGGCGCCGCGGCAAACGCTCTCCACTACGTCCATGCCGCGATCCGCACGGTTTTTCCCTGTTTTCTGGTCGTTCTGCACCACAGATGTTCCCACCCGCTGTCCATCGGCGCGTCCGTTCGCGCGGGCCATCCACGACGCCGCCCACGGCCTCCGCGGCGCCCAACGGCGGGCGGCCGTACTACATGTCCGGGTACTTCACGGCAAGGCACAAACCCGCGAGCCCACAGAGGGTCTCCAACAGGGGCAGGTCACACTGTCACCAGTTCGCGCAACAGACCCATTTGGTTCCGCTGGTTGGCCGGCACCAGATCCGGGAACCTTCAGCTCACACAAGGCCGCGAAGAGAACAGCTTCTCGTTGCCCCCCCCCCTCGTAGACTGCACGGTAGACCCCCGCCCCACCGAGTAAGGCAGCCACCCACCGTGTTCAACCACGCGTCCTTCATCTGGGGTGCCGCAGACATCCTGCGCGGCACCTACAAGCAGCACCAGTACGGGGATGTGATCCTGCCGTTCACAGTCCTGTTCCGCCTGGACGCCGTGCTTGCCCCCACCAAGGAGGACGTGCTGGAGGCCATCGGCCCCACCTACGTGGACGCCGAGCCGCCCCTGGCGATGATCCGCAACCGCACCAAGCAGGCCGGCAACGAGCACACGTACAACTTCTTCAACCGCTCCCGCCACACCCTCAAGACTTTGCAGGGTGACCCCGACAACCTCGAGGAGAACCTGCGGGACTACGTCAACGCCTTCTCGGAGAACGTGCGCGAGATCTTCCAGAAGTACGAGTTCGAGCAGACCATCTCCGGCCTCGCCCAGCACGATCTGCTCCTGCAGGTCCTGCAGCACTTCACCAAGGCCAACCTGCACCCGGATGCGGTGTCCAACGAGCAGATGGGTCACATCTTCGAGGAACTGATCCGCAAGTTCGCGGAAGCGTCCAACGAGACCGCGGGTGAGCACTTCACCCCGCGCGAGGTCATCGACCTCATGGTCACGCTGCTGCTCCACGACGACGAGGAGCTCACCACCCCCGGCATCGGCCGCGACGTCTACGACCCCACCGCCGGCACCGGCGGCATGCTCTCCGCCGCCGAAAACAAGATCAAGCAGTTCAACAGCGAGGCCTGGGTCAACCTGCTGGGCCAGGAGATCAATCCCGCCTCCTACGCGATCTGCAAGGCCGACATGGTGGTCAAGGGCCAGCCCATCGACAACATCGTCCTGGGCAACACACTGACCAACCCGGCATTCGAGAACCGCACGTTCCACTACTGCCTGTCCAACCCGCCCTTCGGCGTGGATTGGAAGCAGCACCGCAAGGCCGTGGAGACCGAACATCAGATCGCAGGTTTCGCCGGCCGCTTCGGCCCCGGCCTGCCCCGTGTCTCAGACGGCTCGCTCCTTTTCCTGATGCACCTGATCTCCACAATGCGCGAACCCAGCGCCACGGAGGAGAACCAGTCGGCCGGCCGCGCGGCCATCGTGCTCAACGGCTCCCCTCTGTTCACGGGCGGTGCCGGCTCCGGGGAGTCCAACATCCGCAAGTGGGTGCTCGACAACGACTACCTCGAAGCCATCATCGGCCTGCCCACGGACATGTTCTACAACACCGGCATCTCCACCTACGTCTGGGTGCTGTCCAAGGACAAGGCCCCCGAACGCCGCGGCAAGGTCCAGTTGATCGACGCCACCGGCATGTTCGTGAAGATGCGCAAATCCGTGGGCTCCAAGCGCAAGGAACTCTCGAAGGAGAACATCGACAAAATCGCCGGCATCTACCGCGATTTCACCGAGTCCAAGCACTCCAAGATCTTCCGCACCGAGGACTTCTTCTACCGCACCATCACGGTCGAGCGCCCACTGCGCCTGAACTTCGCGTTCACCGCCGAGCGCATCGAGCGCGTCATGGCCTCCAAGCCGGTCGCCAAGCTCCCCGACGACGACGCCGCCGCGCTCCGTTCCGCCCTCCACACCCGGTCCCAGCGCGCGGCCGGAGAGGTCAGCACCAACAAGAGCGCGTTCACCTCGGAGCTTCTCGAGGTCCTGGCCGAGGCCGGGCTGCAGGTGAAGCCCGCGGTGCAAAAGGCCATCGTCACTGAGCTGAGTGAGCGGGACGAGAACGGGGCGCTGCAAACCAATCGCGTGAAGGACCCGGAACCGGACCCCACCCTGCGTGACACCGAGAACGTCCCCTGGGGCCAGGACATCCACGAGTACTTGGAGCGCGAGGTCAAACCCTTCGTCCCTGACGCCTGGATCGACGAGTCCAAGACCAAGGAGGGCGCGGAGATCCCCTTCACCCGCCACTTCTACGAGTACGTTCCACCCAGACCCCTGGAAGAGATCGACCGTGACCTCGACGAGGTCCTGGGCCGCATCCGCGCGCGACTGGAGGAGGTGAAGCGGTGAAAAATGTGCCGCTGAAATATATGTCCGTCATATCGCTCGGGAAGATGCTCCAATCCACTCCAGCGCGTGCGGATCAAGAAGTCTTTCCCTACCTAAAGGCATCCAACCTCACGGAGAACGGCCTTGACTTGAGTTCGCTCCAGCAGATGCCTTTTAGTCGCCGGGAGCAGGAGATACTTCAACTCCAAAAAGACGATGTTGTAGTCGTTGAAGGTGGATCAATCGGTCGGAGTGCGTGGATCTCCGAAGATATGGCGGGGATATACTTCCAGAACTCCATCAACCGAGTTAGGCCCAAAATTTTCGCAGACGGGCGCTATCTAAAATATGCAATAGAGTCACGTCGCGCATCAGGTTTCTTTGAAGCAATCACCAACCAAGCGACGATCCGCCACCTGACGGCGGACAAGTTGGCAAACACCCCAGTTCCTTACTTAAACCAGGAACGGCAGTGGAAGATAGCGGACTACCTCGACCACGAGACCGCCGAAATCGATGCTTTGATTAAACAGCTTGCCGAAGTAAAGACTCTTATCAGTGACCGGCGGCGAACGATAATCGATAATTCGTTCGCGCACGCCGCGTGCCCTGAGGTCGCGCTGAAATATCTCGGGGTACTTCATTCCGGTCTCACACTGGGGAAACGTTATGAAGTCGCTACCCAGAAATACCCCTACCTTCGCGTGGCTAACGTTCAGGCTGGGCATGTGGACCTGTCGGAAGTAGCAGAAATCGATGTCCCACCCGCGGTAGCAAGTGAGAATCGCCTTGAACCCAATGACGTATTAATAACCGAGGGCGGAGATCGCGACAAACTGGGCCGCGGCGCCCTTTGGAAGGGACCAATCGATCCCGTCCTGCATCAAAATCATGTTTTCGCTTTCAGATGTAACTCAAAACTCCTTCCCGAGTACTTGGTTTATGCACTGGAGTCCAATTCCGCGCGGATCTACTTCGATCAGACGGCTCGACAGTCAACGAACCTAGCATCCACCAATTCGACAGTCGTCAAGAATTTCAAGTTTCCCGCGCCCCCTACTGTCGATCAGCACTCGATTGTCGAGCGCCTGGATCATGAAATGTCAGAAATGCAAGAAATGCTCGCGAATTCCAATAGGGTCATCGACCTCGCCCGCGAGCGGCGAGCCGCGCTCATTACCGCGGCGGTGACGGGGCAAATCGACGTCACTGCTAAGAACAAGCCCGCGGCGGGGCAGCTCGAGGACGACATCGCGCAGGGCCTGCACAGGGAGCACGCATGAGCGCACCGCATCAGGAAAAGCCGTTCCAGAGGGAGATCGCGGAGTACCTGGAGGGGCACGGGTGGTACCACTCCCCCAACTCCCAGGGCTACGACAAAGAACGGGCGATGTTCCCCGAGGACGTTCTCGGCTGGCTGCAAGACACCCAGCCGGAGCAGTACGCGCGGATCGTGCCCGAGCACGGGGATGACGCCGCGCGGGCCAAGGGCGAGCGCCGGATTCTGGATCGCCTGGCATCTCAGCTGGAGCAGTTGGAAAAGGCCGGCGGTGGCACCCTCAATACGCTTCGTCGCGGCTTCTCGGTCCCCGGGGCGCAGCGGTTCAGCATGCTCACGGCTCCCCCGGCGGACGACCGCAATCCTCGGATCACGGAGCGCTACGCGAAGAACCGGGTGCGGGTGGTGCAGGAGGTCGGCTACTCCACGCGGAAGAGCGACCGCATCGACCTGGTGCTGTTCCTCAACGGGCTGCCCGTGGCGACCGTCGAGATCAAGACGAACTTCACGCAGTCGCTGCAGGCGGCCATCGAGCAGTACAAGACGGACCGCACGCCAGCCGGTGAACCGCTGCTGACCCCGCATCGAGGTGCACTGGTGCACTTCGCACTCACCGAGAACGACGTCTACATGACCACCCAGCTCAGGGGCGCGGACACATTTTTCCTGCCCTTCAACCAGGGGCAAGACAACGGAGCTGGCAACCCGCCGTCGCAGGACGGCGTGGCCACGTCCTACTTCTGGGAGCACATCCTGGACAAGGACACGTGGATCACCGTCCTCACAAAGTTCGTGTACGTGAACCACGAGAAGAAGACCGATCCCCGGACGGGGCGGGTCACCGAGTCCAGCCAGATCCGCTTCCCTCGCTTCCATCAGTGGCGCGCGGTCACCAAACTGACCGAGGCCGCCAGAGAAGACGGACCCGGGCAGAAGTACCTCATCCAGCACTCCGCAGGTTCCGGCAAGACGGACTCGATCGCCTGGACCGCCCACCGCATGGCGTCCCTGCACACACCGGAGGGCGAGAAGGTCTTCGACACCGTGTTCGTCATTGCGGACCGGCAGGTGCTGGACCGCCAGCTCCAGGACGCAGTGGACCAACTGGTGGTCGCCACCGGGACCTTCGAACCCATCACCTCTGGTTCCGAGGGCTCCAAGACCGAGCGCCTGCTGGAGGCGTTGCGGGCGGGCACACAGATCATCGGCGTGACCCTGCAGACCTTCCCGTACGCCCTCGCCAAGATCCGGGAAAAGGGCGGGACATTCGAGGGCAAGCGCTTCGCGGTGATCGCGGACGAGGCGCATTCGTCGCAGACCGGCGCGGCGGCGGCGTCGGTCAAGGACCTGCTGTACCGCAACGACCCGACCGCGGCGCAGACGGGCGAGGAGACCGAGCTGGAGCCGGGCGCGGACCAGGACGCCCTGGTCCAGATGGCCGCACAGGCGGACGACGGTCGTCGGATCAGCTACTTCGCGTTCACCGCAACCCCCAAGGCCAAGACCCTGGATCTGTTCGGCACCAAGGGCCCGGACGGTAAGCCCCAGGCGTTCGACCTGTACTCGATGAAGCAGGCCATCCAGGAGGGGTTCATCCTGGACGTGCTCAAGAACTACACCACGTACGAGATGGCCGCCCGGATCGCCCTCAAGGGTGCGGACCCCGAGACGGTGCCCGAGGGAAGGACGGGGACTGCGGCGTCGTCGACCGAGGACGAGGTGGACGTGCGCAAGGGGACGCGCGCGTACATCGGGTTCGTGGAGCTGCACCCCACGAACGTGGATTCCAAGGTGGATGTGATCCTCAAGCACTATCAGCACACCGTGAAGAAGGAGCTGGGCGGGCGCGCGAAGGCCATGGTGGTGACGGGGTCGCGTGCGTCCGCGGTGAAGTACCAGCGGGCGTTCCAGAAGCACATCGAACGCGAGAAGCTGCCGCTGAAGACGCTGGTGGCATTCTCGGGCTCGCTGCCGGATCCGGATGTTACCGCGATCGGTAACGCGGCCGGGCCGGAGGTGACCGAGGCGTCCATGAACCCGGAACTGCGCGGGAGGGACCTGGCCGGGGTGTTCGGGCAGGAGGACCAGAACATCCTGATCGTGGCGAACAAGTACCAGACGGGCTTCGACCAGCCGCTGCTCACGGCCATGTACGTGGACAAGCAGCTCTCCGGGATCGCCGCGGTGCAGACGCTGTCGCGGCTCAACCGGCGCGCGGACGGCAAGAAGAACACGTACGTGCTGGACTTCGTCAACGACCCCGCCCAGATCCTGGCGGCGTTCCAGGACTACTACGAGGACGCGCGCATCGAAACCGATTCGGACCCGGACCTCGTGGCCAAGCAGATGACCAAGCTGGATGCCGCCAACATCTACACGCCCGCGGAGGTCGACCGGGTGTGGGCGGCGTGGTCGGACAGGAACGGCAAGCGCGGCGCGCTGACCTCGGCGCTGGTGCCGGCGGTCGAGCGGTTCACCAACCGCTGGTCCCGGGCCGTGTACGACGACGCAGCGCGCGACGAGCTCGACGAGTTCCGTTCCCTGCTGGACCAGTACACGAAGTCCTATGCGTTCTTCTCCCAGATCCTCAACTTCGGGGACACGTACTACCTCAAGCTCTCGGTGTTCGCGGACCTGTTGGCGCGACTGCTGCGCGAGCAGCTGGACGGCGGCGAGCGCGAGACGGTGACGGCGGACGACGTCGTCCTCACCCACTACCGGCTGGAGAAGCAGCGGGACGAGGACCTGCAACTGGAGGACGGCGAGGCACGGGGCCTGCAGGGCATGACCGAGGCCGGGATGGCCCGCCAGCAGGAACGCGAGCGAGCGGCCAAGGCCGAACTGGTGGAGAAGGTCAACAGATTCCTCGGAGGCCTGGATGCCAGCGATGAGCACAAGGTGAGCGCGGTGGAACTACTGGTCCGCGAGGCCGCCGAGAACACGGACCTGCAGCAACAGGCGCGCAACAACACCAGGGTGGACTTCTCGCATTCCCCGCAGGTGCGTCTTGTGCTGGAGGATTCCGTGTGGAATCAGAACCGCCAGTCCGAGGCGATCGCCAAACGATTCCAGGAGCTTCCACCCACCGATCTGGTGGAACTGGCCATGGCGTTCGATTTGTGGGAACGGTCGCGGGCAGGGTAGGGCTTATCCCTGAAAGCACGTGTTAGGGGGCCGCGACGCCGGGGAGAACTCAGGAGTACTTGTGAATACGACACGACGCGGGGGCACGGGGGATGTGGCAACCGCAACGGACGGGGCGCCACGCAAGCGGCGACTGGTGGGGATCGATGCCGCCCGGGGGCTGGCACTGATCGGGCTCATGGCCATCCACCTGCTGCCCGCGTGGAACGAGCAGACCGGGGAGGCCAGCTGGTCCTGGCGACTGTTCTCCGGGCACTCGGCGGCACTCTTCGCGCTGTTGGCCGGAGTGGGCCTGGCGCTGGGCTCCGGCGCCCGGCAACCACGCGAGGGGCGAGCCCTGACCGCTGACCGGGTGAGTGTCCTGGTCCGCGCCCTGCTGATCGTCACGGTGGGCATGACCGTCAACGCCGCGATGCCGGAGGATCCTCCCGCCTACAACATCCTGTTCTACTACGGCATGTTCTTCATCCTGGCCATCCCGTTCCTGCATGCCCGCCCCAAGACGCTGTTCATCTGGGCCGCCGCGTTCGGGGTCCTCTCGCCCCTGCTGATGCAGCGCATGCTGGATGTCCTGCCGGAGTGGTGGTACTACAACCCCACGCTGCCCAATGTCCTCAGCAACCCCGCGGGCACGCTGTCTCAGCTTCTGCTGACCGGCAACTACCCGGCGCTGCCGTACATGACGTATCTGCTGGTCGGGATGGGGCTGGGCCGCTTGGATCTGCGAGCAGTGCGCACCCAGGTCCGCTTGGTGATCGTGGGCGTCGCGCTCACCCTGTTGGCCCAGCTCGTGTCCGCCGTGCTCCTCTACGGCCTCGGGGGCTACTCCGTATTGCAGGAGGCATCGCGCTTGAGCGAGTCCACGCTCGACGAGATCCTGGTGTGGGGTACCGACTCGCTACCAACCGACACCGGGTGGTGGCTGGCCATCACGACCCCGCATTCCAACACGCCGCTGGCCATTGCGACCAGCCTCGGACTGAGTCTGGCGGTGCTGGGGGTGTTCCTGCTCATCAGCCAGAAGATCGGGGACTGGCTACTGCCGTTGTCGGCGATGGGATCGATGACCCTCACGCTGTACTCGGCGCACCTGCTGGCGCTGTCCCTCGAGCTGCATTACTACTCCCCCTACCTCTGGTACCTCGTGCACGTACTTGTGGCCGCCGTCTTCGCGGTCATCTGGCAGCGGACTCTTGGGCAGGGACCGCTCGAGCGGGTGGTCGCCTACTGCGCGAAGAGGACGCGTCGCCTCGTCGCCGGGCAGGGCGGCAATGCCAATCCTGGAAAAACCCGCAACTCCTAACTGGCGTCAACCTTGTCCAGCGGTACCCGCTCTGGCGTTCGACCTATGGGAGCGGCTGCGGCAGAGCGAGGGCTGCTGATCATCTGGGAATCTCCCGGCCGACACTGGTCAAGCTGCTGGAGCAAGGTGATATCCCATTCACCAAGGTCGGAAGGCACCGCAGAGTCCTGCTGACTAATCTCATTGCCTACGAAGAACGTCTCGAGAAGACACGCCGCGAAGGTCTCCGACAGGCAACTCACGAGGCAGCGAACCACGGCACATACTTCGACATCCCGGCAGACCCGGCCACCCGGTAACTCCCCATGTCGTTCCCGGTGGTTCTCGATGCATGCGTATTGATTCCCATGCCTATCGCAGATCTACTACTGCGTCTGGCCACGGCCAAGCAATTCAGGCCGCTCTGGTCGAGAACTACGAGAGCCTCGTGCCTGCCATGACCAATGACCCCAAGGCCAGACATGTGCTGGCGGCAGCGGTCCGTTCAAGAGCCGAGCTCATCGTGACATCCAACCAGAAGGACTTCCCGACGACCGCCCTCAAGCCCTGTGACGTTGCGGTGCGGTCTCCGGATGACTTCTTACTCGACCAGTTGGATTTGGACCCTTCAACCGTGGTCCGCATCGCCGAAGAAGTGGTGGCTGACATGCGGAGTCCGGAGATCACGTGGAATGGGTACCTCGAGGGTCTCGCTCGCGCCGGCTTGCCCCTATTTGCTACGGAACTCGAAAAGCGGACCGTAGGAGTCGGCTAGAAGCCAGTTCCAAGGGGCACCCCACAACGCTGACTGCCCATCCTCATCGTCGCCGGGCGGGGGTGGCTCGTAGCTCACCCCAACTCCCCACCTCCCATGAACCCCTCCAACCGCTCGAGGTACGGGGCGATGTCCAATCCCTCCCCCGCCAGCCACTCGTCCGAGTAGTACTTGTCCAGGTAGCGGTCCCCGGGGTCGCACAGCAGCGCGATCACGCTGCCCCGCTCCCCCGCCCGGACCATCTCGGAGATGATGCGCAACGCCGCCCACAGACCCGTGCCCGTGGAGGCCCCGGCCTTGCGACCGATCAGGGTGTCCAGGTGGCGGATCGCGGCGACCGCGGCGGCGTCGGGAACGCGGATCATCCGGTCGATCGCCGAGCCCATGAAGCTCGGCTCCACGCGCTGCCGGCCGATGCCCTCGATCCGGGACCCGAGCGGCGTCGTCACCGAGGGGTCCTGCTCGCGCCAAGCCGGGAGGAAGGCCGAGTTCTCCGGGTCCGCCACGCACACCCCCGTCTGGCGGCCGGTGTAGCGCACGTAGCGGGCGATCGTCGCAGAGGTCCCGCCGGTGCCTGCCGTGGCCACGATCCACGCGGGATCCGGATAGCGCTCCTGGGACATCTGCGCGAACAGCGACTCCGCGATGTTGTTGTTCCCGCGCCAATCCGTGGCCCGTTCGGCGAACGCGAACTGGTCCATGTAGTGACCGCCGGTCTCGCGCGCGAGGCCCGCGGCGACGTCGTACACCTGGTCCGGGCGCTCCACGAAATGGCAGCGACCGCCATGCAGCTCGATCAGGCGGATCTTGTCACGGCTGGTCCCCTGGGCCATGACGGCGATGAACGGCACCCCGATCAGCCGTGCAAAGTACGCCTCGGACACCGCCGTGGACCCGCTCGACGCCTCGATCACCGGCCGCCCCCTGCGCACCCACCCGTTGCACAGCGCATGCAGGAACAGCGAGCGCGCCAGGCGGTGCTTGAGCGAGCCCGTGGGATGCGTGGACTCGTCCTTGAGGTACAGGTCCACGCCCCACTCCTCGGGCAGCGGCACCGACAGCAGGTGCGTGTCCGACGACCGGTTGCCCTCCGCCCGCACCTTCGCCACGGCCTCGGCGCACCATCGCCGGGCCTCCGCGTCGAAACGGTCGATGTCCTCCTCGGGCGCCACCGCCGACGACGACGCCGCTCGCTCCCCCACGCTCATTCCTCGAGTGCTCATGAGGGAAGCCTATGCCGGGCCCACTTCCCCGCGGGGCATCCCGTCACCGCAGCCAGCCGGGGTGGGCGTCACCCCACGGTTCGATCTCGTGGCACACCTCGACCGCGGCATTCGGCATGTCCGGGGCGGTTCCGGTGACCACGGCGCCGTCCTCGAGCAGCATGGCCGCCGCGCCGTGCTCCGACCCGTCCGGAAACCGGGTTTCGAGTAGTGCCTTGCACTCGGTCACGACGTAGTCCAGAGCGGAAGTGTCCATGGCCGGAGCCTATCGGGGAGCGCGCCGCATGGGTCGATTGGCCAGTCGGCCAGAGTTGCCCGCGGTACGACCACGTTCCGACGCCGGCCCGGCGGACGATCGAACCCTCGGACCGACCGAGGTGACGGTCGCACGGTGGAGCTGCAGCGGCGTCGTCTCCTCGCGGACGTGCAGGCGCACCAGCGCAACGTGGCGCACGAAGGGGGCCCGGCGGCCTCGCACTGAGAGGGCACGAACGTGTGAGGCGGGGCCTGACCGGCGACCCGCGCCGGCCACGAGCCGCCCTGGCTCCGCCGGCCACGACCGCCCCGCCTGATGGTGGCAGCGGCGCTCACCTGTGGTGCAACCCGACCCGGCATTGCCCGCCCCAACCACCACTGATACCCGTTCCGCATGAAACTCGCGAGTAAGTGTTCTGGATCACCCCAGCACTGTATGAATGGGAACCTCCGGTTGTCCGGCCCTTTCGCACGCGCGAGAGGCGCGGGACCCGGGCGATCCGACGGACCCGTTCAGTGGAGGCCCCATGCCCCGTATACTCAACCGCCGCGCGCTCCTGGCCGCAGCGGCGTCGTTACCCGTGCTGGCCGGTGTGGCCGGGTGCTCGGGCGGCTCGAAGGCCGCCGGGGGCTCCCAGCAGCTCGTGTGGTCCACGTACGGCGTGGGCACGGGCACGTACAACGACCTCGCCGCGGTGGCCAACACGCTGACCCAGAAGACGGGACGGCAGATCCGGCTGATGACCTCGGACACCGGCATCGGGCGCCTGGCGCCGCTGATCAACGGGACCGCGCAGTACTCGCGCACCGGGGACGAGTACTACTACGCGTTCGAGGGCAACGACGAGTACTGCTCCGAGCAGTGGGGCCCGCAGGCGCTGCGCCTGGTGTGGACTCCCCCGGGCAACTACGGGGTGCTGGTGCGCAAGGACAGCGGCATCGAGACCGTGGCGGACCTCAAGGGGAAGAAGTTCCCCAAGCTGATCGCGAGCACGTCCATCAACCGCAAGATGGAGGCGATCCTCAACTTCGGCGGCCTCACCGGCAAGGACGTCCAGATGGTGGACGTCACCTACAGCGGCCAGATCGAGGCGCTGAAGACCGGGCAGATCGACACCCTGTACCAGAACGTGGTGGGCGCCAACGTCTCTGAGCTCGCGTCCCAGTACCCCATCCGCTGGCTGAACCTGGGCGGCGGCACACCCTCCCAGTACGCCTCGTGGAAGGAGCTGGCCCCCATGGTCAAGCCCGGCGAGTTCTCCAAGGGCTCGGGTCTGGCCAAGGGCGAGACGGCGGTGAACATGCAGTACACCATCCCGGTGGTCGCCCGCGCGGACCGCCCCGCGGAGGAGGTGGCCGCGCTGGTCGCGGACATGGACCGCTACTACCCGGACTACAAGGACACCACCCCGGACGCCCACCGCTTCGGCACGGACCAGATCCAGCTCACGCCCCTGGTGATCCCGTTCCACGACGCCATGGTGGAGTTCCTCACCAGCAAGGGCCGCTGGAGCAAGGACCTGCAGACCCGTCAGGACGCCCTGCTGGAGCGCGAGCGCCGCATGCACGAGGCCTGGCCCGCGTTCTGGCAGGACCACAAGGACCGCGAGGACCCCAAGTCCGCGCGCAAGGAGTGGGTGGACTGGAAGAAGGCCAACCTCCCCGAGCTCCCGGACACCCCCGGCACCCTGCCCGGCGCCTCGTCCACCACCGCACCCTCCGGAGGCCACGCATGAGCACCCCGTACCAGACCGGCGACGCCGCCGGCCCCGCCAGTGCCTCGGCTCCCGCTGGCACCGTCGGCCCCGTCACCACCCCCGGGCCGGCCATCGACCCCCGCACCGGCGCTGAGATCACCGCCACGCACCCGTACGGGGGCGACGACGCCGCCCAGCCCACCATGCCCTCGGACGTCTCCCTGCACGACGCGAGCCCGCGGCTGACGCCGTTCTGGCGCAGCCTGGTGATCGTGCTGACCGTGGTGGGCGTGCTGCTGACCATGAACCAGGTGTTCTTCTGGAACGTGGGCGGGGTGACCATCCCCACCAACTCGTTCTTGTACCTGCTGATCGCGGTGTTCGTGCCGATCGTGTTCATCGTGACCCCCATCCGCAAGCACGCCCCCGGGTCCGCGGCTCGGCAGCGGCGGGGCGTGCCGTGGTACGACGTGCTGCTGCTGCTCGCCGTCATGGGCACGTGCGCGTACTTCGCGGTCCACGGGATCGAGATCCAGGAGTACGGCTGGCAGTACCTGGCCCCCACCCTGGCCACCGTGCTCAGCTTCGTCTTCTGGGCCCTGATCCTGGAGACCCTGCGCCGCGCCGCCGGGTGGGTGGTGCTGGTGATCGCGTTCCTCTTCTCGGTGTACCCGCTGATCGCCGGGGTGATCCCGCTGTCCTTCCTGCAGGGCATCTCCTACGACCTCCCCACCCTCGCCACCGTGCACACCATGGGAGTGGACAGCGTCCTGGGCCTGCCCCTGCAGACCGCGGGCACCATCCTGGTGGGCTTCCTGCTGTTCGGCGTGGTGCTGCAGCACACCGGCGGTGCGGACTTCTTCCACGAGCTGTCCATGGCCGTGTTCGGCCGCTACCGCGGCGGCTCCGCCAAGGTGGCCGTGGCCAGTTCCGCGGCCATGGGCATGATGAGCGGCTCGGCGGTGTCCAACGTGCTGACCACGGGGCCCATGACCATTCCGGCCATGAAGCGCTCCGGGTTCAGCGCGCGGGTGGCCGGCGCCGTGGAGGCCACCGCGTCCTCCGGCGGTTCCATCACCCCGCCCATCATGGGCACCGCGGCGTTCCTGATGGTCTCCTTCGTGGGCGTCCCCTACACCACGATCCTCGTGGCCGCGACGATCCCCGCGATCCTGTACTACCTGGGCATCTTCCTGCAGATCGACGGCTACGCCGCCCAGCGCGGGCTGCGCGGCACCCCGAAGGACCTGCTGCCCCGGGCCCGTCACGCCCTGCTCCAGGGCTGGCCCTACCTGGGCGCGCTGGCCGTGCTCACCGTGCTGCTGTTCACCACGGACTCCGAGGCCCAGGTCCCCTACTGGGTGGTGGCCATCCTGCTGCTCATCGCCCTGGTCAAGCCCGGTGTCACGTTCGGACCGCGGCAGTGGGTGGACATGGGCGTGGACGTGGGCAAGACGCTCGCGCAGATCGTGGGCATCATCGCGGGCGTGGGCCTGATCCTGGGTGGGCTGACCGCCACGGGCGTGGCCCTGTCCCTCTCGCGTGACCTGGTGGCCCTGGTGGGCGACAACGTGGTGCTCATCCTGATCGCCGGCGCCGTGGTGTGCTTCATCCTGGGCATGGGACTCACCATCTCCGCCGCGTACGTGTTCCTGGCCATCGTGATGGTCCCGGCCGTCACGGCCCTGGGCGTGGACCCGATCGCCGCGCACCTGTTCGTCATCTACTGGGCCTCGGTCTCCTACATCACCCCGCCCGTGGGGCTCGCGGCCTTCGCGGCGGCCGGCATCTCCAAGGCCTCCCCCATGGCCACGTGCTTCTCCGCCATGAAGCTGGGTGCCGTGAAGTACGTGGTGCCGTTCGGCTTCGCACTGAACCCCGCGCTCGTGGCGCAGGGCGAACCGGTGCACATCGGGCTGGCGTTCGTCTCCAGCCTGGTGGCGGTCTACGCGATCGCCGCGGCCATGGGCGGCTGGCTCACCTTCGTGGAGCGGCAGCTGCCCGTGTACCTGCGGGTGGTGCTCGCGGTGGGCGGGTTCATGATGTTCCTGCCGGGGGTCCTGGTCACGCTCATCGGCCTGGTCCTCGTGGTCGTGGCCGCCGTGCTGGCGCGCCTGCGCCGGCCGCGCGACGTCGTCGACCCCGAGACCGGGGAAATCACCCGGGTGGCCCAGGGCGCGTGAGCTCCCCCGCGGGTCGCGGCCGTGGCGCATTGCCTGCACCGCGGGGGATTGATGCCGGATCGGCATGAATCCCCCGTGCGTGCGGCCCACGTCACCGACACCGGGTATGAAAGAAGATGACGACGAGCGGCGGCCGCCAGGCCCCGCACGGCACATCGAAGGAGAACGCACCATGACAGCAGCACAGGACGTACTGACCATCGACATCTCGGACGGGATCGCCCTGGTCACCGTGAACCGGCCCGAGGTGCGCAATGCGATCAACGCCACCGTCCTCCAGGCCCTGACCCGCACGCTCGAGGAGCTCGCGGAGAACGACGACGTCCAGGTCCTGATCTTCACGGGCGCCGGGGACAAGGCGTTCGTGGCCGGGGCGGACATCAACGAGCTCGCGGTGCGCACCCCCAAGGACGGGCTGAAGGCCACCATGCAGGGCGTGTACGAGAAGGTGGAGCAGTTCCCCAAGCCCACCATCGCGGCCGTGAACGGGTACGCGTTCGGCGGCGGCCACGAGCTGGCCCTGGCGTGCGACATCCGGGTGGCCTCGAGCAACGCGCAGTTCGCGCTGCCGGAGACCGGGCTGGGCATCATGCCCGCCGCGGGCGGCACGCAGCGCCTCGCGAAGCTCGTGGGCCTGGGACGCGCCACCGAGATCGTGCTCACGGGGCGTAGGGTCAAGGCGGACGACGCCCTGGCCATGGGGCTCGTCACGCAGGTGGTGGAGCCCGAGCAGCTGCTCGAGACCGCCCGCGAGACCGCGAACGCGATCATGGCCAAGGGGCCGCTGGCCATCCAGCTCGCCAAGACCGTGATCCGTCACGGTTTCGACGTGGACCACACCACCGGGATCCTGCTGGAGCGCCTGGCCCAGTCCGTGCTGTACAGCAGCGCGGAGAAGGCCGAGGGAACCACCGCGTTCCTGGAGAAGCGGGCCCCTGACTTCCGCAGTGCAGCACAGAAGGACGTGAGCAAGTGACAGAGAATCCGCTCCAGAACATCAAGCACATCACCGTGATCGGTGCCGGTGCCATGGGGTCGCAGATCGCCATGGTGTGCGCGCTGGCCGGGTACGAGACGGACGTGGTGGACATCAAGCAGGAGGCCGTGGACAAGGCCTCCGAGCAGCTGCACTCCCGCATGGACCGGGACATCAGCAAGGACCGCCGCACCCCCGAGGACGTGGCCGCGGCGTTCGAGCGCATGACGTTCTCCACGGACCGGGACGGGTGCGCCGCGAAGGCGGACTTCGTGATCGAGGCCGCGGTGGAGGACCTGAAGATCAAGCGCCAGCTCTTCGCGGAGCTGGACGCCGTGTGCCCCGAGCACACCATCCTGGCCACCAACTCCTCGAACATCGTGTCCTCGCGCGTGGCGGACGCCACGAACCGCCCGGACAAGGTGTGCAACTTCCACTTCTTCAACCCGGCGCTCGTGATGAAGTGCGTGGAGGTGGTCCCCCACGAGGCCACGTCCCGGGAGACCGTGGAGACCGCGATGGAGCTGGCCCGCTCGATCGGCAAGGCACCCGTGGAGCTGAAGAAGGAGGTGCCGGGCTTCGTGGCCAACCGCCTGCTCGGCGCCCTGCGCACGGAGGCGCTGAAGCTCTACGAGGACGGCGTGGCCGACTACAAGGACATCGACGTGGCGGCCAAGACGGCGCTGAACCACCCCATGGGCCCGTTCGAGCTCATGGACATGGTGGGCATCGACGTGGTCTACCTGATCCGGCTCGCCGAGTACGAGCAGACCGGTGACCCCGCGAGCCTGCCGGCCGAGTCCATCAAGGAGAAGTACGAGGCCGGTCAGTACGGCCGCAAGTCCGGCCACGGCTGGTACGACTACGAGTAGGCCCTGAGGCCCGCTCCGCTCACCCGGAAGCCCCTGTCGCGTCCCCGCGGCGGGGGCTTCCGTACAGGGTCTGGGCCATGTGCACCACAGCGCGCAGTGCGGGACTGGGATCCCCCGCCCGCCACAGCATCTGCACCTCCAGGGGCCGCTGCGGTTCGGCGAGGGGACGGAACACCACGCCGTCCGAGGAGACGTTGTCCCGCACGGTGTCCAGGCTCACGGCGCAGCCGATCTGCGCGGCCACCAGCACCAGCAGCGTCCAGGAGTCCGGGGCCACCTGCGCGATCCGCGGCATGAACCCCGCGGCCATGGCCAGGGACGTGAGCCGGTTCTGCAGTGCGGCTCCCGGCCCGGAGGGCAGCACGACCCAGGGCTCCTCCGCCAGGTCCTTCATCCGCACGCGGGCCTCACCGGCGAGCCGGTGGTCCGCGGGCAGCACCACCATGACCTCCTCGTACCCCAGCACGCTCGAGCGCAGCTCCGCCGGGATGAAGTCCCACCGGCCCAGGGCGATGTCCAGGGCGCCGTCCAGCACCTTCTGCATGGCCAGGTGCGAGAACTGCGAACCGTGCAGCTCCAGGTGCACCCCGGGCCGGCGGCTGCGCACGTGCCGGGCGAGCTCCCCCACCTTGCGGTTGATGGACGCCCCCGCGAACCCCAGCCGCACCCGCCCGGTCTCCCCCGTGACGGACTTCGCCACCGCGGCGCGCGCGTTCTCCGACGCCGCCACGAGGGCCTTCGCGGGCTCCACGAGCGCCGCACCGGCCGGGGTCAGCGAGACCTGCCGGGTGCTGCGCTCGAACAGCTCGGTGCCCAGGGACTTCTCGATGCTCTTGATGAGCCGGCTCAGGGGCGGCTGCGCGATCCGCAGGGACGCCGCCGCCCGCCCGAAGTGCAGCTCCTCCGCCACGGCCAGGAACGCCCTCGCCTCGTGAACCTCCATGGCGGGAGACTACGTGATTGTTGTCGTGCGCACATCACTGCGGCGCTCTTCTTGTATTGGACAAGACCTAATGGTGGTGCTTATGTGGGGTGAAACACAGCTACCAGTGGAGCGTTCATGACTCTCAACACCACGTCCGCGGGCCCGGGGCCCCTCAGCGGCATCGTCGTCGCGGACTTCTCACGCATTCTGGCCGGCCCCTACTGCACCATGCTGCTCGCGGACATGGGCGCCACCGTGATCAAGGTGGAGGGCCCCGGAGGGGACGACACCCGGTTGTACAAGCCGCCGAGCTTCAACGGCATCGGCACGTACTACCTCTCCGTGAACCGGAACAAGCACTCGATCGTCCTGGACCTGAAGGACCCGGAGGACCTGGCCACCGCCTACGAGGTCATCGACTCCGCGGACGTGTTCATCGAGAACTTCAAGCCCGGAGGTCTCAAGCAGTTCGGTCTGGATGCCGAGTCCGTGGCCGAGCGCTGGCCGGAGCTCGTGCACGCGAGCATCACCGGTTTCGGCACGGACGGCGGCGCCCACCTGCCCGGGTACGACCTCCTGGTGCAGGGGGTCTCCGGGTTCATGTCCGTGACCGGGTTCCCCGACGGGCCTCCCCAGCGCGGAGGGGTGGCGCTGTTCGACGTGATCACCGGTCTGCACGCGGCGATCGCCGTGCTGGGCGCGCTGCAGGAGCGCTCGCGCTCCGGGCGCGGTCAGCACGTGGAGCTGGACCTGCTCTCCGCGGCGCTGTCCGGGCTGGTCAACCAGACCACGGGCTACGCGGCGTGCGGCAACGACCCCCAGCGGCTCGGCAACGAGCACCCGAGCCTGTTCCCGTACGGTCCGTTCCCCACCGCGGACAAGGACCTCATCATCACGGTGGCCAACAACTCCCAGTTCACCCGCTTCTCCACCGTCCTGGGAATGCCCGACCTCATCAAGGACCCCCGCTTCGACAGCGTGGAGAACCGGAACAACAACCGGGAGGAGCTGCGGGTGCTGCTCAACGAGGCACTGCGCACCGAGACCGCCGAGACCTGGGCGGGCAGGCTGCAGGCCGCCGGCGTGCCGTGCGCCCCCATCCTCACCATCCCCGAGGGCGTGCAGTACGCCGAGTCCCTCGGACTGCACCCCGTGGTGCAGGTGGGCCACGGGAAGGACACCGTGCCCCTCATCAAGAACCCCGTCACCTACAGCCGCACGCCGGTCACCTACGACAAGGCCCCGCCCGCGCTGGACGCGGACCGCGAGACCGTCATGCAGTGGCTGCGCTCCCACCGAAAGGACCCGTCATGAGCGAACTGCTCGAGAACCCCGACTTCTTCCTGCTGGACCAGGACCTCTCCCCCGAGGACATCGCGCTGCGGGACCGCGTGCGCGCCTACGGCCAGGAGCACGTGCTGCCCGCGATCAACGAGTTCTGGGAGCGGGGTGAGCACCCCATGCCCGCGTTCAAGGGCATCGCGGACCTGGGCATCGTGGGGACGTTCATCGAGGGCTACGGCTGCCCCGGGCTCTCCCGCCAGGCCGCCGGTCTGGTGGCCCGTGAGATGGGCCGGATCGACGGCTCCGTGAACACGTTCTTCGGCGTGCACTCCAACCTGTGCATGGGCAGCATCTACATGCTCGGCAACGAGGAGCAACGCCAGCGCTGGCTGCCCACCATGGCGAAGATCGAGAAGACCGGCGCGTTCGCGCTCACCGAGCCCGCGCACGGCTCGGACTCGGTCTCCCTGGAGACCTCCGCGCGCCGCGACGGCGACCACTGGGTGCTCAACGGCCACAAGCGCTGGATCGGCAACGGCCACGCCGCGGACGTCATCGTGCTCTACGCGCGGGACGAGGCGGACAGCCAGGTCAAGTGCTTCGTGGTGGAGAAGCAGGAGGACGGCCAGTACCCGCAGGGCTACGCGCCCACCGTGATCGACGGCAAGATCGGCAAGCGCGCCATCAACCAGGCGGACATCGTGATCACGGACCTGCGGATCGCCGAGGAGAACCGGCTGGCCAACTGCCAGAGCTTCAAGGACGTCAACAAGGTCCTCAAGGCCACCCGCGGCGGTGCGTCGTGGGAGGCCGTGGGCCACGGCATGGCGGCCTTCGAGATCGCCGCGAAGTACGCCCTGGAGCGCGAGCAGTTCGGCATGCCGATCGCCAACTACCAGCTGGTGCAGGAGCGGCTGGCCACCATGCTCTCGGACCTGACCTCCATGCAGCTGCTGTGCACCCGCATGGCGCACCTCGCGGAGACGGACCAGCTCACGGACGCCATGGCCTCCATGGTGAAGATGACCACCTCCCGCAAGGCCCTGGCCATGTGCCGCACCGCCCGGGACATGCTCGGCGGCAACGGTCTGCTGCTGGAGCACCACATCGGGCGCCACCTCACGGACATGGAGGTGGTCGCCACGTACGAGGGCACCGACTCCATGCAGGCGCTCATCGTGGGCCGTGCGATCACGGGCATCTCCTCCTTCACCCGCACCCGGCGCTGAGCACCGCACGCCCCCGACCGCCCGCGGCGCGGGTGCACCGTCCGGTTCACAACGGCGCACCCGCGCCCTGCGCGTGCCCCGTGCGTGACGCGCGGCTCACAGACACGACCTAGCGGGACGTGCCACCATGGACCCCCGGGTCCGCCGTGTCCGAGGCGACCCGCCCGTCCGTCTCCCGGTGAGGTCCTCCGCTCGTGTCCTACGCCCCCGTGCCCCCCGATCCCCACGCCCACCGGCCCGTTCACCCCGGTCCGGTGGGCGGTTCCGTGCCGCCCCGCGGCGTGGGCGCGCGCACCGTGCTCGGCGCCGCGGTGTCCCTGGCGGTGCTGTGGGGCCTGGTGCTGCTCATCGCGCACGGGGGGCTGGGCACCTTCACCGGTCAGGCGCTGGACGAGGCCGCCCTGGTGCAGGCCAAGGCGGACCGCGGCAGCTTCTTCCCGGGGGTGGTGCTCGTGCTCGCGCAGTACCTGCCGGAGGTCGTGGCCGTGGGCGCAGGCCTGCTGGCCCTGGTGTGGGCCGTGCGGTACCGCCGCTGGAGCGCGGCGGCGTGCGCGGTGGGCAGCGTGATCGCGTCCAACCTCACCACCCAGCTGCTCAAGCACGGGGTCTTCGACAAGCCGGACCTGGGCGTGCAGCAGATCGCGTCCAACTCGTTCCCCTCCGGCCACACCACCGCCGCGGCCTCACTGCTCATGGCCGTGTTCCTCGTGGCCCCCGCGCACCGACGCACCCGCGCCGCACGGTGGGGTGCGTTCCTGGCGGCCCTGGTGGGCATGACCACCGTGGTCAACGGGTGGCACCGGCCCACGGACGCGGTGGCCGCGCTGCTCGTGGTGGGCGGCTGGGGCGTGGTGGCCGCCCTGGGGTCCCAGCTGCTCGACGCCGCGCTGGCCCGCAGCGGCCCCGGCGCCTCACCCGCACGCACCTGCCGACAGTACCGTGCGGAGCGTTCCCGGCGCCGTCGGGAGCGGGCGTGGAGCGAGGACCGCGGGGGCAGCGCCTACGTCCCGCCCGCCCACGAGCGGGCGGAGCAGGAACGGGCGCGGGCGGCGTCGTCCGCCGCGGGCGGTCCCGGGAACGCGGCGCCGTGGAACGGCGCCCGGCAGGATGACCGGGTGTGGGGTGCCCAGCCCTGGGACGACCCCTGGCAGGCAGGGCCCGGGGGCATCCCGGGGCCGTCCCACGGCCAGGGTGGCCGGGCCCCGTGGGTCCCCGCGCGGCCCAGGATCGCCACCGCCGTGACGCTGATCGCACTGAGCGCGCTGCTGCTGACCGTGGCGGTGTGGTGGCCCTACCCCACCGTGGCGGGGACCTTCGCCGGGCGGCTCACGCTCACGGGCGGGTATCTGGGGATCGCGGCTGCCGCGGCTCTGGGGTGGTCGGTGGTGGCGCGTCGGCTGCGCGCTGCGACTCGATGAGGGCCCAGCGGTCCAGGAACACCCGGGCCACTCCGGCCTGGTAGGGCAGGCGGTACATGGCCGCCGTGGAGGGCCCCTCCCCCGCGAGGTCCACGTCCCGGGCGCGGCGGATGGCCAGTTCCATGGTGTCCGCCTGCTGGGACACGAAGTTGCCGGTCACGGGCGTGCCGTGGCCGGGGACGAAGGCGGTGTAGCGCTCCAGGGTGGCCAGCGCCCGCAGGGACTCCACCCAGCGCTGGGGGTAGGCGTCCTCGAAGTTGGGGTCCGATCCCTCCTCCACGAGGTCACCGCAGAAGACGACGTCGTCCACGCCCACGCAGACGTCGTTGTCCGTGTGACCGGGGCCCAGGAAGAACAGGGTCACGGGGCGCTCGCCCAGGTCGATGCGCGTGAGCGAGGGCCGCAGCCCGGTCCCCGGAAGCGTGTTGGTGGGCAGCACCAGGCGGGTGTCGATCCCCTCGCCGGCGCCCATCTCGGGCTCCTGGGTCCCCACGAAGCTGCGCTGGTACTCGCCCACCTCGGCCATCGCACTCGCGCAGGCCTTGTGCGCCCAGAACTCGGTGACCCCGGCGCGCGCGAACACGGCGTTGCCCATGTAGTGGTCGTAGTGCGCGTGGGTGTTCACCACGGTGAGCGGCAGGTCGGTGACGTCCCGCACGGCCGCGAGGATCTCGCGGCCCTGGCGTGGGCCGGCACCCGTGTCCACCACCAGGGCGCGCTGGGTGCCCAGCACCAGACCGGAGTTCAGTCTCCAGTTCTCGGTGCCGATCACGTAGACGCCGCGGCGCAGCTCCTGGGTGCGTGCCATGCTCCTCACTCTATCGGGCCCGGCCCGGCCGGAAGGCATCCGGCGGCGGGCCCGCCCCCGCTGCCGTGGCGGGCTTCGGTGCTACTGTCTCTCGCGTGATTCCCCGCCGCCCCGAGACGTCCCCGGCCCCCGCAGGGCGCTTCGCGCCGTCGCCGTCGGGGGACCTGCACCTGGGCAACCTGCGCACCGCGCTGGCCGCGTGGGGTTTCGCGCGCGCCACGGGGCGCCGGTTCCTGCTGCGCGTGGAGGACCTGGACCGGGTGAAGCAGGGCGCGGCCGAGCGCAACGTGGCGGACCTGCGGAGCCTCGGCCTGGACTGGGACGGCCCGGTGGACCGGCAGTCCACGCGGATCCCGCTGTTCCTGGAGCGGGTGCGCACCCTCACGGACGCGGGCCTGACCTACGAGTGCTTCTGCACGCGCAGGGAGATCCACGCCGCGGCCTCCGCACCGCACGGCATCCCGGGCGCCTACCCGGGCACGTGCCGGAACCTCTCCGAGGCCCAGCGCGCACGACGTCGCACGCAGCGTCCCCCTGCCATCCGCCTGCGCGCGGACACCCCGGAGTTCACGGTGCACGACGTGTTCGCGGGCGAGTACACGGGAGCCGTGGACGACATGGTCCTGGTGCGCACCGACGGCACCCCCGCCTACAACCTGGCCGTGGTGGTGGACGACGCCGAGCAGGGCGTGGACCAGGTGGTGCGCGGGGACGACCTGCTGCCCTCCGCGCCCCGACAGGCGTACCTCGCCGGGCTGCTGGGCCACGCGGTGCCGGAGTACGCCCACGTGCCGCTCGTGCTGGGGCCCTCCGGCGCCCGGCTCGCCAAGCGGGACGGCGCCGTGACGCTGCGGGAGCTGCAGGAGCTGGGGCACACCCCGGGGGACGTGCTCGGGTGGCTGGCCGCGTCCCTGGGAATCACGCACCCGGTGCACACCGCCGCCGACGTCCTGGAGCACTGGGATCCGAGCGCGTGGTCCCGGGAGCCGGCGGTGTTCGAGCCGTGGGGCACGGCGCAGGGTTGAACCTGGACGAGGCACCGGTTCGCGCCACCTCGTCCGGTGGGCGACGGGAACACGCCGGGACGGCGGGGCTGGCACCGGGGCAGGCGGCGTCGGGAGCGGCGTCACCCGCGCGGGCTGACCCGGGCGGAAGAGCCCGCTGGGGCGGCGTACCCTTGTGCCCTGGCTCACGTCATGCACGCGGGAAGCAGTTCGCCCGCCGATACAGTGAGCGCAGTCCAACGATCCCGTACCGGAAGGCACGCGCATGTCCGATCAGGCGTACCAACTCATGGCGATCCTGGCGTATTTCATCGCCATGATCTGCATCGGCCTGTGGGCCAACAGCAAGACCAAGAACCTCGACGACTACATGCTGGGCGGACGCAACCTCAAGCCCGGTGTGGCGGCGCTGTCCGCCGGCGCGTCGGACATGTCCGGGTGGCTGCTCATGGGCCTGCCGGGTGCGGTGTACCTCTCCGGTCTGGTGGAGGCGTGGCTGGCCATCGGCCTGACCATCGGTGCCTGGGTCAACTGGAAGATCGTGGCGCCGCGGCTGCGCGCGTACACCGAGGTGTCCCACAACTCCATCACCATCCCGTCCTTCCTGGACAACCGGCTCAAGGGCAACACCCGGATCCTGCGCGTGATCTCCGGCGTGATCATCCTGGTATTCTTCACGTTCTACGTCTCCTCCGGCATGGTGGCCGGCGGCGTGTTCTTCCAGTCCTCGTTCGGCACGAGCTACCTCACCGGCATGCTGCTGGTGGCGGGCGTGACCGTGCTGTACACGTTCTTCGGCGGCTTCCTGGGCGCGTCCTACACGGACCTCTTTCAGGGTCTGCTCATGCTGGCCGCGCTGATCATGGTGCCGGTCGTGGGCGTCTTCCTGGTGGGCGGACCCGGTGAGATGATCACCCGCATCGAGAACGTGAACCCCCACGCGCTGTCCCTGTTCGCCGGCGGCACCGCGGTGGGCATCATCTCCTCGCTGGCGTGGGGCCTGGGCTACTTCGGTCAGCCCCACATCATCGTGCGGTTCATGGCCATGCGCTCCCCCGCGGATGCCAGGCCCGGGCGCCGGATCGGCATCGGATGGATGGTCCTGACCGTGCTGGGTGCCATCGGAACCGCGCTGGTGGGGCTGGCCTACTACGGCAACCGTCCCGGTGAGGAGCCCACGGACCCCGAGGCCATCTTCCTGGACATGTCCCAGGTGCTGTTCCACCCGCTGATCGCGGGCCTCGTGCTCGCCGCGGTGCTGGCGGCCGTGATGTCCACGATCTCCTCGCAGCTGATCGTCTCCTCCTCCGCCCTGGTGGAGGACCTCTACAACCTGGCCGCCAAGCGCACCCCGTCCCCCAAGGCGCAGGTGTGGCTGGGCCGCGGCGGCGTGCTGCTCGTGGCCGTGGTGGCCGCCGGGCTCGCGTGGGAGCAGAACTCCACCATCCTGGACCTCGTGGGCTTCGCGTGGGCCGGGTTCGGTGCCGCCTTCGGCCCCGTGGTGCTGATGAGCCTGTTCTGGCGCAAGCTCACCAACGCGGGCGCCATCAGCGCCATGGTGGTGGGTGCGCTGGTGGTCTTCACGTGGCAGTACACCCCGTGGAGCGACCTCTACGAGATCATCCCGGGCTTCATCCTGGGTGGCCTGGTGGGCATCGTGGTCTCGCTGCTCACGCACCGTGAGAACCCCGAGATCGACCGCGAGTTCGACGAGACCCTGCGCCTCGTCAACCACCCCGAGCAGGCCGATCCCGCGGCCGCCGCGCACGCCGCTGCCGGCGACGCTCCTGCCGGGACCGTCTGAGTTCCACGGCCTGCGCCTCGGCGCAGACGGACGACGCCCTCGCACCGTGCGGTGCGAGGGCGTCGCTCATTTCCGCGGACCCGTTGCGCCGGGGTGCGCGGGCTCAGAAGCCGAGGTCGCGCAGCGAGGCCCGCATGGTCTCCGCGGACGCGCGCAGCTGCTGCTTCTCCGGCTCGCCCATGGGGATTCGCAGCTGCTGGCCCACACCGGTGCCACCCACCACGGACGGCACGGACAGGGCCACGCCGCTCACGCCGTAGTAGTCCTCGAGCACCGTGGACACGGACAGCACCGACTGCTGGTCCTTGAGCACGGCCTCCGCGATCCGCACGCCGGCCAGGCCGATCGCGTAGTTGGTGGCGCCCTTGCCCTCGATCACGCGGTACGCGGCGTTGACCACCTGGTCCTTGAGCTCGTCCAGGCGCTCGGGGGTGAAGGGCCGGTGCCCGTCCACCTCCCACTCGCTGAGCGGCACCTGGCCGATGCTCGCGGAGGACCACACGGGGAACTCGCTGTCCCCGTGCTCGCCGATGATGTAGGCGTGCACGCTGCTGGTGTTCACCTGCGCCTCGCTGCCGATCAGCCAGCGCAGCCGGGAGGTGTCCAGCACGGTGCCGGAGCTCATGATCCGCTGGTGGGGCAGCCCGGTGATCTGCTGGGCCACCACGGTGAGCACGTCGCACGGGTTGGTCACCAGCACGAAGACCGCCTGTGGCGCCTGCTCCACGAGCTGCGGCATCAGCGACTTGAGGATCGCGGTGTTGGCACCGGCCAGGTCCAGGCGGGTCTGCCCCGGCTTCTGCTTGGCGCCCGCTGTCACGAAGATGATGTCCGCGTCCTTGAGCACGGCGACGTCGTCCGACCCCTCCACCCGGACACCCGGGGCGAACATCTGGCCGTGGGAGAGGTCCAGGGCCTCGGCCTCCACCTTGGCGGTCTGCAGGTCGTAGAGGGCGATGTCCGTGGACGTGCCCCGGATCATCGCGGCGTAGGCCAGGGAGGTTCCCACGGAACCCGCTCCCACGATTCCGATCTTGGTGCGGCGGACGGTGGTTTCGATGGACGGGCTCACGGGGTCACTTCTCCATTCGACGCTGACGGCCCGGCCGCGCCCGGCCACCTCGGCGGCGCGAACACGGTCCGGTTGGCGGGAACGCCTCCCGGTTCCGGGCCCGGCCGAGGCCGGATACAGGTGGCACCGAAATGCGTTCCCGCCACCATCTTCCGCCGTCGCCCCCGGCCAGGCAATGACGCAGCCCACTCCGCGGCGGCGTGTCTCCGTCGAGGCCCAACCACGGGCCGGGGGCCCTCCGTCACTCCCCTACCGCGGCCGTCCCGACGGCGCGGGGATGCGCGGGTGCCCGACGCCGCGGGGGCGTGCTGGCACCGGATGTCGCGGGGACCTGCGGGTGCCGGACGGGGAGGGGACGGGCGCGCACGAGACGGCGCGGCGGCGTCGTCATCCGGGGATGACGACGCCGCCGCGCCGGGTTCCGCACGCGCGCCCGGTGCCGGGCGCCGCGCGGGATCAGCAGTGGTAGGTGTCCGTGGGGGCCTCGAAGTGCATGTCGTAGCCCTCGGGCAGGCGCATGCCGAACGCTGTGGCCAGCCCCAGCACCTTGCGGGCGCGGGCCAGGCGCGGGAGGTCGGAGCCGTTGCGGATCTGACCGCCGTCCGCCTCGAACTCCTGGAGGAACTCCGTGGCCCAGGACAGCTCGCTCAGGGACGGGGACAGCCCCTCGTTCACCGTGGTGGTCTGCTCCGGCATGAGGCACAGCTTGCCGGTCATGCCGAACTCGGTGGTCACGCCCGTGGCCTCGGCGAGTTTGGCGCCCAGCGCGCCCACGGCGGGACCGTCGATGGGCCCCGGCAGGTTGGCCGCGCGGGACGCGATGGTGAACTGCGAGCGCGTGTAGGCCAGCGCCATGGGGTTCTCGCCGAAGCCGGTGTCACGGCGGTAGTCGCCGATGCCGAACGCCAGGCGGTACGTGGAACGGGCGGTGGCGATGTCCTGCAGGTTCTGCACCCCGCGGGCCGTCTCCACGAGTGCGACGATCCGGGTGCCGCGCAGCAGCTCCGCGGTGCGGGTCACGTGCTCGGGGGACTCGGTCATGGCGAGCATGACCCCGTCCAGCCCGGGCACGTCCCGCAGCGCCTGCAGGTCGTCCTCCCACCACGCGGTGCCGAAGCCGTTGATGCGCACCCACGCGCGGTTGAGCCGGTCCTCCTGGTTGCGCTCGCCGAGCCAGGTGATCACGTTCTCCCGGGCCTGGGCCTTGTCCGCGGGCGCCACGGAGTCCTCGACGTCCAGCACCACGGCGTCCGCGGCGCTCTGTGCGGCCTGGTCGAAGCGGGAGGTGTGGGAGCCGTTGACGAGCAGCCACGAACGGGCCAGCTCGGGGCCCACGGCGGGTGTCTCGGTGGGATCGATGGTCATGGTGGTTTCCGCAGTGGTCGTGGTCATGAGGTGTCACTTCGCGATCTGTGTCTGAGAACGGACACGCCCCCGTGTTCCTCGCCGGTCACGTCCGGGCCGTCGGAGCTGCGCCCCGGGCGCACCACTGGTGGGCCTGGCGGGCTCTCCTGCGGCGCGGCGTGATGTGCAGAGGTGGGATGGCGCGGGTCAGCCGAGCGCACGGACCAACCTGGACGGTGGAGCGGTTGGTGCGGGACGTCTGCCAGTCGTGCCGCCCGGTGCTTCCGCGCCGTGTGGTGACCGGCTGGACCCGGGCGCACATGATGATGCGCTCGGGGGTGGGCGTTCTTTCCACCGTAACGCAGCTCACATGTGAACTCAACCGGTTGGCGCGAGCTTCACCGCCCCGTGGCGCGCTTCGTGCGCGCGGTGGCCGCCGCGCTCCACGGGTCCTCCGGCCACGGGTGCTTCGGGTAGCGCCCCCGCATCTCCGCCCGCACCTGGGCGTACGGTCCGGACCAGAAGGACGCGAGGTCCTCCGTGATGGCCAGCGTGGCCCTCCCCGGGGAGAGCAGGTGGAACTGCACCGGCACCCGCCCGTCCACCACGCGCGGGGTCTCCGCCCAGCCGAAGCACTCCTGCAGCTTCACGGCCATCACGGGCGGGCGTGCCGGTTCCCCCTCGTCGAAGACCTGCGGGTAGTCGATGCGCGCGGTGTTCCCGCTCGGCACCTCCAGCCGCCGCGGGGTCAGCTCCTCCAGGCGGGCGGCCTCGGGCCACGGCAGCAGTCGCCGCAGGGCCTCGGCCACGCGGATGGCCCGCAACGACCCACCGCGGGCGACGTCCCGCAGCTCGGGGCCCAGCCACTGCTCCGTGCGGGCGAGCAGGGCGGCGTCGTCCATGGCTGGCCACGGCTTCCCCAGGTGACGACGCAGCAGGGCGAGCCGGGCGCGCAGGGCCAGTGCGGCGTCGTCCCACGGCAGCAGCTCCAGCCCCTCCGCCTCGAGTGCGGCGCGGACGGCGGGCTCGGCCGTCCCCGGATCCGCGCGCACCGGCGTGGCGGACAGCTCGATGGCGCCCACGGCTCGCACCGACCGGGTCACCACACGTCCCTGCGTGAAGCTCGCGCGGGTCTCCTCCCGGGCGAGCGGGCCGGCCACGAGCTCGGCGGTCTCCCGGTCCAGAGGCGCGGCCGCGCGGATCACGGCGCCCGTTCCCGCGGCCGCCCTGCCCGCGGCGCGGCTGAGCTCCGCCACCGCCAGCCACTCGTGGTGCCGCAGCGGGCTCCCCGCCTCCAGCCCGGCCCGGGTGCCGGACGCGAGCAGCCACTGGTCGCCGCGCTCGTCCGTGCGCCGGGCGATCCACTCCGGGCGCGCCAGGCCCACGACGGCGCCCTCCCGGACGTCCGCGGGCACGGCCCCGCCCTGCCCGGAGGTGCCGTGCGGGCGAGATGCCCCGTGCTCGACGCCCGGAGACGCGGCCTCCGGAGCGATCCGACTCCGGCGCGCGGGGGCCGGCGACTCCGGATCCCCGTCCCCCGGGTGCGCCACCATCCGCTCCAGCCGCTGCACCTCGCGACGCCACCGGGTGGACTCGCCACCGCGGGAGGAACGCAGTCCGCGCACCAGCGCGGGGACGTCCGCGGCGGGCACGCGGGCGCCGTCGGAGACCGCTGCGATGACCTCCGCCGCCGTTCTGGCACCCACGAGATCTGCACCGTCCAGCAGGGCGCGGCCCCAGCGCGGTTCCACGGGGAGGGAGACCAGCAGGCGCCCGAGATCCGTGGCACGGCCGTCCTGGGCCACCGCCCCGAGGCGCGTCAGCTCGGCCTCCGCGTCCGCGCGGGCACGGGGCGGCAGCGGGTCCGGCAGGGCCATGCCCTCACCGCCCGGGGAGCCCCACACGGCGAGCGCGAGGCACGCGGCGGTGAGGTCCGCGGTGCGCACCTCGGGAACGGTGTGGGCGGGCATGGCGCCCCAGGCGGCGTCGTCGTAGCAGCGCACCACCGTTCCCGGCCCCTGGCGTGCGGCGCGGCCCGCGCGCTGCTGCGCCGAGGCCTTGGACGCGGAGACCGTGACCAGCCCGGAGATGCCTCGTCCGGCGTCGCGCCGGGGCTGGCGGGCCAGGCCGGAGTCCACCACGAGCCGCACGCCGTTGACGGTCAGCGAGGACTCCGCGAGGGACGTGGTGACCACGATGCGGGGGCGCTCTCCGGGCGCACGGCCCGCCACGGCGCGGTCCTGCTCGCGCGGGGCGAGCTGGCCGTGCAGCTCGAGGACCTCGGCGTCGGTGAGGTCGCGCAGCTCGGCCGCCACGCGGGAGACCTCCCGGGCGCCGGGGAGGAAGACGAGCGCGTCCACGGACGGGTCCGCCGCGACGGCGCGAGAGTGGGCGGCCGCCGCGGTGCGGGCCACGTGGCCGAGGAACGCGGGTGCGACTCCCCGTTCGTCGAGGCGCTGCGGGCCCGGCGCCCACTCGACGGTGAGCGGGTGCAGGGCGGAGGGGCAGTCCACCACGGGCGCAGGCTCCTCCCCGCCCAGCAGGGCCGCGAACCGCTCCGCCTCCACGGTGGCGGACATGGCCACGAGCACGAGGTCATCCCGCAGCTGCCGCAGCTCCGCGAGCATGCCCACCAGCAGGTCCGACTCGATGCCGCGCTCGTGCACCTCGTCCAGCACCACGGCGACCGTTCCCGGCAGCTCGGGGACCTGCAGCAGCCGGCGCACCAGGATCCCGGGGGTCACGAACTCCACGCGGGTTTCCCGCGAGGTCTCCCGCTCCCCGCGCACGGTCCAGCCGACGACGCCGCCCGGTTCCGTTCCCGTGAGCGCCGCCAGCCTGCGCGCGGCCGCCCGTGCCGCGACCCGGCGGGGCTGGACGACGACGACGCGGCCCTTTCTTTCCCGGCGCCCACCGAGGAGGTTCGCGACGACGGGCGGAACCACCGTGGTCTTGCCCGTGCCGGGCGGGGCCTGCACCACGGCCACCCCGCCAGTGAGCGCCTGCTCCAGCTGCGGGCGGGACTGCGAGAACGGCAGGTCCCGGCCGATGCGGTTCAGGTCGAAGGATGGGGAAGCCATGACCTCACCCTAGGTGTGCCCAGCCCACATGGGCTGGTCCTGCCGTGCGTTGACCGGTTGAATCCGCCGAAGGCGAGTTCAACCGGTCAACGCACCAACACCATCTCCGCGCTGCTTCGACTCATCGAGAGGGGGCCACCGCGCCGGTGGCGGTGCGGTGACGATGAAGCGCGAATCGTCGCGAAATCTGACAGCATCGAGACCATGCAGAAAGAACGCGCGGGAAGTTATCAACCGTGGCTTTGCGTGCTGGCAGGACGCTCAGGCATGGGTAAGACGATGCTCGCCAAGCAGCTGGCGCAGGCAACGGGTGCTTGCTACCTACGCGTCGATGCCGTCGAAACAGCCCTCTGCAGAGTCCAGGAACACGTTGGCACAGCTGGCTACGTGGTCGTCCACGAGGTTGCCGCTTCCAACCTGCTGCTCGGATTGAACGTCATCGTGGACGCTGTCAACGCCGTTCCCGAGGCTCGCGCCGCCTGGCATAAAACCGCGCACCGGTGCGGCGCCCAATTGACGTTGCTCGAGACCGTTCTGCCAGATGGGGATGAGCATCGCCGCCGTGTCGAGTCCCGCGAGGCCGACATTCCCGGGCACCAGGTTCCGACGTGGAACGAGGTCCAGGCCGATGGCTGGGTGCCGTGGAGCGAGGATCGCGACGGCGCACACATTGTGGTCGACACCACTGACGGCGAAAGTGCCATGCGAGACGCTCGGGGAGCATTGCCAGCACCCTGACGCGTGCTCGCGCCGCGTTCCAGGGATTGTGACGGTGGGTGTAGATCAGACGGTCGTTTTTTCTCGACCGCCGGTAGAGCCGGACAGGAACCGCACCACTTCATGAGTGCAATAGGTCAGCGCGTCACAGGAACACTGGAGTCCCATGACCACTCCTCCAGTCGGGGATGCTCATCCAGGGGCGCTCGGCCACAGCAGTAAAGAAAGACAGCGGTGGGGTCACCGTCGGGCGAGCAGGGGAAAAGCCGACTCAGTAGCGGTGCGCACAGGGTTGCGGGCGGCCTCCACTCCAGACCCAGGCCACGGGCGATGTCATAGGTGTGGACCAGGACCTCGACCGCGCCCATCGCAGCAAACCCGGGGCCGTTTGAGACACCGTAAGGGTGCCAGCCCCTCACATCGAGGTGGGCGTTCTCAACGGCCTGCTCAAGCATTCGGCAACACATGGCGATTGCTTCAAGAACCTGGCAGTTGGTCGCGTTCTGATCCACCACGACGTCGATGGGGGAGATAGTTGTCCTGGGGTTGAGCGATCACCTGAGACGCGTAGGAAAACAGGTCGTCTGCCACGTGCACCGCCGTGTCTCGGCAAGACCACTCCAGGTCGCCGGCGGGGGCCGCCCAAGACATACCTGCGGCGGCACCCAGCAATGACCGCATCTGCACAACCGAGTCGTTGAGCACCTGAGACATCGAGTCCACGGCTGAATCCTAGTGCCGCCACATCAGACCAGCAGGTAGAGCGCCCCCAGCACCGTCACCACGATCACAGCGGTGTCGAACACCCGCTGCCGGATCCGGGAGATCGCCCACCGACCGGCGAAGGCGCCGAGCACCACGCCGGGGACCAGAAGGGCGTCCAGCACCAGGGTCTGCGTGGTGATGAGCCCCAGCCCCACCGAGACCGGGACCTTGAGCAGGTTCATCACCGCGAAGAACCACGCCGCCGTGCCCAGGAACGCGTGCTTGGGGAAGCGGGCGGCCAGGAAGTACATGGACATCACCGGGCCCCCGGCATTCGCGACCATGGTGGTGAACCCGCCCAGCGAGCCGTACCCCGCTGCCACGGCGCGAGAGGCAGGGGCGGGCGGAGCGGCGTCGTCGTCCCGGGGCGCGGCGTCTCGGTGCCGCTGCCAGAGCGTGAGGGCCATGAGCAGGAGCAGCATGACGCCGATGACGCGCCGGACCAGCGAGTCCCCCGCGAAGGCCAGGAAGACTCCACCGAGGGCGAGCCCCACGAGAACCGCTGGCAGCATGCGGATCAAGGTGGGCCAGTGCGCGTGCTTGCGGTAGGTCCACAGCGCGAACATGTCCCCCACGATCAGCAGGAGGAGCAGAGCGCCGGTGGAGGGTCTGGCCGGGAGCACGGCGGCGAAGATGGCAACCGCCAGGGTGTTGATGCCGGGCAGCGCCGTCTTGGAGAAGCCCACGAGCACCGCGCTCACCGCCAGGGCCGCCCATGCGAGGGTGCTCAGGTCGGGGAGCAGGGTCATCAGAGGTCCTTTCCGCGTGCGGGGCGGCGGATCTCCCCGTCGCCTCGGACAATCTAGTGGATCAGATGCATCGGGGATTCCAGGGCGGGCGGGCGCGTGTGCGGCCCACTGCCGGCCCCGTCCTACAGTGGTACCCATGACCAACGCACAGCTCCCCGACCGGGTGTCCGAGATCTTCGACCCTCAGCAGTGGCGTCCCGTGGCGGGCTTCACGGACCTGCAGGACATCACCTACCACCGCGGGGTGCGGCGGGACGCGGACGGCACCGTGGTCAAGGATCTGCCGTGGGTGCGCATCGCGTTCGACCGCCCCGAGGTGCGCAACGCCTTCCGCCCGGGCACCGTGGACGAGCTCTACCGCACCCTGGACCACGCCCGGATGTCCTCGGACGTGGGTGCCGTCATCCTCACGGGCAACGGACCCTCCGCCAAGGACGGCGGCTGGGCGTTCTGCTCGGGCGGGGACCAGCGCATCCGCGGCCGGGACGGCTACCACTACGCCGAGGGTGAGACCGCGGACTCCATCGACCCCGCCCGCGCCGGGCGGCTGCACATCCTGGAGGTGCAGCGCCTGATCCGCACCATGCCCAAGGTGGTCATCGCCGCGGTCTCGGGCTGGGCCGCCGGTGGCGGTCACTCCCTGCACGTGGTGTGCGACCTCACGATCGCCTCCGCCGAGCACGGGAAGTTCAAGCAGACGGACGCCACCGTGGGCTCGTTCGACGCCGGCTACGGCTCCGCGCTGCTCGCCCGCCAGGTGGGTCAGAAGTTCGCTCGCGAGATCTTCTTCCTCGCGGACGAGTACTCCGCCGAGGACATGCACCGCATGGGCGCGGTGAACCGGGTGGTCCCCCACGAGGAGCTGGAAACCACCGCCCTCGAGTGGGCCCGGAAGATCACCTCGCAGTCCCCGCAGGCCGTGCGCATGCTCAAGTACGCGTTCAACCTCCCGGACGACGGCATGGTGGGCCAGCAGGTCTTCGCCGGCGAGGCCACCCGCATGGGCTACATGACGGACGAAGCCGTGGAGGGCCGCGACGCCTTCCTGCAGAAGCGCGATCCGGACTGGTCCGCGTTCCCCTACTACTTCTGAGCCGCCGCGTGAGCCCCCACTTTCCCGCCCCGTCCGGCGACGCCGCCGTTCCGGGCTCGCAGCGCCCCGGCAGGGCCGCGGGTGACGCCACCGGGAACGCCGCCGCCGAGCCCTCTGCCACCGGAGGGACCGCGACCCCGCCGCCCGGGCCGGATCTTCCCGGGAGCGCCCTGCCGGCGCCCGATGCGGCAGGGCTGCCGAGCGACGTCGTGCTCCTGGACGGCCCCGTGGCCGGCGACCCGCTGGCCCTGCTCCCCCGGCTCGAGGCGGTGCTGGAGCGCCCGGGACCCGCGGTGGTCGTGGCCACGTCCGGGTCCACCGGGCGGCCCAAGCGGACGGTGCTCACCACCGAGGCGCTCACGGCCTCCGGGCGGGCCACCGAGCGCGCCGCGTCCGGACCCGGGCAGTGGCTGCTGTGCCTGCCTGCGCACTACGTGGCGGGCGTCCAGGTCCTGGCGCGGTCGGTGCTCGCGGGGACGCGGCCGGTGGTGATGACCGACCAGCACTTCTCCCCCGCCGACTTCACGCATGCCGCCGGGCGCATGGAGCACCCCGTGCGCTACGTCTCGGTGGTGCCCACCCAGCTGCAGCGCATCCTGGATCCCCGGGACGGTGCCCCGGATCCGCGCGCGGTGGCCGCCCTCGCCCGCTTCGACGCCGTCCTGGTGGGCGGTTCCCCCCTCTCCCCCGATCTCGCGGCCCGCGCCGAACAGGCCGGCGTGCGCGTGGTACGCACGTACGGCATGTCGGAGACGTGCGGCGGCTGCGTCTACGACGGCGTGCCCCTGGACACCGTCACGGCCCGCATCATTCCCGACGGCTGCGTCACCCGGGGTGGCACGCCGTCCGGAAACGCCCCGACGGCGCATCCCGGTGGGTTTCCCGCCGCGCGGAACCACGGCACCGCCGGGAACGACACCGAGGGTCGGATCTGGCTCGGCGGGGACGTGGTGGCGGCCGGCTACCTGGACGATCCCGCGCAGACCGCCGCCCACTTCCGCGTGGTCGACGGCACCCTCTGGTACCGCACCGACGACCTCGGCACGCTGGACGAGAGCGGTCTCCTCACGGTGCTGGGGCGCACGGACGACGTCATCAACACCGGGGGCGTGAAGGTCTCCGCGGGCCGGGTGGCTGCCGCACTGCTCGAGGACGCCCGGATCCGCCAGGCGCTGGTGGTCCCGGTGCCGCATCCCGAGTGGGGCCAGTCCGTCGCGGCGCTCCTCGTTCCGCGCGCGGCCGCGGACACCCTGACCCCCTCGGAGGTCGAGGCCCTGCACCGGGAGCTGTCCACCGCGATCCGGGAACGGCTGGGCTCCCCCGCCGTTCCCAAGCTCTGGCGCGTGGTGAACCGGCTGCCCATGCTGCCCACGGGCAAGCCGGACCGGGCCGCGGCCACCGCCCTGTTCACCATCTGACCCACCCGACCCCCTCGGTCCTCCGCGCCGGTCCTCGTGACCTGCGGGGCCCCGAGGGCCACCGCCCCGGCGCCGCCCGGTTGTCCGGGCGCACCCCTGTCCCAACCCCGGAGGTCCCGTGCCCGCCCACTCCCTGGATCTCGTCCTCACGGCCGCCGATGACGCACTGATCCGCGCCCGCTGGTCCGCGCTGCAGGACGCCGGGCTGCCGAGCCTGGCCGCGCACCGGGGCGCATCCAACGCTCCGCGCCTCACCGTGGTGACCGCCCCCGCGTTCTCCGAGGACGTCCTGGAGCGCACCCGGGCCCTGTTCACGGGGCTCCTGCCGTGCTCGCTCCCGGTCCCGGGGCTCACGCTCCTGGGCTCGGGGCCGTACGTGCTCGCGCAGTCCCTGGCCGCACCCTCCGACCTCGTCGCGGCCGTCGAGGAGCTGCAGCGCCTCACCGCGGACCCCGCCCGGCCGCCGCGCCCGTGGGCTCCCCACGTGACCCTCGCCAAGCGTCTCGACGCCGCGGCGGTGGGCCGGGCCCTGGAGGTCCTGGACGACGTCGCCGCGCCCGGCACCCTCGAGGTCACCGCCCTGCGCCGCTGGGACCCGCAACGAGGGGTGACCAGCACCGTGGTGCCCTGAGGCGCGCGCCGCCCGATTCCACACACCCGTGGCGCGGGCGCGTGCACGGTGCGTGGAACAATGGGGCGAGAACACCGTCAGTCCACGAAAGGTTGCACCGTGGCCACACCAGCTCAGTGGGTCGAGGGGGCACGTCTGCGCACACTGCCCATGGCCGCGGCCCCCGTGATCGCCGGAACGGCGGCGGCGCAGGCCATGCACGCGGCCCGTCCGGGGCACGCGGTCCTCGCCCTGCTGGTCGCGCTGCTGCTGCAGGTCGGCGTGAACTACGCCAACGACTACTCGGACGGCGTGCGCGGCACGGACGACGAGCGCGTGGGTCCCCTCCGACTGACCGCCTCCGGTGCCGCGGCCCCTCGCGAGGTGAAGACCGCCGCGTTCGTGTGCTTCGGGCTGGCGGCCCTGGCCGGCGTGGCCCTGGTGCTGGTCTCGCAGCAGTGGTGGCTGGCCGTGGTGGGGATCCTCGCCATTGCCGCGGCATGGGGGTACACCGGGGGTAAAAAGCCCTACGGCTACATGGGGCTCGGGGACGTGTTCGTCTTCGTCTTCTTCGGACTCGTGGCCACCCTGGGCACCACGATCACCCAGGCCGGGCGCCTCAACGCGGGTGCCTGGATCATGGCGGTCACCACCGGGCTGTTCGCGTGCGCCCTGCTCATGGCCAACAACGTGCGGGACATCCCCGGGGACCGCACCGTGGGGAAGAAGACCCTCGCCGTGCGACTGGGCGATCCCAGGGCCCGCCTCACCTTCGCCGCGGAACTGTTCGTGGCTTTCGTGCTGCCCCTGCTGCTCGTGCCCCACAACCCGTGGGTGCTGCTGATCTACGCCATGAGCCCGCTGGCCGTGGGTGCGGCCATGACGGTCCTGCAGACCACGGAGCGCCGCGGCCTGATCCCGGTGCTGAAGCAGTGCGGATTCATCAACCTGGGGGTCGCCGTGCTGTACGCGGTGGCCGTGTGGGTCTACCAGTTCGTCGGCTGAGCCGCCTCACACGTCCTTGCGGGCCTCGGAGTCCGTGTAGGAGTCCTCGATCTCCTGGTCCTCGAGCGCCACGCGGTTGCTGGGCTTGGGCGTGCGGGAGATGAACCGGTGGAAGTCCTGGCCCGCCGCGTAGTGCAGCCGGGGGAAGAAGATGTAGCAGATGGCGAACGCCGCCAGCACGGCCGCGATCCCGGAGAAGACGAGCCCGAGCCCCACGAGCATGAACAGCAGGAACAGCACCACCAGGATGCCCAGGCGCAACAGGGAATACTTCAAGAAGTTCACCCCCTCAGTCTAGGCGCCCGTGCTGGACGTCCCCCGGGCATGCGGACGCCGCTGCCCGCTCTGCACGGGTGGGGTCACGTCCCGGGTGGGAACCGACGCCCGGGCGCCCTCGTACCGGCGCGAACGGGCACGGGCCCCGGCGGCCTCCCCTAGGATGAATTGCATGGGCAGAGCGATCATGATCATCGGAGCGGGCGCCTTGGCCGTGGGCGTCGTCATCTACGCGCTCATCGAGTGCGCGCAGTCGGAGAAGTACAGCGTGCGCTCCATCCCCAAGGGCGCATGGCTGCTGGTCATCGTGCTGCTGCCCGTGATCGGCGCGCTGCTGTGGCTGTTCTTCGGCCGTCCCGTCAAGGACGACGCCGCTCGGGCACCCGAGCGCGGCCGCGGCCCGGACGACGATCCCCAGTTCCTGCGCAACCTCGAGGAACGCCGGAGGCAGCAGGAACGGGAACGCCGGCTGCAGGAGTGGGAGAACGAACTCAAGCGCACCGGCCGGGCACCGGGCGAGCGCCCCGGAAGCACCGATCCCCTGGACCCCTCCGACCCCCGCAACGAGGATCCCGGAACCGGGGACCCCCGCCCCGGAGAGCCCGGCCCCGGGGAGCCCGGATCACGGAGCCCCGGGCAGTAGACCTCCCGACGACACGAGCCCGCCTGCGCGATGGAACGCGGAGGCGGGCTCGTGTCGTGTGAGGGCCGGGGCGGCGTCGCACCACGCCGGGCGCTCAGCCGGTCACAGGCCGGAGTAGGAGTGCAGTCCCGGGAAGAGCGTGTTGACCACCGTGAAGTTGAAGACCACGCACATGTACCCGGCGATCGCGAGCCACGCGGAGCGGTTGCCGTTCCAGCCGCGGGTCACGCGGGCGTGCATGTAGGCGGCGTAGACGGTCCACACCACGAAGGTCCAGACCTCCTTGGTGTCCCAGCCCCAGAACCGGCCCCACGCCTGATCGGCCCAGATGGCGCCGGCCGCCAGCGTGAAGGTCCAGAACACGAAGCCCACGGAGTTGAGGCGGAACGCGAAGTTCTCGAGGGTCACGGAGGAGGGGACGGCGCGCAGGAAGCCCATCCGGGACTCCTCGCCGAGTGCCAGTCGCTTCTCGCGGCGGGACTGCAGCAGCTGCAGCACCGCCATGGCGAACGTGATGGTGAAGATCCCGGACGCCGCCACCGCGATGGACACGTGGATGATCAGCCAGTAGGACTGCAGCGCCGGCTGCAGGGGCGAGACCGGCGTGGGGAACGCGATGGTGGCCAGGCACAGCATGATGAGCACCAGGCCGGAGACCATGGGGCCCACGAAGCGCAGGTCCTTGAAGACGAGGGTCACGAGGTAGACACCGGCCACCACCAGGGCGCCGGTGCTGCAGAACTCGTACATGTTGGCCCACGGCACGCGGTCCGCGGCCACGCCGCGGGACACCACGGCGAAGGCGTGCAGGGCGAACGCGATGACCATCAGCATCACGGCCACCCGCGCCGCCGGACGCCGGGCGCTGTGGGAGTAGTTCAGGGCCTCGAACTCGCCCGCACCCCTGGTGGAACGGTCCGCCGAGGTGCGGAACTCGCCGGACACGCCGGTGTCGGTCGTGGTGCCACCGGCAGACGCGGTGCCCGAGGATGCCGCGACCGAGGAACCCGCGCCGCCGGAGGCCCCCGCGTGCGCGGCGCCCGCTCCCACGAGCTCCCGGGCGCCGTCAGCGGACGCGTCCTGCGCCGAGGCGTTGCGCCGCCTGGCCCTGGCCGCCTCCTGCATGCCGAGCGTCTTGGAGTGGCTGGCCATGTCCCACACGAACGCCACGAACACCACCATGTACGTCATGGCGGCCAGGAGCATGAACCACTCGCTCCAGTTGCCCAAGGTCACATTGATGTCGCTACCCATTGCTTCACGCCTCATCCGATGATTTCAGGTGGTAGTCCCGCACGCCGCGGTCCTCCCACAGCGACGTCCACAGAGCCGTCAGTTTTTCCGCTTCCACGCCCAAGCGGTGGTCCTCACCGCGCGCCAACAGTCCGTACTCCAGAACAGTACACCGCACCCCGTTGGCGTCCTCCGCCTCCGTGGCCCGCACCCACGCCCGGCGGCGGGCGATGAACAGGCTCATGATCAGTCCGGCGAACGCCGCCAGGAAGGAGATGAACGCGGGGATGCGCCCGGGGTCGCTGTGCACGTCCAGACCCACGTAGCGCTTCACGTCCAGGAACTCCACGCTGCCCTTGTGCTCCGGCAGCTCCACCTTCCGGTGCTGGCCGTCCAGCAGGACGGGCCCGTTGGACGAGGTCATGGAGTTGAGCTCCTTCAGGTGCTGGGTGTCCAGCACGTACACGTTCTGGGGCTGACCGCTGTCCAGTCCCAGGTCACCGGTGAAGGAGGAGAGGATCAGCGCCGGGTTGTTCAGCCCCGGGTCCACCGACTTGGGGATCTCCCCGTCCTTGGACACCGCCGTGGGCAGCAGCAGGCCCACGAACCCCAGCTGGTCCGGGCCGGCGTCCGGGACCTTGAGGGTCATGGAGGAGGTGTACACGGAGTCCGAGGGGACCGTGACCACGGGACCCTCGTACGCCACGTGCCCGGCCCCGTCCTTCACGCGGACCACTGGGGCGTAGCCGTTGCCCACCAGGTACACCTTGGTGCCGTTGACGTTGAGCGGCTTGTTGACCGCGAGGTGCACGTCCTGGGGGGTGGCACCGGGCTTGTCCGTGAGGGTCACGTCCGCGTTGAAGTCCGTGGGCTGGCCGTAGTGCTCGGGATCGGAGGTGTCACGGCTGAACGTGGCCTCGAACGAGTTCAGCTGCACCGAGAAGGGGTTGAGCCAGTCCGCGTCGAAGTTGGTTCCCGGGGTGAAGGAGTCGTAGTCCACGAGCGTGTTCACGAAGGACTCCCCCTCCACCACCACCTTCTGGCCCTTGTAGCCGAACAGGGAGCCCACGGCCACGGAGATCAGCACGGCCAGCAGCGCCACGTGGAAGATGATGTTGCCCACTTCCTTGAGCATGCCGCGCTCGGCCGCGACCGACGGCGCCGCGGAGCCGAGGTCCTGGGGCTGCACCCGGTAGCCGCGCTTCTTCAGGGCGGCCGCCGCCCGCTCGATGGCCTCGTCCGGGGTGGGCCCCGCGGCGCCGTCGCGCCCGCCCAGCATGACCTTGCGGTACTGGGGCAGGCGGGAGATCCGCTGCGGGGTGCGCGGCGGCTTGGAGCGCCAGGCCCTGAAGTGCTGCAGGGCACGCGGGATCACGCAGCCCACGAGCGAGATGAACAGCAGCAGATAGATCGCGGAGAACCAGTAGGAGGAGTAGACGTCGAAGAGCTGCAGGCGGTCCAGCCACGGACCCATGGTGGGGTTCGCCTGGATGTAGGAGGCCACCTCGTCCGGGTCCTGCACCCGCTGGGGGAACAGGGAGCCCGGGACCGCGGCGATCGCGAGCAGCAGCAGCAGCACGAGGGCGGTGGACATCTTGGTGAGCTGCCGCCAGGCCCAGCGCAGCAGGCCCAGGGGCCCGAGGGCGGGGACCTCCACGTCGGAACGCCTCGACGCCCGCTCGCGCGCAGTTCGCGCCTTGGTCATATCGGCATCACCCAATCGGTTACGAATTCGGACTGGATCCAGGAGACCAGCGCGGACCACACACCCGTGGCCATGGCCAGGCCGATGAGCACGAGCACCGCCCCGCCCACGCGCTGCAGCGTGAGGCGGTGGCGGCGGAAGAAGGACATGGCCCCCATGCCCCGGCGCAGTGCCAGGGCGATGAGGACGAACGGGACGCCCAGACCCAGGCAGTAGGCGGTGGTGAGCACCACGGCCTTGCCCGTGGAGGCGCCGTCCACGTAGGCGAGGGCCTGCACGGCCGCGAACGTGGGCCCGATGCACGGCGCCCAGCCAAGCCCGAAGGTCATCCCCAGCACCGGGGCGCCCCACAGTCCGGGGGGCGGGCGGCGCTCGATCTTGCGGTCACGCTGGAACCACGAGAAACCGCCCAGGAAGACCACGCCCATGAGCATCACCAGCAGGCCGAGGACCACCATGATCCAGCGCTGCCCCAGGAACCACGCGAACGCCCCCAGCTGGGCGAGCACCACGGACATCACCACGAAGACCACGGAGAACCCCAGGACGAACAGCAGCACGCCCCAGAAGATCCGCCCGCGCTTCTGCTCGCGCAGGTCCACACCGGTGAGCCCGGTGATGTATCCCAGGTACCCGGGGACAAGGGGCAGCACGCACGGGGAGGCGAAGGAGACGAAACCCGCGAGCAGGGCCACGGGCAGCGCGGCAATCAGGGAGCCGTCGAGGATGACCTCGGCGAAGGGATTGCCGTTCATGCGGACTCGGCCACCGTGTCCTTGATGAGCGCGTCCAGGGTGGACTTGTCCGCCTTGCCCAGGACGCGGGCCGCCACCCGACCCCGGGAGTCCAGCACGAGGGTGGTGGGCACGGCCTGCGGGGGCACGTAGTCGCTCAGGGCGAGAAGCACCGAGCCGTTGAGGTCGGACGCGGAGGAGTAGTCCACGTGGAAGTTGCGCTCGAAGGCCTCCGCGGTGGCCTTCTGGTCCCGCAGGTTCACGCCCATGAACCGGGCCCTGTCCCCGTACTCCTCGTGCAGCGCCACGAGGTCCGGCGCCTCGGCGCGGCACGGTGCGCACCCGGCGTACCAGAAGTTCAGCACCACGGGCTTGCCGCGCATGCTCTCGGCGGTGACCGTGCTGCCGTCGTACATGGCGGCGTCGAACTGCACGGGATCCTTGCGCTGGTCCGGGGCGTACTCGCTCACGGATCCGTCACCGGCCACGTACCCCTTGTCCCCGCCGGCGTTCGCCTGCTGGGCCAGGTTGTCGTTCGACGACGAGCAGCCCGTGAGCGCCAGGCCCACCGCCGCCACCACGGCAACCAGACCCGTGCGCACACGGGTGCGCGCGGCGGGACGCGCGGAGGACGAATGCTGTGGATTCACGAGGGCAACACCTGGGAAGAGGTCGGTGGGGTGGGACATCGATTATGAGCCGGGAAGCTGGTTGACACCTGGGTAGAGGTGGGCCGCCGGTTCCCGGTAGCTCACCCGCGGGACCTCGGGCGCGTCCACGTCCCGGAAGGTGAGGGACGTCAGTGAGGCCAGGTTGCACTCGCGCCGTCGCGGGTCGTGCGGCAGCGGCCGGCCCTCCGCGGAACGCCGGGTGAGCCAGATGGGCAGCTGGTGGGACACGGCCACGGCCTGTGCGCCGTCGCCGCCCTTGCGGACCGCTTCACGGGCGATCTCCCGGACCGCCGCGGCCATCCGGGCCACCTGCTGCGCGTAGGGCTCACCCCAGGACGGGCGCAGCGGGTTCAGCAGGTACGGCCAGTGCCTGGGCCTGGCCAGTTCGTGGCCGTCCACGTGCAGCCCCTCGAAGTGGTTGGCCGGCTCGATCAGCCGCTCGTCGGTGTGCACCTGGAGACCCAGCTCACGGGCCACGGGAGCAGCCGTCTCCCGGGTGCGGGTCAGGGGCGAGGCCGCGAGGTGCACGATGCGATCGCCCTCCTGCACCCGCCGGGCCAGGTCCGTCGCGGCGGCCTCCGCCATGCGGGCGCCCTTCTCGGACAGGTGGTAGTCCGGAAGCCGCCCGTACACCACGTGCTCGGGATTGTGGACCTCGCCGTGGCGCAGCAGGTGAACGGTTGCAGAAGGCATGCCCCCAGTGTCTCAAACCCCGCGGGCGGCCCCCAATTCCGCGGGGGAGCCTCCCCGCGGGCGGCGGGCCGGTGGCGTCGCCCGCCCCGGGGCGGGGGTCAGCCGAGCACGTTACGGAGCCGCGCGGCATCGATCCGCCAGCGGTCCCACGGGGCACCGTCCACGAAGACCACCGGGACGAACTCGGCGTAGTCCCGCAGCAGCGCGGGATCCTCCGTGATGTCCTGCTCCCGGAACGAGCTGCCCGTCTCCTCGCACACCCGGGTCACGACGTCCCGGGCGTCCGCGCACAGGTGGCACCCCGGCCTGGTCAGCAGGGTGACCGCGTGCCGCGGCAGCGGGTGCGCCCAGTCCGCGGCGGCGAGGAGGGGGCCGGAGCGGCCCGGGCGAGCGGCTGGGGACTGATCGGTCATGCGGTTCATGCTACGCACATGGCGAAGGCCCCGTTCCCGGCGGGGAACGGGGCCTGGCACGAGCGCGCCTACTTCTTGTTGCGGCGCTGGTGACGAGTCTTGCGAAGCAGCTTGCGGTGCTTCTTCTTGGACATGCGCTTGCGGCGCTTCTTGATGACCGAACCCATAGGATCCCTCACAGTTCTCTGGACGGTGTGTTTGCTGGGGGCCGCGCGAGCGCTGCCCCGCCCCTTGCTAACTCAGGGGCAACATCCGATTAACGGCAAACTACTGCCATACCTTACCGCCTGACCCCGCTCCGCCCGAAAACGGGCGCAGCCTCACGCACTCGCGCGGCGTGCCGGCTCGAGTCCGTCCGCGGGGATCTCCCCGTCCGCCTCCCGCGACGACGCCGCGGCGGCACCCTCCGCGCGGGGGTCCCCCGTGGTGCTGTGGGCGGCGTCGGGATCCACACCGGCTTCCTCGTACTGGTACTCGATGTGCTCCCGCACGAGCCGCGCCGCGAGCGAGCGGTCCCCCGCCTCGAGGGCCCCCACGATGGCCCGGTGCTCCGCCCGGATCCGGCTGGACGTGGTGGTCCACAGCGGGACGTGGCCCACCAGCGCCATGGTGTACTCGTAGATCGAGTCCCGCAGTGCGGTGAACAGTGCGGTGTTCACCGCGTTGCCGCCGGACTTCACCAGGGCGATGTGGAAGCTCACGTAGAGGTCGTGGAACTGCTTCAGCCCCAGGTCCTCGCGGTCCATCTCCGTCAAGACGGACCTGAGCTCCGGAACGGGGACGTGCTGCGGCTCGGCACTCTGCAGGGCCGTGCTCTCCAGCAGCACGCGCGTCCGGACGATGTCCCGCAGCGGGTGCTCGGACGTGGCCATGTGCAGCTGCAGTGCGGGCCCCGCGGAGGCGGCCGGTTCCCGTACCAGGATCGGGAGGATGCTGCGGTGGTGGCCCTCGAAGAGCTTCACGATGCCCTGGGCCTCCAGGATCTTCAGGGCCTCACGCATGGAGTTGCGGGACACCCGGAAGATCGCGGCCAGATCCTTGTCGGTGGGCAGCCGCTGCCCCAGCACCAGGCGTCCGTCGAACAGCTCGTTCTCGAGCCACTGCAGAACCTCTCGATGCGTCGCCATGCTTCCACCCTAGACTCGAGGGGTGGCCAACCGCTGGATACCGCGGTCCGACCACCCCTTGAGCCGCGTCATGATCGCGAGGTCCTCAGATGATCCCCTGGGCCACCATGGCGCGTGCCACCTTGATGAACCCGGAGATGTTCGCACCCGCCACGTAGTTGCCGGGCATGCCGTACTCCTCCGCCGTCCGGGCACAGGTCTCGTGGATGCCGCGCATGATCTCCTGCAGCCGCTCCTGCGTGTACTCGAAGCTCCACGAGTCCCGGGAGGCGTTCTGCTGCATCTCCAGCGCGGAGGTGGCCACACCGCCGGCGTTGGCCGCCTTGCCCGGCGCGAACAGCACGTCCGACTCCTGGAACATGTGCACCGCGTCCGTGGTGCAGGGCATGTTGGCGCCCTCCGCCACGGCCACCACGCCGTTCTCCAGCAGGGTTTTGGCCTGCCGCCCGTTGAGCTCGTTCTGGGTGGCGCACGGCAGGGCCACGGTCCCGGGGACGTCCCACACGGAGCCGTCCGCCACGTACCGGGCGCTCGCGCCGCGGCGCTCGGCATAGTCGCTGATGCGCCCGCGCTCCACCTCCTTGACCTGCTTGAGCAGCTCGAGGTCGATGCCGTCCTCGTCCACCACGTAGCCGCTGGAGTCCGAGGCCGTGAGCGCCTTCGCACCCAGGGACTGGGCGCGCTCGATCGCGTAGATGGCCACGTTGCCGGAGCCGGAGACGATCACGTCCCGACCGTCGAAGTCCAGGCCCTTGGTCTTGAGCATCTCCTCGGCGAACATCACCGCGCCGTAGCCGGTGGCCTCGGTGCGGACCAGGGAACCGCCCCAGGACAGGCCCTTGCCCGTGAGCACACCGGACTCGTAGCGGTTGGTGATGCGCTTGTACTGGCCGAAGAGGTAGCCGATCTCGCGGCCGCCCACACCGATGTCACCGGCGGGGACGTCCGTGTACTCACCGATGTGCCGGTAGAGCTCGGTCATGAAGGACTGGCAGAACCGCATGATCTCCGCGTCGCTGCGCCCGGAGGGGTCGAAGTCCGATCCGCCCTTGCCGCCGCCGATGGGCATGCCGGTCAGAGCATTCTTGAAGATCTGCTCGAAGCCCAGGAACTTGACGATGCCCAGGTACACGGAGGGGTGGAAGCGCAGACCGCCCTTGTACGGACCCAGCGCGGAGTTGAACTCCACCCGGAAGCCGCGGTTGATGTGCACCTCGCCCTTGTCGTCCGTCCACGGCACGCGGAAGATGATCTGGCGCTCGGGCTCGCAGATGCGCTCGACGATCGCGGAGTCCAGCACCTCCGGGTGGCGGGCCACCACGGGACCCAGCGACTCGAAGACCTCGTCCACGGCCTGGTGGAACTCGGACTCTCCCGGGTTGCGCGCCGTGATGATCTGTCGGATGGGAATCAGTTTCTCGTGCATGTCTCTCCTGCCGTCTTGAAGTGTCTGTGGATGGCCCCTCAGTCGCGGCGAGAACCGCGGCTGCGGCGCCGGAAACCCGTCAAAGTGGACAGCAGACCGCTTTGCCGGCGATGCGCACCACCCCGGGAGCGCATCGGCTCCGCGGCATCGGTCGCGCCGATCTCCTCGGCGACGTCGCGGGGCTCGATGTCGAGGGGCTCCTCCTCGTGCGCAGTACCCGGCTGCACGTGCGATTCGGCGGAGACATCGGTCTCCAGGGTATCCCGTGCGTCCGCGGACTCCGATTCCTCGGAATTCTCCCCCGTGCCGGCGGCCCCGTCCGAGGGCTGGTCGTCGGTGCCGCGCTCGCCGGCGACGACGTCGCCCGCGGGTTCTCCGACGCCCTCGGCAGCGGTGCCGTACGCACCCTCGGCGCCGGCGTCGGGCACACCCTCGGCATCCTCGGGACTGGTGTCGGGCACCCCTCCGGCGCCCTCCGCATCGGCATCGGCATCGGCATCGGCATCGGCATCGGGCGCATCCTCGACGACGCCGCTCGCAGGCTCCTCGGCGCCCGTTCCGGGGGTGTCGGTCGCTCCGGGGGTATCGGCCGCTTCGGGGGTCTCGGCCGCGCCAGCGGTCGCGTGCTCTGTCGTGACCTCCGTCCCCGTGACCTCGGTGACCTCGGCGGTGAACCAGGGCACCGGACGCACGTCGGGGTCCTGAACGGGCGCCGGGGTCTCGATGGGTCCGGCTTCGGTGGGCACGGTCTCGGTGGATGCGGTCTCGGTGGGTGCAGCTTTGGTGGGTGCGGCCTCGGTGGCCGCAGGGGCCGCGGTCCCCTCGGGGGATTCCGCGGACTCTTGGGCGGCGGGTGCGTGTGCTTCCGGGCCGGATCCGGAGACGAGCTCGTCCAGCCACTGCACCACGGCCACGAAGGGTTCCGGGGCGATGCTGTAGAACCGTTTCTGTCCCTGCGCCCGGGTGGACACCATCCCGGCGTCGCGCAGCACCTTCAGGTGCTTGGACACCGTGGGCTGCGAGACCTCCAGCTCCGTGACCAGCTCACCCACGGGCCTCGCACCGCCCTGCAGGGCCGCGAGGATGCGGCGTCGAGTGGGGTCTGACAGGGCTGAATATGCATCGTGGGACATGGGAAACACCTTAGACGCAGCGCCCGCGCCCGCCCCAATCCACTCCCGTGCCCGCGGTCCGGGCACCACGGGTCCTCAGCCCCGCACCCGCACGACTCCGGCTGTGCCCGGCGGCCTCCGAGGCCCGCCCGCCGTCAGTCGTACCAGGGATCCAGTCCCCAGTGCGGGAAGACCTCCTTGCGGGTGGCCATGATGCTGCGGTCGGTCTCGTCGTTGGGGTCGTAGCCGATCTCCCACGAGCGCCACCACAGATCGACGTCGTCCCCCATGAACTCCGGGGGACGCCCGCCGTACTTCTCGCTCATGTACGTGCGCCACTCCTGCGGAACGGGGGTGGTCACCGGCACCGGGCGGCCCGAGGCCACCCCCACGAGGTGCGTCCACGAACGCGGAACGGCGTCGTGGCAGTCGTAGCCGCCGCCGCCCGTGGCGAGCCACCGGCCCTCGCACAGCTGCGCCGCCAGCTCCGACATGGACAGGGCGATCTGACGCTGCCCGTCGACGCTCACCCGCAGGTGGGTCAGCTCGTCCTGGAAGTGCGAGTCGCAGCCGTGCTGGGACACGATCACCTCGGGACGGAACTCCCGGGCGATCGGCGGGACCACGGCGTCGAACGCGCGCAGCCACTGGGCGTCGTCGGCGCGGGTGGGCATGGCCACGTTGACGGCGGTGCCCGCGGCCTCCCCCTCGCCGATCTCGTTCGCGAAACCGGAACCGGGGAACAGGGAGAGTCCCGTCTCGTGCAGCGAGACGGTCATGACGCGGGGGTCGTCGTAGAAGATGGACTGCGTGCCGTCCCCGTGGTGACCGTCCACGTCCACGTACAGCACGCGCTGGACGCCGTTGTCCAGCAGGTGCTGGATGGCCACCGCGCAGTCGTTGTACACGCAGAACCCCGAGGCCTTCCCCGCCGCGGCGTGGTGCATGCCCCCGCCGAAGTTCACGGCGTGGACCACCTTCCCGCTGAGCAGGTCCATGGCGCCCTGGTAGCTGCCGCCCACCAGGCGGGCGCTGGACTCGTGGATCCCCTCGTAGCCGGGGGTGTCCTCCGTGCCCAGACCGCACTCCGGGATCTCCCGCGTGGGGTCCTCGGAGACCGCGTGGACGGACTGCACGTACTCCCTGGTGTGCACGAGCTCCAGGACGCCGTCGTCCGGGACCTCCGGCACCGTGACCCGGACGTTCTCCGCGGTGTCCAGACCCAGGTTCTGCACCAGGCGCATGGTGGCGTCCAGGCGCGTGGGGCTCATGGGGTGGTAGTCCCCGAAGTTGTACTTGAGCAGCTCGGGGTCCCAGTAGACGCTGGTCGGGTACAGGGCATCCTCGCCCTCTGTTGCAGAGGTCACAACTCCATTAGACCACTCGGGCGCCCGGGCTGTCGCTGCAGCGCGACCTGACAGGGGATACTGGAGGGCACTGCGTTGGACGGCCCGCTGGTGCGCGGCGCCCGAGCAGTTCCGAACACACCGTGGAACCCGTGGAGGAGGTGGCGTGAGCGAGCTCGAGCAGCCGGATGCCGTGGCGGAGGAGCCCACCTCCCAGACGGCCCCCGGGGAACCGCTGACCACCGGCGCGGCGCGCCGCATCCGCGACTTCGTCGACCGGATCGCCAACTCCTCACCGGCGCGCCTCGCGGTCATCGTCTTCGTGATCGTGGACCTGGGGTTCGCCCTGCTGCTGTGGTTGCCCGTCTCCGCCCAGCACGGGCAGGTCACGCACTTCGTGGACGCCGTGTTCACCGCGACCTCCGCGGTCACCGTGACCGGGCTGACCACGGTCTCCACCGCCGCCCAGTGGTCCCTGTTCGGTCAGGTGGTCATCCTCGTGGCCATCCAGGTGGGCGGTCTGGGAACCCTGACGCTGACGTCCATCCTGGCCCTGGCCATCGGCCGCAAGCTCGGGCTCAAGTCCAAGCTCATCACGCAGGAGGCGCTGAACATCGGGCGCCTGGGCGAGGTGGGCTCGCTGCTGCAGATCATCGTGATCACCTCCATCTCCATCGAGGCCGCCCTGGCCGTGGTGCTCTCGGTGGGCTTCCTGGCCGAGGGCGAGCCCCTCGGCACCGCCCTGTGGCACGGGGTCTTCTACGCGATCTCCAGCTTCAACAACGCCGGGTTCACCCCGCACAGCGACGGGCTGGTCCCGTACGACCACGCGGGCGCCACGGCGTGGCTCATCCTGCTGCCCGTGTGCATCGGCGTGATCCTGGGCTCCCTGGGCTTCCCCGTGGTGCTGGTGCTGCGGCAGGTGGGGTTCCACTTCAACCGGTGGAACCTCAACGCCAAGCTCACCGTGGTCACCACCGGGATCCTGCTGCTGCTCGCCTGGATCCTGTTCCTGGCCGTGGAGTGGGGCAACCCGCAGACCCTGGGCACCAAGTCCGTGCCCGAGCGGATCTTCCAGGGCTTCTTCGCGTCCGTGATGATGCGCTCGGGCGGCTTCAACCTGGTGGACATGCCGGACACCTCGCAGGTCACCCTGCTGCTCACGGACGCCATGATGTTCGCCGGGGGCGGCTCGGCGTCCACGGCCGGCGGGATCAAGGTGACGACGCTCGCCGTCGTCTTCCTGGCGATCCTCGCGGAGGCGCGCGGCGACCAGTCCGTGATCGCCTTCTTCCGCACCATCCCGGACTCGGTGCTGCGCATCGCGATCTCCGTGATCATGATGGGCGCGTCCATGGTGCTGGTGGGCTCGGCCGTGATGGTGGCCGTGACCCACCTGCCACTGGACCACGTGCTGTTCGAGGTCATCTCCGCCTACGCCACGTGCGGACTGAGCACGGGCGTGTCCGCGGCGTCCCCGGACGCCGGGAAGTACGCACTGTCCCTCATCATGCTCGTGGGCCGCATCGGGACCAACACCGTGGCCACCGCCCTGGCGCTGCGCTCGCGGCGCCGGCTGTACTCCTACCCGGAAGAGAGGCCGATCATTGGCTAAGAACTCCTCCCACTCCGCACCCGTCCTGGTCGTGGGACTCGGCCGGTTCGGCGCCGCCACGGCCCTGCAGCTCATCCAGCAGGGCCGGGAGGTGCTGGGCGTGGAACGGGACGCCGGGCTGGTGCAGAAGATGTCCGGGCAGCTCACCCACGTGGTGGAGGCCGAGGCCACGGACATGGACGCCCTGCGGCAGATCGGCGCCGCGGAGTTCTCCTCCGCGGTGGTGGGTGTGGGCACGTCCATCGAGTCCTCGGTGCTGATCACCGCCAACCTGGTGGACCTGGGCATCGACCGGATCTGGGCCAAGGCCATCTCCCCCGCGCACGGCAAGATCCTCTCGCGCATCGGCGCGCACCACGTGATCTTCCCGGAGGCGGACGCCGGGCGCCGCACCGCACACCTGGTCTCCGGGCGCCTGCTGGACTACATCGAGTTCGACGACGACTTCGCGATCGTGAAGATGTACCCGCCGCGGGAGACCCAGGGCTTCACACTCGGGGAGTCGGACATCCGCTCCAAGTACGGCGTGACAGTGGTGGGCGTGAAGTCCCCCGGCGAGGACTTCACCTACGCCCGCCCGGACACCAGCGTGAGTTCCCGGGACCTGCTGATCGTCTCCGGCCACGTGGATCTGATCGAGCGCTTCGCGGCCCGGCCGTAGCCCGGGGGACGACGCCGCGGGGTGACCATGCGGCGTCGTCCGCGGGGGCGGCGCGGACCGCGGAGGACGGGTTCAGCGGCGGGGGTCCGCCGTCATCGCCCCGGTGGCCATGCCCACGACCCCGGCAATGCCCGCGCGGGCGAACGCACGGCGCTGCCGCAGGGCGCCGTTGCCACGCTCCACGATCCGGCGCACCCCGGCCTCCGCGAACTCGCGGTCGGCCACCGAGGGGTAGTGCCCGCACACGCGTTCGAGGATCGTCCCCACGAGCCACTCGCCGGGGACCAGTTCAGCGGTCACGGGGTCCAGGACGCGCCCGCTGAGCCCCCAGCGCGCGGCCTGCCACAGCGCGATGTCCAGGTACTCCTGCGTGAACTTCACGGGGGGCGCGGTCTCCACCGCGTAGGACGCCAGCGCCCGGACGAGCAGCGCGATGGCCACGGAGTCCTGGGCCTCCAGCTGCACGTCGCACGCCCGGATCTCCAGGGTGCCGTGCTTGTGGGACAGCCGGGCCAGCCAGCTGAGGGTGGAGGCGCTCTCCATGATGTCGAACGCGCTGAGCACGGCCACGCGCTGGTCGTGGTCCGCGAGGTCCTCGAAGTGCGGGGGAATGTCGTTGGCGATCCAGCGCCGGTAGTGGATGGAGCGCCAGCTCTCGTAGCCGGACTCCGCGCCCCGCCACAGGGGCGAGTTGGCGCCGAGCGCCACGAGTGCCGGCAGCCAGCCCCGCAGTCCGTTCAGGGCGCGGACGGCGTCCTCCATGTCGGGGAACCCCAGGTGCACGTGCATCCCGCTGATGTACTGGTCCGCGGCCACCGCCGGGGTGTAGCCCGCGAGCCGCTGGTACCGCTCGTTCACGGTGATGTCCGCGGGCTCGGGCCGGATGTCCGGTGCCGCGGCGAGCCCCGCCACGTCCATGCCCATGGCGTCCGTGGCGTCGTGCAGCGCGGTGCGGAACGTGACGAGCGAGTCCACGGCCCCGGCGGCGTCGTGGAAGATCGGTGAGGTCTCCTCCACCTGGCACGCGAGCCACTCCGGTGTGGCGGCACCGCCGCCCGCCTCGAGGGAGACCAGCTGCGCGGACTGCTCCGGGGTGGGGCGCGCGGGCAGCTTGTCCCCGCGGTCGATCAGGAGGAACTCCTCCTCGATGCCGAACGTGGTCATGGTGCTACCGCCTTGCGTGGTCTCGTGTGGTGGGCGTGGTCGGACGGCGTCACTCGCCGCCGTACTCCTGCTCCATCTCGTCCCCCTTGGCCGCGGAGGCCGCGGCACCCGCGGCGATGATGTCCCGCAGGCCCTTCTCGTCGAACGTGGTGATGGCCTGCTCCGTGGTGCCGCCCGGGCTGGTCACGGCCCGGCGCAGGGCCGCGGGGTCGGCGTCCTCCGGGCTGAGCAGCACGCCCGCCCCGGAGACCGTCTCCTTGGCGAGCACGCGCGCGGTGTCCGTGTCCAGGCCCAGCTGCTCGCCCGCGCGCTGCATGGCCTCCGCGAGGTAGAAGACGTACGCGGGGCCCGAGCCGGAGACGCCCGTGACGGCACGGATCAGGTGCTCCGGGACCTCCACCACGGTGCCCACGGAGGACAGCACGGTCTTCACGACCCCCAGCTGCTCGGCCGTGGTGTGCTCACCCGGGGTCACGGACAGCACACCGCGTCCCACGCTCGACGGCGTGTTGGGCATGCACCGCACCACGGGCTGGCCCTCCGGGAGCGCTTTCCGCAGGGCGTCCAGGGCGACGCCAGCGGCCACGGACACCACCACCGTGTCCGGCTCGAGTGCGGGCGCGATCTCCCGGGCGAGGTCCAGGACGGCGTAGGGCTTCACACCCAGCAGCACGACGTCGGCACCGGCCACGGCCTTGCGGTTCGCCTCGGTGTCCTCCTCGCCGGCGAGGACCGTCACACCGGTCTCCCGCCGCAGCTCCGCCGCCGACGACGCCGAACGGGTCGTCGCGCGCACGTCCGCCGGGTCCGCGCCGCCGGCCAGCACACCCCGCAGGATGGAGCCGTTCATGGAACCGGCTCCCAGGAACGTCAGGGTGGTCTCGCTCATCGGATCAGTCCTCTCGACCCCGTGGTGGCCCGCATCCGGGGACGGCAGGACGCACGGGTGGTGTGACGGTGGGGAATTCTGCTCTCGACCGTACAGCGCACGGGGGCGTTCCCGCGACCGGCCCCGGGCGGTCGTGGACGGCGCACCCGGGGCTCAGGCGGTGCCGACCCGGGGTCCCGGGCAGGCACGGGCAGGCACGGGCAGGCACGGGCAGGCACGGGCAGGCACGGGACACGGTCTCACGGCGGGGCGGGCGGCGTCGTCGGCCGTGGCGTTTCTCCTGCGGGGTGCGGGAGGGGTCAGGGGGTGACCGTCATGTGGCGTCGGGCGAAGGCCAGGGACTCGGCCAGCCACTCGTCGCGCTGGTCCGCGTCCTCGGCCTTGCGGGTGGATACCTCCACCCCCACGACGCCCTGCCAGCGCTGATCGCGGAGGTGCTCGAGGGTGGCCGCGACGGGCTGCACGCCGTGGCCCGGCAGGAGGTGCTCGTCCGCGAGGGTCTCCCCGGAACCGTCCGTGAGGTGCACGTGGCCCAGACGGGAGCCGAGCTCCTTCACGGCCGCCAGGGAGTCCATCTTCGCCGTGGCCGCGTGGGAGAAGTCCCACGTGACCCACTCGTAGTCCTGGCCCAGCGGGCTGTAGTGCGGCGAGTAGACCACGGCCTCATGCCCCGCCACACGCCACGGGTACATGTTCTCCACCGAGATCTTGGTGTCCGTCATCCGGGAGATCTCCCGCACGCCGGCCACGAAGTTCCTGGCGTACTTGCGCTGCCACCGGAACGGCGGGTGCGCCACCACCACCTCGGCGCCCACCTGGTGGGTGAGCTTGGCGGCCATCTGGATCTTGGTCCAGGCCTTGCCCCACACCTGCTGCGTGAACAGCAGCGTGGGGGCGTGGATCGCGGAGATGGGGATCTGGTGCTTCTGCACGTTGTCCAGCAGCTGGTGGGTCAGCTGGCTCATGCGCTCGTGTGTCACGAGCACCTCCACGCTGTCGTAGCCCAGCCGCTGCGCGGCCTCGAACGTCTCCGGCACACCCTGCGGGTACAGGGAGCTCGTGGACAGCGCCACGTGCGGGCGGTAGTCGGCAGGGGTCTCGCTCATGAGCTGGTCACCAGGTCCTTGGGGTTGACGGTCGAGCTGGTGGCGTCCCGCACCAGGCGGTCCATGCGCCGCAGGATCAGTCCCTCGCGCAGCGCCCAGGGGGAGATCTGCACGGTGTCCACCTTCAGCATGTCCATGGCGGTCTCCGCGACGATCGCCCCGGCCACCACCTGCGCGGCACGGTGCTCGGAGACCCCCGGCAGGTCCGCGCGCTCCGCCACGGACATGGCCTCCATCCGCCGCGTCCACAGCCGCAGGTCCGCCAGGTGCATGAGCCGCTCCACGTACGGACCCTGGGCCGACGGCGCCGCCCCGCAGATCCGCGCGAGCGAGCGGAACGTCTTGGACGTGCCCGCCACCAGGTTGGGGTGCCCGCCGCCGGCGATCCGGTCCGCGGCGGGGCGCAGCGTGGTGCGCACGTGCTTGCGCAGGGCCTTGAACTGGGCGGGGGACGCGACGTCGGACCCCGCCAGGTACCCGCGGTACAGCCGGCCCGCGCCCAGGGGGACGGAGGTGGCCACCGTGGGCAGGGCATTGGTGCCGATGGCCATCTCGAAGGAGCCACCGCCGATGTCGAGGTCCAGGATCCGTCCCGCGCTCCACCCGAACCAGCGGCGCACCGCGGAGAACGTGATGGCCGCCTCCTGGTCCCCGGACAGCTCCGTGAGGGTGACCCCGGAGGCGGACTGCACGTGCTCCAGGACCTCCGCACCGTTGGCGGCCTCCCGGATCGCGGAGGTCGCGAACGCCAGCAGGTCCTCCGCGCGGTGGTCCACCGCGAAGTTCCGGGCATCCACCACGAAGGAGGTCAGCAGATCCCGGCCCTCGTCCGTGATGCGGCCGTCGTCGTCCTGGTAGTCCACCAGCCGCAGCGCCATCTTGTGGGACGCGTACGGTTCCGGGCGGGAACCGGGGTAGACGTCCAGCAGCAGCAGGTGCACCGTGTTCGAGCCGACGTCCAGGACGGAGAGGCGCATGTGTGTTCCTTCGTTCGCGGGCGGGGCGGGCTCGTGTCCCACCCCGCGGATTCGCCGGTCGACGACGCCGCTCGCGGCGTCCCCGGGTTCAGCTCGACTTCTTCGCGGGGGCCTTGCGGGTGGCGCGCGCGGTGCCCGTGGTGCTCTTGGCCTTCGCCGCGGAGGTGCGCTTCGCCGTCGTCGTCCCGGTCTTGGCCTTCGTCGTGGTGCCCTTGGCCGCCGAGCCCTTCGACGCGGAACTCTTCGACGCGGTGCGGGCCTTGCCGCGCGCCGGGGACTTGGCCGGGGCGGGGCCCTTGGCGCGCTTCTCCGCGAGCAGCTGGGAGGCCCGCGCCGCGGTGATCTGCTCGATCGCCTCGGCCCGGGGCACGGTCACGTTGGTCTCACCGTCCGTGATGTACGCGCCGAAGCGGCCCTCCTTGATGACCATGCGCTTCTCCGTGAGGGGATCCGCGCCCAGGTCCGCCAGGGGTGGCTTGGCGGCCTGGCGACCGCGCTGCTTGGGCTGGGCGTAGATGGTCTTCGCCTCCTCCAGGGTGATCGTGAAGATCTGGTCCTCGGAGGAGATGGAGCGGGAGTCCGAGCCCTTCTTGAGGTACGGGCCGTAGCGGCCGTTCTGTACCGTGATGGTCTCCCCGTCCGTGTCCTGGCCCAGTTCACGCGGCAGGGACAGCAGCTTCAGGGCGTCCTCCAGGGTGATGTCCTGCAGGTTCATGGAGGAGAACAGCGAGGCCGTGTTGGGCTTGGGCTTCTCGATCTTCTTGGGCTTGGGGTTGCCGTTCTTGTAGTACTCGGTGGGGATCGCGTCCAGCTCCTCCTGGGTGGGCTCCGGCACGATCTCGGTGACGTACGGTCCGTAGCGGCCGTCCTTGGCCACGATCATCTGGCCGGTCTGCGGGTTCACGCCCAGCTCCCGGCCGTCCGCCCTGCCGATCTCCATGAGCTCCCGTGCCTTCTCGGGCGTGAGCTCGTCCGGGGCGAGGTCCAGGGGCACGTTGGCGCGCACGGGATCCGTGATCTCCCCGGTCTCCGGGTCCACGGTGCCGCCGGCCTCCAGGTAGGGGCCGTACTTGCCCACGCGCAGGGTGATCCCGTCCGTGACGGGGATCGAGTTCACGGCGCGGGCGTCGATCTCCCCGAGGTCGTCCACGATCGGCTTGAGCCCGGGCTCGGACGGGTTCTCCCCGAAGTAGAAGCCCGTGAGCCACTTGACGCGCTCGGCCTCGCCACGGGCGATCCGGTCCAGGTCCTCCTCGAGCTCGGCGGTGAAGTCGTAGTCCACGTAGTCCGAGAAGTGCTCCTCCAGCAGGCGCACCACGGAGAACGCGAGCCAGGACGGGATGAGCGCGGAGCCGCGCACCTGCACGTAGCCGCGGTCCATGATCGTGGAGATCGTGGCGGCGTACGTGGAGGGACGCCCGATGCCCAGTTCGTCCAGGGTCTTCACCAGGGAGGCCTCGGTGTAGCGCGCCGGCGGTGTGGTGGTGTGTCCGTCCGCGGTGACCTCGGAGGCGTCCAGCGCGTCGCCCTCGGCCATCACGGGCAGGCGCTTGTCCTCGTCCTTCTGCGACTTCCTGCCGGAGTCCGCCGCGAGGTCCGGGTTCACGTCCCGGCCCTCCTCGTACGCGGCCAGGAACCCCCGGAAGGTGATGACGGTCCCGGAGGCCGAGAACTCGGCGTCGGCCCCGGCGTGCTCACCTGCGGCGGAGGTGGCCGTGGCGCCCAGGCGCACCGTGGCGGTGTCCCCCTTGGCGTCCTGCATCTGGGAGGCCACGGTGCGCTTCCAGATCAGCTCGTAGAGCTTGTACTCGTCCACGGAGAGCTGCGAGCGCACCTGGGAGGGCGTGCGGAACGTGTCCCCGGCGGGGCGCACGGCCTCGTGGGCCTCCTGCGCGTTCTTGGACTTGGAGGCGTACACGCGCTTGGACGCGGGCACGAACTCGGCGCCGTAGAGCTCCTTGGCCTGCGCGCGGGCGGCGTTGACCGCCTGGTCCGACAGCGCCACGGAGTCCGTGCGCATGTACGTGATGTAGCCGTTCTCGTACAGCCGCTGCGCCACGCGCATGGTGGTGCGGGAGGTGAAGCGCAGCTTGCGGGCGGCCTCCTGCTGCAGCGTGGACGTGGTGAAGGGTGCCGCGGGCCGGCGCGTGTAGGGCTTGGTCTCCAGGGAACGCACCGAGAACTCGGCGTCCTGCAGCCCGGCCGCGAGCGCCGTGGCCACCGCCTCGTCCAGGGCGGCGGGACCGTCCTGGGAGGAGGACTTGAGCTCGCCGCGGTCCGTGAAGTCCTTGCCCGTGGCCACGCGGCGGCCGTTCACCGAGCTCAGGCGCGCGGCGAAGGCACGCCCGGCGTCCTGGCCCTCGGGGCGGGAGAACTGGCCCGTGAGGTCCCAGTAGTCGGCGGGGACGAAGGCGATCCGCTCGCGCTCGCGCTGCACCACCAGGCGTGTGGCCACGGACTGCACGCGGCCCGCGGACAGCCCCGAGGAGACCTTGCGCCACAGCACCGGGGAGATCTCGTAGCCGTAGAGCCGGTCCAGGATCCGGCGGGTCTCCTGGGCGTCCACGAGGTCCTGGTCGATGTCCCGCAGCTGCCCGAAGCCACGCTCGATCGCTTCTTTGGTGATCTCGGGGAACGTGAGGCGGTAGACGGGCACCTTGGGCTTGAGCACCTGCAGCAGGTGCCACGCGATGGCCTCGCCCTCGCGGTCCCCATCAGTGGCGAGGTAGAGGGCGTCGGCGTCCTTCAGCTTGCGCTTGAGCTCCGTGACCTTCTTCTTCTTGTCCGGGTTGACCACGTAGTACGGGTCGAACTCGTGCTCCACGTCCACCGCGAACTTGCCGTACGGGCCCTTCTTCATGTCCGTGGGCAGCTCGGAGGGCTGCGGCAGGTCACGGATGTGGCCCATGGAGGACTCCACCTCGTAGGCGTCCCCCAGGTAGCCCGCGATCGTCTTCACCTTGGACGGTGACTCCACGATCAGCAGGCTCTTGCCCGTGCCTTCGTTCTTGGTGGCCTTCGGTACCAAAGGTGCTCCTCGTCATGACCCGTGGTTGCGGGGCGGGTCCGTGTCTGGTGGTCGCCGCTGCGCGTGGCTCACGGCGCCCGGTGTCGTGCTGGTCCACGTACGAGACGTCAGCGTACGGCACACGGCTCGGTGCGGATCAACGGCCGGGTGCCCGGTGCCGGCGGATCCCACCCCCGGCGGCGCCCTGCGCACCGGAGGGGATCAGCGGTCTCGTTCCTGGGCCCAGTCTTACACCACGAGCAGGAAGCCGTGGGTGATGAGCCCCTCGATCTCGCCCAGCAGCTGCTGCCCGGGACCGCCCTCCCACCCCAGCAGCGCGCCGAGCGCGGCGAGGATCTGCCGGGCGCCGAGCTCGCCGTCGCACACGCCCACGAAGCCCGCCGCCTCGCTCGAGAGGATCACGGTGCGGCGCAGCCCCGCCCCCTGCCGCAGCAGGATGAGCGCGGGGTCCTCCGCGCCGGGGGCGCCGTGGCGCTCCTCGGTGACGTCCGGTGCCACCGTGTAGTGGTGGTCGAGCCACGCGGGCTCCCCGTCCGGGGACACGGCTCCGGCACCGGGGGGCGTCGTCTGCCGCGCCATCCGCAGGATCCGCTCCCACTCCGCGGCCAGGGTGGGCGCGATCGGCTGCTGGATCGGGTGCGGGACGGTCTCGAAGATCCGGGGCACGGCGGCGTCCTGCGGCAACGCCCGGTCAGCACCGGCCACCGTGGGCGACGACGCCGCTGCCGGGGCTTCCTGCCCCGGCCCGTCGTTCTCGTGGCCGGCCTCGGGCCGGTGCAGCCACACCATGCCGAAGCCGATCGCCGCCACGTCACGCGAGGCGAAGTCGTCCAGGTACGCGGCGTAGGCGCGGTCGAAGCCCTCCGGGTCGCGCTGCTGCGAGGCGTCCTGCAGCCACGTCTCGGCGTACTCGCACGGGTCCTGCAGCTCGCGCTGGATGAGCCACGCGCCGGTGTCGCGGGGAATCCAGGAGTCCGGACCGCGGGACCATGTGAGGGAGGGTTCGTCCTCCGGGTCCCGGGGGATCTCCCAGTTCGCGAGCAGGTGCGCGGTGCCACCGGGGTTCAGCACGGACGGGATGGCGCCCAGCAGGTCCCGCACGATCCGGTCCCCGGGCAGACCGCCGTCCCGGTAGGTGAACCGCTCCGCATCGGTCTCCCGCTCGCTCCGCGGGGTGATCACGAACGGCGGGTTGGACACCACCATGTCGAAGCCGCGCCCGGCCACGGGCCCCAGCATGCTGCCGATTTCGAGGCTCACGCGGGCGTCAAGGTGCTGGGGGTCGATCCCCAGTGCGGGGGCGTTGAGGAGCAGGTTGAACCGCGTGGTGGCCAGCGCCCGTTCGGAGATGTCCGTGGCGGTGACGTGCTCCGCGTGGGCGAGCAGGTGGAAGGTCTGGATCCCGCACCCGGTCCCCAGGTCCAGGGCCGTGGCCACGGGACGGCGCGGCGTGGCCTGCACCAGGGTGGTGGAGGCCCCGCCGATGCCCAGCACGTGGTCGCGGCGCAGCACCCCCGGGCGCTGGAACGCGCCGAGGTCGCTCGCCACCCAGAGCTCCTCCGAGGAATCGGTGGCGTACGGGCGCAGGTCCATGGCGGCACGCAGCAGCGGGTCCTGCGGGCCCTCCCGGTGTCCCGCGCCCACGGGCGCCCGGGCCGGGCCCGGCGAGCTCTCCGGGCCCTGCGCCCTCTCCGGATCCCGCGCGCCCGCCGGGTCGCGCGGCTCCTGCGAGCTCCCAGCATCCTCCAGGATCGGCGTGGCGTTCACGGTCACCGTCTCGACCAGCCCGAGACGGCGCAGTCCCCGGGAGCCCACGGTGGGCAGAGCGGCGTCGAGCGCGGAGGCCCGGACCGGATCGCCCAGCAGGAAGAACGCGGCCAGGGTGCTCAGCGCGGGATCCTGGCCTCCGCGCCGCTGCAGCGCGCGCCGGGCGGGTACGGCCTGGTCCCGGGACCACGCGGCCATCGCCTCCGGACCCACCAGGTCCGTGACGCGGTCCACGGTGAATCCCGCCGCCGCGAGCCCGGCGCGCAGGCGTGGGACCAGGACGGGGTCGTCGGAGCGGGGTGCGTCCGGCACGGTGCTGAACGCGGGGGCCTCCGCCACCGTCAGTGGCCCAGCCGGAACGCGCGGCCGGTGATGCGGGTGGGCGTGATCTCCACGTACTCGATCTTCTCCGTGTTCAGCCAGGGCCGCAGTCCGAGCTCCTCCACCTGCTTGATGCGGTCCGCGTCCGTGATCATGGCCGCGGTGCCGCGGACCACCACGGAGTGGGCCTCGGAACCGGAGGTGCGGTCGATCTCCAGCGCCACGTGCGGGTTCAGCTGCAGGTGCAGCACCTTGGTGCCCTTGGCGGAGCGGAAGTAGAGCTTCTCGCCGTCGGTCACGATGTTCAGGGGCGTGATGTCGATCTCGTCCCCGTCGCGTGTGGCCAGCCGGGCGAACCGTGCCTGCTTCAGCAGCTCCCAGCTCTCCTCCTCGCTCAGCTCCGTGATGGGAGAGGACTGCGGGGCGTCGTCGTGCTCGTGGGCGATGTTCATGGGGTGCGAGTGCGCGTCGTTGCTCATGCCCCCATGATTCCACGCACGTGCCCGCCGTGGGTGGCACGCGCGGTCCACCCGCGGACAGGGTGCCGTGTCTCCCGCGGACGAGGGGGTGTGCCTGCCGTGGGCAGGCGGGCCGTCCGGGCGGAGCCGCGGGGTGGGCCACAATGATGCGGTGACGACGTCGCAGGACATGGTGGACCTGCTCGGCCGCGGTCCCCGCCCCGAGCAGGTCCGCCATGTCCGGGAGATCCCGGAGCGGGAGCCCGTCCACGCCCCGTGGCCGCGGTGGCTGCACCCGGACGTGATCGGCGCCTACGAGCGGCTGGGCATCCACGAGCCCTACGCCCACCAGGTCGAGGCGCTCACGGCACCGCGGCACGCGATCGTGGCCACGGGCACCGCCTCCGGCAAGTCGCTGGTCTACCAGTCGCTCGTGCTCGACGCCGTCCACCGCGGGAAACTGGCTGTGGCACAGCGCCCCGGCATGCTGCACCACCCGGACGAGGCCACCGCGCTCTACATCTCCCCCACCAAGGCGCTCGCCGCGGACCAGCTCACGTCCCTGCGCTCCCTGGGTTTCGACGACGTCCGTGCCGCCACCTACGACGGGGACACCGATCCCGGCGAGCGCCGCTGGATCCGGGAGCACGCGGACGTGGTCCTGTGCAACCCGGACATGCTCCACCACGCGGTCCTGCCGCACCACACCGGGTGGTCCCGGTTCTTCCGGCGGCTGCGGTACGTGATCGTGGACGAGGCGCACTCCTACCGGGGCGTGTTCGGCTCCCACGTGGCCGTACTGCTGCGCCGGCTCACCCGCGTGGCGGCGCACTACGGGGCATCCCCGCGGTTCATCGGCGCGTCCGCCACGAGTGCCTCCCCGCAGGAGTCCTTCGCCAAGCTCATCGGGGCGGCCGCGGAGGACGTCACGGCCGTCACCGAGGACACCTCCCCCCACGGGTCCCGCACGGTGGTGCTGTGGGAGCCGGAACAGTCCCCGGGCGGCTCGGACAACGGCGCCCCACGACGCCGCACGGTCACGGCGGAGGCCTCGGACATGCTCACGGACCTGGTGCTGCGCCAGGTCCGCACCATTGCTTTCATCCGCTCCCGCCGCGGTGCGGAGACCATTGCGCAGGCCGCCCACAGACAACTCGAAGAGGTTGATCCCTCGCTCGGCCACCGGGTGGCGGCGTACCGCTCCGGGTTCCTGCCGGAGGAGCGCCGCGAGCTCGAGCAGCAGCTGCGGGACGGGCGGCTGCTCGGGGTGGCGAGCACGTCCGCGCTGGAGCTGGGCATCGACATCGCGGGTCTCGACGCCGTGCTGGTGGCCGGGTGGCCCGGCACCCGGGCCTCGTTCCTGCAGCAGATCGGCCGGGCGGGCCGCTCCGGTCAGCATGCGCTCGCCGCGCTGATCGCCGGGGACGACCCCCTGGACGGGTACCTGGTCAACCACCCGGAGGCGATCTTCGACGTCCCCGTGGAGACCACGGTGTTCGAGGCCTCCAACCCCTACGTGCTCGCACCGCACCTGTGCGCGGCGGCCGCCGAGCTGCCGCTGCGTCCCGAGGAGCTGGGGCTGTTCGGGCCCACCGCGCGCGACGTCGTGGACTCCCTCACCGGGGCCGGTCACCTGCGACGCCGCCCCACCGGGTGGTTCTGGACCCGGTCCGAGCAGCCCTCCCGGATGGTGTCCATCCGCTCCGGGGAGGGCGGACCGGTGCAGATCATCGATTCGGACACGGGCACGGTGCTGGGCACCATGGGGGCCTCGCAGGCGCACTACCAGGCGCATCCGGGAGCGGTGTACGTGCATCAGGGCAGGACCTATCTGGTGGATGAGCTGGACGAGGAGCTGAACGTTGCGGCCGTGCGGCGCGCGTTCCCGGACTTCTACACCGTGGCGCGGGATGTCACCGAGGTGCGCGTGGACTCCGTGGCGGACTCGATGCGGTGGGGACCGGTGACCGTCCACCGCGGGGCCGTGGACGTGACCACCCAGGTGATCAGCTACCAGCGCAAGCTCGTGGCCTCCAATGAGGTGGCCGGTGAGGAACCGCTGGAGCTGCCACCCCGGCAGCTGTCCACCGTGGCCACGTGGTTCACGGTGTCCGGCCCGCAACTGGCCTCCATGGGCATCGAGGAACCGGACATCCCGGGCGCCCTGCACGCCGCGGAGCACGCCATGATCGGGCTGCTGCCCCTGCTGGCCTCGTGCGACCGGTGGGACGTGGGCGGGCTGTCCACGGCCCTGCACGTGGACACCGAGCTGCCCACGATCTTCGTGCACGACGGCCACCCGGGCGGGGCCGGTTTCGCCGAGCGCGGCTACGACGTGTTCCGGCGCTGGCTCACCGCCACCCGGGACGCCATTGCCCAGTGCGAGTGCGAGTCCGGGTGCCCCTCGTGCGTGCAGTCCCCCAAGTGCGGCAACCGCAACAATCCCCTGGACAAGGCCGGTGCGCTGAAGCTGCTCAACGGGGTGCTGCGCTTCGCCCCCTGAGCACCGGGGATCGCGCCGGCCAGCCCGGTGGCTCACGGCTCTCCCGGAGGTGGTCCGGCGCGGGACGCTCCTCGTGCGGGACCGAGCGGGGTCAGCGGTGGCGGCAGGTCGATGGTCGCGGTGACGTCCACCGAGGTGTTCTCGGGTGCCACCACCGCGCACTCGGCGCCGTCCGCACCGTTCTCCCGCGCGACGGCCTCGGCGGTCTCGCACGGGATGCCGGCACGCAGGCCGCGAGCGACGTCGGCCGCGGCGAGCGCCGCCAGGTCCGCGGCCTTGGCGGCCCGGTGGGTGGCGATCCCCGCCTGGGCCACCAGCAGCAGGGCGAGCAGCAGGGTGCACAGCACGGCGGCCAGGGTGAGGCCGTGCACCGTGCCGGATCCTTCGTCACGGTCCTGCATGACCGGCCCCGCTCCCGGTATCGGTACCCCCTGAATCGGAACCCCCGGACCCCCCGGACCCCCCGGGCCCCCCGGGCGGACTCTCCACCGCAGCACTCGCGTCGGCGTCGAGGCGCCAGTCGCTCCACCGCCCCAGGATGCCGGGGGCGGGACCGCTCACGGCAACGGTCACCCGGCCGGCGGCCGCCCCCACGACGACGCTCGCGCCGTCACCCGCGATCTCGCGCGCGGTGCGCTCCACCACGGCCGTGTTCTCGCCCCGCGCCGCCGCACGCGCCGAGGCACGGGCCGCCTCCTCGAAGCGCACCGTGGTCATACCAGCGGCCGCAGCGGCCAGCAGCACGGCCAGCAGGAGCACCAGCGCGGGCATGATCACGGCGGTTTCCACCGTCACCGCGCCCCGGTCGCTCTCGGGCACGGCATGGCCGCGTGACTTCTCACATCTCATGACCTCTCCTTGCTGATCGGGTGTGGGCCCGGTGGTCGTGATCGGGCCCGGGTGCGGGGCCCGGGGTTCAGGTCTCGGGTCTCGGGTCGAATCGTGGGGCTCGTGCGCCTGTTCGCGGCGGACACCCGATCCGGTTGCGACCCGCCGCGAGGAACGCGGGGCCGCGGCCGATGGCGACCGCGGCCCCGCACTCCCCACGGCCCGTGGGTTTTCAGACCGCCAGGGCCTTCTGGATGATCCCGAGCAGCATTCCCGACACGGAATCGGAGGACAGCACCGCTGCCATGACACCGCCGAAGGCCGCGGCCGCCAGGACGATGACCGCGTACTCGGCCGTGGAGGCCCCGAGGTCGGGATCGTCCCGGTCCGTGGGCACCACGGGCTGCAGTGCCTCCTTGGGCGCGGGGCCGCTGTCGGGGACCTCGTGCGGGAACTCGGTGGCGGCGCGGTCCGCCGGGCGGCCCGCATCGAGCCGGGCGCATGCGGCGTCGTGGTGGTCGTCGGCGGGAGCGGGGACATGGGTGGCGGTGGGTGCCGCGGGAAGAGTGGTCGTAGACATGGTGGTCTCCTGTTCGTGAGGGTGCTTCTCGACGTAATGGGTGCGGTCGGCGACGTGACCCACCCGCGGGGTGCGGGCGGCGTCGCCGGAGGGGCCGGTGCGGCCCGGGCAGCGGCGGGGCCCGTGCGCGTGCCGCCAGGCGAGGGGCGCGGCCGTTCACGAGCCGAAGGCCCTGGGCAGCAGGCTCATGAGCACGGGGACCACGCCCCAGCACATGAACGCGGGCAGGAAGCACAGGCCCAGTGGCAGCACGAGCTTCACGGCCAGGGCCTCGGCCGCGCGTTCCGCCCGGCGGTACTGTGCGCGCCGCACGAGCTCCGCCTGACTCCGCAGGACGGCGGCGGACGCGGTGGCGGACGCGGCCGTGAACTCCAGGGCGTCGCGGTAGTCCCGCATCTGCGGGGAGAGGTCCCCATCCCCGGGCCACGCCGTGTCCCAGGGCAGTCCGAGCCTCAGGGCACCCGCCGCTCGCGCCAGTTCGGGGTGCGCGGACCCTGCGCCGCTCCCGGCCAGGACCCCCACGGCCTCCGCGAGGGGCAGCCCGGCATCCAGCTGGCACGCGGTCAGCTCCACCAGAGCCGCCGCCGGCAGCGCGGGAAGGTCTCCCGACGACGCCGCGTCACCGCCCGCGGTGCGCCCGCTTCCCCGGGTTCCCACCCCGAAGCCCGTGATCGTGCCGGGGCCTGCGCGGTCCAGGCCGGTGTGTTCCGGGCACGGGCTTCCCGGGGTCGGACGCCCGGACGGCGAGCGCCCCGCCCACGACGTGATGGCGGAGCGGTGGAGAAGAGTGGGCCTGCGGCGCAGTCCTGCGCGGCGGGGTGCCGCGTCCGCACCCGGCGAGATCCACAGCAGCAGCCCGCAGGCCAGGCACACCCCGGCCAGCACCGCGACGATCATGATCCGCTCACCGCCTCGGCGCGATGCATGAGGGTGCGCGTCCACAGCCGCCCGGCAATCGTCAGACCGGCACCGGCCACGAGCGCCACCCGGCCCCAGGCGGTGGTGAGCAGCGTGGTCACGGGGTCCGTGCCCATGAGCATGCCGAGCCCGAGGGCCAGGACCGGCAGCCAGGACAGGGTGCGCACGGTGACGCGGGGTCCGGCGAGCGCGCTCTCCCGGGCGGCCTGCGCGTCGAGCTGGGATTCCAGGGACCCCGCGACACCCGAGAGGGTCTGCGCGAGGGACGCCCCGGAGCGTTCGGAGATCTCCCAGCACGCGGAGAGCTGGGCGCACACGGACCGGGCGGTCGCCGAGAGCAGCCGGTCCCCCACCGGGGCGGGCCCGCCGGCGAACCGGGCGAGCCCCGCGGACACCGGCACCCCCACCTGGGCTGCGGCGTGGACGTCCCCGCACACCCGGGTGATCCACCGGCCCGTGGGCCCGGTTCCTCCAGAGGCCGCGGAGACCTCACCGAACACCGTGGCCGGAGCGCGTCCCGCCGTGAGCAGCGCGGCCAGTCGGCGCACCAGGGTGACCCACTGCATGGCCTCGGCGGCCCGGTCCCTGCGTCGCCACCGGGCGCGGAACCCCGAGGGCGGCCGTTCGACCCCAGGGGGTCCTCCCGCGCCCAGGGCACGAAGCCTGCCCGCGGCCCCCGCGGACCCGCTCCACACCAGCAGGGCGGCCATGATCAGCGCACCCGCGCCCCCGATGGCCATCACGGGGCATCACGCCCGCGGGCCAGCAGCGCAGCCAGCCGGGTCCATCCCGGCCCCTTCACGGGATGCCCGGCTTCCACGGTGAGTGCGGGACTCGTGGTCAGCACCCCGTCCGCCAGGTGCAGGGTGCACAGGGATTGAAGACGTCGTCCGGAGGGTGTGCGGTCCACGTGGGCCACGAGGTCCAGTGCGCTGGCGGCCTGCAGGTCCACGGCCTCCCGGCCGAGGCCCGCGAGCGAGCCGAGGGCCGCCAGTCGCGCGGGCACCGACCGGGCCGAGTTCGCGTGCACGGTGCCCGCACCGGAGTGCCCCGTGTTCAGGGCGGTGAGCAGCTCGCGGACCTCCGCGCCGCGGCACTCTCCCACCACGAGCCAGTCGGGGCGCATCCGCAGTGCCTGCCGCACGAGGTCCGCGAGGTCCACGGAGCCCGCGCCCTCCACGTTCTCCTGGCGGGACTGCATCCCCACCACGTGGGGATGCCGCGGGTCCAGCTCGGCGGCGTCCTCCACCAGGACGAGGCGCTGCTCCGGCGCGCACTGGGACAGCAGCGCGGACAGCACGGTGGTCTTGCCGGAGCCGGTGGCTCCGCTGATCATGAGGTTCGTCCGCGCCGCCACCGCATCCGTGAGGACGTCCGCGACGAACGGGTGCACGGTGCCGGAGCCCACGAGGTCCGCGAGCGAGAGCCGCTGCGGGGACCGGAAGCGGATGGACAGCAGGGTCCCTCCCGTGGACACCGGCGGGATCACGGCGTGCACGCGCAGCCCGGTGGCGGTCTGGACGTCCACGCACGGGTGCCCGTCGTCCAGCCGTCTCCCTGCCGCGGTGACCAGGCGGACCGCGAGGGCCCGCACCTGGGACTCCGCGGTGAACGGCGAGAGCACGCGCCGGATGCCTCCGGTGGTCTCCACGAACACGTTCTCGTGCCCGTTGACGTACACGTCGCTCAGGCCCTCCGCAGGCAGCAGCGGTTCCAGGGGCCCCAGCCCGGTCAGTTGCGCCTTCACGTGCTGGGCGGCCCGGACCGAGCCCACAGCACCGAGCACCCGCCCGGTCTCCCGCACGGCACGGGCGATCCGGGTGTCGGTGACGACCCCGCCCTCCGCGAGCAGCCGTTCGCGCACCTGCTCCACGAAGGCGTCGTCGAGCACCGCGGTCAGATCCTGGCCCTGCGCACCAGGGGACGCGGGGTTCACGAGGCCGTCTCCAGGGCGTCCGCGATCCGGGCCACGGCCTTCGCGTGCCGGGAGATGCGGCCCCGGCGCAGGACGGAGCCGTCGTCCAGGTGTTGCGGCACGCGGGAGTCGAACGCGAGGGTGGCCACGCACGGCGCACCGGTGGCCTCGGCGAGAACGCGGGGTTCGACGTCGGCCACGTTGAGACCCGCGAGCACCGTGACCGCGGGCACCGCACCGCACGTGAGCACGGCGTGCTCGGCGGCCAGCACCCCGCGCACCGTGCGGGGCGCGAGGACCACGACGGCGTCGCACCAGGGCGCCTGCCGGGCGAGACCCGCACGGGAGAGGTCCACAACCTGCACCGCGGCGGCCCCGCGCAGCGCGGAGACCACGGTGGCCGCGGGAACCGTGTCCGCGTGCGTGGCGTGGCGGTCCCACGAGAGGTAGCGCAGCGCGTCCACCCGGGGCATCGCGGCCCACAGCTGGTCCGCGGCCACAGCTCCGGAGAACTGGTGCAGCTCGGGCCAGCGCAGCCCGTCCTCGGTCTCCTCCCCGAGCACCAGGTCCAAGCCGGTGCCCAGGGGGTCGCCATCCACGAGCACGGTGTCCGCCCCCTGCGCGGCGAAGTGCCCCGCGAGCCAGCACGCCGCCGTCGAGGCCCCCACTCCCCCGGTGGCGCCCACGACGCCGTACACGCGCCCGAGCGAGCTCTCCGCCGTCTGCCGGGTGGACCGGGAGACCAGTTCGGCGAGCCAGGCCGCCGCGTGCGGGAGGACCACCACTGCGGAGGCCTGGAAGCGGGCGGCCGCGTCCCACGCGTCCCCGTTCCCGGCGAGCGCCACCACCACGCACCCCGGCGGCACACCGTCCCCGCGCCAGTCCGCGTCCACGAGCACCAGGTCCGACGACGCCGCTGCCACCCCGTTCTCGCGCGCCACCGTGAGCGGGGCGCCGGCCCCGATGCACACCGCGTCCACCGCTTCCGCGAGGTCCGGGGAGCTGGTGAGGAGCCGGACACCACGGCCACCCGGATGGCCGAGCTCACCCGTGGAGACGGCGTGGCCGACGTGCCGCCTCGGGGCGATGGGATCGTCCCAGGCGTGCGCGCCCGCGCCGGCAGCGGGAGGGCAGGTGGCGGGAGGCTGGTGCCCGCCGTGGTGGGCCCCGGGATGCTGAATGTCGGAGATCCCCGCTGCGACGGGCAATGGCTGATCCGCGGGAATCTCGGCGGCTCGCCGCGCGCGGCGGGGCGAGTCCGTGGGCGGTGCGCCGGGGTCCAGGGTGTGTGCGCTGGTCATACCCCCACGGTGGCCGGGCCGCACCGTGTCGCGGACCCGGGAGGCGCGGTCTGTGGAGCGCCCGGACGCCCACCGCGGGCGGCCGTGGGGTGTGCAGGGGGGACGCCGTGCGGGGTCTCGGCGGTCCCCCTGACCGCCGGCGCTGAGCGAGGCCCGTCACGATCCGGTGACGATGCCGAGGTCTGGCCGGAGGGCCGTTGTCCCCGCGGGGTGCGCCTGCCAGCGTGGACGGATGGACATCAAGCCAGTCACTCGCAAGTCAGTCACCGTGGCCCTGCTGTGGTGGTTGCTCTACTCTGCGGTCATCGTTCTCATTGTCCGCTGGAGCAACGGAGGGTTTTCGCCCGTGTTCTTGTGGGGTGCTGGGATCATTCTGGGCTTCGGCCTCCTCGTCGACCTTCTGGCCTACCGAGCGCGTATCCACCGCGCACCAGGCCTGGAGATCATCACCTACGGTGCCCGCAGCCAGGGCTCTCTCACCCTCGATGTCCCCGTTGCAGAGGTCCCGCCGCTCGTCGAAGCCGCCTGCCGGGACAGCATGGAACTGGGGCTGAGGCAACTGGGACCGGATGGCGGCATGATCGACACCGGCCCGTCATTCAGTGCGTGGGGTGAGCGCATCCGCTTCGCGGTGCAGAGCGATCACGAGAACGGATCCCGGCTCCTCGCCACGTGCCGCCCCCGGTTCTCCGTTGCCGTCGTCAACTGGGGACGTACTGACCGACTCATGCGCGAATTCCTCAGCGGAGTCCAGCAGGCAGCCGCGAGTCAGTCCGTGACCCTCCCGCAGCCGATGTCCTGACCCGCTCACCCCCACCACGCCCGCGTCGTCTCCGTGGGGCCGTCCAGCTCGGTCAGCCCGGCATCCGTGACGGTCACGGGCCGCTCCACCGCAATCCACTCCGGCGCCGTGGGGAACACCACCCGCACGCGGTAGTCGTCCGCCCGCCAGCGCTCCCGCACATCACGGGGCATGGCCTCCCACGCGAGCTGCGCGGCGTGCCCGCACTGCGCCGCGAGCTTCCCGCTGGAGATGCCCAGCCCGGGTGCCACCTCCACGGTCACCACGGCGTCCTCGTTGCGGGATCCACCGCCCTCCGGGAACTGCGTTCCGGACACCTGCAGCTTGTGCAGTTCCTTCGGCAGCGGGCGCACCGGGGCCGGGACGAACGCGCGCACGGCGGCAGCGGCGTCGTCGTCCGTACTGGCACGCACCACCGTGACGCCGGGCAGGGACTGGACGTCGTCCCAGCGCTTCCCGTCCGCGCGGCGCACGAGCTTGCGGATCTGCACGTTCCGCCACGTCCGGACGGCCTCGTGCCACGGCCCGCCCGGCGCGCTGCGCTCGTCCGCCAGGAGCTTCACGACGGCGCTCGCCGCCGCCTCCGCCACGTCCACCTCCCGCGCGGGGTTCGCCCGGTCCCGGTGCACCACCAGCTGCATGGCCCACGGCACGTCCCGGTCTTCGCTCGGCTCGCTCGTCATGCCGCCCAGTCTCCCACCGGCGCCACGGACCACGACGTCGCCCGCTCCCCCCGGCCCGTTCGGCCCGGTTCGGGGGCGGCCACCGTCGCTTATGCGTGTCCTGGCCGTCCGGTAGACCTGGAACCATCAGCGGGACGGGATTTCCTGACTCCGAGAACACGTGGGCGGTTCCCCGGCCACGGCGCAGGATTCACCGCTCCCGACCGGCATGGAGGAGGAGCCATGAGCACTCTCACGGACCGCGCCAGGGACATCGCCACCCGGGCGCACCAGGGGCAGACGGACAAGACCGGCGCGGACTACATCGACCACCCCCGCCGCGTCGCGGAGCGGGTGTGCCGGTACGCGCCCGTCGAGCAGGAAGAGACCGCGCAGGTGGTCGCTTGGTTGCACGACGTCGTGGAGGACACTCCCGTCACTCTCGAGGACCTCCGCTCGGACTTCCCGGACACGGTCGTGGAGGCGGTCGACGCCATGACCAAGCGCTCGGACGAGGACCGGGACACCTACTACCGGCGCGTGGCGTCGAACCAGGTGGCGTGCCGTGAAGCAGGCGGACCTGGACGACAACACGGACCCCGCCCGTACGGCCCTGCTGGACGCGGACACCCGTGTCCGGCTGGCGCGGAAGTACACCCACGCTCGGGAGGTGCTCGCCGCCGGATGAGTCCGGCGGCGCGTGGTCGTGCGCCGGCAGGGCCTGCTGCCGACCCACGCCACGGGCCGACCTGCCACCGGGCCGGTCGACGAGCCGGGAACCGGGTCGGTCGGCAGGCCGGGGCCGAGCCTGATGAGGTACCGGGGTTCGGCGTGGCGGGACCCCGGAAGCATCGAGGCCGCCGCTGTCGGAACCGCCCCGCATAATGAGCCCATGCACATCGTGGTGGCCGCCGCCGAGCCCGGGACCTGGGTCCTGCAGGTGGTCTCCGCCAACGGCGAGCGCGCGGGGCAGGAACTGACCGTCCCGGACGCGGAGCTGCCCGGCGTGGTCGCCCAGCGGGAGGACGCTGCCGCACAGGCCGGGGTGCAGCCGCCCGTGTGGACCTGGCAGGACACCTCCGTGCCCGCCGCGCTGCTGTGCGCCGCGAACGTGTGGGTCACACGGTGCCGGGACCTGGGACTGTGCGCCACCATCCTGGCCACGGCGTCCACCGCACCGGGATCGGGCGCGCCCGACGACGCCGGGCAACCGCGTCCCCTCGACTACCGTCCTGTCCTCGAACCGGCGGACCCGAGGCACGTCCCCGGGCCCCGATCGTCGTCCACCGCGAGCAACCAGGGCTCGCTGTTCGCCGTGGCGGAGGAGCGCGGGCCGGGCGTCGCGGAGCTGATCGATGAGCTCGCGGCCCAGACCAGCGCGTGCGCCACGGCCCGGAACCCGCAGCGCCTCGAACGGTTGCTGAGCCTCGAGTCCCAGGGTGCGCTCGTGGCCGCGGACATGCGCCACCGGGGCATCCCGTGGAACCCCGTGGTGCACGAGCAGATCCTGGAGGACGTGCTCGGCCCGCGCCCGGCCGGTGAGGACCGCCCGGCCCGGATGCAGGAGCTGGCCCAGGAGGTCCGGACCGCCCTGGCCGCTCCCACCCTGAACCCGGACTCGCCTGTGGAGCTGCTCAAGGCCCTGCGCAACGCCGGGGTGGACGTGGACACCACCCGCGCGTTCAAGCTCCAGGACTGGACGCTCGTCAACGGTCAGCCGCAGGAGCAGCGCGTGGCCACGGTGGCCCCGGTGCTCGAGTACAAGAAGCTCTCCCGCGTCTTCTCCGCCACCGGCTGGCACTGGCTGGACACCTGGGTCCACGAGGGCCGCTTCCACCCCGAGTACGTGGTGGGCGGCGTCGTCACCGGCCGGTGGGCGGCGCGCGGCGGTGGTGCCCTGCAGATCCCCAAGTACATCCGGGACGCGGTGCGCGCGGACCCCGGCCACGCGCTCGTCGTCGCGGACGCCGCCCAGCTCGAACCCCGCGTGCTCGCCATCCTCGCGCGCGACGACGCCCTGGCCGAGGCTTCCCGCGGCCGGGACCTCTACACCGCCATCGCGGAGCAGGGCCAGGCCCGCGGTTCCGAGCTCACGGAGCGCTCCCACGCGAAACTGGCGCTGCTCGGGGCCATGTACGGCGCGACGTCCGGGGCGGGCGGGCGGTTCATGCCGCAGCTGACCCGCATGTTCCCGCGGGCCGTGGGCTACGTGGAGCACGCCGCACGCGTGGGTGAGCTCGGCCAGCAGGTGTGCACCTACCTGGGCCGCTGGTCCCCCGCGCCGGGCCCGGAGTGGTTCGAGGTGCAGCGCGCCACGGACACGCAGGCCGGCGAGCGCCGCGCCGCGCAGGCGTCCCGCAGCCACGGCCGGTTCTCCCGCAACTTCGTGGTCCAGGGCTCGGCGGCGGAGTGGGCGCTCGCGTGGCTCGGCCACATCCGGCAGGGTCTCCACAGCGCGGACGTGGACGCGGAGCTCGTGTTCTTCCTCCACGACGAGGTCATGGTGCACTGCGCCGAGCAGCACGCGGACCGGGTGCGGCAGATCGTGGAGCAGGCCGCGGAGCAGGCGGTGCACACGGTGTTCGGCACGGTGCCGGTGGAGGTCCCGGTGGCCACGACCGTGGTGACGTCCTACGCGGACGCGAAGTAGACGCGCACCCGCCCCCCCCTATGCTGGGGTCTTCCGTTCCGGCACGTCGAAAGGCCATGACCGCCCCATGGTCAATCCCAGGAACCCGTTCCGCCACCCGTCCTACCGGAAGTGGTTTGGCGCCACCACGTTCCTGACCATCACGTCCAGCACCAATCTGGCGGTCTCGCTGGCAGTCATCGACGCCACCGGGAACGTCGCCGTTGCCGGCGTGGTGGCGGGCTGTCTCACGGCACTCGAGCTCGTCGCGGGGATCGTGGGCGGTGGGCTCGCGGACCTGAGATCGCGTCGTACGCTCCTGAACCGGGCCGTCCTGGTGCTGTGCGCCGCCGACGTCGCTCTGGCCGCCCTGCTCGTGGCCGTCACGCTGGCGGGTGCGGGCCCTTCATGGGGGTTAGCGGCAACGCTCGTTGCCCTCACCGCGGTGGCCTCGGCCGCGTCGGGGCTGTCGGATCCGGCCCTGGACGGATCCCTGAAGACGTTGATCACACCCGCCGAGTACCCGCGCGCCATGAGCGCAGGACACGCACGAAGCGCCACGCTGTCCATTGTCGGGTCCCCCGCCTCGGGAGCCCTCTACGGCGTTCTCCCGGCGTTGCCGTTCGTTCTGCGCTGCGTGTGCGATGCCGGATTTCTGCTGTGCCTGCGTGGCATCACTGTGGACCTGGGCCCTCCGCCCACCCCCGGTGCGGACGCCCGGAGACGCATGCTGCCCCGCCAGATCATCGGCGGATACCGCGAGAGCCTGCGCTACCTCGCCAGTGAAGCCGCGCTGCTCCGGGTGCTGATCAGCGCGCCGCTGGTGAATCTCATGGTCTTCTCCGCCACCACATGGGCTGTGTTCTCCCTGCGCGCCGAAGGGATGCCCGCGTTCCAGATCGGGCTGGTCATGGCCGGATTCGCGGTGGGAGGCATCCTCGGCAGCGCCATCACCCCGGCCATCACCGACCGTGCGCCCGCCGGGTGGACCGCCATCCTGGGGCTGGGGTTCATGGTGCTGGCCTTCGGGGCGTTCTTCGCGCTGCCGCACCGCCCCGTGCTCATGTTCGTGATCGCGGTGGCATGCATGCTGCCCTCTCCTGCGCTCAACGGTGGACTGTTCGGCTACGTCTTCGCCCGCACCGCATCCGGCATGCAGGGACGCGTGCTCGCCACCTTCGGACTGGTGGGCGGGCTGGCCTCCGTGGTGGCCCCGATGCTCTCCGGCGCCGCCGTGTCCGCCGGGCTGAGCGCCGCCCTGGGGGTGGGCGTGTGCGTCGTGGGACTCGTGGGTGTCCTGCTGCTGGTGACGTCACGGGCCGTCCGCAGCATGCGCCTCGACGAGGACTGAGGGGAGGAAGTCTCTGGCAGAGGTCTGCGACCGGGTGCGGAAACGCCCCACACCGCCCTGCACCATCGGAGGGCACACGTGGTCAGCCAAGTCCTCCGAGGCCAGCACGTGAGGCCTCCATGCAGCGGTTTCAGGTCAGCGGCGTTCCCTGGTGGTAGATCTGTTGCCAGTCGCCGCCGCTGCGCCGCCACAAGGATGTCCGGCGAGCACGTTGTTCCCCTCGCCGAGATTCCCAGAACACCTGAACGACGTCGAGACTCAAGGTGCGTGCCGACAAACCGGAAATCTCGATCTCCGCGCTGTCAGGTGCGCTCGATTCCCTGCTCAGGAGACCAAGGATCGTCTCCAGGTCCCATTGGCCACCGGAAGCACCAATTTCGACGAAATCCGGTGCGAGTAGTTCACGGAGACGCGCAACATCACCTCGAGTGGAACGTGACTGCAGGTCGCACTCCAGTTCCAGGACCCGGTCGATCTCCGACTGCTTCACCGTCATGCGATTGAGTCTTCCACGCGGTCCAGGATGACTCCGGGGAAGCCCCGCTGGGCGTCGGCGTGTGCCTCGCGGGGTCGTGAAGGGGCCCTGGTCCTGGTGACGTCCCGGGTTGTCTGTGGTGACGCGGCTCTGATCGGTCCGGTGGACGGGCACCGAGTCAGTCGGTGAAGCGCGCACGGGCGGTCAGGCGCGCCGTGCCGGTCACTGTGCCGATCGCCAGGGCTATGACGCTTCCCATCGCGGCGACCCCCACGACCGCCCAGGGCACGGTGACGGCCGCGGGTTGGGGGAACATCGCCCACACTGCGGCTGTGGCGGCCACCCCGGCGAGGATGCCGCCGGCCACGGGAAGCCCGATAAGGATCACCATTTGCGTGAGCACCACCCGTCGCAGCATCGACGGTTTCACTCCCACGGCGTAGAGACCACCGAGGTAGGGGTGCAGTGCCCGGGCCTGGGCCCGGGCCAGGAGTGCTGCGAGCAGGACCACGAGGACGACCATGACCCAGGAGGTGATAACCCAGGCGGGAGGGGTCTCGAACATCACCGGTGGTTCCTGGGTGCGCACCCAGGACGGGTCGAAGCCCAGTTCCACGGGTGCGGCCCGGGCATGTTCGACCTGCTCGGGCGTCAACCCCGTGTAGACGTAGTACGTCGCTTCCATCGGCAGCTTCTTCACCATGTTGGAGGCGATGAATCCGGCGGTGTCCTCCCGGTATTCCGGTGGCACCTGGCTCAGGGGGAGCACCTCGAAGGACGCTGAGGTTCCCTCTATCGTGCTGAGCTCCACATGATCCGCGGCCACTGGTTTGGTGGTGAGAACCTTTCCCGTCTCGAGTCCTTGTCGTTCCGCGGTGGTGAGCGGGCGTTCCAGGATGCGTTCCAGAGCCGCCGATGTTGCCACTGCGGTGGGTTGCCCACTGATGATGGGGTCCATCCCGTCCCCGGAGTCCCCGGAGGCGAGCACCGTGCGCAGTTCCACCGGGTCGGTGAGCCCGGTGTGCTGCTCGAACTGGTGGCGCACCGCGGCCGGCACCCCGCCCCTGGAGGCGGTGGAGTACCCGAGGTTGACCTGGTCAGCGGGCACGGCCGAGACCACGGTGCTGTTCATCACCTGTGCTTCGGTGGCCGTGGTGGTGGCAAGAGCCACCGGCACCGCGACCACCAACGCCAGGGTTGCCGCGGTGACCATGGTGGTGGTTGCGGTGCGACGCAGACGCCGCAGCGCCAGCGCGGGCACGGGCCTTCGAGCGGGCAGCATCACCGCCCCGCGGGCCAGCAGTCCCACGGCCAGAGCCAGAGCGATGCACAGCACAATGGTGGTGCGTGTGGCGGCAGCGGTGGAGGCAAGACCTTGTGTGGCAGCAGTCCACGCACCCCACGTCAGCCCGGCGCGATGCCCACGACCAGCACGGCGTCCACCATCGTCTTCCGGGATGGCTGGCCCTCGGCCGGGTTCCCCTGCCGGGCGGTTCCTGCTGGTCGAGGACCCAGCCCGCCCATGAGAAGGGCGCCCGTTGCCCCAGCGGCTGCGGAGACGACCACGAGCAGCACGGCAGGGGCCGGGTCCGTAAAAGGACTCAGGGCGTGATCGCAGAGGCGATCCACGGCCGGGCGCAGCACCCATGCCGCCCCAGCCCCGTGAAGACCACCGGCCAAACCGGCCCCGCCCACGGCGAGGAGCACGGCCAACCACCCGGCGACGGCGCTGGTGCGCGAATCCACGCCGATCCGCCACATGCTCAGCCCTGAGCGCCGGATGAGACGCGTGAGCAGCAGTGCCCCCAGCCCACCGACCGTCAGCGGAACCACGATCAGTGGCACCACCCCGATCAGCGCAGGCACCGTCGCCAGTCCCGGTGCGGGGGCAGCGAAAAAGTCTTCCCGGGAGTAGAAGGAGAAAGACATCAGCTCCCCCGGAGCCGCCTCTCCACCCCCGTGCGCGGCCGATATCGCAGACTGCACAGCGGTGGCATCGCCGCCGTTCCAGCGCATCATGGTCCGTGCCTCGTCGGCGTCATAGCGGGCAGGTCCCGTGCTCGCGTACTGGACAACGCGGTCCCATCCGTCGGGGGCGGCCAGCACGAGAGACCCATTTCTCTGCAAGTCGTCGTGGACGATTCCGACGACGGTGAACTTCACCCCGCCGGAGAAAAGCGAGACCTGGTCTCCCACCGGATACGAGGCGGCCAGAGTGTCCTGCACCACCACGTCCCTGTCGGAGTCCGGCCACCGCCCCTCGGTCAGCGAGAAACGCTCGGGATAAGGTTCCTCAGACCAGTCTCCTTCCCACATCGTCACCTGCTCAGATGATTCATCCAGGTCCAGGAACGACACCACCTGGCCCATGCTGGCCACAGTGTCCCCAGCGCCAGTCACGGCAGCCCCGAGACGGTCCTCTTCATCATGGAGGGCCCGGATACTGCCTGACGCAGTCGGAACCTCCGCGGCGTACTGCGCATCCCCGAGATACTGTGCCGCCCGCTGGGGCCCATCCAGGCGCAGAGCTGCCGCCGTCTGGAAAGCTCCCACAACCGCGAAGGAAGCGATGAAGCACATCACCACGATGCTGCGGACAACGCGTGAACGCAGGTAGAAACCCACCAGGTGCACGACCGGGTGGCTCACCGCCCACTCACCGGCGCTCCATGTGCGGGCCGGTCCTCGACGAGCCGGCCGTCGCGGAGCACAAGGATTCGGTCGGCGTATTCCTCGATCAGGCTGTCGTGGGTGGCCACCACCACCGTCACCCCGGTACTGGCCAACTCGGCGAAGAGGCCGAAGATCGCCCGGGAGTTCTGCGTGTCCAACGCCCCGGTCGGTTCATCAGCCAGAAGCACTCGACGGCCACCCACCAGGGCCCGGGCGATGCCCACCCGCTGCTGCTGACCACCGGAGAGCTGCCGCGGAGCCCTGCCCCCGAGACCTTCAAGCCCCAGGACATCGAGCATGTCATCGGCCTCGGCATGGGCGTCCCTGCGCCGGACTCCGCCCATGATCAGTGGAAGGGCGACGTTCTCCCGGGCTGTGAACTCCTGGACGAGGTTGTTGTCCTGGAACACGACACCAATGTCTTCCCTGCGCAACCGAGCCCGCTCCGCAGCGCCCAGGGCACGCAGATCGTGCCCTGCCACGGTGACCGCCCCCGCCGTAGCGTTTTCCAACCCGGCCAGCACATTGACGAAGGTGGTCTTGCCCGAGCCACTGGCGCCCAGGAGCCCCACGAACTCCCCCTCCGCGAAGGAGACGTCGAGCTCGTTCACAGCGTGGACGGTCTCCATGGGAGTGGCAAACTCCACCTGCAGACCGTCCACACTGATAATCCGTTGTGATCGCACGACCGCTCTTCCCGCATGAGGACACCGCTGTGGATAGCTCGGAGATTAGCAGTCGAGTGGTCTACATCACAGGTATTGCTTTCCAGGCTGGAGCAGGGCGCGCCTCAACCTGGCCCTACGCCTTCGGCCCCATCCCCGGCGCCGGCCGCTTCACGGAGCGGTCCCACTCCACCGACCACCCGAGCCGATCGAGCACGCGGTCCAGCACCACGCCGGTGAAGCCCCACACGGTCACGGTCTCGGGCACCCCGGCCACGGAGACGTCGAACGCCGGGGACTTGTAGGTCTGGCTCCCCCGGCTCACGGTGGCGTAGTAGCGGTGGGCGGGGTTGATGAGGTCCAGCACGGGCACGCGGAACACCAGGGAGGACTCGGCGTGGTCCACCACGTCCACGGGTGACTGGCTGCGCCACCACCCGATCACGGGGGTCACCAGGTGGTTGCTCACGGGCAGCGGCACCTCGTGCAGCGCGCCGAGCACCTCCACCCCGTCCGGGTCCACGCCGGTCTCCTCGCGGGCCTCGCGCAGGGCCGCGCGCACGTGCGGGGCGCTCACGGTCCCGCCGGGGGTCTCCAGGGTGGTGCCGGGCTCGCCGTCCGGCGGGTCGAGGCGCCCGCCCGGGAACGCCACCTGCCCGGGGTGCGCCCGCAGATTGGCTGCGCGCTGCACGAGCAGCACGTCCAGGTCCCGCCCGGGGCCCTCCGCGTGCTCGGCGTACGCGGAGGGCACGCTGTCCAGCGCGCCGAAGAGAATCAGCACCGCCGAGTGCCGGAAGTTCTCGTCCAGCTGCCCGATCCGCCAGGGCTCGCGGTCCTGCATCAGCACGGAGTCGCCGTGGCGCGCGAGCTCCACGAGTTGCTCGCGCGGGCTGCCCGGCTGAGCCTGGGAAGTGGTCATCGTCCGTCCTCTCACGCGCTGAGCGTGTGTCCCTCGGCGCGCAGCTGCCGCCGGGTGCGTCCCGCCAGGAAGCCGGCGAGCAGCTCCTCGCGGCCGGGTTTCAGTTCGTAGCCCAGCAGCGCCCGGGCGGCCTCCGGGTCTGTGGGGCCCGCGCCGTACGAAGGGCACAGGTCCGCCACGGGGCACACCCCGCACGCGGGTTTCCGCGAGTGGCAGATCCGCCGCCCGTGGTAGATCAGCTCGTGGGACAGCTCCGTCCACAGTGCGGGCGGGAACAGCGCGGCCACGTCCTTCTCGACCTTCACCGGGTCCTCGTTCCCGGTCCACCCCAGGCGGCGAGCGAGCCGTCCGAAGTGGGTGTCCACCGTGATCCCGGGCACCCCGAACGCGTTGCCGAGCACCACGTTCGCCGTCTTGCGCCCCACGCCGGGCAGGGTCACGAGCTGCTCGAGCGTGCCGGGCACGGCGCCGTCGTGCTCGTCCACGATGCGCGCGGCCAGGGCCTGGATCGAGCGCGCCTTGGAACGGTAGAAGCCGAGCGGGCGCACCATCTCCTGGACGTCCTCGGCGGGCGCCTCGGCCAGCTCGCGCGGGCCGGGGTACGCGGCGAACAGCCCCGGCGTGACCGCGTTGACGCGGATGTCGGTGGTCTGCGCGGACAGGACGGTGGCCACGAGCAGCTGCCAGGCGTCGTCGAAGTCCAGCTCCGCCACGGCGTAGGGGTACGTCTGCGCGAGGATCCGCTGGATGCGCCGCGCACGCCGCGTCCTGGACAGGGCCGTCTCGCTCCCGGCACGACGACGCCGCGCGGCCGCCTGCTCCGCCTGCCGCGCCGGGACGAAGCGCACGTGCTCGGCTGCGGCGGGGGTCTCCATGCCCTCGATCATGCTGTGCGCCATGACAAGGGTCAAACCCGGCCGGGCGCCGCAGAACCGGGCCGACATGCGCCCGCGCACGATGGAGCGCGCCCGCGCGGTTCCACTAGGCTGAGCGGAAGAATGTGAACTGCACCACGCGCCCGCGCAAGCGGCGCGCACCGGCCCCAGTGAAGGAGCACCATGACCCCGGATCCCGCAGCCCAGCCGAAGACCTTCGCCGCGAGCGAGGAGTTCGCCGCCCAGGCCAACGCCACCGCGGAGCTGTACACGCGGGCCGAGGAGCAGGGCGAGGAGTTCTGGGCGGACCAGGCCCGTGAGCTGCTCACGTGGTCCACCCCGTTCACCGAGGTGCTGGACTGGTCCAACCCGCCGTTCGCCAAGTGGTTCCAGGACGGCACCCTGAACGCCGCGTACAACGCCGTGGACCGCCACGTGGCGGCCGGCAACGGGGACCGGGTGGCCCTGTACTTCGAGGGCGAGCCCGGGGACAGCGCGTCCTACACGTACGCGCAGCTCAAGGACGAGGTCTCCAAGGCCGCGAACGCGTTCGAGGCCCTCGGCGTGGGCAAGGGCGACCGCGTGGCCGTCTACATGCCCATGATCGCGGAGGCCGTGATCACCATGCTCGCGTGCGCGCGCATCGGCGCGATCCACTCCGTGGTCTTCGGCGGCTTCTCCGCGGACGCCCTGCGCTCGCGCATCGAGGACGGCGAGGCCAAGCTCGTGGTCACCGCGGACGGCTCCTACCGCCGCGGCAAGCCCACCACGCTGAAGCCCGCCGTGGACGCGGCGCTCGAGAAGGGCGGGGACTCCGTCCAGCACGTGGTGGTGGTCAAGCGCAACGGCGAGGACGTAGCGTTCCAGGACGGTCGGGACGTGTGGTGGCACGAGGTCACCGAGAACGCCTCCACCGAGCACACGCCCTCGGAGCAGAACGCCGAGGATCCGCTGTTCATCCTCTACACCTCCGGCACCACGGGAAAGCCCAAGGGCATCCTGCACACCACCGGCGGCTACCTCACCCAGGCCGCGTTCACCCACAAGAACGTGTTCGACCTCAAGCCGGAGACGGACGTCTACTGGTGCACCGCGGACGTCGGATGGGTCACGGGCCACACCTACATCGCCTACGCGCCGCTCGTGAACGGCGCCACCCAGGTGATCTACGAGGGCACCCCGGACTCCCCGCACCGCGGCCGCTTCTGGGAGATCGTGCAGAAGTACGGCGTGAGCATCCTCTACACCTCCCCCACCGCCATCCGCACCATGATGAAGTGGGGCGAGGAGATCCCCGGCGAGTGGGACCTGAGCTCCCTGCGTCTGCTCGGCACCGTGGGCGAGGCCATCAACCCCGAGGCGTGGACCTGGTTCCACCGCGTGATCGGCGGCGGGCGCTGCCCCATCGTGGACACTTGGTGGCAGACCGAGACCGGCGCCATGATGATCTCCCCGCTGCCCGGGGTCACCGCCGCCAAGCCGGGTTCCGCGCAGGTGCCGCTGCCGGGCATCGCCGTGGACGTCGTGGACGACGCCGGCACCTCCCTTCCCAACGAGACCGACGGCTTCCTGGTGGTCCGCAAGCCGTGGCCCTCCATGCTGCGCACCATCTGGGGCGACGACGAGCGCTTCGTGAACACCTACTGGGGACAGTTCGGGGACAAGTACTTCGCCGGTGACGGCGCCAAGCGGGACGCGGACGGGGACGTGTGGATCCTGGGCCGCGTGGACGACGTCATGAACGTCTCCGGCCACCGGCTCTCCACGCCCGAGATCGAGTCCGCGCTGGTCTCCCACCCCTCGGTGGCCGAGGCCGCCGTGGTGGGCGCCAAGGACGAGACCACGGGCCAGGCGGTCTTCGCGTTCGTGATCCTCTCGGACCAGGCCACCGCCGAGAACCGGGACGCCGCCGAGCTCGCCGAGGAGATCCGCGCGCACGTGGGCCGGGAGATCTCCCCGATCGCCAAGCCCAAGAAGGTGCTGATCGTCCCCGAGCTGCCCAAGACCCGCTCCGGCAAGATCATGCGCCGCCTGCTCAAGGACGTGGCCGAGGACCGCCCCGTGGGGGACGTCTCCACGCTCGCGGACCAGACGGTCATGCAGCAGATCGTGGACTCGCTGGGCGCCAAGTAGTCCACCACCGTGCCCGCCCGGGCCACACCCGCCGGCAGGCACACCCCACGACGACGCCGCCGCGGCGCCTTCCCCACGGGAGGCACCGCGGCGGCGTCGTCCGTGCCGGGGCCGCGCAAGGCCCTCCCCGCCGAGGGCGGCGTGGCGGCGTCCGTGCCGGCAGCTGCGCGCGTGGCCCTCCCCGCCGGAGGCACCACGGCGGCGTCGTCCGTCCCGAGGACCGCGCGCGGGGCCGATGCGCTTGAATGGGGGCATGAGCGAGCTGCCGATCCACGTCCTCAACGGCCCCAACTTGAACACGCTGGGCACGCGCAAACCCGAGATCTACGGGCACACCACCCTGGCGGACCTCGAGGCGAACGTGCGCGCCCGGGCGCTCACGTACGGGTTGGACGTCGTGTTCGAGCAGTCCAACTGGGAAGGCCAGCTCGTGGACTGGATCCAGCGGGCCCGCACCGAGGCGTGCGGGATCGTGATCAACCCGGCGGCGCTGACCCACTACTCCGTGGCCATCCACGACGCCCTGGAGATGTGCGAGCTGCCGGTCGTGGAGGTCCACATCTCCAACGTGCACCGCCGGGAGGCCTTCCGGCACACCTCGTTCGTGTCCCCGCAGGCCACGGCCGTGATCGCCGGTGCGGGCGTGCTCGGGTACGAGCTCGCGGTGGACGTGGTGGCGCGGAACCTCGGACTGGGCTGAGCCCGGCTCAGCCCGCCACGCACTCCCCCGTGGTCACGGTCTGGGCGGAGTCCCCGGTGGCGGCGAGGACCTCCGCCACCCGGTCCGCAGGGATCACGTACCCCGTCTCCCCCTGCACGGCCTTGGCGAAGACCACGCCCACCACCTGACCGGACGCGTTGAGCAGCGGGCCCCCGGAGTTGCCCTGCTCCACGTTGCCCGCAATCTGGATGATGCTGCGGGTCTGGGTCTTCCCCGTGGTCACGTTCTGCACCGGGGCCACGGCCTGGCCCTGGACCGTGGCGGGACGCACCGTGTACGGGCCGCCCAGCGGATAGCCCGCGAAGGACACCGCCTGGCCCTGCGACACGGCGCCCTCCAGCGGCAGCGCGGTCTCCGGCAGATCGGGGACGCGCAGCACGGCGAGGTCCGAGGCGGCGTCGTACTGCACCGTCTGCGCCGGGTAGACCCGGCCGTCGCGGGTCTCGACCACGGGCTGCTCCACCCCGGCGACCACGTGCGCATTGGTGACCACCGTGCCGGGCTGCGCCACGAACCCGGAGCCGGTCTGGTTCTGCGCGCACTGGGCGGCGGTGCCGTAGACCTGCACCACGGACTGCCCGGCATCCGCCACGGTCTGCGACTCGGGGGTCTGCCTCGGATCGGGTGCGGCCTGGGACGGGAACAGCAGCTCGTCCAGCTGCCGGATGCCCTGCGCGCCGCTCACCGCGTTGCGGGTCTGCGTCATGGCGTGGCGCACGGGATCCGGGGTGAGCCGCTCGATGCCCCGCAGCACCTGGGACGAGGCCACCTGCTTGGACAGCGCCGGCAAACCCATCTGACCCACCAGCGAGCCCAGCAGGGACATGATCAGGGCGGCCACCGCCGCGTTGAGCACCGCGCCGCCCAGCCGGTCCAGGACCCCCACGCCCGACCTCTCCAGGGCGCGTGCCAGGGCGCCGCCGAGAACGGACCCCAGCAGCTCACCCAGCGCGAGCGACAGCAGGACCGTGAGCAGCACGGCGGGGACCTGCCACTGCCCCGTCACGTAGGCGGCCACCACCGGCCCTGCCCAGAAGGCCAGCACGGCGCCGAGCACCAGGCCAAGCAGAGCGGCGAAGGAGCGGAAGAAACCACGCCGGAATCCTGCGATCCCGTAGGCCACCAGCACCACCACGAGCAGTGCGTCCAGCAGGTTCAGGGCCAGGGTCATGACGGTCCTCACGGGTGGGGGGACACGCGGGGATCGGTCGCGCGCCCGTCGAGCATACGGCGGCGGCCTGGGGAAACCGTGGACGGCGTTCCCGGCGCTGCGTCCTGCCCGCCGGGTCCGTACCGCCGGCCTCGCGGGGCGTTCACACGTAGCACAATCCGAGGGGTGGCCATCAACCATGTGAAACTCGTTACGATAGGACAGAATCATGCACTCGGCCCGGTCTCGGGCCCGCCCCCTTTTTGTGAGGAGTTTTACCTTGGATACAGACGTCCTACGCCGCGCTCCGCTTTTCGCTTCCTTGGACGACGAGGCGTTCGCCGCTCTGACCGAGGAGATCACCGAGGTGGACCTCTCCCGCGGCGCCACCCTGTTCTACGAGGGGGACCCGGGCGACCAGCTCTATTTCATCGTCTCCGGCAAGATGAAGCTCGGCCGAACCGCGAGCGACGGACGCGAGAACCTGGTGGCCGTCATGGGCCCGGGCGAGATCTTCGGCGAGATGGCACTGTTCGACCCCAGCCCCCGCTCCACCTCCGCCACCGCGGTGTCCGAGACCCGCCTGGCGGGGCTCAAGCACGAGAACCTGCGCAAGGTCATCCAGCGCTCCCCCGAGGTCTCCGCGCAGCTGCTCCAGGCGCTCGCACGCCGCCTGCGGCGCACCAACGAGAACCTCGCGGACCTCGTGTTCTCGGACGTCCCCGGCCGCGTGGCCAAGGCCCTGCTGGACCTCGCGGACCGCTTCGGTCGCCCCGCCACGGACGGCATCCTGGTGGCGCACGAGCTCACCCAGGAGGAGCTCGCCCAGCTGGTGGGGGCCTCCCGCGAGACCGTGAACAAGGCGCTCGCCGAGTTCGTGCAGCGCGGCTGGATCCGGCTCGAAGCACGCGCCGTGGTCATCCTCGACCTGCAGCGCCTCAAGCAGCGCTCGCGCTGACCCGTTCCACCCCGCACGACGGCGCCCCCGGTACGCACCGGGGGCGCCGTCGGCATTCGGAATGGTGACCCCGCTCCTCCCGCGCATGCGCACGCGCTCGCGGCGGTTCAGCGTGATCACGCCCACGCGGCTGCTCCCGCCCGCGCGTGGGCACGCGAACGGTGCCGCGCGCAGCCGCAAGCGGTGCCGCGCAACCATGGGCGAGGTGCCGGGGGGTGCTCTGTGGTCTCAGGCGTCGAGGACCAGGATGGGCTCGCCGTCGCGCAGGTCCAGACGCGGGCTGCGCAGCCGCATGTCACGACGGGCCGCGAGGAACGCCACCGCCGATCCGGCCTCCGCCACGGCCTCCACCGCGCACTGCACGCCGGGCGTGGTCAGTTCCGGGAGTTCGAAGTGCCAGGGGTCGTCCGTTTCGGCGGACTCCTCCGCCTGCCGCCGGAACAGCTCCGGGACGGGCGTGGACCAGGGGTCCTCCAACAGGGCGCGCGCGTCCACCCACCCGAGCCACGCGCGGCCGCGCTGCGTGGCAAGGGGACAGTGGCGCTGTCCCACGGGCACGGCCGCCGCGAAGAACTGCAGGTCCACGCGCTGGTGCACGAAGTCCGAGGTCACCCAGTGGGACAGGGGCCGCAGGCACTCGCTGTGGAACGCCATGCTGCGCTTGGCCAGCAGGTCCGCGAAGGAGATGTCCTCCGTGGCGAGCTGCTCCCGGGAGCGCATCCAGTCCACGCCCTCCACGTTCTCCGCCACCCCGTGGGTGGGGGTGCCCGCGAACAGGATCCCGGTCTCCACGAACGTCTTGCGCGCGGCGGTCACCACGCGGCGTCGTGCCAGCCCGATGTCCTCCGAGAGCAGTTTGCGGGCCCACTGCGCGGAGGACGGCCCGCGCCAGTCCAGGGGCTCGTCGTCGCTGGCCTCGGTGATGCCCCCGGGGAACGAGAGCGTGCCCATGGACTGCCGCCCGGGGCGGTGCAGCATGAGCGTCTCGACCCCGTGCTCGCCGTCCCGCACGAAGACGGTGGCCGCCCCGTGCCGGGGTGCGGATCCGTGCATCCCCAGACCGCGGTCGAGCCACGCCCGGGCCGCCTTGGAGTAGGCACGGGGCACCGCGAAGCTGCGTTCGGTCCCGCGGTGCTCCGCCATGCTCAGTGGAACTCGACGATCAGTTCGACCTCCACCGGCGAGTTCAACGGCAGCACGCTCACGCCCACCGCGGAGCGCGCGTGCACGCCGGCCGCCCCGAAGACCCGGCCCAGCAGCGTGGACGCGCCGTCCACAACGGCCGGCTGGCCGTAGAAGTCCGGGGCGGACGCCACGAAACCCGTGACCTTCACGATGTGCTGGATGCGGTCGAGGTCCTCGATCCGGGACTTCACGGCGGCGATCGCGTTGAGCGCGCAGCGTTCGGCGAGCTCCGCGGCGCGCTCCGGGGACACCGTGCCCGGCGCGCCGGTGCCGCTCACCACACCGGTGGCCGGCAGTGCCCCGGAGACCAGGGGCAGCTGTCCCGCGGTGTAGACGTGCTTCCCGCTCACCACGGCCGGGGCGTACGCCGCGAGCGGCCTGGCCACCTCCGGCAGCTCGAGTCCCAGCTGCGCGAGGCGCTCCTCGTACGTGTCACTCATGGTGTGCCTTCCCGCGCGTCAGTTCTTGGGGCGCTTGAAGTAGGCGATGGGGTTGGTCTGGACGGGCGCGGTCATGTTGCCCGCCGGGGTGTCGGCGGCCTGGGTCCCGGGCAGGACGGTCACGAGCTCCCAGCCGTCGTCCCCCCAGTTGTCCAGGATCTGCTTGGTGGCGTGGATCATCAGCGGAACGGTGGCATATTCCCAAGTGGTCATGACCCCCACACTACTGAACGGGGCCCGCGGCGCGCGTCCCGGCACCCGGTGACTCCACAGTGCGACCCCCGCGGGGGTGGCCCGGTCCTTCCCGGCCCGGCTTGTACACTGGCGCAATGGCATCACGCAAGAACTCGGGCTCCGAGCCCACGTCGGTACTGGGCAACGTCGTGGCGTTCATCGCCGTTGCAGTGGTCGCCGGGGTGGTGGCGGCCGGACTCCTGGTACCCCCCGCCGCGGCCGCAGGAGTGGCCGCGAACGCCTCCATCGGCTGGTTCAAGTCCCTCCCCGCGGACATGGAATCGGGTCCGCTCTCCCGCGGTTCCACCGTGGTGGCCAAGGACGGCTCGGAAATCGCGTCGTTCTTCGCGCAGAACCGCGATCCCGTCCCCCTGGCCAAGATCTCCCCCAACATGAAGAACGCCCTGCTTTCCATCGAGGACCGTGACTTCTACGACCACGGCGGCGTGGACCCGTGGGGCATCGTGCGCGCCATCGGCAACAACCTGCTGCGCCCCAGCAACCGTCAGGGCGCCTCCACCATCACGCAGCAGTACGTGAACAACCTGATCATCGACCAGCAGGTCCGCAACGGCGAGCAGGCCAGCACCATCGGTGCCGACAAGGGCGTGGTGGACAAGGTCAAGGAGATGAAGCTCGCCCTGTCCATGGAGCAGGAGAAGTCCAAGGACGAGATCCTGGAGGGCTACCTCAACGTGGTGCTCTTCGGGGGCTCCAACTACGGGGTGCAGGCGGCGTCCGAGTACTTCTGGGGCATTCCCGCGTCCGAGCTGAGCATCGCGCAGTCCGCCACGCTCGCGGGCATGGTGCAGTCCCCCAACTACTACAACCCCCAGGTGAACCCCGAGGCCTCCGTCCAGCGCCGCAACCTGGTGCTGGACACCATGGTGCAGACCGGCGCCATCACGCAGAAGCAGGCGGAGCAGGCGGCCAAGGAACCCATGAACCTGGACATCCACACCACGAGCTCCGGGTGCACCTCGGCGAAGACGGCCCCCTACTTCTGCGACTACGTGGAGAACGAGGTCATGCAGTCGGACGCCTTCGGCGCCACCCCGGAGGAGCGCCTGGCCACGCTGCAGCGCGGCGGTCTCACGATCACCACGTCCCTGGACCCCAAGGCGCAGAAGGTCGCGGACGAGCAGGTCAACGCCACCCAGCCCAAGGACAACAACCCGGACAGCGTGTCCACCGCACTGATCTCCCTGGAGCCCAGCAACGGGCACGTGGTGTCCATGGCGCAGAACACCAACTACTCGGGTGCGGAGGGTGACTCCAACACCACCTACAACTTCAACGTGGACACGTCCAAGGGCGGCGCGGGCGGTTTCCAGGTGGGCTCCACGTTCAAGCCCTTCACGCTGGCCCAGTGGATCAACTCGGGCAAGGGCGTGAAGGCCAGCATCGACGCCCGCCGGCTGAACTACCCCGCGGACTACCGGTGGAAGGCCTCGTGCCTGCCCAACGGGTACAAGATCGAGCCGGGGACCGACGGCAGCGGCCTGACCTTCCAGAACGCCACCGAGGGCTACAACAAGGTGATGGACGTGGACTTCGGCATCTACAACTCCATCAACTCGGCGCTGTACGCCATGGCGGCGGACCTGGACCTGTGCCAGATCGGCGAGCTCACCAAGGCCCTGGGCATCCACGACGGCAAGAACGGCGACCCCGTGGACACCACCGTGCTCTCGTCCCTGCTGGGCGGTTCCGCGGACATCGCCCCCATGACCATGGCCCGCGCGTTCTCCGCGTTCGCGAACGACGGCAAGATGTGCGAGCCGCGCGCCATCACCCGGGTCCGGGACCACACCGGCAAGAACTACGGCGTGCCCGGCGACAAGTGCGAGCAGGTCATCAAGAAGGAGGTGGCCCAGGGCGTGAACTACGTCCTGGAGCAGGTCCTGGTGAGGGGTTCGGGCTACCAGCGCTCGATCGGCCTGCCGAACGCCTCCGCGGCCAAGACCGGCACCACCGACAACTCCACCCAGACCTGGATGCTCGGCTACACCAAGGGTCTCGCCACCGCGTCCTGGGTGGGCAACTACCAGTACGGCTCCCGCTCCCTCAACGGTCTGAGCATCGGCGGCAAGCGCGGCGGCTCCGGCACCGAGTGGGTGGACGGCGCGACCTACGCCGGTGGCCAGTGGCAGAACTACATGAAGCAGGTCGCCCCCGGGTACGACACCTCCAAGTTCTCGTCCCCGCCGGCCAGAGTGATGTCGTCCACCAAGTGATGACGGCTCACTCCTCGACCGGGCCCGCCCCGGCCACGCGCGTTCTCGCCGCGGCCGGGGCGGGGCTTCTCGCCGCCGGGGCGGGCACCCTGGGGTGGGCCGTTCTCGGCGAGCGCCGGCGCTTCCAGCTCCGCCAGGAGACCGTGCGGGTGCTGCCACCGGGGGCCCGGCCACTGCGGATCCTGCACGTCTCGGACCTGCACACGGTTCCCGGACAGGAGGCCAAGAAGCGCTTCGTGCACTCGCTGGCCGCACTGCGCCCGGACCTGGTGCTCGACACCGGCGACAACCTCTCCCACATGAGCGCCCTGCCGTACCTGCTGGAGATCCTGGACCCGCTCTTCGCGTTCCCCGGGGTGTACGTCCCCGGGTCCAACTGCTACTTCGCGCCGCAGCCCAAGAACCCCACGCGATACCTGTGGCGCTCCACCGCGGGCGAGACGCGGGACGAGGCCCCTCGCCTGCCCACCGAGCAGATGCACCGTTCCTTCGACGAGCGCGGCTGGACGGGACTGGTCAACCGTGCCCGTCGGATCGAGGTGGCCGGCACGGTCATCGACTTCTCGGGCGTGGACGATCCGCACCTGCACTACGACCGGCACCCGGGCTTCCCGCGGGGCCACAACGAGCCCGCGCACGTCCGGATCGGCGTGGCCCACGCCCCCTACCTCCGCACGCTGGACCGCTTCGCCGCGGACGGTGCGGACGTCGTCTTCGCGGGCCACACCCACGGCGGTCAGGTGTGCCTGCCCGGCGGCCGGGCCCTGGTCAGCAACTGCGACCTGGACCCCGCGATCTGCAAGGGGCTCATCGACCACCGGGGGGTGCCCGTGAACATCTCCCAGGGACTGGGGGAATCCCGCTTCGCCCCCGTCCGCCTGTTCTGCCCGCCGCAGGCCGTCCTGGTCACGCTCACCGACTGAGGTACACCCATGGCACCGATCCGCCTCCCGTTCCCCACGCGTCGGCACGACGACGCCGCCCCGGCCGCCTCCCCGCTGGCACGCGCGGTGGCGCGGATCGAGGCCGAGTGCGGCAGCGGCGTCGTCGTGGGCGGGGAACTGGAACGCCGCGCCGTGGCGCACGACGCCTCCCACTACCTGATGCACCCCCACGCGGTGCTGCGACCGCGGGACGAGTCCGAGGTGGGGCGGATCTTCGCCGCGGCCGCGGGCACCGGCGCGGGGCTGACCCTGCGCTCGGGCGGCACGTCCCTGTCCGGGCAGTCCGTGACCGACCAGCTGCTGGTGGACGTCCGCCGGCACTTCAAGGGCGTGGAGGTCCTGGACGACGGCGCCCGCGTGCGCGTCCAGCCCGGCGTCACCGTGCGCCAGGTCAACGCGCGGCTCGCGCCGCACGGGCGGGCGCTGGGCCCGGACCCCGCGAGCGAGACCGCGTGCACGCTCGGTGGCGTGGTGGCCAACAACTCCTCCGGAATGGCGTGCGGTACGGAGTTCAACACGTACCGCACGCTGGAGTCCATGGTGCTCGTGCTGCCCTCCGGCACGGTGGTGGACACCGCCGCCCCGGACGCCGCGGAGCTGTTGCGCACGCGCGAGCCCGAGCTCTTCGAGGGCCTGTTGCGACTGCGGGACCGCGTGCGGGGCAACCCGGAGTCCGTGCGGAGCATCGAGCGGCTCTTCGCCATGAAGAACACCATGGGCTACGGGTTGAACTCGTTCCTGGACCACGCGGACCCGGTGCGGATCCTGGAGCACCTCATGATCGGCTCCGAGGGGACGCTGGGCTTCGTGGCCGGCGCGACCCTGCGCACCGTGCCGGTCCACCCGCACGTGGCCACCGGCCTGCTGGTGTTCCCCACGGTGGTGGCCGCCACGAACGCGGTGCCGGAGCTGGTGGGCTCGCACTGCGCCACCCTGGAGCTGCTCGACGCCACCTCCCTGGCGGTCTCGCAGCGCACCGGGCTCGCTCCACCCGTCATCATGGACATCCCCGTGGAGCAGCAGGCCGCGCTGCTCGTGGAGTACCAGCACGACACCGCGGACGGGGTGCGGGAGCTGGCGGACGCGGCGTCGTCCACCTTCGACGCGCTGGACCTGGCCGGGCCGGTGTCCCTCACCACGGACGCCCGGGAGCGGGCGAGCCTGTGGACCGTGCGCAAGGGGCTCTACACCACCGTGGCGGGCAACAGGCCGCAGGGCACCAATGCGCTGCTGGAGGACGTCGTGGTGCCGGTGGACCAGCTGGGCGGCACGTGCGAGGAGCTCACGGGGCTCTTCGACGACCACGGCTACCGGGACTCCGTGATCTTCGGGCACGCCAAGGACGGCAACGTCCACTTCATGCTCAACGAGCAGTTCGACGACCCCCGGCAGCTGGAGCGCTACGAGCGGTTCACCCAGGAGATGGTGGACCTGGTGCTCGGCCGCGGCGGCTCGCTCAAGGCCGAGCACGGCACGGGGCGGATCATGGCGCCGTTCGTGCGGCGGCAGTACGGGTACGAGCTGTACGACGTCATGGTGGAGCTGAAGGCCCTGATCGACCCTGCGAACCGCTTCAACCCGGGCGTGATCCTCACGGACGACCCACGCGCCTACCTGCGGGACCTCAAGACCGCCCCGCCCGTGGAGTCCGAGGTGGACCGGTGCGTGGAGTGCGGCTACTGCGAGCCGGTGTGCCCGTCCCAGGACCTCACGCTCACGCCGCGCCAGCGCATCGTGGGCCGCCGGGAGATCGCGCAGGCCGAGCAGCGCGGGGACGCGGAGCTCGCCGCCCGGCTGCGCCGCGAGTACGACTACGCCGGGCTGCAGACGTGCGCGGTGGACGGCATGTGCGTCACGGCGTGCCCCGTGAGCATCAACACGGGTGACCTCGTGCGTCGGCTGCGCGCGGAGAACCATTCGACGGTCGCGGACCTCGCGTGGGCGGCCGCGGCACGCTCCTGGGCCGCGACCTCCGCGGGCGCGGCCTTCGCGCTGACGCTCGCGTCCCGCGTGCCCGCGGTCCTTCCCGTCTCCGCCACCACGGCCGCCCGCGCGGTGCTCGGCACGGACACGGTCCCCCGCTACAACGCGTCCCTGCCGACGGGCGGGGACACCCGCTCCCGGTTGACGACGCCGCCCGCGCGCCCGGGTGCGCAGCTCCGGGCCGTGTTCTTCCCCGCGTGCATCGGGGCGATGTTCGGCACGGCGACCGGTGCGGGCCCCTCCGCCTCCGAGGCGTTCCTGCGGCTGTGCGAGCGCGCCGGCGTGACCGTGCGGATCCCGGAGGGCATCGACTCCGCGTGCTGCGGCACCCCGTGGAAGTCCAAGGGGCTGCCCACCGGCTACGGGACGATGACCGAGCGGACCCTCGGCCTGCTGTGGGACGCCTCCGACGAGGGGCGGCTGCCCGTGGTGTGCGATGCGGCGTCCTGCACCGAGGGCCTGGAGACCATGCGGAACCTCGCGCGGGAGCACCCGCGGTACCGGGCGCTGGACTTCGTGGACGCCGTGACCTTCACCGCCGAGCACGTGCTGCCCGGTCTGGACCGGGGCGCCCCGCTGGACACCCTGGCCGTGCACCCCACGTGCTCGTCCGTGCACCTGGGGGCCACCGAGGACCTCCTGCGCGTGGCCCGCGCGTGCGCCCGCGCGGTCACCGTGCCCGTGGACTGGGGCTGCTGCGGCTACGCCGGGGACCGCGGGATGCTGCACCCGGAGCTCACGGCGTCCGCCACCCGGCGCGAGGCCGCGGAGGTCCGGTCCGGGGATTTCGATGCGTATGCATCTTTGAACCGGACGTGCGAGCAGGCCCTCACGGAGGCCACGGGCCGGCCCTACGAGCACGTGCTGCAGGTGCTGGAACGGGTCACGCGCTGAGTACGTGCCTCACCTGACGCCCGCGCGGGTGCCCCGCACGGGCCTCTGACGCCCGCGCCCGCCGGGCTGGCCACCGCGCTACTCACGGGCGGGCAGCGCCGGGCGCCTGTCTTGTAAACAGAGGGTCGCCGGCACCGCATCACGCGCGAGCGGACGACGCACCGGAACGGACGACAGGGTCGGGACAGCGCCTGAACCGGGGCGGACGCGCCTCAGCCCCGCGGCGGCGTCGTGCCCGGATCCGGGACCGCGCGGGACGCCGCGCGCGCCACAGGAACGGCGGAGACCGCGCACACCAGCACGCCGAAGAGCAGGCACCACACGAAGCCCGTGGTGGCACCCACCCCGGCGAGGCGGGCCACGGCGGGGCCGGCCAGGGACAGGGCGAACGGGACCCCGAAGCCCACGTAGGTGAGGGTGTAGAACACGCCGATCAGCGCGCCGAGCTCGTGCGGGCGGGCCATCAGCTCCACCTCCTTCAGCCCGGCCACCATCATGAACCCGTAGCTGACACCCAGCAGCACGGCGGTGGGGAACGCGAGCCAGCTCTGGTGCCACGTGACGGTCAGCGCCCCGAGAACGAGCCCCGCGCTCGCGGCGCCCAGCCCCGTGACGGACAGCGGCAGCCAGCCCCGCTCACCGAGCCGCGCGGCCAGCGGCTGCACGAGCACGCCCGTGAACATCACGGCGGCCGCCACGGTCCCGAGGTAGGCGACCGGCCACCGCACCGGGCCCAGCACGAAGGACGGGATGCTCGCGAAGGCCACGGTCGCGGTCCCGAACACCCAGGGCGCCCAGGCCGCGACCACCCAGAAGAAGCGACCCGTCAGCGCCACCGGGGGCACGAGGGGCTGCCGCGTGCGGGGTCCCCGGGCCGGGGGCTGGGTCTCCGGCACGGTCCACACGAGCGCCGCGGCCCCGAGCGCCAGGACGGTGTGCACCAGGAACGGAGTGATCTGCGGCGCGGGCAGGAACTGCGCGAGCAGACCGGCCGCCAGGGGGCCCGCGCCGAAACCGGCGGAGAGCACCACGGTGGCGCGGCGCGGCCCGGCACCGGGGCGGTCCGTGCTGAGCTGCTTCACCCAGGCGGAGCCGGAGGACATGGCCATCCCCACCCCGAAGCCCATGATCCAGCGACCCGCGTACAGCAGCCAGTCGGAGGTGTGGGACGCCGTGGCCAGGATGAGCGAGGCCACCGTCACCACCGCGAGCGCCGGCCGCATCACGGCCCGCCTGCCGCGGTGGTCGGACACCGGGCCGAAGACGAGCAGGGCCGGCACCAGACCGGCGGCGTAGATCCCGAGCATCCCGGTCACGAACGACTCCGAGAGGCCGTCCTGGGAGCGGTAGACCTCCAGCATGGGGGCGAACAGGTTGGCCCCGAACCCCACCGTGAACATGGCCGCGCCCACGCGCCACCACGTCCGCGGGGTGAGCGTGGGTATAGGGGACTGGTGCATGGCAGTGAGCGTACCGGCGGGGAGGGGAGGGATTTCGCATTCGCCGAATCCTGACGCTATGCTGGAGCAGTTGTTCGCGGGTTGTACCCGTGCAGCAGCGGGATGTGGCGCAGCTTGGTAGCGCGCGTCGTTCGGGACGACGAGGTCGCAGGTTCAAATCCTGTCATCCCGACTCGAATCCCCTTGCTCCTCCGCAACCGGAGCAAGGGGATTTTCTTGTGCCCGTTCCCGCGCGCCCTCCCGCCGTGGTGGAATCGGGGCATGACCCCGCACCCCCGTTCCCGCCCGTTCGCGCAGGTGGACGTGTTCTCCGCCGAGCCCTGCCTGGGCAATCCCGTGGCCGTGGTCCTGGACGGCTCGGACCTCACGGACGAGCAGATGGCCCGCTTCGCACGCTGGACCAACCTCTCCGAGACCACGTTCGTCCTGCCGCCCGTCTCCCCCGAGGCCGACTACCGGTTGCGGATCTTCACCCCCGAACGCGAGCTGCCCTTCGCGGGCCACCCCACCCTGGGATCGGCCCGCGCGTGGCTCGCGGCGGGGGGCACCCCGCACGGCGCGGCCGTGGTGCAGGAGTGTGCCGCGGGTTCGGTGCGCATCCACCCCGCCGCGGACGACGCCGCCGCACTGGCCTTCGAGGCCCCGCCCACCGTGCGGTCGGGTGAGCTGGAGCCCCCGGTGCTGCGCCGCGTCCTCGCCGGGCTGGGGCTGCGGGACGAACAGGTGGCGGCCCACCAGTGGGTGGACAACGGACCCGGCTGGGCCGCCGTGCTGCTGGGGTCCGAGACGGAGGTGCTCGCCATCGAGCCGGACTACGCCGCCCTGGACGGGATCAAGGCGGGCGTCGTGGGCCCCGCGCCGGAGGGGTCGGACCACGATCTCGAGGTCCGCGCGTTCGTGGCGGGGGGACACGGGTACGAGGACCCCGTGACCGGCAGCCTCAACGCGAGCGTGGCCCAGTGGCTGCTGCGCACCGGGCGCCTGCCGGGCGACTACACCGCCCGGCAGGGAACCCGGATGGGCCGCCGCGGCATGGTGCGCGTCAGCGCGGACCGGACCGGGAACGTGCGCGTGGGCGGTTCGTGCACCGTGTGCGTCACGGGGACCGTGGCGCTGTGAGCACCCGGCTGCACGTGGTCTTCGACGGCAACTGCGGTTTCTGCACCCGCGCCGTGGGCTGGGTCCGGGTGCTGGACCGCCACGGGCGGATCGAGCTGCACCCGTGGCAGGGCCCGGGGGTGCTGGAGCGCTTCGGGCTGACCCCGGAACAGGGCAACACCACGGTGTGGGCGGTGCCGGCCGAGCACGTGACCCCCGTGGGCTCGGGCACGGGCACGGGCACGGGCACGGGCACGCAGGATGGTGCCACGCACGGCGCGCGGGCCGTCTCCGCCATCCTCGACACGGCCCTGGGCACACGCTGCTTCGGTGCGTTCTACGGCCTGCCGCTGGCGGGCCGCAGCCAGGAGGCCGTCTACCGCTGGGTGGCCGCCCACCGGGGCAGCTTCCCGGGCGTCACCCCGTGGTGCGAGCAGCATCCCGGGCAGTGCGGTTCCGGGCGCTGACCGGGGGCACGAGGTGCCGCCGCGCGTCTCCGGCACCGCCGGGCTCATGCCGGCAGCGCGTCCCGCAGCGTTCGCGCCGCGGCGGTGACGTCCGTGGCCTCGGTGACCGCACGCACCACCACGATGCGCGACGCCCCCGTGTCGAGCACCGCGGGCAGCCGGGCGGCGTCGACCCCGCCGATCGCGAAGAAGGGTGTGCCGCCCGCGTGCTCGGCGGCGTAGCGCGGCAGCTCCAGGCCCACGGCCGCGCGGCCCGGCTTGGTGGGCGTCTCCCACACGGGCCCGGTGCAGAAGTAGTCGAGTCCGCGGTCCGCGAGGGCCGCGTCCACCTGCTCGGGCGAGTGGCACGACCGGCCGAACATCACGTCGGGGCCCAGGACGGTGCGCGCCTGCTCCGTGGTGAGGTCCCCCTGGCCCACGTGGAAGACGTCCGCGCCGGTCAGCAGGGCCACGTCCGCGCGGTCGTTCACGGCGAAGAGCTTCCCGTGCTCGCGGGCAACCTCCGCGAGCACCTCGATGGCCTCGATCTCCGCGGCGGCCTCCAGCGTCTTGTCCCGCAGCTGGATGATGTCCACCCCGCCCGCGTACGCCGCATGCAGGAACTCCCTCAGGTCCCCGCGCTCCCGCCGTGCCGTCACGCACACGTAGAGCCGAGCATCCTGCAGTGCCGTGCGGCGCCGAGCGCCCGCATCCTCCGTCTGTCCCATGCCGCCATCGTGGCACGACGCCCGCCCGCGCGGACACTCCCCCGCTCAGCCCGCCGCGAAGCCCCCGGGGACGCGGGCGCGGCCCGGGACTAGACTGGCGGCGTCGTCCGGTGCCGGGCGAGCAGTTCCACGGGAGCCCGCACACGTCACCCCGGACCACCGCAGCGGGCTGCGAGGGCGTGAGCCGCCGACCGGTCACCTGATGCGGGTCATGCCGCCGGAGGGAGGAAGCATGTCGGAGCACGAGCCCGAACACGTCGTCGTGGCCGGGGCCGGTCTGATCGGGCTGGCCACCGCGCTCGAGCTGCGCCGCCGCGGGGCCGCCGTCACCGTGGTGGACCCGCAGCCCGCGTGGGGGGCCACCCGCGCCGCCGCCGGCATGCTCGCACCCGTGGCCGAGACCCAGTACGGCCAGGAGCGCCTCTACCCCCTCATGCGCGCCTCCGCCGCCGAGTACCCCGCGTTCGTGGAGCGGGTCACCGCGGCCACGGGCCTGCCCACCGGGTACCGCACGGAGGAGACGCTCGTGGTGGCCGCCGACGCCGCCGACGCCCGTTCGCTCTCGGACCTCGCCTCCCACCAGCTCGCCTCGGGCATGGACGTGGAGGAGATCTCCACCCGCGCGGCGCGCTCGCTGGAACCCGCGCTGGCGCCCCGGCTGGGCGGTGCCGTGCGGATCGTCTCCGACCGGCAGGTGGACCCGCGGATGCTGGCCGCCGCCATGGTGGAGGCACTCAACGCCCCGGCCCTGCGGACCATCGGGGAGGTCCCCGACGCCGGCCCGGCCACGTGGCTCACCCACCGGGTGGAGTCCGTGCGCGTCACCCGCACGGCGCCGCGGCAGGCCACCGGGGTGCAGCTGGACGACGGCGAGCTGATCCCGGCGGACGCCGTGGTGGTGGCGTCCGGGCTGAGCGCCAACGCGGTGGGCGGACTGCCCGAGGACCTGGACCTGCGGCTGCGACCGGTGTTCGGGGACATCCTGCGGCTGGGGGTCCCCGACTCCGTCCTGGCCCCCGGTGAGGAGCACCTGCTGACCCGCACGGTGCGGGCCCAGGTGCTCGGTCGGCCCGTGTACATGGTCCCCCGCGCGGACCGCACCCTGGTCCTGGGCGCCACGAGCCGCGAGGACGGCCGGGAGTCGGTGCTCGCCGGCGGCGTCCACCAGCTGCTGCGGGACGCCCGCGCCGTGGTCCCCGCGATCGACGACTGCGACGTGCTGGAGATGATGGCCCGCGCCCGCCCCGGAACGCCCGACGACCTCCCCTACCTGGGGAGCACGTCCGTGGCGGGACTCGTGATCAGCACGGGGCACTTCCGCCACGGGATCCTGCTGACCCCCGTGGCCTCACGGCTCGCCGCGGAACTCGTGACCGGCGTGGCCGATCCGGACGTGGACCACGCCCGGGACCCCGAGTTCCTCGCCACCACCGACCCCGCCCGCCACTCGGGCCCCCACGACGATCCCCACGACACCGTCCACGTCCCGGGAGGACCGGCATGAGCCCCACCCCTGCACCGCACGACCCACGGCACCGCACCGGCGCCGACGGACCGGACCCCGCGCACACGGTCCCCGCCGCCGGAGAGTTCCCGCCCCCGCCCGCCGCGGACACCGCCACGGGCGCGGGCACGGCCACCGTCAACGGCACCCCCGTGGAGGTGCACGACGGCTTCACCCTCACGGCTGCCGTGTCCCACCTCACGGGCCGGGAGATCACACCCGAGGGCACCGCGGCGGACGGCCATCCCCTGGGGATCGCCGTGGCCGTGGACGACGCCGTGATCCCGAGGTCCCTGTGGTCCGCAACCGCCGTGGCCGCGGGGCAGTCCGTGGAAATCGTCACCGCCGTCCAGGGAGGCTGAGCATGACCGCAGAGCACGCACACCCCACCGCGGAGTCCCCCGCTCCGGACCCGCTGGGCATCGACGGTGTGGAGCTCTCCTCACGACTGGTCATGGGCACCGGGGGGCTCACCGACCTCGCCATGCTGGAGCGTGCCCTGCTGGCCTCCGGCACGGAGCTGACCACCGTGGCGCTGCGCCGGTTCTCCCCCGGCCCCGCCGGTGGAGCCGGGCGGCGCGGAGCGGAAGGGTTCCCGGGGGCGGGCCCCGCGGCGTCGTCGACCCCCGGGGCACCGCAGGACAGCCTGTACGGGATCCTGCGCCGCCACGGCATCCGGGTGCTGCCCAACACCGCCGGGTGCTACACGGCCCGGGACGCACTGCTGACCGCGGAGCTCGGGCGCGAGGCACTGGAGACGGACTGGGTCAAGCTGGAGATCATCTCGGACGAGGACACCCTGCTCCCGGACGGCGTGGAGCTGCTGGACGCCACCGAGGAACTGGTGCGCCGGGGCTTCAAGGTCTTCGCGTACACCTCGGACGACCCCGTGCTCGCGCTGCGCCTGGAGGACGCCGGGGCCACGGCCGTGATGCCCCTGGGCGCCCCGATCGGCACGGGCCTGGGCATCCTCAACCCGCACAACATCGAGCTGATCGCCTCGCGCGCCTCCGTGCCGGTGGTCCTGGACGCCGGGATCGGCACGGCGTCGGAGGCCGCCCTGGCCATGGAGCTGGGCTGCGACGCCGTGCTGCTGGCCTCCGCGGTGACCCGCGCGCAGGACCCCGTGGCCATGGCGCGGGCCATGAAGCACGCCGTGCGGGCGGGTCGGCTGGCGCGCGGCGCCGGGCGCATCCCGCGCCGCACCCACGCCATGGCCTCCTCCCCCATGGCAGGGCGGATCGGCTCCGGTGAGGACACGCCCCGCGGGGACTGGCCCGCCCGCTCCGTGGCCGAGGCCGCGGGAGAGCCCGCGGCCGGGGGCTCCACCCGATGAGCGGGCTCCCGGGCTTCGCCCCGCTCGTGGAACCCGCCGAGGACCTCACCCGCGAGGAGCTCGAGCGGTACTCGCGGCACCTCACGCTCACGCAGTTCGGGCCGCTCGGACAGCGCCGTCTCAAGAACGCCCGGGTGCTCGTGATCGGCGCGGGCGGCCTCGGCGCCCCGGCCCTGCAGTACCTCGCCGCCGCCGGTGTGGGGACCCTGGGGATCGTGGACGACGACGTCGTGTCCGTCTCCAACCTGCAGCGCCAGGTGGTCCACACCGTCGCGGACGTGGGACGGCCCAAGGTGTCCTCCGCCGCGGACGCCGTGGCCCGGCTCAACCCGCTGGTCACCGTGCGCACCCACGACGTCCGGTTGAGCACGGAGAACGCGCTGGAGATCTTCGCGCAGTACGACCTCGTGCTGGACGGCGCGGACAACTTCGGCACGCGCTACCTCGTGGCGGACGCCGCCGAGCTCACCGGGATTCCCGTGGTGTGGGGCTCCATCCTGCGCTTCGACGGCCAAGTCTCCGTGTTCTGGGCCGGGCGGGGACCCGTGTACCGGGACCTCTACCCCGAGGCTCCCCCGGCCGGGTCCGTTCCCTCGTGCGCCGAGGGCGGCGTGCTGGGCGTGCTGCCCGCGACCATCGGCTCCGTCATGGCCACCGAGGCGCTCAAACTTCTCACGGGCATCGGCTCGCCCCTGGTGGGGCGGGTTCTAATCCACGACGCCCTCGCCCAGACCTGGCGCACCCTCACCGTGCTCCCGGACCCCGGGCGCGAGCCCGTCACGGACCTCTCCCAGGTCTTCGTGGCGTGCGGTCTCCCCGCCCCGGAGGACGACGCCGCGGCCCGCGGGGACGACCAGCCCGCTGCCGGCGCGGCTGCCCGCCACGACGCGGACGGCGCGTCCAGCGGCGGCGGGCGAGCGGCGTCGGGCCGAACCAGCGGTGCGCAGCGGCCCCCCGGGGTCCGGGCGGGTGCCCCGCAGTCCGCACCGAGCGCCGTCGAGACCGTGGCCGCCACGGAACTGGCGGAGCTGCTGGCGGCACGCGAGCGCGGCGAGACCACGTTCACCCTGGTGGACGTGCGGGAGGACTGGGAGCGGCAGCTCGTCTCGATCCCCGGCTCGGTGGCGGTGCCCCTGGACCGGCTGCTCGCGGACGGTGTGCGGGCGCTCCCCGCGGGGACCGAGGGGGACGTGATCCTGCACTGCAAGGCCGGGGTCCGCTCCGCCCGGGCCCTGGCGGCCCTGCGCGGCGACTACGCCCTGCGGGAGGACGACCTCAAGCACCTGGACGGCGGGATCCTGGCGTGGATCGAGGACGTGGACCCGAAGCAGCCCCGCTACTGAGCCGGGCCGGGGGACACGCGCCGCGAGCGCCTCACGTCCCTTCCGTACCTCACCATCCTCGCCCACCATGGGCGCCGCCCGCCCACGCAGGAAGAAGTGCAGAAAATGCCACCTACCGCTCGGTGGATGGCATTTTCTGCACTTCATCCTTGGGGGCGCTCGCCAGCCCGGTCAGCCCAGCAGGATCACGTCCAGCGTGCGCGGCCCGTGCACACCCTCCACCCGCTCGAGCTCGATGTCCGAGGTGGCGGACGGGCCCGAGATCATGGTGGTGGGGGCGGTGGGCTCCACCCGTGCCATGGCCTCCGGGATCAGCTCCACCACGGTGTCCAGCGGCACGATGCAGATGTGGTGGTCCGGCACCAGGGTGATCGCACGGCGGCCCTCGTCCGGTCGCCCGGACAGGAAGATGGTCCCCGTCTGGGCGCAGGAGACCGTGGAAGAGGTCACCACGGCGTCCACCCGGTTCAGGTCCCGCACCGTGAGCGCCGAGGCCCTGCGGGCGTCGTTGGGGTCCACGATGGCCCGGCGCGCCGCGGTCTCCTCCGGGAGCAGAGCGGTGTCCAGTCCCTCGGGGATCACGTAGCGGGCGGATGTCCCGAGCTGGGTGGCGATCCGGTCCGCCACGGTCTGTGCGGTCTCCCGGTACACGTTCGCCTTGTAGTCCAGCAGCCGGTCCTCCAGCACGTCCACGATCTCCTCGCGGGACAGCTCCGAGGTGTGGCGGTAGTCCCGGGGCACCTCGGGGGCCTGTGGCTGGTCCGCGAGCGCACCGTGGAGCCGCTGCAGGATCTCCGTCTTCGCGTCCGTGCTCATGCCTGCTCCCCGTTCCCGTTGTTCCGCTCGTCGGACCGACCGCCCGCTGGGCCCCCGGTCGCGCCCGTGCGACCCGATGCGGTGCCACCGTCCGCGATGTTGTCCTCGTCCGGGTCACCGGTGGCCGCGGAAGCCGCTCCGGCCACGGCGTCCGGTCCCGCCCCGGGAGCGGTCTCCCCCCGGGAGGTGCGGGCGGCCGTCTCGCGCGTCCGGGACGGTGTGGCGGCCGCCCCCGAACCGGGGGTCACCCCCTCGCCGGAAGCGCCCGCCGAGCCGGACGAACCGCGCGCACCCGGGGCATCGGCCGGATCCCGTTCCGCGGCGGCGTGGGACTGCGCGGACCCGTCGGGCGCGGGGCCCGACGCCGCCGCGGCGCCGTCGTGCTCGAGACGCTGCCCGGTCTCCCCCTCGTGCTTCTTCCACCAGTTGCGGAAGGACTCCCTGGGGGGCTCGGGGACGTCGCGCTCGTCCGTCCAGCCGCCCACCACACCGGGCAGCCAGCTGATCGCGTGGTCCCGCCCGGCCACCACACGGCCCAGGGGCAGACCCCGCTCCGCGAGCGACATCCGCTGGCCCGAGGCCATCACGAAGGACGCGCCCTTCATCATGGCGTCCATCTGCGTGGGCACACCGCGGGAAGGCACGGCTCCTCGGATGCGGCGTCCTGCGCGACGCGCCCGAGAACCGAGCTCCTGGAGGGTGCCCTTCTGGGGGGCAGTGTCCTGCCCACCCCGGCCCTCGTCCCCGGTCAGGGACTTCTCCTCGCGCCAGTTGTCGTCTCCGCCCACCGCAGGGTCCTCGGACGACGGCGCCGGCGCGGCCCTCTCCACGCGCTGTCCGTGCTGGGTGCGGATGTCCTCGTCCCGCAGGTGCACCAGGATGTCCGGGATGTTGATCTTCACGGGACACACCTGGTAGCAGGCCCCGCACAGGGAGGACGCGTACGGCAGGGAGGCGTTCTGCTCGGACGTGATGCCCGTGAGCTGTGGCGAGAGGATCGCGCCGATGGGCCCCGGGTAGGTGGAGCCGTAGGAGTGTCCGCCCGCGTGCTCGTAGACCGGGCACACGTTCAGGCACGCGGAGCAGCGGATGCAGTGCAGCGCGGAGCGGCCCTTGGGGTCCGAGAGTACCGCGGAGCGGCCGTTGTCCAGCAGCACCACGTGGAAGTTGCTGGGCCCGTCACCGGGGGTCACCCCGGTCCACAGGGACGTGTAGGGGTTCATCCGCTCCCCGGTGGAGGAGCGCGGGAGGAGCTGGAAGAACACCTCGAGGTCCTGGTAGGTGGGCAGCAGTTTCTCGATGCCCATCACGGTGATCAGCGTCTCGGGCAGGGTGAGGCACATGCGGCCGTTGCCCTCGGACTCCACCACGGACAGGGTCCCGGTGTCCGCGATGCCGAAGTTTGCGCCGCTGATGGCCACCTTGGACGTGAGGAACTTCTCCCGCAGGTGCTGGCGCGCCGCCTCAGCCAGGACGCGCGGTTCGCTGGTGAGCTCGTCCGTGACGCCGGGCATCTCGCGGCTGAAGATCTCGCGGATCTCCTCGCGGTTCTTGTGGATCGCGGGGACCAGGATGTGGGAGGGCTTGTCCCGGCCCAGCTGCACGATGAGCTCGGCCAGGTCCGTCTCGGTGGCGGTGATGCCGTTCTCGGCCAGGTGCTCGTCCAGCCCGATCTCCTGGGTGGCCATGGACTTCACCTTGATGACGTCCGTGGTGTCCTGTTCCTGCACCAGGCGCGTGACGATGGCGTTCGCCTCGTCCGCGTCCCGGGCCCAGTGCACCACGCCCCCGCGGGCCGCCACGTTCTGCTCGAACTGCTCGAGCAGTTCCGGCAGGTGCGCCATCACGGTCTCCTTGATGGCGGAGCCGGCATCGCGCAGCTCGCTCCAGTCCGGGACCTCCCCCACCACGCCCGCGCGCTTGGTGCGGATGGTGTGGGTGGCGTGCCGGATGTTGGCGCGCATCTGCTCGTTCTGCAGCTCTTTTTTGGCGGCCTTGGGGAACGCCACCTGTGCATGCAGGTTGCCCTGCCCGTGCACGGGGCGCACCGCGGGCATGCCGAGGGACGTGACGCTCATCGAGTTGCTCCTGCCGTGGTGGCCGGGCTCGCCGCACGGCGCCCGGGCTGGGGGATGGACAGTTCCACCGGGCCGTCCACCCGCAGCGGATTCGCGCGGGTGGAGGCGAGGATCTCCGCGAAGTGCACGGTCTGCACGTCCACGTTGCGCTTGGAGGCCGCGCCACCCAGGTGCATCAGGCAGGACGCGTCACCCCCGGTGCACAGGGAGGCACCGGAGTTCTCGATGTTGCGCAGCTTGGCGTCCGCCATGGCACCGGAGACGTCCGGGTTCTTGAACGAGAAGGTGCCGCCGAAGCCGCAGCACTCCTCGGCGTCCGGCAGCTCGCGCAGGTCGATCTCCGCCACGGAGCGCACGAGGTCCTTCTGCCGGTCACCGAGGCCCAGCAGGCGCATGCCGTGGCACGAGGGGTGGTAGGTCACGGGGTGCGGGAAGTACGAGCCCAGCTGCTCCGCCGCGTTCGTCACGCCCAGCACGTCCACGAGCAGCTCGGAGAGCTCGTGGGTGTTCGCGGCCACCGCCTCCGCGCCCTGCGCGAGCGCCTCGTCCCCGCACTCGCGGGCGACCACGGGCTGCTGGTGGCCCAGGGAGGCCACGCACGAGCCGGAGGGCGCCACGGCGACGTCGTAGTCCACGCTCGTGAACGCGCGCACGTGGTTGCGGATCACCGGCATGGCGTCCTCGAAGTAGCCGCTGTTCACGTGCATCTGGGAGCAGCAGCCCTGGCCCTGGGGGAACACCACCTCGTGTCCCAGTCGTTCCAGGATCCGCACGGTGGCCAGCGCCACCTTGGGATACATGGCGTCCACGATGCACGTGGCGAAGAGCGCGATTTTCATGTGTGTGGTCTCCCAACCGTCTGCGCCGGTCGAACTCTGTGGTCAGACCATGCTACGCCCGTGAATCGGGTCACATCAAAAGTGTGCCCCGGCCCGATCGCCCTGGCAATCCCGGCGGTGTGTGCCGCGGCCGCCGCCCCGAGCCCTTCGTCCTGTGACGCACATCATGTACGCTGTGGTCGGACCATTGTGGTCTGACCACGTGCGTCACGGGCGGTCCCGAGCAGAGGATCCACTGCTCGCCGCCATCCCCTGCAGAACATCGCGAACCACGGTTCCGATCCGGCCCCACCCCTTGGAGAACGCGTGAACACCTTTACCGCCGCGACCGACGCCGTGGGAGGCAGCGTCGGGCTGTCCGCCCTAGTCGGCTGCCTGCCCCTGCTGACCTTCTTCGTGATGCTACTGGCCTTCAAGGCCAGCGCCTACGTGGCGGGTCTCACGTCCCTCGCCGTGGCCCTGCTGGTGGCCACCCTGGGCTTCGGCATGCCAGCGCACCTCGCCGCACTGACCGCCACCCAGGGCGCCGTCTACGGACTGTTCCCGATCGTGTGGATCGTGGTCATGGCCCTGTGGTTCTACCAGGTGACCGTGCTCTCCGGGCGTTTCGAGGACCTGCGCACCATCTTCGACACCATCGGGGGCGGTGACCTGCGCATCCAGGCCATTCTCATCGCGTTCTGCTTCGGCGGTCTGCTCGAGGCTCTCGCAGGCTTCGGCGCCCCCGTGGCGATCACCGCCACGATGATCCTGGCCCTTGGGCTCAAGCCTCTCAAGACGGCCACGCTGGTGCTGATCGCCAACACCGCCCCCGTGGCCTTCGGCGCGATCGCGATCCCCATCACCACCGCGGGCACGCTCACGGACCTCGACCCGGCCCACATCGGTGCCGTGGTGGGTCACCAGGCCCCGTTCTTCGCGTTCGTGGTCCCGTTCTTCCTGCTGCTGATCGTCGACGGCGTCCGCGGCCTCAAGCAGGCCTGGCCCGCCGCCCTCGTGGTGGGCGGCAGCTTCGCGATCGCCCAGTGGTGGTGCGCCACGCACTTCTCGTACGAGCTCACCGACGTGGTGGCGTCCCTCGCCGGGCTCGCCGGTGTGGTGATCCTCATGCGCTTCTGGCGTCCCAAGGGCGCCGAGGCCGTGCGCGCGGACCTGGGCGTCTCCCGCCCGGAGGATGCTGCGGTGCTCACGGCCGGGCGCGTGTGGATGGCAGTGCTGCCCTACCTGCTGGTGGTGGCCGTCTTCGGCGTCGCCAAGCTCTGGACCGCCGGGGTCAATGTACCCAAGGCGATGGCGTCCACGGACGTCAAGATCCCGTGGCCCGGCCTGAACGGGCACCTACTCAATGCCAAGGGCGAAGCCATCTCGGGCACGGTCTACTCTTTCCAGTGGCTCTCCAGCCCCGGCACGCTGCTGCTCATCACCGGCCTGCTGGTGGCCGTGATCTACGCCCTGTTCAACCACCACGGGATGTTCCGACTCTCGATCGCGGATGCCCTTGCAGAAATCGGACGCAGCTTCTGGAAGATGCGTTTCTCCGCCCTGACCATCATGTCCGTGCTGGCACTGGCCTACGTGATGAACTTCTCCGGCCAGACCCTGGCGATCGGCACGTTCGTGGCCGGTCTGGGCGCGGCGTTCGCGTTCTTCTCCCCCGTGCTCGGCTGGGTGGGCACCGCTGTGACCGGTTCCGACACCTCCGCCAACGCCCTGTTCGCGAACCTCCAGAAGACCGCGGCCCTGGGCTCCGGGCTGGATCCGCACCTGATGACCGCCGCGAACACCTCGGGCGGCGTGGTGGGCAAGATGATCTCGCCGCAGTCCCTGGCCATCGCGTCCTCCGCGGTGGGCATGCAGGGCAAGGAGTCCAGCATCTTCCGCTCCGTGGTGCCGTGGTCCCTGGGCATGCTGCTGGTGCTGTGCTGCCTGGTGTTCCTGCAGTCCAACGTCCTGGCGTGGATGCTGCCCGCGGCCTGAGCCGCGCTACTACAGTGAGGAGCAATGGCCCGTCACCGCTGCACGCGGTGGCGGGCCCACGCATGTGACGCCCCGGGAGGAACCATGAGCACTGCACCCGCCTACACTGTGGTGCTGGACTGGCTCGAGCACCAGCTGCGATCGGGTGCCCTGCGCATGGGTGACAAGCTGCCCGCCGAGCGCACCCTCGCCGAGGACTTCGGGATCTCACGGGCCTCCGTGCGCGAGGCCGTACGGATCCTGGCCGCCATGGGACTCGTGCGCTCGGCCACGGGGTCGGGGCCGCAGTCGGGGGCCACCGTCATCTCGGACCCCTCCGCGGCCCTGGGGTGGGCGCTGCGCATGCACATCGCCACGCGCTCGCTGCCCGTGGCGGACGTGGTGAGCACCCGCATCCTGCTGGAGACGCAGTCGGGTCTCGACGCGGCGTCGTCCGAGGACCCCCGCCGGCAGGCTGTTCTGGAGGAGGCGGCCGCGATGCTCGACCGGATGGACGACCCCGACGTCGACGACGCCGAGTTCCACACCCTGGACGCCCAGTTCCACCTGCACCTGGCCTCCCTGGGCGGGAACGTGGTGGTCGAGACGATCATGGCCTCGCTGCGCGAGGCGACCATCGGTTACGTGCAGGAGACGGTGGCGGCCACCGCCGACTGGCCGGGCATCCGCTCCCGCCTGCGGGAGCAGCACCGCGCCATCCACCGTGCCACCGCGGCACGGGACGGGGAGCTCGCCGCGCGCCTGCTGCGCGAGCACATCATGTGGTTCTACGGGCACGCACCGGAGCCCGCGCAGGGCTGAGGGGGGTCTGCGCCACGCCAACGACGACCGTGCGAGCGGCGTGCTGTGGAGAAGGGGCCGGACACGACGAACCCCGGCGCCCCCTGGTCGGAGGACGCCGGGGCCAGGCCTGTGTGCGCCCTGAACCGCTGACGCAACGGAGACCCTCGGAGTTGCGCACGAGGTGATCCAGGCCCCGCGGCACTCGTCCGATCAAGGGGGTACGAAGGCCCCCGCTGCGAACTCAGCGGTCCGCTCCGCGTGGGAGGTGGACGCCGTACAACCGCCCGACCCCCGGGGAGCGTTGGACATCTGTGCCGATGTCCACCACATACTCTGCCGCACACCGGCGGCCGGGCACCATGGCCATTCGGCCAGACTTCCCGGACGAAACTGGGCGTGGCCTGGGCGTCAGCGCGGGCGCAGTGCGTTCTCGTCGTCCAGCTCGGGGTGCACGAGCCCCCACTGGATCCCGGAGATCAGCACCTGCACGCGGTCCCGCACGGCGAGTTTCTCGCAGAGGTGGGAGACGTAGGACTTCACGCTGCCGTGGGACACGGTCATGCGCTCGGCGATCTCGGCGTTGTTGAGCCCCTTCGCGATCCACTCGAGGGTCTCCTGCTCACGGGGGGTGAGCTTCGGTGCACCCGGGTGGGGCCCGGGCGGCTGGGACATGCTCACCTGCGTCAGGACGCCCCGCTGCCTGCCCCGCCGCACGGAGGGCACCGGGACGTCCCCCAGCACGTTGTTGGCCAGCGAGATCGAGACCGACTGCGACAGCGCCAGCTCGTCCTCGCGGATCAGGCTCACGGCGGACACGATCTCGTCATGCCGCGCGTCCTTGACCAGGTACCCCGAGGCCCCCGCGCGCAGGGCGGGGACGACGTACTCGAGGGTGGAGAACGTGGTCAGGGCCAGCACCTTGGTGTCCGGGCACTGCCGCACGATCTGCGCCGTGGCCTCGATCCCGTCCATCCCCGGCATCCTGATGTCCATGAGCACCACGTCGGGGGACAGCTCCAGGCATCTCGCCACGGCCTCCTCGCCGTCGGCCGCCTCTCCGAGCACCTCGAACCCCGGCTCGGCCCGGAACAGGTTCGCCAGGGCGTCACGCATGAGCGGATGGTCGTCCACGAGAAGGAGCCTGCACAAATCCATGGAAATGATCATAAACTGACCCCATGACTCAACTCACGCAGGGCCGCGAGGTCACGGCCCCCACCACCCGCCGCACCCCCGTCCTCCGCGCGGCCGCCGCCGCCGCGCTCGTCGCCTCCATGCTCTTCGCCTCCACGGCGCCTGTGTTCGCCGTCTCCGACGGCGGGTCGGTGCGCGGGCCGGGCAGCGCGCTGTGCCGGTTCTTCCCCATTTACTGCAACCCCCCTCGGTGAGTTCGGACGCCACCGTTCGAGGTTCGGACGCGGCGGCACGCCCGGCGGTCATGCCCAGCTGGCTGCGTGTCGTCCTGGTCCTCTTCGCGGGGGTGGCGCTGTTCGACGAGCTGCGCGCCGTCGCGTGGTCGGCACTGTCCCCGGTGCCGGCCATGCTCTTCGCCGCGTGGATAGTGCTCAGCTATGGTGCCGTGGCGCTGCTGGCCTGGTCCGCGGCCGCGGGGGCCATGGCCATCACAATGTCCTATGCGCTGTGCCTGGTGCTGGGGCAGTACTCGGTCACGCTGCTGTGCGCCTGCATGGTCATGGCGGTGGCACTCGCCATGCTCCGACGCCGTCCCGCCCTCGTCCACCTGGCGGTCACGGCGGTGTGGCTGCTCGTCACCGCGGTGTTCCTGCACAGCACCGACTTCGCGTGGGTGCTGGGCATCCCCCTGGCCACCGCGGCGCTGATCGGGGTGGCCGTGCGCTTCTTCGTGGGGCAGTACCGGCTCAACGCCCGGCGCCTGGAAGTGGTCGAGGCCACCCACCAGCGGCTCCGGGAGCAGGAGCGACTGGCGCTGGCCCGGGACCTGCACGACGTGGTGGCTCATGAACTGACACTCGTGACCATGCAGGCGGCGGGATCGCAGCGCCAGACGGACCCCGCCGAGCTGCACCGCACCATCGACACCATGGACACGGCGGCGCGCTCCGGTCTGACCGAGTTGCGCACCCTGCTGCACATCCTGCGGGACTCCCCAGGTACGGACGACGCCGCGGACGAGCGGGGCAACGCGTCCGGGCTCACCACGGGGTCCCTGCACGGGGTGGCCCAGGCACTGGAGTCGAGCCTGCGGGGAGCGGGCCTGGATCCGATGTTCGACCTGGGCACAGGCGTGGACGACATCCCCACCTCCATCCGCGGCACCGCGGCACGCGTGCTGCAGGAAGCCGCCACCAACATGATCAAGTACGCGCCCACCGGCTCCCCGTGCCTGGTCCGCATGACCGCGGTGGACTCCACCGTGCACATCCACACGGAGAACAGGCTTCCCCACGGATCCGGTGACCTGGACCGCCGCGGGCTGTCGTCGGGTTTCGGGCTGCGCGGGATCCAGGAGCGGGTGGCCCTGCTCACCGGCCAGGTGGAGTACGGGCCCCGGGACCGAACGTGGCACCTCGACGTCCGGATCCCGGTCGCGTGACCGCCGCACGGAACGCACGGCGCGGGATGTGCGGGGACGGATCCCGCAGCGGGGCGGCCGCGATCGAGGCCGTGCGCGGCGTCGTGCTGCGGATTCCCGCGGGAACCGTGCTGAGCTACGGGGACGTCGCGGACCTCGCGCGTCTCGGGACCCCGCGCCTCGCCGCGCGGATCATGGCCCTGGGGCAGGTGAGCACCGAGGCACCGTGGTGGCGGGTCGTGCGGGCGGACGGCACGCTGCCGGACCGGTTGCAGATCGGCGCGCGGGAGCAGTACGAGCGCGAGGGCACGCCCCTCAGGACCACCGATGCCCACTGGGTGCAGGTGGACATGCGCCGCGCCCGCTGGGACGGCCCGCCGCGAGGGGCGGACCGCACCGGGTGAATCCGGTCAGCCCTCGGACGGGCCGGTCACCTCGAAGAACCCGCTCCGGGGGTCGAACGCACGGCCGGTGAGCCGCTCGTAGGCTTCCACATAGCGCTCACGCGTCTTCGCCACCACATCCTCGGGAAGCTCGGGGACAGGCCCCTGCCCGTCCCAGCCGGACTCGTCGGAGCGCAGCCAGTCCCGCACGTACTGCTTGTCGAAGGACGGCTGGGGCTGGCCGGGTTTGTAGGTCTCCAGGTCCCAGAACCGCGAGGAGTCCGGGGTCAGGACCTCGTCCCCCAGCGTGATGGCCCCGCGGTAGGAGTCCAGCCCGAACTCCACCTTGGTGTCCGCCACGATGATCCCGCGCTCCCGGGCGATCCGCTCGGCTCGCGTGTAGATCTTCAGGGACAGCTCGCGCAGCCGGTCCGCCACGGAGTTGCCCACCACGTCCGCCATCTCCCGGTAGGTGATGGGCTCGTCGTGCTCCCCCAGCTCGGCCTTGCCCGTGGGGGTGAAGATGGGCTGCTCCAGGCGGTCCCCGTCCCGCAGTCCGTCCGGCAGCTCGATGCCGCACACCGCACCCGTGGCGCGGTAGTCCTTGAGCCCGGACCCGGTGAGGTAGCCGCGCACGATGTTCTCCACGGGGAACATCGAGAGGTTCTTGCACACCACGGCCCGCCCGCGCACGGACTCGTGCACGTCCGTGGTGAGGATGTGGTTGGGGATCCCGGCCAGCTGCTGGAACCACCACAGGGACAGCTGCGTGAGGATGACGCCCTTGTCCGGGATCTCGGTGGGCAGCACCTGGTCGAACGCGGAGATCCGGTCGCTCGCGACCACGAGCACGGCGCCCGCCCGGTACTCGGCGTCGTCGTGGATGGCCACCCCCGTGGCGGCCAGGCGGGATTCGTCCGGGACGTACAGGTCCCGGACCTTGCCCGAGTAGACGTGCTTCCAGCCGGGGATCTCGGAGGGTGTGCCGTGCTCGCTCATGCCTGCTCCTCTGCTGCGCCCGCGGGGCGTCCGTCCGTCCCGGAGGCGCGCTCCGCCGCGCGTGCGGGGCCCGACGCCGCCGGGGCCCCGGGGACCTCGATCCGCCCCTCGGACGCCGCGAGTGCGACGTCCGTGCGGTAGTGGGACCCCTCCAGGGTGATGTGCTCGATCCCACGATAACCGCGCTCGCGCGCCTGCCGCAGGTCCGCGCCGCGGGACACCACGGCGAGCACCCGGCCGCCGGAGGACACCAGCTCACCGGCCTCGGTGCGCTCCGTCCCGGCGTGGACCACCCAGGTCTCCTCCTCGCGGGAGGCGTCCTGCAGTCCCGTGATCACGTCCCCCTTGCGCGGGGCACCGGGGTAGTTGTGCGCGGCCAGCACGATGCTCACGGCGGCCCCGGGCCGCCACTGCAGCGGACGGTCCTCGGCGAGGCGACCCCGTGCGGCGTCGAGCAGCAGCCCGCCCAGCTGGGTCTCCAGCATGGCCAGGACGGATTGGGTCTCGGGATCCCCGAAGCGCGCGTTGAACTCGATCACCCGCGTGCCCCGGGAGGTGACGGCCAGACCGCAGTAGAGCACGCCCGTGAACGGGGTGCCGCGGCGGCGCAGCTCGTCGATCACCGGGCGGGCCACGCGCTCCACGACGTCCTCGGTGAAGCCCTCGGGCAGCCAGTCCAGGGGGGTGTAGGCACCCATGCCGCCGGTGTTCGGACCCTGGTCTCCGTCCCGGACGCGCTTGAAGTCCTGCGCGGGCTGCAGCGGCACCACGTGCGTGCCGTCGCTGAGCACGAACAGGGAGACCTCCGGGCCGTCCAGGAACTCCTCTACGAGGACGGCTCCCCCGGCGTCCAGGCACTCCCGGGCGTGCGCCTCCGCACGGTCCCGGTCCGCGGTGACCACAACGCCCTTGCCCGCGGCCAGACCGTCGTCCTTGACCACGTACGGGGCACCGAACTCGTCGAACGCCGCGCGCACCCGCGCGATGTCCGAGGTGGCGACGGCGCGTGCCGTGGGGACATCCGCGGCCGCCATGACCTCCTTGGCGAACGCCTTGGAGCCCTCGATCCGGGCCGCCTCCCTGGACGGGCCGAAGACGGGGATCCCGGCCTCGCTCAGCGCGTCCGCCACGCCGGCCACGAGCGGGGCCTCCGGTCCCACGACCACGAGGTCCGCGGCCAGTTCCCGCGCGAGGGCCACCACGGCCTCCGGGTCCTGGGCGTTGAGGGGGTGCACGGGGACGTCCTGGGCGATCCCGGCGTTGCCGGGGGCCGCGTGGACCTCGCTCACGTGCGGGTCCCGCAGCAGGGACGTGATCATCGCGTGCTCGCGGCCGCCTGGGCCCACCACCAATACCTTCACTGGCTCAGCGTATCGGCCGGGGTCCTTCCCGGGGCAACGGGTGCTCCGGTGGCGCTGTCATACTGGGGCCATGGAGACTTTCAGCCCGGATCAGGCCGTGGAACTCGCGGTGGTGCAGCGCAGCGGTTTCGTGGAGTCCCGCCACAGCGGATCGGCCGTGGTGCTGGCCCCGGACGGCTCCGTGGCGTTCTCCGTGGGCGCCCCGGACGAGCCGGTCTTCCCGCGCTCCACCCTCAAGCCCTTCCAGGCCGTCGCCGCGATGAAGGCGGGGGCGGCGCTGCACGGCGAGCAGGTGGCGATCGCGGCGGCGTCGCACACCGGGACCTTCGACCACCTGGACGCGGTCAGCTCCATCCTCAAGGCCGCCGAGCTGGGCCCCGAGGCCCTGCAGTGCCCGCCCGACTGGCCCCAGGACGACGACACCCGCGCGTGGCTGATCCGCACCGAGCGCGGCAAGAACCGCATGTGCATGAACTGCTCCGGAAAGCACGCCGCGTTCCTGCTCGCGTGCGTGACCAACGGCTGGCCCACGGACACCTACCTGGACCCCGAGCACCCGCTGCAGCGCCTCGTGGTGGAGACCATCGAGGAGTTCTCCGGCGAGCGCGCGGCCCACGTGGGCATCGACGGCTGCGGGGCGCCCCTCACGGCGATCTCCCTGACCGGCCTGGCGCGCATGTACTCCACGCTGGGGCGCGCCGCCCGCAACATCCAGGCGGACGCCCGCGCCGCCACGGTGGCAACCTCCATGCTGGACTACCCGGAGTACGTCCAGGGCCCGGGGCGCTCCAACACGGTGGTCATGGAGGAGCTGGACGTGATCACCAAGCTGGGCGCGGAGGGCGTGCTGGGGCTCGGCACCCGCTCCGGGTGGTCCGTGGCCATCAAGATGCTCGACGGCTCCTCCCGCGCCAACTCCCTGGTGGGCCTCTCGCTGCTCGCCCACGCGGGCGCCATCCCCCGGGCCGACGCCGACCGCGTCATCGAGCGCGTCACGGCTCCGATCACCGGTGCCGGGCGCCCCGTGGGAGCCGTCGAGCTGGCCCCCGGGCTGCGGGAGCTGCTCGACTGACCACCGCTCCGGGCTCCCCGTGCAGCACCCTTCCCAGCGGGTGGCCGCCGCGGCACGATCCGCACCGGGAGCTCCGGGTGCGCCACAGCGATCGCCGCCGCGGACGGCCCCCTCGACGGCGGAGACCCCCGAACTCCCTCATCTTCCCCGACCGCACCAGGACACCGGAGGCCCCACCACCGTGAAACGCCGGATCAGCCCCGCGGACGGCTCCCTCGCCCTCGCGCAGTGGCGCCGCGCCCCGGAGGACGCCGACAGGAGGACCGTGGCCACGGCCGTGCGGTACTGCCTCGAGGAGCTGGGAACCCGCGCGGAGGGCAACTCCGTGGAGGTGCGCGTGCCGCCCTTCGGTGTCACGCAGTGCGTGCCCGGCCCACGGCACACCCGCGGCACCCCGCCCAACGTGGTGGAGACGGACGCCACCACCTGGCTGGCGCTCGCCACCGGGGCGGAGACCTGGGCGCACGCCGTGGCGGAGGGCACCGTGGCGGCGTCGGGAACCCGCACGGACCTCAGCGCCTGGCTGCCCCTGTTCCGCTGAGGAGAACTCCCAGGGGATCGCAAGACCAGCCCACCGGCCCACCGGCGCCGGGGTGGTGGGCCGCGCGATAACCTGGAGACCATGACGTCCGCCAGCCCAGAGTCACCCGACCGTCACGTGCCGTCCGAGACCGCCACACAGGACGTGACGGTGCGACGCGCCCCCAACCTGATCGCCTTCGTGGCCACGGGTGCGGCGGTGGGCGCCATCGTCGGCCTGCTCGTGGGCGCCCTGGGTCCCGGCGCCCTGGCCTACACCCGCGCCGCCATCATCGGCTTCTTCCTGATGTCGTTCCTGATCGGGGGCGCCGCTCTCGGCGCCGTGGTGGGCCTCGTGCTGGACCGGATCTCCCTCAAGCGCGCCCGCAACGTGGCCGCCGAGGTCCACGAGGGCGGCCGACGCCCCGGCTCGTGAGACACTGTTCCCGTGGTTCGAGCTGACGGAAAACTCTCACACGATCTTCTGCCCGGCGAAAAAGGCCCCCAGGACGCGTGCGGCGTGTTCGGTGTGTGGGCCCCAGGGGAGGACGTGGCCAAACTCGCCTACTACGGGCTGTACGCGCTGCAGCACCGTGGGCAGGAGTCCGCGGGCATCGCCACCTCGGACGGTGAGCGGATCTCGGTCTACAAGGACATGGGGCTCGTGTCCCAGGTCTTCGACGAGACCACGCTCAACACCCTCAAGGGCTACCTGGCCGTGGGTCATGCCCGGTACTCCACCACCGGCGCTTCCCACTGGGCCAATGCGCAGCCCACCCTGGGCGCCACACCCCACGGCACCCTGGCGCTCGCGCACAACGGCAACCTGACCAACTCCGCGGAGCTCTACGACCTGCTGATCGACAAGTCCGGGTTCCCCTCCCGCGGCGAGATGGCCCGCGGCAACACCACGGACACCGCACTGATCACCGCGCTGCTCGCGGAGCACCCCCTGAACTCGCTCGAGGAAGCCGCCATGAAGCTGCTGCCGCAGCTCGTGGGCTCCTTCTGCCTCACGTTCATGGACGAGAGCACCCTCTACGCCGCGCGTGACCCGCTGGGGGTGCGCCCGCTCGTGCTGGGCCGTCTGGAACGCGGCTGGGTGGTCGCCTCCGAGACCGCCGCACTGGACATCGTGGGCGCCTCCCTCGTGCGCGAGGTGGAGCCCGGGGAGTTCATCGCGGTCGACGAGAACGGGCTGCGCTCGAGCCGCTTCGCGGAGCCCACCCCGGCCGGCTGCGTGTTCGAGTACGTGTACCTGGCCCGCCCGGACACCACCATCAACGGCCGCTCGGTCTACGAGTCCCGCGTGGAGATGGGCCGCAGGCTCGCACGGGAGCACGCCGTGGACGCGGACCTCGTGATGCCCACCCCGGAGTCCGGCACGCCGGCGGCAATCGGCTACGCGGAGGCCTCGGGCATCCCGTTCGGCCACGGGCTCGTGAAGAACTCCTACGTGGGGCGCACGTTCATCGAGCCGTCCAACACCATCCGCCAGCTCGGGATCCGGCTCAAGCTCAACCCCCTGCGCTCCATCGTGGCGGGCAAGCGCCTGGTGGTCGTGGACGACTCCATCGTGCGCGGCAACACCCAGCGGGCCCTGGTCCGGATGCTGCGCGAGGCCGGCGCGGCGGAGATCCACGTGCGGATCTCCTCCCCGCCCATCAAGTGGCCGTGCTTCTACGGCATCGACTTCGCCACCCCCGCCGAGCTGATCGCCAACGGCCTCACCGTGGCGGACGTCCAGGCGTCCCTGGGTGCGGACTCGCTCGGCTACATCTCCGAGGAGGGGATGATCGAGGCCACCGCCCAGTCCCGCGGCAACCTCTGCACGGCCTGCTTCTCGGGCCAGTACCCCACCACGCTGCCCAAGGCGGACCGGCTCGGCAAGGCCGTCCTGGAGGCCCCCGGCGCCCACGCGGAGCCCTCCGAGGACCTCGTGGTCCCCGCCCCGACAGCAGACCCCGCCGGCACTCCCGAGGAGACCACCGCATGAGCCCGCAGCAGCCCCAGAACTCCCAGCCCGTGACGTACGCGAGCGCCGGAGTGGACGTGGAGGCCGGGGACCGCGCCGTCGAGCTCATGAAGGCCGCGGTCAAGGCCACGCACACCCCCGGTGTGGTGGGTGGCGTGGGCGGGTTCGCGGGGCTCTTCGACGTCTCCGAGCTCACCGCGTACCGCAGGCCCTACCTGGCCACGTCCACGGACGGAGTGGGCACCAAGGTGGCCATCGCCCAGTCCCTGGACGTCCACGACACCATCGGGTGGGACCTCGTGGGCATGGTCGTGGACGACATCGTGGTGGTGGGCGCCAAGCCGCTGTTCATGACGGACTACATCGCCACGGGCAGGGTGGTCCCGGAGCGCATCGCGGGCATCGTGCGCGGCATCGCCGCCGCGTGCGAGGCCGCCGGGACCGCGCTCGTGGGCGGGGAGACCGCCGAGCACCCCGGCCTGCTCGGGGTGGACGAGTACGACGTCGCCGGTGCCGCCACCGGCGTGGTCGAGGCGGACGAGCTGCTCGGTCCGCAGCGTGTGCGGGACGGTGACGTGATCATCGGCATGGCCTCCTCCGGTCTGCACTCCAACGGCTACTCGCTCGTGCGCCGCGTCATCAACATGGCGGGCTGGCAGCTGGACCGCCAGGTCAGCGAGCTGGGCCGCACCCTGGGCGAGGAGCTGCTCGAGCCCACGCGGGTGTACGCCGCGGACGTCCTGGACCTGGCCCGCGCCTTCCCCGTGAACGGGGCCCACGGCGCCACGGGCCACGGCGTGCGGGGCTTCTCCCACGTGACCGGCGGGGGGCTGGCGGCCAACCTCGCCCGGGTGCTGCCCGCGGAGCTGCAGGCCACCGTGGACCGTTCCACGTGGTCCCTGCCGCCGGTGTTCCGGCTCGTGGCCGAGCTCGGCCACGTCCCGCAGGCGGATCTGGAGCGCACCCTGAACCTGGGTGTGGGCATGGTCGCGATCGTGGACCCCTCGGTGGCCGACGCCGCCGTCGCCCACCTCTGCGACCGCGGAGTGCCCTCCTGGATCATGGGCCGCGTGGGTCCCGTGGATCCGGACGCCGCCCGGCACGGCAGCGACTGGGTGCAGGGCGCCAAGGGTGTGGCCGGCGGCGGCGTGCTCATGACGGGTCGGTACGCGAACTGAGTGACAGCACGCAGCGAACCGCCCACACGGCGGTGTGGGCGGTTCGCTGAGTCACTGAAGTCGAGCGGCGCGCTGGTGCGCCGGACGCCGGGTCAGTCGTAGTCGGAGTACTTCTCCGCGTAGGTCGAGTAGTCGTCCTCGTCCTCGGGTCGTTCCTCGTGATCCACGGCTCGGGACGACGGTTTCGTGCCGCGCAGCTCGCGCTGCAGGGCCGAGTAGTCGGTCTGCGGGCTGAAGTACTTGATCTCCCGCGCCTGTCGTGTCGCCTTCGCCTTTTGACGGCCGCGCCCCATGGCGTGACCCCCTCTGCGTCTCGTGTCCGGTGGGCGGTAGCGTGCTGAGCGCACAATACGGCCCCGGAGTGTCTTGTCAGTTTTTCGTGAGTCCAGGGTACATGTTTTGAACGGTTCGCGCGCACCGGCGGGCTGAGCGTACACCCCCCCCGGCCGACACGCATCCGCCCCGGGGGTCTCCGGTGCCGACACGGGTGGACCCGCCCCGACGGCGTCACCGTCTCGAGGGGCGGGTCCGCGATCCGTGTGCGACCAGCCGGTCACTGGTCCACGATCTCCGCGTCCACGATGCCGTCGTCGCCCTCGGACGGTGACGCCGCGGCGTCCTCGTGGGAGGTGGTGACCGTGAGGCCGTCCTCGGCGACGTCCGGGTTGACGTCCACGACCACGGTGTCCCCGTCCACGATGGCGCCGGAGAGCAGCCCGCGTGCCAGGCGGTCGCCGATCTCGCGCTGCACCAGCCGGCGCAGCGGACGGGCGCCGTAGGCGGGGTCGTAGCCGGTGATGCCCAGCCACTCGCTCGCCGCGGGCGTGACCACCAGGGCCAGCCGGCGCTGCGCGAGTCGCCTGCCGAGCTGGGCCACCTGGATGTCCACGATCTTCGCGAGGTCCTCGGTGCTCAGCGGCTCGAACATGATGATGTCGTCCAGCCGGTTCAGGAACTCCGGCTTGAAGGACGCGTTCACCACGCCCATCACGGCGTTGTTCTTGGCCGTCTCGTCCATCATGGGGTCCACCAGGAACTGGCTGCCCATGTTGGAGGTGAGGATCAGGATCACGTTGCGGAAGTCCACGGTGCGGCCCTGGCCGTCGGTCAGCCGACCGTCGTCGAGCACCTGCAGCAGGATGTCGAAGACCTCGGGGTGGGCCTTCTCCACCTCGTCCAACAGCACCACGGAGTACGGGCGACGCCGCACGGCCTCGGTGAGCTGGCCGCCCTCGTCGTAGCCCACGTACCCCGGAGGGGCGCCGACCAGACGGGAGACGGAGTGCTTCTCCGAGTACTCGGACATGTCGATGCGGATCAGTGCACGCTCGTCGTCGAACTGGAAGTCCGCCAGGGACTTGGCCAGCTCGGTCTTGCCCACACCCGTGGGGCCCAGGAACATGAACGAGCCGATGGGCCGGTCCGGGTCCGAGATGCCCGCGCGCGAGCGGCGCACGGCGTCCGCCACGGCGGTCACGGCCTTGCGCTGACCGATCAGCCGCCTGCCCAGGACGTCCTCCATGTGCAGCAGCTTCTCGGACTCGCCCTGCAGCATCTTGCCCGCGGGGATCCCGGTCCAGGCGGAGATCACCTCGGCGATGTCGTCTGCGGTGACCTCCTCGGAGACCATGGTGTCCTCCGCCGCGCCGCCGGCGTCCTCCTGGGCCTGGGCGGCATCGAGCTGCTTCTGGGCGTTCGGGATCTCGCCGTAGAGCAGCCGGGAGGCCTCGCCGAGGTCGCCGTTGCGCTGGGCACGCTCGGCCTGCGAGCGCAGGTCGTCGATGCGGGCCTTGAGCTCACCCACCTGGTTCAGCCCGGCCTTCTCCGCCTCCCAGCGCGCGTTGAGCGCGTCCAGCTCGGCCTCTTTGTCCGCCTTGTCCTGGCGCAGTGCGGCCAGGCGCTCCACGGAGGCGGGGTCCGTCTCGCCGTCCAGGGCCAGCTCCTCCATGGTCAGCCGGTCCACGGCACGGCGCAGCTCGTCGATCTCCTCCGGCGCGGAGTCGATCTCCATGCGCAGCCGGGACGCGGCCTCGTCGATGAGGTCGATGGCCTTGTCCGGGAGCTGACGGCTGGGGATGTAGCGGGTGGACAGCTGTGCCGCGGCCACCAGGGCGGAGTCCGCGATCTGCACCTTGTGGTGCGCCTCGTAGCGCTCCTTGAGCCCGCGCAGGATGGCCACGGTGTCCTCCACCGAGGGCTCCCCCACGTAGACCTGCTGGAAGCGGCGCTCCAGGGCGGCGTCCTTCTCGATGTTCTCGCGGTACTCGTCCAGCGTGGTGGCACCGATCAGGCGCAGCTCACCGCGGGCCAGCATGGGCTTGAGCATGTTGCCCGCGTCCATGGAGCCCTCGGAGGCGCCCGCTCCCACCACGGTGTGGATCTCGTCGATGAACGTGACGATCTGGCCCTCGGAGTTCTTGATCTCGTCCAGGACGGCCTTCAGGCGCTCCTCGAACTCGCCGCGGTACTTGGCGCCGGCCACCATGGACCCGAGGTCCAGGGAGATCAGGGTCTTGCCGCGCAGGGACTCGGGGACGTCCCCGGCCACCATGCGCTGGGCGAGACCCTCCACCACGGCGGTCTTACCCACGCCGGGCTCACCGATCAGCACGGGGTTGTTCTTGGTGCGCCGGGAGAGCACCTGGACCACGCGGCGGATCTCCGAATCACGGCCGATGACCGGATCCAGCTTGCCGTCCCGGGCGATCGCGGTGAGGTCCGTGCCGTACTTCTCCAAGGACTGGAACGTGCCCTCCGGATCCGGGCTGGTCACCCGGCGGTCGCCCCGCACCTGCGGAATGGCCTCGCCGAGGGCCTCGTCCGTGACCCCGGCACCCTTGAGCGCCTCCGCGGTCTTGTCGTGGCCCGCGGCCAGACCGTAGAGGATGTGCTCCGTGGAGACGTACTCGTCCTTCAGCTCGCGGGCGTAGTTCTCCGCAGCCTGCAGCGCCTGCAGGGCGGCACGGCCCAGCTGCGGCTGCGCCGTGGAGTTCCCGGACGCGCTGGGCATCTCGTGGATGAGGTTGCTGGCCTTGATGGACACGGCGTCCGCGTTCGCGCCGGTGGCCTTCAGGACCGCCACGGCCACGCCGTCCCGCTGGTCCATGAGGGCCTTCAAGATGTGGGCCGGTTCGATGGTGGGGTTGCCCGCCGTGGCGGCATTCGTGGCCGCGGCACTCAGGGCTTCTTGGGACTTGGTGGTGAACTTGGTGTCCATGGCATCTCCTCGTGCTTGATCGACGTTTCATCACTTGCCTTGAGTCTATCCCGCTCAATTCGCATTAGGAAGGCCAGAGCCTTGGAGACCTCGGAACCGCTCCGTTGCACCGGCTATGCTTAGTGCATCAGTTGTTGAGGCGAGACCGCCCCGCCCGTCCCGTGGGAAGGACCAGCCATGTCCCGCAGCCGTGACGCCGCTCCACCGCGCCGCAGTCTCTTCCGGCGCTTCGACGACTTCGTGATGAAGTTCGTCGGGCCCGCCGACCGCAGCCCCGTGGACCTCAGGGGCAACGAGCGGATGAGCGAGCAGACGCAGCAGTGGTACGACAACCTGCAGTCGGAGTACGAGCTGGTCAAGGACGCCCACGGCCAGAGCTACCTGCGCCGCCGCGAGGGCTGAGCCCGGCCGCGCGTCACCGCCCCCGGACGAGCGGCGTCGTCACCCGGTACCGCACCGTCGGCCCGCCCGCACGCCCAGACACCCGAGCTGCCGCGGCGGTGGCTGCCCACCAGGTGCGTGTCCACCATGCCGATCGCCTCCATGAGGGCGTACATGGTGGTGGGCCCCACGAAGGCGAAGCCGCGGCGCTTGAGTTCCGCGGACAGCGCGGCGCTCTCGGGCGAGGCCGTGGGCACCTCCGCGAACCGCACCGGCTCGGGGGTCTCGGAGGGTCGGAAGGACCACACCAGCTCCACCACTCCCTCGTACTCCCGCAGCGCCACGGTCGCGCGGGCATTGGTCACGGCGGCGCGGATCTTGCGCTCTTGCGGATGATGCGGGCGTCGGCCATGAGCCGCTGGACGTCCGCGTCCGTCATGGTGGCCACCGCGTCCGGGTCGAAACCGTGGAACACCTCGCGCAGCGCCGGTCGTTTGGCCAGCACCGTGCGCCACGAGAGTCCTGCCTGGAACCCCTCGAGCACGATCCGCTCGAACAGCCCGGCCTCGTTCCGCACGGGCATGCCCCACTCGGTGTCGTAGTACTCGCGCAGCAGCGGATCGCTCGCGGCCCACACCGGGCGGGCCAGGCCGTCCGCACCGACCACCAGGTCCGGGTTCTCACCCATGGTCGCTCGTCCCCTTCTGCTCCGTGGCCGCGGCCGACGACGCCGCTCCCGTCAGCGGTGCCTCGCCGCACGTCCCGCGCGGGGCGGCGGCGGGCGCCGTGCGCTCGAAGAGGGCGCACTCGGCGTCGTAGTAGGCGCGGCTGAGGCCCCGCGGGGTCATGCCCAGCCGCAGGCACACCGCCTGGGACGCCTCGTTGGCGGGGTGCGTCACGGCCACCACGCGGGTCAGGCCCGCCGCGAAGGCGTGGGCCAGCACCGCGTGCGCGGCTTCGGTCGCGTAGCCGTGTCCCCAGGCGTGCGGGTGGAAGTGCCATCCGATCTCGATGTCGTGGGCGGTGTCCGCGGCCGAGTCCGGGATGGGTTTGAGCAGCACGGTGCCCACGCGCGTGCGCTCGTGGGTGCGCACGAGCCACGCGCCGTGCACGGGGTGCTGCGAGTACAGCCCCTGCCAGCGCCGAATCTTCTCCCGGGCCTCGCCGAGCGTCCTGACGCGCTGGGTGCCGTCCCCGATCCAGCGCTGGACCTCTTCCCGGGAGTAGAGGTCGCGCACGAACGCGGCGTCCGCCGCGGCGTCGTAGGCCCGCAGCTGCAGGCGCGGGGTGAGCAGGGGAACCGTCACGAGCGACCCCCGGACGACGCCGCGGTACCCGGGCATGCGGCGTCGCCCTCCCGCTGAGCCTCCAGCCGGTCCAGGCGCTCGTCCTCGGTGAGGGGCTCACCGCGCAGCCTGCGCGCGGTGACCCGCAGCTCCGTGACCGCCAGCAGCACCAGGGCCACCGCCATGGCCACGGACAGCACGCCCAGGATGTTCACGAACCCGTAGCCGAGCTCCAGGTACCCCGCTCCCGCCACACGCGTGAACACGGACTGCATGCCCTGGGCGGTGGCGTCCGGGAGGAAGAAGCCGAACCCCAGCGTGACGAGCCAGGCGGCCACCGCGGTGAGCGCGGCCCGCCGACTCACGGCGTGGGACGGGTAGTTCAGGGCGTCCCGGCGGAACAGCGCCGCCGCGATCACGTGGAGCACCAGGACGGGCAGGGCGATCGCCACGGCGTACACCGGTGTGAGACCGCCCAGCACGCCCGCCAGGGCGCGGCCGAAGCCGACCCACAGGGCCAGCAGCAGCGCCACCACCACCATGACCGCGGGGAAGCTGCGGGACAGCGCCGATCCCGGTCTCGAGAGGGCTGCGGGCTCACGGTCCTGGGAACTCATGTGCCCATGGTAGGGCGCTGGGACGTGTCGGGGCGGGCACGTACCGTGGAGTCATGAGCGCCGCAGACTTCCCCCGAGCCGTCCTGTTCGACCACGACGGCACCCTCGTGGACACCGAACCCCTGTGGGAGGCCGGCAAACAGCGGATCGTGGCCGCCCACGGCGGTGCGTGGACCGACCGGGACACCCGGGACACCCTGGGCGAGCCCCTGGCTGCCACTGTGCAGCGGCTGTCCGAGCTGGGTGTCCCCGGCTCGCCGGAGGAGGTCTTCCGCGAGTTCTACGGGGTGCTGGAGGACGTCCTCGCGAAGAACCCTCCCACGTTCATCCCCGGCATCCGGCCGCTGCTGGCGGACCTGGACCGGGCCGGCATCCCGGCGGCCATCGTCACGAACGCCACCTCGGAGGTGGCGCGGTACACCGCCGGGCTGGCCCCGGACAACCTGTTCCGGGTGATCATCGGGGACGAGGAGGTGGCGCAGGGCGTCACCCCCAAACCGGACCCGGACGCGTACCTGGAAGCGGCGAGGCGCCTGGGCGTGGACCCCCGCGACTGCGTGGTGGTCGAGGACTCCCCGTCCGGCGCCGCCGCGGGAGTGGCCGCGGGCATCGTCACCGTGGTGGTTCCCGGGGTCCAGCAGGTCCCGGGGGGACCGGGGGTCGTGCACGTCCCGGAGCACTCCGCCGTGACCCTCGACCTGCTGCGCTCCCTCGACCCCCACGACTGAGCAGCCGCGCGGCCGCCGGCGGTCCGCCACTACACTGTCCCCATCCCGGTGCACCGCTCCAACGGTCACCGGCGCCTCCCCACCGCGCACCCCTCGCGGCTGTTCCCGAAAGGCGGACATGAGCTATCCCCTCGCCGTGCTCTTCGACCACGACGGCACCCTGGTGAACACCGAGCCCCAGTGGGCGGTGGCCAAACGGAAGGTCGCCGAACGCTACGGCCAGAGCTGGAGCGTCGCGGACGACCACGCCACCCTGGGCGGCACCGTCCAGGACGCCGCGCGCACGTTCGTGGACCGGGGCGCCCCGGACTCGGTGGAGGAGATCACCCGGCAGCTGGCCGAACACGTGATCGGGAGCATGGACGAGGAGATCCCGTTCCTCCCGGGCATCCGCTCCCTGCTGCGGGAGCTGGCGGACGCCGGCATCCCCGCAGCCATCGTGACCAATGCCCTGACCTCGGTGGCGCGGCACACCGCGGCCGGCGCCCCGGAGGTCCTCACGCGCATCGTCTCCCACGACGACGTCACCCACGCCAAGCCCGACCCCGAGCCGTACCTGCGCGGTGCCGAGCTGCTCGGCGTGGCGCCCCGCGACTGCGTGGCCGTGGAGGACTCCGAGCCCGGCGTGCGCAGCGCCGTGGCCGCGGGCATGACCGTGGTGGTGGTCCCCGGGGACAAGCCCGTCCCGGAGGGGCCCCACCGCGTGTTCGTGGCCGCGCACGAGGACGTCACCCTGGACTTCCTGCGCTCACTCACCCCGCCGGCCTGACGGGCCGCACCGGGCCCGCCGCTTCCCGCTCGCGGCAGGGCGGAAGCCGCCGCGCCGTCACACGGCCCGGGTCGCCCGTCACGGCGCGGCACCGCGCCCGCCTGCGCCTACACATGCCCACCCGCGCACGAAGAACCCCCGGCTCGATGCTCTCGAGCCGGGGGTCCTTCGTGTCGTGCGTCCGGGGTCGACCCGGTCGCCTCATGGATCAGCGCGCCGACTGCCCCGAGCGGTTGCTCTCACGACGACGCTGCGCCGCCGCCATGGCGCGATCCGGCACCCGGTCCGCTGCGCCGCCACGCTGCGCGGAGCCGCCGCGCGCGCCTCGCGGGGAGGAGCTGCGCGCGGCACCGGGCCCGGCGGCGTCGCCAGCCGAGCGGCGGGTGGTGGCGGACCGGCCGCCGTTGCCACCGCGCCCGGCGTCGGAGCGGTTCGTGCCGGAGCGGCCGCCGGAGGGACGGCCGGAGCCCTGGCCCTGCTGGCCGCCACCCTGGCCGGAGCGCCCGGCCGAGCCGGAACGTCCACCGCCCTGACGGGACCCACCCTGGCGCTGGCCACCGGAGCGGCCGCCCGAGGAACGACCACCCGAGCGCCCGCCGGATCCGCTGCCGCCACCGGGCTGGGTGACCGCGGGGGCCGCGGTGGGGGCCACGCGCTCGGCGCGCTCACCCACGAGCTCCTTCACGACCTCCGAGTCCGGACGCACCTCGTCCACGCGGGGTTTGACGCCGGCCTTTTTCATGAGCTTGTCCACGTCCGAGCGCTCCTCGGTGGTCGCGATGGTGATCACGGCACCGGAGGCACCCGCGCGGGCGGTGCGCCCGGAGCGGTGGAGGTAGGACTTGTGCTCGGCGGGCGGGTCGATGTGCACGACCAGCTCGACGTCGTCCACGTGCACGCCGCGCGCGGCGACGTCCGTGGCCACGAGGACCCGGACGTCACCGTCGGAGAACGCGCCCAGGTTGCGGTCACGCGCGCCCTGGGAGAGGTTGCCCTGCAGGTCCACGGCGGGGATGCCGGCCTGGCTGAGCTTCTTGGCCATCTTCTTCGCGCGGTACTTGGTGCGCGTGAACATCATGCGCCGCCCGGTGCCGGAGGCGAGCGCCTCGATCAGGGCCTGCTTGTCGTCCGCGTGGGTGACCAGGACCTGGTGGTCCATGGTGGTCACCGCGGCCTGGGCGTTGTCCGCCGAGTGCAGGACGGGGTCCTTGAGGAACTTCTTGACCAGCACGTCCACGCCGTTGTCCAGCGTGGCGGAGAACAGCAGCCGCTGCGAGCCCTTGGGGGTCTTGGCGAGGATCCGGGTGACCACGGGCAGGAAGCCCATGTCCGCCATGTGGTCGGCCTCGTCCAGCACGGTGACCCGGACGTCGTCGAGCGTGAGCAGGCCCTGTTTGATGAGGTCCTCGAGGCGACCGGGGCAGGCCACCACGATGTCCACGCCGTCCGCGAGCGCCTTCTCCTGGCGCTTCTGGGACACACCGCCGAAGATCACGGTGGTGTTCAGCCCGGCGGCCTTGGCCAGCGGGGCCACGGTGCGGTCGATCTGCGTGGCGAGCTCACGGGTGGGCGCCAGCACGAGCCCGGTGGGGCGGTGTGCGCGGCGGCTCACCCGGCTGGAGCCGGGGGCCAAGCCGGCCAGGCGGCTCACGAGCGGCAGCGCGAACGCCACCGTTTTGCCGGAGCCGGTGCGGCCACGGCCGAGCACGTCCCGCCCGGCCAGTGAGTCGGGGAGAGTCTTCTCCTGGATGGGGAACGCTTCGGTGATGCCTCCGCGAGCGAGGTCAGCGGAGAGTGCCTCGGAAACGCCGAGGTCGGTAAAAGAATGAGACAAGGAAAGTCTTTCAGGTGTTGGTCCGCGCGAAACGATTCCGCGCGCACGCGCCTCGCAGTGGGCGCGGCCTGCGCGCCTCGGACCGGCGCGCTTCGACCCCGCACTCGGTGCGGGGGAACTGGTCCACTCTACACGCATGGCCCCGAGGTGCGGACCGCTGGTGGATCGGAGCTCACATTCGCGGCAATGACCCGGTGGCGTATTTGGGGCGGAACCGGTGGACCATCGGGGAGCCACCGGTTCCGCTAGCGCGGGGTCAGGGCACTGGACGGTCCAGCCCCGCCAAGACACTGCCGCGCAGGATCTCCACAGCTGCTTCCCGAGACGCCGCCAGGGACCGACCCCCTGGGGCGGGGAAGGGCAGCGCAACCGCCCCGATGTGGAGCCGGGGCGCCCAGTGCTCGCTCACAGGATTCAGTGCGGGGGCACCGGGTTCGGCGAGCACCAGTCTGTCCATGGCCTTTTCCGAAAGATCGGTGACCACGGGGTGAGCCAAGAACGCGTCCGCGTCCAGGCGGTACGCGTAAGTGGCCAGCTGGTACTGGTCCGTCATGCTCGCACCCGCGAACCCATCCGCGGGCCAAGGTTTGTACTTGGCATCCACCACCAGGAGCGGACATTGGCTGTCGCCGGGCCTGGACGTCGGTGGTTCGAGAACCACCAGGTCCGGCCGCTTAGCGGAGACCGGCTCAGGGGCCGAGGGCCCGGACTCGCGGAAGAAGACATGCAGGCGATACTGCTCCGTCACCGTCCTGCCGATGCCGTCCAGGGCCGTCTTCAGATACTCGGCGACCAGCTTTTCCCAGAGCATGCTGCTGGGGTACTTCAGGTTCACGAGCACCCCCGCTGCCTGGGTGCACTCCTCGGGGTCCACCCCGTGGCGCCGGGCAAGGACAGCCCGCGCGTAGCGGTAGGCCAGCCGCGTGACCATCGGCATGCGCTGCAGCTGCGCGGCCGGGACCCCTGCCGCGAGCAGGACGTGGGCGGGCTCCGCGGTGACGTCCCGCAGCTGGGCGTCGCACGTCAGGGCACGTTCACGGTCACCTGGGTCCACCGCTTCGGAGGCCACGATCTGCACAGCGCCGCGGACCGTCTGCCACAGGGCGGAGTCTGCGCTGAGGGAGTCGAACTCGCACAGCACCGGCAGCCGGCGTCGCGCGGTGCGTCGGATGACGCCCTGCGGGTCCATGCGTCCCCGCACGAAGGCCAGCTCCTCCGAGATGGGCAGAAACGTGGGCCGCCGGTGCTGCAGCGCGTCCTCCGTGCGGGCCAGCAGCTGCCGGTACACGATTTGCTCCAGCCCCGGCAGCTCCGGGAGCAGGTCCACACCGCCGACCGGCGGGTCTCGTCGGTCCGCCCCTGTGGCGGGCTCACCGTGAACATGGTCGATAACGCTCCACAGCAGCGAGACTGGGTTCGCCCCAGCACTCAGGCCGGCGGTCTCGTCAACACAGGGCAGCGCAGGAAGGTACCCGGGCAGCGCCCCGCGAAGCCGCGCCGTGAGCGCGACCTCGCGCCAGAGCGGGTCGCGCTGGCCGTCCTCCGGCTCCCCGCCAAGGATGCCGCTCCCTCCCGTCCCGCGGGTCGGCCCCGTCGCACTCCCCGCAGTTGCCGTTCCAACCGCGGCCGTCGTTCCCTCCTGCGCGGCGGTCTCGTCCTGCGTGTCCGCCGCGTCCGCGCCGGGTGCACCGTCCGCGGATGCCTCGCCGTCGGCCCGCTGTTCAACCCCCTGCTGAGCGTCCCAATCCAGGAGGATGTCGCTCGCAACCTGTTCGAGGCTGCGGGCCCACTCGGGCTCCAGGGCGAGGATCTGCTGCTCGTGGATCGTCAGCTGCAGGGTTCCAGAGTGCTGCCCGTGCTCCCCGGGCGTAAACCCCACCTCAGTGGGGCGCGGCAGGCGCACGACCCGAGTCCCCGCCGGATCACGGTTCCACAGCTTGGGAAGCACATGAAGCAGAAGGATGTCCGTTCCTCCACCGGGTTCCTCCTCCTTCCCTGCGCCGGTGTCCTCCGCGGGCTGGCGGCTCAGGATGGTGAGGCCCACCCCGTTTCCGCGGGCACTGACCTGGAAGAAGCGCAACCGGGTGGCGGCCTCCGGGGCATTGGGACCCTGCCGTGCGGCGGACGAGGTCTTCAAGCCCACCAGGTCACCGCTCCCGGGGTTCTCTTCGGTGAGGTCCCCGACGTTGCCGCGCAGGGTGTTCGTCACCGGATCAGCCTCCGCGAAGGGGATGCTCCCGCTCACGGGTCAGCTCCCCTGATTGGAGGCGGTGTCGACGTCCTCGGACGAGCCGGAGCCACCTTCGTCCACCGAGGACTGTTCATCCAGCTGCACTGCCCGCTTGTTCGCCTCGATCTCGGGGCGGCGGCCCAGTCCTTGACCCTTCAGGACGATGGTCCACGCCTGGTCTCCCACGGGGGCGCCGGATCCCACGATCCCCTTGATCTTTGAGTCCTGGATGTTGAAGGTGGCCACCACCTCCTTGAGCTGGTTGAGCAGGTCCGTGGCGACGTCCGCCACAGAGCGGTCCGCCCCGAAGAAGTAGGAGTGGCCCAGGCGGGCATCCGGGCCCACGTGGGTCTGCAGCCGTTCATTGGTGGCGGCGTACCACTGGATGAGCCCGTCCAAGTGCTCCCTGTCGCCGCCCTGCGAGTCCAGGGCCGCCCGAAGCCTCGGTCCGTCCAGCGGGTGCATGGTGACCCAGTGGAAACGACGCCGCAGGGCCAGGTCGATCGTGCCCACGGAGCGGTCCGTGGTGTTCATGGTCCCCAGGATGTGGAGGTTTCGGGGCACCTGAAGGTAGCGGAGCCGTTCACCCCCACCCTCCTCAGGATCCACTGGTGTCTGCAGGGCAATCGTGTGCGGTGTCCGCTTTGAGAGGAGCGCCGCCCGCTCGTTCTTCGCGATCCCCGACAGGTCCACCCGCTTTGAGGACTCCAGCACCAGCATGAGGTCCCCGAAAACCCTCGAGGTGTTGGCTCGGTTGATCTCGTCGATGAACAAGAGGTAGTCCTGCTCGGGATTATTCGCGGCGGCCTTGCACATCTCCACGAACACGCCGGCCTCCCCCTTGAATGTTCCGTCCGCTTGGGGACGGAGTCCGCTCACGAAGTCCTCGTAGGACGTGGCCGGGTGGAACACCACTACCTCAATGCGCTCCCCATAGTGATGCGTGAGCCCCTCCAGCAAATGGGACTTCCCGCAGCCGGCCACCCCCTCGACGATCACGTTCGTGTACTTCCGCAGATCAGCCGCGACCGTCTCCGCTGTGACACTGCCCTGAGATGGCATGGCAGCCCCTCCGTTCTCCTGATGGGTCGATGCGGTTCGACCGGAATCCTCTGTGCTGTCGGGAGTAATTTTCATGCTGATTCTCTTCAGAGCAGCCTCGACGTCGGAATTCTGCGCCATCGCGTGTTCCAGGTGTGGCAGCGTTCGCAATTCCAGTGACTGGGACTGGGTCAGTCCCCCGCCTTTTTCCTGACGACCAATATCTTTTCCCGTCATCTCCTGCACGAAGCCCTGGATGGACTTGGATGCCGTGGCCGGCCCACCCCCACCTTCTTCTCGGACTCCCTCGGGGCCCTCCATGGACACGGTGAATTCGTCCTTTATGATCTTCTCGATCTTGAATTCCCCCTCCTCGCGGGGGCACTTAGTGACCAGGTCGAAGAGGCTCACCCCCTCTTCCAGCCGCTGCTTCGCGTTGAATTTCTGCTTGTCCATGTCCTCCACCGTGGTGCCTCTCCTCTTTCGTCACTGGTTCAGCGGGCCGTACTCGGCCAGATGTTCGGCAGCCGGCGTCCCGCACTCCGCCTCGTGGACCTCCAGCAGCCGGGCCAGGCTCAGCACGTAGTGGCGGGGGCAGAGCAGCTCGACCTCTCCGCCCACGGCCGACTCGGCGGTGTCCTCACCGGCCCGTCGCCGGATGCGGTACTCCACGGAGGCGGTGCACACGCTCTCGTTCCACGAGCACCGGGGGTTCTCCACTCCCTCCACGATCTCGAGGTCCGGGAACCCCGTCTGCACATCCATGCTCTTCATCGTTGCTGCCCTTCCACCCGGGGTCCGGCGGGGAGGTCCGCCGCGAGGGTCTCGTGCCGACGCTCCAGCCGCTCGTGCAGCTCGCGCACTGCCCGGTCGATCTCCTCCTGGGCAAGTTCCACGTTCTCGTCCAGGAACCTTCCCCAGCGGCGTCGGAAGCGCTTCTCCCGCAGCCGGGACGTGCGGGTGACCTCGAGGTCCGAGAGTTCCAGGACGGTCAGTGCGCCGTCGTCGTCGGTGTGCAGACGGAGCACCGAGGGGCCCGGGGGAATCAGCAGCAGCATCGGCGTCCCGGCAATTCCGACAGCCACCCAGGATTCCGCCTCTGTCCGCTCGTCGAGGGGCACCGAACCCAGGTCCCGCAGCGGAACCAGGTGGGGTTCCAGAAGGTCCCGGGGAAGCACGCCGTCCGCGTCGTACGCCACCACGGCGGGGCCGTCCGTCCGGACGCCGATGAACGCGGTGAAGGGTGTGCCGTCCACCAGCTGAAAGGTCTCCGGCGCACGGTTCCTGGGATCGAAGGCGTGGAGCAGGTAGCGGATCCGGGGGCCGTTCGAGTCCTGGGCGTCACGGCAGGCGTACTCGCGCAGGAAGACGTACTTCTCGACCCGGTGTCCCAGGCACTCTTCGGAATCCAGGTCCAGCCGGAACAGCTCCCACGGCGCCGTCATGTACGGCGTGTGCCTTCGCAGCCAGGTGGACAGTGATTCGTCCTTGCGCACGTCCTCGGTGCTTGCCCACTCGTCCTGGTAGCTCACCACGTTGCGTTCCGCCCGTTCCAGGGCTGCGCCCACGCCGTCGCCCTCCCAGGGCGGGGCCGGCGCAGCGCGGGCAGCCTCGCACATGCTCAGGCGCGCCTCGGCATCTCCGCGCAGCACCTGGTCCACCCACAGGACCTCGAGATCAGGGTCGTCCGGGGCGATCTGCTCGCCAAGAGCGGGGCCCACCACACCTCCGGGGAGCGGAGTTCCGTCCACCAGGGGGTGCCCGAGGCCCCGCTCGTCCACGCGCAGTTCGTGCTCGTGGTCCCGCTCATCCGTCCCCCGGGCGCGCAGCCGCAGCCGTCGCACGACTGCGCGCCCGTCTGAGCGACCCGGCTCCCCGTGGGCCAGCTCCTCGACCCGGACGTCGTCGGGACCCAGGGGCGTCCCGTACGGTGCGTGGTACGCCGCACCCAGGACACGATCCATGCTCCCGTCCGCGCCATACGTCTTTTTCGCGTGACTCCCCACGGCAGCTCTCCCCACGACGTCGTTCCGGTACCGGTCGCAGCCCGCGATCGGTAAGCCCATTGTGGGGAGGACTAGTTCACCAGCGCATCAGAATTCGGGGATCTCACTGTTTCCGGACGTTTCCGGACAACTCGACCAGGTCGTATGCCTTTATTCGCATAGGGCGTGAGCCACCCGTGTCTGGTTCTTCCGCGCGCGCCGACCGCGTCCGGCGCGGGCACGAGAACGGGCACCCGCGCATGGACCCGTTGCAGGACCACCAGGGCAATGAATCCGGTGAGTAGCTTGTCCACCATCGAGTAGGCCCCGTTCGCCGAGAAGACCGTGAAGACCAGTGATGCACCAGCCGCACCGAGCGCCTCCCCGAACGTGCCCGTCTGCGTCAGCTCCCGGCCGGGGAACAGGAGAAGGATCACCGGTGCCGCGGTGAGAGTGCAGCCCACCGCAGCGAGCACGCACAGGCGGAAGTAGGAGACCAGGGTCCGCCCCCTCCCGAAGTGCCGGACCCCGTAGCCCCAGATCAGTGCACCCACCGTGTTCACCGGTGCGAACAGCAGGGCTCCCGGCCCGTCCGTGAAGGTCCCGAGCGCATTGCTCGCCAACCCCACGGTCACGCCGAACCATGGGCCCAGGGCAATGGCGGACACTGCCGTACCCGTCATGTCCATGTGGAGCGGCAGCCGCATGCCCTGGTGCAGATACTTTCCCATAAGGTTCAGCACCAGGCAGAGGCACATCACGGTCAGCACCATCCAGGGCCCTGGTCGAGCCGCACCCGCCGTCCTGCCGGATTCGCTGCCCACGCTGCTGCCCCAGAGAACTCGAGGCTCCTCGTCGGTTGCCGGCCGTGCCAGGGAGACATCCGACGGCGTGGATTCCCGTTCCTGAACAAGCAGGGGCTCGGGTGCGGGGCGGGCATGCAGACACCGTTTCCGCCATCCGCGTGCCCCCCCCCTCGGCGTCCGCCCCCAGGGCGAGTGCGATCTCCTCCACCAGCTCCGCGCTCAACCGGCTGCGACCGGAGCTGAAGGCGTCGTAGACGGTGGATCGGGCCGGACGCGCGCTGTATTCGTCCACGCCCCGTTCACGCCGCGCCCGTTCGATGCGCTGGGTGATCCGGGCGTACGAGATCCCTCCCGCCTCCGACCGCAACCGGTGCAGCCCGCGGGCGATGTCGTCGTAGGACTCCACCTGCGGAACAGGGGATTCCGCCGCTCCCTCCGCTGCATTTCCGGACCGTGTCGCGTCTGACATGGAAACATCGTATTCACGGGTGGGCGTTGCGAACGCACATCACGACCGGCGCGCCGTCGTCGCCCCCTGCGGCCCAGGAACGGACGCGGGTTCAGGGCGTCACACCGCCACGTACCCGCCGTCCACCAGGTAGTAGGACCCGGTGATGAAGGATGCGGCGTCCGAGAGCAGGAACGCGGTCAACTGCGCGACCTCCTCGGGTGTGCCCAGCCGTCCCATGGGGTGCTTGGCGATCAGCTCCGCGAGCACCTGCGGCGGCAGGTCCGCCAGCAGCGGGGTGTCGATGTACGCGGGGCCCACGGCGTTCACGCGGATCCCCCGCTGGGCGTAGTCCACACCGGTCTGCTTGGTGAGACCCACCAGGCCGTGCTTGGCGGTGGTGTAGGCGGAGTTGCCCACCATGGTGGCCACGGTGGAGTGGATGGAGCCCACGTTCACGATGGCCCCACCCCCGTGCTGCTCGATCACCGGCAGCTGGGCGTGCATCCCGTAGGCCACCCCGTTGAGGTCGATGGCCACCGTGCGCTCCCATGCGGCGATGTCGGTCTCCCCCAGCGCCTCGGTCTGCCCGCCCACGCCGGCGTTGTTCACGGCGTAGTGCAACCCGCCGTACGTCTGGACCGCGAAGTCCACGGCGGCCTGCGCATCGTCCCTGCTCGCGACGTCTTGACGGATCCCCGCGGCATCGCCTCCGGCGGCCATGATGGCCTGCACCACGTCGTCGATGCCCGTGGCGTCGATGTCCGTGACCACCACCTTGGCGCCGCGGCGCGCCAGATCCTTCGCGATCGCCGCGCCGATCCCGGAGGCCGCTCCGGTGACCAGTGCTACTCGGGACGTGAACTCTGACATGGGAACTCCTGGACGTCGACGTCGATGCGGGCACCCTCAGTCTCTCCCCACCGGGGGCGCCGGAGCCAGGACCCGCCAGAATGAGTCACGGGCCGCGCACCGCTGCCCCCCCCCCCCCCCCCCCCCCCCCCCCCCCCCCCCCCCCGCCGGCGCGGAACCTCACCGCCGCAGGACGACGGGCAGGTGGTCCACGTGGCGAGCCACGCACCGGGGGGAGGTCAGTCCTCCTCGTCCGCCG
>NZ_PNJG02000002.1 GCF_003226895.2 Kocuria tytonis
CAAGCAGACCGGTGTGGACTACGCCCAGCGGGGGATCCGCGTGAACGCCGTGGGCCCCGCGTACATCGACCCCCCGCCGGCGCGGAACCTCACCGCCGCAGGACGACGGGCAGGTGGTCCACGTGGCGAGCCACGCACCGGGGGGAGGTCAGTCCTCCTCGTCCGCCGCCTTCTCCGCGTCGTGCTCCGCGCGCAGCTCCTGGGCCGACTGCTCCTCCTGCGCCTTCTGCTCGCGGACCACCTCGGTGAGCAGCTTGGTCATCTCCTTGGCCACACCGGCCGCAGACTGCGGGTTCTGCCCGGTGACGAGGCGCTCGTCCACCTGGACGTTCTCCTCCCAGTTCTCCGCGACCTTGACGGTGGCACCCTGCTCCTCGAGCCTGTCCTGCAGCAGGTACGGCACCACGTCCTGTTTGCCCGCGGCGACCTCCTCGTCGTTGGTGAAGGCCGCCACCCTGCGCCCGGACAGCAGACCCACGCCGTTGGCAAGCTCCACGTCCAGCAGCCCGGAGGGGCCGTGGCACACGGCGCCCACCACGCCGCCGTCGTCGTAGACGGCGGCCACGAGCCGCTGCAGGTCCGCGTTGCCCGTGAAGTCCCACATGGTGCCGTGCCCGCCCACCAGGTACACGGCGTCGTACTGGGAGGGGTCCACCACCGAGACCTTGGGGGTGTTGTAGAGGGAGGCCTTGGCGGTCTCGTCCTGCGTGAACTCCACCTGGACGGGATCGTCCTGCTGCACCTCGTCCTGCGGGGGCTGCCCGCCGGCGATGGACGCGAAGTCCACGAAGTACCCGGCGTCGCGGAACACCTTCCACGGGTGGGAGGCCTCGGCCACGTTGTACCCGGTGGGCTCGCCCGTCTCACCCAGGGTGTCCTGGCTGGTCAGGACCAGGAGGATCTTCTTCATGGTGGTAATGTCCACGGGGCTCTCCTTTCATGAGCGCGCGGTGCGCGCAGCGTGGCACCACCCTAGGCACCGCGTTGCGCACCGGCCGGAGGCGTTCGCTGTGGGCATGGCGCACCGACGGGGCACCGGGAAAGGTGCCGCTGTTAGCATGAACGACGATCCGGACGGGTGCTCCGACCCCGTCCCACCACGACGAAAGGCTCTTCCCATGCGCATCTCCAACGCCGTCCTCCGCGGCATCCCCGGCGCCTACCTGCTGCAGTCCGGCTACGGCAAGCTCGGCATGGACGCCCAGGCGGCCGAGGGCCTCAAGCAGTTCGCCGCCACCGGTGTCCCCCAGTTCGCCGAGTGGGACTCCCGGACCTTCGCCACGTTCATCGCGGGCACCGAGCTGGCCGTGGGCGCCGCCCTGGTCACGCCGTTCGTGTCCAGGCGACTGGCCGGCGCTGGCCTGCTCGCGTTCAGCGCCGGGCTGCTCACCATGTACTTCCGCAACCCGGAGATGACCCAGGAGGACGGCATCCGCCCGTCCGAGCAGGGCATCCAGCTCTCCAAGGACGCCTTCCTCGCCGCGATCGGCGCGGCCCTCGTGGTGCAGAAGTAGCGCCCCACGCGCATCCCGTCACGACGACGCCGCAGGCCACCCTGCGGCGTCGTCGCCTTTTCCGCCCCGGGCGCAAAAGGCGGGGCACCGCGCCCCGAGGGGTACTGCTAGGTTTGGTCAGCAATCCGCATCACACCTCACGGAAAGCTCCGTACCCCCATGGACACCCTCCAAAGCACCTTGGACACCGTTCGCGATCTGATCTGGGGGCCGTGGCTGCTGCTGCCCCTCCTGTTCGGGACCGGCGTCTTCATGACGTTCCGACTGCGTGGCATCCAGATCCGATTCTTCACCAAGGCCATGAGCCTGGGCTTCGGGCGGCGATCCCGGGCCACCGGCGAGAAGGGTGACATCTCCTCGTTCGCCGCCATGTCCACCGCCCTGGCCGCCACCGTGGGAACGGGCAACATCGTGGGTGTGGCCGCGGCCATGTCGATCGGCGGCCCCGGTGCCCTGTTCTGGATGTGGATCACCGCGCTGTTCGGGATGGCCTCCAAGTACGCGGAGTGCTTCCTGGGCGTGCGCTTCCGCACCCGTGACACCGCCGGGCACCTCACGGGCGGCCCGCAGGTCTACCTGGCCCGCGGCATCCCCAACAAGTTCGGCCGCGCGCTGTCCGTGATCTTCGCGGTGTGCTGCGTGGTGGCCACCTTCGGCATCGGCAACATGACCCAGGGCAACGCGATCGCCTCCAACCTGGACCACACCTTCCACGTGGCGCCCATCATCACCGCCGTGGTGCTCGCCGTGGGAACGGGGCTCGCGCTGCTCGGCGGCATCCAGTCCATCGCCAAGATCACCACGTACATGGTGCCGCTGATGATCGTGCTCTACATCGGCTCCGGGCTGTACATCATCGGGGTCAACTTCCACGGCATCCCCGAGGCGCTGCGGCTCATATTCACGGGTGCCTTCACCCCCATGGGCGCCACCGGTGGTTTCGTGGGCTCCACGGTGCTGGTGGCCATGCGCATGGGTGCCGCGCGTTCGCTGTTCTCCAACGAGTCCGGCATGGGCACCGCCTCCATCGCCGCCTCCATCGCCCAGACCAGCCACCCCGTGCGGCAGGGCCTGGTGTCCATGACCCAGACGTTCGTGGACACCCTGGTGGTCATCTCCATCACGGGCTTCGTCATCCTCACCACCGGGATGTGGAACCAGGGCGACACCGCCACCATGACCTCCCGGGCCTTCGCCACCGGCCTGCCGGGTTCGTGGGGCGGCACCATCGTGACCATCTGCCTCGTGCTGCTGGGGTACTCCACCGTGCTCGGCTGGGCGTACTACGGCGAGCGCAACGTGGAGCGGCTCGCGGGCGCGCGGGCAGCCGTCGTCTACCGCGTGGTCTTCTCCATCGCCGCAGGACTGGGCGCCCTGGCCCCGCTGACGCTCGTGTGGACCTTCTCGGACATCATGAACGGGCTCATGGCCATCCCCAACCTGATCGGACTGATCATCCTGTCCGGCCTGGTGGTGCGGGAGACCAAGCTGTACCTGGAGCACGACCCCAAGTTCAATGCCACCACGGAGGAGATCGACGCCTTCATGGGCACCCACCCCGGGGCCCTGGACGCCCAGATCCACCACACGGTGGACCTCTCCTCCTCCACTCCCGCGCTCTCGGAGACCGGGTCCGCTCCCGCCCCGGCACCCGTCACGGGGCACGACGCCGCCGCGCGCTCCTGAGCCGCCCGGCCGCGCCCGGCCCGGTGTCCGCACACCGGCGGGGCGGACGCACGAGCACCGGCATGCCGGCCGGACCCCTCCGGGGGACAGTGCCGCCGGGGGACAGTGCCGCGGGGCGGTGGCACCGGGACACGATCCCGGCGCCACCGCGCCGCAGTTCGCGGCTCTTCCACTGCGGGCTGGAGAGCCGCTCCGGGCGGCTCAGGCCACCCCGGTCGGCAGCTCCCGCACCTCGATGACCTGGGCGATCGTGTGGCTCTCCCCCGCGGCGAGCCGGACCGGGGAGCCCATGACGTTGCCGGCCTCCACGCAGAGCATGCGCTGCCACTCGTCGTCCGCGAAGTCCGCCATGGCCACGGCCTCGTCCGCCCAGGGGTTCCACACCACGGTGCTGTCCGAGCCCTCCTTGGAGATCACCAGCTCGCGGCCCAGTGCGGGATCCGTGACGCGCACCTCTCCCCGGTGGGCGAAGACGGCGTCCGTCTCACCGGTGATCGTGAGCTCCCCGGACTGCGTGCGCTGCTCCTTGGAGACCTTGTCGAAGTAGGGGGCGCCCTCCAGGCCCGTGACGGTGACGCGCTGCGCATCCCCCACGTGCAGGTAGGTGTGCAGGGCCTCCTCGGCCTCGAAGGTCTCGGCGCCGGTGTTGGTGACCGTGAGCTCCAGACGCAGCCGCGAGCCCACGCTCATGCGCAGGCGCGCCTCGAACTCGTGGGGAAAGGACGCCCGCAGCTCCGCTGCCACGTCCGCGGGGGTCAGCGTGAACTGCGCGAAGGCGTTGCCCTCCCCGTCCTCACCCTGCTCCGTGAGCTGCCAGTCCGTGATGCGGGCGAAGCCGTGGGCGGGCTCCATGTCACCCGTGCGGCCCGGACCGAACCACGGGAAGCAGACGGGCACCCCGCCGCGGATGGCACGGCCCGTCTCGTTGTGGGCGCGCGAGGACAGCCACAGCACGGGCTCGTGTCCCTCGGGAGCCCAGGACACCGCGTGGGCACCGTAGCTCAGCACCGAGCCGGTGCCGTGGGGGCTGGTCAGGGTCAGGGGTTCGGGCAGTCGTGTCATGCCCCCACCTAAGCACGATCCCCGCCACGGGGCGGGGATCAGCGTGGCCGGTTACCGCCCGGTGTGTTCGTGCTCGACGGGCCGGGCCATCTCCTTCTTGAACCACTCGAAGGCCTGCCGGTGGGATGCGGTGCGCCGGACGAACGCCCACGAGATGCCCAGGAGCACCAGCCACACGGGCACCGCCACGAGTCCGGTGGCCGTCTCCGGCTCGGTGGTCAGCGTCCACACCACGAACGCGAAGAACGCCAGCACCACCACGCACATCACGATGCCCCCGGGCATCTTGTACTCGGACGCGGCGTGGCGCTCCGGGTGCCTGCGGCGGTAGCAGATGTAGGAGATCAGGATCATGGACCACACGAAGATGAACAGCATGGAGGCCACGGACGTGATGAGCGTGAACGCCTCGATGATCGAGTCCCCCGCGTAGAGCACCGGGACGGTCAGCAGCAGCACCAGGGCGGTGAGGAACAGCGCGCGCACCGGCACCCCCACCCGGTTGAGCCCGCGGAAGAACCGCGGGGCGCTGCCCTCGGCGGAGAGCCCGAACATCATGCGGGACGTGGAGAACACACCGGAGTTGGAGGAGGACATCGCGGAGGTGAGCACCACGAAGTTCACCACGGAGGCCGCACCGGCGAGCCCGGCCAGCGCGAACATGGCCACGAAGGGGGACTGCTCCGGATCGATCGACCGCCACGGCGTGACCACGAGGATGGCCAGCAGGGAGCCCACGTAGAAGATCAGGATGCGAACGGGCACGGAGTTGATGGCCCGGGGAAGGGTGGTGCGGGGGTCGCGCGCCTCGGCCGCCGTGGTCCCCACGAGCTCCACGCCCACGAAGGCGAACACGGCAATCTGGAATCCCGCGACCACTCCCATGGCGCCGTGGGGGAACCAGCCGCCGTCGTTCCAGAGATTGGAAACCTGCGCCACGTTCCCGTCCGGGGACGTGAAGTGCGTGATGGCCATGAAGGCGCCCACCGCGATCAGCGCGAGGATGGCCACGATCTTGATGAGTGCGAACCAGAACTCCATCTCGCCGAAGCTCTTCACGCTCGCCGCGTTCAGCAGGAACACCAGGGCCAGCACGATCACCGTGGGCAGCCACAGCGGCACCGCCGGCCACCAGAACTGCACGTACCCCGTGATGGCCACCAGTTCCGCGACCGCGGTGACGATCCAGCAGAACCAGTAGGACCAGCCCACGAAGAACCCGGCCCACGGCCCGATCAGGTCCGCGGCGAAGTCCGCGAACGTCTTGTAGTGCAGGTTCGAGAGCAGCAGCTCCCCCATGGCGCGCATCACGAAGAAGAGCATGAACCCGATGAGCATGTACACGAACACCACGGAGGGGCCCGCCAGCGAGATGGTGCGCCCAGATCCCATGAACAGCCCGGTGCCGATGGCACCGCCGATGGCGATCAGCTGGATGTGGCGGTTGCTCAGTCCCCGGGTGGGTCCCGAATGGACATGGGGCGGCGATACGGCGGTGGAGCTGTTGGTCATGGAGTCCGAGGGTACACGGCGACCACGGGAAATCGTGGTGTGGCACACACGTGCCGACAGCCCGCCGCTCACGTGGCGTGAGGGGCGGGCCGTCGGCATTCGTGCAGGTCAGTGCGGATCGAGGCGCCCGCGCGGTGGAACGCGGGTCAACGGGCGCGGGTGACGCGTGCCCGCTCCGGTGCCACGTAGCTGTCGATCGCCCCCGGGTGTCCTGCCATGAAACCGTCCACCTGCAGCCGGTCCGCGCGCAGGTGCGGATCGTTGCTCAGGTAGTGCCTGGTCTCGCGGGCGATCAGACCGGAGAGGATCAGCAGACCGATCAGGTTGGGGATGGCCATGAGCCCGTTCATCAGGTCCGCGAAGGACCACACCATGGCCAGCGGCACGCTGCAGCCCACGAACACGATGACCGAGAAGAACACGCGGTATGGCATCACCGCGGCCCGGCCGAAGAGCCGCTCCATGCAGCGCTCGCCGTAGTAGGCCCAGCCCAGGATGGTGGAGTAGGCGAACAGCACGAGCCCCAGGGTCACGATCAGGTGACCCCACCCACCGGGCAGGCCGTGGCTGAAGGCGTCACCGGTCATGGTCGCGGCGAAGTCCTCACCCTGGGTCCACACGCCGGTGGTGACGATCACGAGCCCCGTGCAGGTCACCACGATGATGGTGTCGATGAACGTCTGGGTCATGGACACGAGGCCCTGGCGCACGGGGTGCGTGGTCTGGGCCGCGGCCGCGGCGATGGCGGCCGAGCCCATGCCGGACTCGTTGGAGAAGATGCCGCGGGCCACGCCCATCTGCACCACCATGATGATGACCGAGCCGGTGAACCCGCCCACGGCAGAGTGGCCGGTGAACGCGGTGGAGAAGATGGCCCCGAACGCGGCCGGAACGGCGTCGATGTTGACCGCCAGGATGAACAGGGCACCCAGGACGTAGAAGACGATCATCACGGGGACGAGCGCCGAGGTGACCTTGCCGATGGACTTGATCCCGCCCACGAGCACGAGCAGCGTGAGCACGGCCAGGACGGCGCCGGTGAGCCACACGGGCACCCCGAACGAGGACTCCACGTTGGCGGAGATCGAGTTGCCCTGGGTCATGTTGCCAATCCCGAAGGACGCCAGCACGGCGGCCACGGCGAAGAACAGCGACAGGAACTTGCCGAACCCGTTGGGGATGCCGCGGAACAGGTAGTACTGGGGGCCGCCGGAGATCTCGCCCTTGGCGTCCCGGGTGCGGAAGCGCACGCCCAGGAACGCCTCCGAGTACTTGGACGCCATGCCCAGGATGCCGGTGACCCACATCCAGAACAGCGCGCCGGGCCCGCCGATGGAGATGGCCGTGGCCACACCCACGATGTTGCCGGTGCCCACGGTGGCCGCGAGCGCCGTGGTCAGCGCCTGGAACTGGGAGACGTCGCCGCCGGGGGCGTCCTTGTCCGCCCGCTCGAACAGCGCGAGACGCAGCGCGGGGATCAGCTTGGTGACCTGCAGCCCGGTCAGCCGGACGGTCAGGTAGATCCCCGTGCCCAGCAGCAGCGGCATCAGGATGAAGGGACCCCAGACGATGCCGTCGAGCGTGTCGAGGAGGGATTGGAGCGAATCGAGCATGGAGGTGTCTCTCGTTCGTGCGGGAGGCGGGACGCCACGGATCAACTGTGAACCACGTCATTGTTTGGGACAGTGAACCACATCGGGCCGTTCCCGCACGGCCCGGACGCTTGATTGCGCGGCGATGTCGCGCGCCTGCCCCGGACGACGTCGCCGCGCGGCCGGGCCGTCCCCGCCCAGGTGCGCACGGGCCCGCGACGAGCGCCCGGGGCCCACGGGATCAGCGGGGACCCGCGGGATCGCGACTACTTCCGCGCGGCCAGCGCCAGCAGCAGCGAGACCGCTGCGCACCCGGCCATGCACACCAGCATGGGCACCGCGGTGAACTCCCCGCCGAGCCCGGTCAGGGGCGTGACGAGCCCCGCCATGACGAACTGCGCCGTGCCCACGACCGCCGCACCCGTGCCCGAGAGCCCGCGGGCCTGCGCCCGGCGCTGCGCCAGGGCCACGGCGTTGCCCAGCACGAATCCCATGCAGGACTGAGCGAGGAAGATGAGCACGAGGGTGGGGATCCCCACGACCCCCAGCAGCACCAGGGCCAGGTTGAGCACGGAGAAGACCGCGAGTCCGGCCACCCCCGTGAGCAGCAGGGACTCCGGCGCCCTGGACCCCACCAGTTTGGTGTTGACCACGCCCGTGGTGATCGAGCCGCACGCGTTGAGCGCGAAGACCACCGAGTACCCCAGGGCACTGAACCCCAGGACGTTCCGGATCACGAACGAGGACGCCGAGATGTAGGAGAACAGCGCACCGAACGCGAACGCGAAGCTCAGCGCGTACAGCGTGAACGGCCGGTCGCCGACGACGCGCCCGGCGTTGCGCAGGATCCGGCCCACCCCGCCGGTGGAACGGGCCCCGCGGGGCAGGGTCTCGGGGATCACGAACACCGAGCAGGCGAGCATCACGGCCCCGAAGCCGGTGAGCACCACGAAGGCCGTGCGCCAGTCCGCCACGGTGGCGATCACCCCGCCGGCCAGGGGTGCCACCACGGGCGCCAGCGAGGTGATCAGGGAGAGCACGGAGTACAGCTGCGCCGCCCGGTGGCCGCGGGCGATGTCCGAGACCACCGCGCGCGCGATCACCACACCGGCCGCTCCCGCAATCCCCTGCAGCAGCCGCAGGGCCAGCACGAGGCCGATGCCCGGGGCCAGCACGATGCCCAGGGAGGCCAGCAGGAAGACCAGGTTGCCCCCGATCATGAGCCTGCGCCGCCCGAGCACGTCCGAGAGCGGCCCCAGCAGGAACTGCCCCAGCGCCATCCCCACCATGTAGGCGGTGAGGCTCAGCTGGACCATGCTCGCCGGGGTGTCGAACCACCGCGCCATCTCCGGCATGGACGGGAGGTACATGTCCGTGGCCAGGGGACTCACGGCGGAGAGCAGACCCAGGGCGCCCACGAGCACGATCCGGTCCGCGCGGGGACCGAGCCCCAGTCGGGTGCGGGCGGGCTCGGGGTTCTCGGACACGCGGGACCTCCTGATCACGCAGGGACGCGGCGGGCGGGCAGACCTTCATCGTAGGGCCGGGCCGGCCCGTCGTGACCTCCCATGACGGCCCACCTAGGATGGCCTCGATGGAATCCACCGATCAGAACCCAGATCCCGCCGCGCCCGACGCCGCCCTGCCGGACTCCCCCGCCGGAGCTCCCGCCGCCTCGCAGAACGCGGGTCCGGCGACTCCCGCGGCATTCCACCGGCAGCCCTTCTCCTTCGTGCGCCGCGGTGACCGGCTGTCCCCCAAGCGCCAGAAGGCGTGGGACGAGCACGCCGGGGACTGGGTCCTGGACATCCCCCGCGTCATGACGGACACCTCCGTGGACCCCTCGTACCGGCTGGACCACCGGGCGGCGTTCGGACGGGAGGCACCCCTGGTGGTGGAGATCGGCTCGGGACTGGGCGAGGCGATCGTCGCCCACGCCGCGGCCCACCCGGAGCTGGACCACCTGGCCGTGGAGGTCTACAAGCCCGGCATCGCGGACCTGCTCATGAAGGCCGCCCAGGCCGGGGTGGAGAACGTGCGCGTGGCACAGGCCAACGCCCCCGAGGTGCTGGAGCACATGCTCGAACCCGCATCCGTCCGGGAGCTGTGGGTGTTCTTCCCGGACCCGTGGCACAAGACCCGCCACCACAAGCGCCGCCTGGTCTCCCCCGGTTTCGCGGACCTCGCGGCCCGGGTGCTCGAACCGGGCGGGCTGTGGCGGCTGGCCACGGACTGGCAGGAGTACGCCGTGGTGATGCGCGAGGTGCTGGATGCCGCGGACGCGGACTTCGAGAACGTCCACCCCGGTCCCGCCGCGGACGAGGAGCATCCCGACGCCGGCTGGGCCCCGCGCTGGGACGGACGCGTTCTCACGAGCTTCGAGCGCAAGGCCACCGAGGCGGGGCGGGTGCCCCGGGACCTGACGTACCGGCGCCGCTGACCACGGCACGCCCGGGCCGGCAGCTCCCCTCCGGGCGCGCCGACGGGCCACCACGGCAACTGCTCCCCGCACCTCGTTCGTGGTGCGGGGAGCAGTTGTGCGAGGACGTCAACTTGCGGTGCGTCCGCGCGGCGCGCGTCGGGCGGAGGAGCTCGCAGGCTTCTCCTCGGCCCCCTGCGCTCCGGCGTCGGGCTTGGCCGGCCGGTACAGCATCAGTGCCTGGGACACCTTGCGCGGCGGACGGCGGGACCCGCGGGCGATCCGCACCACGTCCCCGCCGGAGCCGGCGGTGAAGATCATGTCCCGTTCCCGCCGGGCCCTCCGCTCCTGCTCCAGCTCCTCGGACAGCTCCGTGACACGGGACTGCAGTGCCTGCACCTGGTTCTCCAGCTGCATGATCCGCTTGATGCCCTCCAGTGAGACCCCCTCCTGGGAGAGCTCCTGGATCTGCCGCAGCTTCTGCACGTCCAGCTGCGAGTAGCGCCGCGCCCGCCCGGAGGCGCGGGACGGGGTCACGAGCCCCATGCGGTCGTACTGGCGCAGCGTCTGCGGGTGCATGTCCGCGAGTTCCGCGGCGACCGAGATCACGAACACGGGCTGGGTGAAGTCCAGTGGCATCTCAGACCGCCGCCTCCTCGTTCAGGGAACCGCGGGGGTCGAAGCCCTCCGTGGCCCGGGCGAAGGCGCGCAGGGCGTCCTGGGCGGCGTCGTCGAGGTCCGCGGGGAGCTGGATCTGCACGGTCACGATCATGTTCCCCGTGGTGGACCCGGACGTGAAGCCCTTGCCCTTGACACGCATCCGGTGCCCGGACGACGTCCCCGCGGGGACCCGCACGGTCACGTGGCCCTCGTCCAGCGTGGGCACCTGCACGGTGGTCCCGAGTCCGGCCTCCGCAGCGGTCACCGGGATGTCCACGTGCACGTCCTGGCCCTCGCGGGTGAAGAACGGGTGCTCCTTGACCTTGACGGTCACGAACAGGTCCCCGTGGCCACCGGGCCCCGAGTGTCCCTTGCCCGCGATCTTCAATCGCTGCCCATCCTTGACGCCCTTGGGCACGCGCACCGTGGTGGACTGGCCGTTGCCCCGGCGCAGTTTCACCGTGGTGCCGTTGTACGCGGAACGCAGCGGGATCGTGGTCGTGGTGTGGATGTCCTCACCCTTGGCGGGCGGTGCCTGGTAGCCACCGAATCCGCCCTGACCCCCACCGAAGCCGCCCTGGCCGCCACCGAAGCCCCCGCCGAACCGCGAATTGCCGCCCTGGCCGCCGAACTGCGCGAACAGGTCCTCGAACCCGCCACCCCCGGAGGTGGAGTAGCTCCTGCGGCCACCGCCGCCGTTGAACAGACCCCCGAAGAGGTCCTCGAACCCGGCGCCGCCAGCGTTGCTCGCGCCACCGGGGCCACCGGCGGTGAACCGCGCCCCGGAACCCATGGCCCGGATCGCGTCGTACTGTTTGCGTTCCTCGGGGTCCGACAGCACCGAATTGGCCTCGGTGATGTCCTTGAACTTCTTCTCCGCGGCCGCATCCCCCGGGTTCTGGTCCGGGTGGTACTTACGGGCCAGCTTGCGGTAAGCCTTCTTGATGTCCGCCTGGGATGCGTCCTTGGAGACGCCCAGGACAGTGTAGAAATCTTTGTCGATCCAGTCCTGACTGGCCATGACGCCTCCTTCCTCCTGGTACTTCCCTGTGGAACTCGGGGCGGGTCCCGTCATGCGGACCCGCCCCGAGGAATTTCTTGCGTTACGGCTTCGTGGCCACGGCCACCTGGGCCGCCCGGACCACTCGAGCGCCCACACGGAAGCCCGAGCGCAGCACCATGGACACGTGGTCCGGTTCCACCTCGTCGGTGGGTTGCTGCAGCACAGCCTCGTGGACGGTGGGGTCGAAGATCTCCCCCACCTCCCCGATCCGGGTGAGGCCCTTCTTGCCCAGGGCGTCCTCGAGCTTGGTCGCGATCGCGGCGAACGGGCCGTCCTCGAGGTCCCCGGCCTTGCGAGCGGCGTCGACGTCGTCCAGGACCGGCAGCAGCGCGGTGATCATCTCGCCGGAGACGAAGTCCCGCAGCTGATCCTTCTCACGCGCGGTGCGGTTCTTGAAGTTCACGAACTCCGCCTGCAGCCGACGCAGGTCCTCGAGTCGTTCGTCCGCGAGCTTATGCGCGGCGGACTGGCCCGCCGGGGCGGCGTCGTCCTGCGACGACGCCGCGTCCGAGGCCTGCGTGTCCCCGGCCTGGGCGTCCTGGGACTGAGGGGTGTCCAGGATGTCGTCCACGGTCAGCCCCTCCTGCTCCTGACCGGCACCGTCCTGCTGGGCGTCCTGCGCCGACCGGTCCGGGTCCTCCGGCACGGACTCGCCGTTGCCCTGGGGGTTCTCGGAGTCGCTCATGCTCACTTCTTCCCGTTGTTGTCGTCGTCCACGACCTCGGCGTCGACGATGTCGTCGTCGTCCTTAGCCTGGGCGCCCTCGGCTCCGGCCGCACCGGCCTGAGCACCGGCGGCACCCTCGTTCTGGGACTGGGCGTACAGCGCCTCACCGATCTTGGTCTGGGAGGCCTGCAGCTTCTCGAACGCGGCCTTCACGGCGTCGTCGTCGTCACCCTCGAGCGCGGCCTTGACGGCGTCGACGTCCGCCTGGACTTCGGTCTTGACGTCCTCGGGGATCTTCCCCTCGTCGTCCTTGAGCAGCTTCTCCACGGAGTAGGCCTGCTGCTCGGCGTTGTTGCGGCGGTCGGCGGCCTCACGGCGCTGCTTGTCCGCGTCCGCGTTCGCCTCGGCGTCCTTGACCATGCGGTCGATGTCGTCCTTGGACAGCGAGGTGCCGCCCGTGATGGTCATGGACTGCTCCTTGCCCGTCCCCTTGTCCTTGGCGGAGACGTGCACGATGCCGTTCGCGTCGATGTCGAAGGTGACCTCGATCTGCGGCATGCCGCGGGGAGCCGGGGCGATCCCGGTCAGCTCGAACGTGCCCAGGTTCTTGTTGTCCCGGGTGAACTCGCGCTCACCCTGGAAGACCTGGATGGACACGGACGGCTGGTTGTCCTCCGCCGTGGTGAACGTCTCGGAGCGCTTGGTGGGGATGGCCGTGTTGCGCTCGATGAGCTTGGTCATCACGCCGCCCTTGGTCTCGATGCCCAGCGACAGCGGGGTCACGTCGATCAGCAGCACGTCCTTGCGGTCGCCCTTGAGGACACCCGCCTGGATGGCGGCGCCGATGGCCACGACCTCGTCCGGGTTCACGCCCTTGTTGGGGGCCTTGCCGGCCAGCTCGGTGACCTTCTCCACCACGGCGGGCATGCGGGTGGAACCACCCACGAGCACCACGTGGTCGATGTCAGAGACGTTGATCCCGGCCTCGGCGATGACGTCCTTGAACGGCTTCTCCGTGCGGGCCAGCAGGTCCTTGGTGAGGTCCTCGAACTTGGCGCGGGAGAGCTTCTCGTCCAGGTGCACGGGACCCTCGGGGGTCACGGACAGGTACTGCAGGGAGATGGTGGTGGAGGTGGCCGAGGAGAGCTCCTTCTTGGCCTGCTCCGCCGACTCCTTCAGGCGCTGCAGGGCGATCTTGTCCTTGGACAGGTCCGCGCCGGACTTGGACTTCACCTGCTGCAGCAGCCAGTCCACGATGCGCTGGTCCCAGTCGTCGCCGCCCAGGCGGTTGTCGCCGGCGGTGGAGCGGACCTGGATGGTGGAGAAGTCGTCCTCGTCCTTGCCGACCTCCAGCAGGGAGACGTCGAAGGTGCCGCCACCGAGGTCGAAGACGAGGATGAGCTCGTCCTCCTTGCCCTTCTCCAGGCCGTAGGCCAGGGCCGCCGCGGTGGGCTCGTTGACGATGCGCAGCACGTTCATGCCCGCGACCTCACCGGCCTCCTTGGTGGCCTGACGCTCGGCGTCGTTGAAGTAGGCGGGAACGGTGATCACGGCGTCCGTGACCTTGTCGCCCAGGTAGGACTCCGCGTCCGCCTTGAGCTTCATGAGCGTGCGGGCGGAGATCTCCTGGGGGGTGTACTTCTTGCCGTCGATCTCGGTGGTCCAGTCCGTGCCCATGTGACGCTTCACGGATGCCACGGTGCGGTCCACGTTGGTCACGGCCTGACGCTTGGCCACGTCACCCACGAGGGTCTCGCCGTCCTTGGAGAACGCGACGACGGACGGGGTGGTGCGGTTGCCCTCGGCGTTGGCGATGACCACGGGCTCGCCGCCCTCCAGGACGGAGACCACGGAGTTGGTGGTGCCGAGGTCGATTCCTACTGCACGAGACATTGTCTATCCCTTCGTTGTTCCGACGTGGACCGGGGGTTCACCGCGGGGCGCGCCACCCGGCCCGTAAGCCTTGAGCTTTCAGGACTCAATTTTACACATTGAGCAGGGGCTGTCAAGCTAAGTTGAGCCGGGTCGACTCAGCCATGGTCCCTGAAGCGCCCAGAACCTGTTCCCGGGTTAGTCCCGCCACCGATACCGCGTTACAATCGTGAGTTTGTACGCCCAGGGCGAAACACCGCACGACGCCCGGGCCGGATCCGTCCACCACGTCCACGGGAGAAGCACCACCCAGTACGACATCGACCACTCCCCCACTGCCACCAGGAGAACTGCCCTGAGCACGCCACCCCATTCCTCGGACCGACAACCGTCGGACCAGCCGTCCACCCACCACGCCTCGACCGCCGGCTCCACCGCCCGCAGCAGGCCGCGCCAGATCATCGACGAGCTCACCTACCCCCACGGCATCCACCCCGCCCTGGTCCCGGGTGTGGGAGTGGAGGACCGCAGGGTCCGGTTCGGCACCGACAAGATGGTCTTCACGGTCACGGCACTGCTGATCGTCGCCTTCATCGCGTGGGGCATCCTGGGCACCGAGAGCCTCTCCTCGGTCTCCTCCACCGCGCTGTCCTGGGTGACCGCCAACACCGGGTGGTTCTTCATCCTGCTGTCCACCGCGGCGGTGTTCTTCATGCTGTTCATCGGCTTCACCCGCACGGGGCGCATCAAGCTGGGCCGTGACGACGAGGAGCCCGAGTACTCCTTCTTCTCGTGGCTCGCGATGCTCTTCGCGGCGGGCATGGGCATCGGTCTGATGTTCTACGGCGCCTTCGAGCCCATGACCTACTTCGAGACCGGGATCCCCGGGTTCTCCCACGTGGCCGAGGCGGGCAAGGACTCCATGGTGGTCTACGCCCTGGTGCAGTCCGCGTTCCACTGGGCCCTGAATCCCTGGGCCATCTACGCCGTGGTCGGTGTCTCCGTGGCCTACGGCGCCTACCGCCGCGGCCGCGCGCCCCTGATCTCCCGCGTGTTCACCGCGCTGCTCGGTCACAAGCGGGTGGACGGCACCCTGGGCAAGCTGATCGACGTGTTCGCGATCTTCGCGACCCTCTTCGGCACCGCCGCATCCCTCGGCGTGGGAGCCATGCAGATCGGCTCCGGCATCTCGATCGTGGGCGGGATCGGCGAGCTGGGCAACAACGCCCTGATCGTCATCATCGCCGTGCTGTCCGTGGGCTTCATCGTCTCCGCGGTCTCGGGTGTCTCCCGCGGCATCCGCTACCTGTCCAACATCAACCTGACGCTCGCCTTCGTGCTCGCGCTGTTCGTGTTCTTCGTGGGCCCCACCGTCTTCCTGCTGACGCTGATCCCGTCCACGTTCTCCACCTACCTCTCCGAGTACCTCTTCATGACCGGCCAGTCCGCCGCGTGGGGTCCGGAGAGCGCCACGTTCTCCAACACCTGGACCGTGTACTACTGGGCCTGGTGGCTGTCCTGGTCCCCGTTCGTGGGCATGTTCATCGCCAAGATCTCCCGCGGGCGCTCCATCCGCCAGTTCGTGACCGTGGTCCTCGTGGTCCCCGCCTCCGTGTGCGTGCTGTGGTTCATCGTCTTCGGCGGGTCCGCCATGTACTTCGCCAAGAACGGCGCGGACCTCTCCGTCGCGGACGGTTCCGAATCCATGCTGTTCGGACTCTTCGACCAGCTCCCGCTCACCGGTGCGACCTCGGTGCTCGCCATGGTGGTAATCGGCATCTTCTTCGTCACGAGTGCGGACTCCGCCTCCGTGGTGATGGGCACCATGACCCAGCGCGGGCGCCCGGATCCCAGCAAGTGGATCGTGATCTTCTGGGGTGTGTGCCTCGCGGGGATCGCGATCGTCATGCTCCTCGTGGGTGGTGACGACGCCCTGGCCGGGATGCAGAACCTGGTCATCGTCTCCGCGCTGCCGTTCGCGCTGATCCTGGCGCTGATGATGGTCGCCCTCTACCGCGACCTGCGCAGCGACCCGGCCACCCTGCGCACCCGGTTCGCGCTGTCCGCCGTGGAGAAGGCCGTGTCCACGGGGCTCGCCGAGCACGGCGACAACTTCGCCCTGCAGGTGGAGCACGCGGAGGGCCACCGCGCCGCCGGTGACTCCTTCGACTCCCACGACCCGGCCATCACCGAGTGGTACCGCCAGACGGACGAGAACGGCGACGAGACCGATTTCCGGTACAGGTCCCACTGGGTCTCCTCCGCCGTGGACGACATCGCCGCGGACACCCCCGAGGACGAAGCGCCGTGGGAGCAGACCACTCCCAAGAACGCCAACCAGAAGTAGCAGCAGCGGCCCTCGGGACCCCCGCACCGCACCCACGACGGGGTGCACGTCCACGGACGTGCACCCCGTCGTGCTGTCATCCCCGCAAGGGCGGCCGAAACGTGCCGCCCCCGGCCCCGGGACCACGAGCCACCAGCCACGCATGGAACAGTGTTTGATCCGGCACGGAGCCCTGCGTACGGTGAGCCGCATGGACCCCGCACCGCGCTACCCCGCCGCACCCACCGAGCGCCGCACCGACGCCCGCGACCCACGTCCCGGGGGGCGCGAACCGAGAACGCGCAGGGCGGGCGGGCGGCGTCGCGCGTCGTTGTCGGCGGACGCGATCGTGGACACCGCGATCGCCGTGCTGGACCGCGACGGCGCCCAGCGGCTCACCCTGCGCGGACTCGCCGCCGAGCTCGGCAGCGGCGTGGCCAGCCTCTACTGGTACGCGGCGGGCAAGGACGAGCTGATGGCCATGGTCGCGGACGAGGTGCTGGGGCGGGCCCTGCACGAGTTCCACGCGCTGCGGGACGCCGGGCGCACCGGACCGGAGCAGTTCGCCGACTTCCCCGCACCCGAACCCGACCCGCGGACCACCCGGGCCACGAGCGCCGCGCTGGCGGACCTGCGCCGCCTCTCCCTGTGCCTGTTCGCGCAGATGCTCGAGCACCGGTGGCTCGCCGGCCAGCTGATCAACGCCGGCCCGGACGAGGAGAACGCGCTGCGCACCTGGGAGTGCACGGGCCAGATCCTGCAGCAGATGGAACTGGACCCCACCCAGCAGTTCCACGCGTCCCTCGCGGTGACGAACTACGCCTCCGGCATGGGCGCGGAGATCTCCCAGCGCCAGGACCTGCGGGACGCGGAGGACGCCGAGCAGATGTTCCGCGAGCAGCTCGAGCGGTGGGACCGGGCCAGCACCCGCGAGTTCCCGTTCGTCCACTCGATCCTCGGGGAGTTCCGGCGCCACGACGACCGCTCCGAGTACATCGCGGGGCTGAACCTGCTGCTCTCTGGCATCGAGCGCCAGACCTGGGGTACAACCCCGGGTCCCTGACGGCCGCGCTCCTCGTTGCGAACGGATAGTCCGTACAGTGGAGACCATGTTCAACGTCGTCACCGTGTGCACCGGCAACATCTGCCGCTCCCCCATGGCCGAGGCCCTGCTGCGGGCCGAGGTGGAACGCGCGGGTCTCGCGCGGGAGGTCGAGGTCGCCTCAGCGGGTGTGAGCGACGAGGAGCACGGCAATCCCGTGGACCCCCGGGCCCGCACGGTGCTGGCACGCAACGACCTCGAGCTGCCGCAGCACAGTGCCCACCGCATCACGGACCGGGAGCTCGCCCAGGCCGACCTCCTGGTGGCCATGACGGCGTCCCACCAGGAGCAGCTGCGGCAGCGGCTGCCCGGTGCCGCTGCGGACAAGGTGCGCCTCATGCGCAGCTTCGACCCCGCCGTCGATCCCTCGGGTGAGGACCTGGACATCGCCGACCCCTGGTACGGCGGCGCCGAGGACTTCGACACCGCGTGGGAGCAGATCCGCGCCGCGACCCCCGGGCTCGTCACGTGGCTCGGCGAACGGGTGGCGACCCGGTGATCTCACCCGACGAGGGTTTCCACGACGACGAGATCACCCGGTTCCCGGACGGCCTCAACCTCGCGCGGCTGCTGCCTACCGTGAGCCGCAAGCCCTTCATCGTGGGCATCGACGGACGCTCCGGCGCGGGGAAGACCACCCTGAGCGATCAGCTCGCGGCGGTCCTGCGCCGTTCCCGCGACGTCGTGGTGTTCCGGCTCGAGGACGTCTACCCCGGCTGGAGCGGCCTGTCCGAGGGCATGGGAATGTACTACTCGCAGGTCCTCGAGCCGCTGCGCCGGGGGCAGGACGCGCACTGGACGGCCTGGGACTGGCTGACCAGCGAGCCGGGCACCCCGCGTCTGACCCGCCCCGCGGAGATCGTCCTCGTGGAGGGCGTGGGGGCGTGCCACCGTGAGGCCCGCACCCTGCTGGACACCTCCGTGTGGGTGGAGCTGCCCACCGCGCAGCGCAGGCAGCGGGCGCTGGAGCGCGACGGTGGCGCGTACGAGAGCCACTGGGAGCAGTGGGCCGCTCAGGAGGAGGAGTACCTCGCCGCCGACCCCGTGTGGGAGTGCGCGGACATCATCCACCCCGGCCCGTCGGCGGAACCCGCCGTGGAACAGCGGGAGACCCCGTGAGACCCGGCGCCGCGCGAATGGCGGCCGCGGTCATCGCCCCCGTGACGGGCGAGCCCCGTCTCGTGGACCCCGGACGGCCGCACGTGGGCCTGGAGGACCAGGCTCTCACGCGCGGCGACGGCGTCTTCGAGACCATGCACGTCCTGGACGGCCGGGCCTACAAGTTCGCCGCGCACCACGCCCGGCTGTGCACCTCCGCGGGCATCGCGGGGCTGCCCGCGCCGTCCGCGCAGACCTGCCGTGCCGCCCTCGCGATGGCCCTCGACGCCGCCGGGCCCGGTTCCCGGGACACCGCCCTGGATCTGGGCGCGGAGCACTCCGTGAAGCTCAGCATCAGCCGCGGTGAGCCCGGCGGCGAGCCCTGGGCGTGGCTCACCGTGTCCCCGGTGCCCGAGCAGGCCTTCGCCGCGCGGCGTGACGGCGTGAGCGTGCTGCTGCTGGACCGCGGCCACGACCCCGCCGAGGACGCCGAGCTGCCGTGGCTGCTCCCCGGCGTGAAGACCCTGTCCTACGCCGTGAACATGGCGGCCGTCCGGCACGCGCGCGCCCACGGCGCCCAGGACGCCGTGTTCACCACCTCCACGGACCGCAGGATCCTGGAGGGCGCCACGTCGTCGGTGGTCTGCGCCCGCACCCGCGACGACGCCGCACCCACCCTGCTCACACCCGAACCCTCCCGGGGCATCCTGCCCGGCACCTCCCAGGCCCGGATCTTCGACACCGCGCGGCGGCACGGCTGGGGCGTGGACCACGGTCCCCTGTACCCGGAGGATCTCTTGACGGCGGACGCCGTGTGGCTCACGTCGTCCGTGCGGCTGGCCGTTCCGGTGACCGCGGTGGACGGGCACGAGATCCCCACCGACCCGGTCCTGACCCGCACGCTCACGGACTTCCTGGTGGGCTCCCCGCGGGGCTGAGTCCCCAGCGCGCGGCTCTCACTGCCAGATGAAACGGTGGGTGCCCAGCGCGAGGGACACCGCGAGCGCCCCCGCCGCGATGGCCACGACCGCGACCCCCACGAGGACGTCCACCCGACCGTAGTGCGGTGTGCGCGCCCACGTGCGCGGCCCCGCCCCGAAGCCGCGGGCCTCCATGGTCATGGCCAGGCGGGTGGCACGGCGCAGCGACTGCACGAGCAGCGTGAACGCCTGGCCCCCGAACTCCACGAGCACACCCCACGGGCCGCGGCCGCCGCCGGCCCCGCGCGCACGCCGGGCGGCGGCGAGGACGCTCCACTCGGTGATCATGACCTCCACGAGCCGCATGGCCGCCAGCGCGGCGAGCACGAAGCGCGCCGGGAGCCCGAGGGTCTGGGCGAGCCCGTCCGCGAGGTCCGTGGGATCGGTGGTCAGCAGCACGGTGATTCCCGGCAGGGCGATGGCCAGACCGCGCAGCGCGATGGCCGCCCCCGCCCCCAGGGACCCGGTGGTGATGGTGATCCACCCGAGGTGCAGCAGCACGGGACCGCCCGCGTCCGAGAGCATGGCCGTGCCCCAGCCGCTGACCAGTGCGGCCAGCACCACCGGCCACAGCCTGGTGAGCAGGCGCCACGGGCCCAGCCCCACCCCGGCGAGCAGCACGAGCTGACCCGCGAGCGCCACACCGTTGGTCACGGGGTCCGCGCTGAGCACGATCACCAGGGTGATGAGCAGGGCGCCCAGCAGCTTCACCACGGGATTCGCGCGCGCCAGCAACCCGGAGCGGGGGCCGAACATGGTTGGTGCCGTCGTGGTGCTCATGTCCCCAGCCTCAGTTCCTCGGCCTCGAGTGCCGCGATCAGGTCCCGATCGTGCGTCACGGCCACCACGGCCGTCCCCCGGTCCAGCTCCGCGACGAGCAGGTCCACGAGTTCCCGCCAGGTCCGTGCGTCCTGCCCGAACGTGGGTTCGTCCAGGATCAGCACGCGGGGTGCCGCCGCGAGCACCGTGGCCACGGACAGCCGGCGCTTCTGGCCCCCGGACAGGGTGAACGGGTTGGCGTCCGCGAGGTCCGCGAGACGCAGGCGGCGCAGCAGGTCGGCCACGCGCGCGGCGTCGTCGGCCTCCGACGGCGTCCCACCGCGCGTGCGGGCGGAGCTGCGGCCCGCGCGGCGCCGCAGCTGCCGCGGTCCGAACTCCAGCTCCTCGCGCACCGTGGGTCGCAGGAACTGGTGCTCGGGGTGCTGGAACACGGTCCCCACACGGGAGACCAGTTCGCCGCCGTCCCACAGGGAGGGATCGGGCGCCGCGCCCGCCGCGAGGGCCTCGGCGGCCCGCACCGAGCCCTCCGCGGGGACCAGCAGTCCGGCGAGGGTGAGCGCGAGCGTGGACTTGCCGGCCCCGTTCACACCCGTCACGGCGAGGGCCCGCCCCGCGCGCACGTCCAGGTCGATGCCCGCGGCGACGGGTCGCAGCTGCGCGTCCGGCCCTGCCTCCGGCAGCGGCTCGCCGTGCCGCCAGGCCCTGAGCGCACGACGGCGCCTGCGGGCGATGGCGCGCCGCGGCGGCTGGACGCGGGAGACCGCAAGGCCCCGGGCGGACAGCAGCACCTCGCCGGCTCCCGGGGTGCTTCCCGCGGGGTCCGGTGCCCCGGCGTGGTCACGGGGAGAGGTTTCGGGCCCGGCCGGCCCCGCGCCGGTGCGCGCCGGCGGGCGTGTGGTGGGAACCCAGCCCGGGACCCACGTGCCCTGCTCCTGGAGCAGCTCACGGGCGTCGTGCAGGGTCTGCCGGGTGGGGCCGTCGAAGGCCACGCGCCCGTGGTCGTCCAGCACGATGACGCGCTCCACCACCGGTTCCCACAGCGCCACCCGGTGCTCCACGACCACCATGGTGATCCCGTCCGCACGGACGGCACCGGCCACGGCGGCGCACAGCTGCCGTGCGCCGTCGTGGTCCACGCTGGCCGTGGGCTCGTCCAGCAGCAGCAGGCGCGGCCGCATGGCCATGACTCCCGCGAGCGCCAGCCGCTGCTTCTGCCCGCCGGACAGTGCCGTGGTGGGGTGCTCGAGGGGCAGCTGCAGGTCCACGCGGTCGAGGGCCTGCCGCACGCGGGGCCAGATCTGCTCCCGGGGCACGGCGAGGTTCTCGAGCCCGAAGGCGACGTCGTCCCCCACCCGCGAGAGGATCACCTGGGTCTCCGGGTCCTGGTGCATGAAGCCCACCACGCCCCGCGCGTCGCGCGGATCCACGCCGTCCACGGTGACACGGCCCGAGCCGGACTGCCCGTCCGGGTCCTGCTCGACCCCCGCGAGCGCCTGCAGCAGGGTGGACTTGCCCGCACCGGACGGCCCGAGCAGCAGCACCCGCTCCCCCGGTGCGATGGTGGTGCTGATCCCGGTGAGACTGGGGTCCTGCCGGCCCGGGTAGTGCCAGCCGAAGTTCTCGAGCCCGACCGCGACACCCGTGGGCGCGGGATCCGCCCGTGGGGTCATCGACGCCGCGCGGCGCCGGACGCGAGCGCGCCGAGCACCCCGGTGGCCTGCAGGGCACGCATCACGAACCACATCAGTGCCCCGGCGATCACGGCGCCGGACAGGGTGGTGAACACGGCGTAGACGAGCTTCTGGTCCGTGGCCCACTCGTAGTTGTACATGAGGTTCTCGCCCACGGCGAGGAACAGGCCGGAGACGGCGCCCGCCACGGTGGCCGTGAGCAGCCCGAACCTGCGGTAGCGGGTCAGCAGGAACACGAGCTCCACGCCGAGGCCCTGGATCAGACCGGAGATCACCACGGTCCAGCCGAAGTGCGTGCCCAGGAAGCCCTCCAGCACGGCGGCCAGCAGCTCGCAGAACAGTGCCGCACCGGGCCGGCGGATGATGAGCGCGCCGAGGGTCCCGGCCACGAGCCAGCCACCGGCGACCAGGCCGCCCGAGGGCGGGTACGCCACCGCACTCGCCGAGACGAGCGGGTACAGCAGGTTGGACCACATCCAGAAGATCACCGCGCACACCGCGGCGAGGACCGCGGCCACCACGATGTCCACCACACGCCACGAGTTGCGCCGGGTGCCGCGCCCCTGCGACGTGCCGGCGGACGTGTTTCGGACCTGCGTCATGAGGAAACCTCCTGAAGATTCCAGGAGGGGAAGAGCGGCGCGCCGTTGCGCGCGAGCCCTTGAGATGCTCGACTCCCTAGCGCCGGTACGAGCCGGATCAGGTTCGAGGGTCTGCGCTCGCGCGCACTCTCAGCGCCGCTGCGGCGCTCCCCTGTCGTTGAGCCACCAGTCTAGACCACCGCGGCGGGTGGGCGGGCACGTTCCGTGCCCGCCCACCCGCCGCGGTGACGGTGCGAGGTGCCGCGCGCGACGGCGCGGTGGGACCTCAGATCTCGGACTGCGAGCTCTTGGTGGACTCGTTGTCGTCGGACTGCAGCTTGGAGACCTGGCGGGAGATGCCCACCTTGATGACGGTGCCGACCAGGCCCGTGAGCAGGGCCCAGAGGATGATGTCCCGCCAGGGCTCGTCCTCGTCCGGGTTCTTGGCGGGGGGCTCGTTGCCCGTGACCTTCTTCCACACCGCGGAGAGCGCCTTGTTGGACAGCGCCACACCGCCCAGGGAAGCGGCCGTGCCCAGCAGGTCCATCGCCTTGTTCATGATGTTCTCCTTCGGTTCTCGGGAAGTGCCGCCGGCACCGGTGGCCGACGGCGCAGTGTTTCCTCACCAGCATACGAACCCGAGCGCGTGCCCGGGAGCACGGGGGCGGGCAACGCCGGGAATTATGTCCTCAGCGAGATTCCTCGTCCCCCGCGCGGGCCACCACGTCCCGCAGCTCGTCCGTCACCAGGTTCTCCTCGTGCAGGTGCTTGGAGCGGTAGGCCGCCCGGCCCACCATGTGCGCCGAGACCGGGACGGTGAGCAGCTGGAAGATCCACGCCAGGACCAGCAGGGGGATCATCCTGGGTTCCCCGCTCTGCAGCGCCACCGCGGTGAGCAGCAGCAGCAGCCCGAAGACCTGGGGTTTGGTGCCCGCGTGCATGCGCGAGAGCAGGTCCGGGAAGCGCACCAGACCCACGGCCGCAGCCAGGGACATGAACGCCCCGGTTACGAGGCACACGAGGGACACGACGTCGAGCACGGTGTGCCAGTTCATGAGCGGTCCAGTCCCACGTTGCGAGCCACCGTGACCGAGCCCAGGAAGCCCACGAGGGACACGATGACGAGCAGCACGATGTTGTCGGTGTGGTGGTGGTACACCATGTCCACGGCCAGTGCCGCGCCCACGATCGCGAGCAGCACGTCCGTGGCGATCACCCGGTCCAGCAGGGACGGACCCTTGGCCAGGCGGTAGATGGTGCCCGTGGCCGCGAGCGCGAGGATTACGCCGCACGCCCACACGGCGACGTCGAACATCGTCATGACCGCTCCTGTCCGCGGCCGTCCTCGGCCGCCTCCATGTTCTCGGTGGGGGACTCCACGGCACCGGACACCTCGTTGTCGTCGGGATCCCCCCGGACCGGCAGCAGGGCCAGGTCGTCACGCGTTCCCATGATCCTGATCCAGGCCGCCTCCGTGTCCAGGACGGACCGGCGGAAGGACGCCGCCTGCTCCGGGGTGGCGACGTCCAGCACGTGGAAGTAGAGGATGCCGTTCTCCCGGTCCACCTCCACCACCAGCGACCCCGGGATCAGCGCCATGGTGTGACCCACCGCCGTCATCAGCAGGTCGTTGTTCTGCCGCAGCCGCACCCCGAGCACCGCGTTGTGCACGCGGGGACCCTGGACCACCGCCACCCGGAACACGTGGAAGCTGGCACTGGCCACCTGCCGGACGAACGTGGCCAGGAAGAGCGCGAAGTGCAGGACGTTGAAGCGCCCGGAGAGCCGCACCGGGGGCAGGATCAGGGTGCGGGTCACCGCGAGCGCCAGGAGCAGCCCGAAGACCAGGTTCCCCGGGCGCCAGTCACCCCACAGCGCACCCCACACCACCACGAGCCACAGGACGAGGGGCAGCTCCGCCCGCAGGGAGTTGCGGGACTGCCGCCGGATCGCGGACGTGCTCACTGGTCCTCCTCACTGACGCCGCCCTGGCCCACCGGGGCCAGCACGGCGCGGACGTACCGGTCCGGGTGCGTCAGGTTGTCCGCCGCGCTGCCGGCGAGGTCGAACAGCGGGCCCGCGAAGACGGTGAGGAGGACACCCACCCCCACGAGGGCCGTGGTGGCGCCCACCATCGTCTTGGGCAGTAGGACCACGGGAGCCGTCCCGGAGAACGTGCTTCCCGGTTTGCCCGACACCACGCGCGAGGTGCGGGGGCGGTGGCCCTGGGCCGTGGTGGCCCGCAGGACGGGGTCCGGGTACTCGGCGTCCTCCACACGGCGCAGGAACACGCGGTTCCACACGCGGACCATGGCCATGAGGGTCAGCAGGGACACGAACACGGACACCCCCACCAGCAGGTAGTCCAGCCACGTGCCCGCCGCCACGCCCGCCTCGATCAGCCCGACCTTGCCCAGGAACCCGGAGAACGGCGGGATCCCACCGAGGTTCAGCGCCGGGACCAGGTACAGCACGCCCAGCACGGGCGAGATCCGGTACAGCCCCGCGAGCCGGTCCACGTTCGTGGAGCCGCCGCGGCGCTCGATCAGCCCCGCCACCAGGAACAGGCTGGTCTGGATCACGATGTGGTGGGCGATGTAGTAGACGACCGCCGCCAGCGCCTGGGGCGAGCCCACGGCGATGCCGAAGATCATGTATCCGATGTGGCTGATGAGCGTGAACGAGAGCATGCGCTTGACGTCGATCTGGGCGAGGGCGCCCAGGATCCCCACGAGCATGGTCAGCAGGGCCACCCACATCAGGAGGCCGTTGATCTGACGGCCGGGGAAGAGCAGGGTCTCGGTGCGGATGATCGAGTAGACGCCCACCTTGGTGAGCAGCCCGGCGAAGACCGCGGTGACCGGCGCCGAGGCCGTGGGATAGGAGTCCGGCAGCCAGAGGGACAGCGGGAAGATGGCGGCCTTGACCCCGAACGCGACGAGCAGCATGAGGTGCAGCTGCAGCTGGGTGCCCTGGGGCAGGTCCGCGAGCTTCACGGAGAGGTCCGCCATGTTCACGGTGCCCGTGGCGCCGTAGATCATGCCCAGGGAGATCAGGAACAGGATCGAGGAGATCACGGACACCACCACGTACGTGACGCCCGCCCGGATGCGCTGCGCGGAGCCGCCCATGGTGAGCAGCACGTACGAGGCGGTGAGCAGGATCTCGAAGCCCACGTACAGGTTGAAGAGGTCCCCGGCCAGGAACGCGTTGGACACGCCCGCCACCAGGAGCAGGAAGGTGGGGTAGAAGATCGAGATGGGGCCCTCGTCGTCGCCGCCGGCCACGCCCTCGCTCACCGCGTAGACGAGCACCGCGAGCGAGACGACCACCGAGACCACGAGCATCAGCGCGGAGAGCTGGTCCACCACCATGACGATGCCGTACGGGGCCGCCCACCCGCCCAGGTGCACCACCTGCGGACCCTGCTGCCACACGTCCACGAGCATCAGCGCGTTCAGCACCAGGGTGAGCACCATGGCCCCCACCGTCACGCCGCGCTGCAGCCTGTTGCGGTGCACGACCACGAAGTTCACGGCCGCCCCCAGGAACGGGATCAGGACCGCCAGGGGCGCCAGCTGCGCCAGCTCAGAACTCATGCCTGTGCCTCCTCTCGTCCCGGTGCAGCTTCTCGACCCTGTGGTGACCCGGTGATTCCGCGGCCTCTTCCTCGTTGTGGCGGGACGGCGTGAAGCGCGCGTCCGCGTGGTCGAACTCGGACGTGTCCTGCGGCATGGCGTCGTCGTCCTCGGCGTCGTACGAGGACTGCTGGGCCACGCGGCGGTCCTCGAGGTCGTCCTGGATCTCGTCCCGGCGGGCCAGGACCCACGAACGCCAGATCATGCTGAGCACGAAGGCCGTGGTGGCCAGGGAGATCACGATGGACGTGAGCACGAGCGCCTGCGGCAGCGGGTCCGAGTACTCGGAGCCGTCCAGGGACTTGTCATGGAGCGGGGCGGCGCCGGGCACCCCGCTGGTGTGCAGGATGAGCAGGTTCGCGCCGTTGGTCAGCAGCATGAGACCCAGCAGCACGCGGGTCAGCGAGCGCTCCAGCAGGAGGTACACCCCCACGGAGAACAGCACCCCCATGACCACGAGCAGGGTGAGATTCACGGTCATTGCCGCACCTCCGAGGCTTCGTCGCCGGAGACCATGGAGCCCGTGGGCACATCGGGGTCGTCGGAACGGGTGGCGGACATCGTGCGCCCGTTGCGGGTCAGGCGGATCCGCGAGCCGCGCCCGGAACGCTGCTTCCGGGCCTCCGCGGCGGAGCGCTCGATCCGCTCGTCGATCCGGCCGCCGAGCGAGCGCAGGACGTCCAGGACGAGGCCCACCACGATCAGGTACACGCCCACGTCGAAGATCACGGCGGTCACGAACTTCACGTGGCCGAAGACCCACATGTCCCACTCGAACGTGTAGCTCTCCATCACCGCGCCGCCGAAGAACACGGGTGCCACGGCGTACAGGGACGCGACGGCCAGACCGGCCCCCAGCATCCATCCCGCATTGACCGGGGTGGCGCGCTCGAGCTCGTACCGGCCGCCGGCGAGGTAGCGCAGGGTCAGGGCGAGGGACGCCATGAGACCGCCCGCGAAGCCGCCGCCGGGATCGTTGTGCCCGGCGACCAGCAGGTACAGGGACACCAGCATGAAGGTGTGGAACAGCAGCCGTGTGATCACCTCGAAGATGATCGAGCGCCGCTCCGGGGCCAGTGTGCGACCGGCCAGCAGGAACGGGTCCGCGTCCGGGCGGGACGTGAACCGGCGCGCCACCTCGAGCTGCTGCGTGACGGCCTGTGGCGAGTGCGCCGCGGAGTCCGCGCCGCGCAGGGCCTGCAGCTGCCGGGTGTCGAGCTGGTGGCGTTCGCTGCGCAGCCGGTCCCCGCGTCCCTTGACGAAGATCAGGGACGCGATGCCCGTGGCCGCCACCGTGAGCACGGAGATCTCGCCCATGGTGTCCCACGCCCGGATGTCCACCAGGATCACGTTGACCACGTTCGCACCGTGGCCCATCTCGTATGCCATGTCGGGCATGTCCAGGGAGATCCGCTCGGTGCCGCGGGAGGAGATGGAGAACACCGCGAGCGCCATCATGAACACCCCGAAGACCACCGCGAACACGGCGCGGAACACGCGGTGCCCGGCCTTGCGCCGGTTCCAGAGGGGTCCCGGCAGGGAGCGCAGGGCCAGCACGAAGGCCACGAGGGAGATGGTCTCCACGAGCATCTGCGTGAGCGCCAGGTCCGGGGCGCCGTGCAGCGCGAAGGTGAGGGCGAGGCCGTACCCGGTGACGGACACCAGCAGTACGGCCAGGAAGCGCTTGCCCGCGGTGAGCACGAGCAGCGCGGCCACGACCATGGCGATCCCGGTGACCAGCTGGGCCGGCGAGTCCGAGAGCCGGAACCCGGCCAGGGGCGGGGTCTCGAACCAGAACAGGGCCACGAGCGGCACCACGATGGCCGTCACGAGGATCACCGAGAGGTAGAACATCAGTGAACCGCGCTGGGTGCGCCCGGTCAGCCACACAGCCACGATGTCCAGCACGTTGATGGTCCGCCGGTACACGTAGTCGCCGGTGGGCAGGGCGGGCAGCCGCCTCTGGAACCCGGCCACCGGGCGGCGCGCCGCGTGCAGCAGCAGTCCGGCCGCGATGACCAGCACCGACAGACCCAGGGCCGGGGTCAGCCCGTGCCACAGCTCCAGGTGCACGTGGGACTCGGCGGCGTGCGGGAACAGCTGCCGGTAGGGCTCGATCCCGGCCTCCAGCGGCGCCGGGAACACCCCCAGCACCACGGTGGCCGCCGCCAGCACGATGGGCGCCATCAGGAACGCCCAGGACGCGGGTGTGAACTCGCTGATCACCGACTGCCCGTCCGGGGCGGCGTCGAGCTCCGAGAACCCGGCGGACTTGCGGGCGAATCCCCCCCACAGGAAACGTGCGCTGTAGCCGACCGTGAGCACGGAGCCCAGCACCACACCCACCAGGGCGACGAGAGCCAGGGGCTCCGGGAGGTGCTCCACGAACGCCGTGAGCACCGCCTCCTTGGACACGAAGCCCAGCAGCGGCGGGAGCCCCGCCATGGAGGCGGCACCGATCACGGACACCGTGAAGAGCTTCGGCGCCATCCGGCCCACCCCCGAGAGCCGCCGGATGTCACGCGTGCCGGCCTGGTGGTCGATGATGCCCACGCTCAGGAACAGGGTGGCCTTGAAGAGGCCGTGCGCCATGACCATGGCCATGCCGGCCATGGCGGTGTCCGCCGTGCCGAAGGCCACCACGGCGGTGATGAACCCGAGCTGGCTCACGGTGCCGTAGGCGAGGATCAGCTTGAGGTCGTACTGCTTCAGGGCCACCCACCCGCCGAAGACCATGGTCCCGAGCCCCAGGGTGAGGGTCACGGGCAGCCACCACTGGGTCTGCGCGAACCCGGGGGCCAGGCGGGCCACGAGGTAGATGCCCGCCTTGACCATGGCGGCGGCGTGCAGGTAGGCGGAGACCGGGGTGGGCGCGGCCATGGCGGCGGGCAGCCAGAAGTGGGTGGGGAACAGTGCGGACTTGGAGACCACACCGGCCAGCACCAGCACCACGGCGACGTCCACCGTGGTGGATCCCAGCATCCCGGGAGCGGCCGCCAGCACACCGGAGATCCGGTAGGTGCCCGCGGCGTGGCCCAGCATCAGCAGTCCCACGAGCATGGCCAGCCCGCCCGCGGTGGTGATGATCAGCGCCTGCAGGGCCGCGCGGCGGGCGGCCAGCTTGGTGCGGGAGTAGGAGATCAGCAGGAAGGAGAGCACGGACGTGATCTCCCAGAAGACGAACAGGACCATGAGGTCGTCCGCGGTGACCAGCCCGAACATGGCCCCCGCGAAGGCCACGAGCTGCGCCGCGAACTGCCCGATGTCCCGGGCGTCCGCCTTGAAGTACCGGGCGCAGTACGCCAGCACCAGGGCGCCCACGCCCAGCACCAGCAGGGACATCATATAGGAGAGGGCGTCCATGCGGAAGGACAGCGTGATCTCCAACTGCGGGATCCACTGCAGGGTGGTGGACCAGCCGCCGCCGTGGTACACCCGGGGTGCCTGGGTGCAGAGCCAGCCGAAACCCGCCAGCGGGGCCAGTGCCACCGCGTAGAAGCCCGAGCGTCCGGCACGCCCCACGATCGCGGGTGCGCACAGGGCCATGAGCCCGTGGAGGAGCAGCACCGGGACCATGGAACCTTGCCTTTCGGGCCGCGCACGACCCACGGGTGCCCCTGGCGGCGACACCGCCGAACGGGGTGGTGGGGAGGAAGGATGGGGAGTCCATCCTACCAAGGCGTGCTGTTGACGCGTGCCCGCACCGTCATGATCGACACACACCCGCCCGGCCCCGCCGCACGTGACCCGCGCCGTAGGGTGAACCCCATGACCGGTGAGCACTCGTCCACGGCCGCGCGCGACAGCCCCCGCACCGCGGCGCCGCCCGAGGGCGGCTCCCGCGCGCGCGTGCTGATGTGGTGCCTGTGGGACACCGGCACCACCGCCTACAACTCCGTGATGCTCACCTTCGTCTTCACGGTGTACCTCACCAGTGCACCCTTCGGCTCCTCCGAGCACACCTCCACCGTGCTGAGCGCGGCAATGACGGTGGCCGGTTTCGCCATCGCCCTGACGGCCCCGATCATCGGCCAGCGCAGCGACACACCCCACTCCCGCGCCACGTTCCTCACCGGGAACACGTGGGTGCTCGTCGCGTGCACCGCACTGGCGTTCTTCGCCCGTCCCGAACCCGCGTTCCTGTACCTGGGAGTGGGTCTCGTGGCCGCGGGCAGCGTGGCCCAGGAGTTCTCCACGGTCAGCTACAACGCGATGCTCCCCGCGCTGGCCGGGCCGCACCGCATGGGCAAGGTCTCCGGATGGGGCTGGGGCGCCGGGTACGTGGGCGGGATCTTCGCCCTGGCCTTCGTCCTGTTCGGCTTCGTGACCCCGGGCTTCCTGGGCATCCCCACGCACGACGCCCTGAACTACCGCGCCGTGGCCCTGTTCAGCGCGGCGTGGATCCTCGTGTTCTGCCTCCCGCTCATGCTCAGGTCCCGGTCCATGCCGTTCCGCTCCCACGACGGCGCCGTCCACGGTCCCTCCCCGGCCGCGACCCCCACGCTGGGCGGGCTGGCCGGGCCCCCGGTCCCCGAACCGGACGCCCCGCGGCACCGCCACGGGGTCCTGGGCGCCTACCGGGAGCTGTTCGCCACGATCGCCGGGCTGTGGCGAGTCTCCCGCGCCACGGTGTTCTTCCTGCTGTCCTCCGCGGTCTACCGGGACGGGCTGGCCGGGGTGTTCACGTTCGGCGGGGTGCTCGCGGCGGGCTCCTTCGGCTTCTCCCTCACCGAGGTCATCCTCTTCGCCATCGCCGCCAACCTGATCGCCGCGCTCGGCGCGTTCGTGGGCGGCTCGCTCGACGACGCCCTGGGGCCCCGCACGGTCATCACCGGGTCGCTCGTGGGCGTGATGCTCGCGGGCACCGTGCTGCTGTTCTGGACGGGCAAGCCGGCCTTCTGGGTGTGCGGGCTGGCGCTGTGCCTGTTCGTGGGGCCGGCCCAGGCGGCGTCGCGCACGTACCTGGGCCGACTCATCCCGCCCGGGCACGACGGTGAGATCTACGGGCTCTACGCCACCACCGGCCGCGCCGTGAGCTTCATGGCACCGGGGCTGTTCGGGATGTTCGTGTCCCTGCTGGGCGCGCAGATCTGGGGCATCCTGGGGATCCTCGTGGTGGTGGCGGTGGGCCTCGCCCTGCTGCTGCTCACGCCCAAGCCCCCGGAGGGGTTCACCACGGCGCACGTGTGAGGGCTACTCCATGGCCGTGCGGTGGAAGTTCACGTGGCTGCGCGATGCCGTGGGGCCGCGCTGACCCTGGTAGCGGTTGTCGTAGGCGCCGCTGCCGTACGGGTGCTCGGTGGCGGAGGAGAGCTGGAAGAAGCACAGCTGCCCCACCTTGGACCCGGGCCACAGCGTGATGGGCAGTGTGGCCATGTTGGACAGCTCGAGCGTCACGTGACCGGAGAACCCGGGGTCGATGAAACCCGCCGTGGAGTGGGTGAGCAGCCCCAGCCGCCCCAGGGAGGACTTGCCCTCGAGGCGCGCCGCGACGTCGTCCGGCAGCGTGACCTTCTCGTACGTGGCACCCAGGACGAACTCCCCGGGGTGCAGCACGAACGGCTCCTCCGGGCCCACCTCCACCAGGCGGGTGAGCTCCGGCTGCTCCTGCGCGGGGTCGATGTGCGCGTACTTGTGGTTGTCGAACAGGCGGAACCAGCGGTCCAGGCGCACGTCCACGCTCGCGGGCTGGACCATGGCGGGATCGTACGGCTCCAGGCGCACGCGCCCGGAGTCCAGCTGGCGGCGGATGTCGCGGTCGGAGATGAGCACGTGCTCCACGGTAGTCCACGGACTCGTGCGCCGGCGGTCCGCGTGAAGAACCCCGGCACGGGAAAGGTGTTGTACAGTGGTGGGCGTTCGATCGACAGCCGGGGAAGCCCGGCACGGCCGGACGATGCGGCTGTAGCTCAATGGTAGAGCGCACGCTTCCCAAGCCTGATACGCGGGTTCGATTCCCGTCAGCCGCTCCGCATCGCCACAGACGCCCCGGGCAGCCGCAACGGTCCCGGGGCGTCTCGCTTCGGGGGACCGCACCGGGCCGCCTCAATGACCGCGTCAGGAGCACTCATGCTGCGCACCATGTTCACCGGCAAGATCCACCGGGCCACCGTCACGCAGGCGGACCTGCACTACGTGGGATCCGTGACCGTGGACCAGGACCTGCTGGACGCCGCGAACATCCTCCCCGGGGAACTCGTGGCCGTCGTGGACATCACCAACGGCGCGCGCCTGGAGACCTACACCATCGCGGGTGAGCGCGGCAGCGGGGTCCTGGGCATCAACGGCGCCGCGGCGCACCTGGTCCACCCCGGGGATCTCGTGATCCTGATCGCCTACGGACTCATGGACACCGCGGAGGCGCGCAGCTACCGGCCCCGCGTGGTGCACGTGGACGAGCGCAACCGGATCGTGGCGCTGGGCTCGGATCCCGCGGATGCGGTGGTCGGGGACATGGTGCGCCCGCCCCGGTCCCGGGAGCACGAGCGGGCCCGGGAGGACGCCGCCGTCACCGGCCCGTGAGCCCGCCGGCCTCTCGAACCCTCCCCCGGCCGGAACCGCGCGCATGAGCGCGGTGGCCTCGGGGTTCTTCGTCGTGTGGGCCGTGATCGGGGTGGGCTACCTCGTCGGGCGGCTGCGGCTGCTCGGGCCCGACGGTCAGCGGGTGCTATCCGGACTCGCGTTCTACGTGGCGTCCCCGCCGCTGCTGTTCACCACGCTCTCCCGCGCGGACATCCACCACGTCTTCTCCGTGCCGCTGCTCGTGGCGGCGGCCTCCGCCTGGCTCACGATGCTCGGCTACGGCCTGGTCTCACGCCTCGCCCTCCGCAGGGATGCCTCCACCGTGGTCATGGGCTCCCAGGCGGCGGGGCAGGTCAACGCCGCGAACCTGGGCATCCCGGTTGCCATGTTCGTCCTGGGGGACGCCTCCCAGGTGGCGCCCGTGATGCTGTTCCAGCTCGCGCTGAACACCCCCCTGTACCTCACCGTGATGGACACCCTCACGGGTGGTGGGCGCCCCACGGCCGGATCCGTGCTGAAGAACATCATGACGAACCCGCTCATCATGGGCTCGGCCCTGGGCATCGCGTCCTCGGCCACGGGCACCGCCCTGCCGGACCTCGTGATTCAGCCCGTGCAGATCGTCGCGGGGGCCGCCGTTCCCGCCATGCTCATGGCGTTCGGCATCTCCCTGGTGGGTTCACGCCCGCTGTCCGATCCGGGCGCACGGTGGGACACGCTGCTCGCAGCAGTCGCCAAGGTGGTGGTCCACCCCGCCCTGGCGCTGCTGCTCGCGTGGGCCCTCGGCCTCACGGGCCCGGCACTGTACGCGGCGGTCATCATGGCCGCGCTGCCCACGGCCCAGAACCTCTACGTGGCGGCCGTGCGCTACGACCGCGCCACCACGGTCTGCCGGGACTCGGTGCTGGTCACCACCGTGGTCTCCATGCTCACGATGGCCGTGGCCGCCGGCTTCCTCGCCTGAGCCCGAGTCACACGCCCCATGTGACCCACGACACCCGTAGACTGTGCGAATGCTGAGTCGGTCACCGTCCCCGACGGGGCACCCGGACCGGATCCACCAGCACATGCGCTCGCCAGGGGAGGAACCACTGTGAAGTCCACTCACCACTCACGCAGGACCGGGAAACCGCGTGCCGTCCGCAGCGTCGCGGCCGCCGCGGCCGCGTCCGCCATGCTGCTCACGGGGTGCAGCAGCGGGGAGTCCGGCCCGCCCACCCTCACGTGGTACGTCAACCCGGACGACGGCGGTCAGGCCGTCCTCGCGAAGGAGTGCTCCGACGCCTCGGGCGGCAAGTACCAGATCCAGACGTCCCTGCTCCCGCGTGACGCCTCCTCGCAGCGCGAGCAGCTGGCACGCCGCCTGGCCGCCGGTGACGCGTCCATGGACATCATGAGCCTGGACCCGCCCTTCGTCCCCGAGCTCGCGGAGCCCGGCTTCCTGGCCAAGCCCCCGAAGGACGTCGCCGAGGCCACCACCGAGGACACCCTCGAGGGCCCCCTCAAGGGCGCCACGTGGAACGGCGAGCTCGTGGCCGTCCCGTTCTGGGCCAACACGCAGCTGCTGTGGTACCGGGAGTCCGCAGCCAAGGCCGCGGGCCTGGACATGTCCAAGCCCATCACGTGGGACCAGATCGTCAAGGCCGCGAAGTCCCAGGACAAGTACCTGGGCGTGCAGGGCACCCGGGGCGAGTCCATGTCCGTGTGGGTCAACGGTCTCGTGGAGTCCGGCGGCGGCCAGATCGTCACGGACGGTGAGGCCGGCCAGGACGCGAAGGTCAGCCTGGACTCCGAGGCGGGCAGGAAGGCCGCGGAGGTCATCGGAACCATCGGCAAAGAGGGTCTGGGCGGACCGGGTCTCGCCACCCAGGACGAGAACGCCTCCATGATCCAGTTCCAGGGGGACAAGGGGTCCTTCATGGTCAACTGGCCCTTCATCTACTCGGCGTCCAAGGCCGCGGTCAAGGAGGGTTCGCTCAAGCAGTCCGTGGTGGACGACATCAAGTGGACCACGTGGCCCCGTGTGGCCGCGGACAAGGAGTCCGCTCCCCCGCTCGGCGGGATCAACCTGGGTGTGGGCAAGGCGTCCCAGCACCAGGACCTCGCGTGGGACGCCGTGCAGTGCATCGTCTCCTCCGAGCACCAGGCCCAGTACTTCGCGACCAACGGCAACCCGCCGTCCTCCGCCAAGGCCTTCGACGACCCCGAGGTGAAGAAGGCATACCCCATGGCGGACACCATCCGGAAGTCGCTGGACGCCGCCAAGCCCCGTGCGCAGACCCCGTACTACAACGAGATCTCCAGCGCGATCCAGCAGAACTGGACCCCGCCCAGCGAGGTCACCGAGGACACGCCTCGTGAGACCACCGAATTCATCCAGGAAGTCCTGAAGGGAGATGCGCTGCTGTGAGCACCACCGTCGATTCGCGCGCTCGCGCGGCCGCGCCCGAGAAGCCCCGCAAGAAGAAGGCGCAGCTCTCGGACCGGGCCCGCTCCGAGCGGAAACTGGGGTGGCTGCTGGCCGGCCCCGCATTCGTGATCATGCTCCTGGTCACCCTGTACCCGATCGTCCAGGCCCTGTGGGACTCCCTGTTCTCCTTCCGGCTCACCGCCCCCGGTGACAAGGAGTTCGTGTTCCTGGGCAACTACGCCACGGTGCTCTCGGACATCGTGTTCTGGCGGGACCTCGGCGTCACGCTGCTGATCACCGTGGTGACCGTGCTCGTGGAACTCGTCCTCGGTCTCGCGCTCGCCCTGGTGATGCACAGCGCCATCAAGGCCACGCGCGGGCTGCTGCGCACCGCCATCCTGGTGCCCTACGGCATCATCACGGTGGTCTCCGCGTTCGCGTGGTTCTACGCCTTCGACATCACCACCGGCTACGTGAACCACTGGCTGTCGTGGCTTCCCATGATCGGTCCCGACTTCAACTGGTTCGCCTCCGCCGGGCCGTCCCTGTTCGTGATCATGGCCTCCGAGATCTGGAAGACCACCCCGTTCATCTCCCTGCTGCTGCTCTCCGGCCTCGCCCAGGTCCCCGGTGAGCTCTCCGAGGCGGCCCGCGTGGACGGCGCGTCCTCGTGGCAGCGTCTGGTCCGGGTGATCCTGCCGAACATGAAGGCCGCCATCATGGTGGCCGTGGTGTTCCGCGCGCTGGACGCCTTCCGGATCTTCGACAACGTCTTCATCATGACCCAGGGGCAGTACGGCACCGAGACGCTCTCGCTGCTCGCGTACCGCACGTCCATCGGTCGGCTCGAGATCGGCCTGGGCTCGGCCATCTCGGTGATCCTGTTCATTTGCGTGATGATCATTGCGCTCGTGGCCATCAAGGTCTTCAAGGTGGACCTCACCGGTGGCTCCGGAGAGGGGAAGTAACCCGCCATGTTGAGCACGAAACAGAAAATCGGCTGGACCGTCGTCTCGGTCCTGGTGCTGGTGTACGCACTGTTCCCGGTGCTGTCCATCCTGATGACCTCGTTCAAGTCCCCCGCGGACCTGAACGCCGGGACGTTCCTGCCCAGCAAGTTCGTCACCGAGAACTACGAGCAGATCTTCGTGGGTGACGCCAAGGAGCTCTTCCTCCCGGCGCTGCGCAACTCGATCGGCATCTCGCTGATCGCCACGTTCATCGCCGTGGTGCTCGCGACGCTGTGCGCCTACGCGATCGCCCGCCTGGACTTCCCGGGCAAGAAGCTCGTGCTGACCACCGCGCTTATGGTCTCCATGTTCCCGGTGATCTCCATCGTCACGCCGCTGTTCAACCTGTGGCGCCAGGTGGGTCTGTACGACACCTGGCTCGGCCTGATCATCCCCTACCTCTCGCTGACCCTGCCCATCTCCATCTGGACACTGGCGGCCTTCTTCCAGCAGATCCCGTGGGACCTGGAGCGGGCCGCCCAGGTGGACGGCGCCACCACGTGGCAGGCGTTCCGCAAGGTGATCGTCCCGCTGACCCTGCCGGGTGTGTTCACCACGGCGATCATCGCGTTCTTCATCGCGTGGAACGACTTCGTGTACGGGATCGGCCTGACCTCCACCTCGGCGGCCCGCCCGGTGCCCGCCGCGCTCGCGTTCTTCACGGGAGCCTCGCAGTTCGAGGACCCAGCCGGCGCCATCTCCGCGGCGGCGATCATCGTGACCATCCCGGTGGTGCTCCTCGTGCTGGCGTTCCAGCGCCAGATCGTCTCCGGTCTGACCCAGGGCGCGGTCAAGGGCTGAGCCCGGCCCTGCCCATTCCCGCTTAGACACAGTTAGGACTGACTCAACATGGCAGCAATCACCATGGAGCACCTCGTCAAGAAGTACGACGACGGCTTCCCCGCGGTCAACGACATCTCCATCGACATCGCCGACGGCGAGTTCCTGATCCTCGTGGGCCCCTCGGGCTGCGGCAAGTCCACGCTCCTGCGCATGGTCGTGGGCCTCGAGGACATCACCAGCGGCGACCTGCTGATCAACGGCGAGCGCGTGAACGAACGCCAGCCGCGCGATCGCAACCTGTCCATGGTGTTCCAGAACTACGCGCTGTACCCGCACCTGTCCGTGTACGAGAACATCGCGTTCCCCCTCCGGCTGGCCAAGGGCCAGTTCAGCGAGGACGAGATCGACCGCAAGGTGCGCGAGGCCTCCGCGACCCTCGACCTCGACGAGCACCTCGAGCGCAAGCCGGCCAACCTCTCCGGCGGTCAGCGCCAGCGCGTGGCCATGGGCCGGGCGATCGTGCGGGACGCGGACGCGTTCCTCTTCGACGAGCCGCTGTCCAACCTGGACGCCAAGCTGCGCGGCCAGATGCGCACCGAGATCGCCCAGCTGCAGCGCCGGATGGGGATCACCTCCCTCTACGTGACCCACGACCAGACCGAGGCCATGACCCTGGGGGACCGTGTGGCGGTGCTCAAGCGCGGTCAGCTGCAGCAGATCGCCTCACCGCGGGAGCTCTACGAACAGCCCGTCAACCTCTTCGTGGCGGGGTTCATCGGCGCACCGTCCATGAACTTCATCCCGGCGCGGGTCGACGGCGCGGTGTTCCAGACGCCCATCGGGGACATCGAGATCCCGGAGCGTGTGCGGGAGCGGATGGGCGGCGCCCCGGAGATCGTGCTGCTGGGGCTGCGCCCGGAGCACTTCGAGGACGCCAAGTTCGTGGACGAGGCCAAGGCGGGTCACGGCACCGTGTTCGAGGCCGAGTTCACGCACACCGAGTGGCTGGGCAACCAGCAGTACGGGTACATCCACTACCAGCAGGACGAGACCGTCCAGCACAAGCTCAACGAGCTGGCCCAGGAGCTGGACGCGGACGAGATGCCCGCCCAGGTCATCGTGTCCCTGGACGCCTCCTCCCGGATCCGCGGCGGGTCCACCTCCAAGATCTGGCTGGACAGCCGCCGGATGCACGTCTTCAACCCGGAGACCGGTGAGAACCTCACGCGCGACGCCGAGGCCGGCGCCGAGCTGACCCGCGAGGCCAACGAGGAGCGCAAGTCCGAGATCGAGCGCGCGCGGCAGCGCGACGGCGCCCGGACCTCGGAGCGCCGCTCGGGTCAGACGACGCGGACGGGCACCGCCGACCGCGACCGGGCGGGCGCCGTCGGCCACGACCGGGCGGGCACCGCGGACGGCGCGGGCGGCAGCAGCTCGGTGCGCTGACGGGCGGACCCGGCACGGAACGGAATGGCGGCCGGTTCCCCCGAGGGGGAGCCGGCCGTCGTCGTCCGCACGGGCGCCGCACCTCAGGGGGCGGTCGAGGCGAACGCCCACCACCCCAGCAGCCCGATGACCGCGACCAGAGCCAGGGAGGACACGGCGTAGCGCACCCGCGGGTAGCGCACGCGCCACGACACGAGCCGCGGCCAGTGCTCGCCGACCTGGGCTGGCGTGGCACGCTTGAAGTTCACGTGCTGCGCCCCGCTCGCACGGGCCAGCTCCTGGAGGGACTTCCCGTCCCACACGGTCCCGTCCAGGACCAGGGCGCAGCGGCCCTCGGCGGTCGCGAACCACAGCTGGGGGCGGCCCCGCGTCCGTCCCTCGCGGGGACGCGGCGGCAGCAGCGTCTCGACCGTGACCACCCGGGCGATCCGCTCGCGGGGCACCGCACGGAAGCCCACCCACCGGGAGACGAGCACGTGGTGGGCGGTGAGCACCGCGAGCGCGGGGCGCAGGTAGGCGTAGGACGCCACGAGACCCACGAGTGCCAGGAACCCCAGCACCGCCGTGGCGGGCCCCGCCGGGCGGCGGTAGTAGACGGCGGCCACGGCCAGCACCACCATGAGCAGCGGGGGCAGCGCCGCACCGATCCGGCGTCCGTACGAGCCGATGCGGGGGTGGAACACGTACTGTGGTTCCCCGTACCGGGGTGGGATCTGTCGGACGGTCTCTGCCATGCGCTGCCTTCGCGTTCTCCGGTGGGGGCGGGGCGGTCTCCGCCCGGTTCAGCCTACCCACCGCCGGATCCGGCGCGGGCCCGTCCCGAGCAGCAACCAACGTGAGGACCCATGGAACGCAGTGATCGCATCGTCAGGGCCGTGGGCGCGTGGTTCTTCCTGATCGTGCTGGCCGTGGCGGCCGCGGCGGTGACCATTGCGCTCGTGAACAAGTACCAGTACGGACCGGAGACGGACGTCCGCGAGTACTTCCGTGCGTTGCAGGACGGGGACGGCGGCAAGGCCCTGGGACTGCTCAACGCCCGGGTCCCCGACTCCAACGCGGCGCTGCTGGACGGGGAGCCCCTCGCGGAGGCGGGCCGGCACCTCGAGGACGTCTCGGTGTCCACGGTCTCCTCGGACGGCGACCGCGCGGTGGTGCGGGCGAACTACCTGCTGGACGGCAAGGCCGCCTCCTCCGAGTTCACCCTGCACCCCGCCGAGACCCAGTGGGGCTTCTTCACGGTGTGGGACTTCGATCCCTCCACCCTGCCCACCATGACCGTCTCCATGCCGGGGTCCACCGCGGTGGACATCAACGGCGCGTCCGTGGCGCTGCCGGGATCCGCACGGGACTTCGCGGTCTTCTACCCCGGGATCTACACGGGCTCCTACAGCTCCCCCATGATCACCGCGGACGCCACGGAGGTGGCCGTGAGCGACGAGGACGCGCGCACCACCATGAAGCTCACGGCCGTCCCGTCCGAGCAGCTGAAGCAGCAGGTGGCGCGGCAGATCCACGCCCGCCTGGACTCGTGCGCGTCCAAGGACAGCCGCTACCCCGCCGGGTGCCCCTTCTCCTACGACTTCCCGGGGCGCATTCAGGGCAGGGTCTCCTGGAGCATCACGGACTACCCGACGCCGCGGCCGCGCCTGGGCGGGCCCCGCGCGGACCAGTGGTCCCTCCCGGACGCCGGCGGCACGGCCCACATCGAGTTCACCGCGGTGGACCTGTACGACGGCAGGACCAGCAAGGTCTCCCGGGACGTCCCGTTCACCTTCTCCGCGGACCTCGAGGTCACCGGGGACAGGGCCACGGTCACCCCGAAGTGACGCGCGGGGGCACCACGTGCCGGGTCCTCCGGAGCCCTGACGTCCGAGGCCCCGGCGCCCGAGGTCCCTGGTACCGGGGGTCCCAGCCACCGGGGGCCACAGCGTCAGGGGTCCCCGGTGCCGGGGATCGCAGCGCCAGGGGTCTCAGCGCCAGGGGTCGCACCGCCGGGGTCTTGTCCGCTGGAACGGCCGCGGCCCGGAGCTGCGCGGCCGGGGTCCCGGCTCCGGGACTCAGTCCAGTCCGCGCAGCTCCAGGGTCAGCGAGGCTGCGGCCGCGGGATCCACGGTGAAGGGGATCCCCCAGTCCTGCTGGTAGAGGTGGCACGCGGCGTGCTCAGGGATCTCACCGTCCGGGGAACCGTCGCAGGCCGCGGCGCGGGCGGTGACGTGCAGGACGCCCTCCGTGACGCCGTCGGCGATCCGCAGCGTGCGGGAGAGCCCCTGTGCCGTGCCGCCGCCCGCCACCAGGGCGTCCTCGGGCGAGGACGAGATCTTCAGCTGCGTGGGGTCCCCCCACCGGGTGTCGAGCTTCTGGCCCGCAGGGGCCGCGAAGCGCACCGCGAGCTCCACCTCGCCGGGTGCCACCGGGGTGCGCTTGCGCTGCATCCGCGCCGCGCCCTCGTCCACCGTCTGGGCCTGCTTCGGGACGGCCACCCGCACCAGCCGGTGGGCGTTCGTCTCCACGACCACCAGCACGGGCTCCTCGTGGCTCGTGTCCAGCAGCACGTCCGAGGGCTCGGCCAGTCCGCGGGTGAGCGTGGTGACCTCACGGGTCACCGGGTCGTAGCGGCGCACGGCCCCGTTGTAGGTGTCGGCCACGGCCACGGAGCCGTCCGGGAGCACGGTGACACCGAGGCAGTGCTGGAAGCGCGCCTCCTGCGCCGGACCGTCACGGAAGCCGAAGTCGAACAGGCCCAGGCCCACGGCGGATTCCACGGAGACCTCGCGGGCAGCATCCTGCGCGGAACCGGTGCCCCCCGCTGAAGACGCCGCCGCAGCGGTCTCCGCCGTGACGTCCGTGGCCGCGACGTCCCAGGCGGGGGCGGCCGCGGCGCGGGGCGCACCGGGTCCGGAGGGCGACGCCGCGGCGTCGTTCCCCGGGAAGCTCACCCTGCGCAGCGCGGAGGACTCGGAGTCCGCGACCCACACGGCGCCGTGGGCGTCCTGGACCAGCCCCGAGGGCTGGGCGAACCAGGACTCGCGGGCCGCACCGTCGCGCAGCCCCTCGTCCCCCGTGCCGGCGAGGACGGCCAGCGCCCCGGTGCGCGGGTCGAAGGAGAACAGCTGGTGCGTGCCGGCCATGGCGACCACGAGGGCGTCCGCGGCGTCGGACCACACCAGGTCCCACGGCGAGGACAGCGCCACCTCCGTGGGATCGGTCCCGGTGATGGCGTTCGGGTCCACCCCGCGGGCGCGTGCGTCGTCGAGCAGCCGCTGGACCCCGCTGCCCGCCAGGGTGCGCACGGAGCCGGCGCCGAGGTCCACGCCCCGCAGCCGGTGGTTGACGGTGTCCGCGACCACGAGGTCGTAGCCCACCGCCGAGCGCACGTGCCCGGGCAGCACAGCGATGCCCTGCGGCTCGTTGAACCGTGCGACGTCGCGGGGTCCGTCCGCCCAGCCGCGGGTGCCGGAGCCGATCGTGCGACGCACGGTCGTGAGGTCCGACTCGAGCTGCACGAGGCGGTGGTGGCCGGTGTCGCTGACCATGAACGAGCCGTCCGGCAGGGCGACCACCTTGCCGGGGAAGCGCAGGTCCCCCTCGGGCTGCGGGCGGGGCACGTAGGGGCCGTCCCCGCGGTGCAGGGTGCCCTTGGCGTCGTGCTCGGCCACGAGCTCCGCCACGAGTGACACGAGACCGGGCACGTGACCCTCCCCGGAGAGGTGCGCCACGATGTAGCCCTCCGGGTCCACGACCACCAGGGTGGGCCACGCCCGCGCGGTGTAGGCGTCCCAGGTCTGCAGCCGGGGGTCGTCCAGCACGGGGTGCGTGATCTCGTAGCGGTCCACGGCGGCGGCCAGGGCGTCCGGGTCTGCCTCGTGCTCGAACTTGGGCGAGTGCACGCCCACGGTCACCACCACGTCGCCGTACTCCTCCTCGAGCGGACGCAGCTCGTCGAGCACGTGCAGGCAGTTGATGCAGCAGAAGGACCAGAAGTCCAGGATCACGATCTTCCCGCGCAGGGCCTGCAGGTCCAGCTGCTCACCACCGGTGTTGAGCCAGGCCCGCCCCGTCAGTTCCGAGGCGCGAACGGGGGTCTTCATGCGTGCAGCTGTCACTGGGGTCCTTCCAGGGGGGTCAGAGTCGTCCACCTCGTCCAACACCGACCGCTCGGCTGTGCTTCCCATCGCGCGCATGACACCCCGCACACTGCGCGGGAGAGGATCAGCGGCGGGTCTCCTCCTGCTCCGCGAGCCGGGCCATCATCTCGTTGTAGGCGCGCAGCTCGGCGTCGTCCGTGCGCTCGGCCTGCCGGTCCACGCGGCGGTTCTCCTTGCTGCCCTCCATGGCCCACAGCACGGCCATGATGACCGCCAGCAGGAACGTGGGGAACTCCCCGATGCCCCACATCAGCATGCCGCCCAGCTGCTGGTCGTCCAGGGCGTTCGGCCCCCAGGGACGGCCCATGTTGCCGAACCACGAGGCCTGCAGCACCGAGGTCAGGCTCATGATGCTGATGCCGATGAACGCGTGCGCTGCCATGGTCACGAGCAGCAGCACGAGGCGCATGGGGTAGGCGGGCCGCCGCGGGATGGGGTCGATGCCGATCAGCACGAGCGCGAACATGTACCCGGTGAACAGGAAGTGCATCATCATGAACTCGTGGCCCACGTGGTAGCGCAGCGTGAACCGGAAGAGGTCCGTGAAGTAGAACAGCACGATCGAGAACGCGAAGTTGGCCGCCGCGAAGATCGGGTGGGTCACGATCTTGCCCCACGTGGAGTGCACCAGGCGCAGGATCCACTCACGCGGTCCGCGGGTGCCGTCACGGCGGGGTTCCAGGGCCTTGAGGATCACCGTCACGGGCGCCCCGGAGACCAGGAACAGCGGCACGATCATGGTCAGCGACATGTGCTCCACCATGTGCGCCGAGAACAGCACCCGCGCGTAGACGGAGACGCCGCCGCACGTGGCGTAGAGCAGCGCGCCCAGTCCCACGAGCCACGACGCGGTGCGCAGCGGGGACCAGGTGTCCCCGCGCCGCCACACCTTGACAGCGGCCCACAGGTACACGATCGCCAGGAACGCGATCACGGCCACCCAGAACCAGTCCCAGCGCCACGTGGTGAACCAGCGGGCGAGGGTGGGCTCCGGGGGCAGCTCGTACCAGGTGAGGATCCGCGCGGGGGAGGCGTCCGGCTCGAGCTCCTCCGGGACGGGCGGGGCGGTGCGGCTCAGGGCTGTGGCGATCCCCATGAGCAGCCCCATGAGGACCACTTCCACCACGATGACGCGCCAGAAGGTCGCGGCGCGGGAGCGGGAGCCGTCCGCCACACCGGGGATCAGCCACTGCCGGTGCGCGAAGCCCACCGCCGCCAGCACGAGGGTCAGGACGAGCTTGGTCAGCGCCAGCAGCCCGTAGGAGGACGTCAGCTGCTCCCACGAGCCGATGCGCACGGCGGCGTTGACCACCCCGGACAGCAGCACCAGCACGTAGCACCCCAGCGCGAGCACCGAGTAGCGGCGCAGCACCACCGCGAGCAGCGGCTCACTGTGGGTGGTGCCGCCCCGGCGGCTGATCACGGTGGACTCGCGGGACAGCAGCGGCCCCACCCACACGAGCACGATGATCCCGCCCACCCACAGGCTCACACCCAGCAGGTGCAGGCCCAGGGAGTTCACCGCTCCCATGTGGTCCGCTCCCCCGGCCGCGTGCCCGTTCAGAGCGAGCGCCACGAGGGCCACGAAGGACAGCGCCAGCGTGCAGAGCAGCCCGAGCAGCGCGCGCACCCCGAACACCAGGGTGGTCACCACGGCGGCGACCATCACGAGCACGGCCTGGGACTGCCCCGTGGAGATCCCGGTGATGTAGTGCAGCAGCTGCTGGGTGTAGTTGCCCCCGGTCCCGATGCCCGAGCCGGAGACGTCCGAGTACGTGAACACCAGCACCGCCACTGCGGAGACCGTCCACACCACGGCGGCCGCCTCCACGAGCTGCAGCACGGCGCGGAAGACCGGGTGCTCCGGCTCCCCCGCCTGGTCCCTGCTGTTGCGGGGCGGGCGCCTGCGTGCGGGGTCCGCGTACCGCGGGACCACGCCGATGGCCAGCAGCAGCCCGCCCATGACCACGGTCATGGCGATGTTGTGCACGGTCTCCACCAGGGGCAGACCCCAGCGCACGAACGTCCCCGGGTCCGCCACCTGCCGGGGAGCCGCGGCCCCACCGAAGAGCAGCGCCGCGGTCATCCCGATCAGCGCCGCGACCAGCACCACGGACACGGTCCACGGGCTCACGCTCACGCCGGGCGACGGCGCGGTCCCCCGCCCGGAGGGGCCGGCGGGCCCGCTCGTCCGGTCCGGGTGGCTGCCCCTGGTCCGTGCGGTGGTGCTCATCGTGGTGTTCCTCCGGCCCGTCGACTGCTCGCTGTGGTGTGCCCGCGCGGTTCGCGACCGGACGCGTGCGGGGTGGTGCTGCTGCTGGGGATCACGTGAACAGCGCGTCCCCGATGAATCCTCCCGGGCGGCAGCCCGGCGGGATGGCGAACACCGCGGAACCGATCGGGACGGTCCACGTGTTGAGCATGTCCAGCTCGTCCAGCCGCTTCTGGATGGGCACGAACTGCTTCTCGGGGTCCGACTGGTAGGACGCGAAGATCAGTCCCGTGTTGGACACACCGCCGCCGACGTCCCCGGAGCGGCTCCGCCCGGACGCGTCGCTCACCGCCAGATCATAGTTGTAGACCCTGCGGAAGATCTTCTCGTCCGGGTTGTCGCTGCGGGAGCGCCGCACATGACTGTAGGAGGAGATCACGGGGAAGCCCAGGGGGCCCTTGGCCGCGAAGTCCGGCTCGTCGTGCTCCTGCCGGCCGGTCAGCGGGGCGCCGTCGGAGAGTTTGCGCCCCACGGCGTCCTCGCGGGCGGGGGTGTCCGCCTCGTCCCACGTGTCCAGGTTCATGTGGATGCGCCGGATCACCACGGATGTGCCGTCCTGGACCCACGGGGTGAACCCGCCCTGGCCGTACACCACGCGGTCGTGGTCCGCCTCCCCCGGGTACGGGTTGACCGTGCCGTCCACCTGCCCGAACAGGTTCCGCATGGTCTGGCCGTCCTCGGTGGCCCCCACCGTGTTGCGGAACCCGTCCTGCACCCACCGCACGGCCGCGAACGAGCGGACGTCCTTGAGCAGCACCCGTTGCGCGTGGGCCAGGGTCAGCTTGTCGTCGCAGCACAGCTGCAGCAGCAGGTCCGCCTGGCCCCACTTCTCCTGCAGCCTGTCGATCCCGAACGCCGGCAGCGGCCGCAGCCACCGCGGCGCCCGGCTCCGGTCGACGAGCCGCACCGCGCGCGGACCGAAGCCCACGGTCACGGTCAGCCGGGACGGGTTGCGGGCGAGCCAGGGCTCCTGGTCGTTGAGGGGTGCCTCCCCCTGGGTCAGCGCGGCGGCGTCGTCGGTGAGGATCCGCAGCAGGCGCCGCAGGGACTCCCGGGTGGCGGACGCGTTCAGGTCCAGCCCGATGAACGCACTGAACGCCTGGGGCAGCGTGGCCACGCCCGCCTGCCGCGCGCCGTGGAACGGCTCGGTCCTGAGACCGGGCCGGGGTCCGTCCTGCGCCGCGGACAGCCGGGGGTCGGTGGCGCCCAGGGCCGCGGCGGACACCGCGCCGATGCCCGTGGCGCCGGCGCCGGCGACCGCTCCCGCGAGGAGCGATCGCCGGCTCCACCCCGTGGGTGAGGGGTCGTGGTCAGCGGCCATGACATTCCGGCAGGGCCGAGGCGGACGGCGAGTCGGCGTGTCCGCCGTGGGAGGCGTGCTCGTGGGCGGGCGCGGAGGAGGACATGTCCATCCCCTCGTGGGAGGAGTGCTCGCCGTGCTCGTGGGACCCGTGCGAGGAGTGCTCGTCCGAGGACCCGCTGGCACCGTCCCCGGGTGCGTAGTTCTCCTTGGCGCCGGAGTAGTCCCGCACCGGGACCGTCACGTCCTGCGCACCGGCGTCGGTACTCAGCCGCAGCGTCAGGTCGCTGCCCGGCTGCAGGGAGCACGTGAGGCCCATGAGCATGATGTGGTTCCCACCCGGTTCGAGCGTGATGCTCTGCCCCGCGGGAATGGTGAACCCGCCCTTCTTCTCCTTCATCCGCGTGGAACCGCTCTGTCCGTCCTTGGCGGTCTCGTGCAGCTGGACCGAGTCCGCGGTGCCGTCGGCCGCGGCCCCGGTGAGGGTGACGTCCTTGTCGGACGTGTTCGTGACCTTGCCGAACACGGCCGTCATGCCCGAGTCCGCGGCCTTGGCCCAGCCGTCTCCGAGTTCGAGGGGCGCGGCCGCCGCGGTCTGCGACGCCGAGCTCTCACCCCCGTTCGACGCCGCCTGCTCACCGTTCTGGGAGGAGCAGCCGGTCAGGGCGGCCATGCCCAGGCCCAGCGCCGCCACGGCGGCCAGGGCCCGGTGCGCGGGCCGCACCGCGCGAGGGAGGGACCGCGGCTCGGTGGTGTGCGGCGCGGTGCGGTCGGTGGTGTGGCTGTGGTTGTTCATGGTGTGAATCCTTCGGAACGTTGCTGGTCCGGCCGCGTGGCGGTGCCCCGGGAGCCGCAGGACGTGCCCCGCGGCGTCGAACCCGGTGGCCCGGCGCGCAGTGTGCGCGTGTGGACATTCACCGGGTCGTGCCCGGGAGGTGGTCCGTACCGTCGGCACCGGCCGCGGTCGTCGGCCGGTGGGTCCGGACGGTCACGGGAGCCTCGTGGCGCGGACCGGAATGGGCGTGTGCCGGTCTCCGCGTGCGCGGTGCCTCGCGGGACCGGAGGTTCAGCGCTGCTTCGGCCGGGTGGCGAACGCGAGGACCACGAGAAGCAGGACGAGCGCGACCACGCCGCCGACGACCGGCAGCACCCAGCTGGGGATGCCCGTGCCGCTCACGTTCTGGCGGCCGTCCTCGGACTTCTCCGCGCTGCCGCTCCCCTGGGACGCCTCGGCCACGGGTGCGGGGGAGGCCGTGGTCCCGGAGCCCTCACCCACGGAGTAGGTGAAGGTTCCCTCGATGGGGTGGCCGTCCTGGGACACCACCCGCCACGTCACGGTGTAGGTCTCGTCGGTGTCCCCGCCCTCGCGCAGGGGCTGGGAGACCTTCGTGTTCTGCACCGCGAGCGTGCCGCGCGTGACGTCCGTGCCCCGCGAGTCCGTGACCCGCACCTCGCTGCCGATGTCCTGGATACTGCCCGAGAACGTGAGCTCGAGCGTCGTGGGGGCCTTCGCGATGGTGGCCCCGGCCTCCGGATTCATGCGCACGAGTTCGTCGTGGGCCCGGGCGGGCCCGGCCGTGGACAGCAGCAGCGTCAGCGCGCACAGCGCCGCGATCAGGGCCGGAAGCACGGCTCGCACGGGGACGGCCCGGTGGGGGACGTCGCCGGCCACCGCGCGGATGCGGGCGCCGGGGACCGAGGGTGTGGTGATGTGGGACATGGAACTTCTCTCCTGCGCTCCGTGGCGCGGACGTGCCGCAGTGGTCGCGGCGAAGTGGATGCGATGGATGCTGTCAGCGGCATCGGATCCACGGAATGCTCCACTCCGGGCGATGCCTAGGCGATGGCCGGTGGCCCGCGGTAGGCGCAGACGGAGGAGAGCAGCAGCTGGTCCGCGAGGGAACGAGGAGAGGTCCACGAGATCCGCCGGGGCACCACCGCGGTCACGGGGCGCACCACGGCCGTGAGCAGCCGCAGGACGCGCAGTGACAGGGCGTCCAGCAGCCGGAACACCGCCATCTCGCCGTGCCGCAGCAGGAGGTAGGTGGCCAGGGCGGCCACCCCGTGCGCCACGAGCATCCCGGTCCCGTGGTGGGCGCTGCCGGGCAGCACCGAGACCACGACGGCGGGTCCGTCCGCCGCGGCCGCGAGCTGGTGGTGGGAGTGGTCCACGGCGTGCGCCACGCCGCCGGACTGCGCGAACAGGGTGTGCAGCAGCGTCTGGGAGACCACCACCGCGCAGACCACGCTGCCGCGGGACAGCACGCGCCCCGCGAGCAGCATGCACACCGGTGCGGCCAGGCACGTGGACAGCGCCACAATTATCGGGGAGGGCCAGGTCCCGTCCATGGCCGCGTGCGAACCGGCGGCGAGGGTGGTGGCCACGAGGGCCGCCACCCAGCCCCGGGCGAGCCGGCGGGCACGAGGGGACACCGAACACCTCCGAGGCAGACGCGATGGGACTGGGCTTCTATTATGCGCCACCGCGCGTTCCGCGGCGACCCGTGACGGCCGGCGCGCCCCGGGGCCGGCACGTCCCGGGGCGGGGCCGCCGTGACCGCACCCGCGTCACGGCTGTCCCACGAGGGCACCGGGGCCCCCGGGGTGGGCGCCGGAAGGACCGCCCGGAATCACCCCGGACATGCAGAGGGACCGCTCACGCGATGCGTGAACGGTCCCTCGAGCGGTGCCGGGTGCTGTGACCCGGTCAGACCCATCTCACTTGGAGGAGACAGCAGCCTTGAGCTTGGAGCCCGCGGTGAGCTTGACACCGTGGCCGGCCGGGATCTGGATGGCCTCGCCGGTCTGCGGATTGCGGCCCTGACGAGCGGCACGGTCGGTGCGCTCCACGGACAGCCATCCGGGGATCGTGATCTTCTCGCCCTTGGAGACGGAGCTCTCGAAGACCTCGAAGAGGGAATCCAGCACGCCGTTGACGGCGGCCTGGGTGTTGCCGGACTTCTCGGCAACCTCGGCAACGAGTTCGCTGCGGTTCATAGCCATGTGCTTGTCCTCCTGGACTCGGGTGGCGTTCGCTGGGGAAGGCGTGACCGGGAGTCACACGGGCCTTCCGGTGCAGAAATTACCAGCTGGACTTGTAGATGCCGGGCAATTCGCCGCGGTGAGCCATGTCGCGGAAGCGCACGCGGGAGATGCCGAAGCGCTGGAAAGTGCCGCGGGGCCGACCGTCGATCTGGTCGCGGTTGCGCACGCGGATGGGGGATGCGTCGCGGGGGAGCTTCTGCAGACCCAGACGGGCCTCCTCGCGGGCCTCGGGGGACGCGTTCTCGTCCACGAGGGTCTTCTTCAGCTCGGCACGCTTGGCCGCGTAGCGCTCGACGATGACCTTGCGCTGCTCGTTCTTGGCGATCTTGGACTTCTTGGCCATGGTTTCAGCGCTCCTCGCGGAAATCGACGTGCTTGCGGACCACCGGGTCGTACTTCTTCATGACCAGGCGATCGGGGTTGTTGCGGCGGTTCTTGCGGGTGACGTAGGTGAACCCGGTGCCGGCCGTGGACTTGAGCTTGATGATGGGACGTACGTCCTTGTCCTTTGCCATCTCAGATCTTCTCCCCACGTGCGATGAGTTCATTGACCACGGCGTCGATGCCGCGGGCGTCGATGACCTTGATGCCCTTGGCGCTCAGGTTGAGCGTCACGTTGCGGCGCAACGAGGGTACCCAGTAGCGCTTCTTCTGGATGTTCGGGTTCCAGCGCCGCTTGGTGCGGCGGTGCGAGTGCGAGATGCTGTGGCCAAAGCCCGGCTGGGCCCCGGTCACCTGGCAGTGCGCTGCCATAGTGTTCTCCTCCAATGTCCAATGTCGACGAAATGACGGCACGCATGGTGGCCGCCGGGCAGTGTCCTGCCGGCAGCCGCAGCCAAGAGTGATCCGCCACCTCAAGAAAATGCCACCGTTCGCGCGCCGGGCGTGATGGGTATTTACCCCGCGGCAGTACCGGTCAGGGCACTCGCTACGACGAAGACGGTGAAGATCAAGGCGCCGGTAGATGGACTCCACCACACGACAGCCTTAGATTCTAGGCTTCTACGAACTCTCTCGCAAATGTGAAATGACAGACAATGCGATCGAGCGCCCCTCGATCCTAGCCGTTGCCGCGCGCTGGGCCAATTCAGCGGCCGCCGGGGCCGGGGCGGTGTGCATCGGGGTGACGGCCCGCCCATGACCCGGCCCGTCACCCCGATGCAGCTTCCTCGGCCCCATCTCCTCACCCTGGAGATTAGGGAAGAGCAGTCTGACCTAATTCGTCCGGGAGGGCAACCCCGGCCCGGCACCGCTCACGAGGCGCCCCCGAACGGGTCCGCGAGGTCACGGCGCTCGGGCTGCTTGGGTGCCGTGACGGTGGACGTTCTGCGCCGGGTCCCCAGGGCGCCGTTGACCACGTCCACCAGGGAGTTGACCCGCTCCGACGTGGGGAGCGACTCGAGCATCACGGGCCGACCGTCCGAGTCCGCGAGGGGCACCCGCCAGTTGGGGTACTCGTCGCTGGTGCCGGGCTGGTTCTGGATCCGCTTCTCCCCCACGGCGTCCACGAGGGCCACGTTCAGCAGCAGGGACGGTGCATCGCACAGGTAGCGGTAGAGCGCCTCGATCTTCTGCTCCTGCGTGGACTCCTCGCCGTGCGGAAGATAGCCGGCATCCGCCACGGCGGTCAAGAACGTGTCCAGCTGCCTGCGGGCGTCCGCCCGTTCCTCCTCCGGGGAACGCGCCAGCAGCCCGAGGTCCTCGCGCAGCTGCAGCTGCACGCCCTCGAGGTACCCGGGTGTGGGCGGCAGGTCGTGGGTGTTGACGGAGGCCATGCAGAGTTCGCGGTACCGGGAGGGGTCCAGGGGGTGGTCCCCGTCCATCTCGAACCACAGGATGGACGTGCCCAGCACCCCCTTGCTCTCCAGGTGGTCCCGCACGCTGTCCTCCACTGTGCCGAGGTCCTCACCCACGACCACCACCCCGGCGAGCTCCGCCTCCAGGGCGAGCACTCCCACCATGGCCTCGTGGTCGTAGTAGACGTAGGTGCCGTCCGAGGCATCGTTGCCCTCGGGGATCCACCACAGCCGGAACAGCCCCGCCACGTGGTCGATCCGCACGCCCCCGGAGTGCCGGAAGATGGTGCGCATCATCTGCCGCCACGGCTGGTACCCGGCCGCCGCGAGCTTCCGCGGATCCCACGGGGGCTGGCTCCAGTCCTGACCGAGCTGGTTGTACATGTCCGCCGGGGCACCCACGCTCACACCGGACGCCAGGACGTCCTGCAGCGCCCAGGCGTCCGCCCCGGTCCCGTGCACACCCACCGCGAGGTCGTGCATCACGCCGATGTCCATCCCGGCCCGGTGGGCGGCGCGCTGCGCCGCTTCGAGCTGTTCGTCCAGCAGCCACTGCAGCCAGACGTGGAAGCTGATGCGGTGGCTCAGCCGGGAGCGGGCCTCCTGCGCGTACGGGGACTCCGGCGAGCGCGCCTCGTCCTGCCACAGCGGGGAGTCCTCACCCAGCTCCTCGCGCAGGGCGCACCACAGGGCGAAGTCCTGCAGGGGCTGACCCGCCTGCGCCACGAACGCCTCGAGCTGCTGCTGGCGATAGGGCGAGCGCCGGACCGTGAACAGCAGCTCGAGACTCTTGAGCTTGGCGGCGAACGCGGCGTCGCGGTCGATCGTGGAGGGGTCCAGCACCGCCTTGCGCTGGATCGCGGCCAGCCGCGCCACGACCTCCCGGTCCGCGGGGCGCAGGTAGGGGAACTCGGCGACGTCCCCGATCCGCAGGTAGAGGGGGTTGAAGAACCGACGGCTGGACGGCAGGTACGGCGAGGGCTCCACGGGCGGTTCGGGTTCCGCGGCGTGCAGTGGATTGACGAGCACGTAGTCCGCGCCCTGGACGCCGCTGATGGCCGCGAGCGACGCGAGGTCCGAGAGGTCCCCCACCCCCCAGGACCGCGAGGACATCACGGAGTAGAGCTGCGCCATGTACCCCCACCTCCGGTGGTCCCGCAGCCGGTCCGTGGTGCTGAGCCGGCGCGGGGTCACCGCCACATCGATGGTCCGCTCCTCACCGGAGTCCGTGCGCGCCTGCAGCCGGTACCACCCGAGGGGCAGGTCGCCGGGCAGTTCGTACTGCACGCGTCGCCGCCGCTCGCCCGCCACCTCCCGGGTCTCGGGCTCGGCGTCCTGGACGGGATGCAGCTCGCGGGCCGCCCCGGGCTCGTCCTCGGGCCACAGCCGCACGCGCACCGCGTCCCCCTCGGACAGCGTGAGCGCCACGGTGGCGCCACGCCGCGTCTCGGTGATCACCACGGGGGGCAGCAGCTCGCGCCACGGGGCGAGGTCGCGCTCCTGCAGGGCGCGGTGGACGGCGGCGTCGTCCGAGACGTCGGCACCGAGGGCCGTGAGCACGCTGCGGAGGGTCTGCTCCGGCACGGTGACCAGCTCGCCGTCGAAGCCCTCGTACTCGGTGGCCACCCCGTACTCGGCGGCCAGGCGCTGCACCGCGGTCTCCCCTGAAGTTCCTGCGTTCTCTGCCATGCTCCCACTCTAGCCAGCGCGCGCCCGCTCCCCGGGCCCCGGACGACGCCGCCGTCCCCCCGCCCGCGGGCACCGGGGACCGGCGCGCGTGGTTGACTGGAGGCATGGAAGCAACCCTGCCCGGGCCGGGCCCGCAGTGGCGCCCGAGCGCCGTCGTCTTCGACTGTGACGGGGTCCTGATGGACACCGAGAGAGCGTGGAAGGACGTGCAGGCCCGGGTGGCCGGGACGTTCGGGGTGGAGATCCCCGAACGCACGGCGATCGAGCTCATGGGGCTGTCCGCCACGGACGTCGCGGAGCACATCGCGGCTCGCGCGCAGGACACGGCCGGGCGCGACGGACGCAGCGCCCCGGGGTTCGAGACCGTGTACCGGAGCCTGGTGGACACCGAGGCCGACGTGGTCGGCTCGGTCCTCGAACCGCTCCCGGGCGCGGTGGAGACCGTGAAGGCCGTGGCCAGGCACGTCCCCGTGGCGGTGGCGAGCAACTCCACGAGCACCATCCTGGACCGGAAGATGCATGCCGTGGGGCTCGCGGACACCCTGCGGACGTGGGTCAGCGCCGAGGACGTCCCGCGCGGCAAGCCCGCACCGGACATCTACCGGGAGGCGGTGCGCCGCCTGGGCGTGGCACCCGAGGACGCGCTCGCGGTGGAGGACTCCCCCGCGGGCACCACGGCCGCGGTCGCCGCGGGACTGTGGGTGCTGGGCGCACCCCACGGCCACGACGAGCCCCTCGCGAGCCACTACCTGGTGGGATCGCTGGCGGATCCCGCCGTGGCAGAGCTACTGCGCGGCTGGGACATGCCGCTCTGACGCGGCCGGTGCCCCGTCCGCCGCGGCGGTTTCCCGGCACCCGGGCACGGGGCGGTGCGCGGCGCGCCCGCCCGGCGCGTTCCGGCGCGGCTCAGCTGTTCCAGAGACCGTAGGTCTCGGCGAGCTCGGAGACCTTCCTGGCGCGCGCCAGCCGCGGCAGGTACGAGCCGTCCGCGCCACCGTGACCCGAGTTCGCCCGCTCGATCATCTCCCTGGCCCAGTGGATCTCCTGCTCGCTCGGGGCCAGAGCGCGGTTGATGCCGTCCGTCTGATCGGGGTCCAGACACAGTTTGCCGGTCATGCCCATGGACTGGGTGACCTGGCAGGCCGACGCGAGCTCCTCCCCGAGGACCCCGTTGCTGGGGCCGTCCACGGGCCCGGGCAGCTCACCCACGCGCGAGGCCGTCACCAGGGTGGAGCGGGCGAAGGCCAGCGCCATGGGGTCCGCGGAGGCCCCGGTGTCCTTGCGGAAGTCCCCCACGCCGAACGCCAGGCGGAACACGCCGGGGGCGCGGGCGATGTCGTAGGCGTTCATGAGCCCCACCGCAGACTCGATGAGCGCGACCACGGGCGTTCCCGCGCGGCTCATCATGGCGGTCTTGGTGATGTGGTCCGGGTGCTCGGTCTTGGCCAGCACGATGCCGCGCAGGTTGCGGACCTCGCTCAGGGCGGCGAGGTCCTTCTCCCAGTGCGGGGTGGTGATGTCGTTGACCCGCACCCACGCGCTCACGCCGTCCTGCATGGCCCGGACCAGCTCCGCACGCGCACGGTCCTTGTCCTCCTCCGGCACGGCGTCCTCGATGTCCAGGACCACGGAGTCCGCCTCCGACGCCAGGGCCGGGGCGAACAGCGAGGTGTCCGCCGCGGAGGTGAGCAGCCACGACCGGGACAGTCGTGCGGGGAGCGCTGCTGCGCGCTGGTTGCGGTACGGGGCCATGGCTCTCCTCGGGGCGTGGTGACATCGGATCGGTGCGACGGCGCACCCGCTCGCCCGGGCCTCCTCGGCCCGCGTGCGGGCACCGCGCGGACGGCGGCACGCACACGACTGTGACGGCGCAGCGTCAACCCTATTCCCCGGACCCCGGGTGCCGCGCCCCTCCCGCCCACCACGGTCCGAAAGCGGCTCGTCCCCACGGGCCCGTCCGGTGGTGGGCGCCGGGGTGCCGCCCCCGGCACGTGTCCCAGCACGGTGCGCATCCCCGCGGTCCGGGCAGCTCCCGGGCGAGGGCCCACCGGGAGGGCTACAGTGGCCCTGTCCAGGCCGTTCGCGGCAGCGACCGCGCGGCACCGTTGACCATTGCCTCTGGATCCCCACCATGAATCCCGTTCAGCACCCACGGGGCGAGCACGACTCGTCGGACCACCACTCCCAGGACACCCCGCGCGGGGACCGCGCCCCGGAAGGCCACGCCCCCGGGGGCTCCCGCTCCGACACCCCGCCCCGGTACGGCATCCGGACCGGCTCCGCCGCTCCCGGTGACGCCGCCCGCTCCGGTGCGCCCACGACGTCGCCCGCCGAGCCGCCGCGCGACGGGCACCGGCCCGGCCCCGCGGGGACCGACGCGCGCTCCCCCGAGGCGCGCACCGCGGCCACCCGCGCCGCGCGGCGGATGGGGCGTGGTCTCTCCTTCACCGTGGTCATGATGGGGTTCCTGGTGGGTCTGGCCCTCGTGGCCATGGACCTGCCCGTCGGGTGGGTCATCGGCGCCGCACTGGTGCTCCTGGGAGTGCTGGGGTTCGCGACCGTGCAGACGCGCGCGCTGCCCGTGTTCCAGGACCCGGAGGAACCGCAGCGTCGTCCGTGGTCGAAGCTGTGGCTGATTCCCGCCGCCCTGCTGCTCCTGGGCCTCGGGTGCCTCGGCACGGCATTCGTGGTGCCCGCGTGGCTGGGACCGTCCGTTCCCGCGGATCTGCTGGACGACTACGTGCTGGCCTTCATCGTGGGCGGGATGACCATGGTCGTGGGTGCGGGTCTCGGTTTCGGGCTCGTGGCCACCTCGCGCTTCACCCGCCCGGACGACGACGACTCCCCCCTCCGCCCCACGGACTACGCCGAGCGGGTGGGTCGGCGCGAACGCCGGGACGCGGAGGGCTACTACGATTCGGACTGGATCCGCAGGGATCCCCGCGACTGAGGGGCGTGCCCTGAACCCCTCCGTCCACTGGCCTGCCACGCACCACGGAGGAGACATCGACGCATGAGCAGCTCATCGAACGAACCTCCCGTCCCGTGGCTCAGCGCCGCCGAGCAGGAGGTGTGGCGCAACTTCCTCCGCCTCAGCCGAGGCATGGAACGCGCCGTGGACCGGCAGCTGCAACGCGACAGCGAGCTCTCCGGGTCCGAGTACGACATCCTGGTCCCCCTGTCCGAGGCGGCGTCCGGGGAGCTGCCCTCGCGAGAGCTGCTGCGCGGGCTCGGGTGGGAGCGCTCCCGGCTGTCCCACATGCTGTCGCGCATGGAGCGGCGGGACATGCTCCGCCGCTCTCCTAGCCCCACGGACGGCCGAGGACTGGTGGTGGCGATCACCGACCACGGTCGGGAGGCTATCGGGCGGGCGGCGCCGGCGCATCTGGCCATGGTGCGCGAGGCGCTCGTGGACCATCTGAGCCAGGACGAGAAGTCCGCCCTGCTGAGCATCGCGCGCAAGGTGCTGCCCCGCCTGGCGGCAATGGGCCTCGCATGACGCGGGCGTGGCCCCGCCGCGGCTGTGGAATCCACTACGGTCCGCAAAAGACCCGTTAACAGGGGACGGGTCCTGCCACTTGGGGGATCGGCAGGACCCGTCGGACATCCCGAATCTGGGGGAGATCGGGACGCCGGCCAACCGGGGGATCATCCGGGCGCGTATTTGGGGGGATGCGCCCGGGCCACTTCGGCCGACACCATCACTTTATGCGGCAACTCCATCGAGACGCAAGTAAACCGGCTGTCGATCCGAGAATCGCCCTCTGACCTAGGGCAATGGGGTCCCGCGTGATTCCCGCCATGACTTTTTCGTCACATTTCCGGCTGCCGCTGGTGACGTGCTTGTCCCCAGGGTGCACCACACGGGGGTTGGCGCCGCCATGGCATCGCTCACGTCACGGGCCCTCCATGACGTCCAGCACCAGGTGCAGGAAACTGCGCAGCAGGGCCGAGCGGTCGTTCCTGCGCCAGGCCACCGCCACGTCCACGCCCGGTGAGTCCTGCAGATCCACGTACACCACCCCGCTCAGCCGGAGGGCGCGGACGGATTCGGGGAGCACGGCGACTCCTCCTCCAGCCGCCACAAGCGAGAGCATCCCGGCGGTCTCGTGCGTGACCTGGCCGATCCGCATCCGGAAGCCCGATGCGCGGCACAGCTCGCTCACCGTCCGGGCGATCACGGACTCCGGCGGGTGGGACACGAATTGCTGATCCTGCAGCAGCCGTGCGGACACGGGCCCAGCGGCCAGGGAGCTGTCCCGGGGAACGGCCACCACCAGTTCCTCGCGGTGGACGAGTCGGTGCTCGATGTCCTGCGAGGCCACGGGCGGAGACAGGATAGCGGCATCCAGGGTGTGCTCACGCAGCCCCGCTTCCATGGCGGGGCCCGGCATCTCCCCGTGCAGCACGAGTGAGACCCCGGGCAGCTGCTCCTGGACCGCCCGCCCCAGCCGGGGCATGACACCGTAGGTGGCGGGCCCCGAGAATCCCACCCGCAGCACACCGGCCGCGCCGTTGCCCACCCGGTGGACGTCCGCCGTCAGCGTCTCGAGCTCGGTGACGATCCGCCGCCCGCGGTCCAGCAGCTCCTGGCCCGCGGGCGTGAGGTCCACCCGCCGCGTGGTCCGGTCCAGCAACCGGACGCCCAGCTCCTCCTCCAGCTGGCGGATCTGCTGGGACAGCGGCGGCTGGGCCATGTGCAGGCGCTCGGCCGCACGGCCGAAGTGCCGCTCCTCGGCCACCGCTATGAAATGGTTCAGCTGCCGCAGGTCCACGACCACCGCCCCTCTCAGGAGTCCAGGAGCTTCTTCTCCAGGATCTCCTCCTTGACCGCTCGGCGCAGCGTCTTCCCCAGCATCGTGCGGGGGAGGTCGTCCATCGCGACGATCCGCCGCGGCACCTTGTAGCGGGTCACCTTGTCGTAGCAGTGCTGCCGCAGGGCGGCCTCGTCCATGCTCGTGCCGGGCTCGAGCACCACCGCGGCCACGACGGTCTCGTTCCCGTCCGCGTTGGGAATGCCCACCACGGCCGCGTCCGCGACGCCGTCGTGCAGCTTCAGCGCGGTCTCCACCTCCGTGGGCGCCACGTTGAACCCGCCGGTGATGATGACCTCCTTGATCCGGTCCACCACGCGCAGGAAGCCGTCCTCGTCCACGGTGACGATGTCGCCGGAGCGCAGCCAGCCGTCCGCCGTGAAGAGCTTGGCGGTCTCCTCCGGGCGCTTCCAGTAGCCCTGCGTGGTCTGCGGACCCTTGACCAGCAGCTCGCCCTCCGCGTCCACCGGGACATCCTCCCCGGTCTCCGGATCCACCATGCGGACGTCCGTGCCCGGGAAGGGGATGCCGATCGAACCCGCGCGGCGGTGCTCGTTGAGCGGGTTGCAGGCCACGAGGGGCGAGCACTCCGTGAGTCCGTACCCCTCGATGAGCATGCCGCCCGTGGCATCCTCCCAGGTGGCGACCAGGGGAACCGGCAGGCTCATGGCCCCGGACACGGCCACGCGGATCCCCGAGAGGTCCTTGCCGGTCTCGGCGGCGGCGTCGAGCACCTTCTGGTAGACGGGCGGAACCGCGGGGAGCACCGTGGGCATGCTCTTCTTCATGGCCCGCAGGATGAGGTCCGCGCGCACGGTGGGGAACAGCACGAGCTTCGCCCCCAGGGACATGGCGAAGGTCAGCCCCAGGGTGAGGCCGAAGGCGTGGAACAGGGGGAGCACACCGTAGACCACCTCGTTGGAGGAGCTGTCCAGCCAGTGCTGGCCCATGAGCGCGTTGGACTCCAGGTTGCGGTGGCTCAGCATGGCGCCCTTGGGCCGGCCCGTGGTCCCGGAGGTGTACTGCAGCAGCGCGATGTCCGTGGCGGTGGGGCGCGGGTGGTCCGAGCGCACCGGGGCGGAGTCCAGCAGCGTCTTCCAGGCAATGGTGCCGGGCGCGGGCGCGGTGAGCTCCCTGCGCTGCTCGGCCAGCTTCCTGAGCGGCAGCCGCAGCCCCAGGCGCATCACCGGGGGCATGGCCGCGGTGATGTCCACGGCCACCACGTGCTCCACGGCCAGGTCCTCTGGCATCCCGGTGATCCGCGAGGCCACCTTGTCCCAGGCGATCACCACGCGGGCACCGTGGTCCTCGAACTGGTGCCGCAGCTCGGGAGTGGTGTACAGCGGGTTGTGCTCCACCACGATCGCCCCGAGCCGCAGGGCAGCGTAGAAGGCCACGATGTGCTGGGGGCAGTTGGGCAGCACGATCGCCACGCGGTCACCGGCCTGCACGCCCAGGATCCGCAGCCCCTCCGCCACGCGCTGCACCTGGTCCCCGAGCTGCGCGTAGCTCATCCCGGCCCCGAAGAACTCGACGGCGGTCTTCGCGCCGTGGCGGGCCACCGACTTCTCCAGCATGTGCACCAGGGAGGTCTCCGGCAGATCCAGGTCCCGGGGGACCCCGGGGTCGTAGCTCGCCGTCCAGGGTCGGGATGCCAGGAAGTCTCGGGAATTCACGTCAGCCATGACAGCGAGGTTACCCGCCGCGCTCCACCCGCCACGAGCGGTGTCCTCACCGCCTCCGGCGGCAGGCCCGGCTCGGTCCCGCCCCCGGCCGCGTCGGTAGACTTTGCGGGACCCGTCACCGGACTCCCCGCCGAATCGAGGCCCCGCCATGTCCCCCTCCTCCGCCCGTGACCCCTTCGGCGACGGCAACGCCCCCTGGACCGGGAGCTCCCCCGCACGTGCCGCCTCCGAGTCCGAGGACACCCGCCCCCTCCCCCGCCCGGAAACCGCCGGACGCGACGTCGCCTCCGCGGACACCGCCGCCATGCCCTCCGTCCCGGCCGACGACGCCGCCCGCAGCCTTCCCCCGCGGAGCTCGCCGCAGACCGGTCGCACCGGGGTGGCCTCCGGCAGGCTGCACCCGCGCGACCGGCGGGCGGAGCCCGCGGACCCCGTGGGCGACGACCACCTCACCAGCCCCCAGGACCGGATCACGGGGGAGGCCGCCTGGGACTCCATGCGCCCCGCCGTGCGCCCAGAGGCCGCCGGTGCGACGAGCCGCCCCACCGTGGAGTCCCTCCGGGCCCGGCAGCGGCAGCGGTTCGGCGGCCCGCAGCTGCTCCCCGGTCTCACGGGTCTGCTCGTGGCCATGGCCCTCGGCGGCTTGCTGCTGGGCGCCGCGGGCCTCGTCGGTGACCAGTTCGGCGTGGACACCACCCGCAGCGCGGGGGACTCCCTTGCCCGCGCGTGGAGCCGACCGGACGACGCCCGGCTGTGGAGCGGCGTCGGCGTGCTGGGCGCGGTGGAGTTCCTCTCGCTGCTCGCGGGTGGCTACGCGGCGGGCCGCGCGGCTCGCTTCTCGGGTGTCGCCCAGGGAGTGGGCGTGTGGCTGTGGTCGCTGCTCGCCCGGGCGGTGGCCTCCGCGGGGGTGGCGCTGTGGGCCGGCGCCCAGGGGTGGGGCGGTTCGCGCTGGGTGGTGCAGGAGTTCCTCGGCGGCAACCAGGGCATCGGGGCCGTGGCACTCGCCGGGGCGCTGGTCCTGGGCCTGCTGGGCGCGGTCCTCGGCGGGGCCTGGGGGATGCGCTACCACCGTAAAGTGGACGCCTGGACCATTTCGAATGCAATGAACCAGTAGACTTTCGTACCGTCGGGAGCCTGGGCTGGGCTTCCACAGGGGAGTACGGAGGAAACAGCTATGCCTTCAACACTCGTCGCGGTCGTCGACGATCATGAAGTGGTCCGCGAGGGTGTCCGCCTGGTGTCCATGACCTCGCTGGCGGACGTCAAACTCGTGGGATCGTCCGATTCCGTGACCACGCTGCTGGACCAGCTGGGACGGGACCCGGAAAATCCCGCGCTCACGGCGCAGGGTGCGAAGCGCATCGAGTGCGACGTGGTCCTGCTGGACCTGTCGCTGGCGGACAAGTCGCGCCCGGCGAGCAACGTGGAGCGCCTGCGCAGCGCGGGCATGAAGGTCCTGATCTTCAGCATCGGGGAGAACGCCGGTCTCATCCGCGAGGCCCTGCGTGCGGGGGCACTGGGGCTGGTCCGCAAGTCGGACCCCCTCGAGCACGCCATCGAGGAGGCGCGCGCCATCGCGGACGGCAAACCCGTGATCACCAAGGAGCTGGCCGCGGCCATCGACGGCGACGTGGAGTTCTCCCGGGCCGCGCTGTCCCCGCGCGAGCGGGAGACGCTGCGGCTGTACGCCTCCGGGTTCGCCCAGGTGCAGGTGGCCCGGCGCATGGGCATCAAGCAGTCCGCGGTGAAGACGAACATCGACCGCATCCGCGAGAAGTACGCGCGCATCGGCCGCCCCGCACCCACCAAGATCGATCTGCGGATCCGTGCCATCGAGGACGGTCTGGTGGATCCCGAGGACGACGTCACGAGCGCCGAGAAGAAGCTGTGATCCCCACCCCGGACATCCCGTGACCTCCCTCCGCACGGTGGCGGGCAGCAGGGCCCGCTCCTACCGCAGGGTCAGCACCCAGCTGCGGTGGAAGCGGTTCTTCGCCACCACCGCGCCGGGTGAGCTGGGCGTCTACACCTACCGTGCCCACTGGCTCGCCATGATCGGCTTCGGCGTGTTCGGGGTGACCCACATGATCGAGGTGCTGCCCATCTTCACCCAGCAGCAGTCCTCGCTGCACGGCTGGTACTCGCTCTTCCTGATGGCGCTCGGGGTACTGACCGGGTGCACGCTCTACTACGGGCTGCGGCACTCCGTGCGGCCCTGGGTGTTCTTCGCCTTCACCACGGTGGTGGGCGCCGCCATCCTGGCCCTGCCCGCGGCGTGGACGGGGGGATCGCTGCCCCAGAATCCGTGGATCTCCGGATTCATCATCCTCGCGGTGGCAGCGGCCGCCGTGCTGTGGAGTCCCGCGGTGGCCGTCCTGTACATGGCCTCGATCGAGGTGGTCTACGCCGTGGTGGCCAGCCAGGTGATCACCACGGCGCCCCGGGCGGAATCGTGGGTGGCCGCGGGCCTGTCCCGCGTCGTGTTCAGTCTGATGCTCGTCATGATCCTCACGGTGGGCAAACGCGGCGTGAAGCGCATGGACCTCAACTACGCCGAGGCACTGTCCGAGACACTCGCCATGCGCCGCAGCCGCTCCGAGACCGAGGACCAGGAACGGATCGACCGGCTGATCCACGACAACGTCATGGCGGCGCTGCTGGACGCCTCACGCAGCCAGGGCGTGCTGCACAGGCGGACCCGGCAGCTGGCGGCCCGGGCGCTGGACGTGCTCGCAGAGGAGTCCAGCCGTTCCACGGCCGCGCACACCGTGATGGTGCACGACCTGATGGACGAGCTCATGGACGCCCTGGCGCCGTGGCGCACCCGCGTCCGGTTCACCAACCTCCGCGCCCCCGTCCGCCCGGTGGGGGAACCGCGCGTGTTCGTCCCCGCCTACGTGGCCCACGGACTGACCCAGGCCGTGAGCGAAGCCGTGGCCAACAGCGCCCGCCACTCCGGCAGCGAGATCACCATCGTCTCCATGGAGGGGGACGTGTGCCCGCCCAGCCCGATCAACCCCGAGGGCTTCTACCTGCGGTTCACCATCCGTGACGACGGCCGGGGCTTCAACTACCACGACGTCCCCAACCGTCGGCTCGGCGTGCGCGTCTCGATCATGGAGAACCTGGACTCGATCGGCGGGCGCGTAGTGCTCGACACCGCCCCGGGACGCGGCACCACCGTGAGCCTGATCTGGCCCGGGGACGTCCGGGTGTGAGCGGGGCAGAGCGGGCGGTCTTCGCCCACCGTTTCATGGGGCTCTTCGTCCTCGCGGCCTTCGCGGCACCCTTCTTCGAAGCTCCGGAGTACCTCGACGCAACGGAGCGCACCCGTGAGATGGCGGTCTCCATGACCGCCTACGTTCTTGCCGGGCTGATCGTGGCGCTCCCCCGGTGGGACGGCCGCCGCTTCCCCGCGGTCCCCACAGCCCTGGTCACCGTGCTGTTCCTGGTGGCGGCGCAGCAGGGGTACGCGACAACCCCGCCCACCCCGGACGCCGGGCAGTCGCCCTGGTTCCACCTGGGTTTCATCGCAATGCTGTTCGCCCTGGGGATGCGGCGCCGCCCGGGCTGGGCCTTCGCCGTCTGGCTGGGAGTGACCGCGCTCTCGGTCCTGCGGTGGCCGGTGGTCAACGGCACGATCATTCCCGTGGAGACATATCACGTGGTCGGCGTGGCCGTGATGATCACTACCTGGATGGTCGAGCGGCAGTACGACTTCTTCCTCCGCCGCAGTGAGGAAACCCAGCGGATCCTCGACAACGCCCGCGCCCGAGACGAGGCGGAGAAGGACATGCGGCACGCGTCGAGCCGCCGGGTGGACGAGGTCCGGCGGCTCGCGGGCGGGCTGCTCGAGCAGATCGCCCACGACTCCGCCGAGGTCACCGACTACGACGTGCAGCAGTTCCGGCTCACGGAGGCCCAGCTGCGGGACAGCATCCGCGGCCGTTCCATCGCCACGCCCCACGTCCTGGAACTCACCCGGGCCGCGCGCGCCCGCGGTGTGGCCGTGGACATCCTCGACGAGCGCGGCAGCACCCCCTCCCCCGAGGTGCTGCAGTCCACCGCGCAGCAGCTGGCCGAGATCCTCTCCGGGGTGCAGTCGGGGGTGGTCACGGTGCGCGCGCTGCCCCCGGGGGATCCCGCGGCGGTGTTCATCGTGTACGACTCGCAGAACCCGGACGACGACCCCGTGGCCGTGGAGATCGCGGACGTCACGGGGGTCGCCTCCGTCTTCTGAGGTGGCTGCGCCCGCACCGGGGCCCGGAGCGCTCCCCCGCGCGTGCCCGAGACTGCTCGTCGAAGCGCAACGCGAGCGCGGCGGCACCGGCGCTTCCCGCGCGTGCTCATGAGTGCACGACGACCTCCCACCGCGGCGAGCGAACTGCACAGCTCACGCCGAACGACAGGGGCCGTGGATCTCGTCCCCGGGTGCGCACGGTGGCCGTTCCCCCGAGGTGCGACCGTTCTAGCGTGCCCGTATGACGACGACCCCACCCGTGCGCGACGCCGCGCCGCCGACCGCTGCCGAGCAACCCGTCCCCGAAGCGCAGAGGACCACCCCGCGCGACGCCTTCCGCGCCGTCCACTGCGGTGACGGACTCGTCAGGTGTCCCTGGGCCCTCGGCTCGGCAGGCGCCCTGGCGGATCACGACACGGACTGGGGGACACCTCCCGCCGACGCCCACGAGCACTTCGCGGCCCTCACGCTGGAACTCGTGGACTCGGGACTGGCGCGGTGGTCCCAGTCCGCCCGCCACGGATCCTGGTACCTCCACATGGCCGAGCTGCGCCCGGAACGGCTGGCCCTGTTCGACGACGACGACGTCGAGGACCTGCTGGTCAATGCCGAGCTGATCCGCAACCGGGCCAAGATCGAGGCCGTGATCCACAATGCACGGGTCTGCCGGCAGTGGGACGTGCCGCAGTGGCTCCGCGTGTTCGAGGAGGCCGAGGTACCACCCACGGCGGAGCCGCCGGGCAACGCCCTGGACCTGCCGGACAGCACCGCGGCGTCCCGCAGGCTGTCGCAGGTGCTGAGGTCCCGGGGCATCGTGCTCGTGGGGCCCGTGAGCGCGCAGCGGTGGCTGCAGCGTATCGGCCGAGCCCCCGGGCACGTGGCCGGATGCCATCGCCTCCCCGCCGCAGCCCCCGCCTGAGCAGCCGGCCCGCCGAATGTGGGACTCCGTTCGAGCAGGTGCCGCGGGCCGGCCTGTCGGCGGGGGCGGCCCCCGGATCACTCCAGCAGCAGCGCCGGCTCCTCCAGGATGCGGGCCACGTCCGCCATGAAGTGGGCGGCGAGCTCACCGTCCACCACGCGGTGGTCGAACGAGCCGGCCAGGGTGGTGATCCAGCGGGGCACCACCTCACCGGCCACGACCCATGGTTTCTGCTTGACGTTGCCGAACGCCACGATGGCCGACTCACCCGGGTTGATGATGGGTGTCCCGAAGTCCGCCCCCAGCACGCCGATGTTGGTGATGGACAGGGTGCCGCCCTGCATGTCCGCCGGCTGCGTGCGCCCCGCGCGAGCCGTCTGCGTCAGCTCCTGCAGCGCCTCGGCCAGCTCGCGCAGGCCGAGGTCCTGGGCGTCCTTGATGTTGGGCACCAGCAGACCCCTGGGTGTCGCGGCGGCGATGCCCAGGTTCATGAAGTGCTTGACGATGATCTCGGAGTCCGTCCACGTGGCGTTGACCTGCGGGTTGCGCTGCGCGGCCCAGATCACCGCCTTGGCCACGATCAGCAGGGGCGAGATCTTCACGCCCTCCATGGACGGGGACTTCTTCAACCGCTGGACGAACTCCATGGTCCGGGTGGCATCCACCTCCACGAATATCGAGACGTGTGGTGCGGTGAAGGCGGACCTCACCATGTTCTGCGCCGTGGCCTTGCGGACACCCTTCACACGTAACCGCTCCACGCGCTCGTCCGCCGGGCGGCCCGCAGAGGACGACGCCGTGGCCGTGCCTCCGCTGCCCCCTCCCAGGCGCTCGGCGTGCGCGAGCAGATCGCGCTTGGTGACCTGACCGCCGTCGCCCGTGGCACGCACGTCCGCGAGGTCGATGCCCAGTTCCCTGGCGGCCTTGCGCACCGGGGGCTTGGCCAGGCCCGGGCGCCGGGGAACGGCGTCGACCGCGGGCTGCTCCGTCACGGTGTCCTCGAGGGAGCGCAGCAGAGTGCCCCCGCGTTCCCGGATCTTCCCCGCCCGCTCCGCGAGATCGGCGGCGGCACCGCCCAGACCCGTCCTGGACAGCCGTCCGGCCAGGCCCTGCCGGCGCGGAGGTGTGTCGTGGGACGGCTCGTCCGCCTCGCCGTCCGGGCCCTCCAGGCCCTGGGGCGTGTCCGCGTCCGTGCGCATCCCCACGCGGGAGCGGCGCCGACGTCGCACGGGGTCCGCCTTCGGGCCGGAACCCACGAGGGCCTTGCCCTGGGACGAATCGGCCCCCTCGCCGGACCCCGCGGCACCGCTCTCCCCGGCCTCGGGCTCACCTGTGAGCCCGTTCTCCGGCACGGACCCGGCATAGCCCGGAACGGTGGCGTCGGGCGGAGCGTCACTGCCCGAGCCGACGGTGATGATGGGGGTGCCCACGTCCACGGTGTCGCCCTCGGCCACCATGATCTCCTGGACCGTTCCCTCGAACGGGGACGGCAGCTCCACCACGGACTTCGCGGTCTCGATCTCCACGAGCACCTGGTTGACGGTTACGGTGTCCCCGACGGACACCTTCCAAGCCAGGATGTCGGCCTCGGTCAGTCCTTCGCCCACATCGGGCAGTGTGAAAACCTGTGACATCAGTTCTCCCTCCTGGGGAGCCGCCTCCGCACACGAAGACAGCGACGGTGTGAGTGCTCTAGTAGGCGAAGGAACGGTCGAGCGCCTCGAGCACTCTGTCCAGATCCGGGATGTAGTGGTCCTCCACGGCGGCGGGAGGGTACGGCAGGTGGTAGGCGCCCACGCGCAGCACGGGAGCCTCGAGCGAGTAGAACGCCCGCTCGGTGACCCGCGCCGCGATCTCACCCCCCAGACCGCCGAAAGTGGGGGCTTCGTGGGCGATCACCAGGCGACCGGTCCTGCGCACTGACGCGGTGACCGTGTCGAAGTCGATGGGCGAGAGGCTGCGCAGGTCGATGACCTCCACGCTGCGCCCGTCCTCCTCCGCAGCCTTGGCCGCGGCGAGTGCCACGGGGACCATGGGGCCCCACGCCACCACGGTCGCGTCCGTGCCCTCGTGGATCACGGCCGCGGCGAAGGGATCACCGGGAGAGTTCTCCTCGTCCACCTCACCCTTGAGCCAGTAGCGCCGTTTGGGTTCGAAGATGATGACGGGATCGTCGCACGCAATGGCCTGCTGCTCCATCCAGTAGGCGTCCTGCGCGTTCGAGGGTGTCAGGATGCGCAGCCCGGCGGTGTGGGCGAACAGTGCCTCGGGGGACTCCGAGTGGTGCTCCACCGATCCGATCACGCCGCCGTAGGGGATGCGGATGGTCATGGGCACCGAGAGCCTGCCCTCGGTGCGCGCCCGGAGCTTGGCCACCTGCGTGGTGATCTGGTTGAACGCCGGGAAGGTGAACCCGTCGAACTGGATCTCGCACACGGGCCGGTAGCCGCGGACCGCGAGGCCCACCGCTGTGCCCACGATGCCCGCTTCCCCGAGCGGCGTGTCCAGGACGCGGTGCGCGCCGAAGCGGGCCTTGAGGCCCTCGGTGACGCGGTACACGCCCCCCAGGGATCCGATGTCCTCGCCGAGGAGCATGACCTTGGGGTTCTCCTCCATGGCCCGGGCGAGCCCGGCGGTGATGGCTTTGGCTACGGTCAGCTTGCTCACGCGCCGACTCCTTCCGAGTCAGAATCCTGCGAATCGTCCTGGGCGACGAAGCCTGCCTGGTAGTCCAGGTACTCCGCACGCTCGGCGGCCACGAGCGAGTGCGGCTCGGCGTACACGCCGTCGAAGCGGTCCACGAACTCGGGGGGCGACATGGCGAGGACATCCGCGCGCATCTGGCGGGCCACGGCGTCGTTCTCCGCGGCGACGGTGTCGAAGAACGCCTGGTCCACGCAGTGCACGGTGCGCAGGTGGACCCGTAGCCGCTCGATGGGATCGAGGTGACCCCACTGGTCCTCCTCCTCCCGTTCGCGGTACTTGGTGGGATCGTCCGCGGTGGTGTGGGCGCCCATGCGGTAAGTCTCCGCCTCGATCAGCACCGGGCCCTCGCCCCGGCGCAGCTTCTCCAGTGCGTAGCGCGTGGCCGCGACCACCCCGAGGATGTCGTTGCCGTCCACCCGCAGTCCCTCGAAGCCGTAGCCGGCGGCTCGCGTGGCCAGCGGCACGCGCGACTGCGTGGCGAACGGGACGGAGATGGCCCACTGGTTGTTCTGGATGAAGAACAGTACGGGAGCGTCGTAGGACGCCGCGAAGACCATGGCCTCGTGGACCTCGCCCTCGGTGCTGGCGCCGTCGCCGAAGTACGCGATGACCGCCTCGGGATCGCCGTCCAGCGGGGAGCCGGAGTCCTCGGCGGCCTTGCGGTCGAGGGACGCGCCCATGGCGTAGCCCACCGCGTGCAGCGTCTGCGAGCCGAGCACCACCGTGTAGGGGTTGAGGTTGTACTGCTCCGGATCCCACCCGCCCGCGCTCAGGCCCCGGAAGTAGCGCATGAGCTCAGCGGGGGGAACGCCCCGCTCGAAGGCCACCGCGTGCTCACGGTAGGACGGGTAGATCCGGTCGGAGGGGTGGGTGGGCCACACGGAGCCCACCTGCGCGGCCTCCTGACCCCGGAGGGGGACCCACAGCACCAGCTGGCCCTGCCGCTGCAGGGAGGTGCCCTCCTCGTCCACGCGGCGCGCGAGGGTCATGGAGCGGTACAGGTGCTGCAGCTCCTCGACCGTGATGTCCGCGGCGTAGGGGGACAGCAGCGGGTCCTCGGCGACGACGCCCTGCTCGTCCAGGAGTTGATGGCGGGTCAGCGTGCTGGGCACGGCTCCCGCGTGACTTCGTGATTCCATGGTCGATCTCGGTCCTTCCACTGACTTCATGACCGGAGGATCGCCCCGGTCATGTCGAGCCTTGCGAACGAAGAGTTCTCGGTGCGCGTCTTGCGCTCAGCCCTGCCGGGTCATCGGCATGGTGCTGGGGTGCGGGAAGGTCGCGCAGAGTTCCAGGAATCGGGAGTTCGCCTCGGGTTCACCGAAGCTAACACGGACTCCTTCGGAAGTGAAACACCTCACAGACAGGGCGTGCTCGTCGCACAGCCGCGCGAACGCCTCACTGCGCTCACCCAGTGGCAGCCACACGAAGTTCGCCTGGGTCTCGGGGTGCTGCCACCCCAGTTCGTGCAGCCCGCGCAGCACCCGGACCCGTTCGTCCACCACGCGCTGCACCCGCTCCGCCACCTGCTCGATGTTCTCGACGGACGCCACGGCAGCCCGCTGGGCGACCTCCGTGACCGCGAAGGCCGGGGCGCTCTGGCGCAGGTACCGGGTGACGTCCTGCTGGGCCACGGTGTAGCCCACCCGCAGACCCGCGAGCCCGTGGGCCTTGGAGAACGTCCGCAGGGAGACCACGTTCGGGAAGTCCCGGTACAGCTCGAGGCCGTCGACGAGGCCCTCGGTGCGCTGGAACTCCCAGTACGCCTCGTCCACCACGACCACCACGTCCGAGGGAACCCTGGCCAGGAAGGCGCGGACGGCGTCGTCGCGCAGGCTGGGGCCCGTGGGGTTGTTGGGGGTGCACAGCAGGATCACCCGCGTGCGCTCCGTGACGGCTGCCGCCATGGCGTCCAGGTCGTGGGACCCGTCCGGCAGGTTGGGCACGTGGACGCTGAGCGCCCCGGCCAGACCCACCGAGATGGGGTAGGCCTCGAAGGACCGCCACGAGTACACGACCTCGTCGGGACGGCCGTCCGCACCGGTGCCCGCGAACGCGGCCAGGAGCTGGTTCAGTGCCCCCAGGCTGCCGGCGCCGGCCACGACGTCCTCGGCAGGGACCCCGAGGTGTCCCGAGAGGGCCTCGCGCAGGGCCGTGGCAGCGGGGTCCGGGTAGCGGTGGTAGCCGTCGAAGGACGCGAGGGCTTCCCGCACGGCGGGCACCGCGCCGAAGGGGTTCTCGTTGGACGCCAGTTTGTAGGCCACCAGGCCGGGGATCTCGGAAGCGGGTTTGCCGGCCGCGTAGACGGGGAGCGCGGCGAGCGCCGCGCGCGGCGTGACGCGCCTGACCTCCCGCGGGTGCTGCGGTGGTTCCGGGGATGGCGTGGGGGTATCCATGCTCGTCATGCTAACGCGGGGGCCTGTGCGGGTGGGCGGGCCCGAACGGCACCGCGCGGTCACCGCGGCGGGCGGATCAGTGCTCCTCCCTGCCCTCGTAGACATAGCTCTCCGTGCGCACCCCCGAACCGTGCGGGATCACGTCGGCCAACCGCCGTTCGTGGGCCTCCACCGCCGGGTGGTGGGCGGCGGAGATCCCCTGGGCGCCCACGGTGTACACGTACATGTCGTGCGCCGCGACCCCGGTCCGCCCGCCCGCCCAGTCCAGCGCCCCCTCGTACGGCGTGTTCACCCGGACCGTGGAGCGGTGGCCGGAGTCCGGGTTGGGCACCCCGTCCAGGGTGGGGACCACGTCGTCCACGTGCTCCACCGCCATCACGGAGGTGCCCTCGGGGATCGCGAAGTCCCCGACCGGCGCCCCGAAAGTGGTCACCGCCGCCACGTCGTAGCGCGCCCGGAACTCGTGGTTCGCCGCGAGCCCGGCGGCGTCGATCCCGCCCAGGCTGTGCCCGGTGAGCACCACGGTGTCCCCGGGGCGGATGCCCGCGTCCTGCAGCGCCTGGACGGCCATGCGCTGGGCCTGCGGCAGCTCGGTGAGAGCGGCACCGGGAGACGCCGTCATCCCGTGCCCGATGCCCTTGAGGTCGTGCACGCCGGAGCCGTCCACCCACTTCTCGGTTCCGGTGAGCACCACGGAGTACGCCGCCCGGCCGTCCGCGCCCGTGGCCTTCTGCACCAGCACGGTGCTGTTCTCCACGGGTTCACCGTCCCCGCCCGTTCCCGAGACGATGTTCTTGGCGTCCTTGAGCGCCGCGGCCGTGCCCGCCACCGTGACGGGAACCGCGCCGGTGTACTGCACACCGGCCGGCAGCGGCCGCTGCGTCAGGGGCGTCATGTGGTGTTCGCCCGCGGTGCGCGGGGTGACACCCGTGAAGACCTCCCGGCGTGCGGGATGCAGTGCCCGCGGGGCCACGAGCGGGCGGAGGAGCCCCTCGAGCTTCTTCCCCGGCTGCTCGGCGGCGCTCAGCCGCCGCCCGGAGCGGTACAGCGCACAGACCCCCGCCGTGGCAGGGGATGCCAGCATCATGGCCGCCACCGCGGGCTCCAGCGCGGACACCGTGGCGGGGTCCGCGTTGGATCCCGCTCCGGCCGCGCCGCCGCGCTCCGCCGGCCGGCCGGCCGCGGTGAGCAGGTTCACCGCGAACCCCCTCAGGTACTGACCGAGTGTCATGGCCCCGGCGGCCGACGTCGCCGCGGCGCCTCCCGCGTCCGCACCGGTCCCCGGGGTCCGTCCTGCGGCGTCGGACCGCCGTTCCCCACCCGTCCGCGGGCCGCCCACCGCCGGACCGGCCGCGCCCGAGGCACCCGGGTGCGCACCGACGGGTCCCGGGACCGGGACCTGCAGCAGCCCGTCCAGGAGGTCGTCGAGCCCGGGGCCGCGGATCACGGCGTCGCTGCCGTGGGGGCCGCCGCCCCGGACGATCAGCCCCAAGGCCGAGAGCCGCACCCGTTCCCGGAACGCCTCCGGGGAGTCGATGTCGGCGCGCGTGAGGGCCACCTCGATGTCCTCAGCGGTGCGCGTGAGCTCCCGCACGAAGGAGCGGTTCACGTTCCCCAGAGGGGTGTTCAGCACCGCGTCCGTGAACGAGCCCGTGAGCGCCCACTCGGTCACCTCGTACCGCCGGCGGACCCACAGCAGCCGGGTGGCAGTCAGGGCGACGTCCGCCGCGCGCTCGAGCAGGCCCGCCACAAGGGTCTCCGACAGTGCGGCCGCGTCCCCGAGCAGGGGTGCGCCGGTGAGTGCCCAGAGCTCCAGCTCCGCGGCGATCGGCATCAGGCCGGACGCGGTGTCACCGAGGTCGCAGGCCGCACGGGCGAGGTCCCCGGAGGTGGCCTGCAACGCGTCCCCGTCGAACGTGACATGCCCCCCGGCGGCTCCGCGACCCGCACCGCCCTGGACCGTCATGCTCTGCCGGGCGGCTTCGGCGGCGCCCGCCACCTCCGCCACGGAGGTGAAGCCCTCCGCCGCGGGTCGCTGCTGCGCCGCTGCGCCGAACAGCTCCGCCTGCAGGTTCTCCGCCGGGCCGTGGACCTCCGTGACCCCGGTGCCCATGGCCGGGCGCGGCGCGTGCCCGGTGGCCGGAGTGGGGTCGTGGACGGCGCGGACGCCGGCGCCCACGGCGACCATCACCGGGCCCCGGGGCTCGGGAGCGCCCCCGGCAGACCGGGACCCACGACTGCTGCGAGCACCGCGAGCAGCGGCCCACCGAGATCGGCCGCCGTCTCCGACGCCCCGATCCGCTCGGCGAGCGCATCGGCCGCCCAGCGCACGGACCGTGCGAGTTCCCGGCACCGTTCGACGTCCTCCCCCAGGTCGTGCTCGTGGCGTTCCACGCGCGCCCGGAAGGACCGGGCACCGGGGCCGGTCCAGCCGCCGTGCGCCTGCCCGAGCCCACCGACCGTGCCGCGGAGCGTGTTGAGGTGCTCCGCGGCGGCGTCGCAGCGCCGGGCGAGTGCCGTGAGGTGCTCGTGCACCAGTGCGCTCGCGATCCCGGGGTGCATCCCGTGCGCCGCGGCGCCCGCCGTGGGTGCCATGTCCGTGTCCTCTCCGCGCGTCGTGGGTCCCGGGCGAGAGCCCTGGGTGGCGGGCGGTGAGCCCGGCGCGCGGACCCAGGCTAGGCAACCGGGGCACCCGGTCCGGGCCGCCGCAGGGTGCTGTGGAGACGGGGCGGGAGGGTGGCGGGAAGCCGACTCGGTGCAGGTCGGTCGCCGCGGCACCGGGGTACGGGCCCGTGGAAGAATGGGGCCCATGTCGAACGCCGCGCAGACCCTCCCGTCCGGACGAGTGGCCCTGAGCCACCAGACCCCCGCCGTAGCACTGGGACCGTTGGACGGCCGTTACCGCCCGCAGACCGCGGTCCTGGTGGACCACCTCTCGGAGGCCGCGCTCAACCGCGAGCGGGTGCACGTGGAGGTGGAGTGGTTCATCCACCTGTGCGAGCAGCGCGCACTCACCGGCCTGGAGCCGCTCACGGACGAGCAGAAGGCAGGCCTGCGGGCCGTCGTGACCGGTTTCGACGCCGGGTCCGTGGCGGAGCTGGCCGAGCTGGAGGCCGTGACGGTGCACGACGTCAAGGCCGTGGAGTACTTCCTCGCACGCCGGCTCCCGGACCTGGGACTGGAGCACCTCACGTCCCTGGTGCACTTCGCGTGCACGTCCGAGGACGTCAACAACCTGTCCTACGCCCTGGGCATCAGGGACGCGGTGCAGCGGGTGTGGCTGCCCGCCGCACGCGAGCTGGTCACCGTAGTCTCCGCCATGGCGCGGGACGCCAAGGCCACACCCATGCTGTCCCACACCCACGGGCAGCCGGCCACCCCCACCACCCTGGGCAAGGAACTCGCGGTGTTCGCCCACCGGCTGGACCGCCAGGTGCGGCGTGTGGCCGGCACGGAGTTCCTGGGCAAGCTCAACGGCGCCACGGGCACGTTCGCGGCGCACACGGCGGCAGCCCCGGAGACGGACTGGCCGGAGATTTCCCGCTCCTTCGTGACGGGACTGGGTCTGACGTGGAACCCGCTCACCACGCAGATCGAGTCCCACGACTGGCAGGCGGAGCTGTACGCGGACCTGGCCCGGTTCAACCGGATCCTGCACAACCTCTGCACGGACGTGTGGTCCTACATCTCCATCGGGTACTTCCAGCAGATCCCGGTGGAGGGGGCCACGGGATCCTCCACCATGCCGCACAAGGTCAACCCCATCCGCTTCGAGAACGCGGAGGCCAACGCGGAGATCTCCTGCTCCCTGCTGGACACCCTGGCCGCCACGCTCGTCACGTCCCGCTGGCAGCGCGACCTCACGGACTCGTCCTCCCAGCGCAACATCGGCGTGGCGTTCGGGCACTCCCTACTGGCCATCTCCAACGTGGTGAAGGGCCTCGACCGGCTGGCCGTCGCGGAGGCCACCCTGGCCGAGGACCTCGACGGCAACTGGGAGGTCCTGGGCGAGGCCGTCCAGACCGCCATGCGCGCCGAGGCCGTTGCCGGGCGGGAGGGCATGGACAACCCCTACGAGCGCCTCAAGGAGCTGACCCGCGGGCACCGCGTGGATGCGCGGCGCATGCGCGAGTTCATCGACGGCCTGGGCCTCTCCGACGACACCGCCCGGCGCCTCGGGGCCCTCACCCCCGCGGACTACACGGGTCTGGCCGAGCAGCTCGTGGATTCGTACGGTCTCTGAGCCGCTCACCGGCGCGGTGTCGGGCTCACCCCCGGTGGGAAGACGCGGCCGGCGCACCGGCCGGAGCGGGATCTCCCGGGACGGGAGCACCCGGCAGCCGGCCGGCGGACCGCGGCGTGCCGGGCAGCGGCGCAGCGGGACGCGGTATCGCGGGTGCCCGTGTCCCGGGCACCGGTGCAGTAGGCGCCGAACCCCTGTGGGGCGCGGCGCTCGCCCCCGCGGCCCCGGGGTCGGTCCACCGCCGCACCTGGGCGGGGACGTTGGTGGTGATCTGCTGCACCCCGAGCGCCAGGCACACGTGGGCGTCCGCGAACGTGTCCACGGTCCACACCCGCAGCACGGCACCGCTGCGCAGCCACTGCTCGACCTGCCGGGGGTTCTCCCGGACGTACTCGATGCCGGGTCCGGCGATCTCCACCTCACCGCGGGAGATCACGGGAACGGCCGGGGGCACCACCAGGCGCATGCCCGCGCGGCAGACCGCGGCGGTGGCCGTTCCCACCCGCAGTCCGCTGCGGACCGTGGCCACGGTGGTCTGCGAGACCAGCTGGCACACGTGCCGGGGTGAGACGCACTCCAGGAGGTAGCGCACGGCGTCGGGGTGGAAGCTCATCACGGAGACCAGCACGCTGCCCAGCCACCCGGTCTCCGGGTTCCAGCCACGGCGCATGAGCAGCACCAGCAGCGCCTCCTCCAGTCCCTGTCCGAACGGACTGGGGTGCTTGGTCTCCACCGCCAGCCCCACGGGACGTCCCGCGGCCAGCAGCAGGTCCAGCAGCTCGTCGAGGGTCATGAGCTGCTCGTGGGCCGCCCCGTGCGTGGGCGGGATCCACACGCCCTTCCACGTGGAGAAGTCCAGACGGTGCAGCTGCGCGAGAGTGTGCTGACCCACCGGGCCACTGCCGTTCGAGGTCCGCCCCAGGTGGGAGTCGTGGTGCAGGACCAGGTGACCGTCGCACTCCACGCCGCCGGCGCCGTCCGCAAGGGCCTGCACGAACGCGGCGCGCGTGAGCTCCGGGTAGCGCCGGGACGAGCCGCGGTGCGCGTACACCAGGGGACGGGCGGGAGAACGGTCGTTCGGGGCAGCCACGGCTGCCACGGTAGGTGGCGGGCGCTACGGGACGTCGAGCGCCGCCCGTCCGCCCGGTGTCCGGGCGGTGACACCTACGTGAACCGGACGACGCCGTCCCCGGGCGCATCGCCGCGAGACCCGGGCGCGGCATCGCGAGATGCGAGGGTGCGCACCAGGCCCGGGGACGCGCAGCGGAACTCCCCGGAGGGGCAGCACGATTCCGGGCGCGCTGCCGCGCCAACGTACGTGGGGAGGCGACACCCTGACGTCGGAACGGGGCACCCCGGGGACGCCGCAGCTGTCCCGGGATGCCCCGCCGACGTGGCGCGACCGGCTACCGGCGCTTCTTGCCGCCCCTGGTCCCGGACTCCAGGGCCTCCTGCTGGGTGGCCGAGGTGCCGCCCTCGAACTTCTCGGCGCGGTCCCCCAGTCCGAGGGTCACGGGGAACTCGTTCGGGAAGGCGCCGAAGGCGTCGTCCGCGGACTTGATGACCTGACGGGCCATGGCCAGGTTGGCGCCGCCGCCCACCACGGCACCCAGCCCGAAGGGCAGGGCGCGCCCCAGCACCGCGCCGGACTGCCGGGCGAGGAACCGCTTGATGAACATGTTGCGCACGGTGCGACCCACGTCGAAGCGCTTGGAACTGTCCGAGGACTTGCCGAGCATGAGTCCCCACTTGCTGCTGACACTCTTGCTGGCCGAGGAGCTCGCGAGCAGCTGGCCCATGAGCGCCTGACCGTCCTCACCGAGCATCAGCGCCATGATCATGGTGCGGTTCTGCTGCTCGTCCTGCGGCTCCACGCCGTGCAGCTCTGCCATGGCCTGCGCGTAGAGCGCGGTGGCCTCCAGGTACCCGGCCACCGCCACGGAGGACAGCCCGAGGGAGGCGATGGTGCCGATGCCGGGAACCGCCGCCGTGGCACCCACGGCGCCGCCGCCGGCCGTCACGGAGCGGATGTAGAGCTTCCGGGCGCGCTTGGCGATCTGCTCGGGGGTTTCGTCCGGGTGCTGTGCTCGCAGGTGCTTGAGCACCTTGACCACCCAGGGCTGCTGGATGCGCAGCGCGTGGTCCAGGAACTTGTTGACGCCGGGCTTGGGCTTGCCGTTCTCGTCGAACGCCTTGTTCAGGGGGTTAACACCCATCAATGTCCACTCCTCGAAACGGGTAGGGGCTGCTCGGCGGGGACCGCCGAAGACATCGGACTCACTATGACACAGGGGGTCGGGGCACGCGTGCGAGGTGGCGGGTAGTACGCCCAGGGCACACAGGGTCGGCACGGAAAAGCGCCGGACCACGCATGCGGTGCACGGTCGTGGCCTCCACGACGCGCAGGGGCGCCCGGACCCCGCGCGTCCCTCGGCTCAGTGGGTGCTGAAATCCGTGTACTGGCCGGTGGCCGGACCGAAGTGCTCGTCCACGGTGATCACCGCGCCGGGAGTGTCCCGGGAGATCAGGGCCTTGAGGAAGTCCCCCACGGCCCAGCGCGGCCCCTCGGCAACCACCGTGACGGTGCCGTCCTCGTTGTTGGTGGCCGTTCCCGTGAGTCCCAGTTCCTCCGCCTGGCGCCAGCACCAGTACCGGAATCCCACGCCCTGCACCGTGCCGTGGACCACGGCGGTCAGCGCGATGACCTCGTTGAGGTCGAGGGCGTCCCGTTCCCGGCCCTCGGCGGCGTGAGGATGAATCGATGGCATCTCCATGCCCCCAGAGTAGAAGATCGCCCGGTCCGCGCGACTCCCTTCCGGGTGCGGCGCGGACCGGGCGAGGTCCTCCGGCGGCGGCCCGGACGTGCGCGGGCCGCGATGGTGGGGGCTCAGTCCAGGGAATCGAGCGCCTCGGCGATGGGGGTGTCCCCGTCCGCGAACTCGATGAACCGCCCCGTGGTGCCCTTGGCATCGGCGAGCGCACGTGCGGCCACGAGGGCCACGTTGCCGCGGGCGGTGTTCTTGTTGTCGTCCTCCCCGGCCCTGCCCAGCGCGATCGCACCGGAGGCGTCGTCGTCGGTGAGCATGCCCGGCCCCAGGATGGTCCAGTCCAGGGAGCTGGCGCGCAGGTGGTCGTCCGCGTCCGCCTTGGACTGCGCGTACGCGTAGAAGTCGTCGTCCTCGGGCACACCGTGGTCCTGGCCGGCGCCCATGTAGGACACCATGACGTACCGGCGGACGCCCGCGGCCGCCGCGGCGTCCATGGAGCGGATGGCCGCGTCACGGTCCACGGCGTAGGTGCGCTCCTGGGAGCCGCCGCCGGCACCCGCGGACCAGACGACGGCGTCCTGACCGGAGAACAGCTCCGTCATCGCGGCCACGTCCATGTCCTGGACGTCCGCCACCACGGGGGTGGCTCCGGTGTTCTCGACGTCCTGGCTCTGCTCCTCCTTGCGGATCACGGCGTTGACCGTCTCCCCCTGGGTGGAGAGCAGGCGGCACAGTTGAAGTGCCACCTTTCCGTGGCCACCGATGATCGTGATCTCAGACATTGCGAGTCCTTCCTGTCGGAACGAATTTGTCGGGGCCGTCCAGGCCCCCGGACCTGGTACAGCGGGGGAAGGCACCCGATTATTCCGTTCCGGGGTCGCCCGCGGTGGCCCGGCCCGCCCGGTGGCCCGCAGAGCTCAGCCGACCGCGGCCGCCGCGAGACGCCCGCTGAGCACCCGCACGACCCGCTGCAGATCGGCGTGGTGGTCCTGTGCCAGCTTGTCCGCCATGATCCCCACGAGACCGTGGACGATGAAGCGGTCGTCCTTCTGCGTGGCACCCACCGGGAGGTCACCGTTCCGGGCCCGGGCGTTGCGCAGACCGGTCGCGGCGTGATCCACCACGGCATCACGCACCAGGAAGCATCCCGGTCCCGTCAGCACCGCCCGGTAGTAGTCGCTGAACTGCTCCATGTGCCGGGCCACGGGCATGAGGGCCGCCTCCCACGGATCGCGGCCGTCCGCGGCCACGGCCTGCGCCGGGAACGGGACCCGCGCCAGCAGGGACTGCGTGGCGCAGCGCAGCACCTGCTCCCGGGAGCCGAAGTTCTCGTAGACGGCCTTCCGGCTGACCCCGGCGGCAGCGGCGATCTCGGTCATCCCCACCTGCGAACCCCGGCTGGCCACCAGCTCCACGGTGGCCGCCTCCACCGCCGCGCGGGTCCGTTCGATCCGCCGGTCCATCTGCTCTCCAATAACCACGTCGTGTGACAAGGGACCCTTCATTCAACGCCCCTTCCCGCCGCTCGCGCGACAACCTAAAGGGTGGGCCCGTCCCTCACGCGTGCCCGGGCGGCACGGCCTCCACCAGGAAGATCTGCCCCTCGCCCCTCACCGTCACCGTGCCCGGCCCGTCGAGACGGATCAGGGACTCGCCCGCCGTGGCCCGTGTCCCACCCCGCCGCGCACCCGACGACGCCGCCGCACCCCCGGGGTTCCCCGCGCCGACGGCGCCGGGTGGGGTGACCGTGTCCGGATCGTCCGTCCCGGCGGAGTGGTCGCTCGCGGTGACGGCGCCCTGCGTCACGAGCACCATGCAGGTGCCCGACGACTCACGGACGACCGGTCTCTCCGGTGTCACGCGGGCCGCGGTCAGGGAGAGCGCGGGGTCCCACAGGGGGTAGCGCACGGCGCCGTCCGCCGTCTCGCGGGTCTCCAGCAGCACCACGGGTTCCTGTGGCACGGCCATGATCCGCAGCAGCTCGGGGACGTCCACGTGCTTGCTCGTGAGCCCGGCGCGCAGGACGTTGTCCGAGCACCCCATGATCTCCACTGCCGTGCCGCTCAGGTAGGCGTGGAGCTGCCGTGCGGGGGTGAACAGGGCCTGACCGGGCTCCAGGTGCACCACGTTCATGCACAGTGCCACGAGCAGGCCCCGGTCGTCCGGGTAGTGGTGGGACAGCAGCCGGATCAGGCAGCGTGCGCGTTCGAGCGGATCCATCGCGGGGGTGAGCGACACGGTCCCCTCTTGTGCGGACGCGGCCGTGTCGTGCCCGGGGCCCGCAGCGGCAACGCACGCGCGCACGGCGGCCGCGGCGACGTCGTCCGGGAGCTCCAGGGCATGACGCACGGGGAACGGTGCGGCCGCGGCGGCGCCGAGCCACGGCAGGCCCAGCTGTGCGGCGAGCTCGGTGAGCCGGTCACGCTCCTGCTGTCCCGCGAGCAGCCACATGTCCGTCAGGGCCACCACGGTCTCGGGCTTGGCGCGGTCGTCCTTGTAGTTGCGGTGGGGTGCGTCCGGGGCGACCCCCGCGGCGTCCTCCCGCTCGAAGCCCTCCCGTGCCTGGTCGGAGGCGGGGTGGACCTGGAGGGACAGGGGCGCGTCGATGGCCAGGACCTTGAGCAGGAACGGCAGCCGGGGAGCGACCTCGTCCAGCCCGCACTGCCGCCCGGCCAGCTGCACGCGGGACGGCGCGCTCGGGTGCGCGCCCATCCAGAGCTCGGCCTCAGGCTGCTCGGTGGGTCCGGGGCGGCCCTGCATCTCGGCGAGCACCGAGCGGGACCCCCAGGCGTAATGCTGGATCGGGTTGCTCATCCTCAGGAACTCGGCCATGGCCAACATGTAACCACAGCGACCCACGGATCCCCGGGCACCCCGGGGACGCCCCCGGTGCTCCCGTAGAATCGGCAACCGTGACCACAGACCTTTCCTCATCATTCAAGGCCTACGACGTGCGCGGCATCGTGGGCGAGAGCATCACCGCGGACAGCGTGCGGGCCACCGGCGCGGCGTTCGTGGACGTCCTGGGCCTCACGGGTTCGGCCGTGGTGGTGGGCGGGGACATGCGCCCCTCCTCCCCCGAGTTCATCGAGGCCTTCGCCGACGGCGCCACCCGGCGCGGCGCGGACGTCACGGTGATCGGGAACATCTCCACGGACGAGCTGTACTTCGCGTGCGGCACGCTGGACTGCGCGGGTGTCACGTTCACCGCGAGCCACAACCCCGCGCAGTACAACGGCATCAAGATGGCCAAGGCCGGCGCCGTCCCCGTGTCCTCGGACACCGGGCTCTACGAGATCCGGGACACCGCCCAGGGCTTCCTGGACTCCGGGGAGATCCCGGCGGCCGAGCGCCGCGGCCAGATCTCGCGGCGGGACGTGCTGGGAGACTACGCCCACTACCTGCGCTCGCTGGTGGACCTGCGGGAGATCCGCCCCCTGAAGGTCGTGGTGGACGCCGGCAACGGCATGGCCGGACTCACCACCCCCGCCGTCCTGGGCAACGCGCTGCTGGATCCCCTCCCGCTGGAGATCGTGCCCCTGTACTTCGAGCTGGACGGCACCTTCCCCAACCACCCGGCCAACCCGCTGGAGCCCGCCAACCTCGTGGACCTGCGGGAGGCCGTCCGTGCGCACGGCGCGGACATCGGCCTCGCATTCGACGGCGACGCCGACCGCTGCTTCGTGGTGGACCAGAACGGCGATCCCGTCTCCCCCTCCGCCGTGGCCGCGATCGTGGCCGAGCGGGAGATCGCCCGCGCGCAGGCCGGCGGGGAGGAGCACCCCGTGGTGATCCACAACCTCATCACGTCCAGGGCCGTGCCGGAGCTGATCGAGGCCAGGGGCGGGCGTCCCGTGCGCACCCGCGTGGGCCACTCGTTCATCAAGGCCGTGATGGCCTCCGAGCGCGCGGTCTTCGGCGGGGAGCACTCCGCGCACTACTACTTCAAGGACTTCTTCAACGCGGACACCGGAATGCTCGCGGCCATGCACGTGCTCGCCGCGCTCGGCGAGCAGGGCGGCACCCTGAGCGAGCTCATGGACCGCTACGACCCCTATGTGGCCTCCGGTGAGATCAACTCGGAGATCGAGGACAAGGCCGCCGCCGTGGACCGGGTGCGCGCCCACTTCGCCGCCGCCGATCCCGCCGTGACCGTGGAGGACATGGACGGCACCACGTTCACCCACCCGCAGCAGGGCTGGTGGTTCAACCTGCGCCCCTCCAACACCGAGCCGTTCCTGCGGCTCAACGTGGAGGCACCGGACGCCGCGGCCATGGCGGCCGTCCGGGACACGGTCCTGGGCATCGTGCGCCAGGGCTGACCCTCGGGCACGTCCCACCCGCCCCCCAGCGGGTACGACGACGCCGCGCAACCTGTTCCGGTTGCGCGGCGTCGTCGTGTGCGGGGCGCCGCCCGTTGGCTCGGTGCACTGCCTGCCGAGCGGCATGACAGGGCCGGGAGTGGCGCCCCCCGGCCACGGTCTCCGGCCGGGCGGCGTCGTCACCCCGCGGGTGCTGCGGGACTCAGGCGTCCGCGGTGCGGGCCTCGTCGTGGAGCATCCACAGGTCCGGGCCGAAGATCTCGTAGTGGATGGCGCGCCCGGGGACGCCGGCGGCGATCAGCTGCGAGCGCACGGCCTGCATGAACTCGAGCGGGCCGCACATGAACACCTCCGCGCCGGTGGGGATCTCCATTCGTGAGACGTCCATGCGGCCCTCGTGGTCCCCCTCGCCGGGGGCACCCAGCCAGGAGACGAGCCGGGCGTTCGGCAGCTGCGAGACGAGGTCCCGGACCTGCTCCCGGCACGGCCACGCGGCTCTCGAGCGGTCCGCGTGCAGCACCAGGACCTCGCGCTGCGGGTCCTCCCGCACGAGCTGGTCCAGGAAGGCCACCACCGGCGTGATCCCGATGCCCGCCGAGACCAGCACGAGCGGCCCGTGGGAGTCCGGGTCCAGCGTCACGTCGCCGTACGGGTTGGAGATCTCCAGGACGTCCCCCACCACGGTGCCCCGGTGCAGGACGGGTGTGACCTCACCCTGCGGGTCCTCGCGCACGATGATCCGGCGGTGTCCCGGGTCGCTCGGCACCAGGGTGAACTGCCGGGGCTGCCGCAGCCCGTCCGCCACCGTGACCTGGAGGGAGACGTACTGCCCCGCCACGGCCGGGGTCATGGGGGTCCCGTCCGCGGGCTCGAACTCGAACGCCAGCACGCCGTCCGCCACGGTCTGCTTGCCGACCACGCGGTACGGGGCGAACATGACGTCGTTGGCCTGCTGCGCGTAGAGGCCCTTCTCCAGCTTGACCAGGGCATCGGCCATGAGCCAGTAGACCTCGTCCCACGCCTGGACCACCTCGGGGGTGGCGGCGTCCCCCAGGTCCGCCGCGATGGCCTTGAAGAGGTGCTCGTGCACCGTGGGGTACTCCTCCGCGGGCAGCCCCAGCGACGCGTGCTTGTGGGCCACGCGGGAGAGCACCTCGTCCGGGTAAGAGTCCGGGTGGTGCAGCAGGTGGGACGCGAACATCGCGATCGATCCGGCCAGGGCCTGGGGCTGGGTCCCGTTCTTCTGGTTGGCGCGGCTGAACATCCCGTCCAGCAGGTCCGGGCGGGCCTCGAACATGGACCGGTAGAACACCGGGGTGATCTCGGGAATCCGCTCCGCGACGACCCCGATGGTCTGAGCGATGACCGGACGTGACTTCTCGGACAGCATGACGGCTTCCTCTCGTCGTGGCGTGACGAGGCTAATTTAGCATTTCATATGCTCTATATAGTGCAGGGCAGCCGCACGTGCCGTGCCGCGGCCCGCAGTGCGCAGGGAGGGTCCTTCCCGTCACCGCGTCACACCGCCGGCGCGGATCCGCCCACGGCCGCGGAATCGGGCCCGGGCGGGCGCAGACCCAGCTGCACGGCAATGGGACCCACCTGGCGCGGATTCACGAGCTCGGCGACGCTCACGCCGTCGAGCTCCCGGTAGAAGGCCTCGCGCGCGCCGGCGAGAGCTCTGCGCAGCCGGCAGCCGTGGTTCAGCGGACAGGCCGTCTCGTCCGCCTCGCACTCCACGATGGCCGTGTCCGCCTCGAGCTCGCGCAGCACCCGCCCCACGCTGGCCTTGCACCCCGCGTCCGTGAGCACCACCCCGCCGGAGCGCCCGCGCTGGGAGCACAGCAGCCCCATGCCGCGCAGCCTGGCCACGGTCTTGGCCACGTGGTTGTACGGCGCGCCCACACCGTCCGCGATCCGCTGGGTGGAGAGCATGGTGCCCCGTGGGAGCCCGCCCATGAGCAGCAGCACCCGCAGCGCGATGTCCGAGAACGCCGTCAGCCGCACAGTTGTCCCTTCGTCATCGACCGCCCTCACCCACTCATGACGACGCCGCGCGGCCGGATGGGCCGCGCGGCGCGATCATACCGGGCACCCGCGCCCGCACGACGAGGCGGGCGCACCCCGGGGTGTCAGTTGCCCCTGAGGCGCTCCTCGAGGCCGGCGCGCTGCTCGAGGATGACCTCGGGCACGTCACCGAGCCGGGCGAACCACTCGTCGATGCCGGGCAGCTCGTTCAGCCACTCGTCCGTGTCCACGCGCAGGGCCGCGTCCAGCTCGGCGTCCGAGATGTCCAGGCCCGTGAGGTCCAGGTCCTCCTTGCCCGGCAGGATGCCCACGGGGGTCTCGTGACCGCCCGCGGTTCCCTTGAGCCGCTCCACGATCCACTTGACCACGCGGGAGTTCTCACCGAAGCCGGGCCACGCGAAACCGCCCTCCGGGGTGCGGCGGAACCAGTTGACGTAGTAGATCCGCGGCATGTTCTCCTCGCCCATGCGCGCGCCGGTGTCCAGCCAGTGCTCCAGGTAGGCGTTGGCGTTGTAGCCGATGAACGGGAGCATGGCCATGGGATCGCGGCGCACCACGCCCACCGCACCCTTGGCGGCGGCGGTGGTCTCGGAGGACAGCGTGGCGCCCTGGAACACACCGTGCTCCCAGCCGAAGGACTCGGACACCAGGGGAACCGTGGTCTTGCGGCGGCCACCGAAGATGATGGCGGACAGCGGCACGCCCTCGGGGTCGTCGTACTCCGCGGCCAGGATCTCCACCTGCTTGATGGGGGTGCAGAACCGGGAGTTGGGGTGCGCGGCGGGCCGCCCGGACTCGGGGGTCCAGTCGTTGCCCTTCCAGTCCGTGAGGTGCTCGGGGACCTCGTCCGTCATGCCCTCCCACCACACGCCGCCGTCGTCGGTCAGCGCCACGTTGGTGAAGATGGTGTTGCCGCGGGCGATCGCGTGCATGGCGTTGGGGTTGGTGGACCACCCGGTGCCGGGTGCCACGCCGAACAGGCCGGCCTCCGGGTTGACCACGCGCGGGGTGCGGTCCTTGCCGAAGCGGATCCAGGCGATGTCGTCGCCGACCATCTCGGCCTTCCAGCCCTCCACTGTGGGCTCGAGCATCGCGAAGTTGGTCTTGCCGCACGCGGAGGGGAACGCCGCGGCGATGAACCGGGAGTCACCCTCCGGGTCCGTGACCTTCAGGATCAGCATGTGCTCGGCCAGCCAGCCCTCGTCGTGGGCGATCGCGGAGGCGATGCGCAGCGCGTAGCACTTCTTGCCCAGCAGGGCGTTGCCGCCGTACCCGGAGCCGAAGGACCAGATGGCCCGGTCCTCGGGGAACTGGACGATGTACTTGGAGGGGTTGCACGGCCAGGGCACGTCCTGCTCACCGGGCTGCAGCGGAGCCCCCAGGGAGTGCACGCACTCCACGTAGGGCGCCTTGTCTCGGGACATCTTCTCCAGCACCGGCGTGCCGATGGTGGCCATGATGCGCATGGAGCACACCACGTACGGGGAGTCCGTGATCTCCACGCCGTACTGGGGCTTCTGCGCGTCCAGGGACCCCATGACGAACGGGATCACGTACATGGTGCGCCCGCGCATGGCCCCGGAGAACCGCTTGTTCAGCGTCTCCTTCATGACCTGCGGGTCCTCCCAGTTGTTGGTGGGACCGGCACCCTTCTGGGTCTTGGTGCAGATGAAGGTGCGCTCCTCCACGCGGGCCACGTCCTCGGGGTCCGAGAACGCCGCGAAGGAGTTGGGGAACTTGTCCTCGGAGAGCCGCACCAGGGTTCCCGCCTCGACCATCTGGTCCGTCAGCCGGGTCCACTCGGCCTCGGAGCCGTCGGCCCAGTGGATGCGGTCCGGCTGGGCGAGCTGCGCGATGCCACGCACCCAGTCCACCAGTTCGCGGTATTCCGTGGGGGGGTTGTCCAGCGACTGCCGGACCTCCCGGTCCAGTTCCGTGGTCCCGGTGCTTGCCGTGCCATTGTCAGCCATTGACATGTCTCCTCGTTGAGGCCGTCGTGCGTGCCGCGCCCCTGGGAGTCCGGCGCCCCCGTCCGTCCGCGCCACGTCACTGTGGCACGGCTTGGAGGTCGGGTCCCACCAGGGCTGCGCGTGGGTGTGCCTGGAGTCTAACGCGGCCGCGCGGAGGGTCGGGGACGATGACACCGCGCCGCCGGACCTTTCGGCACCCGCGCGATTTGTCGCCCGGGCGCTGCCGGTGTAAATTGTTACCCGTTGCCACGGCCGCGGTCGTCGCACAAGGGCGCCTGTAGCTCAACGGATAGAGCATCTGACTACGGATCAGAAGGTTGTAGGTTCGAATCCTATCGGGCGCACTTCGTCGGGACCCCGCATCCAGTGGATGCGGGGTCTTCTTGCTGACCGCCGCCCGCCGGCGCCACCAGGATCGAGGCCGCCCTGACTTCCCCCCGCACGTCCCCCGCCCACCGACTCGTCCTCGGGGCCGCCGCCCTCGCCCTGGCACTCGCCGGCTGCGCGGGCCCCGGGTCCCCCGCGAGTCCACCCCCGTCCGCTCCGACCGCGGACACGTCCACGACGGCGCCCGAGGCACCCTCCGCGCCCGCACCGGCCCCCGCCACCCGGACCCCCCGGGCGGAGCATGCGGACCCGGGCCCGGCGGCGTCGTCCCCCGAGGACGCAACGGCGAAGGCCGCCCCGGGAACCGCGCTGGCGGCCCTGGGTGAGCTGCCGGTCAAGGGACGCGCCCCCAAGACGGGCTACTCCCGCGACGAGTTCGGACCGCGCTGGGCGGACACGGACCACAACGGCTGCGACACCCGCAACGACGTCCTGCGCCGGGACCTGACCGGCGTGGCGGTCCGGCCGGGGACGCACGGCTGCAAGGCGGCGTCCGGCTCCCTGCTCAGCGCCTACACCGGAACCACGGTGGCGTTCGTGGCGGGGCGGGACACCAGTTCCGAGGTCCAGATCGACCACGTGGTGGCGCTCTCGGACGCCTGGCAGAAGGGCGCCCAGCAGCTCGACGCCGCCCGGCGCACCGAGCTCGCCAACGATCCCCTGAACCTGCTGGCCGTGGACGGGCCCAGCAACAACCAGAAGTCGGACGGGGACGCCGCCACGTGGCTGCCGCCCGCCACGGGCGAGCGGTGCGAGTACGTGGCCACGCAGATCGCCGTGAAGCAGCGCTACGAGCTGTGGGTCACCGATGGGGAGAAGCAGGCCATGGTGCGGGTGCTGGACGGCTGCCCCGACCAGCGGCTCCCCGAGGCCCGGTCCTGGCCTGCGCCCGAGGACGATCCCGCGGCGCCGCAACCGGTCGAGACGCCCGCGGCCGCCACCGTCCCGGCCGCACCGGAGGCGCCGGCTGCACCCGCAGCGCCTCCTGCCGCGGCGCCGGAGCAACCGGGTGGCGCGCCCGGTGGGCAGGTGTACTTCTCCCGCTGCGCCGAGGCCCTGGCTGCCGCGATGGCGCCGCTCCACGCCGGCTCCCCCGGCTACCGGCCGGCACTGGACCGCGACGGCGACGGCGTGGCCTGCGAGGCCAAGCCCTGACCGTGAAGGACCCGTGGGGTGCGAGGCGTGGCAGCACCCCGGGGAGCGTCACGCCTGCGGCGTGTAGAACTCCGTGAGGCGGGCATCGCCGCCGTCGAGCAGCGCCCAGTCCCCCGGGACCTCCAGCACGGCGGTGCCCGCCGCGGGGAAGCCGTTCGCGGCATCCAGCATGGCGTCCTGGTCCGAGTCCCGGGAGGCCAGGCGCAGGACCGCGTCCACCACGCCCGGCATGTGGGCCACCATCAGCAGCGTCCGCACGGACTCCGGCACGTGGTTCACGGCCGCGACGAGCTGCGCGTCCGCGCCGTTGTAGAGCGCGTCCCACAGCTGTGGTGTGGGGGCCTTCTCCCTGAGTTCGTGGCACACCCACGTGACCGTCTGCCGGGTGCGCAGCGCCGGGGAGACCAGGATCATGTCCGGTGCGGCGTGCTCGGCGAGCCACCGCCCCGCGGCCGCGGCCTCGCGGGCACCGCGCGGCACGAGCGGGCGGTCGTGGTCCGGGATCCCCCGCGGGAAGTCCGCTTCCCCGTGCCGCATGATCACCAGGTGCTTGAGGTCGCGGCGCGTCATGCGTGCCAGTCTGTCACGGCCCGCCGCGGCGCATGGCGACGCCGCCGGGGCCGGAACCCGGCGGTGTCGTGCGCCGACCCGCGCGCGGCGAGCACGTCAGATGGAGTACTCGGGGGCGGCCCACACGACCACTTCGGGGTGGTCGTAGAACCGGTACCCCTGGCCGCGGACGGTGCGGACCGTGTTGGCCAGGCGACCGAGCTTGGACCGCAGCCGACGCACGTGGACGTCGATGGTGCGTTCGGAGGGAACCTCCTCGGCGTCCCCCCACAGGTTCTCGAGCAGCTCCGTGCGGCCCACCGTGCGGGTGCCGTTCTCCACCAGGTAGTTGAGCAGCTCGAACTCCCGGTGGGTCAGGTTCAGCAGGTCCCCGTCCAGGAACACCTCACGGCGGGAGAGGTCGATCAGCACACCCACCCGCTGGTGGTCGATGCCACTGCCGGCGCCGCAGGCCGGGAGCGGGGTGAGGGGCTCGATCACGGGGTCCGAGAACGTGGGGTCCCCCAGCGCGCTGCGCACCACTTCGAGATCGGTGCCCTCGGCGTTCACCGGGGCCAGTGCCACGGCGGCGTAGGAGTCGGACTGCGGGACCGTGGAGCGGATGTACTGGCGGATGTCCTGCACGAGCTGCACCAGGTTGATGCCGCGGTCCGCCGCGGCCTGCTCGTCCACGCCCACGTAGAGCACGAATCCGCGGGCCTCCGTGGGCTGCTGCTCCGGGGGGACGGCGGTGTCCTGCCGGGTCTCGGCCTGGGGGTCCGTGGAGACGGAGCGCAGGTGGCGGTACTCCTCGGGATTGGCCACCCGGTGCCCCGGGCGGGAACGGGCGGGAACCTGGGCCCCCGCCAACCGGTGCCGCTGCGAGATGTGGACGTAACCCGGTGCGCCTGACATTCGAACCCCTGCCTCGTGAAGCCCCGTTCCCGTGAATTCCCTGGAAAACGGCGTTATCCACCATTTTCGGTGAAACAGTGGCGCACTGGCAAGTAATATATGCACTTCTTTCTCACATACTGAGACACCGCGCCTTGTGAGGAAGTACAGGATGCAGTGCGGCGGCCATCTGCCGGGCCCCCGAACTCCACCAGCACGTGCGAATTGCGCGGTCGACCAGGAAGGGCGCCCGGAGGTTCATTCGAATTCATACCCGCGCCCGGTTGTCAATGGCCCAAAGTCCAGAGCGGCCCTGCGCATCCTGACGTGGACCCCGTGCCCTCATCCGTGCGCGGTCAGTCCACCACGCCGTACAGCCGGTCCCCGGCGTCGCCGAGGCCCGGCACGATGTAGGCGTTCTCGTCCAGGCGCTCGTCCACGGAGGCCAGCACCACGTTGACCTCGCTGTCCCCCAGCTCGCGCTCCAGCCGCTCGAGCCCCTCGGGAGCGGCCAGCAGACACACGCACGTGATCTGCTCGGCGCCGCGGCGGTACAGGAACCTGATGGCCTCGCTCAGCGTCCCGCCGGTGGCGAGCATGGGATCGAGGACGTACACCTGCCGCCCCGTGAGGTCGTCCGGCAGCCGTTCGGCGTAGGTGATGATGTCCAGGGTGGCGTCGTCCCGCGCCATCCCGAGGAAGCCGACCTCGGCGGTGGGGATCAGCCGCGTCATGCCCTCCAGCATGCCCAGGCCTGCCCGAAGGATGGGGACCACCAGGGGCCGGGGGCGGGTGAGCGCGATGCCCTGCGTCTGCGCCACCGGGGTCTGGATGGTGACGGGCTCCACGCGGACGTCCCGGGTGGCCTCGTAGGCCAGGAGGGTGACCAGTTCCTCCACCAGCAGGCGGAACACGGGGGACGACGTATTCCTCTCGCGCAGCACGCTGAGCTTGTGGGCGACCAGGGGATGATCCAAGACGGTGACTCGCATACCCAGAATCTAGCAGTCGCGGCCACCGCACCCGCTTCCCGGCACCGGCGGCTCCACCACCGCAGCACCCGGCCACGTCACGACTTCGTCACGGCGGGCGCTCCCCGCGGCCGTGCAGGGAGCACGTACCTTAGGCTCGTGTGTGAAGACTTGACGGCACAGCATCACCTGCTGCACGCGGCAACCCTCGGAAGGGACACCTGATATGGCGGCTCCGGTTCTCGAAACGGAGAATTTGGTCAAGATCTACGGCAGAGGAGAAACCAGGTTCGACGCCCTCAAGGGCATCAACCTGGAGATCGGCAAGGGTGAGTCCGTGGCCGTGGTGGGCAAGTCCGGTTCCGGCAAGTCCACCCTGATGCACCTGTTGGCGCTGCTGGACGGGCCCACCCACGGCGTGGTGGCACTGGAGGGCAGGCCCACCGGGGACCTGAGCGCCAAGGAGCTCAACGAACTGCGCAACTCCGCGTTCGGCTTCGTGTTCCAGCAGTTCTTCCTGACGCCGAACCAGAGCGTCTTGGAGAACGTCACGCTTCCCCTCAAGATCGCGGGCGTTCCCGCCGCGGAGCGCAAACGCCGCGGCCTGGAGGTCCTCGAGCAGCTGGAGATGGCGGACAAGGCCGACAACAAGGCCACGGACCTCTCGGGCGGCCAGAAGCAGCGCGTGGTGATCGCCCGCGCGCTGATCAACGACCCGTCCGTGATCTTCGCGGACGAGCCCACGGGCAACCTGGACTCCGCCACGTCCAACGTGGTGGAGGACATCCTGTTCGGCCTCAACCGCGACAAGGGCATCACCCTGGTGGTCGTGACCCACGACGAGGACCTCGCCCGGCGCTGCTCCCGGCAGGTCTATTTGGTGGACGGGCAGATCGTGCCGAGCCTCGAAAAGGCACCGGGCGACGCGGCACCCCGCGAGGAGGACCGGCACCCCTGGGCGCAGCAGCCCTCGGACGCCACGGGTCCCGTGCGGGTCGCCGGGCCGGCCACCGGCGAGGTCATCACGCTGAGCCAGGCCGACGCCGCCGCGATCGCCCGTGCCGCACAGGAGCCGGCGCGCCCCGGCAGGCACGCCGCCCCCGCCCCCAGCACCCCCGATCAGCCAGGAGCCACCGCGTGAAATTCATCGATCTGCTGCGCACGTCGATCGGCAACACGTTCCGGTCCAAGGCGCGCACCATCTTGACCGTGATCGCGATCTTCATCGGATCCTTCACCCTGACCCTGACCTCGGGGATCGGCACGGGCGTCAACGACTACATCGACAAGACCGTGGCCGCGTTCGGCAACGAGAACTCGCTGTTCGTCCAGAAGGTCTCGGAGCGCTCCACCCCCGGATCCAACGAGGGGGACGGGCCCACCGAGTACAACCCGGAGGAGTCCAACGTTCGACTGGGCTTCGGCTCGGTGAGTGGCCTCTCCGACCGTGACATCGAGAAGATCGAGAAGATCGACGGCGTGGGTTCCGTGGACCCCATGTACATGGTCACCCCCAAGTACCTCGAGTCCGCGAACGGCAAGAAGTTCAAACTGAGCCTGGGCTCGCCCCCGGAGGCGGACGGGCTGCAGCTGGAATCCGGCAAGGCCCCCGAGCGCGCCAAGGACGAGATCTTGCTGCCTGCTTCCTGGGTGGAGCCGCTGGGCCTCGGCTCGAGCCAGGACGCCGTGGGCAAGACCGTCAAGATCGCCATCGGCAACGCCGTGGACCAGGACAAGACGTTCACCGCGACGGTCTCGGGTGTGTCCCAGGCATCCCTCGCGGGTTCCTCGGACAACCCCATCCCCTCCGTGGGGCTCAATAAGGAGCTCTACGACTACCAGTCCTCCGGCAGCCCGCGGAAGGTGCCGAACTCCTACTTCACCGCCACGGCCACCGTGGACGACATGTCCAAGGTGGGGACCATCAAGTCCCAGCTCGCGGACGAGAACATGCTGGGCAACACGGTGGAGGACCAGCTGGGCATGTTCCGTGCGGTCATCAACGGCATCGTGTGGATCCTGAACTCCTTCGCGATCATCGCGCTGCTGGCTGCGGGCTTCGGGATCGTGAACACCCTGCTGATGTCCGTGCAGGAGCGCACGCGGGAGATCGGCCTGATGAAGGCTCTGGGCATGAGCGGCGGCAAGGTCTTCGGCCTGTTCTCGCTCGAGGCGATCTTCATCGGCTTCCTGGGCTCCGCGATCGGTGCGGCCCTGGGCATCGCCGTCGGCAGCATCGCCAGCGGGGCGCTCTCCAACGGTCTGCTGTCCACGCTGCCCGGGCTCAGCCTGTTCCTCTTCGACCCCTTCAAGATCGCGCTCATCATCCTCTCGGTGATGTTCATCGCGTTCCTGGCCGGCACCATCCCCGCGGTGCGGGCCGCCCGCCAGGACCCCATCACCGCCCTGCGCTACGAGTAGGCCCCCCACCTGCTCCACCACTGGCACCACCGACGGGAAGGAAAATCACCATGAGCACCACCCCCAACGAACCCCACGATCCGCGCTCCGCGGCCCCCGGGCAGCCGGGTGCGGGCCAGCCGCTCGGCCAGGGCGCCGTCAACGGCGCCCCCCGGGGCACACCGTACGGTCAGGGCCCGGCCGTCGGCGCTCCCACCGGTCAGCAGTACGGCCAGGCCGGGGGCAAGTACGGCACGGCCGAGTACAACCCCGGCCAGTACACCGGCACGATGGAGCGGCCCTCCACCATTGACCGGTTGCTCAAGCTGACGCTGGTGTCGCTGGGGATCTCCGTGCTGAGCAGCATCCTCAGCATCATCGGAGTCCTCACCGCGGACACGGACGCCCTACTGCGCGAGCAGGGGGGCGCCGCCGCATCGCAGGCCGGCGCCGCAGACGTGGCCCAGATGGTGGGCACCATGGGCACGGTGGTCGGCGTCATCGGTCTCATCATCTCCATCGGCCTGTACCTGCTGGTCTACTTCAACCTGAAGAAGGGCCGGAACTGGGCCCGCATCCTGGGTACCGTGTTCGCCGCCATTGCCATCCTGTCCGGCATCTTCGGCCTGTTCAGTGGCACCAGCGGCATGAGCACCGGCATCTACATCGCAGGCATCGTCCTGGGGGTCGTCAAGATCGTCGTGGACATCCTCTGGATCGTCACCGCGTACAAGGCCCCCACCACCGCCTGGTTCAACCAGAACAGCGTGCAGCGCTGAGTCGCATGGCTCTTCCGCACACCGCCAGGTCCATCCAGCTCGAGGGCTGGATGGACCTGGCGCTTTCCGAGGCCGCGCTCACGGCCGCGTCCGGGGACGTGCCCATCGGCGCCGTCGTGCTGGACGCGGACGGGCGGGTGATCGGCACCGGGCGCAACCGCCGCGAGGAGTGCGGGGACCCCACCGCGCACGCGGAGGTGCTCGCCCTGCGCGAGGCGGCCGCGCACCGCGGTGAGTGGCGGCTGGAGGGGTGCACCCTCGTCGTCACCCTGGAGCCGTGCGCCATGTGCGCCGGGGCGGTCGTGCTCGCCCGCGTGCCCACCGTGGTGTTCGGCGCGTGGGACCCCAAGGCCGGGGCGTGCGGCTCGGTGTTCGACATCGTGCGGGACCCCCGCCTCAACCACTGGGTGGAGGTCACCGGCGGCGTGCGCGAGGACGAGTGCGCCGCCCTGCTGCGCGAGTTCTTCCGCACCCACCGCTGAGCGCCGCATTCCCCGACGCCGCCGCGCAGCCTGCCAGCCCAGGGCTCCGGTTTGGAGGGGTTGCGTCCCGGCCTGTAAAGTGCTGGGAGCTGGTGACGTGTCCGAGCGGCCGAAGGTGCATCACTCGAAATGATGTTTGGTGTCAAAGCCAACGTGGGTTCAAATCCCACCGTCACCGCCACTGTCCCGATCAGGGACTCCGAGAACACCCCGAACCTCAGGTTCGGGGTGTTCTCCGTTGCAGGGGAGCACCACGCCGCAGAGCGTCCAGGAAGCCCGAAGGATGAAAAGGGCCCGCAGGGATTGCCAGCCTGCTTATCAATCGGATAGAACTTGGGCATGGGCCGCTCCGGGATCGTGAGATTCCTCCACACAGCAGCCGGCATCCTGAGCTACCCCCAGGATCCGCGCTCGTTCGCACAACTCTTCGGCGCACTCTCGAGCGCCCACTACACGCGCGGGCGGATCACCCGCATCCACCGAGAGACGCCCGACACCGTGACCGCGTTCTTCACCGCCGGCGACGGCTGGATCCCGCACCGCGCGGGCCAGTGGGCGCGGATCGGCGTAGAGGTGGACGGGAAGCGGATCTGGCGCCCCTACTCCCTCAGCGCTCCCGAGCAGGGCGACCCCTCGATCACCGTCAGGGCCCAGGGGACCGTGTCCGAGCACTTCGTGCACCGGGCCGCCCCCGGGGACGTGCTGTACCTGGAGCGCCCGGAGGGGCAGTTCATCCTCCCGGAGATGCCCACGGCGCTGCTCTTCATGGTGGCCGGTTCCGGCATCACACCGGTGATGTCCATGCTGCGCACCCTGATGCCGCGCAGACCCGACCACGACGTCGTCCTGGTCTACGTGTCCCGGAACCGGCAGTCGTGCATCTTCCACGACGAGATCCTGGAACTCGCCGACCAGTTCCCCGGGCTGCGTCCGGTCTTCTGGTTCACGGAGGAGCGGGGCCGACTGGACGCCTCCGACGCGGCGACGGTGAGCGCGCTGTGTCCCGACCACCCGCAGCGCAGCACGTACGCGTGCGGCCCGGACTCCTTCGTCACGGCCGTGGAGAACCTGGGGGACGGTTCCGGCACCGCCCCGGTGGTGGAAAGATTCAACGTGACCCGCGCTCCCACCGACGGGCAGCGCGGCGAGATTCGTCTCGAGCGCAGCGACCTCACGGTGGAGGTGGGTGAGAGCGAGACCATCCTGGAAGCCGCCGAGCACGCCGAGCACCCGTTGCCCCACGGCTGCCGGATGGGCATCTGCCACAGCTGCCTGATCCCCCTGACGGACGGGGCCGTGACGAACATCCGCACCGGGGAACTGCACCGGGAGCCCGGGCCCGTCCAGACCTGTGTGACCCGCCCCGCCCCCTACGCCGTCTTCGACGCCTGAGACCACCCCCGCTTCCCGCCGGCACCGATCCCGCCGGCGGGCAATCCCATGGAACGAAGGAGCACCTCCTTGACACTCACACCAGCCACCGCACCCGTAACCGGGGCCGCCCCGCCGGCACCCAGGCAACCTCGCGATCCGCTCCAGCTCACCGACCGGGAGCTCGACGAGCTCGCGGCCGAGCTCGACACCGTGCGGGAGGAGATCTTCTCCCAGCGCGGCCAGTCGGACGCCCGGTACATCCGCCGCGTGGTGGCCCTGCAGCGCAGCCTGGAGATGACCGGACGCGCCTGCATGCTCTTCTCCCGCCACAAGCCCCTGTGGTGGACCGGCGTGGGCTGCCTCAGCGTGGGCAAGATCCTCGAGAACATGGAGATCGGGCACAACGTCCTGCACGGGCAGTGGGACTGGATGAACGACAAGGAGATCCATTCCACCACGTGGGAGTGGGACTTCGTGGCACCGTCCGCGGGGTGGCAGCGCACCCACAACGAGACGCACCACACCTGGACCAACGTGCTCGGCAAGGACCGGGACGTGGGGTACAACGTGCTGCGCATGGATCCCGAGCAGCCGTGGAAGCCCGTGAACCTGCTCAACCCGGTGATCAACCTCTTCCTGGCCCCGGCGTTCGAGTGGGGCATCGCCGTCTACGACGTGGAGCTGGACCAGTTCTTCGCGGGCAACAAGTCCGGCCGCGCCACGTTCGAGGACTTCAAGCGGGTGATGAAGAAGCTCGGGCGGCAGTCCGCGAAGGACTTCGTGGTCTCGCCCCTGCTGGCGTCCCTCACCGGGTCGGGGAAGGCCTCGATCAAGGGCTTCCTGGCGGCGAACGTGATCCGCAACGTCTGGGCGCACGCGGTGATCTTCTGCGGTCACTTCCCGGACGGCGCGGAGACCTTCACGGAGGACGAGGTGGAGAACGAGTCGCGGGGGCACTGGTACCGGCGCCAGGCCATGGGATCCGCGAACATCGACGGTTCCCGCCTGATGCACTTCATGAGCGGCAACCTGTCCTTCCAGATCGAGCACCACCTGTTCCCGGACATGCCCTCCAACCGGCTGGCCGGGATCGCACCGCGCGTGAAGGAGATCTGCCAGAAGTACGGCATCCGCTACACCTCCGGGCCCCTGCCCCGGCAGGTGTTCCAGGCGTGGCGCAAGGTGTTCCGGCTGGCCCTGCCCTGAGACCGGGCGGCATCCAGGGCGGGATTCGCCGGGGTCCGGGAGACCGGGACCGTGGGACCCCGCCCCGGGCGTGGCCGTGGCCGCCGCCCCGGTAGGTGTTCCCGCACCCCTCCCCTAGGGTGTAATCCGGCACACATTCACACCGTGGGCGGCGGCGCACCGGACGCGCCGCCGCCCACGGTCCGGACACGGAGGACCGCAGCATGAGCACCGAACAGCCCGTAGGCCACCTGGGGATCAACGGCGAGGACGTGCCGGACGCCCACTACGTGCGCACGGGTGAGCACAGCTTCCGCACCACCGTGTACACGCAGGGAGCCTGGAGCCCCCTGGAGCAGCACATGGCGGCGTCGTCCGGCCTGCTGGTGCACGAGATCGAGCGCAACCACCCGCGGGAGGACGTGATCCCCGTGCGGTTCTCGTTCGACATCCTGGGGTTCATCGCGGGCGGGGAGATCGAGGTGCACACGCGCGTGCTGCGTCCGGGCAGGACCATCGAGCTGCTGGAGGCCACCATGAGCAGCGGCGGCCGGGACTGCATCCGGCTGAGCCTGTGGCGGTTGAAGACCTCGGACACCCAGGACGTCGCCGGTGGCGAGATCGAGCCCCTCAAGCCACTGGACCAGTGCGAGGAACTCAACATGTACGAGCAGTGGGGTGGCGGCTACATCGGCTCCCTGCAGGCACGCGTGGCGCGGATGCCGAGACCGGGCAGCGGTGCCGGCTGGCTGCGCATCAGCAATGCCGTGGTGGCGGGTGAGGAGTCCTCCCCCACCGCCCGGTTCGTCAGCGCGGTGGACGCCGCGAACGGCCTGGCGCCGCGCGTGGAGATCGGGCCGTGGGCGTTCCCCAACGTGGACCTGAGCATCCACATGTTCCGCGCGCCGGTCTCCGAGTGGGTGGGCCTGGACACCAGCGTGGAGTTCGGCGGGGACGGCGTGGGGCTCACCCACTCGCAGCTGTACGACGAGCAGGGGCCCGTCGGACGGGTGGCGCAGGCGCTAACCCTGCGGCGCGCGGACTGACCCGTCCGGGGCGCATGGGCGCTGCGCTCAGCATTGGTCGGTGCGCGGCGTCGACCCCCCGGGAATTGACGGCCGCACCTAGGATGGGTGCTGGTTCCCTAACTATCCGGACGGGGCAGAACCCCAGGAGGTCCCAGCACGTGAGCAGCATCCAGATCAATGTGACCGACCGCGACGGTGCGCGCACCGAGGGTGTGGAGTGGAAGGACTTCGAGTCCCTCATGGAGTGCCTCACCCGCAATAAGTTCCCCATCCTGGCCACGTGCGGCGGCAACGCCTCCTGCTCCACGTGCCACTCGTACCTGGACCAGGACACGTTCGTGAAGACGGGCGGCACCAACGAGGAGGAGGAGGACCTCCTGGAGATGCTGGACGACACCCGCCACGACAACTCCCGCCTCACGTGCCAGGTGGAGTGGTCCGAGGACCTGGACGGCGCGGAGATCGAGATCGCCCCGGAGTGGTGATCACACCACGGTGAGGAGCGCGCGGCGACGCGCGGACGGAAGGTACAGCCATGACGGTCCTGCGGGACGATCTGACCACGCGCGCCGCGTACGTCTCGGACGCCTCGATCTACCGCAGGCTCCCGGCCGCGGTGGCCGAGCCGCGTTCGGTGGACGAGATCCGCGAGCTGCTGGCCACCGCGCGGGAGAACGGCTGGCCCGTGGTCTCCCGCGGTGGCGGCACCTCCGTGGCGGGCAACGCGATCGGCGAGGGCCTGGTGATCGACACCTCCCGGTACTTCAACCGGGTCCTGGAGATCGACCCGCAGGCCCGCACCGCCACGATCGAACCCGGGGTGATCTGCGACCAGCTGCGGGACGCGGCCGCGCAGTTCGGACTGACCTACGGTCCCGATCCGTCCACCCACGCGCGCTGCACCGTGGGCGGGATGGTGGCCAACAACGCGTGCGGCTCCCACTCGGTGGCATGGGGCACGAGCGCCGCGAACCTGGTGTCGGTCACGGTCATGCTGGCCGACGGGCGCTTGGTCACCCTGGACGCGGGCGGCACCTCGGAGCCCGCGCTGACCTCGCAGCTCGAGCGGCTGCGCAACGAGCACCTGGCAATGCTGCGCACCGAGCTGGGTCAGTTCCCGCGGCAGGTCTCCGGCTACGGGCTGCACCACCTGCTGAAGGAGAACGGCTTCGACACCGCCAAGGCGTTCGCCGGAACCGAGGGCACGTGCGGGATCATCACGTCTTTGACCGTCTCACTGGTGCCCAGGCCGGCGCACACCGCGCTGGCGGTCATGGGCTTCGAGGACGCCATCCAGGCGGCCACCGCGGCACCCAAGTTCCGCGTGCCCGGTGTGACGACCATCGAGGGCATGGGTTCGGACCTGCTCGACGCCCTGCGCACCCGCCCGGGGCAGGAGACCGCGGGCTCGGAGCTGCCCCGCGGGGGTGGCTGGCTCTACTGCGAGGTCGCCGGTGAGACCCCCGAGGCCGCCTTCGCCGCGGCCGAGCGGCTGCCCTCCCTGGTGTCGGAGACCGTGGTGGACTCCGTGGTCGTGGGGGATCCGGCCCGGGCGCGGGCCCTGTGGCACATCCGCGAGGCCGGCGCCGGCATCGTCACCCGGCTGCCCGACGGCGGGGAGGCGTGGCCCGGGTGGGAGGACTCCGCCGTGCCGCCCGAACGGCTCGGCGAGTACCTCCGCGACCTCTACGCCCTGCTGGACGAGATGGGCCTGCGCGGCATCCCGTTCGGGCACTTCGGGGAGGGGTGCGTGCACATCCGCATCTCCTTCGACTTCAACACCGAGCACGGGGTGGCGCAGTACCGCCGGTTCATCGAGCGCGCGGCGGAGCTCGTGCACCGCTACGGCGGCTCGGTCTCCGGCGAGCACGGGGACGGGCGCGCCCGCTCCGAGCTGCTCGGCACCCTCTACACCCCCGAGGCGCTGGCCGCGTTCGCACGGTTCAAGCGCATCTTCGACCCCGAGGGCGTGTTCAACCCCGGTGTGCTCGTGGATCCCGAGCCGCTGGACCAGGGCATCCGCCCCGGCCCGGGAGCGCGCACGTTCGAGCTGACCCCGGTGCACGCGTTCTCCCACGACAACGGTTCCTTCGGCCAGGCCGTCAACCGCTGCGTGGGCGTGGGTGCGTGCCGCTCCGACTCCGGGGCCATGTGCCCGTCCTTCCACGCCACCGGGGACGAGGTGCACTCCACCCGCGGGCGCATGCGCTCGCTGGCGGAGATGCTGCGCGGCGAGCACCTCACGGACGGCTGGAAGTCCAAGGAGACCTACGAGGCCCTGGACCTGTGCCTGTCCTGCAAGGCGTGCGCCACGGAGTGCCCCGTGAACGTGGACATGGCCACCTACAAGGCCGAGTTCCTGCACCACCACTTCCGGCAGGGTCTCACCTCCTTCATCGGCAGGGACCGCCGGCCCATGGCGCACTTCACCATGGGGTGGATGCCGTGGCTCATGCGGATCGCGGCACGCGTGCCCGGCTCCCTGCGCGCGGTCAACTTCCTGGAGCGCTTCGGTCCCGTGGAGGCGCTGACCAAGAAGCTCGGCGGGATCGAACCGCGCCGGGACATGATCCGCTTCAACGACACCCCGTTCACCGCATGGTTCCGCGCCCGCTCCCGGCGCGCCGCCTCGGGCGACGCCGAGGCCCGGGATGCACTCGACGCGGGGCTGGTGCGGGGCACCGGTCCTTCGGGCACCGGGGACGACGCCGCCGGTGCGGCCCCGCGCGGAGGCGGCCGTGCGGCGTCGTCGGCCGGTGACGTCCGGGCGGAAGGCGCGGCAGGGGCCGACCCCGCCGGGCGGCCCTCCGTGGTGCTGTGGCCGGACACCTTCACCAACTTCTCCGCGGACGGACCCGGCAAGGCCGCCGTGGAGGTGCTGGAGGCCATGGGCTACCGGGTGCTGATGCCCATGGGGCCCGTGTGCTGCGGGCTCACGTGGCACTCCACGGGCCAGCTGGACATGACCCGTAAGGTGCTGCGGCAGACCCTGGACATGATGGCCCCGCTGCTCGAGGCGGGGTACCCGGTGATCGGTCTGGAGCCCTCCTGCACCGTGATGCTGCAGCACGAGATCACCGAGCTGCTGCCCGACGACCCGCGGGCGCACGCCGTGAAGGGACTGACGCGGACGCTGGGCGAGTTCACCGCCGCCCACCTGGAGGCGGGCGGGGCGTGGCCGTTCGGCACCCTCGAGACCAGGCAGGGCCCGGGCAGCGCGGTGTGCCAGGTGCACTGCCACGAGAAGGCGATGGGCAACTACACGCCGGAGCTCACCGTGCTGCAGAAGCTCGGCGTGGACACCTCCGTGGTGGGCGGCGGGTGCTGTGGGCTGGCCGGGAACTGGGGCTTCGAGCCCGGTCACTACGAGATCTCCCGGACGCTGGGCGAACGCAACCTGTTCCCCGCGATCCGTGCCGCCGAGCCCGGGGCCATCGTGCTCGCGGACGGTTTCTCGTGCCGCACCCAGATCGCCCAGGGCACCGACGCCGACGCGGTGCACCTGGCGGAAGTGATGTTCGCCGCATTGCGGACGAAACGTAGGACACTGTCACCATGAGGACCTCTTCGCCCGACCCCCGGGGCGCCCGCACAGCCACCCGTCCGCTGCTCGCCGTGACCGCTCTGACCGCGCTGCTGGCGCTGTCCGCGTGCGGTTCCTCCGGCGACGCCCCCGCCACGGACTCCGCGTCCGCGAGCGCCTCGGCGACCTCGGCCTCGCCGAGCGCCTCCTCGAGTGCGTCCCCGAGTGCCTCGCCGAGCGCGTCCCCGAGCCCGTCGGCCAACCCAACGGTCGACTCCCCCGCGAGTGGGACGCCGGATCCCTCGGAGACCGCGACCGCGGCGGACGCCTCCCGGCCCCGGCCGGAGGAGACCCGCATGGCGTCGGCCCCCGAGGTCGGAATGCCCACCGCGAGCCCGTTCGACAGGGAGAAAGCCGACCAGCAGGGCGCGGGCGCCCTGTGCAGCGCGGCGCAGCTCAGCGGCACCGCGGCTCCCTCGAACGCCGCGGCGGGACATGTCATCGCCAGCCTCACCGTGACCAACACGGGCTCCACCCCGTGCGTCCTCAACGGGTACCCGGGGGTGTCCTTCGTGGACGCCGCCGGTGCCATGGTGGGCGCGCCGGCCTCCCGCGCGGAGTCCGCGGCCGCCGCGGTGACCCTGCAGCCCGGAGCTTCCACGAGCACGAGCCTGCGCATCACCCAGCCGGGCGTGATCGGGCAGGTGTGCAACCCGCACGAGGTCACCGGCCTGCGCGTGTACCCGCCGGGCAGCCACGAGTCGCTGGTGGTCTCCTACCCGGGACAGGCCTGCGGCAACCCCAAGGTCTCCCAGCTCCAGGTCAGAGGCTTTGGATCCTGACTCGGTCCTGAACCTCTTCTCCCCCGCGACCGCGCAGTGGTTCGCCGCCGCCTTCGACGGCCCCACCGCGGCCCAGCGCGGTGCGTGGGAGGCCATCTCGGCGGGCCGCCACGCCCTCGTGGTGGCGCCCACCGGTTCCGGCAAGACCCTCGCGGCGTTCCTGTGGTCCATCGACCGGCTGCTGGCCGCCAAGACCCCCGCCGGCTCCGCTGACGGGGGCGCTTCGGACGGCCCCTCCGTGTCGAGGACGTCAGGGGACGACGACGCCGCTGCAGCCCCCGCCGAGGACCGCACCTCGGTGCTCTACATCTCCCCGCTCAAGGCCCTGGGTGTGGACGTGGAGCGCAACCTGCGCGCCCCGCTGATCGGCATCACGCAGGCCGCGAAGGCGGCCGGGGCCGAGCCCCCGGAGATTTCCGTGGGGGTCCGCTCGGGTGACACCCCGCAGGCCATCCGCCGTGCGCTGCTGGCCCACCCGCCGGACATCCTCATCACCACGCCCGAGTCCCTGTACCTCATGCTCACGTCCAAGGCGCGGGAGACCCTGCGCCACGTGAACACGGTGATCATCGACGAGGTGCACGCGGTGGCCGGGACCAAGCGCGGTGCACACCTGGCCGTGAGCCTCGAACGCCTGGACGACCTGCTGGAGGAGCCGGCCCAGCGGATCGGGCTCTCCGCCACCGTGGAGCCGGTGGACACCGTGGCCGGTTTCCTGGGAGGTTCGCAGCCCGTGGACGTGGTGCGGCCGCCGTCCGAGAAGGACTGGGACCTCACGGTCTCCGTGCCCATCCCGGACATGACCGTCCTCGGTGGGCCGGCGGCGTCGCCGTCCTCGGACGGCTCCCCGAACCTGGACGGTGACCTGGGCGGCTCCGGGCAGGCCACGGCGTCCATCTGGCCGCACGTGGAGGAGCGGATCGTGGACCTAGTGGAGGCCCACCGCTCCACCATCGTGTTCGCCAACTCCCGCGGGCTCGCGGAGAAGCTCACGGCACGGCTCAACGAGATCCACGAGTTCCGGCTGGAGAACGCGCAGGAGGCCGCGGTCCAGGCCGGCGAGGACCGCGAGGGCGGTGACCCCGTGGCGCTCGGGGACGCCCTCTCCGGGCTGCTCGCGGAGAGCGAGGCGCGCACCGCGGGCAGCCGGACGGCCACCAGCTCGGACCCAGAGGCCACGGCCGACGGCTCCGGCCCCCGGCCCGCGCAGGACGGGACCGGCGCGCGGAGCCGGGCGGGCGGCGTCGTCCCCTCCTGGGGCGAACGGGAGCCCGCCGCGATCCCCCGGCAGAGCAACCGCCACGAGGGCGCGTCCCCCGTGCTCGCGCGCGCCCACCACGGCTCGGTGTCCAAGGATCAGCGCAGCCTGATCGAGGAGGACCTCAAGACCGGGCGGCTGCGCTGCGTGGTGGCCACCTCGTCCCTGGAGCTGGGCATCGACATGGGCCACGTGGACCTGGTGGTCCAGATCGAGTCCCCGCCCTCGGCGGCCTCCGGGCTGCAGCGCGTGGGACGTGCGGGTCACCAGGTGGGCGAGGTGTCGATCGGGCGGATCTACCCCAAGCACCGCGGGGACGTGCGGGACGCCGCCGTGATCGCGGAGCAGATGCTCCAGGGGAGGCTGGAACCGCTCTCGGTGCCCGCCAATCCCCTGGACATCCTGGCCCAGCAGACGGTCTCCGCGGTGGCCGCCGAGGATGTGGACGTGGAGGCCTGGTACGACACCGTGCGCCGCAGCGCCCCGTTCCGCTCCCTGCCGCGCTCCGCGTACGACGCCGTGCTGGACCTGCTCGCCGGGCGGTACCCCTCGGACGAGTTCGCGCAGCTGCGCCCGCGCCTGGTGTGGGACCGCGAGACCGGGACCCTGCAGGCCCGGCCCGGTGCGCTGCGCCTGGCCACCACGAGCGGCGGGACCATCCCGGACCGCGGGCTGTTCCCCGTGTTCCTGGTGGGCGAGCAGGACAGCAAGTCCCCCAAGCGCGTGGGCGAGCTGGACGAGGAGATGGTCTACGAGTCCCGCGTGGGGGACATCATCGCCCTGGGCGCCTCCAGCTGGCGGATCGAGGAGATCACCCACAACCGCGTGGTCGTGGCCCCCGCCCCGGGCGTTCCGGGCAAGCTGCCGTTCTGGCACGGGGACGGGCTGGGCCGGCCCGTGGAGCTGGGGCGCGCCGTCGGGCGCTTCACGCGGGAACTGGCCGGTGCCGGCAACGCCGAGGCCCGCGAGCGCCTGGCGGTGTCCGGGCTGGACGAGTGGGCGCAGGACAACCTGCTGGCCTACCTCGCGGAGCAGCGCGAGGCCACGGAGCACGTGCCGGACGACCGCACGCTCATGGTGGAGCGCTTCCGGGACGAGCTCGGGGACTGGCGCGTGGTGCTGCACAGCCCGTTCGGCACGCCCGTGCACGGCCCCTGGGCGCTGGCCGTCCGCGCGCGGCTGGACGAGCGCTGGGGTCTGGATGCGAGCGCGCAGGCCGCGGACGACGGCATCGTGCTGCGCGTGCCCGCCACGGACGAGGAGCCCCCCGGTGCGGAGCTGTTCCTCTTCGAGCCCGAGGAGCTGGAGCAGATCGTCACCGAGGAGGTGGGCAGTTCCGCCCTGTTCGCCTCCCGGTTCCGGGAGAACGCCGCGCGCGCCCTGCTGCTGCCGCGCGCCGATCCCGGCAAGCGCACGCCCCTGTGGCAGCAGCGCCAGCGCTCGGCCCAGCTGCTGGACGTGGCCAGGAAGTACCCGCAGTTCCCGATCATCCTGGAGACGGTGCGCGAGTGCCTCCAGGACGTGTACGACGTCCCCGCCCTGCTCCAGCTGCAGCGGGACCTGGCCGGGCGGAAGCTGCGTGTCGTGGAGACCACCACGGACTCCCCGTCCCCCTTCGCGCGCACCCTGCTGTTCGGGTACGTGGCGCAGTTCCTGTACGAGGGCGACTCGCCGCTGGCCGAGCGCAAGGCCGCCGCCCTGTCCCTGGATCCGGCCCTGCTCAACGAGCTGCTCGGCCGCGCCGAGCTGCGCGAGCTGCTGGACCCCGAGGTCATCGAGACCACCGTCCTGCAGCTGCAGCGCCTCGCCCCGGACCGCCGGCTGCGCGGGGTGGAGGGCGCCGCGGACCTGCTGCGCCTGCTCGGGCCCATGACCGCCGACGACGCCGCCCTGCGCCTGCGCGGGGACGGTTCCGTTCCGGCGGAGGCGCCGACCGCGGGGTCCGCCTCCATCGGGGGCAACGGCCGCGGGGAGGGTGCCGCGGAGCCAGACGCTTCGGCCGCCGACACCGGAGCCCCGGGCGCAGCGTCGTCTGCGGTACCGGAGGCGGCGAGCGCCGCCGTGTCCGCCCGGGTCGGGGACGAGGGCGGCCCCGGTGACGCGGCGGCGTCGGGCGGTCCCGCCGTCGAGGACAACGCGGAACGGGCCGAGGACCCCGCGTACCGTGCGATCTCCCCCGACGCGGCCCGCGAGCTGCTGGACGCACTGGTCTCCACCAACCGCGCGATCGTGCTGCGGGTGGGCGGCCGAGAGGTGTACTGCGCGGTGGAGGACGCCGCCCGGATGCGGGACGCCCTCGGGCAGCCGTTGCCCATGGGGGTGCCGCTCGCGTTCCTGGAACCGGTGGCGGATCCCGTGGGGGACCTCGTCTCCCGGTATGCGCGCACCCACGGGCCGTTCAGCGTGGCGGAGGCCGCGCAGGCCCTGAGCCTGGGCCCGGCCGTGGTGGAGTCCGCGCTGCGATCCCTGGGCAAGCAGCGGCGCGTGAGCGAGGGGGCGTTCCGCCCGTCCGGTGACCCGGCGGCGTCGGACTCGGAGTGGTGCGACATCGAGGTGCTGCGGACCCTGCGGCGTCGTTCGCTGGCGGCCCTGCGCGCGGACGTGGAGCCGGTGGACCCGCAGGCGTACGCCACGTTCCTGCCCGCGTGGCAGCACGCGGTGAAGGGGCACCAGCTGCGGGGCCTGGACGGGGTGCTCACCGTGATCGACCAGCTGGCCGGGGTGCCGATCCCGGCGTCCGCGTGGGAACCGCTCGTGCTCGCCCAGCGCGTGGTGGACTACCGCCCCGCCATGCTGGACGAGCTCATGGCCACGGGCGAGGTGGTCTTCTCCGGGGCCGGGTCCCTGGGCGGCGAGGACGGCTGGGTGGCGTTCCACCTGGCCGAGTCCGCGGAGCTCTCGCTGCCGCCGCTCGCGCAGCTGGACGCCGCCGCGGACGCCCTGGATTCCGCACTCGAAAGGGAGCTGCTCACGGTCCTGCAGGGCGGTGGCGCGTACTTCGCGTGGCAGCTGATCCAGCCCCTCGCGGCGGCGGGTGTGGCCGTGGACATGCCCCAGCTGCGCACCGCGCTGTGGAACCTGCTGTGGGCGGGGCTGATCACCAATGACACGTACGCCCCGGTGCGCGCGCTGATCTCCGGCGGGCACTCGGCGCACAAGACGCCCAAGCGGCCGGGGCGTTCCCGCTCCGCAGGGCGCCGGGGTGCGGCCCGGCTGCGTGCGGTGGGGCGCGGTCCGGCCGGTTTCGACCCCGCCGGCTCCTCCGGCGACGCCGCTCCGTCCGGCACGCGCGTGGTGCGCGCCGCCGGGAGCGGGGAGGAGCGCACGACGGCGGGCCGCTGGTCCGTGCTGCGCCCCGAGCCGCTGAACCCCACTGTGCGGGCACAGGCCCAGGCGGAGCTGCTGCTGGACCGCTACGGCATCCTCACACGCGGACCCGTGGCGGTGGAGGACGTCCCGGGCGGCTTCGCCACGGTCTACAAGGTGCTGCGCGCCCTGGAGGACGCGGGGCGGGCGCGGCGCGGCTACTTCATCGAGGGTCTCGGGGCCGCCCAGTTCACGCAACCGGCAACGGTTGACGTGCTGCGCAGCTTCACGGACGACGACGCCGCCCGCAAGGCCGATCCCCAGGTCCTCGCCCTGGCGGCCACGGACCCCGCGAACCCGTACGGCGCGGCGCTGGACTGGCCGGAGGCGGTGGTGCTGGAGTCCAGCACGAAGCACCGCCCGGGCCGCAAGGCCGGTGCCGTGGTGGTGCTCGTGGACGGTGCGCTCACCCTGTACCTGGAGCGCGGCGGGAAGACGGCGCTGGCGTTCGTCGCGGACGCGGGCCTGCTGCACCTCGCGGCGGAGGCGGTGGCCGGTCTGGTGCAGCGCAAGGCCGTGGACTCCCTGGTGGTGGAGAAGGTCAACGGGGACTCGGTGCTCTCCTCGGAGGAACTGGTCACCGCGGTGCGGGACGGGCTGCTCGCGGGCGGTTTCTACCAGACGCCCAAGGGCGTGCGGATGCGGGCGCCGGTGGGTGGGGGCAGGGGGTGACTGCTGCACGAGCGACGCCGGGCATCCACCCATTGCCCGCACTGCGCGAGTCACTCTGCCCCGGTGATACCACGTTGATACCATGAGTCGCATGGCCATGACACTGCGATTGACAGAAGATGACGAGCGCGTTCTCGCGGATCTCGCCGAGGCGGACGGCATCAGCCGTCAGGAGGCCACGATCCGAGCCATCCGTGAGGTGGCCGCGCGCCGCGGCCACGAGCGCCGTGTGGGCGAGTCGTCCGCACGCGCCCGCGCACGGTACGCCGATGTGCTGGAGCGGCTCGGCCAGTGACGCAGTACCTCACCACGGAGGACCTGTTAGAGCTGATCGGGGATCTCGTCGTAGGTCCAGTGCGGGATCTGGGTCTGCTGGATGCCGCCGCGCACCGCCCCACCACGGCACTGTGGGGCCGTGAGGCATATCCATGGCTGGACCAGAAGGCTGCTGCACTGCTGGAGTCACTCGTCCACCACAGGCCGTTGGTCGACGGGAACCAGCGCCTTGGCTGGCTGGCCACCGTGGTGTTCCTCGACCTCAACGAGGTGTGGATCGAGGCCCCGGACGACGACGTCCATGACCTCATCATCGCCGTGGCGAGCGGGCGGAGCACCCTTCAGCACAGTGCGGAGATGCTGGGCCGCTGGCACTGACCCACCTCAGGTGTTGGCCGCTCACGCCCGATGCTCCCATGCCGCATCTGGGGAAGTGCCCAGCCGAACCCCGCTGACATCGAGCTGACTGACGAGGGCCAGCGCTCTCCTGTCTGACACACTTCGTCAATGCCGACGAACAGCGCGCACCTCTCCCCAGCGGAAGGGGATAATTTCTCCTCGAAAGGTCTGGGCCGCGCTCAGTGGCTGGTGCTATCGAACGGGCTCGATGCCGGGGGACGCTCGGCCACGGATGTCGCTGTAGACGTGCTGGCCGTTCTGGTCCTGGGCGTGGGGGCCGACCGGATGGGCGTCCTGATGACGTTGTCCGGGCTCGGATTCCTCTTCTTCGGCGTCCCGATCGGCATCATGGTGGACCGCAGCCTCAGCCCTGCGCTCCTGGCGGCGGCCGGCATTGCAAAGGCGGCCCTGCTCAGCACGCTCGTGCTTGCCTGGGCGTTGGACGCCCTCACGTTCTTCCACCTGGCAGCGGTCATGGGTCTGCTGGGTGTGCTCACCGTGCTGGCTGAGACCACACAGACGACACTCGTTCCCCGCGTCGTGCCCCCTGCTCATGTGCCCCGTTTGGCGGCACGACTCGAATCCGCCGATGCCGCTCTGGGACTGATCGTGCCCGCAGCCGCCGGTCTCGCGGTGGCGAAGTTGGGATCGGGACCGGTACTCGCCCTGTCTGCCGCATTCCTCCTGACTGCCGGGCTGGTGGCATTCAAGGTTCGCATGATCTCTCCAGCCCAGCACAAACGGACAGACACCGGGACGGCCGATGCTGAAGCCGCCCTCTCCCGGTGGGCCCGTTTTTGGAGGGATGCAGTCGAGGGATGGAGTGTGCTCCGCAGCGCTCCCGCGCTGTGGCTGCTCACCCTGAGCGGCACGGCAAGCAACCTGGGCATGTCACTCTTCGTGCCCGTCGAGGCCGTGTGGATCCTCACCGATCTCCGTATGGGGCCGGAGTTCCTCGGCTTCCAACTCACTGCGGGTTCAGCTGGCGCACTGGCAGTTGCCGCTATTGCCAGCAAATGCATTTCCGCTCTCGGTGACCGCGGGTGCATCCTCACTGGATCATTCGGCTGCGCGGCGGCCGTGGGGCTCCACCTGATGGCGTACATCGACAGCAGCCACGCGGCGGTCTACCTACTGGCAGGGTCCGCCCTGTGGGGGTTCATGGTCGTGCTCAACAACATCACTCAGGCAACGGTCTTCGCACGTGCCTGCCCGGAGGGGACCCTTGGACGCGTCACCGCCCTTCGACGCATGCTGACGCGCGGCGCCGTGCCTTTCGGCACGCTCGCGGGTGGGGCCGTTGGCGCAGCCTTCGGTACATGGTGGGCTCTTCTGGGCTGGCAGGCATTCGCCGTACTTTCCCTGGTGCTGACGGGCATGACTTTTCGTCATCTCGTGGCGGCACCCACACGGGCCTGATGACCATGGACGGGGTGTGCGGGCATGAACAATGCCACGAACGCCCAAATCCTTGATTACTTGCCTTGCCCTACGGCGACTCAAACGTGCACACCTCTCGTACGCTGAGTTCGTGACGTCATCCCATGCGCATCCCCTCACGAGTCGAGAGGCTCGTAAAAGCATCGGTGAAACCCCTCAGCGCTTCCGCGCCGAGGGGCTGACTGCCGAGTCGGTCATTTTCGGAGCCCATCACAAGCCGGAGGCAGTAATGATCCCCTACGAGGCGTTTGAAGTTCTTGCGTCCCTCTTGGAGGACCTGACCATTGCTGAGGTCATCCGTCCCCGGCTTCACGAGGGCGGAGCGGGCCCGTTGGCAGAAACTGCTGACCTCCTGGGCCTGGATCCGTCTGGCGTCCAGTGAGCACGCGCCACATGAAGTTCACCAAACGTCCCGCATTCGAGCAAGACGTCCTGGCGCTGCCCCGGTAGCCGCCCGACGTCGCAAAAACGGCTCTTGAACAGCTGGTGTTCATCCGCTTCAGGAGGTGATCTCGGTCGGAAAGGCTCATTCGCCTTGCATCACAGATGCATCGATCCGTGCGGCAGCAATCCCCAGCCCACGGAGCTGAATGACCGGAATGGCACACGAACATGGCAGGTGGCCGCTTCTCTACGGTCTCTTCATTTCTTCCTCTTGTAGTAGTTGTCCCGAGCCCGCTGCCTCGCGCGCCGTCTGATCTCCTGGACGTCCTCATCGAACGTCTCGTGGGTCATGCGCTTGGCCTCGCGCCACTTCTCGTCGAACTGGGCCTGGGTGTCACCAGGGCGCCAGGACCTCGACAGGATTACCTCACCGGCCGTGGCCACGGCGTACGCGGCGCCCAGTGCAACACCGCCTCGCAGACCACCGAGGAGGAGAACGCCGAGACCCAGGCCCACGACGGCGTGGATCACCACGGGTGCGAGCGCGTAGTCCCAACCACCCGGGGCGGAGAGCCGCCGCTCCACCACGAAGGGCCGCTCCGCCAGTGTGGTGAGAACCTCCCCCACGATCACGGCGCCCACCGCCGCGACGATCAGGTTCTGCAGGGGCGCGACCCGCAGCCAGCCCGTCAGCGTGGCCACCCACAGCAGGAGAACCATCACCGGCGCCTTGAGTGCCCCCATCATGAGGTGCCCGGACAGCGGCGTCCACAGAGGAGGCGGGGTCCAGCTCTCGGGATTCTTCGGTCGTTCAACCGTCATCACGTGTCCCCCGCGCTATGTCCGGGCCTCGAGGAACGCCAACCGTGAGGCAAGGCCCGCCACGACGAACATCAAGAACCCGAGCACCCGGAGGTAGAACGTGCTGTCCGTGTCCGCGAAGAATGCGACCACGAGACCGGCGAGCGCAACGAGCCCCAGGCCCACGGCCAGTGCACGACTCTTTTCTCGTCCCAGTGCAGTGCTTCCCTGAGTGGACATTCGATTCTCCTCACGTCGGGATGGGCCATCTACGACACCACGGTTCGCCACCGTCCACAATGACCATTCGGCCACACGTGACGATTCACGGCATACGCTGAACACCCCACCCGCAACCCAGGAGCCCCCCCCGTGCCCGAAGGTGATTCCGTCTACCGCCAGTGCAAGATGCTGCGCGAGGCGCTGGAGGGCGCGGTGATCGAGAGCTCGGACTTCCGGGTGCCCGCCCTCGCCACGTCGGACGTGTCCGGGCGCACCGTGGTGGCGGTGGTGCCGCGCGGGAAGCACATCCTCATCCGGCTCTCCGGGGCACCGGACGCGGCGGAGCTGAAGTCCGGCGCCGAGCCCCTCACCCTGCACTCGCACCTCATGATGGACGGCACCTGGCGGGTCTTCGACCGGCAGCAGGACGACGACGCCGCGCGCCCCGGCGGGCGCCGGAGCTATCCCGGCGCGAGCCCCTACCGACCGCGCGGCCAGGCCCGGCGAGGCGGTAGCGTGCGCTCCGCGGCCGAGGCGCGGACCCGGGTCAGCGCCGACGTGTCCATCGGGCAGGGCTCGCACACCATCCGCGCGATCCTCCGTACCAAGGACGTGGAGGCCGTGGGCTTCGACGTCAAGGACGTGCGCCTGGTGCCCACCCGCCTGGAGGACCGGGAGCTCGTGGGCTACCTGGGCCCGGACATCCTCGGCCCGGACTGGGACCTCGAGAAGGCACTGGAGCGGTTGAGCGCCCAGCCGGACCGCGCAATCGGCACCGCTCTGATGGACCAGCGCAACCTCGCGGGCATCGGCAACGTGTACCGCGTGGAAACCCTGTTCATGTCCCGCACCAACCCATGGGTCACGGTGGGCTCACTGCCGGACGGGAAGCTGCGGGAGATCGTGACGCTCGCCCACAAGCTGCTGCACCTGAACAAGGACCGCTCCATGCGCTCCACCGTGGGCCAGGCCCCGCAGGGACGCCCCCTGTTCTGGGCGTACGGCAAGGACGGTCAGCCGTGCCGCCGCTGCGGGGCCGTGCTCAAGCGCGGGGAGATCGACGACGCCCTGCTCACCGTGGATCCCGCACCCTCACGGACCGCGGTGCAGCACCTGCGAACGATCGCGTGGTGCCCGCGGTGCCAGGCGGCGGAGTGACACACACCGCCCCGCGGACCAGTGCCGGGGCAGGGAGTCCGCGGGGCGGCGTCGTCGGACGGGTCAGCGGGTGACCCAGGTGCGGTTCGTCGCCGAGGACCAGTGGGCGGTGTACCCGTTGGAGAAGCGCTGCTGGACCTCGGAGCCTGCGCGGTACTCCTCCGTGAGGGGGTAGCCCCACCCGCGCTCGTACCCCGCGCGCTGCCAGGCCCGGCCGATGGCGCCGGTCTCCTTGACCGCGTGCGCACCGCTGCGCGGGGACCAGAGGATCTTCCACAGCGCGCCGTTGGCCGCCCGGAAGTTCTGGTAGACGCCGCCCCCGGGGAGCCCACCGCGTTCCGGGGACACCGGGGTGCCGAGCACGGCGGCTCCACCCATGCCGTTGTAGCGGGTGCGGATCCCGCCGTTGACGGGGTAGATGGCGGCGGCCGAACCTGTGGACGACTGCGGGGCCACGGGACCACCGGTCACGCCGGCGCGGGTGTCCGCGGGAGCGCGGCCGGCCGGGAAGCCGTAGGAGCTCACGGAGCCCACCAGCCGCCAGCCCTGCCCGTTGCCGGAGAGCCGCCCGTCCACGTACGTCAGGCCGATGCCGACGACCTCCATGCGGGGATCGGTCAGCACCTTGTTGTGGGCGGGTGAGCCCTTCCACCACGTGGTGAGGTCCGTGACGGAGTTCTGCCAGGACAGCGCGTGGATCTCCCCGGCGGCGTCGTACCCGGCGGCACGGCGGTCCGTGAGGAAGGTGGTGGAGTGGTCGATGACCTCACCCCTGACCAGCCGGTCCGACTGGCCCTGGGAGATCCCGGACAGGGACGGGGAGTACTTCACCGGCTTGAGCCCCTTGGAGGCACGGTGGCTGTTGATCTGCCCGAGCATCTTCTGGGCATCGGCCGCGCGGGTGCCGGAGGACACGGAGACGATGTCCGACGGCGCGGCGTCCGCCTGCGGGGCGGCCAGGAGGCTGCCGGTGAGGACGACAGCCGCTGCCGCGGTGGCTGCGGTGACCGCGGTGAGGGCGCGGTGGAGCGGGCTCCGCCCGGTGCGGACAGAGAGGTGGCGAGGAGGCATGGTGGGATCGTTTCGGCTTCGGGCGCGCAGGCATCCCACCGCGGGGGTGCAGTGGGGCGGTACACGCTGCGGGGACAGCTCGCGTCGGCGGGCGCCGACCGGTGCGGTGCATGCCCGATGGCGGCATGTCCGGCGTGGGCCCAGAAGGGGAGGAGAGACCCGCGGCCACGGTACCCCGGTGGGGCACCGGGAGGTGTGGTGCGTCACATGTTACGCAATCGTTACGTTGCGGCCCCCGGTCGCCCGTGCGTGACTGCCGGGGGTCAGACGCGAGTCGATCCGCACGGTGCGCCCCGTCACGGGGTGGGTGAACGCGATGGAGCGGGCAATCAGCTGCAGGGGGTTGTCCGGGTCCTCCACGTCGAAGTCCTCGCGGGGTTCCGGGTAGAGCTTGTCCCCGCGCAGGGGCAGTCCGAGAGAGGTCATGTGCACACGGATCTGGTGGGTGCGCCCGGTCAGCGGGGCGATCTCGTAGAGCCCCCACTCGCCCTGCGCATCGGTGAAGGTCTCCACGCGGCGGACGTCCGTGACCGCGTTGACCTCCCCCGGCTCCTCGAAGGCCTGCACCACGCCCTGGATCTTGCGGATCCGTGACTCCACCCGCACGGTCTCCTCCCCCACACGCTCGTTCACGCCGGCCACCGCCCAGTACGTCTTGCGCACCGTGCGCTCCTGGAACATCCGGTGGAACGCGCCGCGGTCCTCGGCGTGCCGGCACAGCAGCAGCACGCCACCGGTGGAGCGGTCCAGGCGGTGCAGCGCGGAGATCTCGTCGTTGCCGAACTGGCACCGCGCGGCCACCACCACCGAGCGCCGCACGTTCTCGCCCTTGGGTGTGCTGCACAGCCCGTGCGGCTTGTCCACCGCCAGGATCCACTCGTCCTCGTACAGCACGTCCAGCGTCACGGGCGGAGCGTCCTCGTCCGGCACGGGGCGGTGGAACCACACGGACACCCCGGGTTCGTACGGGGTCTCCGGGGTCACGACGACGCCGCCGTCCCCCAGCACCCGACCGGCCGCCACCTCGCGGGCGAACCATGCGGCGTCGTCCGGGAAGCGCGCCCGGACGTAGTCCACCGCGGTGCGCGGCAGACCGGGCAGGGAGTCGAGCACGGGGTCCGGGGCGCCGGGGCCCGGCATGCGCACACGGGTGGGCCCCACGCCGCGGACCGCGGGCAGCGGTGGGAGGACGCGACGCCTCACCGCGCGCTCCCACCTGCCGTTACCATGGCCTGGAACCTAACACACGACCGTGAGGCGGCCCGGTGAACGAGCACAGCACTGCGGAGCACGTGGTGCTCCTGGACGACCAGCACCAACCGGCCGGGACCGCCCTGAAGTCCGAGGTCCACACGGAGGCCACCCCGCTGCACCTGGCGTTCTCGTGCCACGTGCTCAACCCCCGGGGCCAGGTCCTCGTGACCCGTCGGGCGCTGAGCAAGCGCACGTGGCCGGGCGTGTGGTCCAACAGCTTCTGCGGCCACCCCGGCCCGGACGAGTCCTTCGAGGACGCCCTTGCGCGCCGCGCCCGCCAGGAACTGGGCCTGGAGATCCGCAACCTCACCGTGGTGCTGCCCGAGTTCCAGTACCGCGCCACGGATGCCACGGGTGTGGTGGAGAACGAGTTCTGCCCCGTGTTCGTGGCCGTGACGGACACCGACCCGCAGCCCGCGGAGTCCGAGGTCTCCGAGTACGCCTGGACGGCCCCGCAGGACCTGGTGGCCGCCGTGGAGTCCGCCCCCTACGCGTTCAGCCCGTGGCTCGGGGACCAGGTGCGGGAACCGGCGCTGCGGGATGCGCTGGGCTGACGGCGAGCCCGTGGTGAGGGGCTGAGGGGCAGTTGCACGAACGTCCCCGTTCGAGGAGGAACGTGCCCCGACCGCCACGGCTCAGCACACGTGAGCCGGGCACGTCGGCGGTCGAGGTGACCCCGGCGGCGTCGTGACTCAGGCGAGGTCCGCGAGAATCCGCTCCGCAAGTGCGGTCGCGGACTGCGGGTTCTGCCCGGTGTAGAGCGCACCGTCCACCTCCACGAAGGGACGCAGCGGGAGCACGCCCTTGCGGTAGTTGATCCCGGCGTCCTCCAGCGCGTCCTGGAGGTACCACTTGGCCTTCCAGCCGAACGTGTTCAGCTTCTCCTCCACGTTGGACAGCCCCGTCATGCGGCGCCCGGCGAAGGCGTTGCTGCCGTCGTCGTTGGTGGCCGCGAGCACCGCGACGGGCGCGTGGCACAGCAGCGCGAGCGGCTTGCCGGAGGCGAGGCGCTTGCGCAGCAGCTCCCCCGAGACGGGATCGAACGCGAGATCCTCCATGGGCCCGTGGCCGCCGGGGTAGAACACGAGGTCGTACGCGGACTCGTCCACCTCGTCCAGGACGCGGGGGTGCTCCAGCTGCTCCTGGATGGAGTCGATGTAGGCGCGGATCTGCTGACGGCGCTTGGGCAGTCCGCCGGCGACACCGAGGCTCAGCTCGTCCAGGGTGGGTGCCACCCCACCGGGAGTGGCGACCGTGACGCCCCACCCGGCCTCGGTGAACAGCCGGTGGGGCTCGGCGAGCTCCTCCGCCCAGTACCCGGTGGGGTGCACCGTGCCGTCCTTGAGCGTCCAGCCGCTGGCGGCGGTGACGACGAACAGTACCTCGGTCATGTGCGTGTCCTCTCGGTGGTGGTGCCGCGGCTCGACGGCCCCCGTCCGTAGCCGCCCCCGCGTGCGGTGGCGGTGGCGCGAACCGTCGGCCGACCCTAAAGTGTTCACTGTCAACTTTAGGCGGAGGGGAACCGGTGTCAACAACCACGCAGAAGCAGGCCCATCACCACGGCAACCTGCGGGAGGCCCTGGTAGAGGCCGGGATCACCCTGCTGGAGTCCGGGGACACCTTCTCGCTGCGCGCCGTGGCTCGCCAGGTGGGCGTGTCCCAGACCGCCCCCTACCGGCACTTCCCGGACAGGTCCCACCTGGAGGCCGCCATGGCCACCACCGGTTTCGTGCGGCTGCGGAGGCGGCTCGATGGCGTGCTGGTGGACCACGAGCCCTCCGCATCCGTCCTCACGGACCTGGCGGTGGCCACCGTGCGCTTCGCCGCGGAGAACCCCGCCCTCTACACCCTCATGTTCTCCCGGTGCTGCGGGTCCGACGACGCCCGCCTCCCCGCGGCGCACGAGGTCTTCGACCTGCTGCAGCGCGCCGCCGCGCGGCACTTCCCCGACGTGGACACCCACCACCTGGCCACCGCGGGCTGGACCATGACGCACGGGCTCGCCTCCCTCCACCTGAGCGGCCAGCTCCGTGCGGGGACCCCGTCCGAGCTGGACGACCGGGTGGCCGGCGCCTTCTCCGCCGTGCTGGCAGCCCACCTCTAGCGGCCCCACCTCGTCTGCGGCCACGGGGCCGCGCCACGAACCACCACCACGGAAGGACCACCCCATGCAGACCATCCTCGGAGCAGGCGGACCCATCGCGGACGAGCTCGCCCGCGAGCTGCACCGCCACCACACCCACGACATCCGGCTGGTGAGCCGCCATCCCAAGGCCGTCAACCCCACGGACGAGCTCGTGGCCGCGGACCTGACCGACGCGGAGGCCACGTCCCGTGCGGTGGCGGGCAGCGACGTCGTCTACCTGACCGTGGGACTGCCCATGGACTCCCAGCTGTGGGAGGAGAAGTTCCCCGCGATGATGCGCAACACCATCGCGGCAGTGAAGCAGCACGGGGCGAAGCTCGTGTTCTTCGACAACACCTACATGTACGCGGGCACGCCCACCCTGCAGACCGAGGACACCGCGTTCGAGCCCAACGGCCGCAAGGGCGCGGTGCGTGCGCAGCTCGCCACCATGCTGCTCGACGAGATGGCCGCCGGCAGCATCGAGGCGTTGATCGGACGCGCCCCCGAGTTCTACGGCCCGGGCAAGACCAAGAGCTGGACCAACGCGCTCGTCTTCGACCGCATCCGCGCGGGCAAGCGACCGTTCGTCCCGGTCAGCGCCACCACGCGCCGGTCCCTGATCTGGACCCCGGACGCGAGCCGCGCCCTCGCCCTGTTGGGCAACACCCCGGACGCGTACGGCAAGACCTGGCACCTGCCCATTGACCAGAACCGGCTGACCTACCGGCAGCTGATCGAGATCGCTTCCGACGCCACCGGACGAAAGATCGGGTACACGGTGCTGCCGCGCGCCGTGTTCGTGGCCGGTGCCCGCTTCGTGCCCGCACTGCGGGAGGCCAACGAGCTGCTGCCGCGCTACCGCGGCGACAACCTCTTCGACGCTTCGCGGTTCGCGGACCGCTTCCCCGAGTTCCAGGTCACCACGTACCGTCAGGGCATCGAGGACATCCTCGGCCAGTCCTGATCCGCGGCACGACGCCGCCGCGCGGCACCCTGGGTGCGGTGTGGCGGCGCCGTCCACACGCACTCTGAGGAACATGAGAACCGTCAGCGAAAGGACCGACATGACCACGATCGAACCCACCACTCCCGTGCTCGAGCCCGAGGCCAAGGAACTGTGCGAGGCCACGGACCCCCACCCCCGCATCTACGAGGTGCCGCCGGAGGAAGGGCGCAAGATCCTGCTCGACCTGCAGAGCGGCGAGGGCGTGGCACGCCCGGACGTGGCCGAGGAGTGGGTGGAGGTGGACGCCGGCGAGTGGGGCACGGTGCGCACGCGCATCATCCGCCCGAAGGGTGCCACGGGGAACCTGCCCGTGGTGTTCTACATCCACGGCGCCGGCTGGGTCTTCGGGGACGAGAAGACCCACGACCGGCTCTTCCGCGAGCTCGTGGTGGGTGCGAACGCCGTGGGCGTGTTCCCCGTGTACGACCGTGCCCCTGAGAAGAAGTACCCCACCCAGGTGGAGCAGAACTACGCCGTGGGGCAGTGGGTGGCCGCGCACGGGGCCGAGCACGGGATGGACACGAGCCGCATCGCGGTGACCGGCGAGTCCGTGGGCGGGTGCATGAGTGCCGTGTTCACGCAGATGAACAAGGACCGCGGCGGGCTGCAGATCGCCGGGCAGGTGCTGCTGTACCCGGTGGCGGACGCGGACTTCAGCACTGCCTCCTACGAGCAGTTCGCCGAGGGCTACTACCTCACGCGTGACGGCATGAAGTGGTTCTGGGACGCCTACACGACGGACGAGGACGAGCGCCGCGAGAAGTACGCGTCCCCGCTGCGGACCCCGGAGGACGAGCTGAAGGGCCTGCCCACCACGCTCGTGATCACGGACGAGGCGGACGTGCTGCGGGACGAGGGTGAGAAGTACGCGAACAAGCTGCGCTCCGCTGGCGTGGACGTCACCTCCGTGCGCGTGGCCGGGATGGTGCACGACTTCCTGCTGCTGGACAGCCTCCGGGACACCCGCGCCGCCAACGTCGCACGCGGGCTGGCCGTCGAGGCGCTCCGGAAGGCGCTGGGCACCGAGGGCTGACACCCCCTTCCGGACGAGCCGGGCGGGCCGCCTGCCGATGCGTCGTGCAGCGGCCCGCCCGGCTCAGGTCCCGGTTCCCGCCCGCGCCGGGCGGGACGCCGTGGTCGCGGGAGCCGGGGCGGGCCCGGTGGCGTCGGCCACCCTGGTGACACGCACCGGGGTGTTCTTGAACACCGGCTGGTGCGAGACCGGGTCCAGCTCGGTGTGCGTCAGCTCGTTCGCCGCGCGGTGCCCACGGGAGGCGTCCGAGCGGTGGGCCGAGGCGCCGGGGCCGCCGGGCGACGTCGTGCCGTGCCGCCCGGAACCGTAGTGGAAGGGCGCGAACACCGTGCCCTCGCGGACGTCCCCCACCCGGACCGGCGCGGTCACGTGACCGTGCTCCGAGTCCACCCGCACCACGTCCACCTCCCGCAGCCCGAGGCGCTCGCAGTCCGGCACGGACAGCTCCACCCACATCTCCGGGGCGGCCGCGTCGAGGACCGGGGTTCGGCCGGTCTTGGTCCGGGTGTGGAAGTGGTAGGCGGTCCTGCCCGTGGCGAGCCGCAGCGGGTGCTCGGTCGAGACCGTGCTCGGACCCTCGTACGGTGCGGTCTTGAACTGGGCGCGTCCCTCCGGCGCCATGACGCGGTAGGCCTCCTCGGCCATGCTCTCGCCGGTGTGCAGATCGTGACCGTAGCTCTCGGCCTCGTGCGCCCGCGTGGGGAACCGCCCGTCCGTGTACAGCCGCGGCGTGCCCTCGGGGTGCTCGGCGTTCACGGGCCACTGCACACCGCTGCCCCCGCGCAGCATCTCGTAGCTCAACCCGGTGTAGTCGCACGGCCTGCCGCGGGAGCACTCGCGCCAGGCGTCGAAGCCCTCCTCCGGCCCGGACCAGTCCAGCAGGGGCTCACCCGAGCGGGTGCGGAACCCCATGCGCCGCGCGTAGTCCAGGAAGATGTCCAGGTCGCTGCGGGCCTGCCCCGGAGGAGCCACGGCCTGTTCGGACAGGTGCACGGTGCGGTCCGCGTTGGTGAACGTGCCCGTCTTCTCACCCCACGCGGCGGCCGGCAGCACCACGTCCGCGTACCGCGCGGTCTCCGTGAGGTAGAGGTCCTGCACCACCACGAACAGGTCCTCCGCGGCGAGGATGTCCCGGATGCGCGGAAGCTGCGGCAGGGACACCGCCGGATTCGTGGCGGCGATCCAGAGCAGCTCCACGCTGCCCCGTTCCGCCTCCTCGAAGATCTGCAGGGCGTGCGTGGGCGGCCCGTCGTGGGGGATGCGGGCGGGGTCCACGTCCCACAGCGCGGCGAGCTGCGCCACGTGCTCCGCGTTCGCCCAGTTCCGGAACCCCGGGAGGTCTCCGTTCGCCCCGGCCTCCCGAGCGTTCTGGGCCGTGGGCTGGCCGTTCATCTGCAGCACCGCGCACCCGGGCCTGCCCAGCATCCCGCGCAGCAGGTGCAGGTTGTTGACCTGGCACGCGGACGCCGTGGCCTGCGCGGACTGGTAGAAGCCCTGCAGCACGGTGGAGACCACCCGCGGGCTCGTCCCGAAGATCCGCGCCGCCTCCCGCACGTCCTGCGCGGACACCCCGCACTCCCGCGCCACGGCCTCCGGTGTCCACCGGTCCATGTGCTGCGCGAGGTCCCCGATGTGCAGGGTGTGCGCCGCGACGTACTCCTGGTCCACCCACCCCTGCGCCACGACCTCCCGGACCAGGCCGTGCATGAGAGCCAGGTTGGTGCCGGGGCGCACCGCCAGGTGGACGTCCGCCCAGCGGGCCACCTCCGTGACCCGGGGATCCACGCACACGAGCTTCGGCCGGTCCGGGCCCTCCAACCGGTCCAGCACGCGCGACCACAGCACCGTCTGCGTCTCGGCCATGTTGTGGCCGTAGAGGAAGAGCGCATCGCACTCGTCGACGTCCCGGTAGCACCCGGGCTGACCGTCCGAGCCGAAGGACTCCTTCATCGCGGTGGCCGCGGTGGCCGTGCACAACCGGGTGTTCCCGTCCACGTGCGGGGTGCCGAGCCCCGCCTTGGTGAGGATCCCCAGCGCGTAGTACTCCTCCAGGAACAACTGCCCGGATGTGTAGAAGCCGTGGGACCCGGGACCCTTGTCTGCCAGAAGGGAGCGGCTGCGGGAGACGATGCGTTCCATCGCGGTGTCCCAGTCGCACTCCACCAGGCGGCCGTTCTCGCGCACGAGCGGGCGGGTCAGCCGGTCCCGGTGCGCCACACCCTGCCACGAGGCGTGGAGTCCCTTGGGCCCCAGCCGACCGCGGTTCACGACGTCCTGCGCCCGGCCGCGGACCCCCACCATGGCGCCGTCCTTGACCGCGATGTCCAGGGCGCAGCCGTTGCTGCACAGCACGCACGCGGACTGCACCCACCGGTCCACGTCCTCCTCGTGCACCCCGTCGGCCAGGGCCTGGTCCACGCGCACGGGCCACTGCCCGCCCCGCGGGTACGGGGTGCGCGGCCCCCAGATGTCGGAGATCCGGTCTGGCATGGTGTGTCCCTTCCGCGCCGCCGCGCCCGTACCCGTGGCGGCCGCGCCGTCGTCCTGCTCCCGGACGAGCCGCCCGGGGTGGCTCCAGTCTGCTGCCTCGCGGCGCGGGCGGTAAACCGTGCGGGGCAGCGGGTGCGGTGCAGCCTGCGGCATCACCCGGGGTGCCGCACTGCGGCACCCCTGGAGCAGGGCGACGCCGCGGACCGGTCGGCGTCCGGCCCCGTCCACCCGCCCGGTAGGCTTCTCACGCACCCCGCCCACCGCCCCAGGAGCCCCGCAATGTCCGAGTCCCCCGCCCACCGCGCCGCCACGGCCGCTCGCTCCGTGGACCGGCTCTTCGGCAGCCGCGCGTTCCGCGTGCCGGGCACGTACCTGGGCGCCGTCGCCTTCCCGCACCCGCGCCGGGGCCCGTGGCACTACTGGTGGCAGGCCCACCTGCTGGACGCCTTCGTGGACGCCGCCGCCCGCGAGCGCGCCGCCGGTCACGCCGACGACGCCGCCCGCTGCCGCTCCCGCGCGCACCTGCTGCTGCGCGGCATGGCCGTCCACAGCGGCGGGCGGGTGACCAACAACGTGTTCTTCGACGACATGGCGTGGCTGTCCCTCGCGCTCGGCCGGCTGCGGCACGAGGACGTCGCGGCCACCGGGCGCACCACGCGCCAGGTGCAGGACGAAGGCGTGGCGCTCGCCAGGCGCCTCGAGTCCGGGTGCGACCGGAACCTGGGCGGCGGCACGTGGTGGAACATGACCCGCGACTACAAGAACACCGCGTCCACGGCCCCCGTGGCCCTGAGCTTCCTGCGGATGCACCGGGTGGACGAGGCGCGGGAGCTGCTCACGTGGCTCTTCGACACCCTGTTCGACGCCGAGCGCGGCGTGTTCATGGACGGCATCCGCATGGTCGCGGCCGGTTCCGGGAAGGAGGTCACGGCGGTGGACCCGCACGTGTACACCTACAACAGCGGCCCGGCGCTCGGTGCGGCCCTGGAACTGGCGGGCGTCACCGCGGATCCGGGGGAGAAGCGGCGGTGGCTGTCCCGGGCCGCGGCCCTCGTCCACGGCGCCGCGCGCGAGTTCGCGGTGCCCGGCCCGCACGGGGCGCCCGTGCTGAAGGGACAGGGCGGTGGTGATGCCGGGCTGTTCACGGGGATCCTGGCGCGGTACCTGGGCTACGCGGCGGCGTCGTCGGACCTGGATGCCGAGGCGCGTGAGACCGCCCGGGGGCTCCTGGGTGTCACCGCGGACGCGCTGTGGGACGGGCGCCGTGAGTTCGGCCCGGACGAGGACTTCACCCGGCCCGGTGCGGCCGCGACCCCCGGTGGGCGCGAGACCGTGGCGGTGTTCTCGCCGGAACCCGCGCAGCACACGAATCTGGCGCAGCGCACCGGCGCACCCGCGGAACTGAGCACCCAGGTGCAGGCGTGGACTGTTTTCGAGGCCGCCGCGCGTTCGGCTGACCGCTGAACCCGGGGCGCCACGTGGGTCCCAGCCTAGCCCGCAGGGGTGTACCGGGGGTAGAAACGAACCATGAGTTCAGTACGCACCCCGGACCCGAACCCTGGCTGGCTCAGCGAGGACGATCTCAACCGCGCCCGCGCGTCCCTGCCCATCGTGTACGTCCAGGCCATTCCCGTGCGCCTGGACCCGTTGGGCTGCCTGTCCGAGATCGGCCTGCTGCTCACCGCGAACGACGAGGGCCGCATGGTCCGCACGTTCGTCTCCGGGCGCGTGATGTACCGGGAGACCGTGCGCGCGGCCCTGCTGCGCCACCTCGAGAAGGACCTGGGCCCGCTGGCCATGCCGCAGATGCCGTCCACCACGGTGCCGTTCGCGGTGTCCGAGTTCTTCCCGTCCCCGTCCGAGACGGGCCTCACCGACGACCGCCAGCACGCCGTGGCCCTGAGCTACATCGTCCCCGTGCGCGGCGAGTGCGAACCGCGCCAGGACGCCCTGCAACTGTCCTGGATGACCCCGGACGAGGCCCTGTCCCTGGACGTCCAGGAGGAGTTCGAGGGCGGGCGCGAGGATCTCATTCGTCAGGCGATCGCCCACGCGGGCTGGGGCCGCTGAGGGACCCCTTCGTCCGAGTGGCCGGGGTTGCGCGGACGACGGCGCCCGGTCACCTCACGCGCGCCCCGGCCGTCTGCGGGCCCGTCTTTCCTGGGCTGCGCTGCCGCTGAGGTCCGGCTCAGCGCAGCACCACCGTCTTGCCGCCGTGCAGGATCACGCGGCCCTCGCAGTGCCAGCGCACGGCGTCCGAGAGCGCCTTGCACTCGGTGTCCCGCCCGGCGGCCACGAGGTCCTCCGGACCGTAGGCGTGGTTCACCTCCACCACCTGCTGGGTGATGATGGGGCCCTCGTCCAGCTCCGCGTTCACGTAGTGGGCGGTGGCACCCACGGTCTTCACACCACGGTCGTAGGCCTGGTGGTAGGGCTTGGCGCCCTTGAAGGAGGGCAGGAACGAGTGGTGGATGTTGATCACGCGCCCCTCCATCCTGGTGGCCAGGGAGTCGCTGAGCACCTGCATGTACCGGGCCAGCACCACCAGGTCCACCTCGAAACGGTCCACCAGGTCCAGCAGCTTCGCCTCCGCCTCCGGCTTGGTGTCCTTGGTGACGGGCACGTGGAAGAACGGGATGCCGTGCCACTCCACGAGCCGCTGGTGGTCCCGGTGGTTGGAAACCACCGCCACGATCTCCACCGGCAGCTCCCCGGTGCGCGCACGGAAGAGGAGGTCGTTGAGGCAGTGGCCGAACTTGGAGACCATCACCAGCACCCGCCGCTTGGCCCTGTGCTGGTGCAGCTCCCACCGCATCCCGAAGCGCTCGGCCACCGGTGCGAGGTCCGCGCGCACCGCGTCCTCGTCCAGCACGGCGCCGTCCATGGGTGCCATGTGCACGCGCATGAAGAAGCGGCCCAGGCGCCGGTCGTCGAACTGCGTGAGCTCCACGATGTTCGCGCCGTGCTCCAGCAGCACCCCGCTCACGGCGTGCACGATCCCGGGCTGCTCCGGGCAGTCCAGGGTCAGCACCAGTTCCGGGGTGGCCGGCGCGGCGGGCGGTGAGGTGGGATGCGGGGTGCTCACGGGTTCTCCTCGGGGTCGGTCACGATGCGGGGCGGTCACGTGCAGGTGTTCACGGTGCGGGGCGCACCGCGGACTCAGGCCACGGCCGGGGACGCGAACTCCAGCATGGCGTCCAGCAGCCACAGAGCGGTGTAGCGCGCGAACGACGCGCGGGGCATGACGCGCCACCGCTCCTCCCCGGTGCGCCACAGCAGCACCTGCACGGGCCCCAGGGTGGTGGAGACCGCCTCCCCCACCGCGAACTCCCGCGGGTGCAGGTCCAGGGGGCAGCCCTTCTCCAGCACCTCGCGCGCCGCCGGGCCGGTGAGCTCCAGCGTGGTGCGGTTGGCGGAGAGGTCCACCACCTGTCCACGCTCCCCGGACGCCGCGAGCGCGCTGCTCAGCCGCGCCACCAGCGGGTGGGTGGACAGGCTCGGCAGCGCACCCGGTTCCAGTTCGCGCTCGTGAAGCCCGGCGGGCACCTCGGTCTCGTCCGGCGCCACGAGCAGGTACTCGTCCGGGCCCTGCCACAGCAGCGCGGTGGCCTCCGGTGAGCCTGTCACCCGACCCACGCGCTCGGGCAGCTCCAGGCCCACGACGTCGCACAGCGCCCTGGCCGCGTCCGTCCCGGGGGTCACGCGGATCCCGGCCATGGCGAGGAACGGGATCTCCCGCAGGGCCACGGCCCGCGGCCCGGTCACGGAGCCCTCCCGCATGGCCTCGGCCAGGGATTCGAGCGGACTGCGGCGCAGCGCCGTGAGGTCAGTGGTGGGTGTCTCAGCCATCTCGTCGGTTCCCTTCGGGGTCGTAGAGCACGGGGTCGGCGATCTCGACATCCACGAGCGCGCCGTCGAGCGGGGCCTGGAGGGTTTCTCCGATGCGCTGGCGGCCGTTCTCCACCAGCGCCAGGCCGAACGTCCGCTCCAGCACCGCGCTGCGGTAGCTGGAGGTCACGTGGCCCACCATCGGCACGGGGGCCTCGTGCGGCGTCACCGGCGTGCCGGCGTCGATCAGCTGCGCGCCCTCGGGCAGCCGGGTGGTGCGGTCCACGGGCAGCACCGCCACGAGCTGCTTGCGCCGCGGGTCCGTGGCGGAGGGCCGGGCGTAGGAGCGCTTGCCGATGAAGTCCTTGGTCTTGGAGACCACCCAGTCCATGCCCAGGTCCTGCGGGGTCACGGTGCCGTCCGTGTCCTGACCCACGATGGGGAAGGCCTTCTCCGCGCGCAGCACGTGCATGGTCTCGGTGCCGTACGGGGTGATCCCGAACTCCTGACCGACCGCGAACACGTCCTCCCACACGGCGAGCCCGTACCACCCGGACACGTTGACCTCGTAGGCGAGCTCACCGGAGAACGAGATCCGGCAGATCCGCGCGGGGACCCCGGAGGCGAGCACGGTCTCCCGGAACGCCATGAACGGGAACGCCTCCTGGGACACGTCCAGATCGGGCGCGATCTTGGCGATCACGTCCCGGGACCTCGGCCCCGCCACCGCCACCGTGGTCCACTGCTCGGTCACGGAGGCGAAGATGACGTCCAGCTCGGGCCACTCGGTCTGGGACCACTCCTCGAGCCACTCCAGCACCGCCGCGGCGTTGCCCGTAGTGGTGGTCATCAGGTAGCGGTCCTCGTCCAGGCGCAGCGTCACGCCGTCGTCGAAGACCATGCCGTCCGGGGTGCACATGACCCCGTAGCGGCCCACACCGGGCTTGAGCTTCTTGAACGCGTTCGTGTACACGCGGTTGAGGAACTCCCCGGCGTCCCGGCCGCGGATCTCGATCTTGCCCAGCGTGGTGGCGTCCATGAACCCCACGGACGTGCGCACGGCCGCGCACTCGCGCAGCACGGAGGCGTCCATGTCCTCCCCGTCCTGCGGGTAGAACCACGGCCGCTTCCACTGCCCCACGTCCTCGAACAGCGCCCCGTGGGCCTCGTGCCACGGGTAGATCGACGTCACGCGGGCGGGGTCGAAGAGCTCCCCGCGGCGCCGTCCGGCCAGGGCCGCGAAGGCCACCGGGGTGTAGGGCGCGCGGTAGGTGGTGGTCCCGAAGCCGCCCACGTCCTGCTGGTTCAGGACCGCGGCGATCACCCCGATCGCGTTGACCGCGGACGTCTTGCCCTGGTCGTTGGCCGTGGAGATGGAGGTGTAGCGCTTCACGTGCTCCACCGAGCGCATGCCCGCGCCCACTGAGCGCAGCACGTCCGCCACGGTTTGGTCCCGCTGCAGGTCCACGAAGCAGCGGTCCCAGCTCTGCGAACCGTCCTCCGTCCGCGGCACCAGCCACAGCGGGCGCGTGGCGCTCACGGGGGTGGCAGCGGCGTCGGGAACCTGCGGCTGCGCGGCGAACCCGGCCTCCTGCGCCGCCGCGGCACCCGCGCGGGCGCCCTCGGCCAGGCAGCCCGCCAGGTCCAGCGTGCCGTTCACGGCTCCTGCCGTGTGCTGGTCCCGCACGGGCCCCGCGGGCACAAAACCGGCCAGCTCGTCGTCCCAGCGCAGCTTCCCCTGCCGCTGGCTGTGCAGGTGCACCACGGGGCTCCAGCCCCCGGACACGGCCAGCAGGTCCGCGGCGAGCGTCTCGCGCGGGCCGGTGGGCGCGGCGTCGTCGTCGAGGCCCGTGACCACGACGCCGCTCACGCGCCCGCCGTCCCCGTCACCCTCGGTGCCGATCACCGCGCTGCCCGTGCGGACCGGCACCCCGGTCCCGCGGCTCACGCGCTCGGCGAGGTCCGTGAGCGCCGGACGGGAGTCCACCACGGCGGCCACGTCGATGCCCGCGGCCACGAGGTCCGCGACCAGCTCGTACGCGGAGTCGTTGGTGGTGGCCACCACCGCGCGGCGGCCCGCGGCCACCCCGTACCGGTTGAGGTAGGTGCGCACGGCCCCGGCAAGCATGGTTCCGGGGCGGTCGTTGTCCGCGAAGACCAGCGGACGCTCGTGCGCGCCGGTGGCCAGCACCACCTGCGCGGCGCGCACGTGCCAGACCCGCTGCCGGGAGACCCCGGGGCCGGGGCGCTCGGCCAGGTGGTCCGTGCGGCGCTGCACGGCCACCACGTAGTTGCTGTCGTAGCTGCCGAACGCGGTGGTGCGGGACAGCACGGTGGCCTCCGGCATGGCGGCCAGCTCCGCGGCGCACTCCCGGGCCCACTGCCAGCCGGGCACGCCGTCCACCAGGTCCTCCGGCCGGCTCAGCAGCGAACCGCCGGGCAACGGCTGCTCGTCCACGAGCAGCACGCGCGCACCGCCGCGGGCCGCCTCGCGTGCCGCGGCGAGGCCCGCGGGCCCCGCGCCGACCACCAGGACGTCCGCGTGGACGTTCTTGTGGTCGTAGTACGCGCCGTCCCGGGCGGGGTCCAGCGGCCCCTGACCGCTCACGAAGTCCGCCACGAGACCGTCCGTGAGCTCCACCGTGGTGGCGGGCAGCATGGACTCGATCACGTCCTCGGGCGTGCGGGGCTGCACCGTGACCAGCGCGTTGGGCTCCTCCACGCCCGCGCTGACAACGCCGCGCGGGCGCCCCAGGTACATGGAGTCGCCGCAACGGATCCGCCCGGCGGCCAGCAGCGCCGAGGCGAGCGTGTCACCGGCGTGACCCGTGAACTGCTGGCCGTCCACGGTGAAGGACAGTGCGGCGTTGCGGTCGATGCCGGTGCCCCGGCGGACGGACGCGGGAAGACGGTTCGGTGCGCTCATCACTGACCTCCTGGCTGCGGGGCGTTCTCGCCCATGCGGTAGACGGCCGTGATCTCGTAGCTGGCGGTGTCCCGCACCACGTTGAACCAGCGGCGGCACCCCACGGTGTGGACCCAGCGCTCCTTGAGCAGGCCCTTGGGGTTGTTGCGGTAGAAGAGGTACTCGGCCCACTCCCGGTCCGAGAGCTCGAAGGGGTCCTCGGGGTAGGGCACGTGGGCCTCACCGCCGTAGTGGTACTCGGTCTCGTCTCGCGGCCCGCAGTAGGGGCATTCGATCAGCAACATGGTGGATTCACTCCTGACGGGTGCTGCAGGCTCGGTCAGTGGGCCACGGCGGCGGCGCCGTGCTCGTCGATCAGGACGCCGGTCTCGAAACGCTCCAAGCAGAACGGCTCGTTGAGGGCGTGGGGCTCGTCCGTGGCAATGGTGTGGGCGAAGGACCAGCCGGCGCCGGGGGTCCCCTTGAATCCGCCGGTGCCCCATCCGCAGTTCACGTACATCTGGTCCACGGGCGTCTTGGACACGATCGGGGAGGCGTCCAGGGTGATGTCCACGATCCCGCCCCACGTGCGCAGCACGTGCGCCCGGGCAAACACGGGGAACAGCTCCACGGCGGCGGCCATCTGCTCCTCGATCACGTGGAACGCGCCGCGCTGGCCGTAGCCGTTGTACGCGTCCACGCCCGCGCCCATGACCAGCTCGCCCTTGTGGGCCTGGGAGACGTACACGTGCACGTGGTTGGACATCACCACGGTGGGGTGCACCTCCTCGTGCAGCTCGGAGACCAGCGCCTGCAGCGGGTGGGACTGGATGGGCAGCCGGAACCCGGCCAGCTCCGCGAGCACCGAGCTGTGCCCGGCTGCGCACAGCCCCACCTTCCCGGTGCTGATGCGCCCCCGGGAGGTCTCCACCCCCACCACGCGGTCCCCGTCCTTCACGAAACCGGTGACCTCACAGTTCTGGATGATGTCCACGCCCATCTCGTCGCACCTGCGGGCGAAGGCCCACGCCACGTGGTCGTGCTTGGCGATCCCCGCGCGCGGCTGGTAGGTGGCCCCCATGACGGGGTAGCGCAGGTCGTCCTGGATGTTGATGATCGGGCACAGCTCCTTGACCTGCTGCGGGTCGATCCACTCGGCGTCGATGCCGTTGAGCTTGTTCGCGTTCACCCGCCGCACGGACTCCCGGACGTCCCCGAGCGTGTGGGCCAGGTTCATCACGCCGCGCTGGGAGAACAGGAAGTCGTACTCCAGCTCCTCGGGCAGGCCCTCCCACAGCTTGAGCGAGTGCTCGTACATGGCCGCGGACTCGTCCCACAGGTAGTTGGAACGGATGATCGTGGTGTTGCGGGCCATGTTCCCGCCGGCCAGCCACCCGCGCTCCAGCACCGCCACGTTGGTGATGCCGTGGTTCTTGGCCAGGTAGTAAGCGGTGGCCAGCCCGTGCCCGCCGCCACCCACGACCACGGCGTCGTAGGAGGGCTTGGGGTCCGGGTTGTGCCACAGGAAGTCCGGGTGCTCGGGGAGCAGGTCGGCCATCGGGGTTCTCCGTTCGGGTGGAGGTGCTCTGTGCCGCAGGCGGTGTGCGGAGCCGCCCGTGCGGTGCTCCGGTGGTTCACGGGTCCCCGCAGGAAATCTCTGCCGGGTGGCGGCGGTGGGCGGCTCAGGAGTCCCCAGTATTCCCAGTGGTTGCTCAATACGCAACGGGGTTGCACAAAAAAATGCTGGATGACCACCAGAGTTCGCTTCTTGCCCTGCAATAGACGGGATCTTGCAGATTTCCTCCGCCCCATCCGTTGACTTCCCCGCAACGCCGGACATACGTTGTTGCGACCTGGTTGCTGATCCCGCAACCTCTCACCCCTGGGGGAACCATGACGCACGATGCCGCCGCACAACCGTCGCCCCCCGGTGCCAGGCCGGGAGGGTCACCGTCCACGGTCTCCCCGGGAACGCGCCGCCGGGTGGTCTCCGCGAGCTTCATCGGCAACTTCGTGGAGTGGTTCGACTACGCGGTCTACGGGTACCTGGCCTCCACCATCGCAGTGGTGTTCTTCCCGGACTCCGATCCGCAGACGGCGCTGCTGGCCACCTTCGGGCTGTTCGCCATCTCGTTCTTCGTGCGCCCGATCGGGGGCTTCTTCTGGGGCCACCTGGGTGACCGGCTGGGCCGGCGCACGGCACTGTCCCTGTCCATCCTGATCATGACCGGGGCCACGTTCTGCATGGCTCTGATCCCCGGGTACGGGAGCATCGGGATCTTCGCACCCATCCTGCTGCTCGTGGTGCGGATCGTGCAGGGCTTCTCCGCCGCCGGAGAGTACGCGGGGGCCTCGGCGTTCCTCGTGGAGTACGCACCGTCCCACCGGCGCGGCCTCTACGCCGCCGTGGTGCCCGCGAGCACCGCCGCCGGGCTGCTGTTCGGCTCCCTGTTCGTGGCCGCCCTGACGGCCGTGCTCTCCGGGGAGCAGATGGACATGTGGGGCTGGCGCATCCCCTTCCTGCTGGCCGCACCCATGGGGCTGATCGGGCGCTACGTGCGCACCAGGCTCGAGGACACCCCCGTGTTCCAGGAGCTCACACAGGAGGACGAGGTGATCCACGCCCCCATGCGGAACATGTTCCGCCACCACTGGGCCACGCTGCTGCGCGCGTGCGGCGCGGTGCTGCTCAACGCCGTGGGCTTCTACATGCTGCTCAGCTACATGCCCACGTACCTCTCCGAGGAGATCGGCTTCGGCAAGACCGAGTCCTTCCTGGCCACCTCCCTGGCGCTGCTGTCCTACATCGGCTTCATCTTCCTCACCGGCCTGGCCTCTGACCGCTTCGGGCGCAAGAAGCTGCTCATGGCCGCGTCCGTGAGCTTCGTGCTGCTCACCGTTCCGCTGTTCATGCTCCTGGACTCCGGGTCCTTCGCCGTGGTGCTGCTCGTCCAGGTGGCGCTGGGGGCCATGCTCACGCTCAACGACGGCACCCTGCCCAGCTTCCTGGCCGAGCAGTTCCCCACCCGGATCCGCTACAGCGGCTTCGCGGTCAGCTTCAACCTGTCCAACGCGGTCTTCGGCGGCACCGCGCCCTTCATGGCCACGCTGCTGATCGGCGCGTTCCACAGCGAGCTCGCCCCGGCCTGGTACCTCATGGCCGCCGCGGTGGTCTCGTTCGTCGCCGTGGTCCTGTGCCGGGAGACGCACCGCGAGCCCCTGGCCCACTGACCCGCCCGCCCACCGTGACCCGGGAGCGGACGGCGACGACGCGGCGTCGCCCTCCCCGCCACGCCCCGCACCGTTCCCCACCATCCAGAACCGTCCCGAAGGAGGACCATGAACAACACACCCGCCACCGACGTCTCCGAGCTCGCCCGCCTCAAGGTGATGCACAACGGCCAGAAGGAGAAGCTCACGTTCTCCGACACCGAGTTCGAGCGGCGCCTCGACGGTCTGCGCCGCATCATGGCCGAGAAGGACCTGGACGCCGTGGTGCTCACGAGCCACCACGGCATCAAGTACTACTCGGACTTCCTCTACACCACGTTCGGGCGCAGCTACGCGCTCGTGGTCACCGCGCAGGACTCCGTGACCGTCACGGCAAACATCGACGCCGGGATGCCGTGGCGCACCAGCTACGGCGAGAACATCGTCTACACGGACTGGCAGCGGGACAACTACTACTTCGCGCTGCAGGAGGCACTGCGCCAGCGTGGCGTGACCGCGCGGCGGATCGGCGTGGAGGACGACGCCCTGCCGGTGCTGAACCGGCAGCGCATCCAGGACGCGTTCCCGGACGCCGCGCTGGTGGACGTCTCCCTGGACTCCATGCGCCAGCGCATGTTCAAGTCCGCGGAGGAGATCGCGGTCATCAAGGACGGTGCGCGCATCGGAGACCTGGGCGGCGAGGCTATCCGGGACGCGATCCGCGAGGGCGTGACCGAGTACGAGGTGGCGCTGGCCGGGACCGAGGCCATGATCCACCAGATCGCCCGCACGTTCCCGCTGCGCGAGGTGCGGGACACCTGGGTGTGGTTCCAGTCCGGGCTGAACACGGACGGGGCGCACAACTGGGCCACTACCCGCAGGCTGCGGCGCGGGGACATCCTCTCCCTGAACTGCTTCCCCATGACCTCCGGGTACTACACCGCCCTGGAGCGCACCCTGTTCCTCGGGGAGCCGGACGCCCGCTCGCGCGAGCTGTGGGAGATCAACGTGGAGGTCCACGAGCGCGGCCAGGAGCTCATCAAGCCGGGAGCCGTGTGCAAGGACATCGCGCACGAGCTCAACAAGATCTACGTGTCCCACGGGCTGCTGGCCAACCGCACGTTCGGCTACGGCCACTCGTTCGGCGTGCTCTCCCACTACTACGGCCGCGAAGCGGGGCTGGAGTTGCGCGAGGACATCGACACCGTGCTGGAACCGGGCATGGTGGTCTCCATGGAGCCCATGATCACCATGCCCGAGGGCCAGCCCGGTGCTGGAGGCTACCGTGAGCACGACATCCTGGTAATCGGGGAGGACCGCGTGGAGAACATCACCCGATTCCCCTACGGCCCGGAGCACAACATCATCGACGCATGACGGGCATCCCCTGAACCGGAGGTGGCGCCGTCCGGGCGGCGCCACCTCCTCGTTTGCGGAAGAATACGGAGGGCCATGACGACGACAGACACGAGCACCGAGTCCCGCACCACTCCCGTGGTGTCCAACGCGATCAGCGTGCTGCGCTGCTTCTCCGTGGACGAGCCCCAGCTGGGCGTCACGGACATCGCCGGGAGGGTGGGGCTGCACAAGTCCACCGTCTCCCGGATTCTCTCCACGCTGGAGCAGGAGAACCTGGTGGAGCGGGACCCCCAGAGCCGACGCTTCGGGCTGGGACTGGGGCTGATCACCATGGCGGGCCCTCTGCTGGCGAACCTAGACGAGCGGCGCGTGGCCTACCCGGTGCTGCAGGAGCTCACCGAGCAGACCGGCGAGACCAGTGCCCTGAGCGTGTGGAACGGCACCGAGACCGTGTGCGTGGAGCAGATCCCCAGCCCCCGGGAGATCAAGCACACCATCCCGCTGGGCACCCGCTACGACTCCGCGCTGAGCTCCTCCGTGCAGGTGTTCCTGGCGCACCAGCCCCCGGAGCGCGTCCGGGCGCTGCTGCTGGCCGGGACCATCACGCACCACTCCACCGCCAACGCCGCCATCACCGCCTATCAGAAGGATCTCTCCCGGGTGCGTGCGGACGGTGTGGCCGTGAACTACGGCAAGACCTCGGTGGACGAGGTCGGGGTGGCCACCCCCGTGTTCGACCACCGTGGGGAGCTCGTGGCGGCCGTGATGATCGCCGCGCCGCGCTACCGGGTCACGGAGGAGCAGGCCGAGCAGCTGGTGGCGGCGTGCACCGCGGCGGCCGAGGAGATCTCCCAGCGACTGGGCCACTCGCCCGGCAGGGACTGAGGCGCGCTCGTCCGCGAGCGCCGTCGGTCCCCGTGCGAGCGGTCCCGGGCCCGGGCAAGTCCCCGCTGTCCCTGCCCGCGCCGCCATCCTCGGCAAGCGGCGTCGTTCCCACGGCGAGCGCCCACCGCCCCGGGCGGGCGCAGGACGTGGTGACGCCAGGGCTGCCCGCGACCCGGCACAATGGTCGGGTGCCCACCTCAGACTCCGCGCCCCCGTTCAGCTTCGAGCTCCACACGAGGCTGCGCGACAGCCCCTCCCTGCCCGAGGAGCGGGTGCGGGAGAACGGCGGGCAGTTCCAGGCCCGCACGGGCACCATCACCACTCCGCACGGAGAGATCCGGACGCCCGCGTTCATTCCCGTGGCCACCCAGGCCGCGATGAAGGCCGTGCTGCCCGAGTCGATGGCGGCGGAGGGCGCGCAGGCCATGCTGGCCAACGCCTACCACCTGTTCCTCCAGCCTGGCGACGACGTCCTGGACGAGGCCGGCGGGCTGGGCACCTTCATGAACTGGCCTGGCCCCACGTTCACGGACTCCGGCGGGTTCCAGGTGATGTCCCTGGGCTCCGGGCTGGGCAAGGTGATCGACATGTCCACCGTGGCCAACCCGCTGGGGGACACCCAGATGGCGCCCGGCCAGAAGCGCATGGCACGCGTGGACGACGACGGCGTGTGGTTCCGCTCCTACCTCAACGGGGACCTGCACCGGTTCACCCCGGAGGTCTCCATGCGGGTGCAGCACAATATCGGCGCGGACATCATGTTTGCGTTCGACGAGCTCACCACCCTCCACAACACCCGCGAGTACCAGGAGATCGCCCTGGAGCGCACCCGGAAGTGGGCGCTGCGATGCGTCGCGGAGCACCGTCGGCTCACGGAACAGCGCGCTCACAAGCCCTACCAGGCGCTGTTCGGCGTGATCCAGGGCGCCCAGTACGAGGATCTGCGGCGCCAGGCGTGCCGGGACCTGTCGGAGATGGGTTTCGACGGCTTCGGGATCGGCGGTGCGCTGGAGAAATCACAGCTGGGCACGATCGTGCGCTGGTGCACCGAGGAGCTGCCGGAGAACACCCCCAAGCACCTGCTGGGCATCTCCGAGCCGGACGACATCTTCACCGCGATCGACAACGGCGTGGACACCTTCGACTGCGTGTCCCCCACCCGCGTGGCCCGTTCCTCCGCGGTCTACTCGCCCACGGGCCGGTTCAACCTCACGAACATCCGCTTCAAGCGGGACTTCACGCCCATCTCGGACACGTGCCCCTGCTACACGTGCACGCACTACACACGCGCCTACCTGCGGCACCTGTTCAAGTCCAAGGAGCGCAACGCCGCCACCCTGGCGTCCATCCACAACGAGCGCTTCGTCCTGGACCTCGTGGCGGGCGCCCGCGCCGCCATGGAGGCGGGCGACTACTTCGAGTACCGAGACGAGTTCCTGGGCACCTACTACGGCACGTTCCAGCCGAGCGTCTGAGCACGACGACGCCGCGGGGCACGTCTCTCGAACCACTCGGAGGCGGCGTACGGCCGCGTCACTGAAGCCGTCCGGCAACGATGTTCATGGTCCGGTGGGTCCTTGCCCCCGCGTTAGACTGCCTTGAACTTCTTCAGCCCGCCGGGAGTCCTCTGCACGCGGATCCACGGTCCCGGTGGGTGTCGAGGGCAGGCGCTCCGCGTTCCACGTGGTGTTCCCGCGAACCGGCACCGGCGCCGTACGAGGGCCGGCCGCGCAGCGGGAACAGCACCGGGGCCCGGGGCAGCACCCGCGACACGAGTCACCCGACTCCCCCGCCCCACACGGTGGAGGACCCGGGATCCGCAGGTTCGAGGGCCTCACGTGTTGAGCGAGACCAGGTGCTTCCCCGCTCGGGGACCGGTCGGCGGCACCGCGCGTGCGGTGACCCGAACCGCGGACGGCGGCAGCGGCGTCGCCCGGGAATCCGCCCGGGCGCGGGACGGCCGGGCATGAGCGCCGCCCAGCACGACTACACGGCCCCCGGGATCCTGCACCGCGTCAGCGCGTGCGCCGGGGTGATCCTCGCGCCGAACCCGGGGCCCATGACCCTGGACGGCACCAACACCTGGATCCTCTCCGCACCGGGTTCCGGCCCCGAGCATCCCAACTACGGCCAGCACCCGTCCGCGCAGGGCCGGGGCGAGTGGCCCGGTCCGGACATCGTCGTGGTGGATCCGGGGCCGCTGGACGAGGGACATCTGCAGGCCGTCGCGGCGATCGGCACCGTGGTGCTCATCCTGGTGACGCACCGCCACGGGGACCACACGGACGGCATCGACCGCCTCCACGAGATCACCGGCGCCCCCGTGCGCGCGGCACTGCCCGAGTTCTGCCGGGACAGCGGCGAACCCCTGCGGGACGGGGACTGCGTGCTGGCCGCGGGCGTGAGCATCCGCGTGCTGGCCACCCCGGGCCACACCTCGGACTCGGTCTCGTTCCTGCTGGACCACGACGAGCCCGAGACCATTCTCACCGGGGACACCGTCCTGGGCCGCGGCACCACCATGATCGACCACCCGGACGGCACCCTGGGCGACTACCTGCACTCGCTCGAACGGCTCGCCAAGCGCTCGGGCGCCATGGGTCTGCCCGCCCACGGCGCGCCCCTGCCGGACTTGCAGGACGTGTGCGAGGACCTCGCGGAGCACCGGCTCGAGCGCCTGGACCAGGTGCGCGGCGTCGTCGCCGAGCTGGGGGACTCCGCGAATGTGCAGACCGTCACGGACGCCGTCTACGCGGACGTCCCCGCCGGGGTGCGCCGGGCCGCGGAGCACTCGATCGCCGCGCAGCTCGCCCACCTGGGCCTCTGAGCACCGGGAACGACGACGCCGCACGCACCCTCCCGCGTGGTGCTCACCTCCGACAGGCGGCGAGCACCGATCGCCCAGGGCACTTGGCCCGGTGGGCACTGACCGTGCCTTTCAGGTACCGGGCTGGGCGTGCTTCACCCCAGGCGGCACACCCTCGGGGAACGCTCGTCTCGTGGCGCGCCGTGGTTTCCCCCGCCCGGCCAGGTGGCATGTCCTCTGGGAACGCTCAGCCCTGCAGCGGGGCCGCCTCCGCGTAGCTCGGCTCGCGACGCTTGACCCATGCGATCGCGGCGTAGGTGACCGGCATGATCACGACCTCCACGAGGCACTTGTAGACGTAGCCCACGAGCACGTAGTTCAGGAACCCGGACCACGAGTCGATGCCGATGATGGGCGCGGCGATCGTGCAGAAGATGACGGTGTCCACGAGCTCGCCCACCAGCGTGGAGGAGATGAGCCGCGCCCACAGGTGCTTCTCCTGGGTGCGCTCCTTGACCTTGACCATCACGTACGCGTTGAGCAGCTGACCCACCAGGTAGCCCAGCAGGGACGCCGCCACGATCAGCGGCACCGGACCGAGCACCGCCTCGAACGCGCTCTGGTTCTCGTAGAAGGGCGCGGCCGGCAGGATGATCACGATCCAGAACACCAGCGAGGAGAACGCCCCGAAGAAGAACGAGGTGAGGATCGCCTTGCGGGCCGCCCGGAAGCCGTAGACCTCCGAGACCACGTCCCCCAGCACGTAGGCCAGCGGGAACAGGAAGAAGCCGCCGTCCGTGATGACGGGCCCGAACTGCACACCCTTGGTGGCGCCGATGTTCGAGAGCACCAGGATCACGCAGTACGCGGCCAGGATGAGGTCGAAGTACGTGCGGGGGCGGCGCGCGAAGGCGGGTTGGGCGGTGGAGCGGGCCGCGGCGTCGCCGGCGGGTGCTGCCGCGGCGGGCGCGTCCTGCGCTGAGACCGGGCCGTGGGGCGGGGTGGCGTGGGAAGACACGGGTGTCCTTGGGGTCGTCGCGTGCGGTGAGGGGACGTCGCCTGCCACCCGACGTCGGCCCCAGTGTAGTGGGGCGCCGCGGAACTCGCGGGCTGGCTGCGGGCGGAGCACAATACTGTGCATGAGCGAAACCACACGCAACCAGCCGCCCGTCGCCATGACCGTCGCGGGCTCCGAGGCCACCGGCGGCGCCGGTGCGCTGGCCGACATCAAGACCTTCACGTCCCTGGGGGTCTTCGGGTCCCTGGCGCTGACGTGCATCGTGGCGTTCGACCCCGAGAACGACTGGGGCCACCGCGTGACCCCCGTGGACCAGCAGACCCTGGCGAACCAGCTGCAGACCATCACCGCGGCGTACGACCTCGATGCCGTGAAGATCGGCATGCTCGGCCACCCGGACACCATCCGCACCGTGGCCACGGCCATGAAGAAGCTGCAGCCCGAGCACCTCGTCCTGGATCCCGTGCTGATCTGCAAGGGCCAGGAGCCGGGTGCGGCGCTGGACACGGACCAGGCGCTGAAGGCGGAGGTGCTCCCGCTGGCCACGTTCGTGACCCCCAACCACTTCGAGTCCCTGTCCCTGTCCGGGATGGAGTCCATCGACTCGGTGGCGGACCTCGAGGAAGCCGCCAAGCGCATCCACGACTCCTCCGGTGCCACCGTGCTCGCCAAGGGCGGGGTGCGCCTGGCCGGCGAGGAGGCCGCGGACGTGTTCTACGACGGCTCCACCCTGGAGGTGCTCACCGAGCCCAAGGTGGGCGAGGTGCCCGTGTCCGGCGCGGGCTGCTCGCTCGCGGCGGCCGTGACCGCGGAGCTCGCCAAGGGCGCCACCCCGCTCGACGCCGCCCGCACGGCCAAGAGCTTCGTCACCGCCGGCATCCGCCACCGGCTGGCATCCCACCTGCCGTTCGACTCCCTGTGGCAGGGCGGGTACGCCGCTGGGGCTTGATTGGACGCTGTCACCGAGGTTCCTGGGAGCCTTCGGGGAATGCCCCGTCCTCCGGGGCGTTCCCCGTTCTCCTGGGGTGGAATGGGGGTTGAACCGCACGAGATGTCGGCAAGACCCGCTTTGCTGACAGAACCAGGTAAGGTGTCGTCATGCCCCGCATCACAGCCCCCAGCAACGCCGCTCAACGAGAGCGCACCCAGCGTGCGATCCTCGACGCGTTCGGGGAGCTGCTGTACAGCAACGGGCTCACCGACCTCACCATGACCCAGGTGGCCAAGACCGCCGGAGTGGGCCGCACCGCGGTGTACAACTACTTCGCGGACATGGGCGAGCTGCTCGTGGCCTACGCCCTGGACAAGACCGAGCGCTTCGTGGCGGACCTGAACCGCGAACTCGCGGACACCGAGAACCCCGTGGACCAGCTGGGCGTGTACGTCCGGCACCAGATCGAGGACCTCAGCCGCCGCCACCTGCCTCCGGGACAGGCCATGCGCGCCGTGCTCTCCCCCGAGGACTTCGCCAAGCTCGGGGAGCACGTGCAGAAGCTGCAGACCGTGCTCGCCGGCATCCTGCAGCGCGCCATGGACGAGGGCTACCTGCCGGAGGGCGACACCGAGGAGCTGTCCCAGCTGGTGCACGGTTCGCTGGCCGCCACGGCGGACCGCAGCACGTCCGTGGCCGGCACCCGCACCCAGAAGGAACGCACACGGGCCACAGTCCGGTTCATCCAGCGCGGACTGGGCGCGCAGTTCGACGAGGACTCCCGCCCGGTCCGGCTGCCGCAGCAGCCTCCGAGGCTGAGTGCGGTGTCCTGAGCGCTCACCGCACACCGCGTCCCCACGGCCCCCGCACTGCCATCCGCAGCGGGGGCCGTTCCCGTGCGCCCGCGTCTCCGAGGGCCACGGCATGCCCGCCGCGGCGCCGGGATCGGCACCGGCATTTCACGTCGCGGCCATGACCTGGTCTTCTGCCCTCCCTACCCTCGTGAGCACCAGTGTCGACCCGGGCGCGCTCGCACCGACCCACGGCCGCCCGAGCACCCCCGTCCCCTGTGATGACCTGCTCGAACGGCCCGCGGCGGACGCGGCGCGCCCCGCCCCAGGAGATCACCGTGCTCATTGCCCCCTCCCCGTCCCCCTCCCCCGCGCGATCCGCCCGCCGCCGCGCTGCCGCCGTCTCCCTGAGCGCCGTGCTCATGGCCGCGGGGCTCGGCGTGGCGCCCGCCACCGCCGCGCCGGCCACCACGAGCATCGCCGCCATCCAGGGCACCGGGGACACCACCCCGCTGGCAGGCAGGACGGTGACCACCGAACCCGCCGTGGTCACGGCGGTCTACCCTCCCGGGTCGGGCGCCCTGGGCGGCTTCGTGATCCAGACACCGGGCAGCGGCGGCACCATCACGGGCACCACGCCCTCCACCGGTCTCTTCGTCTACACGGGGCAGGCGCCCGTGACGGTCCAGGAAGGCGACGCCGTGCAGGTCACCGGCACGGCCGGCGAGTTCAAGGGCCTCACGCAGCTCTCGGGGGACGTGAAGGTCACGAAGGTCATCAAGAAGGTGGCTCCCGTGAAGCCCGTGACCACGGAATGGGCCTCCACCGTCTCCTACCGGGAGAACCTCGAGTCCATGCTCTACCAGCCGCGCGAGCAGTTCCGCGTGGCGGACACCTACGGGGTGGGCCGCTACGGCGAGCTCGGCCTCTCCGCAGGCCCCGCGCTGCCCGCCCAGCCCACCGACGTCGCCCTGCCCGGCAGCCCCGAGGCCGAGGCGCAAGCCGCGCGGAACCGGGCCATCTCCGTGACCCTCGACGACGGCACCAACCAGGGGTTCGCCGCGAGCCCCACGCTGGAAGCACGCACCGTGCCGTACCTGGATCCGCAGAACCCGGTGGAGGTGGGAGATCGCGCCAAGCTCACCGAACCCGTGATCGTGGACTACCGCCACGACACCTGGCGGTTGCAGCCCACGTCCCCGGTGACCCGGGGAACGGAGCCGGTGCGGTTCACGACCTCCTCGGACAAGACCCCCCGCGTGGGCGGACAGTTCTCCGTGGCGTCCTTCAACGTGCTCAACTACTTCACCACCACGGGCCAGGAGCGCAGGTGCAAGGGTGGCAACTACTCCACGGACGGCACGTACAACGTGGCCCAGGGCTGCGACGTCCGGGGTGCCTACGACGTCGCCGACCTGCAGCGGCAGCAGGCCAAGACCGTGACCGCCATCAACCAGCTGGACGCCTCCGTGGTGGGGCTCATGGAGATCGAGAACTCCGTGAAGCTCGGTGAGACGACGGACGAGGCGCTCACCACCCTCGTGGGGGCGCTGAACGGCGCGGCTGGCTACCGGAAGTGGGCTGCCGCCCCCGTGGACGGATCCCAGCTGCAGGACGTGGCGGAGCAGGACGTCATCACCAATGCGATCATCTACCAGCCGCGCGAGGTGCAGCTGCAGGGTGACGCGCAGGCGCTCGGCTCCGAGGCGGGGCCAGGCGGCGCCTTCGAGAACGCACGGACGCCGCTGGCCGCGGCCTTCACCGCGGCGCACGGCAAGGGCAAGGCGTCCGGCGCGCCGACCACCGTGGTGGTCAACCACTTCAAGTCCAAGGGATCGGGACCGAAGAACGGTCCCAATGCCGATGCAGGGGACGGCCAGGGAGCATGGAACGCGGCCCGCGTGGCCCAGGCCGAGGCGTTGGTGGAGTGGATCCCGGAGCTCACGGACCGCGCCGGGTCCCAGGACGTGGCCCTGCTGGGCGACTTCAACTCCTACACCCAGGAGGACCCCATGCAGGTCCTCTACTCCGCGGGCTTCGAGTCCGCCCCCGCCCCCACGGAGCACACCTACGTGTTCGGCGGCCAGGTGGGCTCCCTGGACCACCTGCTGGTCTCCCGCTCCCTGCAGCAGCGCATGACCGGGGCGGACGTGTGGAACATCAACTCCGGACAGTCGCCGCTGCTGCAGTACGCGCAGTACCGCACCACCGCCCTGGACTACTACCGCCCGGACGCCTCCGCGTCCTCCGACCACGACCCGGCCATCGCCGGATTCCGGGCGGGCAGGGGGTGATCACCCTTCTCAACGGTGCGACGGCGCCCCCGCAGTCCCTTGTCGGCGATCGCGGGGGCGCTTCGCGTTCCACGTGCCGGGTTGGCGCCGCCGGTTCCTCCTTCGGGTGTGTGAATGCTTTTTCATGCGTAATTTTCACGCGCAAACCCGCCGGGGAGTCACCCCGGGGCTACGATCCAGCTGTTCCCACTTTTCCGGGCGCATGAACGGATCGGCCGGGCTGCCGATCTGCAACCACCGTGTGCTTTCCCGCGCGCCCCCTCACCCGTGAAGGACCCCCCATGGTCACCGCCGCACCCCTCCGCCGTTCCCTGGCCGCCGCCTTCGTGGCCCTCGCCCTGGGCGCGGGCATCTCCGTTGCCGACGCCGCTCCGGCCGAAGCCGCCGCCCCCAAGCCGTGTGCGGCGAGCATGTCCGTGAAGAACCCCCGCCAGTGGACCACCACCGTGGTGAACGTGTCCCGCGTGGGCGCCAACGCCAAGGTCACCACCCGGGCCAAGTACAAGACCACCACCAACACCAAGCAGGCCAAGGCCTCAGCGCGGGGCACCGCCGCCGTGAAGTACCCGATTGCCGGAGCCACGCCGGGCCGCACGGTGTGGGTGGAGGTCACTGCGACGGACGGGCGCAACTCATGGAAGTGCGGCGCGTCCTTCACCCCGCGCCGCAAGTAGGACCCAGCTGCCCGATCCCTCCAAACCATCGCGGGCCCGCTCCGCCTCTGGGGCGCGCCCGTGGCCACGGACCCCTCTGCGGCCGTTCCTGCGCAGATCCCCCGTGCGGAATGCCCGCGGACATCTGAGGCGGGAAATACCCACGGATCACCCGGTCCCGCGGGCATGTCGCGCCTCAGATGTCATGTCCGGCGGGCCTCCGAGCACGAGGGCACTGCAGGTCTCCTGCTGTGCCCTCCCCCACGCAGCAAGACTCGGGCGCGTCAGGGCAACGTCCATTCCCCCGGCTTCGATGAACACCGACCATGCGTCAGCCACGCGATCCAATTTCCCCCCGGGGAGGGATGGTACGTATGAATCGGGCAGGGGGATCGTGGGGCCGCGGGTTCGGGGGCCCCGGTACAGGAAAGACGCGACCCCCGACCGGTTCGAAAACCGGTGCGGAGCCGCGCCTGCCATGAACTGAGCCGCGACAACCCGAGGGTTGTCGCGGCTCAGCGCTGCTGCGGAGGATGGGGGATTTGAACCCCCGAGGGCGTTAACCCAACACGCGTTCCAGGCGTGCGCCATAGGCCGCTAGGCGAATCCTCCAGGCAAGCACGCACTCCACTCATGCGGGGCACGTGCGGCAATCAGCATAGCGGAGTTCCCGTCCCGTTCGCGAATCCGGCCCACGGGTCCTGCACATGCGGTGCTCACGGAGTCGCCCCAGGGGGAGGCGAGGGGCCTGAAAAGCCGGGCGAGCGGCGTCGTCGTCGGGCACGGGCGCGGGGAGCGACGGCGCTCCGCGGCCGGTTCGAACTCCGCGCACTGTTGGGCTAAAGTAGAGCCCAGCCCCTCGTGTGGCGCCATCTCGTAAAACTCCCCCAGGGCCGGAAGGCAGCAAGGGTATATGGGCTCTGGCGGGTGCACGGGGGGTCTCATCGTTCCTGGCTCCCCATCACCGTGAGCCCGCCGAGGGCGTCAGCGACCCCGGCTAGAGTCTTCTACGTGACTACCGCCCTGTACCGCCGCTACCGCCCGGAGACCTTCGAGGACGTCATCGGCCAGGAGCACGTGACCGATCCCCTGATGACCGCGTTGCGCAAGAACAGGGTCAACCACGCCTATCTCTTCTCCGGCCCCCGCGGCTGCGGCAAGACCACGTCCGCGCGCATCCTGGCGCGCTGCCTCAACTGCGCCGAAGGGCCCACCGCCACACCGTGTGGACGGTGCGCGTCCTGCCAGGACCTCGCCCGGGACGGCGCCGGCTCCCTGGACGTCATCGAGATGGACGCGGCCTCCCACGGCGGCGTGGACCACGCCCGTGACCTGCGCGAGCGCGCCACGTTCGCGCCCGTTCGGGACCGCTACAAGATCTTCATCATCGACGAGGCCCACATGGTCACGCGCGAGGGCTTCAATGCGCTGCTCAAGATCGTGGAGGAGCCGCCGGAGCACGTGAAGTTCATCTTCGCCACCACCGAGCCCTCCAAGGTCCTCACCACCATCCGCTCCCGCACGCACCACTACCCCTTCCGCCTGGTGCCGCCCGAGCCGCTCATGCGCTACCTGGAGCAGCTGTGTCAGGAGGAGGGCGTCACCACCGAACCGGGTGTGCTCTCCCTGGTGGTGCGTGCCGGCGGGGGCTCGGTGCGCGACTCGCTCTCCGTGCTGGACCAGCTCATGGCGGGCTCGGACGAGCGCGGCCTCACCTACGACCTCGCGGTCGCCCTGCTGGGCTACACCCACGCGGCGCTGCTGGACGACGTCGTGGACGCCTTCGCCGCCGGGGACGCCGCCACGGTGTTCTCCTCCGTGGACCGGGTCATCCAGACCGGGCAGGATCCCCGCCGGTTCGTGGAGGACCTGCTCGAGCGCTTCCGGGACCTCGTGGTGGTCAACGCCGTTCCCGACTCCGCCGCGAACATCCTGCACGGGATGCCCACGGACCAGATCAACCGGCTGCGCAACCAGGCCACCCAGCTGGGGGCGGGGGAGCTCTCCCGCTCCGCGGACATCATCAACGAGGCGCTCAACGAGATGACCGGGGCCACCTCCCCGCAGCTGCACCTGGAGCTGCTGTGCGCGCGGATCCTGCTGCCCTCCGCGGACGACTCCACGCGCGGCATCACCTCCCGCGTGGACCGGCTGGAACGGCGCCTCAGCATCCCGCGCGGTGCCGGCATCCGGTATCCGGCCCCGGCCGCGCAGCCCGCCCCGGAGTCGCCCGTGGAGGACCCCGCGTCCGGTCCCTCCGCGATCGCCCCCGCTGCGCCGACCACCTCCGAGGCCCCCGCGCGCGAGTCCGCGGATCCGGCACCGTCCGGGCCCGTGCGCCAGGACGGCTCGGAGCCGGGACGCTCCACCATGGCGACCCCCGACATCGCCGAGCCCTCCATCCCCGAGGACGAGGCGGAGGACCCTCGGGGCAGCGAGCACCCCGTTGCGGGCTCGCCCGTGCCGGAGGACGCACGCGGCCCCCAGGGTGGCCACCCGCCGGCGGACGGCACCACCACTGCGGCCGACGCCGCCACGCAGGATCGCCCGGCGCCGAACGTCCCCGCGGTCTCCCCCGCCCCGGAGGAGCACGAGCGGCCCACCGACTCGCGCAGCGTCGGTTCCGAGCCCGTGGCCGAGGAGTCCCGCTCCCGTGGGCAGCACCGGGACCCCGCGTCGGGCGCCCCCGGCGGACCCGCCGCCGAGCGGGGAGATGCCCAGCGGCGCAGCCGGGAAGATGCCGGGACTCAGCCCTCGGGCAGTGCGGATGCGTCGGCGGACAGTGCGCCCAGCGACGTCACGAGCGGAGAGCTGGAGCTGCTGCGCTCCTCATGGCCGGAGATCGTCTCCGCCCTCGCGGAGATCCGCCGGGTGGCGTGGGCCATCACGGTGCGGGGAACACCCATCTCCTACGAGAACTCCACGCTGCGCATCGCGTTCGAGGGTGACGGCGACATCATGAACTTCCCCCGCTTCGAGGGGGACGTCCGCACCGCCATCCAGAGGGTGGTGGGGCTGGACTGCGCCGTGGAAGCGGTCCGACCGGGGGACACGCACGGCCGGGACAGCGGCGGTGACGCCGGCGGTCCCCCACCGGGCTCGGGAAGGGGTCCCGGCGGGGGGCGAGGACCCGCGCCGCGACATCCCGGCAGACCGCCGGGCACCTCGAACGCCCCGTCCCAGGAGCAGCCCGACTACTTCCGGGAACCGGAGGGCTTCGGCGTCAATCGCCGGCGGGACAGCACATCCCAGCCGAGCGACGACACCTCCGGACCCCCGGCACGAACACCCCGGCAGTCCGGGCAGGACCGCGACGAGGGACAGTCCCGGGCCCAGCCCGCAGACCGTGCACGGCAACGGCCGCAGAGCCCGGCTCCGCCCTCCCCGGAGGACGACGAACCGGTCACCTCGTGGACCGTTGCCGCCATCCCCCAGCCGGGCGAGACCGCTCGACCCGCCGAGAACAACCGCGACACCGGCCAGGGTGGTGAACGGGCCGCGGAACCGTCGGGAGAACCCGCACCGGAGGGGGCGGACGCCACGCCATCGGCGGACCCCGGGGAGTTCGATGCACCCGGCGCCCCCGAGGGCTCCCCGGACCCGGCGGGCTCCGCGGTCTCCAGCGTCTCCCAGGGGGCCGCGGCCACGGATCCCGCCTCGGGAGAACGTCCCGGCCCGCAGGATGCGCCCACGGGTGGACCCTCCTCCGGTTCTCCGGACGCGGCCACGCACGACGGCCAGGGCTCCCGCGGCCCGGGGAACGGCGACGGCCCGCGTGCCACGGCGCCCGGTGACCGCGACCCCGGGGGCGCGGCGTCGGCCTCGCCGGCTCCGCACCGCCAGGCGGACCGCGGCCCCGAGTACTGGAGCCCCGAGGAACCCCCGCCTCCCCCCGAGGACGAACCCCCCGCGGACATGTACGACGAACCGGCACCGTCGTCTCCCCCGCGCCCGGACGCCGCACAAAGCCCGGCGGCAGCGGGCGAGAAACGACGCGGCTGGCGTGAGCGTCACGCCGCGGCCATCGCGGCGGCGGACCAGCAGAACCCGGACATGGCACCGCCCAGCACCCGCGGCCCGGGCGTCGAGGACGAGCACTTCGTCCCGGGTGCGGACGACGAGTCCCTGGAGGACTCCTCCCTGTACGGGCGGGCCGCCATCGAGCGCATCCTGGGCGGGATGCTCATCGACGAGCGCGCCCACGACACGAGCCAGTGACCCGGAGTGGTTGCCGCGCCGCCCGGTGACCCGGGCGACGCGCGACCCCGATCACGATCCACCTCACGAAGGAGCACGGTGTACGAAGGACCGGTCCAAGACCTCATCGACGAGCTGGGGCGGCTGCCCGGCGTGGGCCCCAAGTCCGCCCAGCGCATCGCGTTCCACCTGCTGGACGCCGACAAGGACGAGGTCCAGCAGCTCGTGGACGCCATCTCCACCGTGAAGACCTCGGTGTCCTTCTGCGTGATCTGCGGCAACGTCACGGAGCAGGACGAGTGCGCCATCTGTCGGGACGCCCGGCGGGACCGCAGCGTGATCTGCGTGGTGGAGGAGTCCAAGGACGTCATGGCCATCGAGCGCACCCGCAGCTACCGCGGTCTCTACCACGTGCTGGGCGGCGCCATCTCACCGCTGCAGGGAGTGGGACCGGACCAGCTGCGCATCCGGGAGCTGATGACCCGGCTCTCGGACGAGACGGTGCAGGAGATCGTGCTGGCCACGGATCCGAACCTGGAGGGCGAGGCCACCGCCACGTACCTCTCCCGCATGCTGAAGACCCTGGGCATCCGGGTCACCCGGCTGGCTTCCGGGCTGCCGGTGGGCGGTGACCTCGAGTACGCGGACGAGGTCACACTGGGCCGTGCGTTCGAGGGCCGCACGGTGGTCTCGGAGGCCCGCTGACACCCCCGCTCTGCGGGAGGGCCCGGCCAGGAGGATGCATACGCACGGGCCCCGTGGCCGCGCGGGCGAACGGCTAGCATGGACCACTGAATCCCCGAGACCACCCGCGCCTCGGCGCGGGGTGCCCGCCCGCGAGAGGAACGCATGAGCCTCATAGTCCAGAAGTTCGGCGGTTCGTCGGTCTCCGACGCCGACGGGATCCGCCGGGTCGCCCGGCGGGTGGCCGAGACCCGCAACGCCGGCCACCGGGTGGTCGTGGTGGTCTCCGCCATGGGTGACACCACGGACGACCTGCTCGATCTCGCCAACGAGGTGGCTCGCACACCACCGGCCCGCGAGCTCGACATGCTGCTGACCTCGGGTGAGCGGATCTCCATGGCGCTGCTGGCCATGGCCATCTCGGACCTGGGTGTGCCCGCGCAGTCCTTCACCGGCTCCCAGGCCGGCATGATCACGGACGGGGCCCACGGGGCGGCCAAGCTCGTGGAGGTCAGCCCCTCGCGGGTCAGTGCCGCCCTGGAGAACGACAACGTGGCCATCATCGCCGGGTTCCAGGGCATGAACCGCTCGTCCAAGGACATCACCACGCTGGGCCGCGGCGGTTCGGACACCACGGCCGTGGCACTGGCGGCCGCGCTCGAGGCGGACGTGTGCGAGATCTACTCGGACGTGGACGGCGTCTACTCCGCGGATCCGCGCATCGTGCCCTCCGCCCAGAAACTGGACCGGGTCTCCTCCGAGGAGATGCTCGAACTCGCGGCGAACGGGGCCAAGATCCTCCACCTGCGCTGCGTGGAGTACGCCCGCCGCTTCAATGTGCCGCTGCACGTCCGCTCGTCCTTCACCCACAACCAGGGCACCTGGGTCATCCCGAGCCCGCACGAGAACCTCACGCCGCAGAAGGAGATCCCCTTGGAACAGCCGCTGATCGCCGGCATCGCTCATGATCGCAGCCAGGCCAAGATCACCATCGTGGGGGCCCCGGACCACCCCGGCATCGCCTCCCGGATCTTCCGGCTGCTGGCGGACGCGAAGGTCTACGTGGACATGATCGTGCAGAACGTCTCCACGGGCGAGCACCCCCTGACGGACGTCTCCTTCACCCTGGACGAGTCCCAGGGCGAGCTGGCCCTGAGCCTGCTGCGCGCCGCCGAGGAGAAGATCGGCTACACCCGCCTGGACTACAACAGCGAGGTGGGCAAGCTGTCCCTCGTGGGCGCCGGGATGAAGACCAACACGGGTGTGGCGTTCACGTTCTTCCAGGCGCTCGCGGACGCCAACGTCAACGTGGACATGATCTCCACGTCCGAGGTCCGCATCTCGATCGTCACCTCGGTGGACAGGCTCGACGACGCCGTGCGCGCCGTCCACACCGCGTTCGGCCTGGACTCGAGCGAGCAGGCCACCGTGTACGGGGGCACGGGGCGCTGACCCCCGCATCCCCATGACCCACGACCCCACGAGCACGGGCCAGGGACCCGGCACGCGACCGGGCCCCGCCGGGAGCCCCCGCGTCCCGTACGGTGCCGGCGGCCACCGCGGGGTGGGTGACGACGCCGCCGGTCACGCCTCCGGGGCATGGAACGGCCCGTCCCCCGAGCAGGCCGGGACCGACGACCCGCTGGCACTGGCGAACCAGCTGTGCTTCTCCCTGTCCGTGGCCTCCCGGATGGTGGTGCAGGCCTACCGCCCGGTGCTGGAACCGCTGGGGCTGACCCATCCCCAGTACCTCGTGATGCTGGCGCTGTGGGGCTTCCAGCCGCGCACGGTCAAGGACCTCGGCGCGCAGCTCATGCAGGACTCCGCCACGCTGTCCCCCCTGCTCAAGCGGCTGGAGGCCCGCGGGTTCATCACCCGGGAACGGGACCCCCGCAACGAACGGGCGCTCGCGGTCTCACTGACGGAGAAGGGCATGGAGCTGCGGGAACAGGCCATGGAGGTGCCCGCACGGATGATGGACCGGCTGGACGTGACCCGCGACCAGGTGCACCTGCTCAACGAGGGCATGCACCGGCTCATCTCCGCTGCCCAGGCGCTGGACCCGGATCCCGAGCAGAGCCCACCGCAGGATCCCCGCGATGCGTGAGTCACCGACCAGGACGCGGCCCGGGGTGCTCACCCGGGAGCAGTGGACGCAGCGGGCGCAGGCTCACGAGGACCGGGTCTCCCGCCACACGAAGCCCTTCCTGGACCGGCGGTTCCGGGGCGAGAAGCATCCCGTGGAGGACTTCCTCTTCACGTACTACACGCTGTCCCCCGCCCAGTTCACGCGCTGGCACCCGGGCCCCGCCGTGGTCCTCCTGGACGCCCCCGAGCGGGCGGAGTGGAAGTTCTACCGCGCGGCCACCCCCGCGGAGCTCGCGGCCACGGGCGCGCGGGCGGACGCGAGCGGCGTCGTCGTGGACGCGGAGGCGTTCGTGGCGAAACGGGGGACCGCCGTGCGGTTCACGCGCGAGATCCTGGCGAACACGGCGGCGAAGACCGGCACGTTCGACTGCTTCGGCCTGCACGAGTGGGCCATGGCCTACCGCGCGGAGGAGAACGGCGTGCGCCACGAGTACGCCGGGCTGCGGCTGGGTGCGAGCGGCACGGACGAGGTGGTGCAGAGCCACCGGATCCGGTGCTCGCACTTCGACGCGTTCCGCTTCTTCCAGCCGCAGGCCGTGGCGCGCAACGAGCTGCGGCCCACGCGCGAGACCCAGCGCACCATGGAGCAGCCGGGGTGCCTGCACGCCGGCATGGACCTCTACAAGTGGGCGTACAAGCTGCTGCCGGCCGTGGACTCGCAGCTGCTCGCGGACTGCTTCGAGCTCGCGTGGGACGTGCGCGGCACGGACATGGCGGCCTCCCCGTACGATCTCACGGACTGGGGGTACGAGCCCGTGCGCATCGAGACACCCGAGGGCAAGGCCGAGTACGTCCGGCGCCAGCGCGCGTTCGCCGCGCGCGGCACCGCGCTGCGCGAGCGCCTGGTCGCCGCCACGGACCGGGTCCTGGAGGCCGCGACGTGAGCTGGCACCCGGTTCCCGACGCCGCCGCGGTCACCGCCGCGCTCGAGGCACCCGCCAGCGCGGTGCCGGTGCGGATCGGGGACACCGCGCTGATCCTCACGCGAGATGCCCGCGGAACACTGCACGCACTGGCCAACGAGTGTCCGCACCAGGGGGCCGCGGTGTGCCGCGAGACGCAGCGGGGTGCGGAATCGCTGGAGTGCCCCAACCACTTCTGGGTCTTCGACCTCGCCGGCACGTTCCGGGGCTCGCGGCTGGCCCTGGACATGGGGCGCACCGCCCCACCGGACCCCGCCAAGGACCTCGCGGAGTTCGCGTGCCGGGAGGCGGACGGCACCGTGGAGGTGCAGCTGTGACACCCGGACGCTCTCAGCCGCGCACCGCGTAGCAGTGCTCGGGGCGGCCGCGAGTGCCGTAGCGCAGCTCCAGCCGCAGCGTTCCCCGCTGCACCAGCTGGGACAGGTAGCGCTGCGCGGTCGCGCGGGAGATCCCCACGGCGCGGGCCACCTCCATGACCGTGACCTCCCCACCCTCGGCCACCGCGGCGGCAACGGCCGACTCGGTGGCGGACGCCGCGGAGGTGACGGCGGCGTCGTCGGCGCCCGTCATGGCACGGCGGGCGCGGTCGATCGAGGCCTGCGTGAGGGAGCCGGGCGCGTCGAGCTGGCGCCGGTACCGGGCGTAGGCCCGCAGCCTGCCCATCAGGACCTCGGGTTCGAAGGGCTTGAGCAGGTAGGCGAGCGCGCCGCGCCGGAATGCGGCCGCCACGGTGGCGCGCTCGGAGGCCGCGGAGAGCACGAAGGCGTCCACGTCCACGGCGCGCAGCACGTCCAGTCCCGAGCCCTGGGGGAAGTAGACGTCCACGAGCATCAGGTCCGGGGCGTGCTCCTCGACCGCCGCCGCCACCGCCCGCAGGTCGTGCACCGGGGGCAGGGCCGTGAAGCCCGGGACCGCGTTCACGTACCCCACGTGCAGGGCGGCCACGTGGAAGTCGTCGTCGATGATCAGGACCTTGACGTCGTTCATGCCGTCTCCTCCGTCAGCTCGGGTGCGGTGTCCACCGGGGTGAGCACCCCGGGCAGGCGCGCCGCGAAGACCGCACCGAGGCCGTCCTCGGTGCCCCCGGGATCCGCGAGCCACACGTCCCCTCCCATGGTGCGGGCCAGCCGCCGGGAGAGGCTGAGCCCCACCCCGTGACCGTGCACCCCCGACTCCGGGCCCGTGCGGGTGCTCACCCCGGAGGCGAAGATGTCCAGACCCGGGGCCACCCCCGCCCCGGAGTCCGCGACCGCGAGGTGCAGCGTGGAGCCCTCGCTCAGCAGGTCCACGTCCACCCACCGTCCTCCGTCCGCCGACGGCTCTGAACCGATCACCGCGGCCACGGCGTTGTCGATCAGGTTGCCGAGGATCGCCGTGACGTCCTGCGTGTCGATCAGCTGCCCCTGCAGCGCCGTCTCGGGGCCCACCCGCAGCGCCACCCCGCGCTCGTGGGCCTGCACGCCCTTGGCGCCGATGAACGCGCGCAGGAACGGCTCCTCGACCGCGGTGACGTTCTCCACCGGGTCCCGCACGGGCCCCGAGGCCATGATCTCCGCGACGTACTGCCGGGCGTGCTCGTGCTCTCCGTTGCCCAGCAGCCCGGAGAAGGTGTGCAGCCGGTTGGCGAACTCGTGGCGCTGGGCGCGCAGGGCATCGGTGATGGCCTGCATGGCGCTGAGCCGGCTGCGCAGGTCCTCCAGGGCCGTGAGGTCCCGCAGCATGACCACCTGCCCCAGGTCCACGCCGTCCCGGTGCACGCTCTGCACCTGCGCGCGGATCGTGCGGTGGGAGGTGTCCAGGCGCACCACGGACTCCTCCGGGGCACCCCCGCTGCGCTGGCGGGTGATCGCGTCCGTCAGGGCGGGGTCGAAGTCCACCTCGGTGTACGGGCGGCCGACGACGTCCGCGGCCTCAGTGCGCCGCGGCAGCTCGAGCAGCACCCGGGCGGCCTTGTTGCGGATGCTGATCCGCCCGTCCGGGCCGATGCCGATCACCCCGTCCTCCACGCCGTAGAGCACGGCCTCCTGGTCCCGCACCAGCTGCGCCATCTCCTCGGGCTCCAGCCCCAGGGTGGTGCGGCGCAGCCACCGGACCAGCAGGGCCGCGGCCCCCGCGGCGAGCGCCATGGCCAGTGCCGCGATGATGAGGATGGACACGACCGCCTGCTGCAGCTGCCCGGTGACGGTGGCCACAGGCACGCCCACGCTGACCTCGCCGACCACGCGCTCGCCCTGGCGCACGGGGACCTTCGCCCGCACGGACTCCCCCAGGGTCCCGGCGTCGCGGGACACGGACTCGCGCCCGCCGAGCGCGTCCGGGGCGGTGCTGACCGGCTGCCCGAGGGAGCCGGGGTTGGGGTGGGACATCCTGATGCCCTGGTCGTTGGTGACCACCACGAACAGTGCACCGGTGCCCTGACGGACCGCCTCCCCGCGCTGCTGCACCGACCCCTTCACGAGGGTCCCGGCGTCCAGGTGCTGGGCGCCGGACTCGCGCGCCACCGCGCTCACGAGCACCGGGTCCGCAGCGAGGGTGCGTCCGATGCCCAGGGCCTCCTGCTCCGACTGGTCGTACACGCGCTCGACCGTGAGCACGAGCACCGCCGCGAGGCACAGCACCACGCTCCCGGCCACGATGCCGAGCAGCACCACCATCATGCGGGTGGTGAACGTCCCCGCAGGGGTGCGCGCCGTGCTCATGCGCTCATCCTAGGGTGCGCCACACCACTGAGCAGAATGAGCACAAACGTGTCAATGAGCACAACCCCCGGCAATGAGCACAACGGGGGCGTGACCGGGCTCTCACTCGTACGGTGTGATCAGCCGCACGTTCGCCGTGCACCCACCCCACCCACAGACCCCAGGAGAGACTCATGCTGGTCGTACTCGGGTTCCTGATGATCGCCACGTTCATGGGCCTCATCATGACCAAGCGGCTCACACCGCTGCTCGCCCTCATCATCGTGCCCACCGTGTTCGGCCTCTTCGCGGGCGCCGGGCTGGGCATCGGGGACATGGTCATGGACTCCGTCAAGGACATGTCCTCCACCGCCGCGCTGCTGATGTTCGCGATCATCTACTTCGGCCTGATGATCGACGTGGGCCTGTTTGACAAGCTCGTGAACCTCATCGTGCGCGCCACCGGCCACGATCCCGCCAAGGTGGTGGTGGGCACCATGATCCTCACCGCCCTGGTCTCCCTGGACGGGGACGGCTCCACCACGTACATCGTGGTCACCGCGGCCATGCTGCCCGTGTACCAGCGCCTGGGCCTGAGCCCCGTGGTCCTCACGTGCATCGCCGGTCTGACCAACGGTGCCCTGAACATCGTCCCGTGGGGCGGACCCACCGCCCGCGCCGCCGCCGCGCTGCACGTGGAGGCCACGGACATCTTCCTGCCCATGCTGCCCTCCCTGGCCGCGGGCCTGGTGGTCATCTTCGTCTTCGCCGTGCTGCTGGGCCGCTCCGAACGACGCCGCCTGGCCACTGCCGATCCCGCCCGCTGGGGCCGCGGCGCGGCCGTGGGCGCCGGTGCCCCCGGCACGGGCACGTCCCGCTCGAACACCCCGCTGCTGACCGGCGAGGGCCTCACCGACACCGCCCTGGACCCCAACCGCGAGTCCCTGCGCCCCCGCCTGTTCTGGTTCAACCTGGCCCTGACCGTGGCCGTGATGGTGCTGCTCGTGGCGGACGTGGTGCCCCTGCCGTACCTGTTCATGGTGGCCAGCGCGATCGCCCTGGTGGTGAACTTCCCCAAGATGTCGGACCAGGGCAAGATGCTCGCGTCCCACTCCTCCTCCGTGATCGCGGTGGTGTCCATGGTGATGGCCGCGGCCGTGCTCACCGGCATCCTCTCCGGCACGGGCATGGTGGAGGCCATGTCCAAGTGGCTCGTGGAGGTCATCCCCTCCTCGATGGGCCCGTACATGGCGGTGCTGACCGGGCTGATCAGCATCCCGGCCACGTTCTTCATGAGCAACGACGCCTTCTACTTCGGCATCCTGCCGGTGCTCACCGAGACCGGCGCGCACTACGGGATCCCCGCGGTGGACATGGCCCGCGCGTCCATCACGGGTCAGCCCGTGCACATGCAGTCCCCGCTGGTCCCGGCCATCCTGCTGCTCGTGTCCCTCGCCGGGGTGCAGCTGGGCGACCACCACAAGAAGGTGCTGTGGCGCGCCCTGGTGGTGGCCCTGGTCATGCTGGTGGTGGGCGTCGTGGTGGGCGCCGTGGGCATCGGCTGAGCGCACCGCAGCACGACGCTGCGGCGTGCGCGGCAGAGGGACGAGCGGCGCCGGGGGCCGCGAGCACCCACTAGAGTGGGGTGCGCAAGCTCGCGGAGCGTCGTCGTCGCCCGGACACCGGTTCCGGACGCGCCCGGCGTGAGACGGCACGGACTCCGCGCGCTGGACACCTTCCACACCGCGTACAGGAGCGTTCCATGGCCCGAATCGTCGTCGACGTCATGCCCAAACCGGAGATCCTCGACCCGCAGGGCAAGGCCATTGCGAACGAGCTGCCCCGGATAGGTCTCAGCAGCTTCACCGAGGTCCGCCAGGGCCGCCGCTTCGAGCTCACGGTGGACGGTGAGGCCACCGAGCAGGTGCTCGCCCAGGCCCGCGAGGCCGCGGAGAAGCTGCTCTCCAACCCGGTGATCGAGGACGTGGTGAACGTCAGCGCACTGCCCGAGGAGCACTGAGCGTGGCGCAGCACCTCACCGCCGAACAGACGCCCCTGGTGGCGGACCTCTCCCAGCCCGCCCCGGACTCCCGCCTCGCGGACGTCCGCGTGGGCGTGGTGACCTTCCCGGGCACGCTGGACGACCGCGACGCCGCCCGGGCCGTGGAGATCGCCGGCGGCACCGCCGTGCCGCTGTGGTACGCGGACACGGACCTGCAGGGCGTGGACGCCGTGATCCTGCCCGGCGGGTTCTCCTACGGGGACTACCTGCGTGCCGGCGCGATCGCCCGCTTCGCCCCGCTCATGGACAGGATCGTGGACGCCGCGAGCGCGGACGGCGGGATGCCCGTGCTGGGCATCTGCAACGGCTTCCAGGTGCTCACCGAGGCCCACCTGCTGCCCGGTTCCATGATCAAGAACGAGCGGCTGAAGTTCCTCTGCCGTGACCAGGGGCTGCGCGTGGAGAACGCGGACACCGCGTGGACCGGGCGCTTCGCGCAGGGCCAGGAGATCGTGGTGCCGCTGAAGAACCAGGACGGCCAGTACGTCGCGGACCGGCGCGCCCTGGACGAGCTCGAGGCCGAGCACCGCGTGGTCTTCCGCTACGCGGGCGGCAACCCCAACGGCTCGCGCAACGACATCGCCGGGATCACCAACGCCCGGGGCAACGTGGTGGGACTCATGCCGCACCCCGAGCACGCCGTGGAACCCGGTTTCGGCGCGGACCTCTCCGGTTCCGGCGCCGTGGGCATGCGCGAGGGCACGGACGGGCTGGACGTGTTCGTCTCCGTCCTGGAGCACCTGACCCGCTGACGCACGACGGCGCCGGGAGCCTCCCGGCGCCGTCGTGCGCCCCGCGCGCGACCCCGCACCGATCCGGCCGGGCCTCCGGCCACCGGCCACCACCATGCACCGGCGTGACGGCACCGCACGCCCCATCCTCCACCAAGGGACCCCGTAGACGTCATGAGCGAAACGCACTTCAACCTGGACACCATCGAGCACGCCGCCGCCACCCCGGACACCGAGCTGCCCTGGGCGGAACTGGGCCTGAACGAGACCGAGTTCGAGCGCATCAAGGAGATCCTGGGCCGCCGCCCCACCGCCGCGGAGCTCGCCATGTACTCCGTGATGTGGTCCGAGCACTGCTCCTACAAGTCCTCCAAGGTGCACCTGCGGCAGTTCGGCGAGAAGGTCACGGACGAGATGCGCAGGAACCTCATGGTGGGCATCGGGGAGAACGCCGGTGTCACGGACATCGGGGACGGCTGGGCCGTGACGTTCAAGATCGAGTCCCACAACCACCCCTCCTACGTGGAGCCGTACCAGGGTGCCGCCACGGGTGTGGGCGGGATCGTGCGGGACATCATCTCCATGGGCGCCCGTCCGGTGGCCGTGATGGACCCCCTGCGCTTCGGCGCCATCGACCACCCGGACACCCAGCGCGTGGTGCACGGGATCGTGGCTGGCGTGGGCGGCTACGGCAACTCACTGGGTCTGCCGAACATCGGCGGCGAGGTGGAGTTCGACCCCTGCTACCAGGGCAATCCCCTGGTCAACGCGCTGGCCGTGGGCGTGATGCGCCACGAGGACATCCGCCTGGCCACCGCGTCCGGCACCGGCAACAGGGTGGTGCTCTTCGGCGCGCGCACCGGCGGGGACGGCATCGGCGGCGCGTCCGTGCTGGCGTCCGAGTCCTTCGACGACTCCAAGCCCTCCAAGCGCCCCGCCGTGCAGGTGGGGGACCCGTTCGCGGAGAAAGTGCTCATCGAGTGCTGCCTGGAGCTGTTCAAGTCCTCCCTGGTGGAGGGCATCCAGGACCTCGGCGCGGCCGGCATCTCGTGCGCCACCTCCGAGCTGGCCTCCAACGGTGACGGCGGCATGCGGGTGAACCTGGACGATGTGCTGCTGCGCGACCCCTCCCTGACCCCGGGCGAGATCCTGATGTCCGAGTCCCAGGAGCGGATGATGGCCGTGGTCACCCCGGAGAAGGCCGCGGCCTTCGAAGCGGTCATGGCCAAGTGGGACGTGGAGTACTCCTGGATCGGCGAGGTCACGGACACCGGCCGGCTGGTCATCGACCACCACGGCGAGGTGATCGTGGACGTGGATCCGCGCACCGTGGCCCACGACGGCCCGGTGTACGAGCGCCCGTACGCCCGACCGGAGTCCCAGGACGCCCTGCAGGAGGCCCACTTCACGGGCTCCCCGGAGGACGCCGCCCGCCCCTCCGGTGCGGAGCTCGGCCCCGCGCTGCTCGAGCTCATGGGATCCCCCAACCTGTGCTCCAAGGAGTGGGTCACCAGCCAGTACGACCGCTACGTGCAGGGCAACACCGCCATGGCCATGCCGGACGACGCCGGTGTGGTCCGAGTGGACGAGCGCAGCAACCTGGGCGTGGCCCTGTCCACGGACTCGAACGGCCGCTACACCCGCCTGGACCCGTACCGCGGCGCGCAGCTCGCACTCGCGCAGGCCTACCGCAACGTGGCCACCGCGGGCGCGCGCCCCGTGGCGGTGTCCGACTGCCTGAACTTCGGCTCCCCCGAGGACCCGGACGTGATGTGGCAGTTCGCGGAGGCCGTGCGCGGGCTGGCGGACGGCTGCCAGGCCATCGGCGTGCCCGTCACGGGCGGCAACGTGTCCCTCTACAACCAGACCGGCGGTGTGGCCATCAACCCCACCCCGGTGGTCGCCATGATGGGTGTCTTCGACGACGTCACCCGCCGCACGCCGTCGGGCTGGCGCGAGGACGGCCAGGCGGTCTACCTGCTCGGCGAGACCGCGGCCGAGCTGGACGGCTCCGAGTGGGCGCGGCTGCGCGGCCACCTGGGCGGCACGCCCCCGCGCGTGGACCTGGACCGCGAGCGCGTGCTCGCGGACATGCTCGTCAACATGTCCCGTGACGGCATGATCGACGCCGCGCACGACGTCGCCGAGGGCGGGCTGGGTGCCACGCTCGCCGAGATGGCCCTGCGCTTCGGCGTGGGCGCCCGGATCGGGCTCGGGGAGGTGGCCGAGCGCGACGGCGTGGACCTGTTCACGCTGCTGTTCTCGGAGACCCAGGGCCGCGCCGTCGCGAGCGTGCCCCGCTCGGAGGAGGTGCGCTTCCGGGACATGTGCACGGTGCGCAACTACCCGTTCGCCCGGATCGGCGTGGTGGACGCCGAGAGCGGTTCCCTGGACTTCCAGGGCGAGTTCGCGGTGGGACTGGACGAGCTGAGGGACGCCCATGAGTCCACGCTGCCGCGCCACTTCGGCTGACGAGGCGCACACACCACGAGGAACGCACGAGGTCACCGCCATGTGGGATGCACTGCCGGAGCCGGAACCACCGGAGCCGATCCGCACCGAGCGCCTGGAGCTGCGCCCGTTCGCGCGGGACGAGCTGGAGGCGGTGGCCGCGGGGGCCCGGCTCGAGCACTTCGCCCCGGGATTCCCCACCCCCGCGGACGTGGACCGGGCGCGCGGCGCGATCGAGGCGGGTGAGCACTTCGCCACGGAGTCCGAGCACATCCGGTTGGCCATGGTGGACCTCGCCTCGGAGCAGGTCATCGGGACCGCGGGCTTCCCGGGCCCCGCCATGGACGGGGAGCTCGAGGTGGAGGGTTCCGTGGTCCCGGACCGGCGCAACCGCGGGCTGGCCACGGAAGCGCTGCGGGCACTCGTGCAGCACGCGTTCCAGAACCCGGAAATCCGTGCGGTGCACGGTTCCGTGCCAGGTGATCAGGAAGCCGCCCGCAGGGTCCTGCTGCACTGTGGTTTCATCCGGCGGTCCTCCGAGGGCTCGGAGGACTCGTACCATCTCCCCCGCCCCTGACGGAGGTCGCCCGTGACTCCCTGGATACCCATCAACAGCTTCCCCGTGGACACCCTCCCGGAGTGGATCCTGGTGATCCTGGCCGGGCTGGACCTGGCGCTGAAGCTCATGGCGCTGGGGTGGCTCCCGCACCAGCGCCGGCCGTCCGTGGCCCTGGCGTGGCTGCTGGCCATCTTCCTCGTGCCCTACGCGGGGCTGCTGCTGTTCGTGGTCATCGGGTCCGCGCGGCTGCCCCGCGCCCGGATGGCCAAGCAGGCACGGATGAACCACGTGATCCAGGAGAACACGCCCGAGGGCATCACCACGGGGCTCCATTTCGACAGGTTCCCCGAGTGGGTGCGCACCACCGCGGAGCTCAACCAGAACCTGGGCGCGCTGCCCATGGTGGGCGGCAACGACTTCGAGATCCTGCCCGACAACCACGAGAACATGGCCCGGATGGCCGCGGACGTGGACGCCGCCACGGACTACGTGCACTTCGAGTTCTACATCGTGGCCGTGGACCAGGTCTCCCGCGATCTCCTGAACGCGCTCATCCGGGCGCACGAGCGCGGGGTGCGGGTGCGCATCCTGATCGACCACGTGGGGTCCCTGGGGTATCCGGGGTACGCGGAACTGGTCAGGGAGTTCGACCGCTGCGGGGTGCCCTGGCGGCGCATGCTCCCCATCCGCCCCTGGCGCGGGGAGTGGCAGCGCCCGGATCTGCGCAACCACCGCAAGATCCTCGTGGTGGACGGCACGGTGGCCTACACGGGATCCCAGAACGTGATCCACCGGTCGTACAACAAGAGGAAGAACATCCGCAGGGGCCTCGAGTGGAAGGACCTGATGATCCGCGGCACCGGGGCCGTGGTCACGGAGCTCAACGCGGTGTTCGTCTCGGACTGGTACTCGGAGACCGACGACCTGCTGCTGGACGAGACCCCTGCCGCGCTGGAGGAGACCTCGGGGCCCATGTACGCGCAGGTGGTGCCGTCCGGGCCCGGCTTCGAGACGGAGAACAACCTGCGGCTGTTCAACCACCTGATCTACAACGCGAACCACCGCGTGGTGATCTCCAGCCCGTACTTCGTCCCGGACGAGTCCCTGCTCCACGCCCTCACCACGGAGGCGCAGGCGGGAGTGCGGATCCAGCTGTTCGTGGGTGAGACCTCGGACCAGTTCCTGGCCCAGCACGCCCAGAACTCCTACTACTCGGAGCTCGCCCGTGCCGGCGTGGAGATCCACCGCTACAGCTCCCCCACGGTGCTGCACGCCAAGTTCGTGCTCGTGGACGACATCGTCTCGGTGATCGGCTCCTCCAACATGGACGAGCGCTCCTTCGCACTGGACCTCGAGGTCTCCGTGATGATCGTGGACGAGGGGTTCCGCGCCCGGATGGAGGAGATCGTGGAGCAGTTCACGGCCCGCTCCATGCTCCTGGACGTGACGGCCTGGGAGAAGCGCTCCTTGGGGCGCAAGTTCGTGGAGAACCTCTGCCGTCTCACCTCCGGCCTGCTCTGAGTCCCGACCCGGGCGACGACGCCGCACGGCCGCGTTCGTGGGCCGCGCACCCTGCCTCGACCATCCCCCACGGTCATCGCGCCACCGTGCGCACGGTTCGTGCGTACCCGGGCGCGAGACCGCCCGCCCGGGTGCACGAACGCCGCCGCCGCCCCGCGAGATCGGGGCGACGACGGCGTCGTCGTGCGCGGCGCGTGGCCGGTGCGCGAGATCAGGACGCGACGAGCACCGCGCGGCCGTTGAGGGTGCGGTTGCGCAGCCCGTCCAGGGCGGCGTTGACCTCCTGAGCGGTGAGCGGCACCTCCGTGATGGGGGGCTTGGGCAGATCAGTGTCCTGGGCGAGCTTCACGAGCTCCTTGAGCTCGGGCAGGCTCCCCACGAAGTTGCCGCGGATGTTCAGCAGGTTGAACGCCACGAGGGCGGTGGGGAACGTGAACTGGCCACCGAACAGGCCCACGCTCACCAGGGTGCCGCCGTTGGCCATGGCGAACAGTGCGGCGCTGGAGGTGTCCCCGTTGTTGACCAGGTCGATGGCCGCGGCGATCTTCTCACCGCCCGCCGCCACGATGTCCTTGTGGGGGGCCTCGCCACCCGCGACCACGGTGGCCGTCGCACCCATTGCGGTGGCGTTCTCCAGAGCCTTCTCGCTCATGTCCACCGCCACGATGTTCTCATGGCCCAGCGCCTTCAGCAGCGCAATGGTCATGAGCCCCACACCACCGGCGCCGATCACGGCAACGGGCTTGTCCGCGGGGACCGGCATGATCTTCTGGATGGCCGAGTAGGACGTCAGCCCGGAGCAGGCCAGCGTGGCACCGAAGGACGGGTCGATGTCCCCCAGCGGCACCAGGTAGCGGTCCCCGGGAACCAGGACCTCCTCCGCGTAACCGCCGTTGAGCGCCACCGAGAGGTTGCGCTTGGCGCCGCTGCAGTAGTTCTCGCGGTCCTCCTGGCAGGCTTGGCACTCACCGCAGCCGACCCAGGGGTAGACGATGTACTTGGTGTCCCCCGGCTGCACCGTGGCCTCCGGGCCCACCTCCACCACCTCGCCCACGATCTCGTGGCCCAGCACCACCGGGTACTGCGCGCCCGAGGCGGTCAGCTCGCGACGCCCCGCGCTGCCCAGGTCGAAGTACCCGTCCTGGCAGTGGACATCCGAGTGGCACACCCCCGAGTTCGTGACGCGGACCAGCACCTCGGAACCCGTGAGCTGGGGCTTCTCCAGCTCGATCTCCTCCGCGGGGGCGCCGGGTTCTGCGTGACCGAAAACCTTCATGACTACTCCTTCGTAGTGGATCCGTACGTGCACTTCACGTGTGGGCTACATCATCACTGTAGGCCGCATCACAGCGATGCGCACCGGCTCGCGGAGGTTACGCAACCCACGGGTAACTTTTCGTGCGGAATGCATGGGCGGGTGCGGCCCCGGTGCGGCCCGCGCCCCGGCGAGACCGCATGGCACGGAACCCCGCCGACGGCGGCGTCGCCCGCTCGGTGCTCCGCGCCCCGGATTCTGCCGAGGACTAGTGTGATCCACATGACATCACCCGGCGTGGACGAGCACGGCCGTCCGGAACCCCCTCAGCGCGCGGACGAGCTCACCATACTGTTCGGTTTCCTGGACCACCTGCGCGCCACGATCGCGTGGAAGACGGACGGGCTGAGCACCGAGCAGCTGCGTGAGCGCCCGCTGCCCACCCCCATGATGCTGGGCGGCATGCTGAAGCACCTGGCGTACGTGGAGGACCACTGGTTCTGCCACGTGCTGAGCGGACGAGAACCGTGTTCCCCGTGGGACGCCGTGCAGTGGGAGAGGGACCCGGACTGGGACTGGAACTCCGCTCCCGAGAACAGTGCGGATGAGCTGCGGGCCCTGTGGTCGTCCGCCGTGGACACGTCCCGGCAGCAGTGGGGCCTTTTCGCCGCGGAGCACTCCAACCCGCTGGACAGCCAGGTGGGGCGTCCCGTCCGCGGTGACATGAACGCACGCTGGGTCGTCACCCACATGATCGAGGAGTACGCCCGCCACTGCGGCCACGCCGACCTGCTGCGGGAGGCGATCGATGGAGCGGTGGGGGACTAGGCCCGAGACGGCCGGGTGCGGCGGAATGGCACCCAGGTGGACCATGCGTCGCACTGAGTGCTCGTTGACTGGCCCCGGTGGCTGCAGGCCTCGAACCGTTTATCGCGGGAAGGCGCACCTCGCCGTCGCCCGCCTGGCAGCCGGGGAGCAACCTGGGTGTGGTCGGCGGGGTCCCGCTTCGCCCGGCAGCTGCGCCGATTACCAGGCAGATCCGTCTAGTCGGCCGGCGCCTGCCGCGATGCCCTGACATCCCGTCGAACGCGGACAACCAACCCGCCGAGGCCGAGCGCAGAGATGCTGATGCCCAGCCACAAGGAGTGGCCAAGGACAAAGGCGCCGAACCTGAGATCACTCCCGGTGATGCTGATCCCCACCAGCAGGATGGTGACCCAGGCAATGTAATTCTCTACACGCGGCCATCCTCTCGAAGTCCTCGGCCCCATTTGCTCTCTCCCGTTTCCTGAAAAAGTGTTGGCCCCGCATTGCCTGCGCCGGGAAATGACCGACTGCCAGGACCACCCCGTGAACCACCTCGCCAGGCCCCTCCGCGGGGAATCCTCGCCACACGTCCGGCCCAGGCTACTTCCGCAGAAGCTGGGGTGCCACACATCACAGCGCGTGAGATTGGACGGCACCACCCCTGCACACATGAGCCTCAAGGTCTGTTCGCACGGTCCTCGTGCTCCACCAGAGTCTTGTAGCGCGCCGCGGTGAGCTTCGAAAAGAGCAGCAGCACCAGGGCGGACAGCACGCTGACCAGCACGAGCCCCACGGACCACGGCACCCAGACGGAGAACAGCGCGGCGATCACGCCCACGACGACTGCGCCCGAGCAGATCTGGGTGGCCACCCGGTTTCGAGTCAGGACAAAGAGCAAGACATCCAGCAGGGTGTCGACCAGCATGAGGGCCACCACGACCACGCACACCGCCAGGAACTGCACGAGCAACCTTGCCGGACCCACGCCCTGGTGCTCCCCGAGGACCTGCCACAGCACCTGGGGTGCCAGCACGGAGAGCGGGATCCCTGCCAGAACCAGGCAGAGCTCCACCAGGACACCCCACTCCTTGGTCGTCCTGCTCATCCCTGCTCCCTCCGTGCCCGGTCATCCGTCCGCGGTGTCGGCCCCGTGTCCGCTGCCACCTAGGGCCGGATCAGCACCCGTCCACCGAACAGCCCCGGCTCACCGGGACGGGCGGCGCCCCGGCGGCGTCCTTGACCGCCAGCAGGTGGCACTCCGGGAAGCGGTGCTCGGCGTCCGAGCGGCTGACGGTGCGCCACACCTCGGCGAAGCCCGCCCGCGTCAGGTGGTCCGCAACGACCTCGGGGCTCCACCGCCAGGCGGGGGCCACCGCGTGGTCGAAGGAGACCACCGCACGCCCGCCGTCCACGGCCTGGAACGCCACCAGGACAGCACCGCCCACGGGCAGCCGATCCGCCCAGGACGCGAGGATGCCCGGCACGCGCTCCGGGGGCACGTGGCTGAGGCTGTACCGCGCCAGCACCGCGGCCACGGGGGCCTCGGGGGCCTCGGCCTCGAGCGCCGCACCCCACGACTCCGGATTCGCATCCCCCGGTTCGAACCTCACGTCCGGGTGGGATGCACGGGCGATGGCCAGCATGGACTCGGACGGGTCCACCCCCACCACGGGCAGACCGCGCGCGGCCAGCTCCGCCGTGACGTGTCCTGTGCCGCACCCCACGTCCACCACGGTCCCGGGCAGGCCGCTCCTGACGACGTGTTCCGCGAAGGCCCCCACCGCGTGGCGCTCCCAGGGGCCGCGGAAGGCCGCGGGGAACGCCCGCTCGTAGTCCTGGGCGTGGTGGTCGTATCCGGACTGCATGCCACCACCGTCACACACGGACGCGGCCGGTGCAGAATCGGTCCGTCACATGAGTTTGCCGGCCTGGTTGTCACCCCGTGGGCAGCCTGTTTCACTGGCCTCATCCCCGATGAAAGGACAGGACATGGCATACGGCATTGCAGCAGTGTGGGTTCCGGTGGAGGACATGGACCGGGCCCTGGCGTTCTACCGGGACACCCTCGGCCTGACGGTGGAGAAGCAGGACACCGACTGGTCGGAGGTGACCCAGGGCGAGCTGCGGATCGGACTCAACGCCCGGGAGACCGCCCACACCGTGGACGGTGGGGCGGTCATCAGCTTCACCCCGGAGGACTCCATCGACGACGAGTACGCGCGGCTGAAGAACGCGGGCGTCACCATGACCGGTGAGATCAGCGACCACCCGTGGGGCCGGATCGCGCCGTTCAAGGACAGCGAGGGCAACGACCTCCAGCTGTTCGCGCCCCCGGCCTGAGCTCCGGGCGCAGCGGGCTGGGGGATGCTCATCGCCCCCGGCCCGCACCACCGAGCGGCAGGTCCCGCCCCGGCAACCCGGTGGGCCCTGCCGTTTCCCGTGTCCGGACGTCCCGGCCTCCCGCCCCGCGGTCCGGCCCGTCGCCCGGCGGCCCCTCCTGCAGCGGCCCGCCGGGCCGCGCCGACGGCTTCCGGGGTGAGCGCACGGGCCATGACCGCGTGTGACCCCGGAAACTGATCCGGGCGCCGGAAGCTCCTAGGATTGCCCAGTGATGAATCCCGCCACCCAGCCATCGCGCGAGCGCACTCCCGCGTCCCGGACCGCGGCGTCACCGGGAACCGTGACAACCCCCGGCCGGTCCTCCAACGGCGCGGACCACGCCGCCCCGGCGGCCGCGAACGCGTGGCGGCGGAGCCTGGGAGCGGCGTCGAGCCCGGACCTGAAGCTCGCGATGGCGGCCTCCGGCACCGTGCTCAGCGTGTTCACGGTGGGTCACATGGCGGGCAACATGCAGGTGTACGCGGGCAGGGAGCGGTACAACCGGTACGCGCTGCTGCTGCGCGGCGCGGGCGCCCCGGTGCTGCCGCCCAACACCCTGCTCTGGGTTGCCCGGGCGGGACTGCTCGCGAGCACGGCCGTGCACGTGGCGGCCGGCACCGAGCTGACCCTGCGCTCCCTGCGGGCCGAGGGCCGCACGGTGGGCGACGTCGCGCGGCAGACCACCCGGCGGCTCGTCACGCTCGCGCGCAACCTGCCCCGGCCCCGCGTGTTCGTGCCCCGCACCGAGGCACCCCTCGCGTACCGCCGCGCGGCGTTCGACGGTGCCCTGCTGCCCGACTCGTTCGACGCCCGTGCGCCCCGCACGCGCCCCCGCGGACGACGCCGCTCCGTCCCGCAGATCGTCGCCCGCTCCATGCGCTCCACGGGCGCGGTCCTCGGGCTGTTCGTGACCTACCACGTGTTGGACCTGACCACGGGGACGCGACCGGCGGCGTCACGGTCCTTCGAGCACGGTGACGCGTACGGAAACCTGGTGGGCAGCCTCTCCCGGCCCGTGACTGCGGCGTTCTACGCGGCGTCGATGGCGGCGCTGGCCGGTCACATGGTCCACGGCCTGCACACGGCTGCGCTGGACACCGGGCTCACCGGCACCGCCCAGCGCGTGCGGCAGGTGGACGTGGCCGCCAAGGCTGTGGGCGCCGTCGTGGCCCTGGGCAACCTGAGTATTCCGCTGGCCGTACAGATCAAGGTGGTGCGCTGATGCTGCTGACCGTTCACGTGTGGCGCCAGGCGGCCGCCGAGGAGCCGGGCGGGTTCGAGACCGTCCACCCCGTGCAGGCCACGGAGGACATGAGCGTCCTGGAGCTGCTGGACGCCGTCAACGAGACCCTGGAACGCCAGGGGGACGAGCCCGTGAGCTTCGACGACGGCTGCCGCGAGGGCATCTGCGGCAAGTGCGGCGTGACCGTGGACGGCGTACCCCACGGACCGGACCGCAACAGGGCGTCGTGCATGCAATCCCTGCATGCCTACCGGGACGGGGACGAGATCTTCGTCGAGCCCATGCGCGCGGGGGCGCTGCCGGTGAAGAAGGACCTCTCCGTGGAGAAGAAGTCCCTGCGCCGGGTCTCCAAGGAGGCGAAGTTCCCGGTGGCCATGAAGGCACTCAACACGGCCGGGTGCATCAGCTGCGGGGCATGCATCGCGGCGTGCCCCAACGGCTCCGGGCAGCTGTTCGTGGGCACCATGCTCAAGCACCTGCCCCCGCTGGCCAGAACCCCCGAGGAACGGGACGAGCGCGCCGCCAAGGTCCTGGACGCCGCGGACCAGGAGTTCGGGCCGTGCTCCCTGCTGGGCGACTGCACGGAGGTGTGCCCGGCCGGACTGCCGCTGCAGAACCTCACCGCGGTGACACGGGAGAACCTGCACCGGAAGTTCCCGGACCGGTACCCTGCGCCGCAGGGGCCGGCGCCCGGGGAGTAGCCGCCACCAGGGCATCCGGGCGCGCGGCCACCGGCAGGGTGCCCCTGAGCGGCGACCCCGGGTGCCCTCAGGCGTCGCGCGCTCGGCGGATGCGGCCCGGGAACGGCAGCCAGGACCGACCACCCGTCGGTGCCGCCGTGGCTGCCGAGCGGCCCGCCTCCACCACGTCCGCCTGCGGGTCCCACTGCCGCAGGGCCGTCCGGAACCGGTCCTGGAGAGTGGTCTTCGCGGCGGGGCAGCCGTGGCACGCGCCCTCCAGCACCACGGTCACGGTGTGCCCCTCCACCGCGGAGATCTCGATGCGCCCGCCGTGGGCACCCGCAATGGGCGCGACGTCACGCTTCAGCACCGTGTGGGCCAGCCGGCGCAAGTCCTCGGTGGTGAGCTCGTGCGGCACGGCACCGGCCACGTGCTCCGTGACGGCCGATCGCACCTCGCCCGCGGCTTCCTGCCAGGTGCGACCCGGGGCCAGCGTGGTGTCGATCCAGCCCACGCCACCGGCCACCGCGACGAGGACGTCCTCGGCGAGCAGGCGGGCCAGCGCCTCACCGGGGTGCTCCGACGCGTCCGCGAAGGAGTCGGAGCGCCCCGTCAGGATCCACCGCGCCACCGCACGGTCCTTCTGCACCTCGGGGTGGAGGGCGGTACCTGCCGGGTTCACGAGATCACGAGGCCTGTGATCCAGTGGCCGAGCCACGCGGTGCCGTATGCCAGGACGAACATGTAGGCGACCGCCAGGGCGGGCCACTTCCACGAGTTGGTCTCCCGGCGCATGGTCGCCAGGGTGGACACGCACTGCATGGCGAACGCGAAGAACAGCATGAGGGCCACGATGGTGGGCGCCGTGAACACCTGGGCACCCTGGTGGGGACCGTGGGTGTGGGTCAGCTGCCGCAGGGCGTCCCCCGGGTCCTCCGGGTCCTCGGCGGCCGCAACCTGTCCCATGGTGGAGACGAAGACCTCCCGGGCCGCGAAGGAGCCGATGAGGCCGATGTCCACCCGCCAGTCGAAGCCGAGCGGCTCGAACACCGGCTCCACGGCCTTGCCAGCGGCTCCGGCGAACGAGTTCTCCATGACGTAGGACTGTGCCGCGGCCTCGTCCATGCGCGCCGTCTCCGCTTCACGGGCGGGGAAGTTGATGAGCACCCACAGCACTGCCGTGACCACCAGGATGATGGTGCCCACCTTGCGCACGAACATCCACACCGGAACCCATACGGCACGCAGGATCCCGCGGAGTGTGGGGAGCCGGTACGGGGGCATCTCCAGGTAGAACGGCAGCGCACCGCGGCGCAGCAGGGTGGCCTTGAAGACGCGGGCCACCGTGAGGGAGGCCAGCCCGCCCAGCAGGTACATGGCGAACAGCGCCGCGCCCTGCATCGAGAACGGGCCCAGCCGGGCGTCGTCGGGCACCAGCAGCGCGATGAGCACCAGGTACACCGGCAGCCGGGCCGAGCACGTCATGAGCGGTGCGGACATGATCGTGGCGATCCGGTCCCGGGAGGACGGCATGGTGCGCGTGGCCATGATCCCCGGGACCGCGCAGGCCGTGGAGGAGAGCATGGCCACGAAGGCGCGCCCGTCCAGTCCGCTGCGGGCCATGATGCGATCCATGAGGAAGGCCGCACGGGACATGTACCCCACGGCCTCCAGGACGGAGATCATCAGGTACAGCAGCATGATCTGCGGGAGGAACACGAGCACACCGCCCACGCCGCCGATCAACGCGGTGCCCACGAAATCCGCGAAGAACCCCGATCCGAGGTTCGTGGCCGCCAGCTCACCCCAGTGGTCGAACACCCCCTGGACGGCGTCCTGGATGGGCGCCGCCACGGTGAAGATCACCTGAAAGAAGCCGAACATCACGGCCAGGAACACGAGCGATCCCCACACCGGGTGGAGCAGCACGCGGTCGATCCTGGAGGTCGCCACGGAGGACCCCGGAACCCGGTACCGCGCCGAGTCGAGGACGGAGCGGATCCAGCCGCGCAGCTGCGCGTCGTCGTCGCACGGGGGTGGGATGAGCGCCACGGGCCAGGACGCGGCGGCGTCCAGCAGCTCGCGGACGTCCTCGATGCCCCGGCCCCTGTGCGCCACGGTCTCGACCACCGGCACGCCCAGCGCCCGGGACAGCGCGGTGACGTCCACGTCCCCGCCGCGTGCCCGCAGCTCGTCCACCATGGTGAGGACCACGGCCGTGGGGTGCCCCAGGGCGAGCGCCTCGGCGCAGAGCCCGAGGGAGCGGAAGAGCGTGGTGGAGTCCAGGACCACGAGCAGGGCGTCCGGGGCGGCGTCGCTCTCCAGCCGGCCCTCCAGGTGGTCCAGGACCACTTCCTCGTCCGGGCTGGCCGGCTCCAGGGAGTAGGTTCCCGGCAGGTCCGTGACCGTCACGGAACCCGACGGCGTCCTGGCAGTGCCCCTGGAGCGGGTCACCGTGACGCCGGGATAGTTGCCCGTGGCCGCGGACAGGCCCGTGAGTCTGTTGAAGAGAGAGGACTTGCCGGTGTTCGGGGACCCGAGCAGCGCAACCTCCACGGTGCCCTCGAGGACCCCCACGCCGCTCTCGGTGGAGCCGTGGCAGCTCACGACGCCGCTGCCACCGGTTCCGGAGTCTGCTCAGCGACGCGGACGGAGCGGGCCTGCTCCTTGCGCAGGCACACCTCGGCGCCGCACACGCGGAACAGGATGGGGCTGCCCATGGGCGCGCGCCGCAGGCACGTGACCTGCTCGCCCTCGCGGAAGCCGAGTGCCCCCAGGCGACGGCGCACCACGGGATCCAGGGCGCCCTCCACGAGCGTGATGCAGGCGTCCTCGCCGGGCTTCACGTCGCACAGGGTGGCGCACGACGGCGCACTGCTCTCCCGCTTGCTCCGCTTCATGGTGTGGCCCCTCGGTTCGCGCGGGCGTCCGGAGATCACCTCCGAGCCCTGTCATGCCCTCTTACGTCAATTCTGCGTTGCAGAATTGGATAAGGCAAGGCTAACCTTCAGCTCCCGCCCCCGGCGCGGTGCTACGCCAGGTGCAGCACGAACGCCACGCGCCGCCATCCCTGCGACTCGCGACCGGGCACGTCCTCCTCGGGGACCACGGTGTAGAGGCGCTCGGCGTCCGCCAGGAACGCCTCGTTGGCCATGGCGGAGACCAGGGGATCCAGGACCTCCGCGGGGTCCCGGTCCGTGGTGGCGGCCACGGAGAGCGGTCCCATGAAGGCCACCTCGCCCTGCACGGACAGTGCGGCATGGGCCACGGGCCGGCCCCACTCGTCCACCTCGAAGCGGGAGTAGCCGCCCATCGGCGCGTCGAACATCCCGGCGTCCCCGGGGAAACTCAGCCCCCGGTCGAGATCCTGGACGGCCCCGGCCAGCAGCACCTCGGTGGCGGTCACCGTCCTGCCCGCCGCGGCGAGGGCCTCACGGGCACCGGTCACCCGGTCCGGCGGGCACACGAGCACGGCGTTCCCACCGGGTGGGACCGAGCCGTTCCACGCCTGCACGGACGGCTGCGGGGCGTCCTCCCGGATCGCGGCCCACCCGGCCGTCCATGCCGCCAGGTCCGTCTCCCACTTCTCCGCCACGGGGGCTCCCTTCGCGCATCTCGCACGGTTCACGGGCCCGAGGATCACGGGCGCCGCATCGAGTATGCCACCGGCTGCCCGGGGTGACGGGAAGCACGGAGGCGGCGTTCTCTATGCTTGGCCGGGTACACCGTCGCGCGTCGGCGCGCACCCGCCACGTCATCCCGCCACGACCGAGGAGCCGCTCCCGTGTCCGCCAAGAAAACCTTGCAAGTCGCCCTGGCCTTCATCGGCCTCATGGTGGGCGCAGGCTTCGCCACCGGCCAGGAGGTCATCCAGTACTTCATCTCGTTCGGGGTGTGGGGACTGGCCGGTGCGCTCGTCGCCGGGATCCTGATGATCACGGCGGGTGCCGTGATCATCAACATCGGCAGCTACTTCATGGCCGACGAGCACCTGCGGGTCTTCCGGTCGGTGTCCGCGCCGGTGGTCTCCCGCTTCCTGGACATCTCGGTCTCGCTGACCCTGCTGGCCATGGGCATCGTGATGCTCGCGGGTGCCGGTTCCACCCTGGAGCAGCAGTTCGGCCTGCCGGCCTGGATCGGCTCGGCCGTCATGGTGGGCATCGTGATGCTCACCGGCCTGCTGGACGTCAACAAGGTCACCAACATCATCTCCGCGGTCACCCCGGTGATCTTCGTGGCCGTGATCGTGGCCTTCGGGTACGCCCTCACCAAGCTGCCCGTGGACCTGGGCGCCGTCAGCGAGCTCGCCGTCCAGGCGGACTCCCCCGTGAGCCCGTGGTGGCTGTCCGCCGTGAACTACACGTGCATGGCGCTGATGCTCGGGGTGTCCATGTCGCTAATGATCGGCGGCAACACCCTGGACCCGCGTGACGCGGGCCGCGGCGGTCTGCTGGGTGGCGTGGTCTACACGGTGCTGCTGCTCATGAACGCCTTCGCGCTGCTGGTGAACTTCGAGGCCGTGGGCGAGGCGGACGTCCCCATGCTCCAGCTCTTCGAGACCATCCACCCCGTGGCCGCGATCGCCATGGTGTTCGTGACATTCCTGATGATCTACAACACCTGCATCAGCATGTTCTACGCGCTGGGCCGGCGGGTGACCGTGAACCACCGCAAGCGCTACCTGCCCGTGTTCCTGGGCCTGTGCGCTGTGGGGTACGCGGTCAGCCTGGTGGGCTTCGGCACGCTCATGAGCGTGGTCTACCCGGCCATCGGGTACGTGGGCATGATCCTGGTGGTCGTCATGTTCGTCTGGTGGTTCCGCAACCGCTCGGAGATCAGCGCCGAGTCCGGGCGCCGCACCCGCATCCGGGCGCTGCTCACCAAGCGCGGCGACGACAGCAAGGAGTTCTCCGAGTACAACGAGAACCAGCTCCGGGACGCCACGCAGGACTCCCCCGCGGACGACGACGCGCTGACCGGCGCCATCGAGACCCAGGTCAAGCGCGACCTCGGTCAGGGCGGGCAGTCCTCCTGAACGACGCCGCCCGGTCGCCCCGGCCGTGACCCCGCCGACGCCGTGTGCCCACCGCGTGCCAACCGGTGCCCCGTGGCCGCGTCCGGCGGTACGAGCGGCAGGCCCCGGTGCCGCGACGAGGTTCTACGTCGCGGTCGGGAGTCTCCCGGCGATCGGTGAGGATCCCGCCGCGGTGAGCGCGAGATGACGGAACCCCCGGCAGGAGCCGGGGGTTCCCTCATGGGGCGAGCGGGCGGCGTCGTCCGCCGGGGACGAGAACCGCTGCCCGCGGGCGGGGTGGGATCAGCCGCGCGCGGTCTTCCTGTCCCGGTCGCGCTGCTCCCAGAAGATGGGCAGGGTCACGGTGTCCGTGCCGTCCCACGCGGAGAGGCCGTGCAGCCCCGGGACGTCGCCCGCCTTGAACACGGGCTCCACACCGGCCCTGCGCTGCTCCATGTAGTTCTGCAGCACCTTGGCGGCCACACCCGCGAGCATGACCAGCGCAATGAGGTTCAGCGTGGCCATGAAGGCCATGAACAGGTCCGCCAGCGACCACACGAGGTCCAGGGCGAGCACCGCGCCCATGAACACGCAGACCAGCACCGCGAAGCGGTACACGCCCATGGTCACGCGGGACTGCGTCATGAAGCGGATGTTGGACTCGCCGTAGTAGTAGTTGCCGATCACCGAGGACCACCCGAAGAGGAAGATCGCCACGGTCAGGAAGTGCACGGACCAGTCCCCGAGCTGCATGCCCAGCGCGGTCTGCGTGAGGGACGCGCCCTGGCGCTGGTCGCCGAACGTGGGGTTGGACAGCAGCACGATGAACGCGGTGATGGAGCACACGAGCATGGTGTCGAAGAAGACGCCCAGGGACTGCACGAAACCCTGCTTCGCGGGGTGGGAGATGGACGCGGTGGCGCCGGCGTTGGGGGCTGAGCCCATGCCGGCCTCGTTGGAGAACAGCCCGCGCTTCATCCCCTGGATGATCACGCCGATCAGACCGCCCGTGATGAACTCCCGGATGCCGAAGGCACCCTGGATGATCATCCCGAACATGGCGGGGATCTCGGTGATGTTCAGGACCACCACGAGCAGCCCGAGGGCCAGGTACAGAACGGCCATGACGGGGACCAGGATCTGGGTCACGGCCGAGATGGAGCGGATGCCCCCGAAGATCACGAGAGCGGTGATGGCCACGAGGGCCAGGCCGAGGACCACGCGCATCCAGAGGCCCTGACCGTCGGAGATGTCCACGTTGAAGGAGCCGCTCACCGCGTCCACGATCGAGTTGGACTGCACGGAGTTGAACACGAAGCCGTAGGTCACGGTGATGATGACCGCGAACAGCAGGCCCATCCAGCGCTTGTTGAGCCCGCGCTCCATGTAGTAGGCGGGGCCGCCCACGTAGCCGTCCGCCGTCTTCACCTTGTAGAGCTGACCCAGCAGGGACTCCACGAAGGCGCTGGCGGCGCCGATGGCGGCAATGATCCACATCCAGAACACGGCACCCGGGCCGCCCAGGCTGATGGCGATGGCCACGCCGGCGATGTTGCCGGTGCCCACGCGGGCCGCGGCGGACACGGTGAACGCGCGGAACGAGGAGATGCCCTTGCGGCCGTCCTCCTCACCCGCGGGGTCGGTGAGGACCCGGAACATCTCCGGGATGCCGCGCAGCTGGATGGCCCTCGTGCGGATGGTCAGGTACAGGCCCACGCCGATGAGGACGGCGAAGACCACGTACCAGACGTACTCACCCGCCGTTCCGACGAGCGCTGTCAGTGCTTCCATGAATGACTCCGGGATCTAAGGGGAGCACCCGGATCCATGCGTGCGGTGAGCACGTGGCCCGGGTGGGAACGAGGAAAAGTGTGTGCTGTCGCACCAATTCAGGACACAGTATCCGATTCCCACCCGGGCCAGGTCATTGCCTCCAGACGTCGTGCGGGCTCAGTCCTCGACCACCCGCACCGCACCCTTGTCCGCGCTGGTCACCATGGAGGCGTACGCCCGCAGGGCCTTGGAGACCTTCCGCTCACGCGGCCGGGTGGGCTTCCAGGGGGCGTCCCCCTTCTCCTGGCGACGGCGCGCGAGCTCGGCGTCGTCCACGTTGACGCGCAGGACACGCTTCTCCACGTTGATCTCGATCTCGTCCCCGTGCTCGATGAGGCCCACGGCCCCGCCCGCGGCGGCCTCCGGGGAGATGTGCCCGATGGACAGCCCCGAGGTGCCCCCCGAGAAGCGGCCGTCCGTGATGAGCGCGCACTTCTTGCCCAGTCCCAGACCCTTGAGGTAGCTGGTGGGGTACAGCATCTCCTGCATCCCGGGTCCGCCCTTGGGGCCCTCGTACGCAATGACGACGATGTCCCCCTCCGTCACGTTCTTGGAGAGGATCTCGTGCACGGCCTCGTCCTGGGACTCCACCACGAACGCGCGGCCCGTGAAGTGGAACAGCTCCGGGTCGATGCCCGCGGTCTTGATGATCGCGCCGTCCTCGGCGATGTTGCCGAACAGCACGCACAGCCCGCCCTCCGCGGTGTAGGCGTGCGCCACGGAGCGGATGCAGCCCTCGGCGGCGTCCACGTCGTGGTCCTCGTACTCGTTGGCCTGTGAGAACGCCTGGGTGGTGCGCACCCCGCCGGGAGCCGCGAGGAAGAAGTCGCGGGCGGCGTCGGACGCCCTGCCCGAGCGGATGTCCCACTCGTCCAGCCACTCGCCCATGGTCTGGGAGTGCACGGTGTGGACGTCCTCGTTGAGCAGTCCCCCGCGGCGCAGCTCACCCAGGATGGCGGGGATGCCGCCGGCGCGGTGCACGTGCTCGATGTGGAACTTCGTGGAGTTCGGCGCCACCTTCGCCAGGCACGGCACGCGGCGGGAGAGGGCGTCGATGTCCGAGAGGGTGAAGTCCACCTCCGCCTCCTGCGCGGCGGCCAGGATGTGCAGCACGGTGTTGGTGGAGCCGCCCATCGCGATGTCCAGGGCCATGGCGTTCTCGAACGCGGCCTTGGTGGCGATGCTGCGGGGCAGCACGGACTCGTCGTCCTGCTCGTAGTACTTCTTGGCCGACTCCACCGCACGGCGCCCGGCCTCCAGGAACAGCCGCTTGCGGTTGACGTGGGTGGCCAGCGTGGTGCCGTTGCCGGGCAGGGAGAGGCCCAGTGCCTCGGTGAGGCAGTTCATGGAGTTGGCGGTGAACATCCCGGAGCACGAGCCGCACGTGGGGCACGCGTTCTCCTCGATCTGGGCCAGCTGGGCGTCCGTGACGGACTCGTCCACGGCCAGGGACATGGCGTCCACCAGGTCCACGCGGTGCTCCACCACGCCCTCCACGCCCTCGCCGGACTCCATGGGCCCGCCGGAGACGAACACCACGGGGATGTTCAGCCGCAGCGCCGCCATGAGCATGCCCGGGGTGATCTTGTCGCAGTTGGAGATGCACACCAGCGCGTCCGCGCAGTGGGCGTTGACCATGTACTCCACGGAGTCCGCGATGATGTCCCGCGAGGGCAGCGAGTACAGCATGCCGTCGTGGCCCATGGCGATGCCGTCGTCCACCGCGATGGTGTTGAACTCCTTGGCCACACCCCCGGCCTCCTGGACCGCGGACGCCACCAGGTCCCCCATGTTCTTGAGGTGCACGTGACCCGGGACGAACTGCGTGAACGAGTTCGCGATCGCCACGATCGGCTTGCCGAAGTCCTCGCTCCCCATGCCCGTGGCACGCCAGAGGGCGCGCGCTCCCGCCATGTTGCGGCCGGTGGTGGACGTTGCTGAACGCAGCTGCGGCACTGTGGTTCCTTCCCGAAAGACAGTGCCGGGGCGGGCCGTCACTTTCCAGCCCTGCCCCGGCACACGTGTTGCGTCCCAGCCTACGCGCGGCCCCGGGGTGGGTTTCACATTCCGGGCACGGGTCTCACATTCCGAACTTCGGTCAAAGGCACCGTTCCTCCCGCCGACGACGCCGCACGGCCGTCTCCCCGCCCCGCCTCACCGTTCTCCGCCGTTCAACCGCCCCGCTGAGCAGGCTGCTCCCCTGTGCCTCGGTCCGCAGCGTCTGAGGTGCAGTTCTACCCGGAATTTTCGTGAAATCCGGGGCAGAACCGCACCTCAGGCGTTCCCGCCCCAGGGGCTGCGAAGGCGCCCCGCCCGCGGGAGCCTCCGAGCGGCGTCGTGCCCCGTGGCGCGGCGCCCCCGGCACCCGTTCCTAGACTGGACGGACGGCACGCCCCTTCGGGGGCACACGACTGCGCAGGAGCAGGAAAGACATGGGCAAGCACAAGAAGACACCCCGCCCGGACGACCACGCGGGCTTCGCCGTGGACCTCGAGGACGCCCGCGACCCGCTGGTGATGACCCTGGACATCGGCTCCACCGCCACGCGCGGCTCCCTGTACGACGCCACCGGGACGCCCGTGCGCCACTACCGGGACAAGGTGGAGCACTCTTTCACCACGGCGGGGGACGGCACCTCCGTGATGGACCCGGACCGGGTGGTCGAGGAGATCGCCCAGATCCTGGACCGCGTGTGCGACCGGGCGGAGCTCGCGGGGCGGGTGGGCGGCGTCGGCCTGGACTCCTTTGCGTCCTCCCTGGTGGGCGTGGACGCCCAGGGGAATGCGGTGACCGAGTGCTTCACGTACGCGGACTCCCGGTGCGCGCCGCAGCTCGCGGAGCTGCGGGAGGAGCTGGACGAGCTCGAGGTGCAGCAGAAGATGGGCGCGCGGCTGCACACGAGCTACCTGGCGCCGCGCTTCCGGTGGCTGCGTGAGACCCGGCCGGAGGACTTCGAGGCCGCGGAGCGGTGGCTGAGCATCGGCGAGTACGTGTGGCTGCGGCTGCTCGGGACCACCGCCGCGGGCACCGCGACCGCTGCGTGGACGGGGCTGCTGAACCGGCGCTCGGGCAACTGGGACCCGCGGATGCTCCGGATCGCGGGGATCACCGAGGAGAAGCTGTCCCCGATCCTGGAACCCCACGAGTCCCTGCCGGACGTGGACCCCGAGCGCACGGCCCGCTGGCAGGGGCTCTCCGAGGCGCGCTGGTTCGCGCCCGTGGCGGACGGGCTGTGCGCGAACATCGGGGTGGGTGGCACGGACGAGCGCACCATCGTGGCTTCCGCGGCCACCTCCGGGGCGATGCGCGTGCTGCTGCACCACCGCCCGCAGGACATCCCGCCGGGGCTGTGGTGCTACCGCATCGACTCCTCCCGGTGTCTGCTGGGTGGTGCGCTCAACGACGTGGGGCGCGCGGTGAGCTGGCTGCAGGGCACGTTCGCCCTGGACACCGAGGTGCTGAACGGGATCGCGGCCGCCCCCGTGAGCTCCGAGACCCCCGGCGTGCTGCCGTTCCTCACCGGCGAGCGTTCCACGGGGTGGGCCGGCAGCGCCCGGGCGGTGTTCTCGGACGTCTCCGCCGCCACGGACTGCCGGGCCATGGCCCGCGGGATGCTCGAGGGCATCGCCGGGTCCTACCGGAGGGTCGCGGACGAGCTGGAGCAGGCCGCCCCGCACGTGGAGCGGGTCATCGCCGCGGGGCGGGTGACCCAGGAGTTGCCCTCGTGGCTGCAGATCCTGGGCGACTACCTGGAGACCCCGGTGATCCACCAGACCATGAAGCGCTCCACGTGCCGGGGCAACGCGCTGCTCATGCTGGAGTCCTTGGCGCCGGACGTGGAGCGCGCAGATCCGGAGCCCGCGGGAACGTACTCCCCGCGCGAGGCGGCGCAGGAGCACTACCGCGGTGTCCATCGGAGGTTCGAGCACCTCTACGGCGCCACCGTGGCGGAGGCCTGAGGGCGGGACCGCGCTGCTGGGTGGGCCCCTGCCCGTGCCGCCCCGCTCCCTGCGGCCCGGGCGCCCCGCTTCCTGCGGCTCGAGCCCCACGTCCCGAGTCACTCGGGGCGAGGGGTTCCGTGGCGCCGCCGCCCAGGACTAAGTGCAGAATGTGCCGCTCCGAGCGCCAGATCCGGCAAATTCTGCACTTGATCTTCGGGTGGGCTCGGGGGGGGGACAGGGTAGTTCGCCGCTCGCGGTGTCCGCTTCATGCATTCACCGCCCGCCGACGACGCCGCTCCCCACCTCCCCCACGATCAGCGGCTCTCGTGCCCCCACCCTTGCGGCACGGCGCCCAGCAACGGGATGCGCTGTCCATGGATGGTCGGCAGGTCCGCCAGGTACTCCCGGTTGGAGACCTGCAACCGGTCGGGATCACCGGGCCAGCTGCCCAGCACCACACCGGCCACCCGCACCCCGCGGTGCAGCAGGGCCTCCAGGCTCAGCAACGTGTGGTTCAGGGTGCCCAGGTCCGGGCGGGCCACCAGGACCGTACGTACCGTCGTGTCGGTATCGCCCTCGGCGGGCAGACCACTCTGCACCGCCGCCGCCAGATCGGCAATGGTGTGCCGCTCTCCGTCCAGCTCCACGAGCACGCCCCCGCTGCCCTCCACAAGCACGAGGTCGTGGGATTCCTGTAATTCCACAATTTTCGCCACGTGGGTCGAGATCGACAGCAGCTCCACCCCGTCGATGGCCGCCGCGGGTGGGGGTGCCATGGGCTCGGTGAGTCGCTGCCCCTCCGCGGTGGTGAGCGCCTCGGAAGGCACACCGGCGGCGCGGACCAGCCGGGCGACGTCGTGCACGTCCCCGGGATCGTCGCCGCGTATGCCCGTCTGCTGCGGCTTGTAGACCGCGATCCGGCGGCGCCCCGCGAACCACCCGGCCACCGCCAGCGCTGCCGTGGCGTAGGTCTTGCCCACGTCCGTGTCCGTGCCGGTCACCAGCACGGTGCGCCCGAGGGACTCGAAGATGCCGTCCAGCGGATTGTTCATGAGGTCTCCTGCGTGGTTGTCGTGGGGGTGGGCGCGGGTGACGGGGCCGCGGTTCGGCACCCGCGGGGAGCGATCGCTCACTGCAGTGCGCCCGCACCGCGGACCCACCAGTACGGCCAGGGCTTCGTAGCGTTCACCGAGCCGGCAGTTCGGGCCCGGGCAGTCCCGCCAGCACTTCTCGGATTCTTGTCAGCGCGTCCGACAGTTCCTGCAGTTCCATGTTTCCCGGTGCCGTGATGCGCAGCCGACTGATGCCGTCCGGTACCGAGGGCGGGCGGAAGCATCCCACCGCGATGCCGCGGGCACGCAGCTGCTCCGCGGCCCGGACGGCCGCCTCCGGGGTGGCGACCGGCACGGACTGCACCGCCGCCCGGGCCTGCGCAATGTCCAGGGTCTCCGCCACGAAGCGCGCACGCTCGTGCAACCGGTCCGTCAGCTCGGGGGTCGTCCGAATGATCTGCGCGGCCTCGGTGGCTGCCGCCGCAGAGGTCGGTGCGAGTGCGGTGTCGAAGATGAACGGGCGGGCCGTGTTGACCAGGTGCTCGCGCAGCGCCTCGGACCCGAGCACCGCGCCGCCCTGCGCGCCGAGCGCCTTGGACAGGGTCATGGTCACGGCCACGTGCGGCGCGCCCGCGAGCCCGACCTCGTGCACCAGGCCCCTGCCGCGTCCGGCCACCCCGATCCCGTGGGCCTCGTCCACGAGCAGCAGGGCGTTCTCCGTGCGGCAGACCGCGGCCAGTTCCACGAGCGGCGCGTGGTCGCCCCACACCGAGTACACGGACTCCACCACTACCGCGGCGCGTTCCTCCGAGCGCTTGGCCAGCAACCGCCCCACGTGGGCCACGTCCGAGTGCCGCGCGATCCGCACCGGGGAACGTGACAGTCGCGCCCCGTCCACCAGGGATGCGTGCGCGTGGGCGTCCGAGACGATGAGCGTGTCCGCGTCCCCCAGCGCCGTGAGCACCCCCGTGTTGGCGGCGTAGCCGCTGGAGAACGCGAGGGCGGCGGGCTGGCCGGTGAGCTCGCACAGCTCCCGTTCCAGCACTTCGTGGATCCCCAATGTCCCTGTGACCAGGCGCGATGCGCGCGATCCCGTGCCGTGGGCGTCCAGCGCCTCGCGCGCCGCCGCCACCACGCGCGGGTCCCGGGACAGCCCCAGGTAGTCGTTCGAGGCGAGGTCCACGCACGCCCCGGGCAGCGTCCGCAGCCGACGCCGCAGTCCCGCTTCCTCGCGCCGCTGCCGCCGGTCGCGGAGCCAGTCGTCGAGGGGTCCCGCAGCGGTTGGGGCGGGGACGGCCGGGTGCTCCGGAACTGGCGCGTCATCCCCCGGCGCGGCCATGCGGAACCCCGCGATCGAGTGGGCGGGTGCGGGCGCCGTCGTGAACGCGTCCGGGCGGTGGGCCGTCATGCGCCCGCCCCGTCCTGCAACGGCGCATCCACCGCGTGGGGCGCGGCACCCCGACCCGTGCTCGTGAGCTCCACTTCCTGCGCGGCCCGGAGCAGGGCGTAGGCGATCGTGCGGACCTCCTCGTCCGTGCACACGTACGGCGGCATGGTGTAGAGCAGGCGGCCGAAGGGGCGGAACCACACGCCCTGCTCCAGTGCGGTGCGCGTGAGCAGCGCGGGGTCCGGTGCCTCGTGGAACTCCACGACCCCCACCCCGCCGATCACGCGCACGTCCTTGACCACGGAAAGGTCCGCGGCCACGGGCAGGAGCTCGCGCAGCGCGGTCTCCAGCCGCGCCACGTCCTCCTGCCACGACTCCCGGAGCAGCCGCACGGACTCCAGGGCCACCGCGCACGCGAGCGGATTCGCCATGAACGTGGGGCCGTGCATGAGCGCTCGCTGCTCGGAGGCGGTGATCACGGCGCCCACGGCCTCGGACACCAGCACCGCGGCGAGGCTCATGTACCCGCCGGTCAGGGCCTTGCCCACGCACATCACATCCGGGACCACGCCCGCCCACTCACTCGCAAACCACTTCCCGGTGCGGCCGAAGCCCGTGGCGATCTCGTCCACGATGAACACCAAGTCCAGCTCGTCCGCGAGCTCCCGCAAGACCCGCAGGCAGCGCGGGTCGTACGTGCGCATCCCGCCCGCGCCCTGCAGCACGGGTTCCACGATGATCCCGGCGAGCTCCTCCCGGTGCTCCCGCGCCGTGGTGCGCACGTCCGCGAGCCACTGCTGGACGGCGGCGTCGTCGGAGGCCCAGACGCTGCCGTCCGGGGTGGCGGCCGCCGGCGGGGGTGCCACGAACAGCTGCTCCGCCACCAGCCCGGAGAACTCGGCATGCATCCCGCCCTCGGGGTCGCACACGCTCATCGCACCGGTGGTGTCCCCGTGGTACCCACCGCGGACCGTGAGGATGCGGCGGCGCTCCGGGCGCCCGCGGGCCGCCTGGCACTGCACGGCCAGCTTGAGGGCCACCTCCACGCTCACCGATCCGGAGTCCGCGAAGAACACGTGCTGCAGCTCGGGCGGAGTGACCTCCACCAGCAACTCCGCGAGCTCCACGGCGGGGCGGTGCGTGAGGCCGCCGAACATCACGTGGGAGAACTGCGTGATCTGGTCCACGGCCGCGCGGTCCAGCTCGGGGTTCCGGTAGCCGTGCACCGCGCACCACCACGAGGCCATGCCGTCGATCGCCTCGACCGTCTGCCCCTCCGGAGTCACGAGGGTGAGGGTCACCCCCTCCGCCGCCTGCACGGTGCAGGGGGCGGGCCCGTCCAGCGCGGCGTACGGGTGCCACAGCAGCCCGCGGTCCCGCGCGGCCAGGCCCTCCCCCGCGGGAGTGTTCCCCGCCGTGCCGGGTTCAGGCATTCGGCGCCACCGAGGTGCCGGCCCCACGACGCCGCACGGTCGGGCTCAGCTCCAGCCTCACCCGGGTCTCGTCCTCGTCGCGCTCGGGGCCGTCACCCGAGCCCAGCAGCGCCGCGAGAGCCGGTGACATGCCGGTGCCGGTCGGCACGGACGACGTCACGGCGCTGCGCTCGAGTGCCCGGTCTGCAACGCTGCGGGAAGCGCTCCCGGGGGCGCCGCCGGCTGCCGCGGCAGACTCGCCGTGGGGCCCGTCAGAGGGGTCGTTCTCACCGCCGGGCGCAGAGCTGCCGTCGGCCGCGACCCCGGGACCAGCGGTCGAACCGCACGCGGAGCCGCACGGCGTCGTCGTCCGCTCCGCCACGCTCTGCTCCGCACCGGCCCCGTGGGCGGCATCCGCGAGCGCGGTGTCAAAATCCCGCTCGGCATCCGGACGGGCGCCCAGAACCGTGAATCCGGCGTCCGCGATCATGTCCAGGTCCGCCTGCGCGGCCTGGCCCTCGGAGGTGAGGTAGTCGCCCAGGAACAGCGAGTTGACCACGTGCAGGGCCAGGGGCTGCAGCGAGCGCAGGTGCATCTCGCGGCCACCCGCCATGCGGATCTCCTTGTCCGGGCACACGAAGCGCACCACGGCCAGGATCTTCAGGCACTTCTGCGGGCTGAGCTGCCACGTTCCGGCCAGGGGCGTGCCCTCGAACGGCATGAGGAAGTTGACGGGCAGCGAGTCCGAGCCCAGCTCACGCAGTGCGAACAGCGCCTCGACGAGCTGCTCGTCCGTCTCGCGCATGCCCACGATCAGCCCGGAGCACGGGGAGAGTCCGGCGTCCTTGGCGCGCTCCACGGTGTCCACGCGGTCCTGGTAGGTGTGGGTGGAGCAGATGGACTCGTAGTTGGACTCGGCGGTGTTGAGGTTGTGGTTGTAGGCGTCCACACCGGCGCCGCTGAGCGTTTCCGCCTGGCCGTCCTTGAGCAGGCCGAGGCACGCGCAGACCTCCACGTCCGGGTGCTGCTCCTTGAGCGCCTCGACCGTGCGGGTCACGTTGCCCACCTCGCGGTTGGACGGGCCGCGGCCGCTGGCCACGAGGCACACGCGGCTCGCGCCGCCCTTGATGCCGTACTCGGCCTGCTCCACGGCCTGCTCGGGGCTCAGCCACGAGTACTTGAGGATGTCCGTCCCGGCGTTCAGACGCTGGGAGCAGTAGCCGCAGTCCTCGGCGCACAGCCCGGACTTCAGGTTGACCAGGTAGTTCACCTTCACGGTCATGCCGAAGTGCTCGCGGCGCAGGCGCGCGGCCGCGGCCACGAGATCCAGCATGCCGGGGTCGTCGGTGCGCAGCAGTTCGAGGGCTTCGTCCGGGGTCACGGGGGTGCCGGCGAGGACGCGGTCGGCCAGCTCTGCGGGGTTCTTGAACATTGTTCAATTATTGAACGGTGTTCAGGAAAGTCAATTCGTGGTGCGGGTCACCCGTGCCCACAGGGTCCAGCGGATGCGCGGACGACGGCGCCGCGCACGGCCGCGCAGACCGTCACGCGCCGCTCGGTAGAGTTTCCGCGTGACCCGCACCCGGGCACGTGAGCAGGGAGGAACGCCGTGGCACTGGACCGCGATCGCGTGGTGGATGCCGCGTGGCACATCCTGCAGAGCTACGGGCTCGGTGACCTCTCCATGCGCCGCCTGGCCAAGGAGCTGGGCGTCCAGCCCGGGGCGCTCTACTGGCACGTGGCGAACAAGCAGGAGCTGCTCGCGGTCCTCGCGCAGCGCATGGTCGCCCCGCTCGAGACCCCCTCGGTCCGCCCCGCCCGAAACACCGACGACGACGCCGCAGCCCTCCTCCTCATCGCCCGGTTCCGTTCCGCGGTGCTCGCCGTGCGGGACGGCGCGGACGTGGTGAGCGTGGCGCACGCGCTGGACCCGTTGGGGATGCAGCCCGTCCCACTGCTCGTCACGGCGCTGACCGGCCGGGGCAGGAGTCCGGAGGACGCCGAGACGGTGGCCCTCACGCTCACCCGCTTCACCCTGGGCTCCGTCACCGCCCAGCAGACCCGCGAGTCGATGGACCTGCCCACCGCCACCATGGACGCCGAGTTCGAGGCGGGAGTGCGTGCGATCCTGGCGTAGCGGCGTCATCGTCCTCTGTCGTGTGCGAGCAGGACGGGGCAGAATGCCCGCATGGCCACGATCCCCTTCACCCTGCGAGCGCCCGCGCCCGAGGACGCCCCGGATATCGCGGCCGTCCACACGCAGTCCTGGCGGGAGACGTACTCAGGGCTCGTGCCGGAGCGGTTCTTGGGGGACGCCGCCCGGCAGGCGCGCCAGAGGATGTGGTCCCAGCTGCTTGCTGACCCCGCCGCGCGTGACCGGCTGCGTGTGGCCGAGGTGGGCGAGATGATCGTGGGGTTCGCGGGTGCGGGCCGCCCCGAGGAGAAGGACCCTGCACGAGAGCTGGCCCTGCGCATGCTCTACGTGCTGCGGGGCCACCACGGCACGGGGGCGGGGCAGGCGCTGCTCGACGCCGTTCTCGGCGAGGGGCCCGCCCAGCTGTGGGTTGCCGAGGCCAATCCCCGCGCGATCCGCTTCTACGGGCGCAACGGCTTCCGCGGGGACGGCACCGTCCTGGTGGACCCGGCCCTGGAGAAGCTGCGGGAGATCCGCATGGTGCGCTGATTCCGCTCTCCGACGCGCGGGCTGCGGCACAGGTGCGCAGCGGTCGGCACCGCTGAAGAAAAACCGGGCGTGCCCGCGGTTCCTGCGCGGCGATGTCGTGCGCCGCCCGTGCGCTCTGCTCGATGAAACCTCCCACCCCCGATGACATGCCCCCGCGTCACTTCCCCAGGTGCTGCGCCCCACGCGCTCCCCGTGCCACACTGACCGTGATCAGCATCACACCCGGTCAGCACGAGGAGCGCACATGAGCACAGCGGACGGCGTCACCCCGCCGGTCGACATGGACCCCAACGACAGCGCCGAGGTCCGCAGCGGCCTGAAACGCGTGGTGGCCGCATCGATGGCCGGCACGGTGGTGGAGTGGTACGAGTTCTTCCTCTTCGCCACGGCGTCCACCCTGGTGTTCGGCCCGCTGTTCTTCGTGGACACCGGCAACCCGCTGGACGGGATCATCAAGGCGTTCCTGATCTACGCCGTGGGGTTCATCGCCCGCCCGCTGGGCGGCATCGTGTTCGGGCACTTCGGGGACAAGTTCGGGCGCAAGCACCTCCTGCAGGTGGCCATCGTCCTGGTGGGCGCCACCACGTTCCTCATGGGCTGCCTGCCCACGTTCCACGCGGTGGGGTACTGGGCACCGGCGCTGCTGGTGGTGCTGCGCTTCGCGCAGGGCTTCGCGGTGGGCGGCGAGTGGGGCGGTGCGGTGCTGCTGGTCGCGGAGCACTCCCCCAACAGGGAGCGCGGGTTCTGGGCCAGCTGGCCGCAGGCAGCCGTGCCCCTGGGCAACCTGCTGGCCACCATCGTGCTGCTGATCCTGTCCCGCACCCTGAGCGAGGAGCAGTTCCTCTCCTGGGGCTGGCGCGTGGGCTTCTGGCTGTCCGTGTTCATCGTGGCGATCGGCTACTACATCCGCACGCGCGTGAGCGATGCCGCGATCTTCACCGAGACCCAGGAGGAGGTCATCGAGGCCAAGGGCGCCGCCTACGGCGTGGCCGAGGTGTTCCGCCGCTACCCCCGGGGCGTCTTCGGAGCCATGGGCATCCGGTTCGCGGAGAACATCCTCTACTACATCGTGGTCACGTTCTCCATCACGTACCTGTCCACGCAGCTGAAGATGAACACCTCCAACATCCTGCTCCTGCTGCTGATCGCGCACGTGGTGCACGTGGTCGTGGTGCCGCTCATGGGCCGGTTCACGGACCGGATCGGCCGCCGCCCGGTCTACGCCGCCGGTGCGGTGCTGGCCATCGGCTGGGGCTTCGTGGCCTTCCCCATGTTCAACACGAGGAACGAGTGGATCATCCTCGCCGCCGTGGTCCTGGGACTCGTGATCCACGCGTTCATGTACGCGGGCCAACCGGCGATCATGGCCGAGATGTTCCCCACCCGCATGCGCTACTCGGGGGTCTCCCTGGGCTACCAGGTCACCTCGATCGTTGCGGGCTCCCTGGCGCCCATCATCGCGACGACGCTGCTGCGCCGCTTCGACTCGTGGGTCCCCATCTCCATCTACATCACCGTCGCGTGCCTCATCACCCTGTTCGCCGTGGCCACGCTGCGCGAGACCAGGGGCATTTCCCTGCACGCGATCGACGCCGAGGACCGCCGCCGCCTGGACGCCGAACGCGGCGCCGGCACCTGAGCGCACCGCCTCCGGGGACGACGCCGCAGCGTCACCACCCCGGCCGGGCCCGCACTTCCGGTCGGCGCGGTTTCCCCGACGCAGAGGTCGCATGCCTGCCCACACCCCACGACTCCCTGGAATGCACGACGAAAGGACACTTCTCATGAGCACCGTCACCTGGATCGGCCTGGGCCACATGGGCGCACCGATGTCCGCCAACCTCGTGAAGGCCGGCCACGACGTCCGAGGCTTCGACCTCAGTGAGCCGGCCATGGCCGCGGCCCGCGAGGGCGGCGTGCAGACCTTCGCCACCATGAAGGAGGCACTGGAGGGCGCGGAGGTGGTGATCACCATGCTCCCCAAGGGCGAGCACTCCCGCGCCGTGTACCTGGGCGAGGACGGTGTGTTCGCGCTCGCCCCGAAGGACGCCCTGCTGGTGGACAGCTCCACCATCGACGTGGCCACCGCGGAGGACCTGCACCGCGCGGCGGCGGAGGCGGGCTTCGCGTTCGTGGACGCCCCCGTGTCCGGCGGCATCAGCGGGGCCGCGGCCGGCACCCTGACGTTCATGATCGGCGGCGAGGAGGACCCCGCACGGCGCGCGGCGACGGTCGTGGAGCCCATGGCCGGGCGCGTGGTGCACACCGGGGCCGCGGGCACGGGTCAGGCCGCCAAGATCGTGAACAACATGATGCTGTTCATCTGCCTGGAGGCGTGTTCGGAGGGCTCTGTGCTGGCGGACCGCCTGGGCCTGGACCCCAAGGTCTTCTGGGAGATCGCATCCGTCTCGTCCGGCAACTCGTGGGCGCTGCAGACCTGGTACCCCGTGCCCGGGATGACGGAGTCCGCGGCGGCGAACAACAACTTCGACGCCACGTTCTCGGCCACGCTCGCCGCCAAGGACATCGGTCTGGCCCTGGCCGCCGGTGAGCAGACGGACGTGAACCTGCCCGCCGCGCGGCTGGTGGCCGAGCGCTTCCAGGAGCTCATCGACGAGGGGCTCGCGGACAAGGACTGCAGCCTGATCGCCAAGTACGCCGCCCCGGACGGCACCATCCCCGGGTGGAACCCGGACACCAAGTGAGCACCTGACGGCACGCGCCGCAGCCGGACGTGCCACGCGAGCGGATGGCCCCCGGGGAAGCCCCGGGGGCCAGCCGGCCGCCGAACCCGAAATCTTTCCGCGGAGGCGCACACCGAGGGGGCTCGTCGGGGCGTCAGGCGGGAGCGCGGGACGCCACGGCACCGTGGGCCCGCGGCGCCGTGGCCCGGTACCGGCCCAGGAACAGCAGCACGATCAGCGCCACGTCCACCACGTCCCCGCCGAAGTACATGAGCTGCGCGCCGGCCTGGGCGTCCGCCGCTGCCACTCCCGCGGGTGGGTGGACGTACAGCCACTTCGCCAGCACGGAGTGGGCGGCGATGAACACCACCAGCACCGCGGCACGCACCCGGAAGGACGAGCGGTGCGGGTCCGGATCCGGTCCGGCGATCGAAGCGGTGAACACGTACCCGGCCAGGAAGATGTGCGTGTGGACCACCGCGTGCCCCAGCGCGGACGCGTGCATCCAGTGGAACAGCCCGGTGGTGTAGAGCAGCCACAGCCCGCCCGCGTTGAGCACGGCCGCCACCGCGGGGTTCGTGACGAAGCGGATGAACGGGAACCGCAGCACGCGCGTGACCCGCCGGGCGGCCGTGGTGGGCAGGCCGCGCAGCAGCACCCGCACGGGGGCCCCCAGCACCAGCAGCAGCGGCCCGATCATCCCGACCAGCAGGTGGCCCACCATGTGCGCGGTGAAGCTGCCGTGCCCGGCCTGCGCCACGGGACCCACGAGACCCGCACCAGTGCACAGCAGGCCCGCGGAGAAGCTGACCGGACGCCAGGGGCCCACGCGGCGTCGTCCGCGGCCGGCCCACAGCGACCAGCCGTACGCGGCGGCGGCGAGGACCAGGAGCAGCACCACGAGCCCCTCGAAGACGGGCCACCCGGCCGCCATTGCGTGGTTCGCGTGCTCGGCTCCCCCGTGCCGGCCGTGTCCGCCGTGCCCCGAGTGCCCCTCGTGCGCGGGAAGTGCCAGGAGCGCGGGGAGGAGCGGAGTCCCCACGGGCATCACGCGTCCCGGTAGGCGCGGGCGCCGCGACGCAGCACCAGGAACCCGATGAGCATCAGGATCACCGCCGTGCCGTTCCACACGAGGTCGTACGGCAGGATGTCCACGCCGTAGCGGATCTGGTGGATGCCCAGCAGCTTGTGGTCCACCACGCCGTCGAAGAGCTGGAAGAAGCCCGCACCCAGGACTACCGCGCCCGCCCAGTGGGGCCAGTGCACCCCGCCGCGTCGCCGCACGTCCGCCAGCAGGAACAGGCCCCAGACGGTGATGAACCACCCGAACGCGTGGAAGAAGCCGTCCGTCACGAGCGCCACCTCGTGCGTGGAGAGGTCGTAGAAGTGGTGCCACTGCAGGCCCAGGTGGAAGATGAACAGGTCGATCATGGATGCCGCGATCCCGCAGCCGAACAGGAACCCGGACAGCGCCGCGCGCTTGCGGGTGCGGGCGGCGTCGCCGTCGGACGACGGCGCGTGGCCGGCCGCACGTCCGTTCGTCGGGGATCCTGCGGGCCGCGCGGGATGCGCCGTGGGCCTGGGTTCTGGGTGCGCCATGTCCCCTCCTGGAACGTGTCCTGGTCCGGCCCTCGGGGTCCGGCGCCCAACCCGTTCGGGGCCGTGCGCTGCCGCCCGCCGTCGGACCGCGTGTCATCGTCAGCGTACTGATCCGTGGGGCGGCTCGCACGGCTGCCGCGCCGCCCCGCCGGACATGACAGCGGGTCAAAACCGCGTGGTACGGCGGAGGTCCCGGAAGACGTCTGCGGCGGCGGCCCGCGGCACCGGGACATGACGGAGGGGCGGCCCGCCCTCCCGGACGAGCCACCCCTCATCGTGCTCGTGCCGGCCCACCGGACCGGTCACGCGACGCCGCGGGAGGGCGGCGAGCGCCTCAGCGGCTCAGCAGCAGCGCCTCACCCTGACCGCCGCCACCGCACAGCGAGACCGCGGCCTTGCCGGAACCGCGGCGGGCGAGCTCCATGGCCGCGTGCAGCGCCAGCCGGGCACCGGAGGCGCCGATGGGGTGGCCCAGGGCGATCGCCCCGCCGTGGATGTTGACCTTATCCATGTCCACGCCCAGGTCCCGGACGGACTGCACGGAGACCGCGGCGAACGCCTCGTTGATCTCGATGAAGTCCAGGTCCGCCACGGTCCACTCGGAACGGGACAGGGCGTGCTCGATCGCACGCGAGGGCTGGGAGTGCAGGGAGGTGTCCGGACCGGCCACCTGACCCGGTTTGCCCACCACGGCGAGCCAGTCCAGGCCGTGCTCCTCCGCGTAGCCGCGCGTGGTCAGCACCATGGCCGCCGCGCCGTCGGAGATCGGGGAGGAGTTGCCCGCGGTGATGGTGCCGTCCTTGGTGAAGGCGGCCCGGAGCTTGCCCAGCCCCTCGGCGGTGGAGTCCGGGCGCACGCCCTGGTCCTCGGAGACGGTCACGGGATCGCCCTTGCGCTGCGGGATCTCGATCGGCGCGATCTCGTCCGCGAGGACCCCGTTCTGCTGCGCCTTGCCTGCCAGCTGGTGGCTGCGGGCCGCCACCTCGTCCTGCTCCTCACGCGTGATGGAACGCTCGGAGTTGCCGGTCTCGGTCAGCTCGCCCATGGGCACCTGCAGCTCCACGTCCACGAGGCCGTCGTGGGCCAGCGAGTCCGCGAGCCTCATGTCCCCGTAGGACGTGCCCTTGCGGGCCCCCAGAGCCAGGTGCGGGGCGTTGGTCATGGACTCCATGCCCCCGGCGACCACCACGTCCGCCTCGCCCGCGCGGATCATCCGGGCGCCCTCGGTCACGGCCACCAGACCGGACAGGCACACCTTGTTGAGGCTCATGGCGGGCACGGTCATGGGCAGTCCGGCGGCCACGGCGGCCTGCTTGGCCGGGTTCTGGCCGTTGCCGGCCTGCACCACGTTGCCCATGTAGACATAGTCGACGTCCTCCGGGGCCACCCCCGCACGCTGGAGCGCGTGCTTGATGGCGTGCGCCCCCAGGTCCACGGCGCTCTGGGACGCCAGCGCGCCCAGCAGCTTGCCCTGCGGGGTGCGGGCCCCGTTGACGATCACGATGTCGTTGGCGTTCTCGGTCACTGTTCCTCCTGAACGGGTACGGAATCCGGGGTCACATCCACCAGTTCCACCCGGTATGTCGCTTCGGTCTTCTCGGCCACTTCTGCTTCGGTCACGCCCGGGGCCAGGGTACGCAGCACGAGCCCCGTGTCCGCCACGTCGAACACGCACAGGTCCGTGATGACGCGGTCCACCACCCCCACACCCGTGAGCGGGAGGTCGCACTCGTGCTTGAGCTTCGCGGAGCCGTCCTTGGCCACGTGCTCGGTCAGCACCAGCACGCGCGGCGTCCCGGCCACGAGGTCCATGGCGCCGCCCATGCCCTTGACCATCTTGCCCGGGATCATCCAGTTGGCCAGGTCCCCCGTCTCGGAGACCTGCATGGCCCCCAGGATCGCCATCTTCACGTGCCCACCGCGGATCATCCCGAAGGACGTGGCGGAGTCGAAGATCGCGGCACCAGGCTGCAGGGTGATGGTCTGCTTGCCGGCGTTGATGAGGTCCGGGTCCTCGTCCCCCTCGTACGGGAACGGGCCCATGCCCAGCACGCCGTTCTCGGACTGCAGCACCACGCTCACGCCCGGGGGCAGGTTGTTGGCCACGAGCGTGGGTATGCCGATCCCCAGGTTCACGTAGTCCCCGTCCGCCAGTTCCGACGCCGCGATGGCCGCCATCTCGTCGCGTGTCCAGCTCATGCCGCGTCCCCCTCCGTGCGCCGCGCCTCCGCGTGCCGGGCCTGCGCATCCTGTCCGGCGCCGCCCGCGGGCCGCGGCCGCGTGGTGCGCTGCTCGATCTCCTTGGGCGCTCCCGAGTACTGCACCACGTGCTGCACGTACACCCCGGGGGTCACCACGTGGTCCGGGTTCAGCTCACCGGGGGCCACGATCTCCTCCACCTCGGCGAAGGTGATCCTCCCGGACGCCGCACACACCGGGTTGAAGTTGCGGGAGGTCCGGCGGTAGACCAGGTTGCCGTCCGTGTCCCCGCGCCACGCGTGCACCAGGGCCACGTCCGCCACGATCCCGCGCTCCTGCACGTACGTGCGGCCGTCGAACTCCGCGGTGGGCTTGCCCTCCGCCACGGGGGTGCCCACGCCGGTGGCGGTGTAGAAGGCGGGGATCCCGGCGCCGCCCGCGCGCAGCCGTTCGGCGAGCGTGCCCTGCGGGTTGAACTCCACCTCCAGCTCACCCTCCAGGTACTGCCGGGCGAACTCCTTGTTCTCCCCCACGTAGGAGGAGAGCACCTTGGACACCTGGCGGTTCTCGAGCAGCACGCCCAGACCCTTGCCGTCCACGCCCATGTTGTTGGACACCACGGTGAGATCCTTCACACCGCTGTCCCGCACGGCCTCGATCAGGTCCCGGGGGATTCCGGAGAGGCCGAAGCCGCCCACGGCGAGCGTCATCCCGTCCCGCAGGGTCTCGGCCAGCAGCTCGGCCGCGTTGTCTCTGAGTTTGGACATGGCCACCCTTTCACGTCACGCACACGTGTGATCCGCATCTCAGACTAGACGGTCCGGCTCCCCGCCGACGAACGCACCCCGGCCGATGAACGCACCTCGCGCCGGACGCGACGCACCCGACCCCGGACGACGACGCCGTTCCCACGCCCGCAGCCCTGCGGCACCTCCTGCGGCTCGACGCGGCAGCGCAGCCGGGTGAGACCGTCAGGACCGGGGCGGCGTCGGCGCGACAGGCGGGCGGCGTCGGCTCACGAGGCCGTCCAGCCCCCGTCCATCACGTAGGACGAACCGGTGACCATTCCCGCGGAGGGGCCGGCCAGGAAGGCGATCAGCTCACCCACCTCCTCGGGCTCCACGAGCCGCTTGATCGCGGCTTCGGTGAGCATGATCTTCTCGACCACCTCGGCCTCGGGGATCCCGTGCGCGGCCGCCTGGTCCGCGATCTGCCGGTCCACCAGCGGGGTGCGCACGTAGCTGGGGTTCACGCAGTTGCTCGTGACGCCGTGCGGGGCACCCTCCAGCGCCACCGCCTTGGAGAGCCCCTCCAGGCCGTGCTTGGCGGCCACGTACGCGGACTTGTAGGCGGAGGCCCGCAGCCCGTGCACCGAGGACACGTTGACGATCCGGCCCCAGCCCCTCTCGTACATGTGCGGCACGGCCGCGCGGATCAGCAGGAACGGGGACTCGAGCATGAGCGTGAGGATCCGGTGCAGGTCCACGGGGTCGAAGTCCTGGATGGGGGAGACCTTCTGGATCCCGGCATTGTTGACCAGCACGTCCACGTCCAGGCGCAGCTCCGCGAGCGCGGCGGTGTCCGTGAGGTCCACGGCCCACGCCTCGCCGGCCACCTCGTCCGCGAGGCGGCCGGCGGCGTCGTGGTCGATGTCTGCGACGACCACGTGGGCACCGCGCGCGGCAAGCGCCCGGACGGCCGCCGCACCGATGCCGCTGGCACCGCCCGTGACGAGGGCCTTGGTGTCGCTCAGGGTCTGTTCGGACATGCTCGGTCTCCTCCGCTGCCGCGGCCCTCCGGGTCGAGTGGCCTGGCTCACTCCAGGGTACGCACGCCATGATTCGCCCGTTCGCTCCCGTGTGGGGTTGGATGGGCGGACACCCGTTCGCGGGTGCCCATCCAGAGCGGCCCAGAGATCTGGCTCGACCACGCCGCAGCAACCGGGGCATCACCGGTGCTAATGCCAGAACCGATGGAGAGGACGCACCACCATGCCCATGAACACGGATCGGATCCAGACCAGTCACGTGGGATCCCTGCCGCGCACTCCCGAGCTGCTGGCCGCGAACGAACGGTTCCAGGCCGGGGAGATCGACCTCGCCGGACTGGGTGCCGCCCTGGACGCCGGGGTGGCCGACATCGTGCGCACGCAGCGCGAGATCGGCATCGACATCGTCAACGACGGCGAGTACGGCCACACCACGTCCGGGGCCGTGGACTACGGCGCGTGGTGGAACTACTCGTTCCACCGCCTGGGCGGGCTGACTCCCACGGACGAGGACCGCTGGCAGACCGCGGAGAAGCGCCGCTCGAGCCCCGGGAACGTGGTGCTCACGAGCTTCCCGGACCGCCGCGACCGCGAGCGCTTCCGGGAGGCGTACGAGGACCCCACGGCCGGGGTGCTCGCCCACCGCGCGTCCGTGCCCCAGCCGAAGATCACGGGTCCGCTGACCTACACGGGCCAGGACGCGGTGGCCGGTGACATCCGCCGGGTCAAGGACGCCATGGCCGCCACCGGTGCCACCCAGGGCTTCCTGGCCGCGCTGTCCCCCGGCTCGTGCGCCCGCGTGCGCAACGAGTACTACGCCACGGACGAGGAACTGCTCTACGCGTGCGCGGACGCCATGCGCGAGGAGTACACGGCCATCGTGGACGCCGGGCTGATCGTGCAGATCGACGACCCCTCCATCGCCGAGTCCTGGGACCAGGTCAACCCCGAGCCCACGGTCGAGGACTACCTGGACTTCACCCGGCTGCGCGTGGCGGCGCTGAACCACGCCCTGCGCGGGCTGCCCGAGGAGCAGATCCGCTTCCACCTGTGCTGGGGTTCCTGGCACGGCCCGCACACCACGGACCTGGAGCTGAAGCACCTGGTGGAGCTCATGCTCACCATCACCGCGCAGGGCTACAGCTTCGAGGCGTCCAGCCCCCGCCACGGCCACGAGTGGAAGGTGTGGCGCGACCACCCGCTGCCCGAGGGCAAGGTGCTCTACCCCGGCATGGTCTCCCACTCCACCAACGGCGTGGAGCACCCCGAGCTGGTGGCGGACCGGATCGAGCAGTACGCCTCCGTGGTGGGCAGGGAGAACGTGATCGCCTCCACGGACTGCGGCCTGGGCGGGCGGCTGCACCCGCAGATCGCGCTCGCCAAGCTCGGTTCCCTGGTGGAGGGCGCGCGCCTCGCCTCGGAACGGCTCTTCTGACCGCTCCCTGCCACCCCCGACCGGGCGACGACGCCGCACGCGGGCCCCGCGGGCACGGCACCTACTCCCGGTGCCGGGCCCGCGGCGGCGTCGTGCCGGCTACCCGCGGCCGCGCGTAACATATACGATTTAATACACGAAAGGGGTGACGTGCTTCACACGTGTCCCCTACACTCATTTTACGACCACTCGGTCGGTTAATGCACTGCTCCCGCCACTGGCACCCCACGGACCCCTCGGGTCCGACGATCCTGGAGACCCCACATGGCATCCACCACCGCAGCGCCCGCGCAGGGCCACACCATGTCACGAGAAGAGCGCAAGGTCCTTGCGGGCACGCTCGTGGGCACCACCATCGAGTGGTACGACTTCTTCATCTACGCCCAGGCCGCCGCGTTCATCCTGGCCACCCACTTCTTCGATCCCCTCAGCGCGGACAACCCCCAGCTCGCGCAGATCGTGACCTGGGCAACCCTGGGCATCAGCTTCCTGTTCCGCCCGCTCGGCGCCGTGGTGGCCGGTCACATCGGTGACAGGTTCGGCCGCAAGATCACGCTGGTGATGACCCTCTTCGGCATGGGGGCCGCCACCACGCTGATCGGCCTGCTGCCCACGTACGGCCAGATCGGGATGGCCGCGCCCGTCCTGCTGATCCTGCTGCGCATCCTGCAGGGCTTCTCCGCGGGCGGCGAGTGGGGCGGAGCGGCCCTGATGTCCGTGGAGCACGCCCCCGTGCACAAACGCGGCCTCTTCGGCGCCTACCCCCAGATCGGCGTGCCCATCGGCATGCTCTTGGCAACCCTGTTCATGTTCGGTCTGAGCACCGCGCTGACCCCCGAGCAGTTCGAGGCCTGGGGCTGGCGCGTGCCGTTCCTGTTCTCGATCGTGCTGATCTTCGTGGGCTGGCTGATCCGCCGCTCCGTGGACGAGTCCCCCGTGTTCCTGGAGATGCAGCAGCGCGCCAAGGAGTCTTCCGCCCCCCTGGGCCAGCTGTTCAGCAAGTACCCCCGCGAGATCGTCCTGGCCGCGCTGATCTTCGCCGGCAACAACGCCGCCGGCTACCTGGTGATCGCGTTCTTCGCGTCCTACGGCAACAAGGTGCTGCACATGTCCCGCCCGGAGACCCTGATCGCCTCCCTGGTGGGCGGCGTCGGCTGGCTCGTGTTCACCATGCTGGGCGGGTGGATGTCGGACAAGGTGGGGCGCAAGCGCACGTTCCAGATCGGCTACGGCATCATCATCCTGTGGGCCGTGCCCATGTGGTGGGTGCTCAACACCGCGTCCCTGCCGCTGTTCGCGCTGGCCATCTTCATCCTGACCATCGGGCTGGGCCCGTCCTACGGTCCGCAGTCCGCGATGTACGCGGAGATGTTCCCGGCCCGCATCCGCTACTCGGGCGTCTCCATCGGCTACGCACTGGGCTCGATCATCGGCGGGGCCTTCGCCCCCATGATCGCCCAGCTGCTCCTCAACAGGACCGGCATGGCCTGGACCATCGGCCTGTACATCTCCCTGCTGTCGCTGGTCTCCTTCGTCGCCGTGTGCTTCGTGCGCTCGTCCGACCAGGGCAAGGACCTGCACGTGGCCGAGGTGCACGAGGAGTACGTGAAGTCCCACCCCGGCGAGATCGTCCCCCCGGTGGCGGGTGAGCCGGAGGGCGACGTCGCCCCGGCCGCGGGCGCCGCGCGCCACTGAGCCGCCCCGTGGTGACCACCGGGAGGTGGCACCGCAGGGCCCCGTGAGCGGGCACGGTGAACGGGCTCGGCACCGCAGGGGTGCCGAGCCCGTTCGCCCGCACCCGGCCCAGCGGTCCGTGACGTCCCGATTGACGTGGCTCACACGATCGGGGAACCTGTGCAACGACCGGTCAGTTAATGCACCACTGAGGAGACGCCATGTCCGAGATGCCGCAAGCCTTTCTCGTCGGAGGAGCCCGCACCCCCGTGGGCCGCTACGGAGGGGCGCTGTCCTCGGTCCGCCCGGATGACCTGGCCGCCCTGTGCATCAGGTCCGTGGTGGAGGACGCCGGGATCGACCCCTCCCTGGTGGACGAGGTCATCCTGGGCAACGCCAACGGCGCCGGCGAGGAGAACCGCAACGTGGCCCGCATGGCGTGGCTGCTCAACGGCTACCCGGACACCGTTCCCGGCATGACGGTCAACCGGCTGTGCGCCTCCGGCATGTCCGCCATCACGATCGCCTCGCAGATGATCAAGTCCGGCGCCGCGGACATCGTGGTGGCCGGTGGCGTGGAGTCCATGTCCCGCGCCCCGTGGGTCATGGAGAAGCCCGCCACCGCATTCGCGAAGCCCGGTGAGGTCTACGACACCTCGATCGGCTGGCGCTTCACGAACCCCGCGTTCCTGGACGGCCCGCTCGCGCGCGACGGCAAGATGACCTACTCCATGCCGGAGACCGCCGAGGAGGTCGCCCGGGTGGACGGCATCTCCCGCGAGGACGCGGACCAGTTCGCCGCAGAATCCCACACCAAGGCCATTGCGGCCATCCGGGCGGGCCACTTCACGGCGGAGATCGTCCCCGTGGAGGTCAAGGGCCGCAAGGGCGCCGTCACCGTGGTGGACACGGACGAGGGGCCCCGTGAGGGCTCCACCCCCGAGGTGCTCGCCAAGCTGCGCCCCGTGGTCAAGGGCGGCTCGGTGGTCACCGCCGGCAACTCGTCCTCCCTCAACGACGGCGCCTCGGCCATCATCGTGGCCAGCGAGCGCGCCGTGACCAAGTACGGCCTCAACGCCCGCGCCCGCGTGGTGGACGGCGCCTCCGCCGGTCTCGCCCCGGAGATCATGGGCCTCGGCCCGGTCCCCGCCTCCGAGAAGGTGCTCGAACGCGCCGGCTGGTCCGTGGGGGACCTCGGCTCCGTGGAGATCAACGAGGCCTTCGCCACCCAGTCCCTCGGCTCCATCCGCCGCCTGGGCCTGGATCCGGAGATCGTGAACCGGGACGGCGGCGCGATCGCCCTGGGCCACCCGCTGGGCTCCTCGGGCTCGCGCATCGTGATCACGCTGCTGGGCCGCATGGAGCGGGAGCAGAGCGCCAAGGGCCTGGCCACCATGTGCATCGGCGTGGGCCAGGGCGCCGCCCTGCTCGTGGAGCGGGTGTGATCCTGCCGTGACGGACGCGAACACCGCCCACGACGACGCCGCCCGCGGCCCCCACGCGGACGGCACCGCCGCGGCGTCGACCCCTGGGAGCGGCACCGATGCGGCGTCGGCCCCCGGGAACGGGAGCGCCACGGACGGATCGTCCTCCGGCAACCCGGCGGACGGCGACTCCCCCGTGGCAGCCGCCGCCCCGCAGGAGCCGGCCACGGACGAGACGCCCGCATGGGCCGCGGAGTTCACCGCGCTGCGAGTGCGCGAACTGCCGGACCGCCTGCACGTGGCCCTGGACCGCCCGGACGTGCGCAACGCGATCGACCAGGTCATGGTGGACGAGCTGCACACGGTATGCGGATACCTGGAGCGCGAACCGAAGATCATGGTGCTGAGCGGCACCCGGGTGAACGGCAAGGGGATCTTCGCGTCCGGGGCGGACATCGCCCAGCTGCGCGAGCGGCGTCGTGCGGACGCCCTGCGCGGGGTGAACTCGCAGCTCTTCGACCGGATCGCCAAGTTGCCCATGCCCGTGATCGCGGCCCTGGACGGCTACGCCCTGGGCGGCGGCGCGGAGCTCGCGTGGGCCGCGGACTTCCGGATCGGCACGCCGCGCCTGAAGGTGGGGCAGCCGGAGGCCGGGCTGGGGATCATCGCCGCGGCAGGAGCATTGTGGCGGCTCAGGGAGCTGGCCGGTGAGGCACTGGCCAAGGACATCCTGCTGGCCGGGCGCATCCTCTCCGCGGACGAGGCCCTGGCGGCGCGGCTGATCACCGAGATCCACGAACCGGACGAGCTGCTCGCGGCGGCGGACGCGCTCGCGGACCGGATCGCCGCGCAGGACCCGCTGGCCGTGCGCGTGAGCAAGCGCGTGTTCGCCATGCCGCGGGAGGCCCACCCCCACGTGGACGAACTCGCACAGGCCATCCTGTTCGAGTCCCAGGCCAAGTTCGACCGCATGCAGGCATTCCTGGACCGCAAGAAAGAGCCCCGAAAATGAGCGACAACACCGCAGCAGCCGTTCCCGCCACCGTGGGTGTGCTGGGCGGCGGGCGCATGGGGGCGGGGATCGCCCACGCGTTCCTGATCGCAGGATCCCGCGTGACCGTGGTGGAGGTGGACGCGCCGGCGGCGGAGGCCGCGAAGGAGCGCGTGGAGTCGGACCTCGCCAAGTCCCTGGAGCGCGGGAAGATCGACGGCAACCTGGACGTGTGGACCGAGAACTTCACGGTCAGCGTGGACCACGCGGACTTCGGGGACTGCGAGCTGGTGGTCGAGGCCGTCCCCGAGCTCTGGGACCTGAAGGTCTCCTCCCTGCAGAACGTGGAGGCCAACCTCCGCGAGGACGCGTGGCTGGCCAGCAACACGTCCTCCCTGTCGATCGACGGGCTCGCCGCCGAGCTGGACCGCCCCGAGCGCTTCTGCGGCATGCACTTCTTCAACCCGGTGCCCGCCTCCAAGCTCGTGGAAATCGTGGTGGGCGAGCGCACCTCGCAGCAGCTGCAGGACCTCACGGCACGGTGGGTCGCCGGGATCGGCAAGACCCCCGTGACGGTCAAGGACGCTCCCGGTTTCGCGTCCTCGCGGCTGGGCGTGGCTCTGGGCCTGGAGGCCATCCGCATGGTCGAGGAGGGTGTGGCCTCCCCCGAGGACATCGACAACGCCATGGCGCTCGGCTACAAGCACCCGGTGGGCCCGCTCGCGCTGACCGACATCGTGGGCCTGGACGTCCGCCTGGGCATCGCCGAGTACCTGGAGAAGGAGCTCGGACCCCGCTTCGCTCCCCCGCAGCTCCTGCGGGACATGGTGGAGCGCGGTGAACTGGGCAAGAAGTCCGGGAAGGGTTTCTACGACTACTCATGACCCCGTGACCGCTGTCTGACCAGGTCAGAGGCATGTTGTGCGCTGCAGCCCGCCACCCGGAGGCCCCGAGTGGCGGGCTTCTTCCGGTCACGATTCGATCACGACTGGTTGCACACGCACATCAGATCCTTCAGGGTGGGGCATGTCCCACCCGAAGGATCCGGGCCCCCACCCGGAGGGGAGAAATGGGCCGGCGCCGGGGTGGGAACCCGGCGCGGGGAGAAGGGGAGAGAACCGGGGTTGGGACCCGGAGGGGGCGACGACGAGCGGTCCACGCAGCGCTGCGTGGGCCGCTCGTTCTCGTGACCGCGCCGCTGGTTCCCCGTGACCGAACGGCCCAGGCGCAGAGTCCCACCGCCGAGCAGACCGGCACAGGGCAGAGCCGCAGCGCCGGGATGCTCGGCCAGGTGACCGGGCAGAGCGCCACTGCCGCACGTACCGGGTTCGCCACCGGGGTGACAGGACCCCGGGGTGGACGGTGCCCACCCCGCCATGGTTCTGCCCGAGGTGGAGGACCCCAGCGCCGGGACGGGTAAGGAGACCGGCCGGGTCCCCGTGAACCGCCCGGTGTTCGGACCGCTGGAGGTGATCCCCCCCGAGAAGTGGTACGGCGGACAGGTGTGGGACGTAGCCACGGAGCATCCCGTGGACAAGTACGGCAACGTGTACCTGACCTACGACGAAGGCGTGACCGCCTTGACCTCCACGGCCAGGGGGCTGGGCTCGCACGGCACCATGCCCGGGGCCGAGAACCCGAAGTACCCCTTCCAGCGTGCGGGGCTACGACTGGATGCCACCGGTGAACCCATGGTCATCCAACGCTGCGTGGACCATGCGGGCAGGCAAACCGGAGGGGAGGCGTTGTGGGCCTGGCAGAACGGACGCCTCATGGCCCTCGAGGAACCCTCTGCGGGCGCACACGGTGCGACCCGCACGCCTGCCAGGAAGCGGCCCCTGCAGGCCACCGAGGCAAGCAGCCCGACCGCATCGCAGACGGAAGCCGCAGCGGCGTCGTCCCCGCCGCGCCGCCCTCGAGCGGAGCGCCCGGCTCCGGCTCCACGCTGCCCACAGTGAAGGACCCGTGCGCCGGCGTGTGCGATGAGACCGCCCGCGTGAAGCTCGAGCACCCCGCATTCGGCCCCATGGGGATCGTGCCCTGCACGCTGACCACCGCGCCGGACACTGCCCCCAGGGCAAGTGCCCCAGTTACGCCGTGTACCAGGACGGCCACTCGGTGGGGTACGTGGCGTCCCCGGAGAACACCACCGTGGTGTCCTTCGGCCCCGAGCCCGCGATCGGGGACCAGATGCGGGGGGCCCAAGGACCCTGTGGACAAGTACGGCAATGTCTACTTCTCGGACAGCATGAGCGCCCCGGTGATCAGCCCCACCGAGAGAAGCTACGACTCCCACGGCGCCCTGCCCGGGTCGGAGATGCCGCAGCTCCCGTTCCAGAGCGCGGGCGTGAGCATCGATCCCTCCGGGGAACCCACCGTGACCCACAAGGTTCTCGACAAGGACTACGTGTTCACCGGGGAGACGGTGAAGCGGTCGTGGAACGGCTCCCAGTTCGTGGTCACGAAGTAGCCCGCGCCCCGGCTGGCGGCGCCCGGCCCGGATCAAAGAGGAGTGGTCCCGCTGCGGCGGGGCCGCTTCCCATATGTGCGAGGGCCGGGGTGGTCGACCGCCGTCCCGCCTGCGCCGAAAGAGGCGGTCACGATCCGGTCACAGCCGGTTGCAATAGCAAATTACCTGACGGAGGATGGATGCATTGGCGATCACAGAGATCTCCGCGACCGAGAGGTGATTCAGATGCACTCCACGAGGACCAAGACCCTGACCGCCGCCGTCCTGGCCGCGCCGCTGCTCATGGGCTGCGCACAGGCAGGCGGACCCTCGCAGGCCGCCGAGGCGGCGCCGTCCCCCGCCGCGAGCACGGCCGCCACCGCGACCGCCGCCCCGAGCACCCAGACCCCGGAAACCCGGAGCGCGGATGCCCAGAGCACGGTGGCCACGACACCGGCGCAGTCGGTGCAGCAGTCCTCGAGCACCGCCCCCGCCCGCTCCGCGCTTCCCGCCGTCGAGGACCCGTGTGCTGGTGTGTGCACCGCGACGGGACGGTTCCAGATGAACCACCCCGCGTACGGACCCATGGAGGTCGTGTCCTACGAGCGCGTGATGCACGCAGACACCGCACCTCAGGGCAAGCAGCCCAGCTTCGCGGTCTACCAGGGCAATACCCCCGTGAACTACGAGGTCAACCGGGATGCCACCACCTTGGTCTCGTTCGGACCGGCCCCCGTGATCGGGGACCAGGTGTGGGACGTGGCAGGGAACACCCCCGTGGACACGCACGGCAACCTCTACCTCAGCTCCAGCAAGGGCGTCACGGTGATCTCCCCCACCGACGAGGGCTACTCGTCCAACGGCACCATCCCCGAGGCGAACGTCATCACACCGTACCCGACCAACCCGGCGGGGCTGACGATCGACGCCTCCGGCGAGCCCACCATCCTCGTCAAGGACGTGGCTCCGGGTGGGGCCCCGAACGGGAAGACCCTGAAGTACGTCTGGAACGGTTCCACGTTCGTGCTGAAGAAGTAGAAAGGGTTTGCTTCCTGCGTGCAGGACGGGCGCGCCCCCTCGGGGGCGCGCCCGTCTCTCGTGCTCGGCAATGGATCTGCGCACGCCGGGCGAGCGCTTCCGGCTCCGACCCGGGGCGCCTGCTGCACGCCGCCAACGCCGCGGCGGGCCGTGCACGGACGGGACGCCTTTCCTGGGGCCGCGCCTGCCCGCCGATGCCTCCGCGCCAGGAAACCACCCCTGCGACGGGGCCCTGCCTCAGCGCTCCACGAGGATCCCGTCCTCGTCCGCCCACAGGGTCTTACCGGGGCGGAAGGTCACGCCACCGAAGTTGAGGATCACATCCGTCTCCCCGAAGTCGTTGGGCGAGGACTTGCGGGGGTTGGTGCCCAGGGCCTTGACCCCGATCTCCAGGGTGGCGAGCTCCACCCGGTCCCGCACCGGGGCGTTGATCACCAACCCCGCCCAGCCGTTCTCCATGGCGGTGCGGGCCACGTTGTCGCCCAGCAGCGCGCAGTTCATGGAACCCTGCCCGTCCACCACGAGCACCGCGCCGTCACCCGGGGTGGCCACGAGCTCCTTGACGTCCACGTTGGACTCGAAGCACCGCACCGTGCGGATGGGCCCGGTGAAGCGGTGCACGCCGCCCACCGAGATGAACTGGGTGGTCACGGACTGCAGCTCGTCACCGCGCTCGTCGTAGAGGTCGCACGTGGAAATGCTCATGGGAGGGGCCTTTCGTCATGGACGGGGCCGCGCGGCGTCGTCGCCCCCGGGAGATGCTCCCCGGGTGCGGAAAGCCTCGACGGCGCTCCGGAACGGGGAGCCGCAGGCGCGAGAACGGTCGGCCACGCGGCAGCAGGAACGTGACGGACGTTACGCGAGGTCCGCATCCAGTTCAACGGTGGGTGCGTGGCGCTGCAGGAACCGGTAGACCTCGGTCTCGTCCACGCCGGGGAACGCCCCGACGGGCATGGCGGCGAGCATGTGGGTGGCCGGTCGGGCGGAGGGCCAGGACTGCCCGTCCCACTGGTCGGCGAGCGCCGGCGAGGGCTGCTGGCAGCACGCGGGGTCCGGGCACGTGGAGGTGCGGCGGTAGTCGGTGGCGCGGCCGCGGAACCACTTGACGTGCTCGTAGGGCACCCCGAAGGAGATGGAGAACTGCCCGTGCTCGGAGCCCTCCACACGCGCGGAGCACCAGAACGTCCCGTTGGGGGTGTCCGTGTACTGGAAGTGGGACAGCAGCCGGTTGGTCCCGGAGAACGCCTGGCGCGCGGAGAAGAACCGGCAGGCCCGCTGGCCCTCCACCGCGCCACTGTGGTCCGTGGGGAACTGCAGGCCGTCGTTCTGCCACGCCTTGTGGATGATCCCGGAGGAGTGCACCTTCTCGAAGTGCGTGGGGATGTCGAAGTGGTGGGTCATCAGGTTCGTCATCCGGTGCGCCGCGGTCTCGTGGGACACCGCGAACGCGTCACGCAGGTCGTCCACGGACAGCTCCCGCTGGGACTTGGCACGCGCCAGCAGGTCCACCGCGGAGGCCTCCGGGATCATCATCGCCGCCGCGAAGTAGTTGGTCTCCACCCGCTGCTCCAGGAACTCCCCGTAGTTGGCGGGGCGCTGGTGCCCCAGCAGGTGGTGCCCCACCGCCTGCAACAGCACGGACCACGGGGAGCCTGCCCCGGCGCTGGCCGGGAGGTAGAAGCGCCGGTTGCGCAGGTCCGTCACGGAGCGCGTGGAGTGGGGCAGGTCCGGGACCTGGTGGATCTCGAACCCCACGTGCTCCACCAGCCGCGAGATGTGGTGCTCGGACAGCGGCCCGCCCGTGTGCTTGATCGCGGACAGCAGCTCCGCGGCCATGGTCTCGATGCGCTCGAAGTAGTTGTTCACGCCCTGCATTCGGGCGCGCAGCTGGGTGTTCGCCCGGCGGGCCTCCTCCGGGGTGGCCGCCTGCTCCTCGAGCCGCTGCCCGAGCTGCTGCTGCAGCGCGGCGAGCGCCTCGAGCGCCTCGGTGCTCACCCCGGGGCCGATCCGCACGGTGGGCAGCCCGAGGGCCGCGTACATGGGTCCGCGCTGCGCCCGCTCCACCTGGATCTCCAGCTCCATGCGCCGGGACGGGGCCTTGGAGCCGAGCAGCTGCTCCACGCCCATGTCCAGCGCACCGGCGATCGCGGACAGGGTGCTGAGCTTCGGCTCGCGCTTGCCGTTCTCGATCAGCGACAGGGCGGACGGCGCCATGCCCACGGTGCGCGCGAGCTCCTCCAGCGTGATCCGCAGCCGTTTGCGGCGGTACCGGATGCGCCGCCCCAGCACGATGGGATCCGTGGGGTCCCCCGCCTCGTCCTCGGGCACGGCGGACCCCGCGCGCCCCTCGGACGCGGACCGGTCACCGCGACCACCGGACGACGACGCAGCGCCGCCGGGTGCCCAGCGGCCCGCGCCGGGGGCCGCGCCGCCGCCGGCTCGTCCGGTCCCTGCCTGCGCACCCGCATGCCCCGCTCCGGAGGACGGCACCCCGCGACCGGCGGGTGCGGCACGGCCCGCGGCACCGACTCCGGGCCCCCCGGCACCCGGGGTGCGCTCGGCAGTGGAGGCGGCGGGAGCGGCGTCGACGGTGCGACGGCGCCTGCGGGGTCCTGTGGTGGGGGTCATACCCCGAGTTTACGGCGATTTTTCGTCAACGTGAAGAAACGCGGTTCTTCACACCAAAAACCTCTATGCGGTAGTGCAGATCGCGGCAAAAGTGGAAGACATCAAGTTACCCGTGCGGAGCTTCCGCAGGCCGCCGGGACGGACGATCGAAGGAGACCGAGATGAGCACCGAGAACAGCAACCTCCGCAGCGCCGACGAGCTGGCCCGCGACTGGGAGGAGAACCCCCGCTGGGCGGGTGTGACCCGTGACTACGCGCCCGAGGAGGTCCTGCGTCTGCAGGGTTCCTTTCGAGAAGAGCACACCAACGCCCGCCGCGGCGCGGAACGACTCTGGTACCTGCTCAACTCGGAGGATTACATCAATGCTCTGGGCGCTCTGACCGGCAACCAGGCGGTCCAGCAGGTCAAGGCCGGGCTCAAAGCCATCTACCTCTCCGGCTGGCAGGTGGCCGGTGACGCCAACCTGGCGGGCCAGACCTACCCGGACCAGTCCCTCTACCCCGCGAACTCCGTCCCGCAGGTGGTGCGCCGGATCAACAACGCGCTCAAGCGCGCGGACCAGATCGAGCACGCCGAGGACGTCCACACCGTGGAGAACTGGATGGCGCCGATCGTCGCAGACGCGGAGGCCGGCTTCGGCGGACCGCTCAACGCGTTCGAGCTCATGAAGTCCATGATCGACGCGGGCGCGGCCGGTGTGCACTGGGAGGACCAGCTGGCCTCCGAGAAGAAGTGCGGCCACCTGGGCGGCAAGGTGCTGATCCCCACCCAGCAGCACGTGCGCACCCTGAACGCGGCGCGCCTCGCGGCGGACGTGGAGGACGTCCCCAGCATCATCATCGCCCGCACGGACGCCGAGGCCGCCACGCTGATCACCTCGGACGTGGACGAGCAGGACGCCGAGTTCATCACCGGTGAGCGCACCGCCGAGGGCTTCTACAAGGTCCGCAACGGTGTGGAGCCGTGCATCGCCCGCGCCAAGGCCTACGCCCCGTACTCGGACCTGATCTGGATGGAGACCGGCACGCCGGACCTCGACCTCGCCAAGAAGTTCGCGGAGGCCGTCCACGAGGAGTTCCCGGACCAGATGCTGGCGTACAACTGCTCGCCGTCCTTCAACTGGAAGAAGCACCTGGACGACGACACCATCGCCAAGTTCCAGCGCGAGCTCGCCGCCATGGGCTACCGCTTCCAGTTCATCACCCTGGCGGGCTTCCACGCCCTGAACTACTCCATGTTCGATCTGGCCCACGGCTACGCCCGCAACCAGATGTCCGCGTACGTGGAGCTGCAGGAGCGCGAGTTCGCCGCCGAGGAGCGCGGCTACACCGCTACCAAGCACCAGCGCGAGGTGGGCACCGGCTACTTCGACCTGGTGTCCCAGGTGGTCAACCCCAACTCCTCGACCATCGCTCTCGAGGGCTCCACCGAGAGCGCCCAGTTCTGATCCGTCCAGCGGTCACGAACTGCTCCTGAACCCGCGGGGGTCGCGGCACGGTCACTGGGGCCGGTGACTCCGGGACCGCGACCCCCGCGTTCACCTCGTCCGCACCGGAGGGGCTCCTCAGCCCTCCTGCGGACGACGAGCCGCCCCGGCACCGCATGTCAGCGGCGCCGGGGCGGCTCTGTGCCCGGGCGGCGTCGTCAGTGGCGGCAGCGGCGGCGGAACATCTGAGGCGGGACATGCCCACCACAGCAGGCAGATCCGCGTCAGATCGTGCCTCTAATGTTCTGGCTCCCCTGCTCAGGCCGCGTCCGGGGCATCCTTCAGGAAGTTCGTGATCCGCACCGTGCACAGCCGGCGGCCGGTGTCGATGTGCGTGATGACCACCTCGTGGCTCGTCATGGTGCGGCCCAGGCGGATGGCCGTGGCCACCCCGCGCACCCGGCCGCTCGTGGCGGAGGCGTGGTGCGTGGCGTTGATGTCCACACCCACGGCCACCTTGCCCATGGTGGAGCCGTGGATCACCGCGGCCCACGAGCCCAGCATCTCCCCGAGCGCCACGGACGCCCCGCCGTGCAGCAGCCCCAGGGACTGCCGGTTGCCCTCCACGGGCATGGTGGCCACGATCCGCTCCGCGGACTGCTCCTCCACCTCCACGCCCATCTTCCGGTCCAGCTCGCCCAGCTCGATGTTCCAGGGGTCGAACGCCCTGCCCTTCTGCTGGTCCGACGACGCCGCGCGCCGCCCGTTCTCCACGCGTGCGTCCGCGGGGGTCGGGTCCTCGTGCATGTCTGCTCCTCGTCTCATGGGGGGCACGACGCCGCTCGGGCGCGTTCCGCGCGGAAGGCCGCCGGGCGGCGTCGTGGGCCGGATGCCCGGGGTGACGGCCATGGTGCCCCTGTGTGACCTAGGTTATCCTGGGATCAATACTGACCGATCGTTCGGCTAACGGCCGCGACAGTCCGGAGGACCCCGCGTGAGCACCCAGAACCAGGCAGCCGACACCCGGCAGCCGCAGATCCTGCCCAGCTTCGTGAAGGGTGCGTGGTGGCGCCCGGAGGACCCGCAGAAGATCGCGGACGTGCGCGACGCCGCCACCGGCGAGCTCGTGGCCCGCGTGTGCACGGACGGGATCGACACCGCCGGGGCCGTGGAGCACGCGCGCACCGTGGGACAGGCGTCCCTGGGGACCCTGCGGATCCACGACCGCGCGCTGATCCTCAAGCAGCTGGCCCAGTACCTCGGGGAGCACAAGGCGGAGCTGTACGAGATCTCCTACGCCACCGGGGCCACCGCCAAGGACCACCTGATCGACATCGACGGCGGCATCGGCACCCTGTTCACGTTCTCCTCCAAGGGCCGGCGCGAGCTGCCGAACTCGAACGTGGTCGTGGACGGCGCCGTGGAGCAGCTCTCCCGTGACGGCTCGTTCCTGGGTGAGCACGTGTACACCCGGCTGCCCGGTGTGGCCGTGCAGATCAACGCGTTCAACTTCCCCGTGTGGGGCATGCTCGAGAAGTTCGCGCCCGCGTTCATCGCGGGGGTGCCCACCATCGTGAAGCCCGCGACCCCCACCGGGTACGTGACCGAGGCGTGCGTGCGGCTCATGCTGGACTCCGGGCTGCTGCCCGAGGGCTCCCTGCAGCTGGTCTCCGGCTCCGCGCGGGACCTGCTGGACCACCTGGACGCCCGCGACCACGTGGCCTTCACCGGTTCCGCGGCCACCGCCCGGTCCCTGCGTGCGCACTCCCACGTGCAGGAGAAGGGCGTGCGCTTCACGGCGGAGACGGATTCGCTCAACGCCGCCATTATGGCCCCGGACGTCACCGAGGACTCCCCCGAGTTCGAGGCGTTCGTGAAGTCCGTGGTCCTGGAGATCACCGCGAAGGCGGGCCAGAAGTGCACCGCGATCCGCCGGGTGATCGTCCCGCAGGAGATCAAGCCCGCCGTGATCACCGCCCTCAAGGAGCGCGCCGCCCAGCGCGCCGTGGTCGGGGATCCCCGGGACGCCGCCACCACGGTGGGCCCGCTGTCCTCCGAGGACCAGTACTTCGAGGTGCTGCGCTCCGTGCGCACCCTGATCGACTCCGGCGCCACCGTGGAGCTGGGTGGTCCCGAGGAGCTCTCCTCGGTCCCCCAGGACGGCGCGTTCTTCCCCGTCACCGTGCTCTCGTTCGACGATGCCCGCACCCCCGCCGTGCACGAGGTCGAGGCGTTCGGCCCGGTCACCTCCGTGCTCGGCTACTCGGGTGACGTGGCGGACGCCGTGGAGATCGCCGCCCTGGGTGGCGGTTCCCTGGTGGCCACGGTGTGCACCCACTCCCCTGAGCTCGCGGCGCGGTTCGCCTCCGGGATCGGCGCGTACCACGGGCGCGTGCTGTTCCTGGACCGCGACGACGCCAGGACCTCCACCGGCCACGGCTCCCCCGTGCCGCACCTGGTGCACGGCGGGCCCGGCCGCGCCGGCGGCGGCGAGGAGCTGGGTGGTGTGCGCGCCGTGAAGCACTACATGCAGCGCACCGCCGTCCAGGGCTCCCCGGACCTGCTGACCGGGATCACCGGGCAGTGGCACTGGGGTGCCGCCGCCAACACCGTGACCCGCGAGGACGTGGCGAACGGCACGGGCGAGCACCCGTTCCGGAAGTCCCTGCAGACCCTGCGGATCGGTGACCAGTTCGTCTCGGACCTGCGCACCGTCACACTGGAGGACATCCAGGAGTTCGCGGAGAGGACCGGGGACACCTTCTACGCGCACACGGACGAGGAGGCCGCCATGGCCAACCCGTTCTTCCCGCGCCGCGTGGCCCACGGCTACCTGCTGGTCTCCTGGGCCGCGGGTCTGTTCGTGGAGCCCGCCCCGGGTCCCGTGCTCGCCAACTACGGGCTGGAGAACCTGCGCTTCATCACCCCGGTGACCTACGACGACGCCATTCGCGTGACCCTGACCGCCAAGAAGATCACCCCGCGCGTCACGGACGAGTACGGCGAGGTGGCGTGGGACGCCCGTCTCACGAACCAGAAGGACGAGATCGTGGCCACCTACGACGTCCTGACCCTGGTGGCCAAGCAGTGGCCCACCCCGGACAGCGGAGCAGGCCAGGACGTGGCATGACGATCCACGTGACGGACACCCGCTGGGTGCTGCCGGACGGGTCCCGGTGCCGCCCCAGCCGGGCGCGTCTAGAGGATGTCCCCGCGCTCGTTCGCCTCCTGGCGGATGATCCGCTGGGGAGCACGCGGGAGGGCGAAGACATGGCCGCCTACGAGCGTGCCTTCCAGGAGATCGACGACGATCCACACCAGTTCCTGACCGCCGTCCGGAACGACGCAGGCGGCGTGGTGGGCACCATGCAGCTCACGGTAATCCCCGGGCTGTCCCGCGGGGGCGCACGCCGCCTGCAGGTCGAGTCCGTCCGGGTGTCCTCCAGCCTTCGCAGTCAAGGACTGGGGGAACGGATGTTCACCTGGGCGGAGACCGTTGCGCTCGCCTCGGGGTGCTCGCTGCTGCAGCTGACCACCGACACCTCGCGGCCTAACGCCCATCGTTTCTACGAGCGTCTGGGCTACCGCCCGTCCCATATCGGTTTCAAGAAGCAGCTGCAGAGCCCGGGGCCGCTCAGCGCATGATCGCGAGCGTGGTGCAGCCCAGGTCCGGGGTGGGGCGGAAGCCCAGGGAGCGGTAGAGCTTCACCACGTGGCGGTTCCAGGCGGCATCGTCCGTGGTGATGTACGTCTGACGGATGTGCTCGGTCTCGGCCATGACCTGTTCCAGCAGGGCGCGCCCCACTCCGCCACGCTGGTGCTCCGGGTCCACCAGGAGGTCCTGGATGTACGCAACCGTGGCACCGTCCCCCACCACCCGCACCAGCCCCACGAGCTCGCCCGCCTCCCATGCGGAGAGCACCAGCCACGAGTTCTCGGTCATCGGCCCGAAGTCCTCGGGACGCCGTGTGTAGGAGCTCCACCCCACGGCGTCGTACAGGCGGATCAGCGCGACGCAATCGATGGATCCGGAACGGGAGATTTCCATGCCGTCACCCTAGCCGCGTGGGCTTGCGGGCGGTACGGACATCGAGGCGCCCGCCGCGCGGAGACGCCCGCAAACATCCCGCCGCACGCTCCCTCGCCCCGGGATCTTCCGCCGTCGGCCACCATCTGGAAGGCTTGCTTCACACCGTTCAAGGAGCACCCCATGCGTCTCTACGCTGTTGTGATCGACTGCCGCAACCTCCACGCCCAGGCCCATTGGTGGGCCGAGGCACTGGACTGGGTAGTAGTCCAAGAGACCGCCGAGGAGGCAGGCATCGCCCCGCGCGCCAGCCCCACCACCGACATGGACGACAGGTCGGAATTCGACTCGGTTCAACCGGCCATCTGGTTCTTTCCGGTGCCCGAACCGAAAACGGTCAAGAACCGGATCCACCTGGACTTCGCCCCCCATGTCACCGAGGACTGGAACGCCGTCGTAGAGCGCTTCCTCGCCGCCGGAGCCCGCCGCGTGGACGTGGGCCAGCCCGAGGACGCCACGTTCGCCGTCCTCGCGGACCCCGAGGACAACGAGTTCTGCATCCTCTCCGCGCGCCGCAGCTGACGCAGTCGCCGCCGGGTGGGTTCCGGACTGCCGGGTCGCGCGGCATCAGTGGGCGCGCCTGCCCGTTCGCCCGCGATCGTGAGCGGGCCCCGCGAATCCCCGCGCTGCTCCGGGGTACCCGTGAGGGTGCCTAGGCGCGCAGGCCCGCGAAGACCATGGTCACCACGGTCGCGGCCAGCTGGTCCACCGTGCCCGAGCGGCCGGGCTGGTACCAGTCCACGATCGAATTGACCATCCCCAGCATCAGGCGCGGCGCGGACTTGCCGGAGATGTCCGTGCGCAGCTCCCCCTGCTCCTGCGCCTGCCGCACCAGGTCCTCCACGGTGCGGGTGAGGGTGCGACGCCGCTGCAGCGCCGCCTCCTCCACCTCGGAGTTCCCGCGCAGCCGCAGCAGCAGGGTCACGTACGGCATCTGGTCCACCAGCACCCGCACGGTTCCGTCCAGGATCCGTTCGAGCTTGTTCACGGGGCCGCTGCCGCTCGCGAGCACCTCCGCGAACACCGCTTCGAGTGCGTCCAGCGCCCGGTCCAGGGCCTGCTCGAGGATCTCCTCCTTGGACTGCACGTGGTGGTAGATCGCGGACTTCGAGATACCCAGGTGCTTGGAGAGCATCCCCATGGACGTGGCGTCGTAGCCGTAGCGGTTGAAGACGTCCACGCACACGGACAGCAGGGTCTCCCGGTCGTAGCCGGGACGGCCGCGCCGGGGTGCGGCAACGGCGTCGTCGGCCGTGGCGGTGGTGGTGCGCTCGGTGGGCATGGACGTGGGCCTCGATCTTCCGGGGACGGGATGTTCAGGTTACCGGCTCGTCACCCGACTCCCGTCCCGCGGAGGACCGGCAGCAGCGCCCGGGCTACTTGTCGCGACGGTCGTACACGCGGCGCAGCTTGCCCGAGGAGCGCTCCAGGGTGCCGGGCTCGGCGATGTCGATCGCGGCACTCGAACCGATCTTCGTCTTGATCTCGTGCTGCAGCCGGCGTCCGCCCTCCTGGGCCTCCGCCACGGTGGCGTCCTCGCGGCGCTCGATGTGGATGGTCATCTGGTCCATGCGGTTGGGCCGGGTGATCTCCAGGGTGAAGTGCGGGGACAGCGCCGGGATCTTCAGCGCGAGCTCCTCGATCTGGGACGGGAACAGGTTCACGCCGCGCAGGATGATCATGTCGTCCGAGCGTCCCGTGATGCGGCCCATGCGCCGGTGCCCCGGGCGGGCGGTGCCGGGCAGCAGCCGGGTGAGGTCGTGCGTGCGGTAGCGGATGATCGGCAGTGCCTGCTTGGTCAGTGCAGTGAACGCGAGCTCCCCGGGATGCCCGGTGGGCAGCACGGTGTCGTCGAACGGGTCGATGATCTCCGGACGGAAGTGGTCCTCCCAGATGTGGGAGCCGTCCTTGGTCTCGCACGACTCACCCGCCACACCGGGGCCCATAACCTCGGAGAGACCGTAGATGTCGCTCGCGGTGATGCCGAAGGTCTTCTCGATCTCGTGGCGCATCTCCTCGGTCCAGGGCTCGGCGCCCAGGACGGCGTGCTGCAGGGAGGTCTCGCGCGGGTCCAGGCCCAGCTTGCGGAAGCCGTCCGCAATGGTGAGCAGGTACGTGGGAGTGGAGAGGATGGCCTGCGGCTCGAAGTCCCGGATCAACTGGACCTGCTTCTCGGTCTGCCCGCCGGACATCGGGATCACGGCGCACCTCAGGCGCTCCGCACCGTAGTGCGCGCCCAGGCCACCGGTGAACAGGCCGTAGCCGTACGCGTTGTGCACCTTGTCACCGGGCTTGATCCCTGACATCCGGAAGCACCGGGCCACCAGGGAGCCCCACGTGAGCAGGTCCTCCTCGGTGTACGCCACCACGGTGGGCTGCCCGGTGGTTCCCGACGACGCATGGATCCGCCGGATCTCGGACATGGGCGTGGCGAGGGACTTGAACGGGTAGGCCTTCCGGAGGAACTCCTTGTCCGTGTACGGGAACTTGGCCAGGTCCTCGAGCTCGTGGAAGTCGTCCGGGTGCACCCCGTGCTCGTCGAAGAGCTCCCTGTAGGCGGTGACGTTCTCGTAGGCGTAGTGCAGGGTCCAGTTCAGGCGCTCGGTCTGCAGCGCCTCGATCTGGTCCCGGCTCATCAGCTCCTCGGGATCCGGCTGCGAGGGATCCTGGGAGTCCACGGGCGTGTACGGATTGGGCACGGAGCACGTTGTCATGGGATTCACGCTTTCTTCCGACGGGGAACGGTGCGGCTGCGGCCACGGAACTGGGCGATGACCTCGCCCTCCTGCGTGGAGACGGTGATGTCGCACAGGCCGCTGCGCCCGGCGACGGCGATCCGGCGGCCCTCGGCGACCAGCGTCTGGCCGGGGTGGGCGGAGCTCAGGAAGTTGATGTCCACGCCCTGCGCCACGGTCATGGTGGTGCCGTCCGGGTCCGGGTCGTTGCAGGTCATGGCGAAGCAGGAGTCGGCCAGGGCGAAGACCATCCCCCCGTGCGCGATGCCGAAGCCGTTGCGCATCTCCTCACGGACGACCATGGAGATCACGCAGTGCCCGGGGTCCGCCCGCTGCACACTGATGCCCAGCCACTCGGAGGCGCGGTCCCCCGTGAGAACAGGATGGTGTGGCATGCCGCGCTCCTCGCAGAATTTGTGAACGATCGGTCAGTAGACAACCGTGAAATGTGACGTGTGTCAACAAATTGCGGGCGGATTGCAGCGCCCCACCATTGACGTGCTCGGGCCCCGCGGGCGGAAAATGTGTTGACGACCACATGGAGGGCCTATATTCTGAACGAGCGGTCAGTTATTATCGTTGGCAGCGTACAGAGTTCATCCTCCGCTCCCATCTCACCCGTGAACCGAGGACACACCATGACTGAGCAGACCACCACTGCGGACCAGACGGACAGCACCGCCGAGCAGCAGCACTTCGACCACCTCATCCAGGAGGACTCCCGCGTGGAGCCCAAGGACTGGATGCCCGAGGCCTATCGCAAGAGCCTGACCCGTCAGGTCGCCCAGCACGCGCACTCCGAGATCATCGGCATGCAGCCGGAGGCCAACTGGATCACCCGCGCCCCGAGCCTCAAGCGCAAGGCCGTGCTGATGGCCAAGGTCCAGGACGAGGCCGGCCACGGGCTGTACCTCTACTCCGCCGCAGAGACCCTGGGCACCCCGCGCTCCGTGCTCAACGAGCAGCTGCTGAGCGGCAAGGCCAAGTACTCCTCGATCTTCAACTACCCGGCCCGCACGTGGGCGGACATGGGTGCGATCGGCTGGCTCGTGGACGGCGCCGCCATCTGCAACCAGGTGCCCCTGTGCCGCGCCTCCTACGGCCCGTACGGCCGCGCGATGGTGCGCATCTGCAAGGAGGAGTCCTTCCACCAGCGCCAGGGCTGGGAGATCCTCTACGAGCTCTCCCACGGCACCGAGGCCCAGAAGCAGATGGCGCAGGACGCCGTGAACCGCTTCTACGGCCCCGCCCTGCAGATGTTCGGCCCCCCGGACGCCGACTCCCCCAACTCGCAGCAGTCCATGGAGTGGAACATCAAGCGCTTCTCCAACGACGAGCTGCGCCAGCGCTTCGTGGACATGATCGTGCCGCAGGCCGAGGCCCTGGGCCTGACCCTGCCGGACCCGGACCTGAAGTGGAACGAGGAGCGCGGCCACTACGACTACGGCCAGCTGGACTGGAACGAGTTCATGTCCGTGATCAAGGGCTCCGGCCCGTGCAACGTGCAGCGCATGAAGCGCCGCCGCGAGGCCCACGCCGAAGGCGCCTGGGTGCGCGAGGCCGCCGAGGCCTACGCCCAGCGGCAGGCGCGGGAAGCCGCGGAGGCCGCTGCGGCGGCGTCGTCCGCGGAGACCGGCACGGAGATCGACGAGACCACCGTGATGGCGGGCCGCGGCTCCGCCGAGCTGATCGGAGCCTGAGCATGAGCGAGAACCAGAGCGGGAACTGGCCCCTGTGGGAGGTCTTCGTGCGCTCCTCGCGCGGTCTGTCCCACGTGCACGCGGGTTCGCTGCACGCCCCGGATGCCACCATGGCCGTGCGCAACGCGCGTGACCTCTACACCCGGCGCAACGAGGGCACGAGCGTGTGGGTGGTCCCCGCGGACGCCATCACGGCCTCTGACCCGGACTCCAAGGGCGGGTACTTCGAGTCCGCCCAGGGCAAGAGCTACCGCCACGCCACGTACTACACCAAGAGCGAAGGGGTGAAGCACCTGTGAGCGCCTTCGCCTCCCACGACTCCGCCACCAAGCAGTCCGCGGGCGTCGCCATCACCGCCGAGGACATCGCGGAGACCGGCGGCAAGGCTCCCGAGGCCGTGGCCCAGTACGCGCTGCGCCTGGGCGACGACGCCCTGATGCTGTCCCAGCGTCTGGGCTGGTGGATCTCCCGGGCACCGGAGCTCGAGGAGGACATCGCGCTCGGCAACATCGCGCTGGACCTCATCGGCCACGCGCGCTTCCTGCTGACGTACGCGGGCTCCGCGTGGGGCAGGACCGAGGACGAGCTCGCGTACTTCCGCAACGAGGAGGAGTTCCGCTCCGTGCGCCTCGTGGAGCAGGAGAACGGGGACTTCGGGCAGACCATCGCACGGCAGATGCTGTTCTCCTTCTACCAGTACGAGCTCTACTCGGCCCTGCAGTCCTCCACGGACCAGACCCTGGCCGCCATTGCGGACAAGGCCCTCAAGGAGGTGGAGTACCACCAGGACCACGCCGCCCAGTGGATCCTGCGCCTGGGTCTCGGCACCGAGGAGTCCAAGCGGCGCATCCAGGACGGGCTCTACTACATGTGGCCCTACCTGGACGAGCTGTTCGCGGACGAGCCCCTGCACGACGAGCTCGAGGGCATCGCCGTGCGCCCCTCCACCCTGCGCGAGCGGACCATGGAGCGGGTCACGGAGCTGCTGGCCCAGGCCGAGCTCGAGGTCCCCACCGTGGCCCAGGCCCGGATCTCCGCGGCCCCGCGGGACGGCGCCTACTCCGAGTACCGCGGGTACATCCTCGCCGAGATGCAGTGGCTCGCCCGCCAGCATCCCGGCGCCACGTGGTGAGTTCCATGTTCTCCCGCGTTCCTCCTCGTTCGTTGCCGCCCACGGGCGGCGTGGCGCCCCGGGAGGTCCCCCTGGGGCCCTCCCGGCGCCCGGACGATCCTGCCGACGCCGCCCTGTGGGACGTCGCCGCCACCGTGTGCGATCCCGAGATCCCCGTGCTCACGCTCGAGGACCTCGGGGTGCTGCGGGACGCCGTGGCCGGGCAGGTGGAGACGGTGGTGGTCATCACCCCCACCTACTCCGGCTGCCCCGCGATGGACACCATGGCCGCGGACCTCGAAGCGGCGGTCGCGGCCGCCGGCTACGAGAACGTGCGCGTGGTGCAGGTGCTGCGCCCGGCGTGGACCACGGACTGGATGTCCGCCGAGGGCAGGGCCAAGCTCAACGAGTACGGCATCGCCCCGCCCACCGGCCGGACGGCCGCCGGGCACAATTCCGGCCCGGTGCGGCTGAGCCTGGCCGTGAAGTGCCCGCGCTGCGACTCCCTGCACACGCGCGAGATGACCCGTTTCGGGTCCACGTCCTGCAAGGCCCTGTGGGTGTGCAACGACTGCAAAGAACCCTTCGACTACTTCAAGGTGCACTGATCATGAGCGAAACCGCGGACACCTCCACCCTGGAGGAAGCCACCGAAGCCAGCCCGGGCGGCGGCAAGCGCCGCGCCACGTTCAACACCCTCACGGTCTCCCAGGTGCGCAGGCTGACCTCCGACGCCGTGGAGGTCACGTTCGAGGTGCCCGAGAACCTCGTGGCGGACTACGACTACCTGCCGGGCCAGTACGTGGCCATCCGCGCCATGATCAACGGCCACGAGGTGCGTCGGTCCTACTCGATCTGCGCGGACCCCACACCGGGTGAGATCCGCGTGGCCATCAAGAAGGACATGGGCGGCGTGTTCTCCACGTGGGCCAACGAGCAGCTCTCCGCGGGCGACACCCTGGACGTGATGAACCCGCAGGGTGCGTTCACCTCCAAGGTCAACATCACCTCCATGAACGATCCCGAGAAGCTCGCGGAGAAGGAGGTGGCCAAGAAGCGCAACGTGCACCTGGTCGCGTTCGCCGCCGGTTCCGGGATCACCCCCATCATGGCGATCGCCCGCGCACTGCTGCGCGCCTCGGACACCGCCCAGATGGACGTGATCTACGCCAACCGCTCCTCCATGGACGTGATGTTCGCCGAGGAGCTGGGTGACCTCAAGGACAAGTACCCCGCCCGGCTGGCGGTGCACCACGTGCTGTCCCGCGAGCAGCGGATCTCGCCGCTGATGTCCGGGCGGATCGACCACGACAAGCTCGAGGAGCTGCTGGACCACGTGATCCAGGTGGACTCCGCGGACGAGTGGTTCCTGTGCGGGCCGTTCGAGCTCGTGCAGCTGTGCCGGGACGTCCTCAAGCAGCGCGGCGTGGACGAGTCCCGCGTGCGCTTCGAGCTGTTCACCACGGGCAAGCCCACCGTGCCGCAGGGTCAGCAGGGCCGCGTGGTCAAGGCCGACCCCAAGGGCGAGAACTACAAGATCGTGTTCAACCTGGACGGCACCTCGGCCCAGGTGGACTCGCCCAAGTCCGCCGCGGAGACCGTGCTCAACGCCGCCCTGCGCGTGCGCCCGGACGTCCCCTTCGCGTGCGCGGGTGGCGTGTGCGGCACGTGCCGCGCCAAGGTCACCGGGGGCGAGTTCGAGATGGACGAGAACTTCGCGCTCGAGAAGGACGAGGTGGACGCCGGCTACGTGCTCACGTGCCAGACCCGCCCCACCTCGAACGAGCTGCGCGTGGACTTCGACGCCTGACCCACCACTGTCACGACGACGCCGCACTGGGCCCCGGGCGGCGTCGTCGCGGTGCCTGCCCGCTCGTGGCGGGTGCGCGACTCCGCACGGCGGCACCCCACGGATGCGGTCGCGGCACCACGGCCGGCACGGTACGCCGTGGCCGCCCGGCGTGGGCACAAAGACGGCGGCGCCGCGCCGTCGCCCGGCCCACTGCGGCGCACCGCCACCTGTCAGCACTCTGCACGCGCAGCCCGAACCCCGAGGAGAACACCGTGATCGACCTGACCATCGAGGACGACATCGCCCGCGTGGTGCTCAACGCACCCGAGAAGCGGAACTCGCTGGACCTGAGCGCCCTGCAGGAGCTCGCCGCGGCGTACACCGAGGCCGAGAACGCGGGGGTCCGCGCCCTGCTGCTGACCGGTGCGGGCCGCGTGTTCTGCGCGGGCCGCGACATCTCCGGCGTGGACCCGGCCACGGACGACGCCGAGGGGTACCTCTCCGGCACCCTGGAACCCCTGATGCGGCAGATGTCGGGCTTCCCGGCGCCCACGTTCGCGGCGGTGCAGGGCGCGTGCCTGGGTGTGGGGCTGGGTCTGGCAATTGCCACGGACGTGGTCTACGTGGCGCAGGACGCGAAGTTCGGCTCGCCGTTCGCCAACCTGGGAGCCATCCTGGACTCCGGCGGGCACGCCCTGTTCACCGAGCGGCTCGGTGCTCACCGCACGCTGGACCTGATCTACACCGCCGAGATGATGTCCGGCGCCGAGGCCGTGGCCGCGGGGCTGTTCTCTCGCGCGGTGCCCGCCGAGGAGCTCGTGGAGTTCACCGAGCAGCGCGTGGTCCGCGCCTCCCGCGGTGCCACGCAGGCCTTCGTGGCGTCCAAGAAACTCGTGGCGCAGGTCCGTGACGAGCGCGCCGGGCTGTGGGAGTCCATGTCCCGGGAGAGCGGGGTCCAGGCCGCACTGTGCGCCACGGACGACTACCGCGAGGGCTTCGCCGCGTTCCAGCAGAAGCGCACACCGGAGTTCACGGGGAAGGGCTGAGCAGGCAGCACCCCGGAGCGGGCGCGGGCACCCCGCCGCCCGCTGCGTCTGCTCCGCTGGGGCAGAAATCAGGCGCGCGTTCTGCGTCTGCTGCGCTGCTGCACGGTGGCGGAGCGAATTCCGGTGCGCACGCCGGGCGCACTCGCGTGGCCTACGCTGAAGCCCATGGCCCCCACCCACGACAGCGAATCCCGCCGGCGCTCCTCGGGACGCACCGATCAGCCCCTCGAGGACGAGCTGGTCGAGGAGTTCAAGAACACCGTCCAGGAGGGCACGGACCGGCTGCACCGCACGTGGCGGGCGCTGCTGGTCACGGGACTCTTTGGCGGGATCGACGTGGGTCTGGGCATCATGGCCATGCTCGCGGTCATGGACGCCACGGGCTCCAAGCTGCTGGCTGGCACGGCGTTCGGCATCGGTCTGCTGGCCCTGCGCCTGGCCCACTCCGAGCTGTTCACCGAGGACTTCCTGCTCCCCATCAACGCGGTGGTGGCCGGGCACGGTTCCTGGTGGTCCCTGGTGCGGCTGTGGGTCGTGACCCTGGTGACCAACCTGGTGGGCGGCTGGGCCTTCATGTGGGTGGTCGTGGCGGCCTTCCCGGACTTCTCGTCCACCCTGATCGAGAGCGCCACGGGCTACGTCTCGGACGGCTTCGGCATGGAGACCGTGTGCCTGGCGCTGCTGGCCGGGTCCACCATCACCCTGATGACCCGCATGCAGCAGGGCACGAACAACGACATGATGACCGCCGTGATCTCGCTGATCGGCGGATTTCTGGTGGTGGGGCTGGGGATGCTCCACGGCGCCCTGAACTCCATCGTGATCTTCGGGGCCATGCACGCCGGGTGGGACTACTCCTACCTGAGCTGGCTCGGGTGGTTCGTGTGGGTGATCCCGCTCAACATGCTGGGCGGACTGGTCATCATCTCCCTGCCACGGCTGTTCCGCACGTGGGAGCTGCTCATGGCGGAGCGCCACGGGGAACGGATCTCGGACGCCTCCCCGGACGAGGAGGACTGAGCTCGCAGCCCTGCACCGACGACGCACGATGGACGGGCAGGGCCTCGGCGGGGCGTCGACACCGTTTAGCTGTCCGAAGAAGCGCCCGCCGGGCCGTGGAGCCGCACCGCGCTGATCGTTAGCGTGTGACCATGACGACTTCCGTGTTCGACCTCGACGCCTTCGACCGCTCGGTCCGCCCCCAGGACGACCTCTTCCGCCACGTCAACGGCACGTGGCTGCGCACCGCGCAGATCCCCGACGACAAGGCTGGCACCGGTGCCTTCGTGGAGCTGCGGGACCAGGCCGAGCAGGCGGTGCGCGAGATCATCACGGGCGCGAGCGCGGACGGTGAGCAGGCGGCGTCGTCCGGGGCGGAGCAGAGCGCGGAGACCAAGATCGCGCTGCTCTACCGGTCCTTCATGGACACCGAGCGGATCGAGGAGCTCGGCGCCGCACCGCTGCGCGAGGACCTGGACGCCGTGGCCGCGATCGACTCCCCGCGGGCCCTCTCGCGCTGGTTCGGCACGGCCATGCGGCGGGGCATCGGTGCAGCACTGGACATCGACCTGGACTCGGACCCGGGTGACCCGCAGCGCAACCTGGTGTTCGTGGGCCAGTCCGGGCTGGGCCTGCCGGACGAGGAGTACTACCGCGAGGCGCAGTACGCGCCCATCCGCGAGAAGTACGTGGGGCACGTCCAGAAGATGCTCGAGCTCGCCGGGTTCGACGACGCCGCGCGGCAGGCTCGCGCGGTCGTGGATCTGGAGACGCGCATCGCCTCCCACCACTGGGACAAGGTCACGGTCCGTGACCTGACCAAGATGTACAACCCCATGAGCTTCGCGGAGCTCACCGGTCAGGTGCAGAACCTGGACTGGGACGCGGTGCTGGAGGGTGTGGGCCTCACGCCCGAGCACCTGGCCACGGTGATCAACGCCCAGCCCAGTTTCCTCACCGGTCTGGACGCGCTGCTCACGCAGGACGAGCTCGAGGCGTGGAAGTCCTGGGCCCGCTGGAACGTGGTGTCCGCGCGCGCCGCGTACCTCCCCGAGGCGTTCGTGGCGGAGAACTTCGCGTTCTACGGAACGGTGCTGTCCGGGACGCCGCAGCTGCGCGAGCGGTGGAAGCGCGGCGTCGGGCTGGTGAACGGCGCGCTGGGCGAGGCCGTGGGCAAGCTGTACGTGGCGGAGCACTTCTCCCCCACGGCCAAGGACCGCATGGACGAGCTCGTGGCCAATCTGCTGGAGGCCTACCGCGACTCCATCGAGACGCTGGACTGGATGACCGAGGACACCCGGGCGGAGGCCCTGAAGAAGCTCTCCGGGTTCACCCCCAAGATCGGCTACCCGGAGAAGTGGAAGGACTACTCCGCGCTGGAGATCCGCGGGGAGGACCTCGTGGGCAACGTGGTGCGGACCACCGAGTTCGCCGTGGCGGAGCTCGCCCGCAAGGCCGGGCAGCCCGTGGAGAAGCACGAGTGGCTGATGACCCCGCAGACCGTGAACGCCTACTACCACCCGCTGCGCAACGAGATCGTGTTCCCCGCAGCCATCCTGCAGCCCCCGTTCTTCGACGAGGGCGCGGACGACGCCGTGAACTACGGCGGCATCGGCTCGGTGATCGGGCACGAGATCGGCCACGGCTTCGACGACAAGGGCTCCACGTGCGACGGCGAGGGCAGGCTGCGCAACTGGTGGACGGACGCGGACCGCGCAGCCTTCGAGGAGCGCACCGCCCGCCTGGTGGGCCAGTACGCGGCACTGTCACCGGCCCAGTTCGAGGGCGCCGACGACGCTCCCCACGTCAACGGCGAGCTCACCCTGGGCGAGAACATCGGTGACCTGGGCGGCCTGTCCATCGCCTACAAGGCATGGCGGAGCGCACAGGACAAGAAGCAGACCCCGGACACCGAGAGCATCGACGGCTACACCCCGGCCCAGCGGCTGTTCATCTCGTGGGGCTACGTGTGGCAGGAGAAGTCACGGGACGAGGCACTGCGCACGCGCATCGCCACGGATCCCCACTCCCCCGCGGAGTTCCGGGCGGGACAGACACCGCGCAACGTGGCCGCGTTCTACGAGGCGTTCGACGTCACGGAGGGCGACGGCATGTGGCTGCCCCCTGAGGAGCGCGTCACCATCTGGTGACCCCCGCGGCACCACGACGACGGGCGGTCCTCTCGATCCCGAGGGGACCGGCCGCCGTCGTGGTCGGCTGCGGGGCGTCAGACGCTGGAGTTCATGCTCTGCTGGAACTCACTAAACATGACGCCCCACATGGCCAGGACGAATCCGATCCACAGCAGGCCCAGGACCAGCAGCGCCACGCCCACCCAGCCGAGCACCTTCCCGGGGGTGGCGCGGCCGCCGAGCTTCTCCGCCTTGCTCGCCTGCCACACGGCGAACGGAGCGAGGATCGGGAGCACCGTGACGGCCAGGATGCCCAGAACCAGGGACGTGTCCGCGCTCTTGCTCGCCTGCGCATAGCGCTGCGCGTCCTCGGGACCACCGGGAACGTACTCCCACCGGCCGGCCGGTTGCGCATAGGGGTGGTACTGGTTCGTGACCACGGGTACTCCCTGTCCGCCCCGGGTGTCCACGGCCTGACGGCCGTGACCGGGTTGGTCCTGGCCGCCCCACTGGTTCCTGCTGCTGTCCCGGGCTGCAGCGGGCTGCCCGTAGGAGGTCTGCGCACCCTGGGACGCCCCGTGGTCGCCGGCAGCGGGCTGCTGGCCCGCACCTCCGCGCGGTGCGCCCTCGTGGGCGCGGGAATCTCCGGTCGGCTGGTTGCTCGAGCTCAAGGTGGGTCCTCCGTGCTGTCGTCATGTGCAAGTGCAACCATCCTCTCCCAGGGCAGGATGACGAACAAGGCGCCCCCTGGATCCGGTTCTCCGCTCCCCTCGTGCGCCCCGCTGCACCTACCATCGGGGGAGGACCCCGGATTCCGACCCCGAGGAGAATCGTGAGCCACCCCGAGGACCCAGGCGAGCGCCGTCGTGATGCGCTCAGCCACCGCCTCCTGCGCGGCGGGACGGAACCGGACCCGCGCTTCACCCTGGCCAACGAGCGCACGTTCCTGGCGTGGATCCGCACGTCCCTGGCCTTCCTGGCCGGGGGGATCGCGATCGAGGCGTTCACGGGGGATCTCTTCGACCTGCCCGTGCGGAAGTTCCTGGTCATCGTCCTGCTGCTGCTGGGGATGCTCCTGAGTGCGGGGGCCGCCGTGCGGTGGCTCAACGTGGAACGCTCCATGCGGCACAGGGCACCCCTCCCCCTGCCGTTGATCGCACCCCTGGTGGCGGTGGGCGGGGCGATCGCGTCCGGTGTGCTCGTGGTGGTGGTCCTGACGCGATGAGTCCCGCTCCGGCCGCGGCGCCCTGTCCGCACGAGGATCCCGGGCTGCAGCCCGAGCGGACCGTCCTGTCCTGGGGGCGCACCATGATGGCGTTCTGCACGGCCGCGGCCGTTCACCTCCGGTGGCTGCCCACCCACGGCGGCTTCGTCCTCGTGCTGTTCGGGCTGTCCCTGTCCCTGGCCGGAGGCATCTATGTCAGCCAGCGCATCCGATATGCCCGGGCCGCTCTAGGGGTCGCGGGCGAGAAGCTCGCGCCGGATGCCATTTCCGTGATGACCACGGCTGGAGCGTGCATGCTGCTGGGTGTGCTGGGAATCACCGCGATGCTGTTTTTCTGAGCACTTGTCATCACTTCGGCGGGCCCTGGCGTGGGAATGCCGGGTCTGGTTCGCGAAAGCCTCATAATTGCGGTCAGTCGCAGCGCATCCGCTCGACGCCGGACCAACACATGCCTGGGAGGGCCCAGTGTCTTCATCTTCGTCCGGTGGGGGAAACGCAGAGGTGGCCACGACGCCACCCGGCAGCAATGTGTCCCACCACTCCGATCCTCAGCCCGGCCGTCAGGACGATCCCTCCGACGGCTCGCTGCAACGCTCGCTCAAGTCCCGCCACCTGACCATGATCGCCATGGGCGGTGCCATCGGCACCGGCCTGTTCGTGGCGTCCGGCAACTCCATCAACACCGCGGGCCCCGGCGGCGCGCTCCTCGCGTACGCGGCCATCGGCTTCATGGTGTTCCTGCTGATGCAGTCGCTCGGGGAGATGGCCACCCACCTCCCCGTGGCCGGCTCCTTCGAGGAGTACTCCACCCGGTACATCAGCCGCTCGTTCGGCTTCGCCATCGGGTGGAACTACTGGTACAACTGGGCGATCACCGTGGCCGCGGAACTCGTGGCAGCCGCACTGGTCATGCGCTACTGGTTCCCGGACGTGCCCGCGTGGATCTGGTCCGCGCTCTTCCTGGCCATCCTCTTCGCCCTCAATGCGCTCAGTGCACGCGCATACGGCGAGGGCGAGTTCTGGTTCTCGCTCATCAAGGTGATCACGGTGGTCATCTTCCTGGTCCTGGGCGTCCTGATGATCCTGGGCGTCCTGGGCGGTCCCTCCCCCGGGTTCCACAACTGGACCGCGGGTGAGGCGCCGTTCGTCAACGGCTTCACGGGCATCATGGCCATCTTCATGGTCGCGGGCTTCTCCTTCCAGGGCACCGAGCTCGTGGGTGTGGCCGCCGGCGAGGCCGAGAACCCCCGCGAGACCGTCCCCAAGGCCATCCGCACCGTCTTCCTGCGCATCCTGCTCTTCTACATCGGTGCGATCGCCGTGATCGGGTTCCTGATCCCCTACACCGATCCGCACCTGCTCGCGAGCGAGGTGGAGGACGTGTCCATCTCCCCGTTCACCCTGGTGTTCGAGCACGCGGGCGTGCTGGCCGCGGCATCCGTGATGAACGCCGTGATCCTCACCGCCATCCTCTCGGCGGGCAACTCCGGGCTGTATGCCTCCACGCGCATGCTCTATGCTCTCGCGAGGAGCGGCAAGGCCCCGCGGTTCCTGGCGAAGGTCAACCGTCGCGGCGTGCCCATGTACGCGCTGCTGGCCACCACGCTGATCGGGATGTTCTGCTTCCTCACCACCCTGATCGGCGAGGGCCAGGCCTACGTCTGGCTCATCAACGCCTCTGGCCTGGCCGGGTTCATCGTGTGGATGGGAATCGCCTGGAGCCACTACCGCTTCCGCAAGGCGTACGTCCTGCAGGGCGGGGATCCGAAGAACCTCCTCTACCGTGCGCGGTTCTTCCCCATCGGTCCCGTGGTCGCGCTCATCATGTGCGCCATCGTGATCGTGGGGCAGGGGTACAGCATCTTCACCTCCGGGGACGTCAACCCCCTGAGCCTGCTGTCCTCCTACCTGGGCCTGCCGATCTTCCTGGCCCTGTGGCTGGGCCACAAGCTGGTCACCAAGGACAAGGCCGTGGACCTGCGCACCGCGGACGTGACCCCCGGGCACTGACGCGCGAGGCAGGGAGGTGAGCGGGCGGCGTCGTCCGACGGCGCCCGCCCACCCGCCCCGGTGCCCGCACCGTTCGCCGCCCCCCACCGCCTCGGTTGCAGAACCGCCCCGCTCCCGGACAGGGAAGCGGGGCGGTTCCGTGCGTGGCAGCACCGTGGAATCCGGAACTCCCGCCGGCCCGGCCGGGAGCCGTTCACAGCTCCCCACCGGTGTCCGGTGGCAGCCGGTGTCCGGTGGCAGCCGGTGGGCGGATCAGTCCGCGATCAGGTCCCGCACCACGATGGTGTCGTCCCGGTCCGGGCCCACACCGATCGCGGAGATCCGGCACCCGGACATCTGCTCGAGTGCCTGGACGTAGTCGCGTGCGTTCTGCGGGAGGTCCTCGAGCGTGCGCGCAGCGGTGATGTCCTCGCTCCAGCCCGGGAAGCTCTCGTACACGGGCTTGGCGTGGTGGAAGTCGGACTGCGTCATGGGCATCTCGTCGAAGCGTTGGCCGTCCACCTCGTAGGCCACGCACACGGGGATCTGCGGGATCCCGGTGAGGACGTCCAGCTTGGTGACGAACAGATCCGTGAAGCCGTTGATGCGTGCGGCCTGGCGGGCCATGACGGCGTCGTACCAGCCCGTGCGGCGTGGACGGCCCGTGTTGACGCCGAACTCGCCGCCCGTGGTGCGCAGCCGCTCGCCCATGTCGTCGAAGAGCTCGGTGGGGAACGGCCCGGCACCCACGCGCGTGGTGTAGGCCTTCTGGATGCCGATGACGCGGGTGATGCGCGTGGGGCCCACGCCCGAGCCCACGGAGGCGCCGCCCGCGGTCGGGTTGGAGGACGTGACGAAGGGGTAGGTGCCGTGGTCCACGTCCAGGTAGGTGGCCTGGCCGCCCTCCATGAGCACCACCTCGTCCCGGTCCAGGGCCTCGTTGAGCAGGCGCGTGGAGTCCACGATCATGGGCGCGAGCCGGTCCGCGAATCCCATGAAGTACTCGACGATCTCGTCCACCTCGAACGCGCGGCGGTTGTAGAGCTTGACCAGCAGCTCGTTCTTCTGCCGCAGGGCACCCTCGATCTTCTGCCGCAGGATGGACTCGTCCAAGACGTCCTGCACGCGGATCCCCAGCCGTCCCACCTTGTCCATGTAGGTGGGGCCGATGCCGCGGCCGGTGGTGCCGATCGCGCGCTTGCCCAGGAACCGCTCGCTGACCTGGTCGAGTGTCTGGTGGTACGGGGCCACCAGGTGGGCGTTCGCGGAGATCCGCAGGTGCGAGGTGTCCGCGCCGCGGGCCTCCAGACCGTCGATCTCCTCGAACAGCGCCTGCGGGTTCACCACCACACCGTTGCCGATCACTGACGTGGCGTTGGGGCTCAGGATGCCTGCGGGAAGGAGCTTGAGCTCGAACTTCTCGCCGCCCACCACCACGGTGTGCCCGGCGTTGTTGCCGCCGTTGGGCTTGACCACGTAGTCCACGCGGCCGCCCAGGAGATCGGTGGCCTTGCCCTTGCCCTCATCGCCCCACTGGGCGCCGACTATCACGATTGCTGGCATGGAAACACTCTCTATCCGGGTGTGGCCCGATGGCCGGAGGAACCAACGGCCCAGTCTACCCGGCGGGGCCACCGGGATCCCGGTGGCGGCTTCCGCCCCCGGAGATCGGGGACGAACCCGGCCGAACGGCTCGACGCACCGGGCTCTTTCAGGTGTAACACAGGGAATTTTTACGAAACTTTTGCTTTTTCAGAGGCCAGGGCGCACTCTGAGCTCACTGTGATCTATCTCACGGAGCCCCCCGATCGCCAGAGGACACGACATGAATCATGAGACACGAGCTGGTCGTGGCAAAGCCGCCAAGACCTGCATGGCCACCGCACTGGGCCTGACGCTGGCCCTGGGGGCGGTGCTGCCCGCCAGCGCCGCCACCATCCCCCCAGCGCCCAAGACGGACGACCTCAACACCCAGGACCCGGACCGACTGATCAGTTCCGAACTCAAGCACGCCGAGGGTCAGGTGGCCGTCTTCGTGCAGCTGAAGGGGCAGAGCGCCTTCGAAGCCACCCAGCCCGCCGGGGTACGCACCGGTGGACAGAACCCGGTCCGGGCCGCCGCGCAGGTCCAGGCGATCCGCCAGTCCGTGGACACCGCCGGCTCCTCCCTGGCGTCCGAGTCCAAGTCGGCGGTGCTGTACACCACCGCCAACGCCATGCGCGGGGTGGCCCTGAAGGGTGATGCCGAGCAGCTGCGGCAGCTGGCCAAGCGCTCCGACGTCGTCAAGATCTCCAAGATCGTGTCCAAGTACCGCAACAACGCGGGCTCCGTGGTGGACACCAACACGCTGAACGCCTGGACCCAGACCGGTCAGACCGGCCAGGGCGTCAAGGTCGCCATCATCGACTCCGGCATCGACTACACCCACGCCGACTTCGGCGGCCCGGGCACCACGGATGCCTACGAGAAAGCCAAGGCCTCGACCGATCTGCCGGGCAAGGACTCCGGTCTGTACGACCCGAAGAAGCTCGTGGGCGGCTACGACCTCGCCGGCGACGACTACGACGCCCGCCCGGGCGGCGGCGCCGCGAAGCCGGACAACAACCCGCTGGACTGCGAGGCCGGTGGCCACGGCACCCACGTGGCCGGCACCACCGCCGGCTACGGCGTGGGCGAGGACGGCAAGACCTTCACGGGCGATCCCACCAAGCTGACCAAGGAACAGGTCGGGAAGATGAGGATCGGCCCGGGCACCGCGCCCAAGGCGGAGCTGATCGGTCTGCGCGTCTTCGGCTGCGAGGGTTCGACCGACCTGGTGATCGACGCCCTGGACCGTGCGCTGGACCCCAACAAGGACGGGGACTTCTCGGACAAGGCCGACATCGTCAACATGTCCCTCGGCTCGGACTTCGGTCCGGCCGACGACCCGCAGAACGACCTGATCGACGCCCTGTCCCGGCAGGGCATCCTCTCGGTCATCGCCGCGGGCAACGCGGGGGACGCCCACGAGATCTCCGGCTCCCCGGGCAGCGCGCGCTCCGCACTGACCGTCGCCAACTCGCAGGGCAGCACCGCCGTCCAGGACAAGGCCGAGGCGCTCTCCCCGGACAGCGCCAAGGGTGAGCTGACCGGCTCCTACAGCGGGAGCTACGACTACCGCGGTGCCAAGCCCGAGGATCTCCAGGGCGACATCGTGGCGGCGCCCGCGGAGAACAAGTTCGGCTGCACCCCCTTCTCGCAGAACTTCGCGGGCAAGTGGGTCATGCTCGACTGGGAGGACAACGGCCCGTTCCCCTGCGGCTCGAAGGTCCGCTTCGACAACGTGGCCGCCGCCGGCGGCAAGGGCGTGGTCCTGGAGTCCGACTACACGGTCGACCCCTCCGCGATCGCGGGCAACGCCAAGATCCCGGGTCTGCTGATGGGCAAGAAGTCCGTGGACAAGATCAGGCCCGCGGTGCAGGCCGGCGGGGCGAGGATCAAGCTGGCCCCGGAGTGGATCGGTGCCGCCAGGGCGGAGACCGGCCACAAGGACCAGGTCAACGACTCCACCTCCCGCGGCCAGCACGGCAGCAACGGCGTCATCAAGCCCGACGTCGCCGCGCCCGGCACCAACATCGGCTCGGCCGGTGTGTCCCAGGGCAACGGCGTCTCGGTCAAGACCGGCACCTCAATGGCCACCCCGCACGTGGCCGGCATCGCCGCCCTGGTGCAGCAGAAGCACCAGAACTACAACCCTCAGCTGCTCAAGGCCGCCGTCATGAACTCGGCCGTGCACGACGTGCACGCCGCGAACGGAGCCACCTCCGCGGTGGACCGTGTGGGCTCGGGCCGCGTGGACGCACTGCGCGCCGTGAACCAGGACGTGCTGGTCTACGACAAGGCGGACCCCTCGCTGGTCTCCTCCACCTTCGGGGTGGCGGAGATCAAGGACGGCAAGCAGACCTTCTCCCGTGAGCTGGTCCTGGACAACACCGGCGGCGCCGCGCACACCTACACGGTGCGCTTCGACGCCTCCACCGATGTTCCCGGCGTGACCATCTCCGCACCGAGCTCGGTCAGCGTCGCCAAGGGCGGCAAGGCCACCGTCAAGGTGACCGCCACCGTGGACCGGGCGCAGCTGAAGAAGACCCACGACCCCTCGGAGGCCGTGACCCAGCTGAACCGTGCCCGCCAGTTCCTGGCCACCGAATCGGGCCGTCTGGTCCTGACCGAGAACGGTCAGGACACCCGCGTCCCGATGTCGATCGCCCCGAAGCCCGCGGCCGACATGCGCGTGGACAACGCCAAGCTGGACAAGTGGGACAAGGACGGCAACACCGCCGTGTCCCTGGCCGGCACCGGCGTGGACCAGGGCGGCTGGAAGTCGGCCCTGGGCGCATTCGAACTGGGCGCGTCCTCCGACCGTCTGGACTCCACCAAGCTGGCCCGCGGCAACTCCCAGTTCGCGGACCTGCAGTACGTGGGCACGTCCTCCAACATCCCGCAGCTGAAGGCCGACAAGGGTGACGTCGCCAAGGACGGCCTGATCAACTTCGGCGTCTCCAGCTGGGGCAACGCCTCCACGATCAAGCCAGACGTGGAGATGCAGATCGCCATCGACACCTCCGGTGACGACCGACCCGACTACATTGCGGCCCTGGGTCGCACGGACGGGCTGGACTACCCCTTGGTGAACCTCTACGGATACGTCAACGGCGAGCTCACGGTGATCGACAGCCAGCCGCTGAACGGTTCATGGGGCGATGTCGACACCAGCACCTTCGACACGAACGCCATGGTGCTGCCAGTCAGCGCTGCGAAGCTGGGCATTGATCCCGCCAAGGCCGACACCAAGCTGAGCTACCAGGTGGACACCTACTCCGCGAACGTCCAGGGCGCGGTGGACCACTCGGGCGTCATCGAGTACAACCCGGTCTCCCCGAAGGTCTCCTTCCGCGGGGAGAAGCTCAACAACTCGCTGTTCACCGATCTGCCCGGCAAGAAGCTGACCGCGCACCGCGGCTCGGCCACGGCCGAGGGTGAAGCCCTGTTCCTGCACCTGCACAACGGCACCGGGGATCTCTCCGGCATCCGCAAGGGACAGGACGGCGCCAAGGCAGAGGTCAAGACCGTGCAGTCCGCAGCAACGCCTCCCAAGTCCCAGAACCCGCTTTTCACGGACGTGCCCAAGGACCACGTGTTCTACTCCGAGATCTCCTGGCTGGCGGGCAAGGGCATCACCAAGGGCTGGCCGGACGGCACCTTCCGCCCCAACCAGTCCGTGAACCGTGACCAGATGGCCGCCTTCCTCTACCGGATGGCGGGATCCCCGGCGTACACCGCTCCCACCAAGTCTCCCTTCAAGGACGTGCCCACCAGCCACGTCTTCTACAAGGAGATCTCCTGGATGAGCGAGCAGGGCATCACCAAGGGCTGGCCGGACGGCACCTTCCGCCCGACCCAGCAGATCAACCGTGATCAGATGGCCGCCTTCTTCTACCGGATGGCGGGATCCCCGGCGTACACCGCTCCTGCGAAGTCTCCGTTCAAGGACGTGCCCACCAGCCACGTCTTCTACAAGGAGATCTCCTGGATGAACAGCCAGGGCATCGCCAAGGGCTGGGACGACGGCACCTTCCGTCCCGTCCAGCCGGTCAAGCGCGACCAGATGGCCGCCTTCCTCTACCGCTACGACCAGCAGAAGTAGCGGCTGAGAGCGGGATCCGGCACTCCGGCTGATCTCCCGCGACGGCAAGGGTCCCGTGGTCTCCACAGTGTGGAGACCACGGGACCCTTCTCCGTGTCCCGGTACCCACTCACCGACCGTAGAGTCGAGTGGCCTCTTCCCGTTTGACGCGCACCGCCTCGGCAAAACCCGCGGGCGCGGTCAGCTCCTCCAGGGCCACGGTGTCCGGCTGCGGACCGGCATGCACCAGGGACCAGCGGGACCCCGCGTCCACCACGGACTGGTGCTTGACGTCGTAATAGCCGGGTTTGCCGTTGAGCGCGATGCCCCGGGCCCCGTGCAGGGCCGCCACCAGGTGGTGGTGGAAGCGGGTGGTCAGCCAGACCTGGTGCGGGCCGAAGACGAAATCCCCGTCCCACGCGGCCTGGAACGGGATGAAGCCCTCCGGAGCCACGAGATCGCGCAGCCGGTCGAAGCCCAGATGGTCGTCCCCGGGAATGGCCTCGAGGTAGCGCACGGATTTGCGCGGCAGATCCCACCGCTGCAGCTGCGCCCTGGTGAAGTCCAGCATCTTCTCGAAGGACCCCTCGGCCAGGGTGTCCGACTGCACGCACACCACCGCTTCGCTCGGCGGGCCCGCGCTCCGGGTTCCCGCGCTGGACCCGTCACCCCTGTGTCCGGCGAGGAGTCCGAGGGCGCGGGCGTGCCGCGGGTCCTCCGCCAGCAGGAAGGCATCGTCGAAGCCCACGGGGATCCCGGCGGCCTCGGCGCTGGGACGGTCCCGCACGCTGAGGTGGTCCAGGTCCGTGAGCGGGTCCCCGGCGAAGGGCATCAGCCCCTGCCCGGTGGCGAACACCTTCGCCCCGGTGAGCTCGCGGATGGCGCGCATCGCCTCGACGATCCGCAGGTTCCCGGACCAGTCCGCGTGCAGCACCCCGCCGCCCAGCAGATGCACGGTGCCCGCCTCGCGCAGGGCGAGCAGACCGGCGTCGTACTTCGGGGAGCCGAGGTCGTGGATCAGGCTGCGCATGGAGCGGTCCAGCCCGTGGTCCATCTCGTGCATCGCGCGGAAGAGGGTGTTGACCACGTGCAGTCGGGGGTGGATGCCGCGCAGCAGGGCGGTGACGGTGCCCGGTTCCCGCACGTCCAGCCACACGTCCGTGGTCGGTGCGACCTTCGCGAGGTGGTTGACCCAGGCGGCCGCGATCAGCTCGTCCCCGAAGTTCGGGTAGCCCGCCCACGAGATCAGGTAGATCGGCGGCTTGCGAGCGGGAGGGACCCGCCGGTGGTCCTTCAGAAGAGTGCGCATGGATGCAGGGTACCCAGGGGTGACACAGCCCACCGCCGGGTTGCAGGGCCTCCCCGAGCACCGGGTCGACGGCGCTCCACCGGCTGCCGCACCGCGCGTCCCCGCACAGGGGTCGGCAGGGCCGTCGGGCCGGTCCCGCCGGCCGCACGCAGGAGGGCGGGTGGCCACGGCCGGCTCCGTGCGCCCGGGTAATCTTGTCTCCCATGACCTCGCCCCGCACTCCCCAGGACGACTCCGCCGCTCGAGGATCGTCCAGCGTGATCCACGGAGGCACCCGCGAGCACACTCCGCACGTGCCGTCGAAGCCGGAGCAGGGCAGCTACCTCAAGCCGCGCCACCTGGTGATGATGGCGCTCGGCTCGGCCATCGGCACGGGGCTGTTCGTGGGAACCGGTGCCGCGATCAAGACCGCGGGCCCCGCGGTGCTGATCTCCTACCTGGTGGCGTGCACGCTGCTGGTGCTCGTGATGCGCGCACTGGGCGAGATGGCCGCGGCGGATCCCTCGTCCGGGGCGTTCTCCACCTACGCCGGCAAGGCGCTGGGCCCCACCATGGGCCGGGCCCTCGGCTGGCTGTGGTGGGCGCAGATCGTGGTGGTCGTGGCCGCCGAGGCCACTGCGGCCGCGCAGCTGGTCACCGAGATGTGGCCCTCCCTGCCGCAGTGGGCGTGGGCGCTGATCTTCATCACCGTGTTCACCGTGATCAACCTGGTCCGGGTGGGGACACTGGGTGAGGCCGAGTTCTGGTTCGCGCTGCTCAAGGTGGCCGCGGTCGTCGGATTCCTCGTGGTGGGTGTCCTGATGCTGCTGGGCGTCCTGCCCGCGCCGAGTCCGGGGCTGTCCAACCTCACGGAGCACGGCGGGTTCATGCCGAACGGGCTCACGGGTGTGGCATCCGCCCTGCTCGTGGTGGTCTTCGCGTTCGGCGGCACGGAACTGGTGACGATCGCCGCCGCGGAGACCGAGGACCCGCAGACCAACGTGGCCCACGCCATCCGCACCATCCTGGTCCGGATCCTGATCTTCTACGTGGGCTCCGTGTCGGTCATGGTCCTGGTCCTGCCGTGGGACAACGAGGGGCTCTCCTCCAGCCCGTTCGTCGCCGTCCTCACCGAGGCCGGGATCCCCGGCGCGAACGTGCTCATGAACGTGGTGATCGTCCTGGCGCTGCTGTCCGCGCTGAACGCCAACATCTACGGCAGCTCGCGCATGCTCTTCTCACTGGCCCGCCGCGGCTCGGCTCCCCGTTCCCTCGCGGCCACCTCGGTTCGGGGTGTCCCGCGCGCCGCCGTGGTGGCGTCCGTGGTCTTCGGGTTCGTCGCCGTGGTGCTGAACTACCTGTGGCCGGAGACCGTCCTGAACGTGATGCTCAACCTCCTGGGCTCCACGTGCCTCGTGGTCTGGGGGATCGCGCTCGTCTCACAGATCATCCTGCGCCGGCGCGCGGACCGCGCCGGGCAGTCCTCCCCGCTGAAGATGTGGGCGTTCCCGTGGCTGTCCTACTTCGCGCTGGCGCTGCTCGCCGCCATCGTGGTCATCGGGCTGCTGGACCCGGCCGTGCGCACCCAGTTCGTGGCCACGTTCATCCTGGTCTGCCTGATCGCCCTCGCCTGCAAGCTCTTCCTCCGCGACGACGCCGCGGCGCCCCGGAGCGCGACGCCCGCCGAGGACGACGCCGCACCCCGGGTCTAGCGGGGCCTCACCCGACGGAGGGCAGATCCGGGAAGGCCGCGGCCACACCCGGCGAGTGCAGCTCACCGGCGCGTGTGGCGAGCCCGGTGGCCAGAGCGGCGTCGTCGGCCAGGGCGGCGTCGATGCCGCCGGCGAGGCGCATGACGTAGGGCGTGGTGGCGTGCGTGAGCGCCTGCGTGGCCGTGACGGGTACCGCACCCGGGAGGTTGGCCACGCAGTAGTGGCGGATGCCGTCCACGTCGTACACGGGATCGTGGTAGGAGGTGGGCCGCGTGGTCTCGAAGCACCCGCCCTGGTCCACAGCCACGTCCACCATGAGGGCGTGCGGCTTGAGCAGCGAGAGGTGCTCGCGACGGACGAGCTTGGGAGCGGCGGCGCCCGGGATCAGCACGGAACCGACCACCACGTCCGCGCGGGGCAGCTCCTCCTCGATCCGGTGTGCGTCGCTCATCAGCACCCGTGCGTTCGGGAACAGGGTGTCCAGCTGCCGGATCCGGTCGCCGTTGGCCTCCAGGATGGTGACGTCCGCACCGGCGCCCACGGCCGCTCGCGCGGCATGCTCACCCACGGTGCCACCACCGATCACCAGGACCGTGGAGGGCACCACGCCGGGCACGCGGCCCAGCAGGATTCCGGGTCCGCCCGCGTGGAACTGGAGGTGGTGCGCGGCGTTCGCGATGGCCAGGCGGCCCGCGATCTCGGACATCGGGCGCAGCAGCGGGAGCGTGCGGCCCACGCGCACGGTCTCGTACGCGATGCCGGTGACCCCGCTGTCCAGCATGGCCTCCGTGAGGGGTCTGCTCGCGGCCAGGTGGAGGTAAGTGAAGAGGGTGAGGTCCGGGCGGAGGAAGCCGTACTCCGGGCCCACCGGTTCCTTGACCTTGACCAGCAGCTCGGCCCGCGCCCAGGCGTCCTCCTGGGAGGTGAGCTGCGCGCCGGCCACGAGGTAGTCGTCGTCGGGAAAGCCGGCGCCCAGACCGGCGCCCGCCTCCACGAAGACCTCGTGGCCCTGGGCCGTCAGCGCAGTGACCATGGTGGGGGTGAGACCCACACGGGCTTCCTCGGACTTGATCTCGCGAGGGACGGAGATTCTCATGGGAACGTGCTCCTTACTGGGGCGCGCGTACCCGAGGGGATGTGCTCGGACTCTGCGGTGAGCCCCTGGCTGTGTACCCCATTGTGTCGTGGGACACCGGCCCGTGTCAGGGCGCCCGGGAATGTGACCGAGCGCCCGCCCCGGGAGGCGGACGCTCGGATCGTGCCCGGTTCGATTCGCGCCGGTCCGCCGGGCGGGCGGTGCGACGGCCGTGCGGGGTCAGCGCGCGTCGATCTGCGCTGCGGCCTCGGGATCGGAGTCGTGGAGGAACTTCTCGATCCGCGCCGCCTCGTCCGACTCCCCGATCTGCGCGGCGGCCCGTCCCAGCGCGGCCAGGGCGCGCAAGAAGCCGCGGTTGGGCTCGTGGGCGTACGGCACGGCGCCGTGGCCCTTCCACCCGTGGGCGCGCAGCGAGTCCAGGCCGCGGTGGTAGCCCACGCGCGCATACGCGTAGCCCTCCAGCGTGCGTCCGTCCGCGAGCGCCTCCTCCGCGAGGATGGCCCACGGCAGCTGCTCCTTGGGAAACGCGGCCGCGAGGTCCTCGGCCTCGTCGCCGGCGTCGAAGCGCGCGGTCATCTCCTGGTTCTCCTCCAGGTACGTGGGCTCAGGTTCGTCCAGCAGGTTCTTGCCGAGCAGTGCCACGGTGGTTCCTTTCCACGGTCGTGCAGGGTTCGTCCTCACTGTACGCACGGTTCACGACGCCGCTCTACGCCGTTCGCCGAGGGGGTCGGGCTCAGTCGCCGACCATGATCCCCACGCCGGGGCCCAGGGGCAGTCCGCCCATGTAGAAGACCACCAGGATGGCAACCCACACGAGCCAGAAGGGCACGACGAACGGCAGCATCCGGGCCATGAGCGTGCCGAGCCCCGCGGAAGGCTCGTACTTCCGGAGCATGGTCAGCAGTACCACCATGTAGGGATTCAGCGGAGTCATCACCTGGGTCGCGGAGTCGCCCACCCGGAACGCGGCCTGGATAAAGGCGGGTTCGAAGCCGAGGAGACCGAACATGGGCACGAACACCGCGGCCATGAGCGTCCACATGGAGGACCCGGAGATGATGAACAGGTTGAGCAGCGAGCACAGCAGGATGAAACCGATGATCACAGGGAATCCGGTCACCCCAGCGTCCTCGAGAGCGGTGGCGCCGGTGACCGCGATCCAGGAGCCGATTCCGGACCAGTTGAACAGCGCGATGAACTGGCCCAGGACGAATGCGAGCACCAGGAACGAGATCATGTCCCGCAGCGCAGCACTCATCATCACGGGCACGTCCTTGAAGCCCCGCAGGGTGCCTGCCACACGGCCGTAGACGTAACCGCTCACCGAGAAGAACGTGAAGATGATGAACACGATCGAGGCCAGCAGCGGGGACTTGGGGAGGAAGTGTCCGGCCTCGTTGCGCCACGGGGAGTTCGGCAGCAGGGCGAAGACCGTAAGGGCCACCCCGATCAGCACGAAGGTGATCCCCGCCCACAGCAGGGCCTTCTTCTCGCGCGGGGACAGCGCCGCCTCCACATCGGGCTCCTGGGACTCGGCCACCGTCTGCTCGTCGCCCACGATGCGTATGGCGCGGGTGTCCGTCATGAGCTGAGTGGTCTCCGGGTTGACCTCCTCGCGGGAGACGCCCACCCGTTCCACGCGCGGTTCCAGGATCTTGTCGATCACCCACCCGGCCACGAGGGACAGGATGATCGCTGAGACGATGTTGAACCAGTAGTTGGACAGCGGGTTGACCTCGGTGGCGTTCTCCGCCAGCGCCGGAACGGTGGGGATCACGGCGTTGGTGATGCCCGCGAACAGGGCGTCCAGGGACGTGGGGAAGATGTTGGTGGAGTACCCGGCGCCTGCGGCGGCGAAGCCGCCCAAAAGACCCGCCACAGGATGACGCCCGGCGGCTTTGAACGCGAGAGCAGCCAGCGGGGGGATCACCACGAACGCGGAGTCCGCCATGATGGAGCCCACCACGCCCACGAATCCCACGGTGTAGGGCAGCATCCACCGCGGTGCGCTGCCGATCGTGAAGCGGATGGCCGCGGCCAGGAAACCCGACTTCTCCGCGATGCCGATGGCCAGCAGGATCGTCGCGACCGTGACGAGCGGTGGGAAACCGATGTAGTTCTCGCCGAGGGTCGTGGTGAACCACGCGATCCCGTCACCGGTGAAGAGCCCCTGGATGGCCACGGGTTCGTCCTTGCCCGGCACGTGCACCACTACTCCTGCCCAGGCCATGGCGGTGGAGACGACTGCGGTGATGAGGAACAGGATGGTGAACAGGGCGAACGGCTCGGGCAGCTTGTTGCCCACCCTTTCAATGCCGGAGAGGAACCGGTCCCCCCGACTGGGTTTCATGGTGATGGTGGCGTTCATGGGTGCTCCGTGGTGATCGGGGTGTGGGTGCCCGGCGTGGTCAGTCGAAGTAGTCGGGAACCGAGATCCCGCCGCCGTTCGCCCGGAAGTCCTCGGTGACGTCGGCGGCGAGGCCATCGTCCGTGAGGTAGTCGAGAGCGACGGCAGCGAGGCCATAGGCGCCGTCGACCCCCGCCCGCTCCGCCTCCGGGCCCGCTGCCGCGGCGGCGAACTCGCGGGAGTGCAGTCCTGTGTCCTCGGTGGCGATGCCGATCAGCGGGTGGATGCCCGGGATGCGGTAGCTGACATTGCCGAAGTCGGTGGAGGCTGCCAGTACCTCTGACAGGGTGCCTCCGGGGTACGGGTCCCGCCCTCGACGACGCTGGGCAAGAACCCATCTGTCGGACAGCGGTCCATTGCCCAGAACGGGAAGCGTGGCCGGGGAGGTGTCCCAGGTGATCGTGACACCCACACCGGCCATGAGTGCGGCGCCCTCCATCACCTCGCTCACGCGCTGCGAGAGGGCACCGAGGGTGTCGGGGCGCTGTGAACGCACGTAGAGCCGCAGCATGGCCATCTCGGTGATGATGTTCGGTCGCTCCCCGCCATCCGGCAGCACGGCGTGGATCCGATCCGTGGGCGGGGTCTGCTGGCGCAGCAGGCCAAGCCCCTGGTAGGCGAGCACGGCGCCGTCGAGCGCGTTGCGGCCCATGAAAGGGTGCGACGACGCGTGGGAAGCCCGCCCGTGGAACGTCACCTCGCACTGTCGACGCCCGAGCCACACCTGGTCCACGAGGTCGGTCATGTAAGGGTGGACCATAGCGGCGGCGTCGATGCCCTCAAGCGCGCCATTGCGGGCCATGATCTCCTTGCCCCCCTCACCCTCCTCGGCGGGAGTGCCCAGGTAGACCACGCGTCCAGAGAACGCGCCGGGGTCCTCCCGCAGCAGCTCCACCAGGGCCAAGAACGCCCCGAGACCCGTCACCGCGATCACGTTGTGACCGCAGCCGTGGCCGATCCCCGGCAGCGCGTCGTACTCGGACATCACCGCGATGGTGCGGTGGTGCTCCGGGTCGAAGTCCTGGGAAGCGATCTCTGCATGGACGGCGGTGTCCAGACCGAACGCGGGACTCTGCGCCTCGATCTCGTGCTGCGCTAAGTGATCCTTGATCCGTTGCGCGGCCCGGTGCTCTTGGAACGCCGTCTCCGGGTCTTCGTGAAGTTCGTGAAGAAGGCGCACGAGATCCTCGGACTGGGCGTCTACGAGGGTCTGCAGGCGCTCCTGCGCCACTGGCCCGGCGCCGCAATGGTCTCGCAGGTGGTGCGTCAGCTGCTGCTTCCGGCGCTCGGTGTCACGCAGCAGCTGCTGCAGGTAGGCGTGGGAAGGCTCTGGCGGCTCCTGCTCAGGTCCGGCGAAACGCTCGGACGGCGTGCTTTGCGGGTGTTGGTAGGCCATGCCCTGGACAATAGCAAGTGGCGTGTTCCACATCACATCCATTGATTCAGGACGGGCGGCTTCACGGATCGCAGCGTTTGCACGTGCGGAACCGCGCCGTGCGGCGTCGCCGGCCGGGATTCGATCCCGTCGGTGCCCCGCACGCGGACGTGCGGGGCACCGACGGGATCGTGCGGACTACTTGATGGACGTGCCCGCGGAACCGAGGTTCTGGCAGGCCTCCACCACGCGGGCGGCCATGCCGGTCTCGGCCTCGGCGCCCCACACGCGGGGGTCGTACTTCTTCTTGTTGCCCACCTCGCCGTCGATCTTCAGGACGCCGTCGTAGTTGCTCAGCATGAAGCCGGCCACGGGGCGGGTGAACGCGTACTGGGTGTCCGTGTCCACGTTCATCTTGATCACGCCGTAGGACACGGCGTCCGCGATCTCCTGGGCGGTGGAGCCGGAGCCGCCGTGGAACACGAGGTCGAAGGGGCGCTCCTTGCCGATCTTCTGGCCCACCTCGTCCTGGATCTGCTTGAGCAGCTCGGGGCGCAGGCGCACATTGCCGGGCTTGTAGACGCCGTGGACGTTGCCGAAGGTCAGGGCGGTGATGTAGCGGCCCTTCTCGCCGGCGCCGAGCGCCTCGATGGTCTTCATGCCGTCCGCCACGGTGGTGTAGAGGGAGTCGTTGATCTCACCGACCACACCGTCCTCCTCACCGCCCACGGCGCCGATCTCCACCTCCAGGATGATGTGCGCCTTGCTGGTGCGCTCCAGCAGCTCCTGGGCGATCTTGAGGTTCTCGTCCAGGGCGATCGCGGAGCCGTCCCACATGTGCGACTGGAAGATGGGGTCCTCACCGCGCGCCACGGCCTTCTCGGACTCGGCGAGCAGCGGCAGCACGAAGCCCTCGAGCTTGTCCTGCGGGCAGTGGTCCGTGTGCAGGGCGATGTTGACGTCGTACTTCTTGGCCACCTCACGGGCGAACGCCGCCATGGCCAGCGAACCCGTGACCATGTCCTTCACGGAGGAGCCGGACCAGTACGCCGCACCACCGGTGGACGCCTGGATGATGCCGTCCGAACCCGCCTCGGCGAAACCGCGGATCGCGGCGTTGAGGGTCTGGGAGGAGGTCACGTTGATGGCCGGGTAGGCGAAGCCCTTCTCCTTGGCCCGGTCGATCATCTCGGAGTAAACGTCAGGGGTTGCGATGGGCATGAAACACTCCTTCTACTGGGTTCCCGATGCACGGCTGGACCGTGGCCTGAGGCCTGTTTCCAGTCTAGGCGACGGGTCTGCTCGTGACCCGGGACGGCACCGCAAAATTGCGGCCCACCACGGGATGAACCGTGGCGGGCCGATCGTCTCAGAGCCGCGCCGTGGTCACGCCGCCGTGACCACGTACGGACCCACGGGTGACCTCCTCGGTGGGTGCGCGGCGCCCGGGGGTCGTTGCCCCGTGGCGCTCACAACCGCCAGCACGAGCTGGTCTGCGGGATGCCCTTGAACCGTGCGTCCAGGTAGACGAGCATCGAGGGAATGCCTTCCAGAGAGGCCCCCACATGGGTGGGCGTGGCGAGCGTCTGCATGGAGACGTTCACGCCGGAGGCGCACCATTTCTGGGCGAGCCGTCGGCCCGACTGGTAGGGCACGACGTCGTCCGCCACGGTGTGGGCGATGCGCACCGGGACACGGGGGTGGCGGCCCGCGGCACCGATGGTCTGCTCGTCCAGGTACGCCTTCAGAGCGGGGTCCCCGAGCAGCTGGGAGAAGGAGCGCCCGTCAGCCGTGAGCTTCTCGGACGGCACCAGGGCGTCGGAGAGGACGGTGCCCACGAGGCAGCTGTCCTGGGCCTTGTCATAGCGCCTCTGCCCCTCCGCATTGAGTCTGTCCCGAACCGCCACCCCGGAGTCCTCGGCCGCCCCCATCACGTAGAAGGACAGGCCGGAGAAGAGAGAGGAGTCGATGTGCTGACCCGTGAGTGTGAGGTCCGCGGGCGGCGCACCCACCCAGGCACTCTTGAGCTGCACCTCCGGGGCGTACTCAGGGGCGCTCTCCGCGGCTGCAGCCGTGGCACCGCCGCCCTGCGAGTATCCCACGGCGGCCACGGGGGTCTTAGCATCCACTCCCTCCATGCCGAGCTGCTGCGCACCGCGCACGGCATCGAGCACGGCATGAGCCTGGTCCACGCGGTTCATGTATGTGTGGGCGCCGTCAGTGCCCAGACCGATGTAGTCCGGGGCCACCACGTTGTAGCCGGCATTGATCAGGCCGGCCAGGCTGAGGCCTTCGTAGTTCGTGCCCATGGCCATCTGACGGGACGGCGCGCACGAGTCGCCCATACCCTGGGTACCCGAGGACAGCACCACGAGCGGCCGTGGGCCGGGCTTGCGCCACGCAGCCTTGGACTGCAGCACGGTGCCCGTGGTGGCCACGGCCTGGTTCTTGCTGTTGGTGGTCCTGTACATGATGCGCGTGGCGGACGCATTGGGCTTGATGAGCTTGACGGGGTCCAGGTAGAACGTGGACGGCTCCGAGCGCACCACACCCCCGTTGGCGGCAGGCAGCTGCGCCGGGGTGCTGTAGAAGTCCGTGTCCGTGGAGCTGCGGAGCTTCTTCAGCGCATCCTCGCGAGCAAGATCATCGCGGGTCAGACCCTGCTCCTGGAGCTTCTGGTCCTGCTCGCTGCGCGGCAGCTCGGAGAAACCGCCATCCGGTGCGGAGCCTGCTGCGCTCTGCGCATTCGCGGGCTGCAGTCCAGCAAGCAGCAGCCCAACGCCCAGGGCGAGGGCACCCGCAGAACGCCGCAAGGACGATGGGCGTGTAGTCGAGGCAGCCATGAGCATGCGAACCTTTCATCATGTGATTCAACTCACATGACCATACGGTAACTTCTGCCTTCTGGCTATGGTCGGCCGGCCTTTTTCACGCTCCCGCGCCCTTCGTGACCTCGGACGAGGGCGCAGGACGCTGCTCGAACACGTGGCGGCGGATCCATGCATGCATGGTCACGGCGGCGGCCGCTCCGGCGTTGATGGAGCGGGTGGAGCCGAACTGTTCGATGGCCAGGACGGCGTCCGCCTCTGCGACGAGCTCCTCGGAGACCCCCGGGCCCTCCTGACCGAAGACCAGCACGCAACGCTCTGGCAGGTCGAACATCTCGATCAGCTGCGATCCGGGGACGTTGTCGATCGCGAGCACCGCGAGTCCCTCGCTGCGTGCCCACTCCATGAACTCCGCGACGCTCGCGTGGTGGCGCACGTGCTGGTAGCGGTCGGTGACCATGGCCCCGCGACGGTTCCAGCGGCGTCGCCCGATGATGTGGACCTCACGGGCCAGGAACGCGTTGGCGGTGCGCACCACGGAGCCGATGTTGAAGTCGTGCTCCCAGTTCTCCACCGCCACGTGGAAGGCGTGGCGCCTGGAGTCCAGGGCCGCGATGATCGCGTCCATGCGCCAGTAGCGGTACTGGTCCGCCACGTTGCGGCGGTCGCCGTCGCGCAGCAGCTCGGGGTCCCAGTGCTCGCCGGTGGGCCACTCGCCCTGCCAGGGACCGACGCCAACCACGCGGTTCTCGGGGTCTAGAGCTGGGTTCTCGCCATTCACCGGCGGATCCGCGGAGTCCTCACGCGCCTCGGTGCGGGTGGGCAGGTGAGGTGCGCGAGCGGCGTCGTCGCCCCCGGAAGCGTCCGGCTCAGTCAAGCCCCAGCTCGTCCTTGGAGTAGGCGTACAGGCACGGGACGCCCGCGGTCTCCTGGATGCGCTCCTTGGCGCCGGTGCGGCGGTCCACGATCACGGCCACGGCCACCACGTTCGCGCCCGCCTTCTGCAGGGCTTCCACCGCGGTGAGCGCGGAACCGCCGGTGGTGGAGGTGTCCTCCACGACCACCACGTCGCGGCCCTTCACCCCGGGACCCTCCACCTGGCGGCCCATTCCGTAGGACTTCTGGGCCTTGCGCACCACGAACGTGTCGATGGCCCGGCCCTGGTCACCGGCGGTGCGCATGATCGCGTGGCCCACGGGGTCCGCGCCCATGGTGAGTCCGCCGGCGGCGTCGAACTGGATGCCCGCCTCGTCCAGCAGACCCAGCATCACCTGGCCCACGTAGCGCGAGGCCTCGTGGTGCAGGGTCACCCGCCGCAGGTCCACGTAGTAGTCCGCCTCGATGCCGCTGGCCAGCGTCACCTTGCCCCGCACCACGGCGAGCTCCTTGATGAGGTCACGCAGGCGGTCGCGGGCGGTGTCCAGGTCCACGGGAGAGAAGTCGGTGCTCATGCCCTCAGCTTACGGGCCCGCACCGCTCGGCGGGCGACGACGCATGCTCGGAACGCTGGGGCGACGCGGGCGGACGCCGGGGCACCCTGGGGACCCAGCACGCCCACGAGAGGGTCGCTTCCCACACCCACGGAGCGTAGACTGAATCAATACATACCTCAGTGATTCACAGGAGTTCACCATGCCCTCCCCCAGCGTCGGACAGCTCGTCGGAGCTGCCCTGGAAAGCTCCAACATGAGCCAGCGCTCTGTTGCGGACGAAACTGGCATTGCTCAGGCAGCCATCTCCCGCATCATCAACGGAACCCGCCAGGCCAAGACAACAGAACTCATGCTGATCGCCCAGGCAACTGGGCACACCTACGCGCAGTTGACGGGTGGCGGAATTGCCGAAGATCAAATCTCCTGGGCCGCTCGCTCCACCGATGGTTCCGGCATGGCTGCCATGAAGAAGGCCGTCATGGACTTCATGGATCTTGACGCGTACCTGACCGATCAAGCCATCTCGACCTCGGTGTGACCCCGTGCCGCACCAGGTAGCGATTGAAGAAGAAGCTCAGATGGCCGCCCACGGTTTCCGGGAGCGGAACAATTTGGGTTCGCACCCGCTGGGGGATCTGATCCCCATCATCGAGCGGGCAACGGGCATAGATGTGGCCGTACTCGCTGCTGGACCGGATGAACACGGTTTGGCCGCCAGATCCCCTGAGACGGGAACAACGTTCATCGTGGTGGCAACAACCGGCAATCCCATGAGGCAGCGCAGCAGCCTGGGTCACGAGTTGGCGCACGTGGAGTTCGAGGACTGGACGCCGGGCCGCGAACTCGAGAGACGTGATCCCGTCGAGGTGCGCGCGGATGCTTTTTCGCGTCACTTGCTGCTGCCCCAGGCAGCCATCCACGACGTCTTCGGAGATCGACACACCGTGGCCGAAGCAGACCTGTCCATGCTCGTGCAACTGTTCCAGGTGTCCCCGGCCATCGCGACCATCGCTCTCCATCAGGCCGGTCTCGTGGATGCTTCGCGGAAGAGCGAATGGCTCAAAATGTCGACACCGCAACTCGCCGCACGACACGGCTGGGGTGACCAGTACAAGGCGTGGCAAGCGGAGTCCCGACAAACCAGAGCCCCGCGGCGCCTGCTGGCACGGGCCATCGAGGGATATGCGGAGGGTGTGGTGTCGGTTCAGGCCATCGCCCGGTTGCGAGGCATGCCAGCGAATGACGTGGAAGACGAGCTGGCCGAGTCCAACATCATGCCGCGCGCACAAGAGACAGTGCGAGACGATCCTCAAAGCCTCCCCCAGGCACCCGTCGTAGACCTCGCGTTCTTGGACGATCTCGACGACTCGAATGGCACTGCATGACCACCCGACCGATCGTTGACGCGGGCCCGGCGCTGAACTTTTTCGCCGCAGGCCACGAACGCCTGTTCTTCACGTGCATGGGTGGTGTCAGCGTTCCCGAGACGGTCAGGGACGAGGTCTTGAACAAGGCCGCACGCGACCGCAGGTTCCAGCACGCACAACGCGTGGTGTCCAAGTTGCCGGAGCAGCTGTGGCACGTTCTGCCCGACACCATGACGAGCGACCTCGACCAGGTCATCGTGCGACTGGAACGCATGCCCATGACACAGCGACTCCGAACACGCAGAGACCTCGGAGAAACCATGGTGATCGCCCACGCCGTGGTGGCCGCCGAGAAGGGCCAGGAAGTCTGGATCCTGATCGACGAGATCCGCGGCACGCAGGTCGCGTTCGCAGAAAAGCGCCGACTGGAGAGATTGCGCCACAGCGAGTCATCCGTGGGTGCCCTCAAGATCATGAGCACCGAGCAGGTCCTGGAGGCCGCCGTATCACGCGGACTCATTGAGAACCGTGGCTCCATGCGGAAAATCTACGGTCAGCTGCGTTCGTTGGACGACGGGCTGGCACCCATCGAAAGCACGGGGTTATTGAAAAAGGAACTCTGGCGGGTCACGCCACCGGCATGATTTCCGGTTCGTCTGGCACAGACGTAGTCCGGACCCCCGGGGGCAGCAGGAGAGCGAGCGGCATCGTCGTCCGCGCACGCCTCAGCCCAGCCGACCACCGGACTCGCGCAGGTAGCAGGACGCGCACAGGGACTCGTAGGTCACGGCCACGCCGTCGATGGCCACCTGGTCCCCCTCGAACACGAAGTTTTCCCCCACCTTGCGCGTGTTGAACACCGCCTTGCGGCCGCAGCGGCAGATGGTCTTGAGCTCCTCGAGCGAGTGGGCGAGTTCCATGAGCCGTTCCGAACCCGGGAAGGAGCGCGTGCGGAAGTCCGTGCGGATGCCGTAGGCCATCACGGGGACGTCCAGCAGCACGGCGATCCGCAGCAGGTCGTCCACCTGCTCGGCCTCCAGGAACTGCGCCTCGTCCACGAGCAGGCACGCCACGGGCTGGGCGTCCACGTGCTCGAGCAGCGCGTCCGGGTCGTCGCCCAGGGAGTGCCGCTTGAACAGCTCCATGGCGCTCTCGCCGGGCTGGATCAGGAAATCCACCGTGCGGGTGACACCCAGGCGGGACAGGATCTGGTCCTCGCCCTTGGTGTCCACGTGCGGTTTGGCGAGCAGCACCCGCTGACCGCGTTCCTCGTAGTTGTAGGCGGCCTGGAGCAGCGCCGTCGATTTGCCGGAGTTCATCGCGCCGTAGCGGAAGTAGAGCTTGGCCACGGTCGGTCAGTCTAGCGACGCCGTGGCCGCGACCGTACCCCGCCCCACCGCTGCCGGGGCGACGCCGCAGGGCTGGTTTCTGCGGCCCCGGCACCGGTCCGGGTGGGGGCTGCGGGCGCGGCCTCAACCACGCAACGTCGCCCGCAGCCACGCCTTCGAGGGGTGGGGCCAGCGCTGCACCCGGCCGTCCTCGGAGGTGGCCTCCACCGCGTACTCGATCTCCCCGGAGCCCGGGCCCTGCGGCAGGTGGGCCGTGTACTCCCCGTTCAGCGCGGTCTCGCGCATGGGCGTGCGGGTGGTCTCCGCGTCGCCCGCCCGGCGGCTCAGCAGCGTCACCGAGGCCACCCGGGTGCCGCCGCAGCCCTCCGCGCGCACGCGCACCAGGGAGGGGTTCTCGGGCCCGGGGCGGCGCACGGAGACGTGCATCATCCGCGGGTCGAACACCCCGCGGACGCGGCAGTGCAGCACGTCCCCGTCCCGCCATCCGGTGGGGCCCGTGTTGCGGGGGTTGCGCACCGCGTGGGGCTCCTTGTCGAAGGAGAACGTGTACCCGCGGACCTCGTAGCCGGGCATGGCCGCGCGCCACTGCTCCAGGGCCGTTTCATCCTCCGGGATGCCGTAGCGCGGCACGTAGACCACGTGGTTGAGGATCACCGAGTTCACGTACGGCGCCAGGCCGCCGTGGGGACTGATGCCGGTGTCCATGCGCAGGATCTCGAAGGGCCGCCCGTAGCGGGTCAGCAACGGTTCCAGGTGCTCGGTCACGATCGCGTCGTAGCGCTCCCGCAGCGGGTGGTCGGCCGGCGGGCGCAGCACCAGCAACCGCTCCTCGTCGAGGACCTTGAGCAGGCAGTCCGCGTGCTGGATGCCCCAGTCCTCGTAGTCGGGCAGCACCACGTGCTCACTCATGCCCGTGGCCGCGGCGGCGTCCTGGCGCACCTCGTCCCACGTGGCGCCGTCGAACGCGTTCTCCGCCACGAGCACCTCGGTGCTGATGAGCAGGTCGTGGCCGTCCGAGAGCACGTTGCCCCCGGTGAAGGCGTGCGGGAGCTTCTCGAACGGAAGCCCCAGCGCCCTGGCGAGCGCGGGCTGGGCACGCTGGTCCACGGGCTCGTACTCCAGCGCCGCGAGGGGCTCACGGTCCGCGTTCTGAAGGGGCGCGCCCGGTTCGTGGGCGGTGAACGGGGTGGCGTAGACGTACCGCGGGCCCACGCACCACAGCTGACCGTGCTCGTCCATCACGGGGTGTGGGCCCCAGTCGCGCACCCACACGGCGTCGTCGCCCTGCGGCGCGCGGACGAACGTGACCCGGTCCGGGGAGACGCCCTGGGACGCGAACCACGCGGCGGCGTCGGTCTCGGAGGCGGCGTCCGTCACGAGGACCCACAGGTGCGCATCCAGCGCGAGGTCCCGCAGCAGGGCACCCGGCAGCGCCGCGGGCCAGGTGACGAAGGCCCCGAGCGCGGGCTCCCATTCGGCGACAAGTCGTTTCTTCACAGGGTCCACCATTCCACGTCGGCGGGAGATGTGGCTCACCCGGACGGTTCATGTGCTGCACCGTCCGGGGACGGGCGGGGTGGGCTGATGCCCGCGGGGGCTGCTGTGCTTCACACGCGTTCCGCGCCCGCCCTGCGCGCCGCCGCGAGTGCGAGCGCCAGCGAGACCAGCGCGACCACCACCATCGTGGTGGCCCATGCCCACGCGCCCACGCCCGCGGGGAAGGCGATCAGCGCCGTCGTCAATGCGCCCAGGAGGTACTGCGCGGCGCCGATCAGAGCCGAGGCGGCACCCAGGTTCTCGCTGACCGAGGACATGCACAGCCCCATGAAGGCGGGTTCGCACGCACCCAGGCCCAGCAGACCGAGGCTCATGCCGAGCGCCACGAGGAGCAGCGAGGCCGAGGTGAGTGAGGCCGTCAACGCGACGGCACCGCCGAGCGCCATCGTGAGCACCCCCAGGGTGCCCAGCCGGGCGCTCGAGAGCTTCCCGGCCAGCCTGTGGGCCAGGACGGCACCGAGCAGCGCGGCGACACCGGTGACCCCGAAGACCAGGCCGAACTCGGTCTGCTCCAGGCCGTAGTGGCCCTGGTACACGTAGGACGCACCGCCCAGGTAGCAGAACAGGAACACGAATGCTCCCGCGAGCGCCCCCAGGGGCAGCAGGATGCGGCCGGAGCGCAGGTGTCCCCCGTACGCGCGCATGACGGGCGCGAACGAGAGCACGGTGCGACCCTCCACGGGCAGGGACTCGGGCAGCCACCGGAAGGCGACCGCGAAGGCGAACGCGCCGATCCCGGCCATGGCCACGAACACGGGGCGCCATCCGAGGTGCCCACCGATCCAGCCGCCCAGGGTCGGGGAGATCATGGGAACCACCGCGCTCACGGTCATCAGCACGGCGAACGCACGGGTGGCCGCCTCACCCTCCGCGCGGTCCCGCACGGCGCTGTTGACCACCACGAACGCGATCGCGGCGCCTGCGCCCTGCACCATCCGCGCCAGCACGAGCACGGCCACGTGGGGGGCGGCCGCGGCCAGCAGGCAGCCCGCGACGAACAGTCCCAGGCCCAGCAGCAGCGGACGACGCCGCCCGAACGCGTCCGTCACGGGTCCCGCGACCAGCTGACCGGCCCCGAGCATGACGAGGTACCCCGTGAGCGTGAGCTGCACGGTCCAGGACGGGACGGCGAAGTCCCGGCCGATCTCGGGGAGGGACGCCAGGTACATGTCGATCGCGAACGGCCCCACGCCCAGCACGGTGGCCAGAGCCAGCAGGAAGGAACGCGGGGGTGGGGTGGTTCGAGGATCTACCGTGGAGGAAACGGTCGAGGTGGTCACGGCGGTGCCTTTTCACGTCGTGCGGCCCGGAGAGCGGGGGAACCCGTTCAGGATAGGCAAATTTTATACAGTCGTACAACTTCAGGGAGTGATGAGGGTGCCCACACGCCAGCCGCGCGGTGCTGCCCGCCGCGCCGAGATCCTCGCCGCCGCCGGTGAGCTGCTCGCCCGGTCCGGCACCGCGGCCGTGACCCACCGCCAGGTGGCCGAGCGAGCGGGGGTCTCCCACGGGTCCATCCGCTACTACTTCGACTCGCGGGATGCGCTGCTCATGGCGTGCCTGCAGGAGATCGAGGCGGAGCGCTCGGCGGAGGCGGAGCGGGCCCTGGCCGAGGCCGCGGCGGAAGCGGATGCCCCCTCGGCGGAGGACACCGCCCGGCGGCTGATCCGCTGCCTCTCCGGGGCGAGCCTGAGCGACAGTGCCCTGCGCGGCGGACTGTGCTGGCTGGTGGACACCACCCGCGAGAGCGGGGACCTCAGCGCGGAGCTCTCCCGCGAACGGCGCGTCCTGGAGCGCCAGGCGGAGGAGATCCTGCGCGTCAGTGGTTTTCCGCAGGCCCCCGCCGACCTCGCGGTGGCCCTGGGTGAAGGCATCATGCTCAAGATCCTGGTGGAGGGCCGCACGCACATCGCCGCCGGAGCCACCGAGGCACTCGGTCGCTTCCTCCGCCAGTACCGGGAGTAGCTTCCGGACCCCCGGGCGGGACGACGCCGCCCACCACACGGCCCGGCGCCGCTCGCGTGCCGCCCGCACCACCGGGCAGGACACATTCCCCGCCCGGTTCGCGGGTCACCGGGTGCATCCGGTCCAATGGGACGGGTGTCAGCCCTCAGCGTGTCCCTCGTCCTGCTGGCCGCCGTGGTCCACGCCGTCTGGAACATCCTGGCCAAGGGCGTCCGCGGCAACGGCACCCTGTTCGTGTGGTGGTACGGGCTGGTCTCCGCGGTCGTGCTGATCCCCGTGAGCCTCCTTGAGCCGGGGGCGTGGCAGTCGTGGGGCTGGCCGCTCGTGGGGGCCGCCGTGGTCTCCGGGGTGCTGCACACCGTGTACGGCACCGCTCTGCAGACCGGGTACGACCGCGCTCCGCTGGGCGTGGTCTACGCCGTAGCCCGCGGCACCGGGCCCATGATCACCATGCTCGTGGCGGTCCTGTTCCTGGGCGAGCAGCTCTCCCTCACGGCCGCCACCGGGGCGATCGCCGTGCTCGTGGGCGTCGCCGTGGTCGCCACGTTCGGCACACCCACCTCCACCCGGGACGACGACGCCCCGCCGCGTTCATCCACCGCATCGGATCCCGGCGCGGCCACCGCGCACGACGCCGCCCCGCTGGACTTCCCCGCGTCCGGGACGCCGGGCCCGAAGGATCCGGGCGGGCCCTCGCCGGAGGGCGGCTCCCCCGCCAGGCCCGCCCGCGGCTCCGCCCTGACCGGCGTGCTGTGGGGTGCCGCCGTGGGTGCGTGCATTGCCGGGTACACCCTGTGGGATGACCACTCGATGGCCGGCCTGGACCTGCCGCCCGTGCTGTACTTCGCGCTGACCTCCGCGGTGCTCGTGCTGACCCTGACCCCCAAGGCGTGGCGGCAGCGCGGACGGCTGGTGGAGTCCTGGCGGCTGGACCGGAACCGGATCGTCGCGGTGGGCCTGCTGTCCCCGCTCGCGTACATCCTGGTGCTCTTCGCCATGCAGTCCACCCCGGTGGCGCTCGTGGCTCCCCTGCGGGAGTCGAGCATCGTGGTGGGCTCGCTGCTCGCGTGGTGGATCTACAAGGAGAACCGCCTGGTGCCGCGGCTCATCGGCTGCGCCGCCGTGCTCACGGGCATTGCGCTGATCTCCGCCTGAGGCTGCTCCCCCACTCGCCCGGACACCCCCGGGGAGACTGGAAGACCAAGGCCACCGGGCGGCGTCGTCCAGCAGCGCGCACGAGAAACTTGCCGCGGCATGGAATAAGGCCCCGCCCGGGGCCGTTGAGACAGACATGACCACAATGAAGGCGCAGACATATCAGCAGTACGGCGACCCCTCCGTCCTGGAGCTCACGGACCAGCCCATGCCCAAGGTGGGCCCCGGTGAGGTCCTGGTGCAGGTCAAGGCCGCGGGCATCAACCCCGTGGACTGGAAGGTCATGTCCGGCGGGCTCGATCCCATGATGAACGCCCAGTTCCCGGCGATCCCCGGCTGGGACGTCGCGGGCGTCGTCGTGGGCAAGGGCTTCGACACGCCCAGCGTCTCCGAGGGCGACGAGGTGATCGCCTACGCCCGCAAGGACTGGATCCACGGCGGTACGTTTGCCCAGTACGTCTCCGTCCCCGTGCGCGCACTCGCCCCCAAGCCGAAGAGTCTTTCCTGGGAACAGGCCGGAGGGCTGCCGCTCGCGGGACTCACCGCGTACCAGGTGCTCACCCGACTGGGTCTCGCAGAGGGCAAGACCGTGCTGATCCACGCGGCCTCCGGTGGTGTGGGGAGCATGGGCGTGCAGATCGCCAAGGCGTTCGGCGCGCGGGTGATCGGCACGGCGTCGGCCAAGAACCACGACTATGTGCGCGAGCTCGGCGCCGAGCCCGTGGAGTACGGTGACGGCCTCCCGGAGCGCGTCAAGGAGCTCGCCCCGAACGGTGTGGACATCGTCGCGGACTTCGTGGGCGGCGTCGTGGAGGACACCGTGGCCGTGCTCGCCGACGGCGGCCAGCACGGCTCCATCGCGGACCCCGAGGTGGAGGAGCACGGCGGGCACTACATGTGGGTCTCCCCGGATGCCGAGCAGCTTGCCGAACTCACTCGCCTGGCCGAGGACGGCAAGCTCACCGTCCGCGTGGACAGCACCTTCCCGCTCGAGCAGCTCCCGGAGGCGTTCGCGGCCAGCCAGGAGGGCCACGCCGTGGGGAAGATCGTGCTGACGGTCAACTGAGCCGCGGAGCGCCCCGGGGATCGTCTCGACCTCAGCGACGCGATCCCCGGGGCGTCCCGCGCAGGCCGGAGCCTCGCAGCTCCGGCCACATCACGACGATGCCTCGTCGCAGAGCACCCGCGGCGAGGCATCGTCGTGCACGGAGCCGTGCGGCGTCGTCGCCCGGGACCGTGTGGTCGGGCGCGGCGGCCGCGCGGCGGCGCGGATCAGCGCGGCGCCATGCGCAGGGCGCCGTCCATGCGGATGGTCTCGCCGTTGAGGTAGTCGTGCTCCACGATCATCCCGGCCAGCAGCGCGAACTCCGCGGGCTGCGCCAGGCGGTGCGGGAACGGCACGGACTCCGCGAGCGCGGAGCGGTAGTCCTCCCCCACGCTGCCGAGCATGGGGGTGTCCACGATGCCGGGGGCAATGGTCATCATGCGCACACCGCGCGAGGAGAGGTCACGTGCGGCCGCGATGGTCAGGGAGTGCACCCCGCCCTTGGACGCCGCGTACGCCGCCTGTCCGATCTGGCCCTCGAACGCCGCCACGGACGCGGTGTTGATCACGAGCCCGCGCTGCCCGGCCTCGTCCACCGGATCCTCCGCGGTCATCACCTCGGCCGCGAGCGCGAGCACGGTGAACGTGCCCACCAGGTTGATGCGCACCACGCGGTCGAACAGGGCGAGGTCGTGCACACCGTTGCGGCCCACCACGCGCGCGGACGGCCCGATGCCCGCGCAGTTCACCACGGTGCGCAGCGGCGCGATCTCCGCGGCCCGGGCGACGGCGGCCCGCACCTGCTCCTCGTTGGTCACGTCCGCGGCCACGTACGTGAGCCCCTCGACCTCCGGTGCCTTCTCGATGCCGCCCGGAAGGTCGATGCCCACGACCTTAGCGCCGCGGGAGATGAGCTCCGCGGCGGTGGCCGCCCCCAGCCCCGAGGCCGCCCCCGTGACGATCGCCGATGTTCCCGTGATGTCCATGTCCGCTCCTGCCGTTGTGATGCGCGGCGCACGACGCCGCTCGGTTGCTGTCCCGGCCGATCGTACGGGGCCGGGATCGCCATGTTCTTTGTACCCCGATATTTTCAGTGACACGCACCACACACGCCCTGCCCGGTGCAGTACCGTGAGAAAAAGTTCTCATCCGGACCTCGCGCGGCCGCACCGCCCCGCTGAACACCGTGGTTCACGGGCGCGGCACGGGGGTCCCCGCACTGGAACGAGGATCCCATGAGTGAGACCGCCGCACCCCAGCCCTCCGCGTCCGAGCAGCCCGGCAGCGGACGCTCCGTCACCGAGCGCTTCCGCGCCGCGCGGGACCAGCTGCTGCGCCTGCGCACGGACCTGGACGCCGCCCACGCCGAGTTCGAGTGGCCGCGCTTCGAGCACTTCAACTTCGCGCTGGACTGGTTCGACGCCCTCGGTGCCGGCGAGGAAGCGGACCGCGAGGCCCTCGTGATCGTGGAGGAGGACGGCACCCAGACCCGCCGCACGTACTCCCAGCTCTCCCGCCGTTCCTCGCAGCTGGCCACCTGGTTGCGGGCGCGGGGCGTGCAGCGTGGGGACCGGGTGATCCTCATGCTCGGCAACCAGGTGGAGCTCTGGGAGACCATGCTCGCGTGCACCAAACTGGGCGCACCCATGATCCCCACCACCGTGATGCTCGGGGAGAACGACCTCCGGGACCGCGTGGAGCGCGGCAACGCCTCGTGGGTGGTCACCTCCCACAGCAACGCGCTCAAGTTCGCGGACGTGCCCGGCGACTTCACGATCATCCAGGTCCCGGACCAGCCGGACCACCGCGTGCGCCCCACCTCCGGGGCCTTTGCCTCCGCCAACCCAGCCGCGGACGACGACGCCGGCCCGGCCGGTTCCGCGGGCCCCGGCGCCTCCGGGGGCGCCGCCTCGTCCGCCTCCGGCGCGGACTCCTCCTCGGACGCCACCCCGGGGGATGCCGCGAGCACCGCAACCGGTGCGGGCGGTGGGGACGGCGGCGCAGCGGCGTCGTCGTCCGGGAACGTGGAGCTGGCGCCGATCGGTGCGCACCGCGTGCTGGACTACGCGCGGTCCTTCGACGGGCCGGAGACGTTCGAGGTGCTCGAGCCCTCGCCCGCGGACGCCACGCTGCTGCTGTACTTCACGTCCGGGACCACGTCCCTGCCCAAGCTCGTGGAGCACACGAACACGTCCTACCCGGTGGGGCACCTGTCCACGATGTACTGGATCGGCCTGGAGCCCGGGGACGTGCACCTGAACGTGGCGTCGCCGGGGTGGGCCAAGCATGCATGGTCCAACTTCTTCGCGCCGTTCATCGCCGGTGCCACCGTGTTCCTCTACAACTACACGCGCTTCAACGCCGTGGCGCTGATGGATCAGATGGAGCGCGAGCACGTGACCTCGTTCTGTGCGCCGCCCACCGTCTGGCGCATGCTGATCCAGTCGGACCTGAGCCACCTGAAGAACCCGCCGCGCAAGACCGTGTCCGCGGGTGAGCCGCTGAACCCGGAGATCATCTCGCGCGTGAAGGCCGCCTGGGGCACGGACATCCGGGACGGGTTCGGGCAGACGGAGTCCTCCCTGCAGATCGCCAACACCCCGGGCATGCCCGTGAAGCCCGGATCCATGGGGCGGGCGCTGCCGGGCTACGACGTGGTGCTGATCGACCCGAACACGGACCAGGAGAGCGAGACCGAGGGCGAGCTATGCCTGCGGCTGGACCCGCGGCCGATCGGGCTGACCCCCGGCTACCACGGGGACCCGCAGAAGACCGCGGACGCGTTCCGGGACGGCGTCTACCACACGGGCGACGTGGTCTCGCGGGACGCCAGCGGGGTGTTCACGTACGTGGGCCGCGCGGACGACGTGTTCAAGGCTTCCGACTACCGGCTCTCTCCGTTCGAGCTGGAGTCCGTGGTGATCGAGCACCCCGCCGTGGTGGAGGTGGCCGTGGTCCCCTCCCCGGACCCCATCCGCCTGGCGGTGCCCAAGGCGTACGTGGTGCTCGCGGACGGCCACAAGCCCACCGCGGAGACCGCCGAGAGCATCCTGCACCACTGCCGCGTGAACCTCGCCCCGTACAAGCGCATCCGCCGGCTGGAGTTCGCCGAGCTGCCCAAGACCATCTCCGGCAAGATCCGCCGGGTGGAGCTGCGCCGCCGGGAGTCGTTGCTGCACCCGGACACGCTGGGGGACGCCGAGGCGGCGTCGGGCGGGTCCGGCGAGTCCGTGGAGTACGCGGACACGGACTTCCCGTCGCTGCGGGGTGAGTGAGCTTGGTGGCTGACATCAGCTCGGTGTGGCACCGGGAGCTGACACCCGAGCAGACCGACCAGCTGGGGCAGCTCTTCGATGCGGAGTACGGAACCGACGAGGGGCCGTGGAACCCTGACGCACCCTACGGCTACGCTCCCGCCGAGCTGCACGTCATGGCAGTGGAGGGCGGGAGGGTCGTGGGTCACGTGGGCACCCAGCGGCGGATGATTTCCGTGGGTGACCACGAAGTGCTGGTTGCAGGAACAGGCGGAGTGCTGGTCTCCCCCTCGCATCGGGGCCAGGGCCTTGGTGCGCGGCTGCTCGTTGCGGCGCAGGACGCCGCCCGATCCATTGCACCGGCCCACTACGGATACCTCGGTTGTCGAGAGGAGGTAGTCCCGTTCTACGAGTCGTGCGGGTACAAGCGCATTGAGGTCACCGAGCGATTCCGTTCCCGCGACGGTTCCAGCCAAACGGTGGAAGAAACAGGCGCCCCGGTGATGGTGTGTTCTGAAACGCGCGATGTGGGCACCTGGCCGCAGGGCAATGTCGATCTTCGAGGTCGCTGCTGGTGATTCCCTGCAGTGCTCCCGCGGAGCGAGCGGTCCGTGTCACCCCGCCTTCCACACCATGACCCCGTCATGCTCTCGTCCGGGGACCGCTAAGAACCCTTCGGACTCATAGAGGTCTCTCGCGCGGTTGCCGTCCTCCACGGAGAGGCTGACGCGGTCGTGCCCGCGAGCGGCGCTCTCCGCGAGAAGTCGTCGGAGCAGACGACGTCCGTGCCCGGCACCCCGGCGTTCGGGGGCCACCCACAGACTGGCTTCCGGAACGTCAGCGGCAACGAACCCGTACCCGGGGTTCCCCGTGCCCAGGAACTGCGCCCAGGCCACGCCGACGACGCCCGAAGGGTCCACCATGATGAAGCCGAAGTCTCCGCGCTCAGGTTCGAACACCGTGTAGTGGGCGATTGCGGGATCGGCAAGAACCTCCTCGCGCGAAAAGCGTTCTCCGCGCCAGTTCACGTTGCCCAGGGTGGCCGCACGGAGAGCCTCGACGTCCCGACTCGACAGAGGTCGGACCGACGAGAGGTCTTGATGGTTCATGGGACACTCCTTCAGGGATCGTGAGGCCCCATCGGTGAGGCACTTATCAACGAGCCCAAGACTCGACCGTTCCGCCCTGCCCCCCACTCGTAGCACGGAGAATCATCCATGGGAAAGACCCACAACTTCTACCACCGGGCGTGCGATGTCGCCGCCGGGGAGAACATCGTGGGGATCACCGTGGCGGAGGACGGACGGGTGGCACTGGAGTACGGCGAGTTCCCGGAGAACCTGCGGTGCAACTGGGCGGGGTTCCTCTACGACCTGTCGCTGACTCCTGCAGTGCTCGACGACCTGCACCCGGACCTCCGGGTCGTCTCGGCGCACCTGCAGGAGGGGTACGGGCACGTCGTGGTCTCGGACGGCACCGCGCGGCGTGAGTACCGCTGCGAGATCGTGGCCGTGGACCGCGGGCCCGTGTCCCTCGAGATCCTCCCCTTCGATCCGGCCGTCGAACCGCAACGTGGCAGCGCCTACTGGGACGGTCTGACCCCCACGGGCTTCATGGAGGAGCTGAGAGGCAACTTCCCCGATGGGGAGCCCCTGGGGCCGTACCTGAACTCGGTGCGAGCACCGCGCCGCCCGACCGCCGAAGGGGGGCGTCGGGCGTAGGCTGGCCCGGCGTCGTCGCCCCCGGATGACGACGCGATCATCCCCTCGCCCCGAAAGGCCCCCGTGAGGACCACCGCGCCCGTCAAAACCCCCGAGACCGCCACCCCCGAGAATCGGATGGGCTGGGTGGGACTCGCGCTCACCCTGGGGATCCTGGTGGCCGGGCTGCTGTGGGCCAAGTGGCTCCCGTACGACCTCAAGGCCCACAAGCTAGCCGAAACCGGTGTGTGGGACGGCAAGGCCATCTTCGGCGCAGCCGGTGCCACGCCCTCTTGGCAGGGCACGTTCGACTTCACCGTGGTCTACCTCAAGGCCGTGTGGAAGGCCGCACTCGTGGCGCTGCTCGTAGCCGCCGCACTGGAGTCCCTCGTGCCGCGCCGCTGGCTGCTGGGCGCGCTGAGCCGCCGAACCTCCTGGGGACAAGGCGTTTCCGGCGCCCTGCTGGCGCTGCCCAGCATGATGTGCACATGCTGCACGGCCCCCGTGGCCATCGGTCTGCGCCGCTCCGGCGCGCCCGCGGGCGCGACCGTGGCCTACTGGCTGGCCAACCCCCTGCTCAACCCCGCGGTGCTCGTGTTCCTGGGGCTCACCCTGTCCTGGCCGTTCGTGACCACTCGCGTGGTGGTCGGCATCGTGGTGGTGCTGATCGCGGCCGTGCTCGTGAGCCGACGCTTCTCCACCGTGCAGGTCGAGACCCCCGAGGCCCTGCCCTCCGACCCGCGAACGTGGGGCGAGATGCTCTCCCGCTTCGGCAGGGCACTTGGCCGCTACCTGATGGTCCTGGTCCCGGAGTACGTGCTCCTGGTGGTGCTCGTCGGGTTCTTCTCCGGGTGGCTCTCGGACTTCGCGGCCCTGAGCCAGCACGCCGGGCCGCTCGCACTGCTCCTGGTGGGCGTGATCGGTGCGGCACTGGTGATCCCCACGGGCGGCGAGATCCCCGTGGTCGTGGGTCTCACCGCCGCAGGCGCCGGCTACGGCGTGGCCGGGGTCCTCCTCATCACCCTGCCCGGGCTGAGCATTCCGTCCATCGTGATGGTCGCCCGCCACTTCGGGATCCGCACCACCCTGCTCGTCACCGGGTGGGTCGTGGTGGGCGGCCTGCTGGCGGCCGGGCTGCTCGTGGCGCTGACCTGACGACGCCGCCCGCACCCGTCAGGCGTCGGCTCGCCTTGGCGCACACCACCCCGTGCCGTGACTGTACCTCGGGGGTATCGTCCCTGACATGGATGACTCCAGCGTGGGTGCTCTCATCGGCATCGTCATGTCCGTCGTGGTGCTCGGCGTGATCTTCACGGTCACCCGCATGGGAGCCAACGGGGACATGGGGCGGAACGGGGCCGTGGGCATCCGCACTAAATCCACGCAGCGCAGCGACGAGGCGTGGCGCGCCGGTCACGCCGCAGCCTTCCCCGTGGTCAGAACCGCGTGTCTCGTGGTCCTGGTCCTCGACCTGGTGTGTCTGGCTCTGGTCTTCCTGGGACCCGCAGGTCTGGTCCCGTGGCTCGGGATCATCCCACTGGCCGGAATTCTGGTGGCGGTGGTCTTCATGGCGCGTGCCGCCAAGAAGGGGGCCGACGCCGCTCCTCGAGCTCCGCACCCGTGAGCACTCGCGCCTGCGGGTCACCGCCACGACACCGCTAGCCGCCTCGCCGGGCAGGGCGACGGGACGCGGACCGGGGTGCGGTGAGGCACCCGGGCGCGGTGCGGCGCCGTCGTTCTCCGGGACGAGGGTGCGCGGTGCGTCAACCCGCGATGAGCGCGTAGATCCCGCCCAGGAACACCACCCCGTACGCCGAACCCGCGATCAGCTGCGACCACGTGTGGGCGCGCAGCACGCGGCGGCTCACGCACACCGCGAGCGCTACCGGGATGAACAGCAGGCCCCACGGCCCCCATGTGACGGGCAGGATCACCGCGGTGCCGCCCATCATCATGCCGTGCACCGATATCTTCCACCGCGGGCTCACGAGGGCCACCACCGCGCTGGCCGCGAGCGTGGCCGTGAGCAGCCCCACGATCTCCACCGGGCCGTGGAACACCAGCGTGATCATGAGAAAGACCGCCACCAGGATGAACGTCCCGATCATCACCGGGCGGCGGTGCTCCTTGACGCTCACGTGGTGATCCGTGAGCACGCCGCGGCGGGCCAGCACGGTGACCGTGGCGAGCGAGACTCCGCACACGGCAAGCGCGGCCGCCACGCCCCACAGCAGCGCGGCGAGGGTGCCGTGGCTGCTCCACGAGAGCACGACCAGCAGGGCGGCCAGCACGAGCGGGGCCTGGAAGACCTCGGAGAGGACGACCGCCCAGGTGGGTGCCCGTTCACCCGGGGCAGGGTCCGCGGATGCGGAGCCGGGGGCGTGGCCCGGACGGGCGGCGTTGCCCGGGGCCGTTGCCCGCGGCGTCGTGCGGCCGGGCCCGCTGCCCGCGCCGGAAGCACGGGACCCGGTGGCGTCGGCAGGGTCCGGGCGCAGCGGCGCCGTCGGCCCGTCGTGGCTGCTCACGCGCGGATCAGACGTCGAGCGTCTCGTAGGTCTCGTGCTCGTTGTTCGCCAGGGCCGGGATCGCCTGCCCCACGCCGAACTGCGCGAAGTGCTCCGAGCCCACGTGCGCCTTGAACGCGGCCTTGTCCTGGTACACCTCGAAGATGCGGAACACGGTGGGCTCCTCCGGGCTCTGGTACGCCTGGTAGTAGAGGTTCCCGGGCTCCTCGCGCGAAGCGGGTGAGAGCTCGGCGAGCGCGGCACGCACGGTCTCCTCCTCGCCGGGCTTGGCGGTCCAGGTGGCGCTGCAGACAAAAGCCATGGGATGTCCCTTCTCGACGACGACGCCGGGTCCACCCGGCCCCGCTCATGCTACCGACCCGCGGCGGGCGCCGTTCGGCCGCGACCGGTCCGGGCGGCGTCGTACCGCCCGGCGCGCCCGTTCGCTCAGTGCGCGGACGCGGAAGCCGTGGAACCCTCTCCGGCGGCCGCGATGCCGTCGCGCTGGCGTGCCGGGAAGACCCTGCGCCTCCTCCGGGCGCCCCCGTCCACGATGCGCGTGCCGGCGAGATCGCCGGTGACGTTGCACATGGAGCGCACCATGTCCAGGAGGGCGTCGATGCCGGCCACGAGCGCGACCGGACCGAAGGGCAGTCCCGCCTGGGTGATCGCCAGGGACAGCATGATGAGCCCCGCCCCGGGCACACCGGCGGTTCCCACGGAGGCGAGCACGCCCACGAGTGCCACGCTGATGAGCTCCGTGAGGCTCAGGTGCACCCCGGCCACGTTGGCGACGAAGATGACGGCCGCCCCCACGTACACGGCGGTGCCGTCCATGTTGATGGTGGCGCCCAGGGGCAGGGTGAAGCCGTAGACGCCCTCATCCACACCCATCTTCTCCGCCGCGCGCATGGACACCGGCAGGGTGCCGCTGCTGGAGCGCGTCACGAAGGACATGAGCATGGGCTCCTTGGCCGCGGCGAAGAACCTGCGCACGGAGTGGCCGAACACCAGCAGGATCAGGCAGTACAGGAGGATCTGCACGGCCACCCCGCCGTACACCGTGGCCGTGAGCACGGCCAGCGGCGCCAGCGCGTCCATTCCCGTCTCACCCAGGGTGACGGCGAGCAGCGCGAACACGCCGATGGGGGCGTACTCCAGGATGCCGCGGATCGCGACGAACGTGACCTCCGCACCGGCCTCGAAGAACCGCCGCATGTTCTCCCCGAGCCCGGCCAGTCGCTCGTCCTCGCTGCTCCTGAGGACACCCAGGGCCAGTCCGAAGACCAGGGCGAAGAACAGGACGGCCAGCATGTCCCCCTCGACCATGGCGCTGATGGGATTGGTCGGGACGATGTTCATCAGCACCTCGTTGAGAGGGGGTGCCTCCTTCGGTGCCGACTCGGTGCCCTCCGGCAGCGTCAACCCCGCGCCGGGTTGGAAGAGGGAGGCCAGAGCAAGCCCCAGGGTGATGGCCACCATGGTGGTCAGCGTGTAGTAGACCATGATCTTCACGCCCACCCGGCCGAACTGCCCGGCACTGCCGGAGGACACTCCGGCCACCAGGGTGAACACCACCACGGGGACCACCATCATCTGCAGCAGGCGGAGGAACACCGTCCCCAGGGGTTTGACCACCGCGATGTCCGGGCCGACCAGCAGGCCCACCACGGCACCGAGCACCAGGGCGATGCCGAGCTTGTAGATCAGCGGGAACGCCAGGTAGCGCCGCCACCAGCTCCGGTTCTTCTCGGTAGACACAGTCACAGGTCCTTTCCTCGCCCGGCTGAGGGCATGCAGATGGGCGGGCGCGGCGATGGGATGCGCTGTCACCACGGGGCGAGCCCCCGGATGACGGCCCCGGTCACGGTAGCAGGGGCCGCGATCCGATCCGTCGCACGGCGACGCCGCGTGCTCGCGCTCGGTCCCGACGTTCTCCCCACCGGCGCCGGACGGGGCGCTTGAGCGAACCGAGGACCGTGGTGTGCCACGCCGCCCCACCGTTGCCCGTTGCCTCGGGCCGGGGGATCATGGGCCCACAGCACTCCCGTGAGAGGAACGGCCCCGTGACAAAACCGTCGACCGTCCGCATGTTCAACGAATACGGCTGCAGCTGGCCCTTCTGGGGAGAGGACGGTCTCCTGAATGAGGAGGACTTCCAGCTCCCCCCTGACCTCACGGCGGACATCCTGGCCTGGACCCGGAACTTCAACCAGCACTTCGACTACGAGAAGGGATGGCCCACGGCGGAGCAGCGCGAGGCCCACCGCCGTGAGGGCGAACGACTCGCGGGGAGGGTGCAGGACGCGGTGGGCCCGGGAGTCACCATCCACTTGAACATGTGGGAGGCGAACGTCGACGAACCACGCCTCCCATGGTGGAGGAGGGTCTTCCGCTCACGCGCCGAGCGCGCTTGAGAACCCTGCCTGGTTGATCACGTAGGCACTTCCTGCCTGTCGCACGGCCCCGCGGGACTCGCCCGCATCCCCCCACCTCCGCCGTCCCGCCCCGTCCGGCCGTCAGGATGGAGGCATGATTCAGATCGAGCACCTGACCAAGCGCTACGGCGGGTTCACCGCGGTGGACGACATCTCCTTCGTCGCCCAACCCGGCCGGGTCACCGGCTTCCTGGGCCCGAACGGCGCCGGGAAGTCCACGGCGCTGCGGATGCTCACCGGCCTCACGCCGGCCACTTCCGGTGCTGCGACGGTGCTCGGCCGCCGCTACTCCGAGCTGCCGAATCCCAGCCGTCACGTGGGTGTGATGCTCGACGCCGCGGCGCAGCACCCCGGGCGCACCGGCCGGGAGGTCCTGCAGCTGGCGGCCACGATCACGGGGATGGGCAGGGCCCGCGTGGACGAGATGCTGGACCTCGTGGGGCTCGAACGCTCGGAGGCGCGCCGCCGCGTGAAGAACTACTCCCTGGGCATGCGCCAGCGCCTCGGTCTGGCCGGAGCGCTCATGGGCCGCCCGCAGGTGCTGGTCCTGGACGAGCCCGCCAACGGCCTGGACCCGGCGGGCATCCACTGGATGCGCGGACTGCTGCGGGACTTCGCGGACCAGGGCGGCACGGTGCTGCTCAGCTCGCACCTGCTGCACGAGGTGGAGCTCATCGCGGACGACCTCGTGATGATCGGCGGCGGCCGGATCGTCGCGCAGGGCGGCATGAAGGACCTCCTCGCCACCCGCCCGGGGTGCGTGGCCGACGCCGAGGACCGCGCCGCCTTCGCCAACGCCCTGAGCGCCGCCGGGATCCCCGTCGCGGGGCGCGCGGACGGGGCCGCGGACATCGAGGCCGACGCCGCCCGCGTGGGTCGGGTGGCCCTCGACGCCGGCGTGCCCCTGACCCTGCTGCGCCCCGCGGACGGCACCCGCCTGGAGGACATGTTCCTGCAGCTCACCGCCGACACCGCCCGGGGCGATCGGGGCGTCACCACGTCCTCCCGTGACGCCGCGGCGTCCGGGGCGACCGCGCCGGATGCATCACCCGCACAGCCGTCATCGCCCCAGGACACGCCCACCCGAGAGGAGCCCACCGCATGAGCACCGCAACCACCACCACGGCCCCCTGGGGCCACACCGAACCGACGGGTCGCGGGCTCTCGTTCCTCACCCTGCTGCGCGTGGAGCTGCGCAAGCAGGTGGACACGCGCGCCGGGCGCGGTCTGCTGATTGCCATCGGCGTGCTCACCGCGCTGGCCCTGGGACTGTTCATGTGGGCTTTCCGGGACTCCGGCGCACCCCTGTCCGCGCTGCTCTCCGTGACCACCACTCCGCAGGGCCTGCTGCTCCCCGTGCTCGGCATCATCACCGCGTGCAACGAGTGGAGCCAGCGCACGGCCCTGATCACCTTCACGCAGGAGCCCCGCAGACTCCGCGTGGTTCTCGCCAAGCTGCTCTCGGCAGTGGTGCTGGGCACCATCGCGGTGGCGCTGGCCTGGGTCCTGGCCATCGCGGCGTTCCTGATCCTTGCCGCGGTGACCGGCCAGTCCCTGAACCCGGATCCGGACTGGGGCCAGCTCGTCGGGGTGTGGCTGACGCAGCTGATCGCGGTGCTGCAGGGTGTGGCCTTCGGGCTCGCCCTGCTGTCCGTGCCCATGGCGATCGTGGCCTACTTCGTCCTGCCCGTGCTGTTCTCCGCGGTGGCGGCATTCGTACCCGCCATCCGGGACCTCGGGGCATGGGTGAACGTGAACGCGGCCGCTACCCCGCTCACCGAGGGTCTGGATCTCACGGGGGAGCAGTGGGCCCAGCTGGGAACCTCCGCGCTGCTGTGGATCGGCCTGCCCCTGCTGATCGGGATCTGGCGGGTGCTCACGCGCGAGGTGAAGTAGCCCCACGGCCCGCTTTGCCACGAACCGGTCCCGCCCCTCCGGGGTGAGGGCCGGTTCGCGCTGGTCGCTCAGCGATCCGTGCCGGATACCGGCCGTTCCAGCCGCACCACCCGGTCCGCCAGCTCGGTCACGTCCGCCTCGTCGTGGGTGATCACCACCGCCGTCCGCCCGGCCAGGATCCGCTGCAGCACACTGCGCATCCGTGGCCGGGCGGCCACGTCCAGGGCGCTCATGGGCTCGTCCAGCAGGATCACGCGCGGGTCCGCCGCCAGCACGCGGGCAATGGCCACGCGCTGGGCCTGACCGCCGGAGAGCTCGTCCGGGCGCCGGTCCGCGAACTCCCCGGCGCCCACCTCGCGCAGCCACCGCCGCGCACGACGCCGCCCGTCAGCCTTCCCCGCACCCCTCGCCCTGGGACCGAACGCCACGTTGTCCTGCACGCTCAGGTGGGGGAACAGCAGCGGCTCCTGGGCCATGAGGGCCACCCCGCGGCGGTGCGCCGGGACCCACACGGGCCGCTCCCCCGGCCCCGTGCCGACCACGCAGTGCTCGCCCACGTGCACCGCTCCGCGGTCCGGGGGCAGCAGCCCGGCGATCGTCCCGAGCACCGTGGACTTGCCCACACCGTTGGGTCCGAGCAGCGCCACCGTGGTTCCCGGCTCCACCGTGAACTCCGCGACCACCCGCCGCTGCTCGTGCACCACGGACACCCGGAGCGCATCCGCGGTGCTGGTGGTCCCCGGCGCCGAGTCGCACCCATCCGGCGTCTCGAAGCCTCGCGGGGGCTCCGCACCGGTCTGCTCCGCGGAGCCACCCTCACGTCCCCGGGCCCCGGCTGCCTCTTCCTGCTCCGGCGGTTCAGCCGCGCCGTCCCTGCTAGCCCACCGGGCGAGGTTGGTGCGGAAGCCGGCGCCGCGGCGTCGTCGTGCGGGCGCGCTGACGCTGACCACCAGCAGCGCGACGAGGACGAGGAGCAGGGAGAGGGCCACGGCGGCGTCGGGGTCGGTCTCGCGCTGCAGGTAGATCTCGAGTGGGAGGGTACGGGTGATGCCCTCGAGGCTGCCCGCGAACGTGAGGGTCGCCCCGAACTCGCCCAGGCAGCGCGCGAAGGACAGCGCCGCCCCGGAGAGGACAGCGGGCGCCGCGAGCGGCAGGGTCACCCGGAAGAGGGTGCGCGTGGGTGAGGCACCGAGCCCGGCGGCCACCTGCTCGTAGCGGGTGCCCGCGGTGCGCAGCGCCCCCTCCAGGGACACGACCAGGAACGGCAGCGCCACGAAGGTCTGGGCCAGCACCACCGCGACCGTGGTGAACGCGATGTCCACGCCCGCGGATGCCAGGGGACGGCCCAGGAAACCCGTGCGCCCGAAGGTGTACAGCAGGGCGATGCCGCCCACCACCGGTGGGAGCACGAGCGGCAGGAGCACCAGGGACCGCAGCAGTCGCACCGCGCGGGCCGTGGAACGGGCCAGGACCAGGGCCAACGGGCACCCCAGCACCAGGCACAAGGCCGTGGACGCGAGCGCGGTGCGCAGACTCAGCCCGAGCGCGGCCACGGAGGACTCACTGGTGAGCAGCGCCCCCAGGTGCGCCCAGTCGATGCGCAGCAGGATGCCCACCAGCGGCAGCAGGATCAGCAGCGCCCCCACCGCCGCCGGCAGCACCACCCAGCGCGGGGTCGCGGTGAAGCCGCGGATCACGGTGCGCCGAAGCCCGCGTCCTTCAGGACCTCCTGGCCTCGCTCGCCCGTGACCAGGTCCACGAACTCGGTGGCGAGCTGCGGCTGCTCGGACTTCTTCAGCGCGACGACGGGGTACTTGTTGACCGCCTCGTCCGTTTTGGGGATGTCGATGCTCGTGACCTTGTCACCGGCGGACTTCGCGTCCGTGACGTACACGATCCCGGCGTCCGCCTGACCGGACGTGACCTTGCCGAGCACGTCCGTCACGGCGTTCTCCTGGCTCACGGGCTTGAGCTCCACACCGTCCGCCTTCTCCACCTTCTTGGTGGCCGCACCGCACGGCACCTCCGGGGCGCACGTGACCAGTTTGACGTCCTTGTCCACCACGTCCTGGAAGCTCTCGATGCCTGCCGGATTGTCCCTGGGCACCACGAGAGTCAGCACGTTGGTCGCGAAGATCTTCGGATCCCCCTGGGCGAGGTCCGCGTCCGTGAGCTTCTTCATGTTCTTCTGGTCCGCGGAGGCGAACACGTCCGCCGCCGCTCCCTCGGTGAGCTGCTGCACGAGTCCCGAGGACCCGCCGTAGTTCACGTCCACGGTCACGCCGGGGTGGTCCTTCTCGAACTCGTCGGAGAGCTGGTCGAAGGACGTGGTCAGGGACGCCGCCGCGGACACCCGCAGGGTCTTCTCCCCGCCCCCGCCCTGCGACGACGACGCCGAGGCATCCCCTCCCCCGCTCTGCCCACCGCACCCGGTGAGCAGCAGGGCGCCCAGGCCCACCGCGGTGAGGAGGGTCGTGAGGCGGCGCTGGCCCGGGCGGGCGGCGCCGCAGGCAGCGGCCCCCGGAATGCTCTCGTGCCCGTTCGCCATCACTTGCGCCCCTCCGTCTCCACGATGACCGCGGTGGACTTCACCACGGCCGTGGCCACGGACCCCGGTTCGAGTCCGAGCTCCTCCACCGCCTCCGTGCTCATCAGCGACACGATCCGGTGGGGACCGCACTGCAGCTCCACCTGGGACATCACGGGGTCCGACTTCACGGCGGTCACCAGCCCCACCAGCCGGTTGCGGGCGGAACTGCTCACGCGCGCGGGATCCTCGGGGCTCACGGCGTTGCGGCGGGCGAGCTCGGCGAGCTCCGCTCCGTCCACCACGGTGTGCCCCACGGAGTTCTTCTGTCCGGTGAGAGCGCCCTGTTCGATCCAGCGCCGGACGGTGTCGTCGCTGACACCCATGAAAGTAGCGGCCTGGGCCACACGGAGGAAGGTCATGGGCTCATACTATCCGCAGATACGGGCCATCCCCGGGGATTACTCCGCAGAAGCGGAACCCTCACCCTCGCCCCGTTTGAGAATTCAATGCAGCTACTGCCACTTTTCCGCCCCCAGCGGGCAATGTCTGCACTTGATCCTGGGGCGCGGCGATGACGGCGCCGCTCCCCACCTTGCGGGGAACGGCGCCGTCCTGCGCGTGCCCGTCAGCACGTTCCGCGTGGTGGAGCAGTTCCGCCACCGGCTCACCACCGAGCGGTCCGGCGTCCCGTGGAGCGGTCATCCTGCAGCGACCCCTCCGGGGTCAGACCCTGCGCCGCTCGGTCTCGGGCTCACTCGTGGGAGAAGTTGGGCTTCCGCTTCTCCGTGAAGGCCGCCATGCCCTCCTTCTGGTCCGCGGTGGAGAACAGGCCGTGGAACACGCGGCGCTCGTACTGCAGACCGGTGGCCAGGGTGGTCTCGTACGCGGTGTTGACCGCCTCCACGGCGTGCTGGGCCACCGGCTTGGACATGCTCGCGATTTTCCCGGCCACCTCAAGTGCGGTGTCCATGAGGGAGTCGGCGGGAACCACGCGCGAGACCAGCCCGGAGCGCTCGGCCTCCTCGGCGTCCATCTGGCGGCCGGTGAGGATCAGATCCATGGCCTTGGCCTTGCCCACCGCGCGCGTCATGCGCTGCGTGCCGCCCATGCCCGGAATGACACCCAGTGTGATCTCCGGCTGGCCGAACTTGGCGGTGTCCGCGGCAATGATGAGGTCGCACATCATGGCGAGCTCGCAGCCGCCGCCGAGCGCGTAGCCGGCCACCGCCGCGATCTTCGGGGTGCGCAGCCGGGCGAAGGTGTCCCACTCGGAGAAGAAGTCCTCGCGGTACATGTCCGAACCGGTCTTGGAGCCCATCTCCTTGATGTCCGCACCGGCGGCAAAGGCCTTCTCGGAACCGGTGAGCACGATCGCGCCGATCTCAGCATCACGGTCCAGCTCGGTGGCCGCGGCGAGGACGTCGTTCATGGCCTGCATGTTCAGCGCGTTCAGCGCCTTGGGGCGGTTCAGCGTGATCACGCCCACGCGTCCCTCGCGGCGGACCAGGATGGTTTCGTAGCTGTTTTCGCTCATGTGTCCAGCATCTCACGACGGCACCGTGCCCCACCTCACACGGGCGGGCGGCCCCGGTGGGCGTGGCGGCGGCGTCGTCAGTCGCGGTGGGAGACGTCACGTGCCCGAAACATGCGGTCGCTAGCATGGCGGCATGCGTGAATTGCAGGCACAGATCATCGCCGAACTCGGGGTGGCCCCGCAGATCGACCCGGAGCAGGAGGCGGCGCGGCGCGTCGACTTCCTGTGCGACTACCTCCGGGCGACGCACACCAGGGGCTTCGTGCTGGGCATCAGCGGCGGCGTGGACTCCACGCTCGCGGGGCGGCTCGCACAGCTGGCCGTGGAGAAGCTGCGCGAGGACGAGATCCCCGCGGAGTTCGTGGCCATGCGCCTGCCCTACCGCGCCCAGCAGGACGAGGACGACGCCCAGGCCGCGCTCGCCTTCATCGAGCCGGACCGGGTGATCACGTACGACGTCGCTCCGGCCGTGGACGGGTTCGAGGCCGCCTACGCCGCGGCCACCGGCGAGCAGCTCAGCGACTTCACGCGCGGCAACACCAAGGCCCGCGTGCGGATGACGGCGCAGTACGCGGTGGGCGGGGACCACAACCTGCTGGTGATCGGCACGGACCACGCGGCGGAGTCCATCACGGGGTTCTTCACCAAGTTCGGGGACGGCGGCGCGGACCTGCTGCCGCTGGCCGGGCTGGACAAGGGGCAGAACCGGCAGCTGCTGGAGTACCTGGGCGCCTCGGAGCGCCTCGTGGGGAAGGTCCCCACCGCGGACCTGCTCAACGACAACCCCGGTCGCACGGACGAGGACGAGCTGGGCCTCACGTACGAGGACATCGACGACTATCTGGAGGGCAAGGACGTCCCCGTGCAGGTGGCGGAGAAGCTGGAGCAGATCTTCCTGCGCTCCCGCCACAAGCGCACCGTGCCGGTGACCCCGGCGGATGAGTGGTGGCGGGAGGGCTGATTCCGCCACCAACCGGGCGGACCCCGCTCCAGACACACACCAGCGAGTCTGCACAATCACAAGTAGGGTGATAGTTGCGTCCCCATCAGAGGACGTGCCCCCATCGAAGGAGAATCCGCGATGCGTAAGACCGCAGCTACTGCCGCTCTGTCCCTGGCCATCCTGTCCGGCGTGTCCGCCCCGGCCATGGCCGCCACGGAGAGCCCCGCTCCCGCCTCCAGCCAGCAGGAGGACAAGGGCCACGGCAACGCCGGCCTGTGGGGTCTGCTCGGTCTCGCCGGTCTGGGCGGCCTGCTGAAGAAGAACAAGACCGTTCCCGTGGAGCGCAACCACAACGTCGGCACCACCGACCGCACGCACACCGCGGGTTCCACGGATCGCGGCCACACCACGGGCACCACCAACGTGGACGGCACCGACCGCACCGGTCGCTGATCGACACTCTGCTTGGCAGTTCTCCTGATCCGGAACTGCAGCCAGGGGCCCACTCGTTCGCGAGTGGGCCCCTGCGCCGTTCTCGGCCCCCGTGCCCGGCTGGCCCCATGTCCACGCGGCCAGTGCGATCGCCACCAGCAGTACCCACCACATCAGGGCGCCGGCCCCACGTCCACGCGGCCCGTGCGAACGGGGCAGTCGCCGGTGGACCGCCCCGGGACGGGGACGACCGACACGCCCCACCGGGGATGCGCCGGGTGCGGTGGGTCAGGCCGCGGCCTGCGGGGCAGTGTCCCCACGGCTGCTGCGGTAGCGGCGATTGCGGACCGCCAGCACCAGCCCGGCCAGCACCGCCGCGAGCACCGAGGCGGTCAGCACGGCCACCTTGGCCTGGTCCCCGGCGGCCGCGGACGGGTCGAAACTGAGCTCCGAGATCAGCAGGGACACCGTGAACCCGATGCCCGCCAGCAGCGCGATGCCCACCAGGTCGATCCACCGGTAGGAGGGGTCCAGCTTCCGTCCGGTGAGGGTGGTGGCGAGCCAGGTGGCACCGATGACGCCCAGCGGCTTGCCCAGGACGAGGCCCGCGATGATGCCGAGCGTGACGGGGGCGGCGAGCGCCGTCGTCAGTCCGTCCCAGCCGCCCACGGCGACGCCCGCGGAGAAGAACGCGAAGACCGGCACCGCGAATCCTGCGGACAGGGGCCGGACGCGGTGCTCCAGGTGCTCGGCGAGCTCTACCGGCTCCCCGGACGCCTTGGCGCCCATGACGGGGACCGCGAAGCCGAGCAGGACGCCCGCAACCGTGGCGTGGATCCCGACCTCGTGCACCAGGGCCCACGTGATGACGGCCAGCGGCACCAGGATCACCCAGGCGGCCCAGGTGCGGTGGGCGAAGAACCGGGGGAAGCGGTGCGTCAGTGCCGCGAAGGCGGCCAGCGGGACGAGCGCGAGGAGCAGCGGGAGGACGTGGACCTCGTCGGTGTAGAAGACCGCGATGATCGTGATGGCGAGCAGGTCGTCCACCACCGCGAGCGTCAGCAGGAACAGGCGGAGCGCACTGGGCAGGTGCGAGCCCACGATCGCCAGCACCGCTACCGCGAACGCGATGTCCGTGGCGGTGGGGATCGCCCAGCCGCCCAGGGTCCCGGGACTCGCCAGGTTCACCGCCGCGTACAGCACTGCGGGGACGACGACGCCGCCCACGGCCGCCGCGATCGGCACCGCCGCCTTGCCGAGGTCCCGCAGATCACCCGCGACGAACTCGCGTTTGAGCTCCAGGCCCACGAGGAAGAAGAAGATGGCGAGCAGGCCGTCCGCGGCCCAGGCGCCGAGGCTGAGGTTCAGGTGCCAGGGCTCGTAGCCCACCTTGAGGTCACGGAGGGCGAAGTAGCCGTCCGAGAAGGGCGAGTTGGCCCAGACGATGGCGATGACCGCGGCAACCACCAGGAGGATGCCGGCCACGGTCTCGCGGCGCAGGACGTCCTGCAGGCGGGAGAAGACGCCGCCCGAGGGGCGGTCGGACTCGCACGGGGGCTCGGGATGGTTGGCGAAACCGGGCTCGGAGACGAAGCCGGTGGACTCTGCCTGCGCAACGGTGTCCGATGTCTCGGGCTCACGGTGGGCAGGGGTGGTCGTGTGGTGCAGGGGCATGGATCACTCCAGTGTCGACGGACATCACGCATATTTCCGCCGACCAGACTTCCCGACACACCAGCCATCAAGGATAACAGGGCGCCGCCGTTCACCCCTCGGCCGTGCGGCTCCCCGAGGGAACCGTCGCCAGGCATTCGACCCGGCACCTGTGGCACCGCGCTTCGACACAGGCAGCGAGGTGACCGGGATCTGTCTACGGTGGGGACATGCTGAAACGAAAATCGGTGGGCTTGCTGATCCAGGGGTCCGCACTGCTGGCCCTATTCGTGATCATGGTCATCGGCGCCGGGGAATCCTGGATGGTTGTGACCATGTTGTTGCTGTTCGCTGCCATCTGCTTCTCGAGGGCTGTGAAAGAACGCCGCGCAGAGGCCCAGGCAGAGCGCCGCCGCGTTGCGCGCCGCTCTGCGAGCAGCGGTCTGTCCTGAACGAGCGGCCACCGAGAAGACCGGCTACTCCGGATTCTGGCGCGGCTGTGGCCTGGAGGCACGAGCCATCATCAGGCTGATCCCCCACAAGAACAGGACCAGCGCCGGAACGAGGGTCATCATGGACGGCTCGTCCACGACCGTCACGCCGCCCACGTTCTCCCAGGTGCACGTGTGGCCCAGCGGCACCCAGCTCCACCCTGGCTCACCGTAGATCGAACTGCCCTGACCGAGTTCGCACGAAAGAGGTCCGGAATACACGAGACGCTCGATCACGAGTCCCGCGGCCCACAGCAACGTTGCAAGCAGCCAGAGTATCCATCCGATTTTCTGCGCTCCCGCAGCGGGTGTTTCCTGTGGCATTCGCTCGTCTCCATTCCGGATTCCATGGCCAGACCTCGGGCACCGGGCGCGGCCCGTGGTGAATGATCCTGACACCTCCACACCAGGTTGCCCCGTGAAAACGGGTTTCGCAGGAGTGCTCGCTCCCGTGGCCCCCGACAGGCCCCCTGGCTAGACTGACCCCCAGTGACACGGGGTGCCGCTGACCTCCCCACTCCTCCCGGTCGACCGGACGGAGCGGGGGACCGCAGCGGCTGAGATGACACCCGTCGAACCTGTCCAGTTAGTACTGGCGAAGGGATGTCACGGTGGCACCGCGCAGGTGGCGCACCGCTTTCTTCGCCGTGAGCCACAGGAGTGAGCATGCGGATCGAGAACACCGTCGTCCTGGTCACCGGGGGAGCCCGTGGGCTGGGGGAGCACCTCAGCCGGGCGTTCGCGCGGGAGGGCGCGCGCGTCGTCGTCAACTACCACGCGAGCGAGGACCGTGCCCGGGCGCTGGTCCGTGAGCTCGGGGAGGACCGGGCTCTGGCGGTCCAGGCGGACGTGACCGACGCGCAGCAGGTGCGGGACATGGTCGCCCGCGCCCGGGAGCACTTCGGTGCACCGATCACGGTGGCCGTGAACAACGCCCTGGTGGACTTCAGCTTCAACGGGGACGCCCGACCCACCCTGGAGAACCTGACCGCGGAGAACCTCACCCAGCAGTTCCAGGGCGCCGTGATCGGTGCTCTCAACGTCATGCAGGCGGTCACCCCGGGCATGGCCGAGGCCGGTGAGGGGCGCATCGTCAACATCGGCACCAACCTCTTCCAGAACCCCGTGGTCCCCTACCACGACTACACCGCCGCGAAGGCCGCCCTGCTCTCCCTCACCCGCACCGCCGCCAAGGACCTCGGCCCACAGGGCATCACCGTGAACATGATCTCCGGCGGCCTGCTGCGCACCACGGACGCGAGCGCCGCCACCCCGGACGAGGTCTTCGACTTCATTGCCGCCGGCACTCCCCTGGGCCGCGTGACCACCCCCGAGGAGTTCGCGGACACCGCCCTGTTCTTCGCCTCGGACTGGTCCCGCGGGGTCACCGGCCAGAACCTCGTGGTCGACGGCGGGCTGGTGATGGACTGACATGGCCGCCCCCTCCACGCACGACGACGACGCCGCCCGGCCCGGTCCCGCGCGCACCGCACCTGCCGGGGGTGCGGCGTCGGCAACCGCGCCCGACGCCGAACCGACGCCGCGGACGATTGCTGCGGCGTCGTCGCCCACGAAGGCACCGGCCCGCCGCCTCCACCTCAACGCGTTCCTCTACGGCACCGGCCACCACCAGGCGGCGTGGCGCGCCCCGGATTCCTCGGTGCACCGGCTCACGGACATCAGCTACTACGAGGAACTCGCCCAGCTGGCAGAGCGCGGCCTGTTCGACGCCGTGTTCTTCGCGGACGGCCACAGCGTGGGCGACGTCTCCGGCGGACCCCACTGGTCCCTGGAACCGCTAACCGCGCTGTCCGCGATGGCGCGGGCCACCGAGCGCATCGGCCTGGTGTGCACCGTGTCTTCCACGTTCTTCACCCCGTTCCACGCCGCCCGGATGCTGGCGTCCCTGGACCACATCTCGGGCGGCCGGGCGGGTTGGAACGTGGTGACCTCCATGTGGGACGACGAGGCCCGCAACCACGGCTACGCGTCCATGCCGCCCAAGGACGAGCGCTACGAGCGCGCCCGTGAGTTCGTGGAGGTGGCCCGCGCGCTGTGGGCCAGCTGGGACGAGGACGCCATCACCGCGGACCCCGAGGGCCGGTGGGCGGACCCGTCCAGGCTGCACCGTCTGGACCACGAGGGCCGCCACTTCCTGGTGGACGGGCCCCTCACGGTCCCGCGCTCCCCGCAGGGTGAACCGGTGCTGTTCCAGGCCGGTGCGTCCGGCCCCGGCAAGGCCCTGGCCGGGGACTTCGCGGAGGGGATCTACGCCGTGGCCTACGACCTCCCCGCCGCCCAGGAGTACTACTCCTCGGTCAAGGCGCAGGTGGCACGGGCCGGCCGCGATCCGGAATCCGTGGCCGTGATGCCCGGACTCGTCACCTACGTGGGCCGCACCCACGAGGAGGCCCTCGCCAAGCAGGACCGCGTGGACCGCCTGCTGCCCGTGGAGCAGTCGCTCGCGCAGCTCTCCACGTTCGTGGAGCAGGACTGCTCCCAGTGGGAGCAGGACGCGCCCGTTCCCCCGCTGCCGCCCCTGGAGGAGTTCACCGGGCCGCAGGGCCGCTACGGCACCATCCTGCGGATCATCGAGGCGGAGCACCCCACGGTCCGTCAGCTGCTCGGGCGCCTGGCCGCGGGTGGCGGCCACTGCACCATGGTGGGCACGCCGGAGTCCATTGCGGACCGGATGCAGGAATGGCTCGAGAACGGCGGCGCGGACGGCTTCAACCTCATGCCGTCCGTGCAGCCGGACTCGCTCACGGACTTCGTGGACCTCGTGGTCCCCGAGCTGCAGCGCCGCGGTCTCTTCCGCACCGAGTACACGGCCACCACGCTGCGCGGTCATCTCACCCGGGGCTGACCACCCACCGCACGACGACGCCGCCGCGCCCCCTCCCGGGGGTGACGGGCGCGCGGGGGCCGGCCGTGCGGCGTCGTCGTCGGAGGGCGGGGCGGTCAGAGCAGGGGGCGCAGCGGGACCAGCACGATCTCCGCGACCCGTGCCATGGGGTGGCGGTCCCGCCAGCGCGGGGAGGTGAGCTCCTCGCAGTGCTCGGAGTCGGAGAGGAAGATCTTCTCCATCTCCGCGGCGAAGTCCCGGTCCACGATCTCCACGTTGGTCTCGTAGTTGAAGGACAGGGACAGCCGGTCCAGGTTGGCGGTGCCCACGGTGGACCACTCTCCGTCGATCGTTGCGGTCTTGGAGTGGATCATGCACGCGGCGTAGAGCAGGATGGTCACCCCGCCGTTGAGCAGCTGGCCGTAGAACCCGCGGGAGACCCAGTCCGCCAGGATGTGGTTGGAGTCCTTGGGGACCATGATCCGCACGTCCACCCCGCGGGCCGCGGCGTCCAGGAGCGTGTCCAGCACCTGCTGGTCGGGGATGAAGTACGGGGTGTTGATCCAGATGTGGTGCCGGGCCCGGTCGATCGCGTTCATGTACATCTCGCGGATGGGGTACACGATCTGGATGGGCAGGTTCGCGTTCACCCGCACCTCCGGGTCCCAGCTCTTGGGCGGAACCCACTCGATCGCGGTGCCGGGCTCACGGTCCTCGTTCCACACGGTGGCGATCGCGTTGCGCAGACCCCACACCGCCGGGCCGATCTCCCGGACGTGCGTGTCCCGCCACTGCCGCGAGTACATGGAGCCGATGTTGAATCCGCCCACGAACCCGATGTTGTCGTCTACCACCAGGATCTTGGAGTGGTTCAGCCCGGAGAACCGCAGGGGCCCCTTCCAGAAGGGTCGGCGCAGGAAGGGCATGCGGAACACGTGCACCTTGGAGTCGAACGTGTAGAAGGTCTGCGGCACCACCATGTTGGCGAAGCCGTCGTAGATCACGAACACGTCCACCCCGCGCTCCGACGCCCGGTTCATGGCGTCCAGGAAGCGCTGCCCGAGGTCGTCGGACTTCCAGATGAAGGTCTCCATGTGGATGGAGTGCTGGGCGTTGTCGATCGCCTCCAGCATGTCGTCGTACACGTCCTCCCCGGACGTGTAGATGGTGAGCGCGGAGTCCTGCACCTGCGCGGTGAACGTTCCCGGGCGGGGTGCGTCACGCTGTTTGCGGCCGCGCTGCTTCCACCAGTCGATGCCCGCCAAGGAGGCCACGACTGCAGCCTGCGCCCCGATCAGCGATCCCGCGCCGATACCGGCGGCCTTCCAGAGGATCCGGTTTTCCTTGATCTCGGCCAGCGCCCGCACTGCATTCATGCGGACACCCTACTGCCGGGGCCCGCGCACACCCCGTCATTCCGCGGCTCGAGGGCGGTGCGGGCCGCCCCGTTCGACCCGGTGCGCAGGCGGCGTCGTCGGTTTCTCCCGCGGGAGAGGGATCGCTACGGTGGACCCCATGAGAATCGCCACGTGGAACGTGAACTCCATCCGCGCCCGCGCCGACCGCATCGAGGCGTGGCTCGACCGCTCCGACGTGGATGTCCTGGCCATCCAGGAGACCAAGGCCAAGGACGAGAACTTCCCGTGGGAGCTGTTCGAGTTCGCGGGCTACGAGGTGGCCCACTTCGGCGTGAACCAGTGGAACGGCGTCGCAATCGCGTCCCGTGTGGGGCTCAAGGACGTGGAGCGCACGTTCCCCGGCCAGCCCGCGTTCGGCAAACCCGGCCAGGAGCCCGCCCAGGAGGCCCGCGCGATCGCCGCCACCTGCGACGGCGTGCGCGTCTGGTCCCTCTACGTGCCCAACGGCCGCGGCCTGGAGGACCCCCACATGCCGTACAAGCTCGAGTGGCTGCGCGTGCTGGAGGGCCACGCCGAGCAGTGGCTGCGGGAGGATCCCGAGGCGCAGATCGCCCTGGTGGGCGACTGGAACGTGGCCCCGCGGGACGAGGACGTGTGGGACATCCAGCTCTTCAAGGAGGGCGGCTACACGCACGTGAGCGAGCCGGAGCGCGCCGCGTTCAACGCCTTCCTCGAGAACGCCGGCTACCGCGACGTGGTCCGCGAGCGCCACCCCGGCCCCGGTGTGTACACGTACTGGGACTACACGCAGCTGCGCTTCCCCAAGAAGGAGGGCATGCGCATCGACTTCCAGCTGTGCTCCCCGGCCCTGGCCGCACGCGTGACGGACGCGTGGATCGACCGCGAGGAGCGCAAGGGCAAGGGCGCCTCGGACCACGCGCCCGTCGTGATCGAGATCGACTGAGCCATGCCCCTGATCAACGCGGGCAGCGCGTACCGCAGCATCACGGGCCCGCCCATGCGGTTCGCGCTGCGCGTCTACGTCCCGCAGCAGGACCTCGACGCCGTCTACGCCCCCGGGATCCCCCGCGCGCTGGACCCGTTCACCGCCGGGGTGCACGAGCTCTCGGAGCAGCTGGCCCGCCTGGCCGACACCTCCCAGCCCCTGCTCCCGCCGGCCCGTGAACCCCTGTGGACCATGCCGTTCTCCACCGCGCCGGCCGGTGCGCAGCGGCTGGCGGGCATGTCGGGGGGCGGCATGTCGGGGGGCAGCGCACCGGGGGGCGGCACGCCACGGGGCGGTGCGTCGCGGGGCGGCACGCCACGGGACGGTGCGGGACGAGCGCCCGGCACGTCACCGGGTCTCACGGGGGACTTCCCCGTGTTCCACCCCACCCAGCGGCTGCGCCGCTCCCTGCGCCTGTTCACCGCCGCGGAGAACGAGGACAGCGCCCAGCTGCTCCCCCTGCTGGTCCCCGAGAAGCAGGTGGACGACGCCGCCAAGGCCACCTCCCGCGAGACCTTCCTCCCCGTGTACACCCGCGAGGCCGCATACGTGGTCCCGCTGGCGTGGTTCGCCGCGTTCGCGCCGTCGGACCACGTGGCCTCCCCCCACTCGGGCCGTGAGGTGCACCGGCTGATCGCCCCCGCGGACACCGCCACCCAGCGCGTCCTCCGCGCGGCCGCCACGCTCGACGACGCCGGACGGGCCGTCTCCGGGGACGCCCCCGAGGACGAGCTGCCCGACGAGGCCCGGCAGGCCGCAGCCTTCGCCCAGGACCTCACCCGGCTGGGCCGCTGGCTGGACACCTTCGGCCCCGCCGCCCTGGTCAGCCTGGACTACGGGTCGCTGGCGGACCGGATCCAGCCGGACGAGTCCCCGCAGGACATGGCCGATGCCGTTGAGCTGCTGCGCGAGGGGGACTTCGGGTCCGCCACCGCGGCGCTGCGGCGCATCTTCGTCCGCTGGGCCCCGCTGGCGCAGCTGCAGCAGGCGAACTGACCCGCGGGAGGTGCGCCGTCGCCACCCCACCCGCTCCTCCCGCCCCTCGGCACTTACTCCGCTAGTGCAGATTTCACCCCGTCCGAGCTGCATTTGCTCCACTAGATGTACTGACCGGGCAGGTTGGTTGATTGGCTGCGGCATACGAACGTGAAGACTTCAGCGGCGGGGGCTCGGCCGCAGGGTGCCTGCAAGCGCCGCGCAGGCGACACCTGCACGGCGTCAGGAGGAAAGTTGCGTGGCTGCAAGGAGCCATTGCACGGGCTTCGTGTCGCCCGTGGTGATGATGTCGGGGGTGCTGGGCGTGTACTGAGCCTGTCCCAGGATGACGGCCTTGAGGGCTCGTGTTGTCGCGGTCAGGGTGGCCGTCGTGGCGCCGGGGATGAGGTCGCGGACGATGGTCGTCTCGCCGGGGGTCAGGTGAGCGAGATAGGTGGAGACTTCGCCGGCTGCGGTCCGGCGTGAGTCGGTTAGGTGGAGGGCGACCGTTGCCGGGCTCGTGACGAGGTCGGGGCGCGGTCGCGCGTGAGCTCGCATGGTCAACACGAGGGTGTCGGGGCTCATGTCGGCTTCCCAGGGAAGGGAAGGTGATGCGACGGCCCACTCGGCCAGCGCATTGTTCACGCGCTCGAGCTCGTATCCCCACGAGGTCAGCTCGTAGAACTCGCCCGGGAGCCCGTTGACCTCTGTCTTGACGGCGATGCCTGCTTCGACCAGGTCGCCGAGGCGGCGCGTCAGGATCGTTGGCCCGATCCCCATCACGTCGCGCTGCAGGTCAGAAAAGCGTTTGGGGGCGAGCAGTAGCTCGCGCACGATGATCATCGTCCAGCGGTCCCCGATCAGGTCCAGCGCGTGTGCCGCAGCGCACCCGTCGTTGTATGACCCGTACGTCTTTCGCTCGCCCATTGACACAGCGTACTACTGAATGTGTAGTTTAGAGACTACCAAAACAGTAGTAGAGAGTGGCAATGAGCGACGACCTGTTGACCTGGACTCAGCAAGCCCGGCGGGAGCTGGCGGAGGACCTCGGAGACTTGACGGCAAGGGACTGGCGAAGCCCGAGCCTGTGCCAGGGGTGGGATGTCGAGCACGTGGTGGCGCACTTGACGGCTGCCGCGTCCACCACTCAACTCGCGTGGCTGCGAAGCATCATCCTGTCGGGGTTCCGCCCTGCCGTGCACAACGAGCGGCGCCTCCGTGAGCATCTGGGGAAAAACCCCGCGGAGACGTTGGCGCGGTTTCGAGCGGTCATCGCTGCGACCGTCGCCCCGTCAAAGGATTTGGTTGCGTATCTCGGGGAGGTTCTCGTCCATGGCGAGGACATCCGGCGCCCCCTCGGTATCCCGAGCGTGGGCGACGTCGACGCCGCTACGCAGGTCGCTGAGTTCTATGCGAGCCGCGACTTCGCCGTCAACAGCAGGAGCCTCGCGTCTGGGCTACACCTGCGCGCCACTGACGGCGCCTTCGAGCATGGCAGTGGCCCCGAGGTGGTGGGCCCCACTCTCGCCCTCGTCATGGGCATGGCCGGGCGACCGAGCTACCTCGGGCAACTCGCTGGCGATGGGGTCTCCGTCCTGGCCTCGCGCCTCGGAGAGGGTGCCTGATGGATGCGGTCTGGAACTCTGTCCATCGCGAGCGGGCGGCGCTAATCGGCGACCTTCGCGGCCTCGGCCCGCACGATTGGGATGTCGAGTCCGCGTGTCGAGGGTGGCGGATTCGCGATGTGGTTGCCCATCTGGTGGACACAGCCGCTACCACCCCGGCTGCTTTCCTGACAGGCATGGTTCGAGCCGGGTTCGATTTTGACCGGCAGAACGAACTCGGCGTGGAACGCTACCGGGGCAAGCGACCGGAGGAGCTCATCAGCCTGCTGGTGCAGGTCAGAGGGCGAACGTCTGGCCCGCCTCGCTTCATGGCTCCTCTGGCCACTCGCCTGGTCGAGGAAATCGTGCACGGCGAGGACGTTCGACGTCCCCTTGGCCTCCACAAGAAATATCCGCCGGAGGACATCAAGACAGCCATCAAATATCAAGTGGCCACAAGCGCCCGGTTTGGGGGCGCACGGGAGAAGTTGGCCGGCATCACGCTCGTCGCCGAAGACATCGCCTGGACTCACGGCAACGGCTCGCTCGTGAGCGGGCCAGCCCTCGAGATCCTCATGCTCGTCTGTGGACGGTCTCCCAGATCTGACGTGGTGACCGGGCCGGGGCTTGTGAGGTTCTGATGTCTGGTCCGACATGCCTGCACGCAAATGCTGCCTTGACGCCAAGGCATCGCCTGATCGTCGCCCGCCTTGTCGTAGAGGAGGGCTGGCCGATCAGCGAAGTCGCTGCCCGATTCCAGGTCGCTTGGCCGACAGTAAAGCGTTAGGTAGACCGCTACCGCGCGGGCGAATCGATGCAGGACCGCTCCTCTCGGCCGCATCGCTCGCCGAACAAGACCAGTCAGAAGACGACCCGGCGGTGTATCGACCTCCGCCTGCGTCTGAGGGAGGGACCGGTGCAGTTGGCATACCGCCTTGGTATCGAACCGTCAACTGTCCACCGCATCTTGGTCGACGTGCACCTCAACCGGCTGTCCCACGTGGACCGCGCGACCGGCGAACCCGTCCGCCGCTACGAACACGACCATCCCGGCGCCATGCTGCACGTCGATGTGAAGAAGCTCGGCAACATCCCCGACGGCGGCGGCTGGCGCTACGTCGGCCGACAACAAGGCGACCGCAACCGCGCCGCCACCCCAGACAAGCCCCGCAACAAGTGGCGGGACCCGTTGATGGGCAAGGCCTACGTCCACACAGTGATCGACGATCACTCCCGCGTCGCCTACGCCGAGATCCACGACGACGAGACCGCCCTCACCGCGACAGCGGTCCTGGTCCGGGCCGTTGAGTGGTTCAATCAGCATGGCGTAACCGTTGAGCGGGTGCTGTCCGACAATGGCGGTGCCTACCGGTCGCACCTGTGGCGAGACACCTGCCACGAGCTTGGCATCCGGCACAAGCGCACCCGCCCCTACCGGCCCCAGACCAATGGCAAGATCGAGCGCTTCCACCGCACCCTGGCCGATGGCTGGGCCTACGCCCGCTGCTACACGAGCGAGGCCGAGCGTCGCGGGGATCTTGACGGCTGGCTGCACTACTACAACCATCACAGGCCCCACACGGCCTGCGGTAACCAACCGCCCCTCTCGCGGTTGGCCAACGTCCCCGGGCAGGACGCCCAGCCCTATTCGTCGGGAATGCACTGATTCTCCAAGGCGTGTGCCGGGGCTTCTCGCCAGGGCCGGGGGCTTGGTTGACGCCTCGGTCGTCAGTGGGCCATGAGCATGACCTGGTGCAAGAACTGATTCATGAGCATGGTCATGGCCGGAACCACTGCTGCTGAGCCGGTCTGCTTCACGCAGTCAATGGCCCAGTCACGGAACTCTTCAAGGGTACGGACGGCGCCCTTCTCAAGCGCATCGGCGACGCGGTCGTCCCACTGATCGGCATCGTCGTCCACGATCTCTGGATTGATAGTGCGCGTGAGGGCGATGATGCCCTGAGCGACGGCCAGCAGCTCGGTTGGAGTTGAGCCGACATTCAATGTCTGGTTGCTGTGGTCACCCGTAGCGACCTGCATGTTCGCAGCGTTGACGTGCCAAGTGTGGCCGGGATCGATTGGCGCCGGCTCGACGAGCTGGGTGCTGTAGTGCGCCTCGATGTGGTCCAACGAACCCGGCATGCTGCCGTATCGCTGCCGGTACGGTGACTGGAGAAAGTCCACCTTCGTGATGCGGACGGTCCGTACCTTGCCGTTCGGTAGGAGACACTCGACGAGGTCTCTCTCTTCGGTATCGGTGTCCAGCGGGAACGTGTACATAGTGTTCAAGTCCATGGCTTTGCAAGCCATGCGGCGATCGCCGCGGACTACGGTGACATCCAGGTTGTAGTTCGGCATGGGACTCCTGGGTAGAGGCAGGGTGGTCAGTTGACCACGCAACAAGCTAGCCCAAGATGCCGACAGATTCTTTGGTCACGGCAGCACCACGTGTGCCACTGCGGTGCACCAGTCTGGGCACAGACGCCAATCAACGTCTCCGGTCAGTACAACTAGAGAGCAACCGGTTGACCCAGCCCCCGCCGGACTCGCGTCAGCCATGCCTCCCGTCGCACCGGAGAGCGGAGGTCGTCCCATGTGAGCACGGAGACATCCCACCCTGCATCCCGCAGAAGGGACAGCCGGTACATCTCGTCCCGGTACTGGCTGACCTCCTGCGCGTGGACGGCGCCGTTGTACTCGAGGGCCATCCGCTTACCGGGCCACGCCAGATCCAGGAGGAACGTGCGCCCCGCGACCGTCACCCGGTGGTTCAGGACTGGTTCGAGCAGTCCATGGCGAGCAACGATCAGACGGGTCAGGGTCTCCGCCGCCGACCAGCATGGTGATCGAGCATCCCGCCACGCACGGCGCAACCGGATGACGCCGCGAGCGGCGGGCGGGAGCCGGTCCATGGACTCCTCCAGATGCGCCCGCGTGAAGACCACCGGCCGCGACGTGCCGGGAACGATGAAGCGGGTGGACAGCAGCGCATCCAGGCACGCGGTGATGCGCCACGGGGACAGTACTGTGCTCAGCCGGGCCAGCGTCTCCACCGGGTGGGCGATCCGGCAGCCCCACGGGCCTTCGAGACCGGGCAGACCATGGGACTTGGCGATCCGGATCCCCTCCTGCTGGGACTGTGCCCGGCGGGTGGTCCAGAGAAGATCCACTTCTCGCCGGGCGGTCTCTAGTTCCCGGGCGGTGGACCCTCTGCTTCCCCGGGGCCGGGCCCGGTTCCCCGGGGAGAGCAGGTCCTGCACCCATGCATCGGTGCCTCCCACGGGGAGCCGCAGCAGGTCCATGGCATGCAGGCCGCTCACCAGGAGCCCGGAGTCGGGCCCGCACAGGTGCTTCTGCAGCAGAACCGCCCGCTCCACCCCGGTGAGCGGTTGCTCGCGCAGCACCCACAGGCCCCGCGCCAGGTGGTGGACACCCGGGGCTGCGCGCAGTTGCGATGCTCTCCGCCCCGTGTCTCCCGTGGGAACCACCGGGGGTTCATCGGCGAACGGCACGGGACGCTGCTGATACATCACCATGCCCGGACTCTAGGGAGGAAAACCACCGGGCGGGTCAGGTTGTCCACACCCTCGGGCGCGCCACGCCCAGTGTCGCCCTGACTCCGTGAGACCGCCACCGCCCTCGCCGGTGCTCTCTAGCGGAGCAAATGCAGTTCAGCGGGCCGGAATCTGCACTAGCGGAGTAATGGCAGAGAGGTAGGCGGGTGGGGCGGGGCGGGGGCTTGTCTGGGTAGCCTGGGGCGCGTGACTTCTCCCCGAACCGACTTCCCCGCTCTCCCCGGCTCCGAGTGGTGGCGCGACGCCGTCATCTACCAGGTGTATCCGCGCTCGTTCAAGGACTCCGACGGGGACGGCATGGGGGATCTGGGCGGTGTCACCCAGAAGCTGCCCTACCTCAAGCAGCTGGGGGTGGACGCCGTGTGGCTGTCCCCCTTCTACCTCTCGCCGCAGCACGACGCCGGCTACGACGTCGCGGACTACCGCACCGTGGATCCCCGCTTCGGCTCCCTGCAGGACTACGACCGGATGCGTGAAGAGGCGTGTCGACTGGGGTTGCGGATCATCGTGGACCTGGTGCCCAACCACACGTCCGAGGACCACGAGTGGTTCCGGGCCGCGCTCGCCGCCGCGCCGGGTTCACCCGAGCGGGAGCGCTACATCTTCCGCGAGGGCACGGGCGAGAACGGGGAGCTGCCACCCAACAACTGGAACTCCGTCTTCGGTGGCCGGGCGTGGACCCGCGTGCCGGACGGCCAGTGGTACCTGCACCTCTTCGACTCCTCCCAGCCGGACCTGAACTGGGAGAACCCCGAGGTGTGGGAGGAGTTCCGCGCCATCCTGCGGTTCTGGCTGGACCGCGGCGCGGACGGCTTCCGGGTGGACGTGGCCCACGGGATGATCAAGGCCGCGGGCCTGCCGGACTGGGACGAGCAGGTCCACATGGTGGAGGGCACGGCCACGGACGCCACCTCGACGGACGGCGTCTCCCCCGACGCCACCCCAACCCCCGAGCTCGGACCGGAAACCATCGGGGCAGAGCAGGACGGCATGGGTCAGAACCGTGCGGCCGCGGCCACCGGAACCGAACGAACGGGCGCCCCCGACCTCGGCCCGGAGACGGTCGGCGCGGAACAGGGCGGTGATTCGCAGTGGACCGGCACCGGGGAGGATTCCACCGAGGCAGCCGGTCCCGCCAAGACCATGGACACCGGCCCGTACTTCGACCAGGACGGTGTGCACGAGATCTACCGCGACTGGCACCGGGTGCTCCAGGAGTACCCCGGGGACCGGATGCTCGTGGTCGAGGCGTGGGTGGGCCCGCCGTCGCGCCTGGCCCGCTACGTGCGCCCGGACGAGGCGCAGCAGGCCTTCAACTTCGACTTCCTGGTGGCGGGCTGGCACCGCGACCGGATGCGGGACGCCATCGACGACTCGCTGCGCGCCAACCACGAGGTGGGCGCGCCGTGCACCTGGGTGCTCTCCAACCACGACACCGTGCGCCACGCCTCCCGCTACGGACTGGCCTCCCGCACCGCGTACCCCAATGGGATCGGCGCGCAGGACGAGCAGCCCCACCGCGGTCGGGGCCTGCGCCGGGCCCGGGCGGCCGCACTCGTGGAGTTCTCCCTGCCGGGCTCCGCCTACATCTACCAGGGCGACGAGCTGGGCCTGCCCGAGCACACCGAGCTTCCCGACGCCGCCCGGCAGGATCCCACGTTCCACCGCACCGCGGGTGCAGAGCTGGGGCGCGACGGCGCTCGCGTCCCCCTGCCCTGGTCCCCCGCGGGCGAAGGGCTGGGTTTCGGCCCCGACCCGTGGCTGCCCCAGCCGGAGTCCTTCGCGCAGCTCACGGTGGACCACCAGCTGGGTGACCCGCAGTCCATGCTGAACCTCTACCGGCGGGCCCTGCAGCTGCGCGGCGAGCTCGGACTGGGTGCGGCGGACTTCGCGTGGCACCCGCTGAGCCACGGGGAGCAGGACGTGCTGGCGTACCTGCTCACCACGGGGGACGGGCGCACCGTGCTGGTGGCCGCGAACCTCGGGGACACCGCCGTGGCGATCGAGGAGCTCTCACGCGCCCGCATGCTCCTGGTCAGCGGGCAGGACGCCGTGGTCGACGACCGGTTGAGCGTGGACAGCGCCGTGTGGCTGCAGCTGTGACCGTCGCCGGTGCGGCCGCCGATCGGTGTGGGGCGGCTCAGCCCGTGGGCGTACCCGCACAGTGGCCCTGCAGCCAGGACTCGGCGGGCTCCAGTGCCTTGTGGACCTGCACCGCCTCGGCCGGCTGCAGGGTGTCCCCGGCACGGTCGAGGATGCCGCGGACGTCGTCGAACGCCGGCTGGACCGCAGCGGGGAGCCGACCGCGCACCCGGGCCGCGGAGTCCCGGGCGCGGTCCAGGGCGTCGTCGTCCCGGTCCTCGTCCTCGGCCTGATCGGTGAGGGGCAGCAGCTCCAGGGCGCTGAAGGCCTCGGCGACGTCGAAGCAGGAGCTGGTGTCCGCGGGTGTGCTCGACGCGCTCGCGCCGGACGGTGAGGGGGTCACGGGAGACAGCTCGATCGCGGCGCTGCGGTTCTGCGGCACACCGCAACCGGTGAGCACGGAGGACAGCGCGGCGAGAACGGCACCCGCGCACACCACGCGCATTCGTCGTTCCATGACCGGCCCCTTCCCCGCTGCCCGATGTCCGCTGCGCCGGACACGAACGGCGCCCGGTGCGGTGCCCTCCGCTCTCGCACGCGAGCGTGCAGGGGGCCTCCGCGATCCCGTGTGTGCTCTCCACGGTAGGACGGCAACCTCGGTGCAGGCTGGGGGCCCGGTGCGTGGTGGCGTCGTGCGCCCCGGAGGGTGGCGCGGGAGGGCGGGCAGCGCGCGAGGGCGGACGGCGCACACGTGCGGGATCGGCCGCGTCACGGGCCGCACGGTGGAACGCCGATGACCGTGGTGCGGTGCCGGGTGCGGGCCGGCGCCGCGCCCGCGACAGGCGGGATCGGCGGGGTCCCCCGGACATGAGAAGAACCCCCGCGTGTAGAAGCCACGCGAGGGTTCAGTGGCTCCGACCGGCGTCGATCCGGTGACCTTACGATTTTCAGTCGTACGCTCTACCAACTGAGCTACAGAGCCAGGCACATGCGAGAGGAAACCTCTCGGTGATATGCCGCGACGGCGCGAAAAGTTGCCTTTTCATCGCCGCCTGAGCGACCCTGACGGGACTTGAACCCGCGACCTCCGCCGTGACAGGGCGGCGCGCTAACCAACTGCGCTACAGGGCCTTGGTTGTTTCCAACGAGTGGATATCCTACCAGGTCCAACGCTTCGCTGTGCAAATCGAGCGCCTGGCGGACTTCCCCGTGGAAACCGTACCCCCAACGGGATTCGAACCCGTGCCGCCGCCGTGAAAGGGCGGTGTCCTAGGCCGCTAGACGATGGGGGCCAGAACCTCGTCCGGGCGTCACCCGGGCAACATCGGACGATGGACCTCAGATAGCTTAGAGGGAAACCGGTTCATTGCACAAACGCCCATGATATGGGGGGCACGCCACGGCGTAGCCAGGACGGCCTGCACCCGGATCGTCCGGATACGTGTCAGACGGCCACGTCCGGGCGGTCCGAGAGCCGCGGATCCTCGAAGCGCGGGACGATCACGGCCGGCCCGGCGCAGTTGTGCAGCACTCCCTGGGACGTGGAGCCCAGGAGCATTCCCGCGAAGCCTCCGCGCCCGCGGGTTCCCGTGACCACCAGCTGGTTCTGCGCGGAGCGCGCCACGAGGGCCTCGATGGGTGAGCCGTCCACGAGTTCCCCGGTGATCTCCAGGCCCGGGAAGTGCCCGCGCAGCCAGTCCACGCACGCGTCGAGTGCTGCGCGGACCTCGCCCCGGAGGTCGTCGAAGTCCACCGGCGAGGGCAGCCACACGGACGACCCCGCCTCCGAGGGCGCCGCGCACACCACCGTCAGCGGCACCCCGAGCTGCTCGGCCTCGTCCGCGGCCCACAGCATGGCGGAGCTCGCGTGCCCGGAACCGTCCGAGCCCACGGTCACGCCGGACACGAACGCGCTCCGGCGGCCCACGTCCTCGCCCACCCGGTAGTCGGTGCCCCACTGCAGGGGGATGATCCCCACGGGACAGTGCGAGTGGGCGGGCACGGCGGTGGACACCGAGCCCAGCAGCCGTCCGATGAACCCGCCGCGGCCGCGGGAGCCCAGCACCAGCAGCTGGGCGTCCCGGCTGAGTTCCACGAGCACCCCGGAGGGATCCCCGGCCTCCACCGTGGCGCGGACCGCCACGTCCAGCTCGGCCACCCGGCGCTTCGCGTCCGCCACGAGGTCCGCCACGGCCCGGTTCATGGCGGCGTCGTCGAACGCGGCGTAGCCCACGTCGAAGGTGGACCCGCCGATCATGGGCACCGTGTAGGCGGTGACCACGTGCAGGGGTGCACCGCGGCGGCGTGCTTCCCGGGCGGCCCAGTGCAGGGCGCCCAGACTCTGCTCGGAGCCGTCCACTCCCACGACGATCTCGGCCTCGCGTGCGTTCATGCTGATCCCTCCTGGACCACGGGTTCCTGCTCCCAGCCTAGCCACGCGGTGTCCCGCACGGCGGGGACGGTGAGATGATGGAGCGGTCCGGTTCGAGGATCTCGACGCCGCGGCGCACGTGGGGCCCGCATCGCACGGCCTCGGACGCGCAACGCGACCCGCGGCACCCACGGGCGGGTGCCCGCGCGAACCGCAACAGGATCCAGGGGAGTGCCCGGACCCCGGAACGGAGACAGGCCGTGAGCACATGCGGAGCAGCCGAGCAGCCCATGACGGCGCAGATCAGGGCGGGCACGTGGCGGTCCTGGGGCGGCAACCTCACGGCGGAGCCCGCGATCACCGTGCGCCCCACGGACTCCGACCAGGTGCTGCGCGTCCTGGCGGACGCAGCGGCCGCCGGGTGGCGGGTGCGTCCCGCCGGATCCGGCCGCAGCTGCGCACCCCTGGTGCCCACGGACGACGTCCTGCTGGACACCTCCGCGCTGAAGGGACTGGTGTCCGTGGACGAGGACCACCAGCGGGTCACGGTGTTCGCCGGGACCACGCTGCAGGAGCTGAACCTGGTCCTGGAGCAGCACGGCCTGGCGCTGGCCAACCTCCCCGACTCCTCACACATGAGCGTGGGCGGGGCGCTCGCCACGGGCACCCACGGCACGGGCCTGGGCCAGCCCTCGCTGGGCGGTCAGGTGATCGGGCTGAGCCTCGCGACCCCCGAGGGCGAGCTGATCTCCTGCTCCGAGACCCACCGCCCCGAGCTGCTCGACGCCGCCCGGGTCAACCTGGGCGTGCTGGGCGTGGTGGTCTCCGTGACGTTCCAGTGCGTCAACGCGTTCCGGCTGCACTGCGCCGAGTTCCGCGAGCCGATCGGATCCCTGCTGGACACCATGCAGGAGCGGATGTCCGCCGCGGACCACTTCGAGTTCTCGTGGATGCCAGGCACCACCATGGCCCACACCCGCATCCTGAGCCGGTTGCACCGCCTCCCGGACACCTACACGCGCCCCGCCTCGCTCATCTCCCGGGCGCTGCGACGCACGGACGACGCCGTCCTGCGCACGTCCCTGACCGCCGGGCTGGGCCGCGTGGGGAACCTGATCCCGCGTGCGGTGAGCCGGCTCAACCGGATCGAGTCCCTCGCGGAGAGCTCCCGGCGCTACACGGACGTGTCCTACCGCGTGTTCACGGTGGCCCGCCCGGTGCGCTACGTGGCCGCCGAGTACGCCCTACCGCTGGAGGCCACCGCCTCCGCGGTGCGCGAACTGCGCACCCTGGTGGACGCGCACGTGTACGACCTCGCGTTCCCCATGACCGTGCGCTGCTCCCCGCCGGACCAGGGGCACCTCTCCCCCGCGGGAGGCCGGTACACGGGGTGGATCAACCTGCGCCAGTACGGCCGGCGACCCAGCCAGACCTTCCTCACCGCCGCCGAGCAGATCCTTGTGGACCACGGCGGCCGCCCCCACTGGGGCACACTGCACACCCGCACCGCCGAGGAACTCGCGCCCCTCTACACACAGTGGAACGAGTTCCTCACTCTGCGCGCCGCCATGGACCCCCAGGGCACCCTGCTCAACCCCCACCTCCGGAGGCTGCTGGGACTCTAATGCCCGCTCGTTCCGCCCCTGCGCGGAGCCTGCACTGCTCAGAGCAGACCGTCGGCTTCGAGGAGGGGACGGACGCCTTCCCCGAACCAGTAGGCCTCTTCGAGGCACGGATATCCAGAGAGCACGAACTCGTCGATGCCCGCGGCAACATACTCCGCCATGAGGTCGGCCACCTCCCGGTGGGACCCCACCATGGCCGTCCCCGCTCCACCACGCAGTAGGCCCACTCCTGCCCACAGGCCGGGGTGGACCTGCAACTTGGTCGCGGAACCACCGTGCAGATCCAGCATCCGGCGCTGCCCCTCGGACTCGGAACGGCGCAGCGCTTCCTGCTGCTCCTGGATCATCCGTTCGTCCACGCCCGCGAGCATGCCCTCGGCCACCGCCCATGCCTGAGCCGACGTCTCCCGCGAAATGGTGTGCAGACGGATGCCAAAGCGCACGCCGCGTCCGCGTGCCCTGGCGAGTTCACGGATCCGGTCGATCTTCTCCTTTGCCTGTTGCGGTGGTTCGCCCCACGTGAGGAAGACATCCGCGTGCTCCGCAGCCACGGTGGCCGCAGCTGCGGAGGAACCCCCGAAGTACACCTGCGGACGGGGCGCAGGCGGGAAGTCCAGCCTGGCCTGCTCCACGGCGAGGTGCTCACCTCGGTAGTCGAAGGGTGGCTCGTGATCCCACAGACGGGACACGATGTCCAGGAACTCTCCGGTCCGTGCGTAGCGACCGTCTTTGTCCAAGAAGTCCCCGAAGGCGCGCTGCTCGGTGGACTCCCCGCCGGCCACCACGTTGACGTTGAGCCGTCCCCCCGTGAGGTCCTGGTACGTGGCCGCCATCTGGGCCGCCAGGGTGGGGGACATGGCTCCGGGACGCAACGCCACGAGGAACTTGAGTCTTTCCGTGTGCTGCGAGATGGCGGCCGTGGTCAACCAGGCATCCTGGCACCACAGGCCCGTGGGCGAGAGCACGGATTCGAAACCGTTGTATTCCGCCGCCTGCGCCACCTGCACCAAATAGGGCAGACGCGGTCCACGCAGGGTCTCCGTGGCCTGAATGCTCGCCCCGTGGCCTCCGCCCACAATGCCGCGGGAATCCGACGCGGTGGGGAGGAACCAGTGGAGGGAAATCGGGGCCATGGGAAACGCTCCTGTCGTAACTGTTCGGTCCAGGCCACGCTACGACTGACGGAGCTGAGGCTCACGCGTCACGTCACTCAAGGACACACAACCGATCCCACCCCGCGCCTGGGCAAGCGTCGGCCCAAGGGCGTGCAGGGGAGGGGAGGACGACCCGATGGGCGCTACTGCTGGACAGCTCCGCGGGAGACCGAGATCATCTCGTCCCGCTCCACCACCTTGACGCGCTCGCGGGGGTTGCCCTCGGCGTCGTGGGAGGACTGCCCCAGGTTCTGCTCGTACTCATCCAGGGCGAGCCAGCCGTCCCACGTGGTGTACTGCACGCCCTTGTCCTCGAGCAGCTCGATCACGGCCTGGGGATCCGGCTGGTCCGGGTCCGCGAGCGCGGCACGGTCCTCGACCAGGTGGTTCACCGTCTCCAGGGCGTCGGACTTGGTGGCTCCGATCAGGCCCACGGGCCCGCGCTTGATCCACCCGGTGGCGTACACCCCGGGGACGGGAGCGCCGTCGGCGTCCACCACGCGGCCCTCCCGGTTGAGGATCACACCGCGCTCCGGGTCGAAGGGCAGCTCGGGAAGCGGCGATCCCAGGTAGCCGATCGCGTGGTAGACGGCCTGCACGGGGTACTCGGTGTACTCGCCCGTGCCCGTGACGGAGGCGTCCCCGTTGAGGCGCGTGCGCTCCATGCGGATTGCACGGACCCTGCCGTTCTCGTCCCCGAGGATCTCGTCCGGGGTCTGCAGGAAGTGCAGGTGCAGCCGGCGGGAGGAGGTCTTGGGGGAGTCGTCCTCGCGCCATTTCTGCAGCGTCTTCATCATGACCTTGGTCTGGTTGTTCTCGGCCATGGCCTTCTCGGAGGCCTCGTCGAACTGGAAGTCCTCGTCGTAGACCACGATGTCCACGTCACGGGACTTGGCGAGCTCACGCAGTTCGAGCGGCGTGAACTTGATCTGAGCGGGACCGCGGCGGCCGAAGATGTGCACGTCCGTGACCGGTGATTCCCGCAGCCCCTGGTACACGTTGCCCGGGATCTCGGTCACGAGCATGTCGTCGGCGTGCTTGGACAGCACCCGCGCCACGTCCAGGGCCACGTTGCCGTTGCCGATCACCGCGATCTCCTTGGCGGTGAGCGGCCACGTGCGGGGGTAGTCCGGGTGGCCGTCGTACCAGGCCACGAAGCGGGCGGCACCGTAGGAGCCGTCCAGGTCCACGCCGGGGATGTCCAGGGGGGCGTCGTTGACCGCGCCCGTGGCGAAGATGACGGCGTCGTAGTGGGTGAGGAACTCCCCCAGCGTGATGTCCCTGCCGTACTCCACGTTGCCGAAGAACCGGATGTCGCCGCGGCCCAGGATGGAGCGCAGCGCGGTGATGATGCCCTTGATGCGCGGGTGGTCCGGGGCCACGCCGTAGCGGATCAGTCCGAACGGGGTGGGGTAGCGGTCGAACAGGTCCACGCTGACCTCGAGCTCACCCTCACGGACCGCATCGGTCTTGGTGAGCATGTCCGCGGCGTAGATGCCGGCCGGCCCGGCACCGATCACGGCCACGCGCATCGGACGCCGGGAGTTGGGGGTTGTCACGGTGGTGATTCCTTTCGACGCGCACGCGGATCTCGCGTGCTTGCGGGTCCGGGATCAACGGTAGTGACCTCGGGTCAGTCTTGCCTAACCACGGGTGGACGCCGGGGACGGCCGCGTTCCCCGCGGTGCCGGGGCCGCCGGGCCGGGGACGACGGCCACGCGGTCGCCGCGGCGCGCTGGCCCCGCGCGGGCGGGAGGCGGCGTCGGCGTAGTATTTCTACACAATCACCCCACCTGTTCCGCGCCGTCCCCGCGCGCACCCACCCGTGAGGATCTCCATGTCGTCATCCACCCCGCCCGCCACCCGCAGCGAGCCCCGAGGCGGGCTGGACCGCTTCTTCGCCATCACCCGGCGCGGCTCCACGGTGGGGCGCGAGATCCGCGGCGGCGTGGCCACGTTCATCGCCATGAGCTACATCGTGGTGCTGAACCCGCTGGTGCTGGGCTACGGCCCGGACGGCGCGGGCAACATCCTGGGCGGCGAGCGCGTGGCCGCCATGACGGCCCTGGTGGCCGGTGTGCTGACCATCCTCATGGGCGTGTGGGCCAAGTCCCCCTTCGGTGTGGCCACGGGGCTGGGCGTGAACGCGTTCCTGGCCGTGACCATCGCCACGACCCCTGGGCTCACATGGCCCGAGGTCATGGGCCTGGTGATCTGGGCCGGTGTGATCATGGTGGTCCTGGTTCTCACCGGGTTCCGCACCGCCGTGTTCAACGCCGTGCCGGACTCGCTGAAGACGGCCATCGTGGTGGGGATCGGGCTGTTCATCGCGCTCATCGGGTTTGTGAACGCGGGGTTCGTGCGCCGGATGCCGGACGCCGCCCACACCACCGTTCCCGTGCAGCTGGGCGCCGGTGGCGAGCTGTTCGGCTGGCCCACCCTCACGTTCGTGGTGGGGCTGCTGCTGACCGTCGCGTTCATGGTGCGCAACGTCAGGGGCGGGATCCTGATCGCGGTGGTGCTCACCACCGTCCTGGCGCACGTCCTGGAGGCGGTGGCGCCCGCGGGCTCCTCGGTGGAGAACTCCCACGGCTGGTCCCTGGTGGTCCCCACCACCCCCTCGGGTCTCTTCGCCGTCCCGGACCTGTCCCTGCTGGGCTCCGCCGCTCCCGTCGACGCGTTCAGGCAACTCGGTGTGATCGCGTGCGCGCTGCTGATCTTCACCATCCTGCTGTCCATCTTCTTCGACGCCATGGGCACCATGGTGGGGCTCTCCCAGCAGGCCGGACTGGTGCACGAGGACGGCCGGATCGAGAACGTGGACCGGGTGCTGCTCGTGGACGCCCTGGGTGCGGTGGCCGGCGGCGTGGGCTCCACGTCCTCCAACCAGATCTTCGTGGAGTCCTCCACGGGCATTGCCGACGGCGCCCGCACCGGCCTGGCCAACGTGGTCACCGGCGTGTTGTTCCTGGCCGCCATGTTCCTCACCCCGCTGGTCAACGTGGTGCCCTTCGAGGCCGTGGCTCCCGCCATGGTGGTGGTGGGCTTCCTCATGGCCAAGAACGTGGTGAACATCGACTGGGAGGACTGGGGCGTCTCCATCCCCGCGTTCCTCACCTTCGCGGTCATGCCGTTCACGTACTCGATCGCCAACGGCATCGGCGCCGGGTTCGTCTCCTACGTGTTCATCCGCCTGGTGCAGGGCCGCGCCAGGGACGTGCACCCGCTCATGTACGTGGTGGCGCTGGCCTTCGTGGCCTTTTTCGGGATCGGCGTGATCGAGGGCTGGGCGGGCTGACCCACCGCTCCTGACGACGCCGCTCGCCGCCTCCCCCGGGTCCGTTCCGTGAGGCGCGGGCGGCGTTCTTCGCGCGGTTCAGTGTGCTGATTGCTTCCGAGCAGCGGCCCGGTTCCACCACCCCTCGCGTCAGACCGGGTTCCTGTCCTGCGGGGCCGCAGCCTCCCCCGCCGGTGCCCCTGCGTCCGGACCCTCGGGAATCGGGTCCGCGGGCTTGTCGTGCCACGGGGCGGTGTCCGCCGCGAGCTCCCGGCACCACGCGGTGTCCTTGTACTGGGCCGGCAGGGAGCCGCCGAGCAGCTCGCGGGCCAGCGCGGCGGCGTCGGCGGAACCGGCCACGGGAAGCGGTGCGTGGGACGCGGCGAGCACCACGTTGCCGTAGCGGCGGCCCTTGAGCATCGCGGCGTCCGCGACCGCGGCAACGTGCTCGAAGACCTCCAGCAGCGCCGCGATCTCCGCGCGGGTGCCCTTGAGGTTGCGGGTGTCCCCCACGTTCAGCAGGTACAGCCCGCTCGGGGCGAGCACCCGGTCCACGTGCCGCGCGAACTCCAGTGTGCGCAGGTGGCCCGGGGTCTGCTCCCTGGCGAAGACGTCCCGGATCACCACGTCCCGCGAGGCCTGCGTGAGCGACTCCGTGACCGCGCGCGCCTCCCCCGGGCGGATCCGCAGTAGCGGCGCGCGGGGCAGGTCCAGCCACTCGCGCACCAGGGTGGCCAGGGCGGCGTCGAGCTCCACGACCACCTGGCGCGCCTGCGGGTAGCGCCACGCGAGGTAGCGGGCCATGGTGCACGCGCCGCCGCCCAGGTGCAGCACGCGCAGCGCGGTGGGGTCCAGGTGCGAGGAGACGTGCTCCTCCAGCACCGTGGAGAACCAGCGCATGTACTCGAACTCCAGCTGGTCCGGGCGGTCCGGCACGATGTGCGAGGACGGCACCCCGTTCACCCGCAGCACCCACGCGCCCGGCACGTAGCTGTCCTGCTGCAGCTCCACGGTGCCGGTGTCCGTGACCCAGGTGCGCTCCACGAGCCCCGGCGCGTCCGACGACGCCGCCCGCGAGGGTTCCGCGGCCTGCTTCCGGTTCTTTTTCTGGCCCTTCCTGCTCACGGAGCGCAGGGAGGGGTCACTGCTGGCCGCCCGCGGACGGCTCGTTGCGCGCGGCGGTGTCCCGGTCGGCCGCCTGTCCACCGCGCTGCCCTGCGGCGTCGTCGGACGCGCCGGACGTGATGCCGCGGCGCTCCTGCGAACGGCCGAGCTCGTGGTGGGACAGCGCGGACTCCAGACGCTCGAGCTTCCCGGTCAGCTCACCGGTGTGACCCGGGCGGATGTCCGCCTTGAGCACCAGGGACACGCGCGGACCGTACTCGGCCACCGCGGCGGTGGCCTCCTTGACCACGGCCATGCACTCGTCCCACTCACCCTCGATGGTGGTGAACATGGAATCGGTGCGGTTGGGCAGCCCGGACTCGCGCACCACGTGAACGGCGGCGGCCACGGCGTCGTGGACGGAGGCATCGGGATTGTCCCCACCGCTGGGGGAGACTGAGAAGGCGACCAGCATGTGACCAGTGTGGCACCGATCCCCGGTGTGCGTTACCCCTCATCCCCGACCGTGCGGGGAGTCCATAGACTTGGAGGCGCCACCGGTCGACCACGCAAGGGAGCACGTTCCATGACGCAGGGCATCTACATCTCCGCCATGACACCGCTGAGCGGCAAGACGCTGGTGGCCCTGGGGCTCACGGACACCATGTTCAAGCGCACGGACGCCCTGGGCTTCTTCCGCCCGGTGTTCGACGGCGCCACCCCCGAGGACGATTCCGTCCTGCAGCTCATGAAGCGCACCTTCGACCTCCCGGACTCCCGGTGCCGGGGTGCGGTGTCCCTGGAGCGCACCCGCGAGATCCTGGCCTCCGGTGAGCACGACGAGCTCGACTCCGCGGCCATGGCCGTGTACTCGGAGATGGCGCGGGAGTGCGACGTGATCCTGGTGGACGGCACGGATCTGGTGGCCCACAACGCGGTCACCGCGGAGTTCGACCTCAACGCCCGGCTGGCCAACAACATGGGCTGCTCCGTGGCCGCCGTGATCAGCGCCCACGACACCGGGCAGGTCAAGGACGTGCTGAACGCCATCGACGTGACCCGCACGGAGCTGCGCCAGGCCGGCTGCGACATCTACGCCGTGATCGTGAACCGTGCGGACCCGGAGCAGGTGGCGCAGATCCGGCGGGAGGCCAAGCCCGGCAACCACAACCTCCCCGCCTACGTGATCCCGGAGATCCCCGCAATCTCCAACCCCACCGTGGCCGAGCTGGTGGACGCCCAGGACTACGGCACGGACTTCAACTCCAGCTCCCTGGACCGCGACATCAAGGCCGTGAAGGTGGCCGCGATGACCGCGGGGAACTTCCTGGACCAGATCGCGGACGGGGACCTGGTGATCACCCCCGGGGACCGGACGGACGTGGTCTCGGCGACCCTGGCGTCGTCGTTGGCGCCCACGCTGCCGGCGCCCGCGGGCATGCTGCTGACCGGGGGTTTCCGGCCCGCCGGCGCGGTGGGTTCACTGCTGGGCGCGGCCCCGTTCCCCGTGCTGATCACCGGGAAGGACACCTTCTCCACCGCGCAGGCCGTGGCCGGAACGCGCGGCACCCTGGCGGGCGCGCACTCCCGCAAGATCGCCGCGGCGCGCGGCGCGTGGGCCGAGTACGTGGACAGCGAGGAGCTCTCCGGCCGCCTCACCCTGCCGCGGCCCGTCAAGCGCACACCGCTGCGCTTTCTTCACGAGCTCGTGGAGACCGCGCGCGGGGACCGCAAGCACATCGTGCTGCCCGAGGGGGACGACCCCCGCATCCTGCGCGCCGCCGAGCTCATCCACCGCCGCAACTTCTGCGACCTCACCGTGCTGGGCGAGCGCGAGGCCGTGCGTGCGCTCGCCCAGGCAGAGGGCATCGACCTCGACTTCGACGCCGACGGCCTGCACCTCGTGGACTTCCAGCACGACGACGCCCTGCGCGAGAAGTACGCGGACGAGTACGTCCGGCTGCGCGCCCACAAGAACGTGAGCAGGGGCCAGGCGCTGGAGCGCATGATGGACGGCTCATACTTCGGCACCATGATGGTGCAGCTGGGGGACGTGGACGGCATGGTCTCCGGCGCCGCACACACCACCGCGAACACCATCCGGCCCGCACTGGAGTTCGTGAAGACCCGCGAGGGCGTGAACATCGTCTCCTCAGTGTTCTTCATGCTGCTCGCGGACCGCGTGCTGGTCTACGGCGACTGCGCCGTGAACCCCAACCCGGACGAGCAGCAGCTCGCGGACATCGCCCTGGCCTCCGCGCAGACCGCCCGGGACTTCGGCGTGGACCCGCGCGTGGCCATGCTGTCCTACTCCACCGGCGGTTCCGGCTCCGGGGCGGACGTCGAGCGGGTGCGCGCCGCCACCGAGCTCGTGCGCTCCGCGGATCCGGACTTCGAGGTGGAGGGACCCATCCAGTACGACGCCGCCGTGGACGCCTCGATCGCCAAGTCCAAGCTCCCGGGTTCCCACGTGGCGGGACAGGCCACCGTGTTCGTGTTCCCGGACCTGAATACCGGCAACAACACCTACAAGGCCGTGCAGCAGTCCGCGGGCGCGGTGGCCGTGGGTCCCGTGCTGCAGGGGCTGCGCAAGCCCGTGAACGACCTTTCCCGCGGCTGCACCGTGGACGACATCGTGAACACCGTGGCCATCACGGCCATTCAGGCGCAGACGCTCTGAGCCCCCTGGTCGGGACGGGAGCGGGCAGGGACCGCGAGTAGCGGGACATGGCCGCGAGCGCCGTCGCCGTCCACCCGCCCCGCCCGCCCGCATCGAACCGGCTCCTCCACAACCCGCGGCCATCGCGCCGCTGAAGGGACACCACCATGCTCGTCCTCGTCGTGAACTGCGGCTCCTCCTCCATCAAGTACCAGGTGCGGGAGGTCACCCCGGAGGGTTCCGAGCCCAGCACGTACACCTCCTCCATGCCCGCGATCGACGAGAACGTGCCCCTGGCCACGGCCACGGCGGGAATGGCCGGCGGCGAAGTGGTCACCAAGGGGCTGATCGAGAACATCGGCACCTCGAACGTCGCGGACCACACCCAGGCCCTCGAGATCCTGGCCCGGCGCCTGGACGAGGAGCTCGGCGGGCGCACCATCGACGCCGCCGGGCACCGCGTGGTGCACGGCGGCGAGCGGTTCTCCGCCCCCGTGCTGGTGAACAACGAGATCATCCGGGCCATCGAGCGCCTCGCCCCGCTGGCACCGCTGCACAACCCCGCCCACGCGCTGGGGCTGCGGGCCATCCAGAAGACCTATCCGGGGATGCCCCAGGTGTGCGTGTTCGACACCGCCTTCCACCGCACGATGCCCGAGAAGGCCTGGCGCTACGCCGTCCCCGAGCAGTGGTACGAGCTACACGGGATGCGCCGCTACGGGTTCCACGGCACCTCGCACGACTTCGTGACCGGCAGGGCCTGCGAGTTCCTGGGCATCCCGCGGGAGCAGTTCAACGCCGTGGTGGCCCACCTGGGCAACGGTGCCTCGGCCACCGCCATCCGCGAGGGCCGCTCCTACGACACCTCCATGGGCTACACCCCCCTGGCCGGACTGGTCATGGGCACCCGCAGCGGGGACCTGGACCCCTCCGTGGTCACCGCCATGCTGGAGCGCAACCCCGGGATGAGCGCCCAGGACATGAACCGGATCCTCAACAACGAGTCCGGGCTGCAGGGCATCTGCGGGGACTCGGACATGCGCGCCGTGCAGCAGCGTGCGGACTCCGGCGACGAGCGCGCCCGGCTGGCCCTGGACATGGCCGCCTACCGCCTGGCCAAGTACATCGGCGGGTACCACGTGGCGGTGGGCGGCGCGCAGGCACTCGTCTTCACCGCGGGCATCGGGGAGAACTCCCCCGCCTTCCGGGCCAGGGTGTGCGATCAGCTGGGCGCGCTCGGCATCACCCTGGACCCCGAGCGCAACGCGCACCCGGAGGGGGACGTGGCGCGCATCAGCACCGCGGACTCGGCCATCGAGGTGCTCGTGGTGGGCACGGACGAGGAGCGCGCCATCGCGGAAGCCACCGCGGCACTGGTGTGGGAGCGCGTGAAGAACTGACGCCCGCCCGCGCGGCGGTGCGCCCGGTCAGCGGGACCTGGTGACCGGCTCCTGCGCGGACCACGGGAACACGATCCACTCGTCCGTGGACTTCCAGGAGAAGTCGGGGCGCACCTCGGAGCGGGGCTTCTCGTAGATCACCGCGGAGCGGCACTCGGCGCCGTAGCCGCGCAGCAGCTCGAGGACGAGGGACAGGGTGCGCCCGGAGTCCACGACGTCGTCCACCACCAGGACCTTCTTGTCGCTGATGGACTCGGTGTCCAGCATGGGGGCCAGCAGCACGGGGTCCGGCAGGGTCTCGTGGACGTCCGTGTAGAACTCGACGTTCACGGCGTCGGAGAGCTTCACGCCCATGGCGTAGGAGAGCGAACCGGCGGGCAGCAGGCCCCCGCGGGCCACCGCGATGATGATGTCGGGAACGAATTCCGAGTCCACGATCTGCTGGGCGAGTTCCCGGGTGGCGGTCCCGAACCCTTCCCAGGTGAGGATTTCCTTGTTGTCCAGTTCGGTGGAGTCCGCGTGAAAGGCCATTCCCGTAGATTAGTCGCTTTTGCCGACCCTCAGGTGAACCCATGGCTCGTCCGTGACCGGACGCCGGCGCCCACCGTTCCGGGCCCACAGGCACCCGGCCCCGCCTACACTTTCTGACGTCCCCTGCGTTCCGCCCCGATCGAGGATCCCCATGTCCAGCAGCGCATCACCCGTCCTGTCCCACGAGCGAGACCTGCGCCCCGAGGACGAACGGCTGGGCGCCGGGCGCACGGTGGTCTACGCGGTCCAGCACATCCTGACCATGTACGGCGGGCTCATCGCGGTGCCCCTGGTGGTCTCCAGTGCCGCGGGGTACGACGCCGCCACCACCGCCCTGCTCGTGGCGGCCGCCCTGTTCGTGGGCGGTTTCGCAACGTTCCTGCAGGCGTGGGGGCTGCCGCGGATCGGATCGCAGCTGCCGCTGGTGCAGGGGGTGTCCTTCACGGGTATCGCCACGATGCTCTCGGTGCTGGCCACCGGCGGCGGGATCCAGTCTGTGATGGGCTCCATCATGGTGGCCTCCGTTTTCGGGTTCCTGGTGGCCCCGTTCTTCGCCCGGGTGCTGCGGTTCTTCCCGCCCGTGGTCACGGGATCCATCATCACGACCATCGGCATCACCCTGGTGCCCGTGGCGGCGTCGTGGTCCATGGGCGGGGACGAGAAGGCACCCGGTTACGGTTCGCTGGGCAACATCGCCCTGGCCGCGGTCACCCTGCTCGCGGTGCTGCTGCTGTCCAAGTTCGGCGGCGCGGTGCTGTCCCGGCTGGCCATCCTGGTGGCCATCGTCTTCGGCACCGTGGTGGCATGGGCCACCGGGGCGGCGGACTTCTCCCACGTGGGTGACGGCCCATGGGTGGCGCTGCCCTCCCCGTTCCACTTCGGCGCACCCACGTTCCACCTGGCGGCAATCGCGGCCATGGCGATCGTGATCCTGGTGAACATGGCGGAGACCACCGCGGACATCCTCGCGCTGTCCGAGGTCACGGGCTCGCGGATCGACTCCGCACGCATCGCGGACGGACTGCGCGCGGACATGCTCTCCTCCGCCGTGGCCCCGGTGTTCAACTCCTTCACCCAGACCGCGTTCGTGCAGAACGTGGGCCTCGTGGCCATCACCAAGGTCAAGAGCCGCTACGTGGTGGCCCTGGGCGGGGTGTTCATGGTGCTGCTGGGCATGCTGCCCGTGCTGGGCCGGGTGATCGCCGCCATCCCGCTGCCCGTGATGGGCGGCGCCGGATTCGTGCTGTTCGGAACGGTGATGTCCTCGGGCATCCGCACCCTGGCACGGGTGGACTACCGCGGGGGCATGAACCTGATCATCGTGGCGGTGTCCCTGTCCTTCGGGATGGTCCCGATCGTGGCGCCGGACTTCTACGCGGCGTTCCCCTCCTGGGTGGGCATCATCTTCTCCTCCGGGATCTCCTCCGCCGCCGTGGCCGCGCTGGTGATGAACTTCTTCTTCAACGAGCTCAGCGCCCACAAGCGCTCCACGGAGGCCATGGGCATGGGCACCGTGGGGCTGCGCGTGCTCTCCCCGCGGGAGGCCGGGGCCCTGCAGGACGGCGACCAGTTCGTGGACGGCCGGCTGCTGGACGCCCAGGGGCGGGAGATCCCGTTCGCGTCCTCCCAGGAGCAGTACGAGTCCGTGCGGGAACGGATCAACGCGGGCGAACTGACCTCACTGGACGAGATCCGGCGGGCGATCGTCGAGTAGCATGTGAAACGGCTCACTTGATTCACTTTCGCACACGCGGGTGGCGCCTCGCGGAACGGTGCTTCGGGCACCCGCCCCGCGGTGCGCACACCCCGAGGCATTGGCCCCACGGGGCGGGGGTGTCGGTGGGCCGTGCTGAGGGGTCCCCTCCAGCGCCTCCTCGTGACACCCGGAGTCCTCGTGAACACCTCCCTGTTCCCTCGCACCGCACTGCATGCGGCCACGGGGCTGGGCCTCGCCCTGCTTCTCGGCGTGGGCGGCGTGCTGGGCACGGCCACGCCGGCCGATGCGTACGATCCGGGTCTGCTGCGCGGTGGCATCGGCGCCCACTACCGTTCCAGTCCCGCGGTCCAGAGATCCGTGGGCGACCCCGTGGCCCCTCAGGACTGCCGCCACCCCGGGGTGCATGCGTGCAGCGCTTCCAGCGCGGGGTCATCACGGCCGAACCCGGGGTGGGCAGCTTCGTGGTGCGCGGCGGCATGCACGGCTACTGGGCCGGGCACGTGAAGCAGACGGGCTTCCCGGTGAGCAACGAAGCGGTGGACGTCAGCGGCGTCGGCGTGCAGCGCTTCCGCAACGAGACCCTGGTGTGGAGTGCCGCGACGGGCACCCACCCGGTGCGCGGCGCCATTCGGGGTGCCTACGTCGCTGCGGGCGGTCCCGCCAACGTCGGCGCTCCCAGCGGCCCCGAGTACACGGTCACGGGAGGGGCGGCGCAGGACTTCCTGATTCCCGCCACCGGGTCCCGCTACACGTTCACGTGGCACGCGGCCACGGGGAGGACGTTCATGGTCCGCGGCGGGATCCGCACCGGCTGGACTCTGAGCAAACGCATCGGGGCGGCGGTGAGCGCCGAGCGCGGTGGGCTGCTCCGCGGCGGCAGCTGGCAGAACTTCAGTGCGGGCCGGGCGTACTGGTCCCCGCAGACCGGGGGTCACACGATCCGCGGCGCCATCCTGGGTGCCTGGCAGCGCGAGGGCCACGAACGCGGTCTGGGCTATCCCGTGGCCGAGGAACGCTCCGTGACAGGTGGCGCGGAGCAGCGCTTCGAGCGGGGGATCATGCGGTACTCCGCGGCCACCCGCACGGTGACCACGGTCCGCGCGGCTCCTCCGGCCCCCGAACCGTCGGACACCACCGCCTTCGACGCCGAGGCCGCGCGGTTCGGGCTGGGCGCCCCCTCCGGCGGGAAGGTCTCCGTGGCCGGGACCTCTGCCAGGCGCTACGCCCACGGCACCGTGTACCACTCCGCGAGCCACGGCTACGTCCTGGCCACTGCGAACGTGGCGGCCGTGTGGGAGAGGTCCCCGGCCATGCACGGACTGCCCCGGGCGGCGGCGTGGACAGGTGGCGCCCTGAGCACCCGGTTCGAAAAGGACTCGCTGGTGCTCGACGGCGCGATGGGGAAGGTCGTGCGCAGTGACCTCGCGCTGGGCGCCGGGGACGCCCTGGTGATCGGCGACTCCCAGGTGGCGGACACCTCGTGGGTGGGCAAGGGGATCGCCGCGAACGGCTACCACCTCACGGCCTACCGCTCCGGCGGGATCGGCTACGTGGCCGACAACCAGGGCAACAGGTACGGCTCGTACGGCACGGGTGTGCTGGACAACCAGTGGGCGCTGCCCAGGGGCACCCCGGGCATGATCTTCGTGGGCGGCTCCGGCAACGACCGCGGGTCCTCCTCCGCCGTGATCACCAGCCGCTCCACCGCCGTGATCCGGGAGCTGCAGCGCCTGTACCCCACGTCCACCATCGTGATGACCGGCGTCATCTCGCGGTCCGACGTGCTCTACGCCGAACGGCAGCGCGTGGAGGAGGCGCTGCGCGTCACCGCCGAAACCACCGGCGCCCATTTCATCCCCCTGCGCGGCTGGATCGACACCTACAACGCGCGCGGCTACATGTACGACGCCTACCACTTCAACGAGGCCGGGCAGGTCCACATGGGCGCGATCTTCGCCCCCGAGCTCAAGCGGGCGCTCGCCCGCACCTCCTGACCGCGCGTCGCGAGGGCACGACGCCGCCCGGCACCCTCGGCCGCCCCGGTCGCCACAGCTCCGCCCGCCGGTGCCGCTGCTCCGCTGCAGATCTCGACCCCCGCATCTGCCACAACGGAGCAGGTGCACCGGGGATGGTGCCCCCGGGAGGGGCAGCCGCGGGTTCCCGTCAGCGCCGCACGCGGTGGTAGGCCGCCGCCACGTCCTGCGCGCGCGGCAGGGCGAGGTGGCCCGGGTGGCCGCGGTGGTGGGCCAGCGCGTCCAGGCCGTCACGGGCCACCCGGTCCAGCGCGGCGTCCACGAGCTCGGTGAGTGGTGTGCGGCCGTCCGCCGCGCGGTCGATCTCCTCCAGCAGCCGCGCCACGGCCTCCGTCTGGGAGGGATCCACGAGCTGGCTCAGGGCGGAGACGTCCACGTCCTCGCGGCCCAGCTGGATGGTCTCCAGCCCGCGGGCCCGCGCCGGCCTGTCCCGCCCGCCGCGCTCCGGCCCGCCCGGGTCACGACGCCCGCCGCGGTGGCTGTGCCCTCCGCCCGAATGGCGCCCGCCGCTGTGGTCGTCCCCTCCATCCAAATGGCGCCCACCTCCGTGGCCGCCCCCTCCGCCCGGGTCGCTCCCACCGGCGTGGTGCGTGGCCGTCGCCCGCTCCTCGGCGCGCGCCTCCGCCCGGGCCCCGCGGCCCCCGGAACGGGAGCGGGCGGCGTCGTACCCCGGGCTGCCGGCCACCGCGGGGGCCGACCCCGGGACGTGCGGGCGGATGCTCCCGAAGGTTTCCGCCGGGCGCATGTCCTCGCGGCGCGGGAACTGCCGCACCACCTGGGCGGCGCGGTCCGTGACGTCCAGGGCGCGGTAGGCATCCATGGCGATCACGAGGTCCGCGACGTCCAGGAACGCCCCGGAACCGCCCGTGACCAGGATCGAGGACACCCCACGCTCCGCGTAGAGGGCGCCCACCCGGTCCACGAACGGGGTGATGGGCTCGCGCTCGCCGGGGACCATGGCGCGCATCCGCTCGTCCCGGACCATGAGGTTGGTGGCGCACGTGTCCTCGTCCAGCAGCAGCACCCCGGTCCCGGCCTCGAACGCCTCCACCGTGGCCGCGGCCTGGGACGTGGAGCCGGACGCGTTGGACGTGCTGAAGTCGCGGGTGTCCGCGCCCGTGGGCAGGTTGGTGATGAACGGGGAGACGTCCGTGCGGGACACCGCCCGGCCGTCCTCCGCGCGCACGGACACCGCGCTCGGCAGGGTCACCACGTGCTCGCGCCCGTCTCCGGGAACGTGGCTGTACACCCCGCGTTCCAGCGCCTGCAGCAGCGTGGACTTGCCGTGGTAGCCGCCGCCCACGATCACCGTGACGCCCTCCGGGATGCCCATGCCGCTCACGGTGGAGCCGTCCTCGAGTTCGAGCTCCACGCGCAGGCTCGCAGGGGCCTCGAACGGGACGGCGCCGCGGGTGAGCGGCTCGTCCCGGTGACCGGAGGCGCGGGGCAGCACGGCGCCGTCGGCCACGAACGCCACGAGACCGCGCTGGGGCAGCTGCGCGCGCAGATGCTGGGCGTCCAGGTGGGCGGTGACGTGGGCCGCGAAGGCGCGGGCGTCCAGGTTCTCGTACCGCAGGGCGCACTCGACGACGCCCGGCAGCACCTCCGTGAGCAGCCGGTCCGCGGCGTGGCCCCTGATGCGCCGGCCCGCGGCGGGCAGGGCGATCTCGCAGCGCACCTCCACAGCGGCCTCCGACGACGCCGCACGGCCGACCCCGTGACGCCGGTCCCCCGTGACGACGTCCCCCGCCCCGTGCAGTCCGGACTCACGTGCCGGGGTCGGGCGCGCCACGTTCCCGGGGTCCGGGACGAGCACGGAGGAGCGCTCCAGGATCTCCTGCCCCGTGCGCTGGATGAAGATCCCGCCCGAGTCCTTGCCGCCGCGGGGGCCCAGCTCACGGGCGGCCCGGGCGAACTCCCGGGTGAGGAGGTCCCCGGCGGCCACGCGCCGGTCCTTGGTCGCCATCAGTTCCCGCGGGATCCCAGTGCGTTCCAGGGGGATCCGCACGCGCGCCAGCGAGGGCGGTGCGTACGGGTCCGACTGCACCCGGTCCAGGACAAGCTCTGCATCCCCGATCCGCCACGAGCCCTTGAGCTGCTTGTACGCGCCGTAGCTGCTGCCGTCCAGTCGGCGGAGGGTCTGGGAGAGGTCCGGGCGAGGTGTGCTCATGGGTCCATGGCATCACATGTGCAGGGCGGGTGGCACGGCGGGTGAACCGCGTGGAGGGTGCGGCCGGCCCTGGAAGGGGGGCGGGGCGCGGCGGCGCCTGGACCCGTGCCTGGCCGCCAGCGGGCAGTGATCGGGGCCATCGGGTCGGCTGCCCGGCGGGCAGGGGCCGGAACCCTCGGGGCGGCTGCCCGGCGGGCAGGGGCCGGAACCCTCGGGGCGGCTGCTCAGCGGACAGGAACCGGGGCCCTCGCGCCGTCGGGCCACGCACACGCCCGCCGGTTCAGGTCCCCCGGCGGCCCGACGCCTGCACCTGCCCCAGCACCACCGCCGCGCCGAAGCACAGCACGTAGGCGGCGGCCACGCCGCTCCACCCGGCGGTGAACGCGCCCGTGAGGTCCACCAGCTGGCCCACCACCACCGGGCCCAGCGCGAACCCCAGGTACATCCCGGTGGCCACCAGCCCGGAGGCCACACCGATCCGCTCCCGGGGCACCACGGCCACGATGCCCGAGTTGATCACCACGTTCGCCGCCAGCGGCAGCGCCGCGTGGAACGCGACCCCCAGCCACATGAGCCAGTGCTGCTGCGTGGTCTCCGCGAGCACCAGCAGCATGAGCCCCGCGATCCCGCCCAGGCTCATCACCTGGATCAGCGGCGCGGGCCTGCCCAGCCGCCCGGTGACACGGCCCCACCCGATCCGGCTCACGATCCCGATCACGCCCATCACCCCGAGCAGCAGCCCCGCCACGGTGATCGTGTACCCCATGGCGTGCACCGCGAACAGGGACGCGTACACGTTCACGCCCTGGGTGCCCACGGCATTGAGGAACGAGGTGATCGTGAACAGCCACACGGCCGCGGGCAGCCTGGTCTTCTCCGCCGGCGACGCCGCGGCGCCCTTTCCGGCCGATGCTCCCGCCGCCTCGGGGCGAACCCCGCCCGTGACCCCGGACGGGGCCGTGCGGGGCGGCGTCGTCGCGTCCCGGGCCTGCGCGCGGCGGCGCAGCCGCGTGATGACCAGCCACCCCACCAGCAGGGCGGGGACGCACAGTGCGGCGCCGAAGACCGCGGCCCCGCGCCAGCCGGACGCCGCGCCCACCACCGGGAACGTGAGCCCGGCGACCAGCAGACCCACCTGCACCCCGGACTGCTTCCACCCCATCCAGGCGGAGCGCTGGGCCAGCGGCACGCTCTGCGCCACGATCCGGTTGGTCACCGGGTTGGAGAAGGACTGCGCGAGACCCGCGATCAGCGCGGCGACCACCAGCGCGGTGTAGGACTGCCACGCGGCGCTGAGCAGGAACGCCGCCACGGTGCCGCCGAAGATCAGCACGAGCTGCACGCGGGTGTCCATGCGGTCCGCGAGCACCCCGAGCAGCGGCGCGGCCAGGCCCGCCATCACGAACACCGCCGTGATGATGAACCCGTACTGGCCCTCCGTGATCCCGTAGCTCGCCACGATCGTGGCGCTCAGCGCCCCCACCCCGTAGTTGAACACCGGGCCCGCCGCCATCGCGGCCATGAGGACCACCAGCAGGATGCCGGGGGCCCTGCGCGGGGACGCGGTCGTGGAGTGGGTCATAGCGGCTCACCCTAGCGGCGCGCCTGCCCCGCCACCCCTCGGAGACGTCCCACGACACTGCACCGGCGGCGCCTCCCACACCCCGACGGGTCCGGCCGGGGGGAGCGCCGCGGCGGTTCTTGACACCGCCCCGCCGTCGCCGCGGCACGCCCGTGGTGATGCCGCCGCGCCGTTACTGGGTGCCCGCGCGGACGACTCACGTAGGCTCGTGGCAGCGAACACGCACCACCACGGAAGGCGGCCGTCATGAGCGACTCACTGGATCCAGACCTCGCACGGGCACTGCAGCAACCCGCACGATCGGTGCGCGCGGACCCCGCACTGGTGGATGCCGTGCGCGCCGCCGGCGCCCCCGCGCAGTCCCGCCTGCTCGCCCTGACGTCGGACGCGGACACCCCGGAGGACCGCTACGCCGCGGCGGCCGTGCTCGCCGCCGCGTTCCACGACCGCGGCCCCCTGGACCAGGCCGCACGCGGGTACGGAAGCACCCCGCCGCTCGAGCTCTTGGCACTGGCCGATGTTCCCGCACTGCGTCCCGTGCTGCGGGGTGCCCTGTCCTCCCCGATCCGCACCGGGCTGCTCGAGTGGGCCACCACGGCGGACCCTTCGCGGCCGCCCCTCGAGCTCGCCATCGCCGCGCGGGACCTCGGGGTTTCCGACGCCGCCGTCCTGCGCTCCGTGGCCGACCGAGCAGACCGGGTGGCCCAGCAGGGCGCCGCGCGCGACCAGCAGAGCCCGCTGACGCGCTTCGCGCAGGTGCTGCGCCAGGCGGCGGACGCGGGGACGGGCGACGCGGCGTCGTCGTCCGCCGGTGCCTCCCGGCCCTCACCGCAGGAACCCGTGGGAACGGACGGGTTCGCGGTCACGACCACCGGCATCCCCGCGTCCGAGATGCTGAGCGAGGACGAACAGCGCGAGACCCGCCCCCCCGGCCAGACGTTCCCGGGAGACGGTGTGCCCGTGCGGGACTCGATCGCCGGCCCCCGCCCGGAGGCCCCGGAGGGCGAGCGGCGCGGCAGGGACAAGATCTTCGACGCGGACCGCTTCTGGCCCATGGGTCCCCGGCGGACCGACGGCCCGGCCGCACCCCGCGGGGACCACGACGACGCCGCCCGCCCCGGTGGTGCGCCGCGCGCCCCCGAGCAGGACGGCCCGCCCGCGGCCCCGCGCGAGCCCTCCACCACGGAGCTGTACTACGGGGTGGGCAGCGACCGGTACTCGGACCGGGACCCGAACAGCGAGGAGACCCGGTCCGAGGAACGCAGCGTGGCCAAGACGTGGGGCGTGGTGTTCGCGGTGATCGTGCTGATCATCGTGGTCCTGGTGCTGCTGCTGTAGGAGCCCGTGCCAGACCGAGGCCCGGGGAACTCACCGTTTGTCGGAAGAGTTCTTGCCCCCGCGGAATGCGGCTCCCGCACCCAGCGCCGCACCCACGGCGGTCCATGTCGGCAGCCATCCGACGGTGAAGTCGATGTCCTCCACGCCTCCCGACGGCGTCCGTTTGGACAGGGTGATGTTGAACTCGGCCCGCAGCCAGTACAGCAGGGCTCCGAGCAGCGCGAAGCCGATGATCAAGAGTGCTTTCCTCATCTGCGCACCCTCTCACACCCGCACCGGCCACCGGCCTGACCCCCGGCTTTCACGTGGGACTCGCCGGGTAGTGTGGCGGCGTGAGTATCGAGCAGACGGACAGCGGTTCCTGGCACGAGGGCGTCATCGTCAGGGGTGCCCGGCAGAACAACCTCAAGGACGTGTCCCTGGACCTGCCCCGGGACGCCATCGTGGTGTTCACGGGGGTGTCCGGATCGGGGAAGTCGTCCCTCGCGTTCGGCACGCTGTTCGCGGAGTCGCAGCGGCGCTACCTGGAGTCCGTGGCGCCGTACGCGCGGCGGCTCATCGACCAGGCGGGCGTCCCGGACGTGGACGTGATCGAGGGGCTGCCGCCTGCCGTCGCCCTCCAGCAGCAGCGCGGCGGGGGCGGAGCGCGCTCGGACGTGGCCACCGTGACCACGCTGTCGAGCCTGGTCCGGATGCTGTACTCGCGCGCCGGGTGGTACCCCCCGGGGCAGGGGATGCTCTACGCGGAGGACTTCTCCGCGAACACCGTGCAGGGCGCCTGCCCCACCTGCCACGGCATCGGGCAGGTGTACGAGGTCACCGAGGACTCCATGGTCCCGGACCCGTCCCTGACCATCCGCGAGCGCGCCGTCGCCTCCTGGCCCGTGGCGTGGGCGGGACAGAACCAGAGGGACATCCTCGTGTCCCTGGGCTACGACGTGGACACCCCCTGGAAGGACCTCCCGCAGAAGGACCGCGACTGGATCCTCTACACCGAAGAGCGCCCCACGGTGGGCGTGTACCGCGGGCTCAGCCCCAACCAGACGCGCAAGGCCCAGCAAGAGGGTGTGGAGCCCACCTACCAGGGCACGTTCATCGGGGCGCGGCGCTACGTGCTGGACACCTTCGCGAACGCCAAGAGCCCCAGCACCAAGAAGCGCGCGGCCCAGTACCTCACCAGCGAGCTGTGCCCGGAGTGCCACGGCAAGAAGATCAAGAAGGAGGCCCTGTCGGTCACGTTCGAGGGCCTGGACATCGCCGCGTTCTCGCACCTCCCACTCGCGCGCCTCGCGGAGATTGCACGCGCCGTGGCCGCGGACGGCTGGACCCCGAGCGAGGCCGGTCACCTGCCGGACCACGTGCTGGACACCGAGTCCCGCGCGGCCTCCACCGCCTCGCGGGTGGCGCAGGGAGGGGCCTCGCACGACGCCGCCCCGGACGTCCGGCGCACCCCGAACCTCTCGGTGGAGAAGCGTGCCGCCGCCCAGCGCCTGGCCGCGGACCTCGTGGCGCGGCTGGAGCCCATGATCGACCTGGGCCTGGGCTACCTCTCCCTGGACCGCACCACACCCACGCTCTCCGGGGGTGAGCGGCAGCGGCTGCGGCTGGCCACGCAGCTGTCCTCGCAGCTCTTCGGGGTGGTCTACGTCCTCGACGAGCCCTCCGCGGGCCTGCACCCCCGGGACCTGGACGCGCTCATCGGGATCCTGCACGGGCTCAAGGATCGCGGCAACAGTCTGTTCATCGTGGAGCACTCCCTGACCGTGATCCACGAGGCGGACTGGCTCGTGGACATTGGCCCGGACGCCGGCGAGCGCGGCGGGCGGGTGCTCTACAGCGGTAAGCCGAACGGTCTCGCGGACGTTCCCGAGTCCGCGACACGCCGCTACCTCTTCGCTGAGCATGCGCCGTCGGCCGAGGCGCGAGAGCCCCGCACGCCGCAGGGGTGGCTGCAGCTCGAAGGCGTCACGCGCAACAACCTGCGCGGCCTGGGCGTGAGCCTCCCCGCGGGGTGCCTCACCGCCGTCACCGGCATCTCCGGCTCGGGCAAGTCCAGCCTGGTCAGTCAGGCGCTGCCGGTGCTGGTGCGCGAGCGGCTGGGCCACGGCGGCCAGGAGGACACGGAGATCACCGGGGACCCGGAGGCGGATCTGTTGACCGCCGACGACGCCGCGGACGAGGTGCGCGGGCACGTCGTCTCCCTGCCGGGGAGCGTGCGGCGCGTCGTCGTGATCGACCAGAAGCCCATCGGGCGCACCCCGCGCTCCAACGTGGCCACCTACACCGGGCTGTTCGACGCCGTCCGCAAGCTCTACGCGGCAACCGACGAGGCGAAACGGCGCGGCTACAAGGCCGGGCGGTTCTCGTTCAACGTGGCCGGCGGTCGCTGCCCCACGTGCGAGGGCGAGGGCAGCGTGATGGTGGAGCTGCTGTTCCTGCCGAGCATCTACGCACCCTGCCCGGACTGCCACGGCACCCGCTACAAGGCCGAGACCCTGGAGGTGCTGTGGCGGGAGCGCTCCGTGGCGGATGTGCTGGCCATGAGCGTGGACGAGGCGCACACGTTCTTCGAGGGCGAGGACGCCGTCCACCACACCCTGGGCGTGCTGCAGGACGTGGGACTCGGCTACCTCCGGCTGGGCCAGCCCGCCACGGAGCTCTCCGGCGGTGAGGCGCAGCGGGTCAAGCTCGCCTCCGAGCTGCAGCGGGCCTCGCGCGGGGACACCCTCTACGTGCTGGACGAGCCCACCGCCGGGCTGCATCCCTCGGACAGCGACCGGCTCATGAACCATCTGCAGGGCCTGGCGGACGCCGGCAACACCGTGGTCATGGCCGAGTTGGACATGCGCGTGGTTGCCCAGGCGGACCACGTGGTGGACATGGGCCCCGGTGCGGGAGCCGACGGCGGCCATGTGGTCGCGGCGGGCACGCCGCACGACGTCGCCGCGCACGCGGACAGCGCCACGGCACCGTACCTGAAGGCCGTCATGGCCTGACGGAGACCTTCTCAAGCAGCGACGAGCCCCACCGTGAGTGCCGTACGGTGGGGCTCGTCGTCGTCCGCGGTTCCTCCGTCTGTCCGGACTCGGTCCGGTCAGACGGTGGCTGCTCAGGCCTTGATCATGCCGTGCGGGTCGATGATGAGCTTGTCATCCGAGCCGGCATCGAAGGCCGCGTAGGCCTCAGGCACCTCGTCGAGGCTGATGACCTTGGTGTTGAGCATCTTGCTCAGGTACGGCATGCGGTCCCAGAGGATCGACATCATGAGCTCACGGTTGTAGTGCATGATGGGCGCCTGGCCAGCAGAGATGCGCGGGGACTTGATCCATGCCTTGCCGAAGTCGATGGGGTACGTACCCTCCTGCTCCGCCTTCGAGGACGCCAGCGGATCCGGGCCGTAGACGCCGATGATACCCGTGGCACCGCCCGCGCGGGTGGCGTCCAGGACCTGGTTCACGGCGTACGCGGGATCCATGTTCTCCGCCTCGGAGCCGATGCCGTGGGCCTCGGTGCCCACGTAGTCCACCGCGCAGTCGACCATGGGCTCGCCCAGGATCGCCTCGATCTGCTCGGTCAGCGGGACGTCTTCGGAGAGGTCGATGGTCTCGCAGCCGTTCTGCCGCACGAGATCCAGCCGCTCCTTGCTGTAGTCGCCCACAATGATGCAGGACGCCCCGAGCAGCCGTGCCGCGGCGGCCCCGCAACGGCCCACGGGCCCGGCGCCCGCGATGTAGACCGTAGAACCGGGCTTGGCGCCCGCCTCCATGAGGCCGTGGAATGCGGTGGGCAGGATGTCGGAGAGCAGAGCGAGGTCCCGGATCTTCTCCATGGCCTGGTCCCGGTCCGGGAAGCGCAGCAGCTGGAAGTCCGCGTACGGCACGAACATGTACTCAGACTGTCCGCCGTCCCAGTTGCCCAGGTTGAACCCGTACGCGGCGCACGCGGTGTCCGGGTTGGTGGTCTCGCACACTTCGGTGCGTCCGGCACGACAGTTACGGCAACGGCCGCACGCCACGTTGAACGGCACGGAGACGAGGTCTCCCTCGCTCAAGAACTCGACGTCCGAGCCTACTTCCACGACCTCCCCGGTCATCTCGTGGCCCATGCGCATGCCCTCAGGCACGGGGAACGAGCCGCGGTAGATGTGCAGGTCGCTACCGCAAATGTTCGTGGCCACGATCCTGAGGATGACGCCGTGCGGGGCCTTCTTCCCGTTCGGCATGACGAGCTTTGGGTACTCCACCGTGTCCACCTGCATGTTGCCGGTGCCGTGGAAGACTACTGCGCGATTGCCGTCTGCCATCTTCACCACTCCTTCGGACCCGCCGCACGCGGGGCGCGGGGCCATGGGGACGGTGCCGTCGGTTGGCGGCACCGTGGCCCATCCTTGCCGATGTCCTGGGGAAATGCCAGAAATTTCCCTGAACTGGGCCTTGCTGAGAAACGTTCTCCGTTGCGCTGTGAACCGTTCTCATCTCCTCCGGCGGCACTCGCGACAGGCCCGGTTGCCGCTGCGGGCACAATGACCGCATGAGCCTCCAGCTGCGCCCCGAGCACCCCAACGACGCCGCGGCCGTCCACGCGCTAGCCGCCCGCGCCTTCGAGTCCGCCCCGTGGCCGTGGACCCGGCCCGGCAGGGCGAGGGCATCGGCTCACGGCTCATGACCGCCCTGGTCCAGCGCGCCGCCGAGGCCGGGCAGGCGGTCCTGGTGCTGCTGGGCGACCCGGAATTCTACTCACGCTTCGAGTTCGTCCCGGCCTCCCGGATCGGCATCACCGGGGAGCCCAAGTGGGGCGAGTTCTTCCAGGCCGCGCCGCTGGGGGACGGCGGCGTCGTCGACCCGGGCGAGTACCGCGGCCCGCGCGGCTGCTACGAGTACGCCGAACCGTTCGCACGTCTCGGCTGAGTCGGGCTCCGCCCGGTGTGACCTGCGACACCGTAGGGTGGATCCCGGAAGGGACGTCGGGGCGTGGCAGCACCCCGGCACGGGGGTCCTGCCACGGCTGCCGCGTGCGGGGGCGCGCCGGGGGTGACCGTTCGACGTCGTCCACCGGGGTCCCGCGCCGGACGGGGGAACACCGAGATGACCGAGCCCGAGAAGCAGCGCGGCCACGCCGCCCACCGAGCCGAGCGTCGAGGCCCGAGCAGGGCCCTGCTGTGGATCGCCCTCGCCGTGCTGGCGATCATCGGCTCCACCGTGTTCGCGCTCTCCCGCCTGGCCCCGGACGACGACGCCGCCCCCGGCGGTTCCGAGGCGAGCGGCCCCGCCGGTGCCGCGAGCGTGGGAGGCGAGGAGCCCGTCGTCGTGGGCCCGTCGAAGACCACGGCGGGAACGTGGGCCGCAGTGCTGCAGGACCCCGCCGTGGAGCTGGGCGCCCCGGGCGAGGACACCGGGACCCGCGAGCTGATCTCCCGTGCGCTGGGCGAGGCGCGGGACGGTCAGGCGGAGCGCGCGGCCACCGAGCAGGCCATGAAGCGGCGCGCCCGCACGGAGGGGGACGCCGCCCCCGTGCAGGACGCGGCGCGGCGCCTGCAGCAGGTCGCCGAGGACCCCGCACCGAGCACTGCGCCCGCGGCGGACCCGAGCGCCCCCGCGTATGCCGCGGGGGCGCAGCACCCCGCAGCCACCGTGGTCACGCGCGGCGAGTGGGAGGACTACCGCTCCCGGCACGCGGACACGACGCTCGTGGCCAGCACCCCGGGCAACCGCCCCGCCTCCGAGGCACCCACCGCGGACGACGCCGCCCTGACGCGGGCCCTCGGGCAGTGGCAGCACCTCGCGGAGCCGTTCCACGCGCTCGTGGCCATCGACGTCTCCGGGTCCATGGGCACGAAGGCCCTGCCGGACGGCTCCACGCGCATGGACCTCACCAAGGCGGCGGCCACCACTGCCGTGGGGCTGTTCCCCGAGCACGACGCCCTCGGGCTGTGGACGTTCGAGCGGCACCTGGACGGGGACAAGGACTACCGCAGCGTGACCCCGGTGCGCGAGCTCTCCGCTTCCGTGGACGGCGGCACCCAGCGGGACCAGCTCTCCCAGGACGTCCAGTCCCTGACGTTCTCCCCGGACGGCTACACAGGCCTGTACGACACCACCCTGGCCGCCTACCGCCAGGTGCTCCACGACGACGCCCCCGGTCACCTGCGCACGGTCATCGTGCTCTCCGACGGCATGAACCACGACCCCGACTCGATTGCGCTGGACGAGCTGCTCTCCATGCTGAAGGCCGAGCAGGACGCCGAGAACCCGGTGCGGATCATCACCGTGGGGGTCTCGAAAGACGCGGACGCCACGGTGCTGCGGCAGATCGCGGAGGCCACCGGCGGCTCGTCCCACGTGGCGCGCACGCCGCAGGACATCCAGAAGGTGTTCGTGGACGCGCTGACGGGGGCCTGAGGGGCGCCCGTCGCAGACGCGGGCGCGGTCTCGGGCGGCGACGCGTGAGGTGCGGTTCTGCCAAGGATTTTCGCGACGAGGCGGGCAGAAATGCACCTCACGCGCTTCGGGCACTGAGAACACCTCGGATCTAGCGGTAGACCTCCCGACGGTGTCCGATCCTCAGCACCAGGATCACCAGCTCCCCATCGAGGATCTCGTAGATGACGCGATGGTCGCCCACCCAGATACGCATCTCCCCCGCGCCGCCCTTCAACTGGATGAAGCCCGGTGGGCGTGGGGCCCGGGCAAGTTTCCCGATTGCTTCCCGAAGACGCCGCGCAGTGCCCTGGCCCAGCTTGCGCAGCGTCGTCGCCGCCGAGGCCGCATAGCTGATCGCGTAGGCCATGGCAGGGTCTCAGATGCCGAGTTCTCGCCGCAGGTCCTCGTGGGAGACCCGTGGCTCCTGCTCGGCGCGCGCTTCTGCCGCCGCCCGGGCATCGGCCACGTCCTCGAGGGCCGCCACCGCACGGTCGTAGAACTCGGGCGAGACCACGACGGCACGTCGTCCCGCGCCCCTCGAGGTGATCTCGACTGGCTCGCGTTGGGCAGTTGCGATGTAGTCGCTCTGCTGGTTGCGGAACTGGGAAAGCGTCACGGAGACCATATCGAAAGCGTGCAACTTGTACGTTTGTGCCGCTGCTGATGGGGGGGGTAGTGATGTGCGAACAGATATTCAATTGGTGCTTTGGCTTTGTCCCCACGGACTAGTATGCGGACATGATTGAGACCAGTCGTCTCCTACTTCGCCGACCCTTCCCCGCTGACATCGATGCCGTCTATGCATACCGGTCCCGAGCAGATGTCGCCCGCTACTTGAGTGCAGGAACGTGGACCCGCCAGAAAACTGGCGAGGAAATCGATACCTATGCCGATGCACAGCTGAATAGACCCGGCGACGAATTGGTGCTCCTGGCCGAGCTCCGCACCACCCGGGAAGTCGTCGGCGAGGTGGGACTGAAGTGGACCGACGCGGACAACGCCGCCGAAATCGGGTACGTGTTCAACCCTGCTTACATGGGGAGGGGCCTGGCCTCCGAAGCTGTCTCCGGTGTTCTCTCCGCAGCCCTCGGCGCATGGGCTTCACCCGGGTCAGTGCGCGAACCGATGCTGACGACCGGGCCTCCCGTTTGCTGTGTGAGCGGGTGGGAATGACGCTCGCCTCCCGCTCTCTGAGCGCAGATGGGCGCGACGTGGAAGAAGCAACCTACATCAAATCCCGCGCGTAGTGATCTCTGTACGGGATCAGGACACCATCAAGCCCCCGCAGCCACAAGTTCCGCTGTGAATCCTGCAGAATTCTCCAGCCAGCCAGCATAGTGCTCAGGGCCACCGGCACGGGGATAGCGCTCCTGGTACAGCGGGCACCAGCCATGCTCGGGGGCAGCTCGCATGATCTCATCCACACGTGCGGATCGGCCCGCGGTGAATGCGAGATGGTTTACCCCCGGGGCTCAACGGTCGTGGACAGCACCGGAAAGATTCGGCGACGTGGTCAGCGTGAGATAAGCGCCCCCTCCTGACCAGTACTCGCCCTCAACCTACTTACCCGACTGGCTGAACCCAAGTTCCTCGAGGAGCCAACCCCACTCGGACCGCGCCTGAGCCAGATCAGCCACCCATACTTCGACATGATGAAATCCCGTCATGGATCCCTGGTGCCACCCTCGAAAAGACTGGCCGTTCGACCATGGTGTCGCCTCCCCGGTCGCACCTACCGTGGTGGGATGGCTACCACCACTTCGTCCCGAGCCCCCTGGCTCCTCGTTCTCGGCGTCCTGCTGGCCGTCGCGGCCGCGGCACTGATCACGTTCACCGACCTCGCCTGGCGCGGCCTCATCGGCTGGCCGCTGCTGGTGGTGGCACTGCTCCTGGTGGTGACCGGCGGCATCCGTCGCGGTCAGCGGCGGAGGGACACCCACCGAGCCTGAGACCCTCGAAGCGGCCCGCGCTTCGCGGGGTCGCACCGCCCCACCGCACCCGGGCATGACACGAGCCGCGCCCCCGGTCTCCCGGGAGCGCGGCTCGCGTTCGCTCCGATCCCAGACCTCGAATGTCCGGGGCCAGCAGCCGGTCGGCCTGCGGGCGCCCGGCCCCCGGGACCCGCAGGCCGCCGAGCGCCGGGCGTCAGGCATGACGCCGCCGGGTCAGCGCACCAGCTCGTCCACCACCCGCTGCATGGACTGGCTGTGGTTGCCGAAGCGGTGCATGGTGATGGACACGGCCTGCTCGGCCAGCATGTACATCATCTCCACGCGCCCGGTGCCCACCACGTCCTCGGTGATCAGGGCGATGTCCGGGTGCTCGGCGCGCACCGCGTAGAGGTCCTTGAGGTCCTCCTCGGAGCTGCCCCACGGGGAGATCACGCGGACGCGGGCGCCGTGGCGGACGTCGAGGGCGTCGTCGTCCAGAGCGCGCAGGTCCGAGAGCTGACCCAGCGGGCCCAGGGAACCGGTGCCCAGGGCGTGCGCGAACCCGGCGTCGGACGCCGGGTTCAGTACCGTGGCGAACAGCCCGTTCACGGCTGCGGGCAGCGAGTCCGCGGCGCTGAGGACCACCTGCGAACCCGAGCGCACGGCCGCGAGGCCCACGCGCAGGACGTCCGTGAGGGACGCACCCTCCTGGGCGCGCACTACCACGGTGCGGGGGCGGTAGCGGAACAGGTTGGCCTCGCTGCGCAGGGCGGTGGGGTCCTTGACCTGGCCGAACTCGCGCTGCCACTCGGACTGGTCCGACTGCGCGGCGCGGCGCAGCCACACGAGGTCCTCGTCCGAGATCAGCGGGGTCACGGCGTCCAGCGCGCGGTGCACGCGCGGATCCAGGACCCACGCACCGGCCGCACCGCGGTCCGTGCTGGAGTCCGAGAACCCGGCGCGCTTCCAGCGGCCCAGCGATGCCAGGTAGTTGGGGCCGCCGGCCTTCGCACCCAGGCCCACGGAGGAGCGCTTCCAGCCGCCGAACGGCTGACGCTGCACGATCGCGCCGGTAATCCCGCGGTTCACGTAGAGGTTGCCGGCCTGCACGGAGTCCACCCAGCGCAGGATCTCGTCCGCGTCCAGGGAGTGGATGCCCGCGGTGAGCCCGTAGTCCGTGGCGTTCTGCAGCTCCACGGCCTCCTCGAGGCTGTCCGCGGCCATGAGTCCCAGGACGGGGCCGAAGCACTCGGTGAGGTGGAAGAAGGATCCGGGCTTCACGCCCGTGCGGATCCCGGGACGCCACAGCCGCCCGGAGTCGTCCAGCTGCTTCGGCTCGATGAGCCACTCCTCGCCCGGCTCCAGCTTGGTGAGCCCGCGCAGGAGCTTGTCCGAGGGCTGCTCCACGGTGGGGCCCACGGTGGCCTGCAGGTTCACGGGCCAGTCCACCACCATGGAGGAGGCGGCGTCCACGAGCTGGCGGCGGAACCTCTCGGACGTGGCCACGGAGCCCACCAGGATGCCGAGCGACGCCGCGGAGCACTTCTGCCCCGCGTGCCCGAAGGCGCTGGAGACGAGGTCCCACACCGCCTGGTCCCGGTCCGCGCTGGGGGTGATCACCAGGGCGTTCTTGCCGGAGGTCTCCGCGGTGAGCGGGCGCTGCGGATCCCACGAGGCGAACAGCTGCGCGGTCTCGTACGCGCCGGTGAGCACCACGCGCTCCACGTCCGGGTGGGAGATCAGCGTCTTGCCGGCCTCGCCCTCCACGGCGTCCACGAGCTGCAGCACGTCGCGCGGCACACCGGCCTCCCACAGCGCCTCGCACACCGCGGTGGAGCAGCGGCGGGACTCGGGGGACGGCTTGTGGATCACGGCCGAGCCGGTGGCCAGGGGCGCCACGGTGGTGCCCGTGGGGATGGCCAGCGGGAAGTTCCACGGCGGGGTCACCACGGTCACGGCGTGCGGCACGAAGTCGCCGCCGTCCACGAACTCCAGCTCCAGCGCGCGGCGGGCGTAGTAGCGGCAGAAGTCCACGGCCTCGGAGACCTCGGGGTCCGCCTGCTCCAGCACCTTGCCGGTCTCGGCACCCGCCACGGCCATGAGGTGGCCGCGGCGCGCGGCGAGGATGTCCGCGGCGCGGTTGAGGATCTCGGCGCGCTCACGGGCGGGGGTGTCCGCCCAGCGCTTGCCTGCGGCCTTGGCGGTGGCCACGACGTCGTTCACGGCCTGCACGGCCTCGTCCGAGTCCTGGTCCATGTCCTTCAGCAGCTCGGGCACGGCCACGGAGGCGTACCACTCGCTGCTGCCGATCTTCTCGGCCAGGGTCTCGGCCCAGCGCTGGTTGGCGGGCACGGAGACGTCCGTGTCCGGCTCGTTGCGGAACGGCTCGTCCAGCGGGATGGTGGGGGTCTCCCCCACGGTCTCCGCGCTGCGGTCCTGCACGCGGCGCGGTGAGGGCACCTGCGGGTCCTGCTCGAGGTCCGCGAGGGCGGCGCGGAAGCGGCCCTCCTCGCGCTGGAACACCCAGTTGTCCGGGCCCAGGTCGAAGATCCCGGACATGAAGTTCTCGCTCGCGGAGTTCTCCTCGAGCCGGCGCACCAGGTAGGACACGGCGACGTCGAACTCCGCGGGCTTCACGGCCGGAACGTAGAGCAGCAGCTGGCCCACGTCCGTAGCTACGGCCTCGCTCTGCGCGGTGGCCATGCCCTGCAGCATCTCGAACTCGATGCGGTCGGTCACGCCGCGCTGCTCCGCGAGCAGGTGCGCGAAGGCGATGTCGAACAGGTTGTGCCCGGCCACGCCCAGGCGCATGCCCTTCATGCGCTCAGGGTGGAACAGCCAGGCCAGCACCCGCTTGTAGTTGGTGTCCGTGGCCTGCTTGGACTCCATGGTGGCCAGCGGCCAGCCGTGCGTCTCGGCGTCCACGTTCTCCATGGCCAGGTTGGCGCCCTTGACCAGGCGCACCTTGATCTGGGCGCCTCCGTCCGCCACGCGCTGCGCGGACCACTCGGAGAGCCGCTCCACGGCGCTGAGCGCGTCCGGGAGGTAGGCCTGGACCACGATGCCGGCCTCGAGGTTCTTCAGCTGCGGCTTGTCGAGCAGCCGCTTGAACACCTCGATGGTCAGCTCCAGGTCCGAGTAGACCTCCATGTCCAGGTTGATGAACATCTTCCCGGTGCCCTTGGTGGCCGCGGTCTCGTACAGCGGCAGCAGCCGCTCCACCACGCGCTCGGCGGTGCGCTCGAAGCCCCAGTGGGACAGCTGCGGCACCACGGAGGAGACCTTCAGGGAGACGTAGTCCACGTCGTCGCGGCGCAGCAGGCCCTCGGCGTCCGCGAGGTGCTTCTTGGCCTCGTCCTCGCCCAGCACCTCCTCGCCCAGGAGGTTGATGTTGAGCCGGTGGCCCTGCTGCTTGATGTTCTTCACGGACTTGCCGAACGGCCCGGGGCGGGCGTCCACGACCATGTGGCCCACCATCTGGCGCAGCCGGGTGCGCGCGGCGGGGACCACCACGGAGGGCAGCGCTCCGGAGAGCACGGTGCCCGCCTGGATCTGCGCGCGGTCCGCCACGGACATGGACTGCGGGGTCAGCTTGGTGATGTCCTGCAGCGCCTTTGCCGCAGCCTTCGTGTCCTCCGTGCGGATCACGCGGTCCACGAAGCCCACCGTGAACTCCAGCCCGTTCGGGTCCTGGAGCACGGCGGCCAGACGGTCCTCCGCGGGGTTCTTCTGCTTGTTCCTGCGCTGATTCTCCTGCGCCCGCTGCAGCCAGGTGCGCACGAGTTCCACGGCGGAGTCGGCGAGGGCGTGGGGATCAGTCACGGTATTGACGGTGCGTGCCATTGCAGCGCCTCCAAGGTCTCGGCCCGGCGACGGTGCCGAGGCACTCCCTCGGCCACCAGCCGAGTCACACCGGGCCCGGCGTAGCTGGTGCGCTCACGCTACCGTGCGCCTCTGGGTCGCCAGTAATCGGTTCCGCCCCGAATCCGGCACATGACGCCCCGCACCGTCGTCCGCCTCGCACGGGGGTCACGACGACGCCGCACGGCCGCCTCCCGCGCGCCCCGCACCCGGCTGCCGGCGGCCGTGCACGGCTCCCCGGGCGGCGTCGTGGCCCGTTGCGTCAGGAGGCGTCCGGGGCGGTCTCCGCCTGCAGGATGTCGAGCACGCGGATCAGGCGAAGGTGCGCCTCCACCTGGGGGAAGTTGCCCGTGGCGCGGTGCTGGGTGGGCGAGTACGTGGAGGGCAGCAGACCCAGCTCGTTGGCGGTGCCCAGGGCCACGTCCGTGAGGCGCACCGCGTCCTGCGTGTGCCCGCACAGCGCGAGCTGCTCGGCCAGCTGCAGCGTGGCGGAGACGGACGGCGCGGACTGGCCCGCGAAGCCGTCCTGGCCGATCGAGGACGCGAACGCCTCGACGTCGTCCAGGTCCGTGAGCTGCGGCAGGTTGCGGTAGCGGTGCAGCAGCCCGGAGCTGTCCGTGAGCTCGGTACGGATGCGCTGGACGGTGCCGAGCATGCGCTCGTCGTCGTAGGCCACGAAGCCCACCATGGGCAGGTGCAGCAGGGAGGCGTCCACGTCCGTGGAGCCGTAGTACTGCACGAACGATCCCACCTGGGGGTCGTAGCCGCTGGTCCAGATCTCGTGCGCGAGCTGGTCCCGGTGCTCCTCCCACGTCTCCACGTCACCGGGCAGGCCGTGGATGCGCACCGCGTCCACACCCGCCTGCATGGCGGCCCACATCATCACGCGCGAGTGCGTGTAGTACTGGGGCTCGCCGCGCATCTCCCAGATGCCCTGGTCCTTCTCCTCGTAGTTGGCCACCACGGCGCGCAGCAGCGCCTGCTGCAGCGGCCACGAGAGGTGGTCCTCCTGCACACCGCGCCGGCGCAGCATCTCGAACACGCGCAGCACGTGCCCGGCCACGTCCGACTGGTAGTGGCTGCCGGAGGAGTTGCCGTCCCGCACGGGCCGCGAGCGCTCGTAGCCCGGCAGGTCCACCAGGCGCTCGCGGATCTGGGGGGAGCCGTCCAGCGTGTAGATGTTCGAGGGGTTGTTGACGTCCCCGGCCACCGCGCGCAGCAGCCAGTTGCGCAGCTGGGCGGCCTCACGGTCGTGGCCGTGGTCCAGCATGACCTCCAGCGCGGACGCGGCATCCCGGGGCCACGAGAGCCGGTGGTCCCAGTTGCGCTCCGCGCCCACGACCTCCGGCAGGGACGTGGTGGGGGCACCGATCAGCCCGCCCGTGGCCTGATGCATCAGTCCGCGCACCACCAACAGGCTGCGCCGGACGAGGTCCGCGGGCTCGTCGTCCATGGCCGTGAGCGTGAACCCGCCCAGGGCGGCGCCCTCGTGGTGGGGGCGGTCCCCGTGACGGCCCACGTCCCGTGCCGAGGGGCGCTCGGAGGTGTCGAGGTCCCCGGCGCCCGCACCGGAGGCGTGCAGCGCGGGCGGCTGCTCGTCCGGGTCCGTGTGGTTCATGGCCGCGGGATCCGTGAGGGGGTCGTAGGGCTCGTAGCGCTCCGTCCACTCCTGCCACAGGTTCACGGTGGCCGTCAGCGTCTCGTTCACGTCCACCGCCTCCGGGGGCACGCCGTGGGACGGGAACCACGTGAGCGTGAAGTCCCGGGTCTGCCCGGCCGCCACCGTGAAGGATCCCGCGTGGCGGCGCTTGGACCGGTCAGGGTCCGCCTCGGGCAGCGGGTCCCCGTGGAAGACCACGGAGTCCGGCCCGGCCATCCCCACCAGAACCGATTCGGCGGCCGCGTCCTCCGACTCGTCCTCCAGGACGTCGAAGCGGCTCAGCCACGGGACCGAGGAGCCGTAGTTGAAGCGCAGCCGGATGTCCTGGAACATCTCCACCTCACCCGTGAGACCCTCCACCCGGCGGATCAGCTCGGTGCGTGCGTTCAGGGGCATGAAGTCCGTGACGCGCACGGTGCCGGTGTCCGTGGACCACACCGTGTGCAGCACGAAGGTGTTCTCCGCGTAGAAGCGCTCCACCGCGATGACGCCGGGCAGGGACATGTCCACCGCGGCGTCGTCGTCCACCGCGCAGTACGGCGCGAGCAGCCAGCGACCGTGGTCCGGGGTGCCCAGCAGGGCCGCGAACAGCGCCGGGGAGTCGTAGCGCGGAACGCACCACCAGTCCACCGAGCCGTGCCGGGAGACCAGGGGCCCGCTGCGCATGTTGGACAGCAGGGCGTAGTCCTCGATCTTGGAAGCCATGCCCCCAGAATCTCACGAACGCGCGGGCGGCTCACGCAGCTCGCAGGTCTGGCCGAACGGCCGATGCCCCGTGAGCGGCGCCTCGATACGGTGGATGGTTCACCGGTTTCCGGCCGGGCCCGTTCGGGGCCGGCCGGTGGACCGCACGCACCCGCGAGACCCGCAGGAGAACACCTTCATGACTCTGCCCCGCCAGCCCGCACCCCAGCCCACCCAGCCCGGTGAGCCGGTGGGACCGGTCAAGGCGATCGGCAACTTCGTCCGCAAGGGGTTCCAGTTCTCAGGCAGGGCATCCCGCTCCGAATACTGGTGGATCGCGCTGTACTCGTTCCTGTTGTCCGGCGCAGCCGAGTACGCGACGTCCCAGAACGAGCACTGGGTGGAAGACTCCGGCGTTTTCGGCGGCGCCGCAGGACTGGTCATCGCCCTGGTCGTCCTGGCTGCGGCGATTCTCGTGGCCATCTTCAGCAGTGCCCTCACCGTGCGTCGGCTGCACGACATCAACTGTTCCGGATGGTGGTGGCTGCTGAATCTGTTCCTTTTCCTGGGGTCCCTCGCGCTGCTCATCATGGCTGCCCTGTCGCCGGACCCCCGCGGTGCGCGCTTCGACAACCCGAATCCCCGCAGGCCGCAGAACGGTGTGACCGCCTGAGAACCGTCCATGCTTTCTTCGTGGTAGCGGCGATCACACCGCGCCGGTTCGGCCACCACCACCCCCGCTCCTCCGTGAGCCCATGACCAGACAGAGGAACACCATGGCATTGCCCATCCAGTCCATGCTCCGCACCAGCCAGCCCGGCGAGCCCGTGGGGCCACTGGCAGCGGTCAGCACGTGTCTCCGCAAGGGGTTCCAGTTCTCCGGGCGGGCCTCCCGCTCCGAGTACTGGTGGATCACGCTGTATGTGATCCTCCTTTCAGCCGCCCAGCAGCTGTTGGAGAGCCGGTTGGCGAGGAGAAAGCCGAAACCGACGGAGCACCAGCGCGATGCCCGGCTGCTCCCCGTTCTCGGTGCGCTCGCGGGTGTCACCGCGCTGGTCACCTGCAACGTCTCGCTGTCCGTCCGCAGGCTGCACGACGTGAACCGCTCCGGCTGGTGGTTCCTGCTGACCTTCATCCCGGGGCCGGGCACCATCGCACTGCTGGTCATGGCGGCGCTGCCCTCTAACCCCCGCGGAGCACGGTTCGACCGGCGCCGATCCTGACACTCGAAGAACGACGGCGCAGCCCGTCCCGTGCGCACCGCACCTCACCAGGCCCATCCCCTTACGGGGTGCGCACCCGCCACTCACTCCACACTTTCAACTCACTCAGGAGCGGCATCATGACCCTGCCCCACCAACCGGTCTACTACGACACCCAGCCCGGCGAGCACGTGGGGCCGGTCAAGGCGATCGGCAACTTCCTGCGGAAGGGCACCACGTTCTCCGGGCGGGCCTCACGCTCCGAATACTGGTGGATCGCGCTCTGCATGGCCCTGCTGTCGGGGGCCTCCAGGCTCGCGGAGGACCGCGGGTACCTCGAGTGGCCGGACGTGGCCGGCGGGCTCGCCATCGTCCTGGCCGTGCTCGCATTGGTGATGCTGCTGGCCGTGGCGCTGCTGTGCATCTTCTTCACGGCGCTGTCCGTCCGCCGCCTGCATGACTGCAACCTGTCCGGGCTGTGGTTCCTGCTGGTCCTTCTCCCGGGGCCGGGCCACATTGCGCTGCTCGTCATGGCGCTGCTGCCGCCGGATCCGCGCGGCATGCGCTTCGACCCGCAGCCGCGGCCCGCCCCCGCACTCGTCTCCCGGTTCTGACACGCACACGCTCCCGGGCCGCACTCGCCGCAGTTGCACCGCCCGGGTGCGCACTCCCCCACGACGCGCCCCGGCCCGGATGCTTGCCCCACCCGCCCTCCCGTCCTAAAGTTCGGTATACCGAACTATTGGATTCACCGTGGCGAAGGAGCAGATGTGGCGGGACTCGTACGGGCATGGCGAGCGGCAGTTGTGGCAGTGGCGGGAGCGCTCGCCCTGAGCGGCTGCGGGGCCGGGCCCCTCAAAGATGCGGCCTCCGACAGGCCCACCGTGCTGACCACCTTCACCGTGCTCGCGGACATGACCTCCGCGGTGGCCGGGGACCACGTGAACGTGGAGTCCATCACCAAGCCGGGCGCGGAGATCCACGACTACGAGCCCACCCCGATGGACGTCACCAAGGCCGCCAAGGCGCAGCTGGTCCTGGACAACGGCCTGCACCTGGAGCAGTGGCTGGAACAGTTCACGTCCTCCGCGAACGTGCCCCACACGGTGGTCTCCGAGGACGTGGATCCCATGGACATCGCCGACGCCCCCGGGACCCCCAACCCGCACGCCTGGATGAGCCCCACCAACGGGCAGCGCTACGTGGACAACATCGTCACCGCGCTGAGCGATCTGGACCCCGAGCACGCCGAGCAGTTCCGCGAGAACGGGGAGACGTACAAGGCGCAGCTCCACCAGATCGGCGCCGACCTGAAGAAGAAGCTGGACGCCCTGCCGCGCAACGAGCGCGCCCTGGTCACGTGCGAGGGGGCCTTCTCCTACCTGGCACGGGACGCCGGACTGAGCGAGAAGTACATCTGGCCGGTCAACGCGGAGCAGGAGGCCACCCCGCAGCAGGTGAGCTCCGCCATCGAGTTCGTGGACCGGCACAGGGTGCCCGCCGTGTTCTGCGAGTCCACGGTCTCGGACAAGCCCATGAAACAGGTGGCGGAGGCCACCGGTGCCCACTACGGCGGAACGCTCTACGTGGACTCCCTCTCGGAGCCGGACGGTCCCGTCCCCACCTACCTGGACCTGCTGCGCCACGACGCGGACACCATTGCCCGCGGCCTGTCCCGGGAGGAGCGGTGACGCCGGCGATCCGGGCGCGCGGCGTCGTCGTCGACTACGGCAGCGTGCGCGCCCTGGACGGCGTGGACCTGGAGATCACGGCCGGGCACGTGACGGGGCTCGTGGGGATGAACGGTTCCGGGAAGTCCACGCTGTTCAAGGCGCTCATGGGAACGGTTCGGCTCGACGCCGGCGAGGTGCGGCTGCACGGGATGGACCCGAGGTCGGCCCGGAAGCAGGGCGTGGTGGGGTACGTGCCGCAGAGCGAGGACGTGGACTGGGCGTTCCCGCTGTCCGTGCGGGACGTGGTCATGACCGGGCGCTACGGACACATGGGGTTCACCCGTCGGGCGCGCCCCGTGGACCGGGACGCCGTGGCCGACGCCCTGGACCGCGTGGAGCTCACCGAGCTGGCCGGGCGGCAGATCGGGCAGCTCTCCGGCGGGCAGCGCAAGCGCGTGTTCGTGGCGCGGGCGATCGCCCAGGGTGCGCGGATCATGCTCCTGGACGAGCCGTTCGCGGGCGTTGACAAGCGCAGCGAGGCGACCATCGTGCGGCTGCTGCACGAGCTCGCCGCGCAGGGCTGCGCCGTGGTGGTGGCCACCCACGACCTGCAGGCGCTGCCGTCGCTCGCGCGGGACGTGGTGCTGCTGCGCCGGCACGTGCTGTTCCACGGTCCGGTCGCGGAGGGGCTCGCCCCGGAGCACCTGGCGCGCACCTTCGGGCTGGACGTCCTCTCCCGTCCCGCGGACCCGTCCGACGGCTCCGCACGGGACGACGACGACGCCGCCCCCGCGGACCGCACGCCGCTCACCACCGACACCCCGCACCGAGGAGGCCGCCCATGAGCATGCTGGATCTGCTCGCCCAGCCGCTGGAGTACGAGTTCATGCTGCGCGCGCTGGTCACCACCGTGGCGGCGGCGTCCGTGTGCGCGGTGCTCTCGTGCTGGCTGGTGCTCGTGGGGTGGTCGCTCATGGGGGACGCCGTGTCCCACGCGGTGCTGCCCGGCGTGGTGCTCGCCTACATCCTGGGCATCCCGTTCACCGTGGGGGCGCTGATTGCGGGCGTGCTCGCGGTGGTGCTGATCGGCGGGCTGCGCGGGACCAGCAGGATCAAGGAGGACGCATCGATCGGGATCGTGTTCACGTCCCTGTTCGCGCTCGGTCTGGTGCTCATCTCGGTCACGCCCAGCCAGACGAACCTCTCCCACATCATCTTCGGCAACGTGCTGGGCATTTCCGCGGCGGAGCAGCTGCAGATCTGCGCGCTGGCGGTCGTGGCGCTGGTGATCATGGTGCTCAAGCGCCGCGACCTCACCCTCTACGCGTTCGACCCGCAGCACGCCCACGCGATCGGGCTGTCCCCCCGGCTGCTGGGTGCGCTGCTGCTCGGGCTGCTCGCGGTGACCTCGGTGGCCGCCCTGCAGGTGGTGGGGGTGGTGCTCGTGGTGGCCATGCTCATCATCCCCGGAGCCACCGCGCACCTGCTCACCGACCGGTTCGGCGCCATGCTGGTGATCGCGCCCTGCATCTCGGCCGCCGCCGCGGTGCTGGGGATCTACCTCAGCTACTGGCTCAACGCCTCACCGGGCGGACTGGTGGTGCTGGTGCACGCGGCGGTCTTCGCGCTCGCGTACCTGCTCAGCCCCGCGCACGGGGTGCTGGGCAGCAGACTCGCCGCACGACGTCGCCGGCGGGCGTTGGTGGGGTAGGGCGCCTCCGCGCTCGGGCGGAGTTCGGGCCGGTCCAGCGGTGTCCCGCGCCCTCCCCCTGCGCCGCGAGACCCGCTTGCGCGCGTCGAGCAGGCGTCGATTCCGGTCGCTCCACGGACCCCGAGCGGCAGCGCTATGAACTTCGGCCCTGCCCCTGGGCGGCACGTTTCCGTTCCTGCTGCCGGGCGTAGTAGGCACGGGACCGGTTCCGGTCCCCGCAGTCGCTGGTGACGCACCAGCGCCGGTTCCGCCGGGGTGACGTGTCGAGGTACACCCACCCGCAGGTGGCGTCCTCGCACTGGTGGAGCCGGTCGAGGTCGTCGCGGCTCATGAGATCCATCAGGCCGCGCGTGATGCGGTGGCGGGCAGTCGCCATCGTGAGCTCGTTGTCGGACCAGCGCCAGCCGGCGCCGTGGCGGGACAGGTGGGAGTGCCCCAGGGTGGTCCGGTAGGCGGTGGCAATGGCCTCCGCCGCGTACTCGTCACCGTGGAACAGTGCCTCGTAGACCCGCTCGCGCAGCGCGACGACCCGATCCAGTTCAGCGGCGGCGGTGCGCGGATCCTCTCCGGCAAGAGCCTGGAGCTGTTCCTGCTCAGTCGCATCGAGCAGCCCGGACTCCCGGCACCACGTAAGCACGCGGTCGTAGGAGGTCAGATCCTCCTCCCGCCCGGGGCCGCCGAGCCGCCACTCCACGGTGTTGACCAAATCGAGCATCCGGTCGCCCGCGATGTGGCTGAACTCCGTCATGCACCCTCCTCACAGACACGTCAAGTCTTGCATGTGAGGGTGATCCGGGCTTGACTCTCACAGGTAAGCGCTTTTTCACCCGTGAGAAATACTCTCGGCCACCGCCGTCCACCGGCGCACCACCCCGCCGCACGAGAAAGAGACCCCCTCATGTCGCTACGCCTGTCGCACACCACCTGGGACGCCATCGACCCGCACACCGTCGCCGAGTTCTGGCGCGAGCTCACGAACTGGGCGATCCACGAACCCGGCTGCTACCACCCGGGCTCCGACGAGTGCTACCTGGTGACCCCCGAGGGCTACATCGTGCTCTTCTTCAGGGTGCCGGACGCCAAGAAGGTGAAGAACCGGGCCCACATGGACCTCGTCCCCCAGGGAGCCTCCCAGGAGGCGGAGATCGCGCGGGCCCTCCGCCTGGGAGCGGTCATGGTCGACGACCGCCGCCACGACCTGGGCTGGGCCGTCATGGCGGATCCCGAGGGCAACGAGTTCTGCATCCTCTGACCCGGGGTCGGTGCCGAGGGGTGCCCGACGTCCACGGGGAAGCGGGTCTCAGCGCCCGTTCCCTCAGACCTGTCCACCGAAGACCAATTCGTAATACGCTTATGCCATGGAGACGGTGAACGGCGTCCCGGTGACGGACGAGATGATCCAGGAGTGGGCAGACGAGGCGGAGCGCGGCTACGACGTGGAGACACTGCGCAAGCGTGGCCGCAAACCCCTGGGAGACGGCCCGGCACGGGTGGTCCCGGTGCGTCTCGACAACTCGTTGCTGGCTGCGCTGGACGCGCGGGCCGAAGAAGAGCACCTCAGCCGCTCCAGTGTCATCCGCGCGGCACTGCGCTCCTACGTGGCGTAGAGATCAACGGAACGGCGCTCAAGCACGGCATCTCTGAAGAGGACATCCTCCACGCTGCGACCAACAAGGTCTTCGAGAGCGATCTGGACGAGGGCCGTGGCCGAACTGGTGTGCACATCCCTTGAACGTTCCGGGGGCACTTCCGACCCCCTCCTGTCAGGGCCCAGTCCCCGCCAGCGAGACCCACACCGCGTCGGTGGCGGTCTGGCCGAGCGCGACGCTGTGGGCGCCGTCGTCGAGCACTGCCTCGACCGACCCGGAGTACGGGCCGCCCGAGCGGATGTCCAGGGGCACGCCCACGCCGATGCCGTTGTCCTCGAAGAACCGCAGCAGCTGCGAGTCCCGGTCCGAGATCCGCTCCACCCGCACGCGGGCGCCGTGAGGAACCGTGGAGAGGGACACGGCGTCGGGCGCGGTGATGCTGCCGTCCCTGGCGGGGATGGGGTCCCCGTGGGGGTCGCGGGCGGGGTGGCCCAGGAGGTCGTCCAGGCGGTCGATCATGAAGTCCGACGCCGCGTGCTCCAGATGCTCCGCCTCGGCGTGGACCTGGTCCCAGCGGTAGCCGAGCATCTCCACCAGGAATGTCTCGATCAGCCGGTGCCGGCGGACCATCTCCACGGCGAGAGCGCGGCCCCGCTCCGTGAGTTCAATGGCCCCGTACGGGCTGTGCGCCACGAGCCCCTGCTCGGTGAGCTTCTTCAGCGCATCCGAGACGGTGGACGCGCGCAGTCTCACTGTCTGGGCGACCGCGGACGTGGTGACGGGTTCGGCGGACCACTCCCCCAGGTTCCAGATGGCCCTCAGGTAGTTCTGCTGGCTCACCGAGAGCTTCGCGACGGACATGACTGGGAGACTAACAAAGCTCCGTTGCCCCGGATTGCCGACCGGTGGACCGCGGAGCAGCACCGACAGCGGAACGGTCCAGGGAGAACTGCCGGTAGTGCGTGGGGCGGCCGAGGTAGGTCGACGGCGCACCACGCCCGGTCTCGACCATTCCCAGCCGCTGCAGGATCCGCACCGAAGCGACGTTCGCGTCCAGCGCCTCCGCCCAGACCGTCTCCAGCCCCATGATCTCGAACATGTGGTGGACACCGGCCTGCGCGGCCGCCAGGCCCAGCCCCTTGCCCCATGCGGCGCTCGGGCCGATGACGTATCCCAGCTCACGCCGGGTGGGCTCAGTGCCCTGAACATCTGCGTAGCCCACGAGCACCCCGTCGCACCAGGCGCTCAACCGCAGGAGATCCGCGGGTGGAGCCGTGTTCAGCCGCCGCAGGAAGGCGGCGCGTTCGGCCACCGGGACTCCTTCGGACCATTCTGCGGCGCGGCAGAAGAGGTCGTCGGATCCCCAGCGAGCGCAGAGCTCCGCGTCCGCCGCCGTGGCGGTTCGCAGCTCCACGAGGGGTGGCGTGGGCGTCATGTCCCCATGATGCTCGCCTAGACCGCCTGAGCGCGGAAAAGTCGCAATGTGCTTCCTACGGCAGCACCGGAGGTCCCGAAGATTCGGGAGGCGGTACCGTGGGCATCCGGGCGGTCCCCGCCGCCTGAGTCTCGGCCCTGGAAGGTGGAATCGCAATGTCGCACGAACGCACCACGCCCCCCCCCGCCCCCGGGAAACACCGGATACATCCCGCAGTCCCCTGGGCCCTGTTTGTCGTTGCCCTGGCCATCCTGATCGTGGGGACAGTGTTGGACAGTCCCGTCTGGACACTGTCCGCTCCCGTAGCAGCGGGCGGAGCCATTACCGGGGGCCTCTCCCAGGACTATCTGCCCATGGTCCTCTGCATCCTGGTGGCGTCCGTGTTCGTCTTGGGCATGCTGATCTTCGCGCCCTAGCTGCTACGGGCACAAGGGGTCTCCCCCCTTCTCACCACTGATGGGCGACGATTCCCACCTGGCCACACCGGCGGAACGGGGCACACCGCGCATCACCGGGTCGGCTCACTCACCGGGCGGCAGTGCCATTGGCGGCTGCGTTACGCCGTCGATCATCCGGCGCAGGAAGTTCGCCACCACGTCGCGCTCGGTCGCGGACATGTCGTTGACCACGGCCATCATGCGCCCGTGCATGTCCCGCAGCGTGGCGCGCACCTCGTGCTTGCCGTGCTCGGTGGGCACCACGGCCACAGAGCGCCGGTCCTCGGGGTGCGGCACACGCTCCGCGTACCCGTCCCGCACGAGCCGGTCCACCAGGATGCTCGTGGACGCGTTGGTGATTCCCAGCATGGCGGCGATGTCCTTCTGCCGCAGCACGGTGCTCTTGCCGCCCGCGGAGATCAGGTAGCGCAGGGCCAGGATGTCCTTCTCCCCCATGTCCATGTCCGCCCGCACACGTGTGCGCATGGTGGTCTCGGCCTCGCGGTACCTGCGCAGCAGGTTCAGCACGTCGACGCCGCTCGCGGACTCCGGGGAGTCGTCGTACCAAAAGTGCCGCATCCGTTGCGCCTCCGCCGCCATGCTCACGTCCTCCCGGTGGGTCACGGAGAGACCTCGTGTCCCGCCCGTCGCGTCGTCATGTAGAGTAACTAACTGTTAGACGACACATCAACCTGCGGCAGTTCGAAATCCCGGGCTCACGCAGAGCGAAGGACCCCCATGCTGCTCGCACCGCATCCGGCCCCGGCCACCACGGTGGTGCCGGTCGTCGACACGGCACCCACCGGCGTCGCGCCCGCCCGCTCCGTGTCCCTGTCCTCCGTCGCCCGCGCCGCCACCCTGGGTGTCCAGGTGTACCCGTCGGTGGCCTCTGCCGAATTCCGCATCACCGGCGATCTCGAGGGCATGCACCTCGCGGTGACCCTCGTGCTCACTCCCAGCCCCGAGAACCAGCGCATCAAGGACGAGATCAGCACCGAGCTCATCCCCGGTCTGGAGATCATCCTGGGCGCCTCCTTCGCCCGCACCACCCTGGACTACTCGGTCGCGGAGCCCGCCCTCGCCGCGGTCCCGGCCGTCGCCGCCTGAGCACCCCCGGACGACGCCGCCGCCCGCCGGCGGGTGCCCGACACTCCCCTGCCTGCGGCATTCAGGGGTTAGGAGCGGCCCGAGGCGCACTGCCACTTCCCGGTGCGTCCGCAGATGCGCCGTGCTGGCCCGCATGACGTTCATGGCCCTGTTTTCACGGAGTTCCCGTTCTGCTGCGAGGCCGTCACGCGAACACCCACAGCGCTCCGGAACCAGCAACCGCACGACACACGATCGCCCCAGCACAGCGGCTCCGTTGTGCTGGGGCGATCGTGTGCCGGGGGTTTTCGTGCCCGGCCGGGGAGCTGCGATCAGACCGACGCCGCCGCCGCGGCGGCCGCGGTGTTCGCCTCTTCCCGCTCGCTCAGCGCGGCGAAGAGGTGACGCCGCTTCTGGCGCAGGGTCCCGAACACCGCCAGTGCGATACCACCGGCGATCCACGCCAGCATGATCAGCACCGGGGTCACGAGCGAGACGTCCTGGAAGTACACGGCGTCCCGGATGGCGCCGACCCCCTGCGGCGCATACAGCCAGGTGTGCACCCACCCGTAGAAGCCGCCCACCATGTCCAGGGGCGAGGTCAGTCCGGAGGCACCGAGCCCCAGCAGGGGCATGAGGAAGATGCACAGTGGCATGGCCAGGGGCCCTATCACCAGCATGAGCCCCGTGGTCACGGTGACGCAGGACAGGCACAGCAGGTACAGCATGCACCAGGGCATGAAGGCGCTGCCGCTGAAGATCCCGAACACGGCCCACCCGTAGATGACCATGCCCGTGGCGACCACCGCCGGCATGAGGAACCAGAGCAGCACGCGCAGCTTGGTTCCCGCGGGCATGAGACTGCTGACGATGCCCGTCATGAACCCGCCGAGGATGGCACCGAGCGCCAGGTACGTGATGGTGCTGGCGTTGGGATCGTTCTCCACCGCGGCGGCGATGTCCTCGGTCGTGAGCTGCTTCTGGGCCTTCTGCGCCACCGGTGTGAACAACTGGGTGACGGCGGCGGTCACCTGTCGACCGTTCGCCCCGGCGACGTAGAGCTTGCCGCTGGCGGGGTCGTAGGCCGCCCGGGAGTCATGGGTTTTGATCTCGTCCCGGGCGTCGTCCGCGGAGTCCACGTGGTGGACGTCGAACTTGCCCGCGGAGCCGTCCGTGAGCTGCTGGGCGAGATCCGACGTCTGCGCGCCCGTGCCGATCACCGCCACCTTCATGTCATGGGGCGTGACGTTCGTGCTCGTGCCCACCAGGAGCATGGGCATGACGAACATCATGAAGAGCGGGAGCAGCATCCCCACGGTGATCATGCGCTTCTGCGTGAGCTTGGCGTCGACCTTCCGCCGGGGCGGAGCGGTGGGGTTCTGCATGGCCCCGATGGCCGATGCCGGGGGCATCTGCGCCATCCGGTTCATGAAGCCGTCCTCCAACGGCCGCTCGGACTCGGGGACGGCCGAGGAGCCCGCGGGGAGATCCTCGTCCCGTGCGCTGGGGCGGATCACGTTCTGGTCGCTCATGCGTGCTTCACTTCCTGGGCCCGGTGGCGCCCGCGCTGGGAAGCCGAGGGGGCGTCGTCGTCGGAGTCGTCGGAGTCGTAGGCGGCGAGCAGGGGCTCGTCGGGATGCTTGCGGGCGTGTTCCACCTGGTCCGCGATCGCGCCCCGGTCCTCGCCGGAGTGGGGGCTGCGCAGGGAGGCGAGCCAGAGCAGTCCCGCGCCCAGCAGCAGCCACGTGGCCAGCAGCAGGATCCAGGGGCCCGCACCGTGGCCGTCGAAGTAGATGACGCGCTGCAGCAGCTCACCGATGGCCCCGGTGGGCAGCATGCGGTGCAGGACCTGGAAGAAACCGGGCATGAGATCCGGGCTCGCGGCCACACCCGAGGCGGGGATGCCCAGGATCACGAACACGGTGATGCCCACGATGGTCGCCGCCTGCCCCAGGAGTCCGCCCACGCCGAGCTGGAAGACGGCCGCCGTGATGTAGGCCCCCATGGCCACGAGACCGGCGGGCACCAGGTGGGAGTCGTACACGCCGTAGAAACCCCAGGTGACGCCCATGGTCAGCACCGCGGCCACCACGGACAGCAGCCCGATCAGCCCCAGCTTGGACCGCAGGCGCATCCCCTTGCCCAGGTTCCCGAGCATGGTGGAGGTGACGTAGCCGGCCGTGACGCACGCGGTCATGATGTACATGTACGCGATGCCCAGGGTGTCCTTGGCCGCGGGCTTCTTGAGGTCGTTCACCTTCAGGGGTGTCCCGGTCTGGGCGGCCACCTGCTGGAACACGCCCTGGGCCGTGGCCGCGGCCTGGCGGCCACCCGCGGTGGCCACGAACAGGTCGCCGGTGGCGGGGTCGAACGCGGCGCGGGTCTCCCGGTCCATGACGTCCTCGCGGGCGGCGGCCGCGTCCGGCACGGTGCTCACGTCCAGTGCGTCACCGCCCTTGGCCGCCACCTGGCGAGCCACCTGCTGCGCGGCGTCGGCCGTCCCGATCACCTCTACCTTCATCTCGTGGGGTGCCGGTTGATGCATGGCGGAGACGTATGAGGCCGGGTACGCGAAGGCCATGAACAGCGGGAAAAGCATGGCCACGAGAATGATCGTGGTCGGAATCCGGGTGCCGGTTCCGGGTAGCTGAGGTGAGGACATAACCCGCAACCTTACACCTGTAAATGTCATTTTCAAATGTAAGATAGGTGTTCACAACTGCTATCCTGGCCCCATGGACGCCGCGGCCACCGACCCCCCTCGCACCACCTCACTGGACGTCAGGGTGGCCCACACGCTGACCGCCGTCCGCACGGCCTGCCTGGAACTGCTGGAGGTCCAGAACGCCCGGGACATCACGATCTCCCAGCTGTGCAAGAAGGCCGCCATCTCCCGCCCCACCTTCTACCAGCACTACGCGGGGCTCGACGACGTCTACGCGGACATCGTGCGCCAGGAGCTGTCCCGCACCGCGCACGAGCTGGAGTCCTTCGACCGCACACCCGGCCAGAACCCCCTGGAGCGCCTGCTGTCCTTCGTGCACGCGCACGGCGTGGGGGCCCTCGCCACGGTGGGCAACCGTCAGCTCGCGTCCCGCGCGCGTCCCATCGTGGAGCTGTGGCTCGCCGAGCGGGTGGCGCGAGCGGCCTTCGACGCGGACCTCGACGACCTCGACGCACCCCTGCGGACGCAGACGTACTTCGCCGCGGGCGGCCTGGTCACCGTCCTGACGCAGCAGGCGAAAGCCTCTTCCGGGGACGGGGCCAGCACGGAGGACATGGCGCACATCCTGCGCAGCGTCATGCGGGCCGTTCTGCGCGCCGAGCACTGACCCGCCCGCCGTTCCCGCCGTGCACGCGGCAGCCCCGTAGGAGCCGCGCACTCAAGCCCTCTGCGGGGATCCCGTTGTCACATACCCCCCTTGGGTATATTGTGGGGGCATGGACACCCACGAGACCGCCGTGCGCGGCTACACACAGGACAAGGCGTCGTACGCCCGGCGCCTCAAACGCATCGAGGGTCAGGTCCGCGGCATCCAGCGGATGGTGGACGAGGACGCCTACTGCATCGACGTCCTCACCCAGATTTCCGCCATCCAGTCCGCCCTGAAGTCCGTGAGCCTGGGCCTCGTGGAGGAGCACCTGGGCCACTGCGTCCGGCACGCGGTGGAACAGGCCCACGACACCGGGGACACCTCCGAGATGGACGCCAAGCTCGCGGAGGCCAACGCCGCGATCGCGCGCCTGGTCAAGAGCTGACGCGTCCCCATGCTTCGCGCCCCCTGCGGGCCACCACGATCGAAGGAGAAAGCCATGACCACCACCGTGAACGTTTCCGGCATGACCTGTGAACACTGCACCGCCTCCGTGACGGAGGAACTCACCGAGCTCCCCGGCGTCACCTCCGTGACCGTGGATCTGCACCCGGGCGAGGTCTCCCCGGTGACCATCGAGAGCTCCCGGGAGCTCTCGATGCAGGAGATCTCCGAAGCCGTGACGGAAGCGGGCTACACCGTTGAGTGAGCCTTCCCCGTCCACCGAGACCCTCGACACCGAGGTCCACGGCCCCCTGCGGGAGCTGGAGCTGCAGATCACGGGGATGACGTGCGCCTCGTGCGTGGGCCGGATCGAGCGCAAGCTGCGCAAGCTCGACGGCGTGGAGCCCGCGGTCAACCTGGCCCTGGAGTCCGCCACCGTGAAGGTCCCGCGGAACGTCTCCGACGAGCAGATCGTGGACACCGTCCACCGCGCCGGGTACGAGGCCCGCATCACGGGCGGCGCACAGGAATCCGCCGCCACACCGCAGGAGGGGACCGGGCCCGACCGTCGCACTGCGCCCGTTTCCCACGAGCTTTCCCCCGCCCACCGGGCCGCCCGCGGGGGTGACGCCGCGGCAGGGACGGCGGGTACGACGTCGTCTTCACCGGTTGATCCCGCCGCGCACCGGGGTGCAGGCACAGCCGCGGAGTCCGTCGCGGACCCGCGGGCTCGCGACACCCCAGCCGGGGAGTCGAGGCCGGCGGATCGCCCCGAGAAGAACGAGCACCGCGATCCGGCGCTCGAGACCACCCCCGCACAGCGGCGCATGACCGACCTGAAGAGGCGCTTCTGGGTCGCGGCCGCGTTCTCCGTGCCCGTGTTCGTGATCTCCATGGTCCCGGGGGCGCAGTTCCCGCACTGGGGCTGGGTGGCCGCACTGCTCGCGCTGCCGGTGGTCACGTGGGCCGCGTGGCCGTTCCACCGGGCCACCGCGGTGAACGCGCGGCACCTGTCCACCACCATGGACACACTCGTGTCCCTGGGCGTGGCCGCCGCCTACCTGTTCTCGCTGTGGCACCTGATCGCGGACCCCACCATGACGGCCCACGCGCACCCCGGCACCAGTATGGACATGTCCGCGCACCAGCTGTACTTCGAGTCCGCCGCCCTGGTGACCACGTTCCTGCTGCTGGGCCGCTGGCTCGAGGCGCGTGCGAAGTCCCGTTCCGGTGAGGCGCTGAAGGCCCTGCTGGACCTGGGCGCCCAGCAGGCCACCGTGCTGGACGCCCACGGCGCGGAACGCACCGTCCCCGTCACGGAGCTGCGCGTGGGGGACACGTTCGTGGTCCGTCCGGGCGAGAAGATCGCCACGGACGCCACCGTCCTGGAGGGCGAGTCCGCCGTGGACGCGTCCATGCTCACCGGGGAATCCGTTCCCGTGGACGTGGCCCCGGGGGACGAGCTGACCGGCGCCACCGTGAACACCACCGGCCGACTGCTGGCCCGTGCCACCCGCGTGGGGGCGGACACCGTGCTCGCCTCCATGGGCCGGACCGTGGCCCGCGCCCAGGCCACCAAGGCCCCGGTGGCGCGGCTCGCGGACCGGATCTCCTCCGTGTTCGTGCCCGTGGTCATGGGGATTGCCCTGCTGACCCTGGTGGGGTGGCTGCTCGTGACCGGGGACCTCAACCGGGCATTCGTGGCGGCGGTGTCCGTGCTGGTCATCGCGTGCCCGTGCGCGCTGGGGCTGGCCACCCCCACCGCGATGCTCACGGGAACCGGGCGGGGCGCGCAGCTGGGCATCCTCATCACGTCCGCAGAGGTCCTCGAGGACACCCGCTCCGTGGACACCGTGGTGCTGGACAAGACCGGCACCGTGACCCACGGGAGCATGGCCGTGAGTGCGGTGACCCCGCTGAACTCGTGGTCCAGGGACCAGGTCCTGGACCTGGCCGCCGCAGTGGAACGCTACTCCGAGCACCCGATCGCCCGGGCCATTGCCGACGCCACCCCGCACCGCTTCGACGTGTCCCGGTTCGAGTCCGCACCGGGCGGCGGCGTGAAGGGGTATGTCCCCGACGGCATGAATGCCCGGTTCGTGGTGGTGGGCCGCGAGTCCTGGTTGCACGAGAACGGCGTGCGCCTGAACCCGGAGGAGGCCGACGCCCTGGAACTGGCTCGCGCGGACGGCTCCACCACCATCCTGGTGGCCGTGGACGGCCGGCTCGCGGGGTTCATCGACCTCGCGGACACCGTGCGGGACGAGGCGCCGGCGGCCATCGCACAGCTGCGGCGGCTGGGGCTGCGCCCCATGCTGCTGACCGGGGACAACGCCGCCGTGGCCCGCTCCGTGGCGGAACAGGTGGGCATGGCCCCGGAGGACGTGATCGCGGACGTCACCCCGGACGGCAAGGTGGGCGCCGTCGAGGAGCTCCAGGCGCAGGGGCACGTGGTGGCCATGGTGGGCGACGGCGTCAACGACGCTCCCGCGCTCACCACCGCCGATCTCGGGATGGCCATGGGCTCCGGCACGGACGCCGCCATGCAGGCCGCGGACATCACCGTGGTGCGCAGCGACCTCACGGCCGTCCCGCTGGCCATCCGGCTGTCCCGCGCCACGCTGGGGACCATCAGGTCCAACCTGTTCTGGGCGTTCGCGTACAACACCGTGGCCGTCCCGGTGGCAGCCCTGGGGCTGCTGAACCCCGTGGTCGCCGGTGCCGCCATGGCGTTCAGCTCCGTGTTCGTGGTGCTCAACTCGCTGCGGCTGAGAGGCTTCGCGCGCTGAGCGCGAGCTCCCGGGATGCTGCTGCCGGGGTGCTGCTGCGACGAAGCCCCGGAGATCACGTGGTCTCCGGGGCTTCGTCCCATGCCGGGGTCGTCTCCCGGCGGCGGCGTCAGCGGACGCTGGAGCCCGGCTCCTCGCCCTTGGTGTCGGTGTGGACGCGCTGGCCGAACTCGGGCCCGTCGGAGGCGGCGGTGGACGCGCCGCCCTGCTGCCCGGCCTGGCGGGCGCGCTCGGCGTCCCGGCGGGCCTTGTTCTCGGCGAAGATCTTGGCGGAGGACCGGTTCACCCCGGTTCCCTGCCCCAGCTCCTCGGCGTTGGGCTTCTCGAGGAGCATCAGGGTGGCGCACACCACCACGGAGGCGATGAACGCGATGCCCGCGGCGATCAGGCCCAGGCCCACGCGCGCGGCGTTGTCGGTCCCACCGGCCGCCGCCACCGAGACCACCACGAAGGCCACGACCGCCAGAACGGCAGAGATGATCAAGGGGCCCTTGATGTCGGTTCTGCGCCGGCCGGTGTGCTCAGTGCGCTGGGCCACGTGATTCCTCCTGGCAATGATCGGGTGCGTGAGATCGGGGGCGAGGGGCGGGTTCCGCCCGTCGGTTCAGCCTGTCAGTCTACGCCGTCAGGCCCCTCGGGCCGGAGGGGATGCGGCACTGTCCGCTACCCGCGCATCGTGCCGCAGGCTCAGCGCGGCAATGAGCTGGGTGACGCCGATGAGGATGGCAGCGCCTCCCACCACGCCGAGCTCAGCCTTGGCCCCGAGCGTCTCCACGAGCACCATGCCCATGGCCGCGAACACGGTGATCACGCCGCACAGGGTCCAGTCGCGTCCCAGCGGGAACTGCCCGCGGAACCGCATGCCCAGGACCAGTTCGGTGAGCCCGCACAGGCCCAGGATCATGGCGGAGAGCAGGACGAACAGCCAGTTGCTCGTGGCCACCACCGCCGTGAGGGCACCGCCCAGGACGTACAGCACGCCGTAGGACTGGGGAATGCTGCGACTCGCACCGAGGTCCACGGTCTCGTTGCGGTTGATCCTGACCTGCAGGAAGATCGCGGAGAGGCCGGTGCCCACCAGGAACAGCGCCATGACCCAGCGCCCCGCTTCGAGGGAGGGCTGCTGCCAGAACACGGTGACCGCCGCGAAGACCAGTGCCACCAGAGCACGCAGCAGGGTGGGCGCCCAGAGGTCGTGGCGCACGTCCACCCCGCGGGAGGCCGGGCGGTTCTCACCGTTGTGCGGTGCGGGAATGTGCTGGGGCACGCGGGGACTCCTGGGATCGCGGCGGGTGTTTCGGCCAGTCTATCGAGCCACCCTGACGGGATCCCCGGCGCATCGCGGGATCGTCCTTCCCGCGGGGCGCGCCACCGCGCGGCATCCCGGGCACCGCTCCCCGGCCCGCCGCCGGCCCTCAGCACCCCAGCACGTCCCGGAGCACGCGGGTGCCGCGCGTGAGGTCCTCGTCCCGCGCCGTGAGTCCCAGCACCAGTCCCTCCCCGGGCGACGACGCCGCACCCCGCCGTCCCGGGGCCCCCGCCCCTTCCCCACCGGTCCAGTACTCCCGCAGACCGCTCACCAGGACCCCGCGCTCACGGGCGCGGGCCACCGTGGCGGCCTCGTCCGGGACCTCGACCACCGCGTGGGCACCCCCGGCCATCGGCACCACGAGCACCCCGGGAAGGTGCGCGAGGGCCTCGGAGACGAGCGAGCGGCGTCGACGGAAGGAACGGCGCATGCGGGCGGTGTGGCGCTGGAACTCACCGGCGGCCATGAACCGGGCGAGGGCGTCCTGGGCCACGAGCGAGACCGGCGATCCGAGGTCCGCCCGCGCGCGGAGCAGCTCCGGCAGGAGGGATGCGGGGGCCACCAGGTGGCCCATGCCCACGGAGCCCCCCAGGACCTTGGCGAAGCTGCCGAGGGTCACCACGGTGTCCGCGGCGGTGTCCAGTGCGCCGAGAGCCGGCAGGGGCTGGCCGGTGTGGCGCAGCTCGGAGTCGTAGTCGTCCTCGATCACCACGGCACCGTGCTCGCGCGCCCACGCCAGCAGCTCCGCCCGCCGGCTCACGGGCATGGTCCCGCCCAGCGGGTACTGGTGGCCGGGGGTGACCACCAGGACGTCCGGGGGTGCGCTCACGTCCCACCGGCTGACCCCGCCCCAGCGCCCGGCGGGCAGGGCCGCGGGGTCAAGACCGTTGTGGTCCACGGCCACGGGCAGGGCGGTGTGCCCGGTGGCCTCCACCACCCGGCGCAGCGCGGGGTACCCGGGGTTCTCCACGGCCACCCGCAGGGTCCGACGCCGCGCGACCCCCAGGACCCGCAGCACCAGCTGCAGCCCGTCCCGGACGCCGGCCGTGACCAGGACGTCCTCCGGGGCCCGCACGATGCCGCGGCTGAGCCGCAGGTACGCCGAGAGGTGCTCCTGGAGGGACGCCCCCGCCGTCTCCCCCCGTGCGGTGGCGCCCGCGGCGTCCCGCCACGCACCGCGCCAGGCGGGGGTGTCCAGGGCGGTGACGGGACCCGCACCCGGGCGCAGGTCGAGGACCCGACCCCCGCCCCCGGTGGTCACGCTCGGACGCGGGGTCTCTGGTGGTGCTGCAGCAGATCCGGGACGCCGCGCGGCGCCCGGGCGGCCGAGCGGCGTCGCGCGGGACGGGGGCGGAACTGGGAGGGACCGGGGCGGCGTCGTGCGGGCTGGGAGCGGAGTAGTGGGGAACGGGGGCGCCGTCGTCGCCCGCGCGGGCGCTCGGCCCAGGTGCAGGGATGGCGTGATCCGCGTGGCGCCGCGGTCCGCCACGAGGTAGCCCTCCCCGGTGAGCACGTCCCACGCGGCGGTCACCGTTCCGCGGGAGACGCCCAGCCGGCCCGCGAGCGCCCGGGAGGACGGGAGGGGATCCCCGGGGCGGAGCACGCCGCACGCCACCAGCTCCCGCACCCGGCGGACGAGCTGCTCACCCAGGGGCACCCCGGAGGTGCGGTCCACGGCCAGGGGCAGGTCGATGTCACGGGGGTGTCTCATGCCGCGGACTGGCGAGCAATGTATCCGGCCATACCAGGCACGGTGAAAGCCACCTTGCCGTGGTCAGGAGCGTAGATCATGCCCTTGTGGAGCAGCTGCGCGCGGGTGGGGCCGAGCGTGCTGGCGGTGACACCGAGGCGTGCCGCCAGATCGCCGGTGCTCGACGGCCCGTCGCCGTCCTGCGCCATGGCGCTCATGTACTCGCGCTCCCTGCGAGTTGCCCGCCCCCACCGTGCAGGGAAGAAACCCGCATCCAGCTGCGCCCACCCCCTCTGAATGGCCAGATCGGCATCTTCGGCGGTGAAAGGGGTGGATGGGGCCACCTCCCACATGGCCTGGCCGAACTCCTGGATGAAGTAGGGGTAGCCGCCCGTGGCGGAGACGAGCGCCTCGAGAGCCTCGGGCTCGAAGGCTGCCCCGACCTCCTTTGCGGGTCTGGCCAGGGCATCACCCGCCGCCTCTCGGCTCAGCGGTCCGATGCTCCGGTAGTCGAAGAGGCGCTCTGCGGAGCTGCGTGCGGCGCTGAGGGTCGCGGGCAGGTTGGGCAGTCCAGCGCAGATGAGGTAGAACGGCCACTCCCGCTGCCCGGCGATGTGCTGCACCGTGATGATGGCACTCATCAGATCCGGATCCAGGTCCTGCATCTCGTCGATGAACAGTCCGAAGGCACTCTCCTCAGCCCCGAGGGGTTCGCTGAGGTCCGCCACGAGTTCTTCCAGGTCGACATCCAGACGCCCGGAATTGGCCCGCCCACCCTGCAGATCCACCCCTGCGGACACCCCACCGGGCCCCACCGGGACACTGAAGGACTGGATGGTGGACAGGGCTTCCGCGAATCGGGGTCCCGGGTGACGCCCATGGTGCCGCCGGGCGGCAACAATGAGCTCACGGGAGAGCCTGTCCCGCACTTCTTCCCGTCCCCGCCCTTCCGGGCGCCCCTCCAACTGGACCGTGAGCCAGCCGTGGTGATCCGCCTGGGCCCGGAGAACATTCAGAAGCACGGTCTTGCCCACACCACGCAGCCCGGTGAGGACCATTCCCCGGTTGGGGCGGCGCAACGTGGTACGGGCGATCATGAGGTGGAAGGCCTCCAGTTCCGCTCTGCGGCCGCTGAGGACTTTGGGGCGCAGGCCCGATCCGGGACTGTAGGGATTGGCAGCGAGGTCCATGCAGTAAATTCTAGGCAGGTATAGCAAATTTTATATACTTGTCATTATTTTCCTAGTTTTCGGCATCACCACGCCCACGAGGTGACTGGACCAGCCATTCCCGCCAATTATGGCTCTGTCCCTGGGCCACTTGGGCCGCCAGGATGGACGCATGACTGAGACTTCACAGCCTTTCGCCCAAAACCCCACCCCCGTGACCGGCTCGCCCCTGGTGAAGCGCGGTCTCGCGGACATGCTCAAGGGCGGTGTGATCATGGACGTGGTCACCCCGGAGCAGGCCCGGATCGCGGAGGATGCCGGCGCGGTGGCCGTGATGGCGCTGGAGCGCGTGCCCGCGGACATCCGCTCCCAGGGTGGCGTGGCCCGCATGAGCGATCCCGATCTGATCGAGCAGATCATCGAGACCGTCTCCATCCCCGTGATGGCCAAGGCGCGCATCGGGCACTTCGTGGAGGCCCAGGTGCTGCAGCACCTCAAGGTGGATTACATCGACGAGTCCGAGGTGCTTTCGCCGGCGGACTACGTCAACCACATCGACAAGCACCGCTTCGACGTCCCCTTCGTGTGCGGGGCCACCAACCTGGGCGAGGCGCTGCGCCGGATCACCGAGGGCGCGGCCATGATCCGCTCCAAGGGCGAGGCCGGCACGGGCGACGTCTCCGAGGCCACCAAGCACATCCGCACCATCCGCGCGCAGATCGCGGAGCTGCAGGCCACCTATGCCGCGGCCCCGGATGCCCTGTACGTCAAGGCCAAGGAGCTGCAGGCACCGTACGACCTCGTGGCCGAGGTGGCCCGCACCGGCTCCCTCCCGGTGGTGCTGTTCACCGCGGGCGGCGTGGCCACCCCCGCGGACGCCGCCATGATGATGCAGCTCGGCGCGGACGGCGTGTTCGTGGGCTCGGGCATCTTCAAATCCGGCAACCCCGCCGAGCGCGCCCGCGCCATCGTGGCCGCCACCGCCTACTACGACGATCCCGCCCGCATCGCGGACGCCTCCCGCGGTCTCGGCGAGGCCATGGTGGGCATCAACGTGTCGGACCTTCCCGCCCCGCACCGTCTCGCGGAGCGCGGTTGGTGAGCGAGCCCCGCTCACCGCACTCCATGCCCGGCGACGCCGCCCTCCCGGATTCCGCAGCCCTCCCCACCTCGGGCGCACGGACCGGGGGTGCGGCGTCGTCGTCCCTTCAGGGCACCGACCGCGGCGGCGCCGCCGTGCCGGAGCAGCGCAGCGGTGCCCACTCCGATCGGGCCGTGACGACACCCGTGGTGGGCGTGCTCGCCCTGCAGGGCGGGGTGATCGAGCACATGCGCGCCGTGGAGTCCCTGGGCGCCCGCGCCGTGAAGGTGCGTGCGGCCGAGGATCTTGTGGACGCCGCGGGGCACCCGCGGATCAACGCCCTCATCCTGCCCGGCGGCGAGTCCTCCACCGTGGACCGGCTGTGCCGCACCTTCGGGCTGTTCGAGCCCCTGCGGGACGCGATCCGCGGTGGACTGCCCACCCTGGGCACGTGCGCCGGGCTCATCATGCTGTCCTCGCGGATCCAGGACCCGGCGCCCGGTCAGCGGTCGCTCGGCGTGCTGGACGTGACCGTGAACCGCAACGCGTTCGGCTCGCAGGTGGCGTCCGCGGAGGTGGACCTGCCGTGGCTGGGCCCGGCGAACGACGTCGTGGGCCCCGACGACCACCTCAGGGCCGCGTTCATCCGCGCACCCGAGGTCACACGGGCCGGCCAGGACGTGGAGGTCCTGGCGAAGCACGGGGACGCCGTGGTGGCGGTGCGCCAGGGCAACGTCCTGGGCATCAGCTTCCACCCCGAGCTCATGGGGGACACCACGCTGCACCGGCTGCTGCTGGATGACGCGGCGCGACATCTGACGCAACACGGGTAGCGCCCGCCCGGCGACACGGTGTAGACCGGACTCCCCTGACCACTTCGACGGAGGATCTCTTGGCCGGCTTCACCACTCGCACCATCCACGCGCTGCACGACGTCGCCCTGGGCGCCGTGGTGCCCCCGATCCACACGGCCTCCACGTTCCTGCAGCCCACCGAGGGCGGGGAGGGCCCGTTCGAGTACCAGCGCGGGTCCAACCCCACCCGCACCGATGCCGAGACCACCCTGGCCGCGCTGGAGGGCGCGCAGCACTCCTTCGCGTTCGCCACCGGCATGGCCGCCACGGGCGCCGTGCTGGGCACCCTGCACTCCGGTGACTCGATCATCATGGGCCTGCCCGTGTACGGCGGGAACTACCGCTGGGCCACCATCGAGCTGCCCAAGCGCGGCGTGACCACGCACTTCCACGACGACCTCAACCAGCTCAGCGACGAGGACTTCACCGAGAACACCCGCATGGTGTTCCTGGAGACCCCGACCAACCCCACGCTGCGGGTGACCGACATCCGCCGCGTCGTGGAGCTGGCCCACCGTCACGGCGCCCAGGTGGTCGTGGACAACACGTTCCTCACCCCGTACCTGCAGCGCCCCCTGGAACTCGGTGCCGACGTCACCGTGCAGTCCGCCACCAAGTACCTGGGCGGGCACGGGGACCTGCTGGGCGGCGTCGTGAGCACGAACGACGACGAGCTGGCCGAGCAGGTGCACCTGGCCCAGATGGTCTCCGGCGGGGTGCTCTCCCCCATCGACTCCTACCGGCTGATCCAGTCGGTGAAGACCCTGGGGCTGCGCCTGGACCGCCAGCAGGAGAACGCCCGGCGGATCGTGGAGTTCCTGCGCGGCCGCGAGGAGGTCGCGCGTGTCCTCGTGCCCGGTTCGTACGACGACGCCGAGGCCCGGATCCAGGAGGGGCAGGCCGACGGCCCCGGGGGCCTCTTCTCCTTCGAGCTCGTCCCCGGCAAGGACGTCCGGGCCTTCCTGGGCCGGTTGCAGATCTTCGGGTTCGCGGTGAGCCTGGGCGGCATCGAGTCGCTGATCTGCCTGCCCACCACCATGACCCACGGGGCATACTCCCCCGAGGACCGGGAGACCGCGCACCTGACCGAGAACCTGCTGCGCGTGGCCGTGGGCATCGAGGACGTCGAGGACCTGCTCGCGGACCTCGCCCAGGCCCTCGACGCCGCCTGAGCACCGGGGACCCGCCGTGGAACTGCAACGACCGAGCCGCCGGGCCGTCCTGGGCGCCACCGGGCTGGCGGGACTGACCGCGCTGCTGGCCGCCTGCACTCCCGACGGCGGGACGCCCGGGACCGGAGCCACGGGCGGCTCCGGGGCCGGCCCCGCGGCGGACCGGCTGCGGACGATCCAGGAGGCCGGTGAGGTGCGCATCGGCATGGAGGGGACGTTCCGGCCCTACGGCTACCACGACGACTCCGGTGCCCTGGTGGGCTTCGAGAAGGAAATCGGGGACCTCATCGCGCGCGACCTGGGGGTCCGCGCCACCTACGTGGAAACCCAGTGGGACTCCCTGATCGCCGGTGTGGACGCGGGGCGCTACGACCTGGTCCTGAACAACATCGCCCCCACCGCGGAGCGCAAGCAGAACTTCGACTTCTCCATCCCCTACGCCGTCTCCCAGGGACGGGTGGGGGTGGCGAAGGACTCCCCCCTGACCTCGGTGAAGCAGGTCTCCGGACACTCCGCCGCCCAGACCGAGACGTCGAACTTCGGTCAGACCATGGCCCAGCAGGGCGCCCAGCTGGTTCCGGTCACCGGCTTCGACGAGGCGGTGATGCTCGTGGCCTTCGGGCGCGTAGACATGACCGGCAACGACTTCGTGACGTTCCAGGCCTTCTTCGACCAGCGCCCCGACGCCGGGATCCGGCTCCTGGAGGGCCCGCTCGGCGATCCCTCGGAGTCGGCGGTCCTCATGGCGCGCAACCAGCCCCGGCTCCGTGCGGCCGTGGACAAGTCCCTGACCACCCACATGGACAACGGAGATCTGAAGAAGATCTACGAGAAGTACGTGTCCACCGACCTCACCCCGGAGCCATGACCGACTTTCTGAGCCTGTGGGCCGATTCCCTTCCCCAGCTGCTGGCGGCCACCGTGAAGGTGACCATTCCGCTGAGCATCATCGCCTTCGTCCTGGCCCTGGTGGTCGCGGTGCTCGCCACCGTCATGCGGCTCAGCCGGATCCGCCCGCTGCAGTGGGTGTCCCGCTTCTACGTGTGGCTGTTCCGCGGCACGCCGATCCTGGTGCAGCTGTTCATCATCTTCTACGGTCTGCCCGCCGCGGGCATCACGCTCTCGGCGTGGACGTCCGCGATCATCGCGTTCACCCTGAACACCGGCGCGTACGCTGCCGAGACCCTGCGGGCCTCCGTGCAGTCCATCCCGCGGGGCCAGCTCGAGGCCGCCCGGACCCTGAACTTCACGGGGTGGCAGACCGTCCGCCACGTGATCGCACCGCAGGCGCTGCGCATCGCGCTCCCCCCGCTGGGCAACGACCTGATCGACCTGGTCAAGGGCACCTCCCTGGTCATGGTGATCACCCTGGCGGACGTGTTCCAGGTGGGCCGCCAGATCGCCGCGACCAACTTCCAGCCCCTGGCCCTCTACGCGGAGGTGGCCGTGGTCTACCTGGCCATCTTCACCGTCCTGTCCTTCCTGCAGTCCCGCCTGGAGCGGGCCTCCAACCGCTACATCAGGAGCCCCCGTGCTTGAGCTGAACGACGTGTCCAAGAGCTTCGGCGGGACCGCGGTCCTGACGCGGGTGTCCCTGGCGCTGAACGACGGGGAGACCACCGTGGTCCTGGGCCCCTCCGGATCCGGCAAGTCCACCCTGCTGCGCACCATGAACCTGCTCGAGATCCCCGAGTCCGGGTGCCTCAGCATCAACGGGGACTCGGTGACCTTCGGCGGCTCGCTCACCCGCAAGCAGGTCTCGGCCATCCGCCGCCGCTCCGCCATGGTCTTCCAGGGGTACAACCTGTTCCCCCACCAGAGCGTGCTGGACAACGTGGCGATGCCCCCGGTGCTCAACGGCAAGGCGGACCGCGCCGCGTCCAGGGCCCGCGCGGTGGAGCTGCTGGGGAAGGTGGGCATGAGTCACCGGCTGGAGGAGTACCCGGACAACCTCTCCGGTGGTCAGCAGCAGCGCGTGGCGATCGCCCGCGCCCTGGCCGTGGAGCCCGACTACCTGCTCTTCGACGAGCCCACCTCCGCCCTGGACCCCGAGCTGGAGGCCGAGGTCATCAGGGTCATGGTGGACCTCGCCCGGGAGCGCCGCTCCCTGGTGGTGGTGACCCACAACATCGGCTTCGCCCGCCGGGTCGCGGACCGCATCGTGTTCCTCGCGGACGGCGGGATCGGTTTCGACGGCACCCCGGAGGACTTCTTCGCGTCCGAGAGCGAGCGGATCCGGCGCTACCTCAACGTCTTCGACGCCGTCTGAACCCGCGCCCGGGACGTCAGCCGGGGTGTCGAACAGGGCCCAGCTGTGGCGCCGGCCGTGGCACGAGCAGCACGCACCGCGGAAGCGTCGTCGATGAGCTGGCGGGTCGCAGGGTGCCTCAGAAGCTCCCGGACGCCCCGCCGCCGCTGAAGCCGCCGCCCCCGCCGAACGAGCTGGACGCGCCCCCGCCGTAGCTGGAGCCGGACGAGCTCGAGGCGTGTGACGCCCCGCTGTAGAGGGACGGGTACATCACGTACAGCGGCAACCAGGACTGGAACGTGGGCGCGTACTGGATCTCGCGCTCCACGCCGTCCTTGTCCTTCGCTTTCCCGGGGGTCGCATTGAGCCCCGGGGCCTCGGGGTTCTGCTGCCGGTAGCGGTGGTAGGCGCGGCGCATGCCCTCGGTGATGCTCTCCTCCGGGTGCTCGCGCTGGAACTGCTCGATCTCCCGGTCCGCCTGCTCGCGGATCTTCTTCGTCCGGCGGCTGCGGCGCCACGCGAGAAAGCCGCCCACCACGGCGCCCAGTCCCACGAGGCCGAAGATCACCCCCATGATCGTGGTGCTCCGGGCCTCCCGCTCCGCCGCGGCCTGGGGGTTGGCCTGGTCGTAGACCTCGGTGAGGGTGTCCGTGAAGGCCTCCGCGTAGTGCTCGTTCTTGAAACCGGGCTGGAGCTCGTCCTTCATGATGGACTCGGCATCGCCGTCGGAGAGCACCTCCCGGGCACCGTCCGCCACTTCGATGCGCAGCTCGCGCTCGCCCATGTCCGCCACCACCAGCACGCCGTTGTTCCGGCCGTCGTCCCCCACGCCCCAGTCCGTGGCGACCTTGCGGGAGTAGTCCTCGATGCTCTCGCCCTGGGTGTCGTTCACGGTGAGCACGGCGGCGCGGATGTACTCGTTGTCCTTGTTCTTCTGCCCGATCAGGCGGTTGAGGTCCGCCTCCTCCTGCGTGCTCAACAGGTCCGCCTGGTCCTGCACCGCTCCCTCGCTGGGCCGGGGTGGAACGTCCAGCGCCTGGGCGGGCAGTGCCGAGCCCGCCACGAGCACGGCACTCAGGGCCCCGGTCAGCAGCAGCCGCGGCAGCAGCGGGCGTGCGGTCTTCTGGTCAGTCACGGGAGCCTCCCGGTCTCGACGTCGGCGCGGCGCGCCGCTTCCTGCCATCCAGGCTACGTGCGTGCGGTGGCATGCAGCACACCCCCGCGTCCCTCGGCGCGGCGTCCGCGCACACGCCGCGGGCCGGTTCCCCGGGAAGGGGGAACCGGCCCGCGGGACGGTGCCGTGCGGCGTCGTCGGCGTCAGCTGCGCCCGGTGGGGACCACCATCACGGGGGACTCCGTGTCCGCGAGCACGGCCTGGGACACCGAGCCCATCAGCAGACCGCGGAAGCCGCCGTAGCCGCGCGTGCCCATGACCATGAGCTCCGCGGTGCGGGAGGCGTCCACCAGTGCGTCGGCGGGGCGGCCGTCCAGCACTCGGGTGATGATCTCCAGCTGCGGGAAGTCACCGCGCAGCTCCTGGGCCACGGTCTCCGTGAGCTCCTTGGCCGGAGCCTTCAGCTGCTCCTGGACCGCGCGCTCCAGCTCGTAGGAGTTCATGGGCAGGTAGCTGGTGGTGGGGACCACGCTCACCACGGCGAGCCGGAGCCCGTGCTCGGTGGCGTAGCGGGCGGCCAGCGGGACCGCCGCGTTCCTGGTGCCGAGCTTGTCCACACCCACGACCACGCACCCGGCGAAGCTCTCGCTCTCCGGCCGGGACTCGCGCTCCTGCGGATTCCAGCCCTCGGGGAGGATCACCACCGGAACGTGCGAGTGGGAGGCCACGGCCGCGGAGACGGAGCCCACCCGGCCCCGCACCCCGTGGTGGCCGCGCTTGCCCATGACCACCAGGGCGGCGTCCTTGGACTCGAACACGACCACACCGGCGGCGTCACCGCGCTCGATGATCCCCTGTGCCTTCACACCGGCGGTCCTCGCCTTCTCCACGGCGTGCTTCGCGAGCCGCTCGGACTCCTCCTGCAACGCCTCCGCGAACGCGCCGTAGAAAGACTGGTCCAGACCGGTCTGACGCCCCGTGGAGAGCACGATCTTCAGCGGGGCCTGCCGTTCCAGCGACTCGGTGATCGCCCAGTCCAGGGCGCGCTCGCTGTGCTCGGAGCCGTCGTACGCCACCACGATGTTCTGTGTCATGTCTGTGCACCTGTTTCGTCTCGGTTGGGAAGGTGTGCTCGGGGAGCGGTCAGCGGCCGCTGGGGACCACCATCACGGGCCCGGCGGCCCCGGCCAGCACGGCCTGGGACACGGAGCCCAGCAGCAGCCCGGTGAAGCCCCCGATGCCGCGGGAACCCACCACCACGAGGTCCGCGGTCCGGGTGGCCTGCACGAGCACCCGCCCGGGGCGGCCCAGGAACGCGTGGTCCGCCACCCGCACCTCGGGCGCCCGCTGCGCGATGCTGCGCGCGAGCTCCGAGAGCTTCTTGAGGGACTCCTCGAAGTAGTAGGTCTGGTTGTACTGGTCCTGGAACCACTCCGGGGTCCCGGACAGCGCACCGTTCACGGACACCAGGCTCAGCCCGAGGCCGTGAGCGGTGGCGTACTCGATGGCCTGGGCCACCGCGGGGTTCTCGTCCCCGGCGGCGTCCACGCCCACCACCACGGTTCCGGAGAAGTCCGTCTCGGAGGCGAGGGCCCGGCGCTCGCCGCTGCCCTGACCGTCCGTGAGCTGGACGTCCTGCGCCTGACGGGCCTCGGTGCGGGCCTGCTCCTGGTCCGCGCCGTCCTGGTGCTCACCGGGCGGGACCACGACCACGGGCACCGGGCTGTGGGCGGCCACGGCGGCGGACACCGAGCCGAGCCGGCCGCGCAGCGCACCGCCCCTGCCGCGCTTGCCCATGACCACCAGGCAGGCATCCCTGGCGGCGCGCAGGACGGCGCGGGCGGCGTCGCCCTCCGCGGTGATCGTGTCGAGCTCCACGTCCGAGGCCGTTTCCCGGGCGTGCTCCACGGCGGCCATGAGGTTGCTCTCGCACTCCTGCGTGACGGCTTCGCGGAAGCGCGCCTCCAGGCCGGGGTCCCCCACGATGGCCACGGGGTAGGCGCTGACCAGGCGCACGGGAACGTTGCGGGCGCGGGCTTCCGCGAGGGCTCGGTCGAGGGCACGGAGGGCGATCTCCGAACCGTCGATGCCGACCAGGACGGGAGCGGTGGACGAGGGGTTCAGAACGTCTTTGTTCATGCCCTAAGAATAGTCCCGCGGACCGGGAACGGCCCGGTTCACCACACGTGTGACCGCACGTTCCGGGCGCCCGGCGGGCATCCGTCACCCGGCGACACCGCCCGGGTCCGGCACGGTCCCCGAACCGGCTGCGGCACGGCGCGGGGCGGTCGGCGCGCGCCCGCGTGCCCCCGGGACCGGCTGGGCATCACGCCATCGCGAACATCCACCGCTGCCCCCGGATGCGCCACCCCAGCGTGGCGGCGCGTGCCCCCGTGTAGCCCGCGGCGTAGGCGAGCCACAGCCACACGGCTCCGGCCGCTCCGGAGCCGCCCCACTGCGCGACCGCCCACAGCAGCGGGAGGTACACCACCAGGTTGACCACCCCGGCCACGGCCAGGTAGCGCGCGTCCCCGGCGCCGATCAGCACGCCGTCCAGCACGAAGACGAACGCGGCAACCGGCTGTCCCACGGCCACCACCAGCAGGGAGATCCCGAACAGCCCCTGGACGTCCTGGGAACCGGTGAAGAGGAAACCCAGCCGCGGTCCCAGCATGCCCACCAGCAGGCCGGTGACCACCCCGAAGCCCAGTCCCCAGCGCAGCAGCCGCCGCATGAGCAGCCGCACCGCGTCCCGGTCCTCCTGCCGGCTCAGGTCCCGGGCGCCCAGCTCCTTGCCGAGCAGTGCCTGCGCGGCAATGGCGAGGGCGTCCAGCGCGAAGGCCAGGAAGTTGAAGATGGTCATGGTCAGCTGGTACGCCGCGAGGTTCTCCGCGCCCTGCGCGGTGGCCACCACCACGGTGAGCAGGATCGCCACGCGCAGGGACAGGGTGCGCAGCATGAGCCACGAGCCCACGGTGAGGTGGGTGCGGATGCCGCCCCACGACGTCGCCGGCCCCACGCCCTGCGCGCGGAACCGGCGCCCCAGCAGCAGCAGATAGGTCAGGGCCATGGCCCACTGCGTGATGCTGGTGCCGATCGCCGCGCCCGCCACTCCCAGGTGCGCGCCGTAGACGAGCGCCACGTTCAGTCCGGCGTTCACCGCGGCGCCCACACCCGCCACCACCAGCGGCGTGGTGGTGTCCTGCAGACCGCGCAGCACGCCCACGGCGGCGAGCACCACCAGCATGGCCACGAGTCCGGGCAGGGACCACAGCGCGTACGACGTCGCGTGGTCCAGGACCTCGCCGTGGGCGCCCATCGCACGCAGCAGGGGGCGCATCACGACCGCCCCCACCGCGGCGAGGACCACGCCCAGGCCCGCGGCGGTCCAGAGCCCGTCCCGGCCCACGCGCAGGGCCTCCGCGAGCCGCCCGGCGCCGAGGTGACGGGCCACCGCCGGGGTGGTGCTGTAGGCCAGGAAGACCATGAGTCCCACCACGGTCTGCACCACGGTGGAGGCGATCCCCACCCCCGCGAGCTGCGCGGTGCCCAGGTGCCCGATGATCGCGGAGTCCGCGAGCAGGAACAGCGGCTCCGCGATCAGCGCCCCGAACGCGGGGACGGCGAGCACCAGGATCTGCCGGTTCAGGCTCGGGCCCCGTGATGGGGGCGGACCGGCGGGGACCGCCGGGCCGTCATCACCGCGGGGGGCGGCTGAGGCATGGGCACCCGATGGGTCGTGGCCGGCGGCGTCGGCCGGATCGGAGCGGTTCGCGTGGGAGGGGGACACGGCTCCAGGGTAGGGGCTGCCATCGGGATGTACGCGTCCGCGGGGCGAGCGGGCGGCGTCGTCCGGGGACGGTTCAGGGCTGCGGGTCGCGGGCGTCGTAGCGCAGGAAGCCCGGGAAGGCGCGCACGAGGACCAGCGTGAGCACCAGGCAGAGGGCCGCCCCGCCCAGGGCCGCCCACCCGGGGCCGAGCAGCTGGCCACCGGTGCCCAGGACGGCGTCGCCCAGGCGGGGTCCGCCGGCGACCACCACGATGAAGATGCCCTGCAGCCGGCTGCGCAGTGCGTCCGGGGTGGCGGCCTGCAGGATGGTGGTGCGGAAGAGCATCGAGACCGAGTCCATGACCCCGGCCGCCACGAGCACGGCGCAGGACACCGTCAGCGGCCACGCGGTACTGGCGGCCCAGCCGTGGGAGGCGAGCAGCACCACCACGCCGAACGCCATGATGCACACGGCCCACCCCGCCACCGCGGCGGCGCAGGCCCGGCCGTGGTGATTGATGCGTATGAATGTTCCTGAGAAGATCCCCGCGAGCACGGAACCGGCGGCCAGCGCCGCCGTGAGCAACCCCACCGTGAGCTGGTCGCCGCCCAGGACCACGGCGCCCAGCACGGGGAACAGCACGCGCGGCATCGCGAAGACCATGGCGGCGAGGTCCAGCAGGAAGGTCATGCGCAGGTTGGGGCGGGTGGCCAGGAAGCGGAAGCCCTCGACCACGGAGCGCAGACCCGCCCTGCTGGTGGTGCCGCCCTCCCCCGGTTGCGGAGGCAGGGGCGGCAGCTTGTACATGGCCCACAGGCTCACGGCGAAGCTCAGCGCATCCAGCGTGTAGGCCCACCGGAAGCCCAGACCCGCCACGGTGAACGCGCCGAGCAGCGGACCCACCATCAGGCACGAGCCCATGGTGAGCTGGAACAGCGCGTTGGCCGCGGGCAGTTGACGGGTGGGCACCACCCGAGGGACGATCGCCCCGCGCACGGGCTGGTTGAGCCCCTGCGCGAACGAGTGCAGGGCCACGATGGCGTACAGCACGCCGATGCTGCGAATGTCCAGCCACGCGTGCGCCGCGAGCGCCACGGTCATGGCGAACAGCCCCACGGTGGTCCACAGCCCGGCCAGTCGGCGGTCGTGGGCGTCCCCGATGGACCCGCCGTAGAGCCCCGCGACGATCAGTGGCACGAGCGCGAAGACCCCCACCAGACCCACCGCGAACGTGGAGTGCGTGAGCTCGAAGACCTCCAGGCTGATGGCGATCACCGTGAACTGGCTGCCCAGCATGGACAGGGTGGAACCCAACCACAGCCGCCGGAAGGCGGGGATCTCGCGCGCGGGGGCGATGTCGAGGAGGAAACGGGCCACGGGTTGATCCTAGGGTGCGCGGTGGGGACGAGAACCCCGGCAACCGACGGCCACTTCCGGGGCCCGTCCGCCCCGGGCACGAACCACCGGCAACGGGGCGGGGGCGGTCACTCCCGGGAGACCCGCTGCACCAGGGAGTCCACCAGGTCCTCCATCCAGGGCCACCGGCCGCGGCCGTCGTCCGTGGCCAGGTGCCCTCCCCGTGACACCACGGTGTGCCGGTCCACGGCCCAGTCGCCCGCCAGCTCCTCGGCCCGGGAGGGACTGAGGAACGGGTCGTCGTCACTGGTGACCAGGTGGGTGGGGTAGGGAAGGGGGCCGTGGGGCAGGGGGCGCTGCTCGGCGATCTCCGGGCGGCGGTCCGGGCGGTCCACGTCCGCGGGGGTGACCAGGACGAAGGCGGCCACCCGCTCGTCCCGCGGGTGCTCGTGCGCCCACTGCGCCAGGGCCACGGAGCCGCAGCTGTGGCCCACCATGATGATGCGCTCGTCCGCGGGAATCGTGTCCAGGGCCCGCTGGACCCCCGCGATCCACTCCTGCCGGTCCACGTGCTCCCAGGACCGCTGCTGGACCCTGACCACGTCCGGCCGGGACGCCTCCAGGACGGACTGCCAGTGCCCCGGCTCGGATCCCGTGTATCCCGGGGACATCACGATGGTGGTCATGGGGCTGCTCTCCCATCGGGTCGGGACCGGCGGCGCCCGGTGCCGGTGGGCCGCGCCGTGGACAGTCAGACTACGCCGCCCCGGGCCAGCAGCCACCGGGACCCCCGCGTGCGTTCCCGCCCGCTCGGGTGCACCGCGGGAACATCCCGGTAGCGGATCCCCACCGCGTCCCCTCCACCGCCTACCCTGAGACCACCCCCACTTCCCCGGGATCCCAGGAGCAGCCATGCGCACACGCGAACAACGCCGGGCCGCGCGGTCCGCCCGCGGCTGGCCGCGGTTGCGCGTGCACGCCGTGCGCAACGGCGCAGGTGCATTGCTGGCGGGCGCGGCTCTGCTGTGGTTCACGCACGGACCCCTGCAGTTCCGCAACTTCCCGGCCGGCGACGTCGCATGGTTCTGGCGCGCGGTCACCCTGGTGATCGCGGTGCTGGTGCCCTTCGTGCTGATCACCATGGGGGCGTACCTCCTCTTCGCCGGGTTCGGCGCCACCCACCGCACCGCACTGGCCGCCGGACGGGCCCGCACCGTTCTCCTCGACCCCGAGCTGCCGGACGAACCCCCCGTGACCGTCCAGAAGATCTCCGAGCACACGCCGCCGGGGGTGAGGATCCGCGCCCACACGCTGCACGGACGCCGCCACGACAGCCGCTACACCCGTGACCTGCTGGGCCTGCTGCCCGTGCAGTCCGCGGTGGCCCTGGCCCCGCCGGCCGTGGGCATCCTGGCGCTGCTCGTGGCCACGGTGTACTACTCCACCGGGTACGCCGAACCCGCCATGGTCCTGCTGCTGGGCGTCGGCTACCTCGCGTGGAAGCTGTTCCGCGGCTGGCGCAGCCACCGGGCGTTCACCACCACCTGGTGGGAAGCCCCCGCGGAGACCGTGGTGGACACCGGTCCCGTCCCCCGGGTCACCCCGCTGTGGAAGGACCGCTTCGAACGCGATGCCGAGCCCCGGGTCTCCCACATCACGGACGACGACGCCGCGGCGCCGGTCCCGCGCGGACGGGAGCGGGCGGCGTCGTCGTACCGGGCGGACTGGGACGAGCCGGAGGACCACTACGAGACCACGGACGAGCTGCCCGTGATCGAGCAGATCCGCGACCGCTACGCGGACCCGCGCGGGCAGAGCAGGGCCCAGCGTCGGCTGGCCGAACGGGCGGAGCGCGAGGCCGTCCGCCGCCGCCTGCCGCGCGTGGTGGCCGCAGAACGCGTGGACACGGACGCCACCGCGCCGATCTCCCTGGTGGAGGCCGCCGAGCAGCGGGACGCCTTCGACGCCGACCCGCAGGCCGAGGCCGCGGAGCAGCACCAGCAGCGGCTCAACCAGAAGCGCTACGAGGACCATCTGCAGCGCCACCGCGACAAGCGCGCGGACCGGCTGCGCAACGCCGAGGCCCGTGAACCGGAGGAAGCCCCCTCCCTGCTGGGGTATGCGATGGACCGGTTGCGGCGCCGCGGGGACGGTTCGTAGCCCGCTCACCGGCCGCGCCGGAGACTCGGCCGCGACGCTGCCGAGAACGGAGAACCCGTGCACCACCGGTGGAGGAGCACCCTCACGTTCGTGCTGGACGGGCCCGCGGGGGCGGCGTTCGTGCCGGTGGCCCTGGACTGGTCTGACGCCCTCGATCGGCACGCGGGCGGCGGGCGGGCTCACACGCTCTCGGTGGGGGCCACCCGCTTGCCCTCACGCTCCGCGGCCTGCAGCGTGCGGATCCGCCGCTCCTCGCCGAATGCGACGACGGCCAGAAGGGTGATGCCGCAGGCCAGGGCCAGGTAGAAGACCGTGAACACGGCGGGCCACCCGTGGAGGGTCATCCCGAACAGGTTCAGCCCCGAGCTCTCCGGGTCCGCGATGGCCGCCAGACCCACCTTGGCCATGGAGTCGCCGAAGAGGTAGGCGAAGGTGCCGGTCATGCCGTTGGCCACGGAGATCGCCCGCTTGGGGACAAAGCCCACCAGGGACACACCGATCAGCAGCTGCGGGCCGAAGATCAGCGCGCCCAGCAGGAAGAGTGCGATGTTGACCATGGGCACGCTCGTGGCGTTCTTGTACATTCCCACCGCAAAGATGATGAGCACCATGCAGCCCAGGGCCACCACCGCGCGGCGCCCCTTGAGCAGGTCGGAAATGTAGCCCCACAGCAGGCTGGCGATCAGCGCGCCGATCTCGAAGTAGAAGATGGTGTTGACGGCGTCCCCGGCGTCGAAGTGCAGCTGCTCGGTCACGTAGAGCGGGGCCCAGTTGTCGATGCCGATCCGCACGATGTAGACGAACACATTGGCCACGCACAGGATCCAGATCCACGGGTTGCGCAGGATGTAGGAGCGGAAGATCTCCCACTGGGTCATGGACTCGGCCTTCGTGTTCTCCTCCTCGATGGCCTCCCCGAAGATCTCCTCGCTGCGGTTCCAGCCGAGCTCCTCGGGGTCGTCCTTGCCGATGAACAGGCCGATGAGCCCGATGGCCAGACCGATCACGGCCGGGAAGAGGAACATGCCCACCACGTTCCCGCCGAAGAACGTGTTGGCGCCCCACAGGGCCACCCCGCCCGCCAGCGCGCCGCCGATGTTGTGGGACGCGTTCCAGAACCCGAGGTAGCGGCCCCGCTTGGCGCGCGGCGCCCACCGGGAGATCGTGGAATAGGAGGCCGGGCCGCCCACCGACTGGAACACGCCGTTGAGCCCCCACAGGACGATGAACACGCCGATCACGGAGCCGAAGGCGCTCAGGAAGATTCCCATGAGCAGCACGGAGAGGGATGCGCACACCATCAGGAAGCTGATGATGCGCTTCGTGTTCTTCCCGTCGATGAAGTACCCCAGAAGGGTCTTGCCCAGGCCGTACGTGATGCTGAACGCCAGGCCGATGTAGCCCAGTTCAAGGGTGCTCAGACCCATCTGCTCCTTGAGCATGGGCTGCGCGGCCTTGAAGTTGTTCCGGATGAGGTACATGGCCATGTACGTCAAGAACACAACAAAGAACGCCTTGAGGAACTGTTTCAGCCAGAGTTTCCGCTGCACGCTCAGCGGAATACCCACATTGGGCTTCCTGTCGAGTGCGAAGAAATTGGCCATGGCGTTCTCACATCCCCCTTGATGCGCAGTTGCTGCGATGACTCGGAATATACTCCGCAATCTCCCAGGAAAGGGCCAATGGGCTCAGGCCACGCCGGGGTATGGCGCGGCGGAGGGCGGGTATGAGCGGGGGTACACCCCGCCAGGTCAGGAGACGGTGGTCCGCCCCAGGTCTGCGGCGTCCACGGCGGCCCGGCTGCCCAGGCGCCAGATCCGGCGCACGGTCCACACCAGCAGCGCCGCCAGCAGCAGGTTCCGGGCGGTCAGCACCGCCGCCATGACCGGGTTGGCGTGGATCAGCGGCGTGTAGAACAGCGGGTAGATCACGAACGTGGTGGCAGCGATCCCCAGGAGCAGCAGCGCGGGGGTGCGCCAGCGGACGCGGTCGTGCAGCAGCCCCACCATGATCACGGGGGCCAGCCAGACCATGAACTGCGGGGAGCCCACCTTGTTGAAGACGATCAGCACGCCGGTCAGCAGCAGGGACCCCGCGTACACCAGCCGCCCGCGGTCGGCACCGCGGCGCAGGGCGCGGACCAGCAGGGCGGCCGAGACCAGCACCGCCACGAGCAGCAGCGGCTGCATGAGGGAGGCCATGACCTCCACTCCGGGCCCGTAGACCTCGGTGGAGTTGATCGCGGTGTTGTCCGCGATCCTCGAGTCGGCGATCCCCAGCACGGCCGCCCACACCCACGGCGTGGAGAACGTGGCCTCCAGCTGCATCCCGCGGGAGCCCTGGTTCAGGGCGAAGTCCGCGATCCTCCCGATTCCGCCCAGCACGAGCACACCGGCGACCACGGCGGCACTCACCACCAGGCCCGTCACCACGATGCGCACCCGCTGCCGCAGGGCGATCACCATGGCCAGGACCGCGGCCGCGGGCCACACCTTGATCCAGGTGGCGGCGCTCAGCAGCGCCGCGCCCACCACGGGGTGGCGCACCGCGTACAGCAGTCCGATGAACACGATGGGCGCGGCCACGCCCTCCACCCGGGCGAAGCTCAGGTACCCCATGAACACGGTGAAGACCACCCACCACCAGCCGGCCACCACGGCGGAGCGCCGGCGGCTCTGCACGGCCGAGCTGCCGTGGGGGTCCGGGGCCCCGGAGGCCCACGCCGCGGCGTCGTCCCGGGGGGCCTCCCCGACCAGCCCCGGCAGCTCGCCCCGCGCGGGACGGTGGGCGCGGTGCAGCAGGAACCACATGGCCACCGCGTCCAGTGCGGTGATCATCAGGGTCCAGGCCAGGAGGTAGAGGTCGTGGCCCGCGATCCGCGGCAGGAAGATGAACACCTGGGCCAGCACGGGGTACACCCACGGGCTCACGGAGCCCTCGGCGGGGGCGTTGTACCCGGCCATGGCCCACTCGCGGTACTGCTCGGTGTCGCTGAACGCCCACCCGTGCAGGAAGAACGAGGCCATCCAGCACAGGAAGTAGACGTGCACCACGGCGAAGCCGCACCACACGGCGGCCGGTCGCATCAGCCGCTCGCGCGCGGGACGGCGCGCGGCGTCGTGACCCCGGGGAGCCGCCGCGCGGGGGCCGGGCGTCGCAGCGGGGCCCGCCGCGGCGTCGTCGTCATGCCTGCGGGGACGCAACCGGCACCTCCTTCGGGGCGGTGCCGAGCCGGTACAGCCCGCGCGCGGACCACCACATCAGCACCACGAGCAGCGCGTTGCGGGCCGTCAGCACCAGCGCCATGACGGGATTGTTGTGGCTCAGCGCGGTGTAGAAGAGCGGGTAGATCAGGAAGGTGGCGATCCCGATCAGCACCGCGAGCGCCGCGGGGGTGCGCCACGCGCGCCGGTCGTGCACCAGGCCCACCGCGATCACGGGGCCGAGCCACACCATGAACTGCGGCGAACCCACCTTGTTGAACACGATGAACGCGGTGACCATGGTGAGCGAACCCGCCAGGAACAGGGCCGTGCGGTCCATCCGGCCGGAGCGCACCCCGCGCCGCAGGCCGCGCACGATGAGCGCCACGACCACCACCGCCGCGACCACGAACAGCGGCTGCATGAGCTTGGACATCACGTCCGAACCGGGGCCGTCCACCTGCATGGAGTTGATGTCCGTGTTCATGTACATGCGGGAGTCGCCGATGTGCAGCACGGACAGCCACAGCCACGGGGTGGTGAAGGTGGCCTCGAGCTGCATCCCACGGTCCCCCTGCTGCGTGAGGAAGTCCGCGATCTTCGCCACGGGGCCCGACGCCGCCGCCACACCCACCGCGCCCAGCGTCACCAGCACACCGGCGAGCAGCACGGCGCCACGGCGCTTCGCGGCGCTGACCAGGGCGATCACCACCGCGGCGGGCCACACCTTCATCCAGGTGGCCACGCTCAGGACCAGGGACGCGATGAACGGGTGGGCCACTCCGTGGACCAGGGCGATCAGCACCAGCGGGGCCGTGAGACCGTCCACGCGCGCGAAGCCCAGCCAGCCCATGAGCAGGATGAACACGAGCCACCACCACCCGGCGGGAACGGCGTCACGGTTGCGGCCCCGGTCCGTGAGCTTGAGCATTGCGAGTGCGTTCAGCACGGAGATCAGCAGCACCCACAGGAAGAAGAACGGGCCGGGACCTGCGATGTACGCGAGCGCCATGGGAATCTGGGCGAGCACCGGGTAGACCCACGGGCTGGGCCCGGAGGAGATATTGGCGTCGTCGAACCCGGCGTCCGCCCACCCGCGGTAGATGTTGGTGTCGCTGAACGCGTTGCCCTGCGCGGACACGATCAGCGCGAAGACCAGGAAGCCCAGGTGCACCACCAGGAACCCCACGAGCAGGCCGCGGGGTGTCATCAGCCGGTCCTGCCACCGCCGGGGGAGCACGGCGTCACGGAACCGTGCGAGGGCCGCGAAGTATCTGTCAGTGGGCACGAAAGGTCCTTGTCCGAATGCGCGCGGGATTCTGTTCTGGCTCGGTGGCCGTGGTTGGTGGTCGGCGGTTCCGGTTCCGGTTTCGGGATCACCGTGACCGGGTGGACGCCGGGGGGGCTGGAACGCGGGCGCGGCGCGCCTGCCGCGTCCCACGGGCGCCGTTGCACCCGTCCGATTCTATGGGGCGGGCCCGCGGCCCGGTGGTCGCGCCCCGCGGGAGCCCCTGGGGATTGCCCGGCCGGGCGGGGGCCGTTCTCGCGAGTCTCACGGCGAGGGACCGTGCGCGGCGACCTGCCCGGCCGGGCGGGGGCCGTTCTCGCGAGTCTCAGGGTGAGGGACCGTGCGCGGCGACCTGCCCGGCCGGGCGGGGGCCGTCCTGTAAGGTCGAGGGGCGGAGCCGCTGAACACCTCGGCTCGCCCACCACTGGTTGGCCGAGGGGGTTGGAGTCCATGACCGCGGCAGATTCCCCCGCCACCGGCCCGCACACCGGGTCCACCGCCACCATCCGGCTGCGGGCGCACGTGGCCGTGATCCAGGGCGTGATCGGCTCGCTCATGATGCTCGCGGGCTCCGTGGGGACCGGGTGGATCGCCAACGGCTCCCCCATGGTGCGGCACCCCCTGGTGATCGAGCTGCGGGTGAACGTGTGGGGCGTCTACACGTGCACCGTGCTGCTGACCCTGGGCGCCATGCTCCTCATCCGCTCCTGGCTCAGGCTGGGGCAGCGGTTGCGTGGCTGGCCGCCGGGATCCCTGCGCACCGTGACGACCGCGGTGGTCGCGTGGTCGCTGCCCCTGCTGTTCGCGGTCCCCATCTACTCGCGGGACGTGTACGCGTACATCGGGCAGGGCCGGCTCATGCTCGCCGGCAAGGACCCGTACGTGGAGGGCATCTCCGCCCTGGACAACTGGTTCATGCTGGGGGCGGACCCGGAGTGGGCGGAGGCCCGCACACCGTACGGTCCCTACTTCCTGTGGCTGGCCGCCGCGGTGGTGCGGCTGACCAATGCGCAGCCGGACATGTCCGTGATGCTGTTCCGTCTGCTGGCGTACGTGGGTGTGGTGCTGTGCCTGGTCTACGTGCCCAGACTCGCGCGGCTGCACAACGTGAACGGCGCCCGTGCCCTGTGGATCGCCGTGGCCAACCCGCTGTTCCTCATCAGCTTCGTGGCCAGCGCCCACAACGACGCCCTCATGGTGGGACTGGCCGTGGCCGGCGTGTACTTCGCGGCCACGAAACATCCTCTGCTGGGGATACTTTTGGTGACCGGGTCCATCGGCATCAAGCCCATCACCATCCTGCTGCTGCCGTTCATCGGTCTGCTGTGGGCCGGCAAGGGGGCCTCGTGGCCGCGGCGGTTCGTCACCTGGGCGGCCACGGCCCTCATCAGCTTCGGTCTGCTGGCCCTGAGCGGTCAGGTGGACGGCCTCGGGCTCGGCTGGGCCTGGGCGCTGCTGGACCCCACCCCCGGGTACACCGGCTACTCCCCCTCCGGGTTCCTGGGACAGCAGGTGGAACGCGCGGGCAACCACTTCCACCTCCACGGGGACCACATGGCCGCGCGGTTCCGGCGCGCCCTGCAGGGCGGGGCCATCCTGCTGGTGATCGCCCTGATGTTCGTGGGTGGGGACCGGAAGGTCGTCCGACGCATGGCCGTGGCCTTCACCGCCGTGGTGCTGCTGTCCCCCATCATCCAGCCCTGGTACATCCTGTGGCTGCTGCCGCTGCTCGCCGCCACCGGCATCAAGGACAACTGGCAGATCCGCAGCATCTACATCGTGATCACGTTCTTCGTGGTCTTCGGCGCCCAGGACCAGCTGTCCGTGTGGCCGTTCATCGACCTCAGTGTGAGCGTGTCCGAGGTGGCCTTCGTGATCGCGGTGGCGTTCACCCTCTACCTCGCACTGCTGGACCCGCGCACCCGCACCCTGCTGACCCACGGCGGATTGAAGGGCTGGTTCGGCCGCGGGCCCGTGCGGGGGCCCACGGACCTCGTGGCCCCGCAGCGCTGACGACGCCGCACGGCGGGCTGGGAGCGACGTCGTCCTCCCTGCCCCTGCCGGCGCACGGTGCGCGCGGGCTGGAGCATCGCTGGATCCGCTCGGGGGCGGTGCGCCGCAGAGCCCTTGCCGAGCCCGGACCGCAGGCTACCGCTCGCCCCACAGCCGTTCCAACTCGCGGCGGTCCCTCTTGGTGGGCCGCCCGGCGCCGCGATCGCGGCGGGCCACGGGCACACTGAGTTCCGCGGGCCGGGGCGGCGAGTGGTCGATGTAGCACTTCACGGCCACCGGGGCTCCCACCCGTTTCACGATCAGGCGCGTGACCTCGAACTCCTGCAACCATCCGGGGCGCTTGACGCTCACCCGGTCACCCACGCGCACCGGCTGTGCGGCCTTCACGGGGGCGCCGTTCAACCGGACGTGGCCGGCGCGGCACCCCTGAGTGGCGGACGAGCGGGTCTTGAACAGCCGGACGGACCACAGCCACACGTCCAGCCGGGCACTGGCGGGATCATGGGAGTCGGTGGGCATGACACCACCGTACTCCCGCCCACATTTCACATTGCCGCGACAATCGGCCGCGCTCCGCTCCGATATCCTGAGTGAGGCACCTCATAATGACGTGAGTCCCGCGTGCGGCATCCGCAGGCGCAGGTGAGAACGGAGGGAAAGCTTCCATGCTCAAGAACTTCATCAACAACTCCTACGTGGCATCCACCTCGAACGACTCTTTCGACCTCGTGAACCCGGCCACCGGGGAGGTCACGGGTCAATCACCCAATTCCACTGCCGACGACGTGACGGCGGCGTACGAGGCGGCGAAAGCGGCGTCGAAGACCTGGGGTCGGATGACACCGAGCGCCCGGCAGATGGCCCTGCTCCGCCTCGCGGACGCCGTCGAGGCCCGCGGGTCGGAGCTCGTGGAAGCCCAGTCCCGCAATACCGGCCAGCCCAAGTACCTCATCCAGAGCGAGGAGGTGGAGGTGGGTGCGGACCAGATTCGATTCTTCGCCGGCGCCGCTCGTCTCATGGAGGGCCTGGCCAGCGGTGAGTACATGGAGGGGCTAAATTCGGTAATCCGCCGAGAGCCCATCGGCGTGGTAGGTCAGGTGACCCCGTGGAACTACCCGCTGATGATGGCCATCTGGAAGGTGGGTCCCGCCCTCGCGGCCGGCAACACCACCGTGCTCAAGCCCTCGGACACCACCCCAGAGTCCACTTTGCTGTTCGCGGAGATCGCCGCCGAGTTCCTTCCCGAGGGGACGTTCAACGTGGTGCTGGGGGATGCGAAGACCGGTGAGCTGGTGGTGTCCGACCCCGCGGCGGGTCTGGTGTCCATCACGGGTTCGGTGCGCGCAGGCCTCGCGGTGGCCGCCTCGGCCGCCAAGAACCTCACCCGAGCCCATCTGGAGCTGGGCGGCAAGGCTCCCTGCGTGGTCTTCGAGGACGCCGATCTCGACGCCGCCGCCAGCACCCTCGCCGAGAGCGGCCTCTTCAACGCGGGCCAGGACTGCACGGCGTCCACCCGCATCCTGGTGGCGGAATCCGTCAAAGAAGAGTTCCTCACGAAGCTCACCGAGGCGGCCAGGAACACGAGCTTCGGCACCCCCGAGAAGGAGGACATCCTCTACGGCCCGCTCAACAACCAGCGGCAGCTGGAGCAGGTGAGCGGCTTCATCGAGCGCCTGCCCGAGCACGCGAGGGTGACCACCGGTGGCAGGAAAGCGGACGGCCCCGGTTTCTTCTTCGAGCCCACGGTCATCGCCGATCTCCACCAGGAGGACGAGGTCATCCAGAACGAGATCTTCGGCCCCGTGCTCACCGTGCAGTCTTTCACCGATGAGGAGCAGGCGGTGGAGATGGCCAACGGTGTGGAATACGGCCTGGCCTCCTCCGTGTGGACCAAGGACCATGGCCGCGCTCTGCGCATGTCCCGGGACCTGGACTACGGCTGCGTGTGGATCAACACCCACATCGCGCTGGTGGCCGAGATGCCGCACGGCGGCTTCAAGCACTCCGGCTACGGCAAGGACCTCTCCAAGTACGCGGTGGAGGAGTACACCCGGGTGAAGCACGTGATGAGTTCGCTGGACTGAAGGCCGCAGCACCCATGGACATCACCGAGCACCGACATGAACGGAGCACATCATGAGTGACATCCGAGATCTCGTTCTCACCGCTGACCGTCAGCTGTTCACCGATCACGACCTCAGCAGTCTGGACCGCCACTTCTCCGCGGACTACGTGGAGCACTCCCCCCTGGTGGAGAACGGCAAGGACGGGTTGCGCCACCTCGTCTCCGGCGCCGGGGAGGGGTTGCGCCACGACGTCGTCCGCGTCCTGGTGGACGAGGCCGCCGGGTTGGTGGCCCTGCACGGTTCCTATCCGGGTCTGGACCCGGAGGAGCTGTACGTGGGGTTCGACATCTACCGCGTGGCGGACGGGAAGATCGTGGAGCACTGGGACGGGCTGGTCACGGAAACAGCCCCGAATGCCTCCGGTCACACGCAGCTGGACGGCCCCACGGAGGTGGACGCCTCCGCGGACACGGAGCAGAACCGCGCCTTCGTCACAAAGGCCTGGGCCACGTTCCTGCAGGGCCAGAACTACGATGCCGCCGGGCAGTTCACCCGTGCGGACGGCCATTTCACCCAGCACTCCGCAGACATCCCCGATGGCGTGGCGAACATGGTGGACTTCCTGAAGCGGCTGAAGCAGGACGGCTCGCCGCTCACGTACGACACCCTGCACCGCACGGTGGCGGACGGGAACTTCGTTCTCACGTTCTCCGAGGGCTCCATCGCGGGCGAACGCCAGTTCTTCTGCGAGCTGTGGCGGATCAAGGACGGCCGGTGGGTGGAGCTGTGGGATGCGATCGGTCAGGTCCCGCAGGACGACCAGCTGGCTCACCCGCACGGGGCGTTCTGCTCCACGCAGGACTGATCCACCGACAGACGCAGACACGGCGACGGCACCCGGGAACCTCCCCGAGCGCCGTCGCCGTGTGCGCGGCGGGACGCGGCCACCACCTCCGGAAAGGCGGCGCCGGACTCAGTGCCCCGCCCCGCCCGGCTTTCCCGTGGTCACGGCGAGGTCCACCACGTGCAGCTTCCTGTTCTCCGTGTCCGTCACGTAGACCTTGTCCCCGGCCACCTCCACGGCCCGGCCGGGCCGGGCTGCTGCCAGTCCGCCTTCTCCTGCCGCGGCTGAACCACGTCGATCTTCGCGGTGACCGCGCCGGTGTCCTGGTCGATGACGTTGAGCGTGCCGTCGTAGGTCAGCACCAGGCCCTCGCCCCGGGGCCCGCGCGCCAGGGAGCGGAACCAGTAGTGGGAGCCCAGCGCAACACCGTGGTGCGGCGCCTGCGCCTTCCGCTTCGCCACCTCCGGTTCGCCCCGTTCTTCAGGGCGTCCGACGCAAACGTCCGAATGGATCCGTCGCCGTCCTCGAACAGGGTGGTCCTCCCCTCGGGCACCACCACGTGACCCGCGTGCGGAGCCCTGAGCGAACGCCCGATCGGCGCGGGGTGGGCTTCGAGACCCCCGCTGCGCGCCAACGGGCGCCCCGCGGGCCACAATGGGCACAGCCGCCAGTCCTCGACACCCCAGGAGCGATCATGTCCACCACCCCTCGAACCGTGGGAGTCATCGGACTCGGCACCATGGGTGCGCCCGTCGCCGGGCACCTCGTCGCCGCCGGCCACGACGTGGTCGTGCTGCAGCACAGCCTGCACAGGGCGGAGGGCGCACGCGCGGTGGACGACCCGCGGCACATGGCGGGCCAGGCGGACGTCGTGGTCCTGCTGGTCCCCGGCGCCCCCGAGATCGACCGGCTGCTGCCCCACCTCGCGGAGGGTGCGGCGCAGCGCGACGGCGAGCGCGGCGACGCCGTGGTCGCGATCAGCTCCACGGTCTCCCCGGACGACGTCGCCCGCTGGCACCGTGAGTACCCGCACCTCGTGCTCGTGGACGCCCCGGTGTCCGGCGGGCAGGCCGGGGCGCAGCGGGGGGACCTGTCGATCATGGTGGGCGGTGCGGATCACGCGGTGGCACCGGTGCTGGACGTGCTCGCCGCGTGCGGGCGGCCGGTCCACCTGGGCCCGCTGGGCGCCGGACAGGTGGCCAAGGCGTGCAACCAGCTGATCTGCGCCGCCCAGATCGTGGCGCTCTCGGAGGCCTCCGTGGTGGCGGAACGGGCCGGGCTGGACCTCGCCGAGCTGCTGGATCTCATGCAGGACGGTTACGCCGGGTCGGTGGTCATGGCGGACAAGACACCCAAGCTCGTGGCCCACGACTACACGGTCTCCGCGCGGGCGGGTTTCCTCCACAAGGACGTCTCCGCCTACCTCGACGCCGCTCGCGCCACCGGCACGGCCTCCGTCCTGGGGGCGCCACTGCGCGACGCCGCACAGCAGCTCGTCGAGGCGGGTCTGGGCGAGCAGGACTCCGCGGTGTTCCAGCAGTGGATCGCGGAACGTGCCCTCGACCGGTAGCCGCGAAGGTCCACAGGGCGCCGAAATCAAGGGCTTCCCAGAAGTCCTGCCAACGGGCTCCGGGCGGACCACCCATGAACGGTTCGTGCACCAAGAATGGCAGTGTCATCCTGCCATGCAGCCACTTGGAAGGGCATAGGGTGAACTCACCCCCCCGGCAACCCCAGCGTGCTGATGGTTGCTCCCTCCCCCATGGAACCGTCCCCCACCCAGATCGAGGTCACGCGTCATGCGCTCCCTTCCCCCCGCCATCCTCTCCGTCCTGTGCGCCTCCGTCCTGCTGGTGGGATGCGGAACCGGGGGCGAGTCCGGGGACGAGGGGGCCTGGAAGGATGCGGGAGCGGCGGCGTCGCAGTCCGAGGGGACGAGCGCGAGCCCTTCGCCCACGCAGCCTGTTGACCTGGTCGGCGGGGGCAGGACCCTGTTCCCCGACCGCCGGTTCGTGGCGCTGTACGGCCACCCGGGCACCCCGGGGCTGGGTGCGCTGGGCGAGCAGGGACCGCAGGAGTCCGTGACCCGGGTCAAGGAGCTGGCCAAGAGCTACGAGCCGTACAGCGAGGAGAAGGTGGTCCCGGCGTTCGAGATCATTGCCACCACCGCCTCCTCCGAACCGGGTCCGGACGGCAACTACTCCACCGAGTCCACGCTCGAGCAGCTGAAGCCGTACGTGGAGGCCGCCGAGAAGAACGACGTGTACGTGGTGCTGGACCTGCAGCCCGGCCAGGCGGACTTCCTCACGCAGGCCAAGCAGTACGAGGAGCTGCTCAAGCACCCGAACGTGGGGCTCGCGCTGGACCCCGAGTGGCGCCTGGCACCGGGGCAGCTGCCCCTGCAGCAGATCGGCTCGGTGGACGCCGCGGAGATCAACAAGACCACCGAGTGGCTGGCCGCGCTCACCCGGGACAGCCAGCTGCCCCAGAAGACGCTGCTGCTGCACCAGTTCTCCATGGCCATGATCCAGAACCGCGAGGCGATCAACACCGAGCACCCCGAGCTGGGATTCGTCCTGCACGCGGACGGCCACGGCACACCGGACCTGAAGACGGGCACGTGGAACCGGCTGCAGGAGGGGCTGCCCAAGGGGATCCGCATGGCGTGGAAGAACTTCTACGACGAGGACACCCCCATGTACACGCCCCAGCAGACCTTCGGGATCACCCCCAAGCCGTGGTTCGTCTCCTACCAGTGAGCGCCACCGGCTCGGCAGCGGGTTCCCGGGAACACGTCAGGTCCATGTCTTCCCATCCGGTCCGGTCTGCGACTACATTGTGAGCATCTGTTCGACCCACGGAAGGAATGCTTATGGGACTCGGTGACAAGATCAGCAATGCTGCGGAGAAGGCTTCCGGTTCCGCCAAGGAGAAGCTCGGCGACGCCACTGACAACAAGGACCTGCAGGCTGAGGGCACCGCGGACAAGATGTCCGGCGGCGCCAAGCAGTCCGTGGAGAACGTCAAGGACGCCGGCAAGAACCTGAAGGACGGGCTGGGCTGAACTCCGCACCCGCAACCTTTCGACCGGAGGGCCCCCGTGGTGAGAACCGCGGGGGCCTTTCGCATGCCCGGGGCCGGAGAGCCGGTCGGCGCCGGGGGCGGGTCGGGAGCCGCGGGAGCTCAGCGCACCGCGTACCGGCGCCGCGCAACCAGCAGGCACACCAGGGACAGCAGCGCCACCGCGGCGTAGTAGATGCTCGGTGCGGTGAGGGAACCCGTGGCGGACACGAGCCACGCGAGGGCCAGCGGTGCGAACCCTCCGAACACCGTGACTCCCAGGTTGTACGCCACGGACATGCCGGTGGTGCGGATCTCCGTGGGGAACATCTCGGTCAGCAGCGCGGGCATGGGTCCGAAGTACAGGGCCATGATCGCGCCCAGCACCGCCTGCATGGCCGTCAGGGTGGCCACGGTGGGGGCGCTCACAAGCCAGAGGAACAGTGGGTAGACGGCCAGCACGCCCACCCCGGCCGCGACCAGCATGACCTTGCCGGGACCCACGCGGTCCGCCAGGTGTCCCACGAGCGGTGAGCCCACCAGGGTCACGAGCCCGGCAACCACACCGCCCAGGTAGGCGGCCCACGAGGGCAGGTCCAGGTTCTGGATGGAGAACGTGGGCATGAACAGGATCGTGTACACGGACATCGAGGCCAGCCCCACCACGCCGGAGGCCGTGAGCCACCGCCCCGCGGAGTGCACGAGAGTCTGGGCGAGGGGGCTGCGCCACAGGGCGGGGCGCGGCGTCGTCGTTCCCGCGGCTGCATCCCCGCCCCGGGCACCGGGAGACGACGCCGCCCGCTCGCGTTCGCCCTGCAGCGCCTCGAAGTCCGGGGTCTCGTCCATGCGCAGGCGGATGAACAGGCCCACGGGGCCGATGAGCAGCCCGAAGAGGTAGGGGATGCGCCAGCCCCACGAGTAGAGGGCGTCGTGGCTGAGCAGGGTGTTCAGGGCGAAGCCGAACCCCGAGGCCAGGAAGATGGCGATGCCCTGCGTGGCCACCTGCCAGGAGCCGTAGTAGGCGCGCTTGTCCGGGGCGTTCTCGATGAGGAACGCGGTGGCCGTGCCGAACTCGCCACCCGCGGAGAAGCCCTGAACCAGACGCGCGAGCAGGATCACCAGCGCCGCCGAGGGGCCGATGAGCGCGGAGGTGGGGGCCACGAGCATGATGAGTGTGCCCAGCATCATCAGCGCGATGGTGATGGTGAGCGCGGGGCGGCGGCCGTGGCGGTCCGCGTAGGAACCCAGGACCAGCGCACCCACCGGGCGGATCAGGTAGGACACCGCGAAGGTGCCGAACGTCAGCAGCGTGCCGGTGACCTGCCCCACGCCCTCGGACTCGAAGAACAGGTGGGAGATCACCACGGCCAGGGACGAGTAGACGATGATGTCGAACCACTCGAGCGCGTTGCCGATCGAGGACGCCACCACGGCGCGACGCGCGGTGCGGCGCTGCTCGGGGGTCACGGGATCCTGGATCGCTGGGCTGCTCATGTCTGCACGCTAGCCCACGGTCCGCACGCGCCCGGCGACCCGTGACGCCGCATGACACCGGGGGCGGTCCTATGCTGGACCGGGACAACGCACCCTTCGAGACACGCAGCACCAGGAGCAGAGAATGATCTTCATCGTGGTCAAGTTCGAGGCCAAGGACGAGTACGCGCAGCGCTGGCCGGAGCTCGTCGCGGAGTTCACCGAGGCCACCCGCCGGGAGCCCGGGAACAAGTGGTTCGAGTGGTCCCGCAGCCTGGAGACCCCCAACGAGTTCGTGCTGGTGGAGGCCTTCGAGGAGGACGCCGCGGAGGCCCACGTGAACTCCGCCCACTTCACCAAGATGACCGAGGAGTTCCCCCGGTATTTGGTGCGGACCCCGCGCATCATCTCCCGCCAGATCGAGGGTGACGGCTGGGAGGAGATGGGCGAGGTCCAGGTCTCGGAGTAGTCACCGCGTGGGCACGGAACTGGTGGGCCTGGACATCGGCGGCTCGCACACGCGAGGGGTGCTCTTCCGCGGTGGCGAACCCGTCCGTGAGGCCCGCTCGGGCAGCGCGAACGTCCAGAACGTGAGCGCGTCCGAGGCCACCCGCTCGTTGCGCTCCGTGCTCTCGGAGCTCGCCGCGCCGCCCGGCACCCCGGTGCTCGCGGGAGCCGGGGGCGTGGACACCCCGCACGACGCCGCCGCGCTGGCGGATCTCATCCGTTCCGCCGGGCACCTGGACGCGTCCACGCCCGTGCGCGCCGTGCACGACACCCGCCTGATCCTCGCGGCGGGCGGTCACACCGCGGGCATCGCGCTGATCGCCGGCACGGGCTCCGTGGCGTGGGGTGTGGACGCCTCCGGCCGTGAGGCCCGCGCCGGTGGGTGGGGATACCTGCTGGGGGACGAGGGCAGCGGGTACTGGATCGGCCGGGAAGCCGTGCGGCGGGTGCTGCGGCTGTCCCAGCAGTTGCCCACCGCCCGCGAGGGGGAAGCACTCACCCGGGCCGTGCTGGAGCACGCCGGGGTGGCCGAGCCCACTGATTTGATCGGCGCCTTCCACGACCGGCCGGACCGGACCCACTGGGCCGGGTTGGCGCGGGCCGTGTGCGAGTTCGCGTCCTCCGGGGACGCCGCGGCGTCCGAACTGGTCGCGGCGGCCGCGGAACACCTCGCGGAGCTCGTGCTCACCGTGGCACGCGCCCTGGACGAGCCCCTGCCCGTGGTCGTGGGAGGAGGGCTCACCGGGTCCGTGGTGGGGGCGGAACTCGCAGCCCTGCTGCGGCAGCGCGGTCTGACCGTGTCACTCCTGGACCGCGAACCGGTGCTCGGGGCGCCGCTGCTGGCGCGCTCCCCCCGGACTGACCCGGCCCGGGAGGCGCCAGGCCCGGCGCCGGGAACGGGCGGCCCGGCGTCGTCGTCCCGAAAAAATCATGCGTACGCATGAAAAACCGGGTGCCCCCACCGTGCGGGGAGCACCCGGTTCAGCACGCGCTGACTCAGCGGAACGCGGAGGTGCCCGTGAGCTGCTGACCCAGGATCAGGGAGTGGACCTCGTCCGTGCCCTCGTAGGTGCGCACGGACTCAAGGTTGTTGGCGTGGCGCAGCGGCGAGTAGTCCAGAGTGACGCCGTTGCCGCCCAGGACCGTGCGGGCCTCGCGGGCAATCTTGATGGCCTCGCGGCAGTTGTTGAGCTTGCCCACCGAGATCTGGTGGTTCTGCAGCTTGCCGGCGTCCTTGAGCCGCCCGAGCTGCAGGGCCAGCAGGAAGCCCTTGTCGATCTCCAGGGCCATGTTCACGAGCTTCTGCTGCGTGAGCTGGTACCCGGACAGGGGACGGTCGAACTGCATGCGCTGCTGGGAGTACGCGAGCGCGGCCTCGAAGGAGTCACGGGCGGCACCCATGACACCCCACACGATGCCGTAGCGGGCCTCGTTCAGGCAGGAGAACGGACCGCGCAGGCCCTTGGCCTCGGGCAGCATGGCGGAGCCCGGCAGGCGGACATCCGTGAGCTCGATGTCGCACTGGATGGACGCGCGCATGGAGAGCTTGGCCGTGATGGGCGTGGCCTGGAAGCCCGGGGTGTCCGTGGGGACCACGAAACCGCGGATCCCCTCGTCCGTCTGCGCCCAGATCACGGCCACCTTGGCCACGCTGGCCAGACCGATCCAGCGCTTGGCACCGTTGAGGACCCAGTCGTCCCCGTCCTTGCGGGCGAAGGTCTTCATGGAGGAGGGGTCGGAACCGGCGGTGGGCTCGGTCAGACCGAAGCAGCCGATGGCCTCACCGGCGGCCATCTGCGGCAGCCACTCCTGCTTCTGCTCCTCGGAACCCCACTTGTAGATGGCGCTCATGGCCAGCGAGCCCTGCACGGACACGAACGTGCGCAGACCCGAGTCACCGGCCTCCAGCTCCGCGCCTGCCAGACCGTACTCCACGGCGGAGCGGCCCGCGCAGCCGTAGCCCTTCAGGTGCATGCCCAGCAGGCCCAGCTTGGCCATCTCCGGGACGATCTCGAGGGGGAAGACGGCCTTGTCGTACCACTCGGCAATGTTCGGCTTGATCGCGGTGTCCACGAACTCCCGCACGGAGGATCGCAGCTCGACCTCTTCATCGGTGAGCATGGAGTCGAAGCTCACCAGGTCCAGAACGTCTACGGTTTCTTTTTCAGTCATGGGACCACTCTATGACTGCGGGCACATCCGGTGCAGTGGGCGCGAGCGACAACCTTGTCACATCCGCTCACTCACGGGGTCCCCGCAGCCACGCGGTCACGGCTTCCGTGTCCTCCCCCAGCTGCGGCGGGGCCACCGTGGGGGACGGCAGCGGCGGGGTCCACTGCGCCGGGTGGCGGAACTGGCGTCCCACCGTCTCGCCCGAACGATCCTGGACGTCCACGGTGGGCTCCAGGCCCAGGTCCTCGGCCAGGGCCACCCCCTCGTCGATTCCGGCGACCTTGCCCGCCGGGACTCCCGCCTCGGTCAGGGCCTGCTGCCACTCGGCCGCGGACTTCGCGGCCAGGGCCTCTTCCAGCAGCGCGGTCAGGGCCTCGCGGTGCGCCACGCGCGCGGAATTGGTGGCGTAGTCCTCGTCCTCCGCGACCTCCGGGATGCCGAGGGCGGCGGTGAACTTCCGGAACTGGGCGTCGTTGCCCACCGTCACCGCCAGGGGCGCGTCGGCGCACTGCAGCAGCTGGTAGGGCACGATCGAGGGGTGGTCGTTGCCCATCCGCTGCGGCACCTTCCCGGCGCCCAGGTACGCCTGGCCCTGGTTCACCAGCGCGCCCTGCAGGCTGGAGAGCAGACTGACGTCGATGTGCGCGCCGCGGCCCGTGCGGCGTCGTCGTTCGAGGGCGGCGAGTGCGCCGATCGTGGCGTCCTTGGCGGTCAGGACGTCCACGAGTGCGACCCCCGCCTTGGTGGGCTCGCCGTCCGCGGAGCCCGTGATGCTCATGAGCCCGCCCACCGCCTGGACCAGGAAGTCGTAGCCGGGCATGTGCGCGCCGCCGGCGGTGCCGAAGCCCGAGATGGACACGAACACCACCCCCGGGTTCTCCGCCGAGATTTCCTCGTAGCCGAGCCCCAGCTTGGCCATGCCGCCGGGCTTGAAGTTCTCCACCACCACGTCCGCGCGCAGGGCCAGTTCACGCGCGAGCTCGCGGCCCTCGTCCTCGCGCAGGTCCAGGCACACGGACTCCTTGTTGCGGTTCACGGACTCGTAGTAGGTGGGCCCGGTCTCGGAGAACGGCGGACCCCAGTGCCGGGTGTCGTCCCCGCTGCCGGGGCGCTCCACCTTGATCACGCGCGCGCCCAGGTCCGCGAGCGTCATGGTGCACAGCGGCCCGGCGAGCACGCGCGAGAAATCGGCGACGAGCACGCCGTCCAGGGGCAGGGTGTCGGTCACGGGGTCCTCCTCGGGTCGGGGTCCCTCCCCACTCTATGACCGGGGACACACTCAGCGGGCACCCGCCCGGAATTGCGGGGACGACGACGCCGCACGCACCCGCTTCGCCCCGGCCATGTCGTCCTGCACTGAGGTTCAGCCCAGCTCCCCCTGTGCCACCCGGCGCAGCGTGGCGGTGAGCATGTCCAGGCCCGCGAGCATGTCCTCGTCCGAAGTGAACTCGAACTCGTTGTGCGTGATGCCCTTGTGCGAGGGCACGAACAGCATCACGGTGGGCAGCACGTCCTTCACGTTGGTGGAGTCGTGGCCCGCGAGCGTCATGATCCGGGTGTGCGGCAGGTCCAGCTCCGTCACGACCTCCTGAGCGAGCGCCAAACCCTCCGGGGCGTACTCCAGCACGTCCCACGCGTGGCGGTTCACGGTCTGGATCTCCACGTTCGCGGCACGGGCGGCCTCCTCGACCTCCCGGGCGAAGTGCTCGTCCGCGGCGGTCAGTCGCTCGGCGTCCAGGCTGCGGAGGTCGATCACCAGGCGCGCCTCACGGGCGACCGCCACCGGTGAGTTGGGCTCGATCAGCAGCTCTCCACACGAGGTGATGACGTCGTGCTCCAACGCGATCCGCCGGGCCGCCGTGATCAGCAGCGACGCCCCGAGCAGCGCGTCCCTGCGGTCCTCGATGAGCGTGGATCCGGTGTGCGCCTGCTCCCCGAGCACCTGGAACTCGTACTTGCGCACACCCCACGTGGCCTCCACCAGCCCGATGGTGTAGCCGTCCTCCTCCATGGACTTGCCCTGCTGGATGTGCAGCTCCACGTACGCGGTGGCCTCGGGGATGACGTCCCCACCGCGCTGGCCCAGGGCGTCGAGGGCCTCGCGCACGCTCACGCCAGCGGTGTCCCGGATGGCGAGGGTCTCCTGCAAGTCCCGCTTGCCGGTGTACACCGAGCTGCCCATCATGGAGGGCTTGAACCGGCAGCCCTCCTCGTTGAACCAGTTCACCACGCACAGGTTCCGGCTCAGCTCCACCTCCCCCGATGACGCCGCACGGAACAGCTCCGCGCACGCGTGCGCCCCGGCGAGGACGCCGTACGCGCCGTCGAACCGCCCGGCCCGCGGCTGCGAGTCCATGTGCGAGCCCACCAGCACGTAGGGCGCGCCGGGGGTGTGCTCGAACAGGCCGAACTGGTTGCCAATGGCGTCGTAGTGCACCGTGGCGCCCCGCGCCGTGAGCCAGCCCGCGAACCACTGCCGGTTCAGCCCGTCCGCCTCCGTGGCGGCCTGCCGCTCCACGCCGCCGGACTCCAGCCCGCCGTTGCGGGACATCTGCGCGAACGCGTCCAGGAAGTCGGAGCCGTGCTGCTGGGTCATGAGGGTGCCTCCCGGGGCGCGTCGGAGCAGGGCGGGGCCCGCCGGTGATCGTGAGGCCATGCTACGTGCCGGGTGTGACGCGCATCTCGGCAACCATGCACCGCAGACGACGCCGCCCTATTCCTTGCGCGGACCCCGCACCGCTTTCTCCACGCCGCTGGCCACGAGCAGCGCGCACGTGAGCCAGATGGCACCACCCGGACCGAACGGGGCGGCCACCGCACCGGCGGCCACGGGGAGGATCACCTGACCCACCCGGTTGCCCATGAGCCGCACGGCCAGGGCCGAGCCGCGCCACGTCCCGGGCACCGAGGTGGAGATGAGGGTCATGGTCAGCGGCTGCCCGAGCCCCAGGAAGAATCCGCCCACCGCCAGGAACAGTGCGGCCCACCAGAAGCTGTCCAGGAACAGCGGCGGGACGATCAGCGCCGCCCCGGACGCCAGCAGGCTCGCGATCAGCAGCGCCCGGCGTGAGAACCTCCCAGAGAGCAGCGGCAGCAGCAGGCGCGAGGCGATCGACGCCAGGCCGCGGGCCCCGAGCAGCATGCCCACCACGGACGGCGCCACCCCCGCCTCCTCCCCCACCAGGGGCAGGAACGCGGTGAGGATGTCGATCATGGCCAGCAGGGACAGCGAGGCCACCATGTTGGACATCACCCCGGGGACCCGGAGGATCCGCAGCACGTTCGGGCGCTCGTCCGCGCGGGGAGCGCCGTCGGCGGCGTCGTCCGCGGGACGCTGTGCCGCGGGGGTGGGCGCGGCGGCGCGGCGCGAGGCCGGACCGAGGCGGAAGGCCAGCAGCGGGGCGGCGGCCACCGTGATGAGCACACCGATCCACAGGCTCTCGTTCACGGCGGCGAGCCGTTCGGGGGAGGCCATGTCCGAGCCGTGGCCCACGATCCACCCGCCGAGCGCCGGGCCGATCATCTGACCTGCGGAGAACGCGGCGGTGAACCACCCGAAGCCTTTGTCCAGGTCCTGGTCCGCCGCGTAGCGGGCGATCGCGGTCTGCCCGCCGATCGTGAAGCACAGGTGACCCATACCCAGGACCGCGCTGGCGGTGAAGATCAGCCACACGGAGTCCGCGAGCGCCAGGCCCACACCGGCGAGGCCCAGCAGCCCCACGCCGGCGAGGATCAGCAGCCGCAGCTGGGGGATCCGGTCCGACATGCGCCCCAGCCACACGGCGCTGACCAGGGGTAGGAGGGCGTAGGCGGCGGTGGTGAGACCGATGACCACGGGGTCCGCGCCGAGGCCCAGCAGCTTGTACGAGGTGATGGGACGGAACAGGTTCAGCCCGGACTGGGTGAGCACCGCACACCCCACCAGGATCCACAGCCACGTGCTGCTGCGGGGTGATCGGGTGGGTGCGGCCATGTGCTCCACACTAGATGGACTGACCGGAAGCGTTGATCGACCTCCCCGGTCAGGACACCTGGAGGAGGTCGTCCGTAGTGGTAGCTGTCTCCAACGCGTGAAGAGAGACGTATCGCTGACGCTGGGTGAAAGCCGAGCCTCTGCCGCTCGTGCGATGGGGCAGAGCCCGGGCGAGCTCTCGATGATCGCGGTCTCCGGGGCGGGTCAGGAGGAAGACCTGGTAGACACCTTCCGTCCACTGCCGGCTCCGCGAAGCACGGATCACCGCGGCGATCTTACGGTCCTCCCTGTCGCCAGCAGCCAGCTCCGCCGCATGCTCCTCAGTCCACGCGACATTGTCCCGGCGGTGGCGGATCAAAGGCACATCCGCTTTGATCTCCTGGTCCGTGTAGAAAGCGAGACGAGTCACCGGCCGGAACCACCGCCCCGCCTGGCACACATAGGCCCGTTCCTGCTCGTACAGGGGCCATGCGTGCCTGGCGGCAACCACCACCGTGTCGATCGTCGCCACCGGGCGCTCTCGATACACGTCGGCTGTGCGGTCCACTGATCGCAGCCATGCGGCCGGTTCGGCCCCCAAGAGCTCCGCCAGTGCGTGGACGCGCTGCACCTCGAAGGGAATGTCCAGCCCGAGAACCGAGTCGTGGTGGGCCAGGCGGTTGCGAAACTTGCGGATGCCCTCGGCGAGGATTGCTGCTTCCTTGCGTGTCCCGTTGCCGCCGGGGAAAGCGTGGCGAAGCGACAGCCGCCACTCCTCATTCGTACCTGGGGCCAAGCATGCCGGCCCAGAAGCCGAACGACAGGCCGGCAACGATCTGGTGCCGTGACTCCCGGTGCTGGTCGCGCAGGCGATCGCGAACGTCTGTCACGCGTCGCATTGCCTCTACTTTGAGAGGCGGCTCACGCAAGAGCCAGGGGATGCCACACGTCTCGTCCCGGTATCCCTGCGAGAGGGCACGGTCGATGGCGTTGCGCATGAACACCTCGACATGAGCAATCAGTTCGTACGCAGCGGATGTCATGCGGGTGCTCCACTTGTACAGCTCAAGGGCCGCTGTCTCGTCGCCTTTCGCCTCACGCAGATACGGCGCGAACCTGGGCTCGGAGATGGCCTGCCGCATTGCGGGGAGGGTGTAGCCGTGGGTCACGCCGCAATGCTAACCTGACTACGAACGCCCCGGTGCCGCCTCTGCCCTACATGCGCCCGGGGCTTTTTACGTGCCCACGCTCCGCGCACCCCCCAAATAGGCGCGTACCGGCTCTGCAGTGAACATGTCCGGTCAGTACCACTGGGGGTACTGCGGGGCGCCCCGGTCAGGCGCCCGTGAGCACGTACCGGCCCATGTCGGTGTGCAACGCCCCTCCGGAACGCCCCCGCCCCAGCTCGGAGGCCACCAGGCGGATCTCACTCACGGTCCACTCGGGGCCGTCGTACACGGACAGCGCGTGCACCACGTGGGCAAGCTCCGGGCCGGTGTGCGCGCGGACTCGGGAGCCGCGACGTCGTTCCTTCGCCTGGCGCGTGCGCTCGGTGCGCGAGGTGCGGGCCACGGTGAGGTGGGCGCGCTGCCGTGCTCGCTCGTCGGGGTCCAGGGAGCAGGCGCGCATGAGCTCCGCGAGGTCGGCGGTCTCTCCGCCCACCCCCATCCAGAGGGTGGTGCCGGAGAACGATCCGGCGCCGTGCAGACTCACCCGCAGCGGCGGGAACCCGCGGGCGACCTCCCCCAGGTGCTCGGAGAGGTCGGGGACGGCGCCCTCCGGCTGGTCCCCGTAGAAGGCGAGGGTCACGTGCCACTGCTCGGGGTCACCCCAGCGCAGGGCGGTACCGGTCAGGGCGCGGACCTCGGTCATCGCGCGGACCAGGTGCTCGCGGGCGGCCCGCGGCGGGTGGGCGGCGGCGAAGAGCCTCATGGCACCACTGTAGGCGGCGATCCGGCAGCCCCCCACGGCGCTCACGCGATCGGCACACGGTGCCGGCGGAGCACCGCACTGGCTAGGGTGGACCCACCGCACACGAGAGGACGCCACCATGACATCGGAGATGAAGTTCTCGGTCACCCTCACCGCCGTGGGCCTGCTGGGCTTCCTGGCCAGCTACGGCTGGCTGCTGTGGGACGCGCGCGATCCGGTGGGCGGGGCGAACATCGGCGCGGCCATGATGTGCATGCTCACGGCGGGTCTCGCCGTGGCCGGACTGCTGTGCATGCTGGCCGTGTACCTGTCCCGGTTCATCGTGGGCAGGGACGACTGAGACTCGAACGCCCAGGCCCTCACCGCCGCGGCAGCTCCACCAGTTCCACCCCCGTGAGCGCACCCGCGTCCGCCGTGACCCGCATGTAGCTGCAGTGCGGTTGCCGCCTGCGGTCCGTGGGGGAGCCGGGGTTCAGCAGCCGCATCCCGGACGGCGCCACGGTGTCCCACGGGATGTGGCTGTGGCCGAACACCAGCACGTCCGTGTCCGGGAACGCGGCATCCATGCGCTTCTCGCGGCCCTGCTTGGCGCCGGTCTCGTGCGTCATGGCCCAGCGCAGCCCTTCCAGCTCCCAGCGCGCGGTCTCGGGCATCTCGGCGCGCAGCTCGGGGCCGTCGTTGTTGCCCCACACGCAGATCAGCCGGCGGGAGCGCTCGCGCAGCGCCTCGAACGTGGCCAGGTCCACCCAGTCACCGGCGTGCACGACGACGTCCGCGACGCTCACCTCGTCCCACACCTGCGCGGGCAGGTCCTTGGCGCGCTTGGGCAGGTGGGTGTCCGCGAGCAGCAGCAGCGATGTGGTCATGGGGTCGTCCTCCTCAGCGGGTGGGAACGGTGGGGTCGCCCCGGAACAGCCGGGGGCCCAGCCACACCGAGACGTAGACCAGCGCCACGAGCACCGGAACCTCGATCAGCGGACCCACCACGCCCGCGAGCGCCTGGCCCGAGGTGACCCCGAACGTGCCGATGGCCACCGCGATGGCCAGCTCGAAGTTGTTGCCCGCCGCAGTGAACGCCACGGTGGTGGACCGGGCGTAGTCCAGCCCTGCGGCCCGGGAGCCGAGCATCCCCAGGGCGAACATGACGGCGAAGTAGCACAGCAGGGGCAGCGCGATCCGGGCGACGTCCCACGGCTGGGAGGTGATGGCGTCCCCCTGCAGGGCGAAGAGCACCACGATGGTGAACAGCAGCCCGTACAGCGCCCACGGGCCGATCTTGGGCAGGAAACGCTCCTCGTACCACTGCCGCCCCTTGGCCCGCTCCCCCAGAACGCGGGTGAGGAACCCGGCAAGCAGTGGGATGCCCAGGAACACGAGCACGGAGACCACGATGGCCCCCACGGAGAACTCCGCGGACGTGGTGGGCAGGCCCAGCCACGCGGGCAGCACCTGCAGGTAGAACCAGCCCAGCAGGCCGAACGCGAGCACCTGGAACACGGAGTTGACGGCCACCAGCACGGCGGCGGCCTCGCGGTCACCGCACGCGAGGTCGTTCCAGATCAGCACCATGGCGATGCAGCGGGCCAGGCCCACGATGATCAGCCCTGTGCGGTACTCGGGCAGGTCCGGCAGCAGCAGCCACCCCAGGGTGAACATCACCGCGGGGCCCACCACCCAGTTCAGCAGCAGGGAGAGGGCCATCAGCCGCCGGTCCCCGGTCACGCGAGCCGTCTCGTCATAGCGGACCTTCGCGAGCACCGGGTACATCATCACCAGCAGGCCCACCGCGATGGGCAGGGACACCTGGCCGATCGTCACGGACTCCAGTGCCGCCCCCAGGGCGGGGACGAAGCGCCCGAGCAGCAGCCCGGCGGCCATCGCCACCAGGATCCACACGGGCAGCCAGCGGTCGAGGAAGGACATCTCCCGCAGCACCGGTCTCGTCTCGGCAGGTCGGGTGGAGGGGGCTGCGGTCATGGCTGAGGGGTCTTTCTGGTGATGGGGTGTGCGGGGGCTCAGCACTCGATGACGTTCACGGCCAGGCCGCCGCGAGAGGTCTCCTTGTACTTGATCTTCATGTCCGCACCGGTCTCCCGCATGGTCTTGACCACCTGGTCCAGGGAGACCTTGTGGATGCCGTCCCCCTGCATGGACAGCCGCGCGGAGTTGATGGCCTTGACGCTGGCGATCGCGTTGCGCTCGATGCACGGGATCTGCACGAGCCCGCCCACGGGGTCGCACGTGAGCCCCAGGTTGTGCTCGATGCCCATCTCCGCGGCGCACTCCACCTGGCGGGCGCTGCCGCCCAGCACGGCGCACAGTCCGGCCGCGGCCATGGAGCACGCGGAGCCCACCTCACCCTGGCAGCCCACCTCGGCGCCGGAGATGGACGCGTTCTCCTTGATCACGATGCCGATGGCCGCCGCAGTAAGTAAGAAGTCCACGATCTTGTCGTCGCACGCGTCCTCCATGAAGCGCGTGTAGAAGTGCAGCACCGCGGGGATGATCCCGGCCGCACCGTTGGTGGGGGCGGTGACGATCCGACCGCCGGACGCGTTCTCCTCGTTCACGGCGAGCGCGTAGAGGTTCACCCAGTCCATGCCGTACAGGGGGTCGTTGCCGGGCTCCTTGGCCAGCAGCCGCTTGCGCATCTCGGGCGCACGACGCCGCACCTTCAGTCCCCCGGGCAGGGTCTTCTCCTTGCGGGCGCAGCCGTTCTCCACGCACTCCTGCATCACGGACCAGATGTGCAGCAGCTGGTCCCGGGTTTCCTGCGCGGGGCGCCACGAGAGCTCGTTGGCGGCCATCACCTGCGCGGTGGTCAGGTTCTCGGACTCGCAGATGGCCAGCAGCTCGTCACCCGTGCTGAACGGGTACTTGACGGGGGTGGTGTCCTCCACGATCTTGTCCGCGCTGCTCTTGGAGTCATCCACCACGAACCCGCCGCCCACGGAGTAGTAGATGCTGTCGCGGACCACCTCGCCGGCGGCGTCGTAGGCCGTGAAGCTCATGCCGTTGGGGTGGGTGGGCAGGGACTTGCGGCGGTGCATGATCACGTCACGCGCGCGGTCGAAGGCGATGGCGTGGGTCCCGTTCAGCTTCAGCTGCCCGGCCTCACCGGCGAGCGCCACCATCTCGTCCGCGAGGTCCGTGTCCACGGTCTCCGGGTCCTCGCCCATGAGTCCCAGGATCACGGCCTTGTCCGAGCCGTGGCCCCAGCCGGTGGCCCCGAGGGAGCCGAAGAGCTGGGAGTGGACACGGGTGACGGAGTCCAGCAGGGCGTCGTCGGCGAGACCCGCCACGAATAGCCGGGCGGCTCGCATGGGACCCACGGTGTGGGAGGACGACGGTCCGATTCCCACGGAGAACAAATCCAGAGCACTGAGTGCCACGTTCACATCTCCCCACTGTCGGACATCATCGGCGGCGCGGATGGGCCGCCGGAAGTCGAGCGACCGCGCGACACGGAGGAGCCGCGCGGAACGAATCCACGGTACGTGGGTCCCATGGGGCGGGCAACCTCCGCAGGGGTGAGCCGACGGCGGGTGGGGCACCTCTTGGCTCGGCGGTCCACAGTGCGGGTTCCAGCGCAGCTCGACACGGACACCCGCGGTTCATCTCGCGGCGCCACGAAAACCACACAACCACGGCCCTGCTGCTTCCGCGACCCTTACATTGGGTGAACCCGGTGTCGTCGAAGGAGCCCCCGCCATGTCCGAACCGTTCGATGCTCAGAGCGTGGGCTCCCGCCTTCTGCAAGGCCACCGAGTGCGGTTTCGTGAACTGCGGGATGAAGACCTCCCCGTCCTCGTGCGCTGGTGGCAGAACCCGGACACAGTGCTGTTCCAGAACCTCACCGTGGCACCCCGGCCTGAAGAGACCATCGCTGAAATGTTCCGCAGCTGGTCCACCAACGCCTCGTCCGGCAACGTGGGATTCAGCGTGGTGGACCGGCACACCGATGAGCTGCTGGGCCACGTGGTGCTCTACGGCGCGGCACTTCCAGTTCGCGCGGGAACATTCGCCGTGATGATTGGTGCTGACCACGTGAATCGCGGGTACGGCACCGACGCCGTGCGCCTGATGACGGACTTCGGCTTCCGGGAACTGGGTCTGAACCGGATAGAACTGCGGGTCTTCGCCTACAACGAGCGGGCGCATGCCGTCTACCGCAAGATCGGGTACCGGGAGGAAGGTGTCCGGCGCGAAGTCGCCTTCCATGCTGGTGTGTTCCACGACGAGGTCGTCATGTCCCTCCTGGCCCGCGAATGGTTCACGGCCGAGCACTGAAGACACGGCCCCCACACGCCCTCCCGCATGAAATTGCTTTTGTAAAACAATAGGGGAATGTGACACATGATACATGTGCGGGGCGTTCAAAAGTCTGGCCATTTGGCCATTGTTTCCCGGATAACGATTACATTACGGTTGGCATCACATTGGCCGACTAGCCTCTGACCTGCGTAAACGTGGGGCGGTGGTGCGCGGTCACCACCATGATTCTGCCGGTTCCGTTCACCCCCTTCGGGCCCGGCACATGATTGCCGTTCCGACAGCCCTCGGGGACTTCCCGCGGGTTCTCAGCTGATCACTGATCGAAGGATCCCCTCATGAGCAAGAAGAACACGATTCTCGCCACCGCCGCAGCGGCGGCAGTCGTCCTGGGCACGGTGTCCCCCTCCGTGGCCGCCCCGGCGCAGGCGCCGGCGCCGTCGAACAATACCACCAACCAGCAGGCCAAGGTCCTGGACGTCTCCGGCGGTGACTACGTGGTCATGCTGGAGCTGCCCGCCACGGCCTCGAACGCCCCCAAGAGCGCGGCCGCCAAGTCTGCCGTGGCCAGCACCACCCAGAGGCAGGCGGACAAGTGGCAGGCCAAGGGTGTGAAGGTCAAGCAGAAGTTCAAGACCATCGGCGGTTTCACCGCGGACCTGACCCCCGCGCAGGTGAAGGCCCTGAGCGCGGACCCGGGCGTCGCGGTCGTGGAGAAGAACAAGACCGTCAAGGCCACCGCCACCCAGAACAACGCCACGTGGGGCCTGGACCGCGCCGACCAGCAGGACCTGCCCCTGAACGGCTCCTACAACTACAACGCCACGGGCGCGGGCGTCACGGCATACATCATCGACACCGGTGTGCGTGCCACCCACTCGCAGTTCCGCGGTCGCGTGGCCCCGGGTGTGACCGCGATCGACGACGACTGGGGCAGCAACGACTGCGCCGGTCACGGAACGCACGTGGCGGGCACGGTGGCCGGGTCCACCTACGGCGTGGCCAAGGCCGCGACCATCATGCCCGTGCGCGTCCTGGGCTGCGACGGCACGGGTTCCACCGCGGGCATCGTGGCGGGCATGGACTGGGTCTCCTCCAACGCGAACGGGCCGTCCGTGGCCAACATGAGCCTGGGTGGCGGGATCTCCTCCGCGATGGACAGCGCCATCAGCCGGATGACCCGCGCCGGCGTGATCTCCCTGGTGGCCGCGGGCAACGACTACGACAACGCCTGCAACTACTCCCCGGCCCGCGCGTCCTCCGCCATCACGGTGGGTTCCACGGACCGCCGGGACCAGCTCTCGGAGTTCTCGAACTGGGGTTCCTGCGTGGACATCCTGGCCCCGGGCACGGACATCACCTCGTCCTGGCCCTCGAGTGACAACGCCACCAACACGATCTCCGGCACGTCCATGGCCACCCCGCACGTGGCGGGCGCCGCCGCCCTGTACCTGCAGCAGCACCCCAGCGCATCGGTGACCGAGGTGGAGCGCGCCCTCAAGAACTCCGCCACCCGCAACACCATCGACTACGTGAACGGTTCCCCGAACCTGATGCTGAACACCACGACCCTCACCGGGGGTCGCTGACCCTCACACCGGGCACGTGAACCGCACCGGTTCCACGTACCGCCCCATGCACCACCCTCACGGCCGCCCGGTCTCAGAATGCCGGGCGGCCGTGAGTGCGTCCACGGCACGGATGAGCCCCAGGTGACTGAATGCCTGGGGGAAGTTGCCCGCGAGCCGCCCTCGTGCGACGTCGTACTGCTCGGAGAACAGCCCGAGGTCCGAGGCGAAGCCCGCGGTGGTGCGCAGCAGCTCGGCGGCGTCGTCCAGCCGACCCGAGCGCGCGTACTGCTCCACGAGCCAGAAGGTGCAGATCACGAACGGGTACTCGTCCCCGGAGAGCCCGTCCATGGACTGCTCGCCCCCTGCGGTGCGGTACCGGCGCAACTGGCCGTGCTCCTCCTGCAGGTCCCGTTCGATGCGCTCCACCGTGCGCAGCATCGCGGGGTGGTCCGGGGCGATGAACCCGGTCTGGGGCAGCTGCAGCAGGGAGGCGTCCACCTCGCGGTTGTCGTAGGTCTGGGTGAAGATCCCCAGTTCCTCGTCGTAGCCCTTCTCCCAGATCTCCCGGTGGAGCTCGTCCCGCAGCCGGGTCCAGCGCTCCACGTCCCCCGCCAGTCCGTGCTCCCGCACGGCACGCAGGCCCTCGTTGAACGCCGTCCACATCATCACGCGCCCGTGGGTGAAGAAGTGCGGCTCCCCGCGCATCTCCCAGATCCCGTTGTCCGGGGTGTCCATGTGCAGCTCGCAGAAGGACATGAGGTTGCACTGCAGCCCCCAGGAGTAGTCGTTCTCCTCCTGGCCCGCGTCCCGCAGGGTGGCCAGGGCCATCATCACCTCACCTGCCACGTCCGCCTGGTACTGGTCCTCCGCGCCGTTGCCGATCCGCACCGGACGCGAGTCCTCGTAGCCGCTCAGGTGGTCCAGCTCGGACTCGATGATGTTGCGGCGCCCGTCCACCCCGTAGAGGATCTTCAGCTGGTCCGGGTTGCCGGCGACGGCGCGCAGCAGCCAGTCCCGCCACAGCAGCGCGCCGTGCTCGTGGCCGCGCTGCACGAGCGTGGTGATGGTCAGGGCCGCGTCACGCAGCCACGTGTAGCGGTAGTCCCAGTTGCGGGCGCCACCGAAGTCCTCGGGCAGGCTCGCCGTGGGTGCGGCCACGATCCCCCCGGTCTCCGAGTGGGTCAGCGCGCGCAGCACCAGCAGTGAGCGCTTGACGACCTCGTGGTACTCGCCGTCGCAGTCCACCGCCGAGGCCCAGTCCGTCCAGAAGGCGTGCGTTGCCCGCTGCGCCCGCTCCGGGTCCGCGGGCACCAGCAGCTCGCGGTAGGACTCGCTCCACGTGAGCACCCAGTCGAGCTGCTCCCCGGCGTCCAGGCGGAAGGTGCCGCGGTGGCCGCGACGCAGCCCCTCCAGAACGCGGATGTCCGCGCCGGGGCCGTGCGCCTCGCCGTGCTCCACCTCCACGTCCTCGCCGTCACGGCCCAGCTGGTAGGGCTCCAGCTGCGGGCCCGTCAGCAGCAGGGCGTCGGGGCCGGCCACCGCGAGCAGACCCTTCCCGTCGGTCTCCCCTGAGCGGGCCTCGTGCGCGGCGTGGCGCACGCGCTGGCGGAAGTTGCGGTACCAGTGCGACGTGCGGCCCTCCGCCGCCGTCCCACCGTCCTGGGTGCCGTCCCCAGCTTCCCCGCCGGACGACGTCGTCTCCCCCGCGCCGTCCCCGTCGTGCGGAACGTGCCGGGTTCCCACCGGGTGCGGTTCGGACGGGGAATCCCCCATGTGGGCGCAGTCGTCCCCGTTGGAGTGGCTGCCCAGGTCCACGCGACGCACCCACGGGGTGATGCGCCCGTAGTCGAAGCGGATCCGCAGGTCGTGCTCGATCTCCACGGTGCCCTCGAGGCACTCCACGCGGCGCACAAGATCCGCGTGGTCGTCACTGGGCGGCAGGAAGTCCGTGACGAGCACCCGGCCCGTGGGGGTCTTCCACTCCGTCTCCAGGATGAACGTGTCCGGGACGTACCTGCGGGAGACCACCTCGCCGTCCACGGCGCTGAGCTTCCAGCGGCCGTTGTCCTCGTCCCCCAGCAGGGCGCAGAACACCGCCGGGGAGTCGAAGCGCGGGAAGCACAGCCAGTCGATGCTGCCCTCCCGGGATACCAGCGGTCCCGTGTGCAGATCGGCCAGCAGGGCGTAGTCCTCCAAGGGGGTGCTCACGGGGGTTATTCAAGCACTGCGGCCCGACGGCGCGGCCCTCGGAGCTTGGCGCAGGGCGCGTCCGGTCTCGCGGACACGGCGTGCCGGCAACCTCGTACCCCACAACACCTGGAAATTTCTCCCAAGAGCCAAAAGCATGAACTGAGTCACGGACATTTTTGCGTTGCCCTCGACGGGCCACGAGATGGCGCACAACTCATCAATGTCGGGTAGTGGTGCACAGCGTGGTTGTGCACCAGGTTTCGCTACATACTGGACGGTCAGAACCGGCCCCAGGGTGGGGCGCGGGGAGTGGCGCAAAAATGACCGTTTTCACTCACCCTGTAGTATTGTTGTGTACTCGTGTTCTGTAGTACACTTAAAGCATGAGCAACGTTTAGTTCACCGCCTCGGCCGCCCGCCACGAAATCACCCGCGAGGACGCGATGCACGCGATCCGTGCTTCCGTGGTCCAGGTTTCCGTCCCGGGTCGCGACGGACACGGGGACGCCATGTTGTTCATCGGCCACCCGCATCCGCAGGCGGACCGCTGGTTGGAGGTCATCGCGGAGATTCGTCCCCCGCGCGGGGTGCTGATCTTTCACGCAATGGAGCTGACCGACAAGTTCCGCCACTACCTCCAGGAGAACTGAACATGGACTACTACGAGAAACTTTCCCGCGACATCGAGGCCGGCACCGTCGTCCCCGACGCCAGTCGCCTGACCCGCAACCTAAAGGCCGGTGAGCGCATCCTGCTCGACGCCGCCGGGGTGGAGGCCTGGGAGGAGTTCGAACGTGTGGAGATGGGCCGCCCGCGCGTGGGCCAGAATCGCGGACCCTCCCCGGTGATCCAGACCCGCATCCCCCACGCACTGAAAGAACAGCTGGACACCTACGCCACCGACCACGGCCAGAAGGCCAGCGAAGTCGTGCGCGAGGCCCTGACCCGCTTCCTGCGCGCCGCCTGAGCACACGGCGGCACGCTCCCAGGGTTGCCGTCACGGACCTCTCCCCGCACCCTCTGCGGCGACACAGGGCTTGCCCATGGGCTAAGGCGTCGTTGAGGCGCACGGAGGTAGCGAAGATGGGAGGCATAATTGTTACCAAAACGTGACAGTATGATTCGCCCCCACTGATCGACTTCATAGTATAGCGTGAGAAAAATCACATAAGTGATGTGAATAAGATTTTTCGAGGAGTAGCTAAACAGGAAGCTCGGAGGAAGTTATGCGTATCAAACGAAATCTCATCACCGCTGGCGTTGCCGTGTCGTTACTGTTTGGAGGTTCGTCTGCGGCTTTCGCAGCAACCCAGTACCCCGCGGAGGGCGGGACCTGGCAATACGGTCTTGATACGTGGACGCCTACCGCTTCGTCCAGCTACCAAGTGGGCCGCTGTCACGGTTCCACTGCCAAGACCAGCTACGGGGAAGTGCGTTCCGTAAACACGGCAGCAAATTCATGGTCCCGAGCCTCCAAAGCGGCCAATTACTGGGGTAATTCGTATTACTATCGCGTATGCTAGTAATTCTTGCCGCTGAGGGGCGGCGTCGCTGACAGCGACGCCGCCCCTGTAATTTTCGAAGGGATCAGAATGATCAGATTCGCCGTCAGGATTGCCGCTCTGCTGACCCTGGTCGTGCTGATGTGTGTGACAGACGCCTACATCAGGCAACAGGAGGATGTTCTGCCCCAGGGGGCGGAGGGCGCTGTTCTGCTGGATCTGAGTGATTCGACGATCTCGAAGCAGCGGGCGGTCGAGGATTTAGACGCCCTGTCCGATCAGAACGATCTTCATCTGGCGAAGGTCGTGGCGGACAAGCAGGACTTTCTCCACGGCAAGAACCTCTACGCGTTCGGGAAAAGCACCGGAGCCACCCCTGTTCAGCTTGCATGGTACGAGAAGTCCACCCATGGTGTGCTGGAAAGCTCCTCGCGTCTGGGGGATGCGGATCTGAACGGCATGTATGTGTTTCGGGGCGACGGTGCAGAGGTGATTGGTGGATGGGCGCGGCAGAACCACGTGACCGTGACCGTGCTGGACACCCGGGCTCAGAGCATTGCGAAGTTCACGCTCGTCAGCTCCGGGTACGGGGTGGCGTTGATCTGCAGCCTCATTCTACTGCTGGTGTCCTCGATGGGCTGGTCGGTGCTTTCAGCTCACAGCAAGGCATTGCGTGTCGTGGCGGGTCAGTCCCGGGCCGCCATCATCGCCGCGGACATCCGCTCGTATCTCACGGTGGCGGGACCAGTTCTGGTGGGCGGGTACGTTCTGGGTGTGATCGCGGTGGCGCTGTTGCGGGCAGACCACGCCGTCTCGAGATTTCTCTGGACCTCGGTGCCTTTCCTGCTGGCCTTTCTCTTGCTGCTGGTCGTAACGTTTGCGGCGATGACGCTGATTGCTGCTCCCACTGCTGAGGTCATTGCCCAGCGCAGGTCCGGCATTCTGGCCTACCGTTCCCTCAGCGAGGCCTTGAAACTGGTGGCCATTGCTCTCACCGCCGTCTCGTTGCCGATATTCACCTCGGCGGCCATGACGAGCCTGGGCAGTTCCACAAATGCGTCGTACTGGAAGGTCTTCGGCGACGACGTCTCCCTGCGGATCCTCACAGCCTCGGAGGATAGCTACCAGGCGACGGAACCCCGTTTGGCGCAGCTGGTGGGACGGGCCGAGTCTTCCCATGAGGCACTGTTGAACTACCGGCTCAGCCCGGAGTCCTCTCCCGCCTCGGACTTCGACGGGGTGGTGCTGACGAACACCGCCTACCTGGATCAGGTGCGCGAATCGCTGGGTGCGGACCTCGAATCTGTTGCGGGGGATTCGGCCGCCGATGCCGCTGTGGCGGGACTGTCGGAGAACCTTTCGATGTGGTGCGCACGGGCCTGCTCTGCGAGTGACTTCGAGCTGTTCACCACTGCACCTGACGCGGTGTTCCCCGCCCTGGACGGGGCAGGGGACGCGGAGTTGGCGTTGCTGCATCATCCCCTGGTGCTCAACACGGACCGCATCGCCGGCGTTTACCGGCCGGACTTCATCGGCCCGTTGCTGACCAGTGGGAACATCGTGTTCTCCTCCGGATCCAGCGTGTCCCGGTCGGTGGATGAGCTGGGGCTGGGAAACGTGGTGCTGAGCATCGACCGGGTTGCTGACACGGGTCTTCAGCAGGGCCAGAGTGACTACGAGCGGGCCGGCGCCCAGATCGTGGGGATCGCCTTGGTGCTCATGGCTCTGGTGCTCTCCAGCGCCATCGCCGCCCAGGTCTACATCGCCACCATCGCCCGCCGGGTGTTCGTGTGCCGGTGTGCGGGGATGTCCTGGCCGCGTGTCCTCGAGCGACGGCTGGTCTACGAGGCCGCGGCGGTGTGCGTGTGCGCCGCGCTGGCGTTCATCTACGGCACGGTTCAAGGGGTCCAGTACTCGTGGACGGTGTTCGTGGCCCCAGTGCTCTACCTGCTGATCTCCTATCCGGCCCACGTGGTGGCTGGGCAGACCATGTTTGATCGAAGCGTGCTGCGGAAGGTGTGAACCATGATCGAAGCGGAAAACCTGGAGGTAGAGAAGGGCGGTTCCCTGGTTCTGTCGGTTGCCTCCTTCACCGCGGAGGTTGGGGCGGTGACAGGGCTGATCGGACCCAGCGGGTGCGGCAAGTCGACCATGCTGAACTGTCTCGGGCTGCTGGAGCGAGTGGATCGGGGAACCCTGCGCATCGACGGGATGGACCTCACCCGCCCGTCCAACGCCCAACGGGGGAAGTTCTGGAAGGACCGCGCGGCCTTCGTGTTCCAGGACTACGGGATCATCGAGGACTGGACCGCGCAGGAGAACATTCTCCTGCGCAAAACGGGCCGATTTTCCCGCACCCGCGGGAAGAGCTCGGTGTACGAGGCCCTGGATTTCGTGGGTCTCACCGGTCGCGGGAATGAGACCGCCTCTTACCTCAGCGGCGGGGAGAAGCAACGGTTGAGCATCGCCCGGACGCTGCACAAGAAGGCGAGCTACATTTTCGCCGATGAACCCACCGCCAGCCTGGATACGGAGAACCGGCGACGGGTGATCGACCTGCTCACCGCCTGCGCGGCCAGCGGGGCCACCGTCATTGTGGCCACGCACGACGAGGACATGATGCGCGCGTGCGACACCACCTACGACCTGAGGCAATGACGAGGGAAGGTCTTGTAGCTAGAACTAGCTCTTAGCTCGCGGCTTTCACTCGCTACGTGTAGGGAGCATGACGTCGTCGACGCGGGTGGGGGTGCGTGAGGCCGGTGGTAACCGAAGTGGTTCACCACACTAATGATCTCAGAGGGGTTTTGGGGCTCTTCAGAGTTGAGTGTGGGCGCGCCGGTGGTGCGGGGTAGCTGGGGATAGACGTCGAGGTCCTCGATGATGAGCGGACTCTTACCTCTGCTCGCACCAAGGACCTCGACAATGCTTAACCATAGTTGCGTATGCCCTGACGCGCTCGATCGCTGCGACCGATGCGATCTCCTCCTCGACTTCCCCGGCCTCCACCTGGTCTCGGTCACGCAGGCTCCCTCGGGCCTGGTGCTCGAGGTGGAGTCCTGCGTTCCGGTCCAAGGCTGTCCCGGCTGCGGAGTCATCGCTACTGGTCACGGCCGTGTGGTGGTCGAGGTGATTGATGCGCCCTGGGCGGGTCGGCCGGTGCGGGTCCGATGGCGCAAGCGCCGCTGGATCTGTCACGAGGACGTTTGCGCGGTGGTCTCGTTCGTCGAGCAGGACCCGGAGGTCTGTGCGCCGCGCGGTCTGCTGAGCACCCGCGCGATCCGGTGGTCCATCGGTCAGCTCCGGGCCGAGGGAGCGACGATCCAGGGCCTGGCCCGGCAGCTCGGCACGACCTGGAACACCCTCTGGACTCAGGTCCGCCCCGTCCTGGCCACGGCCGCTGACGACCCGGTCCGGTTCGAGAACGTGCAGGTCCTGGGCGTGGACGAACACATCTGGCATCACCGCGACCCCCGCCGGCGCGGTCCGAAAGAGCTCACCGGGATGGTCGACCTGACCCGCGGACCCCACCCCACCGCCAGGCTCCTCGACCTCGTCCCCGGCCGATCCGGCAAGGCCTACCGCGACTGGCTGGACGAGCGGGGCGAAGGGTTCCGGAAGCGGGTCGAGATCGCGACGTTGGACCCGTTCCAGGGATACAAGAACGCGATCGATGACCAACTCGAGGACGCCACCTGCGTGCTGGATGCGTTCCACATCGTCAAGCTCGCCGGCGCGGCAGTCGATGACGTCCGCCGCCGGATCCAACAGGAGACCCTCGGCCACCGAGGCCGCAAGGGCGACCCTCTCTACGGCATCCGCCATGTTCTCCGCGCCGGGCGAGAACGCCTCACGTCTCGCCAGCAGACTCGCCTGGAAGCTGCGTTCACGGCCCATCCCGATCACATCGCGGTCGAAGTCGCCTATCGCTGCGCTCAGGACCTTCGGGACGTGTTCCACCAGCCCACGCCTGCACGAGGACGCCAGCTTGCCGAAAAACTCATCGCCTCGCTGCCGACCTGCCCGATTCCCGAGATCGCCAGGCTCGGAAAGACCCTGAGACGCTGGAAGACCGCGTTCCTTGCCTACTTCGACACCGACGGCGCGAGCAACGGTGGTACCGAGGCCATCAACGGGATCATCGAACTCGGCCGCCGCATCGCCGGCGGCTTCCGCAACTTCGAGCACTACCGCCTCCGCATGCTCCTCATCACCGGTGGACTCGACGCCTCACCCCACACTCAACTCTGAAGAGCCGCTAATCCCCACCGTTAGTCGAAGAGTTGTCCGACGGCGTGGGCGCTGGAGTGGGTCAGGCGTTTCCGGGAGTGGTCGTAGCGGCGTGTGGTGCGGGGGTCTGCGTGGCCGAGGGAGTCTTGGAGGTGGTGTAGGGGCACCCCGAGGTCCAGGGCGAGGGTGGCGTGGGTGTGGCGCAGCACGTGCGAGGACATGGGCTTGGTGATCCCCGCGCGGGTGGCCAAGCGGGTGAGAGTGGTGTGGGCGTTGGTCCTGGCCCAGGGGGCCCCGGTGCGGGTGGTGAAGATCAACCGGTCCGCCTCGTGCCCGGTGGCCACCTCGGTGCCCATGATCCCGACGAGTCCGTAGAACGCGGTGGCGGTGTGTTCGGGCAGGGCCACGACGGCTTTCTTCCCGCCTTTGCGGCGGATGATCAGCCGGTCCCGGAACAGCCCGGCCTCCGTAGCCGTGAGCGCCTCAGTGATCCGCACCCCGGTCGAGAGCAGCAGGTCGACCAGGGCGTGGGATCGGGGGGAGTCGGCTACTGCGGCGTCGAGCAGGCGCATGGCTTCTCGGCGGCTCAGTGCTGCGGTGGTGGTGTGGTCCTGGTCCACCGCCGGGCGTGCCACGTACTGGGCGGGGTTTATGGTCACCGCGTCCACGGTGATCGCGTAGGTGTAGAACGCGGAGACCGCGGCCAGCCGGCGGGCCACGGTGGTGTCCGCGTCTCCAGTTGCCGTGCGAGCCCGGGCGAAGACATCGAGGTGCGCGCGGGTGGCGGCCAGCAGGTCGATGCCGCCGGCGTCGAGGAACTCACAGAACAGGTGGGCGTCGCGGGTGTAGGAGGCCCGGGTGTTCGGTGAGGGGTAGGAGGCCACCCACGCGCCGAGCAGCCCCGCATGCACCCGAGCATTGGTGACCTGCGGGTCGCGGACGGTGATCTGGGTGGTCTCAGACATGCCGACCACCCTACCGGCTCACCCATGACATAACGGATATTATGTCATGTTTGAAGGTATTTCGGCGTCTTCGAGACGAACCACCCCTCACCGGCCCCTTGGAAGCACGTCCCCAGATCGCTCGGCACTTGGCGTGCGCCAAGCGCACGGCCTGGGCGAAAGCCAGGCGGGTCCTCTACCGGGTCAGGCGCACATAGGAGTCGAAGAGCAATTCCTGCCGCTCCAGTGCGGTGCGGCATCGGCGGGGCGCGCCGATGATTTTGTCCATGATGGTGTCGAGCTGGTCATGGGCGCGCACCAGTTCGGGCGTCATGCCCAGCGCCGCGTAATGCCCATCCAATGGCCGGTCGGGATGCTGAGCCCGAGCATCGAGAATTTTGGTACCAGCAGAGGCCAACGCCGCGCGTTGCTCGTCGGTCAGCGCGGGCATGGGGAAGTTGTTCCAGGTGATCGTGCTGGAAAACGACGGGTCAGACTTCATCCGACCGCCCACAGTCTTCATCCAGGTCCAGAACATGGACGAGGAGGCTACGGCGAAAGCAATGCCGTGCGGGTCCACGGCCCCGTAGACCTTGTTCGAGATGATGACCTCGGGCTCGAAATGGGAGACCGGCAAGTAGTGGCGGTTTTCGCTGCTGACCTCGGGGATGCCCACGAAGGGGACGTCGGAAACCAGCCCGAGCTGGCGGAACAGGTGCGGGAACCGGGCCCAGTCCTGCGTGGAAGCAGCCTTGGAGGCCTCACGCATTGCGGCCACGGCCTGAAGGCGGCGTTTGAGCTCGGGAGAGCGCGCGGGGTCTCCAGGGTTCATATCCCGCAGCCACAAGCACCAGCGCTTGCGGTTGCTCAGCAGCTCCTTGGACCCGACGTAGGGCCGCACATACGGGGCCATCACAGGATCGGCCATCACCGCGTCGTACTCAGCCGGAGTGATGATGAGGTTTCCACCGTCGGCCGGTTTCGACCCGTAATCGACCATCGGCAAGTCTGGAGCCAACGGGGTGGTGCGTTTGCCGACCAGGACTTCGGGCCCATCGACGAGATAGGCGTTGATGGTCTTGACCCCGGAGACCTCGGCCGGGGCGGATCGTACCGTGGCGTAGTCCCACAACCGACGCTTCGTGGCGCGGTCACGGGTGAAGCCGATGATGACGCAGTGCACAGCAGCTTTCCCGGGAGCTTCGGAGTCCCACTGGAAGGTGCGGTGGGCGAACTTGATGCGCCATCCGGCCTCGTAGATCGGCTCGAACAACCGGGCTGTCTGGTCGCCTTGAGTGCTGGAGTTGGTGGTCACGAACGCCCACTCCCCGTAGCGGTTCTCCAGCAGCCGCAACGTCATTGCGTGCCAACTGGTGACGAAGTCCAACCGAGAGAGCTGCTTGGTGCCACCCCAGGCTTGTTGCATCAACGACAGCTGCGCTGCGGTGCGGGTGTGGTCACCCAAAAACGGTGGGTTGCCGAAGACGTAGGTCTGCCCGGTTGGTTCGGGCAGGGTCTGGGCCCAGTCCAAGGTCAAGGCGTCGTGATGGACGATGTGAGCGGTGATGCGGATCGGCAGGCGGTTCGGTGCCGCACCGCGGGCTTTGGCCAGGACGAGGTTGGCCTGGTGGTCCACGAGGAACATCGCAGTCTCAGCAATTTTCGCCGGCCACCAGTTGATCTCGAACCCCCAGAACCGGTCGATGGTCAGCTTCTGCTCGAAGCTCACGTCATACGTCAGGTCCATCGTGCCCCACCGCTTAGTGCGGGCGACGATCAAATCCGTCTCAATCTCACGCAACCGTGCATAGGCGACGTTCAAGAAGTTCCCCGCCCCACAGGCGGGGTCAAGGTAGAGGTTCGCTGCCATCTCGTCCTGGAGCTCATTGAACTCCCGGCGGGTGGCGGACTTCTTGGCGATCAACCGGTCCGCGCGGGTCCGGTACTCGTCCAAGAACAGCGGGCCGATGGTTTTGAGGATGTTCGCCTCAGAGGTGTAGTGCTCACCGTCCCCACGGCGGGCCTGCTTGGACTTCACCAACTGGAACAGGGCACCGAAGACCGCGGGGGAGATGTGCGTCCACCTAAACCGGCAAGCCTCAATCAGGGCTTAGCGCATCTCGGCAGTGAGGTACGGCACCGGGGACGAGCCGTCGAAGATGCCGCCGTTGACGTAGGGGAACTTCGCCAAGGTAGCCGGCACCCGTCGGCGCTGAGACTCGGGAGTGTTCAACAGGTTGAACAGCCCTTGGAGCTGCGGGCCGAGGTTGTCCGCGGTGGTGTCGGACTCCACCCAGCGGCGGAACAGATCGTCTTCCCACAGCCCGGCGTCATCGCCGTAGAGCAGGAACAGCAGCCGGGTTAACAGCACCGAAGCCTCCTGAGCCAAGGCGTCCTCGTCCTCAGGATTAGTCGGGGCTTCATCGCCGACACCCTGATCGGCCTCGTCCCCGACCACTGCCTGCCACAGCGCAGCCATGCGCGCCGCCGCGTCCAGGGACGCGGCCTTCTCCTCAGCCTTGGTGACGGTCTCCTGTCCGGCCAAGAACATCAGCTGATCGACATGGGCCGGGGCATCGGCCAAATCGAACTCGACCGTCCAGGGATCATCACCCATCCGCTCCACCCGCAGGTGCGCGAAATCGGTGACCAGCACAAATCTCGGCCATTCGAAGGAGTTGATCGACCCGCCCGAGAGGTAGTCCAAAGCCTGGCGGTGGGCCTTGCCCAGGTCCTCACCCAGGGACTTGGCTTCACCGATGGCCACACCCGACCAGAAAAAGTCGATGTACCCGGTGCCCCCGGTGGAAGCCCGGGTGGCGTCTCGTTCGAACAAGTCCATCCGCTCCGGGATCACCCCGAAACAGCGCAGCAGGGCAGACCAGAACTGCTGCGCGTAGGACCTCTCGGTGTGCGTCTGCCCGTTCGCCCGCCACCCCTCGATACGCTCCGTCCACTCCCGAGCGAACTTCGTTAGGGCGTCACGTGCGGTTCCACGGTCCATTTGCGTCTGCATAGATCAAGGCTAATAGCTGCTTCCAGTGCAGACGTGCACCCGCATGAGCGTGGAGCGCGCCCGGGCATGGGGTCAAGAAGGGGGCATCCATCGAAGCTAAGCGCCGTTCAGCGCGCGGCCGCGTTGCGGTGGTGCACGACCGACCAATCACGCTCCACCGACTGGGCCTCACCTTTTAGTTATGAATAGCCTTAGCCTTGATCCACCGATGAGCATGCTGGGCTTGGGCCGCAATTAAAGACGGGATGCCCGTCTGACCGGGAAGAATGGGACTTGTTCAGGGTTCCGTTCCACCGCGATGAGAGGGCATCTCGCAGATGCAAGTTTCCCACACGCCTGCTGCCGTGTCAGTTTCCTTCGACGAGCCGAACCTCATCGGGTCCGCCGGGCTGGTGCCGGTGATGGAACTGGCCGCCGAGGCCGGCCTGCACCAGCTGGCCGGAGGTCGGTTGAGCGTGCCGACCGACAAGGGCGCCAACGCCGGGGCGAAGGTCGCGGCCCTGGTGGCCGGCATGTGCACGGGGGCGGACTCGATCGATGACATGGCCGTACTGCGCCACGGGGCGATGAAACGGGTGTTCGGCGGCTGCTATGCGCCCTCGACCCTGGGCTCGTTCCTGCGTGAGTTCACCTGCGTGAGTTCACCTGCGGGCACGTGCGCCAACTCGACGCGGTCGCCTCCCGGTTCCTGGTGAACCTGGCCGGCCGGGCCCCGATGCTGGGACGCACCGGCGCTGCCGGTGCGGATCCGGGGTTCGTTTATGTTGATGTGGACGACACGATCATCGAGGTCCACGGCTACCAGAAGCAGGGTTCCGGGTACGGGTACTCCGGGGTCCGTGGGCTCAACGCCCTGTTGGCCACCGCCAGCACCGAGACCGCGGCCCCGGTGATCCTGGGTCAGCGGCTGCGCCGCGGTTCGGTCGGCTCCCCGCGCGGGGCCTCGAGGCTGGTCGGGGATTCGCTGGCCATCCTCAAGCGATTGGTGCCGGCGGCCGGCGCCCGGGTGCTGGTCCGGGCCGAATCCGCTTTCTATGGGCATGCCACCGTGGCCGCCGCGCTCACCGCCGGGGCGGAGGTGACGGTGACCGTGAAGATGGACAAGGCCGTCAAGGCCGCCATCGTCGGCATCGACGAGAAAGCGTGGACCGGCATCAGGTACCCGCAGGCGATCTTCGACGAGGACACCGGCACGTGGATCTCCAAGGCGGAGGTGGCCGAGGTCCCCTTCACCGCGTTCACCTCAAGGAAGAAAACCGAACGGGTCCCCGGTCGACTGGTGGTGCGCCGAATCCCCGAGCTGAACCCCCAGGACACGGACCAGCCGACACTGTTCGACACCCACCGGTTCCACGCCTTCTTCACCACCACCGACCCGGAGGTGCTGGACACGGTGACCGCGGACCAGACCCACCGGGGCCACGCGGTCATCGAGCAGGTCAACGCCGATTTGAAGGACAGCGCCCTGGCCCACCTGCCCTCCGGCCGTTTCGGGGCCAACGGCGCCTGGTTGGTCTGCGCGGTGATGGCCTACAACCTCACCCGCACCGCCGGGATCCTCGCTGCCGGACCGTTCGCCCGGGCCCGGACCGGGACCATCCGGGCCAGGCTCGTGAATCTGCCAGCCCGGATCGCCTCCAGCGCCCGCAGGATCCGCATCCGCCTGCCCCAGGCATGGCCCTGGCAACAGGGATTCGAGCGGCTCTTCACCGCCGTCCACCCGCCACCGCAACCGGCATAACCAACCGACCACCCGCCGGGCATCGGCACAACCGAAAGAACATCAGTGGAACACCACCGGTAGCGAGGCCGGCCACCACGTCACGCCAAAAAACGGCTCAGTGCCGATCCGGGATATCGGCCGCCGGCCCTAACCTGAGTCGGTGGATCGAGGTTAAGAGTGAGACTCTTGAGTCGGCCGCTGACGGAGGCCTACGGTGGAGGGCAGGGCGGGCTAGCTCCGGCTAGTTCGTCTTCTCGATTGGATCGCCGACGGAGGAAGCCGTGACCCATCATGTGAGCTCGATGCTGGAGACCTACCCGAAGGAGCTGGGGAACATCGACCGGCAGAAGCTGGTCGAGTGCATTGAAGCCTGTTTCGAGTGTGCCCAGACGTGTACGGCCTGCGCGGATGCCTGCCTGGCCGAGGACATGGTGGCCGAGCTGCGGCAGTGCATCGGTCTGAACGTGGATTGCGCAGACGTCTGCGTGGTCACCGGGGCGGTGCTGTCCCGGCAGACTGGTACCAATGTGGAGACCACCCGGGCCTTGCTGGAGGCCTGCCGGGTGGCCTGCAAGGCGTGCGGCGATGAGTGCGCTTCCCATGCGGAGATGCATGAGCACTGCAAGGTGTGCGCGCAGGCGTGCCGGCGGTGCGAGCAGGCCTGCGCCGACCTGCTGGCCTCCGTGGGCTGAGTGTTGGCCGGTCTGTCCTGACGAGGCGGGCTCGCTGCAGGAGGGTCTGAGCGGTTGTCTCCGGCACGGGGGCCTGCCCGACCTTCATGAGGAAGGCAGGGCAGGTCCCCGTGTGCTGTGTCCCGGCCCAGTCCGGTGGGGTCCGCTGGTCCGAGACCGGGCAGCATCAGCACTATCCGGGCAGGGCCAGCCGGGTAGCATCACTGGGCGGGCTGGATCTCGCTCTCGACGACCCACTTGTGGTTGGTCATCTCCATGCCGTCGATCACGATATCGACCATGTAGACGGTCTCATCGGTCGAGTCCTCGATCGTCGCCTCGGCCCCCTGCATTCCGGCCATGTGATCGGCTTCCAGGACGACCTGGGTGCCTTCCTGCAGGGGCGGCTGACCGGGGTCCTGAAGTTCTTCGTGCACGACCCACCTATGGTCGGTGACGGGCTCACCACCGGTGGTCGGGGTGTAGGTCACCGAGTAGGTCGTGGTGTCGAAGGCACCGGTGATCGTCGCTTCGGCCCCCTGCATCCCGGGCATATGGTCTGCGGTCAGGGTCACCGTGGTGCCGACCGGATAGGTGGGGTCGGTGGCAGGCTCGATCCCCTCCGGCGCCGGGCCGCCGTGGGAATCGTGCTGGTGGCCCATGCCGCCCATGCCCTCGGAGTGGCTGGGGGTGGTGTCGGTGGGCGAGGCATCTGAAGTCGCGGTGGTCGGTGTCGAGGCGGTGGCGGGCGGCGTGGAGGTGTTATCCGCGTCTGTGCCGCCGCAGGCGGTCAATGCCAGGGTGGAGGCCAGGGCCAGGCTGGCCAGGGTGGTGGTGCGTTTCATGGTAGTGGTTCTCCTTCTCGTATCGGGGTCAGAGTCAGTGGGTGGCTGCCGGGGCGGCCGACCGTGCTGCCGCGTTCCGGTCTTCGGCGGTGGTGGTGGCCAGGTGGGCCGGGTCCAGGTCGGTGCGGCGCAGCAGCTGGGCGTTCAGGGCCACGATGATCGTGGACAGTGACATCAAGATTGCGCCGACGGCCGGGGAGAGCACGAACCCGATCGGGGCGAGCACGCCAGCGGCCAGCGGGACGGCTGCGATGTTGTACCCGGCGGCCCAGACCAAGTTCTGGATCATCTTGCGGTAGCTGGCGTGGGACAGCTCGATTATCGACAGCACCGCGCGGGGGTCGTTGTCGGCCAGCACGACGCCGGCCGATTCCATGGCCACGTCGGTGCCGGCGCCGATGGCAATGCCGACCTCGGCCCGGGCCAGGGCGGGGGCGTCGTTGACGCCGTCGCCGACCATGGCCACGCTCAGCCCGCGCTGTTGGAGCTCGGTGACCTTGGTGTCCTTGTCCTGGGGCAGCACCTCGGCGAAGACCTCGTTGATACCCAGGTCCACGCCTACGGCCTGGGCGACCTGGCGGGCGTCGCCGGTGATCATGGCGACCTTGACCCCGTGGTGCTGCAGGGCGCGTACGGCGGCCCGGGATTCCGGGCGGACCCGGTCCTCTACGGCCACCGCGCCGATGATCTGCCCGTCTTGGACCACGTGCAGCACGCCGGCGCCGCGGTCGGCCCAGGCCTCGGTGGTCTCGGTGATCTCCGTCGGGGTGGCCAAGTCGAACTCGCGCAGCATGTTCGGCCCACCCACCAGCACCTCGGTCCCGTCCACGGTGGCTTGCACGCCACGACCGGAGGCTGCTCTGAAGCCTGTGCCACGCAGGGGCTGGGCCGAGGCCTCGGGGTGCTCGGTGGCGGCGGTGACGATGGCCCGGGCCACCGAGTGTTCACTGTCGGCCTCGGCGGCGGCGGCCACCGCCAGCAGCCGACCCTCGGTCACGCCCGGTACCGGGGCGGTGCCGGCGACGGCGTGGGCACCCTCAGTCAGGGTGCCGGTCTTGTCGAACAGGACCACATCGATGCTGCGCATCTTTTCCAGCGCCAACCGGTCCTTGATCAGCACCCCGGCCTTCGCGGCACGTTCGGTGGAGATCGCGATGACCAGCGGGATGGCCAGGCCCAGGGCATGCGGGCAGGCGATGACCAGCACGGTGACGGTCCGGGTCACCGCGTCATCCGGGCTGCCGATAAGCGTCCAGACGATCGCGGTGATGATCCCGGCAGCCAGGGCGAACCAGAACAACAGGGCCGCGGCCCGGTCGGCCAGGGCCTGGGCGCGGGAGGAGGAGTCTTGCGCGTCGGCGACCATCCGCTGGATCCCGGCCAGGGTGGTGTCCTCACCGGTGGCCTCGATTCGGACCCGGACGGTGTTGTCGGTGGCCACGGTCCCGGCGACCACGGTGTCCCCGGGACCGCGGTCCACGGGCTGGGACTCGCCGGTGATCATCGACTCGTCGAACTCGGCCGCGCCGTCCACGATTTGCCCGTCGGCCGGGACCCGGGCCCCGGAGCGCACCAGCACGGTGTCACCAACCGTCAGCTCGGCGATGGGCACCGCGACGGGGGCCCCGCCGTGGTCGGGGATTTTCTCGGCCGTATCGGGCAGCAGCTCGGCCAGGGCGTCCAGCGCGGAGGACGCCGCCCCGAGGGCGCGCATCTCCATCCAGTGCCCCAGCAACATGATGGTCACCAGCAGGGCCAGCTCCCACCAGAAGTCCAGGTCTAACCCACCGACACCCAAGGTGGTGACCCAGGAGGCGAGGAAGGCCACGGTGATGGCCATCGCGATCAACAGCATCATCCCCGGCTGACGGGACCGGATCTCCTGGAGCCCGCCTTTGAGGAACGGGGTACCGCCATAGACGAAGATGATCGTGCCCAGCACCGGGGCGATCCAGTTCGAACCGGGAAACTCGGGGACGTGGTAGCCCAGCAGGTGGGCGACCATGGGGCTGAAGATCACCACCGGGACGCTCAGAATCAACGACCACCAGAACCGGTTCTTGAACATCGCCGTGCTGTGCCCGGCGTGCTCGCCATGGGAGTGGACGTGGTGTTCTTCGTCCACCGCCGAGTTCACGTGCCCACCCGGCATTGCCTGGCCGTGGGTGGCCGCATTGGCGTGGTCACCGTGGCCTTGGTGGTGGTCTCGGTGGCCGGCGTGTGGGCCCGCCGGCGGGGCCGGGTGGCCGTGGGGGTGCTCATGTTGCGGGTTGCTCATGCTGTCCTTCCCGCTGGAGTGGGTGGTTGATGGTGCGGGCGTGCTGAACCGTTAGGACGGGGCGAGGCTATAGCCGGCGTCTTCGACGGCCGCCCGGACGCTGTCGAAGGGCACAGGTCGGTCACTGGTGACGGTCACCGCGCAGACGCTGCCGGGCACCAGCTCGATGCTCGCGGCGTGAACGCCGTCCACCGCTTCCAGGGCCGTAGTCACGGCCCTGGCGCAGTGCCCACAGGTCATACCCTCCACTCGATATGTGGTTGCCGGAGCCGGGGCCGGTGCTCCAGGCCCGTCTGTTCCAGGGGTGGTCGGGACGGCGGCCGGGATGTCCTGGCCTGAGCCATCTTGGGTGGAGGCACAGCAGGCACAGCCGGCGGAGGCCATCGGCAATAGAGGGTGGGTCGGGGTCATGAGTGTTCCTTTCAGAACGAAGACTCTTCTTTTAGGGTATACCCCCAAGGGGTATTTTATAAGGAGTGTTAGGCGCCGTTTACCGCAGGTGGCGGCTCGAGGTGGTTCGCGGGCAGGCACAAGGTGAAGGTGGCCCCGTGGCCGCCTCCGATAGAGGCGGCGGTTAGGGTTCCACCGTGGGCCTCGGTCAGGGAGCGGGCAATGGCCAGACCCACCCCGGAGCCGCCGTGGTCACGGTCGCGGGCTGAATCCCCGCGGTAGAACCGCTCAAAGACCTGGCCCAGCTGCTCGGCGGTGATGCCCTCTCCGGTGTCGGTGACAGTGACCCGGGCCTGGCCGGTGGGGGCCCGGTCGGCGCTGAGGGTGACGGTCCCGCCGGTCGGGGTGTGGCGCAGCGCGTTGGTCAACAGGTTGTCCAGAATCTGGCCGATCCGCTGCCGGTCCACGCGCACCGTGCTGTCCTGACGGACCTGGAGGATCAGCTGGACGCCCTGGGCGGCGAAGGCCTCGTGGTGGGTCTCTGTGGTGGCTTGGAGCAGCTGGTCGAGGGTTTCGTCGGTGCAGTCCAGGTCGAGTCGGCCCTCTTCGGCGCGGGAGACATCGTGCATGTCCTCGACCAGCCGGGTCAGCCGCGCTAGCTGATCGGTCATCACCGCTGCGGTGGCCTGATCCCAGGCAGTGACCCCGTCGTGTAAGGCGTCCAGGTAGATAGTGAGCACCGAGACCGGGGTGCGCATCTCGTGGGCCAGGTCCGCCAGTAACCGCCGGCGGGTCTGTTCAGTGCCGTCCAGTCGCTCGGCCATGGTGTTGAACGCCTCCGCCACGGCATCGACCTCGATCCCGGCTCCTGTGGCGGGAACCCGGGTGCCATAGTGGCCGCTGGCCATCGAGGCCGCCGCGCCGGTGAGCGCGTGCAGGGACGCGTGGATACGGCGGGCAAAGAACCAGGCTACCGCGGTGGCCAGGACCAGCGCCGTGGCCAGGGCCACCCCCAGGGTCCACAGGTTGGCGTCTCGGTAGGCTCGCTCCACGTGCAGCACCTGACTGGCCTCCGGCGCCACGTCGGCCCGCAGCAGGTGCTCATGGAAGAGTGGGGGGCCGATCAGGGAGGCGATGACCACCGCCGCCAGGATGCTGGCGACCACCACCAGCAATTGGGCCAGGAAGAACCGAGAGGCCATTCCTCGGGGACGGTAAGGACCGGTCATCGGTGTGCCATCCGGTAGCCCACGCCCCGCACCGTCTCGATATAGCGGTTCGGATCCTCGTTGAGTTTGCGGCGCATGTTTCCGATGTGCACGTCCACGATCCGCTCATCCCCGACCCAGGCCGGATCCCAGACTACGTTGATCAATTGTCGCCGGGACAAGGCCTGGCGCGGGCGGGCCGTCAGTGCCGCCAACAGGTCGAACTCGGTGCGGGTCAGCGCCACCGCCGCATCCTGTGCCCGAACTTCATGAGCGACCAGATCCACCACCAGGTCCTCAAACACCTGTGCCGGTTCAGTGCCGTCCACGGTAGTGCGCGGCCGACGCAGCACCGCCTGCACCCGGGCCACCAGCTCCCGCACGCTGAACGGCTTGGTCAGGTAGTCATCGGCCCCGGCGGCCAGCCCGGCCAGCTTGTCCTCCTCCTGACCGCGCGCGGTCAGTATCACCACATAGCACTCCGAGTAGGTCCGCAGCTGCCGGCATACCTCCAGACCGTCCATCCCGGGAAGCCCCAGATCGAGTACGATCACGTCCGGACCCAGGGCATGTGCCGCTTGCAAAGCCTCCAGGCCGGTGTGCGCGGTGGTGACCTGATAACCCGCGCGCTCCAGGTACGTGGCGACCATCTTCGCCAACGGCTTCTCGTCATCGACCACCAGCACACGGTGAGCCCGTGGCCCCGGATGAATGTCCATTCCATCAGTGTCGCGCCCGCCCCCGTCGGAGGGGTTCAGCCAGGTCCCTTAACGCGGAAATCTTCAACGGATCTTCATACACTCCGCCCCGCGGCGCCCGAAATCAACGGCGAGCCAGCCGTAAAATGGACTGAGTGAAACGAGAACTGATCGTGGCCGGGGCGCTGCTGCTGGCCCTCACCGGCTGCACCGCCGCGCCACAGGCCCAGCCGGTAACAACAAGCACCGCGCCGACCAGCACCACGGCGACCACCAGTGAGTCCGGATTCCTCGCCGATCATGATCTGGCCGGACTGGACGCCGTGCAGATCATCGACCACCTCGACCAGGTCCCCGTCGCTGAGCGCCCGACCGAGCTAATGGCCTCGGTCCGAGCCGATCACCTCCTGCTCTCCGACACGGAACAGGAACTGATTCTCCCGCTGCCGCAGGACCGGTTCTACCTGTCTTTGGCCCCCTACCTCGATCAGACCCACGAGTGCCACTATCACTCCCTGACCACCTGTCGCGGCGAACTGGCCAACGAACAGATCACCGTCCGCATCACCGACGACGCGACCGGCCAGACCCTCATCGAAGAACAGGTCACCACCTTCAACAACGGCTTCGCTGGTTTCTGGCTGCCCCGAGGGATCACCGGCACCATCGAAGTCACCTACGACGGGTACACCGGCCAGAGCACCTTCTCCGCCAGCGACGAAGCCGCCACCTGCCTCACCACCCTTCAACTCACCTGAGTCTGAGGGAACCGCCAACACCGGGCCACTCCACGACCTAGACACAAGTCAGCCACGCAGCCACGCAGATGTTCATCGCCGCTGGGCCAGCACCTTGCATCCGGCCTCGCGCAGCTCACCGGTAGGTGAGACATGGCGGTAGAGCGTCTGGCGGGTGATGCCCAGTTCCTTGCACAGCGCGCTGACGTTCGTGTCACTCTTCCCCCTCGAGGCCATCGCCAGACGGATCTTGGCCGGGGTCATCTTGTAGGGACGCCCGCCCCTGCGGCCCCGAGCCCGGGCCGAGGCCAGGCCGGCCTTGGTGCGTTCGGAGATCAGCTCGCGCTCGAACTCGGCCAAGGCCGCGAAGATCCCGAACACCAGCTTGCCCGAGGCAGTGGTGGTGTCGATCGCCGCCCCCTGGCCGGTGAGCACCTTCAATCCCACGCCCTGCTCGGTCAGGTCGTGCACGATGTTGACCAAGTGGCGCAGGTCCCGCCCGGGTCGGTCCAGCTTCCATACAAGCAAGGTGTCCCCGGAGCGCAGGGCCTTGAGGCAGGCGGCCAGCTCGGGGCGGTCGTTGGTCTTGCCGGAGGCCTTGTCCTCTTACAGGGCATCAGCCTCGACACCGGCGGCGAGCAGGGCATCGCGCTGCAAATCGGTGGTCTGGGACCCGTCGGCCTTGGACACACGCATGTACCTCACCAGCACCCTGCACCTCCATTGTCATGTATTCGACCGTTTCTGCACTGCTCGGAGCCATACCTTCAGCAGCTTCACTTCAGGCCACGAGGGTGAGTGGCCCCAGGGGTGACGGGGGGGGACTGCTGTACGGATAGGTGACACCGAGCCTGGCTGTGAGCTAGTCGCCTACGCGCAGACTTGAGAAGGGCCTCAGATGACTCGTCACCTGGGGCCCTTCTCCCCGTCTACGCTCATGCCGCGTTGTCGCACCTGGCCGGGCACACGACCTACGCGTCCGGGACGCACCCCCACCACGCCCTGAGCCGACTGGAGCTCAAACGACCGTTTGCGCTACACGCAGTGATGCCCCACCCAATTCAGGGTGGGGCATCACTGCGTGTAGCGTCCTGTCAGGCAGCTCGGGCCTTAGCGCGCTGGGCGATGTAGCTCGCCGTCGCGAGAGTGAGGTCAGGGCGAGTTTCGCGGATCTGCTTGATCAACGCGAGTTCGCTCATATCGGCAACAGGTCCGGTAGCGATGCCGTTGGCCCACTGGGCCGCACTAGCTTCGTTCTCGAAGCCCGCTTCGTGGATCGCTGCGGTCTTGTCCCTGCGGTCTCCGAGGACCTTGTGCTTGAGGTTCGTCAGTTGCCCGCTCATGGGGTTGCTCCTACCTAGTAGACATCACTTCTTTTCCACCATGGCATGAATCGCCCTGACAATCGACCAGAATGAACGCCTAAATCCGACGACCTGCTGATGACCGTGTAGTTCAAACGACCGTTTGAGCTACAGCGCCGCGTTCGCCGCCTCGACACGTCCTTGGAGGCGACGAACACCGTCCCGAATCATCGCGCCATACCCCTGCTCGGGCAGTCGTGCGACAGATTGCTGCGCCCGTGCAGCCTGATCTTCGGCGTCTTGGACGCGCCCAGCGCGCAGGTAATCATCACCGAGGTTAAGGTGCAAGCTTGGAGCGAACCCCCCTGTCGAGGGAACTCCGATGGCTGCGAGGTCACCGTCTTGGAGGTGTGTGAACTCTGTCAGGGATTGCTCGTCCCAATGAGTCTCGCTCTGAAGATTCTCCTGCTGGTCGGCCAGGTAGTGCGCCAACACGCACCGTTGGGCATGGTCTTCTTCGACCGTCTCATCCCAGCATTTTTCAAGAGCCGCCTTGGCGGCTTCGCTCCGACCGTTGACCGCTTGACCGACTGCTTCGAGGACTGGTTCCCAACTCATGCCCCCAACGCTAAACGTGAGGACGGACATGGCCGCAGATAGGTAGCTCGAACGACCGTTCATGCACCTCTCACCCGAGGGCTTGAAAACCTTCCAAAATCTTGGCTAGACCTATCACATGAGTAACTACCCAGATCGTCACGCCTTAGGTCGGATCGACGTCATCACCCTCGAAGACCTGCCCGCCCTGAGTCGAGACGTCCCCCTCGACCTCCCGAGCATCCAGGCGGGGTGGTCCGACTTCGAGCATGGCTTCGACTCCTTGAGGGGGCGGCGCATGATGGGCCTCGTCTATGGCGGATCGCAGATCTACCGCATGTGTTCAACACGTCTGGACCGCGATGCTGACAACCCTCTCGGCCTGGACGAAACGACGATCCCCGGTGGGTCATACCTGCGTTTGCGCCTGCGAGGTAAGGCGCCGGCGGTGTACGGACAGATCGGTGAAGCTTTCGATGTCCTTTTTTCGCACGCGGGGCATGACTCCACGCGCCCCCATATCGAAAGCTACCGGCGCGAAGGCGAGATCGACTGCCTCGTACCGATCCTCGTATAGCTCAAACGAAGCTTTCTGCACCGCGTGAACGGGTAGTAGGAGCCTTACTCCGCGAGTCGGCGCAGCATGTTGGCGAGCAGTATGACCGCGTCAGCAGCGATGCCTGCGTTGACTCGATCAGCGCGGGGTGAATGCTTCACCTTGTGTGCGAGGGCTGAGGCCTTCTTCACGAGTCCACGCAGCTCCTCGTTCTCCTTACCGCCCATTCGTTCTGCGATGTAGGCGCCGACACGCAGGTCTGTCTTGTCGACGGGTGGTGGCTTCTCGCCTGCTGCCCAGTGCTTGGCAGGGTCGAAGACGGTGGCGCTCAACGCCTCCAGAACGGCTACAGAGCGGTTCCCGCAGTCACGGTAGTCCTGCATCGCGGTCGCGGTACGGAAACGCTGGCGCAGTCCTGCGATCTCAGTGTCGACTCGCGTCCATCCGGTCTTCGCGTGAGGTGAGACAGGTTCCACCAAGTCTGAGCGGATTTGGACATCCTCGGCTTTTTCCAGGGCTTCGATGATCGGGTCGAAGTGCCGGCCGATGATGTCGCGGCGAGCCTGCCACCCGCCAGAGCCAGAAGCTCCGACGCTGACCCAGTGGGACTTGAACGAGTCATAGTCGCGCCAGGGTGGATCGAAGGTGAGGCCGCGTCGCTCGAGCATTATCCTGAGCGCTCGAAGGATGATCCAGCTTTCTTCTCGCTCGACGTTCGCGGTGCCATCGGTACCGAAGGATGTGTAGGCGCCGCGAACCAGGCGTGCCAGCGACATCGCTGATTCGAGGTCATCGTCTCCTGCGATAGGTCCGCGGGCGAGGTTCTTGATGAGGTCGATGTTCACGCTGCGGCGGATCTTGCCCCAGGGGTCGAGGGGGTCAGTGGGTTCCTCGATCCACAGCTCGCTTTCTCGCACGTCGTTAGCGCCTTTCAGGACTCGCTGTATCGGGAAAGTTGGGAATGGTCCTCGCACAGAGGTTGGCGCCTCGAACGCGACGAAGGTGCCTCAGGGGCGAGCGATCTGAATCTCGTTCCAGAGAGTGCTGACCCAGAGTTCCGCTTGCGGGCGGATTGCGCCGGCGAGGTTCTGGCCGGCTTGTCTGATCTGGCGGGGGTTGGTGATGCGTTCGTGGTGGGCGATGCGGTTGCGTTGGATGTTGAGGCGATCGGCCGCGTCGTACACCCGCCTGCGGGCTGTGCCGGGCAGGAACGCGTTATGCAGGGCGGGTACCCATAGCGTGCGGTCGTAGCTGCGGGAGAGCAGCTTGCGCCAGAACCCGAAGGTGAGAGCAGCGACCATATGGCCAGGTTCGATGGCGGCGTTCCCCGAAGTGCGGGAACGTCTAGCGCGGTCTGCTTCGCACGTGCGGCGCGCTTCACGCAGGCGCTCCGCGTCGCGCGTCGTGAGAACGCGAACGAAGGGGGAGTCCTCGTCATGCCAGGCGCCATAGTGATCGGTGAGCGCATGGTGCAGGGCGTTACGCAGGATGACTTCGACGCCGCCGATGAACACCCAGGTCTTGGCCTGAAGGGCGGCTTGGTTTTCGTAGCGGCGCAGAGCGTCAGCATCGGACAGCAGGCGCCAGCTGTTGGGGTCCTTCTTGTACCAAGACATCCGTTCTTGGGACAGGAGGGTCAGGACCTCGGTGGGATCGATTGGGGCGCTCCTGATTGCTATCCTAGAAGTCGAACGCCGTAGTACCGCTCTGGCTGTGAGCTAGTCGCCTACGCGCAGACTTGAGAAGGGCCTTAGATGATTCGTCACCTGGGGCCCTTCTCCCTGTCTACGCTCATGCCGCGTTGCCGCGCCTAGTCGGGTACACGACCTACGCACCGGGGCACACCCCCACCACGCCCTAAGCCGACTGGAGCATGAGCAACGTTGAGTTCACCCCCTCGGCTGCCCGCCACGGAATCGCCCGCGAAGACGCGATGTACGCGGTGCGTGCTTCCGTGGTCCACGGTTCCCGTTCCGGGCCGTGACGGGCAAGGGGACGCAACGCTGTTCATTGGCCACCCGCAGACGGGCCGGTGGTTGGAAGTCATCGCAGATATTCGTCCCCCGCATGGGGTGCTGATCTTCCACGCGATGGAGTTGACCGGCAAGTTCCGCCCCCACCTCCAGGAGAACTGAGCATGGACTGATACGAGAAAATGCCCCGCGACATCGAGGGCGGCACCGTCGTTCCCAACGCCAGCCGCCTGACCCGCGACCCGAAGGCCGGTGAGCGCATCCTGCTCGACGCCGCCGGGGTGGAGACCTGGGAGGAGTTCGAGCGCGTGGAGATGGGGCGCCCGCGCGTGGGCGAGGGCCGCGGACCCTCCCCGGTGATCCAGACCCGCATCCCCCACGCGTTGAAAGAGCAGCTGGACGCCTACGCCACCGACCACGGCCAGAAGGCCAGCGAAGTCGTACGCGAGGCCCTGGCACGCTTCCTGCGAGCCGCCTGAGCCCCAGGGGACACAGGACGACTGGCTACGCGCGGGTAAGCACCCGAGAACAGTCGGCGTCCCTGGATGCAGGAGGACGTAACGCTGTTGACTCGGGCTGAGACTGCCCGGCGGCTGATGGGCTATCCACCCTGCAGTCCCACCCCACCCCCTACCCTGATCCCATGGACAACATCAGGACCCTCGTGATTCTCGGCGCCTCCGGTGACCTCACCGCGCGCCTCCTGCTCCCGGGGCTGGGCTCGCTGCTCGCCATGCAGCCCGAGCGGGAGATCACGGTCATCGGCTCCGCCCGGGACGACTTCCCGGGTCCGCTCGGCCCGGACGACGACGTGCGCGCGGACACCTGGGAGGAGACTGTCGCCAAGGCGTTCTCGTCCGTGGACGCCACCGGCCCCGCCGTGGACCACGCGCGGGAGAACACCCGCTGGGTTTCGTGCGACGTGACCGAGGCGGCGGACCTCGAGAAGCTGCTGAGCGGCGTCGTCGGCCCCGTGTGCCTGTACTTCGCCCTGGCCCCGGCCATCACCAAGAAGGCGTGCGCGGCCCTGGCTGAGCTGGACTCGCTGCCCGAGGACCTGTACCTCGCCCTGGAGAAGCCCGTGGGCACGGACCTGGACTCCGCGCGGGCGCTGAACGCCCAGGTGGCGCAGCTGGTGGACGAGGAGCACACGTTCCGCGTGGACCACTTCCTGGGCATGCCCGGGGTGCTGGACATCGTGGGGCTGCGCTTTGCCAACCGGCTGTTCGAGCCCGTGTGGGACCGCCGGCACATCGAGTCCATCGAGATCGTCTTCGACGAGACCCTGGCCCTGGAGGGCCGCGGCGAGTTCTACGACTCCACCGGTGCCGCGCGGGACATGCTGCAGTCCCACCTGCTGCAGGTCATGGCGCTGACCATGATGGATCCACCCTCGCGCTTCGACGCCGTGGAGGTCCCCGCGAACACCGCGCACATCCTGCGCGCCACCCGGCTGTGGGACCAGGAGTCCGCCACGCACGCCGCCGAGCACCCGGGGATCACCCCGGTGGTGCGCGGCCGCTACACCGCCGGGACCGTGGGCGGCCACGAGGTCCCGGACTACGCGCGGGAGAAGGACGTGGACCCGGAGCGGGAGACCGAGACGTTCGTGCAGGTGACCCTGGAGGTGGACACATGGCGCTGGAACGGTGTGCCCGTGACGCTGCGCTCGGGCAAGGCAATCGGCAACCCCGCCCAGCACATTCGCGTGACGTTCCGCCGCCCGCCGCACGAGTACCGGGGCTGGCCGCACCCCACCGCGCCCAATGCCCTGACCGTGGGCTTTGAGGAGGAGCACGTGCAGCTGGAGGCGAACGTGGGCAGCCCCTTCGACTCCCGCGGGATGAACCGGCTCACGCTGTCCAGCGGCGTGCCGGAGCCCGGACTGACCGCGTACGGCTCCGTGATGCGATGGATCCTGGACGGGGACCCCACCTTCACGGTGCGCGCGGACGCCACCGAGGAGGGCTGGCGGATCATCGACCTCATCCAGCACGCCTACGACACCTGCGCCCCGCTGCAGGAGTACCCCGCCGGTTCGGAGGGGCCGCGCCGCCAGGGGTGAGCGCGCACGGCGCCGGAACGCACGTCGTGCGCGGCGCCCGGGCTCCAGGCCGGTCCGGCGAACCACCCCGGCCCGCAGCCCCCGGTTTTTAGTGACACATTCATAAACATGTCCCCCTCCCGGTAGGTCGGCCCGTGTTCAGCACGCCCCGTCTGATATTCAGGTTTTACCCAGGTTTCATTCTGGGCATCGGCTGACCACCCCAGGGGAGAGATGACCATGCCTTCATCGGCGCACGATCCGGCGGGCGAGTCCCGGGAACCGGACCCGCAGCACACAGGAGGTGCTCCCGCCACGGGCGGCACGGAGCACCCCGAAACCTCGCACACCGCCGCGGACGACGGCGCGGACCGCACCCGCGCCATCCCGTCCGACGGCACCACCGCCCCCACGAGCGCCGGGACGGCCGCTCCGGCCTACACACCGCCCGCCGCGCTGGCGAGCATGACCGGGCGCCACTGGTGGGTCCCCGTCGTGGCGGGCCTCGGCGGCTACGCCGGCACCGTCATCGGGTCGATCATCGCGCTGCTGCTGAGTGCGCTGGGCCTGGCCATCTCCAACGATTCGAGCAGTGGCGTCACCGAGCAGCTGAACGACCAGCTGGGGGACGCCGTGGGGGTTGACACCGAGACCTCCGGATGGAGCTGGATTGTCTCCGCCCCGTTCCAACTCGCCGCGATGGCCGCGCTGGTGCCGCTGCGCGCGATCATCAGCGCGGACGGCGACAGTGCGTCCGGTGGCATCACGGTCCCGCAGTACTTCGCCCTCGCGTGCGGCATCGCGGCAGCGTGGTTCCTCGCCCGCAAGCTCTCCGCCGGACTGCGCGTGGAGACCCGTGCCGTGCAGTGGGTCATGGCTGCCCTGAGCGGCGTCACGTGGGGCCTGCTGGCTCTGATCGGCACCGTGCTCACCGCCCTGCAGTCGGACACCACTATGTTCTACACGGACGTGCGGCTGCGCATCACGGCCATGGGCGGCCTGCTGTTCCCCGTGCTGTTCGTGGTGGGTTTGCTGACGGCGGCCGCGGCATTCAATGCCCGCTCCACCCAGACCACCCCCGGCCGTGTGGTGATCGGCGCCGAGCGCACCGCCCCCGGTCTGCTCCAGGTGCTGCGCCCCATGGCGGTGCAGTTCGCGGTGTTCGGCAGTCTGGCCGGGCTGGGCCTGCTGATCTTCGTGTTCATCAAGCTGGGCGCGGCAGCCGGGTTCTCCGCCCTGCTGTGGCTGCCGCTCGCGGTGGGCTGGCTGTTCGTCGCGTCCCTGCTGTCCGGGCTGTACACCGGGGGCGCGGCCTCCGGCTTTGGTGACCTCGCGGGACGCCACGACGTCTTCTACCTGTGGTCCGACGGCACCATCCCCGCCTGGGCCGTGGTGCTGAGCATCCTGCTGGCCGTCGTCTCCGTGGTGTGCGCCGCCCTCGTGTGGGCACACGTGCGTCCCGTGGACCAGCGCGTCACGCGCAACCCGTTCTCCTGGGCCGTGCTGCCGCTGGCCTACTTCGTGCTGGGCCTGCTGCTCATGTGGCTGCTCCGGGTGTCCGGCACCTTCCTCGGTGAGGGCTCCAGCACGGCGTCCGCCGGCTTCAGCGTGCGCCCGGCCGGCTGGACCTGCCTGGTGTTCCTGCTGTGGGGGGTGGTCATCGAGCTCCTGGCCCGTTTCGTGGCCCCCGCGTTCATGCACTCCCTGCCCGCTCCCCTGACCCGCGCACTGCGCGGATCGGACCGGGCCCGCGGCCGCGCCGCCGTGGTGGCCTCCGCCGCCGCAATGGGCGGCGCGGGTGTCGCCGCCGCGCACCGTACCGCACCGCACGCCTCGGCACCCGACGACGCCGTCCCCGGCACCACCGCACCCGGTGCCCCGGCGCAGGCAGCGGCGGGAACGACGTCGCCCGGGCAGTACCCCGCCGACGAGCGGGTGAGCGCCCAGCGGGACGTCCCCGCCGCGGGCGAGCAGACGCGGACGCTGCCGAGCTACGACGACCCCACGTCCACCGCGAGCATGCCCGTGCAGCGCACCCCGATGGACCCGGCGAAGAAGAAGCGGATCCGGCTGGTCGCGATCATCGTGGGCGCACTGGTCCTGCTGGGCGTGGTGGCCGCGGTGGTGTTCTCCATCCTGAGCCGCACCGTGTTCGGTCCGGACAACCAGGCCGAGGAGCTGCTGCGGTCCGTGCAGAACGGCAAAGCCTCCGCGGTGACGGACACGGCGAACCCCAATGTGAACACCGCCGAGCGCGCGCTGCTCACCGACGGCGTCTACGGCGCCGCACAGAACCGGATCTCCTCCTACGAGGTCAAGGACACGGACATCAACGGGGACCACGCCACGGTCCACGCGAACGTCACCCAGGACGGGGTGACCACCCCCGTGGACGTGCCCATGGTCAGCGACTCGCGCAACGGGCTGTTCAAGTCCTGGCGCGTGGACGACTCCTCCGGCAACCCGCTGTACCAGACGTTCAGCGTGGAGGTGCCCGCCGGTGTGGGCGAGCTGACCGTGAACGACCAGAAGGTCGCGGTGGACCAGCAGAATGACACCCGCACCCAGCAGTTCACCGTGCTCCCGGGCGACTACGCCGTGGGTGTGGCCTCCCCGGGCAAGTACGTGACCTACGGCGGCAACCAGGTGGCGGAGATCCGCGCCGGGGCGCAGTCCATGGAGTCGAGCATGTCCTTCAGCCGGTCCTTCACCCCCGCGCTGGAGCAGGACCTCACCAAGCAGCTCAACGCCACACTGGACCAGTGCGCCCAGAAGGCGGAGTTCGAGCCCCAGGGCTGCCCGTTCGAGTACTCGATCTTCGGGGACAAGAAGGACTATCGCAACCCCTCGTGGACCATCGAGCGCTACCCCACGTACTCGGTGTCCTCCTCCTCGGAGACGAGCGACGAGATCTCGTACTCCACCTCCAGGTCCGGTGAGGTGCGGCTGGACTACCAGTACAACGAGGAGTACGACGACGACGAACCCGCCGACTGGAAGGACAAGGACACCACCTCGAGCATCTACGGCTCGGGCACGGTGACCGTCTCCGGGGACAAGCTCACCGTGAAGACGAACGACTGATCCCCACCCGCCACCGCCCACCGTGGTGACACCGAACGCCCCTCCCCCGCGCGGGGAGGGGCGTTCGTGCGTGATGGGCGCGGTGGCGCCGCCGTGCCGGAGCGCGGGGATGGACGCAGCCCCTCCCCGCGCGCGTGCGGGGAGGGGCTGCGTCGAGTGTGCTGCGGGGGCGCCCCGGCAGGAAGGGCGAGGACCGTGGAGGGGGCGGCGCGGCGTCGTCGTCCCGCGGCGGGAACCGCGGCCTCAGAGGTCCTGCGGCCCCAGCGGCAGGCCCAGCAGATACCAGAGCACGAACAGCAGGAACCAGCCGATCAGCATGGCGATCGAGACCGGGAGCACCAGGGAGATGAGCGTGCCCACGCCGGCCTCCTTCTGGTAGCGGCGGAGGTAGCCGAGCACGAGCGCGAAGTAGGGGCTCACGGGGCTGATCACGTTGGTGGGGGAGTCGCCGATGCGGAACAGCGCCTGGGTCATCTCCGGGGACACGTTCAGCAGCATGAGCATGGGCACCATCACCGGCGCCAGCAGCGTCCACTGGGCGGAACCGGAGGTGATGAGCAGGTTCATCACGGCCACGATCAGCACGATCCCCGTGAAGGTGAACACCGGGCTGAGCCCCAGCGAGCCGATGAAGTCCGCGCCGTACACGGCCAGCACGGGTCCGATCCCGGACCACTGGAAGTACGCGGTGAACTGAGCGGCCGCGAAGAACAGCACGAGCACCGGCGTCACGGTGGTCAGTCCCTTGGCCATGGCCTCGGGGATCTCGCGGGCCCGCGTCATGGTCCCGGCGGCGCGGCCGTACACCCAGCCCACCACCGCGAACACGATGGCGATCACGATGCCCACGTTGAGCAGCAGCGGGGACATCAGCACGGAACCGTCCTCGGCGCGCAGCGGTGAGCCGGGGATCAGCAGCAGCAGGAGGTAGAGCGCCAGCATGACCAGGAAGGCGATCCCGGCATTGCGCAGACCGCGCTTCTCTCGGGGCTTGAGGCGCATGTCGTTGAAGTCGCCCATGTCCTGCTGCTTGGTGTCCGTGTCCTCGGCGAGCGCCTCACCGCGCTTGGAGAGCACGGTCTCGGTGACCAGGGTGATGATCGCGGCCAGCACCAGCGAGGAGACGAACGTGAAGAAGTAGTTGGACACCGGCGTGACGATCACGCTCTTGTCGATCAGCCCCGCGGCCGCGGTGGTGATGCCGCCCAGCAGCGCGTCCGACGCCGTGGGAAGCAGGGACGCGTTGAAGCCGGCCGCCACGGAGCAGAACGCCACGATCAGACCCACCACGGGTGAGCGCCCGGCGGCCTTGAACGCGAGTGCCCCCAGCGGGATCAGCACCACGTACATGGCGTCCGAGGCGATGGAGCCGGTGATGCCGGTGAGCGCGAGCACGAACGTGAGCCACTTGGGCCCCACGCGCGCCACCGAACCGCGCAGTGCCGCGGAGAGCATCCCGGACTGCTCGGCCACGGCCACACCCAGCAGCACCACGATCACCAGGCCCAGCGGGGGGAACTCCACGAAGTTGGTCACCGATTCGGAGATCATCTTCCGCAGCCCGTCCGGGGCCAGGAGGTTGGTGACCGCCACGGTCTTGCCGGTGGCAGGGTTCACGGCGCTGAGTCCCACGGCGGAGAGGACCCAGCTGAGCAGGAGCACGATGCCCGCGAGCATCAGGAAGAGCCAGAAGGGATCGGGAAGCTTGTTGCCCACCCATTCGATCCAGTTCAGGATCCTGAGCAGGACACCGGTTCCCCTGGTCCCGGTCCCTTTCGGGCGGGCGCTGGGCGCGGTGGAGGACATGGCGGGTTCCGTTCTGACGGCTGCGGCGGACGCGTGATCTGCCCACCGTACGCAACCACCGGGCTCGGGCGGGGCAGGACACGGGCACGCGGACAAGATGGCGCCACCCGGCCCGGGAAGGGCGACGCCGCGGCGCCACCGGGGCGCTCACGCAACGTAGTGGGTGTGCCCCGACCAGGGCCCCGGCGCGTCACACAGCCGCCCTTAGTGTCATTCTGACTTTTAGCCGTTAGAGTCGCTGTGACATCAACTGGGCACCCCCGGTTCCCCCGTGGAAGGCGGCCCCCGTGAGCACACCGTGCGCGAGCATCGCCGTGTCCACCGTGATCTTCACGGTGCGCCCCACCGGCCCCGGTGGCCGCCACGAGCTGTGGCTGCCGCTGGTGCGCCGCATCCGCGAGCCGTACCACCACATGTGGGCCCTGCCCGGCGGCCCGCTGGACGGGGACCAGACGCTCGAGGACGCCGCGACCGCGTACCTGCGGCTCACCGCGGGCCTGGACGCCTCCCACCTGGAGCAGCTCGCCACGTTCGGCGGGCTCACCCGGTCCCAGGGCGCCGACGAGCGCGTGGTCACCGTGGTCTACTGGGCCGCCCTGCCCGCCCAGGACGCCGCGGCGGGCGAGGAGGACCTGAACGTCACGTGGCTGCGGGCCACCGACCTGCCGCCCCTGGCCTTCGACCACTCGCTCGTCGTGGCCCACGCCCTCGAGAGGCTGCGCGACCGGATCGCCGATCCCACGGTGGCGCGCTCCTTCCTGCCCGCCGCCTTCACGATCGCGCAGCTGCGCGAGGTGCACGAGGCGATCCTCGGCCGCTCGGTGGACGCCCCCAACTTCCGCCGCCACGTGCTGCGCTCCGGGCGGCTGCAGGACACCGGCGAGCGCGTTCCCGGCACACCGCACAGACCCCCGGCGCTGTACCGCTTCACGGCGGACGGCGCCCCCGACTTCTTCCGATCCGGACCGAACCCTCTGCACCAGGAGACACCATGACCTCCGTGGCCACCCGCCTGACCCTGCTGACCTCCCGTCCCGACGCCGCGCCCGGCGCGAGCGCCTCGTGCAGCGCGGCGCTCGCCGAGCAGCCGTGGGACTTCCCCACCCCGCTCACCGAGGGCTACGGCCCCGGGGCGTCCCAGCACGACGTCGTCCCCCCGGGCTCGCCGGCACAGCCCGCCATCCCGCAGCGGTACCGGGACGCGAGCCCCCAGGAGCTGGACGCCATGATCCGCGCGGCCAAGCGGACCCTGGGGGAGCGCGTGGTGGTGATGGGCCACTTCTACCAGCGGGACGAGGTCGTGGCGCACGCGGACTTCATCGGGGACTCCTTCCAGCTCGCACAGCAGGCCAGGGCGCACCCGGGGGCGGAGGCCATCGTGTTCTGCGGCGTGCACTTCATGGCGGAGACCGCGGACATCCTCTCCACGGACGCGCAGGCCGTGATCCTGCCGAACCCCGCCGCGGGCTGCTCCATGGCGGACATGGCGGACGAGGACTCGGTGGAGGAGTGCTGGGCCGAGCTCGCGGACGTGCTGGGGCCGCACGCCACGGACGAGAACGGCTCCGTGCTCACGGACGAGCGCGGTGAGCCCCTGGCCTCGGTGGTCCCCGTGACCTACATGAACTCCTCCGCGGCGCTCAAGGCGTTCTGCGGGCGCAACGGCGGCATCGTGTGCACGTCCTCGAACGCCGCCACGGTGCTGGAGTGGGCGTTCGCCCGCGGGCAGCGGGTGCTGTTCTTCCCGGATCAGCACCTGGGGCGCAACACCGCCAAGGCCATGGGGGTGCCCCTGGAGCAGATGCCCCTGTGGAACCCCCGCAAGCCGCTGGGCGGCAACTCCCCCGAGTCCCTGGCCGATGCGCGCGTGATCCTGTGGCACGGCTTCTGCTCCGTGCACCGCCGCTTCACCGTGGCGCAGATCGAGCAGGCGCGCGCCGAGCACCCCGGCTGCACCGTGGTGGCCCACCCCGAGTGCCCCATGGAGGTCGTGGACGCCGCCGACTCCTCCGGTTCCACCGACCACATCCGCAAGGCCGTGGCGGCCGCTGAACCGGGGCGGACGTTCGCGATCGGCACCGAGATCAACATGGTCAACCGCCTGGCCGCCGAGCACCCCGAGCACACCATTTTCTGCCTGGACCCCGTGATCTGCCCGTGCTCCACGATGTACCGCATCCACCCGGGGTACCTCGCGTGGGTGCTGGAGGAGCTCGTGGCCGGGCGGGTGGTCAACCGGGTGAGCGTGGACCGCGAGGTCGCGCGCGAGGCGTCGGTGGCGCTGGAGCGCATGCTCGCCGCGGTGCCGCGTGCGTGACGCCGTGCCCTCCGGAGCGGCGGACGCTCCCGTGCACGTGCTCGTGGTGGGTTCCGGTGCCGCGGGACTCACCGCGGCACTGCGGGCGACCTCGTGCGGGGCGCGGGTCACCGTGCTCACGAAATCCGCCCTCGGGCACACCGCCACGGACCGGGCGCAGGGCGGGATCGCCGCCACGACCCGCGATCTGCCGGGCGGCCAGTCCCTCGACTCCTCGCAGCTGCACGCCCGGGACACCGAGGCCGCGGGGGCAGGGCTGTGCGATGCCGAGGTGGTGCGCGGCGTCGTCGCCGACTCGCCGGACGCCGTCACCGTCCTCACGGAGCACGGCGTGCGGTTCGACCGCGTGGCCGGTCCCGACTCCCCCTGGGTCCAGGGACTCGAGGGAGCCCACAGCGTGCCGCGGATCCTGCACGCGGGCGGAGACGCCACGGGTCATGTCATGCAGAGCGCGCTGACGGGTGCCGTCCGTACCGCGGCGGCACGGAGTGACATGTCCATCAGGGAATACACCGTGGTCACACGGCTCGAGCTGGACCGTGGCGTGGTGCGCGGTGTGACCGTGCGCCCCGTGGCCGCGGACGGGGGCCTCGGCCCGGAGTCCGTCCTGGCCGCCGACCACGTGGTGCTCGCCACCGGCGGAGCGGGACAGCTGCACCCGTTCACCACGAACCCCGCGGTGGCCACGGGGGACGGCATCGCGCTGGCCCTGCGGGCGGGCGCAGCCGTGCGGGATTTGGAGTTCCTGCAGTTCCACCCCACCGCCCTGGCCGCTCCGGGGTCGTTCCTGATCTCCGAGGCGGTGCGCGGCGAGGGCGCAGTGCTGCGCAACCACCGCGGCGAGCGCTTCATGCTCCAGCAGCACCCGCTCGCGGAGCTCGCACCCCGGGACGTGGTGGCCCGGGCCATTGCGGCCGAACGGGCGTCCGCGCCCGAGGCCGAGGTGTTCCTGGACTGCACGCAGCTCCCCGTGCCGGACGGCACCGTCCGATCCGAGTTCCTGGCCCACCGCTTCCCCACGATCGACCGTGCGCTGCGGGAGCACGGCATCGACTGGTCCCGCGAGCCCGTTCCGGTGAGCCCTGCCGCGCACTACCTCATGGGCGGCGTCGCCACGGACGGAACCGGGCGCACGAGTGTGCCCGGGCTGTGGGCCGCGGGTGAGTGCGCGGCCACCGGCCTGCACGGCGCCAACCGGCTCGCCTCCAACTCGCTGCTGGAGGCCGTGGTCTTCGGTGAACGCATCGGGCGGCTCGTGGCGGACGCGCCGGCCGATCCCACGTCCTGGGCAGGACCCGCACTCCACCCCTCCCTGGAGGACCACGACACCCGCGCCATGTCGCAGGGTCCGCACTCATATGCATATGCATCATCCAGTGCGGCGACCGGCCCGCTCCCGTGTGCGTCGCCCGCACCGGCCCCGACCACTCCACCCGGGCCCCGCGGGCAGGTTCGTCGCACGGCCCGGGGCCAGGCCGCGGCCGCCGCAGTGCCCTTCACGCGCACGTCCCGAAAAGCCACCACGCGTCGGGACGCGCAGAGCCCGTTCACCCGCGCGGCACTGCAGGCCGTGATGTGGCGGGGCGCCGGAGTGGTGCGCACGGACGCGGGGCTCGCGGAGGTGGAGCGGACGCTGGACGGGTGGCTCGCGGCGGCGTCGTCGGAAGGCCCCCGAGCGGAGGCGGAGACGCTGTCGGAGCACGAGGACCGCAACCTGCTGACCGTGGCGCGCGAGCTCGTCAGGGCGGCGCGGCTGCGGACGGAGTCCTGCGGGGCGCACCATCGCGCGGACGGCGCGTCCAGCGCGGGCAGCTCGGGCCACCCGGATCCCCGCGACCCCGCGGCGGGAACCCGCCAGAAACCCGCCCCCGACACTCCCGGCAGCCGCGGGGACCACGACCTCCACGGCGGCCACGGGCCCCGTGACTTCCAGAACACCCAGGACCTCTACGACATTCAGGAAAGGACGGCACATGCTGCACCGCTCAGCCGTTGAGACCGTGATCCGCGCCGGACTCGCGGAGGACGCCCCGTGGGGGGATCTCACCTCCGAGCTCGCGATCCCGGCGGACGCGCGGGCCGCCGCCACGGTGACCGCACGCGAGACCGGAGTGTTCGCCGGGGAGGACGTGATCCGCGTGGGATTCGCCGTGGCCGATCCGGACCTGACCGTGGAGCTGCACGTGCGCGACGGGGACCACCTGGACGCGGGAACCGTGGTGGCAACCATCTCCGGGCCGGCGCGCCCCCTGCTGACCGCCGAGCGCACGGTGCTGAACCTCGTGCAGCGCATGTCCGGGATCACCACGACCACCGCGCGCTACGTGGCCGCGGTGGAGGAGACCGTCGCGGAGGTGGAGCGCGCGAACAAGCTGCCCGCCGGGACCATCACCCGCACCCGCGTGTGCGACACCCGCAAGACCACCCCCGGGCTGCGGACCCTGGAGAAGCACGCGGTGACGTGCGGCGGCGGACACAACCACCGCTTCGGCCTCTCGGACGCCGTGATGCTCAAGGACAACCACCTGGCCGTGCTCACGGCGGGCGGCGCCTCGCTCCCCCGCGCCCTGCGCGAGCTGCGCCGGAAGATGCCCCACACGGCATGCCTGGAGGTGGAGGTGGACCGTCTGGACCAGATCGAGGACGTCCTGGCCGGCGGCGCGGACGTGGTGCTCCTGGACAACTTCGCCCCCGCGGACCTGGTCAGCGGGGTGGCCATGATCGACGGCCGCGCCACCGTGGAGGCCTCCGGCGGCATCACCCTGGAGACCATTAGCCGGGTGGCCGCCACGGGAGTGGACGTGATCTCCGCGGGAGCCCTGACCCATTCCGTCCGCGCACTCGACCTGGGCCTGGACATCGCCGTGGGCTAGTGGGCGTTCACCAGGCTCAGCAGGACCACGGAGTCCTCCTGGGCGTGGAGGGAGTGCCGCTGCTGCGGGATCACGGCGTGCTCCCCCGCGGACAGTGTCACGGAGTCCTCGCCCGCGGCGAGCTCCACGCGTCCCTCGACCACCTGCAGGGTGGCCTCACCGGGGTTCTCGTGCTCCTTGAGATCCTCGCCCTGCACGAGCGCGATCACCGTCTGCTGCAGGCGGTGGCCACGGCCCCCGTGGAGGTTGTGCGCGGCGCGTCCACTGGAGACCTCGTGGGCCTGCTCCAGCAGTGTGCGGGCCAGGGTGGTGAGTGAGTTCGCATCCATGTTCCCTGTCTACCGCAGCTCCCGCCGCCCGTCATCCTTCTGCTCGTGAGAGGACACCCATGATCTACCTGGACCACGCCGCCACCGCCGCTCCCCGCCGGGACGTGCTCGAGGCCATGTGGCCGTGGCTCACCACCGAGTACGGCAACGCGTCCAGCCACCACGAGCGGGGCCGCCGTGCGGCCCGCGCCCTGGAGGACGCCCGCGAGCGCGTGGCCGCGGTGCTCCACGCCCGCCCCGGCGAGATCGTCCTCACCTCCGGCGGCACGGAGGCGGACAACCTCGCGGTCAAGGGCATTGCGCTGGCCCGCCGCGAACGCCGCGCGACCCGCACGCGCGTGGTCCCGAGCGCGATCGAGCACCACGCCGTCCTGGACTCGGCGGCGGACCTCGCCCGGTACGACGGCTTCGAGGCGCGGACCGCTCCCGTGGACGCGAGCGGCGTCGTGCTTCCGGACGCCTTCCGCGCGCTGCTCCGGGGCGACGACGCCGCGGCGGAGGTCGCCGTGGCCTCCGTGATGCTCGCGAACAACGAGGTGGGCACCGTGCAGGACATCGCGGCGCTGGCGGAGATCGCTGCCGAGCACGGCGTCCCCCTGCACACGGATGCCGTGCAGGCCGCGGGAGTGCTGCCGCTGGACGTGCGGGAACTCGGGGTGAGCGCGCTGAGCCTTGCGGGTCACAAGATCGGCACGCCCCCGGGCATCGGACTGCTCTGGGTCAAGCGGGGGACACCCCTGCGGCCGCTGCTGAGCGGCGGGGGTCACGAGCGGGGTCGGCGCTCTGGGACGTCCACGGTGGCCGGGGCGGTGGGGCTCGCCGTCGCCCTGGAGGCGGCGGAGCGCGAGCGCGGCGAGTTCGTGCGGCATGGCGCCGCACTGCGGGACCGGTTGATCGGTGGAATCCTGAGCGGGGTTCCCGGTGCTCTGCTCACGGGCCCGGACCCGAGCGCCGGCGGGAACAGGTTGGCCACGAACGCGAGCTTCTGCTTCCCGGGCGTCAACGGGGAAACCGTGCTGGTGGACCTGGAGAACCGAGGGGTGCTGGTGTCCTCGGGGTCGGCGTGCTCGGCGGGCTCCACGGAACCGTCCCACGTGCTCACCGCCCTGGGCCTCCCGCCGGAGGTGGCGAGCACCGCAGTGCGCTACAGCCTGGGCAGGGACACGACGTGCGAGGACGTAGACGCGGCAGTCACCGCCACCGCGGACGTGGTCACGGCGCTGCGTGGCGGCTCCTGAGCCGGGCGATCTGCTGTCCGTCCGGCCAAGCCGATTCCGTGGCGGCCACCCCGGGGCCCGCCCGGCACCCTGCTGATGCGGCGCGCGGCCGGGATTCGGGGCGTCTGCGACCGGGCGGTGCGGGGTCGCCCGCCACAGTCCGGGCAACGGTGGTCGGGCCCGCTCCCCTACACGGTCACCGGGTACGGCGGCTCCTCCCCGCGGGCCATGGCCACGGCGTTCTCCGCGGCCATGCGCGCCATTCCCGCCCGGGTGCCCTGCTCCGCGGAGCCCACGTGCGGGAGCAGGAACGCGTTGGGCAGCTCCAGCAGCTCGGGCTCCACCGCGGGCTCGTTCTCGAACACGTCCAGGCCTGCCGCGAAGATCTCGCCCGTGCGCAGGGCGCGCACCAGGGCTTCCTCGTCCACCACGGGCCCGCGCGCGGTGTTGATGAGCACCGCGGTGGACTTCATCCGGCGCAGCACGTCCGCGTCGATCAGGTGCGTGGTCTCCTCGGTGAGCGGCACGTGCAGCGAGATGTAGTCGCTCCTCTCCACGAGCTCGTCCCACCGCACCTGGGTCACCCGGCCCGCGAGGTCCCCGAGCTCGTCGTCGGAGACCTCCCGGTCCTGCGGCGGACGCTGCGTGAACACGACCCTCATCCCGAAGCCCAGAGCGCGGTGCGCCACGGCCTTGCCGATGCGCCCCATCCCCGCGATCCCGAGCGTGGCACCCGTGACGTCCTGCCCCACCAGCAGATCCGGGCGCAGACCCTCGAACTGCCCGCTGCGCAGGTGCTCGGAGGCCTCGTGGGCACGACGCGCCGCGCCCAGGAGCAGCAGCACGGCCACGTTCGCGGTGGCATCGTTGAGCACGTCCGGGGTGTTGCCCACCGCGATGCCGTGCTCCGTCGCCGCGGGGACGTCGATGTTGTTGTACCCCACCGCGTAGTTCGCGATGCCCTTGATCGTCGCAGCGCCCAGGAGCTCGGCGTCGAAGCGGTCCGAGGTCTGGGACAGCACCACGTCGTACTCACCACCCGTTACCGCCTCCCGCAGCTCGTCGGCGCTCATGCCGCTGCGGATCTCCACTTCTCCCGCGTCGCGCAGGATGCTCGGGCCGGGTTCGGGGATCTCCTGGGTCACCAGGAAACGGGGCGTGCTCATGGGCGGGACTCCTCGGAATGGCTGGCTGGTAGCGCGAAACCCCGCGCGGCGCGGGCCGGGCGGGGTTTCGCGGGTCATGACGCCTGGAGGCAGCGCGTCACGAGTGGATCAGATGAGGGACTTGGCCCCGGCGCGTGCCTTCTCGAAGCGCTCGGAGACGTCCGCCCAGTTCACGATGTTCCAGAAGGCCTTGACGTAGTCCGCCTTGACGTTCTGGTAGTCCAGGTAGAAGGCGTGCTCCCACATGTCCAGCTGCAGCAGCGGGATGGTGGCCACGGGAACGCCGTTCTGCTGGTCGTACATCTGCTCGATCACCAGGTTCCCGGCAACGGGCTCGTACGCGAGGATGGCCCAGCCTGAGCCCTGGATGCTCGTGGCGGCGGCGGTGAAGTGGTCCCGGAAGCCGTCGAAGGAGCCGAAGAAGGTGTCGATCGCCGCGGCGAGCTCACCGGTGGGCTTGTCGCCGCCCTCGGGGGACAGGTTCTTCCAGAAGATGGAGTGGTTGATGTGACCACCCAGGTTGAACTGCAGGTCCTTGGAGAGCTTGGCGGCACCGGCGGCGTCACCGTTGGCGCGGGCCTCCTCCATCTTCTCCAGTGCGGTGTTCGCACCGGTCACGTACGTGTTGTGGTGCTTGTCGTGGTGCAGCTGCATGATCTGGGCCGAGATGTGCGGCTCCAGCGCGGCGTAGTCGTACGGGAGATCGGGGAGAGTGAACTTTTCAGCCATGGTGAAACATCCTTCCGTTTGCGGGCGTGATGCTTCAACTGTCCATCGCCGCCGTTCCACGGGTCAAGAACGTTCAGCCACTGGCGTACCGCTCCCGGGCCCCGGTCACGTTCCGTCACACCGCGTCCCCCGCGCCCGCTCCTGCTCTACCCTCGGGGCATGCCAGCCGACGACGCCGCCCTCCCCAGTTCCCGTCCCGCCCCGAGCACGGCTGGTCCGGACGTCCTGGACGTGACACCCGCCCGGCACCGTCATGCCGCGGGCATCGTCGAGCTCCGGGACACGCTGGCCCGCTGGATGCAGGCGCGCGGCATCGACCAGTGGCGCGAGGGCGAGTTCACCGCCGCCCAGGTGGAGCAGGAGATCGAACGCGGTGAGTGGTGGGTCGTGGAGGCCCCGGGCCACCCCGAGCGGGTTCTCGCGAGCGTCCGGGTGGTCTGGGAGGACCCCATGATCTGGGGGCAGCAGTCCGAACCCGCCGGATACATCCACGGGGTGGCCGTGGACCGCTGCCTGCGCGGCACGGGAACAGGCCCGCGGCTCGTCCGCGTGGCCGAAGAAGTCATCGCCGCCTCCGGCCGGTCGGTGTCCCGCCTGGACTGCGACACGTCCAACCCCGTTCTCGAACCGTTCTACGCAGGGCTGGGCTACACGCCCCGCGGCGAAGTGGATTTCGACGTGCCCGGCATGGACTACCGGGTGAGGCTGATCCGCATGGAACGCGCCCTGCCCCCGCGGGACGGCACCGGGAGCCCGGCGAACGGCTGAGGCCGCACACCGCCACCTCGGCCGACACCCGCGAACGGGCCCCGCGGCGCCAGTCGGATGGTGGTCGGCGTGCGGGTCCGCCGCGCTCTACGCCTGGTGCGCGCAGCGCCGCCTCGGAGCCTTGCGGTGCGCCGCCGCCGGCCGCGAGCGCACGGCCACGACGGGTTCAGGCGCACGTGTCCCCTTCGGAGACCGGGCCGGTGAAACGGCGGCCCCGCTCGACGACCGGGCCGTGACGTCCTGCCGCATCCGCTCCAGTCCGCGGACGATCTTGTGACGGGAGACCTTGCGGGTCCAGGGGATCTTCCACCACAGCGCACCGCGCACGCGGAAGTCCACACGCATTTGCACATCAACCCCGGTGTCCGTGGGCGCCCACGTGTATTCGAGGGTCATGTCCACGGCCCCCCGCGTGGTGCGCAGGAGAAGTGACTTGCCGGGCACCCGATCCGCGACGATCAGGATGAAATCCACGCTGAACGGGCCCACGGGTGCCTTGAACTCCAGTGCCGATCCCACGTCCAGCTGGTGCTCCGGGGACGTGGGCCAGGTGAACTCCACCCCGAACCACTCCCCCATCTCCTTGGGCCGGCCGATCGCACGGTCGAACTCCTCGACGGACACGGGTACGTCCTGCTCGGCGAGCAGGGTGAAACTGCGGTCGGCGTTCTCGACCTGGGTGATGCGAACGGACATGATCCCTCCCTTGAGCGTGCCTCCCCATGCCGCCCGTCCCACCGGGCAGCAACTGCACGCAAGTAATCGGTGGAATCAGTCTGATGCAAAATTGATGACACGTCATCTCAGTTGAGGGGAGAGGCCCGTGCACAGGCGGTGGACAACCGTTATCCACACGTGTGGAGAGGTCGGTGGATAAATCGAACATACGTTCGAGGAAAATCTTCGGATGGCGACAGGGGCAGCGGGAAGAACGCGCTTGACCAGGGGAAACAGTCCACGGTCAGCCCTGGGCGGAACCGGGACAGCAGGCGTCCCATTTATCCACTCCTGTGGAGAAGACGTGTGGACAACACATGTTGTCCACCCTTTTGGGTGTATCTGCCCACCCATGAGGGGACAATTGTATGACAGTGTTATTTCAGACGTCAGGACACCGGGATCACGCGCAGCCAGCGGAATCCGTGTGCCTCCAGGAGGATGCCGCCGCGAAGGTCCACCGACGCGTTCTCGTGGAGGGACACGGCGGCGGGGAGGAACCCGCTGAGGGTCTCTCCCGTGACGAACTGGGACCAGTCGCTGAAGTTGGCCAGGCACAGCACCACGCTGTGCCTGCCGGGCCGCTGGTACCCGAGGACGTGGGGAGTGTGGGTGCCGAACGGGATCAGGGTGGTGCCCTCGAACTCCGGGGTGCCCCTGCGCACCGCGATCATGCCCCTGATCCCGCCGAAGATCCGCCCCTGCACGGAGAAGAGGTCGTGGCGCCGGTCGTAGTCGTTGGCGCAGTACAGCGGCCGGTGCACCCAGCGGGCGTCGAGCGCGTGGTCGGGGTTCTGCTCCCAGTGGGGGTCGTTGAGCTGCCCCGCCTCGTCCCCCAGATAGATCAGGGGGATGCCCCCGGTGCTCATGGCCAGCGAGTACGCCAGCAGGATGCGGTCCACGGCCGGGCCGGGCTCGGTCTCGAGTCCCAGGAGGGAGGCCGTGGTGCCGCAGACCCGGCAGTCGCCCGTGCGGGGATTGTCCTGGAACGCCACCCCATGGGCGAAGCTGCCGGGATGGCGGCCCGTGTAGAACGCGTTGAGGAACCGGCGGTGGCCGCGTGCGTCGACACCCAGCCGCGCGGCGTCGTCGTCCGAGAAGGTCCAGCCGATGTCGTCGTGGCTGCGCACGTAGTTGACCCACGCGGTGCCCTCGGGGGTGCGGTGGCGCTCGGCGAGGGCGGCGGCGAGCAGGGACACGTCCCGGGTGGCCAGGGCCTCCCACGTGAGCGCCATCTGCAGCGGGTTGTAGGACAGCGCGCACTGCTCCGGGTGGACGTAGCGGATGACCTCGTCCGGGTGGACGATCGCCTCGGACTTGAACACCACCGCGGGCGCCGCCAGGGCCGTCACGGCGTTGAACGCGCGCAGCAGGTCGTGGACGCGGGGCTGGGACTCGCACGTGCTCCCCAGCTGCTTCCAGATGAACGCCACCGCGTCCAGGCGCAGCACCTGGGCACCCTGGTTGGCCAGGAACAGCAGCTCCGCGGCCATGGCGTGGAAGACCTGCGGATTGGAGTAGTTGAGGTCCCACTGGAAGCTGTGGAACGTGGACCACACCCAGCGCGGATCGGGATCACGGGGGTTCGCGGCTCGTCCCGCGGGGGTGCTGTCCACACGGGTGAACACCCCCGGGTGGTCGTCCGGGAAGATCTCCCGCGTGGTGCGCTCGAACTCGTCCGGCATGGTGCGGTCCGGGTAGATCCAGTAGAACCGCTCGTAGTGCGGGTCACCCGCGGCCGCCGCGCGGGCCCACGCGTGCTCGTTGGAGGTGTGGTTGAACACGAAGTCCAGCACCAGGGCGATTCCCTGCGCCCGCAGCTGCGTCGCGAACTCCGCGAGCTCGGCCATGGTGCCCAGCGCCGGGTCCACGTGGCGGTAGGAGGACACCGCGTACCCGCCGTCCGAGTTGCCCCCGGGGCTCTCGTACAGGGGCATCAGGTGCAGGTAGGTCAGGCCGAGTTCCTTGAAGTACGGGATCCGCTCCCGCAGCCCGGCGAGGGTCCCTCCGAAACGGTCCACGTAGCACACGCCGCCCACCGCCTCACGGGAGGAGAACCACGGCTGGTCTCCCGCGCGCTGCCGGTCCAGGTCCTTGAGGTCCTGCGGGCGCTGCACATAGGAATCCCAGGCGGTGAGCACGGCCTGCTCCACGACGTCCCAGAAGTCCGGGCGCGGACCGTAGACGGCGTACAGGGACGTGATCAGCCGGCGAACGTGGCGGGTGAGCCGCCCGGTGAAGACGGCACGGTCCTGGGGACTCGCACGGGTGTCCCGGCGCATGTGCTCCTGCAGCACCTCCAGCAGCTGGTCCTGGCCGGTGACGTCGTGGGGGATAGGATTCTCTGGCAGCACGTGAATGCCTCCTCGGCGGGGACGCAGCACGTCCGTAGGGAGTCATGGCGCCCGGGATCCCCCTTGATGCCGAGCTCGGTCCGACCACGTCCGCGCTGACGCGGCCGCGGCCCCGTCCAGCATAGACACGCATCACATCGCGGTCCGACGGTGACGGGCGCATGACCATGTGCTCATCCCCCGTTCACTGCACAGCTTGTGCACAGCGTTGTCCACAGGTGTGGAAACCCTGGGACCACGCCTCGGGCCCACGTGGGGAAACACCGGCGTTGCCGCAAGTCAGCGTGGGCTGTGCACATCCCCGCCGTGTGTGGACAACCCTGTGTGGAAGTGGGCGCGCCCGTCGTCACGACGATCTGGCGACCACGCACCTGAACGGGACATGACGAATGCCCGGGGGTCCCGTCCGATGAACGGGACCCCCGGGCGCTGCACGCTGCCCCCGGAGAACGACGGGTGTCAGGAGGCCTTGTCGTAGCCGTGGTCGGCCAACCACTGCTTGGCGGCATCCGCGGGGTTCTGCTGCTCGTCACCGCTGACCTTGCGGTTGAGGTCGATCAGGTCCTGCGTGGTGAGCTTGGGGGAGAACTGGTTGAGCGCGTCCACCGCCTCCTTGGGCAGCCGGTCCGGGGCGGTGAGCGGCAGCACCTGCTGGGCGATGAAGTTGTTCTTGGGGTCCTCCAGCACCACGAGCTTCTCGTCCTGGATGGCAGGCGTGGTGGTGAAGATGTCCGCCACCTGGGCATCGCCCTTCGTCAGCGCCTGCACGGTCAGGGGCCCGCCGCCGTCGTTGATGGGCTGGAAGGACTTGAAGGAGCAGTCGTACTTCTGCTTGAGCCCGCTCGTGCCGTAGGAGCGCTCCTGGAACTCCGGCGGCCCGGCCATGACCAGCTCGCCGCACGAGGAGGAGAGGTCCGCCACGGTCTTCAGGCCGTACTTGTCCGCGGTGGCCTGCGTGACCACCAGGGCGTCCTTGTCCTCGGCCTTGGAGGCGTCAAGCACAGAAAGGTCCTGGCTCTTGAGCGCGTCCGGCAGGGCCTTCATGATCTCCCCGGAGGAGGCCGCCTCGGCCTTCTTGTCCGCGAACAGCAGCAGGTTGCCGGAGTAGTCCGGGACCACGTCCACGGAGCCGTCCTTGACCGCGCCCACGTAGGCCTCACGCGCGCCGATTCCCGGCTTGGTCTCCACCTTCACACCGGCGTCCCGCAGCACCCCGGCGTAGAGCTCCGCCACGATCTGCGACTCCGGGAAGTCCGCCGAGCCCACGGTGACGGTGTCCGAGGACCCGCCCGAGGCGTCGTCGTTCTTGTCCGCGAGGGGGTCCGAACCGCCGCCGCACGCGGTGAGCGCGAACAGGGCGGTGGAGGCCACCGCGGCGAACGCCGCGGGGCGCCACCGGGTGCGGGGGGATGAGGACTGCGGTGTCATGGACGATCTCCTGTCGATCTGAGGCCGGGCGACGTCACCAGGCGTTGTGCGAGAGCGAGGACTGCGTCCGCGGCCAGGGCGAGCACGGCCACGAGAACCACGGCCGCGAGCATGCGCGAGTAGTCACGCACCGCGAGCCCGTCGATGAGGTAGCGGCCCAGGCCGCCCAGGTTGATGTAGGCCACGATGGTCACGGTGGCCAGCACCTGCAGCGCCGCGTTGCGGATCCCGCCCAGGATCACGGGCAGGGCCACGGGGATCTCCACGCGGAACAGGGTCTGGGACTCGGTCATCCCCATGGCACGCGCCGCGTCCACGAGGGCGGGTGAGACCGCGGCGATCCCCGAGTAGGTCCCGGAGAGGATCGGCGGGATGGCCAGCAGCACGAGCGCCAGGATGGGCGGCATCAGCCCCAGGCCCATGAGCAGCGTGAACAGCGTGAGCAGACCCAGGGTGGGCAGCGAGCGCAGGGCACCGGCCAGGCCCACGACCACTCCCCCGCCGCGCCCGGTGTGACCCACCCACAGGCCCAGGGGCACCGCGATCACCAGGGCGATCGCCATGGTCAGCACGCTGTAGCCCACGTGTTCGAGCAGGCGCTGGGGGATGCCCGTGGCACCGGTCCAGTGGGCGGGATCGGTGAGGAACTGCGCGGCCTCGGCGAACAGGCTCATGCGGACGCACCCCCCGACTCCACAGTGGCCAGGGCGCCGGCGGCACCGCGAGCGCCCCCCGTGTCCGCGCCGTCCCCGGTGTCGTCGCGACGCCGCGCGCTCGCGTGCGGCGCGGCGGTGCCGGTGCGCTGCCAGCGGGTCATGGTGTGGCCGAGCAGGCGCAGCAGCTGGTCCAGCACCACGGCGATGACCACGGTGGCCACGATGCCCACCACGATCTCCGCGACGATCGAGCGCCGCAGCCCGTCCGTGAACAGCGTGCCCAGGGACTGGATGCCGATCACCGCTCCCACCGAGACCATGGAGATGTTGGAGACGGTGGCCACGCGCAGTCCGGCGATCATCACGGGCACGGCCAGGGGCAGCTCCACCCCGAAGAAGCGGCGGGCGGGTTTGTACCCCATGGCGGTGGCGGCCTGCAGCACGTCCCGGTCCAGGGACTCGAACGCGTCCACGCACGAGCGCACCAGGATGGCGATCACGTAGAGGGTCAGCGCCACGATCACGTTGCTCACCGCGGTGATGCGTGTGCCCAGGATCAGCGGCAGTACCACGAACAGTGTGAGCGAGGGGATCGTGTAGAGCAGCGAGGACCCCGTGACGAACAGGGGCCGGAGCCACCGGTTCCCCGCCGCCAGCCGTGCCAGCGGCACACTGATCAGCAGGCCGATGACCACGGGGACCACGGACTGCATCAGATGGGCTCCCGCGAGCTCCAGGACCGCGGGCCAGTTGTTCGTCAGCCAGTTCACGCCTGCTCCGCCCCGTGGTGACGGGTGGCGCGCTGCTCCTCGATGGCCCGCATCACGTCCTCGCCGGGTACCACACCGGCCACGGAGCCGTCCTCGTGGACGGCCACGGCCTGACCCGAGGGCGAGGACAGCGCGGCGTCGAGCGCGGTGCGCAGGGAGTCGCCCTCGTGCCACAGGGTGCCGCCCACGCGCAGTTCCTCACGCCCCGCGGCCTCCCCTCCCGAGCGCACGGGCAGCCACCCCAGGGGGTGGCGGCGTTCGTCCACCGCGAGCACCCAGTCTGACGACGCCGCCGCGCCCGTTCCCTGCCACGGTGCCGGGTTCTCGCTGCCCGGGCCCACCACGGTGCGCTCGCCGGTGTCCGCGGCGAGCACGGTGACGGGTTGCAGCGCCACGGCGGCGTTCTCGAAGCTCAGGGAGCGGAACCCGCGGTCCCGGCCGATGAAGTCCGCCACGAAGTCGTCCGCCGGGGCCCGCAGCAGCTCCTCGGGCGTCGCGTACTGGGCCAGCCTGCCACCGCGGGCGAAGACCGCAACGCGGTTGCCCAGCAGGATGGCCTCGTCGATGTCGTGGGTCACGAAGATGATGGTGCGGTGCAGCCGCTTCTGCAGGTCCAGCAGCTCGTGCTGCAGGTCCTGGCGCACCACGGGGTCCACGGCGGAGAAGGGCTCGTCCATGAGCAGGACGGGCGGATCCGCCGCGAGCGCCCGGGCCACGCCCACGCGCTGCTGCTGACCACCGGAGAGCTGTGCGGGGTACCGGGTGGCGAGCGACTCGTCCAGACCCACCGAACCGAGCAGCTCACGGGCGTTCGCGCGGGACTCCTTCTTGGAGACCCCGTTCAGGCGCGGGACGGTGGCGATGTTGTCCTCCACAGTCTTGTGGGGCAGCAGACCGGACTGCTGCATCACGTAGCCCATGGAGCGGCGCAGCTGGGCGGCCGGGATGCTGGAGACGTCCTGTCCGTTGACCTCCACCACACCGGAGGTGGGATCCACCATGCGGTTGAGCATGCGCAGGGACGTGGTCTTGCCGCAGCCGGAAGGACCGACGAACACCGTGAGAGAACCCGAGGGAACGTCCAGGTCCAGGTTGTCCACCGCAGTGGTGCCGTCCGGATAGACCTTGCTCACTCCGCGGTAGCGGATGGCCATCTCGGTCATGGGGTCCGTGTCCCTTCGTAGGCGTTGCACCATCCTAGCCACCCGCAACAGCAGGGGAACGAACTATTCCGCTCGGGCCGGACCGTCCAATGGTATGTGACTCCCGCCACCCGGAGCTGCGTCCGGGGCCGGATCGACCGATGCGTCGGCGGCATCCCGGCCCGCGGGGGTGTCCGTGCCGACGGATCCTCGGCTGGTGCGTCCCCGGGCGGCCTCGGGGCCGGGCGCCAGGTACTGCTCCGGGATCCGCTGCGCACCCGCCACGTCCGCAAGCAGGTGGCGGTCGATGGGCACTCCCCGGCGCAGCACGCTGATCCCGCCACCGGGTTCGTGCAGCACGCAGGCCACTTCCCCGTAGGACCGCACCCCCGCGCGGCGCAGGGCTCCGTGCAGCTCGGACCGGGTGATGTGAGCGCGCTGCAGGGCCTGCTCGTCCACGTCCGCACCGACCATCAGGATCCGCGCGGGAGCATTGAACAGTCGCTGCCACCGCGGCCGGGCTCCCAGCCGCCCAAACACCGCCTCCAGGAGGAACAGGACGGCGAGTCCCAGCACACCGCTCGCGAGAGTGGGCGGGTGGCCCAGGATCACGCGCCCGGCCACCGCTCCCAGCATCACGGTGACCACTACGTCGAACGTGGACATGGCCGTGAGGATCCGCTGGCCGAGCAGGCGCACGAACACCAGGAACGTCAGGTAGATCCCCACGGCCGAGAGCACCACGGCCGCGGCGTGCGGGAACGAGATCCCCAGCTCTCCCGCCAGTTCGTCCCATCCGTTCACGCGCCGCTCCTGCCCTCGAGGCAAACCTTTCGTCCAGGAGGAACGCTACCGAGCGGCGTCGTGGTCCCGGCCGTTCGCGGCGAACTGGGTGTCGTGCAGCTCCGCGTAGCGACCGCCACGCGCGAGCAGCTCGGTGTGGGAACCGCGCTCCACGATCCGCCCGGCCTCGATCACCAGGATCTGGTCCGCCTGCCGGATGGTGGAGAGCCGGTGGGCGATCACCACCGCCGTGCGCCCGGACATCGCCTCGTCCAGGGCGGCCTGCACGTGCGCCTCGTTGGTGGAGTCCAGCGCGGACGTGGCCTCGTCCAGGATCACCACGCGAGGGCGTGCGAGGAGCAGGCGGGCAATGGTGAGCCGCTGCCGCTCACCGCCCGAGAGCCGGTAGCCGCGCTCCCCCACCACGGTGTCCAGACCGTCCGGCAGGGACGCGATCACGTGCCGCAGCCGGGATCGGTCCAGGGCGTCCCACAGGTCCGCGTCCGTGACACCCTCGCGCGCCACGCTCAGGTTGGCGCGGATGGTGTCGTGGAAGAGGTGCCCGTCCTGCATGACCATGCCCACCGTGTGGCGCAGGGACTCGAAGGTGGTGTCACGGACGTCCTGCCCGCCGATGCTCACTTCACCGGAGTCCACGTCGTACAGTCGCGCGACCAGCTGAGCGATCGTGGACTTGCCCGCCCCGGAGGAACCCACCAGGGCCACCGTGTGGCCGGGGGCCGCACGGAAGCTGACGTCGTGCAGCACCTCTTCGCCACCGCGGGAGTCCAGCACCGCGACGTCCTCCAGGGAGGCGAGCGAGACCTTCTCCGCCGACGGGTAGGAGAAGTTCACGTGGTCGAACTCCACCGCCACGGGCCCCTCGGGCAGCGCACGGGCGGTGGCGCGCTCCGCGATCAGCGGTTTGATGTCCAGGACCTCGAACACGCGCTCGAAGCTCACGATGGCGCTCATGATGTCCATGTGGGCGTTGGCGAGCATGGTCAACGGGGTGTACAGCCTGGTCAGAAGCATTCCCAGGGCCACCACGGAACCGGCGTCCAAGTGGCCCAGGATGGCCTGGGCGCCGCCCACGCCGTACACCAGTGCCAGTGCCAGGGCCGAGACCAGGGTCAGTGCCGTCACGAAGGTGGTCTGCAGCATGGTGGCCCGGATGCCGATCCCGCGGACGTCGTCCGCGCGGGCCGCGAACTCCCGGGACTCCTCCACGGGGTCGCTGTAGAGCTTCACCAGGGTGGCGCCGCCGGCGGAGAACCGCTCGGTCATGCGCGTGGACATCTGCGCGTTGTACTGCGCGGACTGGCGCTGCAGCGCGGCCAGCTTGCCACCCATCGCGCGCGCGGGGATCAGGAAGATGGGCAGCAGCAGCAGGGACAGCACCGTCACCTGCCACGAGATGGTGACCATCACGCCCACGGTGAGCAGCAGGGACACCAGGTTGGAGACCACGCCGGACAGCGTCCCGGCGAAGGCGCGCTGCGCTCCGATCACGTCCGTGTTGAGCCGGGACACCAGGGCGCCGGTGCGGGTGCGCGTGAAGAACGCCAGGGGCATGGTCTGCACGTGGTCGTACACCGCGGTGCGCAGGTCGTAGATGAGCCCTTCGCCGATGCGCGAGGACTGCAGCCGGCTCAGCAGGGACAGCCCGGCGTCCGCGACGGCCACCACGGCGATGGCGACGGCCAGCCACACCACCACGGAGACGTCGTGGCCACCGGTGATCGCGTTGACCACGCGGCCCGCCAGGACGGGGGTCACGACCCCCAGCACCGCCAGCACCACGGACACCAGGACGAACGCGGTGATGGCCCCTCGGTGGGGTCGCGCGAACGTGGCGATCCGCCGCACGGTCCGGCCGCTGATCTTGCGGCCCTTGTTGTCCTGCCCCTTCATGGTCCGCCACATGGCCATGTGGGCGCTCTGCATGCTCACGCGGCCACTGTAGACCTGCGTTCCGACGCCATGGACCGGCGGGGCCGGGGCGGGTCAGGGGATCAGGCGGAGCAGTCCAGTCCCAGGACGCTGCGTGCCGAGCTGCCGCAGTTGAGAGCGCGCCCGATCTCCCGCAGCTGCCCCACCTGTTCGCTGCTCAACCGGTCGAAGACGATCTCGCGGACGTGACGGACGTGCGCCGGAGCCGCTTCCCTCACGCGGTCCATTCCGGCGGGGGTGATCTCCGCGATCACCACGCGGCGGTCGTCCTGCCGGCCCTCGCGGGTGACCAGCCCGTCCCGCTCCATGCGCGCCACGATGCGCGAGAGCCTGGACTGGGAGGTGTTGGTGGCGGTGGCCAGCGCCGACATCCGGTGCCGGTGGTCGGGCGCCTCGGACAGCATGGCGAGCACCAGGTACTCGGCCAGGGACATGCCCTCTTCGCTACGCAGCTGCCCCTCCACGGACCCGGGCAACCTGAACATGATCGAGACGAGGGCCAGCCACGCCTCCCGCTCGTCCTCCGACAGCCACTTCGTGTCACTCATGCGCCCGAGTGTAGTGAGCATATATTGCCGCGGCAAATATTTCCGATTCGCCCGAGACCCCGGCATCAGCGGAGCGCTGGGCCAGCGCCGTTTACCGCACTGGTGTGCCCGCCCGGGCGGGCACACCACCGCCACACGGTGCCCGCCCCACCTGATGTCGGGCCGCTCGCCTGCTCCATAATGAGGAACATGGACTCCCTCGCCACCTGGCCCGCGCCCCTGACCGTCGACGACCGGGGTTTCGACGCCGCCGCCATGCGCCAGCTGGGCCGTGCGCCGTCGTCCGGGCGGCCGAGCGCGGACGCGACGGCCGAGGGCGCCCCGGGGCCCGCAGCGCCCTCGAAACCGTCTCTGCGCGAGAGGCTCACGGCGTCGCTGCTGCTCGTGATTCCGGTGGTCTCCGCGGCCGTGGTGGTGCTGAGCGCCCTGCGCTACGCGGACACCCACAACGGCCTGTGGCTGGGGGTCATCGCCGTGGTCCTGGTGCTCGCGGCGCTCTCGTGGGTGACCATGCTGCGTCGTTCGTTCGCGAAGGCCCAGGGGCACCTGGCGGCGCGGCTGCCGGGCGTGATCGGCTACGGCGTGGGGATCGTGCGGGAGCTGGACGTGGCGTCCCCGTTCGACGAGAACGGCGTCTCGGACACCGTGACCGCGCACCTGACCCTGCGGGTGAACCCCACGCAGGGACCGGCGTTCACCGGGACCGTGGACGCGGTCTACCGCACCGCGGACGCCGAGAAGCTCGAGGTGGGATCCCACGGCCCGGTGCGCTACCTGCGTTCGGACCCGGAGGCCACGGTGAGCATCGAGACCCGTCTCGCCGATGAGAAGGTGCAGCAGATCTACCGCGCCGCCGCCATGAACTGACGGTCCACCGGGGTTCGAGGCGGGTCACGTCCAGGGGAGCGACGGCCCGCGTCTCAACGTCGAGCGGTGGGCGCCCAGGGTGTCTCCGGCGGTGTATGACCGCAGGGCTCAGGACGCGGAACGCTCCCGCTCCGTGGCCGGTGCGGCCGCGCGGACGGCGGAGGAGCCGCCCTTCGTGGCGGCCGGGGTGCTCGAGGCCGAGCGAGCGGACACGGAACGCGGGGCACTCGCGGGGGAGACGACGTCGTGCTGCTCGGTGTCCGTCTCCGGCTCCACGACCACGCGGGTGCCGGTATCGCGAGCGCGGGACGGCGAGTCCTCGATGGCGGTGATGCTCACAGCCATGACGTTGAGGGCGATCCCCAGCAGGGCGAGAATCCAGCCGAGCACGGCCACGGAGCCCGTGGCCAGCAGCAGCCCGATCACCACCAGGGCCAGGGACGTGAGATATGCGGGGGTCTTCGCGCGCCGGAAGTTGAACTGCATGTGTCCATTTCATCATGCTTCCCCGGCTGCTCGGCCCCGGTGGGAAGCCCGCCGTGGGACTTCACCCAGAACTTAACGGGTTGTCAGAACCGCCCGCCACGCAGTTGACTAGTCGGTAGTTGTCAACGAAAGGATTCAGCGAGATGCCCAGGAACCAGACCCTTCAGCTCAACGACGGAAACACCATCCCCCAGCTCGGCTTCGGCGTGTGGCAGGTGGACGCGGACGTCGCCGAGGACGTGGTGAGCCAGGCGCTGAAGATCGGCTACCGCCACATCGACACCGCCAAGATCTACGGCAACGAGGAGGGCGTGGGGCGCGCGATCGCCAACAGCGGCATCCCGCGCGAGGAGCTGTTCATCACCACCAAGCTGTGGAACGACGACCAGGGCTACGAGTCCACCCTCGAGGCCATGGACAAGTCCCTGGAGCGTCTCGGCCTGGACTACGTGGACCTGTACCTCATCCACTGGTCGCAGCCGGAGAACGGTAAGTACCTGGACACCTGGAAGGCGTTCCAGGAGATCAAGGCCTCCGGCAAGGCACGCTCCATCGGCGTCTCCAACTTCACGGAGAAGGCACTGCAGGACGTTCTGGACACCGGCACGGTTCCGGCCGCGCACCAGATCGAGCTGCACCCCTACTTCAACCAGCAGCGGATGCGGGACATGGATGCCCAGCACGACATCGTGACCGAGGCCTGGTCCCCCCTGGGCCAGGGCAAGGCGGACCTGCAGGACGAGACCATCGGCAGGATTGCGGAGGCCCACGGCGCCACCCCGGCACAGGTGATCATCGCGTGGCACCTGGCCATCGGCAACGTGGTGTTCCCCAAGTCCGTGACTCCGGAGCGCATCCAGGAGAACTGGGACGCCCAGGACGTCACCCTCTCCCCGGAGGAGATCGAGCAGATCACCGGGCTGACCCGGGACGACGGTCGCATCGGCCCGGATCCCGCGGACTTCAACGACTGATCACGCCCGGAACCGCCTGACCGGATCCGCGGCAACGCCCCCGGGCGCCTCGCACCAGGTGCCCGGGGGCGTTCCCATGGCGAGTCGAAGATCAGTTCGCCGGCCGTCCGGGTGCATCATGGTGAGTTATGAGTCACAACACCCCGGGTGACGGCCCCATCAGCGGCGCGCCGGTCAGCCCCAACACGAACGTGGACCCGCACAACCCCGCGGGCAGGAAAACCTTCTTCGGCCAGCCAGGCATGCTGGCCAACCTCTTCTCCGTGGAGATGTGGGAGCGCTTCTCCTTCTACGGCATGCAGGCCCTGGTCCTGTTCTACATGTACTACTCGGTCTCGGACGGCGGCCTCGGCATTGATGAGGGCGTGGCGGCGGGCATCGTGGGCGCCTACGGCGGCACCGTGTACCTGTGCTCCATCCTGGGCGGCTGGGTCGCGGACCGGTTGCTCGGTTCCGAGCGCACCATGCTCGCCTCGGCCGTGCTCATCATGCTCGGCCACATCGCCCTGGCGCTGATCCCCGGGGTTGCCGGCCTGACCGTCGGTCTACTGTGCATCGCCGTGGGCTCCGGCGGCCTCAAGACCACGTGCGTGAGCCTCGTGGGCACCCTCTACGAGCGTGAGGACCCCCGCCGCGACGCCGGTTTCTCCATCTACTACATGGGCGTGAACATCGGCGCCTTCTTCGGCCCGCTGCTCACCGGCTTCGCATGGGGCACGTGGGGCTTCCACTTCGGATTCGGCATCGCGGCCATCTTCATGGCCTTCGGCCTGGTCCAGTACCTCCTCACCCGCAAGGGCCTGCCCGACAGCGTGCACACGGTGGCCAACCGACTCCCCCGCTCGCAGTACGGCAAGTGGATCGGGATCGCCGTGGCCTTCATCGCGGTCGTCCTGGTCCTGCTGTTCACGGGCATCCTGAACCCGGGCAACCTGTCCGACGCGGTGATCCTGGTGGTCGTGGTGGCCGCCATCCTGCTGTTCACCATCATGCTGCGGGACAAGGGCCTCTCGGCGGACGAGCACTCCCGTGTGGTGGCGTTCATCCCGCTGTTCATCGCCACCGCGGCATTCTTCGCGCTCTTCCAGCAGCAGTTCACCGTCCTGGCCATCTACGCGGACACCCGCCTGAAGCTCGACATCCTCGGTTTCGCCTTCAAACCGTCCGTCGTGCAGTCCATCAACCCCGTGTTCATCATCCTGCTGGGCATGGTCTTCGCGGCCGCATGGACCAAGCTGGGCACCCGGCAGCCGAGCACACCCGTGAAGTTCGGCATCGCGCTGCTGCTGATCGGCGTGGCGTTCCTGCTGTTCATCACCCAGGCCCAGACGGCGTCCGTGTTCATCGGCTGGATCGTGCTCGTGCTGTTCTTCGCCACCCTGGGCGAGCTGTTCCTGTCCCCCGTGGGCCTGTCGCTGGCCACCAAGCTCGCCCCGCGCAAGTTCCCGGTGCAGATGGTCGCCCTGTACAACCTGTCCGTCGCCCTGGGCACCGCCCTGTCCGGCTCCCTCGCCGAGTTCTACTCCCGCGAGAACGAGGTCGGCTACTTCGGCACGATGGGCGCCATCACCATCGTGCTCGGCATCGTCATGCTCCTCGTCGCCAAGCCCATCCTCAAGCTCATGCGCGGCATTCGCTGAGGCCATCCGCTCATGGGCGCGCGCCCCGTACCCGCCCCGGGTGCGGGGCGCGTCGTCGTTCGGACGGGCGCGGCGACGACGCCGCGGCGCCCCGAGCGGCATTGGCCACCGCACCTACCCCGCATCCCTTAGGGTTGCCTGTACGAATGAGCCGCGAGTCACAGTTCATGTCCGAGGACCGGAGGACAGTGCGCGGCCGCACGAGGTCGACACCCGGAGGACGAGATGAGCGATTCAACGACATCGCACGGTGCCACAGCGGCATCGGCGGCGAAGGGCGGGGGCACCGCCCCCGCGGACCCGAGCGCCGGGGGCAACGACTCCTCCGGACAGAGCCATGAACTCAAGCGCGTGATGGGCCCGGGACTGCTCCTGCTGTTCATCGTGGGCGACATCCTGGGCACCGGCGTGTACGCCCTGACCGGCAACATCGCCGGTGAGATCGGCGGCGCGGCGTGGGCTCCCATCCTCGTGGCGTTCGTGGTGGCCACCATCACCGCGTTCTCCTACCTGGAGCTCGTGACCAAGTACCCCGGGGCCTCCGGTGCGGCGCTCTACACCCACAAGGCCTTCGGCATCCACTTCCTGACCTTCCTGGTGACCTTCGCCGTGCTGTGCTCCGGTTTGACCTCCGCGGCCACCGCCTCCAGCACCGTGGCGGCGAACTTCGCCAAGGGGTTCCACCTGGACATGAGCCCCCTGGGGATCACCGTGGTGGCCGTGACCTTCATGGCCCTGCTGGCCCTGATCAACCTGCGCGGGGTGTCCGAGTCCGTGAAGCTCAACGTGGTCCTCACGATCATCGAGCTCACCGGCCTGCTGATCGTGATCCTCGTGGGGTTCTGGGCCGCGGCCCAGGGCAATGCGGACTTCAGCCGCACCGTGGTGTTCGAGACCTCCGACGACAAGGGCATGTTCATGGCCCTGACCGCCGTGACCTCTCTGGCGTTCTTCTCCTTCGTGGGCTTCGAGGACTCCGTGAACATGGTGGAGGAGACCAAGGACCCCACCCGAAACTTCCCCCGCGTGATGCTGATCGGGCTGTGCATCACGGGTGTCATCTACGTCCTGGTGTCCCTGTTCACCGTGGCGATCGTGCCGATCGGTGAACTGGGCGAGTCCACCACGCCGCTGCTGGACGTGGTGAAGATCGGTGCGCCGGGCGTGCCCATCGACACCATCTACCCGTTCCTCACCATCTTCGCCGTGGCCAACACCGCGCTGATCAACATGCTCATGGCCTCCCGCCTGCTGTACGGCATGGCGAAGCAGGGTGTGATCCCCGGCGTGCTGGGCAAGGTCCTCCCCGGCCGGCGCACCCCGTGGGCCGCCATCATCTCCACCACCCTGCTGGGCATGGTGCTGATCGTGCTGGTGAACAACGCCATGGGCAAGAGCACCGCGTCCGCCCTCGGCGGCACCACCGCGCTGCTGCTGCTCGGGGTGTTCACCGTGGTCAACGTGGCCGCCATCATCCTGCGCCGTGACCGCTCGCAGGAGGACCACAAGTACTTCCACGCCCCGCGCGTGCTGCCCTACCTGGGCGCCCTCACGTGCGCGTTCCTGCTGGGTCCGTGGGCCCAGGACACCATCGAGTACCAGATCGCCCTGGTCCTGATCGCCCTGGGCGTGGTGCTGTGGCTCGTGAACTTCCTCTACGCCCGCCTGTTCACCGGGCGCCGGACCCGCTTCCAGCACCCCGAGGACATCGCCCACCTCGAGGACGTGGACCGCTGAGGTCCCCCTCCCACCCCCACATCCACTGCCACACGGACCCGGAGACCCCATGAACATCGTTGTCGGATACCTGCCCACACCCGCCGGCCGCGCCGCCCTGCGCGCCGCCATGGCAGAGGCCTCCCTGCGCTCGGCAGGCCTCACCGTGGTCCAGGGGCACCAGAACAAGCGCTGGGGCCGCCACACCGACTCCGAGGAGACCGACGCCGCAATCCAGGAGGACCGTGCGGCCCTCGACGCCAGCGGCCTGTCCTACGAGCTGGTCCCCGTGGCCGACGACGCCGATCCCGCGGACATCATCCTGGACGTCACCGACCGTGAGCACACCCAGCTGCTGGTCATCGGCACCCGCAAGCGCACGCCGGTGGGCAAGCTGATCATGGCCCCCACCACGCAGCGCCTGCTGCTCGAGGCCGGGTGTCCGGTGCTGTGCGTCAAGGCGGGGTACGGCGTCGACTGATCCGGCGACGTCGCCCGCCGCAGGTGCACCCGCGGGCATCTCTGCATGAACCCGAGCACGACGACGGGCCGGACCTCTCGAGGTCCGGCCCGTCGTTCGTGTTCGGGGGGTCGTGTTGGGGAGGGATGGGGTCAGGCCGCGCGGTCCGAGTGCTGGTCGTGCCGAGCCGTTCCCCTAAGCGGCGCCTCGCGAGCGACGGAGGACCCGGAGCCCTCGGCGCGTGCGGCAGCGGTGGGCCCCGTCGCCCCACGGGGTGCAGGGGCTCTGAGCGTCACACCGGCCTGGCGCCACGAGAAACCGAATGCCAGTGCCGGCACCACCGTGTTGGCCACGCTGGCACCCGCCATGACGCCGGCCCAGGCCACGGGCAGCGCGGCGAGGACGTCCAGGGGGTAGTGCGCCCCGGAGTACATCCGGGCGGCTCCCACGGCCACCACACCGAGGGTGCCCCAGAGCAGGACGGAACGACGGGTCCGGGCGCCGGAGGCCACGAGGCTCAGTCCCAGGACGATCGCGACCAGGGCGCCGGTGTGCGAGGACGGGAAGGACATGGACCCGGTGACCGCGCCCAGGGGATCCCCCGAGACCGTGGGTCGGGGGCGTTCCACGGCCAGTTTCACGATCCCCACGGCAGCCCATCCGGACAGCGCGGTGATGCCGAAGCCGGCCGCGTCCAGGGGGCGGCGTCGGATCACGGCCAGCCAGCCGATGACGGCGGCAATGATCAGGACGGCCGCGCCGTTGGACAGTGCGATCTGCACCACCGTGGCGAGAACGTCCAGGAGGGCATTGCGGTGCTGGGAGAGCCCCTCGAGCAACGCGGTCTCCCCGTCGGTGATCCGCGGTGACAACACCAGCAGACGACCGATTGTCGCCGTCACGAGCACCGCGACCAGAGGAACGGCCACGCGGTGACGCAACTGCGGCAAGTGCCACGGGGACCCGCCCGGCGAGGGGGAAGTGTACTGCGCCGGATTGGTCATGTCCCAATGGTGACACGAGACACCGAACGAATCCTGAAACGGGCGTGTCGTGGGGGAGGTGGCGCGCGTAAGCGTGCGTTTCACGTGAAACAGTAACTGCAATTACAACGTAAAACGGATGCATAGCTGCACAGCTATATGTTTAATCATACGAATGGACAGGGATGCACCGCGATTCGCCTCCGCCCTGCGCACCGCGCCGCGCAGCGTGCCCGGATTCAGCCCCTTCCGTACGTCACTCGAACGATGACTACACTCGGGCTCCAACAAGCATTCGAGAAGGGAAGAGACAATGACGTCCTCGCCCCCCGCCCCGGACTCCGACCTCCAGTCCCCCTCGGGCGGCGGCCACCTCCCCGACACCGCGGCCCCGGGGTCACAGGCGGCGCTGCGACGGGCCAACCGTCGTCGTGTCGTGGACACCGTGCGCTCCCAGGGAGCCGTGACCCAGGCGCGAATCGCCCGGGAGACGGCCCTGGCGCCGTCGACGGTCTCCTCGATCGTCAAGGAGCTCACGGCCTGCGACCTGCTCGCCGTGGAGCCCGATCACGGGGGGCGGCGCGGTCAGCGAGTGCGGTTCAGTGCGAGCGCGGGCTACCTGGTGGGCGTGGACGTGGGCCATCGTCACGTGGAGGTGGCGCTGGCGGACCTGAACCTGGAGATCCGCGCTCGGCGCCGTTCCGAGCTGCCCGCGGGCCACCGGGCCCAGGACGTGCTGGCCGAGGTGCGTGAGACCTGCTCGGATCTGCGGGCCTCCCTGGGCATCGCGCCCGACCGCGTCCTGCACGCCGGCCTGACGCTGCCCGCGCCGGTGGACGCGCAGCGTCGGGCACTGGACTCGGATGCGATCCTCCCGCGCTGGGCGGGCACCGACGTCCGGGCCCTGGCGGCACGGCTGCTCGACTGTCCCGTGGTGGTGGAGAACGACGCCAATGCGGGTGCCGTGAGCGAGCACGCCCTCGGGGCGGGCCGCGGGGTCGCGGACATGGCCTACCTGAAGGTCGCCCACGGGGTGGGCGCCGGTCTGATCCTGGGTGGCCGGCTGTACCGCGGGGCGAGCGGGTCGGCCGGCGAGATCGGGCACATCACGCTCGACGAGGGCGCGGGACTGTGCCGCTGCGGCAACCGGGGGTGCCTGGAGACCTTCGTCTGCGCACCGGCGGTGCTGGATCTGGTGCGGACCTCGGGGCAGCACGCGGGCACGGTGGCCGACGTGGTGGCCACGGCCCTGCAGGGGGACCCCGGGTGCCGCAGGGTCGTCGCGGACACCGGGCGGGTGCTCGGCAGCGCCGTGGCCCAGCTGTGCAACCTGCTCAACCCGGAACTCGTGGTGCTGGGTGGTGAGCTGGGGCAGGCCGGGGACCTCGTGCTCGATCCCATGATGGAGGCCGTGGACCGGTACTCCCTGCACGGCGACACACGGCTGCGGATCGTCCCGTCCGAACTGGGCGCCGGCGCGCACCTCATGGGCGCACTGATTTTGGCCCGGAGCGAGAGCTCGCTGCCGGTGTGAGGGGCGCCCGCGTCGGTGCCCGTCCTCACCCGCCTCCCAGCGCCGCGGAACTCCGCTCACGTGAACCGGCCGGACCGCTCCCCCCATGCCCGGTGTCGGATCACGCGCAGCGGGCTGCAGCGTGGAGTTCTGTCAGCACGCAACACCGGATCCCGGGGTGAAGCGTCCGGGTCTGTCGGACACGCGAACCCCGGCATGTCATGACATGCCGAGGTGTTGTGTTCAACTCATGGACATTTTGTGACGCGAGTCCTAGTCTTGGGTCACTGTCCTTCCCCGGCAGCCCGCCAGACCTGCCCCCGGCAGTTCTCCCACCCCGCCGCGGCGGGCGTTTTCCGGTCCTGAATCCCGGAACAGCGGCGCGTTCTCGGGCGCGGGACCGTCCGAGCGTTGAATTTCTGTACAGCAAGGGAGCTGCGGGATGAGCCATCCGGCGCAAGCAGACTCACCGGAGCGTCACCAGACGAACACCGGTGCAGTCGTTCGAATCACCACCGTGGCCGCGTTCGGCGGCCTCCTCTTCGGCTACGACTCCGCCGTGATCAACGGCGCGGTCTCCTCCATCCAGTCCACGTTCGACGTGGGCCCGGGGCCCCTCGGCTTCGCGGTTGCGGCCGCCCTGCTGGGTGCCGCGGTGGGTGCGTTCTTCGGCTCCCGGATCGCGGACCGCGCGGGACGCATCCCCATCATGAAGATCGCGGCCGTGCTGTTCCTGGTCTCCGCGATCGGCTGCGGACTCACGCAGTCCATCGAGTGGCTCATCGTCTGGCGCGTGGTGGGTGGCATCGGCGTGGGCGTGGCCTCCGTGATCGCCCCCGCCTACATCGCAGAGGTCTCTCCCGCGCACCTGCGTGGCCGCCTGGGGTCGCTGCAGCAGATGGGCATCGTGCTCGGCATCTTCCTGTCCCTGCTGGTGGACGCCCTGTTGGCCAACTGGGCCGGCGGTGCCGCCAATGAGCTCTGGTTCGGCCTGGCCGCCTGGCGCTGGATGTTCCTGATCATGGCCCTGCCGGCCGTGCTGTACGGCATCGGCTCGTTCCTGATCCCCGAGTCCCCCCGCTTCCTGGTCTCCGCGGGCCGCGAGGACGAGGCTCGCGCGGTCCTCTCCCGCATCCACGGCGATGCGGCCGTGGATGGTCGTGTGGACAGGATCCGCACCACGGTCAACAACGAGCGCAAGCCCCGTTTCTCCGATCTGCGCGGTTCCATGGCGGGCCTCAAGCCCGTGATGTGGGTGGGCATCGGCCTGGCCGCCCTGCAGCAGTTCGTGGGCATCAACGTGATCTTCTACTACTCCAACGTCCTGTGGGAGTCCGTGGGCTTCAAGGAGTCCGATTCCTTCGCCATCTCCGTGGCCACCTCCGTGGTCAACGTGGCGGTGACCGTCGTGGCCATCTTCCTGGTGGACAGGATCGGGCGCCGTCCGCTGCTGCTCGTGGGTTCCGCGGGCATGGCCCTGTCCCTGGGCGTCATGGCCGTGGTGTTCGCCACCGCCAGCAAGGTCATGGTGGACGGGCAGCTCACCCCGGACCTCGGCCCCGTGGCCGGCCCCGTGGCCCTGATCGCCGCCAACCTGTTCGTGGTGTTCTTCGGCGTCTCCTGGGGCCCGCTCATGTGGGTGCTGCTCGGCGAGATGTTCCCCAACCACATCCGCGGTGCCGCCCTGGCCGTTGCCGGCGCGGTGCAGTGGATCGCCAACTGGGCCGTGACCGTCACGTTCCCGTCCCTGTCCAACTACTCGCTGGGTCTGACCTACGGCATCTACGCGTTCTTCGCCCTGGTGTCCCTGATCTTCACCGTCAAGATGGTGCGGGAGACCAACAACGTGGAGCTCGAGGACATGCACGACTGAGCACCCGCACGTCACTGCGCCCCGGCTCGCGGCCCACACCGCGCCGGGGCGCCGTCGTGCGCGGGGTCCCGTCCGCGATCGGGCACCCCGGGCTCCGGGCGTCCCCTGCTTCGGAGCCGGGGTGGTGGGATGACGCGGTGGCGTCCCCGTGACCCGTGCGTCCCGGATGCTGGACGCATTGCGGGGGCGGGACCTACGGTCGGGTATTTTCGAGACACCTGTGCAGGCATCCGGGTGCCGGGGCCCGGATCGACCCCCTGTTTTCGACGGCGAAAAGAGACTCCCATGACCCAGCAGACCGCCACCACAGCTCCGGGACGCAAGTCCGCGGGCCACGTGATCGTCGACTCCCTCGCGGCCCACGGCGTGGAGCGCGCCTACGTGGTCCCCGGGGAGAGCTACCTGGACGTCCTGGACGGGCTCCACGGCTCCCCCATCGACACCGTGGTGTGCCGCCAGGAGGGCGGCGCCGCCTACATGGCGGAGGCGGACGGGAAGATGAACGAGGTCCCGGGTGTGGCCATGGTGACCCGCGGACCGGGTGCCGCGAACGCCCACGTGGGTCTGCACACCGCGTGGCAGGACTCCACACCGATGGTGCTGTTCGTGGGACTGATCCCCTTCGAGCACCGGGAGAAGGAGGCCTTCCAGGAATTCGACCCGCACCAGTGGTTCGCCTCGGGCGCCAAGCGGGTGATGGTGCTCGACCACGCGGAACGGGCCTCCGAGTATGTCGCCGAGGCCATGTTCGCGGCACGTTCGGGGCGCCCCGGGCCGGTGGTGGTGGGACTGCCCGAGGACGTCATCACCCGCGAGATCGAGGCCACCCTCCACCCGGTGATCCCCGTGGCCGGCGGCGGCATGACCATGGACGACCGACAGGCCCTCGAGGCCGCGCTGCGGCAGTCCCGCAAGCCGCTGTTCGTCTTCGGCGGCAACGACTGGACCGTGGTGGGCGCCGAGCGCTTCACCCAGTGGCTCGAGGAGCACCACATCCCGGCCGCGGCGGAGTGGCGGTGCGAGGGCACGGTGCCTTTCGGTTCGCCGTCCTACGTGGGGCCGATCGGCTACGGGCGCCCCAAGCCCACCGTGGACCTGCTGGACGAGACCGACCTGCTGGTGTTCGTGGGAACGGTTCCCGGGGACGTGATCACCAACGGCTTCCTGGTGCGCCAGGACTGGTCCAAGAAGAACTTCATCGTGACCATGGATCCCTCCATGCGGGGACGTTCCGGCGCGGTCACCTACCAGATCGTGGCCAAGCCGGACATCTTCGTGCGGGACCTGGTGCAGCTGGACCTGCCGGTCAAGGACAGCTGGAAGGACTGGTGCCACCGGATGCGGCGGCAGCAGGAGGAGTTCTCCGCCCCTCAGCCGCTGCCCGAGCAGGACGGTCCGGCCACCATGGACACCATGATGGCGGCCCTGGTCGATTCTCTGCCGGACGACGCCATGGTCACGTTCGGCGCGGGCGAGCACACCAACTGGGCGCACCGGTACTTCCCCACGAACGGCTACGCCTCCATGATCTCCGCGCGCAACGGATCCATGGGATATTCGATCCCCTCCGCCGTGGCCGCGTCCCTGAACTTCCCCGACCGCAGGATCGTCTCCATCGCCGGGGACGGCGAGTTCCTCATGAACGGCCAGGAGCTGGCCACCGCCGCGCAGTACGGCGCCACGCCGCTGGCGATCGTGATGGACAACCAGGAGTACGGCACCATCCGCACCCACCAGGAGCACCAGTACCCGGGGCACGTGTCCGGGACACAGCTGAGAAACCCTGATTTCGCGGCCATGGCGGCGGCCTTCCACGGTTTCGGGGTGCGCGTGGAGCGGGAGTCGCAGATCCCCGACGCCCTGGAGCAGGCCTGCGCGGCCATCGACCGGGATCACACGTTCGCGCTCATCCACCTGATCGTGGAGCAGCGCAGAAAAGCATACTGAGCAGAACATACTCACTGGCCGGAAGGCGGTACGACGACGCCGCGGCGCCCTCCCCGGGGAGGCACCGCGGCGTCGTCGGCCACTGCCGCCGCCGTGCGGTGCCCCGCCTCTCCCGGTGCCGTCAGCGCAGGGGGTGCTCGGCCTGGTCCCGGTGCATGCGGCCGAGGAGCACGGCGAGGACCCCGAGCGAGGGGGTCAGCACCGCGACCGTCCAGAAGATGACGGCGGGCGGCAGCAGCTGCGAGACGGGGCCGGCCACCGCCATGGAGACGGGCATGAGCAGCAGCGACACGAAGAAGTCCAGGGACGAGATGCGGCCCAGCATGTGCCCGGGGACCCGGCGCTGCAGCAGTGTTCCCCAGATCACCTGACCCGCCCCGCCCGTGGCACCGAAGATGCACAGGGCCAGGGCCATGACCCACCACGAGTGGGTCATGCCCACCAGCCCGAAGGGCAGGGTGCCGAACCCCCACAGCCAGACCATGGTGGTGAGGTACTTCCTGGGCAGCTGGAAGGACGCCATGATGCTGGAGCCCACGGCCGTGGAGATGCCGTAGAGGCCCAGCATGGCGCCGTAGCCGGCCACCGTGCCCCCCAGCCGCTCCACCAGGAGGAACGGCACGAGCACCTCGAGGGGTCCGATGAACAGGAAGATCGCGCTCATGGCCCACAGCAGGGTCCACAGCAGCCAGGGAGTGCGCAGGCAGTAGCGGAACCCCTCGAGCATGTCGCGGAGCATGGTCGGGCGGGGGGCGGCGTCGTCCGTGGCTCCCCGGGGGTCCTCCCGTTCGGGAAGCCGCAGCCGCAGCATGAATGCGAGGGCCACGGCATGGCACACCGCGATGGCGAGCACGGAGGCCCCCGGAAACGTCAGACCGGCCAGGATGCCGCCCACGGCGGGGCCGGCCGCCAGCTGGAGCAGCGGCCGCGCCGTGCCCTCCACACCGTTGGCGGCCAGCAGCTGGCCGGGAGGCAGGATCCTGGGCAGCGCCGCGGAGTACGCGGGATAGAAGAAGCCCACGGCGCCGGAGAACACGAACGCGGCGGCGCCCAGGTGCCAGAGCGCGAGGGTGCCCGTCACGGTGAGGGCCACGATGCTCAGCGCGGTGACCAGGTTGGCCACCTCCACACACCGCAGGATCACGTTCAACCGGAACCGGTCCGCCGCCACCCCGCCGAGCAGCACGAAGATGACCATGCCCACGGCGCCGACCGCCGTGACCAGGGAGAGGTCCACCGCGGAGCCACCCAGGGCCATGACCCGTGCCACCAGCGCCACGGCCCACAGCCCGGAACCGAACACGCTCACGCACATGGCCAGCGCGAGCACGGTGTACGCGCGCGAGGCGAACGGCATGAGGGCCCGGGGGAGTTTCACCGTCACAGGCTATCGGCCGCCCGCGCCACCGCGAGCGCGGGGTCCGCCGCGGATCGTGCCGGCCCGCGCGCCGTCGGTCGGGACGTGCGCGCGCACCACCCCCGCGCGGCGGCCCCTCGGGCACGTGTGTTCAGCAAGGTGTCGCTCCGGTGCACACCACCCGCGCGCGGCGGCCCCGAACCGCGTGATCCGCGGTCGGCCGGGGGCTGCACACCGGCCACCCGCACGCGAGGGACGCACAGTCCGTGATCCACGTCTCCTCGTGACGTACCGTGGGAACCCGGGAGGCTGCGGCCCTCCCTGTCCCCGGCCTCCGCTCCCCTGCCCCGGAGTCCGTGGCCCGCACGAAGAAGTCCAGCACGAAGGAGTGCCCATGCGCGCAACCCATGTCCCCGAAACCGGAACCGTGCTCGTCAAGCAGTGGCCGGATCCCCGGGCCACCAGGGAGGGGGAGTTCGTGGTCAAGCTGGTCGCCGCCTCCGTGTGCGGTTCGGACCTGCACTCGGCGCTGCACGGCACCATGAACGAACGCGGTCCCCAGCTCGCGGGATACCCGGGCCACGAGGGCGTGGGCGTGGTGACCGAGTCCCGGTCGCAGAAGTTCCCGGAGGGCACGGCGGTGCTGTGCGTTCCCCCGGGACAGATCGGCGGGACGTTCGCGGAGTACATGCTCCTCGACGACCTCCATGCCGTGGCCCTGCCGCCCGAGGTGGATCCCGGGGACCTCACCCAGATGCGCCGCTACATGATGGCGCAGCAGATGGGCACCTGCATCTACGCGATGAACCTCTACTGGCCCACCGAGGTGCCCGCCCGCACGGCCGGGACGTGCGTGATCATAGGAGCGGGTTCCGCCGGACTCTTCTTCCTGCAGGACGCCCTGCGCCGCGGGTTCGAGCAGGTGATCGTCTCGGACAAGGAGGAGTCCCGGCTCCGGATCGCCCGTGAGCTGGGTGCCCGCACGGTGCACGTCCCGGACGAGAGCCTGCCCGCCGTGGTCTCGGAGCTCACGGGCAACGTGGGCGCGGACCTCGTGATCGAGGCGGTGGGATCGGATGCGCTGCGGGCCGAGGCGGTGGAGATCGTGGCGGACCGCGGCATCGTGGGGTGGTTCGGCCTGTACGAGAGTTTCGACCCCGCACCCATCCCCCTGTACCAGGTCTTCCGGAAGTCGGTGCGGCTGCAGGCCTCGATCGCGGCCCAGTCCGAACCGGGTCTGGTCTCCTTCCACGAGGCCGTGCGTCGCATCCACGAGGGAGAGGTGGAGGTGGACTACTGCCTGGGCTCCGTCCACCCGCTCGAGGAGACGCTCGAGGTCCTGCGGCTCGCGGAGCGCGGCGGGGACGGGACCGTGAAGTTCACGATCGTCCCCTGAGCATCCTGAGCGCTCAGTCGCGACCGGTGCTCGGCCCCTCCTGGGGGTCCCTGTTGCGCAGGCTCGTGATGATCTGGATCCCCACCGGGATCAGGGACAGCACCACGATGCCGATGGCGATCAGGTCCACGTGATCGCGGATCAGCGGGATCCCGCCCAGGAGGGATCCCGCCACCACCATGATGGTGACCCACAGGAAACCGCCCAGGACGTTCCACCCCACGAACTCGCGGTACGGGTGGCGCGCGGCACCGGCCACCAGCGGCACGTAGGTGCGCACGATGGGGACGAAGCGGGCCAGCACGATGGACCTGCCGCCGTACTTCCGGAAGAAGTCCTCGGTCTGGTCCAGGTAGGAGGTCTTCAGGAACCGCGCGTCGTCCTTGAAGAAGCGCCGCCCGAACCGGTGGCCCAGGTAGTACCCCACCTGGTCGCCGGCCACCGCGGCGATGAACGGCACCAGGATCATGAGCCACAGGGGGACGTGCAACGCCTGGTGCAGCAGACCGCCCGTGAACAGCAGGGAGTCCCCCGGCAGGAACGGGAACAGCAGTCCGGACTCCACGAAGACCATGAGAGTCATCCCCGCGAGCGCCCACGGGCCGAGTTGTTCGAGCAGCTGGGCGGGATCCCCCAGCGGGAGCAGCTGCGGGGCGAGGAACCCGGCCGTGTGGATCACTTCTGGCGTCATGGTGTCCCAGTATGCCTTCCGAAGGTCTCCGCCGCGGCATCCCGCCCGCGCCCGACGACGCCCTGTTGCCACGCCACGCCGCGGCGCCACCCGCACCGGGTGGCCCGGCGAGCGCAAGGCCGTGCGCCGGCTGGGTGTCCCCCGGCAACTGCCCGTTCCCGGCCTGTCGCGCACCGCCCCGGGCTCCGGACGTCCCTGGGATGTCTCCGTGCAGTGGTCGGCGCGGATTCGGGAACGGGCCGGACCGGGCGCCCTCCACTGCGTTGTGCAGCACCTGACAACCCGGACCCGTCGAGTGGAAACGAGCACTGCCCGATGACGTTCTTCGAACTGACGGGATGGCCCGTCTTCATCGCCGTCTCGGTGGTGGCGGTCCTTCTCGTGGTGGTCACGGTGGGCGTCCTCCCCCGCCACCGACGGCCCGGTGCGGGCAAGTACGTGCTGCAGTTCGTCGCGGTGGTGCTCGTGCTCGTGTTCGCGCTCGCGGGGATCTTCCTGAAGATGAACATGGACAACCAGTGGTACTCGAGCTGGGGTGACCTGTTCTCGGACGGCGGTGGCGCGGTGACCACCGAGAGCGTGGGCGCGCTTCCCATGGCGGCGAAGGCCGTCGAGGAACTTCCGCACCGGCCCTTCACGGCGGCGCAGTCCGCACCCGCCAAGAACACGTTCTTCGGTTCCCAGCTGGACCCGGCCAACACCTCGGGGCAGTGGGTGAGCTTCAAGCTGCCCGGCGCGGAGTCCGGGACCACCCAGGACGCCACCGCCTGGCTGCCCCCCTCCTACATGAGCCAGCCGCACCGGGCGTACCCCTGATCACCGCGTTCACCGGGTTCCCGGGAGACGTGCGGACCTACACGAAGGCCATGGACATCGCCCACCACATCCGCACCGGTGTCTCGGAGGGAACCATGCGGGAGGCCATCGTGGTGATCCCGGACGTCTACCCCGGCAACAACGACACCGAGTGCGTGGACAGCTCCCACGGCCGGTGGGAGACCTACGTGAGCAGGGACGTGGTCTCGTGGACCCGGCAGAACCTGCGCGTCTCGGACGACCGGCGGGCCTGGGCCACCCTGGGGTACAGCGCCGGCGGGTGGTGCTCCACCATGTTCACGGTGCGCCATCCGGAGATCTGGGCCAGCAGCGTGAACCTGGCCGGGTACTTCCACCCGATGTACACCCGCGGGCAGCAGTGGAAGACCGCCGACCCCGCGTCCTACGACCTCGCGGCGCTCGTGCGTCGCAACAGACCGGACGTGGACATGTGGTTCTTCTCCGGCGGCGAGGACAAGATTTCCCGCGACGCCATCCGGGCGTTCTCGCCGTCCGTGTCCGCTCCCACCGGTCTGGTCTCCAACATCTCCCAGAGCGGCGGGCACCGGGTGGCCCTGTGGGAGGCGCAGCTGGATCCGGCCCTGACGTGGCTGGGTCGCACGTCACCCGCCTTCGCCGCCGTTCCCGCCTGATCCCGGAGAGACTCCATGAACGCACTGCAGTACGCCGGCACCGTGTTCGCCACGGCCCTGGGTGGTTTCGATCCCGTCCCGATGATCATCATGGCCGCGGCGCTGGGGGCCGGGGTGCGCCGGCGGCACATCCTGAGATCCTCCACCCTTCTCCTGGCCGGCACCGCGGCATGGGGGTTGGCGCTCACCCTCCTGGCGGGGCCCGTTCTGCGCAGCGTGGACTGGTGGGCGCTGGTCCGCCACGGCGACGTCGCGGCCTGGGTGGAGCTCGGGCTCGCCGTGGTCATCGGGGGATATGCCCTGTGGCGTCTCGTCTCACGCCGCCGTTCCGCGACGCAGGAGACCCCCGAGAAGCCGGCCGCCACGAACCCCTGGGCCCTGTACGTCACCGCAGTGGTCTTCGTGGGGATCGTGATCTTCGATCCCCCCTTCGACATCCACGTGGCCGTCGCGGCGTCCCAGCCGCTGCCGCGAGTGGTCCTCGGCTGGGTCGTGTGGGCGCTGGTGAGTCAGCTGGCCCTGACCCTGCTGGTGATCCTGACCCTGGTGGGCAGGCAGGAGCGCTTCTCACGCGTCATGCGCCGCGCGTGGACCGCGGTGGCGCCGTGGGTCAACCTCCTGGTCACCGCCCTGCTGGGGCTCGCCGCGGTGCTCATGGTCCTCGACGCGGCGATGTACCTGGTGATGGGGCGCTTCCTGATCGGGTGACCGGACCTCAGACCGCGGTCTGGGAGGCGGTGACGGGATGCCCGGCCGCCAGGCGGCGTCGTCGGTCCGCCCGCTGCCGCCGAACCCCGGCGAACGCCAGCAACGCTCCCGCGACGGAGAGTCCGCAGGCGACGACGGCGGGTGAGCGGTACCCGAAGCCGGCGGAGATCACCGCACCGCCCAGCAGGGCACCGATCGAGTTGGCCACGTTGAACGCCGCGTGGTTGAGGGAGGCCCCCATGAGCTCGGCGGGCCCGGCCGCGGTGATGAGCCAGCTCTGGATGCTCGGCATGATGTACGAGTTGACCAGGGACATCACGAAACCGGCCACGAAGATGCCCACGGGAGAACCCGCGAGCGCCCCCATCAGCAGCAGAGCCGCGGCCAGGGCGGGAAATCCCACGGCCATGGTCCGCCTGGCGCTGCGGTCGGCGCTGATGCCGCCCACCACGTTGCCGATGGTCATTCCCACGCCCACCACCGCGAGCAGCCACGGGATCCCCTCGGCCGGCAGGCCGGCGAGCTCACGGCCCATCTGGGACAGGTAGGTGTAGATCGCGAAGAACCCGCCGAAGCCCACTGCGGCGACCCCCATGACGATCCACACCTGGGGGCGCGCGAAGGCCAGCAGCTCACCCCGCCGGCTCGCTCCCAGCATCGGCTCCTGATGGGGCACCGTGAGCCAGAGCCCGATCACGGTGAGCACGAAGACCGCGGCCACGGCGCCGTACGCCATGCGCCAGCCGTACGCCTGGCCGATGGCCGTCATCACCGGCACACCCACCACGTTGGCCACCGTGAGACCCGAGAGCGCCAGCGCCACCCCCTTGGCCTGGTTGCCCGGGCCCATGACGGTGGCCGCCACCAGGGACGCGAGACCGAAGTAGGCGCCGTGCGGAAGACCGGCCAGGAACCGCACCACGATCAGCGCTGCGAAGGACGGCACCGCGGCGGAGGCGAGGTTGCCCGCGAGCAGCGCCGCCGCCATCACCAGCAGCATCACCGTGCGGGAGGACTTGGCGGCGACGAAGGAGATCACGGGGGCTCCCACCACCACGCCCACGGCGTAGGCGCTCACCAGCCACCCGGCCCGGGCGATGCCGGTCTCCGGAGAGGACCCGAAGAGACCGGGCATGAGGTCCTGTGCGATCTGGGGCAGCAGGCCCATGGACGCGAATTCGGTGCATCCGATGCCGAACCCTCCGAGGGCCAGGGCGAGCAGCGCAAGTCGACGGCGTGCGGGAGTCAGCTGGGTCACGACCACATGGCCTTTCGGGGATCCGACAACGGGACGAGGGGGCGGGCAGGGAACACACCACCCGGCGGGTGCCCTCCCCCGCGGAGCGGGGGATGCACGTGCGTGTCGAGCACAGTCGTGACCGGACACGAATCAGTGGAACGCGGCCGGGGCAGGAATTATTCGCGCACCCGCACCCGTGTGGGTGAGATCACCGGGGCGCTTCTCCCCACCCGGTGCACGAAACTTGTCCACAGGTGTGGAGAAGAGTGTGAATATCTCGGAGAACATGTGTGTGCACTGCCCTCGCTGCCTTGCATCCGACTATCCACAGCACTGTTCACAGCTGTGGAATTACACGCGTGTGAGTTGTCGACAGGTGTGGACAACCACTGTGGAGAACTGCCCCGGCGGGCTGCTCTCAGAGCCGCGGGCGAAGGCCCGGAACCATGAGGAGGCCCACGACGGCCCCGGTCGCCAGTCCACCGAGGTGCGCCTGCCACGCAATGCCGCCCACCAGGAAGCCGAAGGCCAGGTTGATGGCGATCAGCACCGTGATGGGCACGACGCTGTTCCTGAAGTGCCGCATGAACACGAACATGGCACCGAACAGTCCGAAGATCCCGCCGGAGGCACCGATGACCAGCACCCACGGATCGCCCCACAGGAACACCCCCGCCGAACCCCCCAGGACGGAGGCGAGGAACAGCACGGTGAACCGCCATGCCCCGAGCAGCGGTTCGAGCATCCGCCCGAAGAGGTAGAGGGTGTACATGTTGAGCAGCAGGTGCACGGGCGAGGGCATGGCGTGCACGAATCCGCTGGTGAGCACCCGCCACGGCTGGGCCTGCGTCAGGGCGGGGGCGTACCCCAGGATGGTCGAGAGGTCGTAGGGGGTGAGCACACGCGTGGCCCACTGCAGCCCCCACATGAGCACGCACACGCCGATGAGCACCCACGTGACGGGCCAGCCGCTGCGACGCCCGCGACCACGCCGCCCGGGATCATGGCGTCCGGGTCCCGAGGTCTCGAGGGGCTGCTCGGGCGGGATCTGGTTCATGGGGTCTCCGGCATGTCAGGTGGTCGAGAGGGCGAAGGCCCCGAAGACGGGCGAAGCCCACCCGGTGACCGGGTGGGCTCCGTTCCGAGAGCGGCAGAGGTGCTCAGAGCGCTTCCACGTCGATGGAGGTGATCACGCAGTCCTCCACGGGACGGTCCTGACCGCCGGTGCGGACCTCGTTGAGCTCGTCCACGACCTTCTTGGAGGCGTCGTCCGCCACCTCACCGAAGATGGTGTGCTTGCCCTGCAGCCACGTGGTGGGTGCCGTGGTGATGAAGAACTGGGAGCCGTTGGTGCCGCGGCCGTTGCGGGTCCCGGCGTTGGCCATGGCCAGCATGTACGGGGCGTTGAAGTTCAGCTCCGGGTGGATCTCGTCGTCGAAGTTGTAGCCCGGGCCGCCGATGCCCTGGCCCAGCGGGTCACCGCCCTGGATCATGAAGTCCTTGATGATGCGGTGGAAGACGACGTCCTTGTAGAGCGGGCCGTCCTGCTTCTCTCCGGTGCGGGGATCCGCCCAATCCTGGGTCCCGTCCGAGAGACCCACGAAGTTCTTGACGGTCTTGGGCGCGTGGTTGCCGAAGAGCTCCACCACGATGTCCCCGTGGTTCGTGTGGATGGTGGCCTTGTGCGTCGCATTGGCGGAAGTCATGGGTGTCATTCTGGCACGGGCGTCCCGGAGGCGTCAGGACGGGTGGAAGTTGTTCAGCGCACAGTGAAAAGCACGGTGGGTCACGGTGAACCCGGGGGTCACACGGGGTGCAGAACGTATGCTGGGGGTGGAGATCTACACCATCACCACTGTCGGAGGGAGACATCATGAGCTTGTTCAAGAGCAATGCCCAGAAGCAGGCCAAGGCCGCCAACAAGGCCGCTGAGTCCAAGGTCGTCAACGCCGGGGACTGGCTGTCCGCGGAGATCGGCGAACTCGGCGAGAAGCTGCAGCAGGGTGTGCAGGCGGGTGCTTCCGCGCTCGCGAGCGGCGTGGAGGCCACCGGCCCGTACGTCCAGGACGGTCTGGGCAAAGCCCAGGGCCTCGGGGACGACGTCAAGCAGCGCGGCGAGAAGGCCAAGGCCGCCGGTGCCGCCGCTGCCGCACCCCTGGCCGCGAAGGCCGCGAAGAAGACCGCGACCGGTCGTGCCGCCGCCCAGGAGAAGTACTCCGGCGCCGTGGCCGCACTGGCCGGCAAGGTCGCGGACACGGACACCTCGGACCAGTTCGACGCTCTCGTGGCCAAGCTGACGGGTGACAAGAAGACCGTCAAGCGCATCCAGAAGGCCGCTCGGAACTCGGCCAGGGACTACGCCAAGCAGCAGAAGAAGGCCCAGGGCGGCCACAAGGGCCTGCTGGTCCTCGGTCTGCTCGCGGCCGGCGGCGTGGCCGGTGTGGCCGCGTGGCGTGCCTCCCGCCCGGTCCAGGATCCCTGGAAGACCCCCGCCACGGCGTCGCCGCGCGTGTCGGCGTCCCCCGTCAACACCAACTCCACGGTTGCCGCGGGCACCGGCGTGAAGGTGGACGACGTCAAGGACCCCACCTCCTCCGCACACAAGGAGGGCACCGCCTCCCAGGCCGCCCACCGCGCCACGGACAGCGTGAAGTCCGTCGCGGAGGACGCCAAGCAGACCGTCAACGAGGTCAAGGAGCAGATCAAGGGCTCCAAGACCGAGGACGACTCCAAGCTCGGCTCTGCGGACAACAACTCCAAGCACAACCCGGGCGGCCCCAAGCACTGAGCCCCCGCCGGATGCCCTGACGGGCAGCCCGCCGTGCCGACGACGCCGCGTTCCCCGCGAGGGGGGCGCGGCGTCGTCGTGTTACGGTCCGGCTCGCGAGCGACGGGGCGGGGCGGCGCGGGGACCGTCAGGAGAGGATCCCCGCGACCGTGTCGTAGGCCTGGTACACCCCCAGGATGATGAAGAGCACGGCGCACACCACCAGAACGGCATTGGTGAACATGCCGTTGCGCCAGCGCTCGGGCGTGCGGGACGTGTTGAGCAGCCCCAGCAGCGTGATCGCCAGAAACGGCATGAAGAGCGCGCCCAGCACGCCGTAGAGCAGGATCAGGAACACGGGCTTGTCCAGCAGCAGCAGCACCATGGGTGGGAACGTGAGCCAGAACAGGTAGAACTTGAAGTACCTGCCACCGCTCAGGGTGTCCGGGTGACCACTGTGCTTGTGGCGCACGTTGCCCCAGTAGTCCGCGAACATCAGAGAAACCCCGGACCACACGCCCACCACGGACGAGAACGAGGCGGCCCAGAACCCCACGAGGAACGTCACTCCGATCACGTCCCCGTAGCGCTCCCGCAGCACCTGGTCCAGGTCCAGCAGCCCCTTGTCCCCGGCGCTGACCGCGTATCCCGCGGAGTACAGCACCTCGGCGCCCACCACGAGCATCGCGAGGACGAAGATGCCGGTGACCGCGTACGCCACGGTGTTGTCCAGCTGCATCACCCGCATCCAGCGTGGCTGGTGCCACCCCTTCTCACGCAGCCAGTAGCCGTACGCCGCGAGGGTGATGGTGCCGCCCACGCCACCGGCCAGAGCGAGGGTGTAGACCACACCGCCCTGCGGGATCACGGGGATCAGGCCGGTGATCATCCGCGGGACGTCGGGCAGGGTGATGACCGCGAGACCCACCACGACCAGGAACATCAGCCCCACCATGGCGGCCGTGATCTTCTCGACGACGGCATAGCGCCCCGCCCACACGATCGCGAATCCCAGCAGCCCCATGATCACGGCCCACGCCCACAGGGGCAGGAACGGGAACAGCGCCGCGAGCGGCAGCGCGGAGGAGGACATGGCCGTTGCGCCGTACACGAATCCCCAGATCAGGATGTACGGACCGAAGTACCAGGACGTCCACCGCCCCAGCGAGCGCCAGCCCTCGAAGATGGTCCGCCCGCTCGCGAGCGAGTAGCGGCCCGCGCCCTCCACGAGCACGATCTTCATGACGGTTCCCGCGATGACCGCCCACAGCAGGGTGTACCCGTAGCGGGAGCCGGCGGTCAGGGTGGCCACCATGTCCGCCGCGCCCACACCCGTGGCGGCGACCACCAGGCCCGGGCCGATCAGCTTCCACCGCTCGATCTTCTCCAGCGGCTCGTGCGGGTCCACCGTGGACAGCGGCTGCAGCGGGGTCTCGTGGGGCATTCGGCTTCTCCGCACGTCGGCATGAGGGTGGTCACAGTTCTCGCCCCCAAGTCTGTCACGGTGCCCGCACTCACCGGCCCTGCATGGCGGCCCGTGGCACGTGTCCGCGCACCACTGCCCCTCCTGGGTTGCGCCACACCGTGCGGACGACGCCGCGGGGCCACCACCGCGCCGCCACCCCCCCCCGTGCACGGCCGTGCACGGCCCGCCGGGTCAGGGGGAAGGTGAAACGACCCGGGACGCGAAAGACCTCCGGGCCCCTGCGCGGTGCAGGGACCCGGAGGTCGTGTGTGGAGCCTAGGAGATTCGAACTCCTGACATCTGCCTTGCAAAGGCAGCGCTCTACCAACTGAGCTAAGGCCCCGTGTTCGGTTGTGGCGCCTTCCCCGCGGGGAGAACGCCGCACCACGGACGGTCAGTCCACGGGATCCACTGCCGAATTCCATGCTTCGCGTTTGGCTTCCGCGTCACGCCAGGACTTGAAGGCGGCCACGGACAGGCCGGTGAGAGCAACCAGGGCCGCAATGCGTGACTTCACGGGAGCCTCCGGACGAGCCGAACTCGCGGTGGTGGGAATTCGATGGGTGGGCGTACCAGGAATTGAACCTGGGACCTCTTCGTTATCAGCGAAGCGCTCTAACCGTCTGAGCTATACGCCCCCAGCATGGCCGAACCGAGCATTCTCTGGCTGGCCACGCCAAGACTTTACCGGATGGTTCGCGCCCGCACCAAATCTGGGCGGCCGCGCGTCAGTCGTCGGTGAGGGTCACGCCGATGCCGCCGATAAGCGACGCCGCGATGTTGTAGAGCAGCGCCCCGAGCACGGAGAGCACCGACAGCAGGATCACGTTGACCACGGAGATCACCGTGGCAAACAGGGCCACGTTCCCGAGCGAGAGGAACTTCTTGATGTCGGCTCCCCCGGCGCTGCCGCCCAGCATGGACAGCAGCTCGTTGATGCCGTCGAACATGCCCGTGAGGCTCAGCACGATCCACAGCACCAGGGACGCCACCACCGTGATGATGCCGAGCGCCACGGAGAGCAGGAACGCCAGCTTCAGCACCGACCACGTGTCCACCTTGGACACCACCAGACGAGCACGGCGCACCCTGGCACGAGGGGCGGGGCGCACGAGTCCCTTGGCGGATTTCTTCCCGTTCTGGGGGGACGGCGACTTCTGGGGGGAAGAAGTCTTCACGGGTTGCCCCGTTTTCGAGGCCGAGCTCGCGCTCATGCGTTACCTCCGTTGTCGTTGTGCTCCAACGCTACTGCATCGTCCTGCCCGGCAGATGCATCCTCGCTGGTCCCTGTCTCCTCCGCGGTGCTCTCCCCGGAGCCGGCCGCGGACGCCGCCTCACCCGTGACGACGTCGCTCCCCGCGGCGGTCGAGGCGGCGTCCTCCTCGGCCACTTCCTTCTCGATCTCACGCTCCGCGTTGCGGGCCACACCCACGATGGTGTCGTTGGCGCCGGGCTTCGCGAAGATCACGCCCATGGTGTCGCGCCCGCGGGCGGGAACCTCGCTCACGGTGGAGCGGACCACCTTCCCGCTCTCCATGACCACGAGGACCTCGTCGTTCTCGCCCACGATCAGACCGCCCACGAGCCCGCCACGGACCTCGGCGAGCTTGGCCACCTTGATGCCCAGGCCACCGCGGCCCTGCACCCGGTACTCCTGCACCGCCGTGCGCTTCGCGTAGCCACCCTCGGTCACCACGAACACGTGGGAGTCGTCGCTGACCACGTTGGCGGAGAGCAGCTCGTCACCGGAGCGGAACTTCATGCCTGTGACACCGGAGGTGGCGCGGCCCATGGGACGCAGGGCGTCGTCGTCGGCCGTGAAGCGCAACGACTGGCCGTGGCGGGAGATCAGCATGACGTCGTCGTCCGTGTCCACGAGCATCGCGGAGACGAGCTCGTCGTCCTCGCGCAGGTTGATCGCGATCACGCCGGCGGAACGGTTGGTGTCGTAGTCCGTGAGGCGGGACTTCTTGACCAGACCGTTGCGCGTGGCGAGCACCAGGTAGGGGGCGTCCTGGTAGGAGTGCAGCTCCATGACCTTGGCGATGCGCTCCTCGGGCTGGAACTCCATGAGGTTGGCCACGTGCTGGCCCTTGGCGTCGCGCCCGGCCTCCACGAACTCGTAGGCCTTGACCCGGTAGACCCGCCCGAGCGTGGTGAAGAACAGGATCCAGTTGTGGGTGCTGGTGACGAAGAAGTGCTCCACCACGTCGTCGCCGCGCAGCTGTGCACCCTTGATGCCGCGGCCGCCGCGGTGCTGGGCGCGGTACTCGTCCGCGCGCGTCCGCTTCACGTAGCCGTCGCGGGTAATGGTGACCACCACCTGCTGCTGGGGAATCAGGTCCTCCATGGAGACGTCCCCGTCGAAGCCGTAGAGCACCTCGGTGCGGCGGTCGTCCCCGTAGCGGTCCACGATGTCCGTGAGCTCCTCGGAGATGATCTCGCGCTGGCGCGCCTCGGACGCGATGATCGCCTCGTACTCGGCGATCAGGCGCTGCAGCTCGGCGTGCCGGTCCTGGATCTTCTGCCGCTCCAGGGCGGCCAGGCGGCGCAGCTGCATGTTCAGGATGGCCTGCGCCTGGGCCTCGTCGATCCCGAGCAGCTCCATGAGCCCGGTGCGCGCCTCCTCCACGGTGGGCGAGCGGCGGATCAGGGCGATGACCTCGTCCAGGGCGTCCAGGGCCTTGAGCAGCCCCAGCAGGATGTGCGCCTCCTCCTGCGCCTGCTTCAGGCGGTACCGGGTGCGCCGGACGATGACTTCCATCTGGTGCGTGACCCAGTGGTGCACGAACGCGTCCAGGGACAGGGTGCGCGGCACACCGTCCACGAGCGCGAGCATGTTCGCGGAGAAGTTCTCCTGCAGCTGGGTGTGCTTGTAGAGGTTGTTGAGCACCACCTTGGGCACGGCGTCCCGCTTGAGCACGATCACCAGGCGCTGACCGGTGCGGCCCGAGGTCTCGTCCCGCATGTCCGCAATGCCCTGGACCTTGCCGTCCTTGACCAGGTCCGCGATCTTGATGGCCAGGTTGTCCGGGTTGACCTGGTACGGCAGCTCGGTGACCACCAGGCACGTCCGACCGTGGATCTCCTCCACACTGACCACGGCCCGCTGGGTGATGGACCCGCGGCCGGTGCGGTAGGCCTGCTCGATGCCCTTGTGGCCCAGGATCTGCGCGCCGGACGGGAAGTCCGGGCCCTTGATCCGCTTGATGAGCTCCTCCAGCAGGGTCTCGCGGTCCACGTCCGGGTGCTGCAGGTACCACTGCACGCCGTCCGCGACCTCGCGCAGGTTGTGCGGCGGGATGTTGGTGGCCATGCCCACGGCAATGCCCGAGGAGCCGTTGACCAGCAGGTTCGGGAAGCGCGCCGGCAGCACCGTGGGCTCCTGCTGCTTGCCGTCGTAGTTGTCCTGGAAGTCCACGGTGTCCTCGTGGATGTCCCGGACCATCTCCATGGCCAGCGGCGCCATCTTGGTCTCGGTGTACCGCGGTGCGGCGGCGCCGTCGTTGCCCGGGGAGCCGAAGTTCCCCTGGCCGAGGGCCAGCGGGTAGCGCATGATCCAGCTCTGGATCAGGCGCACCAGGGCGTCGTAGATCGCGGAGTCGCCGTGCGGGTGGTAGTTGCCCATCACGTCGCCCACCACGCGGGCGCACTTGTTGAAGGAGCGCTCCGGGCGGTAGCCGCCGTCGTACATCGTGTAGAGCACGCGGCGGTGCACCGGCTTGAGACCGTCGCGGACGTCCGGCAGGGCCCGGCCCACGATCACGGCCATCGCGTAGTCCAGGTAGGAGCGCTGCATCTCCGTCTGGAGATCGATCTGCTCCACGCGGTCCCCGGCGGTCGCCACGTCATCGACCACGACCCCTTCGACCGCCTCGGGGGTGTTCTCCGGATCCACGGGAGTGTTGCCGTCCTGCGTCTCGTCACTCATGCGTTGCTGTCCGTTCCTTCTGAGCTCTCACGGTCCACTGTTCATGCCGGTGGGGGAATATCCGGCGGGTGACATGCCTAGATGTCGAGGAACCGAATGTCCTTGGCGTTCTGCTGGATGAACTCGCGGCGGGACTCCACGTCCTCGCCCATGAGCACCGAGAAGATCTGGTCCGCCGCCGCGGCGTCGTCCATGGTGACCTGCAGCAGCGTGCGGTGCTCAGGATCCATGGTGGTGTCCCACAGCTCGGTGTAGTCCATCTCGCCCAGGCCCTTGTAGCGCTGGATCCCGTTGTCCTTGGGCAGCCGACGGTTTTCGGCCAGGCCCCTGGCCAGGGCGGCGTCCCGCTCGGCGTCGGAGAACACGTAGTCGTGGGGTGCGTTGGACCACTTGATCCGGTACAGCGGCGGCTGCGCGAGGTACACGTAGCCGTGCTCGATCAGCGGACGCATGAACCGGAACAGCAGCGTGAGCAGCAGCGTGGTGATGTGCTGACCGTCCACGTCCGCGTCCGCCATGAGCACGATCTTGTGGTAGCGGGCCTTCTCGATGTCGAAGTCGTCCCCGATCCCGGCACCGAAGGCCGTGATCATGGACTGCACCTCGGCGTTGGACAGCGCCCGGTCCAGGCGGGCGCGCTCCACGTTCAGGATCTTGCCGCGCAGCGGGAGGATGGCCTGGTGGGCGGGATCGCGTCCCTGCACGGCCGAGCCCCCGGCGGAATCGCCCTCCACGATGTAGATCTCGGATCTCGTGGGGTCCTTGGAGGAGCAGTCCTTGAGCTTGCCGGGCATCCCGCCGGACTCCAGCAGGCCCTTGCGGCGGGTGGTCTCACGTGCCTTGCGGGCCGCGAGCCGTGCCTGGGACGCGTAGATCGCCTTGCGGATGATGTCCTTGGCCGGGTTCGGGTTGCGCTCCAGCCATGCACCGAAGAGCTCGAACATCTCGCGCTGCACGAAGGTCCTGGCCTCGGAGTTGCCCAGCTTGGTCTTGGTCTGGCCCTCGAACTGCGGTTCCGAGAGCTTGATGGAGATCACCGCGGTGAGACCCTCACGGACGTCCTCGCCCGTGAGGTTGTCGTCCTTGTCCCGCAGCAGCTTGTTCTCGCGGGCGTAGCGGTTGATCAGCGTGGTCAGCGCGGTGCGGAAGCCCTCCTCGTGGGTGCCGCCCTCGTGCGTGTTGATCGTGTTGGCGTACGTGTGCACGGACTCGTTGAACGCCGTGGTCCACTGCATGGCCAGTTCCAGGGACATCTTCTTGTCCGGATCGTCCACCTCCAGGGAGATGACGTCCTCGTGGATGAGATCGGCCTTCTTGGAGGAGTTGAGGAACGTGACGTAGTCCAGCAGACCGTGCTCGTAGCAGTAGACCACCTGGCGCGCGCCCGCGACGGCGGCCACGGCGTCGTCGGAGCCGACCGTGCCGCCGTCCTGGCCCTCGAGCGGACCGGTGGTGTCCGCGGGGGTGTCCCCGGCGATCTCCTCGCCGGTCTCGTCCGAGGCGCGCTCGTCCGTGAGGGTGATGCGCAGGCCCTTGTTCAGGAACGCCATCTGCTGGAAGCGCGCCCGCAGGGTCTCGAAGTCGAAGTCGACCGTCTCGAAGATCTCGGCGTCCGGGTAGAACACCTGGGTGGTGCCGGTCTCCTCCGTCTCCTCCCCGCGCACCAGCTCGCCCTGGGGGCGGCCGCCGTTCGCGAAGCTCATCCGCCACGCGTACCCCTGCCGGCGCACCTCGGTGTCCACGCGTGAGGACAGCGCATTGACCACGGAAATGCCCACACCGTGCAGACCGCCGGAGACCGCGTACCCGCCACCGCCGAACTTGCCGCCGGCGTGCAGGATGGTCATGACCACCTCCACGGTGGGCCTGCCCTCGGTGGGGTGCATGTCCACGGGAATGCCGCGGCCGTTGTCCGACACGCGGACGCCGCCGTCCGCCTGCAGGGTCACCTCGATGTGGTCGCAGTACCCCGCGAGCGCCTCGTCCACGGAGTTGTCGACCACCTCGTAGACCAGGTGGTGCAGACCCCTGGGACCCGTGGAGCCGATGTACATGCCCGGGCGCTTCCTGACCGCCTCGAGACCTTCCAGGACGGTGATGTCGCTCGCGCCGTACTCGTGCGGTAGGGGATTCTCTGTAGCCACGGGGTCTCCGGTCCTCCTGCGTAATCGATGGCGATCGTCGCCCGGCCCACATGAGTACAGCCGATGAGACGGCTCGCGGCTCATCGGCTGGCGGGACGAAAAGATCTGTGGCCTCCCATTCTAGCGGATGTTCGTCTCGTTCAAGCGCTCAACGGCCCGTAGCGGCGACAGGACCCCGTGTCGCAGGGTGGAGCCATTTCCGGGGTGCGGCGCGGCTCGCGCGAATCTGGCGCCTTTTGAGGCCGGTGAGAACTCCCGGGCCCGTCGATTTCAGCCGTAGGTGTCCCGTGGGCCCCTCCCCTGCACCGCCCAGCGGCCGCGTTTCCAGCTGGGTCCCACGGGACCGTGGATCTCCAGGCGCGTGACGATGCCCTCCCCCAGCCGGTCCGCGAAGTTCCTGAGGATCTCGGACTGGATCAGCCGCAGCTGCGTGGCATAGGCCGTGGAGTCGCAGCGCACCCGCACCACCGTGTCCTCGAAGTGCTCGGGCCACGAGTGCTCCGCGTTGCGCGTGCCCACGAGGGAGGGCCAGTCCGCGAGCACGCTGCTCACGTTCACGGGGGTCTTCCAGCCCCGGTGGGTCATCAGGGTGTCCACCACCGAGGACAGCGGCCGGGGATCCCGCGCGGACCGCCCCGGCCCGGAGAAGCCACCCATCTGCCGGGGATCCGTGCCCAGCCGGTTCTGGCTGCGCAGCGCCGGGGATCCTCGCCCCTCCTCCATGGCCGTGCCGAACGCCCGCATGTTCTTCGCCGCCGCCGCTTTGGACAACCGCGTGTCCCCGCGGTCCTGCGCCGCTTTGCGGGCCCGTTGCAGCGCGACGGCCGCGGCGTCCACCACGTCCCGGTGCGCGGGTTCACTCATCGCCCGCGGACTCCTCGGCCTTGCGGGTCCGGTCCTGTGACGGCACCGCGTCGTTCCCTCGTGCCCCGCGGGTGCCCGCCGGATCCGCGACCGCCCCGCCCGTTCCGGCGTGCGCCGCGTGGGGGACCGCCGGTCCGGGACCCGGCCGGGCCGCGTCGTCCTGCCGCGCGGTGGGCGACGTCGCCGCGTCCCGCACACGCACCCGTCCCTGCTCCACGTCGACCACCGTGTGCGAGTGCTCGAGCAGCGCGGCGGGCAGGTCCTCGTCCACCGCCGCGGTGACCAGCACCTGCTCCGCCTGGCGCACCAGTTCGGCCAGACGACGGCGACGGCGCGCGTCCAGTTCCGCGAACACGTCGTCCAGGATGAGGACGGGAGCCGAGCCCTGCCCCGGATCGTCGGCGAGGTGGACGTACCAGGAGCCCAGGCGCAGGGCGAGCGCGGTGGACCACGTCTCCCCGTGGGAGGCGTATCCCTTGGCGGGCGTGTCCCCCAGGCGGATCAGGAGGTCGTCGCGGTGCGGACCCACCAGGGTGATGCCGCGCTCCCGCTCCTGGCGCTCCGTGCGCTCGAACGCCTGCATCATGAGCTCGTGGAGGTCCGCCACGGAGAAGTGCTCGAGGGCCTGCTGGTCCACCCCCGGCGCCACGGACGAGCTCTCGTAGCCGAGCGAAACGTGCTTGGGCCCGTCCGTGAGCTGCTGGTACGCCCTGTCCACCTCGGGTTCGAGAGCGTTCAGCAGCTGCAGCCGCGCACCCATGACGGCGGCGCCGGCGCGGGCCAGCTGGTCGTTCCACACGGCGAGGGTGGCCCGGTCCGAGTCCGAGAAGCCCCGGGAACGGCGGGTGGACTTCAGCAGGGCGTTGCGCTGCTTCAGCGCGCGCTCGTAGTCGGACCGGGCGGCGGAGAGCACCGGACGCATCGACGTCGCGAGGTCGTCGAGAAAGCGGCGACGGTGCGAGGGATCGCCCTTGACCAGGGTGAGGTCCTCCGGCGAGAAGAGCACCGTGTGGAGGGTGCCGAGGGCCTCACGGGCCCGCACCGGGGCGGCCCGGTTGATCTGCACCCGGTTGGCACGCGCCGCGTTGAGCTCGTACTCCAGGACGGTGCGCTGGCCGCCCCGGTTCACCCGGACCCGAATGATCGCGCGGTCCGCTCCCGTGGTGATGAGCGGACCGTTGCCCGAGACCCGGTGCGATCCCAGGGTCGCCGCCCAGTCCACGGCCTCCACGATGTTGGTCTTGCCCACCCCGTTGGGACCCACGAAGACCGTGAGCCCCGGGGTCAGCGAGAGGTCCAGACCGTGGTAGGTCCGGAAATCCAGCAGCGAGAGGTGGTCTACGAACACACGATCACTGGTTGGGCAGTCGAACCGGCATGAGCAGGTACTTGTAGTCCACGTCGTCCTCGCCCTCCGGCTCCTTCTGCGCGGACAGCACCGCGGGCTTGGGCGGAGCGGTGAAGGAGAACCGGACGTACGCGGAGTCGAAGGCGTGCAACCCCTCGGACAGGTACGTGGGGTTGAAGGCCACGGTGATGTCGTCCCCGTTGAGCTGCGCCTCCAGGACCTCCGAGGCCTGGGCGTCCTCGCCGGTGCCGGCGTCCAGTGCCACCTGGCCCGCGCTGAACGCCAGCCGCACGGGGGTGTTGCGCTCGGCCACGAGGGACACGCGCCGCACGGCCTCGACGAGTTCCGAGGTGCGGACCACCGCGGTGATCGGGGTGTGCTCCGGGAACAGCGAGCGGATCTTGGGATACTCGCCGTCGATCAGCAGACTCGTGGTGCGTCGGCCGCCCGACTCGAAGCCCACGAGCTCCGTGTTCTCGGCCAGGGCCATGTTCACGTCCCCGGAGGAACCCAGGGTCTTGGCGATGTCGTTGAGGGTCTTGGCCTTGACGAGTGCCGCGGTGGAGATGGTGGGATCCGTGGGGCGCCACGTCAGTTCCCGCATGGCCAGGCGGTAGCGGTCCGTGGCCAGCAGGGTCATCTTCTCGCCCTCGATCTCCATGCGGATGCCGGTGAGGATCGGGAGGGTGTCGTCCTTGGACGCGGCGATGTTCACCTGGGCCACGGCGTGGGCGAACTCGTCCCCCGAGACCACACCGGAGAGCTCCGGGAGCCCCGGCAGCTGGGGGTAGTCCTCCACCGGCATGGCCGCGAGGTTGAACTTGGAGGACCTGCAGGTGAGTGTCACCTTCCCGCCGTCGGCCTCCAGCTGGACCGGCGCGGACGGCAGCGAGCGGCAGATGTCCGCGAGCAGCCGCCCGGAGACCAGGGTGGTGCCCTCCTCCACGACGTCGGCGCTGATCGTGAGGCGAGCGGAGATCTCGTAGTCGAAGCTCGCAATGGACAGCGAACCGTTCTCGGCCCTGATGAGCAGTCCGGAGAGCACGGGCACCGGGGGACGCGGGGACAGTGAACGAGCAGTCCATGTGACTGCTTCAGCCAGTACGTCGCGCTCGACCGAAAACTTCACGAAGGTGCCCCTCTTCTGGCGGTGGACGGAAGTGTCTTCCCTGCATCGTATCGGGCCCGGAGGAAGGCGCCCGCATGCCGAGCGAGCGTGTGCTGCGTGAGCTGCATCGGAGCACGCGGCGATTCATGTAATTACAGAGATCCTCGAGCTCGGGTCACGGTGTGCGGGGAAGAAATTTTGTTGTTCGGTGGATCTTCTCTTAAGGGTCAGAAGTGTTAATAACCCCTGTGGACTCTGTGGATAACTGCCTGCATCCCAGCGTCCGCACCGGTTCGAGGTGTTGACGGGGTGTGGACCACCGAGCGGTGTCCTGTGAGCGGTGCGTGCGCATCTTCCGCGTGATTCCGGGGCTTCCACAGCTCTGCCCACCGGAGCAGCGGGGTTGTCCACCGCTGGATCCACACTGTCCACAGAATTTTCCACAACGGGTCGTTCTGCGCTGTGCACACGGCCTCCACAGGCGCTCCGGAATGTGTGGATGGTGGCATCCCGCCCCAGTGGGTGCACGGGTTGCAGCTGTGGACGAATCACAGGAAAAGGTCCCCGGGCACGAGCCCGGGGACCTCGGAGGAGCAGCGTGTCGGCGCGCGGTCAGCCCTCGCGCGACTGCTGCTTGATCCGGTTGGTGAGCTCGGTGACCTGGTCGAAGATTTGCCGTCGTTCGGCCATCAGCGTGCGGATCTTCCGATCGGCGTGCATCACGGTGGTGTGGTCCCGCCCGCCCAGCTCCTGGCCGATCTTGGGGAGCGACATGTCGGTGAGTTCACGCAGCAGGTACATGGCGATCTGCCGCGCCGTGACCAGGGTGCGGGTGCGGGACTTGGACTTCAACTCGTCCAGGGTGATGTTGAAGAACGCCGCCGTCTGACCCAGGATCGACGCCGCGGTGATCTCCTGACCGCCGTCGTCGGTGATCAGATCTTTCAGCACCAGCTCGGCCAGGGGAAGATCCACCGGTTGCTTGTTGAGGGATGCGAACGCGGTGACCCGGATCAGTGCGCCCTCCAGCTCCCGGATGTTGGTGGAGATGTGGGATGCGATGTACTCCATGACATCGTCCGGGGCGTCCATGCCCTCGCTGATGGCCTTCTTCCGGAGGATGGCGATCCGCGTCTCGAGCTCGGGCGGCTGGACGTCCGTGATCAGCCCCCACTCGAACCGCGACCTCATGCGCTCCGCGAAACCGGTGAGCTGCTTGGGCGGCATGTCGGAGGTGATCACGATCTGCTTCTCGTGGTTGTGCAGCGCGTTGAAGGTGTGGAAGAACTCCTCCTGCGTGTGCTCCTTGCCCGCGAGGAACTGGATGTCGTCGATCAGTAGCAGGTCCACGTTGCGGTAGATCCCCTTGAACGAGGACCCCTCGTCATCGCGGATGGAGTTGATGAAGTCGTTGGTGAACTCCTCCGAGTTCACGTAGCGCACCCGCAGCTTGGGGTAGAGCCGCTTGGCGTAGTGGCCGATCGCGTGCAGCAGGTGGGTCTTCCCCAGCCCGGAGTCCCCGTAGATGAACAGAGGGTTGTATGCCTTGGCGGGAGTCTCCGCCACGGCGAAGGCCGCGGCGTGGGCGAAGCGGTTCGACTGGCCGATCACGAACGAGTCGAAAACGTACTTGGGGTTCAGGCGCGCCGAGCTGTCCCACTCCGAACCCGCCGGGCTCGTGTCCGAACCGCTGCCCGTGCTGAGGACCTCACGGGGTTCGTGCGCGGGGGGCGCGGCCTCGGGATCCCGTCTGGGGGGCAGGTCGTCGAGGTCCATCCCGGCCCCGGGCGCACCGGCGGTTCCGGGCACGGGGGTGGACCTGGATTCGGGGCCCGGCGCTGCAGCATGCTCGACGGTGGCCCCTCCCGTGGGCGGGACGAAGGAGCCGGATGTGCCCTCCGCTGCCACGTCGTGCAACGACGGACCCGCGGCATCCGATGCCCGGGTGTCCTTGCCGGTTCCACCGGTGTGGGGCTGCAGCTCGAGCTCCGGATCCACCACGAATGCCACGAGGGTCTCGGAGCCGAAGACCTGGCTGACGGTCTCGTCCAGGACCTCCGACATGGGCCGGTGCTGCAGGAACCCGCGCGTCACCTCGCTCGGCACGGCCACGAGCAGGGTGGTTCCCATCAGACCCCGGGGTTCGCACACGGCAATGGTGCCGCGGGACCGCCCGTTCACCCGCGGGTTCGCGTTCATGATGCGGACGCACTCTGCCCACTGCTCGAGCAAAGCCTGGTTGTCCTGCTGCATGAGCGACTCCTGACGTGGTGGACCGGGACGGCCCAGTTTTCCACAGACTTGTGCACAGCAGTGGATAAACCTCGTGGGGGGCGGCCGCGAGACTCAGCCTAGAACATGTTTCCCGGCTCTTCATAGCCCGTTTCAGCGGGCGTCGATAACTACATTCATGTAGTTCGCACCTGGGGAAAATTGCTCGTGGGAACCCGGTGACGGGCCGTTTTCCACACCCCTGGGGAATGGGCCGTGCACAGCTGTGCAGAGCGCACCGGAGGTCGTGGGAGGATCGGTCAACCGGTCCGCACCACGGGGCTGCCCACCACCGCACGGCTGCCGGTCCCGGCCCGGAACGGGATGTCGGGGCGGCCGTTCGCACCCGCGGGGATTTGACCGGCCGCGGGCCAGTGACTACTGTGAATCAGTCTTGTGCGTGTAGGATCGCGATTTCTGCGTGTCCGCATGCCCCCAGAAACCTACCGCGTGCGCCCCCTGCGAGACCTCGCAGTCGGCACACCGTAGTCCAACCTCATGGAGTGACTAATGCCCAAGCGGACTTTCCAGCCGAACAACCGTCGCCGCGCCCGCAAGCACGGCTTCCGTGCTCGCATGCGCACCCGCGCCGGCCGCGCCATCATCGGCGCCCGCCGCAGCAAGGGTCGCGCCAGCCTGTCGGCCTGAGCCCTTCCCAACTCGCGAGGTTCGCATCATGCTGCCCACCCGGCACCGGATGCGGACCTCGGCGCAATTCTCAACCACCGTACGTTCCGGTGCCCGCAGCGGCCGCCGGAACGTCGTCGTATCCGTGCGCGTAGGAACGGGTGAACCGTCCCGCGTGGGATTCGTGGTGTCCAAGGCCGTGGGCAATGCCGTGATCCGCAACAGGGTCAAGCGACGGCTGCGTGAGCTCGCCGCGGAAACCGTCCGGCAGCAGCCGCACGGCCGGGACGTGGTGGTCCGGGCGCTTCCACCGGCGGCGTCCGCGTCCTGGGAGGAACTGGGCAGCGACTACCGGGCCGCGTTCGAGGCCGCCGTGCGCCGGCTCCGATGATCCTCCCAGCACCGTCCGGGACGGATGCCGTAACGTTCCTCGGGAAAGAGTCGAGAAGGAGGCACGCACGTGACGTCACGGGTGACTCCTGAGCAGCTCCTCGCACGGGCTCCGCACGAGTACAACCTCTCCGGAGGGTTCCTCGGCGTGCTGCGCGGCATCCCGCAGAATCTCTGCATCGCGTTGCTCAAGCTGTACCGGACCATCGTCTCCCCGCTGTACGGGGACGTGTGCCGCTACTTCCCCTCCTGCTCCGCCTACGCGCTCGAAGCGGTCACCGTCCACGGCGCGGTGCGAGGGCTGGGCCTGAGCGTGAAGCGTCTGCTGCGCTGCCATCCGTGGGCCGCCGGGGGCATCGACAGGGTCCCCGCCGGGGGTCGCGAGTTCACCTCCGCGGCGTCGACCCCGAAGGTCGTCCTGCTCAACCACCCGAATCTCGTGCACCAGTACACGCACGACTGCCCGGCCCGCCACGCGGCCCAAGGAGCTAACGCTCGATGAACTTCTTCGACATCATCCTCTTCCCCTTCAGATGGATCGTCTCAGCGGTCCTGTGGGTCTTCCACGAGCTGTTCACGCTCATCGGCATGGATCCCGCCTCGGGCGTCACCTGGGTGCTGAGCATCGTGGGGCTGACCCTCGTGATGCGCACGCTGACCATCCCGCTGTTCCTCAAGCAGATCAAGTCCATGCGCGGCATGCAGGAGCTGCAGCCGGAGATGGCCAAGCTGCAGGCCAAGTACAAGGGCAAGAAGGACCAGCTCTCCCGCCAGGCCATGGCGGAGGAGCAGATGGCCCTGTACAAGGAGCACGGCTCCAACCCGTTCGCCGCGTGCCTGCCGATCATCGTGCAGATGCCCATCTTCTTCGCGCTGTTCCAGGTGCTGCGCTCGGTGCCCCAGGCCGCCCAGGGCAACGAGTCCATCCACGTGCTGGCACCGCAGCTGGTGCACCAGTTCAACGCGTCCACCATCTTCGGTGCGCCGCTGTTCTCCACCCTCATGCAGCCGGGCAACGGCAACCACGCGGCTACGATCATCCTCGCGGTGGTGATGATCGTGGCGATGAGCGCCACGCAGTTCATCACGCAGAAGCAGCTGACCGCCCGCAACATGAGCGATTCCGCCAAGGAATCGCCCATGTACCGCCAGCAGCAGATGATGCTCTACATGTTCCCCCTGATCTTCGCGATCGGCGGCATCAACTTCCCGCTGGGCGTGCTCGTCTACTGGACGGTCTCCAACCTGTGGTCCATGGGCCAGCAGTGGTGGGTGATCCGCAACAACCCCACCAAGGGCTCCCAGGCGGAGCGTGAGCTCAACGAGCGGCGCGCGGCCAAGGGTCTTCCCCCGGTGGGCATGAGCAAGAAGGAGCACGAGGAGAAGGTCGAGGAGCAGCGCCAGCGTGCCGCGGCCGGCCAGCGTGCGCAGCCCGTGTCCAAGAAGCGCCAGAAGCAACAGTCCAAGAAGAACTACGGCTGAGAGGTCGCATCCCATGAACGAGTCGGAGAACCCCCAGGCCCCGGACGCCCAGGATTCCGGGGTTGCGGACGCCGCCGCGCAGGACACCGCGGACGCACCGCTCTCGGCCCTCGAGGAGGAGGGTGAGATCGCCGCGGACTACATCGAGGAGCTCCTCGACACCGCGGACATCGACGGGGACATCGACATCGAGGTGCGCGACGGCCGCACGTACGTGTCCGTCGTCGCCGAGGACGCGGACGACGCCGATCTGCAGGCCCTCGTGGGTGAGCACGGCGAGGGGGTCGAGGCCCTCCAGGAACTCGCGCGGCTGTCCGTCCTCAGTGCCACGCAGCGGCGCAGTCGCCTGATCCTGGACGTGGCCGGGCACCGGGAGGCCCGGGCATCCCAGTTGCGCGCCATGGCCGACGACGCCGTGGCCGAGGTCCGGGACCAGGGTGGGCGGGTCCACCTGCCGCCACTGTCCCCCTACGAGCGCAAGCTCGTGCACGACGCCGTGGCGGAAGCCGGTCTGGTCTCCGAGTCGGAGGGCGACGGCGCCGGCCGTCACATCGTGATCTCGGCGGCGGAATGAGCACGTCCCGCTCCACACCGCACGACGACGCCGCGGGACCGGCGGGCGCCTCCCCCGACGGTTCGCAACGCTCCCCCATCCGCGCCGCTCCCGAACCCCAGGACGCGCCGCCGCTCGGGGAGCTGCGGGACGCGGCGCACGACATCTTCGGGGATCGCCTCCCGCTGGCTGAGCGGTACACCGAGCATCTCGCCTCCTCCGGCATCGTGCGGGGTCTCATCGGTCCCCGCGAGGCGCCGAAACTGTGGGAACGGCACGTGCTCAACTGCGCCGTGGTCCAGGAGCTGATCGCGCCGGGGGCGCGGGTGGTGGACGTCGGGTCCGGTGCCGGGCTGCCGGGACTGTGCCTGGCCATTGCGCGTCCGGACCTGGATCTCACCCTGGTGGAACCGCTCGACCGTCGCGTGACGTGGTTGCAGGAGGTCATCGCGGACCTGGGCCTCGACAACGTCCGGGTTCTCCGGGCACGCGCGGAGCAGGCGAAGCGGGATCTCGGTCCGGCGGACGTGGTCACGGCGCGTGCGGTTTCCGCCCTGGTGGGCCTTGTGGACATCACGCTCCCCCTGCTGAAGGGTTCCGGCGAGCTGCTGGCGCTCAAGGGCAGGAGCGCCGAGGAGGAACTGCGCCAGGCCTCCAAGAAACTGGGGCGTTTCGGTGTCCGTTCCTCCGAAGTCCTCACGGTCGGGGACGGCTTGCTGCGTGAGCCGACCACGGTCGTGCGCCTCGTGGTCTGAGGGTCCTCCGCTCCTGAGGTGGGCAGATGTCGATAAAGTAGGGCGGAGCACCGCTTCCGCCACGAAAGGGACCGTCCATGACCACCCCGGAGCGCCCCGACACGGCAGTACCGCGAGGACACGACTTCGGCCTGCCGCCGGATCCCGTTTCCCAAACGCAAAAGGTTGTTCCGGATCGTGGCAAGCATGTTTCACGTGAAACGGACTCCACGATGGGGTCGGCAGCACAAAACGCGGTGGCGGATACCGCCCTGGGGAGGAAACTGGTGGAAGAGAACAAGCGACGCGCGAAGTTGCGGGACGTGCAGCTGAAGCACCCGAGCGCCACCCGGTACATCACCATCAGCAACCAGAAGGGCGGAGTGGGCAAGACCAGCACCTCCGTGAATCTGGCCGTCGCGCTCGCCCAACAGGGCCAGAATGTGCTCGTGGTGGACAACGATCCGCAGGGCAACGCATCCACCGCTCTGGGCATCCCCCACGGGTCCGATGCGGATTCCGTGTACGACATCCTGATCGACGAGGTCCCCGTGGCGGACGTGGTCAAGGAGTCCCCCGAGATGGAGAATCTGTGGGTGCTCCCGGCCACCATTGATCTGGCCGGTGCCGAGATCGAGCTGGTCTCGGTGGTGGCCCGGGAACAGCGTCTGCAGCGCGCCCTGGCGGAGTACGCCACGGCTCGTGAGCAGCGGGGTCTGCCCCGTCTCGACTACGTCTTCATCGACTGTCCGCCGAGCCTGGGGCTGCTCACCATCAACGCCTTTGTTGCAGCCACCGAGGTTCTCATCCCCATCCAGTGTGAGTACTACGCGCTGGAGGGACTGAGTCAGCTGCTCAACAACATCAAAATGATCCAGAAGCACTTGAACCCGACGTTGCGGGTGTCCTCGATCCTGCTCACGATGTACGACGGTCGCACCAATTTGGCGTCACAGGTGGCGGATGAGGTGCGGCAGCACTTCCCCGACCAGGTCATGGAGACCGTCATCCCGCGATCGGTGCGGATCTCGGAGGCCCCGAGCTACCAGCAGAGCGTCATCACCTACGACCCGAACTCCACGGGTGCTCTGTCGTACCTGGAGGCTGCGGCGGAACTGGCAACGCGCGAACCGGGAGCCTAGGCCCGCTGAAAATTCTCCGAACGGGATCGTCTCCGGGCGATCCCCAAGACGGTTCCCGTGGGTGTTAGCCGGTGACAAGAGTGTGGCCCCGATGTTTCACGTGAAACATCGGGGCTTTTCTCATGGGTGCGTTTGGGTTCAGGGGACCCACCAGGATCGCAGTCCCGGACTGCAGCGAGCGGCGCGAGGGACCACCTGTTGCCGCAGGGCGGCGCCGAGTCGACGTCGGGCGGACGGAGGGCAACGCGCTTGGTCCACCAGGGACCCGACTACGATGGAGACCACTGTCAGCTTGTGAAAGGACACCGTGGTGGTTGAACGTCGTAGAGGTCTTGGACGCGGGCTGGGAGCCTTGATCCCCAGCGGTGAACCGCAAGCCACTCCGGAGCGTGGCGATCGGGCAGAGGAGCCAAGCGATTCGCGGGCCACCCTTGCTGCCGAGGCCCGCACTGTGCCTTCTCGCCCGGTTCGTCGTGCGACGGCAGGGGCTGGGACGGTCTCTCCCCGGACGTCTGGCGAGTCCACATCCACGGCGAACGGCAATTCCGAGGTGCTGCCGCTGGAGATGCCGGACCGGGCCCCCCAGGACGGCAAGGGCAGGCCGAGGCGGCGGGCCGGGCTTCGCACGGATGATGGTTCGGACCGTGAACTGGAGAGGCCAATACATGAGGTACGTGGGCCGCGTTCCACGGACACGGCACCGGACGATAGGTCCTCCAGGACGAAGCGCTCGGCATCGCGCAAGAAATTTGCCGCTGGCGACAGGGGCGGGGACGAGGCATCCCCTGAAGCCCCCATGCGTGATCGTGCGCATGTTTCACGTGAAACATCCTCCAAGCGCGGCAGTAAGACCCGCAGCACGGGTGCCGGCACGGGACGCGCCCGTCGCGACATGGGGCAAGCCCTTCGCAGCACCACGACGGTGAGCCGACCCGTGGACATGTTCTTTCTGCCTTCGACGTCTGAAGAGGATGCACCCCATCCCGGCGACGCAACGGGTGCCGTTCGCAACGAAGCGCCAGCGGCGCGTGAAGCGCATGTGGAGCGGCAAACCCCGGTCGCTCACGAGGTGAACGCCTCCCCCGCGCATGATCGCTCAAAGAAACCTTCCTCCAAAGCAGCCGACGCGTCTGCTGCGGATCAGGGAGGATCAGCACACCGCCCTGCATCACGATCCGAGAAAGAGCGGCAAGGGCACGGGGCTCCTACACACGGCGCCGACGATACGGGCCACCATGTTTCACGTGAAACATTGGCCGATCTCGAGACGCAAAATCCACTGCGCAACGGCGGTGAAGCCCAATTTCGTGCCTCCGAAACCAACGCTTACACTCGTAGCGCCGATTCTCACGTGGAGAGCGGGGTGTCTGCACCGGGTTCGCGTCCCGAAGAAAGCCTGCCGTTGGGCACCGAAGAGGATCGGACGCCCACAACGGCCAAGGACCAGGACGCCGACCTGCAGGCCGTCCCCGGGGCATCGTTCGCCGAACTGGCCGTGAAGGACATCCACCCCAATCGTAAGCAGCCACGACAGGTCTTTGATGAAGACGAACTGGCGGAACTGGCTTTCTCAGTGAAAGAGCTGGGTGTGCTTCAGCCGATCGTGGTGCGCCCCAGCCACGGTGACGGGCCCGAGAAGTACGAACTGGTCATGGGTGAGCGTCGATGGCGGGCGGTTCAGGAGGCCGGCCTCTCCAGCATTCCCGCCATCATTCGGGACACTGCGGACAACGACCTCCTGCGTGACGCACTCCTCGAGAACCTCCATCGGGCGCAGCTGAATCCGTTGGAGGAGGCCGCGGCGTACCAGCAGCTCATGGAGGAGTTCGGGGCCACCCAGGAGCAGCTGTCGGAGCGCATCGGGCGCTCCCGACCCCAGATCTCCAACACCCTCCGGCTGCTGCGTCTTCCGGCGCTGGTGCAGCGCAGGGTAGCCGCCGGTGTCCTCAGTTCCGGCCACGCCCGGGCCCTGCTGGCCCTCTCCGATCCGGCGGACATGGAACGCCTGGCGCAACGGATCGTGGCGGAGGGCATGAGCGTGCGAGCCACGGAGGAGGCCGTGGCTCTGTCGGACGGACTCAAGAAAGGGACGACCAAGCGCAAGGCCCCGGCGAGCCGGCACGACGACCGTCTGGGCTACATCGCCGATGCGTTCTCCGACAAACTGGAAACGAGTGTCAAGATTCAGCTGGGAGCACGGAAGGGCAGAATGACCATCGAGTTCGCCTCGGTGGAGGATCTGAACCGCATCATCGATGTTCTGGACCCCAAGCTGGACACCGATTCCTGATCCGGCGCATGAGAAGCGGGCCGCGATGTTTCACGTGAAACATCGCGGCCCGCTTCTCATGCGCTCCCCGGACGTTCTGTCCGACTCCGTGTCTCAGGGGTGCTGACGGTAGTACATCTGAATGTCCGCCAAGCTCATGGCCCCGGTGGCCGTGGACTCCGGAGCGGGTGCCAGCACCCGCTGCAGTCCACAGATGAGGGACTCGGCGAGACGGGCCCGATAGGCGGGGCTACGGAGCCGCACGGCCTCCGCAGGATTGGACAGGTAGCCGAGGTCCACCCAGGCGGCAGCGGCGCCCGAGCTTCGGAGGGCGCTCCACTGCCGGGCGTGGCTCCCGAGATCCTGGGCACCGGTCCTGGCGACCAGTTCACGGAGGATCATGGCGGAGGTGAGCTGGCCGATGGGAGCGTACGGCTGTCCCGTCATCGGGGTACCCCAGAAATACGTGGCCACTCCCTGCGCCTCGGGGGAGCGGTTCCAGTCGCACTGCAGATAGAGCACCACGGCTCCGGGGTGCGCACGCAGGGCCGTTGCGGAATCCGCCATGGACCCCCGGAGCGCGCCCGAGTGCTCGGGGGCCGGGGCGACGGACGGGGTGCCGCTCTGGTTCCCCGGCGGTTCGGAGACGGGCTGGGTGTTTTGCGGGTCCGCTGCAGGATCGATCAGCACCGGTGCGGCCCCCACGTTGCGCAGCAGGTCGTACGCGTGCTCGGCCACGTCCATGGTGACGGCGTCCTGCTCGGTGGCGAACGACCCCGGGGCGGATGCGGGCTCCAGCTGTGAGTTCCCGCGGGAAGGCACCAGAATCACGGCACGGTCCCGCAGGGCCTCGTGCAGCATCTCGAGCCGGTGGTAGTCCCGCAGTGAGAAGGCCTTCGAGGTGGTGATCTTCTTGCTGACGCGAGCCAGTCCGGTCAGGGTGTCGAGATCCACCACGCCGTCGTCCGGGAGACCCAGGCTGCGCTGCAGCTCCTTGATGGCGTACTCGGTCTGCTGATTGAACGTGGCGTTCGGATGTCCGTAGTAGAAACCCAACAGGGAGAGGTTGTTCTGCAGTTCTTCGACGTCGTCCCCGTGCAGCGGCTGGTCTTGCTGGTAGGACAGCGGCCGATCGCCCAGGGAGTACTGCGCGTCGTTGAGCGCCGCTTCGGTGTCGGGACCCACCACGCCGTCCACGATCAGACCCTTGTGCTGCTGGAAGCCGCGGACGGCGTGGTCCACGGCGTCGTCGAACAGGGCGGCGTCGGCTGCGGTGTGCGGGTCCAGTGCGGAGTCCTCGGCGCCCGCTCGGACGAGGCGCTCCCTGAGCCCCACGACTCGTCGATCCGTCATGCCGTGCCGGAGAACAGCTCCGGGAGGGGGTTGCAGCACGTGGGTCTCCCTGCGGGTAGTGGTCCCGCCCCTGCTGGGCGGTGATCAGACTTGCATGGTCTCAGAGAAGACCCGGGTCCGCGTACTGGTGCATCCTGCGGACCCGGGTCGTGTACGTCACGCGGAGGGGGTGAGGTACTCCCCGAACTCCTTCTCCAGCGCGGACTTGGGCTTCGCGCCGATCGAGGTCTTGGCCACCTCGCCGTTCGCGAAGAGGTAGACGGCCGGGATGGACGTGATGCCGTACTCGGAGGCGATGGCGGGGTTGTCGTCCACGTTCACCTTCACCACGTCCACCTGCTCCGCGTACTCGGCGGCAATGGCGTCCAGCACGGGGCCGAGCTGGCGGCAGGGACCGCACCACTCCGCCCAGAAGTCCACGATGGTGGGCTTGGTGTTCTCCAGAACCTCGGTCCGGAAGTTGGCGTCGGTGACGTCCTTGGCAGAGCTCATGTCGGTTTCCTTTCGACGGGGGCCGCCCGGAGGAGTTCTCGGCGGCCGGGGAATCAAGCGGGGGCAGTGGAGGGGCGGGTCAGCTGTCCAGGGCGGCCAGGTAGTGCTCCACGTCCACCGCGGCCACGCAGCCGGAGCCGGCCGCCGTAATGGCCTGCCGGTAGGTGGGATCCACCACGTCCCCCGCCGCGAACACGCCGGGCAGGGACGTGGTGGACGAGCGTCCGTCCACCGCGATGGTGTTGTCCACGGTCAGCTCCAGCTGATCCTTCACGAGGCTCACCCGGGGGTCCGAGCCGATGGCCACGAAGACGCCGGCGACGGGCAGTTCGGAGGCCTCACCGGTGACGGTGTCCTCCAGGGACAGCGCGGTCACCTTGTCCTCGCCCTGGATGGCGGCAACCCTGGTGTTCCACAGGATCTCGATCTTGGGATCGTCGAAGGCGCGCTGCTTCATGATGTCCGAGGCGCGGAACTGGTCCCGACGGTGGATGAGGGTCACCTTGTCCGCGAACTTGGTGAGGAACGTGGCCTCCTCGATCGCGGAGTCACCGCCGCCCACCACGGCCACCTCGCGGTCCTTGAAGAAGAACCCGTCGCACGTGGCACACCACGAGACGCCGTGGCCGGAGAGCCGCTCCTCGTCCGGCAGCCCCAGCTTGCGGTACTCGGAGCCGGTGGAGATGATCACCGCGCGGGCGCGCAGCACGGTTCCGTCCTCCACGGTCACGGTCTTGATCTCGCCGTCGAGCTCCACGGAGACCACGTCCTCGTAGCGGATGTCCGCGCCGAAGCGTTCGGCCTGCTGCTGCATGTTCTCCATGAGCTCCGGGCCCATGATGCCGTCGACGAAGCCGGGATAGTTCTCCACCTCGGTGGTGTTCATGAGCTCCCCGCCGGCGGTCACGGACCCCGCCAGCACCACGGGTGCGAAGTTGGCGCGCGCCGTGTAGATCGCCGCGGTGTATCCCGCGGGCCCGGAACCCACGATGACGACGTCGTGGACGGCGTCGTCCTGCGAGGCGTCCGCCGCGTCAGCGGGGGAGGTCTGGGCCGCGCCGGTCACGCTGAGGTTCACGGCATTCGAGAAGATGCCGGACTGATTGCTCACTGGTACAAAGCCTTTCCACGAGTCACCGCACGTGCGGATGTCAACTACACCTCAGAACGTGGGGAGCACTCTCAGATATTCCACCCGTGCGGACCGCCTGGGCGCCCCCACGCGCGCGGGTTCGGACGGTTCCCGAACGACGCCGCACGCTGGGCCCGCGCCCTCGGCCGGCTCCGCTGCGCTCAGCGCACCGACACCTCTCCGATCCGCAGCCCGAAGGGGTACCCGCCGATGGGGCTGGTCAGCTGCGGCAGCTCGGTCCACTTGACCAGCACGTAGCGGTGCGCGGTGGAACGAGCGGCGTCCGAGAGCGGTACGCGGACCTCGGGTCCGGTGAAGGAGCCCTTGCCCACCTCCTGCGCGCCCTGGAAGGACGGCTGGTCCGAGACGTAGACGGTGAACTGCCCGCCGGACCCGCTGGCCTGCTGGAGGGTTAGCTCCTGGACGGTGGCGGGTTCCTCGAGCTGCGCCGCCAGCCCCACGGAGTCCGTGAGACTGCCGAACCGCGCGTCCGAGAAGCCGTAGCTGAGCCAGTAGGTGGCCGGGTTGCCGTCCGTGGCCTGGTTCAGGGTGGCATCGGTGTCGGCCATGAAGGTGGGGTCCGGTGTCACCCGGGTCACCGAGGCCACCTCGGGCGTCGCCGCGGAGCGCGGGGAGCCCGACGCCGCACGGGAGCCTTCCGGGTCCCCCGGTGCCGCGTTCTGCTGGCCGGGTCCCTCGTGGGCGAACTGTCCCGTGAGCGTTCCCAGTCCGCGGAAACCCAGCACGATCGCCGCGATCAGCAGGACGGCCAGCAGCAGGAGCAGCAGCCACCGCAACGGGGAACGCCGGGAGTCCCGGGCGGTGCGTGTTGCTCCGGCGCTCGCTCCGGCGCCCCCACCCGCGGTGGCGGCGGCCTCCGGTTCCGTGTTCGGGGGCATGGCGGCGGTTGCCGTGCTCTCCGCCACGGCCGCGGCGTCCGATCCCTCGGCGGTCGTGTGGTCGGGCGACGTCGCCTCGTCCACGGCCACGGCCACGGGACGGGGCCGGGCGTCGTCGGCGGCCGGGCGGGTGGCCGGGGTGTCGTAACCGGCGGTCCGGGAACCGGCGGAGCGCTCGTCCAGCCGCTCCGGCTTGCCCTCGGTGCGCTCGTAGCTCTCGTAGCGGTTGTCGCCGTCGTAGGAGGGGTCGAGCGCGCCGGCGGCGGTTGCCCCCGCGGCGCCGTCGCGGGAGACCGCACGGTCGAACATCGTGGAACGGACGGATCCCGGGCGGACCCGGCGGGCGACACCCAGCCTGTTGCGCACGGACGGTGCCGCGGGTGCGGAGTCGTAGTCGTCGTAGTCGGAGGCGTTCCACCGCGTTACGGCGGGCCGCCCGGACGGCGGTTCGGCGTCCGGGGAGGAGACACGCTGCTGTGGCTGCGTGGGCTCCGGCTCCTGGTAGAGGTAGGAGGACGAGGAGGCCGTGCGCGGGGATCCGAAGATGTCGTCGGACAGGGAGTAGTCGTCCGAGTCGTCGCCGCGGAACAGCAGGGCGTCCAGCAGGTCCGAGGCGGGGGAGTACGACGTGACCAGGTAGGTAGCGTCCTCGGTCCTCCCCATGTCCAGGACCTGGAACCCGCTGTGCCCGGCGCCGGCGGCGAGTGCGCGGGCGTTGCCCACCACGGCGGGCTCGTGAGCCGGGGCGGGCACGAGGATCGAGACCCGGCGGCGGAGGATCTGGTCCTCACCCTGGAGCACGTGGTCGTCCTCCGCGGTGCTCAGCAGGGACGCGCTGACCTTGTAACGACCCCCCAGGACTGTTCCGAGCGCGATGGGCTGGGACACGGCGGCTCCCTCTTGCTTCGGGCGCCGTGACGGTCGCACGGGCGCGAGTACGATCTTTCGGGCAGTCTAGCGGCCGAGTTTGGCCCTGAGCGGGGCGAGCAGGCCGGTGAACTCCTCGACCTTGAAGAGCCTCAGCGCCACGGCGTAGACCAGGGCCATGGCCACGCCGCCGATGCCGATGCTGATGAGGGCGGGGACCTGTCCATCCCACGGGAACCCGTCCGAGCGGTATCCGCCCAGCAGCCACAGCACCACGGCGCCGCCCGCACCGGCGACCAGCGACGCGGCCAGGATGCGGGAATGGGCACCCACCACCCGGCTCAGGCCGTAGTCCCCGATGCGCCGCGTGAGCGCGTGGTGGTAGATCACGGTGGCGAGGATGTTCTGCACGGCATAGCAGACGGCCACCGCGAAGACCATGTGCTCGGGCGGGAAGGCACGGGCGATCACCACGGCGCCGAGCACCGTGAACACGGACACCCCCAGCTGCACCATGAACGGGGTCCGGGCGTCCTCCTGGGCGTAGAACGCGCGACCCAGCATGAACGCGGTGGACATGAACGGCGCACCGATCGCGATGACCGTGATGACCTGCCCGATCACGGCACCGGCCGCGGGGACACCACCGGAGAACAGCATGCCCAGCGGACCCGCGTAGACGATCAGCGCGACCATGCAGAACACGGTGGCCACGCCCGTGACCCGCAGGCTAGAGGAGAGGGACGCCACGAGGGACTCACGGTCCCGCTCGTCCGCAGCCGCGGCCATGCGGTTGAACAGCACCGTGGCGATGGACAGCCCGATCACCCCGTGGGGCAGCGCGTAGAGCATGGTGGCCTGGTCCAGGACGGCCGTGCCCGCGATGGGCGGGGGCCCGCCCGGGCCGGGCGCGACGTCGGGCCGGGCGCCGGTGGGAATCGCGGCGGTGCGGTAGAGGGCCATGAAGGCGAGGTTCGCGATCACGCCGGTGGCCAGGGTCCAGCCACCCAGGCGCCCCGCGGTGGACAGGCCGATGCCCCGCCAGCCGAAACGGGGACGGATGCGCAGCCCCAGGCGTGCGAGCGGCCAGAACAGGATGAACGCCTGCGCGGCGACACCCACGGTGGCCATGGTCACGAGCCAGAACGTCTGCCCCGCGGTCCAGTTCTCGAGGTCGTGGCGGTGCGTCCGAAACGGGCCGAACTGCTGGATGAACACCAGCAGGGAGGCGATGGCCACCACGTTGTTGAGCACCGGCGCCCACATGTACGCGCCGAACGCGCCCTTGGCGTTGAGCACCTGACCCACCACGGTGTAGAGGCCGTAGAAGAAGATCTGCGGGAAGGTGATCAGGGCGAACGCCGTGCCCATGGCCAGCTGGGCCTCGGACCACCCGGGCCCCATCAGGTTCATGATGGGGCGCACGCACAGCAGCACCGCACCGGTGATCACGAGCAGCGCGATGACGGCGAGCGTGATCAGCCGTGAGATGTAGTCCGCACCCTCGTCCGCCGCCTTGGACGCCTTGATGATCTGCGGCACCAGCACGGCATTGAACACGCCGCCGGCGATCAGCACGTAGATCAGGTTGGGCAGCGTGTTGGCCAGCTGGAAGACGTCCGCCATGGTGGCCGCGGAGCCGATGGCCACCGTGATGAGGAACGTCTTGACGAAACCCAGGATGCGGGACACCAGCGTCCCGGAGGCCATGACGGCGCTGGCGCGCGCCCCGGACTTCTGCATGGAACAAGGCCTCCTGCACGAGGGATGGGACCGCCTCCCGAGCGGGGGGCGGTTCGAACGGGACACCTACAACTGGTGGATGATGTATTCGCGGGCGATGTCGGCGATGCGCCGTTCGTTGGGGAACGAGAGCTTGCGCCCGAGGTCGTCGATTCCGGACCACGCCACGTCCACGGCCTCGTGATCGGGATCGTTCTCCGTGGTCAGGTGTCCGCCCGTGGCCTCCAGCAGGAAGTGGTGGACGGTCTTGTGCACGCGGTGCCCGGAGACCGTGAACCAGTAGTCGATGCTGCCCAGTGGGGAGAGCACACGGCCCATGATTCCGGTTTCCTCCTCGATCTCCCGCACGGCGGCTTCCTGGTTGGTCTCCTCGCCCTCGGGATGACCCTTGGGCAGGCACCACTCGAGCCGCCCACCGCGGTTGATCCGGGCGATGACGGCCACCGGATGCGTGGGATCGGACAGGTTGACCACGATCCCGCCTGCCGAGACCTCTTCCACCGTGGGCAGCGCGGAGACCGGTTGGTTCGGTCGCCTCTTGGGCGCGCTGGGTACGGGGAAAGCCATGGCACCTACCTTAGCCACATTCCTTCGGCACTCCCTGATGCCCTCCGGGACCCCGCGGGCACGGGGTGAGCGGGCGGTGATGCGATAATGACTCGCATCATGACGCAGCTGCTGGACACCTCCTCACTCCATCCCGTTTCGCTCGAGCTGGGCCGCCGATTCGAGCGCGCGGGCCACGAGCTGTCCCTCGTGGGCGGCCCGGTGCGGGACCTGCTCCTGGGCCGCGAGGCCCTGGACCTGGACTTCACCACGGACGCGAGCCCGGACGAGACCCTGGCGGTCATCCGCGACTGGGCGGACGCGCACTGGGAGATCGGGCGGGACTTCGGGACCATCGGGATGCGCAGGGCGGGCATGCAGCTGGAGGTCACCACGTACCGCGCCGAGGCGTACGATCCCGACTCCCGCAAGCCCACCGTGGCCTTCGGGGACGACCTCACCGAGGACCTGCGGCGCCGCGACTTCACGGTCAACGCCATGGCGCTGCGACTGCCGGACCTGCAGCTCGTGGATCCCTTCGGGGGCATCAAGGACCTGCACGCCGGCATCCTGCGCACGCCCGGAACCCCGGAGGACTCCTTCACGGACGATCCCCTGCGCATGATGCGGGCCGCGCGCTTCACCTCCCAGCTGGGGCTGAGCGTGGCCGATCCCGTGCGGGAGGCCATGACCGCCATGGCGCCCCGCATCGAGATCGTCTCCGCGGAGCGGGTGCGCGAGGAACTGGTCAAGCTGATCTGCGGCGCACACCCCCGCCGGGGCGTGGAGCTCATGGTGGACACCGGGCTGGCCCGGATCGTGCTGCCCGAGGTGCCCGCGCTGCAGCTGGAGACCGACGAGGCCCACCACCACAAGGACGTCTACCAGCATTCCCTCACGGTCATGGAACAGGCGGCAGAGAAGGAGACCGGGCCCGACGGCGCCGTCCCCGCCCCGGACTTCGTGCTCCGGTTCGCAGCACTCATGCACGACGTGGGCAAGCCGGCCACCCGGCGGTTCGAGCCCTCGGGGGCGGTGAGCTTCCGCCACCACGAGGTGGTGGGCGCCAAGCTCACCCGCAAGCGCATGAAGGCCCTGCGCTTCGACAACGACACCGTCAAGCGCGTCACCCGCCTGGTGGAGCTGCACATGCGATTCTACGGATATGGAGAGGCGGACTGGACCGACTCCGCCGTGCGCCGCTACGTGCGGGACGCCGGGGACGAGCTCGAGCGGCTGCACCGCCTCACGCGCTCGGACGTGACCACCCGCGACCGGCGCAAGGCGTCCCGGCTGGCGGGACACTACGACGAGCTCGAGCGGCGCATTGCCCAGCTGGCGGAGCAGGAGCAGCTCGAGGCGGTGCGTCCGGAGCTGGACGGTCAGCAGATCATGGAGATCCTGGGCGTGTCCCCCGGGCCCGTCGTGGGCCGCGCCTACGCCTTCCTCCTCGAGCTGCGCCTGGACGAGGGCGCGGTGGGTGAGGAGGCGGCCCGTGAGCGGCTGCTGGCGTGGGCCCGTGAGAAGGGGATCCTCTCCTCCTGAACGGGCGCTGCGGCGTCGTCGCCCCCGCCCGCACCGGTTGTCCGGGGCGGTGCACTCGACGCGACGGTGTGCCGGGGCGCTGCGGTTCCGCGCCGTGCTGCGGGGAATTCGCGCGGCCGTGGAACACTTGTGACCGACCGCCCCCACGTCCGAGGAGACCCCGCATGAGCCTGGAAGGTGCGCGCAACCGAACCGGAGGCAGTGCCGGTCTGGTGCTGCTGGGTCTCGGCCTCTACACGGTGATGATGGCCTACCTGCTGCGGATCCCGTGCCGGGTGCCGGAATGGCACATGGCCGAACAGGTTCCCCAGCTGTGCGCCACGGTGATCGGCTCCGGGGATCTGGGGGTGCATTCCACGGACGTGGCCGGTGGATTCTTCACGGGAGGTCCCACGGGGGACCAGCCCGTCCTGGTGGGCATGATCACCACGATCATCGGGTGGTTCGCCTCCAACCTCTCCTCCCTGGTGGGCCTGAACGTGGGCCAGGGCTTCTACCTGGACCTCTCCCTGGTGCTGCTGGCCCTGGTGTGGCTGGGGATCGTGGCCGTGGTGTCCTCGCTCAGCGGCAGCCGGCGCACGGACGCGCTGGTCATGGCGCTGGCACCGGTAATCGTCCTGGTCGGCTTCCAGACGTGGGACCTGTGGGCGGTGCTGTTCATGGTGCTCGCCCTGCAGGGCTACGTCCGGGGGAACCCGGCGGTGGCCGGGATCATGGTGGGGTTCGGGGCGTCCGTGGCGTTCTTCCCCGTGGTGGTGCTGGTGGCCATCCTGATCATCGCGGCCCGCCACCGGTTCCTGAAGGACATCGTCTCCGCGCTGCTGTGGGCGGTGTTCTCGTGGGCGGTCATCAACGGCACGTACATGATTACCGCGTGGGACCGGTGGTTGAAGCAGTTCAACGAGATGGTGCGCTCCGACACGGACGAGCCCTCCCTGTGGAAGGTGTGGGGCTCCACCGTGGAGCCGCGCACCGGGGTTTCCCTGGGCAGCGGGGACGGCGGGCAGTACGTGCTGCTGAGCATGGTGCTGGCCCTGGTCTTCGTGCTCCTGGTGGCGCTGCTCAGCAAACGGGAGCCCTCCGCCGTGCAGGTGACGTTCCTGCTGCTGGCCTTCTACATCCTGCTGGCCAAGGAGTACTCCCTCAGCTACGTGGTGTGGCTCGTGCCGCTGGTGATCCTGTGCCGCCGCAACTGGATCGAGTTCGCCGTCTGGCAGGTGGTGGAGATGCTGTACTGGGCCACCGCGGTGCTGCCGTCCTCGGCGTGGCCCACCCTGCCGTGGGTCCAGGAGTTCGGCTGGAGCGCACAGGACCTGCTCGCCGTGGTGCGCTACGTGTTCCTGATCTACCTGGTGGTGGCCGTGGTGGTGGACATGTTCCGGGGCCGCAAGGCCGCGGCCCTGGGCGCCTCCGCGGTTCAGTAGGCACCCGTCGCACCCATGGCTCCACGAGACCCCCGTGCCGTCGACCGGTTGAAGCCGCCCCCGTGGCACGTCCTGCGTGGGCCCATGGCGTTCATCCTGTCGTTCGTGGTCGTTGTGGTGACGGTGTGGGCCACGGCCGCCAACTACTTCATGGTCGCCCGGGACCCGGAAGCACCCGTGGACACCTACTTGAACCACCTCGAGGGCGGCAGCGCCCGTCAGGTGCTGGCACCGCTGCTGCTGCGCCAGGAGCACGGTCTGGCCCAGCTGCCCTCCAACGCGCTGTACCGCGCGGCGGCGAACCGCCCGCGGGGCCACGAGTTCGTGGGGACACGGGTGACGGGGGACACCGCCGTGGTGAGCGCGGACGTCCACCTGGGTGACGGCTCCACGGTGCGCCGCGACTACACGGTGCGGCGCGCCGTCTCACGCGGCCCGTTCAACGACGCGTGGCAGCTGCTCGAGCGGGACAACGCACCCGTGACGGTTCGGCTCCCCGCGGCGGTGGACGCCCTGGCCGTCAACGGGGTCCCGGTCCGACCCGACGCCGGATCCCTCACCTCCGCGGCGGGGACCACGGCGGGCGCCCCCGCGCGGGCGTGGCGTTTCGAGGCCCTCCCAGGGGAGTACGACGTCGCCCTGCCGCAGCACTCGTACTTGCTGGCCAGTGAACATGCCACTGCCGTCATGTCTCTGGCCGACCCCCGGCCGACCACCGTGGACCTGCGCTTCGACGCGTCCCCGCGCATGTGGGAGGCGGTGGACCGGGAGATCCGGGGCACCGTGGCACGGTGCGAGCGGGTGCTGCACTTCGACGCCGCGCACTGCCCGGTGCCGCGAGAACTGGGGCGGGCCGCGTCGTCGACACGGACGGCCCCGGCGAGCTCCTCCGCGCCCGCAGTGCAGGGCGGGATCCCGGAGGGGGTGTCCAACGTGCGGTGGGAGCTGCGGTCCCGCCCCGCCCTGGTGCTGGAGCAGGACGAGCGGGAACCGCTGGTGTTCCACGCCGTGCGCTTCCGCCCGGCCACGGCCACCGTGACGTGGCTCGAGAAGGGGGAGCGGAAAAAGGGCACGGCAGAGTTCGGGATCGAGGTGACGGCCCGGAGCACGGGCGCGGAGCTGGACACCGCCGTGCAGTTGCGCTCCACGCTGACCCAGCGTGAGAAGGCGGCCGGCCGCTCCTAGAATTGCAGGGGCCGCACCACGGCGGCCGGGGAGAGAAGAGGGGTACGGCATGGCCGAGGAGCCGGAGTACTACCGGGCGCAACCGCTGCCGCCGCGCGAGGAGACGTCCCGCGGCTACGGGCAGGCCCCGCAGTTCGGACCGGTGGGCGGTGCACCCCAGTGGGGTCAGGGCCGTCCCGCGGGAGGGCCCGTGAACGTCAACGTGGTGGGCGGGCGCTCCGCCCTGCTCGCCTACGTGCTGTGGTTCTTCCTGGGACACCTGGGGGTCCACAAGTTCTACCTCGCGCAGCCGTTCCAGGGGCTGCTCTACCTGGTCCTGGGGGTGACCGGCTGGCTCACCGTGGGCATCCTCATCGGGTGGTTCTTCCTGATCCCGCTGTGGTTCCTCATGCTGATCGACCTCTTCGTGATCCCCCTGCGGGTGGCGGCCCTCAACGCCCGGCTTGCCCGCCGCGTGGGTGGCTACTGAGGCTGCGCTGTAGTAAAGTAGGAAAGTCTGTGTGCCGTGCGTCATTCGCTGCCGGCACCGACAAACGCACAGAACCTCCTGCTGCGGAAGGACCGCAGCCGCTTAGCCCGAAGGAGGTGGGTTCTTTACATGCGTGAATACGAATTGATGGTCATCCTCAACCCCGAGGTGGAGGAGCGCGCCGTCGAGCCGACCCTCAAGAAGTTCCTCGAGGTCGTCACCAAGGAGAACGGCACCGTCGACAAGCTCGACATCTGGGGCCGTCGTCGCCTTGCGTACGAGATCCAGAAGAAGTCCGAGGGCATCTACGCCGTGGTGAACTTCACCGCAGAGCCGCAGACCGCCAAGGAGCTGGACCGCGTCCTGAGCCTGAACGAGGCCGTGATGCGCACCAAGATCATCCGTCCGGAAGAGCAGAAGATCCACGGCAAGTGAGGTGAGTGCGCGGTCCATCCGGACTGCACACGGCATGCTCTCCCCGGGGCCCAGCGGGCGGCGTCGTGAGATGCTTTCACCCCACTGAGTCTCGCATCCAGCGTCCACACATCCGGAGGTTCACATGGCTGGCGACACCGTCATCACAGTGATCGGAAATCTGACCGCAGACCCCGAACTGCGCTTCACGCCGTCCGGAGCCGCCGTGGCCAACTTCACTGTTGCGTCCACCCCGCGCGCCTTCGACCGGCAGAGCAACGAGTGGAAAGACCAGGAAACCCTTTTCATGCGCTGCTCGGTGTGGCGTGAGGCCGCCGAGAACGTCGCCGAGTCCCTCACCAAGGGAACCCGCGTGATCGTGCAGGGTCGGCTGAAGGCACGCTCGTACGAGACCAAGGAGGGGGAGCGCCGCACCAGCACCGAGCTGGAAGTGGACGAGATCGGCCCCTCCATGAAGTACGCGACCGCCAAGATCAACCGGAACTCGCGCGGCGGAGGAAACTCCTACGGCGGGAACCAGGGCTTCGGCGGCGGTCAGGGAGGCGGCGGTTTCAACCAGGGCGGCGGCCAGGGAGGCTTTAACGACTCCCAGGGCGGTGGCTTCGGTGGAAACCAGGGTGGCAACCAGGGCGGCGGGTTCAACGGGAACCAGGCCGGCCGTGGCGGCCAGCAGCAGCGCCAGCAGGGTGGTGACCCGTGGGGCCAGTCCTCCGGGGGCAACTACGACTGGGGTGCTGACTCCGAGGACGAGCCTCCCTTCTAAACACAACCATTCCAACCCATCCCGCAGGTCCGCCTGCGGGCTCCGCACCAGAAAAGGAGCACCACGATGGCCAAGGCTGAAATTCGCAAGCCGAAACCGAAGCAGAACCCGCTCAAGGCGGCCGACATCACCGAGATCGACTACAAGGATGTCGCCCTTCTGCGCAAGTTCATCTCCGATCGCGGCAAGATTCGCGCCCGCCGCGTGACCGGCGTGTCCGTTCAGGAGCAGCGCAAGATCGCCCAGGCGATCAAGAACGCTCGTGAAGTGGCACTGCTGCCCTACTCCGGCGCCGGCCGCTGATCAGAGAGGACTGAGTACTCATGGCAAAAATCATCCTGACCCAGGAAGTCTCCGGGCTCGGTTCCGCCGGCGACGTGGTGGACGTGAAGAACGGCTACGCCCGTAACTTCCTGTTCCCCCGCGGCTTCGCCACTCCGTGGAGCCGTGGCGCCGAGAAGCAGATCGAATCCATCAAGCAGGCTCGTGCGACCCGTGAGCTGTCCTCCCTCGAGGACGCCCAGGCTCTCGCCGCCAAGCTCACCTCCACCACGCTGACCGTTCCGGTCAAGTCCGGTGCCGAGGGTCGTCTGTTCGGCACGGTTCGCGCCGGCGACATCGCCTCCGCGGTGGAGAGCGCCGGTCTCGGCTCCATCGACAAGCGTCGTGTGGACCTGACCCAGCGCATCAAGACCACCGGCGTGTACCAGGCCGTGGTCCACCTGCACGAGGACGTCAACGCGAACGTCGAGTTCGAGGTCGTCCCCGCCTGATCACCGTGCGTCGTTCCCCGCACCCCGGGTGCGGGAACGTGCTTCCACCGGCACCGCCCGCGCGGCGCACCGGGGAGCACCGACGACGGACCCGTGTGGCGGTTCGCGAGAACCCCGTGGATCCTGCGATCCACGGGGTTCTGCCATGCCCGTCCCCAGAAACCCCGCAGCACACCGTGGAAGGATTCCCGCCATGATCATGAGCGCACGCCGGTTGAGCACGGGTCGCAGGCTGTTCTGGGTGGGTCTGGCCAGCGTGGTCCTCACCCTGGTCTTTTTCTTCGGGGGATTCCTGGGCGGGAACTCGCTCGGCGCGGAAACCGCCATGGGCGTGCTGCTGGGCGGGCTGGTGCTGAGCGTGATCACCTCACTGACGGCGCTGGTGCTGGGCGTCGCCGGCATCGTGGCGTTCCCCTCGCTGCGGGGGCGGTACGTGCTGGTGCTGGTCCTGGCGGTGGTGTGCTCGCCGCTGCTATGGCTGCTGCTCCTGGCCCTCTTCAGCTGAGCCGTCCACAGCACCGGCACGTTGTCCACAGGGTGTTCCACATGCTGTGCACACGAGCATGCGGCGTGTTCCACACCCTTTCCACACCGTTGTCCACAGGCCGTGGACAGCCACCGCTCACCGCGTTCCGGGGGTCGGAATGCGGTGCGACAATGAGGACGCGCCGCGAGCAGCGAGCGCTTTCCCGGTGGAGAAAGTGAGTGAGGGTGTCCGAATACACGTCCGGCCCGCGCGAGGACTACGGCCGCACCATGCCGCACGACAACCAGGCGGAGCAGTCGGTGCTGGGCGGCATGATGCTCTCCAAGGACGCCATCGCGGACGTGGTGGAGGTGCTGCGGGGTGTGGACTTCTACAAGCCGGCGCACGAGAACATCTACGACGCCGTCGTCTCCCTGTACGGGCGCGGCGAGCCCGCCGACGCCATCACGGTGGGGGACGAGCTCACCAAGAACGGTGAGATCGAGCGGATCGGCGGCATCGCCTACCTGCACTCGCTGATCGCCTCCGTGCCCACCGCGGCGAACGCCGGGTTCTACGCGGAGATCGTGCGGGAGCGCGCCGTGCTGCGACGGCTCGTGGAGGCCGGCACGAAGATCGTGCAGCTGGGCTACGCGCACGACGGCGAAGTGGACGACATCGTCAACGAGGCCCAGGGTGAGATCTACCAGGTGGCGGAACGCCGCACGGCGGAGGACTACGTCCCGCTGAAGGACGTCATGGAAGCCACCGTGGACGAGATCGAGGCCGCCGGCAGCCGCTCCGGCATGCAGGGCGTGCCCACGGGGTTCCACGAGCTGGACGACCTCACCCACGGCTTCCAGGGCGGTCAGATGATCGTGATCGCGGCGCGCCCGGCCATGGGCAAATCCACGCTCGCACTGGACGTGGCGCGTTCGGCGTCCATCAAGCACGGCCTGACGTCGGTGATCTTCTCGCTGGAGATGAGTCGCAACGAGATCGCCATGCGCCTGCTCTCCGCGGAGGGCACCCTCAACATGCAGGACCTGCGTGCGGGCACGCTGCAGGACGACCAGTGGGCCAAGATCGCGCAGATCATGGGCAAGATGAACGAGGCGCCCTTGTTCATCGACGACTCCCCCAACATGTCGCTCATGGAGATCCGCGCCAAGTGCCGCCGGCTCAAGCAGAAGCACGACCTCAAACTCGTGATCCTGGACTACCTGCAGCTCATGAGCTCCGGCAAGAAGGTGGAGTCCCGCCAGCAGGAGGTCTCCGAGTTCTCGCGTGCGCTCAAGCTGCTCGCCAAGGAGCTGGACGTGCCCGTGGTGGCGCTGTCCCAGCTGAACCGCGGCTCCGAGCAGCGCCAGGACAAGAAGCCGCAGGTGAGTGATCTGCGCGAATCGGGCTCGATCGAGCAGGACGCGGACATGGTCATGCTCCTGCACCGCGAGGACGTCTACGACAAGGAGTCCCCGCGCGCCGGCGAGGCGGACGTGATCGTGGCGAAGCACCGCAACGGCCCCACCAAGACGATCGTGGTGGCGTTCCAGGGTCACTACTCGCGGTTCGCGAACATGGCGCTGGAGGGGTTCTAGGTCTGCGGTCGTCCTGACTCGGCCCGGCGCTGCTCACCGTTTCCCGCTTCTGCCCCCGACGAAGGCACGGCGCGCGGCGGGACGAGTGCCGACCACGCCGGCAGACGTCGTCGCAACCGCGTGTCGTTCCGGGGCTCAGAGGACTGCCGACATGGGGCGGCACAGGACGCGCAGAAACCCGATGCGCACCACTCAGTGCGCTCGGCGCAGGGTGGCGTAGACCACGTAGTTGTCGGCGAACAACCCTGTTTCCGGGTCATATCCGTCGCAGGTGATGAGACGCAGCTGCGCGTCGTCGGTGTTGCCGTAGACGGTCTGGCTGGGGAAGTCGTTCTTGGAGTACGACTCTCCCCGCTGCACCACGAAAACCGCTGCGGACGCGTCCCGCCGAGTGACTTCGATGGTGTCACCGGAGTGCAGACTCTTGATGTCGGCGAAAACCCCCGCACCGCCGTCGGTGGCGTTGACGTGACCCATGAGAACCGCGGGTCCGCGTTCCCCGGGCGTGGGGGAGCCGTCGTACCAGCCGGCCGGAGCACCGGGGGCCGTGGGCGGCACCTCGAGCGAACCGTCCGGCTTGAGACCCAGGGACAGCAGCCGCGAGTGCGTGCCCGTGGCAGCGATGTCCAGGGAGACAGGTTCCGAGCGCGCCATGACCTCGGGCTTGCGCAGCGCCTTCGGGGACGCGGGAGGCGTCGTCGGGGCAGTGGCGGGGCCTGGGGCCGTGGTGGCCTGTGTGGACGCGGTGTCGGAGGCGCATCCGCTGGTCAGCAAGGCCACCGCGACCATTGGGCCGGCCAGCAGCCGCGCCCAATGGTCGCGTCGAGATCTCGTCGTCATGATGAGCTCCACGATGGCGGACCGCTGATGCTACTTCTGGCTCCGGCGGCGCATCATCACGACACCCGAGCCCACCAGAACTGCGGCCGCGGCGCCGGCGACACCGATTTCAGCCGCGACATCGGAGTGGGAGGACACCGGTGCGCCGGTGTCCGCACCACCCTTGGGCATGGCGGCCATCTGCGAGGCACCGAGGGTGCCGCAGGCTGCCGGGGCCGTGGCCGCCTGCGGCAGCTTCGGGTCCAGGTCGGAGGGCTTCATGGCGGATGCGGCCGGCAGCTTGGTGGGATCCACCCCGTGGACGACCACCACGGCGGTGCCGTTCTTGAGCGACTGGGCGGTCTCCGGGGTCAGCTGGAGGGTCCGCTCGTAGGTGTAGGAGCTGCCACCCGGGAAACGGTCCACGGCAAGGGCCGAGTCCGCACTGGTGTCGCCCTTGGTGGTGAGCGACGTGCCGATCATGCCGTAGTACGGGTGCCCTTCGGTGGTGCTCATGATGCCGTCCCCGTCAGCATCCGCCGAGGGAGGCGGGCACACGCCCTGTGCCGCGATGTGGATGTGCTGGGCGTGGGGGAACGGCCCGTCCTTGAACGTCTCCGCGGCGCCGTCCACCTTGACGTCCACCGTGGCCTGGTTGCCGTGCACGTTCACGGAGGCGGTGCCGGTGGTGCCCGAGTTGTTCATGGAGTTCAGCGTGGTCTGGGTGGACCACGTGTCGGCGTCGTGGGCCAGGGCGGGCCCGACCTGCAGGGCGAGGGCGCCCACGGCCAGAGCGGGAACAGCAAGCAAACGCATCTTGGTCTTCATGATCATTTCCTTACGTTGCAGGGGCACACATTGCGTTGTGTACATGGGGAGTTCGGCGCCGGGGCGATGGCGGACGGGTTTCGTCCCGAAAGTTTTTTCGGTGCCCCGGTTCGGGGTGCGGGCCGGCGGCACCGGGAACGGAGGTGGGAGGGTCCGCGATCCACCGGCCGGGGTGCTGGAACGGGCACGTGGTCGCCGCGTCCCCGCCGGGCCGTGGCATGATGGATGCAAACCGCTGCACTTTCCGCGCGGCACGACATGTCGCTTCGAAAGGATCCCGTTGCGGGAGGAACATGCGGAACTTCGACTCTGATGGTGGCGACGCAGGGACCTCACGGTCACCGCGACACCGTTCCCACGACGGCGCCGCGCCCCGGGCGGATCCCACCGCACAGCAGGAAGACCACCTGACCGCACTGATGGCGCGCAGCGCCGCGGGGGACGAGACCGCGTTCGCGGACCTCTACGACGCCACGGCGGCCACCGTCTACGGACTGGTGCGCCGTGTGGTGCGGTCCCCGGAACTCGCGGCCGAGGTGGCCCAGGAGGTGTACCTGATGGCCTGGCAGCAGGCTCCCCACTTCGATCCCTCGCGCGGCTCGGTGCCGGGATGGCTGTGCACCCTGGCGCACCGGCGTGCCGTGGACCGGGTGCGCCAGGTGACGCGTGAGCGCAATCGGGAAGACGCGTACGAGAACCGCAGGACGAGTTCGGCCGTGGACGAGACCTGGCACGAGGTGGAACGTGGGCTCGACGAGGGCGCCGTTAGACAGGGCCTCGGTGCGCTGTCGTCCCTCCAGCGCGAGGCAGTGGTGCTGGCGTACTACGGCGGCTACACGTACCAGGACGTGGCCCGCAGACTGAATGTACCGTTGGGAACGGCCAAGGCCAGGATCAGGGACGGCTTGAAGAAGCTGGGCAGTGCACTGGGGGTGCGGGCATGAGACATCACGTCAACGGTGGGTCGGCAGCGGCGCACTCGTGGGCTCCGCTCTACGCCGTGGATGCACTGACTCCGGACGAACGCTCGTCGTTCGAAAGCCACCTGTCGGGCTGCCGGTCCTGCCAGGCGGAGTTGCGGGGGTTGAACGCCACCACGCAGGCCCTGGCGAGCGCATCGGCCGCGGAACCGCCGCCGCAGCTGCGGGCGAGCGTGCTGGAGGCCGTCCATCGCACGAGCCAGGCAGGACGGGCGGCGGCTGTGCAGGTCACCGAAGCCCCCGTGGCCGATGCCCCCGCGCAGGAGACCACGGAGGCGGTCGGGGGTGTGCGCAGCACCGGTGCCGCGCCGCGCAACATCGGTGCCGCGCCGAGTGGCGGGGACACCGACACCACCGTGGAACGGCTTCGACGCCGTTACCGGCGCTGGTTGGCGGCAACAGCCGGTGCCGCTCTCGTGCCGGGAGCGCTGCTGGGCGGATGGGGTGCCACGGTGCAGGCGCAGAACGCCCAGGACGCGTCCCAGCAGCGCGAGCAGCAGCTGTTGACGGCGTCGGACGTCGTCACCCACCAAGTGACGGTCCGGGGAGAAACGGCCACGCTCATTGCCTCCCGCGAGCACAACGCGGCGCTGCTCATCTCCTCCGGACTGCCGGACCCCGGGCAGTCCAAGGAGTACCAGCTGTGGTTGATGCACGACGGCTCCCCCGGAGCTGACGCCCACTTCTCCGCGGACCAGCCGCGGACCTGGCTCACCGGCGACGTCGCCAACGCCGACGCGGTGGCCCTCACCGTCGAACCGGAGGGCGGTTCCACGGCCCCCACCTCGCCCGTCCTGGACTCGGTGGAGGTGTGACACCACCGGCGGGGCCGTTCGGGCGCCGCCGCTGTGGTCTCCGGCTGATTGCTGGTCCATGCCACCCATCCGTGGCCGGGCTCGTGCCGAACATGACCGTGACGGCCCCGCACCGCGGGCCGCGGATGCCCCGCCCCTGGGGGAGCACCCGGTTGTTCGAGCACAGAGGAGAGCGAACATGGCCTTCGACATCGACCGCTACACACGCCAGTCGGAACCCGTGAGCTGGGAGGACCTCGACTACAGCGTCTTCCGGGAAAATCCACTGCCCCCCGCCACACTGCGCACCCTGCGGTACATGTGCGAGATCGAGTTCCACACCGTGTGCTACCTGCGGGACATGCTGGTGAGTCCGTCCCGCAAGGACCCGCAGGTGGGCTCGTTCATGAGCACGTGGAACTGGGAGGAGATCTGGCACGGTGAGGCGCTGTCCCACGTGCTGGAGCTGCACGGGATCACGGTCAAGTTCGACGAGCTCAAGGCCAAACGGGTCAAGCTGGGGTGGCGGGACCGCATCAGCCCCGTGAAGCAGTCGATGCTGTCCAACATCGTGGGCATCGACTTCGTGGCCGTGCACATGCTGTGGGGTTCCATCAACGAACGCTCCACGGCGGCCGCCTACAAGCGGTTGGCCAGTTTCGACGACAGCCCCGTGCTCACCGCGCTGCTGAAGCGCATCGCCGCGCAGGAGACCAAGCACATCGCGTTCTACACCACACAGGCGCAGGCGCGCCTGGAGGACAACCCGCGTGCGCAGAAGCTGGCCCGGATGGCGCTGCGAACCGCGTGGCAGCCGGTCGGTTCCGGAGTCTCCCCCGAATCCGAGGTCAACCACGTGATGCACCACCTGTTCTCCGGTCCGGAGGGGCGCCGGGAGATCGCGGCTGTGGACCGCTACATCGCCACCCTGCCGGGAATGGCGGGGCTGACCCTCCTCACCAGCTCCCTGGACGAGCGGGGGGTGCCCGCGTGAGCACGGAAACCTTCGACGTGCGCGCGTACATGCGCTCCCCGATCGTGCTGACCACGGACGAGGTCGACGCCGTGGCCCACGAGGACGTGAGCGAGAGCACGCTGCCCACTCTCACGTACCTGTGGAGCGTTGAGCAGGACACGCTCGCCCGCATGCGGGACCTGCTGGTGACGCCCACGCACGCGGAGTCCCGCATCACGGCCTTCCTCTCCACATGGTCTCACGAGCAGCACAGGGTGGCCCGGGGGCTGCAGAAGCTGCTCGAGGCCAACGGGTGCACACCCCGGGAGCCACCGGACAGCACCGCGGGACGGGCGCGCCGCGTCTGGGACGACCGGTTCCGCCCGATCGCAACGGCCGTGGGGGCGAACTTCCTGGGAAACCACGTGGTGGGGGCGCAGATGGCCGCCGGGTGGCTGGACGCGGCCGTGCTCGCGTCCGGCTACCACCACCTGGGTGCGGCACATGCCCCGCTCGCCCCACTGGCGCGGACCGTGGTGCGTCAGAAGGAACGCCACATGCAGTTCTTCGCCCAGGAGACCCGGGGCCGGCTGGAGGACGACAGGGTGGCTCGCGGACTTGCTCGTGTCGCCGTGAGACGGTGGCGGGCCCCCGGCACCCGGTACGCGGACCCCCGTGTGATTGCGGACCAGATCGGACCCCTTCTCACCGATTCGAGCGTGCTCGAGGCGCTGGACGCGGCGGACCGCACCGTGCAGACGTGGCCCGGGCTGACCGGGGCGCGCCCGGTCAGAGCGGGCATCGACGAGCTGCGCAGGGCAGGTGGCGGCGCGGCGCGTCGTCGGTCGTCCAGCGTTGGATCGTGGGGCGCGGTCGGTGGTGATCTTGCTCCGTCCCACTAAACTTGCCCGGTGCTCACCACCGAACAAGCGGCCTACAAGCTCGCCTTCCAGATCGCGGACGCGCTGATCCGCAGCGGAGCCGGGTCCGCCAACACCACCAAGTCCCTCCTGTCGATCTTCCGCAAGACGGACCTGCGGGACGTGACCGTCAGCGTGAGTTCGGGTCAGGTGACCATCAGTCACCAGGACCGCCCGGACAAGGCGCCCAGCACCCGGGTGTACGAGTCCGAACCGGGAACGCTGGACATCGGACTGCGCACGGAAACGGGCGAGGTCCTCGAGGACTTCGTCCTGGGGCGGATCAGCGCCGAAGAGGGCATTGAACGCATGGACAGGATCCTGGCGGAGTCCCGGATCATCGGACACAAACTGACCATGACGGGCTTTGCCATGTTCGGCCTCGGGTTCAGCCTGATCCTGGGCGGTGGACTGGTCACCACCATCTGCGCCACCGTGGTCTCGGCCGTGGTGTACGGCGTCTACGCCCTCGTGCAGCGGGCGCAGGCACCGGGGATCTTCAGCCTCGCGGCCGGAGGGTTGACGGCGGTGCTGGGTGCCACGGTGACCGGGGTGCTCTTCTCCGCCACCCAGACGGCGGTGTGCATCGTCGCCGCGCTCGCCGCGTGGCTGGCTGGCATCGCCGCCTACGGCGCGGTGCACGACGTCATCACGGGCTGGTACGTCTCCGCCTCCGGTCGCATCCTCGAGGCGGTCACGAGCACCGCGGGACTGGTGGCCGGCGTGACGGTGGGCATCCACCTGATGCAGCCGCTGGTGGGCGACGCCGTGGACTACATCGAGATCCTGGAGATGGACGATTCCCGGTGGGCGCTGTCCGTCCTGGGCGCGGCCGCCGTGTCCGCGGGTTTCGCCCTGGCGTCCGGTGGTCGCGGGTGGAAGCTCGCCGCACTGGGCCTGTTCGGCGGTCTCGTGCAGCTGGGGGTCCTCGGAATCTCGGCCCTGGGCATCAGCTCCTACGGTGCCATCCTGATCGCCTCGGTCGTCGCCGGGGCTCTGGGCGTGCTGCTCACCCGCACCCTGAACATGGCCTCGAACGCCACCCTCATGATCGTCCTGCTCCCGCTGTTCCCCGGGATGCTCGTCTACCAGGGCGTGCTCGGCACGATCTTCGGCATCGAGGACGCGGGCGAGTCCGTGCTCAAGGCGGCCATCACCGCGTTCTGCCTGTGCATGGGCGGCATGCTGGGGCAGTACCTGGCGTCCGAGATGCTCTGGGCCGGGCGACGCCGCCAGTTCGTGCGCCACCACCCGGGCCAGAAGTTCCGCCGGGAGATGGCGGACGAGGAGAACTTCAGCGACATCATGGTGCCGATCTTCTCCAAGCCCTTCACGAGCTGAGACCGTTACTTCCCCATCGCCTCGGCCACGCGCTCCACGAGCCCGCGCATGTTGGTGAGCGTGCGCTCGGCGCGCTCTTCCGCGCTCATGGTCTCCTCCATCTGCCGGATGCCCTCGGGCCTCCGGCGCCCCAGCGTGTAGTCGCTGCACGCCAGGTTCGAGCACACGTAGGTGCCCACGGAGTTGTAGCGGTCCTTCGCGGTCCTGGAGCGCTGGATCGACACCAGCGAGACGCCGCTGGCCGGGTGCAGCGTCAGGCAGATCTGGCACATGCGCGCGCCTCCGCTCGCCTTCTGCGCGCTCTTCTCGAGCACCAGCCCGCGCAGTCCGTCCTCGGTCTCGACGACGACGTACCCGGCCCGCGGCGACTTCGGGTCGTACCAGCCCAGGAAGATCTGGGATTCCCAGTCCCCGTGGAGCACGTCCTGCGGGATGTTGATGCGCTGCGCGGCGCCCTTGGAGCAGTTGATGAAGCTCTTGCGGATCTCGGTCTCTGTATGCGTATTCATTTTCTTTGGTCCTTCGAGGATGGTCCCTCCCTGCGAGGCGCGGGTCACGACGGCGCGCGGGCACCAGGGGGCCGAGGGGTGCGGTGGGCGCGGGCGGCGTCGTCGTGCTGGGTGGTGCGGGAGGGCGACGGCGTTCGGCGCGCTCGTGGAGCACGGTCGCCGCGGGGAGGTGGAAAGGGGTGGGTGAAAGCGCACGACGGGGTGGTCTTCACCCGCCGCGTCCGGTCAGTGCTGTCTAGTGCCGGCGTTGAAGAAGCCGGCAACCCCCTGACGCACGAAAGCCTCGTTCCTCCACGGCTGTGGATCTCGAAAACGTACGGGGAGATTCTAGATCCACCGAGGGGCTCCCCACCACCTGGCATCGGGTCGCCCAGAAGGGTATCCCGCTGGAGGTGAGCATCAAGTTCCCATACTCGTGGAAGTCAACAATTTACAAGTGGGTCTTGCCTCCTTTCCCTGTGTTTCTAAGGGACAGAGGCCCCGATGTTCAAATCCATCTGTTCCTCGGCTAAATTTTGATACATGCAGCCCATGGTGTTCCCCGAGGTCGATTTCGCGAGTGCGCTCGTGACGGCCCTGTTCGCCTTGGAGCGGGTGCGCGTGGATTTTCGCGCTGAGCACCTTGACGACCCTCTTGGTTTGGAGCTGCGCAGGCTGTTCCAAGGTCTCACGAGCGTCATGTCGGCACGCATCGAAGGGAACCGGACCACGGTGGCGGACGTCGTGGCCGAAGCCCGGCGGGCTGCGGCCACGGGGCAGCCAGCAGCAGACGCCGTGCGGGAGATTCTGCAGCTGGAGCAGGCAACTGACTACATGGACGAGTTGGCAGCCCATGGAAGGCTGTCCCTGACTCATGGGCTGATCCGTGAACTCCACCAGCTCGCCGTGCAGGGACTCGAACGTGAAGGTGACGAGCACCCGGGCAGCTATCGAACGATCGCCGTCGGGATCGCTGGAGCGTCCCATGTCCCGCCCGCACCCGGGTCCGTCCAGGCGGACATGGACCAGCTCCTGGAGTTCGCAAACAAGGAGGTGCCCGCTCAGCAACAACTCCTCCAGATCGCGCTTGTCCACCACCGGTTCGTCTGGATACATCCGTTTGCCAATGGTAACGGGCGGGTCTCACGCCTGCTGACGTACGCCATGCTGAGCAACCAGGGCTACACCTCCAGGAGCGCTGCGCGTCCGCTCAACCCCACAGCAGTTTTTGGTGCCGACCGGCAGTCGTACTATGACCACCTCGCGGAAGCGGACTCCCTGAGCCCGGAGGGGGTGCTGGCCTGGGCCGGGTATGTGATCCACGGCCTCAAGGACGACATGGACAGGGTCAGTCGGCTTGCTGCCCCCCGCTTCATTTCCGAGGAGGTCGTGGGGCCTTCGGTCAATGCCGCCCACGCGGCGGGGGAGCTCACGGAGACGGAGGCAGATGTGATCTACGCGGTGGCGCGCCAAGGGAAGGCCAAAGCGGGCGATCTCGAAGACGTGATCAAGGGGTCTCCGTCGAACAGGAGTCACCGTCTGCGCCGCATGGTCGAGTCCGGGTTGCTGCAGAAGATGTCGGGGCCGGGGCGGTACGTGGTGAGTCTGCATCGCAACGTCCTGACGAAGCACGTGGTGCACCGCCTCAGCGAGTTGGACATGCTCCCGGCTATCCTGCGTGACTGAGGTGCGGGACTGTTCACACGACGGCAGGTGAGCGCACAATGCTGCAGCACCCAGCACCTACCCTGGAGGCATGACTTCCACCGTCGCTGCCACCACATCCCTGGGCGTCCTGCAGGAGGTCTTCGGGTACGACGCCTTCCGGGGCGAGCAGGCGGAGATCATTGAGCAGGTGGTCGGCGGCGGGGACGCCGTGGTGCTGATGCCCACCGGCGGCGGCAAGTCCCTGTGCTACCAGATCCCGGCGATCCTGCGGGAGGGCGTGGGGGTGGTGGTCTCCCCGCTGATCGCGCTGATGTCGGACCAGGTGGCGGCGCTCGAGGCCGTGGGAATCCGGGCGGCCTACCTGAACTCCACGCTGGAGCCGTACGAGGCGCAGGAGGTGGAACGGCAGCTGCTCGCGGGCGAGATCGACCTGCTCTACATGGCCCCCGAGCGCCTCATCCTGCCCCGCACGGTGGAGCTGCTGCAGCGCGCGCGGATCGCCCTGTTCGCAATCGACGAGGCGCACTGCGTGGCCCAGTGGGGTCACGACTTCCGCCCCGACTACCTGGGTCTGTCCCTGCTCGCGGACGCGTTCCCGGACGTTCCCAGGATCGCGCTGACCGCCACGGCCACGCGGGAAACCCACCGGGAGATCACCGAGCGGCTGCGCCTGGAGGAGGCACGGCACTTCGTCGCCGACTTCGACCGGCCCAACATCCAGTACCGGATCGAGTCCAAGGACCGCGCGAAGGACCAGCTGCTGCGGCTCATCCAGTCGGAGCACCCGGGGGAGGCGGGCATCGTCTACTGCATGTCCCGCAAGAGCGTGGAGTCCACCGCCGCGTGGCTCAGCGCCCGCGGGGTCGACGCCATGCCCTACCACGCGGGGCTCGACGCCGCGGTGCGCCACGACACCCAGGTGCGGTTCTTGCGGGAGGAGGGGATCGTCGTCGTTGCCACGATCGCGTTCGGCATGGGGATCGACAAGCCGGACGTGCGGTTCGTGGCCCACCTGGACCTGCCCAAGAGCATCGAGGGCTACTACCAGGAGACGGGTCGTGCCGGGCGCGACGGCATGCCTGCCACGGTATGGATGGCCTACGGCCTGGGGGACGTGGTGAACCAGCGCCGCATGATCGACCAGGGGGAGGGCTCGGAACTCCACAAGCGCAACGCCCGCTCGCACCTGGATGCCATGCTCGCCCTGTGTGAGACCACCGACTGCCGGCGGGTGCAGCTGCTGCGGTACTTCGGGCAGGACTCCGAAGCATGCGGCAACTGCGATACATGCCTGAACCCGCCCAGGGTGTGGGATGCCACGGTGCCCGCGCAGAAGCTGCTCTCCACGCTGATCCGCCTGCAGCGGGAACGCGGCGAGCAGTTCGGCTCCGGGAAGGTTCTCGACATCCTGCTGGGGCGCAGCAACGAGCGCACGGATGCCTCGCGGCACCGGGAGCTGAGCGTGTGGGGGATCGGGCAGGACCTCTCGGAGCGGGAGTGGCGCTCCGTGCTGCGGCAGCTGCTGGCGCGCCGGGTGGTCGAGGCGGTGGGGGACTTCGGCGTCCTGGTGCCCGGGCCGGAGGCCGGACCCGTGCTGCGCGGGGAGTGTTCCCTGGAGCTCGCGGTGGACCGGGCGCCGACGGCGCGTGCGAACGGGCGTGCCGGTTCCGGCGGGGGCGGTGGGCGCTCGCGGGCCGCGGACTCCCTGGACGAGGCAGCCAGGGAAACCTTCGGGGCGCTGCGGGAGTGGCGGACCTCGGTGGCCAAGGAGAAGCAGATCCCGCCCTACATGGTGTTCTCGGACGCCACGCTCGTGGGCATCGTGGAAGCTGCGCCCGCCACCACCGCGCAGCTCAGCGGTGTCAGCGGCGTGGGAGCCAAGAAGCTCGAGGAGTACGGGGACGCGGTGCTGGAGGTGCTGGGAGCCGCGGGGTGATGGCGTCGGCTAGCTGCCGGTGGAGCCCACGGAGGTGATGCGGTCCAGGATCGCCTCCGTCACCGTGGCGGCCTCGAGCTCGGGGAGCCAGTGGCCGGCGTCGAGCTCGATGAACCGGTAGGGCGCGTGCACGTACACCTCGGTCTCCTCGGCGGCGGTGCGGCCCAGGGCCGGATCCCGTTTGCCCCAGACGAACGTGGTGGGCACCGTGATGATGCCGTTGCCGGCATCCTTGTCCGTGACGCCGTCGAGGCGGAACATCGCGCGGTACCAGTTGATGGGCCCGCGCAGATCGGCCGCGGTGGCGAACCGGTGGCCGTAGCGTGAGGAGGCTTCCTCGGGTATTCCAGCTCGACGCGTCAGGCTGCCGATCTTCCCGGCGAGGAGTCGTTCGGGCAGGGCCGAGATCTGGAACACCCCGATGTACCAGGACTTCTTCACCTGGTCCGGGGTCTTCAGGGCGTGCCCCAGGGCGGTGGGGTGCGGTGTGGAGAGCACGGTCAGGGAGGACACCCGTTCCGGAGCACGCTGGGCAATGTCCCATGCGAGCACGCCGCCCCAGTCGTGGCCCACCAGGTGGAACTGCTGTGCGCCCGCCGCGTCCGCCAGTGCCAGGGCATCGGCGGAGAGCTCGGCCCGGCGGTAGTCGCGGACCTTCTCGGGCCGTGCGCCCTGCGAGTAGCCGCGCTGGTCCATGGCGAGGGTTCGCAGTCCCTGCGCCGCGAGCAACTCGGCGATCTCGTCCCAGCAGCGGGCGTCCTGGGGGAATCCGTGCAGCAGGAGAACGACCGGGCCGTCCTCGGGTCCACGGTCGAGAACGTCGAACCGAAGTCCCTGGCGTATGAGGTTCTGGATGCGAGTCACCTCACAACCATAGCCCCGGGCTGTTGCCGTGCGGCAATGGCGGAGGCCCGTGGAACGCCGGATCCTAGCCCCGATGCGGAGGGGCGGGTCTAGAAGAACCCGATGATGCGCCCGGCGATGGCCAGGACCACGAACAGCGCCAGGAGGACGGCGAGAACGGTCAGGATGATCTTGGGTCGTGTGCTGTCCCCCGGCCGGTCACGGTCCAGTTCGTTGTTGGTGGGCCCCACGCCCAGCCCTTCCGCGGGAGGGGTGTCACCCTCCACGCTGTATCCGGAGTGCTCGTTGGCCGCCGCGGCCGCCTTGGCGCGGTCTTGCTCGGATTCTTCCGGATTGATGTCTGCCACCGTGGCCTGCTTCCTGGATGCTCATGTGGGATTGGTGGACACACTCTAACAAGCAGGCTGATCGTCGAGGACCGGAAACCGGTTCGTCCGTCAGGGAAGGGACGGTGTCAATAGAAAATGCCGGGATTCAGTCCGCAGTTGGGTAGTCGCGCGGCCAGCTGTGGCCCAGGCTGGCCTCCACGCTCTCGTTGAAGCGGCGCGCGAGGCGGGCCAGCGCGGTGACGTCCTCCGCGGGCCAGTCTGCGGTGAAGTGCTCGTAGGAGTCGCGGCGCGAGCGGAGCTCGGCGTCCAGCCGGCGCACGCCCTCCTCGGTGGGCTGGTGCTTCTTTGCCACGCCGCCGTCCGGGTCCTTGATGCGCTCGATCAGGCCGCTTTTCATGGCGGCGGCCACCTGGCGGTGCACGGTGGAGATGTCCAGGCCGAAGGACTGGGCGAGCTCGGCCACGCTCATGGGGCCGCCGGCCTGCAGCCGTGCCAGCAGGACCGTGGAGCTGCGGTCCAGCGCCTCGGTGCGCGACTGCGGGGGCGCGCCCTGGAGGGCGTACCGGGAGAGCAGCATGTGCTCGTAGACCATCTGGTTCAGGGAGTCCTCGCTCTGCACCGGTCCATCCTTTCATCCCCCGCGTGTGGTGTGCTGTCTCAGCAATCGATTGTACTCTGCAAATTGCATGCTATAATTTTGCACGATACAAACCGCTCGTTCCCAGGAGATGCCCGTGTCGGTCGACACCCAGGATCACGTTCCCACAGGCCAGTTGCCCATCACCACGAGACAAACCATCCCCGGACCCGCCCATTCCGCGGGGCCCGCCCGGCTGGTGACCCCCACCTTCGTGCTGGCCTGGGTGGTCAACTTCCTGCAGTACCTGGTGTTCTACATGCTCGTGACCACCATGGCGCTGTACGCCGTGAGGAGCTTCGCGGCCTCGGACGCCGTGGGCGGGTTCGCGTCCAGTGCGTTCGTGGTGGGTGCCACCCTGGCGCGGCTCGTGTCCGGCTACCTGGTGGACGCGCTCGGCCGGCGCCGGATGCTGCTGATCTCCCTGGTGGTCGTGGCGGTGGCCTGCGCGCTCTACCTGCCCGCGGGAACGCTGCCCGTGCTGATCGCCGTGCGCATGGTCCACGGCTTCGGGTACGCCTTCGCGAGCACCGCCGTGATGACGATCGCCCAGTCCGTGATCCCGGACTCCCGCCGCGGTGAGGGCACCGGCTACTTCGCCCTGGGTACCACCCTGGCCACCGCGGTGGGCCCCGCGCTCGGGCTCTTCCTGGTGGGCTCGCTGGACTACGCGTGGCTGTTCTGGACCACACTGGTCACCGCGGTGCTCGGCCTGGTGCTGGGCATCTTCCTGCGCGAGCCGCTGGCCAAGCGCGAGGCGCAGGCGGCGGCCGAGGGCCCGACGGCGCGCCCCAAGTTCACGCTGAGCGACATCGCCCACCCCGCGGTCATCCCGATCGGCTGCTTCATGCTCCTGGTGGGCATCTGCTACGCCGGTGTCATCACCTACCTCAACGCCTACGCCGAGGACCGCGGGGTCACCACCGGTGCCGCCCTGTTCTTCGTGGCGTACGCCGTGGCCATGCTGGTCATGCGTCTGGTGCTGGGCAAGGTGCAGGACCAGCGCGGTGACAACGTGGTGGTCTACCTGGGGCTCGTCTGCTTCGCCGTGGCGCTGGGCATCCTGGCCATGGCCAACCAGGACTGGCAGGTGGTCGTGGCCGGCGCCATGACCGGTCTGGGCTACGGCACGCTGATGCCCGCCGCGCAGGCCATTGCCGTGAGCGCGGTGCCCTCCCACAAGCTGGGCACCGGCATCTCCACGCTGCTGCTGCTCATGGACGTGGGCATCGGCCTGGGGCCCGTGATCCTGGGGCTGCTGCTCTCCGCCGCCGGTTTCGGGGTCATGTACACGGTGCTGACCGTGCTGGTGGTCGTCTCCGCGCTGCTGTACCACGCGGTGCACGGGCGGCACCCGCACGCCAAGCGGGGGCGGCTGGCGGTGGACTGACGGTCGCTCTTTTGGGGGGCTCGTGGCGTGTGCCGCGGGCCCCCTTTCTGTTGCGCGGCTGCTTCGGGGGGCGACGACGCCGCGGGGCCGGTTGGGCGTGCGTCGTTGCCTCTGCGCCGGGCGGTGCCCTCTCTTAGAGTCGATCCATGGAATCCTCGCCGTTACATTTCAAAGAGTGGGACGCCCCCACCGGAGTTAAGGCCTCTGCGTTGTTCGACGCGGGGCTCACCTCTGGAATCTATGTCCTCGTGTTTGCCAATGGCGAGGAGTACGTGGGCAAGACGGTGAATTTCCCTCGCCGCTTCATGGACCATCGCCGACGGTGGTCGGACATCGTGTCCGTGAGGTTCGCGCCGGTTATTGCAGAGGATCTCGACCGGATGGAACGCGCCGTCGTGTCCGCGCGAGAAGCTGACGGGGTCCTCCTACGCAACCTCTTTCTCCTCTCACAGCCGCTCGGGAGTTCACGTCTGGACGTGCTGATCGACAAGCAGGCCCAGGCGGAGTGGCTGACAGCGGATGAGGACTACACGGGACTGCGCGTCGACCCGCAAAGAATTGCCCTTGCGCGCCGCAGGTTGCGTTCGCGGAACAAGCTGGACCAGCTCATGTGTCACTCTCAGGGTGATGCCGTGGTGGCTACCGTGGCGGCTTATATCAGCGCGGTCATCCCGTCGCCGGATGTGGGAGAGGGAACGTCCTGGACCATGACGGCCATGCCACACACCTCGAAGGGCCCACGGAATCGACGGTTGGCCACCCTCAGCATCCACAGCGTGGAAGTGCTGTTCCTGGGGGAGTGGAGGGGCGATGCCGGTGAGTGGGTGCCCTACACGGTTCTCAACATAGGGCCCCACGGGGATCTGCCGGCCGAGATCACCGCACTCGTCACCACCCACGGGCGTTACCGCTCAGCGGGCACGGTGAGGTCGGTTGAACTGGAGGGTTTCCATGCCGTCCCCGAGTTGCTGCGGATCCCCGGTGTCCTGCGTGCTGCACGATCACTGGCGCTGGGCCAACTGCGGAAAGGGCGGGGTGCATTTTCACGGTTCCATAACGATGCTTTCGCCGATACAGTGTTCGCATCTATGAGCGAGGGTAAAGACGGCTAATCACCGAGCCTGTTGTGGTAATTAAAAGTTCGGAAGGCTGGGCGTGTGCTGCCTTTCGGTTGCGGCGGATGTGCGGAGATCGCTGTTCGAAGAAATCCTCGTCTACGGCTAAGACGTCGAAGGTCTGCCTCACCTGTACACCCACCCGGTACTTCAGCATCAAGGCCACCAGGCGCGCGCCGTCAATAAGAATAGGCCGAGAAGGGACTGCTGCGGCGTACTCCTTTGCGCCCGCAGTGAATTTGCTCGTGGTGATAAAGATACCTTTGGTCGCGCCCTTACCATGAAGTGCTCCTACGAAGGCTTGAATTGCCTCCCGGCCTACGGTGTTCCTCTCTGCGTAGCGCTTGGCTTGGATGTAGATCTGATCGAGACCCAAAGGGTCCTGGTCAATGACCCCGTCTACACCTCCGTCTCCAGATCCGCCAATGCGACGCCCCCGCTTGTCCACCCCGCCGTACCCCATTTTCAAAAGCACCTGAACGACCGCCTCCTCAAAGAAATCGGGGTGGGTGCCGCGCAGGCGTTCCAAGAGATCTTCTGCTGTCTTGGCTGTGAGCTGGTCAATCCCTTCATCAATTTTTTTAAGGGGGTCCAGCTCTGCCGCCTCGGGCACTGTCGTGGTGTCCGGATGCTTCGAAACCTCAGGGCTCCAGAACGGCTTGAAGTATTGGTTGGCCTCTCTGAATGTCATGCCCCTCGGATGTTCTTCGGACCATGCCTGTCCCGCATCATTAAGCCGGTAGTACCCCCGCGCGGGGCGATCTACCAGGTTGGCGCGAGATAAATGACTCAATACCCACTGCATGCGCTGTTCGTAACGAAGACCACCCGTGTTCAACTGTTCGTTCTTGGCAACGTCACTCAATCCGGCGACCTCGGCGGCGCGATCAAATATGTCTTTGCGGTGCAGGTTCTCCCCGGATGCCATGACCGATAAAACGGGCCTCAGGAGCTCCGGCCACGTGGGAACTTCAGTGGGTCGAGCATCAGGGGATGTCCTGTGAAACCGCCTTGAGGTACGAGAGGTTTCATGCCGCCAATTGCGATATGCACAGTGTAGAGATGATTGCGCCAGTACCCGATCCCCACACGTGAAGAGGACCGCGGCGCAATACTCCCATGGGGTATATAGTCGATGGTATGAACACGCCCGCCACCACCCACTCCACCGACCATCCCGACCCCCACGCGGGTCACGACATGCACGACCACACCACCTCCCGCCACGCAGGCCACGACATGTCCAACATGGCCGCCAGCGCCACCCTCCACTGCCTCACCGGCTGTTCCATCGGCGAGATCCTCGGCCTGATCCTGGCCACCGTGTTCGGGTGGGGCAACGTCACCAGCACCGCCGTGGCCATCGCCCTGGCTTTCGTGTTCGGCTATGCCCTGTCCTCCCTGCCCCTGCTGCGCGCCGGGATCAGCGTGGGTCGGGCCCTGCGTCTCGTGCTCGCCGCGGACACCGTCTCCATCCTCACCATGGAGGTCGTGGACAACCTCGTCATGTGGCTGGTCCCCGGCGCCATGGACGCCGGCCTGCTCGACGCCCTCTTCTGGGGTTCCATGGCCGTGTCCCTCGTGATCGCGTACTTCGCGGCATACCCGGTGAACAAGGCGCTGCTGCGCCGCGGCAAGGGCCACGCCATCACCCACCACGCCTCCGGCGGCGGACCCATGGACAACCGCCCCCTGGCGTACGGCATCAGCGCGTTCATGCTGGGCGGCTTCGTCGCCTCCCTCGGCACCCTGCTGTAGGGCACCTGCTGTAGGGAACCAGTGCAGCGGGGTTCCGCTGCCACCGCGCACTCCCACCAGAAACCCGCCCGTACCGGGGTCCAGCAACCCGGCCGGGCCCGCAGAAAGGATCCTTTCCCATGCGTCGACTTCCCCTCACCCTCGCCGGTCTCGCCATCCTGGTGACCGCCACCGCATGCTCCGCCGGTTCCGATTCCGCGGACCACTCCGCCCACGAGGGCCACGAGACCAGCGCGACCTCCAGCGCGACGAGCCAGGCGGCGTCGTCGTCCGCCAGTGGCTCGCCCAGTGCGAGCCAGGGCGGGCACGAGCACGGGCAGGAGCACATGCACGCCATGGACGGCGGCCCCGCCCCGGAGGGCATCGCCGTCGCGGAGAAGCCCACCCACCCCGTGGGCACACAGGTCACGCTGACCACCGACCACATGGAGGGCATGGAGGGCGCCCCGGCGACCGTGGTGGGCGCCTACAAGACCGTGGCCTACGCCGTGAACTACACCCCCACGGACGGCGGGCCCGAGGTCACCAACCACAGGTGGGTGGTCCAGGAGGAGCTCCAGGACGCAGGTTCCGAGCGCCTCGCGGACGGCACCGAGGTCACCATCGAGGCGGACCACATGCCCGGCATGAAGGGCGCCACGGGCACCGTTGCCTCCTCCACCACCCAGACCGTCTACATGGTGGACTACAAGGCGGACGGCATGACCATGACCAACCACAAGTGGGTCGTGGAGAAGGAGATGAAGCCCCGCGGCTGATTCCACCGCGCGAAGTGTCACCTCCCACCAACCTGCATGTATTCGAATACTCTTGGCCTCATCTCCTCCGCTGCCGCGGACCCGGAGCGTGTCCATCCCCCCAGACACACGGAGCGCCCTCGTGAGCCCTGAGCACCAGTCCATCCTCGTTGCGGACGACGACCCCGACATCCGCGACCTCGTGGTCTTCAAACTGCAGCAGGCGGGCTACGAGGTCCGGGCGGTGGAGGACGGCACCGCTGCGCTGAGCGCACTGGAGGACGGCATCCCGGACGTCGTGGTGCTGGACGTCATGATGCCCGGGCTCAGCGGCCTGGACGTGCTGCGGCAGATCCGCGCCACGGACCGGCTGAGCGGCGTCAAGGTGGTCCTGCTGACCGCCCGCGCCCGTGACACGGACGTGGACGACGGGTACAACACCGGCGCCGACGACTACGTGACCAAGCCCTTCAGCCCCCGCGAGCTGCTGCACCGGGTCAACACGCTGCTCGGCCGGGGCCGGTGAGCCACGGGTGGCAGCACAGACCGTGGTCTCCGCGCCGTTGCTGTCCTGGGTGCTGTGGGTCCTGGTGTGGGCCGCGATCCTGCTGATCGCCACCGTTCTCGGCTCGCGTGCGGGGCGCCTGTGGCGCGAGCACCGGGACGCGCAGCTGCTCGGCGAACTGCGCCCGGCCATGCTCGAGGTCGCATCCGGTGAGGACGACGACGCCTCCGCCCTGCACCGGCTGACCGCCGTTCCCGCCCACCGGGTGCCGGTGGTGGACCGCGCCGTCTCGGCCATGCTCTCCAAGGTTCGGGGAGAGCCCGCCCGCGCCCTGGCGCGCGTGCTCGAAGCCCACGGGCGCGCGCAGTGGGCCATCAGGGGCCTCTCCTCGCACAGCGCGGTGCACCGCGCCCACGCGGCATGGACGCTGGGTCTCATGCGCGCCCGCGAGACCGCGCCCCGCCTGGTCCCCCTGCTCCAGGACCGCTCCGCGGACGTGGTGGTCGCCGCGGCCCGCGCACTGGCCCTGCTCGGGGACGGCAGCGCCGCCCGCGCCGTCCTGCGCGCGGTGGCCCCACGACGTCGCCCGCGCGGCCTCCCGAGCTGGGTGGCCGTGGAGTCCCTGTGCGCCTTCGACGACTCCGCGGCGCCGGTGATCGAGGCCGCCACCCTGCACCCGAACTCGGCGGTGCGCCACGTGGCGGCCACTGTGATCGGAGCGCGCCCCCTGCTGGGCGCGGCCCCCGTGGTGCGGGAACGCCTGGCGGAGGAGACGGACCCGCGGACCCTCGCGGCGTTCGTGGAGGCGCTGGGCCGGGTGGGCGGCCCGCGCGATCTGCCCGTCCTCTCGCGGTTCGCCCGGCACCGGGACGAGACCGTGGCGCTCGCCGCCGTGGAGTCCCTGGAGCGGCTCGGACTGGCCTCCTCCGTGGCCGCACTGGCCCCGCTGGTGGCGGACCCCCGTCCCCGCCTGGCCGAGCGCGCCGCCGTGGCCCTCACGGAACTGGGCCCCGCGGGCCGGGACCGGCTGCGCGACGTCGTGGCCGCCGAGGGGTCTGCCGCGCTGCCGGCGAACTACGCCCTGCAGCTCACCGCCATGAGGAGCGCCGGTCATGGAGTGGATTGACGCCCTGCGCAGTGCCGTGGCGGCGGTCCTGGCGTTCATCGCGGTGCCGGTGCTGATCTACTTCCTGCTGATCAACACGTCCTACCTGGTGATGATCGTCCTGGCGGCGGTGGACTTCGTGGCCCAGCGCCGCCGGATCCCGTTCGCGGGGCGGGAGGAGCTGATGCACTCCCGCACCATGCCCGGCATCAGCGTGGTGGCCCCCATGCACAACGAGGAGGTGGGAATCCGGGTGGCCGTGGAGTCCTTCCTGTCGCTGCAGCACCCGCGCCACGAGGTGATCGTGGTGGACGACGGCAGCACCGACAACGGCTTCGAGGTGCTGCGCCGGGCCTTCGACCTGGTGCCCGTGTCCCGGCAGATGCCCCAGGACGTTCCGGTGCGTGAGACACCCACCAGCATCCACGTCCCACGGGACGGGCGGACCCGGCTGACCGTGGTGCGCAAGCGCAACTCGGGCCGCTCCGACTCCATCAACGTGGGCGTCAACCTGGCCCGCGAGGACCTGGTGCTGTTCGTGGACTCGGACTCCATCCTGGACCCCGGGGCGCTGCTGGCGGTGTCCCGGCCCTTCATCGAGGACCCGATCTCCACCGTGGCGGCCGGGGGAGTGATCCGCGCCGTCAACGGGTGCCGCGTGAAGGGCGGCCGCGTCCTGGAGGTGCGCATGCCGGGCACGCCGCTCGCGGACATCCAGGTCATGGAGTACCTCCGGGCCTTCCACCTGGGCCGCGCCGGGTGGTCCCGCATCAACGCCCTGCTGCTGATCAGCGGGGCGTTCGGGGTCTTCCGCCGGGACGCGCTGGTCTCGGTGGGCGGCCTGGACGCCAGCAGCATCGGCGAGGACTTTGAACTGGTCATGCGCCTGCACCGCACGTTCCGCAAGCAGCGCCGGCCCTACCGCGTCACCTTCCTCACGGAGCCCATCTGCTGGACGGAGGTCCCCAGCACCCTGCCCGTGCTGCGGCGGCAGCGGGCGCGCTGGCACCGGGGCCTGTGGGAGACCCTGTGGGCCTACCGGGACATGCTGGGCAACCCCCGCTACGGCCGGCTGGGTCTCGTGGCGGTTCCGTACTACTGGCTCTTCGAACTCGTCGCACCCCTGCTGGAGCTGGCCGGTCTGGTGCTGATCGCCCTCGGGTTCGCCCTGGGGCTGGTGGCCGTGGAGTACTTCGTGCTCTTCATGCTGGTGGCCTACGCCTACGCGATCATCGTGACCCTCGCGGCCGTGACGATCGAGGAGCTGAGCTACCACAAGTACCCCCGCTGGCGGGACCTGGGCATCACGCTGGGAGCGGTGGTCCTGGAGAACCTGGGCTACCGCCAGCTCACGGCGTGGTGGCGCATGGAGGGCTGGGTGGCCTCGCTGCGGAACCGCCGGCAGGTGTGGGGCACCATGACCCGTTCGGGCTTCACGGAGGTGGACGGATGAGCGCCCGCTTCCCGGCCCTGACGCGCGCGCTCGACCGCGTCCGCCACCGCGGGGTGCGCGCCATCCTCCTGCAGGTGCTCGCCCTGCTGTGCCTCGTGCTGCTCTTCACCGGCGCCACCGCGCTGTGGGGACTGCACACGGTGCAGCTGAACGTGGCCACCACGCGCACCACCATCACCCCCCTGGTGGATGCCACGCACCAGGTGGAGGCCACGCTGCTGCGCGCCCAGACGGCCGCGCGCGGCTACGCGGTCAGCGGGGACCGGACCTTCGCGCGGGAGTACGCGGAGGCCACGGCGGATCTCACCGCGGCCCGGGACGTCCTGGGTGAGGTGGCGGCCGGGCGGCTGCCGCAGCTGCGGTCCTTGAACGAGTCCGTGGACACGTGGCTCGGCCTCACCCGGGAACCGGGGAGGGACACCCCGCGGAGATCTCTGGACCTGCCCACTACGACATCCGCCATGGACCGGGCCCTCGGCACACTGGAGGACGTCCGGGCGGACGCCTCCCGCCTGCGGGAGCAGCGCAGAGCGGATCTGAACCGGTCCATGACCCTGGCCGCGGCCGCCGTGGTGACTGCCGCGATGCTGTCGATCGCGGTGGCGTTCCTCGCCCTGGGCCGCGCGGACCGCGCCCTCGGGGCGCCGCTGCTCGCGCTGCAGTGCACGGTGGCGAGGCAGCGCGCGGGCGATCACGACGCCGTCGCGGAAACCTCCCACGGCGCTCTTGAAGTGGTGGGCCTCGCCGCGTCCTTCAACGCCTTCACCCGCGAGGCCCGGGACGTGGTGGAGCAGCGGGAGCGCACCCTGGAGCAGCTCACGGAGCTCAACCGCCAGAAATCCGTGTTCGTCTCCACCACCAACCACGAGCTGCGAACCCCGCTCACGTCCATCAGCGGCTATGTGGAGATGCTCCAGGACGGGGACTTCGGCAGTGTCGGCCCGGAACAGGCCCGCGTGCTGGAAGTGGTGCGGCGCAACACGGAACGGCTGCGGCTGCTGATCGAGGACCTGCTGCTGATCAACAAGCTGGACCAGGACCAGGAGAACCGCTCGGCGCGCCACCGTGTGATGGACCTCGCAGAGTGCGTGTCCGGGGTGGTCACCAATCTCGTTCCCCAGGCCGCGGCGGGCGAAGTGACCGTCCACGTGGACACGGACGCTTCGTGGCCCGTGTTCGGGGACCGGGACCGTCTGGAGCGGGCCGTCACCAACGTGGTGGGTAACGCCATCAAGTTCACCCCGCCCCACGGTGCCGTCTCGCTGACGCTGAAAGGCACGCCCGATGGCACGGGAGTCCGCCTGACGTGCACGGATACCGGGATGGGTATTCCCGAGAAAGAGGTGGGGTCCCTCTTCACGAGCTTCACCCGGGCCTCCAACGCCACGGCCCAGCAGGTGCCCGGGACGGGACTGGGGCTCGTGATCATGCGCACCATCGTGGAGCAGCACGGGGGGTCCGTGGCCCTGGAGTCGGTGGAGGGGGAAGGCACCACCGTCACGCTGGATCTCCCCCTGGCGACCCAGCAGGACGAACCGGTGCAGCGGGTCGTGGACGCCGACGCTCCGTGCTATTCTCCTGAATGAGAATTGTTCGCAAAAAGAGGGCTCCGTGAAGGTTCGCACCTCGCTCCGCTCCCTCAAGCAGATCCCGGCTCGCAGGTGGTCCGCCGTCGGGGCAAGACCGATGTGATCAGCAGGAAGAATCGGCGCATGAAGGCTCGTCAGGGCTGAGCCGCGCGCGGGGCGCCCCCGGGAGCCGGTCCGTGCGGCGTCGGCGATCACCGTGGGGTGCGTAAATTACTCCTGGGTTGCCCCATGTGACGAGCAACCGGGGGTAGCGTCCGCTGGGCGCGAATCCTTGCTGTGGCAAACGTTCGTGCATGCCACCATGGCGACATGGCTACTACCGATTCCACCAGCACACAGATCCAGCTCGTCTCCCGCCCGGAGGGGTGGCCCGAGCACGAGAACTTCCGCACCGTCACCGTGGACCTGCCGGAGCTGCAGGACGGAGAGGTGCGCGTGCGCAACGAGTTCATGTCCGTGGACCCGTACATGCGCGGGCGCATGCGGGACGAGAAGAGCTACGTCCCGCCGTTCGCCCTGAACGAGACCATGACCGGCGGTGCCATCGGCCGCGTGGTCGAGTCCCGCTCCGAGGATCTCCCCGAGGGCACCCCCGTGCTGCACCAGTACGGCTGGCGCGACCTCGCCCAGGGATCTGCCAAGGAGTTCACCAAGGTCGAGGAGCTGCCCAACGCCGAGCTGTCCGTGTACCTGGGCGTGCTGGGCATGACAGGGATGACTGCGTATACCGGGCTCACCCGCATCGCCGGGCTGAAGGAGGGGGACCGCGTGTTCGTTTCCGGTGCCGCTGGCGCCGTGGGCTCCACCGCGGGTCAGATCGCCAAGCTGCTGGGCGCCTCCTACGTGATCGGTTCCGCCGGCTCGGACGAGAAGGCCCGGATGCTCACCGAGAAGTACGGCTTCGACAAGGTGCTCAACTACAAGGACGCCCCCATCCGTGAGCAGCTGGCCGATGCTGTGGGTGAGGACGGCGTGGACGTGTACTACGACAACGTGGGCGGCGACCACCTGGAGGCGGCTCTGGACGTGCTCAACCGTCACGGCCGTGTGGCCGTGTGCGGCGCGATCAGCCAGTACAACTCCACCGAGCGCCCCTGCGGCCCGGACAACATGGGCAACATCATCAAGAACTCCCTCATGCTGGAGGGCTTCACCATGGGTGACCACACTGACGTCGCCCAGGAGTACCGCCAGCGGATGGGTGAGTGGTTCACCTCCGGCAAGGTCACCCACGATGAGACCGTGGTGGAGGGCATCGACCACGCCGTGGACGCGTTCCTGGACATGATGAAGGGCGCGAACAAGGGCAAGATGGTCGTCAAGATCTGAGTGACGTCCTCGCTGCGTGGCTGCGCGGCGCTGTGACCGTCGTCGAGGAACCGCTCCGCTGCTCTGCGTGGCGGTTCCTCTCCGTATCATGGCCGCGTCCGAGCTGCTCGCCCGGCGCCCCCACGAGAGGAAACCGTGCCCCGACACCCTCTGCCGCAGCGCGTGAGACCCGTGCAGATGCTGCGCGCGCTGCATGCTGAACCAGGGCTCGCGGCGCTGCTCGGGGACTGGGCGCACGGGGACGCGGTGATCGGCATCCGGCCTGCGCGCGTGCTCGGTGCGGACGAGGACCCGTTCGCCGCTCTGGGCTCCGCAGACGACGATCCTCCCACCGTGGCGCGCGCCGCCCCGCCCAGCGCGGGCGGGAGCCGGCACGATCTCTGCGCTCTGGACCGCCCCTGCGCCGAGCCACCCGCCGCCGATCCCGCCCGCTTCGGCGGCGGGTGGCTCGGTTACCTGGGGTACCAGCTCTCGCGTCGTCTGGAGTCGCTCCCGCCCGCACCTCCGCACTCGGGCGGTCTGCCGGAGCACCACCTGGCGCGCTACGACCACGTCCTGGTGCACGACAGCGCTGCGGACCGCTGGTTCTGTGAGTCCCTGCCCGGTGCGGACCCTGCCCGGGTGGCCGCGACGATCGCGGCGGTGGAGCGGGTGCTCGGGGCCGGCCCGGCGTCATCGTCCGGGGCGGCCGCGCCGCGCTCGTACCGGTGCGGGCCCTTCGAGGCCGCCGTGACCGGCGCGGCCCACGCCGAGGCCGTGCGGGGCGCGCTGGCGCACATCCGGGACGGGGACATCTTCCAGGCGAACATCTGCCGAGAGCTCACGGCGGCATTCGACGGTGACCCACTGGACCTGTTCTGCGCCGGGTACGAGCGGCTGCGGCCGCGTTTCGCCGGGTTCTTGCGCGTGCCGGGCGGCGCGGTGGCCAGCCTGTCCCCGGAGCTGTACCTGCGCCGGACGGGCACCGCCGTGCTCACGTCCCCGATCAAGGGCACCGCCCCCGCGGACACCGATCCCCGCGAGCTGCACGCCTCCGCCAAGAACCGCGCGGAGAACGTGATGATCGTGGACCTCATGCGCAACGACCTCTCCCGCGCGTGCGTCCCCGGCTCCGTGCTCAGCCCCGCCGTGCCGCGCGTGGAGCCGCACACGGGTGTGCACCACCTGGTCGCGGACGTCCACGGCACCCTGCGTCCCGGGTTCGACGACGCCGCCCTGCTGCGGTCCACGTTCCCGCCCGGTTCCTGCACCGGCGCACCCAAGATCCGTGCCACCGAGATCATCAACGAGCTGGAGACCACCGCGCGGGGCGTCTACACCGGCGGGATCGGGTACGTGAGTCCCGCGGCGGGGCTGGCCATGAACGTGGCCATCCGCACGTTCGAGTTCTCGGGGTCCACGGTGCGCCTGGGCGTGGGCGGCGGGATCGTGGCGGACTCGGACCCGGACGGCGAGGCGTTCGAGACCCTCGTGAAGGCCGCCCCGCTGCTGGACGCGGTCGGTGCCCGCTTCGGGGCCGAGCTGGCCCGTGAGTGGCGGGAGCACACGGGAAAGGCCCGTGAGGCGCCCCCAGCACCCGTGATCACCGGACGTCCCGACGTCTCCCGCGGGATCTTCACCACCATGCTCGTCCGTTCGGGCCGCCCGGAGCAGCTGGAGCGCCACCTGGCGCGGCTCCGGGAGAGCGCGCGGGTGTGCTGGGGGCGGGAGCTCCCGGACGCGCTGGGGGAGCAGATCGTCCGGCGGGCCGCCGCGCTGGACGGGCCCCGCCGGCTGCGGGTCACCGCCGTTCCGGACGCGGCGCAGCTGCGGATCGAGTGCACGCACGCGCTGTTGAACCCTCCCGGCGCCGCCCCGCCGGATGACCCGTGGCTGCTTGTGCCCCTCGTGGTGCCCGGCGGGTGGGGAGGCCACAAGTGGGCGGACCGGCGCGCGCTGGACGGTGCCCCCGGCCCGTGGTCGCCCGTGTGCGACCCCCTGCTGGTGGACCGGGACGGCTCCGTCCTGGAGACCGGCCGCGCCAGCGTCTTCGCAGTGTTCGACGGCGCCGTGGTCACCCCTCCCGCGGACGGCCGGATCCTGCCGGGCACCATGCGGGAACGGGTGCTGGGTGTGCTGCGGGCGGCCGGGTACGAGGTCCGGGAGCGTTCGTTCACCCTCGGGCAGTGCTGGGACGCCACCGAGGTGTTCGTGACCAACGCGCTGCGGGGCGCACGCCCGGTGGGGGAGATCCGGGACGTGGGCCGCTGGGCCACCGGGCCCGTGACGCGCCACGTGCAGCGCTTGCTCGCGGACCCAGTGCGGTCGGCCGGGTGACACCCGGGCGGCATCACCCGGCCTCGTTGACACGCGGCGGTGAGTTGGGGATGCTCGGGGGCACGGCGCCGTCGCCCGGGCAGTGCTGCCGGGACGGTGCACCACAGGAACACGAAGGAGCGCAGCCATGGGCAGTGATCAGCAGAACGAGGACGTCGAGTCGGTCAGCCAAGTGGACTCGGACGAGCAGCGCCAGAAGGCCGCAGAGCAGGCGGACTCCAAGGAGCAGCAGGAGTTCTTCGAGGAGCAGGCCGGCACGGAGGAGCAGTCCCAGGGCTACGGCCACTGAGCGTTCCGCAGGGGTGTCCCACGGCCACCCGCACAGCAGAACCGCCCCGCATCACACGATGCGGGGCGGTTCTGTCATCCGTGGGAACGGAGAGGTTACTTCTTCTTGTTCTCGAGGGACTGCTCGTACTGCGACAGAGCGAGGCCCACGGTCATGAACGTGGGAGACCAGTGACCGACGAAAATGCCCCAACGGTCCGACTGCGCCTTGGAGTGGTCCCCGCGCAGACGCGAGAGGCCCCAGGAGGCGAAGGTCAGTGCAATGGATCCCATGCCGGCGGCGTAGGCGTACTCGGAACGGATTCCGGCGTCGTGCAGGGTCTTCATGATCATGATGCAATCTCCATTCAGGCCACGGTGGGCCGATTAGTGACAGCGGGGGCTTCTGGGTGGTTCCACTTTAGTCCCGATCGGGGCTGATGGTAAGTGGGGTGACGAAATTCCGCTCCCGGCGTGGACGTGCTCCGGCCCGGGTGGCCGTGGCACGCTGGAGACATGACTGACACGGGGTCCAAGGACGTTCTGCTGGCCGGCTGCGGAGACGTGGGCACGGCCCTCGGGCTGCGGGTGGCGGGACGCGGGTGGCGGGCCACGGGCGTCCGCCGTCACGCCGCGCAGCTGCCCGCCCCGATCCACGGGGTCTCGATGGACCTCGTCGATCCGGGATCCGTGACACTGCCACCCGCCGAAGCCGTGGTGGTCACCCTCACCGCGGACGGCCACGACGCCGCCGCCTACGAACGCACCTACCTGGGTGGCCTCCGGGGGCTGCGCCGGGCCCTCGGCACGCAGAACCCGCGGGTGGTCCTGGTGTCCTCCACGGGCGTCCTGGGCGGGGGCGACGGCGAACGCGTCACCGAGGAGACCCCGGCGGATCCGCAGCGCCCCACGGGCCACGTGCTGCTGGCCGCGGAGGAGCTGGCCGCCGAGCTGTTCCCGGAGCTCGTGGTCGTGCGGCCCGCGGGGATCTACGGGCCGGGGCGGACCTCCATGATCGAGCGGGTCCGGCGCGGTTCCCCCATGGCGCACCGCCGCATGACCAACCGGATCCACCGGGACGACCTCGTCACCGTCCTCACCGCCGTTCTGGACTCACCCGAGCCGCCGCGGCTGCTGCACGCGGTGGACCACGACGCCGCCCGGCTGGGGGATGTGGCCGCCCACCTCGCGGACCGGCTGGGTGTGCCCGTGCCCCCGGACGACTCCGGGCCGGGAGAGGGGCCGCTGGGGAAGATCGTGGACGGCGCGCTGGTGCACTCCTTCGTGCCGGCCGACGAGTGGCTCTACCCCACGTTCCGGGAGGGGTACGACGCGCTGCTGGCCGGTGAGTTTGATGATCCCGGTGACTCCGGTGACTCCGGCGAATCCGGTAGCGGCAGTGGGCCCGGTGGCTCCGGTGCGTTCGACGACTCGAGCGGTTCCGGCGGGTCCGGGTCGTCGGGATCCTCCGACGGGGCGGTGCGCCCGTGAGCGAGGACACCCACTGGTTCCTCCCCATCAACCCGGCGGCCCACATGGAGCACATGCCCGCCGACTGGCGGACCCGAGCAGACGCGACCGCAGTGTGGGAGGCCATCGGGCGCTCGCAGCTCATTGACCGTTGGTGCCTGCGCACCGGTTATCGGACCATGAAGGCCGGGGACGTGATCTGGGCGTACCTGTCCAAGAGACAGGAGCTCTGCGCAGTGGGAACGGTGCGGCGGACGGCGCTCGAGGTGGACGGTGTGGAAGTCGACCCCGCCGAGTCCCGGGACGGTGACGGCGGCGGCTGGTATGTCCATGTGGACTGGGACGAGCGCCGCACGGCAGAGCTGTGCCGCCATCCCATCCCGAGGTCGGTGTTCGGCCAGGTGCCGATGTCGGTGGGGCGGGTGGGGCAGAGTGCAAAGGTGCCGTTGAAGTGTTTGGAACGGGCGGCTCTTCCACGAGTAGCAGCAGGGGGAGCTACATGAGGGCAGCCGAGGTGACGCTGAAGTTGCCTCCCCTGTGGGGCCAGCCGTTGGCGTAGTCAATAGTCGCATTGAGGAAGATCCGGGTGGGGGGAAACCCGGAGACATCGACCTCTCGAAAAAGTGATACCCGGTTCACGGAGTCACCGCTTGTGCCGGAGGAGCCACCCACGTTGTATGCGGACACGAAACTTGTGCCGCACGCTTCGGTGCCATTGAGCCCGGACTGACAGGATGTGTCGACCGTCCCCACGGTGCCGTTGGCGGGGATTCTCTGGCCATTGCTCAGGTTGTACGACTTCCCATTGGTCATGGACACGCGCGACAGCTCCACGGGATTCGAGGAGTAGATGTTCCCAGAGGTGACCCCACATGCCTTAGCTTCGGCGCTTATCTTAAATCCGAACACCAGCTTCAACTGCTTGCTGGCGAGACCGCCCAGCGTCTCGTTCTCCACGTTCAGGTAAGTGACGGTGAAGGCCGACGGGGGTAGTGGCTGATTGGGCCTGTACGCCGCACAAGGGGATGCGGCCATGGCAGGAGCCGCAGCGGTGGCGAGGATGACGGGTGTAGCCCACATGGTCCCCTTGGCGAGCTCGCGACGCGTGACGGTCATGGTGACCTTTCCAGTGGGGGCACTACCCATCGTAGTGGCCCACAGCATGAGAAGACATCTAGTTGCGCAGGTTGCTGATGATGTCCGCACGTCCGCCCGCAGGCGGGGCGCAGTGCCGTCACCACCCGCACTGAGCGGGCTCGCTGGGACTGCAACCGCGACCCCGCAACCTCTGTTGCGCTCTGTGACACCTCCCTGGACCTCCCCGAGCGCGGGGAGTTAACTGGCACGCACTCCCCGGATTGTTACCCCTTCAATATTTGACGCTTACCGCGCTCGGGGGAGGGCGCAAGAAACAGGTAGACACTCATGATCCTCACCGGACTCGTCGTCGGTGCCCTGCTGGGCATCGTGATGCAGCGCGGACGCTTCTGCGTGACGGGCATGCTGCGGGACATCTTCCTGCAGCGCTCGTGGCGCACGTTCACCGCTCTGCTCGTGGTCATCACCGTCCATGCCGTCGGGCTGGCCGCACTGACCACCGTGGGGGTGATCTCCCCCGAATACCCCTCCTTCATGCCCCTGGCGGTGATCGTGGGCGGTTTCATGTTCGGCGTGGGCATCATCCTGGCCGGTGGCTGCGCGTCCGGCACCTGGTACCGCTCCGGCGAGGGCCTGGTGGGCTCGTGGATCGCCCTGGCGATGTACGCCCTGTCCGCGTCCGCCATGAAGACGGGTGTGCTCAAGGGCTTCAGCTCCGGCATGAAGGAGTGGGACACCGGCCTGACCACCATCCCCGGTGCGCTGGGAGTCTCACCGTGGCTGTTCGTGATCGCGCTGGCAGCGGTTACCGGCGTGATGGTGCGCCACTTCCTCAACCGCGAGAAGTCCGCTGTGAAGCCCGCCCGCTTGACCAACCGTCCCGTGTGGAAGCGCCCCCTGCACGTCTACACCGCCGGCGCGCTGGTGGGCCTGATCGGCGTCGTTGCGTGGCCCCTGTCCGCGGCGACCGGGCGCAACGACGGCCTGGGCATCACCACCCCCACCGCCAACCTGCTCAACTTCCTGGTCACCGGCGCGGACAAGAAGCTGGACTGGGGTGTGATGCTCGTGCTCGGCATCCTGGTGGGCTCGTTCATCGCCGCGAAGTCCACGGGCGAGTTCCGCGTGCGCGTCCCGGACGCCACCACCACCGTGCGCTCCATCGCGGGCGGGCTGCTCATGGGCGTGGGCGCCGCGCTGGCCGGCGGCTGCACCGTGGGCAACGGCATGGTCCAGACCAGCCTGTTCACGTTCCAGGGCTGGATCGCCCTGCTGTTCATCGCGCTGGGCGTGGCCGCGGCCACGAAGATCTGGCTCAAGCCCACCGTCACCCAGCCCGAGCGCGGCTCGGCGGGGGACACCTACTCCACCGCGGAGAGCCTCGACCACACCGTGGACACCGCCGCCCCGGACGACACCTCGATCGACGCCGCTCCCACCGCGGGCGCGCCCCGCACCTCCGGGGCGAACGTGTTCTCGGGCTTCGCCGCGGCACCCACCGCGCTCATGGTGAAGAACCCGGCGTCCGCGCCGTCGAAGAAGCTCACGGACCTGGGGGACGGCTACTACGCCCTGGACTCCCTCGGCGCGGTGTGCCCGTTCCCCCTGATCGAGGCCAAGGACGTGATGCAGACCCTGCACTCCGGCGACCACCTGGTCATCGACTTCGACTGCACCCAGGCCACCGAGGCCATCCCCCAGTGGGCGGCCGCGGACGGCCACGAGGTCACCGACTTCGTGGAGAAGGGCGACGCCAGCTGGCAGATCACCCTCAGGAAGGGCTGACCCGCCCCGCTCTTCCGCTCACGACGCCGCCGCGCCACCTCTGCGCCCCACCGCCCCGCCTGCCGGGGCGGAGGGCATCCAGCCCCACCCCTACGGGTCTGCTGCCACCGCCCCGCTGACCGGTGGCCGGGGGCCCGCTCACCGGGGGCGGGGCAGGGAGGGCGCGGCGGCGTCGTCGTACGCGCGGTGCGGCTCAGGCCCGGGCGTCCTTCCGTGCGCGGTGGCGCATGTCCCGCAGGGCCACGGCCAGGGCGACGAGCACCACGAGCACCACCACGCCCAGGCCTGTCGCGATGCCCACGGACCAGCCCTGGGCGGCAACCACGCCGTAGGCCACTGCGGTGATCATGGCGATGCCCACGGCGGTGCCCACGCGCTGACCGGTCTGCATCACACCACCGGCGCTGCCCGCGTACTCCAGCGGCACCTCCGCGAGCGTGAGCGTCTGGTTGGGGCTGACCACCGCGCCCTGACCGAAGCCCACGAAACCGAGGGTGAGCACGAGCCACCACTCGCTGATGCCCCAGCTGTCGTGGAACAGGATCACGGTCGCGCTCAGCAGCAGGCCCACGATCACGCTGACCATGCCGAACACCACGATCCTGCGCCCCATCCGGCTCACCCGGCTCCCGGCCAGGTTGGAGGCCACGGCACTCGCGAACGCGTTGAGCAGACCCACGCAGCCGGCGGCCAGCGCGGTGTGACCGAGCCCCTGCTGCATGTAGAGGGTGATGAGCACCCATACGCTCGTGATCCCCAGGAAGTACAGCGAGATCAGCAGGGACCCGTTGAGGAAGCTGCTGACCCTGAAGATGTCCAGGTCCACCATGGGCTGGTGCCCGGAGGCCTTGAAGCGCTTCTCCCACGCGATCCACAGCGCCAGGAACACCGCGGCCACCAGCAGCAGCGCCCACACCCACGGGCTCGTGCCGGGAGAGCCCGTCTCGATGAACGGCAGCAGGGTGGCCAGCAGGGCGATGCCCAGCAGGACCGCGCCCGTGGGATCCATCTCCCGCAGGGCATGTCCGATGCTGGTGCCCTCCGGTTTGCGCAGCAGCGGGCGGGGGAACCACAGGAAGGCCAGTACGAGCGCCACGATGCCCACGGGGACGTTCACCGCGAAGAGCCACCGCCAGCCCTCGGAGGCGCCACCCGTCTGGATCAGCAGACCGCCCAGGACGGGGCCGATGGCCACCGAGACGCCCACGGCGCTGCCCAGCATGCCGAAGGCCTTCCCGCGTTCGGCGCCCTTGAAGTACTGCTGGATCATGGCCACGCCCTGCGGGTTGAGCAGACCGGAGCCCACACCCTGCACGAAGCGGGCCACGATGAGCATGGTGGGGTCCGGGGCGAGGCCCGCGGCGATCGAGGCCAGCGTGAAGACGACCACTCCGAGCATCCACAGGAACCCCCGCCCGAACACGTCACCGGCGCGACCGCCCGCCACGAGCACCACACCGAACGTGAGTGCGTATCCGGAGAGGATCCACTGCAGCTGGGACTCGGAGGCCCCTAGGCCCTCCTGGATGGAGGGCAGCCCCACGTTGATGATGCTCACGGCCACGAGCGACATGAAGATCGCCACGAGCAGCACCGCGAGGATCCGCCACCGGCGCGGATCCTCGCCGTGGGCGTACCCGCGGTGGGTCTCCGGATCCGGCCGCGGGGTGAGGATGGGCAGCTCGCCCGTGCCCGTGGCGGAGGAGCGCTCGTGCCAGTTCTCGCCGGAGTCCGGAGCGCGGTGGGAGTCTGAGGTCATGCAGGAAGTATGCGCGCGTTCTCCGACGCGGCGTTGCACGGCCGGTCGGGTGTGTGCGTTCGCATGCGGTGGTTGTCGGGTGCATGCTCCCCTGGGCCGTCCTGGGGGCGGGTTTGGTCTGCGGCGCCCGGTGCGGCCATCCTGGTCAGATGACAGTTGAACTGGTGATCCTGGGACTGGTGGTCGTGACCGCTCTGGCGTTCGACTTCACCAACGGATTCCACGACACCGGCAACGCCATGGCTACCTCCATCGCCACCGGGGCGTTGAAGCCCCGCACCGCCGTGGCCCTGTCCGCCGTGCTGAACATGGTGGGCGCGTTCCTGTCCGTGGAGGTGGCCACCACGGTCACCAAGGACGTGCTGCTCATCCAGACCTCGGACGGCGGGCTCGTGTCGGGGCTGGACCCCACGATCGCCCTCACCCTCATCTTCTCGGGTCTCATCGGGGGCATCCTCTGGAACCTGGCCACCTGGCTGTTCGGGCTGCCCTCCAGCTCCTCGCACGCCCTGTTCGGCGGGCTGATCGGAGCGGGACTGGCCTCCCTCGGCGTGGCCGGGGTCAACTGGTCCGGGGTGGTGCAGAAGATCCTCGTCCCGGCGGCCCTGGCCCCGTTCATCGCGGGCTGCGTGGCCGCGGTGGGCACCGCCCTCGTGTACCTCATCGGACGCGCGGCCACCCGGCGCCACCGGGACCGGGGCTTCCGCTGGGGACAGGTGGGAACGGCGTCGCTCGTCTCGCTCGCCCACGGCACCGGGGACGCGCAGAAAACCATGGGCGTGATCGCCCTGGCGCTGATCGCGCACGGGAGCCTGAGCGTGCAGGGGATCGAGGACCACGGGCTGCCGGTGTGGATCATCGTCACGTGCGCGGTGGCCATCGCCCTGGGCACCTACCTGGGCGGCTGGCGCGTGATCCGCACGCTTGGCAAGGGGCTCGTGGAGATCGAGCCGCCGCAGGGGATGGCGGCCGAGGCGTCGTCGGCGGCCATCATCCTGACCTCCAGCCACTACGGCATGGCCCTGTCCACCACGCACGTGGCCACCGGCTCCATCCTGGGCTCGGGCGTGGGCAAGCCCGGCGCGCGCGTGCGGTGGGGTGTGGCCGGGCGCATGGTCGTGGGGTGGCTGCTCACCCTGCCCGCCGCGGCCGTGGTGGGTGCGGTGTGCTTCATCATCGCCCGGGCCGTGGGCGGTCTGCCGGGAGCCGTGGTGATCTTCCTGCTCCTGGTGGCGGCGTCCGCGGTGATCTTCCTGCGCTCCCGGCACCAGAAGGTGGACCGGCACAACGTCAATGCCGAGTGGGACGAGGACACCCACTCCGTGGCCCCCGGTGACCCGGACCGGGCCGACACCCAGGAGGTGGCTCGCTCATGATCGCCCAGATGGCGAAATCCGCCCTCGCCGTGCTGCTGGCCGGGCTGTGCTTCGGCGCCGGACTGCCCGCGCTGTTCACGGTGGGCATCGCCCTGTGGAGCCGCGCCACCCCGCCGCCGGGCCCGGACGGCACGGCGCGCAGGAACGCCGTGGCGCTCGCTGGCGCCGTGCTGTGCTTTGCCATCGTGCTCGCCGCCGTGGTGATCGGGGTCCTGTGGATCACCCGGAAGAGCTTGGACCACTACCTAGGGATCTCGGTGTTCGGATGATGACCTTCGACGCGGCACTCGACCACATTCGCGCCGCCTACCCCCACGGTGTTCCCCCGGAGCAGCACGTGGCGCTCGCGGAGCTGCTGGCCCGCACGGTGGGCCCCCACCGCACCGAGCGGCTGCTCGAGACCCTGGACATCCCGGCGGGAGACCTCCTGGGGCCTGCCGCGGCTTCCGCGGAGCAGCTGGGCGACGTCGCCGCGGACCTCGCGCGCGCCGGGTGGCCCCTGGTGGGTGCGAGCCAGGACGAACCACCCCGGCAGCCGGGCTACGTGGCCCGAGTGATGAACTGGCTGCGCGCCGACTACCCCAACGGCGTTCCCACCCAGGACTACCTCCCGGTGCTCGCGGTGCTGCGCCCGCAGCTGGCCGACGAGGACATGACGGCGATCGCGGATCAGCTGGCCAAGGACGCCCGCGAGCAGGGGGTGGCGCCCTCCGAGGCGGATGCCCGCGAGGCCATCCACCGCGCCACCGAGGACGAGCCCAAGCCGGACGAGATCGAGCGCATCCGGGCGATGCTCGCGGCCCACGGGTGGCCGTTCGAGGGGGAGTAGGGGTCCATGCCCCGCGGGTGGACGGGCCGTTCCGAACGGTTGGGGCGGGTTCTGCGCTGCGGGGCGGCGCCCCGTAACGGTGGGTCGACGCATTAGGAGAAGTTCTCCCACCGAAAACGCACTTTTCGTTGGTAGAAGTTCTCCTCAGACGCGGTGCGCCTGAGGTCACGGGCGTCTCAGTCCCGTTCGTGAAGCAACCGGGCGGCTTCCCGGTAGTCGTCGAGGTACTCCAGTTGGGAGGCCGCCTCCTGCTCCAGCAGCACCGTGGTGCGCGGATGGAACTGCAGCACGGACGCGGGGCAGCGAGCGCTGACCGGCCCCTCCACCATGTCCCGCACGGCGCGGGCCTTGCCTCGCCCCACCGCGAGGAGCACTACTTCCTGAGCGCGAGAGATCGTGCCGAGCCCCTGGGTGATGCACAGGCGGGGGACCGGATCGCGTCCGAAGAAGCGGGAGTTGTCCGTGCGGGTCTGGCGGGTCAGCGCCCGCACGGTGGTTCGTGAGGACAGCGAGGAGCCGGGCTCGTTGAAGCCGATGTGCCCGTTGGTCCCGATGCCCAGGATCTGCAGATCGACGCCGCCCGCTGCGGCGATTAATTCCTCGTAGCGTTGCGCCTCGGCTGCGGGATCGGGGGCGCCGCCCTGCGGGGTGTGCAGGCGTTCCAGCGGCAGGTCCACGTGGGCCGCGAAGTCCCGCAGGATCGTGGCACGGTAGGAGCGGGGGTCGGTCGGGATCAGCCCCACGTACTCGTCCAGGGTGAACGCCGTGGCTCGCGCGAAGCTGAGCCTCTTCTCCCGGTGCCTGCGGATCAGCTCCCGGTATGTGGGCTGGGGTGTGCCGCCGGTCGCGAGACCGAGTACCGCGGGTCCCCGCCGCACCCGGCGCGTGACCAGGTCTGCGGCGGCCACGGCGACCTCAGCGGCGGAGTCGCACAGGATCACGTGCATGCTCGCTCCTCACTCGGTGACGGGTGCGCCGTTCTTGATCACGGTTTCGACCGACAGGTCCTGTCCGGCGACCACCAGGTCGGCGCGAACCCCGGCACCCAGGTATCCGACGCCGTCGATCCCCAGGGCGCGGGCGGGGGTCCACGATGCCGCTGTCACAGCGCTCGGCAGGGGGATGCCCCAGTCGACGCAGTTCCGCACGCACTCGATCAGCCGGCTGGTGCCACCGGCGATGGCGCCGTCCGTGGAGCCGGGGTGGCCCGGATCGAGGCGGGCGACGCCATCGCTCACGCGGACCTGCAGCGCGCCGAGCGTGTAGTGCCCGCCCGCCATGCCCGCCGCGGCCATGGCGTCGGTGATCAGTGCGACGGCCTCGGAGCCCACCAGGGAAAAGACCATGCGCACGATTTCCGGGTCCAGGTGCACGCCGTCCGCGATCAGCTCCAGAACCATCGAATCCGGGTCCTCGCGAGCGTTCTCCAGCAGCACGGGCACGGGTCCCGGTGTGCGGTGGCCCAGGGCGGGCATCCGGTTGAAGAGGTGAGTTGCTGTCCAGGTGCCGCCCGTGAGGTCCGCGGCGAGGGCGTCGTGGGTCTGGGCAGCCGTGGCGGCGGTGTGCCCGATGGACGGCACGACGCCGTATTCGCGGCACAGTGCCACGAGTTCCGGGAAGCGCGGCGTTTCCGGGGCCACCGTCATGGACCGCACGGTTCCCTCGCCCTCCTGCAGCCACTGCTCCAGCAGCTGCGGATCCCCGGGAATGATCGCCCGGGGGTTCTGGGCGCCGCACATGGACTCCGCGATGAACGGCCCCTCCAGGTGCAGTCCGGCCAGCTCCCCGCGGTGCACGAGAGAGCGCAGCGCCCGGATCTGCTCCAGCAGCACGTCCGACGGCGCGGAGACGAGCGAGGCCAGCACGGACGTGGTGCCGTGGGCCGTGTGGTGGCGGGCCGCTCGCAGGCTGCCGGGGACGTCCGCCGAGAACGTCGCTCCTGCCCCGCCGTGGCAGTGGATGTCCACCAGGCCGGGCAGGATCAGGGGGACCGGGCGGGCGGCGTCGCGCAGGGGGGCGGGGGCGTCGTCGGCCGGACCGCACCACGCGATGCGCTCGCCCTCGACCACGACCACGCCGTCCTGCACGGTGGGCTCACCGGGCAGACCCGTGCAGAGCTCGCCCCGCAGCGCCCAGGGCGTGCTCGCGGGAACATCGCGCGGGCTGAGCACGGGATCAGGCGACATGCGTGTCCTCAGCGGCGGGGTCGTCCTCGCGTCCCGGTGTCTTGAGGTTCCAGCGGCGGATCACGAAGCGGAAGAGCACGTAGTAGATCACGGCGTAACCCAGGCCGATGGGGATGAGCAGGAGGGGTTTGGTGGCGATCCCCAGGTTCAGCACGTAGTCGATTGCTCCTGCGGAGAACCCGAAACCGTCGTGGATGCCCAGGGCGTTGGTGAGCATCATGGACGACCCCATGAGCACGGCGTGGAGGATGTAGAGCGGCCAGGCCACGAACATGAAGGAGAACTCGAGCGGCTCGGTGATGCCGGTGAGGAACGCGGTGAGCCCGGTGGAGAGCATGATGCCGCCCACCACCTTCTTCTGCTCGGGGCGGGCCTCCTGCCAGATGGCCAGCGCGGCGGCAGGCAGAGCGAACATCATGATGGGGAAGAACCCGGTCATGAACACACCGGCGGAGGGGTCCCCGGCGAAGAACCGGTTGAGGTCACCGTGGGCACCGTTGTAGTCGCCCAGGATGAACCACACGATGGAGTTGAGGATGTGGTGCAGACCCAGGGGGATCAACATGCGGTTGAGGAACCCGTACAGCCCGCTGCCCGCCACGGCGTTCTCGGACACCGCATGGCCCACCGAGGTCAGGCCGCGGTCGAAGAGCGGGTAGATGAAAGCCAGCACCACGCCGATCAGGATGGCCGCCACCGCAGTGAGGATGGGCACCAGGCGCCGCCCGGAGAAGAAGCCCAGCCAGTCGGGGAGCTTGGTGCGGTGGAAGCGTTGCCAGATCAGTGCCGTGGTGAGGCCCACGATGATGCCGGCCAGCACGCCGTAGTCGATCTTGGGCGGTTTGCCGGCCACCTCCTCGGTGCCGAGCACGAGCGGGGTCATGGCTTCGAAGACGTTGGTCATCACCAGATAGCCCACGACCGCAGCAAGGGCGGTGGAGCCGTCTCCCTTGCGGGCGAAGCCGAAAGAGATGCCCACCGCAAAGATCAGGGGAAGGTTGTCGAACAGTGCACCACCGGCAGCGCTGATCACGTGCGCGGCGGTGGCGAACCACCCGATGCTTCCCAGCAGATCGTCCTGGCCCAGGCGCAGGAGAAGCGCCGCTGCGGGTAGCGCCGCAATGGGCAGCATGAGGCTGCGCCCGAAGCGTTGCAGGTTCTGCAACGATTTGCCGCTGCGCCTGGGTTTGGCTGCGCCGGTGGCCGGCGCACTGCCGGCGGCGGGGATGTTTTCCGCGGTCATGGGGGCCTCGTTTTCTCCCGGGAGCACGCTTGTCCCCGGTGCCGGGAATCAGTACAGTCATGACAACTGGTTATAACCAGTGATGACCATCACTGTGATGTGCGGAAGAGCACTTGTCAACCGTGAGATGGGCCGCCTGCGCGGACTCATGGATCCGCACCCCTGAGACACCGAGGAGACACCATGTCCAAGGCCGAACGGATCCTCGCCGCACTGGGCGGGGCGCAGAACGTCGAGGAGATCGAGGGGTGCATCACGCGTCTGCGGACCGAGGTGTCGGACCCCTCCCTGGTGGACCAGGCGACGCTGAAGTCCCTCGGCGCGCATGGCGTCATGGCCGCTGGCACGGTGGTTCAGGTGGTTGTGGGGCCGGAGGCCGAGAGCCTGGCCGAGGACATCCAGGACCTCCTGTGAACCCCCCGGGGTCGCTGACCGTTCACGCACCGCTGCCCGGGAAGCTCGTGCAGCTTGCGGAGGTGCCCGATCCCGTGTTCGCCCAGGGGATGGTGGGTCACGGGGCCGCACTGGAACCCGTGGCCTCTGAGGACTTCGTGACCGTGGTGGCTCCGGTGTCCGGACGGATGCTCAAGGTCATGCCGCACGCGTTCGTGGTCCAGGCTCCTTCCGGCCAGGGGGTGCTGGTGCACCTGGGGATCGACACCGTGAAGCTCGAAGGCGATGGGTTCACGGTGCACGTGGCCAAGGGCGATCAGGTGAGCGCCGGGGATCCTCTGGTGGACATGGACCTGACCACCGTTCGGGCAGCGGGGCTGAGTGCATGCTGCCCCGTGATCGTTCTGGACTCAGCCGCAGACGCCATCACCCCCTTGACGGCTGCCGAGGACATCACGGCGGGGCAGGACCTCTTCGCCGTCTTCCAGTGACGCCTCACGGACCGGCACTGAAGCACGAACGCATCCGGCACCACCTCCTGACCTTGGCAACCCGCGAGCTGCGTCCTGGGGACAAACTGCCCGGGGAACGCGTGCTGGAGGAGCAGCTGGGGGTATCGCGCATCACCATCCGCCGGGCCATCTCGGACCTGGTCGGCGACGGCGTTCTGGTGCGGGTCAAGGGCAAGGGCACCTTCGTGTCCCACGGGCGTGTGAGATCCGATCTCCATCTCGCGTCTTTCAACGAGGACATGCTCTCGGCGGGACACCGGCCCACAACTCGGATCATCACCGCAGTCCCAGAACCTGCCGTCGGGGATGCCGATGCGCATCTGCAGGCCCCCGCTCCGTCGGACATCTTCCTGCTGCGACGGCTGCGACTCGCGGACGGTCAGCCGGTGAGTGTGGACGAGTCGTGGCTTCCGAGGCACCTCCTGCCGAATCTTCCCGCTGCCGACCTCTCGGGTTCTCTGTACGGTTTTCTGGCCGCCCAAGGCCATCCGGTGACCCATGTGGAGCAGACGGTGGAGGCGGCGTCCGCGTCTGCGGATATGGCAAAGTGGCTCGACATCGTCGAGGGATCCCCCGTGCTGCTGTTCCGCCGCCGGTCCTATTCGGATGCGACGCCCATCGAGTACTGCATCTCCACGTACCGGTCAGACCGCTACCAACTTTCGATGCGGCTGGCAGTGGAGTAGCTCCTCTGCGTCTGCAGACGACCCTCGGCCTCGTTGTCGAACGGCATGGTGCCCGCCAGACCCCTTCCCACTCCAGGGTTCTCGGTTGAGGGGCGGGTACCTCCGACGAGGTGCCGAGCCACAGTGCGTAGCATCACGCTCCAACCCTGGGAGCGCAGGCGCCGGGGACCGAGCGAACGAGGAGAGTCGATGGGCGTGCGAGAGGCAGCACCCGCCGAGCGAGCGGGAACCGCGAGAATCGGCGGGCGGGCCCTGGCCCGCACGGGCTACGGGCTGGGAAACCTGGCGCGGGCGGCGTCGTCGGGCGCCGAGGGATTCGCGGCCGGGATGCGGCTGCTGCGGCAGGCCCGGGAGCTGGGTGTGGCGTTCTACGACACCGCGCAGTACTACGGAGCAGGTGTGGCCAACCGGTTGCTGGCCCAGGCTTTCCGGGATCCACAAGATGACGTGTTCTACGCCAGCAAGGTGGGTGCCAAGCCGTTGCCCGACGGGCCCGTGCCCATGACGGCCGCCCAGAGGCCGCAGGAGCTGTGGAAGGCCGTGCACGAGAACCTGCGGGCGCTGGGCACCGACCACCTGGATCTGGTCTACCTGTGACGCATGGACATGCAGCCCGGGCTGGTGATCGAGGAGAGCAACGAGCGGAAGGTGCCCCTGGAGAACCAGCTGGCGGAACTCGTGGCCCTGCGGGAGCTGAACGCCGCGGGCTGATCCGCCCTGCGGTGCGGGCCCCTCGCCCTCGCGGACTGGACACTGGTGGGCGGCGCACCGTGTATGCCAGGGGGCACTCGACAGCACTGCCCCGAGGCGCACAATGGCCCCATGTTCGAGACCTTCGAGACCCACCGCATCCCGGTCCCCGGCGCCACCATCCATGTGAGGACCGCCGGGCGGGGCGAGCCGCTCCTGCTCCTGCACGGCTTCCCGCAGACCCACGCGATGTGGCACCGCCTGGGCCCGGCCCTCGCGCGGGACCACCGCGTGGTCGTCGCGGACCTGCGCGGCTACGGAGACTCCACGGCACACGGCGAGGACTTCAGCTTCCGGGCCATGGCCGCGGACATGGTGGCCGTGATGCGCCACCTGGGCCACGAGTCCTTCCACGTGGTGGCCCACGACCGCGGCGCCCGCACCGCCCACCGCATGACCCTGGACGCTCCGGACGCCGTGCGCTCCGTGGCGCTGCTGGACATCCTCCCCACCCCCACCGTGTGGGAGCTCATGGACGACTGGCTGGCCACGCGGTACTACCACTGGCTGTTCCTGGCCCAGCCCGCACCCATGCCGCAGCGGCTCATCAGCGCCGAGCCGCTCACGTTCCTGCACGCGGCCCTGGGCGGGCTGGGCGGCACTCCCGGTTCCCTGGACACGTTCCACCCCGAGGCGCTCGTCGCGTACGAGGCCGCCGCCCAGAACCCGTCCGTGGTGGCCGCGTGGTGCGCGGACTACGCCGCGGCCGCCGGGGTGGACCGGGAGCACGACGACGCCGACCGCGGCACCTCCCGCGACCTCCCCGCCCTGCTGCTCTGGGGCGGCAACGGCGTGGTGGGTGCCCAGACGGATCCGCTGGAGGCGTGGCGGCCGTGGCTGCCGCGCATCATCGGCCGGGCGGTTCCCACCGGGCACTTCATGGTGGAGGAGCGCCCGGACGAGGTGCTGGCGGAGATCCAGGAGCACCTGGCGGCCGCCGCACGGGATTGAGGGGACCACCCGTGAAACATGCGAGTGCACTCCCACCGGCGGGACACCGCGGTTCCCGCGGCGGAAGTGCACTCACCTGTGAGAGTCGTCCCAGCGGCGTCGTCCGCGTGGGTCCATGGCGGGATCAGCCCGGGTTCATCGCCCGCGGCGCGCCCATGCCCGGGTCCACCTGGGTGGGGCCGCTGGCGGAGGGGCGGATGCCCACGTCGAAGATCTCCGTGGGCAGGTACACCGTGGCGCACGAGTTGGGGATGTCCACCACCCCGGAGAAGCGGCCCTCGATGGGGGCGGCGCCCAGCAGCAGGTAGGCCTGCTCCTTGGACCAGCCGAACTTGGCGAGGTAGTCGATCGCGTGCAGGATCGCGCGCTGGTAGGACAGGTGCGAGTCCAGGTAGCGCTGCTCGCCGTCGAGCGTCACGGACGTGCCCGAGAACGCCAGCCACTCCGAGTACACCGGCCCGTTGCGCCCGGGCATGAAGATGGCGTTCTCGCTCACGCCGTAGGTGTCCATGCCGCCCTTGATCACGTCCACGTGGATGTCGATGAAACCGCCCATCTCGATGCCGCCGCAGAACGTGATCTCGCCGTCCCCCTGGGAGAAGTGCAGGTCACCCATGGAGAGGCTCGCCCCGGACACGTACACCGGGTAGAACACGCGTGAGCCCTTGGTGAAGTTCTTGATGTCCTGGTTGCCGCCGTTCTCGCGCGGGGGAGCGGTGCGGGCGCCCTCACCGGCCACGCGGTCGAAGTCCGCGCCGCTCAGCGAGCCCAGGATCGCGGAGTCCGGCTCCGGCGGCAGGGCCAGCGGGGGCACGCGGTTCGGCTCGGTGGCGATCAGGTCGCCCTCGCGCTTGTTCCAGGTCTTCAGTAGGTCCGCGGACGGTGCGGTGCCCATGAGGCCGGGGTGGACCATGCCCGTGAACGTCACGCCGGGGATGTGCCGGGACGTGCACTCGCCACCCCGGAAGTCCCACACGGCCTTGTACGCGTCCGGAAACTGGTCCACCAGGAAGCTGCCGCCGTTCTTCTGCGCGAAGATCCCCGTGTAGCCCCAGCCCTGCCCGGCCAGCGGCCCCTCCTCCTGCGGAATGGGCCCCACGTCCAGGATGTCCACGATCAGCAGGTCACCGGGCTCCGCGCCCTCGATCCGGAACGGCCCGGACAGCGCATGCACCCGGTTCAGGGGAGCGTCCCGGATGTCGTCCGCGGAGTCGTCGTTCTTGATGGCGCCGTCGAACCACTCGCGGCAGTCGATGCGGTAGCTCTCCCCGCGCTTGAGTGTGGCCACGGGCGGGATGTCCGGGTGCCAGCGGTTGTGGCCGGTCAGCTTCTGTTCGGTGAAGGGCTTGGTGGAATCCAGCGGGAAAATCACTTCTGGCATGGTCCGTGACCTTTCTGGAGAGCCCCGCGGGCGGTTCCCGCGCGGCAGTGCGGGGAAGCTAGGGCCGCGGCAGCTTCGCGTGCCGGGGGTCCCGGGTGACACTCGGCGCAGTACCCGGGGAGCCGGACTGGCGGGGCAGGGAGCGGACGACGTCGGGCGCGTCAGCCGTGCGGGCGGCGTCGTCAATGGCGCGGGCTCGCGGAGAGTTCGCGCGGGACAGGCCCACGGCGGAGAACACGCGTCGCGCGTCCGCGCCGCACGCGGGACAGTCCTGGGAGCGCGGCACCTGGGCCATGGCGTGGTGGGCGTCGAACGGCCCGCAGGCCTCGCACCGGAACTCGTAGACGGGCATGGACGCTCCCTTCGCGCGTGTGAGCCACGATATAACTCGGACTGCGGCGGGGACAGGTCCGAGCGCTGCCCCGTGGGCGGCCCGACGTACAGGGAGAGGTTCTGCCCCCGACAACGCGATGTTCAGGGGCAGAACCTCTCCTCGGACGCGGCGTCCCGCACCCCGCGTACCCGCCGCGCGCGGGGCAGGCACGCGGGCGACGTCGTGCCCCGCCCCCGCGCGAGCCGGTCAGTTCAGCGGACCCACCGCGGACTCGACCGTGCGCACCAGGCGGCCCGAGGCTACGTACTCCTCCGCCGCCTCGATCTCCGGGGCCATGAAGCGGTCCGCGCCGGGGGCACCCACGCGGCCGTCCAGGTCCTTGATGACGGCCGACGCCGCCGCGCCCGGTTCCAGGGGCGCGCGCAGGGCGATTGCGCGGGTGGAGGTGAGCAGCTCGATGGCGAGCACCCGGCGCAGGTTCAGCACGGACTGGCGCAGCTTGCGCGCGGCGTGCCAGCCCATGGACACGTGGTCCTCCTGCATGGCCGAGCTGGGGATGGAGTCCACGGAGGCGGGCGCGGCCAGGCGCTTCATGTCCGAGACCAGCCCGGCCTGGGTGTACTGGGCGATCATCAGCCCGGAGTCCGTGCCCGGGTCCTCCGCGAGGAAAGGGGGCAGGCCGTGGGAGCGGGCCGGGTCCAGCATGCGGTCCGTGCGGCGCTCGGACATGGATGCGAGGTCCGCGATGGGGATGGCCAGGAAGTCCAGCACGTAGGCCACGGGGGCGCCGTGGAAGTTGCCGTTGGAGCTCACGGTGCCGTCGTCCAGCACCACGGGGTTGTCCACGGCCGCGGCGAGCTCCTGCTGCGCGACGTTCAGGGCGTACGCCGCGGTGTCCCGGCTGCCGCCCGCCACCTGGGGGGCGCAGCGCAGGGAGTAGGCGTCCTGCACACGGTCGTCGCCCACGCGGTGGGAGGCCACGATGCCCGAGCCCTCCAGCACCTTGAGCATGTTCGCCGCGGCATACTTCTGGCCCGGGTGGGGGCGCAGCGGCTCGTGCAGCTCGGGGACGAACACCCGGTCCGTGCCCAGCAGGCCCTCCACGGAGAACGCGGCGGTGATGTCCGCGGCGGTGAGCAGATTCTGCAGGTCCGCCAGCGCCATGATGAGCTGGCCGAGCATGCCGTCCGTGCCGTTGATGAGCGCCAGGCCCTCCTTCTCGGCCAGGGTCACGGGCTGGATGCCGGCCTCGGCGAGAAGCTCGGGGACGGGGCGCTCGGTGCCGTCGGGCCCGACGGCGCGGCCCTCGCCCATGAGCACGAGCGCACAGTGGGCGAGCGGGGCCAGGTCACCCGAGCAGCCCAGCGAGCCGAACTCGTGCACCACCGGGGTGATGCCCGCGTTGAGCACGGCGAGCATGGTCTCCAGGGTCTCCACGCGGATGCCGGTGTGCCCAGAGGCCAGGGTCTTGGCGCGCAGGAACATCAGCGCCCGCACCACCTCCCGCTCCACGGTGGGCCCGGTGCCCGCGGCGTGGGAGCGCACCAGGGACTTCTGCAGCCGGGTGCGCTTCTCCAGGGGGATGTGCTTGTTGGCCAGCGCGCCGAAGCCGGTGGAGATCCCGTACGCGGGCACGTCCGACGCCGCCAGCTCGTCGATGTGGCGGCGCACCTTGGCGACGTGCTCGCGGGCTTCCCCGGTCAGCTCCACGCCGGCGTCGTGGCGGGCGACGGCGATCACGTCACCCACCGTGACGCCGGAGGATCCCAGCTGCACGGTGGTGGGGAGGTCGGTGTCGAAGAGAGTCATGGGGAGGGGTCCTTCCGGTCGGGAGTGGTTCGGGAGAAGTGTGTCAGGGCGGTGCAGTGCACGTGCGCCGCGGGCGCTGCGCGCTAGGTGAGCAGCCGCACCAGCGGGGTGGCGATGAGGATGGTGAGCGCCACGCGCTCGAACCAGATGACCACCAGCGAGCGGATGGAGACCGGGATCTCGGTGGCCAGGATGGACGGCACGAGAGCGGAGAAGAAGATGATCGCGGAGACGCAGACAATCGCGATCACCAGGCGCAGGACGAGCGAGTCCTGCCCGGCCACCAGGGTGGCGGGGAGGAACATCTCCGCGATGCCCGTTGCCGAGGCCTTACCCGCAAGCAGGGGCTCCGGCAGGCCCACGATCCACGCGAACGGCACGAAGAGGTACCCCAGCCAGTCGAAGATCGGGGTGTAGCGGGCCAGCACCAGTCCGAGCAGACCGATCGAGAGGATCGACGGGAGGATGGACATGGCCATGCGCAGGCCGTCCCGGAGGTTGTCCCACACGTTGCGGCCCAGGCTGGGGGCGGTGTGCAGGGCCCCGCGTGCCTCGGCCCACGCGTGGTGGAAGCGAAGGCCGGTGACCAGCTTCTCCGGCTGGTGCTCCACGCCGGGGTAGGGGTCGTCCGGGATGCGGCTCAGCGGCGGGATCCGCACGGTGATGGCGGTGACCAGGAAGGTGACCACCAGGGCCAGCCAGAAGTAGAGCAGCCAGTGGTCCATGAGGTCCAGGGCCTTGGCCACGATCACCATGAAGCTCGCGGACACCGTGGAGAAGCCCGTGGCAATGATGGCCGCTTCCCGCGCCGTGTAGCGGCCCTCCCGGTAGACGCGGTCGGTGAGCAGGAGTGCCAGGGAGTAGCTGCCCACGAAGGACGCCACGGCGTCGATGGCCGAACGGCCCGGGGTGCGCCACACCGGACGCATGACCGGCTGCAGGAACACCCCGATGAACTCCATGAGTCCGTACCCGATGAGCAGGGCCAGGAACACGGCCCCGATGGGCACGATCAGCCCCACCGGGATCACCAGGGAGTTGAAGAGGAACGGGCCCATGTCCTTGGCCATGAGCCAGTCCGGGCCCACGCCGAAGACCAGGGCGCAGCCGACCACCAGACCCAGGATGTTCAGGAGTGCGAACACCATCTTCACAGGGGAGGCCCGCCAGGAGCCCGTGACGAACGGGAACACCGTCCCGGCGAGAATCACCGCCAGCGCGTAATAGGGCACGGCGGCACCCACGTTCTCCCGGAGCCACGTGACGATGTGGTCCAAGGGGATGGTGCTCTTGCCGCCGATGGTGACGGGCACGAAGAACATGAAGATGCCGATGGCGCTGTAGAGCACGAAGCGCAGCACATCGGCGCGGTTGGTGCGCGCGGGTTCCTGGAGTGTGCTCATTTCACATCCTCGTGACGGGTGAATCGTGGGTGATGGTCGTGTGCCGCGGGGTGCGGCAGTGCCGGGCGGGGTTCGATCCGGGAGGCCCCGCAGAACGCTGCAGGGCCTCCGGCTCAGATCTCCCGGCGGCCCGCCCGCCACACGCCCCACGTGAGGGGCATGCCGGGGCGGTAGGCCAGGTGGACGGCCTGCGGGGCGTCCAGCACGTGCAGGTCCGCGCGCGTCCCCACCGCGAGGTGGCCCACGGCGGGGCGGTCCGGGGTGGAGACGTCACGACGCAGCGCCTGTGCGCCGCCGAGCGTGGCCGCACGGATGGCCTCGTCCACCGTGAGCTTCATCTGCAGCACCGCGGTGGCCACGCAGAAGTTCATGGACGTGGTGTAGCTGGTGCCGGGGTTGCAGTTGGACGCGATCGCCACGGTGGCGCCCGCGTCCAGCAGGCCCCGGGCCGGGGCCAGCGGGGCACGGGTGGAGAGGTCGCACGCCGGCAGCACGGTGGCCACGGTGTCCGAGCCGGCCAGCGCCGCCACGTCCTTGTCCGAGAGGAAGTTGCAGTGGTCCACGGACGCCGCCCCCAGCTCCACGGCCAGGGACACACCCTCACCGGGGCCGATCTGGTTGCCGTGCACCCGCAGCCCGAGCCCCGCATCCCGGCAGGCCTCGAGCACGCGGCGCGACTGCTCGGGGTTGAACGCCCCGCGCTCGCAGAACACGTCCGCCCACTGCACGTACGGGGTCACGGCCTCGAGCATGGGCCCGCACACCGTCTCCACGTACTCGTCCGCGTCCACACCCTCGGGCACCAGGTGGGCACCCAGGAACGTGACCTCATCCGCGGCGTCCGTGGCGATCTTCGCGGCGCGCAGCTCCTGCTCCACGTCCAGGCCGTAGCCCGTCTTGGTCTCCAGATAGGTGGTGCCACCGGCCACGGCATCCCGCACGCGCCCGGCCACGAGCCCGCGCAGGGTCTCGTCACTGGCCTCCCGGGTGGCGTTCGTCGTCACGCCGATGCCGCCCGCCGCGTATGCCTCACCGGCCATACGTGCGGCGAACTCCTCACCGCGATCCCCGGCGAACACCAGGTGCGTGTGCGAGTCCACCCAGCCGGGCAGCGCCGCGCGTCCCTCGACGTCCACGGCACGGTCCGCCGCGGGTGCCTTGGAGGCGCGGCCCACCCACGCGATCAGCCCGTTCTCGACGACGACGGCCGCGTCCCTGAGCACGGAGTCCTCGCCCCGCGCGGGGTCCACGGTGTGCAACTCGCCGATGCCGGTGATGAGCTCGGAGCCGCCGGCGGACGACGCCGCCCGGTGCGACCGCGCGCCGGGCTGGGCTGCGTCTCTGGTCACCCCCGGTGCCGTCCCCGAGGAGGCGGCACCCGGGTGAGACTCGGTGCGGTGGCCGCGTGCGGCGTCGTCGTCCCCGGCGGGGGAGGTGGGGCGCCCGCTCACTGGTCCGCCTGGCGGGTGGCCGCGAGGTCGTTGTGCATGGGGATGTTGACGCCGCGCTCGTCCGCCACCTGGATGGCGCGCTCGTAGCCGGCGTCCGCGTGGCGGATCACGCCCATGCCGGGGTCGTTGGTGAGCAGGCGCTCGAGCTTCTCGGCCGCGAGATCGGTGCCGTCCGCCACCGAGACCTGGCCCGCGTGGATGGATCGGCCGATGCCCACGCCGCCGCCGTGGTGGATGGAGACCCAGGTGGCGCCGGAGGACGCGGCGGTGAGCGCATTGAGCAGCGGCCAGTCCGCGATCGCGTCCGAACCGTCCTTCATGGACTCGGTCTCGCGGTAGGGCGAGGCCACCGAACCGGAGTCCAGGTGGTCGCGGCCAATCACGATGGGCGCGGAGACCTTGCCCTCGGCCACGAGCTGGTTGAAGAGCAGTCCGGCCTTGTGGCGCTCGCCGTAGCCCAGCCAGCAGATGCGCGCGGGCAGGCCCTCGAACTCCACGTGCTCCTGCGCGGCGTCGATCCACTCGTGCAGGTGCTTGTTGTCCGGGAAGAGCTCCTTGATGGCGTTGTCCGTGACCTCGATGTCTTTGGGGTCGCCGGAGAGCGCCACCCAGCGGAAGGGGCCGAGGCCCTCGCAGAACAGCGGGCGGATGTACGCCGGGACGAAGCCCGGGAACTCGAACGCGCGGGTGTAGCCGGCGTGGCGGGCCTCGTCGCGGATGGAGTTGCCGTAGTCGAAGACCTCGGCGCCCTCGTCCTGGAACTCGACCATCGCCTGGACCTGGGCAGCCATGGCTTCCTGGGCCTTCTTGGTGAAGCCGATGGGATCGGCCTTGGCCTCGGCGTCCCACTGCTCCACGGTGAACTCGGTGGGCAGGTAGGACAGGGGATCGTGCGCGGAGGTCTGGTCGGTCACGACGTCCACGGAGATCTCGCCCGCGCGGTGGCGGCGCAGCAGCTCCGGGAACACGTCCGCGGCATTGCCCACGTACCCCACGGACAGCGCCCGGTGCTCGTTCTTGGCCGCCATGACCTTGGCGAGGGCGGTGTCCAGGTCCGTCTCCACCTCGTCCAGGTAGCGCTTGGACTGGCGGCGCTTGAGGCGCGTCTCGTCCACGTCGACGACGAGGCAGGCGCCGCCGTTCAGCGTCACGGCGAGCGGCTGGGCGCCGCCCATGCCGCCGCAGCCGCCGGTGATGGTCAGGGTGCCGGCCAGGGTGGGCTCGGGGATGCGGCCTTCCTCGTGCATCTTGCGGGCGACGGCGTAGAAGGTCTCGTAGGTGCCCTGCAGGATGCCCTGCGTGGCGATGTAGATCCAGGACCCGGCGGTCATCTGGCCGTACATCATGAGGCCCTCGTCCTCGAGCTTGCGGAACTCGGGCCACGTGGCCCAGTCGCCCACCAGGTTGGAGTTGGCGATCAGCACGCGCGGGGCCCACTTGTTGGTGCGCAGCACGCCCACGGGCTTGCCGGACTGCACCAGCAGCGTCTCGTCCTCCTCGAGCTCCTTGAGGGTCTTGACGATGGCGTCGAACGCCTCCCAGCTGCGGGCCGCACGGCCGGTGCCGCCGTAGACCACCAGGTCGTCCGGACGCTCGGCGACCTCCGGGTCCAGGTTGTTCATGAGCATGCGCATGGGCGCTTCGGTCTGCCAGCTCTTGGCGCTGATCTCGGTGCCGCGGGGTGCGCGGACGGGGCGGGCGTTGGGCAGTGCCATGAGTGGTCCTCCTGGTGCGGGTCGGTCCGGGGCGCGTGAGGTCGCGGACGGGGAATGAGTCCATGGGACCACGGGCGGTGACGGGGGTCACGGGTTTTGGAGGGGGTTGTGTCTGGGATGCCAGACAGAGGCGGCCCATTCGCGGCTCTGTCTTGCGTAGGAGCGACGCCATGGGGCAAGAAAGTTTACAGTTGCAACTTAGTGTTGCTGTGTGGCATGTTAGGAACATTCGCAGTAACGGCCACGCTTCCGTATCGCCGAGAAATTTCTTGCTCGCGCTAAAGATCTGGACGGTCGCTTCGAGCAGTATGAGATGCACTACCCTTTTGAATGTCTGGACGGCGCTGGGCAATAGTTAGGAAAAGACTCCTATTTCTGCAGACCCCACCCGAGTCTAAAAATCGGTATACCATCAAGGAGAGTTGGAATGTTTGGTAGCATTGCGGACAAAATTGTCGCAAAAGCGGTTGATGTAATTCCTCCGAGACTTTTGTGGCAACTGTTCGTGTCCGTTATTGGCTCCATAGTCATAGTGACGTGGACGGGGGCTGCTGACCCAAAAATTACATCCAGCGACGCACAAGACGCTAAAGCTATTGGCATGGCGGGCACGCCGCTGGGAACTATCTACCGTTGCTTGGGCGCTCTTGGAATTCCGCATGATTGGGTCTGGTCTGGGTACAGCTACTTCGCGGACCGACCAGCCCTCGCCAACATTCTTGCTGGACTGGCCCTTGCTCTGAGTATAGGGGCCACGGCTACTTTAACGCATAAATTTCAGATCCCCTCGCCACCCGCATTTAACTGGTGGATTTGCGCACTAGTAATCACACAGTTTACCCCCGCATTCTTATGGATTTTAGCTATCGCCGTTGTTGCCAAGAGTATTTACGATCACCGGAAAGAAGCCCCCCGAAGTCTGGATGTGCTATTGCTCCCTGGTGCGCAGATAATCTTCGCTGCCGCTTACTGGATTGTTACACTTCTCGCCGTTATTGCTGGTGGGGGTACACATCCCCCCAAGGTGCGTCTAGTTTAAGGGAGGGATTCCATGTTTAAATACCCGGCAAGCACCAGTGAGCAGACTGGATCTCCAGTGGACCTAGGGGAACATGGGAATATAGGCGCGGGTGGTCTGTTACCGTGCATGAATGTGGAGCAGGATTGCATTATCGCGCCGGTGGGCCTGGGCTCTGCGGACGCAGGTCACCGCCGAGATCTTCGGGCACATTGGGCCTCTGTAAATAGGGCAAAAGTGGTCCACACGCCGGATCCACTACCTGCTGAAACTGGGGTACCAGCTGCATATGCCCGGGGGAATTGTATGTAGATAGCCTGAGTGCGGACAAGGTCATTCTCGTGAGTCCACACGGGTCGATCCAGGTGCGCGAGGCCTCGTGAAAACGTGCGTGATGGGAGAGGGTAGTTTCAAAAAACAGCAAGAATCTAATGCAGGTAAAACTGGCCAACTTCACTCGATTTGCTGAAGATGAAGACTAATCTATGAGTTGAATATAGAAAAGAGGCAGAGAAATCCATGGACGCAAATCTACCCATTGCGGATATTTTTAGCGATTTAACCGGCGCGTTCTTGAGGGCCCCATTAAATTATCACCGTTTAAACCAGCTGACTTGTGGTGAAAGTGGGCTACAAGAAGAAACTATAACAGACCTACTTGTTAACGAAATGGCTGGCGGCGAATATCGTGTAGATGCGGTGTGTCCTGCCCAAGGGCAGAGCTGTGCTGATACATGCAAAAGCTGGGGCGATGATTTCGAGCAATCAGATTACCCGGCTCGCGTCAAGCAGTTAACTCGCCGTGAAGAGGGGGGATACAAAGGTAAACAGGCTGGGGTGGGCGCTGATTGGGTGCTGGAAGTCCGGCAAAAAAACAAGGCTGTGCGGATGCTCGTTCAAGCAAAACGCATTAACGTAAATAATCAAAGTTTGGCGGGTTTCGCAAAATCGAAACAAATAAGACAGCTTGAATCGGCGGCTCAGCGGTTGCACGCAGCGCCTTTTTATGCGTTTTACCTTAAACACGGAGATCCTCACGAAGAGCTGACAACTGCCTGTAAGCGTCACACGCAGGCCTGGGAGACTTCCATACTGTTGATTTCTGCTGAGCGCGTAAAGTCACTCCAGAATAGTTCCGAATGGGTGAGTTCAGCGTGGCCCCTTCGGTGTCTAGGTGGGTGCCCGGAGTTGGGAAATTCTCAAGATGACGTGTTCGGTAAAATTGAGAACATAATTAAATACTATTATCCCAAGCGCAAACCAATTAAAATAGATGACGGGTTTGCGTCAATCAGCGAACCCGCATCCACGAATGAACTTCAATCTATTTCGATTGACTCGAACGTGTGGCGACCGCAATCAATTCTTAAGGCTGAAAAAAATGCGGGTTTAATTATGGTGGTGCGTGTGGGAAAGCCTCGCCATTCAGATGTTGACGGCGTAAGACGTCAAGACGAAGTAAGGCGCATCGGATGGCATACGGACCCGTCATTGACCGATGAAGAATGGAAAGAGGCAACGCGCAAATATTGGCGTGTGGACCTAAAAAAAGCGAATACCGTCAAGTATCTTGTTGCGGCGCATCGAGGTGAAGTCCAAAAGGTATACAAAGTCATCAAGCCAGGGGCGTTTACTGTATATGAACCAGTGGATGGAGATGGAAATCGACGAGTAGCATTTGAAGTGAGTGAAGTTGTATCTGAAGATGATTATTGTATCATTAGCCAAGTGGCGAAAAATCGCTTAAAAAATATTAAAAATCAATCGCCATTCGTTTACGCTGAAATCGATAATTCTGTATGCTAATTGCCAAATCTGCGTCAATAAACTTTACTGGTAGCGTGTCGAGTCACCAGACTTCTTTGCTATTCATCCCCCTGGCCCCGGCGCCGCCCCGTGCAACCTCCGCGTCAATGCCGCCGCCGTCCGTCGCACGTGCCCCACCAGCTCCGTCCGCCGCTCGTTGTCGATCTTGTGCCCCAGGAACGTGAGCGCCACCCCCGCGACCGGCAGTCCCCGGTGGTCGTGCGCCGCGACCGCCACGGACGCGAAGTTCGGCGTCACGTCCCCCTCCTCCACGGCCCAGCCGCGCTCCCGGGTCCGTGAAAGCTCGGCCCGCAGCTGACCCGGCGTCGTGATCGCCGTGCTCTCCCAGCGCGACGCAAACGAGTCCCGGTCCGGGTACAGCGCCCGCACCTGCGCCGCGGGCAGCCCGGCCAGCATCGACCGTCCGCTCGCCGTGAGGTGCGCCGGGATGCGCACCCCCACGTTCGTCACCAGCGACGGCTTGTACGGCGCCCGCTCCTCCACCACGTAGACCACGTCCCGCCCGTGCATCACCGCCAGGTGAGCGTTCTCGCCCACCGCGTCCACGAGCGCGCGCAGCAGCGGCTCACCCAGCCGCGCCATGGGGTCCTGCCGCGTGTACGCCGAGGACAGCTCGAACGCCGCGATCCCCAGCCCGTACAGCCGCTCCTCGGGCAGGTGCACCACGAACCCCTGCTCGGTCATCACCGCCAGCAGGTGGTACACGCTGGACCGCGGCAGCTCCAGCGCCGTCGCAATCGACGACGCCGCCACCGGCCCTTTCCGCGACGCCAGGAACCGCAGGATCCGCAGCGTGTTCTGCGCGGCAGGCACCTTGGCTCCCGGCATGGCATCTCCTCCGTTGAGCAGCGGTGGGCGACGACGCCGCGCGGCCACCGCGCGTGCCCCCGGTCCGGTGTGTCGTACGATCTGCGTGTCTGGAATACCAGACGATATCTGGTGTGCGCCCTCGTCGCCGTGCCCCGTGGTGGGATTGGCTGGGGGCAGCGTAATTCAGATCACACTCGCGGGCGCCCGGCACCGTGCCACGCTGGGGGCAGGCACCGCAGGAAAGGGCGTTCCATGAATCCCACCCGGATCATTCCACCGGACGACTCCGTCTGGAGTGGACGAACGGACGGGGGCACCCCCGAGCACCTGCGCTGGCACCAGAAGGTGCGCCCAGAATCAGGCGACCAGGGCAGCGCCACCGAGGGCCCCGCCGTCGAGCTCATCGGCTTCTCCTGCGACGAGGGCGTGCGCCGCAACAAGGGCCGCGTGGGTGCCTCCGAGGGCCCGGACGCCCTGCGCGGTGCCCTCGCCCCGCTGGCAATGCATGCCGGGTTCGGCATCCACGACGCCGGCACCGTGGTGGTCCCGGACCGCGACCTGGAGGACGGTCAGGACACCCTGGGGCACCAGGTCGCACGCCTCCTGGACACCGGCAACCCCGTGGTCGTCCTGGGCGGCGGGCACGACACCGCATGGGGCAGCTACCTGGGCCGCACCCGTTGCAACCGGTTGCAGGGCCAGCGCGTGGGTGTGCTGAACCTGGACGCGCACTTCGACCTGCGCCAGGCGGACGAGCCCTCCTCCGGCACCCCGTTCCTGCAGATGGCCCGCGCGGACCAGGAGGCGGGCCGCACGTTCGACTACACCGTGCTGGGCATCAGCGAGCCCAACAACACCGGCGTCCTGTTCCGCACCGCGGACGAACTGGGCGTCGAGTTCCTCACGGACGAGCAGTGCCAGCCCCGCCACCTCGACGCCGTCCTGGAGGTCGTGGACCGCCTCGTCGAGCGTGTGGACGCCATCCACCTGAGCATCGACCTGGACGTCCTGCCCGCCGCCGTGGCGCCCGGCGTGAGCGCCCCGGCCGGATACGGTGTTCCCCTGGAGACCATCCAGGCCGTGTGCCACCGCGTGGCCCGCAGCGGCAAACTGGTCCTGGTGGACGTGGTGGAGCTGCTGCCGCGGATGGACGTGGACGGCCGCACCGCCCGCGCCGCCGCCCGCCTCATCACCACCCTGGCCCACGATGCCCTGAGCACGACGACACCGCGCCCGGCCTCCGCGGGCACGTCCCCGCACGCGGGAGGCGCCGCCGCGACGTCGTCCCCCGGGGCGGCGACCACCGCATCAACCGCCCGCCCCGCACCGACCCCACCCACCGGCCTCGCCGGGAACACCACGGGAGATCACCGATGAGCAGTTCCACCCCGCAGCAACCCGCTCCACAGGGGTCCCCGCAGGAGAACCACACCCTGTCCCGCGGGCTGAGCATGCGCCACATCCAGTTCATCGCGCTGGGCTCGGCGATCGGAACCGGGCTGTTCTACGGCTCGGCCACCGCCATCCAGGCGGCCGGCCCGTCGGTGATCCTCGCGTACCTGATCGCCGGAGCGGTGGTCTACATGGTCATGCGCGCCCTGGGCGAGATGGCCGTGCGCCACCCCGTCCCCGGTTCGTTCGGCCAGTACGCCGCGCGCTACCTGGGCCCGTTCGCGGGCTTCGTCACGGGCTGGACGTTCGTGTTCGAGATGATCGTGGTGGCCATCGCGGACGTCACCGCGTTCGGCGTGTACATGGGCTTCTGGTTCCCGGACACGCCCCGCTGGATCTGGGTGGCCGCCGTGATCCTGTTCATCGCCGCCATCAACACGCGCAACGTGAAGATCTTCGGTGAGCTCGAGTTCTGGCTGACCATCATCAAGGTGGGTGCCATCCTGGCGATGATCGTGGGCGGCATCGTGCTCATGGTGATCGGCGTCTCCTACGCCCCCGGCGAGCCCGTGGGCGTGCAGAACCTGGTGGACCACGGCGGCTTCCTGCCCAACGGCGTGGGTGGCCTGCTGGCCGCACTGTCCGTGGTGGTCTTCGCGTTCGGCGGCATCGAGACCATCGGCATCACCGCGGGCGAGGCCGGTGATCCGGCCCGCTCCATCCCCAAGGCCGTCAACGCCGTGCCCGCCCGCATCCTGCTGTTCTACGTGGGCACCATGGTGGTGCTGATGTCCCTGGTGCCGTGGACCGAGATCACCGGCGAGGCCAGCCCGTTCGTGCAGATCTTCTCCGCCCTGGGTATTCCCGCTGCGGCATCAATCCTCAACGTGGTGGTCATCGTCGCCGCCATCTCCGCGATCAACGCCGACACCTTCGGCGCGGGCCGCATGCTCTTCGGCCTCGCGGAGCAGGGCCAGGCGCCCCGGGCCTTCACCAAGGTCTCCCGCAACGGCGTCCCGTGGCTCACCGTGGTGGTCATGGGCATCGCCCTGGGCATCGGCGCGGTTCTCAACGCTGTGATCCCCGAGGACGTGTTCCTCATCATCGCCTCGATCGCCACGTTCGCCACCGTGTGGGTGTGGCTCATGATCCTGCTCTCGCACATCGCCATGAGGCGGGAGATCGAGCGCAAGAACCGCCCCGAGTCCGAGTTCAAGGTCCCGTTCTGGCCCGTGGCCTCGTGGGCCGCGACCGCCGGCATCCTGTTCGTGATCGTGCTGCTCGGCTGGTTCCCGGACACCCGCGTGGCGCTGATCGTGGGCGTCGTGTGGCTCGTGCTCCTGGGCGTGGGCTACGCGCTGTTCGTCCGGGGCAGCGGCCGCCACCGCCCGCCGCTGGACGACCACACCGCGCTGATCACCCTGCCCCGCAGCTGATCCCCGCCTGCTGAGAGCCCCGGCCCGTTCGCGAGCCGGGGCTTTCCCATGCCCGGACGACGACGCCGCGCGGCCGGGTCCGCGCGCTCCGTCACGCGCTGCGCAGGTCACGGGTTCGTCCCCGCTGACGCCGGGCGGCCCTGCCCATGGCGTGCTGGCGCCGCTCCGTGATTCCCGGATGGGCGGCCCGGGGTTGCCAAGAGGCGGGGGCGCAGCGGCGTGGTGCCCCGGCGGGCTACCGGGCGGTCGCCGGGGACGCGGGGACAGCGGCGTCGTGCGCGGGAGGAAGTGCACTGTCCACGCCCGCGGCCACGAGGGCGACGATCTCCCGCATTCGCTCGAGCACCAGGCGCAGCTCGGCGCGGCCCTGGCGGGCGCGGTTGAGCTCCGCGAGCCCGCTGGTCACGATCATCCGTGCGCCCACGTCCAGAGGTGTAGTGCCGGCGTGCGCGGCGGAACGGCAGCCCGCGAGCATCCGCGCGATGTGGTTCTCGAGCTTCTCCACCAGCACCAGCACCTCGCGGCGGTGAGGGAGGTCCTCGCCGAAGAGAATCTCGCGTGCGATCCACACGGTGGTCTCCGGCCAGTGCACGGCCATGTCGAAGACCGGGGCGAGTGAGTCCATGATGGCGTCCACCACCGCAGCGGGGGAGCGGTGGCCGGGGTCGGGGGTGGCGTCCAGGATGTCGTTGACGTGGTCCGCCCAGATGTTCTCGGTGACCATCATCAGCAGCTCCGCCTTGGTGGCGGCGTACTGGAACACGGTGCCCGCGGCCACGTCCGCGCGGGAGGCGACCTCGCTCATGGACATCTGCGCGTAGCCCTTCTCGCTCATGAGCGAGCGGGCGGCGGCCAGGATGCGGGCGCGCTTCTGCGCCTTGGCGATCTCGCGGCGCCCGGGACCGCGCGGGCTCACGCGGGAGGCCACGTGCTCCAGGGGGTGTGCCCTGCGGCGAGGCGCTGGGTTCTGAATTTTCTCCACCAGCTAATTGTATTGCACTCAAAATTGAGTAGGCTCAATTATGAACGCAGGGAGCGCCAAGGTGACGCCCCCGCGGAAGGAGGAACGACATGCAGTTCACAGCAGGCAACTACGAGGCCTTCATGCGGCCCCGCCCGGCGGAGCACGCACAGGACACCCGTGCGTGGATCGTGGGATCCGGTCTCGCCGGACTCGCGGCGGCGGTGTTCCTGGTCCGGGACGCCGGCGTGCCCGGCGAGAACGTGACCGTGGTGGAGAAGGGCCGGCTGCCCGGCGGTGCCCTGGATGGGCTGGACGTGCCCGAGAAGGGGTTCGTGATCCGCGGCGGGCGTGAGCTCGAGAACCACATGGAGTGCCTGTGGGACATGATGCGCTCCGTGCCGTCCCTGGAGATCGAGGGCGCGTCCGTGCTGGACGAGTTCGCGTGGCTCAACCGGGACGACCCCAACTACTCCCTGCGCCGCGCCACCGTGAAGCAGGGCCAGGACGCGGGCCACGAGGGCAAGTTCGACCTGCCGCAGCGCGCCCAGAAGGACCTCCTGCACATCTTCCTGGCCACGCGCGAGGAGATGGAGGGCAAGAAGATCCAGGACGTGATGAGCAAGGAGTTCCTGGCCTCCCCGTTCTGGATGTACTGGCGCACCATGTTCGCGTTCGAGGAGTGGCACTCCGCGCTGGAGTTCAAGCTCTACCTGCACCGCTTCGTGCACCACATCGGCGGGCTGCCGGACTTCTCCGCGCTGAAGTTCTCCAAGTACAACCAGTACGAGTCCTTCGTGCTGCCCCTGATCTCCTACCTCACCGAGCGCGGCGTCACCTTCCAGTACGACACCGACGTCCGCGACATCGACTTCTCCCACCGCAACGGCGAGATCCGCGCCACCGCGATCCACTGGGTGCGCGAGGGCGCCACCGAGACCCAGGAGCTCGGTGAGCACGACCTCGTGTTCACCACCATCGGCTCCCTCGTGGACAACTCCAACGACGGCGACCACGCCACCCCCGCGGAGCTCGACCGCGGCCCCGCCTCGGCCTGGGACCTGTGGAAGCGGATCGCCGCCAAGGACCCCTCCTTCGGGCGCCCCGAGGTGTTCTGCTCCTCGATCGACGAGACCAAGTGGGAGTCCGCCACCGTCACCACCCTGGACGAGCGGATTCCCGAGTACATCCGCAAGATCGCGCAGCGGGACCCGTTCAGCGGCCGCGTGGTCACGGGCGGAATCGTCACGGCGGAGGACTCCTCGTGGCTGCTCAGCTGGACCGTGAACCGCCAGCCGCACTTCAAGAAGCAGCCGAAGGACCAGATCGTGGTGTGGGTCTACTCGCTGTTCGTGGACACCCCCGGCGACTTCGTGAAGAAGACCATGGCCGAGTGCACGGGCGAGGAGATCACCCAGGAGTGGCTCTACCACATGGGCGTTCCCGTGGAGGAGATCCCGGAGCTCGCTGCCACCGGCGCCAAGACGGTGCCCGTGATGATGCCGTACGTGACCAGCTTCTTCATGCCCCGCCACGCGGGCGACCGCCCCCAGGTGGTGCCCGAGGGTGCCCGCAACTTCGCGTTCATCGGCCAGTTCGCCGAGACCGGCCGCGACTGCATCTTCACCACCGAGTACTCGGTGCGCACCGGCATGGAGGCCGTGTACCAGCTCATGGGGGTGGAGCGCGGCGTTCCCGAGACGTGGGGCAGCACCTACGACGTGCGGGTGCTGCTGGAGGGCCTCACCCGGCTGCGGGACGGCGAGAAGGTCCGGATCCCCGGGCCGGAACCGCTGCGCAAGCGGCTGCGTCGTCGGCTGGAGGACGGCGAGGTGGGCGAGCTGCTCGAGGAGTACGGCGTGCTGTGATCCTCAGCGCCCGCTGGGCGGACCCTGCACGGGTGCACCCGGAAGCCGTCACAGCACGTGGCACAGCTTCTGGGCCAGCCTGTGCAGGGTCTTCCTGTCCCTGGGGGACATGTCCAGCTCGTCCAGCAGCTCGCGCTGCATCCCCGCGGCCGGTTCCTGCAGGGCACGCCCGGCGTCCGTGAGGGAGATGACCACGGAGCGTTCGTCCTGCTCGCTGCGGCGGCGGGTCACGAAGCCCGCCGCCTCCACGCGGCGCAGGAGTGGGGAGAGGGTGCCGCTGTCCAGGGCGAGGGTCTCGCCCAGCTGGCGGACCGAGCGGTGGTCCTGCTCCCATAGCACAAGCATCACCAGGTACTGCGGGTAGGTCAGCCCGATGGCCTTGAGAGGTTCACGGTACGCGCTGGTCACCTTGCGCGAGGCGGTGTACAGCGCGAAGCACAGCTGCGTGTCCAGGCGGAACTCGGGATCCATGCCCACCATGGTACGGGAGGCGCATTTCCGGGATGACGTGCGGTGACGCTCGGGGCGCGCGCGGACTGAAGGCGTGCCAACCACGCGGGGCGGGGGTCAGGGGGCGCGCCCGTCACGGCCGGGGTTGTTGAACAACGGGGGCGAGTCGCGTATAACCATGGCCCGGCTCACAGGGTGTCCGCATCCTTCCGCTCTTCCCTTTCCCCAACAGCACGGAGACCCCGGTGCCGGAACACGACCACGACCGCACGTCCACGCCCGCCGGGGGATCCTCGGCCGCCACCGCCACCGCCACCGCCGCGCGGCCCCACTCGGGGAGCCCCGCCCCGGGCCACGCCAACCGCCGGTTCGAGACCAACTGGGCGATCTCCCTCTTCGGCACCGCCGTGGGCGCGGGGGTGCTGTTCCTGCCCATCAACGCGGGGCTCGGCGGACTGTGGCCGCTGCTGATCGTCACCATCCTGATCGGCCCCATGACGTACCTGTCCCACCGGGCGCTCTCGCGCTTCGTGTGCGCCTCCCCCGTTCCCGGTGAGGACATCACCGGCGTGGCCCGCAAGGCCTTCGGGGAGGGCCTGGGCCGCGTGATCACCGTGGTGTACTTCCTGGCCATCTACCCCATCGTGCTGATCTACGGCGTGGGCATCACCAACACCGTGGACAGCCTGCTGGTGAACCAGCTGCACGTGGCCTCCCCGCCGCGCTGGCTGCTCTCCGGTCTGCTGGTGGCGCTGCTGATGGCGGTCATGCTCGCCGGTCAGCGGATCATGCTGATCATCACCCAGTGGCTGGTGTACCCGCTGATCCTGATCCTGCTGGGCGTGACCCTGTACCTGATCCCCAGCTGGGACCTCGGTGTCTTTCAGGGCGTGCCCTCCGCCGGTGACTTCCTGATGTCCGTGTGGATGATCATCCCGGTGCTCGTGTTCGCCTTCAACCACTCCCCGGCCATCTCCCAGTTCTCGGTGGCCATGAAGCACGAGTACGGGGACCGCGCGAGTGACCGCGCCTCCGTGGTGCTCAAGCGCAGCACCGTGCTGCTGGTCATCTTCACCATGGGTTTCGTGTGGTCCTGCGTGCTGGCGCTGGGCCCCACCGGGCTGCAGGGCGCCAAGGACCAGAACCTGCCCGTGCTGTCCTACCTGGCCAACGAGCACGGCAGCCCGTTCATCGCCTACCTGGGCCCGGCGGTGGCGCTCGCCGCGATCGCGTCCTCCTTCTTCGGCCACTACATGGGCGCGGCGGAGGGCGCCGTGGGCATCGTGCGCTCCACCGTGGATCCCCGGGGCACGAAGGTCAGCGACAAGGCCCTGAAGACCGCGGTGGCCGTGTTCATCTTCGTGACCACGTGGCTCGTGGCCATCCTGAACCCCAGCATCCTCTCGCTCATCGAGTCCCTCGCGGGGCCGGTGATCGCCGTGATCCTCTATCTCATGCCCATGTACGCGATCCGCAAGCTGCCGGCGCTGGAGCCCTACCGCGGCAGGATCTCCAACGTGTTCGTCACCGTGGCCGGTCTGGTGGCCGTGAGCGGCATCATCTACGGCCTGGTCTCCTGACGCCCCACGTCACTGCCGGAGGACGACGCCGCTGGGCCGGGTCCGCGCCCCGCCGCCGGTGCCGTGGTGCAGACCGCTGCGGGCCCCCGCCCCGGGTCCGGTGCGGCCCCGCTGTGTAGATTGGCCGTGACCGAGGCCGCGACCCCCGCTGCTGCGCAGCGGGGGTCGTTGCACACCACCGACCGAACGGGTGAGGAGCCCAGATGACCACCGTGGTGCTGTTCCGCGACGACCTCCGGGTCACCGACCACCCCGCCCTGCACGAGGCCGTCTCCCACGGGGAGCCCGTGGTGTGCCTCTACGTCCTGGACGAGGAGTCCGAGGGGGTCCGCCCGCTCGGCGGTGCGGCCAAGTGGTGGCTGCACCACTCCCTGACCTCGCTCGCCTCGGATCTGTCGGAGCTGGGGGTGCCCCTCACGCTGCGGCGCGGTCCGGCAGGGAAGGTGGTGCCCGACGTCGTGCGCGAGACCGGCGCGGACCGGCTGCTGTGGAACCGCCGCTACGGCGGGCCGGAGCGCGCGGTGGATGCCGGGCTCAAGGAGTGGGCCGGGGAGAACGGTGTGGAGGCCCACTCGTATGCCGGATCGCTCATGTTCGAGCCGTGGACCGTCTCCACCCAGAACGGGGATCCGTACCGGGTGTTCACGCCGTTCTGGCGGGCGTGCACCAGCGGGCCGCCGCCGCGCGAACCGTACCCGGCGCCGTCGTCCGTGGTGCCCGCCGAGCCCGCCCCCGCGTCCGACGCCCTCGAGAGCTGGGGGCTGCTGCCCACGGCCCCGGACTGGTCCGGCGGCCTGGCCCGCACGTGGACCGTGGGGGAGCGGGCGGCCCACGAGCGCCTGGACGACTTCCTGGACGAGCGACTGCCCGGCTACACCGCGGGCCGCGACTTCCCGGCGAAACCGGCGACGTCCGAGCTCTCACCGCACCTGCGCTGGGGTGAGATCAGCCCGTACACCGTGTGGCACACCGCCCTGGCGCGTGCCGAGAACCCGGGGAAGTTCCTCACCGAGCTGGGGTGGCGCGAGTTCTCCACCTACAACCTCTACATCCACCCGGACATGGCCACCAAGAACATCAACCCCAAGTTCGACGCCTTCCCGTGGCCGCCGCTGGACGAGGACGCGCTCGCCGCGTGGCAGATGGGGCGTACGGGGATACCGCTGGTGGACGCCGGGATGCACGAGCTGTGGGAGACCGGGACCATGCAGAACCGCGTGCGCATGGTGGTGGCCTCGCTGCTGTCCAAGAACCTGCTGATCGACTGGCGGCTGGGCGAGCAGTGGTTCTGGGACACCCTCGTGGACGCGGATCCGGGCAGCAACCCGCACAACTGGCAATGGGTGGCCGGCTGCGGCACCGATGCCACCCCCTACTTCCGGATCTTCAACGCGGAGACGCAGCAGAAGAAGTTCGACCCCGACTTCGTCTACGTGGACCGCTGGAACGGGCGGCAGGAGGGCGTGGAGCCCATCGTGGACCTCAAGGAGTCCCGGGCGCACGCGCTGGAGCTGTTCAAGGATTTGGAAAGTCGGCCCCGATGACGCACATCATCGGGACCGATCAACCTTAAATCATTAACTGGTTGGCGGCTTGCGCCAACATCTCAGCGCGAGAATTAGTAAAATTCACAAAATCGTCACTAAACAAATCATGTTTAGGACACAGTGCGTGGTTGAGGATCTCATCGACCTGAGTCGATGGCATCCTCTTCTTATATTCACTAGGAGCAACTCCTCCTAAATGTTTATTATCTGCCGCGGAGATCATCGCAAAGTTCGCTAGAATATTAATTTCTTTGGAAGACAAAGAATTTTTTTTGAGAAATGATTGAGGCATCAGATGATGGAACTCAGTCCGGTTATATGAAGACAATACATTTTTAAGATTGACATTATTGCCTGAGACAAAGCTCAGTGGGTTTTTGTTTACTAGGAGGAGCACAAATGTCTTACTGTCCACTGCCGAAATAGAAAACCTTTTTTCCAAAAAGAAATCCTTATTTACGTTAACTGCAATTTCACCCAAGGCCGACGGCAGTTTGTCTTTCAATTTTTTAATCTCTTCGATATCTCTTTTTAGGTTTCGAAGAACCCCGGCGCTAAATCTACGCGAGAAGAAAGATCGCCACAGCCATTTAGTTAATACTTTGCGTTGATCATTTGTCAGTTTCGTTGACTTTCCGTTTTTCTGAGAAAAAAATACGGTGAGTGGTACGAGTACAGACGGGTAAGGCAAGTTTGCTAATTTTTCGACATGCAGCTGGCCACGAACAAAATCTATGGCGCCTTGTAAGCCATTCTCAATTTCATCAAACCTGTCCCTCACCTCGGCGCCACTCATGCTCATCAGGGTGTTGGGTGAAGCGTCCCCAGCAACAACTGCTGCGCAGCAACGTAAGAGGAGATTGGAGTCATCGCCCACGTCGCCAAACCCAAATGGTGCAATCAGCTCTGCAAGGTCTTTAAATCGATCTTGGAGATCAAATTCCTCGCTCCAAGTCCATGCGGAAAGTAGTTGGAGTACATCAAGCTCTACGCCGAGGCGGTTTACGCGCTCGAACACGATTGCCACCTTCCCCCGATTGTCGGTTTCAATTACCTGTTGGGGAATTTTGGCTTCTTTGAATGTAGACTGAACTTTATCAATAATTTCCGCTTGCTCGTCTGAAAAGCTACGAGTAGCCCGCCTATATGCTGTAGTATCGAAAAATGTGTTTATTGGGAAATGCCGATTCTGATCTACCTCGGAATCCGGGAGGGCCACGAATTGGCTTTCTTGTAAATCGCCGTCCCCTTGCAAGTCAAAGTAAATCTTGGGCCAGCTCTCATCCCCTTCCGGGTTTAGATCGGTTTGAAATGTTCCAAAAATGGAAGTGAGGCGCTGCTGTCCGTCCAGCACATAACTAATTGGAAAATCCTGAAGGGGTTCCGGCAACGAAAATGGACCGAGTTTTCTTTCTGATTTTAATTGCTCCTTAGTTTGCCAAAATATGGCTGAGCCGAATGGATAACCTTTATAAATAGAATCCATTAAAAAAGCAATCCGATCATTATCCCAGACAAAACCTCTCTGAAACGCCGGAACTCTTATCTGTCCTTGCTGCACCTGAGTGATCAGGGTTCGAATTGAAAGCTCATTCATATTAACTCCCAGGGTTGATGCATAAAATTTTTCTATAGAATTAGAAAGTCTTAGTTCGATATGCGGTGGAAAATAGCCTTTTGCTGGGTGACAATGCCTACGCGGCAGATCTTACGCTAACCCTGGCGGGCAATCCAGTGTTCGGTCTCTTTCATTTCCGCAAGCCAAAAATCGTCGCGGTGGCCCTGGCCCCCAGTCGCTACCTGGGCGCTGGGGGCGGCCGACACTATCCTGAAGTAGGTTGAGGTGGAAATGTTCGGTAAATGGGGATAATTCATATACTCGGAGGGGCTGTGGTCCAGCCTAGGGTGTCAGTCCCAGATGAGACGGTTGCCGTTGCAATCGCTGCTCGTCCTGTAGGTGCCACCGCACGTCACATGCGTTTGGGTCCACCGCTCGACCTATGGGTCTAGTGCGGCACCAGGCGGTTCTGCGTCGTAGGCGCCCGGGCTACCCTAAGCCCATGAAAATCTCGTTGCTGGGTGCCAGCCGGAATGTCGGAGCGAACGTGGCGAACGTGCTGGAGGTACGCGGCCACACTGTGGTGCGGGCCAGCCGCCGCACGGGGGTGGACGCGGTCGCCGGAACGGGCCTCGCGCAGGCTCTCGACGTTGCGGACGCGGTGGTGGACGCCCTCCACCTCACTACCATGGGCGCGCGCAAGGCCGTGCCGTTCTTCGCGAAGGCCGCCTCGAACATTGCCAGGGGGAGCACACGAGCAGGGCGTGGACTGGATCGTGTGCCTGTCTATCGCCGGGGCCGAGGATCCGCGGGTGAAATCCAGGTACGGCTACTACAATGGCAAGGCCGTGCAGCAGAGCATCTACCAGCAGTCTCCGGTCCCGTCCGTGACGGTGCGCTCCACCCAGTGGTTCGACTTCGTGCCCGCGACCATGGGCATGGTCAGCCGGGGCCCGGTGGCACTCGCACCCACCATGCTCATAGCGCCCGCCCTGCGGGAGGAGGTCGCGGACTTCGTGGCCGACGCCGCTGCGTCGCCTGATTCTCCCCCCTCACCCGCGTCGGTCGGGGAGGCCCGCCACGAGATCCGCGCGGTCCGCGGCCCCGAGGCGGACACCATCGCGAACTTTGCCCGCCGCATCCTCGCCGCCGGTGGTGACCTGGGTGGACAGCGCCCGGCCACGGTCAAGGAGGCGCCGTACCTGGGGCGGGGCATCGCCAACGGCGGCCTCATCCCGCAGGACGCGTTCGTCACCGCCACCCGGTTCGAGGACTGGCTGGGCTGACGCGCGGACCCCGGTGCCGCGACCGGTCGCCCGCTACCTGACACCATCTGGCGTCAGCCGCGCGCGATGCCGAGGAAGCGGCGCAGGGCCTCCGTGCCCTCGCAGGTCACCGGTGTCTCCGGGCGCACGTACGTCCCCGGGGTGACGACGACGCGCTGCTCCTCCACGCCCACGGCGCCGTCGCGGGTGTTCTGGGCAATGCGGGCCCTGCCGTTGCCCATGTAGCCGGTCTTGCGGCTCACTGCGGCGGAGGCGTGGTTGCCCACCACGTACTCCGAGTGGCACGCGAGGGCGTCCAACTCGTCGAACGCGAACCCCACGGCCATCTGGCGCATGAGAGTGCCCGTGCCCTGCCCGTGGTGCGCGCGCCCGAGCCACGAGCCCGAACTGACCGAGCGTGCCACGGGGAAATCCCGTGCCGTGAGGTCCTGCATCCCCACCAGCTCGCCCCGGGACCGGACGGCCAGCGCCAGGTTCCAGTGTTGCGGTGCGAACGTGGAGCGCTGAGTCCACCACCAGGACAGCGATGTGGTCGGGAAGCCGTCGGGTGTCCCCGGCTCGAACGGTTCCTCGTGCCAGGCCCGTAGAAACGGCAGGGGCAGACCCGCCATGGAGATCCCGCCCTGGACGAGTTCCACCAGCTCCGGGAAGTCCTCGTCCCGCAGCACGCGCAGCTCCAGGTCCCCGCACGTGATGCGCAGTCCGAACGGAGGAAAGATCTCCTCGAGTGTCAGCATGTCCACTCCTCTCACGGCATACGGGCGATCTGGGAGAGCGTCCGTCGCACTCTCCTCGCGAACTGGGGGCAACCGGCACGGGAGAGTGCCTCGTCCAGCTGCACATGGTTTGCCCTGGCACCCCAGTAGCTCAGCTGTTTGCGCACAATGGGAATCAGACAGGCGGGGTGTGAAAGGTGTTCCCGGCGAAGGACGCGGACACCGCCCATGGGGCCGCACACCGCGAGCCGCTAATCTGCGAAAAACTCGAAGTCGTTCTCAGCATCCAGCTCCCGCAGCTCCTGAAATGCGGCACGCCGTGCCAGTTCGCGCTGCTGGCGCAGCTGGAGCACATCAGCACGCCGGAACCGCGCATGGGATCCGACCTTGAACGATTCGATCCGCCCCTCCCGGGCCCAGCGCAGGAGTGTGGGGCGGGAGACGCCCAGGAGATCGGCGGCCACGGTGCTCGTCAACTCCTCGGGCGTCTGGGCGATGTTCACCGAACCGTGCTCCGCGATGGCGGACAGTGCGTGGAGAAGGGTTCTCTGAACCTCCACCGGGAGTGCCACGTCGTTGCCTACGGCATCGCGAAGGACCAGGCTCGCGCCGTGCTCTGCCGGAGCCTGCGCCTCCCGCACGGTCTGGGCTGAGATGTTGATCCGTTCGGCGGTGGTTGTCATGACGTGCTCCTGGAACGCGGTAGTCACCGTTCGTGCAGTTACACAGTAACGTATTTTCACTTATAAATGAACTACAGGTGCTCTCACCCCTCCAGGTCAAGGATCTTCAGCGCCTCCTCCCGCATCTCCACTTTCCGGACCTTGCCGGTGACGGTCATGGGGAACTCCTCCACCACGTGCACGTAGCGCGGGATCTTGTGGCGGGAGATCTTCCCGTCCGCGAACTCCAGGATGGCCTCCGGGGTCAGGGCGGGAGCGCCGTCGCGCAGCCGGAGCCACACCATGAGCTCTTCGCCGTACTTCTCGCTGGGCACACCGATCACCTGGGCGTCGATGACGTCCGGGTGAGTGTAGAGGAACTCCTCCACCTCGCGCGGGTAGATGTTCTCGCCGCCGCGGATCACCATGTCCTTGATGCGCCCGGTGATCTGCGCGTAGCCGTCCTGGTCCATCACGGCGATGTCCCCGGTGTGCAGCCAGCCCTCGGGGTCGATGGCCTCGCGGGTCTTCTCCTCCTGGCCCCAGTAGCCCTTCATCACCGAGTAGCCGCGGGTGCAGAACTCGCCGGCCTGTCCGCGCGGCACGGTCTCGCCCGTGGAGGGGTCCACGATCTTGACCTCCACGTGCGGGTGCACCCGGCCCACGGTGCCCACGCGGCGGTCCAGGGAGTCGTCGGAGCGGGTCTGGAAGCTCACGGGGGAGGTCTCGGTCATGCCGTAGCAGATGGCCACCTCGCTCATGTGCATCTCGGAGATGACCTTGCGCATGACCTCCATGGGGCACGGGGACCCCGCCATCACACCGGTGCGCAGCGTGGAGAGGTCGTGGTCCCCGAAGTCCGGCAGCTCCAGCTCCGCGATGAACATGGTGGGCACCCCGTACAGGCTCGTCGCCTTCTCCTGGGCGACGGCGCGCAGCGCGGCCCGCGGGTCGAAGCCCGGCCCGGAGAGGATGATCGCGCAGCCGTGGGACGTGGCCGCGAGGTTCCCGATCACCATGCCGAAGCAGTGGTACAGCGGCGGGACCACCACGATCCGGTCCTCCGCCGTGTAGTGCAGCAGCTCCCCGATGAAGTACCCGTTGTTGAGGATGTTCCGGTGGCTGAGCGTGGCCCCCTTGGGGCGCCCTGTGGTGCCGGAGGTGTACTGGATGTTCACGGCGTCGTCGGCGTGCAGACCCGCGGCGATCGAGGCGAGCCGGGAGGTGTCCGGCTCCGTGAACAGGGCGTCCCACTCCGGGGTGCCCATGAGGACCACGTTCTTCAGTTCGGGTGCGCTGGGGCGGGCGGCCCGGAGCATGCCCGCGTAGTCGCTGCTCTTGAACGCGGGGCTGCTGATCACCGTGGAGATCCCGGCCTGGGCGAGCGCGAAGTCCACCTCGTGCTGGCGGTAGGACGGGTTGATGTTCACCAGGATCGCGCCGATCTCCGCCGCCGCGTACTGCGTGAGCACCCACTCCCACGAGTTCGGACCCCAGATGCCCACCCGGTCACCCGTGCGCACGCCCAGCCGGTCCAGCCCCGTGGCCAGGGACTGCACGTCGTGCAGGAACTCGCGGTAGTTCCAGCGCCTGCCGGCCGCCACGTCCACGAGCGCCTCGTGGTCCGGGAAGCGCTCGGCGGTCTCGTGCAGGTTCTCGCCGATGGTCTGCTCCAGCAGGGGCTGGTCGGTGGGCCCGGCGGCGTAGGACAGGGCGGGATCGGTCATCGGGTGTCTCCTTGATCGGGCGGCCGGGGAGGATCAACGCTGATCACCCCTGGGCGGGTGTCTCGAGGTGGGTGATGGGGCGCGGCGGGCTCAGTGCGCGGATGCGATGTGGTGACCCACGGTGGCCTTGAGGATCTCGTCCGTGCCGCCGAAGATCGTGAGCAGGCGCACCGCGGTGTACGCCTGGGCCACGGAGGACTCCAGGATGTAGCCGAAGCCGCCGTGCAGCTGCAGGCAGCGGTCCACCAGGTCCTTCACGGTTCCGGTGGCCTGCAGCTTCACCTTCGACGCCGCGGTCAGGTCCAGCTCCCCGCGGTTGAACCGCTCCACGCAGTGCGCCACGTACGCCTGGGACGCCTCCAGTTGCGCGCTCAGCTCCGCGAGCTCGAACTGGGTGTTCTGGAAGTCCAGGACGCGCTCGCCGAACACGTTGCGGGTGGAGACGAACTCCGCGGTCTCCGCGAGCACGCCCTCGGCAACGGCCATGGCGGCCACGGCCACGCCCAGCCGGCCCTGCGGCAGCTGCGCGGTGATCTGCTCGAGCCCCTTGCCCTCCTCGCCCACGAGGTTCTCGGCGGGCACGCGGACGTCGTCGAAGAACAGCTCGGCGGTGTCCGAGGCCTGCAGCCCCATCTTGTCCAGCTGCTTGCCCGTGGTGTAGCCCTCGTGGTCCTTCTTCTCCACCAGGAAGAGGCTGAAGCTGTCCCGGTTCCCGCGCGGGGAGGTGTCGCCGTCCGTGCGGGCCAGGACCAGGGCGGCGTCGCCCGAGATGCCGTTGCCGATGAACGTCTTCTGACCGTTGAGAACGTACTCGTCGCCGGCGCGCACGGCCTTGCTGCGCACCCCGCGCAGGTCGGAGCCCGCGCCGGGTTCGGTCCAGGCCACGCTCGTGACCATCTCCCCGCCGAGGATGGCGGGCAGCCAGCGCTGCTTCTGCTCGTCCGTGCCGTACGCGAGCAGGTGGGGCAGCACCCAGTCGTCCTGCAGGTGGAACGCGAGTCCCAGGGCCAGGTGGCCCGCGCGCACGAACTCCTCGTCCAGCACCGCCCGGAAGCGGTAGTCGGTGAGGCCCATGCCCTCGAAGTCCTCGGGCACCGCGAGGCCCAGCAGACCGGCCTCCGCGGCCTGGTTCCAGATGCCACGGTCCATCATGTGGTCGGCGTGCCACTGCGCGTAGTGCGGGGCCACCTCCCGCTCGTTGAACTCGCGCGCCACCGAGCGGAACTCCTCGTGCGCTTCGTCGTAGAAACCGTCGATCATGGGGTCGCCTTTCGTGAGGGTGGGATGTCCAGCGCCAGCCGGGCCATCTCCTTGAGCACCGCACTGACCTGCTCGTCCGGGCTCGCGGTGCGTGCCCGCGAGTACGCGGTGGAGTTGATCAGGCCGATCACCGCGAAGGCCCGGGTGGTGTGGTCCTGCAGGGGTCGTTCCGGCTGCAGCGTGCGCAGCACCTCGCGCCACTCGGTCAGGTAGCGCCGCTGGACGTCACGCACGCGGTGGCGGGTCCTCTGTTCGAGCGATCCGAAGTCCCGCTCGTGCACCCGGATCAGCGCGGAGTCCGCCAGCGCGAAGTCCACGTGGAAGGAGATCAGCTCCGCGAGCGCCTCGGGGGTGTCCCCGTGCCGTTCGCGGATCGCACGGCCGCCGGAGAGCAGCCGCGTGGAGATCCCCTCGAGCAGCTCCGCCAGGATCTCCTGCTTGCTCTCGAAGTGCCGGTACACCCCCGGCCCGGAGATCCCCGCCCGCTCGCCGATGCTCTGCAGGGACACGGCCCGGTAGCCGTGGCGCGCGAAGAGCTCGGCGGCGGCGTCGAGAATCCGACGACGTCGCTCGCTCTTGGCCTGCTCGCGGGGCGTCCCTGCCACGGACCCTCCTTGGTGTCCCGCCCGCGCCCGGGCCCCGGGGCGGCCGTGGGGTGGGGCGTGGACAACGGTGATGCGCATCACTATAGTCCATCCTAGTTATCGAGCATTAACTGAAATTGGCCGAAGGGACGACATGGCTTTCCTCACGAGCGCGCTCGACCGCGATGCCGCCGCGTTCCGCAGCAACGGCGAGACCAACGCCCGGCTGCGGGACGAGCTGCGTGAGCGCACCGCGAAGGCGGCCCTGGGCGGTCCCGCGAAGAGCCGTGAACGCCACCGCTCCCGCGGCAAGCTGCTGCCCCGCGAGCGCGTGGCGCGGCTGCTGGACGAGGGCTCCCCGTTTCTGGAGATCGGCGCCCTGGCCGCGGAGGACATGTACGACGGCGCGTGCCCGGCCGCCGGGGTCATCGCCGGGATCGGCATGGTCCGGGGGCGCCTCGTGGTGGTGGTGTGCAACGACGCCACCGTCAAGGGCGGCGCGTACTACCCCATGACCGTCAAGAAGCACCTGCGGGCCCAGGAGATCGCGGCGGAGAACCGGCTGCCGTGCGTGTACCTGGTGGACTCCGGCGGGGCGTTCCTGCCAATGCAGGACGACGTGTTCCCGGACCGCGAGCACTTCGGGCGGATCTTCTACAACCAGGCGAACCTCTCCGCCCGGGGCATCCCGCAGATCTCCGCCGTGCTCGGTTCGTGCACCGCCGGTGGCGCCTACGTGCCCGCGATGAGCGACGAGACCGTGATCGTGCGCAACCAGGGCACCATCTTCCTGGGCGGCCCGCCGCTGGTGAAGGCGGCCATCGGGGAGGAGGTGACCCCGGAGGAGCTGGGCGGCGGTGAGCTGCACACCCTCACCTCCGGTGTGACCGACCACCTCGCGGAGAACGACGAGCACGCCCTGGAGATCGTCCGGGACGTCGTGGGCACCCTGCCCGAGCAGAAGACCGTGGCGTGGGACGTGATCGCCGCCCGTGAGCCGGACCTGGACGTCTCGGACCTGGCCGGCATCATCCCCGCGGACGTCAACGGCTCCTACGACGTGCGGGAGGTCATCGGGCGGATCGTGGACGGCAGCGAGTTCCACGAGTTCAAGAGGGACTACGGCACCACGCTGGTCACGGGTTTCGCGCACCTCGACGGGCACCCCGTGGGGATCGTGGCGAACAACGGCATCCTCTTCTCCGAGGCCGCGCTGAAGGGCGCACACTTCATCGAGCTGTGCGACCAGCGCGGTGTGCCCCTGGTCTTCCTGCAGAACATCACGGGCTTCATGGTGGGCCGGGACGCCGAGGCCGGGGGCATCGCCAAGAACGGCGCCAAGATGGTCACCTCGGTGGCCTCCACCCGGGTCCCCAAGTTCACGGTGGTGGTGGGCGGGTCCTTCGGCGCCGGCAACTACTCGATGTGCGGGCGCGCGTACTCCCCGCGGTTCCTGTTCATGTGGCCCAACGCCCGGATCTCCGTGATGGGTGGCCCGCAGGCGGCGTCCGTGCTGTCCACGGTCAAGAAGGACCAGCTGGCGGCGCGCGGGGAGCAGATGGCCCCGGAGGAGCAGGAGCGCTTCGAGGCGCCCATCCGCGAGCAGTTCGAGTCCCAGGGCAACCCGTACTACTCCACGGCCCGGCTGTGGGACGACGGTGTGATCGCCCCCGAGGACACCCGCCGCGTGCTGGCCATGGCCCTGTCCGCGGCCTCCCTGCAACCCCTTCCCGACCCGGGCTTCGGCCTCTTCCGGATGTAGGAGCCCCGACCATGTTCTCCACCGTGCTCGTCGCCAACCGAGGCGAGATCGCCGTGCGCGTGATGCGCACCCTGCGTGCCATGGGCATCCGCTCCGTGGCCGTCCACTCCGATGCCGACGCCGGGGCCCGCCACGTGCAGGAGGCGGACGTGGCCGTGCGGATCGGTCCCGCGGCCGCCGCCGAGAGCTACCTGGACATTGACGCCGTCCTGGCCGCCGCGCGTGAGACGGGTGCGGAGGCCATCCACCCCGGCTACGGGTTCCTGGCCGAGAACGTGGCCTTCGCCCGCGCATGCACCGCCGCGGGGATCGCGTTCATCGGCCCCCGGGAGCGCGCCCTGGAGATCATGGGGGACAAGATCGCCTCCAAGCTGCAGGTCGCGGACCACGGCGTCCCCCTGGTGCAGGGCGTCTCCGAGCCCGGTCTCACGGACGAGCAGCTCGTGGCGGCCGCGGCGGACATGCCGTTCCCCGTGCTCATCAAGCCCTCCGCCGGTGGCGGCGGCAAGGGCATGCACGTGGTCGAGCGGTATGAGGACCTCGCCGAGGCCCTGCCCGCCGCACGCCGCGTGGCCAGGCAGAGCTTCGGGGACGACACCCTGCTGATCGAGCAGCTCGTGGCCACCCCGCGCCACATCGAGGTGCAGGTCCTCGCGGACACCCACGGCCACGTGATCCACCTGGGGGAGCGGGAGTGCTCGCTGCAGCGCCGCCACCAGAAGGTGATCGAGGAGGCGCCGTCCGCCCTGCTGGACGCCGCCACGCGCGAGCGCATCGGCGAGGCCGCCGTGGCCGCCGCGAAGGCCGTGGACTACGTGGGCGCGGGCACCGTGGAGTTCCTGGTCTCGGACCGGGACCCGGACACCTTCTACTTCATGGAGATGAACACCCGCCTGCAGGTGGAGCACCCCGTGACCGAGCTGGTCACGGGCGTGGACCTCGTGGAGTGGCAGGTGCGGATCGCGGACGGTGAGCACCTCACGCTCACCCAGGAGGACGTCCGCCTGGACGGCCACGCCGTGGAGGCGCGTGTCTACGCCGAGAACCCCGAGCGGGGCTTCCTGCCCACCGAGGGCACCGTGGTGGCGCTGCGGGACCCCACCGGCCCGGGCGTGCGTGTGGACTCCGGCATCATGACGGGTCAGCGCGTGGGCCTGGACTACGACCCCATGCTCGCCAAGGTCATCGCCCACGGCCCGGACCGCCGCACCGCGCTGCAGCGGCTCGGCGCGGCCCTGGAGGACACCGTGATCCTGGGTGTGGGCACCAACGTGGAGTACCTGCACATGCTGCTCACGGACGAGGACGTGGTGGCCGGGCGCATGGACACCGGCCTGATCGAGCGCAAGCTGCCGGAGCTGCAGTTCTCCCGGCCGGACGCCTACCTGGAGGCGCTCGCCGCCCACGTGGGTCTCAGCACCCAGGACGACGACGCCGCCCGCGCGCGTTCCCTGCCGGGCGCCCACCACGGTGCGGGGACCGGCACGGATCCCGTGGTCCCCGCCGGGGTCGAGGGGAACGGGCCGGTCAATGGGAGCCCCGCCGCCGACTTCGCCGGCCACCGGGACCGGCTGGCGGCGCGCCGCATCGGCGGCACCGCGTGGCGCGCGGACGGCTTCTCCGCCACCACCGCCCTGCCCGGTCCGGCGCCGTTCGAGGCGGATGCGGCGCGCAACGTCGTGACCGCCGTAGGAGCCGGGAACCCGGACACCGCCGAGGGGCGCACGGTGCACGTGAGCGAGGGTGCGGCGTCGTTCGAGATCCCCGTGCGGACCCGCACCGGGGCCGTGCAGGCGCAGCTGGCGCGGATCGAGCGCGAGGTGCACGCGGGCGGACCGGAACTGCGCTCACCCATGCCGGGCACCGTGGTGGCGGTGCTGGCCGAGACCGGCGAGCACGTGGCGGAGGGCCGCACCGTGGTCTCGGTGGAGGCCATGAAGATGGAGCACCCGATCACCGCCACCCTGCCCGGGACCGTGACGGTCCTGGTGGGCGTGGGGGACCGCGTGAAGGTGGACCAGGTGGTCGCCACGATCGAGACTGACACCCCCGAGAACGCGGACGGAGCGGCCCCCGCCGGATAGCCCGCGGCGCCGGGCACGCCCGCACGGCGCGACGGACCGGCCCCCGCGGCCGCCACCACGACGAGACAGCAGACCCCACCGGCCGAGCACCCCTCGACCGCCCACACGGAGGAACAGCCATGAGTGAGAACACCGAACTGAACACGTTCGAACTGTCCGAGGAGTACCAGGCGCTCTCGGACGCGGTGCGCGAGTTCGCGGACGAGGAGATCGCCCCGGTCTCCGCGAAGCACGACGAGGAGCACTCGTTCCCGTACGAGATCCAGTCCCAGATGGCGGAGATGGGCCTGTTCGGGCTGCCCTTCCCGGAGGAGTACGGCGGACAGGGCGGTGACTACTTCGCGCTGTGCCTGGCCCTGGAGCAGATCGCCCGCGTGGACCAGTCCGTGGCCATCACCCTGGAGGCCGGCGTGTCCCTGGGTGCCATGCCCGTGTACCTCTTCGGTACCGAGGAGCAGAAGCAGCAGTGGCTGCCGCAACTCGCGAGCGGCCAGGCGCTCGCCGGGTTCGGGCTCACCGAGCCGGAGGCCGGGTCCGACGCCGGCGGCACCCGCACCCGCGCGGAGCTCAAGGACGGCAACTGGGTGATCAACGGCGGCAAGGAGTTCATCACCAACTCCGGCACGGACATCACCACGCTCGTGACCGTCACCGCGGTCACGGGCACCACCACCACGTCGGACGGCCGGGAGAAGAAGGAGATCTCCACCATCCTGGTCCCCACGGACACCCCGGGCTTCACCGCGCAGAAGGCGTACAACAAGGTGGGCTGGAACGCCTCCGACACCCACCCCCTCACGTTCGAGGACGTCACCGTCCCGGAGGCCAACCTGCTGGGTCAGCAGGGCCGCGGCTACGCGAACTTCCTGCGGATCCTGGACGAGGGCCGCATCGCGATCGCCGCGCTGTCCACGGGTGCCGCGCAGGGCTGCCTGGAGGAGGCCATCCGCTACGCCACCGAGCGCGAGCAGTTCGGCCGCTCGATCGGCAAGAACCAGGCGATCGCGTTCAAGATCGCCCGGATGCGCGCCCGCGTGCACCAGGCCCGCCTGGCCTACTACGACGCCGCGTCCCGCATGCTCAAGGGCAAGCCGTTCAAGACGGAGGCCGCGATCGCCAAGCTTGTGGCCGGTGAGGCCGCGATGGACAACGCCCGGGACGCCACCCAGGTGTTCGGCGGCTACGGCTTCATCAACGAGTTCCGGGTGGCCCGCCACTACCGCGACTCCAAGATCCTGGAGGTGGGCGAGGGCACCACGGAGGTCCAGCTCATGCTGATCGCCCGCGAGCTGGGTCTGTGACCGGGGCTCCGGGCACCACGTCACCCGAGCACGACTGAACGCGCCGCCCCCTCCGGGGCGCACCGGCAAGGAGAACCGCATGGCCAAGGTCATCGAGCAGCGCGGGCTGTACTTCGACGAGTTCGAGGTGGGCGCCGTGTACAAGCACGCCCCCGGGCGCACCGTCACGGAGGCGGACAACGTCCTGTTCACCACCCTCACCATGAACACGCAGTCCCTGCACCTGGACGCCGCGTGGAGCGAGCGCCAGGAGTTCGGGGAGCGGCTGGTGAACTCCATGATGACGCTGTCGATCATCGTGGGCGCGTCCGTCGCGCAGCTCACGCAGGGCACGATCGTGGCGAACCTGGGCTTCGAGGAAGTCGCGTTCCCGCACCCCATGCACCACGGGGACACCCTCTACAGCGAGTCCGAGATCCTGGACGCGCGCCCCTCCAGGTCCCGGCCGGGCCAGGGCATCATCAGGGTCAAGCACGTGGGCCGCAACCAGGACGGCACCGTGGTGGCCACGTGCGTGCGCTCGGTGCTCATGCAGGGCGCTCCCGCGGGCGCCGGTCACCACGACGCCGCCGAGCAGGCTCCCCAGGGCGGGTCATCCGAGCCCGCGGGGACCTCCGGGGCCGGGCTTCCCGGTCGGCAGGCGCCGACCAACGCCGCGGCCCCCTCGCCGGTCGCGGACCCGACAGGGAAGGACCAGTCATGACGACCCCCACGTTCACGATGGGCCCGGCCATCCTCTTCTGCCCTGCGGACCGCCCCGAGCGCTTCGCCAAGGCGGCTGAGCGGGCGGACGCGGTGATCCTCGACCTCGAGGACGCCGTGGCCCCGGACGCCAAGCCCGCCGCGCGGGAGAACGTGCGCGCCGCGAACCTCGATCCCGCCACCACGGTGGTGCGCGTCAACGACGCCGCCTCGGAGTTCTTCGAGGCCGACCTCACCGCCCTGCAGGGCACCCCGTTCACCACCGTGATGCTCGCGAAGGTGGAGTCCGCCGAGCAGGTCCGCCGGGTCACGGACGCCCTGCCGGGCGTGCGGGTCATCGCACTGTGCGAGACGGCCGCCGGGATCGTGGCGGCGCCGGAGATCGCGGCGGCGAGCGGCGTCGTCGCCCTGATGTGGGGCGCGGAGGACCTGGTGGCGTCCCTGGGCGGGCGCTCCAGCCGCCGCCCGAACGGCTCCTACCGGGACGTGGCCGTGGCCGCGCGCGCCGCGGTGCTGCTGGCCGCGGGCGCGCACGGGAAGGCCGCGATCGACGCCGTGCACGTGGACATCGCGGACACCGAGGGTCTCGCCGCGGAGGCGGAGGACGCCGCGGGGAGCGGGTTCGCCGCCACCGCGTGCATCCACCCGGGCCAGGTGGCCGTGATCCGGGAGGCCTACCTGCCGACCGCCGAGGACGTGGACCACGCACGCCGCCTGCTCGAGGCCGCGAAGGGCGCCCCCGGCGTCTTCCGCTTCGAGGGCCACATGATCGACGGGCCGCTGCTGCGCCACGCGGAGCGCACGCTGGCCCGAGCACCCCGGACCGAGACGAGGGAGACCCCATGAGCGTGAACATCGTGGTGCCGGTGAAGTACGTGCCGGACGCACAGAAGCAGCGGCAGTTCCGGGAGGACCTGACCGTGGACCGCTCGGACGCGATCCTGTCCGAGCTGGACGAGTACCCCCTGGAGGCCGCGCTCGCCCTGCGCGAGGCCGCCCCGGAGGCGGAGGTCACCATCGTGGCCGTCACCGTGGGGCCGGACGAGGCCGCGGGCGCGGTGAAGAAGGCCCTGCAGATGGGTGCGGACGCCGCCTTCCACGTGAACGACGCCGCCCTGGCGGGCTCCGACGCGCTCGGCACCTCCGCGGTGCTCGCCGCCGCGATCCAGCACGTGGGCGAGGAGCACGGCGGCGTGGATCTGGTGCTCACGGGCCTGGCGTCCACGGACGGCGAGATGTCCGTGGTGCCCGCGATGCTCGCGGAGCGCCTGGACTTCGCGCTCGTGTCGCGGGCGGGGACCGTGGAGTGGGGCGAGGACCACAACGGTCTGGCCCTGACCCGCGCGACCGCGGACGCCACCCAGACCGTGGCGGTGTCCTTCCCCGCGGTGGTCTCCGTGACGGACCAGGCGAACGAGCCGCGCTACCCCAACTTCAAGGCGATCATGGCGGCCAAGAAGAAGCCGTCCGCGGTGCTCTCCCTCGCGGAGATCGGGGTGGACCCCACCGCCGTGGGGCGCGACGCCGCGGCCGCGTCCGTGCAGTCCGCCACCGCTCGGCCCCCGCGCGCGGCCGGGACGAAGGTGCAGGACGAGGGCGAGGCCGGGGTCCAGCTCGCGGCCTACCTGGCGGAGCAGCGCCTGCTTTGATCCCAGCGGGGCCCGGGGATGACGACCGCCCCACGGTCCCGGTTCCTGGACTGGCCCGCTCCGCTCAGCTGGCGTCCTGCTCCCTTCTCGGCGCGTGGGGGCACCGCGTTCCCGCTGCGCCCCCACGAACTGTCTCCTTCTTCCACTCCGTTCGAGAGGAAACACCATGAACGTCCTCGTAGACCTCGGCCAGACCGGCCGGCTCCGCTCCCCGGACCGCGAGGTCCTCACGCTTGCGCGCACTCTCGCCGCGGGTGGCGCGGTCACCGCCCTCACGCACGCGCCCCGCGCGGAGGACGTCGCCGCGGAGCTCGGCGGCTACGGCGTGAGCATCCTGTACGCCCCGGAGGGCGAGGCGACCGACCTGTCCCTCACGGACACCGCCCTGCTCGACGCCGCGCTGGGGGAGTCCGGCGCCACGCTGGTGCTCGGTCCCAACGACGCCGAGACCACCGACGCGTTCGCGCGGCTGGCCGTGCGCCACTCGGCGGCCGTCATCACGGACGCCGTGGGCATGGCCGCCGACCGCACCGTGACCAAGTCCGTGCTCGCGGGCGGGTACACCACCACCGCAGCGCCCACCACGGACCTGGCGTTCGTCACGCTCGCCCCCAACTCGGTGCAGGCGGAGGAGCCGGAGGAGGGCCCGGCGCCCGAGGTGAAGCCGCTGTCGGTCTCCGTCTCCGGCGCGGCGGCCACGGTGACGGGCACGCGGGAGGCGCCGGCGTCGTCGCGCCCGAAGCTCACGGAGGCCCGGGTGGTCGTGGTGGGCGGACGCGGCGTTGGCGAGAACTTCTCCCTGGTGGAGGAGCTGGCGGACGAGCTGGGTGCCGCGGTGGGTGCGTCGCGCGCGGTCGTGGACGCCGGCTGGGCGGAGCACTCCGCGCAGGTGGGGCAGACGGGCGTGACCGTGTCCCCGCAGCTGTACCTGTGCGCGGGTGTCTCCGGCGCCATCCAGCACCGGGCGGGCATGCAGACCTCGCAGACCATCGTGGCGATCAACAAGGACGAGAACGCCCAGATCTTCGACATCGCCGACTACGGCGTGGTGGGGGACCTCAACAAGGTGATCCCGCAGCTGATCGAGGCGTTGCGGGAACGCAGGGGATAGATGGGCGAGCGCGTGGCCCAGTCGTCCTGGCCACTGGTGAAGGAGGTCGGCATGGAGGCCGTTGCAACGGTCTGGCCGATCAGATGGGTGGCATGCGATGGCGCGCGGTAACCCGGTCGCAGCGGACCTGGTGCCTCCAGCCCTGGCCGGGGTGGACCTGGCGCACTACAGGTTGCTGCTGCCGCTGCGCCACGAGGAGCGCGGCGTCTACAGGCCGTGGTCTGCCTTCTTTCCCGGCGGGATGGATGCACGCGATCAGCTGCGGAGCAGTGACCTGGAGGACCTCCGGCACCGCGCACTGGAGGCAGGGCAGGACATGACCGGCTGGGACACCTGCCGAGGTGCTGTGTCCGGAGACTTCGTGCACACCCTCCGAGAGGCCCTGGGGGGTTGTGCCCCCTCAGGCCACGTGGACACTGGCCCGTTGGCGGGGCTATCGGCACGACCAGGCGGATGCGACACGAGTGACCCTGAGGGGCCTGGAGTGCGCTCAGCAGGTCCTGGACCTTGACGGCGCGATGACCAGCATTGCTGAGCTGGGAATGCCGGATTTCATGTGGTCCACCACCCGGCAGTTCGGCTGGGGCGCGCCGCTGTATCCGGATTGGGGCGTTCTCACCGTGGCTGCGGATGAATTTGTCCGGCACCTAGCCCCCCGGGGCTTCGAGACCTTCTCCGTCCCTCGTGATGCTGTCCTCCCGGACAACCTGGGGGACTAATTGCCGAAGCGTTGCTTGTAGTCCATAGGAAGTTTGGCAGGGGTGCCCGGACGAGAAAAGTCCTTCCCTGGCCTCTAGCCAGTGCCCCAGGATGGTCTATATGTGTCCTTTGCCCCTAGAACGCGCCCCGCAGATCCGTGGCGCCCGTCCCCAGGACGCCGCCGCCCTGGCCACACGCGGTAGCACCCCTCGGACTGCGCACGGGCTGCGCAGCGGTTGCCGGAGCATGCACCGGCGCTGCTCGTCACCGAAGTCACCTGTTCCGACGCCTCTTGGGTCATGGGATGGACCGGCGTCAGCCGACGCCTGTTGCAGGCGATGGTCCACGCGGTCGAGATTAGACGACGACGGGCACCTGTACAGCATGGTGAACTCCCGCAATGCGCTGTCGCTCGAGCTGCACCGGCCCTTCGGCTTAGAAATTGTCAAATCCAGGCGGTGCTACGCCAGTATCAAGTTCCACGGCGGGACGGGCGTCCTATTCGTACCACCCGGGTATCTCTAAAGGGAGGGGCTTAGTGATTTGCGGACGGCATTCCCAGTAAAATTCTCGTGCCGCTGAGAGTATGACCGACGTGGAGAGGGTTCGTAGATGCGCGCAGTCGAAAGCTGCATAGTTAGTCAGAGGCCGTCACTCGCCCATTAGCCCTCCACAGGTCAAGAACCATGTAGCGCAGAATCCTTTGGACCCAACCCTGTGCCCTCGTTGCACGGGTATTCAAACTGGAACTCGCGCTGCGGGAAGAGCCTGCTCACTGCGCGCAGGTGAACCGCATGGAGATGCGGGCATGGCGAGCCCGCCGAAGGCTTGCCTAACCTGGATCACACATGGCCGCACCCGCCGGGGTCGGGACAGCTACACCCCAGGAACGCGCATCGACACCCTGCACACGCTTCACTACAGGCATCGAGGCTCCCGCGTCGCTTCGGGTCGAAGCACTTCCTCCCAACAGCTACCGGAAACGCTTAAGCCCCATTTGGTCCATGACATACAATGTGCTATATTGTATGTCATGAGGGCGACACATGGCTGATAGCGTTACAACCACAATTCGAATTGACACAGAAATCAAGCAGCAGGCGACTGACCTGTTTGATGAGCTTGGGATCACCATGTCCGCAGCCATCACGAGTTTCTTGAAAGCCGCCATTCGAGAACAAGGGATGCCCTTCGAGTTGAAAATTGCAACAGATAAAACTTCGGGCGATACCGCAAACTCGGCCCTGAATAGCGCCTTCATCGCCCGCAAAGACGAATTCTACACGGACTATGGAGACATCGAAGCAGAGGTCAGCAACTACCCTGATGCATTCGAGGGCAAAGTAGTTTTGTGCAACTGTGACGACCCATTCGAGTCTGCGTTCTTTCGATTTTTCGCCCAAAACTTTAATAACCTAGGCCTCGCAAAGCTAATTTCGACATCCTATGCTGAGTCAGCCATGGCCGGTACCGAGTACCCTCTTACGACGCCGCACCGCGCCTACAAAGCAATCGTAACCGCCGTTCCGGAGGAGCCGTTATTGTTGCCCGACGGATCGCTTGACGTGGAAAACCTCTTCACCGATAACGGTAACAGTCTAAACCAATTATTGGGTGACGGTGACTTTCGCTCTACTGAATGCGTTGAACTGCTCGAGCAAGCCGACATTGTGGTCACTAATCCACCGTTCAGTCTATTTCGAGACTATATGCGATGCCTGGTTGCCAAGAACAAGCAGTTCCTCGTCCTGGGAAATATGAACGCGGCAACAACCCGCGACATATTCCCGTTGTTCCGTGACGGGAAGGCATGGTACGGACCATCGATCCGTTCTGGTGACCGCAAATTTTACGTCCCCGACTCCTATCCCCTTCACGCTGCGGGTTGCGGCGTGGACCAAAACGGCAGAAAATTTATTCGCGTCAAGGGTGTCCGTTGGTTCACAAACTTAGATCATGAGGCGCTTCACGCAGGCCTGGAACTCACGCACACCTACAGCTCAGAAACAAATCCCGTGTACGACAATTATGACGCTATAGAAGTTCCCCGAACGAAGCACATTCCGATGGACTACGGTGGAATCATGGGAGTCCCCATCACCTTTCTAGATAGTTACAGCCCTGACCAATTCGACATCCTTATGTTGGCTAACGGCAACGCCAGGACCAACACGAGTGAGAGAGTGCTGGGCGAGGCCCGCTACTCACGCCACCCAGATGACCGTGGCGGTGTCGCAATGCTGAATGGACGGCGCTCCTATGCGCGCATCCTCATTAGGAAGCGAAAGTAAATGAGTGCGAGTAAGCTGCGAGTAGCATGCGCGTATCAGGGTGGAAAGCAGCGAGTCGCTGAACAGATTGCTCGGTCACTGATCGCGGCAAGCCCAAGCCGGGACGCGACGTTCTACGACCTATGTTGTGGGTCGGGCGCTATCTCCATTGAGCTAGTCAACCAGGGCGTTAGACCATCACAGATCGTCATGCTGGACCTCAGCCCCTGGGCTGCGTTTTGGCAAGCCATCGGGAACAGCACCTTTAATATGGATGTGTTCGTGAGCATACTCGACGCGATTCCCGACGATAAGCGCGCCGTCAAAGCGCACATGGCGCGCATTGCTGCCGAACCAGTTGGCCAATATGAAGCGGAAACCTACCCGGTGCTCCAATCATGCTCTTTCGGCGGGAAGCAAATTTGGCAGCACAACGGGATGTGGGAGAACGCGTTCTTTCGAGACTACTGGGTTCCCACCGCCACTAGCGTGCGCCGCAGTCCCGCTAACCCAATGCAGCCTTCCGTACAAGAACTCCGCAGGCGCATTGAAGCCCTGGCCTCCGGGATGCAAGGACTCACTTGTTTGCGGGCCGACATTGTTACGGTTCTTCAAATCGCGATTCCGAAGAACGCGGTGATCTATATCGATCCGCCTTATGCTCAGACAACAGGGTACGGCTACACATTCGAGGTCAAATCTGTCATTGAAGGAATTCGCGCGCGAAATTCGGTCCCGATCTTTGTGTCTGAGGGCCGCAAACTCGGTGAAAATGCGCGTCTACTAACCTTCGGTGGGGCAAAAGGCGGAATTAGCGGCGCGAAGACGGGCAAACATGAGGAGTGGCTAAATTATTTCCCTTGAGTTTTCCCCGCCCGCCGCTCGAGATTCTGGGGTCCAGATCACACCAACCGGCTTCGGGGGACGCAGCTGTCCAGTGTCAGCGTTTTTGCCATTCCACCCCAGCAGGTGCGATCGGTGTTGAATATTTAGCAATTCATGTGCAGGGTAAACGTCAATCTGGTAGTAGTGACTGTCCAATTTTGTAAATGCCATAATCTTCTCCTTCAAGCCACCATTGTTCTTAATGGCTTCCGTCAATTTACTCCCAGTTTCATCTTTGCCGTTCAGCTGTAGCCGCCACGAACCGTTTGGGCGCTTACCCTTGTTGGTGGCGTCTGGGAAAACAATGTTGCTCCCGTAGTAGTCCACTCCCTCATAATTAAGAATGGGATGTCGTACGAGGGACCTGGCAGATGGGTCCACCCCGAAGTACTCTACGAAGCCGATCATGTAGCCTTTCGACGTGCCTTCAAACGGTGTCCCCGATGCATCCATATTATTTTCCAGACGGCACTTCATGGATAGATCCACCTGGTTTCCCGATCCGCTCGTGATTGACCGCAGATAAATCCAAAAGACCGAGCCAATCGGAACACCAGCCTCAACATCTTCCTCTGTGCGCACGTCCACACATTGATCGCCAGATTCTTTCTGAATTTTCAGAGGTTTTTCGTAAGGTGAGGCAAGGGTTGGAATGCCCTTGCCGAATAGTGGTGCTCCTCGTTTTCGAGCGCCCGAACCTCTGTGGTGAGATTTCTGCTCCTCCCGAAGCGCCGTTTCGCTTTTAATGTACCCAGCCACCAAGAGCTCTTGTATGTCCTCTTCGCTTTCGAGGGCGCGGTACGAATCGTCCGCAGACCGAAGAGACGCTACGTACGAGTCGATATCCAGAGATATTGGCGCGGGCTCCTCCGAGCTGTGGGTAACAATAAGTGAGCTTTCTATGTTTGTCCAAAGACCGCCAGCGGTCAGGTTACTTGACCCCACGATTAGACTTGTGTCGCGCTGGCCGAGGAAACAATACATTTTTGGGTGAAATGTTTGATTACCCTCTGCATGAAAAACACTGAGTGAATCGCACTGCCGATATAGCTCTTTCAGGCCCTCATAAGAGGTCCCATCCAAGTCAATTCCACAGGTCACTTCGACTTGACCACCTCTAGCGCGGAAACTGTCGAGATAGGGCGCAAGGCGCTTAATCCCTGCCTCGCGAGCGAATGCCACCACAAATTTTGCTCTGTCGAAACGCTGGGAGTTTAGGAACGAAATGACCCGCTCCCCAACATGTCCGCTAATTGGCTGATGAATAAGTTCCATGAACACCACCTTATGCGCAAAGGGCAGGCAATATACCTGCTATTTACTCCAGAATTGGAAGCGTCGAACGTGTCGTACGGTCTTCACCACCTGACAAGCCTACTCAGCAACCCACCCGACGATCAGTAGTCTAGGGCGTGTCTGGCGAAATTTGGTCGCGGGGCCTGAAGCGGTCAGGGCGTGTCACGATTTTAGGCGCTATTGCCTGATCAGCGGTCGCTGATCGAGGAGTTGCTGCCCCGCCCGACAGGCAACCCGCGCCGTGAGTTCTCCGAGGCGTGCAGGATGGCCGGAGGCATTATGTGCCAATACCGCATGGGCATTGCCTAGCGCGACCTACCCAAGGTGTACGGGCTGCGGCCGATGGTTTGGACCTGTGATCGGCGCCCCGCCGTTGACTGCATCTGGGACCGCATTCACACCGAGCTGACTGCGGCTGACGTGGCCGGGTTGATCGACTGGTCGCTGCCGGGGGGCGCCAATTTGTACGCGCGTCAGCACGCGACGAACACCAGGCGTCTCGAAGGCGGCTGGAGCGAATTCTAAGAATTCTTGCATCGAGCCTTCCGAGCGTGCTGTTGCTCGCTCATGTGGCGGGTTGTCGTCGAAGACCCATCAGCTTGTCGAGACTTACGGAAGATCGCTTGTCACTTTGCTGACGCCCGGGCAGGCAGGCGATTCGCCGATGTTGATCCCATAGAGGAACGGATTACGGGTGTCCCGGCCCACTGGCCGCTCGCGCGCGTCCGGATGCCAGCAGGAGCGAAAGAGCCTACCCATCAAAAGCGATCCACGCGCACCTACGATCATGTGAAGTTGGGTCCGTTATCGCCGAACCCGACAACCAGAAATACCACCGCCGCCATTGCGGCTCACCCGTTGGCCGCCCGGTGAACGTTGACACCAATGACTGTAAGTGCCGCAACGTCATCGAGCGCAGCTACTGCCGCCTCAAGCGACGGCGCGCCATCGCATCCCGCTATGACAAGCATGCCCTGACCTGCGGCGCCGCCGTGGCCCCGCACTCCGCTATCACCTGAGCCAAGGCTTTGTCGGACATGCCCTAGCCGCACAGCGGTTCAGCGGGCTGTCCCAGCACAAGGCCGACGCCGCCCTCACACCTTTTCCGGCACCCGCACCTCCGTGCGCGCGGGTGCCGTGCGGCGGTCCGCGATCTCCCGGCGGATCACCCACACCAGCGCGCCGGCCCACAGAACGGCGAGAGCCGCGAGGAGCAGGATGGGAGCGGCGTCGGGAAGAGCGGAGCGGACGGCGTCGACGTTCAGCAGCGTGCGCGCATTGGTGATGATGATGAGCCCGCCGGCGCCGATCGCCAGGATGCGCGGGGCGAGCAGGCGCACGAGCCACGCGGCGAGCGGTGCGGCCGCGACGCCGCCGATGAGCAGGGCGACCACCATCCCGTAGTTGATGTTCTGGCTGCCGAGCGCCAGCAGGAATCCCGCGGAAGCACCCAGGCTCACTACGAACTCGGACGTGTCGATCGAACCGATGACCTTGCGGGGCGCGATTCTGCCGGACGCCAGCAGCGTGGGCGTGCCCACGGGCCCCCAGCCACCGCCTCCGATCGCGTCCATGAACCCGGCCACCGCGGCCAAGGGCACCAGGAACCCGGCGGGCACCCGGCCGCGGAATGAGGGGCGCCGCCCGCCGATGCTCAAAAACCGCCACACCACGTAGCACCCGAGCAGCAGGAGGATGGTGGACATGGCGGGCGCGGCGGCGTCGCCGGAGACGGTGAGCAGGTTGGCACCGAAGAACGCCGCGATCCCGCCGGGCACGGCCATGAAGCCGACCACGCGCCAGTCGATGTTGCCGAAACGCCAGTGCGAGAACCCGGACGCGAGCGTGGTGCCCACCTCCGCGAGGTGCACGGTCGCGGACACGGACGCCGGTGTCAGCCCGGCGGCCAGCAGCAGGGTGGAGGAGGTCACGCCGTAGGCCATGCCCAGCGAGCCGTCCACGAGCTGCGCTCCGAAGCCCACGAGGGCCAGCACGATGAGTGTGCGCACGATGTCTCTCCCGGGTGGCTGGACGGTGTAACCGGTGAATCGCCCCAGCGTAGGGACGGGGAACGAGCGCACCCAAGGAATGTGTCGCCGTGCGTCCTCCCATGTCGGCGCGTGTCACGTGCTTGACACGAACCCCCGGGATGTGGCCGGTGTCACCCCTTGTCAGCCGGCAGCACACTGACGAAAATGGGGCGTGTCGGTGACTCCACCGATCAAGCAGTCCACAGAGAGGGCAGGACCGTGGCACAGAAGAATCCCGCCAACGCCGGCGAAGAGTCCATCAAGATGGATCCCCAGGACGAGAGCGCGGCCATGGCCCGCGACACCCAGGTGGACGCCGAGCCCGCCGACGAGGGCGTGGGCGCCATGACCGACAACAAGGGCGACGAGCCCGCGACCGAGAACTGACGCACCGCACGCAGACGAACGGCGGCCCGTGGCACGAGCCACGGGCCGCCGTCGTGCGCGGGGGAGGATCAGTCGGACTCGTCCGCGTCCTCCCGCGGGCTGCCGATGTTGTACCGCGGCGGCCTGGTGCGGAAGTTCGCGAGCTTGTGCGACCCGTCGCAGAACGGCGCGATCGAGGACATGTTGCACCGGCACAGGGCGACGACGCGGCGCGGCGGCTTCTGCGGCTCGGCCCCCGGTTCCGGGGCGATCATCACGTCCCCGCGCACCAGCAGCGGCCCGTTGGGGCACGGGGTGATCACCACGGGGTCCTCGGGGGTGGGATCCTCGGGGCGCTCCTCCCTCACAGGGCGGCCGCCGGCTCGACCTCGCGCAGCGAGGAGCGCTCGTTGCTCCAGCACTCCAGCATGTGATCGCCCATGAGCCCGTCCACGTACAGGCACGCGGCAGCGCCGAACAGTACGTCCTGCAGCAACTCGGGCTCCTCCTGGGCGAGCGCCCCGGCGAGGTCACGGGCGGCGATCTGCTCGTGGACGGCGTCGGCCTCCACGTGCTCGTCGTAGTACCAGGTGACGTCCTCGCCGTAGCCGAGCTTGCGGAACGCGCGGCCGTAGTACTTGTTGGGGATCGAGGAGGTCATCTCGAACGCCGCGAGGTGACCGGCGATCGCGCCGCGCAGCCGGCGGTGCAGCCCGAAGAGACTCATCACGTTCATGGACGCGAGTGTGGGTGCGGGCACGAGGTCCAGGTAGTGGTCCAGGGTGTCGTCCAGCCCGAAGCCACGCATGCTCTGGGCGAAGATCGTGGCGTGCACCCGGTCCGGGCGGCCCCCGCCGTACTCGTCCGACTGGATCTCCACCAGGGCGGCCTTCGCGCGCCCGCGCAACCGGGCGATGCCCCACGAGTGCGGGTCCGCCTCGCGCAGCGTGTAGATGGAGCGGTGGATGAGGAACTCCCGCAGGATCTCCTCGCTGGGGTGCCGGGCGAGCCACGTGGCCAGGGTGGGCTTCTCGGCCCCGCCGGTGATGGCGAACATCGTGTCCACCAGCTCGGTGCCGTCCTGCGGCATGGGGTCCGGCATGGGCACCCGCTCCCGCAGCTCGGACTCGAACCGGGCCTCGAGCACCGCACGGATACGCAGCAGCTCGGGGTCCCACTCGCGGTTGCCGGTCACGAACTCGGCGGGGCCGTAGTGCAGCAGGTACAGCAGGAACAGGGACAGCTGGAGGTCCTCGTCGGCGAGCACGTCCTGCGTGGTCTCCACCGCGTTCTCGACGGCGCTCGCCAGCTCCCGGTACGCGGCTTCCGGGGTGTCCTCCGGTCCGGTCAGGACGCTCAGGAGGGCGGTGCTCACCGGTCCCCGAGCGACCGGGGCGGCAGTGCGGACGGGGGTTGTGGTCATGATGGTGGTCTCCCGTGAAGAAGTCGTCGAGTGCTCCGTCCACGGGTCGGGTGGCCCGCTGGCGGACGTGTCGCCGGCGATGCGCACCGGGTGGGGTGGCGTCGTCGGCACGGCGTGCACGGTGTCCTACCGCGCACGCGCTGGGTGGGGGAGCAGGCGGTTGCCCGCGGACCGTGACCGGGTCACGATCCGCGGGCAACCACGTGAACTGCTGCGGTTGTTCCCTATGCCAACATACCGGTGGTCGGGAAGCGTTCCCAGACCCGGTGGCTGCCGAGCAGCTCGGTCACGGTGCTCAGTGCGTCCTCGGCGGAGTCCGCCGCGACCACGCCGGGCGTCTGCGCGATCTGCAGGGTCTGTAGCGCCGTGGCGCCGGGTCCGACCGCGACGATCGCCTTGGCGTGGCGCCACATCTCGTTGACCAGCAGGCTCACGCGCGGATCCACGTCACCCGGGCTGGGGGCACCCGCCTTCGCGTCCATGCCCGCGGCCACCTGGTGGGCCGGCGCGCCCGCGGTGGCGACCACCACGGCGTCGAACTCGATGGAACGCGCCGTGAGCAGCGTGCGGTGGGCGACGACGCCCGGGGCCACCTCGCCGCCCTGCGGTGCGATCACCAGCGGGACCATGTCCGCGGCGTCGATCCGGGAGACGAGCGTGGTGAGCTGCTCGGCGTCCGTGTCCGGACCCACGAGGATGCCCACCTGGCGGCCGTCCACGGGCCACGTGCCACCCACCTGGGACAGCGCCGGCGAGGGCTGCACGTCCTGGGCCGGGGCCACGGTGGGCTCCTGGTCCGGCAGACCCAGCCCCTGCGCCACCGCGTGTCCCAGGGCGGGGTCGATGGCGAAGAGGTGCCGCAGCTGGCGCGTGCGGATGGTCTCGTCCCAGCACTTGCCGAGCTCGAACGCGTAGGCCTGCGCGGTGTGCTCGCGCTCCACCTCGCTCAGGCTGAGCCAGAACATGCGCACCTGGGAGAAGTGGTCGTCGAAGGACTGCGGCCGGGCGCGTTCCTTCACGGACTCCGCCACGGGGGCCGGGTAGTCGATGAAGGCGTGCTCGCTCTCGGGCGTCTCGAACGGGTTGCCGCCGTCCAGCGAGTTGGGGCGGTAGGGGGCCACTCCCGAGTGCACGGCGCTCTGGTGGTAGCCGTCCCGCAGCATGTCGTTGACCGCGGCGTGCGGACGGTTGATGGGCAGCTGGTTCCAGTTCGGTCCGCCCAGGCGGGTGATCTGGGTGTCCAGGTAGGAGAAGAGCCGGCCCTGCAGCAGGGGGTCGTTGGTCACGTCGATGCCCGGGACCAGGTTGTTGGGGTTGAACGCCACCTGCTCCGTCTCCGCGAAGTAGTTGGAGGGGTTCCTGTCCAGGGTCATGAGACCCACGGGCTGCACGGGAACCAGTTCCTCCGGCACGATCTTCGTGGGATCGAGCAGGTCGATGCCCTGGAAGCTCTGCTCCTCGTTGTCCTCGAAGACCTGCACGCCCAGCTCCCACTGCGGGAACGCCCCGGCCTCGATGGCGTCCGCCAGGTCACGGCGGTGGAAGTCCGGATCCGCGCCGTTGACCAACTGGGCCTCCTCCCAGACCACGGAGTGCACGCCCAGGCGCGGCTTCCAGTGGAACTTCACGAGCGCGGTGGAGCCGTCCTGCGCCACGAGCCGGAAGGTGTGGACCCCGAAGCCCTCCATGGTGCGGAAGGAGCGCGGGATGCCGCGGTCGGACATGTTCCAGATGGTGTGGTGCTGTGCTTCGGTGTGCAGGGACACGAAGTCCCAGAACGTGTCGTGCGCGGACTGCGCCTGGGGGATCTCGCGGTCCGGGTGGGGTTTCCCGGCGTGGATGACGTCCGGGAACTTGATGGCGTCCTGGATGAAGAACACGGGGATGTTGTTGCCCACCAGGTCCCAGGTGCCCTCGTCCGTGTAGAACTTGGTGGCGAAGCCGCGCGTGTCACGGGCCAGATCGCCCGAGCCGCGGGAGCCCAGCACGGTGGAGAAGCGCACGAACACCGAGGTTTCCTTGTCCTTGGCGAACAGGCCCGCGCGGCTGAGCTTGGTGGCCGAGCCGTAGCCGCGGAACGTGCCGTGGGCACCCGCGCCGCGGGCGTGCACCACGCGTTCCGGGATGCGCTCGTGGTCGAAGTGGGAGATCTTCTCCCGGAAGTGGTGGTCCTGCAGCAGCACGGGACCGCGGGCCCCGGCCTTGAGGGACTGGTCGGAGTTCGTCAGGCGCGCGCCGTGCGCGGTGGTGAGGTACTCACCCTGCTGTGCCATGCTGGACATGGGTGCGTCGGTCGGCGCTCCGGTGGGGGACACCCGCTCGGGCGCACCCTGGTCCGGCTTGGGCGGCAGGGGCTCACGCGGCGTCGTGGGCTCCTCGAGGGTCGGCTCCCCGGTGCCGGGGACGCCCGGAACCTGCGGGGTCTGGTTCTCGTGTGTGGACATGAAGATCCTCCTACGAAGAGACGGCACACCCACGGATGGGACGTTGGGTGTCATGTCACCACAATGACAGCACACTGACGGTCGTGGCTACACCTTTAGGTGTGCTCTCAGCCGAAGCGCCGAACGGTTCGGCGGATCGCCCCGGGGCGGCCCGTGAGACAGTGGGCCCATGACGTGGACACCCGTGACACTGGAGGGGCGGCTCGTGCGCCTGGAGCCCCTGAATCGTGAGCATCTGCGGGGGCTGGTCGAGGCCACCGAGGACGGGCGCATGTGGGAGCGCTGGTACACCAGCATCCCCTCCCCGGACGGCATGGCCGCCGCGATCGAGCAGCGGCTCACGTGGCAGCAGGACGGCTTCATGCTGCCCTTCACCACGGTGCGGCGCTCGGACGGCGCCGTGCTGGGGATGACCACCTTCTACGACCCCCACTGGGCCGTCCCCCGCGTGAGCGTGGGGCACACCTGGACCAGGGCGTCCGCCCACGGCACGGGAACCAACGCGGAGTCCAAGCTGCTGCTCATGACCCACGCGTTCGAGGAGCTCGGCTGCCAGTGCGTGCGCTACGAGACCAGCTGGGCCAACCAGCAGTCCCGCACGGCCATCGAGCACCTCGGCGCCCGCCTGGACGGCGTGCTGCGCGGGGACCGCCGGGAGTCCAACGGTGCCCTGCGGGACACCGTGGTCTACTCGGTCCTCGCCCACGAGTGGCCGTCCGTGAAGGCGGGGCTCGAGGCGCGGGTGGCGCGGCGCTGAGGCGAGCGGGCGGCGTCGCCCGCCGTGGGCGGGTGGCCGCTGATCCGCAGGGTGTAGCCGGGGCTCGACTCCAGCAGGTCATGAACCGCGGGGGCATCGGCAGCGGTGAGGCGGCGCAGCTCGTACACCTACGCCCCTGGCGGGGTGACGGGCACGGGGGAGATGATCGGGGCGGCGTCGGGAATCCGGACCGTGCTGGTCAGGGCGGTGAGGCTCGGCCGGCGGGGGGTGGAGCTGAAGCCGAAGTCCGGGGGCGGGACCATGTCCGTGAGGGTGCCCAGATCGTGGCCGTCCCATGCGGCGCGGGAAAACGTGATGGCGTGCAGGTCGTAGGCGGAGTACCACTCGGTGCGGTGGTTGCCCGCGGTGCCCAGGGTGCGCACGCCGGGCATCACCCGGCGGGCCACCGGGTCCGTGAGGTGCGCGAACGGCAGGGAAGTGCCCAGAGGTCGCGGCACGGACTGCAGCAGCCAGCCCAGCGGTGAGCGTGGACCCACGCTGAACTGCCACGTGAGGGGTCCTGCGGTGACGGTCCAGCGCGAGGCGCGGGAGAAGCCGGTGCGGTGCACGTTCACGGGGACGCGGGTGACGGTGTCGAAGGTGTAGGTGTCCGAGACGAACCCGGCCACCCAGTCGTTGGGAGCCAGCAGCTCGCGGCGGCCGTCCGGATGGGCGACCATGACGTCCGCGAACGGACCCTGCGGGGTGCGGTCCCAGCAGCCGAGCACCAGGCGGGTGCCCCCGGAGGTGCCGACGCCGGCGATGTGGCCGGTGAAGCGGTGGGTGGTGGAGGAGGTCATGGGGCAAGCGTAGGCGGCGGGACCGGCGCGCCTTCGGGTGGCGTAATTTTTGGGTAGGTCTTCCCGCTCGTGGCTCCTTCTGCACCGGAGGTGAGGCTACCCGTGGAGTTGTCAGCCGCAACTGCGGTGGCAGTTCCGGCTGGTGACGCGACGCGGGCGGGGGAGGGATCCCAACCGCCACGGACCACTCGCTTCTGCACGACAATGGCTCCGATCAGCAGGGCCAGGCCGATGAGCGCGAGGATGATCGAGCCCAGGACCACGCCGGGCTTGGCGCCGTAGCCGATGAGGATGCCGAACCACCCGAAGTCGGTGTCTCCGAACGTGGTGTTCTCGGATCCGAAACTGCCCAGGACCTTGAGCAGCAGCGCGGGCAGGAAAGTTACCAGAAGACCGTTGACGAATGCGCCGGCCACTGCGCCGCGGCGACCTCCCGTCGCGTTTCCGTAGACACCTGCAGCGCCGCCAGTGAAGAAGTGGGGCACCAGCCCCGGAAGGATCAGTGCGAGGCCGAACATCGGTCCAAAGACCGTCCCCAGCAGTAGCAGGCCCACGAGGCCGCCCACGAAACTCGAAATGAAGCCGATGAGCACGGCGTTCTGAGCGAACGGGAAGACAATCGGAGCGTCCAGTGCGGGTACGGCACCGGGAACCACTTTCGCGGCGATTCCCTGGAAGGCCGGCACCAGCTCGCCGAGGATGGTTCGTACACCGAACAGGATGACCGCAACGGCGATGCCGAACTGCAGGCCCTGCGTGACGGCCTGCATGATGTAGTTCCCCGCGTTCGTTGCCCCGCCCTCGAACGCCTGGAACGCGGTCTCCGACCCAGCGCGAAACAGGTAGACCACGGCCACGATGACGTACATGACCACCATGGACAGTGCCGTGGCGACCATGGAATCGCGCAGGAACCGCAGACCTTCCGGGACCTTGATCTCCTCCGTGGAACGGCTCTTCCCTCTCGGATCCACCCAGCGGCCCACGGCCCCCGAGGCGATGTACCCGAGCGTTCCGAAGTGCCCGATGGCTATGGAGTCGTCACCCGTGACCTTGCGGGTCCACGGTTGTGCCAGAGCTGGCAGGGCCACCATCAGGATCCCCAGCAGGACCGCACCGAGAATCACCACGACCGGGGTGGGCATCCCGGCGGAGGCCATCACGACCGTGATCAGCGTCGCCATGAACAGCAAGTGGTGTCCTGTGAGGAACACGTAGCGCAAGGGTGTGAAACGCGCGAGAAGAACGGCCACTACGAACCCGAGGATCATCAGCCAGGAGACCTGCGCCCCGTACTGCTGCTGGGCGATGCCAGCGATTGCCTCGTTGGTCGGCACCACTCCCTGGGCCCCGAGGGCGCCTTGAATCATGGTGCCCAGGGGCGTGAGCGAGGCCGCCACCAGCGTGGCGCCTGCCCCGATGAGCAGGAACCCGAGGATTGCCTTGATGGCCCCGCCAGCAACCTGCCCCGCGCTCTTGCGCAGCGCGATCAGGCCGATGGCCGTGATGATGCCGATGAGGTAGGCGGGCACGCTGAGGATCTCGTTGACGAGGAACTGCGAGGTTGCGACCAGAACATTCATGGGTGGTTCTTCCAATGGAGAGGACGAGAGGGCTCGAAGGGGGCAGGGGGTCAGACGGCGTACCGATGTCGCATGGCGGCATCGATCTCCTCCTGGGAGGTGAAGTTCTCAATGATCTCGACCGGCACACCGACGTCCCCCAGCGTTTGTGCAATGGCCTGGGAGGTCAGGAGGAAGTCTGCTTCCTTGGCACGCCCTTTCGCGGAGATGGTGTCTGTGGCCTCAATGGTCAAATAGGGGCTCCACCCCCACCTGTCCAGAACCTGTTCGGCCGTGTTCTTCAGGAACAGGCTGGTCCCCAGACCGTTGCCGCACACGGTCAGCACGAGCCCCTTGGAGGGGACTTGGTCGGAACTCCCGGACTCGGACGTGGGGGCCGTTTCGTTGGCGGCGCCAGAAACCGCGGGTGCTGGAACCGCTCTCGGGTTCTTCTTGGCCCCGGACCCGGTTTCCAGCGCGGCGAGCACGCCTTCCGGCGACGTCGCATTGTCCAGGGCGAGCCGACGTTCCGGGGTGCCCAGCACCCGGGCGAGCGAGGCGAGAGCCTTCTGGTGCGCCTTCGAGTCCACGGACGCCAGGGCCATCACCAGCTGCACGGGGTCGTTGGCCTTGTTGCCGAACTCCACGGGCTCACTCAGCCTGACGAACGACAGGCCGGTGCGGGCCACGGACCCGTCCGGGCGTGCATGGGCCAGAGCGAAACCCGGGGCGATCACGATGTACGGCCCGTGCTCCTCCACGACCTCGATCATCGCTTCTGTGTACGAGGGCCCCGCAGTACCCGCCGCCGTCAACAGGTCACCAGAGAGCCGTATGGCATCCCGCCAGTCTGTCGCGGAGGCGTCGAGCCGGATGGCCGAGGTGGGGACGAGGCCGCTGAGGTCTGACACTGGGGTTCCTCCTGGATCGATGGTCACGCCGGGAATCCGGGGCAGCACCCTGAATGCGGTGGCGCTCGGGAAACCAGAATGCTTTCAAGAGTGTCCTGCACCCACGCCGGCGTTCGGTGCTGCCCAGGCTGATGCTACTGGCACCCTGCTCCCCAGTTCGGGAGTTCGTGCACGCACTGCGCAGCGTCTCCCCGGACGTCTGCCCTCCATGGGCAGTCCCCTCGCCGCACCCTCGAATCTGTGCGCACAAGGCTTAAAATTAGTGTCAGGGCGCGGGGCGTCCGCGCTCGTCAAGGTGAGGAGATTCCATGAGAGCGGCGCGCTACTACGGACGCAATGACATTCGAATCGACGAACTGCCCGAGCCCGAGGTCGGTCCCGGCATGGTGGGAATCGATGTCGCGTGGTGCGGCATCTGCGGCACCGACCTCCACGAGTACCTCGAGGGCCCGATCTTCTGTCCCACCCCGGACACCCCTCATCCGATTTCCGGCGAGACCGCGCCTGTGACCATGGGACATGAATTCTCCGGGGTGATCTACGAGCTCGGCGACGGAGTGGGCGATCTGCGGGTGGGCCAGCACGTGGTTGTGGAGCCCTACATCATCGGCGAGGACGTGGACACCGGGCCCGAGAGCAAGGACTACCACCTCTCCCGCGACATGAACTTCATCGGCCTGGCCGGAGGCGGGGGTGGTCTCGGCGAGAAGATCGCTGTGCAGCGTCGATGGGTGCACCCCGTGTCCGATGTTGTGCCACTGGACCAGGCCGCCCTGATCGAACCGCTCTCGGTGGGATACCACGCGGCGGAGCGCTCCGGGGCCAAGGCCGGGGACGTTGCCGTTGTGGGCGGCGCCGGGCCCATCGGCCTCCTGACCGCTGCGGTGCTGAAGGCCCTGAGCGTCACCGTGGTCGTGTCCGAGCTCAGCCCGCTGCGGCGGCAGAAGGCCTTGGATACGGGCGTGGCTGACTACGCCCTGGATCCCCGGGAGGTAGATGTCGCCCAGGAGGTCCGAAGGCTCACGAACGGCAAGGGTGCGGACGTGGCCTTCGAGTGCACCAGTGTGCAAGTGGTGCTGGACACCCTCATGGATGTACTACGGCCCACCGGCGTGCTCGTGGTCGTATCCATCTGGGGCAAGCGCGCGGACTTTGACATGCACAAGCTCGTGATGAAGGAGATCGACCTACGGGGCACCATCGCCTATGTGAACTCGCACCCGGCTACCATCGAACTGGTGGAATCCGGGAAGATCGACCTGGCGCCGTTCATCACCGGCAAGATCGGGGTGGACGGTCTGGTGGAGGAGGGTTTCGAAACCCTGATCCATCGCAATGAGACCGCGGTCAAGATCCTGGTCTCACCCTCCGGGAAGGGGCTCTGATCCATCGAGCCTGATCGGTCTCCTCCGTCTCGGGTGTCTTTCCGGGGCGGGGGAAGCCGCCGGGCACGTCCCTCGCCCTGCCCCGGAACGCATCGGGTCACCGGCAACGGCGGCGCCGACCGCGGACCATTGCCGATATATTGGTTGTGGACAACCAAAAAGCACGCAACTATACTCGACCTCGGTCGCGTTGCCCGGCGTCCGGTCCCCCCCCGCCATCACGCCGAGCACCTGACGCGACCACGTGTCATGAGCGGGCGCCGCGGACCGTCGGTCCGGGAGGTGCCCACCCACGCGCGGTACCACCATGGCGGGTCTCGGTTCTTGGGGGGTCGAGACCTGCCAGTCCCGCCAGCGAAGGAGAAATCATCATGGACGCTCTCTACACCGCAGAAGCACTTGCCCAGGGTGCGGGCCGCAACGGCAGCGTGGCCCTCAAGGACGGCTCCCTGCAGTTCGACCTCGCCATTCCGAAGGAGATGGGTGGTTCCGGCAACGGCGCCAACCCCGAGCAGCTCTTCGCCGCCGGGTACGCCGCGTGCTTCCACTCGGCGCTGCAGATGGTCGCCCGCCAGCAGAAGGTCTCGCTCGGCGATTCCGCGGTGGGTGCCCGCGTGCAGATCGGCAACAACGGGGAGGGTGGCTTCGGTCTGGCCGTGCAGCTCGAGGTGGTCGTTCCCGAGCTCGAGCACGACAAGGCCCAGGAACTCGCCGACGCCGCCCACCAGGTCTGCCCCTACTCCAACGCCACGCGCGGCAACATCGAGGTCACCGTGACCGTGGTGGACGAGTGACCCCGTCCTCGGCTCCCGCGCGTCGAGGGCGCACCAGGCTCTCCCCGGCCCGCCACATCGTCCGCACGGCCCTGGGCGGCTTCCTCACGTTCGCGGGTGTCAGCCACCTGACCTTCGCCCGCGACGAGTTCCAGGCCCAGGTCCCGGACTTCGTCCCGCTGGACATGGACACCACGGTGGTCGCGTCCGGTGTGGTGGAGATCCTCCTGGGGCTGTCCCTGGTCTCCATCCGCTCGAAGCGCCGGGCCGTGGGTCTCGTCGCGGCCGGGTTCTTCGTCGCGGTGTTCCCGGGCAACCTGGTGCAGTGGATCCACCACCGTGACGGCTTCGGTCTGGACACGGACACCAAGCGCATCGTGCGCCTGTTCTTCCAGCCCGTCCTCGTCGCCGCGGCGCTGTGGTCCACCGGCGCGCTGAAGGGCCGCCGTTCCAAGTAGGGCGCCGCGCGCGGAAGCCGGGGACGACCACGTTGCACGGCGTGCGGTCCTTCCGTGGCACCGGCCCGGTGCGGCATGCGGGGGAGGGTGTCACGGGTGGGCGCTCGCGCCGGACTCCCGGTCCAGCAGGCTGCGCTTCACGTGCTCGCCCCACGCGAACCCACCCAGCGATCCGTCCGCGCGCAGCACCCGGTGGCACGGCACGAACAGGGCCACGGGATTGCGCGCGCACACCGACGCCGCCGCGCGCACCGCCCGCGGACTGCCCAGCTCGCGGGCGAACTCCGTGTAGCTCAGCGGCTCCCCCGCGGGGATGTGCCGCAGCCGCACCCATCCGGTGAGCTGTCCGTCCGTCCCGTGCAGCTCCACGGGCACACCCATGGCCGGGGCGAAATCCCCCGCGTAGAACGCGTGGACCGCGTCCATCGTTGCCAGGGTCCCCGAATGCACGTCACGCGGTCGCGCCGCCGCCCGCACCCGGGCGAGCACCTCGGTCACGGACGCGGTCCATCCCGAGGCGATCACCGCGCCGTCCTCCGCGGCCACGGCGGTGAAGGGCCCGTCCGGGGTGTCCACGGTCTGTGCGGTGTGGGTCATGGCTGCTCGCTCTCCGACGCGCTGAAGGTGGCCGGCGGGGTCAGCGGACCCCACAGGTGGGTGGTGGCGTAGCTGCGCCACGGGGAGGCGTCCTGCGCCCAGGCCGTGAGGGCCTTCTTGTCCTCTGGCAGGCCGATCCGCCGGGCGCCGGCGCGCATGGCGCCGTCGTCCACCAGGAACACGTCCGGGTCCCCGAGGACCCGCATGCGCACGGTGTCCGCGGTCCACGGCCCCACCCCGGGCAGGGCGAGGAGCGCGGAACGCTGCCGGGCGGCGTCGTCGTCCGGGGAGAGCCGCAACTCTCCCGCGGCGAGGGCGCGCACGGCGCCCAGCACCGCGCGGATCCGGGCCCGTGGGCCGCGCAGGAACCGCTCGCCGTCCTCCGCGACGGCCCGTGCTGTGGGGAACATGTGCGTGAGCCCGGTGGCGAACGCGGGGGCCGGCTCGCCCATCTCGCGCGTGCGGGCGCCGAGCATGGTGCGGGCCGCGGCCAGGGAGATCTGCTGCCCGATCAGGGTGCGGATCAGCGTCTCCTCCGGATCCAGGGCGCCGACCACGCGCAGCCCGGGCCGCGCCGCGACCAGCGGGCGCAGCTCCGGCACACGGGACAGCGCGCGGTCCACGGCCAGGGGATCGGCGTCCAGGTCGAAGAGCCGTCGGACGCGGGTGGTGAGCACCGGCAGGTCCGCCGGATCGGTGACCCGCGAGCGCAGCCGCAGCCCGCCGTGGTGCTCGTACACGCGCAGCCACGCGGGCCCGCCGGGCAGGGTGATCGTCCGGGAGTAGGAGGTGGGGGTGGCGAGCTCCACGCCCTCGACCGCGTGGACGGCGAACCACACGAACAGCTCGCGCACGTCCAGCGGCTCGCGGTGGTCCAGGGCCGCGTCCTCCTCGTGGAAGGGCGCTTCGGAGCTGCTGGGGGTGGACATGGCCACCAGACTTCCACGGGGCACGACGGCGCGCCAGCGGGATGCGGGCAGCGCACCGTTCGGCGGTGCTCACCGCGCTCCGATCAGCCCTTCACGTGCTCCCACCCGGCCACGTCCCCGGGGATCCGGACGAACAGGGGGTGGGGAGCGACGTCGTCGGGATCCGTGCCGACAAGGGTGGTGCGGGCCCACTCGGGGTCCCGCTCGAGGACCTTCTCCCGCAGGAACTCGAACTCGTAGCGCAGCTGGCCCGTGGTCACCGTGATGGACAGCGGCCCGGCACCCGGCTCGCGGGCCAGCCGGGTGCGGTCGAAGGAGTAGCCGCGGCGGTCGGCCTCGTCCGCGATGCCGTGCAGATAGGTGGCCGCGAACAGCACGGGATCGCTCGTGGCGCGGAACCGCCGCAGCTGGGGGTGCTTCGTGTACCCCTTGGTCTGACCCAGCAGCACCTTCTGGGCGAGCAGACCCTCCCGCCAGCACGCCACCAGGGCGCGGCGGTCCAGCAGGCACGGATGGACTGACCACAAACGCATGGGCCCATTCAACCGCGTCCGCCCGGCCCACCTCCAAGCGAGCCCCCAGTTCACCCCCGTAGCATGTGCCGCACCCTTTGACGACCACGTGCGGAGAACTCCCTCATGTCCCTGCCTGTCCTGGCCGCCGCCTCCGATTCCAGCACCCAGCTCTCCGGCATCGCGGGCTGGGTGGTGGACGTCATGGAAGCCATCGGCGCCCCCGGCGCGGGGCTGCTCGTGGCACTGGAGAACCTCTTCCCCCCGCTGCCGTCCGAGGTGATCCTCCCGCTGGCCGGTTTCACGGCGAGCCAGGGTGGGTTCGGGCTCTGGAGCGCCATCTTCTGGACCACCCTCGGCTCGGTGGTGGGCGCCGTGGCGCTCTACTGGATCGGTGCCGCTCTGGGGCGTCGCCGCCTGCGTGTGGTCGTGGACCGGATGCCACTGGTGGACCTGCACGATCTGGACCGCACCGAGGCGTGGTTCGAGCGGCACGGCCGGGCCGCGGTGTTCTTCGGGCGGATGATTCCCGTCTTCCGGTCGCTGATCTCCGTGCCCGCGGGCATCGAGCGGATGCCCCTGGGGATGTTCGTGCTGTTGAGCGCCGCCGGGTCCCTGATCTGGAACACCGTCTTCGTGCTCGCCGGCTACGTCCTGGGGGAGAACTGGCACGTCGCCGAGCGTTACGCGGGGGTGTTCTCCCGCATGGTGGTGGTCCTGGTCGTCGTGCTGGCGGTGTGGTGGATCGTGAAGCGGATCCGGCGCAACCGCCGCGGTGTCCCGTCTGTCATGTGACGTCCCGACCCGCCTCTGACCAGTAGCATTGCGGGTGTGGCGCGCCCCCGGAAATTCGACGAAACCACTCGCCAGGCACTGATCACCGACGCCGCCGAGCAGATTCTCACAGGCGGTGTGGAGTCGGTCTCGCTGCGGCCGCTCGCCGCCAAGCACGGGTGCTCCACCACGGCCATCTACACGATGTTCGGCAGCCGTGACGCGCTCATCGCCGCGGTGCGGGACGAGGCGATCGTGAGCTACCTGCGCGCGCAGGAGATCTCCATGACCACGGGGGAGGTCCTCACGGACCTCAGGGCGCTGGGCCGCGCCAGCAGGCGCTGGGTCCTGGCGTACCCGGAGCTGTACCGGGTGATCCTCGGGCGCGGTCGGCCGTGGCAGGGGACCGGGACCTCACCGGTGGGGGACACCGAACGCGCCGAGTTCGCGGAGGCGGCCATGCGTCCCACGTACCGGCTCGTCCGTGCGGGCATCGAGGAGGGAGTCTTCCACGACGTCCCCGTCGCCCACATCGGGGCCTCGCTGTGGGCGGGGGTCCACGGGTGGATCGCCATCGAGATGAACCTGCCGGTGGTTCCCGGGGTGGATTCCGACGCCGCCTACGACCGGCACCTGCGCGCCCTCCTGCGGGCATGGTGCGCCCACACCCCGCTGGACCCGTGAGCGTCCGGCCGGGCGGCACGGTGCGCGCCGCACCCGGTGGGAGAATGAGGCCATGAGCACTTCCGATACCTTTTCGTTCCGCATTGCCGACCGCCTGCGCGGGGTGGACTCCTCCCCCGTGCGCGACCTCCTGGACGTGGTGTCCAAGGAGGGCGTGATCTCCTTCGCCGGCGGTGTCCCGGACCCCGCCTACTTCGAGGTCGAGGACATCAGGGCCGCGTACGACTGGGTCTTCGAGCACCAGCCGCAGCGCGCCCTGCAGTACGCCTCCAGCGAGGGCGAGCCCGAGCTGCGCGAGCAGGCCGCCCGCCGCATCAGTCGGCACCTGCCCACCACGGCGGACCAGATCCAGGTGACCACCGGCTCCCAGGAGGGGCTGTTCGTGGTGGCCCAGGCACTCGTGAACCGCGGGGACACCGTCCTGGTGGAGCGCCCCACCTACCTGGCCGCGGTGCAGGCCTTCGACCTCAACGGCGCCCACATGGTGGGCGTGCCCACGGACGAGCACGGTGTGCTCCCGGACGAGCTCGAGCGCCTCATCGCGGAGCACGACCCGAAGTTCGTCTACCTCATCCCGTCCTTCCAGAACCCCTCGGGCATCTGCATGTCCATGGAGCGCAGGCAGGCCGTGGCGGACGTGCTGCTGCGCACCGGCACCGCGCTGGTGGAGGACGACCCCTACGGCGAGCTCTGCTACACGGGTGAGCCCATGCCGCCCATCGCCTCCCTGCCGGGGATGTCCGCCCAGACCATCCTGCTGAACTCCGTCTCCAAGATCATCGCGCCGGGCGTGCGCGTGGGGTGGATGCGCTCGGAGGGGCCGGTCCAGTTCACGCTCACGGTGGCCAAGCAGGCCATCGGGCTGCAGTCCCCGGTGCCGGACCAGCTGGCGGTCGCGCGCTACCTGGAGACCGCCGACGTCGAGGCGCACCTGCAGCGCGTCCGTCCCGTCTACGCGGAGCGCGCCCGCGCGATGTACGCGGAACTGGAACGGGTGCTCCCCGCGGGCGCGCAGATCACCCGGCCGGACGGCGGCATGTTCCTGTGGGTGCGCCTGGGCCACGGGATCGACACCACCCGGCTGCTGGAGATCGCCGTGGCGGAGGGCGTGGCGTTCGTGCCGGGCACCTCGTTCTACGCCCACGACCCGGACGAGTCCACCATGCGGCTGTCCTTCGTGACCCACGCCCCGGACGTGATCCGCGAGGGTGTGGACCGGCTGCAGCGCGCCATCGGGACGTACCGGGCCGAGCGCGGCTGAGCCCTGCACCTGCGCACGTCCGCTCCGAGTCGTCCACCCCGTCGAGAGGACCCGTCATGACCGTGAAGCCGCTGCCCGTCCCGCCGCTGGAGGACACGCTGTCCCGATTCCTCACCGCGGCCGAACCCCTGGTGGACCCGGAGACCCTGGAGCGCACCCGCGAACAGACGGAACGCTTCGCCTCCGAGGAGGGCCCGCGGCTGCAGGCAGCCCTGGAGGAGTTCGCCCGCGCGGAGGACGCCGAGGGCCGCAGCTGGCTGTCCCGGGAGTGGCTGAACGGCTACCTCACGGTGCGCACACCGCTGCCGCTCACCACGAGCGTGGGCTTCCAGATCACGGGGGACTACGGCGCACCGGGGCTCGGGCGGGCCGCGGAACTCGTGTACCGCGCGGCCTCGGTGCACCTGCGGCAGGTGCGGGGCGAGACCCCGCAGGAGGTGGATCCGCGCGGCAATCCCGTGAGCATGACCCAGTGGGAGTGCCTCACCGGGGGAGTGCGCCACCCCCGCCCGGAGCGGGACGAAATCCGCAGACCGGGGTGGGCAGCGTCGTCGTCCGGGGCGGGCACGGGCGGCGCCCCCGCGGCGGACGCGGCGGAGATCGGCGTGATCCACCGCGGGCGGCTGTACGCGCTGCCCGTCAGCACCGGAGACCGGCGGCCCGTGCCGCTGCGGACCGTGGCCGAGGGGCTGCGCGCGGTGCTCGAGCGGGACGAGCCGCGGGAGACCGAGCTTCCGTTCGGGGCGCTGTCCTACCTGGGCAGCGAGGCGGCAGCGCCGCTGCTGGACCGGCTGACCGGGAACCCCCACAACGCCGAGGTCTACGAGCGCCTCACGCGGATGCTGTTCGTGGTCCACCTGGTGGAGGCGCGCGCGGAGCTCGAGGAGCACCTGGAGCGCGCCGCGTTCGAGGTGGGGCACGCCTGGGCGTACAAGCCCATCACGTACGAGGTGTGCCTCGAGGACGACTGGCTCGCAATGCACGTGGAGCACAGCACCGTGGACGGCGCCACGATCCTCGCCGTGGCCGGTGCGCTGCAGGAGGTCGCCGTGCCGGAGGAGGCGCCCCTGCCGGACGCGCCCGCGCCGTCCGCTCTCACGTGGGACCTGACCTCCGGCCTGCGCGCGGACCTCGTGACGGCGGTTGCCGCCTATCGCGCGGAGGCCGCCATGCTGGGTGTGCACCGCGTGGTGGTGCCCCGCCCGCACCGTGCGGAGCTCCCCTTCCGGATCAGTGACGACGCCGCCCAGCAGCTCGTCATGCTCCTCGCCCAGCTCGCCACGTACGGGAGGGTGCGCGGGGTGTACGAGGCCGTGGACATGCGTGAGTACCGGGCCGGGCGCACCGAGTGCCTGCGGCCCGTGACCCCTCAGGCGGTGGCGTTCGTGCGAGCACTGCACGAGCACACGGCCACCGAGGGGCTGTTCACCGCCGCACTGGACGCGCACCGCGACTGGGTGAAGGCCTGCAAGAGCGCGCGCGGCGTGGACCGGCACCTGCTGGGGCTCGCCCTGATGGCCCGGGAACTTGGCGAGCCCTCCGAGTTTCTCGCCTCACCCGCGCTCGCGGCGGTGCGCCACGACTTCCTGTCCACCACGTCCATCGGGGGTCCGGACGCGATCGTGCGCTATGCGTTCGCGCCCACCACCCCGGAGGGATTCGGGGTCACCTACACCGCGGGCACGGACGGGTACGAGTTCTGCGTGAACCATCGCCGGGACACGAGCGAGGACCTGGAGGGCTTTGCACACAACCTCGCGGCGGCCGCGGACACCCTGTGGGAGTTCGTGGGCACGCTGCACCCGTGATCCCGCGGGGCGGCCCGTGGCCGGTCGTTGCGGGGGCCCGCAGTTCCGGTGCCGCGCGGCGGATCGGCTCGCCGCGCGGGTGGCCCCTGCGTGCGCCGGTCACAACGGGGCCGATGACGACGGGGCGGGCCACGCCTGCATCCATGAGGACTGCGCCGGACATGACGAAACGCCCGGCCGTGTGGCCGGGCGTTTCCTCATATCGGTGGGACACGGGCGGTCGTGTCCCGGGGTGGAGGGACGAACACGGTCCACGACCACCGAGGTTGCGGGGCTAGTTGCCGGTGTCCGGCTCCCTGCCCTGCATGTCGGTCATGGCACCGATGCCGCCGTCAGCGGGCTGCGGCTGGGTGCGGTCGTCCTGCAGGTACTGCCGCTCCTGCTCCGGGGTCATGCCCACCGTGCGTTCCGTGGCGGTCTGACCCTCACCCGTGGGGCGCGTGCCCGGCACGGCTCAGCCCTCGCGCTGGGCGATGATGTCGTCCAGGGTCTCGCGCACGGCCTGGCGGGCGGCCACACGGGAGCTCGCGGCGCGCTGCTGCTCGTGGTTGTCGGCGTCCTCCACGCGCTGCTTCTCCTCGTCCTCGCGCTCCTTGGCCTTGTCGCGGGCGGTTTGCAGGGCATCCCAAATGCTGTTTTCACTCATGGACCTATTCGACCACTCGCGGCGCGGCGCGGCAACCGTCTGCCCCTCACGGGTTTGTCCGCGCAGCCCGGCGCACAGGAGCACGCAGTCCATGCGTGGCGCAGGAGAAAGGTCGTGCGCATCTCACATTTGACGCGGTGAGATGCGCACCACATAGTGGCGGGACAGAGACCACCCGACCCGGCCGCCCGCTCCCAAGGGGCGGCGGCCCACCCTCCCTGATCCCGAGGTCCCCATGTCCCAGCCCGCCGGTGGTCCCACGGACCACATCCAGGACCGCCCGGCGGTCCGCGAGCACGATCCCCGCAGGGCCCGTCGCGCCCTGGTCGGCGCCTACGTGGGCACCTCCCTGGAGTGGTACGACTTCTTCCTCTTCGGCACCACCTCCTCCATCGTGTTCGCGCCGCTGTTCTTCGGTGGGGACGATCCCGCGCTCAGGGTCATCCAGTCCTTCCTGCTCTTCGGCGTCGGATTCATCGCCCGGCCCATCGGCGCTCTGCTCGCGGGCCACTTCGGGGACCGGATCGGACGCCGGAGCATCCTCATGATCACGATCGTGGCCATGGGCGTGTCCTCCGCGCTGATCGGCGTGCTCCCCACCTTCACGACCGCGGGGATCGTGGCCCCGGTTCTGCTGGCCCTCATGCGTTTCGTGCAGGGCATGGCGGCCGGCGGCGAATGGGGTGGGGCCACCCTGCTGGCCGTGGAGAACGCCCCGGAGAACAAGCGCGGCTTCTACGGTGCGGTGGTCCAGATGGGCTCTCCCACCGGCACCATCCTCTCCTCCCTGATCGTGGCCGCCGTGGTGGCCGTTTCCGGGGAGTCGTTCCTGGAGGGCGCGTGGCGCATCCCCTACCTCATCTCCATCCTGCTGGTGGTCGTGGGGGTGTGGATCCGGCTGCGCGTGGACGAGACGGACGACTACGTGGCGGCCCAGGCCGCCCGTGCGGCCGCGCCGGAGGTGCACGAGGAGCCGCCCGTCATCGAGATCCTGCGCACGGTTCCCGGCCGGCTGCTGCTGGGGGTGGGCACCTACCTCTTCGGCAATGCCGGGTTCTTCGTGCTCACCACGTTCATGATCAGCTACGTGACCCAGCAGCTGGGCCTGCCCTCCACCGTGATCCTCACGGCCATCACGTGGGGCGCGGTGGCGGAGATCGTCACCATGGCGGTGGCCGGGAAGGTGGCGGACAGGACGTCCCCGTCCATCGTGGTGGTGGTCGGGTACGCGGTGGCCGCTGTTCTGGCCGTTCCCATCTTCCTCCTGGTGGACACCCGCGACGCCGCACTGATCACGGTGGCCATGGTCCTGGGCATCGGCTTCGCCTCCATCCCGTACGCGCCCGTGGGGACCATGCTCACCCAGCTGTTCCCGGTGAAGGTCCGGTACTCGGCCATTGCCCTGTGCGCCAACATCGCGGGTGTGGTGGCCGGGTTCATGCCCGCGCTGGCCGCGTGGATCCTGGACAGGACGGGCGGCACGTCCACCGGGCCCATGATGCTCCTGCTGGCGCTCGCCCTGATCTCGCTGGTGTCCTCCGTCCTGGCCCGGCGCGTGATCCGCAGGGACGAGGAGCAGGACGTGGACCAGATCTCGGGAGACCTGCTGAACCGGTGATCCCGGTGGAAACGAGGAATCGCACATGACAGAGCAGACCCCCCGCAGCGTCACCGTCGTGGACGCCGTGGTGCACCGCCCCACCGGCCGGTACCGCCCCGAGCCGCAGGGGGTGGTGGTCGAGGACGGCGTCATCGCCTTCGTGGGGGACTCGCACGAGGCGCAACGGCGCACGGCACCGGATGCACCCGTGGTGGACGCCCGCGGGCGGTACCTGATGCCCGGTCTCATCGAGACCCACGGCCACCCGGGGCTCTACGCCCGCCTGGCGCTGAACGCGGACTGCCGGCCGTCGGTCACGCCCCGTGCGAGCGACGTCGTCGAGGTGATCCGGGGGGCCGCGCGGGAGACCGGGGCGGGGGAGTGGGTGATCGGCTGGGGCTACGACGAGCACCGCATGGACGGGGGCGGCCCCACCCGGGCTGACCTGGACGAGGCCGCGCCCGACCACCCGGTGTACCTCAAGCGCACGTGCGCGCACATGGCGCTGGTGAACACCGCGGCACTGAGGCGCATGGGCATCACCGGGGAGACCCCGGATCCCCCGGGCGGGTGCATCGTGCGGGACGAGGGTGGCGAGCCCACCGGACTGCTGCAGGAGACGGCGATGTCCCTCGCGGACCTTCCCGTGAGCGGCCCCCGGGAGCTGCTGGACGGGATGCGCGTGGCACAGGAGGACTTCTCCGCGTGGGGTCTCACCACGGTGCACGACATGAGCACCGGGCCGCTGGAGATGGGCGCCTACCTGCGCCTGCAGGAGGCCGGGCAGCTGCACACCCGGTTCCGCCCGTGGTACTTCGCACTCAAGCTCGGGGACTTCCACGGCAGCTACGACGAGGTCATCGGCACCGGGATCCGCAGCGGGCTCGGAGACGACATGGTGCGGATCCAGGGCATGAAGTTCATCCTGGACGGCTCCGTGGGCGGCAGGACCGCCGCTGTGGCGGAGCCCTTCGAGGGATCCGACTCCCGCGGGATCCTCTACTACGACACCCCGCGGATCCTGCCGATGGCGGCCCAGGCCCTGCGCAACGGGCTGCGACTGGCCATCCACGGGATCGGGGAGCGCGCGGTGGAACAGGCCCTGGACCTCGTCGAGGGCGCGGGGCGCGAGGTGGCGTCCGAGAGCGAGGACCCGCAGGCGGCGTTCCGGGAACTGGTGAGCACGCGCCGGCACCGGGTGGAGCACTGCGCGCTGCCCACGGATGAGGACCTGCGCCGTCTTGTGGACAGCGGAGTCATCGCGGCGTCCTCCACCGCGTTCGTCCACGAGCTCGGGGACTCCTACCTCAAGAACCTCGGACAGGAGCGGATGAACCGGGCGTACCCCATGCGCACCTTCCTGGACCGGGGGATCGTGGCTCCGAGCAACTCGGACTTCCCCGTGACCACCGCGAACCCGTGGTTCGGGATCTCCGCGTGCGTCACCCGGACCTCGGTGTCCGGGCAGGTCACGGACACCGCGCAGAACATCACGGTGGCCGAGGCCCTGGATGCGTACACCGTGGAGGCCGCGAAGGCCTCGTTCGACGAGGACCGCCTGGGGCGCATCGCCGAGGGGTTCCTCGGGGACCTGGTGCTGCTGGACCGTCATCCCTTCGAGGTGGACGCCCGGGAGCTGAAGGACGTCAGCGCGGAGCTGACCGTGTGCGACGGGCGCATCGTGCACCGCACGGACGCCGCCTGAGCCACGACACCCGTGGCCCAACACGCTGTTCGTCGAGGATCCGAAATCTGAGATCGAAGGAGATCATCATGTCCGAGAATCCTGCTGTTCCCCCGATGCTGAACGCCGCATGGGTGGAGAAGGCCACCCCCGAGCGCTTCGCCGGGCAGACCGTGGTGGTGACCGGTGCGGCGTCGGGCATCGGCCGTGCCGTGGCCGTGCGCGTGGTCCAGGAGGGCGGCCGCGTGATCGCGGTGGACCTCGCGGCGGAGGGCCTGAAGAGCCTCGCCGAGGAGCTCGGCGAGAACCTGGTGCCCGTCACCGCGGACCTCACCGAGGAGGACGCCGCGCAGAAGGTCGTGGCCGCCGCCGACGGCCGGATCGACGCCCTCGTGAACAACGCCGGGATCATGGACAACTTCGCGCCCGTGCACGAGGTCACGGATGCCACGTGGCAGCGCGTGTTCGCGGTGAACGTGGAGGCCATGATGCGCCTGAGCCGCGCGGTGGTGCCGCTCATGCTCGAGGCCGGGCGCGGCAGCGTGGTGAACCTGTCCTCCGAGGCGGGGCTGCGCGGCTCCGCCGCGGGCATCGCCTACACGGCGTCCAAGCACGCGGTGATCGGCATGACCCGCAACTGCGCGTTCATGTACGCCACTTCCGGCCTCCGGTTCAACGTGGTGGCCCCCGGGGGCGTGGCCACGGGCATCCAGATCCCGAGCGACGCATCCCAGTTCGGCGGGGCCCGCCTGGCCACCGTGCAGGCGAACATGCCCGGCGTGGCGAGCGCGGCCCACCTGGCGTCCTCCATCTGCTTCCTCGCGAGCGACGACGGTGTGAACGTCAACGGCGCCGTCCTGCCCTCGGACGGCGGCTGGTCCGCGGTCTGATCCTCGCAGACGACGATCCCCGCGTCACCCTGTCCGGGTGGCGCGGGGATCGTCGTGGTTCAGGGGTGCGACGTCAGGCCTGCACCTGGGTCTTGGGCTGCGGCGGGGTGGTGCCCTGGCCGGTGAAGTAGGCGACCACGCGCCCGTCGGCCTCCAGCACGACGTCGCAGATCTGGTTCCTGCCGAAGCTCACCCGGCGCGTGGCCGTGGCGGTCACGGTCTGGCCCGTGTGCGCGGGGGCCGTGAAGGTGATCTCCGCGTTGCGGGTGACGATCGGGGCCCCGGCGGTGGCGCAGCAGTACGCGAGCGTGGTGTCCGCCAGGGTGAAGAGGTACCCGCCGTGGCAGATGCCGTGGCCGTTGGCCATGAAGTCCGAGACGGTCATGGACATGCTCACCCTGCCCTGCTCGATCTCCCCCAGGTCCATGCCCAGGTGCAGCGGGGCGGGGTCGTTGCGCAGGATCTCGTGGAGGAGCTCGCGGATGGCGTTCATGTCGGTGGGATCGGCGTACATGGGAACCCTTCGGTTGCGGTCGCGGCCGGGGCGGCGGTGCCCGGGAAGCCGCTCCCGGAGGTGGGCGGCGGCGCAGTGCTGAGAACACTGTAGGGGCAGATGCGGGCGGGAATGGCGCGGTGACAACTGCCAGGGGTGCCCCCCCTGGCGGCTGCGCGGCTCCGGGGTTCAGCCACTCAGGGAACACTCGAACGTGATCCACGGCACAATGGGAGTGGTCGCCCGAGCGCGCCCGCGCCGGTCCGTCACAGCCACGAGGAGCCACCGTGAACACCTGCCAAGACCTGCTGTCCGCCATCACCGACCCGTCCGGCCGCGAGATCCTGGACCCCGCCACCGGTGAGGTGGTCGGCCGCGCCCACGAGTCCACCACCGCGGAACTCGACGCAGCCGTGGCCTCCGCCCGCGCGGCCCAGCCGGAGTGGGCGGGGCTGGGGCACGCCAAACGCTCCGAGTACCTGCACAGGGCTGCCGACGCCGTCGAGGCGCACGCGGAGGCGCTCGCCGAGCTGCTGTCCCGCGAGCAGGGCAAGCCCGTCAAGAACGGTCCGAACGCGGTGTTCGAGGTGGGTGGCTGCGTGGGGTGGCTGCGCGCGAGCGCGGACTTCCCGCTGGAGCCCGAGGTGATCGTGGACGACGAGTCCGGCTACGCCGAGATGCACTACGTCCCCCTGGGCGTGGTGGGCGCCATCGGCCCGTGGAACTGGCCCATGATGATCACCGTGTGGCAGGTGGCGTCCTCCCTGCGCATGGGAAACACCGTGGTGGTCAAGCCCTCCGAGTACACCCCGCTGTCCGTGCTGGGTCTCGTGCACGTGCTGAACCAGGCGCTGCCCGCGGACGTGCTGCACGTGGTTCCCGGCGGCGGGGAGGTGGGCAAGGCGCTGTCCTCCCACGAGGGCGTCGACAAGATCATGTTCACCGGCTCCACCAGGACCGGCCAGGCCATCATGCGCTCCGCCGCGGACGGTCTGGCACGCCTCACCCTGGAGCTCGGCGGCAATGACGCCGGCGTGGTCCTCCCGGACGCGGACCCACAGGCTGTGGCCGGGGACCTCTTCTGGGGCGCGTTCGTCAACACCGGTCAGACGTGCGCGGCGCTCAAGCGGCTGTACGTCCACGAGGACGTCTACGACGAGGTGTGCGACGCCCTGGTGGCCGTGGCCCGGCAGATGCCCATGGGCAACGGGCGCGAGGAGCAGAACGTGCTGGGGCCGCTGCAGAACAAGCAGCAGTACGACATCGTGGCCGGGCTGGTGGAGGACGCCAAGAACGGCGGCGGGCGTGTGCTCATGGGCGGAGACCCGGAGACCGAGCAGCCCGGGTACTTCTACCCCACCACCATCATCGCGGACCTCCCGAACGACAACCCCCTGGTCACCCAGGAGCAGTTCGGTCCGGTGCTGCCCATCGTCAAGTACTCGGACGTGGAGGATGCCATCCGCATGGCCAACGGGCTGGACGTGGGACTCGGGGCGTCCGTGTGGAGTGCGGACACCGAGAGCGCCATGGCTGTGGCCCAGCGGCTCGAGGCCGGCACCGTGTGGATCAACAAGCACGGCGGCGTGGATCCCCGCATCCCCTTCGGCGGCATCAAGAAGTCCGGCTTCGGGCTGGAGTTCGGCGTGGAGGGCCTCAAGTCGGTGGCGGCCAGCAAGGTGATCTCCCGCTGACCGGTCGGGCGGGCACAGCACCTGCCCCATGTCCGCCGCGTGGCGGGCGCGGGGCCCGGTCAGGGCCCCGGGGTGTCGCGGAGTGGGGCCCGTGGTGCGCACGCACCGCGGGTCTCGAGGCGGCGTCGAGCCCCCGAAAAGCTTTCCGCGGGAATGATCCGCGCGGGCACTGTGTTCCGTTCATGACTCAGCAGTAACACGCTCACCGACGGAGGGAACCGCATGCCCACCCTGTTCGACCCCATCACCGTAGGAGCCTTCGAGCTCAAGAACCGCGTGGCCATGGCGCCGCTCACCCGGATGCGCTCGGACGAGGACGGCGTGCCCAAGGACATGAACGTGGAGTACTACGCGCAGCGCGCCTCCGCGGGTCTGGTGGTCACCGAGGGGACGTTCCCCGCTCTGACGAGCCGCGGCTTCTGGGGCCAGGCCGGTATCGAGACCACCGAGCAGGCCCTCGGATGGTCCCGCGTGGCCGAGGCCGTCCACGAGAAGGGCGGCACGGTGTTCATGCAGGTGATGAACGCCGGTCGCGTGTCCCACCCCGAGCTCACCGGCGGATCCCTGCCCGAGGCGCCGAGCGCGGTGGGTATCGACCAGTCCATCCACGTGCCCAGCGGCAAGCAGCCCGTCCCCACGCCCCGCGCGCTGGAGACCGACGAGCTGCCCCGGATCAGGCAGGAGTTCGTCGCCGCGGCCCGCCGCGCGGTGGACGCGGGGATCGACGGCGTGGAGATCCACGGCGCCAACGGCTACATCCTCCACGAGTTCCTCGCACCGTCCTCCAACCAGCGCACGGACGAGTACGGCGGTTCCCCGGAGAACCGGGCGCGCTTCGTGGTCGAGGTGGTGCGCGCCGTCGCCCAGGAGATCGGCGGCGACCGCGTGGGTCTGCGGATCTCGCCCGAGCACAACGTCCAGGGCGCGCTGGAACCCGACCACGACGACGTCCGCGCCACCTACACCGCGCTGCTCTCCGGTCTGCGCGGGCTTGGCCTGGCGTACCTGTCCGTGCTCCATAAGGACATCGACGGCGAGTTCGTCCAGGAGCTGCGCGGGCAGTTCGAGGGAGTGTTCTACCTCAACAGCGGGTTCAGCGAGTACACCGAGCTCGAGGAGTCCGAGCACATCATGGCCGCCGACCGCGCGGACGGTGTGATGGTGGGCCGCGAGCTCATCGCCAACCCGGACCTCGTGGAGCGCTGGCGCGACGGCCTGGAGCTGAACACCCCGGACCCCAAGACCTTCTACCTGGGCGGGCCCAAGGGGTACGTGGACTACCCGTTCGCCGGCGCGCGGGTCTGAGGTCCTGCAGCGCCTGTGGTGTCGCCAGCAGGGCGGGTCGGAGTCCGCTCGTTTGACTCCGGCCCGCCGGGGGCACTATGTTGAACAACAGTTGTTGAAGTTTCGTTTTGTATTTTAAGCATCACCCACCATCCAGGTGCGGCAGTTTTTCTGAAGAAACGTTCATGGCAAGCATCACAACGCCGAGCCCCTGAAATTCGGGATGCGCTCACTTTCTTGCAGAAAAGGCAGGTCTGACATGACTACTGGCACCGTCAAATGGTTCAACGCTGACAAGGGCTTCGGCTTCATCGCCCCCGAGGACGGCTCTGATGACGTCTTCGCCCACTTCTCCGGCATCAACTCCAACGGTTTCCGTTCGCTCGACGAGGGCGACAAGGTGGAGTTCGAGGTGCAGCAGGGTGATCGCGGTCTGCAGGCCACGAACATCACCGTGATCTCCTGATCATTTCTTGATCACGGGGTTCTGACCGGCAAGCAGTTGCCGGGGAGTCCGAAAATACGCCCTGCCACTGGTGGCAGGGCGTATTTTCATGTCCGGATGCTCTGGCCCCGCCCCGGGCGCCGGGGGGACAGATGCGCCGCACCGCCCTGCCCAGCGGAGCGCAGCCGCTCCGTTGCGGGATCGGCCGGCCCGGCACCGGCCGGATCACGGCCTCACTCACCCAGCAGGAACCGCGCCCCCTTCTCGCCAATCATCGCGGAGGGGGCATTCGTGTTGCCGTTGGTGATGAACGGCATCACGGAGGCGTCCACCACACGCACCCCCTCCAGGCCGCGCACCGCGAGGGTGGCGGGGTCCACCACGGCCAACTCGTCGGTGCCCATGCGGCACGTCCCCACCTGGTGGTGGTAGGTGGTGACGGTGCGGTCGATGTAGGCATCCTCCTCCGCCTCCGTGCTGACGGACGGGCCGGGGTGGACCTCGCGTGCGCCCCAGCCCTCGGCCAGCGGTGCGGCCGCCACCACCTCCCGCCCCTGTCGCAGGGACACCCGCAGGGCCTCGCGGTCCCGGGGGTCGGAGAAGATGGCGGGGTCGTACTCGGCGGGTCCGATGCCCGAGCGCATGAGGATCTTGGGGCTGTCCAGGGCTCCGGCGCACAGCACCACCTCGTCCGCCTCGATGACCTCCCCGTCCGAGCCGAGCCGAGCGGTGGGCTCGTCGGCGGAGACGCCCTCCACCTCCGCGTTGCCCCCCGCGTGCAGCTGGACGCCCGTCACCCGGCCGTCGGCCACGACGAGGCGCTCCACCACCGCGCCGGTGCGCACCTCGATGGCGCCCCGGTCCACCCACGGCTTCGCGTACGCCATGTAGGTGGTCACGCGCTTGCCGTCCCGCACGGTGAGCTGCTCCTGGGAGATGCCCTCCTGCGAGCCGGAGTTGTAGTCGGTGTTGAACGGGACGCCCACGGCGTCGGCGGCCGCGATGATCGCGTCGAAGATCGGGCTGCGCCGGTAGCCGCCCACCACGGGGACGAGCCCGTCGGCGCCGCGGGGTGCGGCGGCGTCGTCGTCCTGCGCGGGGCCGTCGTAGGCCTCGAGCGCCTCGAAGACCGGGGCGACGCCGCTCCACGCCCAGCCGTCGCAGCCCGCCGCGGCCCAGTCGTCGTAGTCCAGCGGGTTGCCGTGCACCCAGATGGCGGCGTTGAGGGCGTGAGAGCCGCCGAGGACGCGACCGCGCGGCCAGTGGATCACCCGGCCGGAGGCGTGCTGCTGCGGCACGGTGAAGTAGTCCCAGTCCTCGGGGCTGTGCCAGAGCTCACCCAGGCGGGAGAGGTGCGGGATGGCCGGGTTGGTGTCCTGGCCACCGGCCTCGATGAGCGTGACGCGGTGGCCGGCCTCGGCCATGCGGCCGGCCATGATGGACCCGGCCGTTCCCGCGCCCACGACGATGATGTGGCGGGTGTCCTGCTGCATGGATGTCATGGGTCCATTGTGTGACGAGCAACACTCTCGTGGTGGTCTCCCCGCGCAGACGTGTTGGAGATGCGTGCGGGTACGACGCCCGAGCAGGCCGGACACCGCTGTGCGGGCCGGGCGGGCGCGGGAATCACCCGCAACCGGCACTGTCCCCCCGGTCGGTGGGCAGCCGGTGCTGCGGAGCGTCCCGGTCCTTCGCCCCCGGGTACCATCAATCGTGTTGCCAGGGGATTCTCCGCGCGTGTGGTCGGGTGCGCGGGTGTTCGCCGTACCCAGGAGTACATGCCGTGAGTCCACAGTCCCCGCACCCGCCCGAGCCCCCGCGCGATTCCTGCGGGCACCCGGGGTCGACGCCGCCGGCGGCCCGACGCGCGCCCGGCCCGACGGGTGCGCCCCGCGTGTCCACGGAGCGCGACCCCGCTGCCGATGTGAGCGCGGGAGCGCCTCGCGCCGCGCTGTCCCTCCCCGCCGTGGGCGGCTGGGCCTTCCTCGTCACCGCACTGGTGGGGCGGCTGCCCGCGGCCACCGTGCAGCTGGGTCTGCTGCTCTACGTGAGCGGCGCCGGGCTGGGCATCGGGCTGGCCGGGCTGACCGTGGCGGCCGCGGGATTCGGCTCCGCGATCGGAGCGCCCTTCGTGGGGCGGCTGGTGGACCGCTTCGGGCCGCTGCCCGTGGTGCTCGGTGCCACTGCGGTGCAGCTCACCGGCATGGGGGCACTGCTGGCCGTCGTCCGCCACCACGGCCCGGCCGCCCTGATCCTCGTGTGCGCCGCCGTGATCGGCTCAGCGAATCCGCAGGTGGGGGCCATCGCGAGGGCGCGCTGGTCCGCGATCGCGCGGCGTCGTCGGCTGCCGGGGCTGGTGAGCCGGGCGCTCGGCTACGAGACCGCGTGCGACGAGGTGGGGTTCATCCTGGGGCCCGTGATCGCGGGTGCGCTGGTGGGGCTGCTCGGTCCGAATCCCGCGCTCGTGGTGCTCATGGTCTGGGTGGTGGCGGGGCAGGGTTGCTTCATCGCGTACCTGGTGAGCCGGCGCGGACTGACCGTGGAGACCCACGGCATGGACGTCACGAATGGCACCGCCGCCCGGATCCGGTGGGTGTCCGTGCTGCCGCCCATGGTGGCGTGCCTGTGCGTGGGCACGGTGTTCGGCTCCACGCAGACGGCGCTGACCGCCATCAACGCGGCGCGCGGGACCGAGGCGTACACGGGCGTCATCTACGGGTGCATGGGGGTGGGCAGCGCCCTGGCCAGCGTGCTGGTGTCCAGACTCCCGCAGCGGCTGCCGCTCTCGGTGCGTGTGGCATTCGGGGGGCTGCTGGTGTCGGTCGTGGCGCTCGTGCTCCTGGGTCTTCCCGGGCCCGTGGCGCTGGGAGTGCTGTTCGCGGTCACCGGCCTGGGGGTGGGAGCCATCCTGGTCAGTGCCTACACGCGCGGAGAGCACGCAGCACCGTCCCACCGGATCGCCAGTGTGATGACCATGCTGACCACGTGCCTGGTGCTGGGCGTCTCCTTCGGGTCCGCGCTGGGCGGCGTGCTGTCCGAGGTGCCGCAGCGGGGCTTCGTGCTCACCCTGGGCGCCGGAATGGTGGCGGTGCTGGCCGCGCTGGCCTTGCACGTCACCCGCCCCGGGGAGACCCGGCGGGTGGTGTGACGCCCCCGCGCGCCGACCCCCCCCGCGTGTGGTGGGCGTCCGCGCCGGCACGTCATGATGTCCCCATGAGTGCTGAGCGTCCCGACCCGCCCGTCCCCGCCATCCCGCCCGCTGCGGGGGAGTCCGCCCCGGCGGGCACCGCCCTCGGCTCGCTCACGGCCTCGCTCGCGGGCCGGCTCGCCCGCGAGGAACCCCTCACCTGGTGGAACCCGGGAGCCACGGACAGCGCCCGCGGGCTCGCGGACTCCGGTGTGGATCCCGCCCTCGTGGCCGACGCCGCCGCGCGCCTCGAGCGCTTCCGCCCCTGGATCTCGGCCGCGTTCCCGGACACAGCCGCCGCGGGCGGGCTCATCGAGTCGCCGGTGCAGCGTGCCGAGGAGTGGCGGGAGGTCGCCGGGATCCGCAACGGCCGGGTGCTGCTCAAGCGGGACGACATCCTGCCGGTCAGTGGTTCCGTCAAGGCCCGCGGGGGAGTCCACGAGGTGCTGCAGTACGCGGAATCCCTCGTGGTGCAGCACGGGCTGCTCCCGGATGCCCGGAGACACATGTGCCCCGGGGAATCCACGGCATCCCCGGCGGCCGCAGCCGGTGAGTCCTCCGCGCACGAAACCCCGGACTGCACGGCCTTCAGCAGCGAGCCGTTCCGTCGGCTCATGGGTGAGCACCGCGTGGTGGTGGGCTCCACCGGCAACCTGGGGCTGTCCATCGGCATCGTCTCCGCGGCCCTGGGACTGCATGCCACGGTGCACATGTCCACGCACGCGCAGCAGTGGAAGAAGGACCTGCTGCGCTCACGGGGTGTGGAGGTCGTGGAGCATGCCACGGACTACACGCGGGCCGTGGCCGCGGGCCGGGAAGCCGCGGAAGGAGACGATTCCGTGCACTTCGTGGACGACGAGCACTCCCTGAGCCTGTTCGCCGGGTACGCGGTGGCGGGCGCCCGGGTGGCCCGGCAGCTGCGTGAGCAGGACATCACGGTGGATGCTGCACATCCGCTGTACGTGTACCTGCCGTGCGGGATCGGCGGGGCTCCGGGTGGGGTGGCCTACGGGTTGAAGCGGGAGTTCGGGGACGCGGTGCACTGCGTGTTCGTGGAACCCACGCAGGCGCCGTGCATGCTCCTGGGGCTGTCCACGGGCCGGCACGACGGGATCTCGGTGGCCGAGATCGGTCTGAGCACCCGGACCGTTGCGGACGGTCTGGCCGTGGGGCGGCCCTCCGGGTTCGTGGGCCGCGCCGTGCAGGGGCTCATCGCGGGGTGCGTCACCGCCACGGACGAACAGATGCTGGCGCAGCTGAGACGGCTGTATGCCACGGAGGGCATCATCGTTGAACCCTCGGCGGCCGCGGCGCTGGAAGCCCTGAGACGGGTCGCGGGCTCCTCGGGGCGGGGAGCCCCCCGGCCGGCGGATGCCGGTGCGGGACCCGCCACCGGTACCGGGGGACGGGGCGGGGTCCCTGCCGGTGCCACCCACCTGGCATGGCTGACGGGTGGCGGCATGCTTCCCGCCCGGGTGCGGTCGGGCTACGTGCGGTGACCGAGCGGCGTCGACGGGCCGGTGAGATCATGCCCACAAGAAGGTGCACACAGTGCAATGAGTGCCGTACGATGATCCACGTGACACCTCAGTTGCTGCCCGGCTGCCGCCACCGGCCACCGGATGAACCCAAGGACAAGCGCGAGGCCATCAGGCTGCGCAACCGCAGGGCGATCATCACGGCCGCGGGGGAGCTCGCCACCGAGCGGGGCATGGACCGGGTGAGCGTCAACGATCTGGCGGCGCGGGCGGGGGTCTCGCGCCGGACCATCTTCAACCACTTCCCCTCGGCCCAGGACGCCGTCTTCGAGTACCTCTCGGAGCTGGTCGCCGGACTGATCGACCGGGTGCTGCACGAACTCCCGCAGCCCGCGGCACCTCCGGACGCCTCCCTGGGGGACGTCTACCGGCAGCTGATCGATGCCCTGCGGTCCCGCAGCCTGATCGACGAACTGCAACCGATGTTCTCCGTGGACGTCCAGGACACACCGGCGGCTTCCCTGTGGGGCTTCAGGGTGACCCGCACCGCGGTGCAGCGGCTGCACGAGGTGCTGCGGGAGCGGTTGCCGCAGTACACGCCGTTCCAGACCCACCTGGTGGCCACGACCGTCATCAACTCGCTCGCCGAGTGCCTGGACGAGTGGCTCGCCCGCACGGGTGGCGTCCTGGACGAGCAGGGGCGGCAGACGTGGGACGAGCTGCTGTCCACGGCACTGGACGTCCTGGGGTGCGGCTTCGACTCGTGACCCCGCGGCGTCGTCCTGCTCGCCGGACGCCGCCACCGGCAACCGCACCGGCCACCGCGCGGTGCACGCAACAGAACCTTCCGATTCAGTAGGAGAACTTCGTGGCACGACTTCTGTACAGGCTGGGCAAGAGCGCAGCCGCTCACGCGTGGGCGGTGATCCTGGTGTGGGTCGCCGTCCTGGCGCTGGCCGTGGGCGGGGTGGCCCTCTCGGGGGTGAACCTCAGCAACGCCATCACGATCCCGGGGACCGAGACCCAGAACCTCGCGGACCGGTTGAAGGCCGAGATGCCGGAGGCCAACCAGGGCACGGGCCGCGTGGTCTTCTACACACAGGACGGCTCCGAGTTCACGCAGGCCCAGAAGGACGGCGTCGCGGACGCCATCAAGGCCACCGAGGACGTCTCCGGTGTGGACTCCACCGTGGATCCGTTCGAACGGCAGCAGCAGCTCGACGACGGCCACCAGAAGCTCAAGGACGGGCGCGCCCAGCTCGACAAGGGTGAGCAGCAGATCGCCCAGCTCAAGAAGAGCCTCCCGCCGGGAGTCAGCGCCGATCAGGTGCTCAAGCAGCGCGGGATGGATCCTGCCCGGCTGGAGCAGCAGAAGGCGCAGCTCGAGGAGGGCGAGAAGACCTACGACCGCATGGGCGACTACCGCGTGGTCTCCAAGGACGACAACTCCGCGATCAGCGTGGTCAACTTCACCGACGAGCAGAACGCCGTGGAGGCCGAGACCAAGAACGCGGTGATGGACGCCGTGCGGAGCCACCCCGTGGACGGTGTGAGCGCCGAGTTCTCCCAGGAGATCGCGCAGGACGTGTCCTCGCTCGTGGGCCCCGCGGAGATCGTGGGCGTCATCACGGCGGCGCTGGTGCTGCTCATCATGCTGCGCGCGCTGGTCCCGGCCTTCCTGCCGGTGCTGACCGCACTGCTGGGGGTGGCGATCGCGGCATGCACCACCCTGGCCTTCTCCGGTGTCATCGACATGATGTCGGTGACCCCCATGCTCGGCGTCATGCTGGGCCTGGCCGTGGGCATCGACTACTCCCTGTTCGTGCTCAACCGCCACCGGCAGCAGCTGCGCCAGGGCATGTCCGTGCGGGAATCCATCGGGATGGCCGCGGGAACCTCGGGAACCGCGGTGTTCTTCGCGGCCCTCACGGTGATCGTGGCCCTGGTGGCCCTCAACGTCAGCGGGGTGCCGTTCCTGGGCCTGATGGGAACGGCCGGCGGTCTGGCCGTGGCCGTGGCGCTGCTCATGACCCTGACCCTGACGCCCGCGCTGCTCTCGCTGGCCGGCAAGCGCGTCCTGCCCAAGAAGGTGCGCAACGCCGCACCCCGGGAGGACCACATCGATCCCCACGACGTCCCGCTGCACCTGCGTCACCCGTGGATCACGGCCCTGGCATCCGTGGCCGTGCTGGTCGTGCTGGCGCTGCCGGCCCAGAGCATGCGCCTGGGTCTGCCGGACTCCTCCACGGAAGCGCGGGACAGCACCCAGTACAAGGCATACCAGCGCATCGCCCACGACTTCGGTGCGGGCGAGAACGGCCCCATCGCCGTGGTGGTGGACCTGCCGGAGGGTCTGGACAAGGCGCAGGCCAAGGACACGATGGACGAGGTGGCGGACCGCCTCGCGGACCAGGAGGACGTGGCCAACGTCCTGCAGGGCAACACCACCGACGACCGCACCACGGGCGTCATCCAGGTGATCCCGAAGTCCGGTCCCGCGGAGGCTGCCACCGAGCAGCTCGTGGGCGACATCCGGGGCCTGAACGAGGATCTCAAGACGGACGAGGACGTCCACGTGGGCGTGGCCGGCACCACCGCCGCGAACATCGACGTCTCCCAGCTGCTCGGGGAGAAGCTGCCCCTGTACCTGGGCGTCGTGCTGATCATCTCGCTGCTGCTGCTGCTCATGGTCTTCCGCTCCATCCTGGTCCCGGTGATCGCCACGGTGGGCTTCCTGCTCTCCGTCCTGGCGTCCTTCGGTGCCGTGGTGGCGGTGTACCAGTGGGGTTGGGGTGGTGCACTGTTCGGCGTGCACGATCCCGGGCCCATCCTGAGCTTCCTGCCCACGCTCATGGTCGGGATCCTGTTCGGCCTCGCCATGGACTACCAGCTGTTCCTGGTGTCCGGGATGCGCGAGGCGTACGTGCACGGGCACCCCGCACGGCAGGCCGTGGTGTACGGCTTCAAGGCGGGCCGGTCCGTGGTCACGGCCGCGGCGATCATCATGATCTCCGTGTTCGCCGGGTTCATCTTCGCGGACCTCGCAATGATCCGACCCATCGGCTTCGCGCTCGCCGGCGGTGTGCTCCTGGACGCCTTCGTGGTCCGCATGCTCCTGATCCCCGCGGTCATGCGGCTGCTGGGTGAGAAGGCCTGGTGGATCCCCCGCTGGCTGGACAGGATCCTGCCGCACGTGGACGTCGAGGGCGAGTCCCTGGCCCGCGAGCGCGCCGGATCCGCCGGTGCCGTCGCGGACTCCCCGGAGGACGACGACGCCGCTCGCCGGGCCCGCCGCGCCGGTCGCCACCGCGCGGACTCCGGCCGCCGCAGGTCCGTGTCGGGCCGCCATTCCGGCACGGCGGCGCTCGCGGCCGCGGGTGCAACTGCGGCGGGTGCCACGGCTGCTGCCCGTCCGGAGGGTGGGACCGGGACCCGCGAGACCCCCGAGTCCGAGGACCGTCACGGGGACCGGGTCGCCGCGGACCACCCGGCGCACGCGGAGCACCGCGCGGCGTCGGAGCACCGGCGGGAGACCGGGGACGCCGAGCACGCGGAACGCGTGGCGCGGCGCCACGGACGGCATGCCGCGGACACCGAGGCCCGCGTGCGGCGCCACCGGGAGGCCGAGGTCACCGCGGAGGTGGTCGTCGAGACCGCGGACCGCCGCCTGCGGCTGACGAACGAGGCGCTGCGGGCCATGCCCAACGTGATGGAGTCGGAGTCCAAGCTGCTCTCGTCCCTGGCCGCCGGCCGGGAGGAGGCAGCCCCCCACAAGTCCATGCACGAACGCGTGTTCTTCGAGAAGGTCATGGTGGCGGGACGCCCGGTCGTCATCGCCCGTCCCAAGAGGGCGCTGGAGCGGATGGACGCCCCTGTGGTCATCCACTGGCACGGCGGGGCGTACGTGCATCCCATGACCGTGGTGCACTGGCGCTGGATCGACGCGCTGATCCAGCGCACCGGGGCCACCGTGGTGGTGCCGGGATACGGGCTCGCCCCCGACCACACGGTGGACGAGGCCCTGCAGCTCGCCGACGGCGTGTGGGACCTGGTGCGGGGCATGGCCTCGCGGATCTTCCTCTCGGGGGACTCCGCGGGTGGCGGTCTGGCCCTGGCCCAGGCAATGCGGCTGCGGGACGCGGACGCGTCCGACGTGGCCGGGTTGATCCTCATCTCCCCGTGGGTGGATGCCACCGTGAGCAACCCGCAGATCGAGGCGTACCGGGATGTGGACCACATGCTGGACACGGAAGGTCCGCGTGCCGCGGGCCGCTGGTGGGCCGGCGCCCGCGCCGTGACCGACCCCGTGGTGAGCCCCGCGTTCGGGGACGTGCGCGGACTCCCCCGCACGTTCGTGCTGCAGGGTGACCGGGACATGCTCTACCCGGACACCATGGAGTTCGTGGCAGAACTGATGCGCGCCCACGTGGACGTGACCACCGTGGTGTGCGAGGGCGGCCCGCACGTGTACGCGCTCATGGTGTGGTCCGCTCGCGTCACCGAGGACCTGGACCGTGTGGTGCGCTGGATGGATCGCTGACCCGCACCTCGGAGAAGACGAGTGGGCCCGCAGGAGATCTCCTGCGGGCCCACTCGTGTGTCAGGGGGTCAGTTCTCGGAGGCCTCGGTGGTCGCCCCCTCCTCCTGGCCGGACCGCTCGTCCTTCTGGCCGTGCTCCAGCACCACGTTGTCCTGGTTCTGGCCCGTGGCCACCTGGATCTTGCGCGGCTGGGACTTGGGGGACACGGGGATGGTCACGGTCAGCACGCCGTTGTCGTACGCGGCGGTGATCTTCTCGGTGTCGATGCCCTGGCCCAGGTTCAGCTGGCGCACGAAGGAGTGGTTGCGGCGTTCGCGCACGATCCACTTGGTGTCCTTCTCCGCGGAGGGCAGGCGGCGCTGCGCCCGGATGGTCAGCAGCTGGCCGTCCACGTCCACGTCCACGCTGGTGGGGTCGATGCCCGGCAGGTCCGCCGCGAGGTAGTAGTTGGAGCCCCGGCGGAACAGGTCCATGGGCATCTGCTCCAGGCCGTTGCGGGTGGAGAGAACCTGGTTGGCGAAGTTCTGGACCTCGGAGAACGGATCGAAAGTAGCCATGACAGTCATTCCTTCCATGTGCGTGACCTCCGTGGTGCGCCCGGCCGCTCATGTCCTGACCGCGGACGCGGCGTCATCACGTTTCTTGAGTCACTCTGACTCAACTGCTTGAAATATAGCACCAGTCCCCGTCAAGTGCCAGAGGTGGAAGCACTTAAATTGAGCGGGTTCCGCTCAAGGCGCACGCTGGGGCCGGGCAGATCCGGGCGGCGGTGCAGATCGGGCCCGCGCGAGGGGAACGGACCCCCAACGAAGCTCGGCGCGGCGCCGGCTGATGAGGCCGGGCCCGCATGAGGGGAACGGGCCTGAGAGGGTGGGCGGGCGGCGTCGTCGTTCGTAGGATGGGGTCGTCGGAGCCATTCCGGAACGTGTGAGGAGAACCCCGTGCCCAAGGCGAAGAAGAACGGAGACGCGCGGCAGGACGAGATCCCGGCCACGCTGCAGCGCTCGGACGAGAAGGCGCAGGACACGTTCGCGCAGACCTGGGACTCCGCGCAGGACGAGTACCACGACGACGCCCGCGCGGCCCGCACCGCCTGGGCCGCCGTGAAGCACACCCACGAGAAGGTGGGGGACCACTGGGAGCCCAAGGCGGAGAACGGCCCCTCGGACGCCAGCGCGGAGAAGGGTGGGCTGAACGCCGAGGACACCGCCGGCGGGGTGGATGCGAACGCCTCCAAGGAGCACCTGTACGAGCTCGCCCAGAAACTGGGGATCGAAGGGCGCTCGAACATGACCAAGGACGAACTGGTGGAGGCCGTGGACAGGGCCAACCGCAGGAAGACCCGCGAGGCGCGGGACTGACCGCTCAGAGCTCCCGCGCCAGGAACACCGACGCCGTGGTGGTCTCGTGGAAGGGGTCCACGGGTTCGTAGCCGCGGTTGCGGAACATCGCGATGCCCTCGGTCATCTCCGGGTTGAGGGACACCACCGCGGTGGTGGCACCGAACGCGCGCACCTTGTTCTCCAGCGCCCGCACGAGGGTTCGGGCGTGGCCCCTGCCGCGGTGCTCGGGGGTGACCCAGATCCGGCGCAGCTCCACGCGCTCGTCGTCCAGCCTGCGCACCGCTCCGCACGCGATCACTGCCCCGGTGACGAGGTCCGTCATGAGGAGGAAGTCCCCCTGCGGCGGGGTGACGTCCTCCGGGCCGGAGACCTCGGTGAGTTCGGGGTCGAAGCCGCCGTCGATCCGGTGGTCGAGCTCGCCGAAGTATGCGCTCAGCGCCTGCAGCGTATGCTCGCTGGCGGCCTGACCCTCCACGATGCGAACCGGTGCGGTGGAATTCATCCCACCATGGTGGCACCTCGGGGTGGTGTCCACCAGAGTCCCGTGTGCTGTAGCTTTCGTGGATGACCGAGACACGATCCCCCGCGAAGCCGCGGATCTCCGTGCTGGTGCCCACGCCGCTGCTGGTCACGGAGATCACGGAGCCGGCGGCGAACCGCAACCGCAGCCCCCACGAGTCGGACGTGCACATGCACCCCGGTGGCCAGGGACTGTGGGTGGCGCGCATGGCCGGTTCCCTGGGGGCGGACGTGTCGGTGAACGGGCCCTTCGGTGGTGAGCTGGGCGCCCTGATCCGTTCCATGCTGGACGGGCTCGGGATGCAGGTCAACGCGGTGCGCTACGGCTACGGCAACGGCGGCTACGTCTACGACCTGCGCGGTGCGGACCGGGAGACCGTGGCCCACATGCCGCCGCCGGAGCTCTCCCGCCACGAGCTCGACGACCTCTACGGCACCGCGTTCGTGGACGCCCTGGCCTCGGACGTCCTCACGGTCACGGGCGCGGAGCCCGGGGACGTGCTGCCGGCGTCGTTCTTCGGGCGCCTCATCCGGGACACCCGGGACGCCGGGACCACCGTGGTCGCGGACCTCAGCGGCGCGCCCGCACTGGCCGCGGTGGACGCGCGGGTGGACGTGCTGAAGATCAGTCACGAGGAGGTGCGGGACCTGGACCTCGGCTCGGACGGCACCCCCGAGTCCCTGGTGGACGCGGGCCGCGCGCTCGTGGAACGGGGTGCGGGCGCCGTCGTGCTGTCCCGCGCGAAGGACCCGGCGCTGCTCGTGGAGAGGGGCGCCGTGCGGGAGGTCTCGGCGCCGTCCATCACCCCGCTGGACCACCGCGGGGCGGGGGACTCCATGACCGCGGGGATCTCCGTGGGCCTGGCGCGCGGGCTGGACCTGGTGGACGCCGTAGCCCTGGGCGCCTCCGCCGGTGCGCTGAACGTGGCCCGCCGCGGGCTGGGAACCGGCAACCGCACGACCATCGAGAAGTTCGCCCGCCAGATCACGGTGCGCACCCTCTCCTGACGGGACCCGCAGCGCACGATTCCACCCTGGTTCGCGTGCGGGCAGCGTGCCACCATGGACCCCATGCACATCCTGGTCACCAATGACGACGGCATCTCGTCCCCGGGACTGGCGGTTCTCGCGCGCGCCGCACTGGACCGCGGGCACAGTGTCATGGTGGCCGCACCGGCCGAGGAGTACTCGGGTGCCAGCTCGTCCCTCTCCGGCGAGGAGATCGACGGGCGGGTCGCCCTGGTCCCCGCCACCCCGCCGCGGATGCCCGAGGGTGTGGAGTGCGTGGGTGTGAAGGCCGCGCCCGCGCTCATCGCGTTCCTCGCCTCCTACGGCGCGTTCGGGCAGCGCCCCGACATGGTGCTCTCGGGCGTGAACCTGGGGGCGAACACGGGCAAGGCCACCCTGCACTCCGGCACCGTGGGCGCGGTGCTCACGGGTGCGTCCCACGGCATCCCGGGGATCGCGGTGTCCATCACGTCCGGCGCGCCCCAGCACTGGGAGACGGCGCTGCTGGTCACGCGCTACGCGCTCGCTCGCTGGGAGGACCGGGCCTTCGACGAGTGGATCCTGAACCTCAACGTCCCGGACGTGGCCCCCGAACGCCTGCGCGGTCTCAAGCCCGCGCGGCTGGCCGGGTTCGGCGCGGTCCAGGCGCAGATCGGGCGCGGGGACGAGAAGCACATCGCCGTGACCTACAGCGCGGAGACCGGCCCCGAGGAACCGGACAGCGACCACTTCCTCCTCACCCACGGCTGGGCCACCGCCACCCTGCTGCGCGCCCCCGTGGACGACCCCCACCAGGACCTGCGCACCATCACCCCGGACGCACTGGGCATCACGGACCCGTCAGCGAAGGACGACGCCACCCCGGCCGCCCCCGCGGGGGAGGTCACCGTGGACGCCGCCACGGTCATGCGCCGCACGTGAACCGGGCACCCGGGCCCCGAAGAGTGGTCGCTGGACCATTGTGAGGCCGCCCGAGGGGTTGAGACCGTGGTTTCCCGGGAGAGTCCCGGTGCGACGACCGCTGGACACGAGGTGCTGACATGTTCACCCCCGATTTCTCGGAACCCGACACCGCCACCACGACCGCCCTCCGTTCGGAGACCTGGAACCGTCACCGGAACACCCCACCGGCGGGCGACCGGGATGCCGAGGTCCAGAAGGCGGATTCCTGGTATCCGCACACCGTGGAGCGCGCCATTGTTCTGTGGGGTGCCTACGTTCTTCTCTCGGTGGGTGTCGTGGCTCTTGCTGCGCTGTTCGTCATGGGCCGGGGCCTGGACTGGGACGACTTCTTCATTCCTGCCGGGGTGGTCACCTCGTCCCTGGTGTGCCAGTACCTGTGCCGCGGCGTGAGGGTCCAGGTCCTGGAGAACCAGCAACGGATCCCCAGCGGGTCCTGACGGCGCGTCACCGGCTGGGTGGCGCCGGTGGCGGGGTTGCCGTGGCCTCAAGGACGCGTCCTGTCCTGGACCGACGTCCGGCCGGCACTCCCGAGGAATCTGGGCGTTCGGTCATTGCCCTGGCGCGGTCCGCGCTGCCACGGTGGAAGACCGGGAGATTCCCGGTGCAGCTCTGACGGATGCGAGGTATGGACATGTCCTCTTCACAGGCGTACCGATCCACGAGTGATCCGGACGGCGTGGGCCATCCGGCGACCGGTAACAGGAACGGGCAGTCGGAGCGTGCGGCAGAACGGCGGCGGGAAATCCTCCGCGCTGATCCGTACTACCCCCACACCGTGTGGCGGGCGGTTGTGGCGTGGCTGGGTTACTTCTTCATCTTCCTGGGGTTCGCAGCTTTCATCATCCTTCTCGTTCCGGACCGCGAGTTCGGGTGGTACTACGTGGTGTACACCGCCGTGTTCGCCACGGGCGGCACGGGCATGCTGTTCCTGAACCGCAGGGCCCGCGTACGAATGCTGGAGAACACGGGCCAGATACCGCGCGAGGGTGATGCCCCGGGGGAGAGCTTCCGGGGCTAGGGCCCCATCCCCCGCACCGCCGGCAGCGCGTACCACCGGGCCAGCGGCGCCAGATCCTCCACGTTCTCCACGCCGTCCAGCGGTTGCCAGCGCAGCTCCTCGATCTCCGCGGCCGGTACTGGAGTCTGCGTCAGCGGAACCGTGCTCACGAACACGTGACTGTGCAGCCCGTGCCCGGGCTCGTTGGCGGCCTCCGTGTGCCACTCGCCCACGGGCACCAGGTCGTCCGGGGACAGCTCGATCCCCAGTTCCTCGCGCACCTCACGGATGCCGGTCTCCAGTTCCGACTCTCCCGCTTCGGGCTTGCCTCCCGGGAACATGAACATGCCCGTTCCCCGCTTGCGCACCGTCAGCACGTGGCCGTCCGCGGCGCGGCGCAGCACCACGCCGGTGACCTTGATGACGGGGCGGGCGGCGGCGTCGTCCGGTGCCGAGCGGGAGGGTGAGGGAGACGGAACGGGGGCGGGGCGAGCATCATGGGATTCGGACACGCCTGCCAGTGTAAGGAGAACCCATGACCAACCCCCTGACCACCCTGCCCGTGCCGGTGGTGCAGGCGCCCATGGCGGGCGGACCGTCCACCCCGGCGCTCGCCGTGGCCGTGGCGCGCGCCGGCGGGCTGGGCATGCTCGCCGCGGGGTACAAGACCGCGCGGGCCATGGCGGACGAGATCCGAGAGGTCGCAGGGCACACGGACCGTTTCGGCGTGAATCTGTTCGTTCCCGAGAGGGACCCGTCGGACCCCGCGGCGCTCGCCGCCTACGCCCGCGCCCTGGCACCGGCGGCCGCCGAGCTGGGCGTGCCCGCCCCGGAGCCGGGGGAGTACGTGGACGACGAGTACCCGGCAAAACTCGACCACCTCACGGCCCACCCCGTGCCACTCGTCTCGTTCACGTTCGGGCTGCCCACCGCCGCCGACGTCGCCCGGCTGCGGGAGGCGGGCAGCGCCGTCGTGCTCAATGCGACCGACGAGCGTGAGGTGGAGGCGGCTGCTCGGCTGCACCCGGACGCGATCGTGGTGCAGGGCTCCGAGGCCGGCGGGCACCGCGCAACCCACGGTCAGGCCGCCGAACCGCAGGACGTCACCACGGCGGACCTGCTGAGCGCGGCCCGCGAGCTCACGGACATCCCTCTCGTCGCGGCGGGAGGCGTGGCGGGGCGCGGCGCCGCCGCGGACCTCCGCGCGCGCGGCGCCGCGGCCGTGCAGGTGGGAACGCTGTTCCTCGCCGCGGCGGAGGCCGGAACCAAACCGGCACACCGGGGGGCGCTGCTGAGCGGCGAGCACGAGGGGACCGTGGTCACGCGGGCGTTCTCGGGGCGCCCGGCCCGCGCCCTGCGCAACCGGTTCACGGAGCGGATGGCGGGCGAGCAGGTGGCCGGCTACCCGCAGGTGCACTACATGACCGCGCCGCTGCGGGCGGCCTCCGTGGACGACGCCGCCGGGCTCAACCTGTGGGCCGGCACCGGTTTCGCGGCGTGCCGGGACACGACCGCCGCGGATGTGGTGGAGTTGTTCCGCGGGCTGTGACCTGGGTGCCATGCCCATCCCTTGCACCCCACGCGGGAGACCGCGCCACGTCGTGATGAGGAGAACCCCCACCCCATGCAGAAATGGCTGTTCCTGATGGCCGCCATCACCTCGGAGGTGACCGGTTCCCTCGCGTTGAAGGCAGCCGTGGCGATCCCCGTGTTCTACGCACTGGTGGTGGCCGGCTACGCCGGATCGTTCCTGGGGCTGTTCGCGTCCCTGCGCCACGGCATGACCCTGGGTGTGGGGTATGGAATCTGGGGCGCCACAGGGGTGGCCGCCACCGCCGTGATGTCCTTCCTCATCTTCGGGGAGCCCATCACACCGGTCATGGGGGCGGGGCTGGTGCTGGTCATGGCCGGTGTGCTGCTCGTGGAACTCGGCTCCCAGGCGGCGCAGAAGCGCTCCCGGGCCGCGGCGGAGAGCGCGGGGGCGGCACGGTGACCGCCGTCAGCTACGTCCTGCTCGCCGTCGCCATCGTCTGCGAGGTGGGCGGAACGGTGGCCCTGCGCATGGTGAGCGCGGGCAGCAGGCTCTGGTGGTTCGGCGTGGCCGCGGGCTACCTGGTGGCGTTCACCCTGCTCGGGGTGGTGCTCGCGCAGGGCATGGCCCTCGGTGTGGCCTACGGGATCTGGGCCGCCACGGGCGTGGCGCTGACCGCCCTGATCAGCCGGGTGTTCTTCAAGGAGCCCCTCACCTGGGTCATGGCCCTGGGTCTCGCGCTGATCGTGGGCGGCGTGCTGCTCATCGAAACGGGCGCCTGAGCCACTCCCGCGGAAGCGGGCGACGCCGCCGCACCGCTGCTCCCTGACACGCCCCCTGACATGAAGAACCCGCCGCGCACTCCCCCAAGAGGTGCGCGGCGGGCCGTCCTGTGACTCCGGGTCAGTTCTTGCGGAGGAACTTCCCGAAGAAGCCGGAGAGCTCTGCGGTGGCGTCCAGCGGCAGGACCGCGGCCACGTAGTGGTCCGGGCGGACCACCACCACGGCGCCGTTACGGCTGATCTTCCGGAGGTCGAAGATGTCCTCGTCCGGAACGGCGGCGTACACGCGCTCCCAGTAGTTCACCCCGAACGTGCCCACCTGCGGCTTGAAGGCGCGCGGCACCCTGTTGATGTCCACCTCCGTGTAGGGCTGCTGGTAGGTGACGTCCACGTCGAAGAGGGTGGCCTCGCCGTCGCCCTCGCGGCGGTAGGCCTGCAGCGGGGACGTGGGATCGTTCTGCAGCCACTCGGCGAACGCGGTGGTGGGGGAGTCCGCACCGGCCTCGGCGGCGTCCGCGTAGACGTGGATGCGCCAGCGCCCGTCCGCGGTGGCCTCGTGGCCCTGGTGCACCACCACGGAGTCGCACACCCGCTGGACCCGCGCGGACTTGAAGCGCTTGCCCACGGGGTAGCCCTGCGCGAGGTCCTGGTGCTCGGTGCCCGCCACGATCAGCGAGGGCTGGTACTCGGTCATGAAACCGGCCGGGAACTCGGCGGTCTTGACGTAGAACTCCTCCAGGTACTTGGGGTCCGGGAGCTTGTCCTGCGGGGTGGCCATCAGCGTGGACCACTCGCGGTCGAAGTCGATCAGGTTCTTGGCGATGACCTGGCGCTCCTCGGAGTAGGTGTCCAGGAGGGAGGCGTCCGCCCGGCCCGAGAGCACCGCGCCGAGCTTCCAGCCCAGGTTCCAGCCGTCCTGCATGGACACGTTCATGCCCTGGCCGGCCTTCGCGGAGTGGGTGTGGCACGCGTCCCCGGCAATGAACACGCGGGGCACACGGGTGCCGCGGTCCTCGGTGTCCACGTCGTCGAAGTGGTCCGTGAGGCGGTGACCCACCTCGTACACGGAGGACCACGCCACGGACTTCACTTCCACGCTGTAGGGGTGGATGATCTGGTTCGCCCGGCGGATGACCTCCTCCACGGGCGTCTTGCGGATCTCGTGGTTGTCGTCCTCGGGCACCTCGCCCAGGTCCACGTACATGCGGAACAGCAGCCCGCCCTCGCGCGGGATCAGCAGGATGGAGCCGTTCACGGAGTTGATCGCGCACTTGGTGCGGATGTCCGGGAAGTCGGTGTTGGCCAGCACGTCCATCACGCCCCACGCGTGGTTGGCGCCCTGGCCCTCGAGCTTGCGGCCGATGGACTTGCGCACGCGGGACGCGGCGCCGTCGCACCCGAAGACGTGCTTGGCGCGCACGGTGCGCTCCTCGCCCGCGCGCTCACCGGTGACGTAGCGGATGGTGACGGCTACGGGGTACTCGTGGTCCTGGTTGATCTTCAGGCCCCCGAACTCGATGCCGTAGTCCGGGACGATCTTGCCGGGACCACGGTGGGCGGAGCGCAGGAAGTAGTCCATCACGCGGGCCTGGTTCACGATCATGTGCGGGAACTCGGAGACCCCGTGGGGGTCGTCCGCGGGGCGGCCCGTGCGCACGATGTTCTGCGGGTTGGCGGGGTCCGGGTTCCAGAAGCACATCTCGCGGAGCATGAACGCCTCCTGGATGATCTCCTGGGCGAAGCCGAAGGACTGGAACGTCTCCACACTGCGCGCCTGGATGCCGTCCGCCTGACCGATCTCCAGCCGGCCGGGGCGGCGCTCGATGAGCCGGGTGCTGACCTCCGGGTACTGGGAGAGCTGGGCGGCGGCGATCACACCGGCCGGGCCCGATCCCACGATGAGCACGTCCATGGTGTCCGGAAGGTCCTCGGGGCGGTCGATGCCGTGACCGCGGGGCTCCTCGATCCGGGGATCCTCGGAGACGTATCCGTTCTGATGAAAGAGCATGCCTTCTCCTGCGTTCTGGGATGGTGTGGGCCGAGGGCCCTGCCCGGGAGGAGCCACGTTGCTCGTTCCGCGGGGAGCCGGTGGGAGGTCGAGGGTGTAATGCGGATCATATACGATGTGTGAGCTGAGTGACAGACTGCCGCCGGAAGTCGCGCCCGTGTGCCGCACCCCGGCCATCGGTTGCAGGCCCGGATCGAGGGGGATCGGGAGACATTCCGCGCCACCCCGGCGACAATGGTGTGAGCCGGACCACTTGCTCAGCCTACCCGGATAATATACGATTTCAAATAACATTCTGACGATCACGAGGAGGCGGTCCCGGTGGCCGAGAACCCCCAGAACGCTCGGAGCACCTCGGAGGGAGCCGTGCGTCCCGTGCCCGTCCACCCCGGCAAGATCATCGCCGTGCACGTGGCCTACGAGTCCCGTGCCGCCCAGCGCGGTCGCAAGCCGGCCGTGCCCTCCTACTTCATCAAGCCCGCGAGCTCGCTGGCCGGTTCCGGTGCCGCGGTGGAGCGTCCCGCCGGCACGGAGCTGCTGGCGTTCGAGGGCGAGATCGCCCTGGTGATCGGTGAGCCCGCCAGGAACGTGTCCCTCGAGGACGCCTGGGACCACGTGGCCGCGGTCACGGCCTCCAACGACTGGGGCCTCTACGACCTGCGGGCCTCGGACAAGGGATCCAACCTGCGCAACAAGGGCCGGGACGGCTACACCTCCCTGGGTCCCGCGCTGATCGACGCCCGTGAGGTCTCCCCGGAGCAGCTGCGCGTGCGCACGTGGCGCAACGGCCAGGTGGTCCAGGAGGACACCACGGCGCCGGAGAACATGATCTTCCCGCTCGCCCAGTTCGTGGCGGACCTCTCTCAGCACGTGACCCTGGAGGAGGGGGACGTGATCCTCACGGGCACGCCCGCCGGGTCCTCGGTGGCACAGCCCGGGGACGTCGTGGAGGTGGAGGTGGACGCGCCGAGCGCGGCCGGGGCGCCGTCGTCGGGCCGCCTGGTCAGCCGCGTGACCGAGGGCACCGAGGGCTTCGACGAGGGCCTGGGCGCGATGCCCGCCGTGAACGACACCCAGCGCGAGGAGGCCTGGGGTTCCCGCGAGGCCGCGGGGCTGCCCGAGCAGGGCACGGAGAACGCACTCAGCCCTGCCCTGCGCGCGATGCTCGACAAGGCCCCCACCGCGGGTCTCTCCGCCCAGCTGCGCAAGCGCGGGCTCAACAATGTGGTGGTCGCGGACGTCTTCCCGCAGACCCCCGGCACTAAGCTCGTGGGCACCGCCAAGACCCTGCGTTTCGTGCCCAACCGCGAAGACCTCTTCACGAGCCACGGCGGCGGCTACAACGCCCAGAAGCGCGCGTTCGACGCCGTGGGCGAGGGCGAGGTGATCGTGATCGAGGCGCGCGGCGAGACCGGTTCCGCAACCCTCGGGGACGTCCTCGCGCTGCGGGCGCGCCACAACGGTGCGGCCGGGGTGGTCACGGACGGCGGCGTGCGCGACTACGCGGCGGTGCAGGAGATCGGGCTGCCCGTGTTCTGCAAGGGCCCCAACCCGGCCGTGCTCGGCCGGCGGCACGTGCCGTGGGAGGCGGACGTGGCCGTGGCCTGCGGCAACGTGACCGTGCTGCCGGGTGACGTCATCGTGGGGGACGACGACGGCGTCGTCGTGATCCCGCGCGAGCTCGCCGAGGAGGTGGCCAAGGACGCCCTGGCCAAGGAGCACGAGGACGCCTGGGTGGCCGAGCGCGTGGCCGAGGGGCACCCGGTGGACGGGCTGTTCCCGCCCACGGGGGAGTGGAAGCAGAAGTTCCAGCAGTGGCTGGCCGAGAACCCGCTGCCCTCCGAGTGACCTGTCCCTGAGCACCCGCCCCCACTGAGCCCCCCGAGCCGAACCGAGGACCGCATGCCCCTGACCGCGAACGCCGCACCCTCCAAGGCGCAGCGCGCGTACGACTGGATCAAGGCCCAGATCATGTCCCAGGCGTTCTCCCCGGGCTACCGTCTGGTGCTCGCGAGCATCGCCGAGACGCTGGGCATGTCCGTGGTGCCGGTGCGCGAGGCCATCCGGCGGCTCGAGGCCGAGGGCCTGGTGACGTTCGAGCGCAACGTGGGCGCGCGGGTGTCCATGGTCGACGGCGAGCAGTACACGTACAGCATGGAGGTCCTCGCGGTCCTGGAGGGCGCGGCCACCGCGCTGTCCGCGGCGCACATCACCGCCGAGGACCTCGCCCACGCGCGGGAGCTCAACGCCTCCATGGAGGCGTCCCTGAAGAATTTCGACCCGCAGACGTTCACGGAGACCAACCACGAGTTCCACCGGGTGCTCGCGTGCCGGTGCCCCAACGAGCGGCTCAACGACCTGGTCACGGTGGAGTGGGAACGCCTCAACCACCTGCGGACCTCCACGTTCTCGTTCGTCCCGGAGCGCGCCCGCGCCTCGGTGAACGAGCACCACCACATCCTCCACCTCATCGAGACCCACGCCCCGGCGGACGCCGTGGAGCGTGCCGTCCGCCAGCACCGCGCCGCGACCCTCGCCAGCTACCTCAGCAGCCGCGAGGACCGTGGTGCGGCGCAGCGGCGCACCGCGTGAGACAACCCACCGAATCCACTGATACGAGGAGTCATCCCATGGCCGCTCTGCAGGACACCAAGCCCGAGAACCTTCCCGAGTCCATCCGCCACTACATCGGCGGCGAGTGGGTGGACTCGATCGACGGGGACACGTTCGACGTGCTCAACCCCGTGACCAACGAGCCCTACATCAAGGCCGCCTCCGGCAAGAAGGCGGACATCGAGGCCGCCGTGGCCGCCGCCAAGAAGGCGTTCGAGGAGGGCCCGTGGCCCAAGATGCTCCCGCGTGAGCGCTCCCGGATCCTGCACAAGATCGCGGACATCGTGGAGTCCCGCGGGGACCAGCTGGCCGCCATGGAGTCCTACGACTCCGGCCTGCCCATCACCCAGGCGCTGGGTCAGGCCCGCCGCGCGGCGGAGAACTTCCGCTTCTTCGCGGACCTGGTGGTCGCCCAGATCGACGACGCCTACAAGGTCCCCGGGCGCCAGGTGAACTACGTGAACCGCAAGCCCATTGGCGTGGCCGGTCTGATCACCCCGTGGAACACCCCGTTCATGCTCGAGTCCTGGAAGCTGGGCCCCGCCCTGGCCACCGGCAACTGCGTGGTGCTCAAGCCCGCAGAGTTCACCCCGCTCTCCGCCTCCCTGTGGCCGGGGATCTTCGAGGAGGCCGGCGTGCCCGCCGGTGTGTTCAACCTGGTCAACGGCTTCGGCGAGGAGGGCTACGCCGGTGACTCCCTGGTCAAGCACCCGGACGTGCCCCTGATCTCCTTCACGGGCGAGTCCCGCACGGGCCAGATCATCTTCGGCAACGCCGCCCCGTACCTCAAGGGCCTGTCCATGGAGCTGGGCGGCAAGTCCCCGGCCGTGGTCTTCGAGGACGCGGACCTCGAGGCCGCGATCAACGCCACGGTCTTCGGGGTGTTCTCCCTCAACGGCGAACGCTGCACCGCGGGCTCGCGCATCCTGGTGCAGCGCGGGATCTACGACGAGTTCGTGGAGCGCTACGCCGCGCAGGCCAAGCGGGTGAAGGTGGGTCTGCCCTCGGACCCCAGCACCGAGGTGGGTGCCCTGGTGCACCCGGAGCACTACGAGAAGGTCATGTCCTACGTGGAGATCGGCAAGCAGGAGGCCCGCCTGGTGGCCGGTGGCGGCCGCCCCGAGGGCTTCGAGACCGGCAACTACGTGGCGCCCACGGTGTTCGTGGACGTCAAGCCGGACGCCCGGATCTTCCAGGAGGAGATCTTCGGTCCGGTGGTGGCCATCACCCCGTTCGACACGGACGAGGAGGCCCTGGAGCTCGCGAACAACACCAAGTACGGCCTGGCGGCCTACATCTGGACCAGCGACCTCAAGCGCGCCCACAACTTCGCGCAGAACGTGGAGGCGGGCATGGTGTGGCTGAACTCCAACAACGTGCGCGACCTGCGCACCCCGTTCGGCGGTGTGAAGGCCTCCGGGCTGGGCCACGAGGGCGGCTACCGCTCGATCGACTTCTACACGGACCAGCAGGCCGTGCACATCAACCTGGGCGAGGTGCACAACCCGGTGTTCGGCAAGCAGGAGGACGCCGCCGCCAAGACGGACGGCTGAGCCCCGCCCACGCAGCACTCCCACGCCGGTCCCACGCCGCTCCGCCCCGCCGCGGGCCGCACGGTCCGCGGCGGCGGGCGGCGCCAGAACCCCACGACCCTTTCACTGTCATCACGAGGCACTCTCACCACGAAGGACACACCATGACGAATCCCGCTGACCGGACGATGACGTCCTCGGGCTTCTATGTTTCGCAGGAAGCCCCGATCACCACCGACAACCCCATCAAGACCCCCTCCGTGCCCGCGCCGGACATCCTGCGCTGCGCGTACATGGAGCTCGTGGTCACGGACCTCGCGGCCTCCCGCGAGTTCTACGTGGACGTGCTGGGGCTCACGGTCACGGAGGAGGACGAGAACACCGTCTACCTGCGCTCGATCGAGGAGTTCATCCACCACAACCTGGTGCTGCGCCAGGGCCCCGTGGCCGCCGTGGCCGCGTTCTCCTACCGCGTGCGCACCCCCGAGGACCTCGACAAGGCCGTGGCCTTCTACGAGGAGCTCGGCTGCCGCGTGGAGCGCCGTGCGGAGGGCTTCACCAAGGGCATCGGCGAGTCGGTGCGCGTGGAGGACCCGCTGGGCTTCCCGTACGAGTTCTTCTACGACGTGGAGCACGTGGAGCGCCTCGCGTGGCGCTACGACCTCTACACCCCGGGCGCCCTGGTGCGCCTGGACCACTTCAACCAGGTCACCCCGGACGTGCCCCGCGCCACCAAGTTCATGCAGGACCTGGGCTTCCGCGTGACCGAGGACATCCAGGACGAGCAGGGCACGGTGTACGCCGCGTGGATGCGCCGCAAGCCCACCGTGCACGACACCGCCATGACCGGCGGCGACGGGCCCCGCATGCACCACGTGGCCTTCGCGACCCACGAGAAGCACAACATCCTGGCCATCTGCGACAAGCTCGGTGCGCTGCGCCAGTCGGACAGGATCGAGCGCGGCCCCGGCCGCCACGGCGTGTCCAACGCGTTCTACCTCTACCTGCGGGACCCGGACGGGCACCGCGTGGAGATCTACACGCAGGACTACTACACCGGTGACCCGGACAACCCCGTGGTCACGTGGGACGTCCACGACAACCAGCGCCGCGACTGGTGGGGCACCCCCGTGGTCCCCTCCTGGTACACGGAGGCGTCCCTGGTGCTGGACCTGGACGGCAACCCGCAGGAGGTCGTGTCCCGCACGGACGACTCCGAGCTCGCCGTGACCATCGGCGCGGACGGCTTCTCCTACACGCGCCCCTCCGAGGGTGAGGAGTCCATGCCGGACTGGAAGAAGGGCGAGTACAAGATGGGTCACCAGCTCTGACCCGCGACGACGACGCCGCCCGCGCCCTCGGTGGGCGAGCGGCGTCGTCGTCCACCGCGCACGCACGAACCGAAAGGCAAGGACATGCTGGACCACGAACGCGTGGTGGCCATCGCGGACGAACTGGCCGCCGCGGAGGCGAACCGCACGATGATCGAGCGCCTCACCAAGCGCTACCCGGAGATGACCGTGGAGGACTCCTACGCGGTGCAGAACGAGTGGCGCAAGCGGGCGCAGGAGTCCGGGCGGCGGCTGGTGGGCCGGAAGATCGGGCTCACCTCCAAGGTCATGCAGGAGGCCACGGGGATCACGGAACCGGACTACGGGGCGATCTTCGCGGACCAGGTCCACGAGAACGGCTCGGTGATCGAGCACGGGCAGTACTCGAACGTGCGGATCGAGGTGGAGCTCGCGTTCGTGCTCAAGGACGAGCTGCGCGGGCCGCACACGAGCATCTTCGACGTGCTGCGGGCCACCGAGTACGTGGTGCCGGCGCTGGAGATCCTCAGCTCGCGGATCCAGATGGAGGGCCGCACGATCGTTGACACCATCTCGGACAACGCGGCCCTGGGCGGGATGGTGTACGGCGGCAACCCCGTGGCGCCTGACGCCGTGGACCTGCGGTGGGTGTCTGCGCTGCTGTACCGCAACGAGACCCTGGAGGACACGGGTGTTGCCGCGGCCGTGCTCAACCACCCCGCGAACGGTGTGGCGTGGCTCGCGAACAAGCTCGCGGCACACGGGGACGCGCTGGAGGCCGGGAGCATCGTGCTGGCCGGGTCCTTCACCAAGCCCATGTGGGTGCACCCCGGGGACACCGTGCACGCGGACTACGGAGAATTGGGAGCCATCACGTGTCGCTTCGAGTGAACGAGCTGATCCACACCTTCCGCGCTCCGGACGCCGCGAACCTGCCCGGCGTGCTGCCGAGCCTCAAGGACCTCTTCGCGCTGCCGCGCACCCCTGAGGACCCGGTCACGGGCATCTTCCTGTCCTCGGGCGATCCCACGGCGGCGGAGATCTGCGCGAGCGCGGGCTTCGACTACCTCCTGGTGGACGGCGAGCACTCGCCCCTGTCCCTGGAGTCCATCCAGGCGCAGCTGCGCGCGATCGCCGGGTACCCCGTGCTCTCCGTGGTGCGGGTGCCCGCCAACGACGAGGTCATCATCAAGCAGTACCTGGACCTCGGGGTGCAGTCGCTGATCGTGCCCATGGTGGACTCGGTGGCCGAGGCGGAGGCCGCGGCTCGGTCCGTGGCGTACCCGTCCGCGGGCGTGCGCGGGGTGGGTGCGGCGCTGGCCCGTTCCGGGCGCTGGGGCGGGATCCCCGGCTACCTGCCGCGCGCCCGGGAGACCATCACCCTGGTGGTGCAGGCGGAGTCCGCGGCAGCCGTGGCGGGCATCGAGCAGATCGCCGCGGTGGACGGGGTGGACGGCGTGTTCGTGGGCCCCTCGGACCTCGCCGCCTCCATGGGGCTGATCGGGGAGCAGACCCACCCGGACGTCGTCGCCGCCGTGAAGCACGTGATCACCGCGGTGCAGGGCGCGGGCAAGTTCGTGGGCGTGAACGCGTTCGCGCAGGACCAGGCGCGGGACTACCTCGCCGCGGGCGCGGACTTCGTGAACGTGGGCGCCGACGTCGCCCTGCTGGCTTCCGGGGCTCGGAACCTGGCGGGGGCGTTCCGGGGCTGAGCCCTCCGGGGCATGAATGAACCCCGGCCGCATTGCCGGGTGGGGCTACGAGGTCGTCGTCCCGGACCTGTACTCGGACGGTGGGGCGCGGCGGTGCCTGGTTGCCACGATGCGTTCCATGAGCACGGGTAAGGGCAAGGCGCTGGTGGACATCGAGACCAGTGGGCAGTGGCTGCTCGCTCAGCCGGAGACCACCGAGGCCGTGGGCATCGTCGGCTTCTGCATGGGCGGGGGCTTCGCGCTGCTGACGTGCGACCGGGACCGCTACGCCGTGGCGAGCGTGAACTACGGAACCGTCCCCGAGGACGTGGGCCACGCCTGCCCGGTGGTGGGTTCCTACGGTGCGGGGGACCTGCAGAACCGGGGTGCGGCGCAGAAGCTGGAGGCAAAGCTCGACGCAGCCTCGGTGGGGTACGACATCCAGGAGTACCCGAGCGCGGGGCACGCCCTTTTCAACGACTCGATGCCGGGACCTGCCGCCCTGGCTCCGCTGTGGCACGTGGCGGGTTTCGGGGGCACCCGAGAGGACCGCGAGCACGCGTGGCGGAGGATCGAGGACTACTTCGCGGCGCCCCTGGGTGCTTCTGCGTAGGTGTCTGACGACATGACCGGGCAGAGGGCGTGGTGTGCAGTGCGTCGTCGCCCATGGGTGTATGCACGTGGAACCGGAAGCGGACGGACCAGACCGCACGCAAGTGGGTGCCTCGCATAAGCGCGGAGGCCCCGGTAGGGCCTCCGGCAGACAACGCCCCGGTGACCGGTTCATCGTGATGACCACGATATTGGCGGGGATTCCGGGTGTCCAGGAACGCGCTCACGCGGGTACCGCAAAGGTGTCCTGGCGCCAGCCTAGAGTTCCAGTATGAAGCGGGAGCAACTGGATGAAACCGTCAACGCCTGTCTGAATCTGATTGAAGTTCGCTTTCCTCAGGGCGACCAGCGCGGGGCTGCTGCGATGCTACTCGCGGATGGGACCGTTCTCACCGGCACCGCTCCGGATGCGGTGAACCCGGCGGTGGAGGTGTGCCACGAGATCGAGCCCTACGCGGCGGCGTTCCGGCTCGACCAGGAGATCGTGGCCTCTGTGTGCTTGCACCGGGATGAAGCGGGAAGGTTCCTGGTCCTCAGCCCGTGCGGCGTGTGCCGGGAGAGGCTGGCCGTTCACGGACCCGACGTGCTGGTGGGTGTCGCGGCGCCGGACGATCCCACGCAGCTTGTGTGGAAGCCGTTGCGCGAGGTGCTGCCGGACTACTGGATGACTGTGTTCCCGGGTGAGGCTACCGGCGGCTGGTGACGGAGCAGTGTCCACGGGGCGCAGGCATCGAGACCTGCGCTGAGAAGACCGTAGATTGCCAAATGGATTGCCGGGGATGAAGATTTCCAGTGTTTTTGCCGCGTTGGTGACCGTACTTGTCCTGGCGTGTGGCTTCGTCGTCGTCCTGCCGCGGTCCCCGGGCGGGTACGTGGGGCTGGTGACCGCCGGGACCTTTGGGGCGGGCGTGTTCTACGGGCGTCCCACCCAGCGGCTGCTCGCCCACCAGTGGCGACGAACAGCTCTGGGGTCCTCGATGATTCGCTGGACCAGGCCACGTTCGCTGGCCCGAGTGCTGGACCGGGCGCGGTGGAACCGGCAGGTACGTCGCCCCATCAGGTCCTTCGCCGACCTTAATCCGTTCAGGTCTGATGCCGCCGGGTCACTGGTCAGTCACGCTGTGTCGCTTGCGATCCATCTGCTGGCCGCAGCTGCTCTCACGGTCTCCGCCCATCCCTGGTGGGCCATGGGTTGCTTGGGTTTGGGGCTGGTGGTCCACGGGTGGCCGTGCCTACTTCAGATTGAGGTGCTGGTACGACTGGATGAACTCCGCGCCAAAGCACGAAGACGCGGCCGGGGAGGATTCCTCTACTAGCTGTTGCGGGTCATGACGTTGTGGTCTCTGGGGTGGAACTTCACGCATGTGAATATCGCAAACGAAAATTATCCAGACCGGGTAGCAGCTCTTCCGTGCACGACGGTCGGTCATCCCGGACACGGCTGGGAGACTCCGGGTATGAGTCGTCATGAAACCCTCACGTGCCTGGCCGAACACCTGGGGGCTGCCGCACGAACAGGTGACAGTTGGGGTGTCAGGCCGCGAGGCTCACGGCCGGGTTCATGATGGTCTCGTATTCGATGGGGGTCAATCGACCGAGGCGGGCCTGTCGGCGACGGCGGTGGTAGGTCCGCTCGATCCAGGTGATGATCGCGATTCGGAGCTCTTCTCGGGTCCGCCAGCTCTTGCGATCCAGGACGTTCTTCTGCAGCAGCGAGAAGAAGGACTCCATCGCGGCGTTGTCGCCGGCAGCGCCGACTTTCCCCATCGAGCCCACGAGGTGATGACGGTTCAGAGCGTGCACGAACTTCCGCGACTTGAACTGGGACCCGCGGTCCGAGTGGGCGATGCAGCCAGCGGCGTCGCGATGTCGGGATATCGCGTTGTCCAGGGCGTTCACCGCGAGGTGGGCCTTCATCCTGTCGCTGATCGAGCAGCCGACGATCCGGCCGGAGAACACGTCCTTGATGGCGCAGAGGTAGGGCTTGTTATCTTCTGTCCAGTGCTCGGTGATATCAGTCAGCCAGAGTTCGTTGGTGTCGTCAGCGCAGAAGTCACGCTTCACGAGGTCATCGTGGACCGGCGGCGCGGGGCGCTTCCCGTTCTTGCCGCGCTTCTTGCCGAACACGGACCACCACTGATTGTCCCGGCAGATCCGCCACGCGGTCCGCTCGCACATGCGCTGGCCAGCGGCCTCCGCTTCGCCGACCAGGAACCGATACCCGAACTCGGGATCATCGCGGTGGGCGTCGAACAACGCGTTCGCCCGGTAGGCCTCGACCAGCTCAGACTCCGTGACCTGTTGTTTCCGCCATCGGTAGTAGGGCTGGCGGGAGAGCTTTGAGGACCCGCAGGGACACCGCGACGGGGATACCGTCGGCAGCGAGCTCGTTCACGAGCGGGTAGAGGATTTTCCCGGCAGGTTCGCCTGCGAGAGATACGCAGCGGCGCGGCGCAAGACCTCGTCCTCCTGCTCCAGCAGCCGGATCCGCTTACGCGCATCACGCAGCTCGGAGGACTCCTCGCGCGACTTGCCGGGACGGTTGCCGTCGTCGATGTCGGCTTGGCGGATCCATTTATGCAGCGTCATCTCGTGGACGCCGAAGTCCTTCGCGATCTGCGCGATCGTGACGCCATCCTCACGGGACCGGGCCACACGCACGACATCGTCGCGGAACTCCTGAGGGCAGGGAGCAGGCATAGTGCGCATCCTTCCAGGCCGCCCTACGGGCAAGCCAGATCAGATGTCACCTATCCGTACAGCAGCCCCCTTCTCGCACCAACAAGCGAGCAAGGATCACCAACGCTCAACGCGAGGCGATGCTCCGTGATCTACGCGCTGGCCATAGCGTCTCCGAGGTCGCTCGCACACATGGCGTGAGCAGGCCCGTGGTTTCTAAAATCAATACCGCACGTAAGGCCACTGGCGATCAGTAAGGTTTTCTCAGTTCGGATCAAAACGATCGACAAGCCATTTGGCAACCTCTAAAGCGGTTTGAGACCACTGAAGAGCATTACGTGAGGTTACTTGGTCGCCGTCACCGTGCGCGATCTTTTTCCTCGAATTTACAAGCGCTCCTAAATCATCGGATCGTCTGCTATCATCTTCACTCAAGAATTGTTCGAGCTCGCTGCGCCAATCCAGGTCGAAGGTAGCCAAGTATTCGACCAACTGCCTTGGCCTCACACCTTGACCGGATCGCAGGCCGGATGATACCCGTCGGTAAAGACGGGGGGATCCTACTCGTTGGCAATGTAGGTCGGTTGCGTCATCTCTTACCGCTTCTACTAGCCCTGCGGATCGGACAACCAAGTACCTTGTTAAAGCCCTCTCAACCGCATCGGGCATTTCTGCATCCAATGTTCGAACCATATCTTCCAGCTCTTGATGATTGTTTATGCGTTGGCGAATTGACGCTGGAGGCCACCCAGGAGTGCCGGATTTACCCATGGTCGATCAGATATTCCTTGGCCTTGGCAAGGCGCTGCTGAACAGCGTCATTGTCCGCCGTAGACTTCGTAGTGGAGGCGATAAATTCTTGATCAGACTGCAAGGCAGTAATCTTTCCTAAGAGGTCCGAAGGGACTAGTCCCTTAGACGCAGCTTCCATTACCGCGACCATGACTGCCTCAGCCTGAGCGGCGTTCACCTGCGCGCCGCCCTTGCGACGAAACGCACCGCTTCCTACCTGGGTTTCAATTTGCAGGGCGGCATCTATGAAGTAGTGGCCCGCCCTTAAGGTATCCACATTTTGCTTACGATGGGATTTCGCATATCCGTTAAGAAACTGCTTTAGCGGCCTTTTATATTTTGCGCTCTCCTCGTACAGGGCCAGAATCCGCATTACCAGCTCGTGATCTCGGATTCGCTTTGACTTTCTGCCGTACAGAGAGCGCCAATTATCATCTTCGTTTAAACGTTCAATTGCAGACATTAAATTACCCGCGTAAAGCGCTACTCTAATTTCATGGGGCGTGAGCTGGGTCCCCCCAGAGTTGAGCCGCTCAAAAATTTGATATATAGCATCATCGACCTCATCTGAACCATCGGCCGAAACAATTGTTGCCTGCATGTATGAATCATCGAGCTTGATTTTGAAACTCTCATCTAAACTATTGTATGTCAGTCCCTCAAATTGCTCACCCACATTGGAGAGGGAAAAAACACGACCCTCATGCACCCCGGCATAGAAGCGCCTTAGTGTTTCAAGCCGTTGCTGGCCATCGAGAATGAGTAGCCTATTATCTTCATGCTGCTTAATGAGGAAAATTCCAGGTATGGGGTATCCGAGCAGCAGAGATTCAATAAACTTGTCCATCTGGCCTTTAGACCATACAAACCCGCGCTGAAAGCCGGCAGTCTTGACGCGATCATCGTTTCCCCGAAACTGGGGAATCAACATGGAGCCTTTCTCAAGTCGCTTTACAAGACCATCAATGGGGTAATCCTGCGTGGCAAACGTCACGGATATTGGGGATTCGTTCTTTTGCTCGAGGTCTTCACGCTCTTCACGGGATAGCGACCTAGTGAGCAGCTCGTCTTCGTCGGAAGACTCAATTTGTTCTGTTGTCATGGCGTCATGCTATCTGAATCGGCCCGGGCTTGATGCCGCTGCTGTTTGAGTCCTGAAGGATGGACAGCATGCCCAAGAAGATCGATCCCCAGCTGCGCGCGAGGTGCGTGCGGCTCGTCAGGGAGCACGCCCAGGAGTACCCCACCCTCACTGCCGCAGTTACCGCGGTCGCCCGGCGGGAGGGCGTTTCGCGGGAGTCCGTTCGGCGCTGGCTGGCCCAGGCCGAGGTCGATGATGGGACCCGTCCCGGCGTCACCAGCGAGGAGTCTGCCGAGGTCAAACGGTTGAAGACCGAGAACAAGCGGCTGCGGGAGGACAATGAGATCCTGCGCCGGGCCTCGATTTTCTTCGCGGGGAGCTCGACCCCCGAAACCGCTGATCTGCGCGTTCATCGACGAGATGCGCGCCGAGGGCTATGCAGTCGAGTCGATCCTCCGCGTCCTGTCTCAGCAGGGCCTGAGCATCGCTGCACGCACCTACCGGTCCTGGAAGCACCCGGCCCGCGTCACCGATCGGACCGTCACAGACGCTCTGGTCGAGGACAAGATCCGTGAGCTGGCCTGGACGTTCAACGCCACCACCCAGCGGTGGCAAATGACCCCTGAAGGGCTCTACGGGCGGCGGAAGTGGGTCGCGTTGCTCCGCCGTCAGGAAGGCCTGGCCGGCACCTCCTGTGGGGCGGTGGACCGGGCGATGCGCACCCTCGGCCTCGAAGGTATCCGGCGGGCGAAGAAGCTGCGCACCACCATCCCGAACCCTGATGGGAAACGGGCGGGTGACCTGCTCAATCGCGACTTCACGGCCCCGGCTCCGAACCTGGTCTGGGTCACCGATTTCACTTGCGTCCGCACCTGGGCCGGGTTCGTGTACGTCGCGTTCGTCGTCGACGTGTTCGCTCAGCGGATCGTGGGCTGGCACGCGTCCTCGAGCATGCGCACCGATCTCGTCATGACGCCACTGCGGATCGTGCTGTGGCAGTGGGAATGCGAAGGAAACCAGGTCTCACCAGGCTCTTTGGTGGCGCACAGCGATGCCGGATCGCAGTACACGTCGATCCGGTACACCGAGCACCTCGACCTCGCGGGCATCGCTCCCTCGATCGGGACCGTCGGCGATGCGTTCGATAACGCGCTCATGGAGACGGTCAATGGGCTGTTCAAGACCAAGTGCATCCGCACCACCGTCTTCCACCACGGCCCGTTCCGGACGCTCTCAGACGTCGAGTTCGCGACTGCCGGCTGGGTCGACTGGTACAACAACTGGCGCCTCCACGGCTCCCTGGGGATGCTGACCCCGGTAGAGTCCGAGACGCTCCACTACGAGCCCCTCACCCGAGAGCCCGCACCCACAAAGTAGCGGCAGAGAACCCGGGCCGATTCAGGTGAACGAGGTGTGGTTGACCGAGATCGCTGAACACCGCACCCCTTGAGTTCCAGCCATCGTCGCAACACTCTGATCGAGAGGTGCGTGCGATGGTTATTCGGCCGAGGGGTAGGGAGAATGTGCAGTACAAGGCGAAGGAGCGGGACGAGTTCTTCCGTCGGCTTGATCGTGGCGGCACGATCCGTGCTGTCGCGGCTGAGCTGGGGCTGAGCGTTGAGTCGTGTTACCGGTGGCGAAATGAGGCTGGCGTATCGACTTCCCGTGCGAAGAGCCGGGTTTATACGGCTGAGGACAAGGCCGAGTTCTTCCGCCTGCTGGCGTCGACGGGGAACGTGTCGAAGGTCGCGAAAGAGCTCGGGTTCGTGCGGGTCACTTGCTACAAGTGGGCGCATCAGGCGGGGATCTTCACGGGGAAGGACACCCGCGCTCAACGAGCACGGTTTGAGCGGTTGCGTGCCGACGGTGTCAGTCGGGCGGATGCTGCGAGACGGGTCGGCGTGGACAAGCGCTCTGCGCAAGATTGGGACAAGGGCATCAAGCAGATAACGGGCGGACGCGTTCACCCCGACGGTCGTGTAGTTCGCTACCGTCAGGTGGCGATACTGGCGAATGTGAAGAGCCCGCGTGATGCCTATACGAGAGGCGCCCCGGTTGATCTGGCGCGTCTTGAGACTGTTATCGATTCTCGCTACCTGAGTTTGATCGAACGAGAGCGTATTCACGATCTACGCAGCCGCGGGGACTCGATAAGGTCGATCGGGCGGGCGCTGGGGCGGAGCGCGTCGACGATCAGCCGGGAGATCGCCCGCAACACGGCCACGACAGTCGGCTATCTTCCTTACGCGGCGCACCGGATCGCGGCGGCGCGCCGACCGAGGCGACGTGCATGCAAACTCGAATCTGCTGGCGATTTGCGCGCCTATGTGGCAGCGAAGTTGCGTAAACGATGGTCACCAGAGCAGATCAGTCACCGGCTCGTGAAAGACTTCCCGGACGATCAAGGGATGCGGGTGAGCACCGAAACGATCTACCAGGCGATTTACGTCCAAGGACGCGGCGCTCTGAAACGCGAGATCGCCGCGTCGATGAGGCGCGGGCGGACAACACGAAAACCACGGCGCGATCCAGCGAAGAGAACCAGTCGCTTCGTGGACCCTATGGTCTCCATCGCTGAGCGGCCCGCGGAAGCTGAGGATCGTGCAATCCCTGGGCATTGGGAAGGGGACCTCATCGTCGGCACGATGGGACGATCAGCAATCGGAACACTCGTCGAGCGATCAAGCCGCTTCGTTACCCTCGTGCACCTTGAACATGACCACACGGCCGAGACCGTGCGCGATGGCCTCATCACCACCGTCGCTGATTTGCCAGCAGCGCTACGCCGCTCGCTGACCTGGGACCAGGGCACCGAGATGTCGGGGCATGTGGGGTTCCAGACCGCCACCGATATGGCGGTGTACTTCTGTGATCCGGGCAGCCCCTGGCAGCGCGGCAGCAACGAGAACACGAACGGTCTCCTACGCCAGTACTTCCCGAAGGGCACCGATCTCTCCCGCCACACGCCCGCAGAATTGCGACGCGTGGCAGAGGACCTCAACGAACGTCCACGCAAGACGCTCGACTGGGACACTCCAGCCGAACGACTCCATGCTTTACTGAATGCGAGTTGAACCAGTGTTGCGACGATGGCTGGAACTCAAGCCCGGGAAGGCAAGGTGTAGTTGTGCGCCGTGAAAGACGTCTACTCGGGCAGGATCGCCGGGTACGCGATCAGCGACCGTATGAAAGCTCGATTGGCGGTCGCGGCCCTGAATTCTGCCCTCACGCGGCGTCGAGGTGACGGCCATGACGTGAGCGAGTGCATCGTGCATTCGGATCGAGGATCGCAGTTTCGGAGCCGAACGTTCGTGTCCGCGCTCAAGCGCCACGGGTTGCGCGGATCCATGGGGCGCGTGGCGGCCTGTGGTGACAACGCGGCGATGGAAAGCTTCTTCGCGCTGCTGCAGAAGAACGTCCTTGACCGCCAGTCGTGGGCGAACCGCGACACGCTCAGGGTCGAGATCGTGTCCTGGATCGAGCGGACGTATCACCGCCGCCGGCGTCAGGACCGACTCAGGCGATTGACTCCGATCGGGTTCGAAACCATCATGACCACAGCAGTCGATTTGGCTGCCTAACACCTGTCACCTATCCGTGCAGCAGTCCCTGGTGCTGGTAGACGGGATTTTTCTGCATCGCCCTGATCTGCGCGATGAGTGGGATGGTTCCGTGTGGGTTGATGTTCCGTTCAGCGTCTCGGTGCCGAGAGGAAACGCGCGTTTTCCCGGCGAACACGACCCAGATCCGGAGGCCGAAGAACATTATCGCTACGTGAGTGGCCAGCGGGTCTATTTGGCGGAGGTTTCTCCCCGGGAGGTTGCGACGTGGGTTCTCGACAATGCGAGCCTTGACCGCCCCAGACTTTCCTGGGGAACCATGGGCTGATGTTGATGCCCTGCTGAAAATTGGAGTGCTGGAGAGGTTCTGGGTGCAATAATTCGCCCATGAACCTTGACGCTCAACTCGATCGGATCGTTGCGGCGCGCGACCGCAGCAACATGCAACCCACCATCGACGCGCTGGAGCCCCTCTACCAAGCGCATCCGGAGAACCCGCGTGTGCTGTACGAGATCGGGGGTGCCTACGACACGGACGGCCAGGAAGAAAAGGCGGCCAACTTCTACGAGCGGGCTCTCGCCCACGGACTCAGTGGTGACCTCTTACGCCGTTGCTACCTGCAGTACGGTTCGACCTTGCGAAACATCGGCCGCGTGGAGGAGTCACTGGCCGTGTTCAGAACGGCCCGGCAGACCTTCCCTGATTCGCCCTCGCTGGCGACCTTCCAAGCCGTGACGATGCATGCGGCAGGCCGCCCCGACGATGCCATCGCGACCCTTCTCCAAGTGATCGCCGAGCACGTCACCACGGCGGACATTGACAGGTACAAACCAGCGATTCTCGGGAACGCAGCCTATATACGCGATCTCCAGTAGAAGCTCACGCTTCGGCACTTGCGCACCTTTGGCTGGCAGTGACTGCGACCGTGATAGCACTGCACGCGACACAGTTCCTATGAGCGCCAACTGTCGTTGCAGAAGCTCGCGGTCCCCTGAGACAGTAGTAACCGAGGGATGCCAGAAGACGGAGCTCGTGATGAGCCCAACCTATCTACCTACCCCCCCCGATGGGGGCGGTGGCTTGTCCACGCCCTCTCGTACCCCGCTATGGGAAGAACTCCAGAGCGCTTCAGGACGGCGCGGCACTAATATCGACGCATGGACTCGATGACGAATGTGCTCAGCGATTCGGTTATGCAGATGCGGTCGCTTCTGGGCGCCGTTGCAGACATATCATGGGCGGCACCCGCCGGCGACGTGGAGTGGTCCTGCCGTGACACGGCGGCGCACGTGGCAGACGATCTGTTCTCCTACGCGTCCCAGATGATCGCCGAACCCCAGGACAACTATCTGCCCATTGACGCCGTGATCGATCCGAACGCAACTAACCGCCAGATTCTTGACGCAATCGCCATGTGCGGCCGAATGCTTGAGCTGGCCGTCGAGAACGCCCGGCCCGAGGCCACGGGCTGGCACCCCTATGGAGTGTCGGACGGCTCCGGGTTCGCTGCAATGGGTGCCGTCGAGGTCCTTGTCCACACCTATGACATGGCCTGTGGCCTGCGTCTGGAATGGAAGCCACCCGCGACCTTGTGCACGCCACTACTGGATCGGCTCTTCCCCAACTCACCCACCGGTGATCCCACTGCCGTGCTTCTTTACAGCTGCGGTCGAGCACCCCTGGGCGAATGCCCTCGGTTAGACGCGTGGTCGTGGGACGCCACTGTCCCTATCACGCACTGACTTCTTGCGTTCGTTGGGTGCTGTGGCTTCTTTCAGTTGTCACCGGCCGTGGAACACGGGCGGGCGTGAGCCCACCGCGCCAGTCCCACCCGTCCCGCGACATGCTGGCGCGAAGACAGTGTGACTCGGGTGGTGCGCCGCGTACGCACAGCATCAAGAGGTTGGCTCAGGCGTCCGACTCCACGGTGAGCTGCTCCGGGCGGTGCAGCGCGTCCACCACGTCCGCGTACCGCCGCCGCTTATTCGCGGCCAGGACGGAGCCGCGGAGCGGGCTCAGCTCACCGGCCCGGCGCACGGCGTGGGCCAGCAGATCCGCGCCGGGAACGGCGTCGTCGACAATTCCTGCCGCGGCGGCCGCGGGGGCGTCGTAGCGCTGGGACAGGATCATCGCACGGTGGACCTCGCGCGGCGCGAGGCGTGCGGAGACCAGGGCGGTTAGCCCGGAGGTGAACGGGACCCCGATGGAGGTCTCCGGGAGGCACAGGAACCCGCGCTCCGACCGGGCGCAGCGCTCGTCGCACGCCAGGGCCAGCAGCAGCCCACCGCCGTAGCAGTGGCCGTTGGCCGCGCAGACGGTGGGGACCTCCAGGACCAGGAGACGGGCGAGGAGCCCCTGGAACGCCTTGCCGTATCCGGGCTCGACGAACAGATCCGGCACGAGACCGTTCGAGAAGAACTTGCCCTGCGCCGTGATCACCAGCGCGAGATCCCCCGGTGTGGACTCCACCTGCGTGAGCGCGGCGTCGATGGCCTGGATCCGCTCGTGGGTGAAGCGGTGGTCGCCCTCGGGCGAGTCACTGATGTCGAGGACGAAGACATTTTCCTGGCGGGTCAGCTGAGTCATCTCGTCAGCATCGCACACGCCCGCGCATGGACGCGGCTGGACAACCAGCGCCGGGGCCGCACCGGGAACAGCGGTGCGCACCATCCATCTAGACTCGCCCCACACCCACGACGAACGGAGCCCTCATGACCACCGCGAACCAAAGCACCCCGGAAACCGGCACGAGCGCGGAGGACGTCGCGGACGTCGTCGTGATCGGCGGCGGGCCCACGGGGGAGAACGTGGCGCAGTACGCCCACGAGGGCGGGCTCTCCGCCGTCATCGTGGAGGAGGCCCTCATGGGTGGGGACTGCTCCTACTACGCGTGCATGCCCAGCAAGGCCCTGCTGCGCCCCGTGGAGGTGGCGCGCACCGCCGCGCACCTGGACGGCGTGGACTCCCCGGCCGTCCGGGTGCGGGAGCTGCTCGCGCGCCGGGACGCGTGGGTCTCCCACTACGACGACGCCGGGCAGGTCCGCTGGGCACAGGACGCCGGTCTGCGCGTGGTGCGCGGGCACGGTGAGATCACGGGGCCGCGCACCGTCCGGGTCACCGGGCCGGACGGCGAACGGACGCTCACGGCCCGGCGCGCGGTGGTCGTGGCCACCGGCTCCACCGGGGTGGTCCCGCCCGCCCTGGAGGGTCTGCACGCGTGGAGCTCCAAGGACGCCACCGGGGTCGTGGAGGTCCCGCCGCGCCTGGCGATCGTGGGCGGCGGCGTGGTGGCCGTGGAGGCCGCCACCTGGCTGGCCGCGCTCGGCTCCTCCGTCACGCTGCTCGTGCGCGGCGACGCGCTGCTCGCGAAGAACGAACCGTTCGTGGGGGAGCTCGTCCGCGCGGGCCTGGAGGACGCCGGGGTGGACGTGCGGCTGAACACGACTGTGGAGACCGCTCACCGCGAGGACGCACGGGACACCGGTCTCGGCCGGATCCACGGCGGCACGGTCCGGCTGCGCACCACGGGCGATCCGCTGGAGGTGGACGAGGTGCTCGTGGCCACCGGCCGCACACCGCGCCTCACCGACCTGGGGCTGGAGTCCGTGGGGGTCACCCCGGAGGACGCCCGCGCCGGGCGGCTGCCGGACTGGCTGCACCTGATCGGGGACGCCGCCGGCACCGCCCTGCTCACCCACTGGGGCAAGTACGAGGCCCGAGTGCTCGGCTCCCGGCTCGCCGGACGGCACGAGACCGCCCCGGACGGTCCCGTTCCCGTGCCGCAGGCCGTGTTCACCGATCCCCCGGTCGGTGCCGTGGGCATGACCGGGGCCGAAGCGCGGGAGGCGGGGCACGGCGTCGTCGTCGCGGAGGCCCCGATCACCGGTGCCGCGGGTGCCGCCCTGCTGCGGGACGACGCCGCCGGGCGCGCCACACTGGTGGTGGACGAGGACTCGGGGTGCCTCCTGGGTGCCACGTTCGTGGGACCGGAGGCCACCGAACTGGTGCATGGGGCGACGATCGCGATCGTGGGGCGGGTGCCCGTGAAGCTGCTGCGCCACGCCGTGCCCAGCTATCCCACGGTCTCCGAGATCTGGCTGCGGCTGCTCGAGAGCCTCCCCGCCGCCCTGCGCTGATCCCCCGGCACTGCATCGCCTCGTGCACACGGCACGCGCGGCAGCGGCGCCGTGATCCTGCGCCACTGTCTGCTGTCCTACGTGTTCAGCACGGTCATCCTGGCGGCCACGGTGAACGTGGTGCTCGGTGTGCTGCCAGGATGACCGTGCCTGCTCCTCTCCCCGCGCGGAGCGCCCCGCCACGACGGACGACGGGTGGTGTGGGGGCCCTATGAGCCGGAGCGGACGGATTTCAGGATCGCGTCCACGGTTCCGGCATCGTCCGTCTGATTGATCTCGTTGACCAGCTCGACACCCTTGGCCTGGGACAGGGGGCGGTTCCCCTCGTTGACGGGTCCGTAGTAGAACTCCGCCCACAGGTCCGCGCGTCCCTTGCCGCTCTTGAGGTGCACGATGCCCTTGTCGTCGGACTCCGTGAGTCCCCACAGCACGGCGTCCTCGCGGTCCTTGCGCTGCGGGGCCGCCACATAGGTGGAGTACGTGAACACCTTGGTGTTCAGCTGTTTCCCCAGCTCCGTCTCGTGCCCGATCAGGGGGTGCGTGGGGCGGGTGAACCAGCCGCCCTTGGGCGGGCGGGCCTTGGTGGAGGCCACCGTGCCCGTGACCTTCCCGTCCGGGCTGGTGAGTTCCAGGTAGCCCCGGTTCTGCTGAGCCGTCCAGTTCTCGGGGTACTTCACCGTGAACAGCTTGTCCGGGTCCGTGTAGGTCTTCGTGAGCTCATAGACGTCCGCGGTGTTCGCCTCGGCGGGTGTGACACCGTCGGCCAGTTCCGCGGGATCGGACGACGTCGCACCGGTCGCCGGGGCGCTTCCCTGCGCAGCGCCGTCGGCGCTCGCGGCCGCGCCACCCCTGTCGGGACCGGAGGAGGGACCGCCGGCGCATCCGCTGATCGCGACCGTGCCGATCAGTGCGGCCGCGGCCAGCCGGATCCGAGGTGTCATTTGCTTCGCCATAGCAAACAGGTTCGCAAGATCACCGACGGCGTGCAAGACCTCGCCCGCCCTGTGACCGAGTCGTGATTTTGAAAACGCATACACAGCCCGTCAACACGGTGGAAGTTCGCCTCTGACCTGCGGTGATGACATCGGGTGGACATGAGTGATCTTTGGGGGACAGGTGCTCGGCCCGGGGCGCGGCGGCGCACGCGACGGGCCACCGGGGCGGGGTGTCCTCGAACCCCGGACACGCAGACGCCCGGCCGGAGGGGCATCCGGCCGGGCGTGCGTCGTGGGTGCGCTCAGGCCCCGGGAACGTCCTTGGGGGTGAGGTAGCGTTCGCCGTCCTCCGTGGTCCCGAGGTCGAAGTCCCGCTCCTGCTCCTGGACGCGTTCCTCCACCATGCGCGAGTGGCGCACGGGTTCCACGGCGGGAATGCTCTCCGGGTTCTCGTACTGGACCGTGCTGTTGCCGTCATCGGTGTCCCGGTCCTGGCGGGTGGTGTCCCGGTCGGAGGCCTGCGCATCGGCGGTGGTGCGGTCCACCGTCTCCCGGCGGGTCACGTGGCGGTCATCGGTGTCCCGATCCAGGTCCGAGAGGTTCCGGTTCACCATGTCCCGGTCCGACGTATGCTCGCGCACGTCACCCCCGCCCGCGACACCCTCGTGCGCGGAACGGTTCTCGTGGTCCGGGAAGTTCTCCGGATTGTCCGACACGTTCGGGTTCGCGTCCCCGGGACGGGGCTGGAACTTGCGGGTTCCGGCCAGCGCCTCCGAGTCCACCTCGCGCGCGCTCGCGGCATCCACGGCGTCGTCGTCCACCACGGGGACACCGGTTTCCCGGATGGCCTTGGGCGGCTTGCCGCCGGTCTCGCCGCGGTCGTCACGGACTGCACCCCGGGTCGCGGAGGCGGCGGTGGCGCCGTCGGCGTCGCGAACGGTTCCCGCCCGGGGAGCGGATGCGGCGCGGCGGGATGTGCCCGGTTGGTCGGGGTCCCCGTCCGTGGCGCCCTCGTCCGGCTGGGTGTCACGGCCGGCGCGGGAGTCGTCCTGGCCCTTCATGGTGGTGGGCTGGTCCGGGTCGTCGATCTGACCGGCGGACGCGATGGGATCCGTGTTCTCGGGCTGCTGGGTCATGTCGTGCCTCCTGATGTCGTCGTGGCGCGGGCCACGTGGCGTGTGCTCCATCTTGGCACTGCGGCGGGCGGGGTGTCAGTACCCCCACGGGCGGTTCAGCTACCGGGTGACGTCTCCACCGGGCGGTCCGTGTGGGAGTACTGGGACCAGCTGCCGGGGAACAGCCGCCCCACGCCCAGCCCGGCGTGCTCGGCCACCAGCAGGTTGTGGCACGCGGTCACCCCGGAACCGCAGTACGAGATCATGCGGCTCGCGTCCGTGACCCCGGCGGCCTCGAAACGCGCCCGCAGCTCCTCGACGGGCTGCAGCGTCCGGTCCTCCGCGAGGTGCTCCCGGCACGGGACGTTCACGGCGCCGGGGATGTGCCCCGAGCGCGGATCCACGGGATCCGGGGTGGTGCCGGCGTACCGGGCCCGGTCCCTCGCGTCCACGACCACGGGCCCGTGGGCGGCCTCGTCCATGGTGGCGAGCGCTTCCCGCGGCCACGGAACGGGGGTGAAGCGGACTTCCGGGAGCACGGTGCGCCGGCGTTCCAGATCCGCGGCGGGGACGGACCCGGGGCCGCCGTCCAGCAGTGCGGCGCGGTGGCCCGTGGTGCGCAGCATCCACACGAGACGCGCGGCCATCACGCCCCCGGCGTCGTCGTACGCGACCACCGTGGTCTCGTCCCCGATGCCCGCGCGGGACATCGCGGCGGCGAAGTCCTCCGGTTCCGGCAGCGGGTGGCGCCCACCCTCGGGGGCGGCGGGTGCGGCCAGGGCGGTCTCCGTGTCCACGAACACCGCGCCCGGCAGGTGTCCCTGCAGGTACTCGGCCTCCGCGTTGCGCCCGTCCAGGTACATGCGGGCGTCCGCGAGCACCACCTCGTCGCGGTGCTCGGCCAGCCACTCGGGAGAGACGAAGGGGTCCACGGGGCATCTCCTCGGTTCGACGACGCTGCTCGTTGCGTTCCAGGGTAGGTCCCCCGGGGCAGTGGGGGCCACGCCGTCGTCGTGCGTCCTGCGCCGACGCCTACCCACCGGTACCGTGAAGCCATGACGACAAAACCGATGACCGCCCGCCGCAAGGCCAACCGTTCCGCCGTGTTCTCCGGACTGGCCCTGACCGGCATGGGGGTGCTGCACCTGGTCCGCCCCGCGGGGTTCGACAAGCTGGTTCCGGAGCAGCTGCCCGGGACCGCCCGGCAGTGGTCCGTGTACTCCGGGTACGTGGAACTGGCCACCGCCGCCCTGCTGCTGGTTCCGGCCACTCGCCGCGTCGGCGGTGCCGTGTCCGCCGCGCTGTTCGTGGGCGTGTGGCCCGGGAACTGGAAGATGGCGTGGGACTGGCGGCACGAGCCCGCGTCCAAGCAGGTCATCTCCCTGGGGCGGTTGCCGCTGCAGATCCCGATGATCGTCAGCGCGGTGAAGATCGCCCGCAACGCCTGAGAGCGGCGGGGCACCACGCGCTCGTCGGGCTGCATCCCTCCCGCGGCCGGGCGCGTGCCGCCCGTACCGGGGCCGCGAGTGCGTTCCCGTCGCCGCGACGCGGTCTCACGACCCGGCGGTGTCGGCGTCTAGGGTGGCACCCATGCGCATCGCACTCGGTCAGCTGCTCAGCACCTACGACCCCGGGGAGAACCTGCGGGAGGTGGCGGACCTCGCACGCCGCGCGGGGGAGGACGGCGCGCAGCTGCTGGTGCTGCCCGAGGCCACGATGGTTGCGTTCGGGCGCAGCCTCAAGGGCGTGGCCGAGCCGCTGGACGGCCCGTGGGCCTCGGCCGTCTCCGAGCTCGCCCAGCAGCACTCGCTCGCGATCGTCGCGGGCATGTTCACACCGGGTGACGGCGACCGTGTGCGCAACACCGTGCTGATCGCCCTCCCGGACGGGACCGTGCGCGGCTACGACAAGATCCACCTCTACGACGCGTTCGGCTTCACGGAGTCCGACACCGTGGATCCGGGCGAGGAGCCCGTCACCTTCACCGTGGGGGACACCACCGTGGGCGTCGCCACCTGCTACGACATCCGCTTCCCCCGACTGTTCACCCGCCTGGCGCACGACGGCGCCACGGTCACCGTGGTCTGTGCGTCCTGGGGGGACGGACCGGGCAAGGCGGAGCAGTGGGAGCTGCTCGCCCGCGCCCGGGCACTGGACACCACCTCCTGGGTGGTGGCCGTGGGGCAGGCGAACCCCCTGGCCGCGGGGGAGGAGAACCCGGAGAAGGCGCCCCGCGGCGTCGGCCACAGCATCGTGGCGGCCCCGGACGGATCCGTGGTGACGTCCCTCGGGGACGCCCCGGACTACGCCGTGGTGGGCCTGGACATGGAACTCGTGGAGCGCACCCGCACGGCCATCCCGGTGCTGCGCAACGCGCGTGAGCTGTAGGCCGCGGAAGGTCGTGGACGACGTGGGCCCCGATGGCGGCGCGCATGCGGAAAAGTCAGCCATGAGTGATTTCGAGGCAAACCTCAGACGCGAAGTTGCGGAGCGCGGTGAGATGGACTGGGTCAGCATGGCCGAGCTGTGCGACATCGCCCGGTCCCTTGGTGCCGAAAACCCTCGACAGGCGGCCGTCGACTTCGCCGTGGCCGGAACGGACGAGGGCATTCTGGCCGTCGGGGAATACATCAACGGGAGATCGTTCGTGAGGTGGCCCGAACGCGGCGAATCCTTGCGTCACAAGATCCTGGCCGGACTGGCGAGCAGCCCCGCTGAGGACCCGCTGTGTGCGGAAATGTCCATCATGGTGGACCCGCTCTGAGCATCACTTGCTGATGGGGCTGCAGGTTCAGGAGAGAGAGGAAGACCCGAAGTCTGGCCGGATGGCCATGGGCACCACCGAGATCCGTCTCTAGGCTTGGGTGACTCGGGACGGGGTTGTCCGGACGACTGGAAGACCCTCGTGCCGCGGCGAGCCACTCTCGCCGGCAACCTACGAACGAGGTGAATCCATCGTGCAGATGATTCAGATCTTCTCATCCGACAGTCCGCTTCATCCCACGCTCAGGGAGGCCGTCCTCTCGTACGGTCCCACCGTGTTCGCGCTCGTGGTGGTCCTCGCGCTCCTGGGCTACGGCGCCCAAGCGGTGTGGAACAGGTTCGTGACGAAGAAGCTCGAATCCCGCGCAGCGAACCTGCGCGCCCACGGCCGCGGAGCGGGGCCCGCCCGGTGAGTGCGGTGCGCCCCGACTGCCGCGGCGGCGTCGTGCGGACCGCCCGCGCGGAGTCGGGTGCACCAGGGTGCCGCGCCGGGAGGGGCGCCGGGCGGGTGTGTGCGCGGTGGGTGAACGGGCACTGACACCGCTCGGGGCGCATGCCTACAGTGGTGGCAGAGCACGCCATGAGCCACTGACTCGTGAGCGTGACCCGTCATTCCCGACATGCCGGAGGTCAGAACCATGGTTGCCACCGTTTCTCACGACCGTCCCGTCCGTTTCGCGGTGGTGGGCGTCGGACAGATTTCCCAGCAGGCGTTCATCCCCGGTCTCAGCAGGATCGAGGACGCCGAACTCGCCGCCCTGGTGACCTCCAGCCCGGAGAAGGCGGAGGAGCTGGGCCAGGAGTTCGGCGTGGCCATCCACTCGTACGAGGAGTACCCCGCGCTGCTCGCGTCCGGCGACATCGACGCCGTGTACGTGGCCACCCCGGTGTTCCGGCACCGCGAGTTCGCGGAACCGGCGCTGAAGGCCGGGATCCACGTGCTGCTCGAGAAGCCCATGGAGACCTCCGTGGAGGACTGCCAGGCCATCATCGACGCCGCCGAGCAGAGCGGCGCCACCCTCATGGTGGCCTACCGGCTGCACCAGGAACCGGGCACCGTGGAGATGATCGAGAAGGTCCGGGACCAGAAGGTCATCGGCGACCCCCGGTACTTCTCCTCCGTGTTCTCCCAGGACATCACCGAGGAGAACCACCGCGGCCACTCCGGGTACTGGGGCGGGCCCATCCCGGACATGGGAACCTACCCGCAGAACATGGTGCGCAACCTCTTCCACGACGAGCCCGTGGAGGTCTACGCCAAGGGCGTGCGCACCCCGGGCCGCGGTTTCGACTTCGACGACACGGTGGCCGTGACCCTCACGTTCCCCGGAGAGCGGGTGGCCCAGTTCACCATCTCGTACGCCTCCGAGTCCGTGGAGCGCTTCACCGTGGCCGGCACGGAGGGAGAGATCTCCGCGGAGCCGTGCTTCGGGTTCGGCCCGGACACCGGCATCGAGTACACCCTCACCACGAGCGGGTCCTCCGAGAGCTTCGCCCACGATCCCGTGGAGCAGTTCGGCGGTCAGACCCAGTACTTCGTGGACTGCCTGCGCAGCGGGAAGGCCCCCGAGCCCACCGGTGAGGAGGGTCTGCTGGACGTGCGCGTGAACGAGGCGGTGCTGAAGTCCCTGGAGACGGGGGCGCCGGTGCAGCTGGAGCCGCGGCGTCGGGAGCGGATGGTGACCTCCGAGCAGGTGCGCCGCGTGACCCCGGCGGACGAGCCCGAGGACGAGCAGCTGGTGGACCAGGTCCCCCAGAACGGCTGACCCGCCCCTTCCCACCGGCCCGCGGGAACGCACCCACCACGCCCTGACGAACGAACGGACGGCAACGCCATGACGCACGAGTACATCCACGAGACCCGCCTGAGCCAACCGCGGGAGCAGGTGTTCGCGTGGCACGAGCGTCCCGGCGCGCTGCCCCGGCTGACCCCGCCGTTCGGTGGGGGCCCGGACCAGGTGCGCCAGGCGCCGTCGGACGGGATCGAGCCCGGCTCGGAGGCGGAGCTGGGGGTGTCCGTGCCGGGCACGTTCGGCATGGTGCACCTGCCGTGGACCGCCGAGCACGGGGAGTGGGACCCGCCGCACTACTTCACCGACCGCATGGCCAAGGGCCCGCTGGGGGAGTGGGAGCACCGGCACGTCTTCGAGGAGACGGAGTCCGGCGGCACCCTGATCCGCGACCGGGTGACCGTGCGTCCGCTGCCGCAGTGGGCGGGCAGGCTCAACGACCTGGGCGAGCGGGTCATGACTCCCCAGCTGAACCGGATCTTCGCGTACCGGGAGCGCCAGCTGAAGGCGGACCTCGCGTTCCACGACCAGCATGACGGCCCCCGGCTCACCCTGGCGGTGTCCGGGTCCTCCGGGCTGATCGGCTCGCAGGTGTGCGCGCTGCTCGAGACCGGGGGCCACACGGTCGTCCGGCTCGAGCGCGGCGGCTCCACCGGTGAGGGTGTCATCGGCTGGGACCCGGACAGGGGCCTGCTGAACCCGCGTGACCTGGAGGGGATCGACGTCGTGATCCACCTGGGCGGGGAGAGCATCGCCACGCGCTTCACGCCCGAGAAGAAGCGGGAGATCATGGACTCGCGCGTGGGCAGCACCAACCTGCTGGTGCGCGCACTGGGTCAGGTCCCCGCCGAGAAGCGTCCGCGTGCCCTCGTGGTGGCTTCCGCGATCGGCTACTACGGCACGGGCCGCGGGGACGAGGTGCTCACGGAGAACTCGTCCTCCGGGGACGGTTTCCTCGCCGAGGTGTGCCGCGAGTGGGAGCGCGCCGCCCACGGAGCCACCGCGTACGGGATGCGCGTGGTCAACGTCCGCACCGGTCTGGTGCTGTCCCCCACGGGCGGGCTGCTGAAGCCCCAGCTGCCGCTGATGCAGGCGGGCCTGTCCGGGCCCATGGGCGGCGGCGAGCAGTGGCAGAGCTGGATCGGGCTGGACGACATGGCCGGTGCGGTGGCGCACCTGGCCCTCACCGAGGATGCCGAGGGCCCCTTCAACGTGGCGGCGCCCCAGCCCGAACGGCAGAAGAACTTCGCCAGAACCGTGGCCGGTGTGCTGCACCGCCCCGCCGTGGTTCCCACGCCCCTGGCAGGCCCCAGGGCCGTCCTGGGGGCCCAGGCCACCGAGGAGCTCGTGGCGGCCAGCCACCGCGTGGACGTGGGCAAGCTGCTGGCCAGCGGCTACCGGTTCCGCAACGAGGACCTGCGCGGGTGCGCCCAGCACATCCTGGGGCGGGTGAGCTGACACGGGCCACGGTAGGACGGCGCGCATTCGGTATTCTGGGTACGTGACATCTCAACACAACCGGCCCGCGGCGTGCTTCGGTGCGCTCGCCTCGGCCGATGACAAGGAGTCGGACAGTCCGGGGCAGCGCAGCTGTTCCCCTGACTCCCGTTCGACCGGTTCCCCGTTCCCCCTCCGCGCGTCCGCGCCCCGCCACGGGGTGAGCTGGTGCTGACAGCCTGGCTCCTCCTTCTCGCCTTCGTCTTCCTGGTGCTGGCCAACGCACTGTTCGTCGCGGTGGAGTTCGCGTTCCTCACCGTGGACCGCCAGGCCGTGCAGCGCGCGGAACAGGCCGGTGACAAGCGTGCCGCGACCATCGAGGAGAGTCTGAAGAAGACCTCCACCAACCTGTCCGGCGCCCAGCTGGGCATCACCGTGACCAGCCTCATGACGGGTTTCCTCACCGGTCCCAGCCTGGGCACCCTCTTCACGGAGGGTCTCGGCTGGGCGGGTGTTCCCGACGCCGCCGCGGTGGGTATCGCGACCACCGTGGCTTTCATCGTGGCCACCTTCACCCAGATGGTCTTCAGTGAGCTCGTGCCCAAGAACTGGGCCATTGCGGATCCCATGCGGGTCACCCGCGCGGTGGTGCTGCCCCAGAAGTTCTTCATGGTGGTCTTCGGGTGGCTGGTGACCATGCTCAACAGCTCCGCGAACGTGGTGCTGCGCGGTCTGGGCTTCACCCCCACCGAGGACGTGGCCAACGCCCGCACCGCCGAGGAGCTCGCCTCCGTGGTGAGCCGCTCCGGACGCGAGGGCACCCTGGACGCGGGCACCGCCGAACTGGTGGCCCGCTCCATCGAGTTCGGTGACCGCACCGCCGCGGACGTCATGCGTCCCCGGCCCCGCGTGACCTTCCTGGACGCGGACGACACCGTGGAGCACATGCTGCTCACCGCGAGCGAGACCGGCCACTCCCGGTTCCCCGTCACGGGGGAGTCCGTGGACGACATCGTGGGCGTGGTGCACTACACCCACGCGCTCGCGGTCCCCTTCGACGAGCGCGCCGTGATGCGGGTCTCCGACGTGTGCGTGCCCGCGGACGTGGTCTCCGAGTCCATGACCCTGGACCCCCTCATGCGCCAGCTGCGCGTGAAGGGCCTGCAGCTGGCCGTGGTGGTGGACGAGTACGGCGGCACCGCCGGCATCGTCACCCTGGAGGACCTCATCGAGGAGATCGTGGGCGAGATCGACGACGAGCAGGACACCCGGGTGCAGCGCTTCCGCCGCACCCGTGACGGCGGCCTGGTGGTCTCCGGTCTGCTGCGCCCGGACGAACTGGGTGACGTGCTGCGCGTGGACATGCCCGAGGGCGAGGAGTCCGACACCCTGGGCGGTCTCATGGCCGAGGAGCTGGACCGCCTGCCGCGCGTGGGGGACACCCTCACGGTGGAGGCGGTGGACCACTACCACCGGGACGAGGACGACCTTCCCACCAAGGCGGAGATCCGCATGGACGTGATGCGCATGGACCAGCACAGGGTGGACCGCATCCTGGTGCACCGCGTGGGCGGCAATCCGGACGAGCGTGGCGGCTCGACGTCGTCCGTCTCCTGGCAGCCACCCGGGCGCCCGGATCCGCTGGGAGGCGAGAACCGCGAACCCGAGACCGCGGAGGAGTTCCGCCTGGCCCAGGGCGAGAACCGGGGAGCACCCGGGTTCCACCGTGACGAGGACGTGTCCGAGGAAGATCCCAGCGAGGAGCAGCGATGACCACGAGCACCGCCATCATCATCCTGGTCCTGCTGCTGATCGGGAACGCGTTCTTCGTGGCCAGCGAGTTCGCGGTGGTCTCCGCCCGCCGGGACCAGCTGGAACCCCTGGCCGCCGAGGGCTCCAGCTCCGCGAAGTACGCGCTCAAGGGCATCGAGAACGTGTCCACGTCCCTGGCCGCCACGCAGCTGGGCATCACGGCGTGCTCGCTGCTGATCGGTGCCGCGGGTGAGCCCGCGATCGCGCACCTGATCGAGGTGCCCATGCACTGGCTGGGCGTGCCCGAGGCGCTGATGCACCCGATCGCCCTGGCGATCGCCCTGCTGATCGTGACGTTCCTGCACATGATCCTGGGCGAGATGGTGCCCAAGAACATCGCGATCGCCGTGCCCAGCCGTGTGGCCCAGGTGCTGGGTCCCGTGCTGCACGGGTTCGTGGTGGTGTTCCGCCCGTTCATCTGGGTCATGAACGCCACGGCCAATCACCTGGTGCGCTGGCTGTTCAAGGTGGAGCCCAAGGACGAGGTGGCCTCCGCGTTCACCTCCGACGACGTCCGGGGGTTCGTGGCCGAGTCCGGGCGGGAGGGGCTGCTGGACAACGACGAGATCCGGTTGCTCACCGGCGCCCTGAACTTCGAGAACAAGACCGCCGCGGACGTGGCCCTGCCGCTGGCCGGGATGCGCACCGTGCCCTCGGACATCACCGTCTCGGGCGTGGAGCTGCTGTGCGCGGAGACCGGGTACTCGCGCTTCCCCGTGCGGGACAGCAACGAACGCCTCATGGGCTACGTCCACGCCAAGGACGTCCTGGGCCTGCCGGAGAGCGCCCGGGAACGCCCCATCCCCCCGGCCATCGTGCGCCACTTCGCGCGCGTGTCCCCGGAGGACAAGCTGCGCAAGGTCACCCGCACCATGCAGGCCAAGGGCGCGCACTTCGCGCTCCTGGGCGAGGTGGCCCGCGACTCCCGGACCTCGGACGAATCCGTGTTCATCGTGGCCCTGGAGGACGTCCTGGAAGAACTCGTGGGCGAGGTCCGCGACGCCACCAGCAAACCCGATCAGGAGAACGCCGCATGAGTCCCCGAAAGCTCTACCGCACCGCCGCCACCGCCGAGGCCGTCACCTGGGCGCTGCTGATCCTGGGCATGATCGCCAAGTACGGCCTCCACGCCGGGGACCTCCCGGTGCGGATCGGCGGCGGCATCCACGGCTTCGTGTTCCTGAGCTACTGCGTGTCCACCGTGGTGGTGTGGACGGACCGCCGCTGGCCCGCGGCCACCGGTCTGGTGGGGCTGCTGCTCTCGATCGTCCCGTTCGCCACGGTGCCCTTCGAGCGGCACGTGGAGCGCCGCGGCCTGCTCGCGGACACCTGGCGCGTGGCACCGGCGGGACGTGCGGCAGGCACGGGCGACGACGCCGCACGCCCGGCTGCGTCCGCCATGTCACCGCGCAGCGGTGCGACCTCCGCAGATTCGGAGCGGACCGTGAGGACGGCGGGCACGGCGGCGTCGGCCCCGGCCGGCGCTGCCGTGCCCGGGCGCGAACCGGCACGCACCCCCGCGGAGAAGCTGCTGGCCGTGATCCTGCGCTGGCCCGTGCTCTCCGGTCTGACCCTCCTGGTGTTCGTGGTGCTGCTGTTCGCCGTGCTGCTCACGGTGGGCCCGCCCACCCAGTGGTTCGACTGATCGCAGGGGCGGCGTCGCTCGATCCAAGCATGCAACCTCCGGGGAAGGGCGACGCCGTGGTGCTCGGCTGAGGGCACGCCTTTGTTCTCGGCGGACTTCCGGTCAGGACGCGGTCGCGGGGGTGAACCCGTGGCCGCGTTCGCACGTGCGGGAGGCCGGAGCGGCGTCGTCGGGAGCGGTGCGGTGCAGCCGGTCCACTGCGTCAAGGAGTCGCGCGAGAACCTCCTGCTTCTCCGACTCACCGTCGGGCAGCAGACCCATGGAGGCCTGCTGGTAGAGGCCGTCCCCCATGGCCTGGACGGCGGTGGCGATCACCGGATCCTGCACGTCCTCGAGCACGGCGCGGTACCAGCCGTCCGCCACACGCTCGCAGGTCGCGCGCGCGCCGGGCTCGCGGGCCTGCACCAGGCGGAACGCGACACCCAGGCTGCGGTCCAGGGGGCTGTCCTCGTAGAGGGAGGTGGCCAGGAACTCGCGGGCGGCACCATGGGGTGACGCCGTCAGGCGCGCCAGGTCCGCAGCGGCCAGCTCCTCGCAACGGGCGAGAGCGGCGTCGACGAGGGCCTGCCGGTGGGGGAAGTGGTAGAGCAGCCCGCCCTTGGAGACCCCCGCCCTGGCGGCCACGGCGTCCAGTGTTGCGGAGCGCAGGCCCTCCGCGAGCACGAGGTGCTCGAAGGCGGTGAGGAGCTTCTCGCGGGCTACGGGTTTGCGGGACATGACAAGAGCGGACCTCACGGGTGACGGGAATCATTGCGGATCGTGCGGAGTCAACTGTACCGTCTGGACGGTAAACACTCACGAGGCGCTCCGCACGCGGGGCTCGGTACGACGGTGTACGGCTCGTGTCGCCGCCCATCCGCAGCTCTCATCCCAGGAGGTCCCCGTGTCCGTGGTGCTCGACCACAAGCGCAAGGCAGGTGCTCGCCAGTGGATTGCGCTCGGTGTGCTCATGCTCCCCGTGCTGCTGGTCACCGTGAACAACACCGCCCTGAGCTTCGCCCTGCCCGCCATCTCCCAGGGGCTGCAGCCCACCGCGGCGCAGCTGCTCTGGATCGTGGACGTGTACCCCCTGATGCTCGCTGCGCTGCTGATTCCCATGGGCAGCCTGGGGGACCGGGCGGGGCGCCGGAAGATGCTCATGATCGGCTCCTCCGGGTTCGGTCTGGTCTCGCTGTTCGCGGCCTTCGCGCCCACCGCCGAGTGGCTGCTCGCGGCCCGTGTGGGGATCGCCGTGTTCGGCTCCATGCTGCTGCCCACCACCCTCTCGCTGCTGCGCACCGTGTTCCGCGACGACCGGCAGCGCAGCCTGGCCATCGCCATCTGGACCGCGGGTTTCAGCGCCGGGGCGGCGCTGGGGCCCATTGCGGGCGGGTTCCTGCTCAACCACTTCTGGTGGGGTTCCGTGTTCCTGCTGGCCGTGCCGGTGCTGCTCGCGTTCCTGATCGCCGCACCCCTGGTGCTGCCCGAGTCCAAGGACCCCAACCCGGGTTCCGTGGATCCCCTGTCCATCGTGCTGGCCGTGCTGACCATGGCGCCCGTGGTCTACGGGATCAAGACGCTGGCCACCAGCGGCTCCCCCCTGGAAAGCGCACTGCTCATCGTGGTGGGTGCGGTGTGCGGGGTGCTGTTCGCCCGGCGGCAGGTGGCCAAGGGCTACCCCATGCTGGACCTGCGGTTCTTCCGCAGCCCCCGCTTCTCGGGCGGTCTGGCCGTGAACACGGTGTCCAACGTGGCGCTGTTCGGCTTCCTGTTCTTCTTCACGCAGTACCTGCAGCTGGTCAACGGGCGGGACCCCATGAGCTCGGGTCTGCTGATGGTCCCCGGCCTGGTGCTGTCCATCCTGGCCGGTCTCGGGGCGGAGCGGATCGCGCGGTTCGCCGGGCTGCGCACCGCGGTGGTCTTCGGGCTCGTCCTGGTGGCCGTCGGCTTCTTCGTCGTGGCGTTCACGGACCAGCAGGTCTCGGAGGTGCCCGTGCTCGTGGGCTTCACGCTGATGGGTGCGGGTACCGGCCTGGCCACCACGCTGTCCACGGACCTGGTGGTCTCCTCGGTGCCCGAGGCGAAGGCCGGGGCGGCGTCGGCGGTGTCCGAGACCGGGTACGAGGTGGGCGCCGTGCTCGGCACCGCGGTGCTGGGCGGACTGACCACCGCGTTCTACCAGGCTCACCTGGACCTGCCCGCCGGTGTCCCGGCGGACGGTGCCCAGGCCGCCCGGGAGACCCTGGGCGGTGCCTTCGACGTCGCCGCGGGATCGCCCCTGGGCGCAGCCATCGCCGACGCCGCCACGGCCGCCTTCTGCTCCGGCATGCAGCTGACGTCGCTGATCGGTGGCGTGCTGGTCACCGCGGTGGCAGTGATCCTGGTCCGGGTGCTGCGCGGGGACCGGCGGGTGCGGCGCGCGGAGGGCTGACCGCGCCGGTAGGGCAGTCGGCATCACTCCTGCTGAATTCTCCTGCGCGCCCAGAACAGCGTGATGCAGAACGCGGAGAGCACGGCGAACGCCAGGAGAACGCCGATTCCCCTGGCCACGAAGACGGTCAGGAGAAGAGCGATGACCACGGCCAGCCAGGAGCCAGCGATGGCGAGAACTGCGGTTCGGTGCTGGGTCATCCGGGATGCACTCCTTGGGGTTCCGGCGGCGGGCAGTGCGCCGTGGCTGGGTCGTACTGCCCGCGGCCCGGCCTGGTTCACTCCGCTCGGTCCGCCGGGTGGTTCCGGCGATCGCGAGTACCCGGGCCACGCTAGCAAGGTGAGGCGGGGATCGGGCTGCGGGTGGGTGGGGAACGACTTCCGCAGCGGTTGTCTTCCATTGCAGCAGGTCAGAGGGTATACACAGGTTAACTAACTACTGTCCGGAGTCGTGGAGTGCCCAGCCACCCCACGTCGGCACACGGAACGAGCGGATCAAGCGGAGGGACCAGGCATGCATCTGCAGCCCAAGGATCAGGAGAAGCTTCTGGTGGTGGTCGCCGCCGATCTCGCGCGCCGACGCCAGGCGCGGGGGCTCAAGCTGAACTACCCCGAGGCGATCGCCATCATCACGTACGAGCTCCTGGAGGGCGCGCGTGACGGCCGCACCGTGGCGGACCTGATGAGCTGGGGGAGCACCATCCTCACCCGGGACGACGTCATGGAGGGTGTCCCGGAGATGATCCCGGACGTCCAGGTGGAAGCCACGTTCCCGGACGGCACCAAGCTCGTGACCGTTCACGACCCCATCCGCTGACACCCCGCGAGGAGCACCCATGACACCCGGAGAGTACGTTCTGGCGGACGCCCCCGTCGTCTGCAACGAGGGCCGCGAGGCCATCACCCTGGAGGTCCTCAACCGCGGGGACCGCCCCGTGCAGGTGGGCTCGCACTTCCACTTCGCGGAGGCCAACCGCGCCCTGCGGTTCGACCGCGACAAAGCCGTGGGGCACCGCCTGGACATTCCCGCCGGCACAGCGGTGCGGCTGGAGCCAGGGGACTCCACCACGGTGCGTCTGATCCCCCTGGGCGGGGACCGCATCGTCCACGGGTTCCGCGACCTCATGGACGGTCCCCTGGACGCCCACGAGCCGGCCTCCCTGGACGACGACGCCGCGACCGTCACCCCCGCACGTCACCGTTCCGCCGCGGGGGACGCCCCGGAGCCGCTGCGCGAGCGCGAGGGCTTCTCCAACGAGACCCGCTGAGCCCGCCCGGCCCACGGGACGGCACGACGTCGACCACCACGCTGAACACGCCAGACAAGAAGGTCAACCATGAGCTTTGAGATGAGCAGGGACCAGTACGCGAGCCTGTACGGGCCCACCACCGGGGACGCCGTGCGCCTGGCGGACACCGAACTCTTCGCACGCGTCGAGAAGGACCTCACGACTCCCGGTGAGGAGGCCGTGTTCGGTGGCGGCAAGGTGGTCCGGGACGGCATGGGTCAGAACGGCCAGCTGGTGCGGGACGTGGGGATCCCGGACCTGGTGATCACCAACGTGGTGATCATCGACTGGACGGGGATCTACAAGGCGGACGTGGCCGTGCGCGACGGTCACATCCTGAAGATCGGCAAGGCCGGCAACCCCCACATCATGAACGGCGTGGACATCGTGATCGGCGTGGCCACGGACGTGGTCGCCGGTGAGGGCAAGATCCTCACGGCGGGCGGGATCGACTCCCACATCCACTTCATCAGCCCGGACCAGATCGAGACCGCGCTGGTCTCCGGCATCACCACCATGATCGGCGGCGGCACGGGGCCCAGTGAGTCCTCGAAGGCCACCACCATCACCCCCGGTGAGTGGAACATCCACAACATGCTGCGCTCCTTCGAGGAGTTCCCCATGAACTTCGGGCTGCTCGGCAAGGGCCACGGCTCGTCCATCTCGCCCATGGCGGAGCAGATCCGGGCCGGGGCGATCGGGCTGAAGATTCATGAGGACTGGGGCGCCACGCCGTCGTCCATCAACACGTCCCTGCAGGTGGCGGACGAGTACGACGTCCAGGTGGCCATTCACACGGACACCCTGAACGAGGCGGGCTTCGTGGAGGACACCCGCGCGGCGATCGCCGGGCGCGTGATCCACACGTTCCACACCGAGGGCGCGGGCGGCGGTCACGCCCCGGACATCATCGAGCTGGCGCAGGACCCCAACATCCTCCCGGCGTCCACCAACCCCACGCTGCCGTACACGCGCAACACCATCGAGGAGCACCTGGACATGCTCATGGTGTGCCACCACCTCAACCCGGACATCCCGGAGGACGTGGCGTTCGCGGACTCGCGCATCCGCAAGGAGACCATTGCCGCGGAGGACGTGCTGCAGGACATGGGCATCTTCTCCATGACCTCCTCGGACTCGCAGGCCATGGGCCGCGTGGGCGAGGTGGTGCTGCGCACGTGGCAGGTGGCGGACTCCATGAAGCGCCAGCGCGGCGCCCTGCCCGAGGACGAGGGCACGGGCGGCGACAACCACCGCATCAAGCGCTTCATCTCCAAGTACACGATCAACCCCGCGATCGCCCACGGCGTCTCCCACGCGGTGGGTTCCGTGGAGGAGGGCAAGTTCGCGGACCTCGTGCTGTGGGAGCCCAAGTTCTTCGGGGTGAAGCCGGACCTGATCATCAAGGGCGGCCAGATGGTCCACGGCGTGATGGGCGATCCGAACGCATCCATCCCTACACCGCAGCCCCGCTGGTACCGCAAGGCGTTCGGCGCCTACGGCAAGGCGGCCGCCCGCTCCTCCATCACGTTCATGTCCCAGGCCTCCATCCGGGCCGGGGTGCCCCGCTCGCTCGGTCTGGAGAAGGTGGTCCGCGAGTGCAGGAACATCCGCTCCCTGACCAAGGCGGACATGAAGTTCAACGGCGAGACCCCGCAGCTGCGCGTGGACCCGGAGACGTACGAGGTGCGCGTGGACGGCACGCCCGTCAGCTGCGAGCCCCGCACCGAGCTGCCCATGGCGCAGCGCTACTTCATGTTCTGACGTCGCCCCCGGCTCCGTGCCCGGGCCCCGGTCACGACGACGCCGCACGGCCCGGTCCGCGCGCCCGTTCCGTTCGCATCCGTCGGGGCCCGGCTGCGGAGCCCCGCACCACGTCCCCCAACACCTGACAGCAAAGGGAGAGCACCCGTGATCGTCACCGAGATCCTGGGCAACATCCACGAGGAGAGCGGCCGCGAGCTGGTGGCCGGGCGCCACGTGGAGAGGGTGGTGCTGCCCAGCACCGAGCTCGTGAAGCGCATCCAGCGCCTCACCACGGACCACGACCGTGAGATCGGTCTCCGCCTGCCCGCCGGGGCGCCGGACCTGAAGGACGGGGACGTCGTCGCCGTCGAGGACGCGGCTCAGGACGGGACCGGGGAGAGCCACGGCCACGGGGCCGCGAACCACGACCACGCGGAGCACCCCGGCGGGGGGCGGGGCAACGCCGTGGTGGTGCAGGTGCTCCCCACGGACGTGCTGGTGATCGGCGCCCGCTCCATCGTGGAGATGGCGTTCGTGGCGCACAGCCTGGGCAACCGGCACCTGCAGGCGCAGTTCTTCGGGGCGGACAGCGAGTACGGGGCCGAGGTGATGGTGGTGCAGTACGACCACACGGTGCAGGACTTCCTGGACCACCACGGGGTGCCGTACTCCCGCCAGGAACGGATCATGCCCGTGCCGTTCCGCCACGCCGAGCACACGCACTGATCCGGTGACGGACCCGAGCCTGAGCGGGATCCTGGGGCTGATGCAGCTCACGGACTCCGCCCTGCCCACCGGCGCTTTCAGCCACTCCATGGGCTTCGAGACGTACATGGCCGCGGAGCAGCTGGAGGATGAGGCGAGCTTCGCCGCGTGGCTGGAGATGTTCGTGGACCAGCAGCTCACGTACACGGACACCCTGGCCATCCGGCTGGTGTACGCCGCCACGGACTTCGAGCGGATCGAGGACCTGGACGAGCTCGTCACCGCGCAGGCCCTGCCCCGCCAGATCCGCGAGAGCGGGATGACCATGGGCCGGCGGCTGCTGAGCATCGGGGCCCGCAGCTACCCCGGCGAGTGGGTGCGGCGCTACCAGCAGGGCGTCGCGGAGGAGCGCATGCACGGCCACCAGGCCACCGTGTGGGGCGTGCTCGCCCGTGGCCTGGACGTCCCCGAGGACACTGCCGTGGCCTCCCACGTGTACGCCACGGTGATCTCCCTGACGCAGAACGCGGTGCGCGGCATCCCGCTGGGCCAGAACACGGGCCAGGCGGTGATCCGGGAGGCGCAGGACTGGGTGGACCGCGCCGTCGTGACCTCGCGGGAACTGGTGGCGCAGGGGATCGCCGAGGAGGTCCTCGGCGCCGTGGCCCCCGGCCTGGAGATCGCCCAGATGAACCACGAACGGCAGCGGGCCAGGCTCTTCATGAGCTGAGGCCCACGACGCCGCCGCGCGGCCAGACCGGGCGCACCGGGCCCGGTCACCCGGGAGCCGCAGGAACGCACGAACCGCGCGGCCGCAGGGGCCGGTGGAACGCACAAGACATCACGAGAACGAGAACCACCACGAGCAGCAGGAGGAACAGCATGGACCCCGTCATCATCGGTGTGGGAGGCCCCGTGGGAGCGGGCAAGACGCAGCTGGTGGAGCGCCTGACGCGCGCCATGAGCCACGAGATCTCCATGGCCGCGATCACCAACGACATCTACACGATCGAGGACGCCAAGATCCTGGCGCGCAATTCGGTGCTGCCGGAGGAGCGGATCATCGGCCTGGAGACCGGCGGCTGCCCGCACACCGCCATCCGCGAGGACACCTCCATGAACGAGGCCGCGATCGAGCAGCTCAAGAAGCGCTTCCCGGACCTGCAGGTGATCTTCGTGGAGTCCGGCGGGGACAACCTCTCCGCCACGTTCAGCCCCGAGCTGGTGGACTTCTCCATCTACGTGATCGACGTGGCCCAGGGCGAGAAGATCCCCCGCAAGGCCGGGCAGGGCATGATCAAGTCGGACCTGTTCATCATCAACAAGACGGACCTGGCTCCCCACGTGGGCGCGGACCTGGGCGTGATGGCGGAGGACTCCAAGGTGTTCCGCAAGGACAAGCCCTTCGCGTTCACCAACCTCAAGACGGACGAGGGGCTCGAGCGCGTCCAGGAGTGGCTCCGCAACGACGTCCTGATGCTCGACCTTGCCTGAGACGCCCGCCACCGCCGGCACCACGACGCCGCCCGCCGGCACTGCGGCGTCGTCGTCCTCCCCGTCGTGGGCGGGGCAGCTGCGGCTGACCGTGGCCGAGCGAACGGGGCGGTCCTACGCTGCGCGGCAGTACCACGAGGGTGCCCTGCGCGTGCTGCGACCGCACTACCTGGACCGCTCCGGGCAGGTCACGTACACGGTGATCAACCCCGGGGGCGCGTACTTCGGCGCGGACGCCTACCTGCTGGACGTGGCCGTGGACCGGGACGCGTCCCTCGCGCTGACCACGCAGTCCGCGACCAAGGTGTACCGCACCCCGCAGGGCCCGGCGTCCCAGGAGATGACCGTGCGGCTGGGACCCGGCAGCGTGCTCGAGTACGTGCCGGACCAGCTGATCGTGTACCGGGGAGGGTCCTACATCCAGCGCACGCGCGTGGACATGGATCCCACGGCGTCCCTGGTGCTGGCGGAGATCGTCACGCCCGGGTGGTCCCCGTCCGGGGAGTCCTTCGCGTACGACGAGCTGCGGATGCGCACCGAGGTGCGGGTGACGCCACCGCGTCCGGAACCGCCGGAGGCAGAGGCGTCGGCGGGTGCTGCGGAGCCGACCGACGGACCGCGCGAGGGCGACACCCCGACGTCGTCAGACCATGACCCCGCCGCCCGCCCGCGGCGCCTCGTGGTGGACCAGCTGCGGATCCGTCCCGGTGCCCACGGGGACATGACCGGGGTGGGGTTCATGGAGGGCTTCAGCCACACGGGCCAGCTGGTGATCGCTGACGCGCGCCTCACGGACGAGGTCTACGAGGGCCTGACCGAGCTCGTGGATACCTCCACCACCCACTCGGGCATCACCCGCGCCGGGGTGGGTGAACCGTACGGCGTGCGGTGCGTGTGCGTGCGCTCCCTGGCGCACTCCACCGAGGACATCGCCGCCCTGCACCGCGCCGTGGTGAACCTGCTGCGGCAGCGGTGGCGCGCGCAGCCGCCGCTGCGGCTGCGCAAGTACTGACGGCGTCGCCCGGCCGCCCGTCCCCGTGTGACCCGTGGGCCCCTGAAGACCACCGAACCGAACCGACCGCCCCGAGGAGAACCGTGTCCGCTTCCCATCCCACGCTCTACCGCCGCTACGTGGCGGAGCGGGCCCACCTGCCGCTGCGCGTCCGGGTGGGTCTCACCCTCTCCGCGGTGGCCGCCCTGCACCTGCTCGCCGCGGGTCTGCTGGCGACGGCGCTCGCCCCCGGCGCCGAGCCACTCGCCCTGGGCGTGGTGCTCACCGCGTACGCCGCTGGCATGAAGCACAGCTACGACTGGGACCACATCTCCGCGATCGACAACTCCACGCGCAAGTTCGTGTCCGAGGGCATGAACCCGGCGAGCGTGGGCTTCGCGTTCAGCCTGGGCCACTCCCTGGTGGTGACCATTGCCGGGGTCATGGTGGTGGCCGGTGCGCAGTTCGTGCACGGCGCGTTCGAGGAGGGCAGCTCCGCGAACCACGTGCTCGGGCTGATCGGTGCGGGGGTCTCCGGGGTGTACCTGCTGGTGCTCGGGCTCTACAACGCGAGCATCTCGGTGGGTCTGGTGCGCCGGGCATCCCGGGGTGCGTCCGCCGGCCAGGGCCACCAGCACGGTCTGGACGGCAACTGGGGGCTCGTCTCCCGGCTGCTGCGCAAGCCCCTCCAGCGGGTGCGGCAGCCCCGGGACATCTTCGTGCTCGGCTTCCTGTTCGGCCTGGGCTTCGACACCGCCACCACCATCGGGCTGCTGCTGCTCACGGTCACCGCGTCCCTCGCGGGGGTGCCGGCGCTCGCGCTGATCGGGCTGCCCGTGGCGTTCACCGCCGCCATGACCCTGTGCGACACCCTCAACGGGCTCGGGATGATGAAGCTCTACTCCACGGCGCTGACCGAGACCGGCACCCGGATGCGGTTCAACGCCACCGTCACCATGATCTCCGCGGTCTCCGCGCTGTTCATCGCCAGCATCACCCTCGGCGGTTTCCTGCACGACCTCCTGGGCCTGGAGGATCCGCTCACTGCAGCGCTCGCGGAGATCGACCTGGGTCAGGCCGGGCTGCTGCTGATCGCGGTCTTCGCGCTGGTGTGGCTGTGGTTCTGGCGCGCGGCGCGCCCGGGTGCGGGGGCGACGTCGCCCGCGGGCTCCGCGACGCCGGGGAACGGCCCGGGGGAGTCCCGTTCGGGGAGCGCGCCCGTGAACAGGCCGGGGGCGGAGTCCTGATGGAGGTTCTCCGGGCGGTCGGAACCGTGCTGCGGGGCGTCTCGCAGATCTTCTTCATCGACAATGTGTGGTCGGGTGCGCTCATCGTGCTGGCCGTGGGGTGGGTGCATCCGTGGATCGCCGTGGCCGTGGTGCTCGGGGCCCTCGCGCAGACCCTGGGGGCGTGGGCGCTGCTGGGGCGGGAGAGCGTGCGCACCGGGATGATGGGCTACAACGGCGCCCTGGTGGGCGCCGCGGCGGCCGCCGCGCTGAACCATCCCGTCCCCGCTCTGCTCATGGCCGTGGTGGGCGCGCTCGCGTGCGTTCCCGTGCACGGGATGCTGCAGCGGCTGTTCGGCTCCCGCACCGTGGGGTGGGCGGCACTGCCGGTGGCCACGGCTCCGTTCTGCCTGGTGGCAGGGGTGCTGTTCGACCTGGTGCTTCCCCTGGTCGGCTCGGGAACCCCGACCACGGGTTCCGGGGTTCCGGGCGTGGCGCTGGGTGCCCTCAACAGCTTCTCGGAGGTCGTGCTCGCGGACGGGGCGGTGCCCGGAGCGCTGATCGTGATCGCGCTGTTCGTGGGCGGGATCCGGATCGGCCTGTTCGGGCTGCTGGGCAGCCTGGTGGCGCTGGCGGGTGCGCTGCTGGCCGGCGACGGCGTGGTGCAGGCCTCCTCGGGTCTGCTCGGCTACTCGGCCGTGCTGGTCTCGATCGCCCTGGGCGCCGTGGTGTGGAACGACCGGCCGCTGTGGGCCCGGATCACCGGTGCCGTGGTGGGCGTGGCGCTGACCATGGTGCTGCAGCCCCTGCTCGCGGTGCTGCCCGTGCCGGTGTACACGTGGCCGTTCCTGCTGAGCATGTGGCTGCTGATGCTGGTGGTCGCCGCGGTCACCCGGACACGGCGTGCAGCCGGAGGTACGCCCAGGCGGACGGCAGTCGCGCCAATCCCATGACGGTGAACACGAGGAGACCGCCGATGGGAGGGATCCAGCTCAGGTCCGGTCGCACGAGCGCGCCGCACGCGATGCCCGCCACGAGGAACGGGAACGTCATGGCCATCAGGATTCTGTCGTAGGACATGCGCGCGGCCGTCACCCGGACGGCGGGGTCCGAGGGCAGCGACCGGTGTGTCCTCGCGGAGACGATGGCGTTCTGCCACCGCGTCTGGTCCACGTGGGGGTCCGTCCTGGGCAGACCCCGGGACGCAAGTGTGACGGCCCCGAACATCACGAGCAGCGCACCGACGATGATTCCCAGGGCCCACCAGTCGCGTCCGGTCTCCCGGGGCACGAACCATGCGAGGAGCGGGACTCCCACGAGTTCGAGGACGCAGGCCGGGAGAGCGCGAAGGACGGCTCCGCGCGGACCGGGGATCGCGGCGTCGTGGCCGGCGGCGTCGTGGACTGTCCCCGAGGTGGTCATGGGCTCAATCTAGAGGAACGCATACCCGGGGCGGGACACGGCCCGAAGCCCGAGGTCCGGGAATCTTCCCCCGCGGGCCTTCGTTAACCCGGGTGAGGACATGCTCGATCGTCCGAGAAGAGAATCCGAGACAGAAGGAGACCTCATGGCCTACCGCACAGAGAATCCAGCCACCGGAGTCGTCGAGCAGGAGTTCACCTCCGCAACGGACGCGGACGTCGCCAGCGCCGTCGAGCGCGCGGACGCCGCCTTCACCTCGTGGCGGAACACCCCCGCCGAGCAGCGCGCCGCCGCGGTGGCCGCCGTGGCGGACGCGTTCCAGGAGCGCGGGGACGAGCTCGCCCGTGTGATCAGCACCGAGATGGGCAAGCCGTTCAAGCAGGCGCAGGGCGAGGTGGCCCTGTCCTCCGCGATCTACCGCTGGTACGCGGACAACGGCCCCGCGCTGCTGAAGGAGGAGACCCTGGACGTGGGCGATGACGCCAAGTCCGTGGTGGTCACCGAGCCCGTGGGCGTCCTGATGGGCGTCATGCCCTGGAACTTCCCGCAGTACCAGGTGGCCCGTTTCGCGGCACCGAACCTCGTGCTGGGCAACACCGTGCTGCTCAAGCACGCCTCCATCTGCGCCCGCACGGGTGAGCTGATCGAGGAGATCATGCACGCCGCGGGCATCCCCGAGGACGCGTACATCAACCTGTTCGCGAGCACGGACCAGATCACGGACATCGTCGCGGACCCGCGCGTGCGCGGCGTCTCCCTGACCGGCAGCGAGGGCGCGGGCAAGGCCGTGGCCCTCACGGCCGCCGAGAACCTGAAGAAGAGCGTGCTCGAGCTGGGCGGTTCCGACCCGCTGATCGTGCTGGACGACGTCGATGTGGCCAAGACCGCCAAGACGGTCGCCATCACCCGCATGCGCAACGCGGGCCAGGCCTGCAACTCGCCCAAGCGCATCCTGGTGCCCTCCGGGATGTTCGACGAGTTCGTGCAGACGGTCGTGCAGACCGTCGAGGGCATGACGGTGGGGGATCCCCTGGCCGAGGACACCAAGATCGGCCCGCTGTCCTCCACGGAGGGCCGCGACGACGCCGTGGCCCAGGTGGAGCGCGCCGTGGCGCAGGGCGCCACCCTGCACACCGGCGGCAAGGCCTTGGACAAGGACGGTGCCTGGATGGCCCCGGCGGTCCTCACCGGTGTCACCAGCGAGATGGACGCCTACAAGGAGGAGATCTTCGGCCCCGTGGCCGTGGTCTACTCCTACGACTCGGTGGACGAGGCCGTGGAGATCGCCAACGACTCCCCGTTCGGTCTGTCCGGCTCCGTGTGGGGCCAGGACACCGCGAAGGCGGAGGAGGTCGCGCGCCGGCTCCAGGTGGGCATGACCTACGTCAACGAGCACGGCACCACCATGCCGGGCCTGCCCTTCGGCGGCGTGCGCCGCTCCGGCTACGGCCGTGAGCTGGGCCGCTGGGGCTTCGACGAGTTCTCCAACACCAAGCTGGTGCGCGTGGCCGGCTGACGCCGCACGCTCCACCACACGGGTGCCCGGGGATGCCGTCATGACGGCGCCCCGGGCACCCCTGCCTCCGGGCACGTTCGTCCCCGGACGACGTCGCCCCGTCGGCGCGCACCACACCACCAGTTCTCGCGGGGCCCGGCCCCGCTCGGAAAGGAGTCACCATGACGGATCCCCAGAACCTCACCGACCAGGAACGGGCCAACCTGGACCTGGCCAAGGAATACATGCGCATCGCCTACACCCCGGGGGAGGCCAGTGGCGACGCCGTGACCCACCTGTGCGCGCCGGACAACCGCTTCGTGGGACCCACCACGTTCCCCGGCACCGAGACGCTGGAGCAGTACGCGGACGTCCATGGCGAGCTGATGACCAAGCTGGACGACCTGCACTTCGTGAGCTTCGACGTGGAGTTCGTCAAGGACGACCGCGTGGCCCTGCGCTACACCGCCCAGGGAACCCACAAGGGCGCCCCGCACGGTGACATCCAGCCCACCGGCAGGCAGGCCACCTGGACGGCGTGCGCGCTGTTCCGGGTGGAGAACGGCGAGCTCGTGGAGTTCGTCAAGGAGTGGAACAAGCTGCCCATGTGGGAGCAGCTCGGGTGGCCCGTGGAGGAGTGCCTGACCTACAGCGACTGATGGCTCGTGGGCGCCCCGTGCGTCCGCGGAGCTGCGGCGGGGCCGCGGTCGGTGCCTGGCGCGCCGGCCGCGGCCCCGCGGCGTCGTCGGCTCCGCTCGAAGACGAACAGCGCGCAGATCACCACGGCCATGCCCACGAGCGTGACGGTGTGGAGGGACTGGCCCCGCACCATGCGGTCCAGCACTGCGGTCACGGCGGGGACCAGGAACTGCACGCCGGTCACGGTGACCACGTCCACGCGGCGCACCAGCCAGTACAGCAGCCCGGTGGCCAGGACGCCGATCATCGCGCCCAGCCACAGCACGGGGAGCGCGGTGCCCAGGCTGAGGGCAGGAAGTTGCGGGCGCAGGACGAGCGTGGCGAGCAAGAACGCCGGAATGCCCATGCTGCACTGCACGGCGATGTTCGCCACCACGCCCACCCTGTGGATCCGGGACTGGGAGATGGTCGCGGCGGGCAGCGTCACGAGCGCCCCGGCCGCGGCGGCCACACCCCACGGCGTGGAGTCCGTGCCCGTGAACTCGGGGGAGCACGCCAGGGCCAGACCGCCGAGGCCCAGCAGGATGCCCGCCCAGGCCAGGACGCCGCGCTGGCCGATGACGACCGCCGTCAGCAGCGGCTGGCACGCCACCACCAGCGACAGCAGTCCGGGGGCGATCCCCGCCGCGATCGAGCCGAAGAAGAACGCCTGGTACAGCACGTGCATCAGCAGTCCCGTGCCGAGGACGGCCGTCCACTCGCGCGGCGAGCGCGGCAGCGGGGAGCGCACGAGCCGGCACAGCGCCCACGCGATCCCCGCGGTGACCAGTGCGCGGAGCAGCAGGAACAGTTCCGCGTCCATGTGGCTCAGCCCGATGGCCGTGGCCACCGCGCCGCTGGACCACACCAGCAGGAAGGCTCCCAGGGCTGCCGCGTTGCGGGTGCTGGTCATGGTGGTGTCCTCCGGGCAGGGTCGCTGGTGCTCACCCCAGCCTCACGCGCACGGGCGGGCCACGGGAAGACCCACCCGTGCACACCGCTACACGCTGAGCGCATGACCCTGGAACTGCGGCACGTGCGGATGTTCGCGGTGCTGGCCGCGGCGTCGTCGTTGTGGAACGCCGCACGGGAGCTTGGGGTCACCCAGCCCACGGCCTCCCGCATGCTGCGGGAGATCGAGACGGCGGTGGGCGTGTGGCTCGTGACGCGCGGGCCGCACGGTGCGGTGCTGACGGCCCGCGGCGAGGCCTTCGCGCAACGGTGCGAGGACGTGCTGCGCGGTTTCGACGCCCTGGTGGACCCCGGGCGCTGGGAGCCGTGGTCCGTCACGGTGGCCTACGAGTGGGCGGGGTCGGACGCCGCGGTCTCGGGGGCCGTGCGCGCGTGGAGCACCGCCCATCCCGACGGCGCGTGCCGCCTCACGCAGCTCGCCGCGCCCGACGTCGCCGTGGCCCGGGGCACCGCGGACGTCGCCGTCGTGCGCGGCCCGGTGTCGGCCCCGGGCGTGCGGAACCGGGTCCTGCACCGCGAGGAGCGGGCGGTGGTGTTCTCGCGGGACAGCGTGCTGAGCGACGTGCCCCGGGTGGCGCCGGGGGATCTCGCGGGACTGCACGCGGTGGTGAACCCGCACGGTGGAACCACCACGGCCGAGTGGCTCGCCCACATCGGGCCCGTGGAGGTCGTCCCGGTGCGCGGGGTGGACGAGTGGATCGTCGCGATCGCCGCAGACCCGCGCCGGTTCGGGATCACCCCGGCATCCACCATGCGGTACTACAACCACCCTGCACTGGTGGTGCGTCCGAGCGCCGGGTTGGAGCCGGTGCCGGTGCACCTGGTCTGGCGGGACGGCGAGTGTTCCCCGGCGGTCACGGAGTTCGTACGGCTGGTGCAGGAGAACGCGTGATGTCACACCCTTCCCGGTGCTCGTCCCCGGTCGTACTGTGGGGGTGAGACCTGCCGGGACAACAGCGCGGAACGGGGAGAGATGAGTGCTCAGGATCTGATGGCGGACGCGGTGAAGCGACCGGTGGAGGCGGCCGAGGGCGCGCTCGAGGGCGTCTCGGCGGACACGCTGAACCACATGCCCCAGGGCACCCGCAACTCGATGGCGTGGCTCGTGTGGCATGCCGCGCGGCAGCAGGACGCCCAGATCGCCCAGCTGTGCGGGGCGGAGCAGGTGTGGACCGCGGAGGGCTGGTGCAACACCTTCGACCTGGACCGCTCGTGCGACGACTTCGGGTTCGGGGACGGCCCCGAGGACGTGGCGCGGGTGCGGGTCTCGGATCCGGGCATGCTGCTCGGGTACCTCCGCGCCGTCGCGTGCGCCACAGGAGAGTACCTGCGCGTTCTGGACGACGCCGCGCTCGACGAGGTCATCGACGACTCCTGGGACCCGCCCGTCACGCGCGGGATGCGCATCGTGTCCACCATCGACGACGCCGCCCAGCACGTCGGGCAGGCCGCGTACGTGCGGGGACTGGTCGAGGACGGCTGGACCGGCCGGTACTGAAACTCGGCCCGGTGTCGCATTCATGAAACAACATGAACACCGGGAATTCACCTAGACTGGGTGTACTGACTGTCGGCCCGCGGGCTCACGGCGCCGAAGTCCACCCCCGGAAGACACGGTCGTACCCATGACACGTTCACGCGCACGCTCCTCCACCGCCAGGAAACCGTCCATGGCCCTGGTGGCCTTCGCGTCCTTCTCCGTGCTCATGGCGGGGAGCGTGGGCCTGAGCAACGGCACCGAGACCGCGCCCTGGCAGCCCGCCATGGCGCATGATCCTCAGGGGCCGCAGCGCCCGGCGCCGTCCGGTCACGGCACCGCCGCGGACGACGCCGCACGGCCGGCTCGACCGTCCCTCTTCGCCTCGACACCCGATCACGCAGCCATCGAATCGGCCAAGGACGCTTCCCTCGTCACCCTGGGCAGGACCGCCTCGAGGGCGGACGGGGACCCCGGCGGACACGGAGCCGCCGGGCACGGAGTGAGCGGTCACGGAACCGGCGGGCCCGGAACGAGCGGATCGACGGTTTCTCCGGTGACCACGGCGGAGCACGCCCCGCCCATCTTCAAGGGTGAGCTGCCGGTCAACACCCTGATCGCTCCCGCGCAGCCCGTGATCGTGCTGAAGGGCGGGGAGTTCGGCTGGCGGACGGCCCCGGACACCGGGCAGCACGAACTCCACAACGGCACGGACATCTCCGCGCCGGAGGGCTCGCCCGTGGTGGCCGCACTGGACGGCACCGTGACCGCCATCTTCTGGGACGTGTGGGGCGGCAACCGCGTGGAGGTCTCCCATGCCAACGGCATGAAGACCACCTACAACCACATGAGCAAGGTCATGGTGAAGGTGGGGGACTCCCTCAAGGCCTCCGAGCAGCTCGGCGCCGTGGGTCACACGGGCATGCGCGTGACCGGTCCGCACCTGCACTTCGAGACGTGGGTGAAAGGCCAGGTGGTGGACGCCCAGTCCTTCGACTGGAAGTCCGGCGAGGACGTCATCCCCGCTTCCCGCCCGGCCTATTCCGTGGAGGACAAGGCCGGCACCCAGCAGCCCCCGTTGGCGCCGGGTGCGAAACCGGGCACGGACCTCGGGCCCGCGCCTGCCAAGGCCCCGGAGAGGGCCCGCGACGAGATCGTGGCGCTGAGCCGGCAGACGGCGCCCGCCAAGGACACGTCGAAAGCGGGCAAGGCGTCCACCGGCAAGACCGCGGAGCGCAAGGGCCAGGCCTCGGCATCCGGGAAAGACGCGAAGGGCTCACCGTCCCCGAGCGCTGGCACGAAGCGTCCCGGGGGGTCTGCGGGCAAGCCGGTGGCCGGCACACCCGGGAAGTCGACGGACAAGAAGCGGAACACCGGGTCCGGAAACGCCGGGGGTGGCAAGGGGACGCCGGGCACAGGTTCCGGAACGCCCGGGGGACCCAAGGGCAAGCCTGTGACCACGCCGACCACGCCCCCCGTCAAGGTGCCCGTCACGCAGCCGAATCCCACGCCGTCGAAGCCCGCGCCCGGCATGCCTGGCCCGGACAAGCCTGTCCCCACGAAGCCCGCGCCCACAAAGCCTGCCCCCACGAAGCCCACGCCCCCTGTGATCGATCCGGTGACAGCGCCCATCACCGACCTGACGACCATGACTCAGCTCCAGCAGCGCACCCGGGCCACCGTGGGTGCGCACCTGAGCCTGAAGCCCGAGGTCCAGGGGAAGGCGTACGTCAAGGGCTCACCGCTGAACATGGAGCTGCAGGCCCTGGTGACGCGGTCCGCGGCCCTCAAGCTGTCCCCGACTGACCCTTTCATCGCTCAGCTGACGAAGGCCCAGCAAGCGGTGGGGGCGGCGTCGGCCAAATCTGGGGACGCGAAGCTCGCGGCCAACGCCAACGCCACCGCCCAGTTGCAGGAGCTGCAGCGGTTGGTTCTTGCCGCGCCGGCCGTTCCGGGGCCCGCGGTTCCGGGACCGGCGGTGCCGGGAAAATAACCGCGCTCCCGGAATTCCGCCCCGGTGGCCGGATCCTGCGGTGCTAGCCTGCCCGAGAGGGACGTCAGCGCGGCATCGGCACCAGGGAAGAGGTCATACGTGCGCAGTATCGTCATCATCGGGGGCGGCAACGCCGGGTTGAGCTGTGCCGCCCGGGTGCTGCGGCAGCAGCCGCGGGGGTCCGTGCGGGTCACCGTCGTGGAACCGAGCCCCACGCACACCTACAGCCCCATGCTGTCGTACGTGGGTTCCGGCATGGCCGGGTTGGCGCAGGTGTGCCGGGCGCAGCGGCGCTACGTGCCCGCCGGCGCCGAGTGGCTGCGCCGCAGCGTGACGCTCGTCCGCCCCGAGGCGCACACCGTGGTCCTGGACGACGGTTCGGAGCTGGACTACGACGATCTCGTGGTGGCTCCGGGCATCATGCCGGACCACGAGCAGATCCCCGGTCTGGCGCAGGCCCTGGACACCCCCTGGGCAGCCACGAACTACGACACCCAGCTCGCCCCCAAGACCTGGGACCTGATGTCCGGGTTGCGCAGCGGAACGGCCGTTTTCACGGTGCGGTTCCACGACGTCGCGTGCGGCGGTGTGGGGTACAAACCCCTGTTCACGGCGTGCGATTACTGGCGCCGCACCGGGGTGCTGCAGGACCTGCGGGTGTACGCGATCGTGGAAGCCCCGGAGTTCTTCCCCGAACCGAAGGTGGCCGGGCACATCGCCCGCGCCATGCGGCGGTACGGCATCACGGCGATCACGGGTGCCCGGGTCGAGTCCGTGGACCCCGCGGTGCGTGGCATCACGTTCTCCCGCGGTGGCGCGCCGGAGTCCCTGGCCTACGACGCCCTGCACGTGCTGCCCCCGCACCGGGCACCGGAGTGGATCGCCCGCAGCGGACTGGCCGGCGCGGACCCCATGGGCCGCGTGGACGTTGACCCCGAGACGCTGCAGCACCGCCGCCACCCCACCGTGTGGTCCCTCGGCGACGCCGCCACCCTGGACACCATGTCCTCGGGCGGGGCCATCCGCAGCCAGAGCCCCGTGCTGGTGCACAACATCTTCGAACCCGACCCCGCCCGGTTCCAGCGCTACGACGGGTACACCGTGGCGCCCATCACCCTGTCACGACGCTCCCTGGTCCTGGCGGAGGTGGACCGGCGGCACTGCCCCGAGCCGTCCTTCGGGATCCGGGACCTCGCGAACCCGCGCCCGTGGACCTTCGCCTTCGACCGTTTCCTCCAGCCTGTGCTGTACTGGCAAGGCATCCTGCGCGGTCTGATCTGAGTGCGGCGGGCGCCGGGCCCGCGGTGACCCGGCGCCCTCGTGCTCAGCGGGTGGAACGCACCCGCACCCCGGTGGCCGGGCGGGTGAGCATGTGGGTCCAGGAGAACGTGAGGTCGTCCTGGTCACTGGGCAGCTGCACCTCCGGGCGGCACAGGGCCACCACGGCCGCGGACAGTGACGTCACCGCGATCTTCTCCCCGGGGCAGCGGTGCCCGGTGCGCACGTCCGCCCCGCCCTGGGGGATGAACGTGGTGATGGCCTCGGCGTCCGCCACGCCCATGAAGCGCTCGGGGTCGAACGTCGCCGCGCGGTCCCAGGACGCGGGGTCGGTGTTGGTGCCCAGGATGTCCAGGAGGATGCGCTGGCCCTTGTGCACGGGGCAGCCCTGGACCTCGGTGTCCACGGTGGCCTCCGCGGGCAGCACGGGCACGAACGGGTACACACGGCGGACCTCCTGCGCGAAGGCCACGGCCTCGGGCACGTCCAGCAGGGTGCCGCCCTGCGCCCGGGACGCGGCACGGATGCGCTCGATCCACTCGGGGTGCTCCACCAGTGCGGTGGCCGCGAACGCCGCAAAACGCGCCACGGCCACGTTCGGGCGCGTGAGGTTCTGCAGCTCGATCCCCGCCGTCTTCTCGTCCACCAGGGCGCCGTGCTCGTCCACGAGCTCCGCCATGTGGGCCAGCACGGAGTCCTCGGGTGCTGCGACCGCACCGGAGCGCACGTCGCGGATGAGCTTGGCGAACCGGCGGTCCAGGGCGATGCGGTCCGCCCACGCGACGGCCTGGGTGGCGGGCCGTCCGAAGGTGTCCAGCAGCCGGCTCATGCGGTGGGCCCAGCGGTCCATCTCCTGCGTGTCCCAGGGGATCCCGGCCCACCGGAAGGACGCACGGCCGAACGCGATGGCGGTGGAGTCGTAGACGTTGTCCCCGCCCTGCCAGCGCTGCGCCAGAGCCGCCAGCTCCTCGGCGACCAGGGGCTTGTACTCGGCCACGCGCTCGTCCTCGTACGCCATGTCCGCGAGCTGGTTCTTACGGACCCTGTGGGCCTCACCATCCAGGCCGTGGACCGCGCCGGATCCGAAAAGGGGACCCTTCACGACCTCGGGCATGGCGCCGTCGCGCTGCACGCGGGAGGTGTCGTAGAACAGCTTGACGCCCTCCTCACCGCGCACCAGGACGGTCTGCTTGCCCAGCAGCGGCATGCGGACCGGGCACCCCGAGTCCGCGGAGACGCCCGCGCGGCGTCGCACGCGGGAGGCGAAGAGATAGCCGGAGCGGAGCAGGGAGAGTGCCTGCTCGGAACGTGTCTGGGCAACCTTGGAAGTCATGCCCTCCAGTATGCGCCGGGCGACGCCGCGTGCGTCACGGACGGGTGCGCACCCGCAGCGCCCCCGCGAAGAGGAACGCGAGCAGACCCATGAGCGGGAAGACGAGCAGTGCGGTGCGCAACCCCGCGGCATCGGCGAACAGGCCCACCAGCGGGGGCGAGATCACGAACACGATCCGCATGCACCAGCTCACGAGCGTCAGGCCGGTGCCGGGCTTGAGCCCGGGCGCACGGTCCGCGGCGGCGTACGCGGTGGGGACCATGGTGGCGCACCCGAACCCGGCGAGCGCGAAGCCGGTCAGTGCGAGCCACGGGGCGGGCGCCACCGCCACCGCACCGAGACCCACGAAGATCAGAACCCCGCCCAGCCGGGTGACGAGCACCGCCCCCAGGGCGTCGATGAGGCGGTCCCCCAGGATCCGGCCCACGAACTGCGCACCCACTAGGCTCACGTAGCCCAGCCCCACCAGGCTCACGGGTGCGGAGAGGACGTCCCGGAGGTAGACGGCGGACCAGTTGGAGCCCACGTCCTCCACGAGCACCCCGGACACCGCGACCACGGCGATGGGCAGCAGCGCCAGCAGGGCAGGACCCGTTCCGCGAGGCAGCCGGGGCATGCCAGTGGTGTCCAGGGGGACGTTCTCGGCCTGGGCGGCGGCGTGGGCCTCGTGGTCGTCGGGCACGGCCCAGCGCATGGCCACCACGGCCACGAGCGAGAAGATCACGGCACTCGTGAGGAAGTGCCACACCAGGGGAATGTGCAGGGCGGCCGCGCCCGTGCCCATCAGGCCGCCGATCACGGCACCCACGCTCCACAGTGCGTGCATGGAGTTGATCATGGAGGCCCCGGCCAGGCGCTGCACCCGCAGCCCCTGCGCGTTCTGGGCGGTGTCCACCACGGCGTCCAGCATCCCGGCGATGAAGAGCCCCGTACCGAAGACCGCGAGCACGGGGACGGACCCGGCCACGAACACGGCGCTCGCGAGCAGCACGGAGCCCACGGCCGCGGTCCGCGCGGTTCCGAAGCGCCGCAGGACGGGAGCGGGGAGCGGTCCGGCCACCACGCCACCGATGGGGAACGCGATCAGCGCGAGCCCGTACAGCGCGTTGGACAGCTCGAACATGTCCTTGATCTCGGGCAGCCGGGGCAGCAGGTTCGAGAAGATCGCCCCGTTGGTCAGGAACAGCAGCGACACGGCGATCCGGGCGCGGGTGACGCGCGCAGGGGCCAGCGCAGCGAGGTCCGGGGAGTGGGTCACCCGCCCAGGCTACGGGGCGAGCCGATGGACGGGAAAAGCCCCGCGGCCGCCTGGTCAGCGGTGCCGCGGGGCGCCCGTCCGGGGCCCGTACGCCCCGGACGGGTGGTCTAGTGCTCCCGCGCCGCGCTCCGGGTGGCCTGCGGGGCCGGGGTGGTCGCGGCCCGGGTGTCCGAGTCCTGGTCCCACTGCGCGTTCCACTCGTCCATGTACCCGGAGGTCCGCACGTCCACGGGTGTGCCCTCGAGGAACAGGCACGGCCGATTCTTCGGCGCGGAGGCGCACACGGTGTCCGCGTCGAGAGCCGCCCCGGCCGTTTCCCCGTGCGGGAAGGACCCGGCGGTCGGAGAGGTCCACGGTTCCGCGCTGCTCCGGGGCTCATCGCTGGCGGTGGCCGTGCGGGGCCGGCGCGGGTCGGCGACGTCGTGCCGGCTGGTCTTCGGGTACCAGTAGTCCGCCTCGGGCATGTCGACCCCGTAGGCGCCGGTTGACGCGGTCACCGATGCCCGCTCGGGGGCGGTGCCCTGTGCCTCCACGAGGGCCATGCCGAGGGTCGCGTGGGCGTCCAGCCGGTTGCTCACCCGCACCCCGTTCAGCAGCACCTGACCGGTGGTGGCGCGGGCGTCCAGCACGGAGGCCTCCACGTCCGTGGCCATGACGGAGCCGATCTCGGTCCTCGCGGACACGTCCTTGAACGTGCCCTTGAGGTTCACCGCACCCGTGGTGCTGGTGAGGTTCAGGGAGGCGGCGGGAGCATCCTGGGGGACGATCACGGAGATCTGCCGGGAAGTGCTGCCCCATTTCTGCCGTTCCGGTGAGGACCGGACAGTCAGGGCCCCGCCCGTTACCTCCGGCGCGAGCGGCTGCTCGGTGAACGCCCACCCGGTTTCGTGCCACTGCACCTGGACGCGGTCCACCGTGGGACTCGTGGAGACGTCCACCACGGAGGTGGGTGCATCGATGCGGATGCTCGAGATGGCCGAGTCCGCGCGCCACGAACCGTCGCGCTCCTGGGTCAGCGCCAGCGCCGTTGCCGTTCCGGCGCCGCCCAGCAGCAGGGCCAGCGCACCCACGCCGCCCACCACGGCGGTGGCGGTGTTCCAGGCGCGGCGCTCGCCGCGCCCCACGGGGCGGTCGTGCGGGCGGTCCCGGTGCGGGCCCTGCGGGTGGCGGGCGTCGCCGGGGAAGCCTGCGGGCGGCGTCGTCGGCTGCGGGGAGGAAGGGGACTGGTCGTGCGGGAATCGTGTGCTCATGGCGTGTCCTAAAGGGAGTGGTCCGAGTATCCGAGGTACTTGAGAACGGCCAGAACCCTGCGGTTGCCGGTCTCCGAGATGACGCCCAACTTGGCGAAGATCGAGCCGATGTGCTTCTCCACGGCCGATTCGGTGAGGTACAGGTTCGCGGCGATGGACGCGTTCGAGAGGCCCTGCGCCATGAGCCCCAGCACCTCGCGCTCGCGCGGTGTCAGCAGCTCCATGTCCTCCCGGCGCCGCGAGCGCACCAGAATCTGCGTGAGCACCTCCGGGTCCAGCACGGTGCCGCCGGAGCCCACGGTCTGCACGGACTCCAGGAACTGGTCCACGTCCGCCACGCGGTCCTTGAGCAGGTAGCCCAGGCCCTCGCGGCGGGACGCGATCAGCTCGGACGCGTAGCGCTCCTCCACGTACTGGGAGAGCACCAGCACGGCCACCTCGGGGTGGGCGGAGCGGATGAGCACGGCGGCGCGGATGCCCTCGTCGCTGAACGTGGGCGGCAACCGCACGTCCACCAGGGCGAAGTCCGGGCAGTGCTCCGCCACGGCCTTCACGAGCCCCTCGGCGGTGTCCGTCTCGGCCACCACCTCGTGCCCGGCGTCCGTGAGCAGGCGCACGAGCCCGGCGCGCAGCAGCACGGCGTCCTCGGCAATCACGATGCGCATCTCAGTTCTCCTCTCCTGCTGCGGGCCGCGACTGTCCAGCCGCGGGGTACGACGACGCCGCACCGCCCGTTCCCTGCCCCGGCCCACCGGGCGCGGTCCCGGCCCCGTGGTCCGTTCCGTGGCCGCGCGGGGCGTCGTCCGCGGGGGCCGAGCTGCGCGCGTGCACGGTGCCGGGGGCGGAGTAGGCGCCGTGCGCCGTCGTGGTCCCGCCGGTGAGCGGCAGCTCCACGACGACCTCGGTGGGCCCGCCCACGGGCGAGGTCACGAAGAACCGGCCACCGGCGGAGCGGATGCGGTCCTGGATCCCGGAGAGCCCGCCGCCGGGAACCACGCGGGCGCCCCCGCGCCCGAAGTCCCGCACCCCGGCGACCACCACGGTCGTGCCGGGGGCCGGCCCGTCCTGCAGGGACACGGCCACGTCCGCCGAGCGGGTGCCCGAGTACTTGATCGCATTGGTGAGGCTCTCGGAGACCGCGAAGTAGACGGCGGCCTCCGTGCGGGGCTCCAGGCGGGGCACGGTCACGGAGACGTCCACCGGGAAGGGTGCCTGTGCGGCCACGGCGGACAGGGCGGCGTCGAGCCCCCGGTCCTCCAGCACGGCGGGGTGGAAACCACGGGCCAGCCGGCGCAGCTCGGTGATCGCCGCCTTGGTGGTGCCGTGGGCCTCGGCCACCAGCTCCCTGGCCGCGGCGGGGTCCGTGTCGATCCGGGACTTCGCCATCGACAGGTTCATGGCCACCGAGACCAGCTGGGGCTGGACACCGTCGTGCAGGTCCCGTTCGATGCGCGAGCGCTCGGTCTCCGCACCGCGAACCGCGGACTCCTTGGCAGCGGACTCGTATTCGGCGCGCCGCTGCGACTCGAGCGCCTCCCGCCGCAACCGCACGGCCTCGCTCTGGCGCAGCAGACCCGCGGACAGTCCACGGTGCGCCAGGGTGAGCAGGATGCCCAGCAGCACGCTCAGCAGCAGCGCGGCCAGCCCCAGGGGCACCAGGGCCCATTCCGGGACCTGCCGGAGCGAGTCCAGTGCGTGGCGCACCACGGACTCCGCGGGCATGTAGGCGGGGGCGAGGGCCGTGGCGATCGCCGCGCCCGTCACCACGAACGGCACGAGCGCCAGCCAGCCCAGCGCGCACGTGAGCACCAGGTGCAGCAGCCCCAGCCACAGGGGGCCGTCGGTCGCGTCCAGCCACCACTGGTGGGGAATCCGCACCCAGTCCGTGCGCGGGGTGCGCCGCCGCTGCGGGTCCCGGATGTCCAGCCCGAAGGACGACGCCGCACGGCGCCGTTCCAGCCACACCGCCGCCGTCATCACGTAGACGGTCGCGGCGAGGACCAGCACGCCCAGGCCCAGGGCCGGGACCGTGACGGCCCCGGCCACCAGGAACGCGAAGACCACGGACAGCAGCGCGGTGTTGAGCACCGAGTCCACCACGAGGTCCAGGCCGCCGAAGAACAGGGTCTTGGGGGAAAACATGCGCCACTCGCGGGGAGCGTCCGAGGGGCCCGCGGTTCCGGGGGTTCCGGGCCCGGGCACACCGGGGGTCCCCGGTGCCCCGGGGGTCGTCCCGGGACCGGTGGGCCCGGAGTCCCCGGCCGTGCCGCGGTGGGCGCTCTGCCGCCCGCCCGGACGGGAGGCGTGACTCCGGGAGGGGTGCTCCGAACCGGTGGGCGGAGCGGCGTCGGCGTCCGCGGGTGTGCCGGGGCGGTTCACGGGCGGCAGGGGACGGGTGTGCTCCGTGTCGGTGGGGAGGGACTCCGTGGTGTCCCACGGCGGGGTGGGGTTCGAGGCTGCTGTGCTCATGGCCACAACGCTACGGACCCCCGGGGCTCCGCGCGCCAGGGCTGTCCACCGGGTCGGGGTGGGGTTTTCCGCACCCCGGGCTCCTCGGTGGGGCCGGAGACGACCGCGGACTGTCCACCGTGCGGGGCGGCGCGGTCGGACACACGGAGGTGGCGGCACTGCACAGTCGCGACACCGGGGCCGCCGGGCGTCGCGGCGCCCTACAGTGTGACCCATGCCCCAGTACGCCCCGGACACCTCCGGCCCGCGCTCCGGCGCTCCGCACGCGCCCGGACCCAGTTCCGTCAGCACCCGCCCCATCCGCCCAGTCACCGCGGCCACGCCACCTCCCGAGCGCGACCCCGCCGTGGATGCCGCCCGCGTGGGGTGCGTGATCGCCGTGGTGTGCATCCACATCCTCATGGTCACCATCACGCGGGATCCCGTCTCGGGGGAGATCCGCTCGGTGCTGGTGCCCACGCTGCAGCCCTGGTACTGGTGGGGCACGTGGATCCTGCAGGTCATGCCCCTGTTCTTCGTGGTGGGTGGGACGGCCACGGCGGGGGCGTGGCGGCGACGTCGCGAGCGGGGCACGGCCGCGGGGGAGTACGTGCGGGAGCGCACCCTGCGGCTCGTGCAGCCGGCCGCGCTGCTGTGGTGCGCGCTCGCACTGCTGGCCGTGGTGGCGCTCGCGGCGGGGGCGCCGTACGAGCTGGTGACGTTCGCACTGTCCGGGATGGGCATGGCCCTGTGGTTCCTGGCCGCCTACCTGATCTGCCAGGCAGTGGCACCCATCTACATGCAGATGCATGAGTCGATGGGCTGGGTGTGGTGCTGGTTCCTGCTCTCGGGCACCGTGGCCGTGGACCTGCTGCGCATGGGCACCGGGCAGCAGTGGTGGGGCCTGCTCAACATGGTGTTCGTGTGGCCGCTGGTGCAGCAGTTCGGGTTCCTCCGCGCGGACGGCTGGTTCGCAGCCCGGTCCCGGACGACCCTCGTGGCGCTCGCCGCCGGATGCTGTGCGGTGCTTGGGCTGTGCGTGGCCTCCGGGTCCTACGCCCCGGACATGCTCACCAACCTCAACCCGCCCACGGTGTGCATGGTGCTGCTCGGGTTCGCGCAGGCGTGCCTGCTGGAGGTGCTCAGCCCGGCCCTGCGGCGGCTCATGGCGTGGCGCTCGGTGCGGGCAGTGGCGCATCTGGTGGGCTCCCGGGCGCTGACCATCTACCTGTGGCACCTGCCGCTGGTGGTGGCCGTGATGGCCGCGTGGTTCCTGGCCGGTGGGTACGATCCCGCCCCCGGTTCCGCCGCCTGGTGGTGGCTGCGGATCCCCCTGGCCCTGCTGTGCTGGGCCGTGGTGCTCGCGGTGGCCACCGTGCTGCGCCGGGCCGAGCGCGCCTCCGTGGCCCCGTGGGGCGCACGCCCGGTGCGGCTCTCGGGCGCCGCACTGGTCCTGGCGCTGGCGTGTGCGGTGGTGCCGCCGCTGTGGGAGATCGTCACCCTGCTCACCGTGCCGCTCACGATCGCCGGTGCCGTGGGGTCCCTGGTGGCGGTGGTGCTGCTGCGCAGCGGACGGGTTGCCGCAACCGACCCCGTCCCGTCCCCACGCTGAGCGCCCGGAGAGCACCGGCCGCCGCGCACGAGGAGATCCCGGGGGCGGCGGCCGCGTCCGCGGAGCCCGGGGGCTTCAGCGCTGCTCGTTCGGGCGGGTGAACGGGAACGCCAGGGTGGCGCGGATGTTCGTGCCCGTGAGCATCATGATCATCCGGTCCACGCCGATGCCCAGACCACCCGTGGGCGGCATGGCATACTCCAGGGCGGTGAGGAAGTTCTCGTCCACCTCCATGGCCTCCGGGTCACCCGCGGCGGCCTTGTAGGACTGCTCCGTCAGGCGGTTGCGCTGGTCCACGGGGTCCACGAGCTCCGAGTACGCGGTGCCGATCTCCGCGCCGAACGCCACGAGGTCCCAGCGCTCCGAGAGCTTCGGGTCCGTGCGGTGCGTGCGGGTCAGCGGGGAGGTCTCCAGCGGGAAGTCCGTGTAGAACACCGGCAGGGTGGTCTGCCCCTCCACGAGCTCGTCGTAGAGCTCCAGCACCACTTCACCGGCGGTCATGTTCTCGTTCCAGTGCACGTGGTGCGCATCGGCCACGGCGCGCACCTCCTCCACCGGTGTGCCGGAGGTCAGCAGCGTGCCGGTGGCCTCCGAGACCGCCCGGTGCACCGGGATCACTTTCCACTCGTGGTCCAGCCGGATCCGGGTCTGCCCGCCGTGGCCGTCCGGGCGCACGGCCACGGGCTCGCCGTGGATGGCGGTGGCCACCTCGATGATCAGCTCGCGGGTGAGCTCCCGCATGGTGTTGTAGTCACCGTGCGCCGCGTACGCCTCCACGGAGGTGAACTCCGGGTTGTGGGTGGCGTCCGCGCCCTCGTTGCGGAAGTTGCGGTTGAGCTCGAAGATCCGGTCCATCCCGCCCACGCACAGGTGCTTGAGGAACAGTTCCGGCGCGATGCGCAGGTACAGGTCCGCGTTGTAGGCGTTGATGTGGGTGCGGAACGGCCGGGCGCTCGCACCGCCGTGCACCGCCTGCAGCATGGGGGTCTCCACCTCCATGTAGCCGCGCTCCATGAAGGACTGCCGCATGGCGGCGATCCCGCGCGAGCGGGCCCGCAGCAGCTGGGAGGACTCCTTGTTCACGATCAGGTCCAGGTAGCGCTGGCGCACCCGGGCCTCGGGGTTCGTGAAGCCGGTGTGGTCGTTGGGCACCGGACGCAGGGACTTCGAGGCCATGGCCCAGGACGTCGCCAGCAGGGACGGCTCGCCCCGGCGGCTGCGGCCGAGCGTGCCGGTCACGGAGATCTGGTCGCCCACGTCCAGAGCACGGCGCCACAGCCGCATCAGGGCCGGGTCCACCGCGCTCTCCTCCAGGAGCACCTGCAGGCGGACGTCCCGCTCCTCGATCGTGGCGAAGGCGACGCCGCCGAAGTCGCGCAGCGCACGCACGCGCCCACCGAGCGAGACCTGCTGGGTCATGGCGGCGGCGTCGTCCTGGGAGATGATCTCCAGGGCCCGCGTGAGCGGCATGGTGTAGGGGACCTGGACCGGGTAGGGCCCCATACCGGCCTCGCGCAGCACGTCCAGCTTGGCGTGGCGCACCCGCTGCTGCTCGTTGAGGTGGCGCACCGGGCGGGGCGGGGTGAGCAGCTCCTTGTCCTGGGCCAGGGCGAGGTCCGCGAGGGGCACCGTGGTGCCGTCGGCAGCGGCGACGAGCGTCTCGCCGTCGTGGCCCGGGCGCGGTGCGCGGCCGGGAAGGAAGCCCTCGGCGCGGCCCGCGGCGATGCCCACGAGCGGCAGGTCCGCGGTGCTCGCGTAGCACAGGAAGCGCTCGTCCCAGCGGGGCAGGTACTTGGCGTTGGCCTCGTAGAGGGACTCGAGCTGCCAGAAGCGGTTGCCCCAGGACAGCACGCGGTCAGCGATACGCACGCCGAGGCCCGCGCCCACCTTGTCCGCACCCGTGAACACGGAGCGGAACATGGCGAAGTTCAGCGAGATCTCGCGCACGCCGAGGTCCCCGCCCTCCTCCGCGAGCGCGGCCACCATGGCCTCGTTGACGCCGTTGGGGGCGTCCGGGGAACGCCGCATCAGGTCCAGGGACAGCCCGCGGGTGCCCCACGGCACGTAGGACTGCAGGGCCACGATCTCGCCCGCGGCGTCACGGACCAGGACGGCGACGCTGCGGGCGTCCGCGCGGTCCGCGAGCCGGTTCAGTGCCATGGAGAAGCCGCGGTCGGCCTCGTCCCCGCGCCACTTCTCGGACAGGTCGATGATCTGCTGCATCGTGGCGGCGTCGAGCTGGCCGTGCCGTTCGACGACGACGCTGCACCCGGCGTCGCGCACGCGAGCCACCGCCCGCTTGACCGGACGCATGGTGCGGCCCTCGAGCGGGAAGGTGTCGGTCTCCAGGACGGCCTCGTCGCCGAGAGCGCCCGTCTCGGACGCGGAGAGCACGGCCATGCGCCACGCGTGGACGCGGCCCTCGCGCTTCCACGCGGCAATTGCCTCGGGCCACGCGTCCTGGGCACCGAGGGGATCGCCGGACGCCAGGCAGACGGTGCCGATGACGCGGTAGGAGACGGCCGCGCGGCCGTCCGGGGAGAAGATCACGGACTTGTCCCGGCGCGTGGCGAAGTACCCGAGCGAGTCCTGGTTGCCGTGCTGGGCGAGCAGCCTGCGGATGTGCAGCTCGTCCGTGGGGCTGATGACCTCGGAGCGCTGCGCCGACTGGGTGAACTGCCACACCGAGTAGAACAGGGCGGCGCCACCGAGGATGCCGGCCATGACGGTGAGCCAGTGCGGGCCGGCGGATCCGTCGGAGATGCCACTGGGCAGGGACAGCCCCGTGACGCTGCGGACCGGGAACCACAGGTGCTCCGCGCCGTGCAGGTGGCTCGGCACCACCCACGAGATCGCGAAGACGAGGAGGATGGACAGCAGCAGGCCTGCCGCCAGGGTCAGCAGCCCTTGCGCATGGCCCCGCGACGCATTCGGGCGGGGAAGTCCCGGCGGTACAGGACGAAGAGGGCGATCCACACCGTGGTGACCGTGGTGCCCACGGCGAGGAAGACGCCGTCGAGCAGCTCGATGTCCCCCTCCAGGGCGTCCGTGATCACCAGGATGCTCGACAGGGCGTAGACCAGCAGCTCGAGGACCAGGACACTGAGGGAGACCACCCAGGCGATGCGCAGCCCACGGCGCAGCGCCGCGCCCACGATCAGCAGACTCAGGGCGAGGAAGAGGTTGGGGCCGGCGGGAATGCCCAGCGCGCCGAAGACGTCGTCCACCACGGACAGGGAGCCGTCCCGGGCGAAGGGGATCGACGGGAAGGACCACAGTGCCGCCAGGTACACCAGGGTGCCGGCGAGGCGCGGCAGTCGGTCGTGGGATGTCTTCATACGGGTGGTTCTCTCCGTCCGGTGGTTCGGCTTCGGGGGCGGCCGGGCGCTCGTCGGGGCACCGTGTCCTTGCTATCACGGGTGACCGTGGAACGAAGCACAACGGTGTGCGCGCACCGCGCCATCATGTCAGGTGCTGCACGACCATGGGCAGCAGCGGGACCACCCGGGGATGGACCTGGTGCCCCATGCCGGGGACGCTGACGAAGCGCGCTCCGGGAATGGCCGCCGCGGTGGCGGGCCCACCGTCCGGACGGACGATCTTGTCGTGGTCCCCGTGGAGCACGAGCGTGGGCGCGGTGATCCCCGTGAGGACCTCCGTACGGTTGCCGGAGGCGCGGATGGCCCCGATCTGACGGCGCATCGCGGCGGCCTCGTGGCGCGGGTCCAGGCTGCGCTGCCAGTGCACCTCCGCGAGCCGGCGTTCGTGGGCCAGGTCCACGGGGAACCCCGGGCCGGCCAGGTGTCGGGACATCACCAGGCGGGAGCGGATGTACATCCGCCGGGTCCTGGCGCCGGGCAGGGCGAGCATGGCGGCGGTGGACGTGGCCGCCGTCCCCACCGAGGGGTCACCCGTGGTGGAGCACAGGGAGATCAACCGCCGCACCGCGTCCGGGTTGGCCCGCCAGGGACTGCGCGATCATCCCTCCCAGGGAGAAGCCCATGACGTCCGCGCGCTGCACCCCCAGTTCGCGCAGGGCGTCGGCCACGTCCTGGGACATGTCCTCCACCGTGTACTGGCCCTCGGGGAGCGTGCCGCTCAGCAGCTGCCGCGCGGTGGGCGGGGCCGACGACGCACGGAAAGAACGTCCCTCGTCCCGGTTGTCCAGCCGGATCACGCGGTGGCCGTGCCGGGTGAGTCCGCGCACGAAGGACAGCGGCCACGTGGTGAGGTCGAAGCCCAGGCCGGTGATCAGCACCAGTGGCGGACCGTCGGGCGGGCCTTCCAGGCGCGCACAGATGAACCGCTCCTCGTCCAGGCGGATGATCCGTTCCTCGCCGCCGCCCTCCGGCTCCAGGAGCGGGTCAGGCTCCGGGGGCGCACCCGGAACCGGGGGCGGGACCGGTTGCGGCGCGCGGGCGGTCGCGGCGGCGTCGTCACCCGAACGGGAACGGCCCACCGCGGGAGCACGGAACCGGCGGGTCACGGCACCCGGCGGAGCCGCGAGAGCCCGGACGGACCGGTGGGGGCGCCGGTCACCGCAGCACCACCGTCTTGCCGCCGTGCAGGATCACGCGGCCCTCGCAGTGCCAGCGCACGGCGTCCGAGAGCGCCTTGCACTCGGTGTCCCGCCCGGCGGCCACGAGGTCCTCCGGACCGTAGGCGTGGTTCACCTCCACCACCTGCTGGGTGATGATGGGGCCCTCGTCCAGCTCCGCGTTCACGTAGTGGGCGGTGGCACCCACGGTCTTCACACCACGGTCGTAGGCCTGGTGGTAGGGTTTGGCGCCCTTGAAGGAGGGCAGGAACGAGTGGTGGATGTTGATCACGCGCCCCTCCATCCTGGTGGCCAGGGAGTCGCTGAGCACCTGCATGTACCGGGCCAGCACCACCAGGTCCACCTCGAAACGGTCCACCAGGTCCAGCAGCTTCGCCTCCGCCTCCGGCTTGGTGTCCTTGGTGACGGGCACGTGGAAGAACGGGATGCCGTGCCACTCCACGAGCCGCTGGTGGTCCCGGTGGTTGGAGACCACCGCCACGATCTCCACCGGCAGCTCCCCGGTGCGCGCACGGAAGAGGAGGTCGTTGAGGCAGTGGCCGAACTTGGAGACCATCACCAGCACCCGCCGCTTGGCCCTGTGCTGGTGCAGCTCCCACCGCATCCCGAAGCGTTCGGCCACCGGTGCGAGGTCCGCGCGCACCGCGTCCTCGTCCAGCACGGCGCCGTCCATGGGTGCCATGTGCACGCGCATGAAGAAGCGGCCCAGGCGCCGGTCGTCGAACTGTGTGAGCTCCACGATGTTCGCGCCGTGCTCCAGCAGCACCCCGCTCACGGCGTGCACGATCCCGGGCTGCTCCGGGCAGTCCAGGGTCAGCACCAGTTCCGGGGTGGCCGGCGTGGCGGGCGGTGAGGTGGGGTGGGGTGCGGGGTGCTCACGGGTTCTCCTGGTGGTTGCTCGTCCATGGTGGTCGGGGTCCGGGTGCGGGTCCCCGGTCGCGTCGCACGACCTCGGGACGTGTCCTCAGTCACGGCGTCCAGGAGCCAGTGTGCCGTGTCCCACCCGCAGGATGCGCGAGGCGTGACCCGCCACGTGTCCTGCGTCGCAGAGCGGGGCGGTCGCAGCAGCGGAGCAGCGCGCCGACCGCCCAGGTCGCCCGCGTGCTGACACGGTGGGCGATCGGCGTCTCGGGAGGACCGGTGGGCGGAGCGCCTTGCCGTTCCGGGTGTGACGTGACTAACGTTGGCGCACAGCCTACGGCGGGTCCTGAACGGACTATCTACCGGGCGAGCAATCAGAACCGCACCGGTTCGGCGCCAGGAAGCTCCCGGAACAGCTGAGGACTCATCCGCTTCGCGTCGCGGCCGGTGGCTTGTCACGAGGAGTCCAGCGCCATGAACCAGATCCGGATGACCATCAACGGCCAGGACAGGGAGTTCGCCGCGGTCGGTCCCCACGCCCGCCTGCTCGACTTCCTGCGGGACCAGGGGCTCACCGGCGCCAAGGAGGGCTGCGCCGAGGGCGAGTGCGGCGCGTGCGCGGTGCTCGTGGCCCGCCCGGACGGCGTGCAGGGCACCCGGTGGACCTCCGTCAACGCGTGCCTTCCCGCCGCCGCGGCGTTCGACGGCCAGGAGGTCGTCACGTCCGAGGGTCTCGGCACGGCTCCCGGCCCGCGCGGACCCGGCAGGCTGCACCCCGTCCAGCGGGAGATGGCCGAGCGCGGCGGTTCGCAGTGCGGCTACTGCACCCCCGGTTTCGTGTGCGCCATGGCCGCGGAGTACTACCGCCCCGAGCGTGGAGCCACGGCCGCCGCGGACGAGGAGCAGACCGGTACGGGCGTGGCCGGTGCCGAGCACGCCGCCGACCACGAGTGCGGTCCCAACGGCTTCGACCTCCACGCCCTGAGCGGCAACCTGTGCCGCTGCACCGGCTACCGTCCCATCCGCGACGCCGCCTACGCCCTGGGCGCCCCGGAGGAGACGGACCTGCTGCGGCGTCGGCTGCGGGAACCGGCCCCGGAGCCGAGTCCCACGCGCATCGAGGCCGACGGCTCGCGCTTCGTGCGCCCCGCGAGCACGGCCGAGCTGTTCGCGTGCCTGGACGAGGACCCGGACGCCCGGCTCGTGGCGGGTTCCACGGACGTGGGCGTGGAGGTCAACATCCGCCACGTCCGTCCCCGCACCGTGCTCGCGGTGGACCGGCTGACGGAGCTGCGCGGCCTGGAGGTCACGGCGGAGCACGTGCAGATCGGTGCCGGGCTGAGCCTGTCCGAGGTGGCGCAGGCCCTGGAGCACCGCGTGCCGCTGCTCGACCAGCTCTTCCCGCAGTTCGCGTCCCGGCTGATCCGCAACGCCGCCACGTTCGGCGGGAACCTGGGCACGGGCTCGCCCATCGGGGACTCGGCGCCGGTGCTGCTCGCGCTGGGGGCGTCCCTGCTGCTGGCCTCCCGGGACGCGGAGCGCGAGGTCCCCCTGGACGAGTACTACACGGGCTACCGCGAGAGCGTCCGCCGCCCGGACGAGATCATCCGGGCCGTGCGCATCCCGCTGCCGGTCGCGAACACGGCCGCGTTCCACAAGGTCGCCAAGCGCCGCTTCGACGACATCTCGAGCGTCTCGGTGGCCCTCGCGCTGCAGGTCGACGACGGCACGGTGACCGCCGCGCGGATCGGCCTGGGCGGCGTCGCCGCCACACCGTTGCGGGCCCGTGAGGTGGAGGACGCGCTGATCGGCAGACCGTGGACCCGCGAGACCGCCGAGGCGGCCGCGGCGGTGCTGGGACGGCAGGGGACGCCGATCGACGACATGCGCGCGAGTGCACGCTACCGCCGCGCCGTGCTCGAACAGTCGCTGCTCAAGTTCTGGGCGCAGTCGCAGCCCGGCCAGGCCCAGGAGGTGCGCTCATGACATCCCTCGCGGATCGCCCCGAGAACCCGGTGGTGGGTCGTGCGGTGGCGCACGACCACGGTGCGGACCACGCCACGGGTGCGGCGCTCTACACCGACGACCTCGTCCACCGCAGCCGGAACGTGCTGCACGCGTGGCCGGTGCAGGCCCCGCACGCCCACGCCCGGATCACGTCCCTGGACACCGCCCCCGCGCTGCTGGTCCCGGGGGTCGCCCGCGTGCTGACCGCCGAGGACGTGCCCGGCGTCAACGACGCCGGCATCAAGGAGGACGAGCCGCTGTTCCCGAGCGAGGTCATGTTCCACGGGCACGCGGTGTGCTGGGTCCTGGGGGAGAGCCTCGAGGCCGCCCGCCTCGGCGCGGCCGCCGTGCAGGTGGAGTACGAACCGCTGGCCGCGATCATCACGCTCCGGGAGGCCATCGCGGCCGAGAGCTTCCAGGGCGGTCAGCCCACCGTGAGCCGCGGGGACGCGGCGGCCGGCCTGGCCGACGCCCCGCACCGCTTCAGCGGGGAGTTCGAGTTCGGGGGGCAGGAGCACTTCTACCTGGAGACCCACGCGTCCTTCGCCCACGTGGACGAGGGCGGTCAGGTGTTCCTGCAGTGCAGCACCCAGCACCCCACGGAGACCCAGGAGATCGTGGCCCAGGTGCTCGGTCTGGACGACCACGACGTCACCGTCCAGTGCCTGCGCATGGGCGGCGGCTTCGGCGGCAAGGAGATGCAGCCCCACGGGTTCGCGGCCGTGGCCGCCCTGGGGGCCACGCTCACGGGCCGCCCCGTGCGGCTGCGGCTCACCCGCAACCAGGACATCACCATGACCGGCAAGCGCCACCCCTACCACGCGCAGTGGGACGTGGCCTTCGACGACGACGGCCGCCTCCGTGCGCTGCGGGCCACCGTCACGAGCGACGGCGGCTGGAGCCTGGACCTCTCGGAGCCGGTCATGCAGCGGACGCTGTGCCACATCGAGAACGCGTACTTTGTGCCCGACATCGAGGTGCACGGGCGGATCGCCCGGACCCACAAGACGTCCCAGACGGCGTTCCGGGGCTTCGGGGGACCACAGGGGATGCTGGTCGTCGAGGACATCATGGGCCGGTGCGCTCCGCTGCTCGGGATCGACCCCACGGAGCTGCGCGCCCGCAACCTGTACACCCCGGGACAGAGCACCCCCTACGGTCAACCCGTGCGCCACGCCGAGCGGCTCAGCGCCATCTGGAACGAGCTGCACCAGCGCGCGGACGTGATCCGGCGCAAGCAGGAGATCGAGCGGTTCAACGCCGGCCACCCGGACACCCACCGGGCGCTCGCGGTGACCCCGGTGAAGTTCGGCATCTCCTTCAACCTCACCGCGTTCAACCAGGCCGGTGCACTGGTGCACGTGTACCGGGACGGCTCCGTGCTCATCAACCACGGTGGCACCGAGATGGGCCAGGGCCTGCACACCAAGATGCGCCAGGTGGCCGCCACCGCACTGGGTGTCCCACTGGAGGCGGTGCGGTTGGCGCCCACCCGCACCGACAAGGTGCCCAACACCTCCGCCACCGCCGCGAGCTCCGGGGCGGACCTCAACGGCGGTGCCGTCAAGAACGCGTGCGAGCAGATCCGGCAGCGCCTGGCCGAGGTCGCGGCGCGGGAGTTCGACATCCACCCCGACGACGTCCGCTTCGTGGCGGGCAGGGTCACCGGGATCGGGTTCCACGACCGCGAGCTGAGCTTCGGCGAGCTGGCCCACAAGGCGTACTTCCAGCGCATCTCCCTGTGGGCGGCCGGCTACTACCGCACCGAGGGACTGCACTGGGACGCCCAGCGGATGCAGGGCGAGCCGTTCAAGTACTTCTCCTACGGGGCCTCGGTCTCCGAGGTGGAGGTGGACGCCTTCACAGGTTCCCACCGTCTGCTGCGCACGGACATCGTCCACGACGTGGGCGACAGCCTGTCGCCGCTGCTGGACGTGGGGCAGATCGAGGGCGGATTCGTGCAGGGCGCCGGGTGGCTCACCCTGGAGGAGCTGCGCTGGGACACCTCGGACGGGCCCTCCCGTGGGCGGCTCAGCACCCAGGCGGCCAGCACTTACAAGCTGCCGAGCTTCTCCGAGATGCCCGAGGAGTTCAACGTGCACCTGTTCGAGCGGGCCACCGAGAGCGGAGTGGTCTACGGCTCCAAGGCCGTGGGGGAACCCCCGCTCATGCTCGCGTTCAGCGTGCGCGAGGCGCTGCGCGAAGCGGCGGCGTCGTTCGGGCCGGAAGGCCACAGCACGCAGCTCGCAAGCCCCGCCACCCCGGAGGCCGTCTTCTGGGCCGTGCAGGACGCGCGGAAGGCGCTCGCGGCCGCGCGGTCCGCGGGAGCGGTCGCCCCGGCGGCCGTCTGACGTGGACTGGCTGGACGCCCTGCAGCTGCTGCGCGGGGAGGGGCGCGCGTGCGTGCTCGCCACCGTGACGGACGTGCGCGGGCACGCCCCGCGCGAGGCCGGCACCAAGATGGTGGTGGACGAAGCCCGCACCTGGGACACCGTGGGCGGCGGGAACCTCGAGGCCACGGTGGTCGAGCGGGCCCGTGCCATGATCGCCGCGGGGGAACGGGATCCGCGGAGCGTGGAGTTCGCCCTCACGGAGCACGCCACGGTGGAGCACGGCCGGCAGTGCTGCGGGGGCGTGGTGCGGGTGCTGCTGGAACCGCAGCCGGCGCTTCCCACCGTGGCGGTATTCGGCGTGGGGCACGTGGGTCACGAGCTGGCACGCGTGCTCAGCCGGTTCCCCGTGCGGCTGCACCTGGTGGACAGCCGCGCGGAACAGGTCCGCCGCGACCGGTTCGCGGACCTGGTGGACGGCCCCGCCCAGCTGCAGCTGCACTACACCCCGGCGCCCGAGAGCGTCCTGGCGGGGCTGCCCGCCGGGGCCCACGTGCTGATCATGAGTCACGACCACGCCGAGGACTTCCTCCTGTGCGATGCCGCTCTGCGCCGGGGGGATCTGGGCTCCGTGGGCCTCATCGGCTCGTCCGCCAAGTGGGCGCGGTTCCGCAAGCGGCTGCGGGAGGAAGGCCACACGGAGGCGGCGGTCCGCAGGATCAGGTGCCCCATCGGTCTGCCGGACGTCCCGGGCAAGTCCCCGGCGGCCATCGCCGTGAGCGTGACGGGGCAGCTGCTGGGGGAGTTCGAACGGCAGCGGCCCGGCCACCCCCGGGACGGCGCGGCTCAGTAGTCCGTGCGTGCGCTGTTCTCCGCCCAGGCCTGGAACGGCGCGTTGCGGTTCTCCACGGCCACGTGGGAGACGGGGAGCATCCGGTCGCGCTCCTCGGGCGCGGCGGTGAAGAAGTCGTGGAACGCGGCGTCGTCGAACCCGCCGCGTGCGGCGTCGTGGCGGTCCGCCGCGAAGTGGACCGCGTCCAGCCGGGCCCACAGTGAGGTCGCCAGACACATGGGGCAGGGCTCGCAGCTGGAGTACAGGACGGCCCCGCTGAGGTCGTGGGTGCCCAGCGCACGGCACGCGGCACGGATGGCGGAGACCTCGGCGTGGGCCGTGGGGTCGTTGTCAGCGGTGACGCGGTTGACGGCGGTGAACTCCCGCCCGTCCGCCGTGACGAGCACGGCACCGAACGGCCCGCCGTCCTCGGAGGCGTTGCGCGCGGCGGCCGCGATGGCCGTGCCCAGGTGTCGGCGGACGGTGTGCGGATCAGGGGAGTGCGTCATGGGGCTGTGCCTTCCGGGAGGGGATGTGGATGTGGCTGCATGCTCGTGTCACCGCTCGTCCTGCGGGTAGACCCGGTGGATCTGTCCGGTCTCCGTGAGCTCGCCGCTCTGCACGCGTCGGCGGGCGTCCGCCACGAGGTGGTCGTCCACCACGGCCACCTCCTGACCGTCCTCGCCCAGCAGGCGGCCGTCCACCACGGTGTCCCCCTCCTGCAGGCCCTGGACGACGGAGCGCGGGAGCACGCGCGGCGGGGCCGCGGCGAACACGGACGAGTCGGGGCGTGAGCCCCACGTGATCTCGTTGAAGAGGATGTTGAGCAGCACGGCGGTCACGGCCGACGCGCTGATGCCGGAGCCCAGCACCACCTGCACCCAGGACGGGAACTGCTCGTAGAAGGCGGGGGAGACCACCGGGATGAGGCCCATGGCCACGGCGACCGCCACCACCACCAGGTTCAGCCCGGAGCGGTAGTCCACGCCGCCCAGGGTGCGGATGCCGGAGGCGGCCACGGTGCCGAACAGCACGATGCCCGCCCCTCCGAGCACGGGTGAGGGCACGGCGGCGACCACCCGGCCCAGGACGGGCAGCAGGCCCAGGGCCACCATGATCACGCCAGCCCCGGCCACCGCGAAGCGGCTGCGGATCCCGGTGATCGCCACGAGGCCCACGTTCTGCGCGAAGGCCGTCTGGGTGAACGAGTTGAAGATCGGGGAGACCGTGGAGGAGAGCATGTCCGCCCGCAGGCCGCTGGCGATGCGCCGGGAGTCCACGCGGGTCCCCACCACCTCACCCACGGCCACGATGTCCGCGGTGGTCTCGGTCATGGTCACGATGACCACCACGATCATGCCCAGCACGGCGGAACCCACGATCACCGGGAAACCGAACGCGAACGGGGTGGGAAATCCCACCGCGGGGCCCTGGCCCACCCCCGAGAAGTCGGCCTGTCCCGTCAGGACCGCCACGAGGGTGCCGATCACGATGGCCAGCAGGATCGACAGGCGCGAGATCGCCGCGGAGCCCACCTTGGACAGCAGCAGGACCACCAGGAGGGTGAACGCGGCCAGCCCGATGTTCGCCGCCGAACCGTGACCCGGACTGCCCTGCGGGCCGAGGGCCCACCCGGCCGCCACGGGCATGAGGGTCACCCCGATGGTCGTGATGACCACACCCGTGACCACGGGCGGGAAGAACCGGATGATCTTCGCGAAGAACGGGGCCAGCACGAATCCCACAGCCGCGGCCACCACGATGGCGCCGAACACCACCCGCAGGCCGTCCTTGCCCGGGGTGCCCTGCAGGATGGCCAGCATGGTGGCCACTCCCGAGAACGAGACGCCCTGCACCAGAGGAAGCTGTGCCCCCAGGAACGGGACCCCCACGCTCTGCAGGATGGTGGCCAGCCCGCCCGTGAAGAGGGCCGCGGCCACCAGGACCCCGGTGGCCCCGGCATCCAGGCCCGCGGCGTTGCCGATCACGAGCGGCACCGCGATCACACCGCCGTACATGGTCAGCACGTGCTGCAGACCGTAGCCCAGGGACCTGCCGACGCCCAGGCGGACGTCCTCGGGCCGCCGCGGTGTTCCCGTGGTGGCTGAGGTTCCTAGTGCTCTCCCGACACGTGCCACGGCGATCGCCCCCCTCGTTCTCGGACCGTCGCGCGGGAGGCGCGGGACCGGCACGGCCACCGGCCCACGCCGTCACCGGCGCGGGCCGGTGTGCAGTGGATTCCTGTCCGGTCCCGCTCCCACGGGGAGGCACCGCGGCCAGGGTGGGGTCGAGCGTAACCGGCGGAAAGTGTGAGGTGCAACACTCCCGCATTCGGGCCCGGACTCGGCCCCCGCCCATCCGCGGGCAGCCCGCCTCCCGGCGCGGACGTGGAGCACTCGGCATGGTAGTAATGTGGATCACATCCTGCGGGGAACGCGCCGGTGCCCGGGGCCCGCCCGCACGAGCAGGCCTGCAGCGCGTCGTTCACGCACCCCTCGTCGATTGGACCCGCGACATGCGTTCCCGTCAGAAGCAGCTGCTCCCGGCCATGGTCTCCATCCTGGCGCTGGTGGCGCTCAGCGGCTGCGGTGCGGGATCCCGCGTGGCCGAGAACGGCGGCGGCACCGAGGTCCCCTGCGACGTCGGCGTTCCGCAGGGCGGCGCCACGGTGGAGGTGCTCGCGTACAACTCCTCGGCCATCGACCCGTTCACCAACACGATGGTCCGCAGCTGCAAGCAGGACAACCTGGTGGTGCGCCACGAACCCATCGACTTCGCGGGGCAGCTCCAGCGCACCCAGGCCACGCTGTCCGGTGACAAGGGCACGTTCGACCTGGTGGAGACCTACAACTTCATCGTCCCCACGTACGGGGCGGAGGGCAAGCTCAGGCCGCTCGACGACCTCTTCGCCAAGTACAAGGAGAAGTACGGCCTGGACGGGCTGAACCAGCAGATGCTGGACGCGATGTCCTACGACGGCCACCTCTACGCCCTGCCCATGCAAGCGCAGGTGTTCACCATGGCCTACCGCAAGGACGTCTTCGACGAGCTCGGGCTGAAACCGCCCACCACCTTCGCCGAGCTGCGGGACGTGGCGCGCAAGATCCAGGACTCCGGGAAGATGGAGCACCCGGTGGCGATGCCCTGGCTCGCGAGCGCGGACATCGTCACCGCCTACGACGCCGCCATGGGGTCGTTGGGCACGGACCTCATCGACAGTGCCCGCAACCGCCCCAACTTCGACACCCCGGCCGCCGGCAGGGCGTTCGAGGAGCTCACGTCCCTGATGCCCTACATGGATCCGCAGGTCACCACGTTCGACCAGCCGGCCGTCCAGCAGCAGATGTACAACGGGGACGCCGCGGTGTCCATCATGTTCTCCGGCCGCATGAACGACCTCGCGGACCCGGACAACTCCCAGTACGCGGACCGCATCGCCTTCGCCCCGCCGCCCAGCGTGGAGAAGGGCGGCAAGCAGTACAGCTCCCTGTCCGTGGACGGCTGGTCGATCCCGGCCAACACGGAGGTGGATCCTGATCTGCTCTTCCAGCTCATGGCAGTCTCGGTGGGGCAGGAGGCCTCGGAGTCCGCGGTGCCCGCGGCGTATCCCGCCCGCAAGGGCGTGGTGACCCCGCAGAACTCCCCGTACGCGGACGCGGCCAACAACGCGATCAAGCACGCGCCGCCCCCGGAGCCGTACGCGGCGACGTCGTTGATCAGCAACGCGATCACCCCCACGGTGGCCGAGGTGGTGACGGGCAGGACCGAGCCCGAGGAGGGGACCCGGCGCATGCAGGAGACGGCCGCGAAGATCCTGAAGGAGAACCAGTGACACGTGATCCGAGCGCAAGGCGGCCCCGATGATGCGCAAACGGGAGTTCTACTCCCTGGTGGGCCCCAGCATGCTGGTGATGGTGGGGCTGCTGCTGGTGCCCCTGTACCTCACGGTCAAGTGGAGCTTCCAGGACGTGGACTACGGCTCGCCGGGGCAGTTCGTGGGCCTGGACAACTACGCCCGGGCGTTCACGGACCCGCGGTTCGGGCACGCGCTGCTGTTCACCGCCGGACTCACCCTGGTGGTGACCGCGGTGCTGCTGGTGGGCGGGTACGTCCTGGCGGCCATGATCAACAGGCTGGGCCGGATGCGCCCGGTGGTGCTGGGGATCCTGCTGATCTCCTACGTGATCCCGCAGGTGGTGGGCGCCACCATGTTCTCGTGGCTGTTCGACCAGAACTTCGGCGGCGTGGTCAACCTCGCCGTCAGCTGGGTCACGGGGGAGGATGTCCTGTGGTTCGTGGAGGCGTGGCCCAACCGCATCATGGTGGCACTAAATGTGATCTGGTCCATGCTGCCCTTTGCCACGCTCATCATGCTGGCCGGTCTGCAGGGGGTTTCCCAGGATGTGCTGGAAGCGGCGCAGCTGGACGGCGCGGGGCCGGTGCGCACCCACTGGAGCATCATCATCCCGTCCATCCGCGGGGTCATCGGATTCGTGGGGCTCATCTCGATCATGGACATCCTGCGGGTCTTCGACAACCTCGTGCCCCTGTCCCCGCAGGCCGTGCAGCTCGGCAACGAGTCGCTGATGCTCTACATCTTCAACATTGCGTTCCAGGACGGCGGTCAGGACCTGGGGCTGGGAAGCGCGCTGTCCGTGCTGACCATCGTGGTGATCGTGATCATGCTCTACCCGTTCCTGCGTGATGTGGTCAAGGAGGCCCGGCAGCAATGACGACATCCCCTTCTCCCTCGTCGGGGGCCCGGGCCGGATCCTCGAGCTCCACGACCTCTCGCCCGCGGAGGCCACGCCGCGGTGCCGCGCCCCGCTCCGTCGCCCGCCGCGGTCTCGGGCCACTCGGCGGCATCGTCCTGGCGCTCGTGTGCGTGCTGATGCTGCTGCCGGTGATCTGGACGGTCCTGTCCGTCATCAAGCCCGCGAACGTGGCATTCGCGAACCCTCCCGTGCTCTCGTTCCGACCCACCCTGGACGCGTTCGTGGACCTGTGGCAGGCCACGTACTTCTACCGCTACCTCATCAACACGTTCGTGGTGGCGCTCATCAGCACCCTGGGCGCCCTGATCCTGGGCATCCCCGCGGCGTACGCGCTGTCCCGGTTCCCCGGGTGGGTTTCGGTGGCGCTGCTGCTGCTCGCCCTGGTGTTCCGGTCTCTGCCGCGGTTCGCGATCGTGCTGCCCATGTACGACATCGCCCGCAACCTGGGCATCTACGACACCCGCTGGGTCCTGGCGGTGGCCCTGATGGCCATCAACCAGCCGTTCACCATCTGGCTGCTGCGCAACTTCTTCGCGGCCATCCCCCGGGAGCTGGACGAGGCCGCGATGCTCGACGGCTGCCGCCGTGACCAGGTCCTCACCCGGATCATGGTCCCGCTGCTGGGTCCCGGCATCCTGACCTCCGGGATCTTCGTGTTCTTCTTCGCGTTCCAGGAGTACCTGACCGCCGTGGTGCTCACCAATACGGAGGCCGGCACCGTCCCGGTGTTCATCGCCACCCAGCTGGGCCAGACCCTCCCCATGCTGCAGCAGGCGGGCGCGGCGGCCGTCCTGCTCACCGTTCCCGTGATGATCTTCGCGTTCGTCGCGCAGCGCTACCTGGTGGCCGGACTCAGCGCGGGCTCGGTCCGCGGCTGAGGGTGCGTCCGCCCCACGACGCCCCCCGGCCGGCTCCCGCTACCGGCTCTCCTCGTCCTTCGCGATGGTCTGCGACTCCGCCCAGCGTCGGCCCGGGTCCCCGCCCCACGCGTCCCAGGCCACGCGACCGGGGGAGGGAAAACCCTCCTCGCCGGAGGAGAAGCCCGTGGCCTCCGAGTCCTTGTGGTGGCGGGCGAAGTAGGCGCGCATCCGCTCGATGACCTCGTCGTCCACCGCCCGGCCCTCGGCCAGCTGGTGGGCGCGGTGCTCACCGGTGTCGGTGAAACCCTTGCCCGCCCTGCCCTCCTCGATCCAGCGCACGGCGCGCGCGGCGGCTTCCTGGACGCCCTTGGGCGGCTGATGCGTGCTCATGACTGCTCCTCCGGTGTTCGACGTGGGGCCTCCGGTACGGTCCCACCCGGCCGACTCGACCTCTTCATGCAGGAATACCAGGTTTTCCGGCCGCGCACGCGGTGGAGGTGCACTGAGTCGTCACGGCCTGGCGACGACGCCGTGGCCGCGCCCACCGCGCGGAGGATCGCCCGGGGCGTCGTCCTCCGCGGGTTGATAGCTTGGGGCGATGAGCGGCGCGCCCGTCACGGAGTGTTCCTGCGGGCGGAGACCATGCACGGCACGTTCGCGTATCTCTCGGAGGACAACTCCGGGCGGGGAGACGGCAAGTACAACTTCCAGGGCCACGACGGCCCGTCCCCGGCGCACGCCGAATAGGCTCGCCCCATGGTCACTGCGCCGCCCGCTCCCCGCCGGATCCTCGTGGCCGGTGTCAGCGGCGTCGGCAAGACCACGCTCTGCCGGAAGATCGCGCGGCGCTCCGGGATCTCGCACACGGAGATCGACGCCCTGTTCCACGGCCCGGACTGGACCCCGCGCCCCGAGTTCGTGGCGGAGGTGCAAGACCTGACCGCGCAGGACGCGTGGGTCAAGGAGTGGCAGTACGACGCCGCCAGGCCGCTTCTCGCCGCCCGCGCCGACACTCTGCTCTGGCTGGATTTCCCCTTCTGGACCGTGACGTTCCCGCGCGTGCTGCGCCGGACCGTGCGGCGCAGTTGGAAGCAGGAGGAGCTGTGGAACGGCAACCGTGAGGCACCGCTGCGCAGCATCGTCACGGATCCGGAGCACATCATCCGCTGGGCGGTGGCCACGCGGAACAGCTACCGCGAGCGCATCCCCACGCTCGCGCGGACGGCCCCACAGCTGCGGGTGGTGCGGTTGCGCCGTCCCCGGGAGGCAGAAGCGTGGGTGGCAACCACCTGGCCACACCCGCTCGGATCGACCGGCTGGGTCAAGACTTCGGGACCTGGCCCGGGGTGACGAACATCCTGGGCGGGAAATGCCCACCGATGGACCCGCGGGGCAGTCATTTCGTGCCTCAGATGTCGGGCGGGGCCCACGCACGGGACGTGGTGGCGCTGAGTGCTCCACGGGAACGGGCGGGTGAGCGGGTTCTGGACCCGCTCACCCGCCCGTTCCACAGCAGGGGGTGTGCCTCTCCGGGATCCTCAGATCTTCAGGTGCACCAGGCTCGGGCCCTTCGTGGCGAGCGCCTTCTGCACGGTCTCCGCAAGGGTGTCCATGGTCGCGGGGAACCCGGTGGCGCCGAAGCCCTCCGCGAGCTTGACCCAGTCCGGCTGCACGAGGTCCACGGCCAGGGGGTCGATGTCCCGGTCCACCATGTTCTGGCGGATCTCCCCGTAGCCGCCGTTGTCCACGCAGATGATCGGCAGGTCCAGTTCCAGCTCCACGGCGGTCATGAGCTCCTGGATGGAGAACATCAGCGCGCCGTCACCCACCAGGCACACCACCGGGCGCTCCGGCGCGGCCAGCTTGGCGCCCACCGCGGCGGGAAGCCCGTAGCCCAGGGTCGCGTACGTGCCCATGTACAGCAGCGAGTGCGGCTGGGGTGCACGGAAGAACGTGGTGGAGCCCATGTAGGTCACCTGGGAGGAGTCCCCGGCCAGGATGGTGTCGTCCGGGACCACGTCCATGATCGTCTCGTTGAGCGCGGCGAGGTCCGATGCCCACTGGCGGCCCTCCTCGTCCATTGCGTCGAACACCTCGCGCAGGTCCCGTTCGGGCCGCGGCTGCGCGCCGGAGGCCTCGAACGCGGAGCGCAGCCCGGCGATCAGCTGCGGCATCACGGCGGCGGCGTTGCCGGGGACCTCCACGTCCGGAGCCAGGTTGCACAGCATCTGGTCGCGCATGATGTCCACGCGAACGATCGGGCCCTGCGGGGTGATGTCACCGCCCCACAGCTCCGCCTCGCCCACCTTGGAGCCGATCACGAGCAGCGCGTCCGCCGAGCGCATGAACTCGTGCGCGGTGCTCAGCCGCAGGTCCGCGCCCAGGGACAGCCGGTGCTTCTCCGGGATCGCGCCCTTGCCGTTGGTCGTGGTGATCACGGGGGCCTCGAGCAGCTCGGCCAGCTCCAGCAGCCGGGACCCGGCCGCGAGCGAGCCACCGCCGGCGAGGATGACCGGGCGCTCGCTGGCCGCGAGGGCGGAGACGGCCGCGGCGACGTCGTGCTCCGGGGCGGGTGTGGGCTCACCGAGGGGACGCGGCGCCGTGGCCGACTCGGGGACGTCCGCCGGGGTCTCGAGGATGTCCAGGGGGATCTCGATGTGAATGGGCCGGGGCCGCGAGTGCGCGAAGTCCCGCATGGCGTCGTGGATCATGGTCACGGCCTCCGCGCCGGAGGTCACGCGGCGGGAGAGGCCCACGATCGCGTTGACGGCGGCGGAGGGGTTCTTGGTCTCGTGCAGCGAGCCGATGTCCCGGAAGTCGTGGCCCACGGGGCGGCCCGGGGACAGCAGGATCATGGGTCGGGACTCCGCGTACGCGGTGGCCGCACCGGACAGCGAGTTGAGCAGACCGGGGCCGGAGGTGGTGATGACCACGCCGGGCAGCCCGCGCACCTGGGACCAGCCGTCCGCGCCGTAGGACGCGCCCTGCTCGTGGCGCGTGGTGACCGCGCGGATGCCGAGCTCGCGCAGCGGCCGGTAGAACTCGAGCGAGTGGGTGCCCGGGATGCCGAACACGGTGTCGATCCCGTAGCCACGCAGGGTCTCCAGCACGGCCTTGGCCACGGTGCGTTCGGGGTACGACGCCGCCTGGGTCCCCCCGGTCTCGGACGTGCTGTTCTCGGTGCTCATGCCTTGGACTCCTGGATGCGTCGGTTCCACTCTTGACTGATTCGGGGCGCCGTGGGCGTGCTCACCAGGGACACCACCACGAATACTACGGCGGAGGCGGTCAGACCCAGGTAGATGGGGGCGTTGGCCAGCACCCCGAACGCGACCATGCCCGCCACGGTGGCCACCACTCCTGCCGCCATGGACCACATGGCCCCGGCTGCGGTGCCGCGGCGCCACACGAGCCCGCCGAGCACGGCCACCAGAAGCCCGCCCACCAGCAGGTCGTAGGCGATGGTCAGGGCCACCACGGTGGAGCTGACCAGCATGGACAGCACGGTGATCACGAGGCCCACGACGACCACGTAGATCCGGTCCTTCGTCACGGAGGCATCCTCGGAGCGGGCGCGGGCGACGTCGTCGGGGGACGCCCCGGACAGCCCGCGCAGGGTGGGGACCACGTCCACGCGGGCCACGGTGGCCGCGGCGATCGTGGCACCGGAGGCCGTGGACATCATGGCGGCCACGCCCGCGGCGAGCACCACACCGCCCAGACCCACGGGCACGTGGTGCTGGGCCATGGCGGCGAACGCCTCCTCGGGCACCTCCAGGGTGGGGAGCACGGCGGCCGCGGCGGTGCCGATCAGGGCGCCGGCCACGCCGTAGACGGCCACGTACGCGGCGGCGGCCAGGCCACCCCAGCGGGCGACCTTCGGGGAGCGCGCCGTGAACACGCGCTGCCAGATGTCCTGGCCGATCAGCATGCCGAAGCCGTAGACCACGAACTGGGTGACGATGGCCTGGAACCCCATGGAGCCCACGGAGAAGAAGGATGCATCCAGGCGCTCGGTGATCCCGGACCAGCCACCGCCGGCGGCCAGGGAGAAGGGCAGCAGGATCGCGAAGATCCCGATGGTCATGAACACGAACTGCATGAGGTCCGTGAGCGTGATGGACCACATGCCGCCCAGCACGGAGTAGGCGATCACCACCGCGCCGCCCAGCAGGATGGCCCAGGGCCGGGAGATGGGGAACAGCACGGAGAAGATCGCGGCGTAGGCCGCCGTGGAGGTCACCGCGATCATCAGGGTGTACGCGAGCATCACGAAGGACGACGCCGTGGCCCCACCGCGCGCGCCGTAGCGCAGCTGCAGCATCTGGGAGACCGTGAACACCTTCAGGGACTGGATGCGCGCGGCGAAGAACAGGCTCAGCACCGCGAGTCCGGTGGCGATGGCCACCACGAGCCACATCCCGGAGATGCCGTACTGGTAGCCCAGGCCCACCCCGCCCACGGTGGAGGCGCCCCCGAGCACCACGGCGGCCATGGTGGAGGTGTAGAGCCCCGCGCCCAGGCGACGGCCGGCCACGCGGTAGTCGGTGGCGGTGCGCGCACGGCGTGCGGCCCACAGTCCGATCACCACCATTGCGGCCAGGTACAGCACGATCACGATCACGTTCACGGGGGTCTCTCCTCGGACGGGGGCCACGGCGCCGGGCGTCCGGGCACGGCTGTGCTCTCGGGTGTGAGCGTGGCGTTAGGGTTTATGCACCAGGTCACAGAAAGTACCACCGACACGGTGGATCGCAGCATCACGGGGCCCCAGCGACGTGGCCCCGGACGTCTCCCGGATGATCCCGGGACGAGAGGAGTACGGGTGGAACCGGAACGCATCGTCGAGACCAACAGCGCTGGTGAGCAGCGGGTGGGGCCCGTGAACGCGGCCCTCACTCCGCGCTGGGCCGGGCCCGCCACGTTCGCGCGGCTGCCCCGCACGGACCAGGTGGAGCACACGGACGTGGCCGTGGTGGGCGTGCCCTTCGACTCCGGGGTGTCCTACCGCTCCGGGGCGCGCTTCGGGCCGAACCACGTCCGCGAGTCCTCCCGCCTGCTGCGCCCCTACAACCCGGCGCAGAACCACTCGCCGTTCGCCAACCTGCAGGTCGCGGACGCCGGGGACATCGTGGGCAACCCGTTCGACATCCCCGAGGCCATCGACTCCATCGAGACCGCGGCCAAGGAGCTCATGGGGGAGTCCACCAAGGTGGTGGCGATCGGCGGTGACCACACCATCGCCCTGCCCCTGCTGCGCGCGGCGCACTCGCGCCACGGCAAGGTGGCGCTGCTGCACTTCGACGCCCACCTGGACACATGGGACACCTACTTCGGCGCCGAGTACACCCACGGCACCCCGTTCCGCCGGGCGTTCGAGGAGGGGATCATCGACACCGACGCCGTGATGCACGTGGGCACCCGCGGTCCGCTCTACGGCACGCAGGACCTCGAGGACGACTCCCGCTTCGGCTTCGAGATCGTCTCCTCCGCGGACGTCATGCGCTCCGGTGTGGACGCCGTGGTGGCCGCCCTGCGCGAGCGCGTGGGGGACCGCCCCCTCTATATCTCCCTGGACATCGACGTCCTGGACCCCGCCCACGCCCCGGGCACGGGCACCCCCGAGGCCGGCGGCATCACGAGCCGCGAGGTCCTGGAGATCCTGCGCGGGCTGCGCGGCCTGGACGTGGTGGCGTGCGACGTCGTGGAGGTCTCCCCGGCCTACGACCACGCCGAGCTCACGGGCATCGCCGCCGCGCACGTGGTCTACGAGCTCATCTCCCTGATCAGCCTGGGGGCCGACGCCGCCGCGGACGGCCCCGCGTACGGCATCTCGGGCACGCGCTACGGAGCCGCGCAGTGAGCGGCTTCGCGTCCCGCGCGGACGAGTTCCGTCCCTCCCCGGTCCGCGCTGTCTTCGAGGTGGCCCGGGACCCCTCGGTGGTGTCCCTGGCGGGTGGCAACCCGGACCTCTCGGTGCTGCCTGCGGACGCGGTGGGGGACGTCGCCTCCCTGCTGCTGCGCGGCCGCGCCGGGGAGATCCTGCAGTACGGCTCCGGCGCGGGCATGGACGGGCTGCGCGAGCTGGTCGTGAAGCTCATGGCGCGCGGTGGCTCCACCGTGACGGGTGCGGACATCCTGCCCACCACGGGCTCCCAGGCCGGGCTGGACCTCGTGACCAAGCTGTTCTGCAACCCCGGTGACGTGATCCTCGCGGAAGGACCCACCTATGTGGGCGCGCTCGGCGTGTTCGGCGCGTACGAGGTGGAGGTCCAGCACGTGGCCATGGACCACGACGGGATGCAGCCCGAGGCCGTGGCCCGGGCGCTCGACGATCTCGCCGCCCAGGGCAGGCGCGTCCCGTTCGTGTACGCGATCCCCAGCTTCCAGAACCCCACCGGCGTGACCATGCCGGAGGAGCGGCGTCGTGAGCTCGTGGCCGTGTGCGCGCAGCGGGACGTGATGATCGTGGAGGACGATCCGTACGCGCTGCTCGCCTTCGACCGCAGCGAGCCCGTGGCCTCCATGCACGGCATGGACCCGGAGCACGTGATCCACCTGGGCAGCTTCTCCAAGATCTTCGCTCCCGGACTGCGGGTGGGCTGGATGGCGGCACCCCCCGAGGTGCGCGGCCGGCTGCAGATCGCCGCGGAGTCCGTGGTCATCCACCCGTCCAACCTGGCGCAGTCGCTCGTGACCTCCTGGGTGGGCTCCGAGCACTGGGAACCGGCGCTGGACCAGGCGGTGGAGCTGTACAAGGAGCGCTGGGAGGCCATGAACGAAGCACTCACCGAGTTCATGCCCGAGACGGCATCATGGACCACCCCCACCGGCGGCTTCTTCACGTGGGTCACCGCGGAGGAGATCCGCGGGAAGGACATCCTGGCCGAGGCCATTGCCCACGGCGTGGTGCTCGTGCCGGGATCGGCGTCCTACATGGACGGCCGGGATTCCAACGCGGTGCGCCTGGCGTTCTCGGGTGTGGCCCCGGCGCGCATCCGTGAGGGCGTCCGACGCCTCGGTGAGGCCCTGCGCAACCTCTGACGCGGCACCGCCGAACGGTGCTCCCCGGGCGGGGCGGGTCACGGACCTGCCCCGCCCGAGGTGTTTCCCGCGGTGGCCCTGGATGCGCTGATCGCCCGGACGGTGAGAATCCGGGCGGATCGCCGCCGAGAGATCCATCTCGCTGGGCGTTGCTGAGCGGTCTCCGCGTGCACGGATAAAATGGGGCGCCATGGAGACCTCCCGCACCTCGGCACCGGATGACGACCGCGCCCGCATGCTCGCGAGCGCCGCGCGGTTGCGGGAGGTGCTGCGGCACGGGGTGTATTTCCTGCGCAGCATGGAGGGCGCGCGGGAGATCACCAGTCAGCAGGTCAGTCTGCTGACCATGTTGCGCCCGGGCGGTGTCCGGATGACGAGCATCGCAGCACAGCTGGGCGTGCGCACCCCCACCGCCACCCAGAGCGTGGACCGGCTGAGCAGAGCGGGTCTCGTGCAGCGGGATCCGGACCCCACGGACGCGCGCGCGGTGCTCGTGTCCCTCACGCCCCTCGGGCACGAGGTGCTGGAACGCGAGGACCAGCACCGCAACGAGTGCGTTGCGGACGTGCTGCGCGAGCTGAGCGAGCAGGAGGTCGCCACCCTGGACGCCGCCCTCCCCGTGCTCGCGAAACTTGCCGGGGCGGAGCACGAGACGGGCGACGACGCCGCCCCGGGAACCGCGCGCTCGTAGCGGCACGGCCCACGGGGCGGCGCGGGCGGAGCTCAGATGGTTTCGGTGACGTCCTCGGCGGCGAAGCGCGGGCTGCGCTCGTAGCCGGGGGCCTGGGGATGGCCCAGGTTGACCACCACGATGGAGCGCTTGCCCGTGCCCTCGAAGAATTCCCGGTCCACGGCGGGGGCGTCGAAGCCGGTCATGGGGCCGGTGGCCAGCCCGGCCGCACGCGCGGCGATGATGAAGTACCCCACCTGGATGTGGGAGTTCGCCTTGCCGCTGGTCATGCGCAGCTCGGCGTTCTCGTCGTACATGCCCTGCATGTGCGGGGCCGAGGGGAGGAACTCGGGGAAGCGGGTGTGCCAGTTCTCGTCGTAGGACAGGATGGCGGTCAGCGGGGCCTTGCGGGTCTTCTCCTGGTTGCCGCCGCTCATGTGCTGCACCAGGCGCTCGCGGGCCTCCGGGGACTCCACCCAGGTGATGCGCAGGGGCTGCGAGTTGAACGCGGTGGGGCCCATCTTGGTGAGTTCGTAGATCGCGTGCTTCTGCTCGTCGGTCACGGGCTCGTCCGTGAAGTGGCTCGCGGTGCGGGCGGTGGTGAACAGGCGCTCGGCGTCCTCGGGGGTGATCTCGAGGGCCAGCTGGTGCATGGCGGGGGCAGTCATAAGGGGGTCCTTTCGCGTGAGTGTTCACCACGGATGCCGCGCACCCGAAATGATTTCTGGGGAAACTATACATGCCGGCGCCCCCACGACGCACTCGGATGTCGGCGATCTCACGTGAACCTGTAGTTTGTCGTGGTGACTTCTGCGTTCCTCCCGGGCCTCGTGACCGGCCTGGCCCTCATCGTCGCCATCGGTGCCCAGAACGCCTTCGTGCTGCGGCAGGGGATCCGTCGGGAGCACGTGGGCGTGGTGGTGGGCATCTGCATCGTCTCGGACGTCTTCCTGATCGGACTGGGAACCGCGGGGATCGGATTCCTCATCGACCGGGTGCCGTGGCTGCTCAACGCGTTCCGCTGGGTCGGGGTGGCCTACCTCGCGGCGTTCGCGGTGCTGTCCTTCCGCTCCGCGCTCACACCCCAGACGATGGCGGCCGCGCGCGACGGCGCCGGCTCCCTCCGCGGCGTCGTCCTCGCGACTCTCGCGTTCACCTGGCTGAACCCGCACGCCTACCTGGACGCCGTCCTCATCCTGGGCAACCTGGCCAATCAGCACGGCGCTCAGCGCTGGATCTTCGCGGGCGGTGCGTTCACCGGATCGGTCATCTGGTTCACCGCCCTGGGTGCCGGTGCGAAGGCGCTCTCCCACGTGCTGAACACCCCGCTGACCTGGCGCATCGTGGACGTGGGAGTGGGCCTGGTGATGCTCTTCATCGCGGTGCAGCTAGCGCTGATGCCGGCGATCTGAGATTTCGCCGCCGCGGAGGGTTATTCTTAGGCGATACTGAGAGCGCTGAATTATGTTAAGTGAGGGGCTTTGAAAGATTATAGCGTAATCGGCTGCGCGCTAGTTACAAAAATTTCAACGCGAGAATATAGTCGTGAAAAGAAAAGAGATTTAAATGATTCCGAGTGGAAACCTCAACCTTTAAAATCGACCATTTTTTGGGATTCCATAATTTGCATTTTCGCATACGTTGCGCTGGTTGCATTTCCTGCGCTGTTTGGTCTAATGTATGAAAAATCGAAAAACAGCTCCCAGGAGGGTGGGGAGGCGGCGTTTGTGGAAGTAGTGGGGGAATTTTGGGCCGTTTGGCAAACCCAGGTAAAAATTGCTCTAGGTCTGCCGGATTCGGGGGTGTTGCTGGCATTGACTGGAGGTTTTCTCACGCTAATAATCGCGGCTATTTTTTCAAGCAATGGTAACCCTGGGCCGGCCACCCCCATAATGCTCGCAGTGGAAATTTGGGGCTATTTGACGGGGGTTTATGCGGTCCACTCGATTTTATCGCCGATTGCTATATCTTGGGGTCAACCAACGTGGTTATTTTTCGGTATTAGTTCCCTGGTGGCGATCGGCGTGTTCGTCGCCGTTTCACTTCTTCGAAACTCTATGATTCAAGGGGGTATTGGTTTCCGGTTTAGAAACGAGAGCGAAGTATCCCGTAGAAAATTTATTCGTAATGAACGGCAAAATTTAAAAAATGTTTACGAAAAAATTCGTGCTGGGGACGAGGAAGGTGGCAGCTACAGCATATGTAGTTTGCACGGAGCTGCATATAAACGGAAAAAACTTCGGTCAGCAATCAGAACTTTTGTAAGTCCATTAGCTATAACAATAATAGCGGTACTTTTCTTTACTTTATTTCGACAGTTTGGTGTAGCAGCTATTATACTTGCACTCACCTTTTTGTGGCAAATTTTTATTTATTATTTTCATTGGAGTATCCCATCCTGGAAGCCAAGGTCGGGATTTTCTAGGGTGGTTGCACCTTCGTTAGTTGGCCTCTATTTTGGTATGGCGCTGTTGTCGACAGCTGGCTTGTCTTTATCGCGTATAATTATCCCTTATGTCCCTCAACTGCAAAATAACTTGGTTCTCGGTGTATTATTCATGACATCTCTGGCGCTAATTATAGGCTGGCTGTTTTATAGTAGTTACCTTAAGGCGTGGAAATCATTTATTAATTCTCCGGACTTTCTGTGGCTGCAAGATTACGCGCTTCGCAGACAAATTTGTTCCTCACTCCGGCGTACTAAAAAAAATCGGCAGTCTGCCCCCAGAGAAGGATACCGAGTGCCCCCAAGGCACCGAGGAGGGGAGGCGGAGGAGTGTGCTGAAATGGACTTATGACGCCCACCTCCTCCTACACCAGCAGCGGAACCGGGCGCAGGTCCCAGGAGTTCACCCCTGCCACTGCGGTGCGCGGGTTCCTGGAGCACTCCCGGCGCCGTGCCGCGGACCTCAGCCCCGGCTACGAGCGCGTCTGGGCCCGTGTCGCGGAGGTGGCGTACGCCGCGAACGGGCTGCAGCAGGACCTGGTGATGGCCGCGGTGGAGGCGTACCCCGCGCGACCCACCCGCCCTGTGCTCAACGCGGTGGCCGCGGGCTTCGAGCTGCTGAACACCGCCCTGCTGCTGCGCGGGGAGGGCGTGAGCCCCGGGACGGCGATCGCTGCGGCGTCGTCGGGTGGGCCACGCGCGGCGGCTCCTGATCCGGACGGCACGCCACGCGAGGACGCCGCGGCATGCAGCGCAACCGCCGGGACGAAGGCCCCGGGCGGCGCAGACGCGGCGGGCCCCGGCCGCTCCGCTGCGGACGCGCCCGACCAGGAGCGGCAGAGCCCCGAGGACCCGGTCCACTACACGTCCCTCGCGAGCGAGCTCGCCCTGGCCGCCGCGTACCGGATGGTCGCCACGTCCCACGCGCCCGAGACCCGGCTCATCAAGCTCCTGGAGATCCTGGACCACTCCGTGTTCCACGCCGCGGCGGGGGAGCGGATCCTGGGCGAGCTCACCCAGCGCGCCGCCACGGTGTCCCACGGTGAGGTGCTGGAGGCCCTGCGGATCGGCAGTGCCGTGCCCTGTTACGAGGCGCCGCTGCGCGCCGGGGCAGTGCTGGGCGGGGCGCCCACCGCCCACGTGAACGCCCTGGCGGACACCGGCCGCGCCCTGGGCATGGCCCACGGCCTCGCCCGGGAACTGCGGCTCGCGGCCCACGCGGACGGCGGCCGCGGCGCCCGTGAGCTGCTGCGGGCCGACCGCCCCACGGTCCTGGGCACGTTCGTGGCCTCGGGACCGTACGGTCCCGCGTGGCGCGCCCTGTGCGAGCGCGCGGCGGAGGGCACTCTCACGGACGACGACGCCGCTCACGCCCACGAGCTGCTCGACCGCTCCGGCTCCATGCGCGCCGTGGCGCGCATGATGGGCACCGCCCGAACCCGCTCCGAGCACGCGATGGCCGGCGGGGACCTGCCGGTCGCCCTGGTGGAGCGCCTGCGGACGTGGGCGGACCGGGAACTGGCCGCCCCGGAGGACTGACGCCCGAAGCGATCCACCGCGGGAGGCCCGGATGGCATCTCGGAGGGGCGGGAACAGGCGGGCCCGCCTTGAGGCCGCGTCCCACGGCCCGGACGCGCGTGGGGCGGGACCCCCCCCGGAACAGCACCCCGCACACGACGACGGCGCCCGGGCCGAAGCCCGGGCGCCGTCGCAATCCCCTCCGCACGCACCGGCAGAACGGTGCGCGCGGTCGATGTCCCCTGGGACCCGAGCGGGTCAGATCTGCGTGAGTGCCCCCACGGGGTTCTCGATGCAGTCCGCCACGAAGCGGATGAAGCCGCCCGCCGCGCCGCCGTCGCACACGCGGTGGTCGAACGCGATGGTCACTGTGGTGACCTTGCGCACCGCCAGCTCACCGTTGACCACCCACGGCTTGTCCACGATCCGGCCGATGCCCAGGATCGCCGCCTCGGGGTGGTTGATGATCGGGGTGGCGCCGTCCGTGCCGAACACGCCGTAGTTGTTCAGCGTGAACGTGGAACCGCTCAGCTGGGCCGGGCTGGCCTTGCCGGAGCGTGCCACGTCGATGATCTCCCGCATGGCCCCGGTCAGCTCCATGGCGCTGAGCCGATCGGCGTTGCGCAGGTTCGGGACCATGAGCCCGCGCTCGGACTCCACGGCCAGCCCCAGGTTCACGCCCTGGAAGCGGGTCAGCGTCCGGGAGCCGTCCTCGGCGGTGTCGATGCGCGCGTTGAGCTGCGGGAACTTCCGCAGCCCGGCCAGGGTGAACCGTGCGATCAGCGCGAGCAGGCTCGGCGTGCTCTGCGGGTCCTTGGCCTTCAGGTCCGAGCGCAGCTTCAGCAGCTCGGTGGCGTCCACGTCCACCCACACGGTGGCCTCGGGGATCTCCGTGCGGGAGCGGGTCATGGCGTCCGCAATGGTCTTGCGCACGCCCTTCACGGGCTCCTGCGAGGCGATCGGCAGTCCGGTGCGGGAATCGGTCCCCGCGGGCGACGCCGCGGGCCCACCGTGGGCCGGCCCGCCCTTGCCGGGGCCACCCGGAGCGGGCGGCGGGGGCGGCACGGGGGCACCCGCGGCCGCAGGTCCGGGAACCGCGAGCCCGGGCCCGGCCAGGCCCGTGGGAGCCGGTCCGGCGGCGTCGGCGCGCATCCGCTGGTCGGCCACCTGCTCGATTGCGGCAAGGACGTCCTTGCGCATGATCAGACCGCCCGGGCCGCTGCCCTGCAGCGCGGTGACGTCCACCCCGTGCTCCCGCGCGAGCTTGCGCACGAGCGGCGAGATCACGGTGGGCGCGAGCCGTGGGGACCCGGTCAGGGCGTCGTGGGTCCGGGCGGCGGCACCCGTGGGTGCGGTTCCGGCGGCCTCGGTGTCTGCACCGCGCTTGCGGCGGCGTCGGCGGGACGAGGACGCGGCGGAGGTGCCGTAGCCGATCAGCACGTTTCCGGAGGACTCCTCGTCCTCGCCGGCGGTGGGATCGGCCTCGTCCACGGACAGCTCGACCGAGGGCGTGGTGCCCGCGAGCTCCTCCTCGCGGTAGCTGGCACCGTGCTCGGCTCCGGGGGCGGCGGCGTCCGATCCGGTGCCCGCGGGGGACACCACGCCGTCGGAGATCGAGATCAGTGGCTGGTCCACCAGCATGGTGTCGCCCTCCGCGCCGTGCAGCGTGTGGACCACGCCCTCGAACGGGGTGGGCACCTCCACGGCGGACTTGGCGGTCTCCACCTCCACGATGGGCTGGTCCATGGTGACGGTGTCACCCTCGGCCACGAGCCAGCGGAGGATGTCCGCCTCGGTGAGCCCTTCGCCCAGGTCGGGCAGGTTGAACACATTGATGCTCACGGGTCAGTCCTCCCACTGCAGGTCGTCCAGGGCGTCCAGGATGCGCTCGGAACTCGGGATGTGGTGGTGCTCGAAGGACGGCGAGGGGTAGGGGATGTCGAATCCCGTGACCCGCAGCACCGGCGCGGCGAGCGAGTGGAAGCAGCGCTCCTGGGTGCGCGCGACGATCTCCGAGGCCACGGACGCGAAGCCCTGGGACTCGGCGACCACCACGGCCCGGCCGGTCTTGCGCACGGACGCCGCCACGGTCTCGTCGTCGTAGGGGACCACGGAGCCGAGGTCCACGACCTCCACGGCCATGCCCTCCTTCGCGGCGTCCTCGGCCGCGGCCAGGCACACCGGCACGGACGGGCCGTAGCTGATCAGGGTGGCGTCGGTTCCCTCGCGGGCGACGACGGCGTGGCCCTCGCGCCGCGGCAGGCTCCCGTTCTCGTACTGAGAGCGCAGCTCGTCCAGGTCCAGCTGAGCGGTGGACCAGTACAGCCGCTTGGGCTCGAAGAACACCACGGGGTCCGGGGAGTCGATGGCCTCGCGCAGCATCACGTAGGCGTCCCGCACGGAGGCCGGGGTGAAGACCTTCAGGCCGGGGGTGTGCGCGTAGTAGGACTCGGAGGAGTCGCAGTGGTGCTCCACGCCGCCCACGCCGCCGCCGTAGGGGATGCGGATGACCATGGGCATGGTCAGGCGCCCGCGGGTGCGGTTGTGCATCTTGGCCACGTGGGAGGCCACCTGCTCGAACGCGGGGTACGCGAACGCGTCGAACTGCATCTCGGCCACCGGGCGCATGCCGTTCATGGCCATGCCCACCGCGGTGCCGATGATCCCGGACTCCGCGAGCGGGGTGTCGAAGCAGCGCTCGCGGCCGAAGCGCGCGGTCAGGCCGTCGGTGATGCGGAAGACGCCACCGAGGGTGCCCACGTCCTCACCGAAGACCACGACCTCCCGGGAGGTCTCCATGGCGTCCGCCAGTGCGGTGTTCAGCGCCTTGGCGAAGCTGACTTTCGAAGCGCTCATCACGCCTCCTCTCGGGAGAGCTCGTCGGCCAGCTGGGCGCCCTGTTCGCGCAGCTGGGTGGTGGGTTCGTGGTAGACGAAGCGGAACAGGTCCTGCGGGTCCAGCTCCGGCTTGGCGGACATCGCCTCGCGCAGCCGCTTGGCCATGGCCTCGGCGTGCTCGGAGATCTTCCCCGTGACGTCCTCGTCCAGCGCGCCCTGGTCCTCCAGGTAGCGCTGCATGCGGGTGATCGGGTCCTTGGCCACCCACTCGCTGACCTCGTCCCGCTCGCGGTAGCGGGTGTCGTCGTCCGCGTTGGTGTGCGCCTGCATGCGGTAGGTCATGGCCTCCACGAGCAGCGGGCCGCCGCCCTGGCGGCACAGCTCGACGCCGCGGCCCAGCACGGAGAGCAGCGCGGCGAGGTCGTTGCCGTCCACGCGCTCACTGGCCATGCCGTAGCCCACGCCCTTGTGGGCGAGGGACGGCGCGCGGGTCTGCGAGGACAGCGGCACGGAGATCGCGTAGCCGTTGTTCTGCACCAGGAACAGCACCGGCAGCTGGAACACGGCGGCGAAGTTCAGGGCCTCGTGGAAGTCCCCCTCCGACGTGGCCCCGTCACCGCACATGGCCAGCGTCACCGTGTTCTCGCCGCGCAGCTTGGCCGCGTGGGCCACGCCCACGGCATGCAGCAGCTGGGTGGTGAGCGGGGTGGCCTGGATGGAGACCTTGTACTGCTTGGGGTCGTAGCCGCCGTGCCAGTCGCCGCGGTAGGTGCTCATGACCTCGAGCGGGTCCACGCCGCGGGACATCACGGCCACGGAGTCGCGGTACGTGGGGAACAGCCAGTCCTCGTCCTCCAGGCACAGGGCGGCGGCCACCTGGCATGCCTCCTGGCCGTGGCTGGAGGGGTACACGGCCATGCGGCCCTGCCGCACGAGCGCCATGTTCTGGTCGTTGATGCGCCGACCCACCACGAGCTTCTCGTACGCGTTGAGCAGCCGCTCGGTGCCCGGCATGGGGTACTCGTGGCCGGGCTCCTGGCCCTGCTCGGACTCCGGGACGGCGGTGCCGTCCGGGTTGAGCAGCCGGATCTCCTTGCTCGCGGGCAGCATGTACTGCTCGGGGGTGATCCCGAAGTTCTTCGAGGCCTCCACCGCCGGATTCACGGGCGGGGTGGGCTCCCGGGTGGCGGACTCGCCACCCGCGGGGTTGGGCTCGCTCATGGTGCGTCCCTTTCTTCTCTGGGTGGAACTCGGTGGTGTCCGTGGCGCGGCGGGCAGGTCCGGGCGCCGACGCGTCGGACACGTCGTCCGGTCAGTATGGGGACTCGGGGCGCTCCGTCTCCACACCGGGGGGCAACTGTGGACGATAAACTCGCAGCAACGATGCGCCGTGGACGAATTGCTCCCGGGTGACCTGTGCCATGCGGGAATGTCTTGCACGTCACACCAGCGTGCCGTTCACCGCGCCGCGGTGCGGTGAGCGGCGGGGGAGCCGCCCCGGGGAACGGGCGCGGCGGCGTCGTGGACCACGGCCGGAGGAGAGGGTGGAGCGGATGGCGGAGAACAAGCGCGTGGACCTGGACGAGACCGACCGGCGGATCCTGGACGAGCTCACGCGGGACGCGCGGCAGTCCGTGACCGCGCTCGCGGCCAAGGTGCACATCTCCCGCGCGCACGCCTACGAGCGGATCCGCAGGCTGCACGAGCAGGGGGTGGTGCTGCGCTACTCCGCGGTGATCGACCCGGCCAAGGCGGGGCTGGAGGCCTCCGCGTACGTGACCCTGCGGCTGAAGCAGAACACCTGGGACACGCTGGGCCCCAAGCTGCGCCGGATCCCGCAGGTGCAGCACGTGGCCCTGGTGGGCGGCACGTTCGACGTGATGCTGCTCGTGCGCGCCCGCGGCACCGGTGAGCTGCGGGACGTGATCTTCGAGCGCATCCAGCCCATGCCCGAGGTGGTGGACACCCAGACGTTCCTGATCTTCGAGGACGTGGACGTCCGCGGTTGACGGGGCCGTCTCGCCCTGAGCGGAGCCCGTGGTCGAGCCCCTCGTCGCGCTGACATACTTGCAGCGGCAACGGCGGTCCCGGACCGCACCGGGGCGGGCCCCGGTCTCGACACGCACGACACGGGATGGAACACATGAGCGAGAACGCACGGCTGGCCCTCGTCACGGGGGCCACGGGGTACATCGGCGGTCAGGTGGCCCAGGAACTGCTGCGCCGCGGCTGGCGGGTGCGTCTGCTCAGCCGCAGCGCGGAGAAGGTCCGCAACCTGCCGTGGGGGGACGCCGTGGTGGCCGGGGGTCGCTCGGCCGGTCCCGGCGAGGCCGAAGTGGTGGAGGGCAACGCCTCCGAGGCCGCGGACGTCGCGCGGGCCCTGCAGGACGTCGACGTCGCGTGGTACCTGCTGCACTCCATGGGCGACTCCGAGAACTTCGTGCAGGAGGAGGTGGAGATGGCCGAGACCTTCGCCACCGCCGCGCACGACGCCCACGTGCAGCGCATCGTCTACCTGGGCGGACTGCACCCGGAGGACGAGCCCGTGGAGGAGCTCTCCGACCACCTGCGCTCGCGGGTGGAGGTGGGCCAGGCCCTCATGGACTCGGGGGTTCCCACCGCGGCCCTGCAGACCGGCGTGGTGATCGGGGACGAGTCCTCGTCCTTCATCATGATCCGCCACCTGGCCGAGCGGCTCCCCGGCGCCATCGCCCCCAAGTGGGTCCGCAACCGGATCCAGCCCATTGCCGTGGCGGACGTGGTGCACTACCTCGTGGGTGCCGCGGACCTGCCCGCGGACGTGAACCGCACGTTCGACGTGGGCGGGCCGGAGGCCATCGAGTACGCGGACATGCTGGACCAGTACGCCCGCGCCGTGGGCAAGGGTGGGCGGTTCATGCTCACGGCGCCCGTGACCACCGCGGGGCTCGCCGCCAGCTGGATCGGCCTGGCCACCCCGATCAGCTCCAGGCTGGCCCGGCCGCTGGTCGGCAGCCTGCAGCACGACACCGTGATCCACGAGCGGGACCTGGACGACTACATCGGGGCCCCGGAGGGCGGGCACACCTCCTTCGCGGACGCGGTGCGCGAGGCGGTGAAGGACCTGGACACCAACCGCTGGCGGCGGGTCTTCCTCTCCACCACGGCGGCCGTGGCCACCACGGCCGCGGTGGGCACGCTGGCCGGGTCCCCGGACTCCCGCTGGTACAGGACGCTGCGCAAGCCGGCCTTCCAGCCCGCGGGGTGGGTCTTCCCCGTGGCGTGGACCGCGCTCTACGCGGACATCGCCGCCATCGGATCCCTGTCCATCGCGGACCTGGGGGAGCAGGGGCGCACCGAGGAGCAGCGCGCCTACGTGGCGGCGCTCGGCGCCAACCTGGTCCTCAACGCGGGCTGGAGCATCCTCTTCTTCAACCGCAAGCGCCTGGGCGCGGCCGCGGTGGAATCCGTGCTGCTCGCGGTGAGCAGCGCGGACCTCGTGCGCCGCAGCGCCAAGGTGGCCCCGGAGAAGGGCGTGGTCCTCAGCCCGTACGCCGGGTGGACCGCGTTCGCCTCCGTGCTGTCCACCACCCTCCGGGTGCTCAACCCCCGCCGCCGCTGAACCGCGCGGCCCACGCACGTTCCCGACGGCTCCTTCCGCCGGGCGGAAAGGAATCCCGGTGAGTGAACACGAGCTGAGCCCCTACGGGGACACCACGGCAGCCACTCGCAAGCGCACGGTGTGGGTGGTGGCCGGCACGGGCGTCGTCGCCGCGGCCGGTCTTGCCTGGTCCCTGCGCATCCCCGCCGGGGACCCGTGGTTCTACCCCGCCACGTTCATCCTGGCGGGCGTGTACATCGTGGGCAGTTCCATCGCCGTGCGGATGACCGGGGAGCGCCTGCCCTGGCGGGTCGCGCCCGCGGGTCTGCGGGACGCCGTGATCGGCGGCGTCGTGCTGGCGGTGCTGTTCATCGCCGGCGGCTTCATGGTGCGGTTCATCCCGTTCCTGGGCGAGCCGGTGCACGAGCTGCTCAACCACGCCCGCGTGGGGAGCCTGCTGATGGTGGCCCTGACCACGGCCGTCAACGGCGTGGCGGAGGAGTCCTACTACCGCGGTGCGCTGTGGCGCGTGCTGCCCAGGGGTCGCCGGATCCTGGTGACGACGATCGTCTACACCGCCGTGACGTCACTCGCGGGCATCCCGCTGCTCGCCGTCGCCGCGGCCGCCCTGGGTGCCTTCGTGGGCTACCTCAGGGAGCGCACCCGTTCCCTGGTGCCGGGCATCGTGACGCACCTGCTCTGGTCCCTCACCATGCTGTTCGTGCTGCCGTTCGTGGTCTGACGACGCCGCCGCGGGCCTCACACAGGCCGCGTGAACGCCAACCACATGGCGGGGATCACGTGCTGGGCGTCCCGCCCGGAGTGTCCCACGGCCATGTCGTCCGTGAGCTGCCCCGAGTAGCTCGTCACCAGGATGCGGGCCACGTCCCTGGGTGCCACCACGAACTCCAGGTGCTGGGTCTCGGCCACCCGGGCGAGGGCCTGTTCGATCACCCGGTACACGCGGTCGCGGATGGGGGAGACGGCCGCCCGCACCTCGGGTGAGCGGAACGCCGCCAGGAACAGCTCCACTCGCAGCGCCTGCTGGTTCACGTTGGCCACCTGGTCCGTGACGCCCTCGATGATGCGCGTGACCACCTCCTGGATGTCCAGTCCGGAGTCCAGCCACTGGTCGAGCTCCACCTCGATGGTCCGGGTCAGCTGCTCGGCCAGGTCCTCGAACGCGAGGATCGCCAGTTCCCGCTTGGACTCGAAGTTGGAGTAGAACGCACCCCGGGTGAAACCGGCGGCGGCGCACAGGTCGCTGACGGACGCGCCGTCGATCCCCTGCTCCGCGAAGACCGCTGGCGCGCACCGGATCAGTCGCAGTCGGGTGGCGGAGCGGGAACGTCTGTCCGCGGGGCCCCCCGGTGTGACATCGTCACTCGTGGAGGGGCGCAACCCGTCCTCCGGTGCCGCTGAGCGCGGCACGTCTGTCTGATTGCTCACGTATTCATCGCCTCGTCGTGACTGTTGGATGCATCAGTGTATCGTGTTTGCAGAACTCAATACATTCGTGTATCCCCTGCCCCAGGAGAAATCGGTGACACCCAAGCACGCACCCGCCCACTCGTTCCGGGCCCGGCTCGGCAGGCCGTTCGGCCAGGCCGCGTTCTGGCTCCTGCCCATGCTCGCCGTCCTCGCGGTGGGCGTGATCGGCACCGCCCTGTACCTCGGGGGCCTGTCCAGCCCGGACAAGCACTTCAAGGAATTCCCCATCGCCGTGATCAACGAGGACCAGGGCGCCTCGGTGCCCCAGGCCGACGGCAAGAAAACCCAGGAGAACCTGGGGTCGGACCTCGTCCGGAAATTCGTGGACAAGGCCAACGAAGAGGACAAGATCGACCTTCGCGAGTTGACCATGGACCAGGCCAGGGACCAGCTGGACCGCGGTGAGCTCTACGCGGCCGTCGTGGTGCCCGACACCTTCTCCAAGGACACCGTGAGCCTCATCGAGGGCTCCCTCACCCGGGACAACGCCGCCCGCCCGGAGGTCACGGTCTACACGGATCCGCAGGCCGGCTCCCTGGGCACCCGCCTGGCCACCGGCGCCGTGGAACCCGGCGTGCAGGAGGCCAGCAAGAAGCTCGGTGAGCAGCTCACCCAGTCCGTGGCGCCCGCCGAGGAGCAGGCCTACGACCAGGTGCTGCAGCAGCTGCAGGAGAGTCAGCAGGCGCAGGCCCAGCAGCTGCAGCGCTCCGCGGCCCAGGGCGGGCCCGAGGTGCAGCAGTTCGCCCAGCAGGTGCAGAAGTCCCAGGAGGGCTCCGCTGAGCAGATCGCCAAGGAGCTCTCTCCCACGGTCAGCTCCGTGGCCAGGGACACCCTGAAGGACCCGGTCTCCGTGGTCTCCAAGGCGTACAACGACCTCCCGGAGGGCACTGCGCTGGGCATGAGTGCCTTCTACTACTCCATCCTGCTGCTCGTGGTGGGCTTCTCCGGATCCGTGGCGCTGAACCTGCTCATGGATGCCCGCATGGGCATGGCGGCTTTCGAGATGGGCCCCTTCTTCCGTGACTACCAGCGGGCCGTGCTGCCCCGCCCGGTCGGCTTCCTCATGAAGTGGCTGACCTTCGTGGTGGCGGCCGCTCCCACGTCCGCCCTGATGATGTGGGTGGCCTCCACCGTGGGGATGCCGGTGCCGCACGGGTTCCTGGTGTTCCTGCTCGGCTGGCTCGCCATGTCCACCGTGTCCGCGATCGTCCTGACGCTGATCGCGGTGGGTGGCAGCGTGGGCATGCTGCTGTGCCTGGTCTACCTCGTGTTCATGGGCCTGCCGTCGGCGGGCGCCGTGGTCCCGCTGCAGGCCGTGCCGGAGTTCTTCCGGGCCATCGCACCCATCGAGCCGCTGCACCACATCTTCACCTCCCTCCGCTCCGCACTGTTCTTCGACGCGATTCCGGAGGCGGGTCTGACCACGGGCCTGATCGGGCTGTTCGTCATGCTCGCCGTCGCACTGGCCGTGGGCCTGCTCGGCGGCTGGGGCTACGACCGGTGGAAGGGCCTGCGCGGGGACGTGACCCCCGCCAAGCACAGCGCGCAGGCCCAGGCGCCGTCCGGGGAGGAACCGGACGTGAAGATTGCGGAAAACCCCTCGGTCCCCGGCCACGCATCCGCCTAGCCTGGACACAGCACCGCACAGTGAGCCGCACCGCCGGCTCGAAGACACCAGGGAGAACCAGATGAGCTACGAACCGCAGCAGCCCCGCCCCGACTACCGCAGCCACGGGGAGCCCGGGCGGCCGGATCCCCGCACGCAGCAGTACGGGCCGGGCCCGGGCGGCCCGCAGTACACCCGGGACCAGGGTGGCTACCGCGCCGGTTCCTCGGGCCCGCAGGACGACGAGAAGACCGTGGCCGTCCTGACCCACCTGGCCGGGCCCATTGCGGCCATCATCTCCGTGGGTTGGCTGGGGTTCGTGGGGCCGCTCATCGTGTGGTTCATCTACCGTGACAAGAGCCCGTTCCTGCGCGCCGCGTCCGCCGGGGCGTTCAACTTCAACGTGACGCTCTGGCTGGTGAACGTGGTCGGGTGGATCTGCGTGTTCACGGTGATCCTCTCCCCACTGGGCTTCCTGCTCATCGCGGCCTACTGGGTGATGCTGCTGGTCTGCCACATCATGGCCGCGGTGAAGGCCGGCCGCGGTGAGGTCTACCGCTACCCCATGCAGCTGCCCATCCTGCACTGAGCGGACGACGCCGCCCGGTCGCCTCGCGCGATCGCGGCGCATGCGTCCCCGCCGTCCGAGGACCGCCCGGGAGCGAGCACATCCGCCGCCCCCGGGCGGTCCTTGCGTATGCATGGAGAGGTCGTATTGTTGAACAATCCCTTGTCCAGATTGTTCAACAACCGGTAGAGTGCAGGGATCACCCACCGTGTGACTCCGCTCACGTGAACCCCTGGATGGATCCATGTCCGCAGCCACTCCCCGCCCGCAGCCGAACGGTCTGCCGGAGCCGCACCACTCACCGGATCGTGCCGTGCCGGAGGCCCAGAAGCCCTCCGGTCACCGCAGCGCACTGCTGGGCGCCATGTTCCTCATGGCCACGAGTGCGATCGGCCCGGGTTTCATCACCCAGACCACCGTGTTCACGGTGCAGCTGGGGGCGGCCTTCGCATTCGCCATCCTGCTGTCCATCCTGGTGGACATCGCTGTGCAGCTGAACGTGTGGCGGGTCATCGGCGTCTCCGGGATGCGTGCCCAGGAGCTGGCGAACCGCGTGCTGCCCGGTGCCGGGTACGTCCTGGCGGCCCTCGTGTTCCTGGGTGGGGCGGTGTTCAACATCGGCAACATCGCCGGGACCGGGCTGGGTCTCGATGCCATGCTCGGCATGGACCCGAAGCTCGGCGGAGCCGTCTCCGCGGCCCTCGCCATCCTGGTCTTCCTGTCCAAGCGGGCGGGTCTCGCCCTGGACCGGATCGTGGTGCTGCTCGGTGCGGTCATGATCCTGCTCATGCTCTACGTGGCGGTCGTCGCGGCCCCTCCCGTGGGGGAGGCGCTGAAGAACACGGTGCTGCCCGAGAAGATCGACTTCCTTGTGGTCACCACGCTGATCGGCGGCACCGTGGGCGGGTACATCACCTACTCGGGTGCGCACCGGATGATCGACTCGGGCGTGAGCGGCGTGGCGAACGTCAAGGAGGTCAGCCGCAGCTCGGTGCTGGGCATCCTCGTCACGTGCGTCATGCGGGTCCTGCTGTTCCTCGCGATCTTCGGCGTGGTGGCCGGGGGCGTGGCGCTGTCCGGGAACAACATGGCGGCCCAGGCCTTCGGCGCGGCCGCCGGTGAGATCGGCGTGCGGATCTTCGGCGTGGTGCTGTGGGCCGCCGCGCTGACGTCCGTGATCGGCGCGGCGTTCACGTCCATTTCCTTCGTGACGTCCTCCACGGGCAGGCCCCGCACCCGCAACCTGCTCACGGTGGGCTTCATCCTGGTCTGCGCGGTGCTGTACCTGGTGCTGGGCAAGGCCCCGCAGACCCTGCTGGTCTTCGCGGGTGCGTTCAACGGGCTCATCCTCCCGTTCGGTTTCGCCATCCTGCTGTGGGTGGGTTGGCGGCGTCGGGACCTGCTGCAGGGCTACCGCTACCCGGCCTGGCTGCTCGTGGTGGGTGTGCTCGCATGGCTGCTCACGGTGTACCTGGCGTGGAACTCCCTGGCGGGGCTCGGCAAGCTCTGGGCCTGATCCCGCCGCGCCCGTCCCGGCTCCACAGGGGCGCTCGTCGGACTGGTTTCCGGGACACCGGGTGCCGCGAGCCCCTGCCGGTCCGGGATCAGCCCAGCCGGTGCAGCAGCTCGTCCCGCGCGGCCGTGAGCGAGTCGCGGAGGAGCTGCGCGGCTCGTTCCCCGGCGCCGTCCTCGAGTGCGGCCAGCACCTCGGCGTTGCGCACCGCGTAGCGGGCGTGGAACTGCGGGTCCTCGGCCATCATGTGGAACACCAGCCGCATCCGCGCCAGCACCCGGTCCATCCCCGAGAGCAGGGACGCCGAGCCCGGCGCGGACACCAGTGTCCGGTGGAAGTCCTGGTTGGCGTCGGCCATCACGGCCACGTCCCCCGTGCGCTTCGCGTCCAGCGCCGCGCAGACGATCTCGCGCAACCGGCCCAGGAGCGCATCGTCCATCTCGCCCCACAGCACCGCACCCGACTCGATGATGCGCCGGGCCGCATACAGGTCCCTGACGTCCGCCGCGGACGGTTCCGTGACGAACACGCCCCGGTGCGGGATGCGCACCACGAGGGTCTCCGCGGCGAGCGTCGTGAAGGATTCGCGCAGCGTGTTGCGTGAGATTCCGAGGGTTCGGGCCACAGACTCCTCGGAGAGCTTGGCCCCCGGGGGCAGCTCGCCGTCCGAGATCATGGCGCGCAGCCGGGTGGCCGCGTGGACGCTCGCCTGGGCGTCGTCGTGGGTCTGCGGGGTACTCATGCGATCTCTCCCAGTGACTGGCCCCTGCTCACGGTGTCCCCCTCGGCCACGTCCGCGCGGCCCAGTGTTCCCGCCCGGTGGGCCCGCACGGGTGTCTCCATCTTCATGGCCTCGACGACCAGCACGGACTGGCCCTTCTCCACGGCTTCGCCGTCTTCGGCGAGCCACGTGACCACGGTGCCGTTCATGGGGGCGGCCAGGGTCGCCTCCGCCTCGGGCGACGACGCCGCCGGCGCCCCGGCCCGGTCCGCCGCCCCGTTCCCAGCGGCCTCGGCCGCACCGCCGCGCAGCAGGGCGCGGGCGAGGTCACCGGGCAGTCCCACCCGGACCGCGCGCCCGTCCAGCTCCACGGTGAACGTCTCCCGCTCGCCCGCCCCGGGCGCGAGGTACGGGGACGCCTCCAGGTCCCGGGTGAGCTCGTCCTCGATCCAGGTGGTGTAGACCCCGAGCTCCTCCGGAGAGGTGAAGGCGGGCTCCTCCAGGACGGCGCGGTGGAACGGGACCACGGTGGGCAGTCCGCGGATCGTGAGCTCCCGCAGTGCGGCCCGGGACCGGGTGACGGCCTGCTGCCGGTCCTCGCCCCACACGATCAGCTTGGCCAGCAGGGAGTCGTACTCCGCGGGGACCACGGAGCCGGAGCGGACGCCGGTGTCCACGCGCACACCCGCGCCCGTGGGGGCCTCGAACACCGCCACGGTGCCGGGCGTGGGCAGGAACCCCAGTGCGGGGTCCTCCGCGTTGAGCCGGAACTCCAGGGCGTGGCCGTGCGGGGCGGGGTCCGCCGTGACACTGAGCGGCAGGCCCTGGGCCACCCGGAACTGCTCGCGCACCAGGTCCACGCCCGCGGTCAGCTCCGTGACGGGGTGCTCCACCTGCAACCGGGTGTTGACCTCCAGGAAGGAGATCAGCCCGTCCGGGGCCACGAGGTACTCCACGGTGCCCGCGCCGGTGTACCCGGCCTCGCGGCAGATGGCCCGGGCGGACTCGTGCAGGGTGGTGCGCTGCTCCTCGGTGAGGAACGGCGCCGGGGCCTCCTCCACGAGCTTCTGGTGCCGGCGCTGCAGCGAGCAGTCCCGGGTGCCCATGACCACCACGTTGCCGTGGGTGTCCGCGACCACCTGGGCCTCCACGTGGCGTGGCCGGCCCAGGAAGCGCTCCACGAAGCACTCGCCGCGGCCGAACGCCGCGGTGGCCTCGCGGACCGCGGCGTCGAACGCGGGTTCCACCTCGGCCGGTTCCCGGGCGATGCGCATGCCGCGCCCGCCGCCACCGAACGCCGCCTTGATGGCGAGGGGCAGCCCGTGCTCCTCGGCGAACGCCCGGGCCGCCGCGGCGTCGGCCACGGGACCGTCCGTGCCGGGCACGAGCGGGGCGCCCGCTCGCACGGCGATCTCCCGGGCGGTGACCTTGTTGCCGAGTGCCTCGATCACGTCCGCCGACGGGCCGATCCAGGTGAGTCCGGCATCGACCACCGCGCGCGCGAAGTCCGCGTTCTCGGACAGGAAGCCGTAGCCGGGGTGGACGGCGTCCGCGCCGGAGCGTTCAGCCACCGCGAGCACCGCGGGGATGTTGAGGTAGGTCTCCGCGGAGGAAGAGCCCTCCAGGGCGTATGCCTCATCGGCCATGTGCACGTGGAAGGCGTCAGCGTCCGGTGCGGAGTACACGGCCACCGAGGTGAGCCCGGCATCCGCGCAGGCGCGTGCCACGCGCACGGCGATCTCCCCACGGTTGGCGATCAGGACCTTCTTCATGCGGTGTCTCCCGGGGTCGTGTGCTCGGCGGAGTTCGCTGCCGGTGCGGTGGGTGGGGTGGGGCGGTCCCGGGGCGGCGTCCCACGGTGCGAGCCGGGCGGCGTCGCGGTGGCGGCGTTCCCGACGGGCCGGAAGCGGACCTCGGCCCCGGGTGCGAGCTGCGCGGCGAGCGGGAGGTCCTCGGGGAGCACCACGGCGATCACGGGGTAGCCCCCGGTCACGGGATGGTCCGCGAGGAACAGCACCGGCGCGCCGGAGTGGGGGACCTGCAGGGACCCGATGGCCACGCCCTCGCTCGCCGGTTCGTCGGTGCGGGAGCGCTCCAGGGAGGTGCCGTCCTGCGGGGCCTCCAGGCGGACGCCCACGCGGTTGGAATCGCCGGAGACCCGCCAGGACTGCTGTTCCAGCGCCTCGCGGGAACCGGGGGTGAACCAGTCGTCACGCGGGCCGAGCAGGATGCGCAGCTCTGTGGGGTCACCCGCCCCGGGCACGTCCACCTCCGGGTCCTCACGCAGGCCCACGGTGTGGCCCACGGGGACCCGCCGCACGGGCAGCTCGTCCCCTGCGGCCACCGGCAGCGGACCGATCCCCGACATCACGTCCGTGGCGCGGCTGCCCAGCACCTCGGGGACGTCGATCCCGCCGCGCACGGCCACGTAGCTGCGCAGCCCGGCGGAGGGGGCATCCAGGGTGAGGTGCTCACCGTCGTAGAGGGCGAACGGGGCGCAGAACGGGACGGGGCGGGTGTGTGACTCCGCGGGGAGGTCGTCGGGGCGCGAGCGCGGTGCCGCGTCACCGTGCCCTTCGGCGCTCGGGGCCGAGCGGGGCTCCTCCACAGCAGACGGGTGGCCCGGCACCGGCGCGGACCGTGCAGGATCCCGCCCCTCGGACCTCGTGACGGCCTCCCGGGCGTCGTCCCCGACGGGTGTCGTGATCGTCCCCGTGACGGGCGCGCCGCCCAGGGCGAGCACGTGGTGGCCGCGGGCCGTGAGACCCAGCCCGCCCAGGGTGACCTCCAGGACGGCGGCCCCGGGGTGGTTGCCCACCAGGCGGTTCGCCTGCACGGCGGACACCCGGTCCGCGGCGCCCGACGTCACGACCCCCAGGTCTCCGAGCCCGGGGCGGCCGAGGTCCTGCACGAGGGTCTGCATGCCGGACTCGGCCACGGTGAGGCCGAACACCGTCCGCGCCCCGGGGGCTGTCCCTCGCCCCTCCGGGAGGTCCGGCGTGGCGCGGGTCGCGTGGGCGGTCTCGTCCGCGGGCGGCGCGGGCTCCTCGTGGACTGAGCCGCCCGGTTCGGGGGCGCTCGTGGTGCCCGCGCTCTGCGGGTCGCGGCGGTCCTTCCCGGGCGCGCCCACGGGTGCCGCGGCGTCGTCGGCCAGGGGGACCAGCTCCCGGACCGCCCGGTAGCGCACGGTGTCCCCGGGACGGATCAGCACGGGGGGCTCCCGGAACTCGTCCCACAGCACCGCGTCCGTGCGCCCGATCAGCTGCCAGCCCCCGGGGGAGCGCCGCGGGTAGATCGCGGAGTACGTGCCGGCCAGTCCCACGGCGCCCGCGGGGACGGCGGTGCGGGGGGAGGTGCGGCGGGGCACGTCCAGGGGGTCGTCCGCCGCGGTGAGGTACACGAAACCGGGGGCGAAGCCGCCGAACGCGGACGTCCACGCGGCACCCGTGTGGGCCTCGACCACGCCCTGCTCGCTCAGTCCGGTGACCCGCGCGACCTCCGCGAGGTCCGCGCCGTCGTAGACCACGGGGATCTCCACGGTCCTGCCGGTCGTCCCATCGGACGCCGCCGGTCGGAGACTGCCGACGGCGCTCGCGGCCTCCCGTGCGGCCCGCGCCCCCGAGAAGACCACCAGCACGGTGCGGGCGGCGGCGATGACATCCACCTGACCCGGGAGCGGGTGGTCCGCGAGGTGGGCGTGCCACCGCACGACCTCGGGGAGCTCCCCGCAGTCGAGCAGGAACGCCTCGGTCCCGGCCCAGCGCAGCTCAGGGGGCCGGGTGGGGTGGGACGCGTTCACGCGAAGGACCGGACGGTGATCCCGGCGGCTTCGAGACCGGCGCGGACCTCGGTGGCCATGGCGGCGGATCCGGGGGTGTCCCCGTGCACGCAGATGCTCTCCGCCCGGATGCGCACGGTGGAGCCGTCCACGGCGGTGAGGGTCCCGTCCTCGCACAGCCGGATCATGCGCTCGGTGACCTGCGCGGCGTCGTGCAGCACGGCACCGGGTTCGCGGCGGGAGACCAGCCGGCCCTCGGGAGTGTAGCCGCGGTCCGCGAAGGCCTCGGTGACCGTGCGCAGCTCCGCGCGCTCGGCCCGCCGCGCGGCCACGGAACCGGGCAGCAGGAGCAGGGGGAGGTCACCGCCGAACGCCTTCACGGCGTCCACCACGGCCTGGGCATGGGCTTCGTGGTGGACGATCGTGTTGTACAGCGCACCGTGCGGCTTCACGTAGCGCACCGTGGTTCCCGCGCCGCGGGCCATCGCCTCCAGTGCGCCCATCTGGTACAGCACGTCGTCCGCCAGTTCTGTGGGGGAGCAGTCCAGGAAGCGGCGTCCGAAGCCCGCGAGGTCGCGGTAGGCCACGTGGGCGCCCACGGTGACGCCGGCGGCCGCGGCAGCCCGGCAGGTCTGCGCCATCACGGAGGGGTCGCCGGCGTGGAACCCGCAGGCCACGTTGGCGCTGGAGACAGAACGGAGGATGGCGGCGTCGTCACCCATGCTCCAGCTGCCGAACGACTCGCCCACGTCGCTGTTCAGATCCATGACCGTCATGCGTGACCTCCGTCTCACTGCTGTGACTCCCCAGCATGCCCGATGCGGGCCGGATTGTTCAACAATCCGCTCGGGAATAACCCCGGACGGCACCGCATTACACAGGTAATTCAAATTTGAAGCAAAAAGGCGGGGTCGGAACATGCCCCGCGACGAGGAGTCGGACGAAGGAGACCAGCATGCAACTCGGAGTCTTCACCATCGGGGACGTCACCCAGGACCCCACCACGGGCCGCACGCCCACGGAGAACGAGCGGATCAGGGCCACCGTGGCGATCGCCCGCAAGGCGGAGGAGCTGGGGATGGACGTGTTCGCCACCGGCCAGCACCACAACCCGCCGTTCGTCGCACCCGCCAACCCGCCCGTGCTGATGGCGGCGGTCGCGGCGCAGACCGAGCGGATCCAGCTGTCCACGGCCACCACCCTGATCACCACCACGGATCCCGTGCGGATCGCGGAGGACTACGCGTACGTCCAGCACCTCGCGGACGGGCGGGTGGACCTGACCATGGGCCGCGGCAACACCGGCCCCGTCTACCCGTGGTTCGGCAAGGACATCCGCCAGGGCATCCCGCTGGCCGTGGAGAACTACCAGCTGCTGCACCGGCTGTGGCGCGAGGAGGACGTGAACTTCTCCGGGCGCTTCCGCACACCGCTGCAGGGGTTCACGGCCACCCCGCGTCCGCTCGACGGGGTCCCGCCGTTCGTGTGGCACGGCTCCATCCGCTCCCCGGAGATCCCGGAGCAGGCCGCGTTCTACGGTGACGGGTTCTTCCACAACAACATCTTCTGGAACACGGAGCACACCGGGCGCATGGTGGACTTCTACCGGCAGCGCTACGAGTACTACGGCCACGGCTCCGCGGACCAGGCGATCGTGGGTCTGGGGGGTCAGGTGTTCATGGCGAAGAACTCGCAGGACGCGGTGCGGCGGTTCCGCCCGTACTTCGACAACGCCCCGGTCTACGGCCACGGCCCCTCCCTGGAGGAGTTCACGGCCCAGACCCCGCTGACCGTGGGCTCGCCCCAGCAGGTCATCGAGCGCACCCTGTCCTTCCGGGAGTACGCGGGCGACCACCAGCGCCAGCTGTTCCTGGTGGACCACGCGGGTCTGCCGATCAAGACCGTCCTGGAGCAGATGGACATGCTCGGGGAGGAGGTCTTCCCCGTGCTGCGCCGGGAGTTCGACGCCGCCCGGCCCGCCCACGTGCCGGACGCCCCCACCCACACGTCCCTCGTGGCGCGCCACCGGGCGGGGCAGGACCCCGTCCCCGGTGGCGGTCCGGACTCACGGGCCGCCAAGGACCGCGTCGCCAAGGCGCGGGTCACCGCCACGCAGGACGCCACGGCGTAGCGCGGCCGGCCCCGGTTCGCCGAGCGCGTGCCCCGTGCCATGACGACGTGCAGCACAGAGCAGTCAGGAGAAACATCATGACCGAGCAACAGAGGATCGCGGTGGTGACCGCGGGACTGTCCGAGGACGCCTCCACCACGCGGCTGGCGCGGGCGGTCGCGCGGGCCGCGAACGACGTCGTCGTCCGGGGCGGGCACTCCGCGCCGGAGGTGCGGCTGGTGACCCTGCGGGACATCGCCCACGGGATCACGGACGCCGCGCTCACCGGCATGGCGCCCGCCGCGGTGCAGGACGCGCTGGACGCGGTGCTCACCGCGGACGCGCTGATCGCGGCCACGCCCACCTACAAGGCGAGCTACTCGGGGCTGTTCAAGGCGTTCTTCGACCTCTTCGACGAGGGCGCCCTGGAGAACCTGCCCACCGTGGTGGCCGCGACCGGCGGGACCCCGCGGCACTCCCTGGTGCTGGACACCGCCCTGCTGCCGCTCATGAGCCACCTCAAGGCGCTCGCCCTGCCCATCGGCGTCTATGCCGCCACGGAGGACTGGGCGGACGCGTCCCTGCAGGCGCGCATCGAGCGGGCCGGGGCGGCGCTCGCCGGGATGCTCGGTGCAGGTGCAGGTGCAGGTGCCACTGCCAAGGGTCGGGGCGTGGCGGCGGCGTCCGCTGCGAGGCGGCCCGTGCGGGAGGTGCGCGACGAGTTCGCCACCGTGCCGGACTTCGCCGACCTGCTGGCCTCGGTGCAACGATGAGCACTGTGCCCGAGCCGCCACGTGATCCCGCAGCCTCACAGGGGGCCCGACCGCAGGACCCACGGCCCCAGGACGCACCACTTCACGACGCCTTGCCCGAGGCTGCTGTGCGCCAGGACGGAGCATCTCTGGACGAGCCGCCCGGGGACGCGGCGAGGCAGGCCGCTGCGCCCCAGGCGGCTGGTCCGGCAGCATCCGGCATGTCCCCGGCGGAAACCGGGGGAGCGTCCCGCGCTCCCGACCGCTGGGACACGTGGCAGCTCTACTTCGAGACCACCGCGCGCCTGACGTCGCGGATCGAGGAGCGGCTCAAGGCCCACGGCTGCTCGCTCATGGAGTACCAGCTGCTCCTGCTGCTCCACGGGGCCCCCGAGCACTGTCTGCGCATGGGCGAGCTGGCCCGTCGGCTGGTGTTCTCGCCGTCCCGGCTGAACTACCAGGTGAAGGTGCTGGGGGAGCGGGGCTGGGTGCAGCGGCGTCGTGCCCGCGGGGACGGGCGCGGCTGGGAAGCCGTGCTCACCGCGAACGGCGCGCAGGCGTTCCGCCGCCTGCGCCCCGCCCACGCGCGGGACGTGGAGGAGCTGTTCTTCGCGTCGCTCACGGCGGACGACGTCGCCCGGCTGGGGGATCTCATGGGGCGTCTGGCGCGGGGGATGGGGGAGGGGTAGGCCGGTGCCCGGCTCAGAGCCTCAGCCGATCCAGTAGCGGCGGGTCGGGCGGCCGGCGTCGTCCACCACGACGTCCTCCAGCACCCCGCCGCAGGATTCGATGGTGGCGCAGGACGCCGCGTTGTCGTCGGCGCACGTCACGAGCACCCGCTCGACACCCGCTGCGTGCAACCGCGCCACCGGCTGCCGCAGGATCTCCGTGGCGTAGCCGCGGCGGCGGAACTCGGGGCCCACGGCGTACCCCACGTGTCCCCCCACTCGGCGGAGGTGGTCGGTGAGGTCGTAGCGGATGGACGTCCGGCCCACGATCCGCCCGTCGACCTCCGCGAGCAGGAAGTCCGCCCGAACCCTGTCCGGCGGCAGGTCCGTCCCGCGGGCGGCGCGTTCCACGGCGTCCAGGAACTCGGGCCACGTGCCCTCGTCCAGGACGAAGGAGAAGTCGTCGCGGCGCAGCTGCTCGTGCAGTGCGCGGACCGCGGACTCGTCCTCGGGTGCGGGGTATCGCAGCGTCAGGTCCATGGGCCCATGGTGGCACGGGTTCTACGCCGGGGGCGGACCCGGCGAACCGTGTTCCGATCCCCGCCTGAGCTGTCGGATCTCGGCGCGGGGGTGTAGACCGGAGGGCAACCGGGGGGCCCGAGCCGTCACGCACCCCGGATCCTCGTCACACGGGCCACCACCGGCCGTGCCGTGCAAGGAGACCCACCATGACCGAACCACCCAGGACCACGACGTCGCCCGCCGCCGCCCGCGCGTCCGTCACCGTGGCGCGCGGGGGCGTCGCCCCCGCAACCGTTGCCTCCGAATCAGTTGCCCCCGACGCCGCTCCGAGAACCTCCGCATCCGATGGATCCGGCCCCGGCGCTCCCGACCTTCCCGGGGGCGTGGTCCACGACCTGCCCGCGGACCTCGCGGGTGCCCTGCTGGCGGATCCCACCACGGCCGAGCTGTGGCGCGGGCTCACCCCGCTGGGTCGCAACGAGTTCGTGTGCTGGGTGGCGGATGCCAAAAAGCCCGAGACCCGCGCCCGTCGCATCCGCCGCACCGGGGAGGAGCTGCACGAGGGCAGGCGCCGCCCGTGCTGCTGGCCCGGGTGCAGGCACCGGGAGCGCACGGGCCGCTGAACTTGGGCGCGGCCCGAGAACCGTCACTGCGCTGCACCACGACACCCCCGCACGTCCGGGACGGCCCGGGCGCGCGGGGGTGTCGTGGTGTCCTGCGGTTCGGCCGCGGCCCGGCCGGCCGCGCACGGCGGCACGCGGCGGCGTCGGGCGCAGACCGCCGGGGCTACAGCCGGAAGAACCCCGCCCCACCGGCGGCGGACCCGAGCCCGGGTGCGGGCACCGGCGCGCTCCCGGCCGGGCACGTGGCTCTGAACCCCGCCACGAGCACGGCGTTCATGTCCGGGTCCGGGCCGGTCTCCACATAGGGCCGGCCCGTGAAGGCCAGCGCCACCCGCCGGGACGCGTCCCGCGTGGTGAAGGAGACGGAGAGGGTGCCGAACCCGGCGCCGTCGTGCCCGATGAGTGTCTCGGGGGCACCCGCGGCGGTGCGGCACGGGCCGGTGATCAGGTAGAGCCCGTACCCGTAGCGCCGGGCCGCGGCAGCGCCCACGGGGGTGACCATCGCGTCCACGAGGTCCTTGCGCAGCAGCTCGCCGCGCATGAGCGCACCCGTGAAGTTCGTGACGTCCTCGGCCGTGGCGTACACGCCCCCGGCCCCGGAGAAGATGGACGGATTGACCCTGGGCAGGGGCGCGAGGCCCGCGGAGAACCGCCCGTAGGGCAGCAGGTAGCGGCCGCGGACCAGGGTGGACTCCTCCAGGCGCGAGTGGTGCATCCCGGCGGGCTTGAACACGCGGTCGCGGATCAGGTCCTGGATCCGGGAACCGGTGGCGGCCTCGAGCATGAGGGACAGCACCACGTACCCGGCGTTGGAGTAGGACCAGCCGGTGCCGGGCTCGAACTCCCACGGCAGGCTCCGGCTCAGCTGCACCAGCTCCTCCTCGGAGTGGTAGGGGACCACGGCGCGCTCCAGGTCCTGAACCGTCCACGTGTACCAGGGGGTCTCGGGGAGCAGCCGGTAGAGCCCGTCCGGCATGCCGGAGGTGTGGTTCATGAGCTGCGAGACCGTCACCGCACCCCGTCCGGGGTAGAGCCCGGGGGTGACCTGGTCGATCGTGGTCCGAAGCGTCCACTGGCCGGCCTCGATGCGCTGCATCACGAGCGTGGCGATCATGGCCTTGGTGATGGAGGCGATGCGCGCCCGGTCCTGGGGCTTTGCGCCGTCCTTCTGCAGATCGCGCCTGCCCACGGCCGTGAGGTAGCTGCCCCGCGGACCCACCACGGAGGCGGTGACGCCCACGGCGCCGTCGCGGAGCATGGCCGCCAGAGCGGCGTCGACGGGCCCGGTGTCGAACCCGGCCTTCCAGGGCGGGGCGGCCGCCGCGGTGGTCATCAGGGCGGGTGTGGCGAGCGCGGCCACGGCGGTGCCCAGGAAGAGCTGCCGGCGGCTGGGGTGAACGGTGGGGTTCATGTCATCTCCTTCGATGTGATCCACAACATACTGAACGCCCGGTCGGCGCGCCAGACCCGACCCCGCCGCGACCTGCGGTGACGTCTCGTCCGCGGGCCCCGGACCCGCGGCCACCTCCCACGCGCGAGGGTCCCGGAGCGGGTGCGGACGGCATCGCTGCGACGCGGGTGCGGGGCCGCTCACGGGTGGGACGGCGAACGGGCGGTGTGCCGCAGGTTACGAACGGGTGGTGGAGCGCCTAGGCTTCCCCTGTGCACTTCGCGCGCCCTCGGCGGAGTGCTCCTTCCCCGGTACCGACCAAAGGTGTACTCGCATGGCCTCGCACCCCTCCGACCCCACGCCGTCCGGCGGCGTGGAGACGCGCAACCAGTTCGTCGCCGAGCAGGAGGGGTACAGCAAGGGACTCACCGCACGCCAGATCAACATGATCGCGATCGGCAGCTCGATCGGCACGGGCTTGTTCCTGGGCGCCGGCGGAGGGCTGGCGGACGCCGGGCCCGCCCTGTTCCTGCTGTACGCCGTGGCAGGGTTCTTCGGGTACCTGATCCTGCGCCAGCTGGGCGAGCTGGTCATGCACCGGCCGTCCTCCGGGTCCTTCGTCTCCTACACCCGCGAGTTCTACGGGGAGAAGGGGGCCTACTTCGTGGGGTGGATGTACTGGCTCTCGTGGGCATCCACCACCGTGGTGGACGCCACCGCCATGGCCATCTACATCAAGTGGTTCGGCCAGTACAGCCAGTTCGTGGCGGAGCTGCCCCAGTGGCTGCTGGCCGCTGTGGTGCTGGTCGTGGTGATGGCCACCAACCTCATCTCGGTGAAGGTCTTCGGGGAGATGGAGTTCTGGTTCGCGGTCATCAAGGTCTCCGCGCTGGTGATCTTCCTGATCGTGGGGATCGTCTTCGTGATCTTCGGGACCCCCACGGGAGCACCCACGGGCTTCTCGCTGATCACCGGGAACGGCGGGATCTTCCCCGGCGGTCTACTGCCCGCGCTCGTGGTGTCCCAGGGCGTGGTCTTCGCGTACTCCGGCATCGAGCTCGTGGGCATCACGGCCGGTGAGACCGAGAACCCGCGCCAGACCATTCCCAAGGCCATCAACACCGTGATCCTGCGCATCGCCCTGTTCTACGTGGGCTCCATCCTGCTGCTCACCATGCTGCTGCCGTACACGGCCTACTCCGCGGACGAGTCCCCGTTCGTCACGTTCTTCGGCTCCATCGGGATCGACGGCATCGGGCCCATCATGCAGCTCGTGGTCATCACCGCGGCACTGTCCTCCCTGAACGGCGGGCTGTACTCCACCGGGCGCATCGTGCACTCCATGGCCATGGCCGGGTCCGCGCCCAAGTTCACCGGGAAGATGACCCGATCCGGCGTGCCCGCCGGCGGCATCATGCTCACGGTGGGTGTGGGCGCCCTGGGCGTGATCCTGAACTACTTCGTCCCGGAGGAGGCGTTCAGCATCGTGCTGAACATCTCCGCGATCGGCATCCTGGTGGGCTGGGCCGCCATCACCCTGCCCCACCAGAAGTTCGTGCGGCTCGCGCGCCAGGGGCTCTACCAGCGCCCCGCGTACCGCGCCCCCTTTGCGCCCTACACGAACTGGCTCACCATGGTCTTCCTGGTGGGGGTGATGGTCCTCGTGGCCTTCGACTACCCGCTGGGCACGTGGACCATGGCCTCGATGCTCGTGGTGGCTCCCATCCTGGTTATCGGGTGGTTCATGGTGCGCCACCGCGTCCGGGCCATCGCGGCGGAGCGCCAGGGGTACACGGGCGCGTTCCCCGTGGTCGTGGAGCCCCCGGTGGCCCAGGAGGAACGGCGCCGCGCGGCCCGGCGGGCGGACCGCTCCGGTCCCCCGCAGAACCGGTGACGCGCGCTCGCGCCGAACCGCGACGTCGTGCGCCCGCTCTCAGCGTGAGCGCAGCGCGGTCGTGACGACCGCGCCGAGCAGCAGAAGCGCCACCGCGCCCAGGCCCGAGAAGCCCACCACGGCCAGCACCGGTCCCGCGAGCGCGCCCCCGGCCGCACCGCACAGGTTCATCACGAGGTCCGAGGTGCCCTGGAGCCCGGGGCGTTCGTGGGCCGCCACCGATTCCGTGACCATGGTGGACCCGGCCACGGTGGAGGCGGACCAGCCCAGCCCCAGCAGGATCAGTGCGGCGATGACCACCGGATGGTGCTCGGAACCCCACCAGGTCAGGACCAGGGCGGCGGCCAGCAGGGCCTGACCCAGCAGCACGGTGGCCGCGCGCCCGATCGAGTCCGCGAGCCAGCCGAACACGGGGGACAGCGCGTACATCCCCGCGACGTGCAGGGAGATGGTCAGCCCCACCACGGACAGGGTGGCCCCGTGGGTGGTCAGGTGCACCGGGGTCATGGACATCACGCTGACCATCACGGCGTGGGACAGGGCCACCACGAGAACCGCCCGCCGCGCCGCGGGCACCGTGCGCAGCAGGACGAGGCCACCCGAGGGGCTCGGTCTCCCCGTCACCGCACCACCCCGGGCCAGTGCCACCTTCAGGGGATCCGGACGCAGCCCCACGAAGTAGACCGCGGCTCCCACGCACTGTGCGCATATCGCGATCACGAACCCGCCCGTGAACTGCGGCAGCCCCAGCGCCCGCCCGATGGCCTCCCCGGGCCCGAAGAGGTTGGGCCCCACCACCGAGCCCACCGTGGTGGACCACACCACCAGGGAGAGGTCCCGGGCGCGGGTGGGCGGGGCGGCCACGTCCGTGGCGGCGAAGCGCGACTGCAGGTTCAGCGCCGTCCCCGCCCCCAGCAGGCCCATGCCCGCGAGCAGCACCGGGAACACGTGCAGGGTCGCGGCCGCCACGATCACGGCCGCACCCACGATCGCCACCAGCGCCCCCGTGGTCAGGGAGATCCGCCGCCCCCGGCGCTGCGCCAGCCGTGCCAGGGGGATGGCCACGAGTGCCGCGCCCAGCGTGTTCATGGTGGAGGCCATGCCGGAGACCGCACTGCTGCCCGAGACCTCCGTGACCAGCAGCGCACCCAGCGCCAGGGTCGCGCCCGTTCCGAGCCCGCCCAGGATCTGACCCGCGGCCAGCACGGTCAGGACCCTGCGCTGGAACCCCGGGCCGGGATCCGGGGGTGCGGTGCTCGCCGCCGTGGTTTCGCTCATGACCGCATCATCGCCGACGACGCCGCTGCCGCGCCGCAGTGACGCGGCCCACCGGCCCGGCGGCGGGGTTCGGTGGGGACCGCGGCGCGCCGAGGTGGGTGAGGGGCCGACACGTGGGGACGCCCGGGGTGCCCGCGTCACGTGAACTGGGCCCGGCGGCGGCGTCCCCGTTGCGCGGGTCACGGCGCGCCCGCCTAGGCTGGGACCCATGAAGCAGCCCGGTGACATCTCGTTCCGCACGCGCAAGTGGGTCAAGCCCGAGGACCTCAATGCGAACGGGACCCTGTTCGGCGGGTCCCTGCTGCGCTGGATCGACGAGGAGGCCGCGATCTACGCGATCGTGCAGCTGGGCAACCAGCGGGCCGTCACCAAGTACATGTCGGAGATCGAGTTCGTGGCCTCCGCGGTGCAGGGCGACATCATCGAGATGGGTCTCACCGCCACCACGTTCGGGCGGACGTCGCTGACCATGCGCGCGCAGGTGCGCAACGTCATCACGGGTGAACTGATCCTGAGCATCGACAAGATCGTCTTCGTGAACCTGGACGAGGACGGCCAGCCGGCACCGCACGGGTACACCGAGATCACGTACGACCGTGATCGGATCCCCACACCCACGAGCCTGAGGAGGCCGCAACCGTGAACCAGCTCACCGCGCAGAGGATCACCCCGTCCTGGATGCACCACGCTGAGGGCCCGTGCTGGAGCAAGGAGTGGGGCGGTCTCGCATGGGTGGACATGCTCGCCGGGGACGTCATGACCTTCACCCCGGAGGACCAGCCGCGGCGGCAGCACGTGGGGGAGGTCGCCGCGTGCGTGCGTCCGCGCAGGAACGGCGGCCAGATCGTCGCCGTGGAGCGCGGGGTGCTCCTCACGGACGCCACCGGGGCCGTGGAGCGCGAGATCCGCATGTGGGAGACCCCTGAGATCCGCATGAACGAGGGTGCAGTGGCCCCGGACGGCTCCTTCTACGTGGGTTCCATGGCATACGAGCAGACCGAGGGGGCGGCCACCCTGTACCGCGTGGCCACCGACCTCACGTGGGAGCCCGTCCTGGAGGGCGTGAGCATCTCCAACGGCATCGCGTGGTCCCCGGACGGCTCTCTGGCCTACTACAACGACACCCCCAGCCACGAGGTCTCGGTGTTCGACTGGAGCCCCGAGGGCGGACTGCGGAACCGCCGCACCTTCGTGGCCCCGGTGCTGGACGAGTACGCCGCCGCGGAGGCCACGGACCCGGAGGAGACCTACGAGCCCGGCAGCGTCTCGGTGAGCCCGGACGGGCTGACCGTGGACTCGGAGGGTGCGGTGTGGGTGGCGCTGAACGGCGCCGGCCAGGTCCACCGCTACCTCCCGGACGGCACGCTGGACACCGTGGTCACGGTGGGGGTCAAGCAGACCACCGCGTGCACCCTGGGAGGCGAGGACCTGCGCACGCTCTACATCACGACGTCGCGCGAGAACCTCCCGGAGGGCGTGCAGCCCACCGCGGGCTCGCTGTACTCGGTGCGGGTGGCCGTGCCGGGTCAGGTCACCGCGGCGTTCGGGGGCTGAGGGCGGCGCCCGCCGCACCGGGTCTGCCGCGGCACCGCGGGTCCGCCGAGGTGCGACGAAAGCCCTGGTTCCCCGAGAGGGGGAGCCAGGGCTTTCGTCATTCCTGCCGGGTCACCGGGTGCGTCCCGGCGGCCCCGCGGTCACACCGCGGTCACCCCGCGGTGATCAGACCCGCACCGGGAATCGCCGCCAGCAGCTGCTGGGTGTATTCCGTCCGGGGATTCTCGAACACCGAGTCGGTGGAGCCCGTCTCCACCAGTTTGCCCTTCTGCATGACACACACGTTGTCGGCGATCTGACGGACCACCGCGAGGTCGTGGGTGATGAACAGGTAGGTCAGCCCCAGGTCGTGCTGCAGCTCGGCCAGCAGGTTGAGGATCTGCGCCTGGACCAGCACGTCCAGGGCGGAGACCGCCTCGTCGCAGACCACGAGCTCGGGATTCAGCGCCAGGGCGCGGGCGATCGCCACGCGCTGGCGCTGCCCGCCCGAGAGCTCGTTGGGGTAGCGCGCGAGCATGGACTGCGGCAGGGACACCTGGTCCATGAGCTCGCGGACCTTCTGCTCCCGCTCCTTGGCGGAACCGACCCCGTGGACCCGCAACGGCTCCTCGATGGTGCGGTAGATGTTGTACATCGGGTCCAGGGAACCGTAGGGGTCCTGGAAGATGGGCTGCACCCTGCGGCGGAAGGCGAACATCTCCTTCCCCCGGAGCCGGGCCACGTCCTGGCCGTCGAAGACGATCGACCCGGAGGTGATCGGCTCCAGCCCGAGCATCATCTTGGCCACGGTCGACTTCCCGGAACCGGACTCGCCCACCACCGCGGTGGTCGTGCCCCGGGGGATCGAGAAGGAGACCTGGTCCACCGCGGTGAAGTCCTCGGAGCGGCCCCACGACCCGCGCAGCTTGTACACCTTGGTCAGGTCCTGGACCTGCACGAAGTTCTGCTTCAGGGCGGACTGCATCGCCGTCTGCGGGTGCTCAGCGAGCAGGTCGTCGACCTCCTCGCCGCGGGCACGGGCCACCTCGATGCGTCGGGACGCCAGCGAGGGCGCCGAGTCCACGAGCTTCTGGGTGTACGGGTGACGCGGGTTGCGCAGCAGCTGCAGTGCTGGGCCCGCTTCGACCACCCGGCCCTTGTACATCACCACGACCTTCTGGGCACGCTCCGCCGCCAGGCCCAGGTCGTGGGTGATCAGCAGCACCGCGGTGCCCAGCTTGTCGGTCATCGTCTGGAGGTGGTCCAGGATGGTGCGCTGGACGGTCACGTCCAGTGCGGAGGTCGGCTCGTCGGCGATGAGCAGCCGCGGCTGGCAGGACAGGCCGATCGAGATCAGGGCACGCTGGCGCATGCCACCCGAGAACTCGTGCGGGTACTGCTTCGCGCGCTTGTCCGCGTCCGGCAGGCCCGCCTGGCTGAGCACCCGGGCCACGTCCTCGTCCTTCGAGGGCAGACCGTTGGCCTTGAGCGTCTCGCGCACCTGGAAGCCGACCTTCCACACGGGGTTCAGGTTCGACATCGGGTCCTGGGGCACCATGCCGATCTGGCTGCCGCGCAGCTTGACCTTCCGCTTCTCGCTGGCGTGGGTGATGTCCTCGCCGTCGAAGATGATCTGCCCCGAGTTGACGCGGCCGTTGGAGGGCAGCAGCCCGATCGCGGCCAGGGCCGAGGTGGACTTGCCCGAGCCGGACTCCCCCACGATGGCCACGGTCTCCCCGGGCATGACGGTGAAGTTCGAGTCGGTGACGGCCTGGACCTCCCCCGTGGCGGTGGCGAACGCGATCCCGAGATCGCGCACCTCCAGCAGGGGGCGGTTCTTCTCCTGTGACATGCTCATCACTTCTTCCGGGCCTTGGGATCCAGCGCGTCGCGCAGCGCGTCACCGAGCATGATGAAGCTCAGGACGGTCAGCGACAGCGCCAGACCGGGCCAAAATACGGGCATCGGGTTCGAGCGGAACGCGTCCTTCGCGTCCGAGATGTCATTGCCCCAGCTCATCATGCTGGGCGGCAGACCGATGCCGAGGTACGACAGGGTGGACTCCGCGACGATGAACGTGCCCAGGGAGATCGTGGCGATCACGATCACCGGGGCCATCGCGTTGGGGATGATGTGGCGCATCAGGATTCCGAGGGACGAGACCCCGAGCGAGCGGGCGCTGACCACGTAGTCCGCGTTGCGCACCTCGACCACCGCCCCGCGCATGATGCGCGCGATCTGCGGCCAGCCGAACAGCACCAGCACCACCACCAGGGTCCAGACCCCGCGGTGGGCCTTGAAGAACGGCAGCTGCATGACCACCAGCGCACCCAGGATCAGGGGCAGGGCGAAGAAGACGTCGCCCAGACGGGCGAGCACGCCGTCGATCCAGCCGCCGAAGTAGCCGGCCAGCGCACCGATGAGGCCGCCGATGACGACCACCCCGATGGTGGTCAGCAGGCCCACCATGAGCGAGGCCCTGGTGCCGGCGATCACACGGGAGTAGACGTCGCAGCCCTGGGCGGTGAAGCCCATGGGGTGTCCCGCGGAGGCCTTCCCGTTGGAGTTCTCGAGCAGGCACTGGGTGGAGGCCGCGGAGGGGTTCTCGGTCCAGAACAGCTGCGGGAGCAGGGCCACCACGATGACCAGCAGAATCAGCAGGGCGGCGATGATGAAGGTGGGCTTCTTGCGCAGCTGCCGCCAGGCGTCGCGCCACAGGCTGACGGGGGCGCCCTCGGCGGAGCGGGAGTCCGTCTCCGCAACGGGGGTGGTCGTGGCATCGGCCACGAAGTGCTCCATCATGAGACCGGCGCTCGGCCCGCCAATGTCCTTCTGGTGGGATCCGGCGGGGGTGTCAGCGGTGTCGCGGACCTCTCGCACGGCCGCTTCGCGGCCGCGGGCCTCGGGATCGAGGCCCCGGCCCGCGGCGTCGTTGTTCTCGATGTTGTTCTCAGGCATAACGGATCCTCGGGTCGAGCCAGGCGTAGAGAAGATCAACCAGCAGGTTGGCCACGCAGAAGATGATCACCATCACGGAGACCACGGAGACCACCATGGGCGCGTCTCCGAGGGTCAGGGCCTTGTACAGCTGGTTGCCGATGCCGGGGACGTTGAAGATGCCCTCGGTGACGATCGCGCCGCCCATCAGGGCGCCCAGGTCCATGCCCAGGAAGGTGGCCACGGGGATCATGGAGTTGCGCAGGATGTGCACCCGCACCACCCGCCCGCGGGTCAGGCCCTTGGCGGTGGCGGTGCGCACGTAGTCCGCGCTGGCGTTCTCCGCCACGGCGGTGCGGGTCAGGCGGAGCACCTGCGCGAAGGAGACCAGACCCAGCACGATGCCCGGCAGGATCAGGTCGCTCCAGTCCGCGGCTCCGGAGACGGTCGGCTTCGCCAACCCCCACTTGACCCCCACGAAGTACTGCATCACGAAGCCGAGCACGAAGATCGGCACGGCGATGACGACCAGCGAGACCACCAGGACGGTCGAGTCGAACCAGCCGCCCTTCTTCAGCCCGGCGTACAGGCCGAAGGTGATGCCGAAGATCGCCTCGAAGATCAGCGCGATGATCGCCAGCCGAACGGTGGCGGGGAAGGCGCCGGCGAGCACGTCACTGATCTCGCGGCCGGAGAAGTTCACGCCGAGATCACCGGTGAGCAGTCCGCCGATGTAGCTGAAGTACTGCACGAAGAAGGGGTCGCCGAGGTGGTACTGCTCGGTCAGGGCGGCGGCGACACCGGGCGTGCAGCCCTTGTCGCCGCACAGGGCGTCGAGCGGATCACCGGGGGTCATGAAGACCAGGAAGTAGACCAGCAGCGTGGCGCCCAGGAACACGGGGATCAGCTGCAGCAGTCTTTTGACCAGATACCAGGCCAAGGGTCGCTCCTCTCAGGAGACGTGGCAACAGGGAGACACCGGGGAACGGTGCCTCCCTGTTGCGTGGTGGGCATTAGGAGGTTAGAAGATCAGCTCTTGGTCTTCTCGACCTTGTAGTACTCGGGAACGCCGTCCCATCCGGTGCCCACTCCCGAGACGTTCTCGGACCAGGCGGTGTTGGCCTGGTTGTACCAGAGCGGGATCGAGGGCAGGTCCTCCAGGAGCATGGAATCGGCCTCCTGGAACTTCTTCACCCCGTCCTCGGTGCTCTTGGCCTCGAGACCAGCATCCAGGGTGTCCTCGAACTTGGGGTTGTCGTAGCGGGAGTCGTTGGAGGACGCGCCCTTGGTGAAGGTGGGGCCCATGAAGTTGTACATGGACGGGTAGTCGGCCTGCCAGCCCGAGCGGGTGGCTCCGGTCAGCTTCCCGGCCTTGGCGTCCGTGCGCAGCTCCTTGAAGGTGGAGTAGGACTTGCCCTCGACCTCGATGCCCAGGTTGTTCTTGATCTGGTTGGCCACGGCATCCACCCACTTCTTGTGTCCGCCGGCGTCGGCGTTGAAGGCGATGGTCAGCTTCTGGGACTTGTTGTAGGGCTGGATCTTCTCGGCCTTGGCCCAGAGCTCCTTGGCCTTGTCCTTGTCGAACTTCGTGTTCTCGGAGTTCGGCAGGTCCTTCTCGTAGCCCTCGATGGTGGGTGCCGTGAAGTCGGTGGCGGGGGAGCGCGTCTCGTTGAAGATCACCTTGGTGATCTCCTGACGGTCGATGGCCATGGACAGAGCCTGGCGACGCAGCTTGCCCGCCTCGCCCTTCCAGTTGTCCTGGTACTCGGGCACGGCCAGGGTCTGGATGCCGGCGTAGGGCTTGTCCGAATAGCGGTCGCCGAGATCCGACTTGTAGTTGCCCAGCGCGCCGGTGGGCACCTGCTGCAGGACGTCCAGGTTGTTGGAGATCAGATCCTGGTAGGCCGTGTCCGGGTTCTGGTAGAGCTTGAAGTTGATGCCGCCGTTCTTGGCGGCCTCCGGACCCTTGTAGTCCTCGTTCTTCACCAGGTCGATGGCGGAGTTGTGCTGCCAGGCACCTTCTTTGGCCATCTTGTACGGGCCGTAGCCCACCGGGTTCTCGCCGAACGCCTTCATGTCCTTGAACGCGGAGGAGGGCATCGGGGCGAACGCGGTGTAGCCCAGGCGCTGCTCGAAGTCCGACTGCGGGGAGACCAGCTTGACGGTGAAGGTGTGGTCGTCCACGGCCTTCAGCCCGGACATCTTGTCCTCGGTGCTGCCCTCGGCGGAGACCTTCTCGTAGCCCTCGATGGGCTCGAAGAAGCTCGCGTTGCCCTGCGCGTTCTTCGCCGCGGCCCCGTAGTTCCAGGAGTCCACGAAGCTCTGGGCGGTGATCTTCTCGCCGTTGGTGAACTTCATGTCCGGCTTGATCTTGATGGTCCAGGTCTGCTTGTCCTTGGACTCGATGGAGTCGGCGAGATCGTTCTGGGTCTTGCCCTCGGAGTCGTAGGTCACCAGACCGTTGAAGATCTGCTGGACCACCACGCCGCCGCCGGTCTCGTTGGTGTTGGTGGGCACCAGCGGGTTCTGGGGCTCGACGGTGTCCGCGGTGATGACTGCGCTGCCGTCGGCAGCCTCGTCGGAACCGCCACCGCCACCGCCGCCGCCGCAGGCGGTCAGGGAGAGGGTCGCCAGGGCGGCGACGCCGAGAGTCTTGGAAATGCGGTTGTATCGCATCTCGCCTCCTCAAAAGCAACAAGGAACGAGGGCTTATGAGGCCTGCGTCCGGGAATTCGAATGGATGTGACGACGTCCGGTAGTCGATTGCCGGGTTTGTGGCCCAGCACACCCGCGGGTGTATCCCACGTCACTACCGCGGGGCGTTTCGCCGGGCCGTGTCTCGTCCCGGAGGGGAAACTGCCGCGACCCGCCCGTCGGGGACCCGGGCCCGCGGTGCCGACCGCGGCTCGCCGAACCGCCCTGTGCGGGTGGGCGCGGCGTGGTCGCGGCAGCCCGTGCCGCGGTCCCGACGCCGCGAGAGGACATCCGGTCGCAGCACCGTGGAGAGCACCCGGGTTCCCGGGCACGCCCGTGCGACTCCGTCTCAATGCGGCTACCCTCGTCTCAACAGCCCACCGACGTCCACGAGGAGGCCTCCTATGGAGCAGGACCGCGGATGCGGGGAGGACGTGGTCACCCGGTCCATCCGCATGCTCGCCGACCACGGCTACCTGGAGACCACTGTGGAGCAGCTGGCACAGGCGGCGGGCATCAGCAGGGCCACGTTCTTCCGCAAGTACGGCAGCAAGGAGGACATGGTCTTCGCGGACCACGCCGACACGCTGGAGCGCCTCGAGCTGCTGCTGCGCAGGCCCGGGATCCCCGCCGCGAGTGGTCTGGCGGAGGGCGCCCGGCTGGTGTTCCGTCACAACCTGGACCACCCCGCACGCGCAGCGGCCAGACACGATCTGCTGCAGGGCGTGGAATCCCTGCGGGACCGCGAGATCGCCATGTCCTCGCGGTACGAGCGGGTCTTCCAGGCATTCCTGCAGCGGGCGCTGCCGGCGTCGGCGGACCGGCGGATGACTGCGGTGGCGCTCGCGGCCGCCACCGTCGCGGTGCACAACGCGTTCCTGCGCACGTGGCTGCGCGATCCCAGCCCCGCCGGCGGCGAGCAGCTCGTGGGCGCCCTCGGCGGGCGCATCGCGTGGTTGTGCGGGGCGTTCGAGGTCCCACCCGGGGAGGGTGGGGCGGCGTCGGACATCTCCTTCGTCCGGGAGCGGACCGCCATGCGGTTCGACGACGCCGCCGCGCCGCACTCCGTGGGCAGTGCCCCGATCGTCGTGGTCGTTCCCCAGGGCGCGGATCCGGCCTCGGTGGCGGAACGCACGGCGCGGTCCGTCTACGAGGCGCTGCGCTCCTGACCACCCCGGGGGCACGGACGACACGGCGACCCGCCGCCGTCGGCAGCGGTGCGGCATGACACGCAATGCCTTGACCTGAGACTCCGTCTCAGGGCACACTGAGGCCCAGACACTGTGGTCCAGACCACCCCGTGCCCAGACTCAGGAGCGAAAGCGTGAGCGAACAGTCCTTCCCGTCCACCGTGACCATCACCGTGACCCGCCCGGTGCTGCCCGGGCGCAGCACGCCCATCGCACTGGTGTCACTGGACTCCACCGCGCCCAACGGCCTCGTGATCTGGGGCTCGGAGGCCATGCGCCAGCTGCAGCGCGAGCTCTCCGCCATCGACACCTCCCAGGTGGAGGCCGTGGTCGTCACCGGCAACGCCAAGTCCTTCGGCGCGGGCGCCAACCTCAAGGAGATCCGCGCGGCCCAGCTGAACGGCACCTCGGACGAGTACGTGGGCTCGGGCCACGAGGCCTTCGGCGTTCTGGCGCAGATGGACGTCCCCACGTTCTCGCTCATCACGGGCGTCGCCCTGGGCGGGGGCCTGGAACTCGCGCTGCACACCGACTACCGGCTCGCCGTCTCCGGCAAGGCTCCCATGGGCCTGCCGGAGTGCCACCTCGGTTTCTTCCCCGGGTGGGGTGGTGTCTACCTGCTGCCGCACCTCGTGGGCGCGGAAGCCGCCCTGGGCATGATCGTCACCGACTCCATGCGCGGGAAGAACCTCAACCCCGCCAAGGCCGCGGAGATCGGACTCGTGGACGCCGTTCTGGATGGCGCCCCCGGCACCGAGGAGTGGGAGAAGGCCTGGCAGGGCTGGGTCGTCGAGGCCCTCGAGGGCCGGCACGAGCCCCGGCGGAGCACCGATGACGAGCAGACGTGGCAGGCCGCCGTGGACAAGGCCGCGGCGAAGGCGCACAGCGCCTGGCACGGTGCCGCGCCGGGTCCGGTGGCCGCCATCGAGCTCGTGGGCCGTGCCCGCACCGAGTCACGGGAGGCCAATGCCGCCGCCGCCGTTGCCGCTTTCACGGAGATCGTGCAGTCCGAGGCGGCACGCGCGTCCCTGTACGCGTTCGAGCTCGTGAGCGCTCGCAGCAAGCAGGCCGCGAACGTGCCGGACGCCCCCGTCCGGGAGATCAAGAAGGCCGCCGTGATCGGCGCCGGTCTCATGGCGGGGCAGCTCGCCTCCCTGATCGCCCAGGGTGCCCGCATCCCGGTGGTCATGACGGACCTGGACGACGAGCGTCTGGCCACCGGCGTGCAGCGCACCCGCGACCGGTTCACCGCACAGGCCAAGAAGGGTCGGATGACCGAGGAGCAGGCCGAGCAGCTCGGTTCCCTCATCACCGGCGCCGAGAGCCCCGAGGACCTCGCGGACGCGGACTTCGTGATCGAGGCCGTGTTCGAGGAGCTCGAGGTCAAGCGGCAGGTCTTCGCCCAGTGGGAGCCCGTGGTCAGCGAGGACGCAATCCTCGCCACGAACACCTCCTCGCTGTCCATCACCGCCATGGGCCGGGATCTCAAGCACCCCGAGCGGCTCGTGGGCTTCCACGTGTTCAACCCGGTGGAGGTCACCCCGCTGCTGGAGATCGTGGCGGGCGAGAAGACCGACGACTCCACCCTGGCCACCGCCTTCGACCTCGCCGCCAAGCTGCGCCGCATCGCCGTGCGCGTGGAGGACGCCCCGAGCTTCGTGGTCAACCGTGTGCTCACCCGCATGTTCGACGTCATCGGGCGCGCCATGGACGCCGGGGGAGATCCGGAGACCGTGGACCACGCCCTGGATCCCATGGGCCTGCCCATGACCCCCCTGCAGCTGCTCGACTTCGTGGGCCCGGCAGTGCTCGTGCACATCACGCACACCATGAACGACGCCTACCCAGACCGCTTCACGCTCTCGCCGTGGCTCGATGCCGTTGCGGACGCCGGTCTCAAGAGCACCCTCCCCGCGCGCGGCGAGACCTCCGAGACCTATCTCTCCGAAGGGGCGAACGAGGCCCTCGAGCGCACCCGTCAGGAGAGCGGCGTCACCGCCCGGTCCGGCGACGGCGCGGAGGGTGAGCTGCTCACCCGCGTGCAGGACGCGCTCGCGGACGAGATCGGTCACATGCTGGACGAGGGCGTCGTGGCCACGGCCCGGGACATCGACCTCTGCATGATCCTGGGCGCCAACTACCCGTTCCACCTGGGCGGCATCACCCCGTACCTGGATCGCACCGGCGCGGCCGAGCGTGTCCGGGGCTCCCGGTTCGACGCCGCCGAACAGTAATTCCCCTCCCGAAGTAAGGATTCGTCATGACCAAGGACAGCACGGAGACCACCGGCATCACGATCGAGCATCCCGAGGACTTCCCCACGGGCACCCTTGAGCCCCACTACTCGTTGAACGAGCCCCTGGCCACGGACGAGGCCGGGATTTTCGACCACGTCTCGGACGAGGACCGCGCCCACCAGCTGCGCGCCCGCAAGTTCGTGCAGGAGGACGTCCTGCCCGTCATCGCCGAGTACTGGGACAGGGGGGAGTACAACCTCGATCTCGTCCGACGCATGGGCGAGCTGGACCTGCTGCGCGACGGCGTGGAGGTCCCCGGCATGCCTCCCATGTCCAAGATGGCCGCGGGTCTGGTGGCCATGGAGCTCTCCCGCGGGGACGGCTCCATCTCCACCGTGTCCGGTGTCCAGGGCGGGCTGGCCATGCGCTCGATCGCCCTGTGCGGCAGCGAGGAGCAGAAGCAGCGCTGGCTGCCGGACATGGCCACGGGCAAGCTGCTCGGGGCCTTCGCGCTGACCGAGCCGGCCCACGGTTCGGACTCGATCGGGCTCGAGAGCAGGGCCACGCCGGTGGAGGGCGGCTACATCCTCAACGGCGCCAAGAAGTGGATCGGCAACGGCTCCATGGGCGGGATCACCGTGGTGTGGGCCCGCAGCGACGAGGACGGCGCCGTCCACGGCTTCGTGGTCCCTCAGGAGTCCGAGGGCTACACGGGCACCACGATGAAGGCCAAGCTGGCCCTGCGGGCCATCCACCAGGCCGAGATCACGCTCGAGAACGTCTTCGTGCCCACCGAGAACGTCCTGCCCCACGCCAAGAACTTCCGGGACACCTCGGCCGTGCTGTTCGCCACCCGCATCGGGGTGGCATGGGCCGCGGTGGGACACGCCCAGGCGTGCTACGAGACCGCCGTGCACTACGCCATGCAGCGGCACCAGTTCGGGCGTCCGATCGCGGCATCGCAGATCATCCAGGAACGGCTCACCCGCATGCTGAGCGAGCTGACCCAGATCCAGACCCTCGTGATGGCCATGGCGCGCAAGGAGGAGGCCGGGACGCTCAGCGGTCCGCAGGCATCCCTGGCCAAGTACACCGCCACCCGCACCGCCCGCCAGGTGGCCATGAACGCCCGTGACCTGCTGGGCGGCAACGGAATCCTCATGGAGAACCGCGTGGCGCGGCACTTCGCGGACGTCGAGGCCATCCACACGTACGAGGGCACCGAGACGGTCCAGGCCCTCATCATCGGCAAGTTCATCACGGGGATCTCCGCATACAAGTGAGCCCTGCGGGGCCCACCCCGGCCCGCCACAGTCCCAGGAGCACCATGTTCGCCAACACCGAGCCGCTGACCCCGTTGCGCTTCCTGGAGCGCAGCGCGGAAGTCTTCCCGAATCGTCGCGCGGTGGTCCACGGCTCGCGCGAGTGGACCTACGAGCAGTTCGAGCGGGACGTCCGGCGCTTCGCCACGGCACTGCTCCCGCTGGTGGGTCATGCCGCCATGCGCGGCGGTGATGGCGGCGCGGGTGAGGGGGGTTCCGGCGCCGGGGTGGCGCACGCACACCTCGGGGCCGGGGCTTCGGGCCTGGTCTCCGCCCCCGCGCAGGACCACGACGCCGCAGCGCACCAGAACGCCGAACGCCCCCGGGTCGCTGCGTCCGAGGCCAGCCCCGTGCCACGGGCCGGAGGTGGCACCACCCCGGGTGGGCAGAGCCGCGCGGCCACGAACGGCTCGGCGTCCTCGGACGAGCAGTTCCAGGGGGTGGAGCTGCTGGAACGGACGTGGCCCACGGTCGCGGTCGTCGCCCCCAATGTTCCCGCCGCGCTCATGGCGCACTACGCGGTGCCCGCGGCGGGCGCAGTGCTCGTCCCGCTCAACCCACGGCTCAGCGCCCGGGAACTGACCTACATCCTCGAGCACTGCGAAGCCCGGGTGGTCCTGGCGGACGTCTCCGTGCTGGACACCGTGGTGGAGGCCATCGGCGATCGGTCGGGTGTCACTCTCATCCAGATCCCCGACGAGCAGGCGGGGCTCCCGGCCGTGCGGGAGGGCATCGGTGAGGGGGTGCCCACGTTCCAGCAGTTCCTGGACGTGCCTGTCCCGGAACCGGACGGAGCGGGGAAGCCCGGCAGCGGCGTCGTCCGCTACGAGGTGGCGGACGAGAACGCACCCATCACCTTGAACTACACCTCCGGGACCACGGGCCGCCCCAAGGGGGTGCTCTACGCGCACCGCGGTGCGTACCTCAACAGCCTGGGCGAGGTGTTCCACAACGGATTCACCGGGGACACCCGATACCTGTGGACCCTGCCCATGTTCCACTGCAACGGGTGGTGCACCACGTGGGCGGTGACCGCGGCCGGCGGCACCCACGTGTGCCTGCGAGCGGTGCGCCCGGACGAGATCTGGGAAGCGTTCGACCGCGAGGGCATCACCCACCTGTGCGGAGCCCCGGCCGTGTGCTCCGTGATCGTGGACGCGGAGCAGGCACATCCCCTGGAGAACCCCGTGCGCATCACCACGGCCGGAGCGCCACCCGCGCCCAGCATCATCGAGCGGCTGGAGGCCTCGGGTTTCGAGGTGGTCCACGTGTACGGGCTCACCGAGGTGTTCGGCCCCCTCACCATCTGCGAACCACAGGAGGAATGGTCCGCGCTGCCCGCGGCCGAGCGGGCGCAGCAGATGTCCCGGCAGGGCGTGGCGATGATCCAGGCAGAAACCGCCCGCATCGTGGACACCGAGATGGTGGACGTTCCCGCGGACGGCGAGACGCTCGGGGAGGTGGTGCTGCGGGGGAACAACGTGATGATCGGGTACTACAAGGACGTCCCCGCCACGCGCAAGGCCTTCGACGGCGGGTGGTTCCACACCGGTGACCTCGGGGTCATGCACCCCAACGGCTACATCCAGCTGCGGGACCGCGCGAAGGACATCATCATCTCCGGAGGGGAGAACATCTCCTCCATCGAGGTGGAGCAGGCGCTGTACTCGCACGCGGACGTCATCGACGTCGCCGTGGTGGGGGTGCCCGACGAGAAGTGGGGGGAGCGCCCGGTCGCCCACGTGGTGCGTGCCGGCGGCTCCGAGGTCACCGAGGACGAGCTGCGCGAGCACGTGCGGAGCCAGCTGAGCGGCTTCAAGGTGCCGGACACCATCGTCTTCAGTGACGAGCTGCCCAGAACGGCCACGGGCAAGGTGCGGAAGAACCTGCTGCGCGGCTGACCGGGGCGGACAACCGTTTTGCGCGGGTCCGTGACCGTGTGTAAAGTATTCCGAGTCGCCGCAAGGACGGCCTGCCGAGAGGCGGGCCCGAAGGCTCGACGAGCTTCCTTCCCGAACCAGTGGGCGACAGCGTGTGAACGCCAGGTTGCGAACCGGTGGGGGAGCGGATAAGCTCATCGAGTTGCCAGGCCGGACAGCAGAAAAGCTTCCGAGCCGTGGCGACACAAACTTCCGATCTGGGGCCCGGTGAGGGTTCTGATGTGGTGTGTTGTTTGTCAACTCAATAGTGTGTCTAGTTTGTTGATACCAAAGATTTTGATTGTTTTTGGTTGATGGCTCAACACCGTGTGGGTGTTTTCCCGTTTCCTGCGGGTGTTGGGTGTCAGCTGGGATCCCACCGGCCACAGTGTGGTGGGTGGTTTCTGTTGAATGTTTTTTGACGGAGAGTTTGATCCTGGCTCAGGACGAACGCTGGCGGCGTGCTTAACACATGCAAGTCGAACGCTGAA
>NZ_PNJG02000003.1 GCF_003226895.2 Kocuria tytonis
GTAAGTCACCGCCGGAATTCACGTTGAAGGGTTGAGGCCCCACACCTATTGGGTGTGGGGCCTCCCCGCATTTAACACGCTAGTTCCCCGATGGATGGGCTGGTGATAAGGGCCGGCCCGTGATGGTGTGGGCTGGTGACGGGGACCGGCCCGCGGCGGTGCGGTCCACGCGGGCACGATACCAAGGGGAGCGTGGACTCCAGATGGGTCTACCCAGGACCATCACCGGCCCGGTGCCCACGCACCGCAACCCCGGCCAGTGCGAGACCAGATCGGGGACGGCCGGAGCCGCCTCGGGTGCCGTGTGCCGTCTATCAATGCAGGGCGGGTGGGCGCCCACCGCCGTGGTTGGGTCCCCGCCTCCCCGCACGGCCTGGTAGCTTTCGAAGACCCGCGCATCACGGAGGATGCAGGGATCGGAGAGAGGAACCGGTCCACATGAACAATCCTGACCGCACGAATGAACGCGCCCTGTTGTGGACGCCCACCGAGGAACGGACCCGCGCGTCCCGCATGCACGAGTTCGCCCGGTGGGTAGAGCAGCACCACGGCGTGCCGGCTTCGGGGTTCCATGCACTGCACACCTGGTCCGTGGAACACCTCGACGAGTTCTGGCAGTCCGTGTGGGACTTCTTCGACATGGTGGCGTCCGAGCCGGGGGAGTGTGTCCTGCGAGGAACGGCCATGCCCGGGGCGCAGTGGTTCCCGGGAGCTCGTCTGAACTATGCCGAGAACACGCTGCGGTGGGCCCGGAGCCGACCGGGCGACGTGGCCGTCGTCGGCGAGCATGAATCCGGCGAGGCCGTGTCCTGGACATGGGCCGAGCTCGAGTCGCGAGTGGCGGCGGTGGCCCGGCAGCTGCGGGAGCTGGGCGTCACGCCCGGTGACCGTGTGGCTGCGGTGCTGCCCAACATCCCGGAGACCGTGGTGGCGCTGCTGGCCACGGCCTCCGTGGGAGCCGTGTGGTCCGTGGTGAACACGGACTTCGGGCCGGCGGGTGTGGCAGATCGGTTCGCGCAGATCGAGCCCAGGGTGCTCTTCGTGGTGGACGGCTACGAGTTCGGTGGCTCCGTGCGTGACATGACCGGTTCCTACGACGCCCTGCTGGACGTGCTGCCATCGGTGGAACAACTGATCGTGGTTGACCAGTGTGCGGAAGGTACCGTCGGTGAGTTGCCGGACAGCGCCTTGCGCCTGTCCCGGATCATGGCCACACCGGGCGAACCCCACTACGAGCAGCTTCCCTTCGACCACCCGCTGTGGATCCTCTACTCCTCCGGCACCACCGGTAAACCGAAAGGGATTGTGCACTCCCATGGCGGGGTGGTGGTCGAGTTCTACAAGGCGCTCGGGCTGCACTCGGGTCTGGGCCCGGAGGACGTCGCCTACTACGCCGTGGCCACCACCTGGATGGTGTGGAACATGCTCGTGGGCATCCTACTCACCGGCGCACGGATCATCACCTACGACGGCTCGCCGACATTCGGTGGACCGCAGAAGTCGTTCGAGCTGGTGGCTCGCCACGGGGCCACGTTCTTCGGCACCGGCGCCGGGATCCTGTCCATGGTGCAGCGCGCGGGTGTGGTTCCGAACGTGAGCCTGGACTTCTCCGCCCTCGAGTCCATCCTGGTCACGGGCTCCCCGCTGCCGGACGCCACGTGGGACTGGGTGTACGACTCGGTGTCCACCACGGTGCGGCTGGGCTCCGACTCCGGGGGAACGGACGTCACCAGCGCGTTCATCGGCACGAATCCGTACCAGCCCGTCTACCGCGGCGAGATCATGGGCCCGTACCTCGGTGTGGCCGCGGAGTCCTGGAACACCGCGGGGGAGCGCGTGTGGGACGAGGTGGGGGAGCTCGTGATCACCCGGCCCATGCCCAGCATGCCCGTCCGCTTCTGGAACGACCCGGAGGGGGACCGCTACCGGGCCGCCTACTTCGACATGTTCCCCGGGGTGTGGCGCCAGGGGGATTGGGTGACCCAGCTCTCGGAGGGGCCGTTCGTGGTGCACGGCCGGTCGGACTCCACCATCAACCGCGGGGGCATCCGCATGGGCTCCGCGGACCTCACTCACGTGGTGGACCGAGTGGACGGTGTGGCGGCCTCCATGGTGATCGGGGCCGAACTGGCCGGAGGGGACTACTACATGCCCCTGTTCGTGGTGCCCGAGCCCGGCACCCGGCTCACGGAGCAGCTGAAGCAGCGCATCGTGGCCGCCATCAGGGAGCAGGTGTCCCCGCGCTACGTGCCCGACGAGATCATCGAGGCCCCGGCCGTGCCCCGCACCCGCACCGGGAAGCTCCTGGAGATCCCCGTCAAGAAGCTGTACCAGGGCGCGGATCCGTCCTCCCTCAACCGCGCGACCGCCGAGGACGCGGAGGTCCTGGACTGGTACGCCGCGCAAGCGCGCCGCCACGCACGCGGGGCAGCGGCCGACTGAGCGGCTCGCCCCGGCCTTCCCGGGCTCAGGCCCCCGACATGCGTGAGCTTCCGGCAGGCGTCAAGGGCCACCCCATGGCACACGGCAACGGCCCCGGCCCGCCCGAGGTGGGCGGACCGGGGCCGTTGCCCATCGGGAGTGTCAGATCCCGGTCAGGAGACCACCTTGCCGGGGTTCAGGTTCCCCCCGGGGTCCGCGACCTGGAAGAGGCCCTTCATCAGCGCCACGCCCTCGGGGGAGACGTCCTGCTCCATCCAGGGCTGGTGCTCCACACCCACGCCGTGGTGGTGGGAGAGCGTGGCCCCGGAGTCGATGAACGACTGCTGGATGGCGGACTTGACCACCTGGTACTCCTCGTACGGGTTCTCCTCGTCGAAGACGTACGCGAACGTGAAGTACAGGCACGCCCCGGAGTGGTACGAGTGGGACATGTGGGACATGATCCAGCCGGACTTGCCCAGCTGCGCGTAGGCGCGCTGCACGGCGTCGTACGCGTTCTTGTGCACCGTGGTGAGCTTGGACCACGGCGCGGCCGTCTCGGAGACGTCCCCCACGGTGTTCTGCTCCAGCAGGAAGTCGCGCAGGTGCGGGGTGTCGAACTTCTTCTGGTCGTACAGCGCGCCCGGGCCGGACCCCAGCACGACGGCGCCGTGGGCCTTCGCGATCCGGGCCACGGCCTTCTTGCGCTCGGCGACGTCCTTCGCGGAGCCCTCGAAACAGGCGTAGGAGATGCACATGGCGTCCGTGTCCCAGCCGCGCCTGCGCATCACGGCCCACAGGGCGTCCTGGCCCTTGGCGGCGAGCTTGCCCTTCACGGAGGTGGAGGCCTTCTGCGTGGCCAGCGAGAACGCCGTCTCGTGGGCGTCCGAGATCCGGGCGAAGGTCAGCGGGATCTCGGCCTCGGTGTAGCGGCGCACCGCGGTCAGTGCCTGCTGCCACGTGGGGAACATGTAGGCGATTACCTCGTGCTCCTGGGGCAGCCGGTGGACGTGGACGGTGAGCTCCGTGATCACGCCCAGGCGGCCCTCGGAGCCGATGACCATCTCGCGCAGGCTGGGCCCGGTGGACGTGGAGGGCAGGGGGCGCAGCACCACGGTCCCGGAGGGACGCACCAGGCGCAGGCCGCGCACGATGTCCGCGATGTCCCCGTACTTGTCCGACTGCATCCCGGAGGACCGGGTGGCGGCCCAGCCGCCCAGCGTGGAGTACGCGAAGGAGTCGGGGAAGTGCCCCAGGGTCCAGCCCCGGGCGTTGAGCTGGTCCTCCATGTCCGGCCCGAGCACCCCGGCCTGGATAGTGGCGAGCCCCGAGGTCTCGTCGATCTCGAGCACCTTGTTCAACCGGCCCATGTCCAGGGAGACGATGCAGCGGGTCTCCTCCGGGGCGGGCTGCAGGCTGCGGGAGATGCTGGAGCCCCCGCCGAAGGGGATGACCACGAGGTCCTGCGCCACGGCGGTGCGCAGAATTTCCGCCACCTCGTCCTCGGACCCCGGGTAGACGACCACGTCCGGGACCCGTGCGAAATCACTGCGCAGCGTCTGCATCAGCTCCAGGACCGACTTGCCGGCCCAGTGCACGATCCGCAGCTCGTCGTCCAGGGACACGTTCTCCGGGCCGCTGATCCCACGGAGCCGCGCCAGGACGTCCTCGGAGGCCGTGGAGGCCGGGACTTGCACCGTGGCGAAATCCACGGTGTCGCGCTGCCGGGGTCGCAGGGAGACGCCGATGGCCTCCTTGACGAACGGCGCGAACGCGGGCTTGTTCCGGTAGTCGAAGAACACGCCCTCCTCGCCCCAGCCCCACCACTTCTGATGCTTCACGTGTGCCACTACGGGGAAACCTCTTTCCTGGGGGATGCCACTAGTCCTGGATCATGTGCCGGTTCGCAGCGTACAGCGCGCGCACGGCGGCCTCGATGCGTTCGTTGAACCCGACGGCGTTCTCGTTGCCGCGCGCCCGCAGCGGGGCACCCACCGCCACCACCACGGGCGGGCGCCCCCGGCGGGGCCAGCTGGTCCCGCGCGGCATGGCCTCGTGCGCACCGATGAGCGCCACCGGAACCACGGGCACCTGGGTGGCCAGCGCCAACGACGCCGCTCCCACCTGGAACGGGGCCATTCTGCCGGTCTTGGAGCGGGTCCCCTCCGGGAAGATCAGCAGGGGGACCCCTGCGGCCAGCAGCTTCTTGGAGAGCCCCCGGTTCGCGCCCTCACCGCGGCGGTCCACCGGAAAGGCGTTGAACACGAGCTGCGTGAAGAAGCGCTTGTGCCACGTGGTGAAGAAGTAGTCCGCGGCCACGCCGGTGGCGAGGTCCCGGGAGATGTAGTGCGGCACCCCGCTCATCACGAGGGGCGCGTCCAGGTGGCTCGAGTGGTTGGCCACCACCACGCACGTGCCCTTCACCCCGTACGCGGCCGGGTCCACCACGTTGGTGCGCGTGATGGTGCGGTTGACCATCCCGCGGAAGAAGAGGGTCTGCACGATCCGGCGCACCACGCGACGCACCGGCCGGGTGTAGTGCGCGGCCGTGAGCTCCGCGGACTCCGCGGGCGGGGCGGGCGGATCCGGCTCCTGCTGCCCCACGGGACCCTCCAGGGAGTCCAGCACGCGGGGACGCGGTTCGGGGGCGGGTGCGCCGCGGCGTCGTCGGGCGGGCCCGGCCGGGCGGTCAGAGTCGTTCTGCTGTGACGGTGCCACGGGATCAGGCCTGGATCTCGCGGCGTCGGATCCCCGAGATCTGGCGGGAGAGCCAGCGCACGGTGGGGCGCGGGAGGTGACGCAGTGCGGTCGCCATGACCTTGTAGCGCAGGGTGGGGACGGAGAGGACCTTCCCGCGCGCCACGTCCGCGAGGGCCGCCTCCACGAGGCGGTCCGCGTCGAGCCACATGAAGTCCGGGATGGAGGAACCCGTGATGCCCGCGCGGCTGTGGAACTCGGTGCGCACCCACCCCGGCAGCAGCGCCGTGACGTGGACACCAGTGCCGTGCAGCTCCACCGCGAGCGACTCGGTCATGGTGGTGGTGTAGGCCTTGATCGCCGAGTAGTCGCCCATGGTCACGTAGCCGGAGGTCGAGGAGACGTTGACGATCCAGCCCGTGCGACGCTTCAGCATGGCGCGGGCGGCGGCACCCGAGAGCCTGGAGACCGCCGCGCACATGACCTCGAAGCCCGTCTCGTGCTGACGGAAGTCCTCGGCGGTGAACAGGGCCTTGACGGAGAAGCCCGCGTTGTTCACGAGCATGTCCACCGGGTGGTCGGGATCCTCGAGGCGCTGGGCGACGCGGCGGAGGTCCTCGCGCACGGCGAGGTCCGCGGTGATCGTCTCCACGTGCACGCCGTGCTCGGCGGTGAGATCGCGCGCGGTCCGCGCGAGTCTCGGCTCGTCCCGCGCGACCAGGACGAGGTTGAAGCCCCTGCGGGCGAGGGAGCGTGCGAACGCGGCACCGATGCCTGACGTCCCACCGGTCACGAGAGCGGTAAGCATGACCCTAAGATACACTACGGTGGGCGTAGCACAGTGGCCCCGGCCTGCTCGGACGGTGCTCCTCGGGTCTGCGGGCCGCGAGCCGGTTCGGGTCGCCTCGTGGCGAGGGGATCCCGGCGGCGGTTCGGCCGGTGCGGTCCTCGCGGCGCCCGTCAACTGGGCACCGCGGCGGATCACGGTCCGGTCCCGCCCCGGGCCGGGTGCCGGGATCCGCGGAGAGGCGCCCACCCGGGACCCGCGGGTGGTGCCCGCACCGTGGCCCGGCGGCCGTTCCCGTTCCAACCATCGGAGGATTCCTTGACCCAGACCACCACCACGCGCGTCCTGCTCACGGGGGCCACGGGCTTCCTGGGACAGGCGGTCCTCGAACGGCTGCTCTCCGGATCGGACGACGTCCACGTGACGGCGGTGGTCCGCCCCAGGGGATCGCAGTCCGGCAGTGCACGGCTGCGGCAGCTGCTCCGCAAGCCCTCCTTCAGGACCTGGCGCGAGGCCGTGGGGGAGGAGCGGGCGCGGGAGGTCTTCGAGGCCCGCACGAGCGTGCTCGAGGGTGATCTCACGGGACTCGCGGAGATCACCGAGCCCTTCGACGTGGTGGTGCACTCGGCCTCGACGGTCTCCTTCGACCCGCCCATCGACCAGGCCTTCCGGACGAACGTGGGCGGCGCGGTGGGGCTCTACGACGCGCTGCGGGCCTCGGGCCAGGACCCCCACGTGATCCACGTGTCCACGTGCTACGTGGGTGGGATCGCGAAGGGCCTGCGCCCGGAGGCGTCGGTGGACCACGACGTCGACTGGCGGGTGGAGTTCGACGCCGCCGTGCGCGCCGCGGACACCGCCGAGGTGGAGTCCCGCTCCCCGGAACGGTTGGAGTCCTTCATCCGGCAGGCCACGGGACTGCACGGCAAGGAGGGCCCCAAGTCCGTGGCCCGCGCCGCCGAGGAGGCGCGGCTGGAGTGGGTGCGCTCGCGGCTCGTGGACCACGGCCGGACCCGCGCGCAGTCGCTCGGGTGGACCGACATCTACACGTTCACCAAGGCGCTGGGCGAGCGCGTGGCCGAGCAGAAGTGGGCGGGGGACGGGCACCGGCTGTCGATCGTGCGCCCCTCGATCATCGAGTCCGCGCTGCGCCACCCGTTCCCCGGGTGGATCGACGGGTACAAGGTGGCCGACCCGCTCATCATGGCCTACGCCAAGGGCGCGCTGCCGGAGTTCCCCGGGCTGCCGGACTCCGTCCTGGACGTGATCCCGGTGGACTTCGTGGTCAACGCGATCGTGGCGCTCGTCCTGGACGGGCACCGGGAACAGACCCGGGGTGCCGCGGCGGAACCGCAAGGGCCCGCGTACTACCAGGTGTGCTCGGGGGCCTCGAACCCGCTGCCGTTCCACCAGATGTACCGCAGCGTGCGCTCCTACTTCCTGGAGCGCCCCCTGGAGGACTCGCACGGCAACCCGATCGCCGTGCCCGAGTGGAAGTTCCCGGCCGGCAACTCCATGGAACGCGGTCTCGCGGTCAAGGAGAAGCTGGCCGCCGCGGGCAGCCGCGTGAGCTCGGTGCTCCCGGCCACGGCGCGCACCCGGGAGTGGACCAACTCGCTGCACCGCATGCAGACGGGGCTGGGCTCGCTGCGCACCTACGTGGACCTGTACCAGAACTACACGCGCACCGAGATGATCTTCGACGACACCCACACCCGCGCGCTGAACCGCTCGCTGCCGGAGGGCACCGCCGAGGACCGGCGCTTCGACGTGCGGGCCATCGAATGGCGGGACTACTGGCGGGACGTGCACCTGCCCGCGCTCACGGAGATGACGAAGGCGTACGGCCGGGCCAAGGCGGCCTCCCGCAAACGGGCTTCGCGCACCCGCGGGCTGAGCGGGGGCACGGACGTGGTGGCGGTGTTCGACCTCGAGGGCACGGTGGCCTCGGGCAACATCATCACGCAGTACGCGCAGCTGCGCCGCCGGGAGCTCAGCCCCGTGCAGTGGCCGGGCGAGTTCGCGGAGCTGATGGGCAACGCGGCCACGTACCTCAAGGCCGAGCGCCGGGACCGCGGGGAGTTCATCCGGGCGTTCCTGCGCCGCTACGAGGGCGTGTCCGTGGAGCGGGTCCGAGAGCTCATGGACGGCTCCCTGGGCCGCGCGGTGGAGCAGAGCGTGCGCCCGGGAGCGCTCGAGCGCATCCGGCAGCACCGTGAGGCGGGGCACCGCACGGTGCTCGTGACCGGCTCGCTGGACCTGCTCGTGAGCCCCCTCGCGGAGCTGTTCGACGACGTGGTCGCCGGGCGCATGGATCAGGTGGACGGTGTGCTCACGGGCTACCTGGCCACCCCGCCGCTCGTGGACGAGGCCCGCGCCCAGTGGCTCAAGCGCTACGCCGAGGACCACGGGCTGGACCTCGGCCGCTCGTACGGGTACGGCGATTCCGTGGCGGACGCCAGCTGGCTGTCGCTGGTGGGCCATCCCCACGCGGTGAACCCGGACCTGCCGCTGTACCGCAGGGCCCGGAAGGCGCACTGGCCGGTGGAGGACTGGAGGAGGGCCTGACCCATGGGCTGCGAGGACCGGGAGCGGACGGCGGACACGGCGGGCGCCGTGGATCCGCGGACCGCCCGCACCGATCGCAAGATCGTGGCGGGTGCGCTGCGGCTGCTGCGCGAGGGAGGCCCCCAGCGGGTCACGATCGAGGCGGTCTCCGCGCTCACCGGGGTGGCCAAGACCTCCATCTACCGCCGCTTCGACAACAGCCCCCAGCTGCTCGAGGCCGCGCTGCAGCACACGGTGGCCGCGGCCGTGGCGCCCACGGAGGAGGCCACGTGGGAGCAGGCCCTCACGGATGCGGTGGACCTGCTGCTGCGTGACATGGGCATGGGGGTGGCCATCACCCTGCTGCAGGACCCGAACTCCGCCACCGCACAGGTGCTGCGCTCCGCGGTGGTGCGCCCGCACATGGACGCGCTGCGCACCCTGCTGCAGCGCGACAAGGACCGGGGGCTGATCCGGGCCGCCGTGGACCTGGACATGGTGGTGGACTTCATCCTGGGCGCGGCCTACGCGCACGTGGCCCGCTACGGGTCGTTGGACGAGACGTGGACCGAGCGGGTGCACCGCGCGGTCACGGAGCTGATCTCCACCCGTCCCGACGCCGCCTAGAACACGTCCTTCTCGTCCGGACGCAGGGCCAGGTAGGACTGCACGTAGTCCTGCGCCGCCGTGCCGGTGGGGACGTCCGCGCGCGCGTTCTCGGACATGAACCAGCGGTGCTCCAGGACCTCGTGGACGATCTGAGCCGGTTCGCGCTTGCGCCGCAGGTCCGGGGGGATCGCGGACATGATGGGCATGAAGATCTCGCGCATCCACAGCTGGGCCGTGAGGTCCTCGGGCAGCCCGGGGTACAGTGCCCGTCCGAACTGGTCGATGTCCGTGAGGATCCGGCGCGCCTGGTTCTCCTGGGTGCTCAGCCCGGTCAGGTGCAGCAGCCTGCGGCTGTGGTGGCCCGGTTCCACCACGCGCGGGCGCAGGTGCACCCGGCCGGACTCGTCCGAGTCCAGGGAGGCCTCCTCCACGTCGAAGCCCAGATCGTTGAGGCGTTCCACGCGGGCCTGCACGCGCCACCGCTCGGCCACGGAGAAGGTCTCCGTGGCGGTCAGCTCCTCCCAGAGTCCGGTGCAGGTCTCCACGAGCCGGTCGGAGATCGCGAACGGGTCCACGGAGGCGGGATCCACGCCCTCCTCCGCGAGCCGCCGCTGCATGTGCTCCCCGGCGAGCAGGTCCATGACCTCCCCGGCCACGTTGGTCCGCGCGAGGTCGATGTCGTACTCGCGCTGACCGCGCGTGAGCCGGGAGTGCAGCTCACCGGTCTCCGCGTCCACGAGATACGCGGCGAAGGCCCCGGCGTCCCGCCGGAACAGGGTGTTGGACAGGGAGACGTCCCCCCAGTAGAAGCCGGAGAGGTGCAGCTGGACGATGAGCGAGGCCAGCGCGTCCACGAGGCGCTCCACGGTGTCCGGGGAGGGCAGCTGCTCGAAGATCGCGCGGTAGGGCAGCGAGAAGCTCAGGTGGTCGGTCACGAGCGCGGCGGGCAGCGGCTCCCCCTCGGGGGTGCAGCGGTCCGTGACCACCGAGTCCGGCACCACGGACGGGGTCCCCATGCGCTGGAGCCTCCGCAGCAGGCCGTACTCCCGCCGCGCGTAGTGGGCGGTGGTCTCCTTGACGGCGACGACCCGCTCACCCACCCGGGCGAAGCGCACCACGTGGCGGGAGAGTCCACGCGGGTACGCGGCGAGCACCTCCGCGGGCCACCGCTCCAGGGGCAGGTCCCAGGGCAGCTCCAGCAGACCGGGGTCCGGGAACGCCGTGTTGATGGACACCCCGTGCGCTGCGCGGGGGGCCGGCGACGGCGCGGGGTCCGGGGGCGGGGGGACGGTCATCTCAGTCCGCGCCGGCCGAGGAGCGGGTTCCAGGGGGCAGGGGACGCCGGGTCCGGCCGCGGCGGCGTCCCGGACCCGTGCGGCAGAGGCGCCGGGTCGGGGGCGTCGCCCCGGGCGGTCGGGCCGCGCCCTGCGGTGTCCCCCTGGGCGGTCTGGCCGTGCCCTGCGGCGTCGCCCCGGGCGGTCTGGCCGGGCCCCACAGCGTCGTCACGGTGCCGCGCCAGGGCGGTGAGCGCGGCCGTCAGGGCCTCGGGATCCGGGACCCGCCACCGGGCCACGGACGGCTTCCCACCCACCTTGATGCCCACGTCCCCGGGGCCCAGGACGGCCAGGGCGTCCTCGTCCGTGACGTCGTCCCCGGCGAACACCGTGACGTCCGGGTGCACCACCGAGCGGATGGCCGTGAGACCGTCCCCCTTGGTGGCACTGAGCACCGAGCTCTCGACGACCTGCTGACCCGGGGTCACCCGCAGGCCGGGCAGCCGGGAGTACGTGGCGGTCATCTCGGCGAGGGCACGTTCCGCCGCGGCGGGGTCCTCCACGGGGCGGGTGTGGAACGCTACCCCCGCGGGCTTGAGCTCCGCGTGGGAGCCCGGGCAGCGCCGCACGAGCGCCTCCGTGGCGGCCACGGCACGATCCAGCAGCTCCCGCTGCTGCCCGGTCAGCTCGATCCCGGCGCCGCAGCCCGTCCCCGGTGCCGCGGTGAGGTCCACCTCGGCCCCGTGGGAGCCGGAGAGCACCATGCGCCGCGCCGGGTCCACCACGGTGCGCAGGAAGTCCAGGGGGCGCCCGGAGACCACGGCCACCGTGGTGCGGGGCAGGGACGCGAGCAGCTCCAGTGCCTCCTGCGCCCCGGGCAGCGGGCGGGAGTCCGCGGGGTCCTCGGTGAACGGGGCCAGGGTGCCGTCGAAGTCCAGTGCCACGAGCAGCTCGTCCGTCTCGGCGGCCGTGGCGAGGGCGCTCGTGAGGTCCTCACTCATCGTGGGACCCGCGGTCCGACGAACCGTGCTCGGCGGCCCCGGTGGCGGCGTCCGCGGGGGTGTCGCGGCCCGCGCGGGCGTGACCCGCGAGATCCGCGAGGAAGCGCTGGGACCAGTCCACGACGTCGTGCGTGAGCACCTGACGGCGCATGGACGCCATCCGCTTGCGGGCCTCGGCGCGCGGCATGTCGCGGGCGTACAGCATGGCCTCCTTGAGACCGTCGATGTCGTGCGGATTGACCAGGACGGCCTGCCTGAGCTGCTCCGCGGCCCCGGTGAACTCGGAGAGCACGAGCGCACCGGACCTGTCCCGGCGTGCCGCCACGTACTCCTTGGCCACGAGGTTCATGCCGTCCCGCAGCGCGGTGACGAGCATGACGTCCGCGGCGAGGTACAGGGCCACCATCTCCTCGAACGGGTAGCCGTGGTGCAGGTAGCGGATGGCCGTGTGGGAGATGGTGTCGTGCTGACCGTTGATCCGGCCCACCATGCCCTCCACGAGCTCCCGCAGCTGGCGGTAGGAGTCCACGCGCTCGCGGGAGGGGCTGGCCACCTGGATCAGCACGGAGTCCGCCACGGACAGCTCGCCGTCGTGCAGCAGCTCCCCGTAGGCCTTGATGCGGTGGCCGATGCCCTTGGTGTAGTCCAGCCGGTCCACGCCCAGGAAGATGGTCTCCGGGTTGCCCAGCTCCTCCCGGATCTCCCGCGCACGCGCCTGCACCTCCGGGCTGTCCGCGAGCTCCTTGATGGAGTCCACGTCGATGGAAATGGGGTAGGAGCCGGCGTTGACCGTCCAGGTGGTGTCCGTGCCCTCGGCGGTGCTCTCGCTGAACTGCGCCGCGCCCTTGGTGAACTGCACCCCCAGATACTTGCGGACGCAGCGCTGGAAGTTCTGCGCGTCCCCGGGGCGCTGGAAGCCGATCAGGTCCGCGCCCGTGAGCCCGTCCAGCACCGCCCGGCGCCACGGCAGCTGCGAGAAGATCTCGGTGGGAGGGAACGGGATGTGGTTGAAGAAGCCGATGGTCACGTCCGGGCGCAGCCTGCGCAGCATGCGGGGCACCAGCTGCAGCTGGTAGTCCTGCACCCACACGGTAGCGCCCTGGGAGGCGGTCTCCGCGGCCATCCGCGCGAAGCGCTCGTTGACGCGGCGGTAGGCGTACCACCACGTGCGGTGGAACTCCGGGGAGGCAATCACGTCGTGGTAGAGCGGCCACAGCGTGGCGTTGGAGAAGCCCTCGTAGTACCGCTTCACCTCGAGCTCGGACAGCATGACCGGCACCAGGTGGAAGACGTCGTGGTCGAACGGCTCCAACGTCTCGTCCGGGGCGCCGTGCCAGCCCACCCACGCGCCGTCGCGCTGGGCCATCACCGGGGCCAGAGCGCTCACCAGACCGCCGGGGGAGCGGCGCCACGAGCTGTTGCCGGCCTCGTCCACGTCACGGTCCACGGGCAACCGGTTGGACACCACAACGAAGTCGTAGCCGTCCCGCGGGACGGTCACCTCTTCCATGGACTGTTGTGCGCTCATGCTGGGTTCCTTCCCCGGGGCGGGTTGATCACCTCCATCCTAGGTGCGCGCACCGCTCCGCGGCCCGGACGCGGCCCCGCGGCACGGCGACGGCGCGGGGGAGCCGGCCGTCGCGGCGTCGTCGGCGCAGGCCGCGGGAGGGCCCCGCCTGGGAACCGCCTGAACCGGGGGCACCCCCGGGGCCGGGTACCCTGAGGACCAGTCGTCGACACCTCCGCACCCCTCTTCGGAAGGACTCCTGGCCCCATGGCTCCCAAGAACAAATCCGCCGGTTCCTCACCCGCGTCCTCCGCCGCGGACGCCAGGGAGCGAGCCCGGCAGATCGCAGACAGGCAGTCCCGCCGCAGCAACGGCAGACCGCTGGGCCTGATCCTCGGGATCGTGGCGCTCGTGCTCGTGATCGCCCTGATCATCGGTCTGGTCGTGTGGCAGAACCACAAGGCGAAGATCCCCGACGCCGGCCCTGTGCCCGCGAGCGCCAACCAGTACGGCGGCATCACGGTCACCAGGAACGGGATTCCCCAGCACACCTCGGACGTGAAGGAGCGCGATCTCGCCACGCTGCCCGAGGCGCCGGAGGAGCCGGACACGTCCAAGACGCCGCTGGGCGTGGTGTCCCAGGACAAGGCGGCGAGCAACGGCAAGCCCGTGCAGCTGGTGGTGTTCCAGGACTTCGAGTGCGTGCACTGCGCGGACTTCGAGAAGGAGAACGCGGAGACCATCAAGAAGGCCGTGGACTCCGGGAAGGTGGAGGTGGAGTACCGCAACCTCAACTTCCTGGACAAGGCCACCCCGGACCAGTACTCGTCCCGGTCCGCGAACGCCGCCTACCTGGTGGCGGAGCAGGTGAACCCGGACCAGTTCATGGAGTACTCGCAGGAGATCTTCTCCCACCAGGGCAGCGGGGGGCTGAGCAACAAGCAGATCGCGGAGATCGCCGGAAAGCACGGTGCCACCGTGAGCGAGGACGATCTCGACGAGAACACCTACCGCCCCATGGTCAACGTGGACACCCGGGAGGCCGTCAGCAACGGCGTGGCCGGCACGCCGTCCATCTTCGTGGACGGCAAGCGCTTCGAGAAGGGCAAGTTCCCAGAGGTGCTCCAGAAGGCCATCGACGCCAAGAGCACCAAGAAGTAGCCGCGACCACCGCTCACCCTGCGCGAAGCCCCGATCCGTGCGACGGACCGGGGCTTCGCGCATTTCCCGGGGCGCGGTTCCTCCCAACGCACGAGGGACACGCAGCCGGTAGCCGCATGTCCCTCACACGGGGCGTCTGCCCCAGTCACAACGAGCCCCCTGCCGGATTCGAACCGGCGACCCTCTGTTTACAAGACAGATGCTCTGGCCAGCTGAGCTAAGGGGGCGCTGCCCGTCCCGACGGCGCACGGGCGGCTGGTGGGGCACGTTCCGCTCCGCGCGCGCTCGGGACCGCTCCATGATACGGGACGGCGCGCGGGCCGCGCGTCCGGGCGGGCACAGCGCGTCGGCCACAGCGTTCCGCGGTGCCCGCTCCACGGACCGGAAGAAGGACCGGCCGCGCTCGGGGTGAGCGCGGCCGGTCGTGGAGTGCGGGCAGAACGAGGACTACTCCTGCGTGATCTCCACGGCGGCCTGCTCCTGCCGACCGAAGGCCCACAGCAGCAGCTCCGAGGGCTCACCGCGCACGATCTTCACGCGCCGGGCCCCCGACTTGCCGCCGCGCACGGAGCCGAAGCCGGCCGCGAGCAGCACCACGGACTCGGACTCCTTGCGCAACATCATGGACCCGCCGAACTTCAGCATGGCCCACAGGGCCTTCTGCTCGTCGTTGAGCAGCTGGCGGGGGTGCCACTGGGGCTGGGCGCGGCGGACGTCCTCGTGGTGCACGAAGAACTCGCCGGTGTTCATGCGCTTGTCCAGCGGGGACCAGCGCCCCGGGGAGTACAGCGGGGGGCGCTCCACGAGGTTCACGAGATCGTCCCACGTCCGCTCGCGGTACTCGGCGTCCACCGACTTGGCGTGGGCACCGAGGAGCGGCAGCTTGGGGGAGAACATCCCGGGCACGGCATCCGGGCGGGCGTCCCGGATGGCCAGGTGCACCGCGAGGTCGCGGGTGTTCCAGCCCTCGCACAGGGTGGGGGCGTCCGGGCCCACCCGGCGCAGCAGCGCGGCGAGATGACGACGTTCGACGTTGGCAAAGTTGGTCACGAGCACATCCATTCTGTGGGGCGGGCCATCACGACCACGGTAGACGGGCCCGGTGGTGATTACCACTGGTGCGGCCTCGCACCCGGGAGCGCACCGGATCCCTCACCCGTTCCGGGCGGGGTGGGTGCGGGGGCCGGGTGCGGGTTCAGCCGGTGGGGCCGGTGGTGGGGGTGGGTGCGGAGCCGGCCGGGGCGGCGTCGTCCGCGTCCGGCTCGGGGGAGTTGAACTGGGCCTCGTAGAGGGTCGCGTACGCACCGCCGGCCTCGATCAGCTCGGTGTGGGAGCCCTGCTCCACGATCCGCCCGGACTGCATCACGATGATCGTGTCCGCGTCCCGGATGGTGGAGAGCCGGTGCGCGATCACGAAGGACGTGCGCTGCTCCCGTAGGGCCGCCATGGCCTTCTGCACGAGCAGCTCGGTGCGGGTGTCCACGGCGGAGGTGGCCTCGTCCAGGATCAGCAGGGACGGCTGGGACAGGAACGCCCGGGCGATGGTGATCAGCTGCTTCTCACCCGCGGACACCGAGGAGCCGTCCTCGGTGATCAGGGTGTCGTAGCCGTCCGGAAGCGCCCGCACGAAGCGGTCCACGTAGGTGGCGCGCGCGGCGTGGAGCACCTCCTCGTCCGTGGCGTCCTGGCGGCCGAAGCGGATGTTCTCCATGATGGTCCCGCCGAAGAGCCAGGCGTCCTGCAGCACCATGCCCACCTGCGAGCGCAGGTCACGACGGGTGAGGTCCCGGATGTCGATGCCGTCCAGGGTGATGCGCCCGCCGTCGATCTCGTAGAAGCGCAGGATCAGGTTCACCAGGGTGGTCTTGCCCGCGCCGGTGGGGCCCACGATCGCGACGGTCCGGCCGGGTGCCACGTGGAAGGTGAGGTCCTCGATCATGGGCTGCGCGCCGTTCGCGAGGGCCGCCTTGTCGTAGGAGAAGTCCACGTGCTCGAAGCGCACCTCGCCGCGCAGCCGGATGGGCAGCTGCGCACTGGGGGTCTCCGCGTCCTGCTCGGGGGCGTCCAGCAGCTCGAAGGTGCGCTCGGCGGACGCGATGCCCGACTGCAGCTGGGTGGCCATCCCGGCCACCTGGGACAGCGGCTGGGTGAACTCCCGCGAGTACTGGATGAACGCCGTGGCGCCGCCGAGGCTCAGCTGACCCGTGGCCACGCGCAGCCCGCCGAGGACCGCGATCCCCACGTAGGAGAGGTAGGAGACGAACTGCATCACGGGCATGATCGTCCCGGACAGGAACTGCGCGCCGAACGCGGCCCGGTACAGCTCCTCGTTGCGTTCGTCGAACTGCGCCTGCATCTGGTGCTGACGGCCGTAGGCGAGCACGAGCTCGTGGCCGGAGAACGACTCCTCGATGTGCCCGTTGAGCTGTCCCGTGGCGTGCCACTGCTGCTTGAACATCCGCTGGGAGCGCGAGCCGATCAGCCCGGCCGCCACCGCGGACAGGGGCAGGGCCAGCAGCGCCACCAGCGCGAGCTGCCACGAGACCACGAACATCATGACCACGATCCCGAGCACCGTCAGCACGTTCTCCACGAGCTGCGAGAAGGTCTGCTGCAGCGCCGTCTGCACGTTGTCCACGTCATTGGTGACCCGGGACATCACGTCCCCGCGCTGCCGCGTGTCGAAGTAGCTCAGCGGCAGGGCGTTGAGCTTGCGCTCCACCTCCTGGCGCAGGTCGTACACCACGCGCATCACCACGCGGTTGAGCACGTAGCCCTGCAGCCACATCAGCACGGAGGCCACGGTGTACATGGCGAGCACGGTGAGGATGAGCGTGCCCAGCCGGGTGAAGTCCACGCCCTGGCCGGGGACCAGGGTCATGGTGGACATCATGTCCGCCATGGTGTCCTGGCCCTGTGCGCGCATCCCGGCCTCCACCTGCGCCTGGCTGGTCCCGGCGGGCAGGGACCGGCCGACGACGCCCGCGAAGATCACGTCCATCGCGCGTCCCAGCACGCGGGGTGCCCACACGGTGAACACCACGGAGAGCACCACGGCGGCAACCACCAGCGCGAGGGCCGCCTTGTGCGGGGTCATCAGCTTCACGAGCCGCACGGCCGAGGGCCAGAAGCGTTGCGGTTTCCTGGCCGGTTCCTGGCTCTCGCTCACAGTTCGCCTCCGGTGGTCTGTTCGGCCGACAGCTGGGAGGTCACGATCTCCCGGTAGGTGTCGCTGCTCGCCACGAGCTGCTCGTGGCTGCCGCGCGCGGTGATCCGGCCGTCCTCGAGCACCAGGATGAGGTCCGCGTCCGTGATGGTGGAGACGCGCTGGGCCACGGTGACCACCGTGGCGTGGCGGGTCACGGGGCGCAGTGCGGCGCGCAGCCGGGCGTCGGTGGCGACGTCGAGCGCGGAGAAGGAGTCGTCGAAGACGTACACCTCCGGGCGGGCCACCAGGGCCCGGGCGATGCTGAGCCGCTGGCGCTGCCCGCCGGAGACGTTGGTGCCGCCCTGTGACACGGGGGAGTCCAGGCCCTGGGGCAGCTCCCGCACGAAGTCCTCCGCCTGGGCCACCCGCAGGGCGTCCCACAGCTCCTCGTCCGTGGCGTCCTGCCGGCCGAAGCGGAGGTTGCTCGCTACGGTCCCCGAGAACAGGAACGGCCGCTGCGGCACGAGACCCACCCGCCCCGCGAGGTCCTCGGGGGCGTAGTCGGTGAGGGGCACACCGTCCAGCAGCACGTCACCGGACACGGGGTCCAGCAGCCGCGGGATCAGGCTGATCAGCGTGCTCTTGCCGGAGCCGGTGGCCCCCACCACCGCCACGGTGCGCCCGGGCTCGGCCGTGAAGCCGATGTCGTCCAGCACGGGCGCCTCCGCCCCGGGGTACTGGAAGGCGACGCCTCGGAACTCCAGGTTCCCCAGCGCGCGGGGTGCGGCCACGGGGTGCTGCGGGGGGTGCATGCTCGGGCGGGTGTCCAGCACCTCGCTGATGCGCTCGGCGCACACCACGGCGCGCGGGACCATCATGAACATGAACGTGGCCATCATGACGGCCATCAGGATCTGCAGCATGTACTGCAGGAAAGCGGTCAGCGCACCCACCTGGATCTGTCCCTGGTCCACGCGGTGCCCGCCGAACCACAGCACGGCCGCGGTGGCGAGGTGCATGACCATGTTGATCACCGGGAACATGAGCACGAACAGCGAGCCGATGCGCAGCGAGATGTCCGTGAGGTCCTGGTTGGCCCGCCGGAAGCGCTGCGTCTCGAACGGCTCCTTCACGAACGCGCGGATCACCCGGATGCCGGTGATCTGCTCGCGCAGCACCCCGTTGATGCCGTCGATGCGCTCCTGCATGACCCGGAACCACGGCATGAGCCGGGACACCACCAGGGCCAGGAGCACGCCCATCACCGGGATGGAGACCCACACGAGCCACGACAGCCCGGCATCCTCCCGCAGCGCCATGACGATCCCGCCGATGCACATGATGGGCGCCATGACCATGAAGTTCAGGGCCATGAGGGTGAGCACCTGGATCTGCTGGACGTCGTTGGTGTTGCGGGTGATCAACGACGGCGCCCCGAACGTCCCCACCTCGCGGGCGCTGAACGTCCCCACCCGGCGGTAGACGCTGCGGCGCAGGTCCCGGCCCACGCCCACGGCCGTGCGGGCACCGCACCACACGGCCACGACCGCCGCGACGACCTGCCCGAGGGCCACGGTGAGCATCACGGCGCCCGTGCGCCAGATGTAGTCGGTGTCCCCGTGGGTGACGCCGTTGTCGATGATCCGGGCGTTGAGGCTCGGGAGGTAGAGGGCGGCGATCGTGGACAGCAGCTGGAACACGAGGACGCCCACGACCCACGGGAGGTAGGGGCGGGTGGAGGTGCGTAGCAAACGCAGCAGCATGACGGTCAATCCTGACGCAGGCACCGAGGGGCTAGCCGATGACGGGCCCAATATACGCGGGTCCGCGCGCCGGGGCGGTCACGGCCCGGCGCAGAAATGTGGGATAAGGGGTGGCAAAACCACATAAACAGACATAAGCTCACATCCACAGGGACGCCACCACCGTCGTCCCCGGCCGTGAGGTGACGATGTTCGCAGCAGAACGCCACGAGGAGATCGCCCGCACCGTGAGCCGCGAGCGCCGTGTCAACGGCGCCGAGCTGGCCAAGCGGTTCCGGGTGACCATGGAGACCGTGCGTCGGGATCTCGCCGTGCTCGAGAGCCAGGGGCGGCTGCGCCGTGTGCACGGGGGCGCCGTGTCCGTGGACCAGTCCACCAGTGGGGAGCAGGGCATGGACTCCCGCCACCGGCTGGCCACCGAGGAGAAGCGCAGCATCGCGCTGAAGGCGCTCGAGGTCCTGGAGCGCTCCGGTGCCGGCGCCGTGGTGCTGGACGCCGGCACCACTGTGGAGGCGCTCGCCGAGCTGCTGCTGCACCGCGACAACCGGTTGCCCAGCGGCCAGGAGCAGCTGGTCATCACGCACGCCCTGCACATCGCCGCGAAGCTCGCGGACGCGGAGGGTGTGGGGCTGGAGCTCGTGGGTGGCCGGATCCGCAAGCTCACGTGGGCCGCCACCGGCTCGCGCGCCGCCCAGCACTACGACCAGCTGCGCCCCGACCTCGCGTTCGTGGGGTGCAACGGAGCGCACGCCCGCTTCGGGCTCTCCACCCCCGACCCCATCGAGGCCGTGGTGAAGTCCGCGATCGTGCAGGCCGCCCGCCGCGTGGTGGTGGTGTGCGACGCCAGCAAGCAGGACCAGGAGACCCTCACCCGGTTCGCCTCCTTCGCGCAGGTGGACACGTTCATCACGGACCGGGCCCCCACGGGGGAGCTGGCCCAAGCCCTCGAAGCAGCCGACGTGGAAGTGGTCCTCGCATGATCATCACCGTGACCCTCAACCCCTCCGTGGACCGCACCGTGGACCTCTCCGCACCGCTGGCCCGCGGCCGCGTGCAGCGGGCGCACGCCACCCGGCAGGACCCCGGTGGCAAGGGCGTCAACATCTCCCGGGCCCTGAGCGCGAGCGGCGTGCAGACCGTGGCCGTGGCCCCGGGGGACGCCTCGGACCCGCTGTTCACCGGGCTCGACGCCGCCGGGGTGCGCTACGACAACGTGCCCATCGGCACCCCCGTGCGCTCCAACATCACCGTCACCGAGCCGGACGGCACCACCACCAAGATCAACGAGCCCGGGCCCGCGCTGGACGAGCCCACGGTGGAACGGATCGCCGAGCGCATCGTGGCGCGCGGCGCGGGCGCCTCGTGGCTCGTGCTCGCGGGGTCCGTGCCGCCCGGGCCGGCCCCCGACGTCTACGCCGCGCTGGCCGCGCGGGTGCGGGGCGCGCTCGGGTCCGCGGCGCCGTCGTTGGCCCTGGACACCTCCGGAGCACCGCTGCAGGAGGCCCTCGCCCCGGGAGCGGCCGTGCTGCCGGACGTCGTCAAGCCCAACGGCCACGAACTCGCCCAGCTGCTGGGGCGCACGGACGGGGACGCCCTGGAGGCGGACCCGCACGCCGCGGCCGCCGCCGCCCGCGACCTCGTGGCCCGCGGCGTGGGCGCGGTGCTGTGCACGCTCGGCGGCAACGGCGCCGTGCTGGTGACCCCGGAGGGCGCGTGGCACGCCGTCCACGAGCCCGTGACCGTGCGCTCCACGGTGGGGGCGGGGGACAGTGCCCTGACCGGGTACCTGGTGGCCGCCGAGAGCGGTGCCCCGCCCGCCGAGTGCCTGCGCCGCGCCGTGGCCCACGGGTCCGCGGCCGCGGCCCTGCCCGGAACCCGGATGCCCACGGTGGCGGACACCACACCCGAGGCTGTCCACGTGGCACCCCTGGTCCTCCCGCCCGCAACGCCCGCGCCGGACACCGGGCACCCCTCCGGCGCGAACACCCGGTCCTGACCCGCCCGAGCACCACCCACCCGAGCACCACACCTTCAGAGACGCCCACCCCGAGCCCACCGGGCCGTACCCAAGGAGCCCTGACATGTCGGATCTCATCACCCCGGAACTGGTCCTGCTGGACCGGGATCTGGGCGGGTCCACGGACAGCGCGATCCGTGAACTCGCCGCCACCGTCCACAGGGAGGGTCGCGCGCGGGACGCGGACTCGCTCGCCGCGGACGCCCTCGCACGCGAGGCCAAGAACGCCACGGGCATCCCGGGCGGCATCGGCATCCCGCACTGCCGCTCCGAGGCCGTGACGCAGGCCACCCTGGTCATGGCGCGGCTCGCCCCCGCCGTGGACTTCGGTGCCAAGGACGGCCCCGCGGACATCGTGTTCTTCATCGCCGCCCCCGCGGGCGCGGACCAGGAGCACCTCAAGCTGCTCTCCAAGCTCGCGCGCTCGCTCATGAAGAAGCCCTTCGTGGCCGCACTGCGCGCGGCCGGGTCCCCGGAGGAGGTCGTGGGCATCGTCGACGGCGCCCTGGGCCTGTCTCCCGTCCCGGACGACGCCGCCGCCCGCTCCGGTGCCGCGGGCACCGCACCGGCCGCGGCATCCGATTCCGTGGCGTCCGCGACGGGCACCCGCGCGGCGGGCGAGGCCGCCGGTTCCGAGCGCGGCACCGCGTCCGGAAGCGGCCACGGTGCCCGTGCCGAGGGGTCGGCCCCGTCCGGTGCCACCGCGGCAGGTGTCGCGGGTGCCGCCGGTGCCGCCACGGGTGGTGCGGCGGTCGGTTCCCCCGCCGGGGTCGGCGGGGCGACGGCGTCGTCCGCACGCCCCGGGGACGGCGCCGCGGCGGCCGCACCCGGCACCGGGACGCGGCCCGGCGACGCCGAGCGCGGACCGCGCCGGCTCGTGGCCGTCACCGCGTGTCCCACCGGGATCGCGCACACCTACATGGCGGCGGACTCCCTGACGAACACCGCCGAGGAGATGGGCGTGGACCTGCAGGTGGAGACGCAGGGCTCCTCGGGCGCCACCCGGCTGGACCCGCAGGTGATCGCGGGGGCCGAGGCCGTCATCTTCGCCACGGACGTGGACGTGCGGGAGCGCACCCGCTTCGCGGGGCTGCCGTACATCGCCTCGGCCGTGAAGCGCGGGATCGACGAGCCGCGCGAGATGATCCAGGAGGCGCTCGCCGCCGCGGACGACCCCCACGCGCCCAAGGTCACGGGTGACGGCACGGAGGCCGCCGCGGCACTGACCGGCAGCGAGGGCTGGGGAACGCGGATCCGCAAGGCCGTGATGACGGGTGTCAGCTACATGATCCCCTTCGTGGCCGCGGGCGGCCTGCTCATGGCGATCGCGTTCATGATCGCGGACCCCGTGCTGGTGGCGAAGGAGGCGGACAACATCCTGAAGACCGCGACCCTGGGTGATCTCGGGGACGTGTCCCTGGGGATGTACCTGGGGGCGGTGCTGTTCAAGATCGGCAACCTGGCCATCAGTCTGCTGGTCCCGGCCCTCGCGGGGTACATCGCCTACGGGCTCGCCGACCGCCCGGGCATCGCGCCCGGCTTCGCGGCCGGGCTCGTGGCGAACTTCATGGGCGCGGGCTTCATCGGCGGCATCGTGGGCGGTCTGCTCGCCGGGGTGTGCGCCTACTGGCTGACCCTGCCCCGGCTGCCGCGCTGGCTCGGGTCCCTGATGCCCGTGGTGATCATCCCGCTGCTGGCCTCGCTGTTCGCCGGCGGGCTGCTGCTCCTGCTGATCGGCGGACCCATCGCGGCGTTCATGACGTGGCTGACCGGCCTGCTGTCCGGGATGAGCGGGGCGTCCGCCGTGGCCCTGGGCGCGGTGCTCGGCCTGATGATGTGCTCGGACCTGGGCGGACCCATCAACAAGGTGGCGTACTCCTTCGCCGTGGCCGGCCTGGGCGCAGCCACGGCCACCGCCACCGCACCCCAGGAGATCATGGCCACCGTGATCGCCGCGGGCATGGTGCCCCCGCTGGGCCTCGCCCTGGCCTCCACCGTGCTGGGCCGCAAGTACTTCACGGCCGCCGAGCGCGAGAACGGCAAGACCTCGTGGCTGCTCGGCGCGTCCTTCATCTCCGAGGGCGCCATCCCGTTCGCCGCGGCGGACCCGCTGCGCGTGATCCCCGCCTCCATGGTGGGCGGCGTGGTGACCGGCGCCATGACCATGGCCTTCGGCGTCACCTCACCGGCACCGCACGGTGGATTCTTCATCCTGCCGGTCGTGGACGGGCGCATCGCGTTCATCGGCTCCGTTCTGGTGGGCACAGTGATCACCGCCGTGCTGGTCACCCTCCTCAAGCGGGTGGGCGGCGTCGAGAAGCGCGTGGGCGAGGTCCCCGGGATTCCCCAGACCCAGCAGAGCGTGGAAGCGTGAGGACCATGAGCGAGAACACCGAACTGCCCACGGGCTCCGGCCCCGTCGTCCTGCACGGGGTGGGCGTGAGCCCCGGGCGCGTCATCGCACCCCTGGTGCACATGGCACCGGCCGTGGCCGAACCGCCCGAGGGGGAGCCCCTCACCGGGGATGCGGAGGCCGCGGTCGACCGCCTCAAATCCGCGGCGCTCGCGGTCAAGGCGGAGCTCACGGAGCGCGCGGCCCGGGCCCGCTCGGAGTCTGCGGCGGAGGTCCTCAAGGCCACCGCGCTCATGGCGGGGGACCGTGCGCTCGTCAAGAGCGCGGGCAAGCTCGTGACCGGTCAGCGGCTGAGCCCGGAGCGGGCCCTGTGGCAGGCCGCCACGGCCTACGCGGACCAGATGCGAGCCATGGGCGGGTACATGGCCGAGCGCGCGGCGGACATCGAGGACGTCCGGGCCCGGATCGTCGCGCAGCTGCGCGGCGAGGACGCCCCGGGGGTGCCGCAGCGGCGGGAGCCGTTCGTGCTCGTGGCCGAGGACCTCGCCCCCGCGGACACCGCGGTGCTGGACCCCGACGTCGTGCTCGCCCTGGTGACGGAGTCCGGCGGTCCGCAGTCCCACACGGCCATCCTGGCGCGCAACCTGGGGCTGCCGGCGGCGGTCGCCGTCGAGGGCGTCCTGGAGCTCGACGCCGGCACGGCCGTCTTCGTGGACGGCGCCGCCGGCACCGTGGTCGCGTCCCCGGGCGAGCGCGAGGAGGCGGCGGTGGCCGCATGGCGCCGCGCCTCGGAGCAGCTCGCGGCCTTCGACGGGCGCGGTGCGCTCGCGGACGGCACCACCGTCCCGCTGCTGGCCAACGTGGGCACCGGCGACGACGCCCGGGCCGCCGCGGCTGCCGGGGCCCAGGGCGTGGGGCTGCTGCGCACCGAGTTCTGCTTCCTCAACAGGGACGCCGAGCCCACCGTGGCGGAGCAGACCGAGGCGTACACCGAGATCCTCACCGCGTTCGAGGGGAGGAAGGTGGTGGTGCGCACGCTGGACGCGGGCGCGGACAAGCCCCTGCCGTTCCTCACGGACGCCACCGAACCGAACCCGGCGCTCGGCGTGCGCGGCTACCGCACGGACTGGACCACCCCGGGTGTGCTGGCGCGCCAGCTGGAGGCCGTCGCGGCCGCGGAGCGCAGCAGCGGCGCGGAGGTGTGGGTCATGGCGCCGATGATCGCCACCGTCCCGGAGGCCGTGCGCTTCCGGGAGCTCGCCACCGCGGCGGGACTGCGGGTGTGCGGGGTCATGGTGGAGACCCCGGCGGCCGCCGTCACGGCGGAGCAGATCCTGGAGCGGGTGCACTTCGTGTCCCTGGGCACCAACGACCTCACCCAGTACACGATGGCCGCGGACCGGATGCTCGGCTCGCTGGCCGAGCTCAACTCCCCGTGGCAGCCCGCCGTGCTGCGCATGGTCGAGTGCGTGACCCGGGGAGCGGCGTCGGCAGCGCAGCGCCAGGGCGCCCCCAAGAACGTGGGGGTGTGCGGCGAAGCGGCCGCGGACCCCGCGCTCGCCGTGGTGCTCGTGGGACTGGGCGTGGACACCCTGTCCATGAGCGCGCGCTCGCTGGCCGCCGTGGCCGCCGTCCTCGCCCGCGTGGACACCGCGCAGGCGCGGCGGCTCGCGGCGCTGGCCCTGGACGCCACGAGTGCCCGGGAGGCGAAGGACGCGGTGCGGGCGCAGCTGCCCGTGCTGGACGAACTGGGCCTGTGAGCCCGTTCGCGCAAAACCGACAGAGCAAGAACCAGACAAGGAGCTGACATGACCGAACGCACTGCCACCGTGGCCTCCCGAGTGGGCCTGCACGCACGCCCCGCCGCGATCTTCGCCGAGGCCGCGGGCGAGTACGAGAACCTGGAGATCACCATCCGCTCCGAGGGCGAGGACGCCGAGGAGGGCATGGACGCCTCGTCCGTGCTGTCGCTGATGTCCCTGGGCGCGTCCCACGGGGACAAGGTGGTCCTGGCCGCCGAGGGCGACGGCGCCGAGGAGGCCCTCGAGCACCTCGCGGGCATCATCGAGACGGACCTCGACGCGGACTGAGGACGCGGACCGGTACCGCACCGAACGCACGGCGCCGGGTGCTCCCTCACAGGGCCCGGCGCCGTCGTCGTGTCCGGGGACGTAGCAGGGGCGCACAGAGGCCCGCGCGCGGTGCCCGGGGCGTACGGTGACCCCATGGTGCGACTTCTCATCCTCTCCGGGCTCACCGTGGCGACGATCGCCACGCTCCTCGCGGCGGTGCTCGGCCCGTGGGGCTGGTGGATCCCCGCCGTGGGCTTCCTCCTGCTCCTGCTCGTGGCCGTCCGCGACGCCACGCAGCGCAGGCACTCCGTGCTGCGCAACTTCCCCCTGCTCGGGCACATGCGGTTCTTCCTGGAGAAGATCCGCCCCGAGATCCAGCAGTACTTCATCGAGCGCAACTACGACGGCAAGCCCTTCGACCGGGACCAGCGCTCGCTCGTCTACTCCCGGGCCAAGGGCTTCAAGGGGGACAAGGCCTTCGGCACCGAGCTGGACGTCAACGAACCCGGCTACGAGTACTTCGTGCAGTCGGTGGCGCCCAAGTCCGCCCCGCAGGACGAGCACCGGGTGCGCCTGGGCGGCCCGGACTGCCGTCAGCCCTACGACGCCTCCCTGCTCAACATCTCCGCCATGAGCTTCGGGTCCCTCTCCAAGAACGCCGTCCTGGCCATGAACAAGGGCGCGGCCATGGGCGGCTTCGCCCAGGAGACGGGAGAGGGCGGTCTCACCGAGTACCACCTGGCCCACGGTGCGGACATTTTCTGGGAGTTCGGCTCCGGATACTTCGGAACCCGTGACGAGAACGGGCACTTCGACCCCGAGACCTTCCGCGAGAAGTCCAACCTGCCCCAGGTCAAGGCCGTGAACATCAAGCTCTCCCAGGGTGCGAAGCCCGGTCTGGGCGGTGTGCTGCCCGGTTCCAAGGTCACCGCGGAGATCGCTGCCGCCCGCGGTGTGCCCGAGGGGCAGACCTGCATCTCCCCGGCCAGCCACTCCGCGTTCACCACACCGCGCGAGCTCATCCGCTTCGTGGCGCAGCTGCGGGAGCTCTCCAACGGCAAGCCCATCGGCTTCAAGCTGTGCGTTGGCTCCCGCGTGGAGTTCCTGGCCATCTGCAAGGCCATGATCGAGGAGGACGTCACCCCGGACTTCATCATCGTGGACGGCGCCGAGGGCGGCACCGGCGCCGCCCCGCTGGAGTACCAGGACCACGTGGGCACCCCGCTGGTGGAGGGCCTCATCCTGGTGCACAACGCCCTGGTGGGTGCCGGGCTGCGGGAGCGGATCAAGCTGGGCTGCGCGGGCAAGATCACCTCGGGCCACGACATCGTGCGCCACATCATCCAGGGCGCGGACTTCTGCATGAGCGCCCGCGCCATGATGATGGCCGTGGGCTGCATCCAGGCCCAGGCCTGCCACACCAACAAGTGCCCCGTGGGCGTGACCACCCAGGACCCCAAGCTGTACCGGGCGCTCGACGTGGCGGACAAGGGCGAGCGCGTGGAGCGCTACCACCGCCTCACCGTGGAGGAGGCCGGGCAGATCATCTCCACCATGGGCTGCGAGCACCCCGAGGAGCTCACCCGCGAGATGCTGCGCCGCAAGGTCACCGCCACCCAGAGCATCTCCTACGAGTCCCTGTACCAGTGGCTGCGTCCCGGGGAGCTGTTCGAGGGCGTCGAGGGCGGCTGGGGCGAGGACTGGGACTACGCGGACCCGGACCGCTTCACCGCGGGCCACCCCGGCAAGTACGTGTTCAACGACCGCGGCCCGCTCACGCCCGGCGGGGTGATCCCGGCGGCCGACCGCGAGTTCGCGCTCGCGGGAGCCCCGTCCGCCGGCTCCACGGCCGGTGCCGGTGCCGCGGAGGGTGCGCGGGCGACGTCGAACGCTCCCGCGGCACCCCGCGCGGCCGGTCCCGCACCGGAACAGGTCTCCGCGGAGCACCCCGGCGAGTCCACCCCGGGCGCGAGCAGGCGCCCCGAGGGGGAGCCGGGCACCACCCCCGGAGCGCAGCACACGGTGCGGGACCCCGCCCCGGAACCGGGCAACGTGGACCCGGCGGACGACTCACGGACCAGGAACCCGGGGCTCGCCTGAGTTCGGGGGATACCATGTGAGGCGGTGTCGGCCACGGTCGGCACCGCCCCCATCGTCAGAGCACGTCCCGCGGCACAGGATTGAGAGAGTCTTGCGAGAATTCACGGCACGCTTCGCCACCGCTCAGGAGATCTCCGAGTGGGACTCCCACGTCACGGCCAACCCCTCCGGTGGGAACCTGCTGCAGTCGGAGGCCTTCGCGCGGGTGAAGCAGGACCACGGCTGGAAACCGCAGCACGTGGTGTACGAGCCCTCGGACGGCTCGCGGCCGAGCTACAACCTGGTGCTGGAGAAGTCCGTGCCCGCCCTCGGCCGGCTCTGGTACATGATCAAGGGTCCGGACGTGGAGTCCGTGGACGACATGCCGGGCATCGTGGCCGCCAACGAGCGCTTCGTGGCCGGTGCCGCCAAGGGCGTGTTCGCAATCAAGTACGAGCCCGAGATCCTCGCCTCGGACTACGCCTCCGGCGTGCTGGCCCGCTGCGGTCTGGTGAAGTCCTTCGAGATCCAGCCCAACGACTCCACGGCCGTGCTGGACACGGACATGGACGAGAAGGCCCTGCTGAAGTCCCTGCACTCCCGCGGGCGCAACGCCGTGCGCCGCGCCACCCGGGAGGGCTGCGAGGTGGCGCAGGTGCCGCTCACCGAGGAGAACATGCGGACCATGTACGCCCTCATGGACTCCGTGGGTCAGGGCCACGCCCACGTGAACCTGCGCTCCTACGAGTACTACAGGGCGTTCTGGACGAACTTCGCCGAGCGCGGCCAGGGCCGGCTGTACTTCACGTACGAGGACGGCAAGCCCTCCGTGGGTGCCTACGTGATCGCCTACGGCTCCAAGGGAACCTACAAGGACGGCGGGTCGAAACCGCGCCGGAAGCAGTACGGGGACTCCCACCTGGTGCAGTGGTCCGCCATCACGGACCTGAAGCGGGACCACGGGATCACGCAGTACGACTTCTGCGGCACCCCGCCCTCGGACCAGCTCAAGAACAAGGAGCACCACTACTACGGGCTGGGGCTGTTCAAGACGAGCTTCACCAAGACCGTCGTGGACTACGTGGGTGTCTGGGACCAGCCGCTCAGCCGCGCGAAATACGCTGTCTGGACCAGCGTGGCGGAGAAGGTCCAGCGGCAGCTGTGGGTGCGCCGCACCGGCCAGCCGTTCTACTGAGCGGCACCCGGGCCGGCCCGGGCACCCGGGAACACCACCGCGGGCGCGTGACGGTTCGGACCTGACGCGGCCGCCACACAGATCCGAGCAGTGCCCGCGGCGGCAGGGAAGGTTCATCCGACGTGAGCGTGAGTGAGCAGTTGACGCGTCTGGCGCAGCAGGGGTACCCGTCCTCGGGGGAGGGTGCGGACCCGCAGCCGGCGGACGAGCAGCCCTTCGGCCCGGGCGGGGACACCGCACTGCGCGAGGCGGTGCGCCCCTCGACCCCCCGCCGCCGTTCCCGCGCGCTGCCCCGGCCCACGGAGGAGCAGGCCGCACGCGCCGAGCTGCGCAGCGCCACCCCGCACGCACGCCCGACGGCGCCCTCGCGACCCCCGGGGTCCCGCACCCCGCACACCGGGCAGCCCGCGCGGGCGGGAGCCCCCCAGGTCTCGGCCCTGCCGGTCCTGACCCCGGGCCAGATCGCCGCGGACCGGGCCGGGCAGGGGCACCGGGCCGGTGTGTCCGCCGCGCTGACGGAGCCCATCAGCACGCCGTCGCGCCGCAGCGGCGCCGCCGCCGCGTCCCCGGTGGAGCGCCCGGAGACCGTGGCGCACGAGATCGCCCCGGCCACCACGGCCATCCCCCGCGGTGCCTACCCGGCCACGCGCGTGGCGCCCGCACGGGCCCCCAGGTCCCTGTTCCGCTCCCTGGTGCAGGGCGACACCGCGCCCACGGCCCCCATGCGGATCCTGGACCGGCTCACCGCCACACCGTTCCAGCACCTGCGGAAGTTCGGCGACGGCAGCGACCGGCAGGCCCGGCGCACCCTCAACTTCGCCCTGCGGCTGGCCGAGACCATGTTCCACTACGGCGCGGACGCCCTGGACGTGGAGAACGCGATCATCGCCGTGTGCGCCACGTACGGGGTGGAGAACCTGGAGGTGGACATCACCAACCAGTCCGTGACCATCAACTACGTCGCGGAGACCACACCAACGGGCAAGCTCACCGCGGCCGGGCGCGCCCCCGCCACGGCGGCGGACCCCGGGGAGCAGGCGGGGGAGCACGCGCCGTCGTTCGCGGGAACCCCCGGGACCACGGCCGAGACCCGCGGCGGGGGCGCACCCCGCACGGGGGACGACCCCTGGGGGGACTCCGCCACCTCCAGCCACACCGTGATGCGCGTGGTGCGCTCGTGGACGGACAACTACGCCGGGCTCGCGGACACCCACCAGCTGGTGATCCGCATCATCGAGGGCGAGATGCCCCTGCGCAGGGCCGAACGGGAGCTCGCGGAGATCAACGCCCGCCCGAAGCCCTACCCGCGCTGGCTGGTCTCGGCGGCCACGGTGGTCGTGGCGGGCACGCTCGCGCTCGCACTCGGGGCCTCGCCCGTGGGTGCGCTGGTCGCGGTGGCCTCGTCCGCCGTGGTGCAGCTGGTCACGGTGAAACTCAGTGCCTGGCGCATCCCCGAGTTCTTCGCGCTGGCGGCCAACGCCTTCGTGGTCACGCTCGTGGCCATCGTGGTCTCCTCGCTCGGGGTGGAACTCTCACCGCCCACGGTGATCGCGGGCGGGCTCATCATGCTGCTGCCCACCACGCGCTGGGTGTCCACCATGCAGGACGCGATCAACGGCTTCCCGGTCACCGCGGCGGGGCGGCTGCTGTCCACGTCCATGGCGTTCCTGGGCATCGTGGCGGGGATCGCCATGGGGGTCTCCGTCACGGTGAACGTGGCCGGGGTCCCTCCCATCGACATCTCGCAGTCGAGCTTCACGCCCACGGGCTCGGTGACGAACATCGTCTTCATGCTGGTCTCCACGGTGCTGATCGCGGTCTCGATGCAGGTCAAGCCGCGTCACATCCCGCCCGCGGCGGCCGCCGCGTTCGCGGGGCTGCTGCTCTACCACGGCGTGGGCCTCTTCGACGCCGGCAGCCGGATCGCCACGGGCGTGGGTGCCGTGGGCAGCGGGTGCGTGGCCGCGCTGCTGGCCGCCCGGTCACGGATCCCCCAGGCGGTGCTGGCCATCCCGGCCATGACGTTCCTGCTGCCCGGTCTCACCCTGTTCCGGGGCATGTACGCCATGACGGTGCAGGCCGAGTCCCCGGGGCAGGGGATCACGGAACTGGTCAACGCCATGGCCTCGATCGTGCTGCTGGCGGCCGGCGTGGTGCTCGCCAAGTACCTCATGCGGCCGTTCATCGAGCAGATGCAGCACCTCTCGCAGCGCCGCAACCGACGGCGCTGACACCGCCGGCCCCCGGGCGCGGCGACGCCGTCGCGCCCGGTCAGGGGCGCTGGGGCAGCTCCCACGAGACGGGGTCCGCGCCCTGTTCGCGCAGCAGGTCGTTCACGCGGGAGAACGGGCGGGAGCCGAAGAAGCCGCGGGACGCCGAGAGCGGGGAGGGGTGGGCGGACTCCACCGTGGGGGCCCCGCCCAGCCACGCCTTGGTGCTGCGTGCGTCCTTGCCCCACAGGATGGCCACGAGCGGCTGCTCGCGCTCACCCAGGGCGCGGATCGCGCACTCCGTGACGGCCTCCCACCCCTTGCCCCGGTGCGAGGCGGGAGAACCGGCCTGCACCGTGAGCACCCTGTTCAGGAGCATGACGCCCTGCCCGGACCACGAGGAGAGGTCCCCGTGGGCGGGTGGTTCGATCCCCAGGTCCGCGTGCAGCTCCTTGTAGATGTTCTGCAGGGACCGGGGGACTGGGCGCACGTCGGGAGCCACCGAGAACGAGAGCCCCATGGCGTGGCCGGGAGTGGGGTAGGGGTCCTGCCCCACGATCAGCACCCGGACCGCGGACAGCGGCTCGCGGAACGCCCGGAAGATGTTCTCACCCGCGGGCAGCGTGTGCCGGCCCTCGGCGTGCTCCGCGCGCAGGAACTCGCCCATCGCGCGGATCTGCGGCTCCACCGGCTGCAGGGCGGCGGCCCACTCCTCGTGCATGATCTCGTGCAGCGGGCGGGGTGTGGTCACGGCTGGCCTCCTGGGACGGACGGCGCGCGGGGCGGTGCACGGTGCGCGCTAGGGTTGTGCCCATGTCTACCACGGGGGAGGAGCTCGACGAGCTCGACCGGGCCGTCCTACAGCTGGAGGCCGAGCACTGGAAGTACCGCGGCGCCAAGGAATCGGCCATCCGCTCCCGACTCGGGCTCAGCCCCGTGCACTACTACCAGCGGCTGAACTCCCTGATCTCATCGGAGGCCGCCGCGCGCCACGCCCCCATGCTGATCTCGCGGCTGCGCCGCGCACGGTCCCGCTGAGCACATCCCGCTGAGCGCACCCGCTGGGCACGTCCCGCCGCGCACCGGCCTGCTCGGGCGTGGGATAGTGGCCGGTGAGGTGCCTGTGCGCCGACCGACCCCCGGCTCGTCCCGATCCCGTGCACTTCGCCCGACCCCAAGCACCACGCCCGGTCCCGGGCACCCCGCCCGACCCCGTGCCGTCCGTCCGACGAGAGGCAGAGCATGAGCGAGTACCCCCGCGACGAGTTCGACGACGTCCCGGAGGACGGCGCCCGGCAGGGCGCGCACCGCGGGCACAACCCGCGGGCGCGCACCGGCTCCCCGGGAGAGTTCCGGGCCGTCCTGGTCTCGGGTGTGCTCGCGCTGGCACTCGGGGCGGTGTGCTTCGTGAACGCGCCCCGCACGGCCCAGGACGCACAGGCGTCCGGTCCCGTGGCGGGGTTCCAGGCGCAGGCCGACGACGCCGTGGCGAGCCCGGCCGCGCGGGTCCCGGGCGGCGTCGTCCCCGCCCGGTGCGCACCCCGTTCAGCCGGGGATGAAACCTGAGCCCACCGCGCGCAGATCGTTTGCGGTTCCGCGCGCGCGGGTGTCACTATTGGGTTAGCACTCAGTCGAGTGGACTGCTAACCGGGTCCGGTGGCGGTTGCCCGGCACCCGAGTGACACCACATCACGGTGAGGTGGCTGCGGCGCGGTGAGGACCGCGGTGCGGTGCCGTCCGTCGCGGGCACCGTGATGACAAGTCTTGTTTGTCAACCGTCCAGGAGGGACGAAACACATGGCAAAGATGATCGCATTCGACGAAGAAGCACGCCGCGGCCTCGAGAAGGGTCTGAACACCCTCGCGGACGCCGTCAAGGTCACGCTCGGCCCCCGCGGGCGCAACGTGGTCCTGGAGAAGTCCTGGGGCGCCCCCACGATCACCAACGACGGCGTGTCCATCGCCAAGGAGATCGAGCTCGAGGAGCCCTACGAGAAGATCGGCGCCGAGCTCGTCAAGGAGGTCGCCAAGAAGACCGACGACGTCGCCGGTGACGGCACCACCACGGCCACCGTGCTGGCCCAGGCCCTCGTGAAGGAGGGCCTGCGCAACGTGGCCGCCGGTGCGGACCCGCTGTCGCTGAAGCGCGGCATCGAGAAGGCCGTGGCCGCCGTGACCGAGCAGCTGCTGTCCTCCGCCAAGGAGATCGAGACCGAGGAGGAGATCGCCGCCACCGCGTCCATCTCCGCCGCGGACCCCGAGATCGGCAAGCTGATCGCCGAGGCCATGGAGAAGGTGGGCAAGGAAGGCGTCATCACCGTCGAGGAGTCCAACACCTTCGGGCTGGACCTCGAGCTCACCGAGGGCATGCGCTTCGACAAGGGCTACCTCTCCGGCTACTTCGTCACGGACGCGGACCGCCAGGAGGCCGTCCTGGAGGATCCCTACATCCTCGTCGTGAACTCCAAGATCTCCGCCGTGAAGGACCTCGTCCCCGTGCTGGAGAAGGTCATGCAGGCCGGCAAGCCGCTGCTGATCATCGCTGAGGACGTGGACGGCGAGGCCCTGGCCATGCTCGTGCTGAACAAGATGCGCGGCGCCGTGAAGTCCGTGGCCGTCAAGGCCCCCGGCTTCGGCGACCGCCGCAAGGCGCAGCTCGCGGACATCGCCATCCTCACCGGCGGCCAGGTCATCACGGAGGAAGTGGGCCTCTCGCTCGAGTCCGCCACGATCGACCTGCTGGGCCAGGCCCGCAAGGTCGTGGTGACCAAGGACGAGACCACCATCGTGGACGGTGCCGGCACGCAGGAGGAGATCGAGGGCCGCGTGGCGCAGATCCGCGCGGAGATCAACAACTCCGACTCCGACTACGACCGCGAGAAGCTGCAGGAGCGACTGGCCAAGCTGGCCGGCGGCGTGGCCGTGCTCAAGGCCGGTGCCGCCACCGAGGTGGAGCTCAAGGAGCGCAAGCACCGCATCGAGGACGCCGTGCGCAACGCCAAGGCCGCGGTGGAGGAGGGCATCGTCGCCGGCGGTGGCGTGGCCCTGATCCAGGCCGGCGCTAAGGTCTTCGAGTCCCTGAACCTCTCCGGTGACGAGGCCACGGGCGCGAACATCGTCAAGGTCGCGATCGACGCGCCGCTCAAGCAGATCGCCCTCAACGCGGGCATGGAGCCCGGTGTGGTGGTGGACAAGGTCCGCGGTCTCGAGACCGGCTGGGGCCTCAACGCCGCCTCCGGCGAGTACGAGGACCTCATGGCCGCGGGCATCAACGACCCCGTCAAGGTGACCCGTTCCGCCCTGCAGAACGCGGCGTCCATCGCCGGGCTGTTCCTCACCACCGAGGCCGTGGTGGCGGACAAGCCCGAGCCCGAGGCCGCCGGTGCGGGCGCGGGTGCCGATCCCATGGGCGGCATGGGCGGCATGATGTGATCCCACTCCCCTGAGTGGATTCCGGCCCGCTCCACGGGCTGGACGCGAGAGGACCCCGGGCGCGTGCAGCGCGCCCGGGGTCCTCTCCCGTTCGCGGCGACGGCCACGGCGTGGGCAGCGACGGCGGGTTGCTCTCGGCCACGGCCACGGCGACGGGGTCCGGCCGGCGCAGCGTGGGGGAGTCGCTGCAGGCCGGAGCGCACGAACGCCCCACGCGGCGCCGCGGCTCTGCATGTCGGGAGGTTTTGGGAGGATGAGTCCATGACGATCATTGCTTCCGCGGACGGCTCGGCCCTCGGCAACCCGGGACCGGCCGGCTGGGCCTGGTACATCGACCCCACCTCGTGGCGCGCCGGCGGGTGGGCCCACGGGACCAACAACATGGGCGAGCTCACCGCGGTGCTGAACCTGCTGGAGTCCACCCGCCACCGCGGGGACGAGCCCCTCACGGTGTACTGCGACAGCCAGTACGTGATCAACTCCGTGACCAAGTGGCTGCCCGGGTGGAAGAAGAAGGGCTGGAAGAAGCGCGACGGCAAGCCCGTGCAGAACGTGGACATCATGAAGGCCCTGGACCGTGAGCTGTCCGGACGCACGGTCACGTTCGAGTGGGTCAAGGGCCATGCCGGCCACGAGCTGAACGAGGCGGCGGACGAGCGCGCCCGCGCCATGGCCACCGCCTACCAGTCCGGGACACCGGAACGGGACATGCCCGTGGGGCCGGGGTTCCGGGACGACTCCGCCGGGACGCACGCTCGCACCGGTGGCGCCGCTGCGGACGGTGCGGCCCCCGGACGGACCCCCGCCGGCACGGACGACTCCGCCGCCCGCGGGCACGACCCTGCCGGCCACACGGACCACCTCGCCGCCCGCGCGGCTGGGGACGGCGGCGGGCCCACCCCGGCGGGCTGCCCGCAGCCGGGCCTCGCGAGCAGCACCCCGGGCGTGACGCCGTCCGCGGCGTCGGCCGAGCAGCCGGACCTCTTCTCCGAGCTCCGGGACATGAGCGCCACCGCCTCCGACGGCGCCGGGGACAACCAGGACGCCGCAGGAACGGAGCACCTGCCGCCGCAGTTCCTGGCCGGTGCCGTGCAGCGCGAGACGGCGGCGGTGTGTGTCCCGGCCACGTCGTCGACCACCGGCGCGTCCACAGCCACCTCCGGGCGTGCCGGGAGGCAGGAGGAGCACCCGCACGCGGACGTGCTGCACCCCGATCTGCTGTGCATCGACGAGCGCGGGGCCACCGCGCCCACGGGGCGGTTCCCGTGCCGGGCGGACGCCCCGGGAGCACGGGGCGCCACGAGTGCGGCGGGCGCACCGTCCGAGGTGCGGGTCACCGCCCTCGGGGCGAACGCCTACCACCTGAGCTACCGGCTCGCGGAGTCCGCACGGGTGACACGGCGCAGCTCCGTGTGGGTCCGCGAGGACCAGCACAACGAGATGGGCCCGTGGCTGCTGCGCTTCCACCAGGTCACGGCGGAGGACTGAGCGGGTCTCAGCCCGCGAACATGCGGGCGTTGGCCGCCTCCGTCTCCGCGTACTGGGTGCCGGCGGTGGCCAGGGCCTGGTTGATCTGGGCCACCGCCTGTTCCATCTGCGCCTGTGCGGAGCGCCAGGACCGCAGGGCTTCCTGGAAGCTCGCGGAGGCGGTGCCCGTCCAGGAGCCCTGGAGGTCGGTGAGCGTGGCCGTCATGCCGTTGACCTCGGCGCTCAGCCGGTCGATGTGCCCGTGGGCCTGCTGGGACTTGGCGGCAATTGTGTCGCTGTCCACCACGAAATGAGCCATGATGTTCCTCCCCGGAAGGTGTGAGATCCCGGCGTCGTGCCGGTGCGACTCACGCTAGGTGAGGGTGGGAACGTCGTGGTGACCCGCCCGCGGGCTTGTGGACTCAGGCGCCCGGGTTGTGCTCGTCCACAGGGCGCGTGTGGGGGATGCGCACGGTGAACGTGGCCCCGCCGCCGATCGTCTCCTCGAGCTTCACCGAGCCGTCGTGCTGCGCGATGATCGCGGCCACGATGGACAGCCCCAGCCCGGTCCCGCCGGTCTCCCGGGTGCGGGAGGAGTCCGCACGGTAGAACCGCTCGAAGACCCGCTCGGCGTCCTGCCCGTGGATGCCCGGGCCGTGGTCCCGCACCTGCAGCACGGAGGTGTACTGGCCGTCCACCGCAGGTTCCAGGCCCACGGCGAGCTCCAGGGGCGAGCCGTCGGGGGTGTAGCGCAGGGCGTTGGTGAGCAGGTTGGCCACCACCTGCCGCAGCCGGGACTCGTCACCGTTCACCCAGGCCTCCTCGGGAGAGGAGTCCTGCAGTCCCGTGACCTGGACGCTCCGGTCCGGCGCGGTGGCGTGGGCGTCCGAGGCGGCGTCGTAGGCCAGGTGCAGCAGATCCACGGGACGCACGGCGGACACGCGCCGCTCGTCGAGGCGGGCGAGCGTGAGCAGGTCCTCCACGAGCTGCGTCATGCGCTTGGACTCGGACTCGATCCGGTTCATGGCCTTGCCCACGTCCTCCGGGGTCTGCAGGGCCCCGTGCCGGTAGAGCTCGGAGTAGCCGCGGATCGAGACGAGCGGAGTGCGCAGCTCGTGGGAAGCGTCCGCGACGAAGCGGCGCAGCTTGGTCTCGGACCGGGTGCGGGCGTCGAACGCGTCCTCGATGTGACCGAGCATCGCATTCAGGGAGGTGGACAGCTGCCCGATCTCCGTCTGGGGGTTGTAGCCCTCCATGCGCTGGGACAGGTCCCCGTCCGCGATCCGGGCGGCCGTGGCCTCCACCTGCCGCAGGGGCTGGAAGGCCCGGGTGACCAGCACCCACCCCACGGTCATCGCGGCGAGCAGGGTGGCCAGACCGAAGCTGAACGTCAGCAGCCCCACGCCCGAGATGATCGCGTCGGTGCGGTCCAGCGGTTCGGCCACCACCACGGACATGTCGAACATGGTCAGCTTGGTGGGCACCACGCGCCACGTGCGGTCGGAGCCGCTCTCGGAGCCCACGGTCTCGGCCTGCCCGTCGTGGGCGACCACGTAGTCGAGCGTCATCCTGCCGAGGTCCGGGTCCAGCCGCTGGGCGGAGTCGGTGGAACCCCCGCGGGCCGTGGCGAGCACGTGGCCGTCGCGGTCCAGCAGGAACCCCGAGGTGGGGACGGGGGTGCTCACGTCCCCCTGCAGCGCCCCCGTGAGTGCGGGGGCCACTGCGGGCACCGCCTGCCGCAGCTCCTGGTCCATGCTCGTGACCAGCGAGTCCCGCAGCACGGACACGGCCACCAGCGTGGTGACCAGGATGCTGACGGCCAGCAGCAGGCCGGTCAGGGCCATGAGCTGGGAGCGCAGGGACGCGGAACGGAACCGGCGGGTGAGCACGTTCAAGGGATCAGTGGCGTTTGTCCGCAGAACGCAGCAGGTACCCCACGCCGCGCTTGGTGTGGATCAGGGACGGCTGCTCGGGGTCGTTGTCGATCTTGCGCCGCAGGTAGGAGATGTAGGACTCCACGATGGAGGCGTCCCCGTTGAAGTCGTACTCCCACACGTGGTCCAGGATCTGGGCCTTGGACAGCACCCGGTTGGGGTTGAGCATCAGGTAGCGCAGCAGCTTGAACTCGGTGGGGGAGAGGCCGATCTCGCGCCCGCCGCGGAAGACCTCGTGGGCGTCGTCGTCCAGGACGAGGTCGTCCACCTTCAGCCGCGAGTCCTCCTCCTCGAGGGGCTGCGTGCGGCGCAGCACCGCACGGATGCGCGCCACCACCTCGTCCAGGCTGAACGGCTTGGTCACGTAGTCGTCCCCGCCCACGGTCAGCCCCGCCACCTTGTCGTCGGTGTCGTCCTTGGCCGTGAGGAACAGGATGGGGAAGTGCCGCCCGGCGGCACGCAGCTTGCGGGTCACGGAGAAGCCGTCGATGTCCGGCAGCATGACGTCCAGCACCGCGAGATCGGGGTCCTCGGCCTCGGCCCGCAGCAGGGCGTCCCGCCCGTTCGCGGCGGTCACGACCTCGAACCCGGCGAATCGCAGGGACGTGGCCAGCAGCTCGAGGATGTTGGGCTCGTCGTCGACGACGAGCAGTTTGGCTTCGGGGGTCTTGGCATTCATGCGGCTCAGTATCTCCGAGTTTCCTGGACACATTCTGTCCGGTCTCCGGTGGCTTCCTGGGTGCTTCGACGGTCCCGGGAACGGGCCCCTGCCGTCCCGCTCCGGCGGGTCGTCGGCGCCCGGTGCCGAGCACCGCGGCCGACGCCGCCGCGCGGGTCAGCGGGCCGAACGGCGTCGTACGCCCCGCACGAGCTCGACGCACAGCAGGAGGAACGCTATGGGGAAGAAGACGGCCGGGAAGATCGTGAAGCCGGCCCAGAGCACGTGGTGGCCCGCGGCGGCCATGAGCACAGCCACCACCGACAGTGCGCACACGGCGGTCAGCACGAGAGCCGTGGCGAGCACCGGGGAGATGCCGTCACCCCGGCCTCGGCCGGGACGACGCCCGGTGGGTGCGGACACGGGGGCGGTGGGTTCAGACATGCCCATAAGGTAGCAAGGCGGGGTGACGCGCAGGGCAGGACCCGGGCGCGGCCCGCCTCGCCGGGGGATAAACTGTGGTGTTCCCACGGTGCCCCGCTCCACGGGCGAGGTGGCCGCAACGTGACGACGAGAGACTGAGGTGATCCGCGTGCCCACGGGCAAGGTCAAGTGGTTCGACGCAGACAAGGGTTTCGGTTTCCTGGCCACGGACGACGGTCAGGAAGTGTTCCTGCATTCGTCCGCCTTGCCCAGGGGGGTCACCACGGTGAAGCCCGGCACGCGCATGGACTTCGGGATCGCGGACGGCAAGCGCGGGGCGCAGGCGCTGTCGGCCACGCTGCTGAGCGCCCCGCCGTCGGTCACGCGCAACACCCGCAAGCCCCCGGAGGAGATGGCGGTGCTCACCGAGGACCTCATCCGCCTGCTGGACGGGATGTCCAACGGGCTGCGCCGCGGGCGCTACCCGGACCACTCGCACGGACAGAAGATCGCCGCCATCCTGCGCACCGTGGCGGATGAGCTCGATGTCTGAGACCACGAGCCGCAACGAGCTGCCCGGCACCACCGGTCCCGCCGTGTCCCCGGAGACCGCGCCCGACGCCGTCGCCCCCGGTGCCGCAGCCGACGCCGCGTCCCCGGGCAGCGCACCCGACGCCGCTGCTCCGGGCGCGGAGACCGCGGTGCCGGCCCGCGCCGCCACGCGTGCGCGGAGCCGCACCCGCGCCCCGAAGCAGGACCCGGTGCTCGCCGCGGCCGTGGACCTCGCGCGGGAGGCCGTGGGGACGGGCGAGCAGGCGGCGAGCGGCATCGGCGAGCACGTGGGCATCCGGGTGCACGAGGACCGGCTGCTGACCCATCTCTTCGACTGCACGCTCCCGGGATACCCCGGGTGGACGTGGTACGCCACGGTGGCGCGGGCGCCGCGCACCAAGCACGTGACCGTGTGCGAGTCCGGGATCCTGGCTGGACCGCACTCCCTGCTGGCCCCGGACTGGGTCCCGTGGGAGGAGCGCATGCAGGCGCTGCACGAGCAGGAGGCGCAGGAGAACGCGGACGAGAACACCGCGGACGCGGGTGCGGAGGACGCGGAGCAGCCGACGGGCACGGAGCACGAGCACGACCCCGCGAGCGCCGCCGACACCGCGGCCCCGACCGTGCAGGTCCATGCGCCGGCGGCCGAGGAGACGCCCGAGGACGAGGTCTGCTCCCCCCGGGGCAAGCGGACCGGGGGTAAGCGCACGGGGCGCAGGCGGACCGGCGGCAAGCGGTCCGAGCAGGACGGGACCCCCTCGGAGGGCGGCCCGTCATCCTAGGCCGCGGCACCCCGCCGCCCGCCGACCGGGCGGACGGGACCGGGATGTTCCGGTCCCTGCGGATCCGCAACTACCGGTTGTGGTTCACGGGTGCCCTGGTGTCCAACATCGGCACGTGGATGCAGCGCACCGCCCAGTCCTGGCTCGTGTTCGACGAACTGACGGAGCACGACACCACCGCCATGGGCGTGGTCATGGCCCTGCAGTTCGTGCCCCAGCTGCTGCTCGCACCCTATGCGGGTGTGCTGGCGGACCGCTACGACCGGCGCCGGATCCTGGTGGTCACGCAGAGCGCCATGGCGCTGCTCGCCGCCGGGCTCGGAGCGCTGCTGCTGCTCGGGGTGGCGGGCCTGTCCACCGTCTACGTGTTCGCCCTGGCGCTGGGCGTGGTGGCGACCTTCGACGCGCCCGTGCGTCAGACCTTCGTCTCCGAGATGGTCCCGGACTCCCACCTCTCGAACGCCGTGGCGCTGAACTCCACCTCCTTCAACTCCGCGCGGCTGATCGGCCCCGCGGTGGCGGGCGTGCTCGTCGCGGCGCTCGGCACGGGGTGGGTGTTCATGCTCAACACGCTCACCTTCGCGGCCATGATCTGGGCCATCATGCTGATCGACGACGCCCGGTTGCGCCACTCGCCCCGGGCCGCGCGGGCGCGCGGACAGATCCGGGAGGGCATCGGCTACGTGCTGCACCGCCCGGACCTCGTGGCGGTCATGAGCACCATCTTCATGATCGGGACGTTCGGCATGAACTTCGCGGTGTACCTCGCGGCGATGGCCGGTTCGGTGTTCGGCCGGGGCTCCGAGGAGTTCGGCGTTTTCAACTCCGTGCTGGCCGTGGGCACGGTCACCGGCGCGCTGCTCTCCGCGCGGCGGGCCACGGCCCGGTTGCGGTACGTCTTCATCGGGTGCGCGGCGTTCGCGGTCTCCTGCCTGGGTGCGGCCACGGCTCCCACCCTGTGGCTGTTCGCCCTGTGGCTGATCCCGTGCGGGGTCTCGTCCCTGACCATCATGACCACCGCGAACGCCTACGTGCAGACCACCACCTCGCCCACGATGCGCGGGCGGGTCATGAGCCTCTACATGGCCATCTTCATGGGTGGGACCCCGATCGGCGCCCCCGCGGTGGGGTGGCTCACGGACTCGTTCGGTGCGCGCTGGGGAATGGGGTCCGCGGTGCTGGCCGGCCTGGCGGGAGTGCTCATCGGTGCCGGGTTCGCGTGGCACGCGTCCCGTTCCCCTGCCCGGCGGGCCTGAGCGGTTCTCAGCCCAGGGCGGCCACCGTCCAGTCGATGCACTCGAGCAGTGCCCGCACGTCCTCCGGGGGCACTGCGACGAACGTGGCGATCCGCAGCTGGTTGCGGCCCAGCTTGCGGTACGGTTCCACGTCCACCACGCCGTTGGCGCGCAGAACGGCCGCGACCCGCGCGGCGTCGACGGCGGCGTCGAAGTCCACCGTGCACACCACGGGGGAACGGTGGGCCGGATCCGCGACGAACGGGCGGGCGACGTCGCTGCGCTCGGCCCACTCGTACACGAGTCCCGAGGTCTCGGCGGTGCGGCGGGCGGCCCACTCGAGTCCGCCGCGCTCCTCGAGCCACCCCAGCTGCGCGTCGAGCAGCACGAGACCCGCGAGAGCGGGGGTGTTGTAGGTCTGGTGGCGGCGGGAGTTCTCCACGGCCGTGGCCAGCGACAGCACGTCCGGGATCCACCGTCCCGAGGCCGCGACGTCCGCCACGCGCTCCAGCGCGGCGGGGGAGAACGCGGCGAACCAGATGCCGCCGTCGCTGCCGAAGTTCTTCTGGGGCGAGAAGTAGTAGACGTCCGTCTGCGCGAGGTCCACGGCCATGCCGCCGGCGGCGGAGGTGGCGTCCACGACCGTCAGAGCGCCGTCTGCCGGGACGCGTCGCACGGGCATGGCCACCCCGGTGGAGGTCTCGTTCTGCGGCCACGCGTAGACGTCCACCCCGGGGATCACGCGCGGACCGTCGGGACGGGAGCCGGCGGGTGCCTCGACCACCACCGGCGGCTCCAGGAAGGGCGCCCGCTGCGTCACACTCGCGAACTTCGCCCCGAACTCGCCGAAGGCCAGGTGCTCGGCGCGGGAGCGCACCAGGCCGAACGCGGCGCTGTCCCAGAACGTGCTGGCCCCGCCGAGACCCAGGACGATCTCGTACCCCTCGGGCAGGGAGAAGAACGCGCCGAGCCGCTGCTGGATCCGCGCCACGAGGTCCTTGACCGGCGCCTGCCGGTGGGAGGTGCCCAGCAGGGCCGGTCCGCCGTGGCAGAGCGCACTCAGCTGCTCGTGGCGCACCCGGGACGGGCCCGCCCCGAAACGACCGTCGGTCGGCAGCAGGGACGGGGGGATGACGGGCATGGTGCTCACGGTGGCTCCTCCGAGGGGTGATGCGGTGGTGCTCCCCATTGTGCCGTCCCGCGGTGGCGTCATTCCTCCCGGGGCTGCGCCACCCGCCCGCTGGCTACAATTGACCCGAATCATTCAGACTGTGCTGGAGCGCACCCCCACGGGGGACCGCCGACCCGCGCGCCGTGGTGCGCAGAAATCAGAGGACTGACCATGAGCGGCGACCTGATCGACACCACCGAGATGTACCTGCGGACCGTGCTGGAGCTCGAGGAGGAGGGCATCACGCCCATGCGGGCGCGCATCGTGGAGCGCCTGCACCACTCCGGCCCCACGGTCTCGCAGACGGTGTCCCGGATGGAGCGCGACGGTCTGCTCTCGGTGGCCACGGACCGCTCCCTGCAGCTCACGGAGGCCGGGCGCCGCACCGCGGTGTCCGTGATGCGCAAACACCGGCTCGCGGAGCGGCTGCTCGCGGACGTGGTGGGCCTGGACATGGCACACGTCCACGAGGAGGCGTGCCGGTGGGAGCACGTGATGAGCGAGCGGGTGGAGCGCCGGCTCGTGGATCTGCTCGGGGACCCGAAGGTCTCCCCGTACGGCACGCCCATCCCGGGCCGGGAGGACGGCACCCGGACGACCACGGCCGAGGTCTTCGGCGGCCTCACACTGTCCGACGCCGCCGCGGGACCCGCGGGGGAGCAGTACACGGTGCGGCTGCTGCCGGAGGTGGTGCAGGCGGATCCGGAACTCATCGAGATGCTCAGCTCCGCGGGCATCCTCACGGGGTCGCGGATCACGGCGGAGGTCAACCCCGGTGACGAGCACAGGGTCCTCGTCACGAACCTGACCACGGGCGTCTCACTGGATCTCGACGCCGCCACCGCCCGCGCGGTGCGCCTCGCCTCCCACGGGTCTTGAGGCGATTCACCCACCCCTCGCCGTGACCTGACGGGCCTGGGGATCACCGCGTCGACCATCCCGCCCCGTGGGGCGCCCTCCACGGCGCCGAGGGGTATCGTGCCTGGTCACAGCATGGTGTGGCGGTGGGGCGGGGCGACAATCGGGATGGCCATTGATATCCGAGAGCTACGCAATGCAGCCCATTGATTCCCCCGATTGCCCGATCCGTGATCCGTTGTAATCAAAACGTGACATTTTCGTTATCCCTCCTGTACAGTCGTGCACGTGCCGATCACTGGTCGGATCCGGCACTCCCGAGCGCTCGCCGAGTTCTGCCATGCGCCCCCGGGACCCGTACACAGAAAATCCGCATGGCAGAAGCGGGGGAACCACTTCCGGACTCGTGACAGCCCCACGGGTCCTTGGGGTCAAGTCAGCACGGCACACCAGATCGTGCGACCGGATGTCTCCCATCCGAACCCGACAGCTCACCTCGTAGGCGCAGGGAGGAACAACCATGTCTCTCATCAAGAACACTTCTGCACGCCACCGCGCCGAGACCTCGTCGCACGCCGTGCGCAACACCACCGTCGCGGCCGTCGCGGCGGGTGCCGCCGTTGCAGGCATCGCGATGCCCGCCCAGGCGGCCGGGGACATCGTGGACCTCGGGTCCACGTCCTCCGTCAGCACCCCCTCGGTGCTGTCCTACAACGCTTCCTACTCCACGCCGTCCACCGGCACGATGACGTCCGGCGCCACGCAGTCCGCGGGCACCACGGCGTCCGCCTCCGGCGTGAGCACGCAGTCCAACCACTCCGGCGGCGGCCTTCTCGGCAGTGCGTACGCCGGCGTGGGTGGTGCGTACGTTCCCGCCGGAACCAGCTTCAAGGCGTGGGACTGCTCCGGCTTCACCCAGTGGGTGTACGCCCAGAACGGGATCAACATCCCCCGCGTCAGCTGGGCCCAGATCGGCGCCGGCACCCCCACCTCCAACCCGCAGCCCGGCGATCTGGTGTCCCAGAACGGCGGCTCCCACGTGGGGATCTACATCGGCAACGGCCAGATGATCTCCGCTCTCAACCCGTCGCAGGGCACCCAGGTGCACTCCGTGAACGCCATGCAGCTGGACGGGTACTACACCTTCCGCTGATCCACGCGCCCGAGGTGACGCGCTCGCGCCACCTCGGCACCAGGATCGAGCCGGCTCTGCGGCCGGTGTGCCGTTCGGATCCTCGAACGGCACACCGGCTGTCAGCCGCTGACATCACAGAACATCACCACACCGCCCACACCGGTGAACCCGTGCAGCGTGCGAATACGTTGCGGTCACCGCACACCTCCGTGCCCTGGGTGGACACGAACGTGTTAGGAAACCACACGCATGTCGAACGAAACCTCCTCGCAGGCCGCCAAGGGCCTCTTCGCGGGCAAGGCCCGCACCGTGGCCGCAGTGGCCGCCTTCTCCGGTCTGGCCCTCGCCACCACCGTGTCCGTCCAGGCCACGCAGAACGCCTCTGAGCAGACCCCCGCCGCCGCCGTGTCCGAGGCGCCCGCCTCCGAGAACACCGTGTCGGCGAAACCCGCCGCCAAGGCCGAGAAGGCCGAGCAGAAGACCGCTCCCGCCGCGAAGGCCGTCAAGGCCCAGCCGGCCGTCAAGGCCGCGGCCCCCGTCCGGTCCTCCGTGGTGCAGGCCGCCCCGGTGGCGGATGTGACCCCGATCCAGGCCCCTGCCGCGACGCAGCAGGCGCCGGCACCCCAGGCCGCAGCCCCCAAGGCGCCCGCCGCCCAGGCTCCGGCTGCCAGCGCGCCCGCCGCCCAGGCTCCGGCTGCCAGCGCTCCCGCAGCCCAGGCTCCGGCTGCCAGCGCTCCCGCAGCCCAGGTGCCCGTTGCCCGGGTCGAGGCCCCCGCCGCCTCCAAGGTCGTGACCGCTTCGCAGAACGTCACCCCCGTGGCCGAGCAGGCCCCCGTGCAGGGCCGTCACGCGGCTCAGCCGAGCCAGCAGACCCTGGCCAAGGAGGCCGCGGCACAGCAGAGCACCCAGGTGTACTCCTCCGAGGTTCCCACAACGCAGGTCCAGCCCGCCCACCAGGGCACCTCCCGGACCGCTCCTGCGGCGCCCCAGGCCACGGCCGCGTCCCACACCGGCACCGTCACCCCGCAGTCCACCGGTGCCGCCAGGACCGCCCCGGCGAAGGCCGCCCACGTCTCCGCCTCCGGTCAGGGCCAGGCCATCCTGGGTGCCGCCGAGGCACAGATCGGCGCGAACCAGGACTGCACCGCACTGGTGACCAACTCCCTCCGGGCCGTGGGCATCAACCACCACGGCTATCCCGCCAGCTACAAGTCCCTCGGCACCCCGGTGTCGGCCTCCGAGGCCCGCGCCGGTGACATCGCCTACTACGCCAACGGCGGTGCCGGCGTGGCCCACGTGGCCATCTACGCGGGCAACGGCCAGGCCATCCACGGCGGCTGGAACGGCAACCAGACCGTCAAGACCAGCGCGTACGTGGGCTCCGGCCCGGAGTTCATCCGCGTGGGCTGAGCCCTTCCACACCCGGCACCGCGGTGATCCGCACGGTGCCACACCTCGTGACGAGTCGGGACCGGTTGTGTACCCGATCCCGATGAGGACGCGAAAAGACGTACGGACCCCGTCGACCACGGGGTCCGTACGTCTTTTTCGCTCCCGCCTCCCGGTTGCACCCCCGGCTCCGATCACGCCCCCCCGCATGCGGTGCGGCCGTTGCGGCGCAGCCAGCCGTTCCGCCCCCTGGTGATGTGGAGCCCGCCCGGCCGGGCACGCCCACGCCCTGCCACTCCCGCGCCCCGCCACACCCGCATCCCGCCAGGCGGGCCGCAGGGGCACGGGTCCTCGGTCACCACCCAGCGGGGCGTCGTAGAATCGGGGGCATGTCCACCGATCTCTCCAGCGCCGCTCGCACCCCCCAGGACCAGGAATTCACCTACTACGCCGTGGGCATGGTGGCGGGGGCGATCCCCGGGATCATCGTGGGGTTCGTCGTGGCGGCGTTCGCGGGGCACGTGGCCATGTGGCTGTCGGTCTCCGGGGGCATCGGCATCATCGTCGGTCTGGTCCTGGCCGCCATCGTCTTCCGACGCCGGAGTGCCGCCCGTGCCCGCGACGCCGCCGCCTCGACCGCGGCCGCCCCGAACCCCGAGGAGCGTCGCCGCGGTCGGTGACCGGGCTCGTTCCCGAGCGGAACGGCCTCCTTACGCGCGGGTCAGGATCCCGAGCTCGCGGTCCAGGTTCCGGCGGGCACGCTCCTCCCAGAGCGCCACGGCCCGTGGCTCGTGGAACAGCTGCGGTTTCTCCCGCAGCGCGCGCAGCACCTCGGCCCGCGCGGCCGTGAACTGTTCCTCGGGCACATCGGCGTACTCCCGCCGGACCGCCGCGCGGTAGCGGTCGTAGTCCTCGGTGCCGGCCCCGAGGACCGAGAGATCCGCATCCACCAGCAGGCACGCCTCGCGATCCCCGGGATCGGGGGAGTGGTGCTCGGTGACGAGCACGAGGTCGGCCACGCGGTCCCCGACACCCTCCGGCCACCCTTCGGTGGACAGCAGCCTCCGGGCCAGTGCCGCCGAGTCCCGTTCGTCCTGGCCGGCCGTTCCCTCGTGCACGGCGTCGTGGAACCAGGCCGCCAGCACGAGTTCCGGGTGCTCGTCGGCAGCGGTGAGCAGGTCCACGGCCTCCAGCACGTCCAGCAGGTGCGCCGGGCCGTGGTAGGCGCGGTGGGGCTCGCTCCACCGTTGCAGCAGCTCGCCCGCCATGTCCGGGTGCCGCGGGAAGTGCCGGCGCCACCGTGCGGTGAGGGCGGCCGCGAGCTTGGCCGGGCGGCGTCGTGCGGGGATCCGCAGACCGCTGCGGATCAGGAGCCGGGCGAGCTGCTTGCCGTCCACGGGGACGGCGCCCAGCGCCACGGCGGCGGCGTGGCGGTGGGCCGGGACGTCGTAGTGGTCCCGGTCGAACGCCCGCTCGGAGACACCCAGCGCACGGGCGAAGTCGTGCAGCTCCGCAATGGAGGCGTCCGAGACGATGTGCGAGAAGACGGTGCCGTGCGCGGGCCACCGGGGTGGATCGATGTAGACGGTCATGACCCCATTGTGCGCTCGACTCGCGGGGGGAACGTCGCGCGGATAAAGTGGAGCACTGTTGCCCTCGTAGCTCAGGGGATAGAGCACGGCTCTCCTAAAGCCGGTGTCGTTGGTTCGAATCCAATCGGGGGCACGGAGAATGCCCCACCCGTCACCGGGTGGGGCATTGTTCATCCGCGGTGCCCGGCGCTCAGCCGCGCGGGCGCTGGCCCGGGAGCCTGCCCTCGGCGAAGTCGGAGAGCTTGCGGCGGACCACGGACACCGCCACGATGACCGTGATGAGCACGAGGGCCGCGAAGAGGATCCAGCGGGTCACCACGAGTCCGGAGGCGAGAGCCGCGGCCCCCTGATCGGCGGGGTGGGCCACGGCGGCGTCGAGAGCGGAGTTGCCCGCCACGAACACCACGGCGTAGGCGAGGACCACCACCCAGTAGACCCACTTGCGGGCGCGCTGAGGGGTGTTCAGCCCGGTGAACAGCAACCATCCCATGCCCGTCAGCAGGGGTGTGAACAGTCCGGTGGTGGCGTGGACCCCCTTATAGCCGGTGTGCCCGTCCGGACCCAGCCCGCGGGCGAAGTCCGCGACGTGCTCCGGGCCGAAACCCCCCGCGAGCAGCTCCGGTGCCGTGACCCCGTGGGCCATGGCACCGGAGACGCCCTGCAGCACCAGCAGGTGGTAGTAGAGCCACAGGGCGGCGCCCACGAAGAACGCCACACCCACCAGGATTCCCGCCGAGGACCCCCGGGTGGGTTCGGCCGCGAGCTCATCCGGGCGCATCTCGTGGACGCTGGTGGGCCGGACTCCCGCGGGCCGGGCAGCCGCGCCGCGGGACCTTCGGGAACCGGCCGCCGTGCTGCCGCCGCTCTCCCCGTACTTCCGGGCCTTCTGCGCTCTGGTCATACCCATGGCCCCATTATCCCCCGCGGCGTACTGTGAGGAGCCACGGATGCCACTCTCGAGGACGAGGTGGGGACAGGTGCCGCGGGGCACCGCGAAAGGTGGTGACGGCCATGGAACTGTCCATCGGCCTGCCGGACGGACTGCTCATGAGCGCGGGTGACGGGACGGCGCTCACCCTGTACGAGGCGGACCACACCACCGTGCGCCGCAGGATCGACTGCGCGGTCCTGGAGGGCGCACGCATGGCGGACATCGTGTGGTCGCACAAGCTCTCCGCCGTGATCGCGGCGGTCCCGGAGCGCAACCGGCTTTTCCGCTGGGACGCGTACACCGACTCCCTCCAGGAGTGGGCGGGCACGGGGGAGGCCGGGCGCCGCGACGGGAAGGTGGCCCAGGCCAAGTTCGCGGCCACCGTCTCCATCACCGAGGCCGGGGACGGCACCCTGTGGCTCGTGGACCGGGACTCCTCGTCCCTGCGTCGGCTCGAGATCAACACCGACCGGCCCGACGGCGATCCCCGCGTGACCACGGTCGTCGGTCGGCACGGGGCCGGGTACCTGGACGGCCCCGCGGCGGACGCCAGGCTCGCGCACCCGGAGGACCTGCAGATCCTGTACGACGGCTCCGTGGTGGTGGCGGACACCGGCAACCACGCGCTGCGCCACGTGGACCTCACCGATCTCGAGGTCACCACCGTGTACGGCGGCCCGGAGCGGGAGGCGGACGAGCTGGCGGGCGAGGACGTGGTGCTGGACACCCCCGTGCGGGTCACGGTGGCGGACTCGCAGCTGTGGGTCGAGGACCGCAACGGCCGCCACCTGGTGGAGCCGCGGTACGTCTGAGGGCGTCCGAGCCCCTGGATAGACTGGGCGCACCATGGACTACCTCTCGGACAACCCCCTGCTCTCCGCTTCCTCGGTGCGTTCCGCGAACGCGGGCGTCCCCCAGGGCTCCTTCGACGCCGTCGCGTCCCCGGAGCAGCTCGTGGCCGGTCTCAACGAGCCGCAGCGGGCGGCCGTGGAGCACTCGGGATCGCCGCTGCTCATCGTGGCCGGGGCGGGGTCCGGCAAGACCCGGGTGCTCACGCACCGCATCGCCCACCTGCTGGCCACGGGCCGTGCGCGCCGGGGAGAGATCCTGGCCATCACGTTCACCAACAAGGCCGCCGCGGAGATGCGGGAGCGCATCGTGGAGCTGGTGGGGGAGTCCGCCCGCTCCATGTGGATCTCCACGTTCCACTCCCTGTGCGTGCGCATCCTGCGGCGGGAGGCCAAGACCCTGGGGCTGTCCCCCAACTTCTCCATCTACGACTCCGCGGACTCGCTGCGCCTGATCACCCAGGTGGCCAAGCAGCACGAGCTGGACCCCAAGCGCTTCGCGCCCAAGGCCATCCAGCACAAGATCTCCGCGTTGAAGAACGAGCTCGTGGACGACGAGACCTGCCTGGCGCGGGCCAGCTCCACCGATCCGTTCGAGTCCGCGGTGGCGCAGGTCTACCGGGGATACACCCAGCGCCTGCGCGCGGCGAACGCCATGGACTTCGACGACCTCATCGGCGAGACCGTCCACATGTTCCGGGCGTTCCCCCAGGTGCTCGAGTACTACCGGCGCCGCTTCCGGCACGTGCTCGTGGACGAGTACCAGGACACCAACCACGCGCAGTACGCGCTGGTCCGCGAACTCGTGGGAGCGGACTCCCCGCAGGGCGGGGACCCCTCCGGGCTGCCGCCCGCGGAGCTGACCGTGGTGGGGGACTCGGACCAGTCCATCTACGCGTTCCGCGGTGCGGACATCCGCAACATCACGGACTTCGAGCGGGACTACCCCTCGGCCCGCACCATCCTGCTGGAGCAGAACTACCGCTCCACCCAGAACATCCTCTCCGCGGCGAACGCGGTGATCTCCCAGAACGCCGACCGTCGGGACAAGAAGCTGTGGACCGCCGAGGGGGACGGCGCCCCCATCGTGGGCTACGCCGCGGAGAACGAGCACGAAGAGGCCCGCTTCATCGCCGAGGAGATCGACAGGCTGCAGGACGAGCACGGCATCCGTCCCGGGGACGTGGCCGTGTTCTACCGCACCAACGCCCAGTCCCGCTCGCTCGAGGAGATCCTCATGCGCGTGGGGCTGCCGTACAAGGTGGTGGGTGGAACGCGCTTCTACGAGCGCAAGGAGATCAAGGACGCCATGTCCTACCTGCGGGCCGTCGCGAACCCCGCGGACGACATCACCGTGCGCCGCATCATCAACGAGCCGAAGCGGGGCATCGGAGACCGGGCGCAGGGTTCGATCGCCGCACTCGCCGAGCGCGAGGGCATCTCCTTCTCCGACGCGATGCACCGCCTGGACGAGGCGCCCGGGCTGGCCACCCGTTCCGCCAACGCCATCCGGAAGTTCTCGCAGCTGATGGACGACCTGCGGGAACTGGCGGCCGGCGCCTCCGTGACCGCCGTGCTCGAGGCGGTGCTGGAGCAGTCGGGGTACCTGGAGGCGCTGCGCACGTCCACCGATCCCCAGGACGAGTCCCGCGTGGAGAACCTCGCGGAGCTCGTGGCCGTGGTGCGGGAGTTCGAGAAGGACCGCCCCGAGGCCGGGCTCGGGGAGTTCCTCGAGCACGTGGCGCTCGTGGCGGACGCGGACCAGATCCCGTCCCAGCCCGGGCGCGACGGTGACGACGCCGCGAGCGCCCAGCAGATCGCCGAGGAGGTCGCGCAGGCACGCTCCCAGGGGGTCGTGACACTCATGACGCTGCACACGGCCAAGGGCCTGGAGTTCCCTGTGGTGTTCCTCACCGGCATGGAGCACGGGATCTTCCCGCACCAGCGCAGCTTCGCGGACCCCTCGAGCATGGAGGAGGAGCGGCGGCTCGCCTACGTGGGCATCACGCGCGCCCGCGAGCGGCTCTACATCACGCGCGCCGAGTCCCGCTCCATGTGGGGACAGTCCCAGTTCAACCCGGCCAGCCCGTTCCTGGACGAGATCCCCGGGCACCTCATCGACTGGAAGCGGGAGGGCGCTGCCGCGTCCGGCGGCTGGGGTTCGCCGGTGCACACGGGGTTCGGGTCCCGTGATCCGTTGCGCGGCTCGTCCTGGGGTGCGGGTGCGGGCTCCGGGGCCACGTTCCGCCGGCTGTCCCCGGCCACCGCGGGGCGCGTGGAGCCGAACAGGGAGATCCCCTCGCTGGGCGTGGGGGACGCCGTGGAGCACAAGGCGTTCGGCCGCGGCTCGGTGGTCGCCGTGGAGGGCAGCGGGGACAAGACCGTGGCGAAGGTCCGCTTCGGGGCCGAGGAGAAGCGGCTGCTGCTGCGCTACGCGCCCATGACGAAGGTCTCGTAGCACCGGGCTCGCGGGCACGGCGCGAGGTCACGCGGCGGCGGGCTCCGGACCCTGCGGGTGCGTCGCGGCCTCAGACGACGGCCAGCACCAGCACCGTGAACACCGCGGTGATCCGCAGCGACTCCCCGCAGCGGACGTGGATCAGCCCCAGCAGCAGGCACACCATCACGGTGGTCAGCGCCACGGCCTGCCCGCGGGAGAGGAAGGCCACCGCGCCCATGACCGCACCGGTCACGAGCCCGCCCCAGGGGATGCGGTGCGCCCCGCGGAAGGTGGCCACGCCCCGCACGGCCCTGTGGGCGTAGGCGAGGAACCCGGCGATCACCGCGCACCGGCCCACCAGATACACCGCCCACGCGAGCATCGCGAGCCAGCCCGCCGCGCCGTACGCGTCGTAGAGCTGCAGGTACCGGCCCACCGGCACGAACCCCCACGGGCCCCCGATCAGCGCGGGGAGCACGATGGCGAGCACGACCGCCGAGAGGAAGCACAGCAGGACGGCGCGCCAGGCGCGGTGGTCCAGGGCGCCGTCGCGCCCCGCGGAGGAGAACTCGCTCGGCAGGGGGTCCACCCCGCGGCGTCGGGACCAGGACACCAGCGCGCGGGCCGTGACCAGCCAGGCCGCACCGAGACCGATCCACTCGAGGCACTGCCACCCCAGGGGGTACAGCCCGGGAGCCGCGCCGGTGTAGGTGAGGACGGTGCCGTCCACCACGAGCTCCAGGCCGAGCGCCACGAACGAGAACGTGGCGAGCGAGGCCATGAACCCCCGGTCCGCCTCGCGGGCGTCCCAGATCTCCGGCAGTCCGATGCGTCGCATGCGCCCAGTCAACCAGGTGGGGCCGCCCGTCCCGGGAAGGTGCGGTGTGGCTTCACGCACACCGGCGGTACGGGAAATCCCCTCGCCATGGACTAAAATCGCCGCGAGGGCACTGTGGTGCAGCGCTGCACCACATCCCCCCACATCAGGTCGCTCCAGCCGGGGGTTCCCGGCGCGGGACGACACACCTCGACGCAGAAGGACACCTATCCGTGGACCTGTTTGAGTACCAGGCACGCGACCTGTTCGAGAAGCACGGCGTCCCCGTGCTGGCCGGCATCGTCGCCACTACCCCAGAAGAAGCCAAGGCAGCCGCCGAGAAGATCGGCGGCGTGACCGTCGTCAAGGCCCAGGTCAAGGTGGGCGGTCGCGGCAAGGCCGGCGGCGTCAAGGTCGCGAAGTCGCCGGAGGAAGCCTACGAGTACGCCCAGCAGATCCTCGGGATGGACATCAAGGGCCACACCGTGCACCGCGTCATGATCGCCCAGGGTGCGGACATCGCGGAGGAGTACTACTTCTCGGTGCTGCTGGACCGCGCCAACCGCTCCTACCTGGCCATGTGCTCGGTGGAGGGCGGCATGGAGATCGAGCAGCTCGCCGTGGAGCGCCCGGACGCCCTGGCCCGCGTGGACGTGAACCCCGCCGAGGGCATCACCGAGGCCAAGGCCCGCGAGATCGTGGAGCAGGCGAAGTTCGACGCGGAGACCGCGGAGAAGGTCGTCCCCGTGCTGGTCAAGCTGGGCGAGGTCTACGCGAAGGAGGACGCCACCCTGGTGGAGGTCAACCCGCTCGTGAAGACCGGCGGCGGCGAGATCCTCGCCCTGGACGGCAAGGTGTCCCTGGACGACAACGCCGAGTTCCGCCACGAGGACCACGCCGCGCTCGCGGACAAGACCTCCGCCGATCCCCTCGAGGAGAAGGCCAAGGAGAACGACCTCAACTACGTCAAGCTCGACGGCGAGGTCGGGATCATCGGCAACGGTGCCGGTCTCGTGATGTCCACCCTGGACGTCGTGGCCTACGCCGGCGAGAAGCACGGTGACGTGAAGCCCGCCAACTTCCTGGACATCGGCGGCGGCGCCTCGGCCGAGGTCATGGCCGCCGGCCTGGACGTCATCCTGGGCGACCCCCAGGTCAAGTCCGTCTTCGTCAACGTCTTCGGCGGCATCACCGCGTGCGACGCCGTGGCCAACGGCATCGTCAAGGCGCTCGAGATCCTCGGCGACTCCGCCACCAAGCCCATCGTGGTGCGCCTGGACGGCAACAACGTGGACGAGGGTCGCGCGATCCTCCGCAAGGCCGACCACCCGCTGATCACCACCGCGGACACCATGGACGCCGGCGCCGACAAGGCCGCCGAGCTCGCCCAGTCCGCCAAGTAATCGCCCACGAACAGAGCTACCAGGAAGAAGACATGTCGATCTTTTTGAACAAGGACTCCAAGGTCATCGTTCAGGGCATCACCGGCGGCGAGGGCACCAAGCACACCGCACGCATGCTCGCGGCCGGCACCCAGGTGATGGGCGGCGTGAACGCCCGCAAGGCCGGGACCACGGTGAGCCACAAGGACCAGGACGGCAACCCCGTGGAGCTGCCCGTGTTCGGCAGCGTGGCCGAGGCCATGAAGGAGACCGGCGCGAACGCGTCGATCGTCTTCGTGCCGCCGGCCTTCTGCAAGGACGCCGTGATCGAGGCCATCGACGCCGAGATCCCGCTGGTGGTCGTGATCACCGAGGGCATCCCCGTGCAGGACTCCGCCGAGTTCTGGGCCCACTCCCGGGCCAGGACCGGCGCGGACGGCAAGCCGAAGACCCGGATCATCGGCCCCAACTGCCCGGGCATCATCTCCCCCGAGGAGTCGCTGCTGGGCATCACCCCCGCGAACATCACCGGCAAGGGCAAGCTGGGTCTGGTCTCCAAGTCCGGCACCCTGACCTACCAGATGATGTACGAGCTGCGTGACCTGGGCTTCACCACCGCCATCGGCATCGGCGGTGACCCGGTCATCGGGACCACCCACATCGACGCCCTCGAGGCGTTCGAGGCGGATCCTGAGACCGAGGCCATCGTGATGATCGGCGAGATCGGCGGCGACGCCGAGGAGCGCGCCGCGGACTTCATCAAGGCCAACGTCACCAAGCCCGTGGTGGGCTACGTGGCCGGCTTCACCGCTCCCGAGGGCAAGACCATGGGCCACGCCGGTGCCATCGTCTCCGGCTCCTCCGGAACGGCCCAGGCGAAGAAGGAGGCCCTCGAGGCCGCCGGGGTGAAGGTCGGCAAGACCCCCTCGGAGACCGCGCAGCTGATGCGGGACATCTTCTCCGGCAAGTGACCGGCTCCCGGTTCGCCGGGACCGCCGCCACGACGACGCCGCTCGCCCACCTCGGTGGGGGAGCGGCGTCGTTCTCGTCGTGGGCCGGGTGACGGGCCTCAGGCCAGCACGATGGTGCGGTTGCCGGAGATCACCACGCGTCCCTCGGCATGCCACTTCACGGCGCGGGACAGTGCCTGGGTCTCCGCGTCGGAACCCGCGGCCACGAGGTCCGCGGGGGTGTGCGCGTGGTCCACGGGGATCACGCGCTGCGCGATGATGGGCCCCTCGTCCAGGTCCGGGGTCACGTAGTGGGCGGTGGCGCCCACCATCTTGACGCCGCGTTCGTAGGCCTGGTGGTAAGGCTTGGCGCCCTTGAAGGAGGGCAGGAACGAGTGGTGGATGTTGATGCACCGCCCGGCCAGCTCCCGGGTGAGCTCGTCCGAGAGGATCTGCATGTAGCGGGCGAGGACCACGAGCTCGGTGTCGTACGCGGCGACGAGCTCGAGCAGCTCGGCCTCCGCCTGCGGCTTGGTCTCCCGGGTCACGGGGACGTGGTGGAACGGCACGCCGTGGAAGTCCACGAGCGGCTGCAGGTCCGTGTGGTTGGACACCACGGCCACGATCTCCACGGGCAGGGAACCCACGTGGGCGCGGTGCAGCAGGTCCGCGAGGCAGTGGGAGATCTTGGAGACCATGACGAGCACGCGGGTCTTCTTCCGGGCGTCCACCAGGCGGAAGCGCATGTCGTGCTCCTGCGCCACGGGGCGGAAGCCCTCGACCAGTGACTGCGTGGTCACGGTGCCCGGTGCGCTGATGGTGTGGCAGCGGATATAGAACCGGTCGTCGTGCCGGTCCGAGAAGTGCTTGACGTCGAAGATGTCGCAGCCCTGGCTCGTCAGGTTGGAGGCCACGGCACTCACGAGCCCGTAGGCCTCGGGGCAGTGGGCGGTGAGGACGTGCTCGTCGGGCGTGGGCTGGTGGACCGACATGAGGGGGCGCTCCTGACGTGGCGGGACGGATCGACGGCCCGCGGAACGCGTGGGGTGCCCGTGAGCCGCAGTCGATGCTATCGCCTCACCCGGGTCAGGGGGCGTTATCGACCGGTGGCCGCGAGAGCGGACGGTAGGAGCCCGTCCGGCGCGGGGAGAGGTGCGCCTCTGTGAGAGAACCAGCGGCCACCGGCAGGCGATAACGCCTCAACGGGATCAAGCCGTGGGCTGAGCGGCTACCGACGCACAGCACCAGCCACAGTGCACCCCCCAGTGCAGGTGTGGCGGTTTCCCTGTGCGAAGTCTCCCGTTGCAGTGGTTCAAAGAACCACGTCATCAGAATATCGGAATTTCTCAGACGACTCCGAGCCCCCGGGAATTCCCGAATTCACCACCCGCCCTGCAGTGCGCCGTCCCACAGTGGAAAATTCAGGGACAGGAGCACGAAATATGCTTCTGACTAGGGGTGATGCGGGTCATCCGGATGCCGTGCCGGATTTACTCCTGCGAATTATGCGGCAACTGCTCATAATTCCATGCGCTTGTGGGCACTAGAGGGGACAAAATGATTGCCGCGTGTTCGCGGGGTCAGGCCACCCCCGTGTTGAACGCGAGCCCCAGCAGGTAGGTGGCGATCGCGGCACCGTACCCGATGGCCAGCTGGCGCAGCCCCCGCTTCAACGGTGAGGCGCCGGAGAGCAGGCCCACGAAACCGCCCGTGATCAGCAGCGCCACGCCCACCAGTGCCATGGCCACGAGCAGGGCCGCCCCACCCCCGAGACCGAAGAGGTAGGGGAGGATGGGGATGATCGCGCCCGACGCGAAGAAGCAGAAGCTCGACGCCGCGGCTCCCAGGTCCGTGCCCAGTGCCTGGTTGTCGTCGGGTGCGGGCTGCTCGTCCTCGCCGTCGACCACCCGGCGGGCCTTCTCGTCCTGGTAGGACAGCGAGGGGTCGCAGTCGCAGTCGAAGTGGCCCAGCCGCTCGGCGGCCCGGTGCTCGGCGGCCTCCTCGCTCATCCCGCGGGCCCGGTAGATCAGGGTGAGCTCGTTGGCGTCGAGGTCCAGGGAGGGTGCCACCCGCAGCGTCACCTGCGTGGGCTGCGAGGCGTCCAGCAGCTCCCGCTGCGAACGCACGGAGACGAACTCGCCCGCGCCCATGGACAGCGCGCCCGCGAGCAGCCCGGCGATGCCCGAGAACAGCACCATGGAACTGGCCGTGCCGGTGGCCCCCACGCCCATCACGAGTGCGAGGTTGGACACCAGGCCGTCGTTCGCGCCGAACACGGCGGCCCGGAAGTTGCCCGAGAGCCGGGTGCGGCCGTCCGTGGCCAGGGCGCGGATGATTTCCTCGTGCACGGCCTCGTCCGCGGCCATCGCCGCGGTGGCGTCCGGGTCCTCGCGGTACGGGGAGCGGGACTCGGCGCGCTGCAGCAGGGCCAGGACGAACACCGAGCTCACGTGCCTGGCCAGGAACATCAGGATGCGGGCCTCGATGCCGGGACTCACGGCACGGTGGGCGTGGGGGCCCAGGAGCCTGCGCCAGTGCTCGGCGTGGCGGCCCTCGCCCTCCGCGACCCGGTGCAGGATCTCGGCGTGGCGCCCCGTGCTGTGGCGCGCGAGGTGCTCGTAGGTCTTGGCCTCCGCGAGCTCGTCCGCGAGGTAGTGGCGCCAGCGGCGGATCTGGGCGGACGTCGGTTCGGGGGCTCCGGGCATGACGGATGACGGGGTGCTGGACTCGGGCATGCCTCCGGATCTTACGCACGGGACGCGGACGGTGATTTCGGGACCCCGAAGCTTGCCCACCGTCCGCACGGTCGGCCATGGGTGCCAGCGCGCCCCGGGGACCGGGTCGCGGCTGCCCGGGGCGGCCGCGGTGCGGGCGACGGGCGGGGCCCCCCCGGGAGGGGGCCCGGGCGGCGTCGTGCTCAGAGCCCCACGAGCGAGCGGATGTCCTCGGCGTCGAGAGAGGTGGAGAAGACGTGGTCGTCGTCGAGCACCGCCGAGAAGAGGTCCGCCTTGCGGGTCTTCAGCTCCATGACCTTCTCCTCGATCGTGTCCTGCGCCACCATGCGGTACACCATGACCTTCTTGGTCTGCCCGATCCGGTGGGTGCGGTCCACGGCCTGGTTCTCCGCGGCGGGGTTCCACCACGGGTCCAGCAGGTAGCAGTAGTCGGCCTCGGTGAGGTTGATGCCGAAGCCGCCGGCCTTGAGACTCACGAGGAACACGGGTGCCCGGCCGCTGCGGAACCGATCGAGGGCCCCGGCGCGGTCCCGGGTGCTGCCGTCCAGGTAGCTGTAGGCGATCCCCGCCTCGTCCAGCCGACGTGCCATGATCTTGAGGAAGCTCGTGAACTGGCTGAACACCAGCGGGCGGTGACCCTCCTGGATCAGCTGGGGGAGCTGCTCGAACAGGACGTCCAGCTTGGAGGAGGCGGCCGTGGCGTCCGGGTCCACGAGCGAGGGGTCCAGCGCCAGCATGCGCAGGGTGGTGAGGGACTGGAAGATCGTGAAGCGGTTCTTGTCGAAGTCGCGCAGCAGCCCCAGGATCTTGGCGCGCTCGCGCTGCAGCCGCCGGTCGTAGGCGCTGCGGTGCTCGGCGTTGAGACCCACGGGCAGCACGTGCTCCAGCTTGGGCGGCAGCTGCAGGTCCACGTCCGACTTGCTGCGCCGGAGCATGAACGGCCTCATCCGGGCGCGCAGCCGTGCCAGGGCGTCCGAGTCCATGGCGCGCTCGATGGGGCGCTGGTAGTGCTCGGTGAAGCGCTTCCTGGACGGGAACAGGCCCGGCGCGGTCAGGGACAGCAGGGACCACAGCTCGGAGAGGCTGTTCTCCATGGGGGTGCCGGTGATGGCCAGACACGTGCGGGCATGCAGGTTCTTCACGGCGCGGTAGGCCTTGGTGCGGGGGTTCTTCACGAACTGCGCCTCGTCCATGACCACCCCGGCCCACTCCACGGACTGGTAGGCCTCCGCGTCCAGGCGCAGCAGGGCGTAGGAGGTCAGCACCACGTGGGAGGCCCTGGCCGCGCCGACCACGGAGTCCTTGGTGGTGGTGAGTACGGTGACGTCCAGCGACGGCGCGAAGCGGCGCAGCTCCGCGGACCAGTTGGCCACCACGGAGGTGGGTGCGATCACCAGGTAGGGCGGCAGCTCCGGGTCCAGTGAGGTGGCGCGCAGCATGGCGGCAATGGTCTGCACCGTCTTGCCCAGACCCATGTCGTCGGCGATCACCCCGCCGAGACCGTGCTCCCACAGGAAGCTCAGCCACCGGAAGCCCTCGTACTGGTAGGGCCGCAGGGAGGCCTGCAGGGTGTCCGGGACGGGCGGGGAGGGGACCTCGTCCAGGTGGGCGAGGGCCCGCACGCCGGCGCGCCACGCCTCGGCCTGCCGCGTGTCCGTGGCGAGCTCCTCGAACTGCTCCCACAGGCTCGTCTGGTAGCGGTTCAGGGCCAGGGGCGCGTTCTTGTCCTCCTGCAGGGTCCGGGCCTCGGCGATCAGGGCGCGCAGCCGGACGAACTCCGGACGGTCCAGGGGGAAGTAGGAGCCGTCCCGCAGCAGCATCACGTCCTGGCCGCGGTCCAGCGCCTGGAAGATCTCCGCGAAGGGCAGGTAGTGCTCGCCCACCTTGACGGTGACCCCGAGCCCGAACCAGTCGTGGTGCTCCGTGGGGGCGGTGGAGACGGTGATCTCGGTGGGTTCCGAGACCTCCCGGTAGGCGGGGGCACCTCCCGTCTCCTCGATGCGCAGGTCCGGGATCCGGCGCAGCTGCGGCAGCCACTCCCGCAGGAACGTGAGGGCGTCCTCGGCCGCGTAGGAGCTGCGCCGGAAGTCCAGCTCGGGGATCCTGCGGTGCACCGCCTGCACCATGGAGGACTCCCACCGGGACTCCCGCGCCACGGCCTCGTCCCCCAGCGGGTCCACCGGGCGGAAGGGCAGCCGCACCCGTTCGCGGCCCTTCTGGTACTCCCACTCCCACTCCACGCGCTCGGTGAGGTCGTCGTGGTGGACCGTGAGCACGAACTCCGGGTCCGCCACCTGCGGCAGCACCAGTGAGTCCTCGTCCGCGGTGACGTTCATGCTCTGGTGCAGGCGGGGGAAGTAGGTCTCGAAGAACTCCTCCACGCCGTCCCGCGGGACCGTGAGGGACTCCGCGCGGTCCAGGAATGAACGCTGCTGCTGGTTGAGCCGGGTGCCGAGCACCACCAGGTGCAGGGGGAACTGGTTGAGGTCCTCCGCGGCGTCCAGGGCGGAGGGGGAGGCCTCGGGGTAGAACAGGCCGTGGCCGGGCTGGCCGATGATCCGCGTCCAGCGCAGCGGGATCTCGTGGTCCCCCACGATCAGCTGGGGGTGCAGCCCGAGCTCCCCGTGCTCCCCGGCCGCCACGCGGACCTCGAAACGGCCGTCCCGCTCCAGCACCACGGGGGCCGCGCTGCCCCTGGAGACCACGGGGATGCCGAGTGCCCCGGCGCGGGCCAGGACCGGCCACAGCAGCGGCGAGGTGTAGCGCTCCATGTGCAGCTGGTGCCGGTCCGCCGCGTAGCTGCCGCGGTGGGACTCGGACAGCGCCCGCAACTCCTCGAACCAGTCCAGCTGCTCCGCGTCCAGGCGCCCGGAGCGGGCGTGGGAGCCCAGGTTGCCCCAGTCGATCCCCGTGTGCACCCAGCCGCGACGCCCCCGCAGGACGGGCCGCGCCGTGAGGGTCAGGGCGATCTCCTCCGGTGATTTCCGCCACGCCCGCGGTGCCCGGTTCTGGACGCGGGCCAGGTCCAGCTCCAGGGCCACGGAGGGTCCGGAGTCCGGGTCCACGACGGTCCTGTCGCGTCCCGCGCCGGGCACGATCCGGGAGAGTTCACTGCGCCAGTCCGGGCCCGCACCCGGCACACGGGTGTCCGAGAACTGTCCAGCGCCATCCATGCGCTCTACCGTACCGCCCGGCGCGGACATGGGCAGGTGCCCTCCGGCGCGCACGCACGGCGGCGGCATCGTGGGCCGCGGGACCCGCCGGTGGCCCGTGGGAAGGCCCGGCCCGGGTCCTTATACTCGACAGGGACTGTGACGACTGAGAGCGCCCCACGGCGCAGACGGAGGATTTGTGGCTGACGCTGCCGGTTTCCACACGGGAGACCACGCGATTGCATCCGGGCCGCAGGAAGTCGACTACCTGCGCTGGAACGACGCCGTGGCGCGGGCGTTCTTCGGCCCCCGCGTGGCGGGGGAGCTGGTCCACCTGGACCTGGACGAGAAGATGCTCGAGCAGATCGGCTCCGAGTTCGGGCTGGACGCCCCGGCCACGCTGCGGGCGCTCGCGGACTCCGTGACCCCGCTGCTCGTCACGGACGGCTCCCGCCGCTCGATGTTCGACGCCTTCAACAAGCTCACCGAGGTCTGGTACCGGATGTCCCGGCGCCAGCTCGAGGACCTCACGAGGATCGGCCCGCCGCCCGTCGTGGCGCTGCTGGCACTGTTGTCCCTGGCCGGGCGGCACATGTCCGCGCTCGCCGCGCGCACGGGCAAGAAGTCCGTCTCCGCGTTCTACCTGCCGCTGACGGTGCTGCTGCAGGCGGGCCAGGAGAACGCCAAGGCCCTGGAGGCCTCGGTGCGCAAGGACACGGAGACCTACTGGGACGCCCTGCGCTACTGGCTCGAGGCGTTCGACGGTCAGTTCGGGCTGCCCTCCGCGTACGCCGTCAACCACCGGCCGGTGGGTCTCGCGCTGTCCCAGACCGTCTTCGGCCCGTCCGAGCTGCGCCAGCTGCACCAGATGTTCGAGGACCTGGAACTGACCACCGCGCAGGGCATGAGCGCGCAGGAGCTCGGGATCTACATCGACTTCTGGCTGGACATCGCGGACACGGACGTCTCCAAGTCCATGCGCAACATCTGGTCCAACCCGCTGACACGGGATCCCGCGCTGCAGGTCGCGCTCGCCCAGCTGGACGCCTGGGAGTCCACCCCGGACGACGACGCCGCGGCACCCACCCGGGGCTCGCGCCACCTCGGCTCCCGCAGTCCCGGGCTCTCGCTCACGGACGGCACCGACTACGTGGGCAACCCCGTGTACGAGCTGGGGTTCGTGGTGCCCAAGCGGCTCGTCCCGGGCCGTGAGGTGGACCTGACCACCACGGCCGGACCGCGCACCATGTTCCTGAACTACATCGGGGACGCCTTCCTGGGGATCTCCGCCTACAGCGCGCGGATGACCAGCGACACCCTGCTCTCCGGGCAGCTCACCGTCACGGCGGGGGAGCTCACGCTCACGCGCAACCCCCGCCCCGTGGTGGTGTTCGCGAAGGACGCGTACTCGGACACGTTCCTCTCCGTGGACCACGTGCCCACGGCCTGGCCGTGCCGCATCATGGTCCGCGACCAGCCGGAGTGGGTGGACCAGGTGCGCGCCGTCCTGGACGACTCCGCCTCGCCGGACTACCGCGTGGTGGGCGCCGGTGAGAACGGCGTTGCCGAGGGCTGGGTGCTCTTCGACGACGTCCAGGTGCTGCGCGCCGGGGACCCCGCACTGACCGTGAACGACAACTTCTCCGCGCTCGTGCCCCGGCTCGTGCCCGCCATGACGCTGTCCGGCGGGCTGCGGATCCCCGGGGACGTGGAGCGCTTCTCCGCGCTGCGCCCGCCGCAGCTCACCGTGACCTCCGACAGCGACGACCCGCTCTCCGTGGAGTGCGAGTGGCGCAACCCCCACTCGTTCAAGCTCATGAGCACCAAGCTGACCGCCCCGCGCGTGCCCCCGTTCCAGGTGAGCCTGGGCACCACGGAGCTGGCCCACGGGGACGGCCACCTCAAGCCGAACGACTACACCCTGGTGCTGCGCTCCGGGCGCACGGTCAAGCAGCGCCTGGAGTTCCGGGTGCGGGACAGCTCGTACTACATCACCCAGCGCTCGCTGGGCTACGAGGGCGAGATGGTGCACATGGCCGAGGAGACCCTGTGGCCCGTCACCGCGGTCACCCGGGACGAGATCCCCGAGCAGTACGTGCAGGGCTCGTTCGACAACATGTCCGGCCACGAGTTCGACGCGGCCGACGTGGCGGTCCCCGACGTCGCCGGCTGGGAGTCCGCCGAGGGGCAGATGTTCCCGGAACGCAGCAACGAGCTCCCGGAGGCCCCGGACGTCTCCTGCATGGTGACCGGCAGGCACAAGGTGGTCCTGCCGCCCATGGACCCCAAGGCCCGGGCGCCGTGGGTGTTCGGGCGCTGCAAGTTCTGCGGTCTCACCAAGCGCTACCCCGGCAGGCTCACCAAGCTCTCCGCGGTGGGACAGACCGGCTCCGTGGAGGCGCTGCAGTTCATCGGGCCGGACGAGGGCGAGTACCCGCGGTCCTGGGCGCCGTTCAAGGACATGCTCACGTTCCTGGGCGGGGGCAAGCGTTCGAGCCTGTCGGTCGTGGCACGCCAGCTGGAGGACTCCGAGCGCTTCGAGGAGTGGTTCGTGGGCCACCTGCAGGCCCTCGGCTTCCTGGAGACCATCCGGGACGAGAACTGGACGGTGCGCCGCTGGCAGGTGTGCTCGCCCGCCCTCACCCAGCTCGTGGACGGCTCGGTGCTGCTCACGGGCGGCTGGAAGTCCGAGCAGGAGGACGCCGTCACCCGCGCCGCCGCCGCGCAGGGCGGTGAGGCCGTGGTGCTCTCGCCCGAGGACCACGCCACCACCATGCTGCAGGACGTGGACCTCGAGGCCCTGAGCCGGTCCCTGCCCGAGGGCATGTGCGACGTGGTGTACGACGCCGGGCCCGTGATGTTGGACACCCTGCCCCCGCTGTCCTCCGTGGTGGCAGGACTGCCGCTGCGGGAGATGCAGTACAACGGCGTGGCGGAGAAGTTCGTTCCCGCGGACGCCACGTGGGAGGCCACGGAGGACCGCAACCAGCCGGGGCTGTACCGGATCAACCACCACCACAAGACGCGCTACGCGTACCGCACGGCCGAGGACGTGGGCTCCGGCCACGCCCGTCCGGTGTCCTCCGGTCTGGGCAAACACCTGGCCGCACGGGACTCGGGCACGGCTCTGGTGAGCCACGACCCCGAGCTGCGCCTGCTCTCCGTGCCCATCGGCGCGGCGCTGCCCGGGCTGTACGCGCGTGCCGCGGTGCTGTGCTCGGGACTGCTGCCCACCCTCGTGGACGAGGACTTCTCCCTGAACTACGGGGACGTGGACGAGGAGTTCGCCCGCGCCCTCGTGGCCAAGCTCCTGGGATAGCACCTTCCGGTGGGGGCCCCTCGGGGTGCCCTCGCCGGAGGCTTCCCCTACAGTGGGAGGCACCGCCGAAGATTACCGTGCGGTAACACGACGTCTCGACCCCGGGTCGCCCGCGTCCGGCCCAGACATGCGAACGCCCCATGAGTGCTGCACCGACCACCCAGCCGGAACATGCCGGATCGACCGCCGACGGCGCGGCGGAGGCACCCGCCGCGCCCACGAAGCTGCCCGTGAACTGGCGGGTCCTGATCGCCGCCGCCGCCGTGATCGTGGGGCTCTCCGCGTGGGCCATCGCGGCTCCGGCCCAGGCGGATGCCGTGATCGGCGGCGTCGTGGGATGGGTGGCGTCCCAGCTGGGGTGGTTCTACATCCTCACCGCCACGCTCGTGATCGTGTTCGTGATCACGGTGGCCGCGAGCCGCGGGGGAACGGTGCGGATGGGCCCGGACCACGCCCGGCCGCAGTTCAACATGTTCACCTGGACCGCCATGCTCTTCGCGGCCGGCATCGGCGTGGACCTGATGTTCTTCTCGGTCTCCGAACCGGTCAGCCAGTACCTGGCCCCGCCCACGGGCGACGGGCAGAACCTGGAGGCCGCGCGCCAGGCGCTCGTGTGGACGCTGTTCCACTATGGGATCACCGGCTGGGCCATGTACGCCCTGATGGGCATGGCCTTCGGGTACTTCGCCTACCGCTTCGGGATGCCCCTGAGCATCCGCTCCGCGCTGTACCCCCTGCTGGGCAAGCGCATCCACGGGGTTGCCGGGGACGCCGTGGACACCGCCGCGCTGCTCGGCACCGTGTTCGGCGTGGCCACCTCCCTGGGCATCGGCGTGGTGCAGCTGAACTACGGGCTGAAGTCCCTCTTCGGCGTGCCCGAGAACCTCGCCGTGCAGTCCGCGCTGATCGCGGTGGGCGTGGGCATGGCCGTGGTCTCGTGCGTGTCCGGCGTGGACAAGGGCATCCGCAGGCTCTCCGAGCTGAACATCGTCCTGGCCATCGGGCTCATGCTGTACGTGCTGGTGGCCGGGCGCACGGCGTTCCTGCTGGACTCGATCGTGATGAACATCGGGGACTTCGTGTCCCGCTTCCCGGGGATGACCCTGAACACCTTCGCGTTCGAGGCCCCGCAGGAGTGGATGAGCGCCTGGACCCTGTTCTTCTGGGCCTGGTGGATCGCCTGGGCGCCCTTCGTGGGTCTCTTCCTGGCCCGGATCTCCCGCGGACGCACGCTGCGCCAGTTCGTGGTGGGCACCATGACGGTCCCGTTCGCCTTCATCCTGCTGTGGATCTCGATCTTCGGGAACTCCGCACTGGACCTCGTGGTGAGCGGCAACACCGCGTTCGGCGAGGTGGCCATGAACACCCCCGAGCGGGCCTTCTACTCCCTGCTGGAGCAGTACCCCGGTGCCACCGTGGCTGCCTCGATCGCCACGTTCACGGGCCTGCTGTTCTACGTGACGTCCGCGGACTCCGGTGCGCTCGTGATGAGCAACTTCACCTCCAGGATCGACGACCCCAACCAGGACGGGCCCAAGTGGCTGCGCGTGTTCTGGGCCGTGAGCACCGGCGTGCTGACCCTCGCCATGCTCCTGGTGGGCGGGGTGAGCACCCTGCAGAACGCCACGCTCATCATGGGCCTGCCGTTCTCGGTGGTGATGTACCTCATCATGGTGGGGCTGTGGCGGGCGCTGCGCGTGGAGGTCAGCACCGCGGCGTCGGGCGCCGTGGCCAGCCGTTCCGCGGTGGCCGGGCGCACCGGGCGGGACACCCACTGGCGCTCCCGGCTCTCCCGGCTGGGCAGCTACCCCGGTCCCCGTGCCGCCCAGCGCTACGTGGACGACGTCGCCGTGCCCGCCCTGACCACGCTCGCCGAGGAGATCCGCGGAACGGGGGTGAGCGTCACGGTGGACAGATCCCCGGCGGAGGAGCACCCCGCGGTGGACCAGACGTGCCTGCTCGTGGACCTCGCGCCGGAGCGCGACTTCGTGTACCGCGTGTACCCGGTGGCCTTTCCCACCCCCGGCTTCGGCGGGTTCCGCACCAATCCGGACTCGGACCAGTACTTCCGCCTGGAGGTCTTCACCGCCACCGGGTCCCTGGGCTACGACGTCCTGGGGTACACGTCCGAGCAGCTCATCAACGACGCGCTCGACTGCTACGAGCGTCACCTGGAATTCATCCGACTCAACCACGATCATCCCGGGAGCACCCAGATCGGACTGCCCACGTCCGAGCTGGAGACCGCGCCCGCCAAGGAGGACAACGCATGAGCAGCACCCTGTACATCGACGGCCGATGGGTCCCCGCCCTGCAGGGCGGCACCCGCACCATCACGTGCCCGGCGGACGGCGCCGAGGTGGCCGTGGTCGCCGAGGCGACGGCCGAGGACACGGAGCGCGCCATCGCCGCGGCCCGCGTGGCCTTCGACGACGGCCGCTGGTCCGGCGTGCCCGCCCCCGAGCGCGGGCAGTTCCTGCTGCGCGTGGCCGCCCGGCTGCGCGAGCGCGCCGAGGAGTTCGCCCGCGCCGAGTCCCTCGACACCGGCAAGCGCATCGACGAGTCCCGCCAGGACATGTCGGACATCGCGAACTGCTTCGACCACTTCGGAAAGATCGCCGCGGACGACGCCGGCCGCGTCGTCGATGCCGGTGACCCGGACGTGGTCAGCCGAGTGGTCCACGAGCCCGTGGGTGTGTGCGGGCTCATCACCCCGTGGAACTACCCGCTGCTGCAGGCCGCGTGGAAGATCGCCCCGGCGCTGGCCGCGGGCAACACCTTCGTGCTCAAGCCCGCCGAGCTCACCCCGCACACCGCCATTCTCATGATGCAGGTGCTCGAGGAGCTCGAGCTGCCCGCGGGCGTGGCCAACCTCGTGCTGGGCGCGGGCGCCGAGGCCGGCGCGCCGCTGTCCTCGGACCCCCGCGTGGACCTCGTGTCCTTCACCGGCGGTCTCGTCACGGGCCGCGTGATCGCCCGCGAGGCCGCGGCCACCGTCAAGAAGGTGGCCCTGGAGCTGGGCGGGAAGAACCCCAACGTGGTCTTCGCGGACGCGGACTACGACGCCGCCCTGGACAACGCCCTGAACGCGGCGTTCGTGCACTCGGGGCAGGTCTGCTCCGCCGGCGCCCGCCTGGTGGTCGAGGAGTCCATCGCCGAGCAGTTCGTGAGCGACCTCGCCGCGCGCGCCGAGGGCATCCTGCTGGGCGGCCCGTTCGACGAGCAGGCCGAGACCGGCGCGCTGATCTCCGGGGCCCACCGGGACAAGGTGCACGCCTACGTGGAGCACGCCCGGGAGCAGGGCGCCCGGATCCGCTGCGGTGGCCGCTTCGCGGAGGGTTCCTCCGCGGACGGCACCCTGCAGCTGGAGGACGGCTTCTACTACCTGCCCACGGTGATCGACCAGTGCACCCCGGACATGGACTGCGTGCACGACGAGGCCTTCGGGCCCACCGTGACCGTTGAGACCTTCCGGACCGAGGAGGAGGCCGTGGCGATCGCCAACGACACCCACTACGGCCTGGCCGGTGCGGTGTGGACCCAGGATGCCGGGAAGTCCCAGCGCGTGGCCGGGAAGCTGCGCCACGGCACCGTGTGGATCAACGACTTCCACCCCTACCTGCCCCAGGCGGAGTGGGGCGGCATGAAGCAGTCCGGCGTGGGCCGTGAGCTCGGCCACGACGGGCTGGGCGAGTACCAGGAGACCAAGCACGTCTACCAGAACATCCGGCCCGCCGTCACCGGGTGGTTCGCGCAGCACTGAGCACACCGCGGGTCCGACCGGAGCACGACGCCGCCGCGGCACCGGCGTGCCCGCACGGAACCGTTGCGCGCTGACCCGCCCGCCAGACGGTTGCGCGCACTGGAACACCTCACGGCACCGACGCCGCGGTCCCGCACCGCGGCGTCGGGCACCCATCGAAGGGAGAACACATGACTGAGAAGAACACCATTGCCGAGTACGACTACGTGGTCGTGGGCGCCGGATCCGCGGGAGCGGTCGTCGCCGCGCGGCTGAGCGAGGACCCGGACGTGTCCGTGGCCCTGCTGGAGGCCGGCGACCACGACGCCGGGTACCCCGAGGTGCTGCAGCTCAACCGCTGGATGGAGCTGCTGGAGTCCGGCCACGACTGGGACTACCCGCTGGAGGAGCAGGAGAACGGCAACTCCTTCATGCGCATGGCCCGCGCCAAGGTGCTGGGCGGCTGCTCGTCCCACAACTCGTGCATCGCGTTCTGGGCCCCGTCCGAGGACCTGGACGAGTGGGAGTCCAAGTACGGACTGGAGGGCTGGAACTCGGAGCTCGCGTTCCGGCTGTACCAGAAGCTGGAGAACAACGAGGACCCCGGGGCCCACCACGGCCACGACGGCCCCGTGCGGCTGCGCAACGTGCCCCCGGCGGACCCGAGCGGAGTGGCCCTGCTGGAGGCCGCCGAGCAGGCCGGGATCCCGCACGCGGACTTCAACACGGGCAAGACCGTGACGCAGGGCGCGAGCTTCTTCCAGATCAGCGCCCGGGAGGACGGCACGCGCTCGTCCTCGTCCGTGAGCTACCTGCACCCCGCGCAGGACCGGGAGAACCTCACGATCCTCACCGGCACCCAGGTGAAGCGGGTGCTCTTCGACGAGAACCTGCGCGCCACCGGCGTGGAGGTCACCGACAACGCGTTCGGCAGGGCGCACGTGATCTCCGCACGCCGGGAGGTGGTCGTCTCCGCCGGCGCCATCGACACCCCCAAGCTGCTCATGCTCTCCGGGATCGGCCCCGCCGAGCACCTCGAGGAGGTGGGTGTGGACGTGCTCGTGGACTCCCCGGGCGTGGGCTCCCACCTGCAGGACCACCCGGAGGCGGTGATCCAGTGGGAGGCGAAGAAGCCCATGGTGGAGGACTCCACCCAGTGGTGGGAGATCGGCGTGTTCGACCAGGTGGACGAGGGTCTGGACCGCCCGGACCTGATGATGCACTACGGCAGCGTGAACTTCGACATGCACACCTACCGTCAGGGCTACCCCACGGCGGACAACGCGTTCTGCCTGACGCCGAACGTCACGCACGCCCGCTCCCGCGGCACCGTGCGGCTGCGCACCCGCGACTACCGGGACAAGCCCCGCGTGGATCCCCGCTACTTCACGGATCCCGAGGGCTACGACATGCGGATCATGACCGCGGGCATCCGCCGGGCGCGCGAGATCGTGGCGCAGCCGGGCATGTCCGAGTGGGCCGGGAAGGAGCTGTTCCCGGGTGAGGGCGTGCAGAGCGACGAGGAGATCGCGGACTACATCCGCCGCACCCACAACACCGTGTACCACCCGGCGGGCTCGTGCCGCATGGGCCCGGTGGAGGACGCGGACTCGCCCCTGGACTCCCAGCTGCGGGTCAAGGGCGTCGGCGGACTGCGGGTGGCCGACGCCTCGGTCATGCCCGAACTCGTCACGGTGAACCCGAACATCACGGTGTACATGATCGGTGAGCGCGCCGCCGAGCTGATCGCCCAGAACGGCGCCTCCACCGCCGGCTGACGACGCGGCCGTCGGGGGTGGTCCGCGTGGGACGCCCCCGGCCATGTACTGACCGGTGATTCCCTGACCGGTGGTGTGCTGACCTGTGGCGGGTCCCGGACCCGCGCCGTTCCCGGGCCGACGGCCGGTGTCGGTCAGGACGAAGGCCGGGTGCTCGTGTGGTTCACACGAGCACCGGGCCTTCGACGACTGCGGCTGCCGCAGGCGGTGGCGGGCGGCTCAGGCGGCGGTCGGCTCCAGCTTGAAGAAGGACATGCCGCCGGTCACGAGCGAGGCGCCGGGAACCAGCAACCGGCGGTACTTGGCGCACCACTGGCCGCGCCCGCGGGCGTGCTGGCTGGCGAGCGCGAGTTCCCGGACGTCGGCCGTGACGAAGGTCCGCTCCTGGCCGGTCGCATCGGTGAGGGACACCAGGTGGTGCGCGGTGTCCGCGCGCACGGTGACGTCCACCCACTGCTCGCGGGTGTCCGTGGTGGCCTCGGTGGCTGAGGGGCGTTGTGCTGTGCTGTTCATGATCCGTTGCCTCTGGGTTCTGCTGGCTGCTTGCCGGAGTCAGGTGTGACCCGGCCGCTTCGTCATCCAATCCACCCCTGAACCGAGGGTTGGCGTGCACCGAGTTGGAGCTCCGGACGCGCGCGGACAACCCCGTCCGCGCGCGGGCACATCTCGTGAAGCTGGTTCGAGCCTAACCACGCGGCCAGGAGGGGGGCCAGGGGCGGGCTGGGAATGTCATCAAAACTTAACCAACCCGATCGGCCGGGGAACCCACTCCGCCCGCCACACCCCTGGCAGCGGTGAAGCGGCCGCAGCTGCGGTTCTGCATCGACTGTCGCGCCGCATTCGCGGGACCGGGAACCCTGCCGGGTTCCGTGGTCCGGCGGTCCCTCAGCGGGTCCCCACGTCCGTCCGGTGCGGCCGGGTCAGGCGCGCGTTGACCCGCACGGCGCGTTCGTAGTGCTCCATCAGCTGGTCGCACACCGCACTCCACGTGCGGGGCTGCACCGTCCGGTGAGCGGTGCGCGCGAAGGCGAGGCGCTTGGCGTCGTCGCCCACCAGGTCCCGCACCCGCTCCCGCAGGGACTCGGTGTCACCCGGGCGGTAGAGCCAGCCGTTGCGGGAGGAGTCCACGAGGTCCAGGGGCCCACCGCGACCCACGGCCACCACGGGCACGGCGCACGCCATGGCCTCCTGGATGGTCTGGCAGAAGGTCTCGTGCTCACCCGGGTGCACGAAGACGTCCAGCGAGGCCATGGCGGTGGCCAGCTCGGTGCCCGAGAGGAAGCCCTCGAAGTGCGCGTTCGGCAGCAGGGCGCGCAGCGCGTCCTTCTCGGGGCCCGAGCCGATGACCACCACGCGGGTGTCCGGCAGGGAGTCCAGGACCACGAGGTCCGCCACCTGCTTCTCCGGCGCGAGCCGGCCCACGTACCCCACGATGCGCCTGCCCCCGCCCACGCGCTCCCGCCACGCGTGGTCGCGGCGCTCGGGTCGGAAGCGCTCCGTGTCCACCCCACGGCGCCACATGCGGACCCGCCGGACCCCGTGCTCGTGCAGCTGGGAGATGGAGGCGGTGGAGGGCGCCAGGGTGAGGGTCGCCGTGTTGTGCATGGCGCGCACGTGGGACCACATGCCCTTCTCCAGCACGCCCGCCCCGTAGCGCGCGGCGTAGCCGGGGACATCCGTCTGGTACACGGCCACGCAGGGCAGCCCCAGGCCACTGGCGGCCTGGATGGCCTGCCACCCCAGGATGAAGGGGGAGGCCACGTGCACCACGTCCGGTGCGAAGCGGTTGAGGATGCGCTGCATCCGGTTCACCGTGCAGCTGGCCACGCGGACCTCGGGGTACCCCGCGAGCGGCAGGGAGGGGATGCGCTCGATGCGCACACCGTCCACCTGGTCCACGGAGCCCAGGAACATCGTCTTCTCGTAGGAGGGGGCGATCACCATGGCTTCGTGACCCCGGTCCCGCAGGTACTCCAGGACGCGGATCACCGAGTGCGTGACGCCGTTGACGTGGGGGAGGAACTGTTCGGCAACCAATGCGATTCTCACGCTCCCAGGGTGGGGTGCCCGCCCCACGGGAACGTCACCCCGGCGTGACCCGGCAGTGAAGTCTGGGCGAACAGCGGTGCGGGCCGCGGCCGGGTGGACGTGGAAAGATGAACGGGATGAAACTTCCCTCTGTGCCCGGCGTGGTCTCGGGCGTACGTGATCGCTGGCGGGCACGCGGATCCTCGGCCGCGCGCCCCGCCGACACCCCCGCCGGCCGGCGAGACACCGAGCCCGGTCTCCCGATGCCCCTCGCGCTGCAGGGGGTCGTGGAGCTGCTCGTGGTGGCCGTGGTGGGGCTCGTGCTCGGTGCCGTGCTGCTGGGAGCCGTGTGGGCCGCGGGCGGGTTCGCCACGCTCGGGGCCGGTGGCAGCCTCCACCTGGCGGGCCAGGTGTGGCTGCTCGCCCACGGCGCTCCCGTCACGATCGGCAGCGTGGCCGGACTGCGCCTGGACGGGGGCGGCACGGTCACACTGGTGCCCCTGGGGCTGTCCCTCATCCCGTTCGGCCTGGCCGTGATCGCCGGGAGGCGGATCGCCCGCGCCTGCTGGCGCGGCCAGTTCCTGCTGCCCTTCTTCGCTGGCATGGTGGGGTACGGGCTCTTCGCCGCGCTCGTGGCGCTGCTCAGCCGCACGGACCAGGTGTCCGTGGACCCAGCGCGTGCCGCCCTGCACGCCCTGGTCCCCGCGGGGCTGGGTGCCCTCGTGGGCGGGTGGAGCGTCTCGCGCTCCCTGGCGGCCGTGCTCGGGGCGGACGCCGCCTCCTGGCTGCAGCGCACCAGCCAGTACTCGCGCTGGGCCGGCTCCTACGTGTGGGCCGTCATCCGCGCCGGGTTCCTCGCGGCCGTCGCGGCCATCGGCGCCGGAGCGCTGCTGCTCGCGGTCACGCTGGCGTGGCACTGGGACCGCGTCGTCACCGTGTACCAGGACCTCGGGACGGGCGCGGCCGGGGACACCGCCCTGACCACGCTGCAGCTGGGGTTCCTTCCCAACATGATCCTGTGGGCCCTCGCGTGGGCCACCGGCGCCGGGTTCTCCCTGGGCGCGGGCACCGTCACCTCGCCGTTCGCGAGCACGCTCGGCCCGCTGCCGCAGTTCCCGGCGCTCGCCGCCCTGCCCACCGGGGACCCGTGGTCCCTCGCGCCGGGCGTCCTGGTGCTGCCGGTTCTCGCGGGGCTGCTGGCGGGCTGGTGGTTCTGCCGCGAGGGGGAGAACCACCTGGACGACTGGATGGCCATCCGGTTGCCGCTGCGCTGGTTCACTTTCCTGCTCTCCACGCTGCTCACGGTGGTGTTCATCGCAGCGGTCGGCTCCGGGCTGGTGGCGCTCGTGACGTGGCTGTCCCACGGTTCCCTGGGCATCGGCCGGCTCACGGACATCGGGCCGCACGCGTGGCAGGTCTTCCCCTGGCTGGGCGCCGAGCTCGCGGTCGGTGCGGCACTGGGCTACGTCCTGGGGCCGTGGCTCGAGCGCGAGGGCTACCGCTCCCGCGTGTGGGACGCCCAGGGCGAGGAGGCACCCGACGACGGCGCGGACGAACGGAGAGCCGACGACGCCGCCCGCACGGACGCGACCCCGGCTCCCGTTCCTGCCGCCCTCCGCGGCGGCGTGACGTCGGGGAGCACCGGGGCTGGTGCCACCCCGGCCGCAGGGCAGCGGACCGCCACCGGTTCCAGCCGCGTGCTCGTCACCCCCGGTCCCCGGCAGGGGGCGGGTCCGCAGCGCGGCGCCACGCCCGCGCGCGCCGTCGCGAGCGCGCCTCCGGCACCGGGCGGGGGCTCCACGGCGTGGTCCCGTGGCTCGCGGGACCCGGAGTCCGCGGAACGGGGCCGGGAGGAGGAGGGGCAGACCGGTTCCTCGCGTCGCGAGGAGGCCAAGCGGCGTCGGGCGCAGAAGCGGTCCGCCAAGCGCAAGGCCGCGCGGCTCACCGTCCTGGACCGGGAGGACGAGGGCTGATCACCCGACCCTCCTCCGCGGCCTCCCGGATCCGCGTGCCCGGGGTCAGTGCGTGGGCGTCGGGCTTGCCGCTGCGGGTGAGACCGTGGGAGAGGCGGACGAGGAGGGCTGCGGCGTCGTCGTGCCGGACGGGGAGGCGGAACCCGTGGGAGAGGCGGAACCCGTGGGGGACGCCTCGCCGGAGGGCGAGCCGGTCTCCAGCGGCGTGCCGGAGAAGTGGTGCCACACGTTGTCGGTGAGCTGCTGCTCGCAGTGCCGGGAGGACGAGAGCGTGAGGGACCGGTCCGTGCACTCCTGGTAGGCCTGCGTGGCCGGCCAGACCAGCAGTCGGCTGCCGCCGCCCAGGGCGTTGAGCGCCCCCCAGAGGATCGCGATCACGGCGAAGGCGATGAGCAGCCCGCGCCCGCTCGTGCCGCGGGAGCGCACCAGCGCCACGATCCCCATGACGATGCCCGCGAGGGCCAGCGCCACGCCCACGGCGGTGGCCAGGACGTCCCCGACCACGAGTGCGGAGGCGAGCACGGCCAGACCCGCCCCCGCCGCCGCGAACCGGACCCTGCCGGCGTCCGGACCGGGGCGGTTGCCGGGGCGCGGTGAGCCGTGTGTCGGGTCCTGGGGTGCGCGTGGGCGCCGGGAATCCTGCATGCCCACCACTGTAGGCGAGCCGCGGTGGTGCACCGCACGGGGCCGGCGGAGCGGCGCCGGGGCACCGATACGATGGGCGCATGCGCACAGTGGTCCTGGTATCCGGTTCCGGCACGAATCTGCAGGCGATGATCGACGCCCTGCACACTGGGGACGCCCCCGTGGAGATCGCGGCCGTGGGCGCGGACAAGCCGTGCGCGGGCCTGGAACGGGCCGAGGCCGCGGGGATCCCCACGTTCGTCGTGCGCCCCTCCGAGCACGCGGACCGGGAGCAGTGGAACCGGGCGCTGGAGCGGGAGGTGGCCTCCCACCGCCCCGACCGGGTGGTCCTCGCGGGGTTCATGCGGATCGTGGACGCGCGGTTCGTGGCCGCGTTCCCCGGGCGCATCATCAACACGCACCCCTCCCTGCTGCCGTCCTTCCCCGGCGCCCACGCGGTGCGGGACGCCCTCGCCCACGGGGTGAAGATCACGGGGGCCACCGTGCACGAGGTCGTGGCGGACGTGGACGCGGGACCCGTCCTGGCGCAGGTGGCCGTCCCGGTCCGCGACGGCGACACCGAGGACACCCTGCACGAGCGCATCAAGACCGCCGAGCGGCAGCTGCTCGTGGACACCCTCGAGGCCCTGAGCCGGTAGGCCGCGGCGGGAGGACCCCGCGCGTCCCCGGGGGACACGGCGGGCCCGGGTGGGCGGCCCCGGCCGTAGACTGGCCTGGGTGCTGCTCCACGGCAACGTGCGCGGTCGTCCCGGGACCCCCGGCGCCGATCGTGTCGGCTCCGGGCACCGCTCCCCGGCCCGCCGAGGCGGGCCCGGGGATCCCCGGGCGGGCAGCGCCGGACCACACGTCCCCACGTTTTCCTGGAGAGTCCGTGAACACTTCCGACCTGAACCGTGTGCCGATCGAGCGCGCCCTGATCTCCGTCTACGACAAGAGCGGGCTGGAGGAGCTCGCGCGCGGCCTGCACGACGCCGGCGTGGCGATCGTCTCCACCGGCTCCACCGCACGGACCATCAGGGCGGCGGGCGTGCCCGTGACCGAGGTCTCCGAGGTCACCGGGTTCCAGGAGTGCCTGGACGGCCGGGTCAAGACCCTGCACCCGCGGGTGCACGCCGGCATCCTCGCGGACCGCCGCAGGCCGGAGCACCTCCAGCAGCTCGCGGAGCTGGAGATCCAGCCCTTCGACCTGGTGGTCGTGAACCTCTACCCGTTCCAGGACACCGTGCGCTCGGGAGCGGGCCAGGACGACGTCGTGGAGCAGATCGACATCGGCGGGCCCTCCATGGTGCGCGCCGCCGCCAAGAACCACGCCGCCGTCTCGGTGGTGGTGGACCCGCGGGCCTACCCCGACGTGGTCCGCGCCGCCCAGCAGGGCGGGTACGACCTCCCCGCCCGCCGGAAGCTCGCGGCGGCCGCCTTCGCCCACACCGCCGCGTACGACACCGCGGTGGCCACGTGGACCGCCCAGCAGTTCGAGCACGATCCCGAGGCCAGTTTCTGGCCGCCCTACGCCGGTCTCGCCCTCCAGCGCGCCGAGTCCCTGCGCTACGGCGAGAACCCGCACCAGAAGGCCGCGCTGTACACGGACGACGCCGCCTCCCCGGGGATCGCGCAGGCCGAGCAGCTGCACGGCAAGGCCATGTCCTACAACAACTACGTGGACGCGGATGCCGCCGTGCGTGCCGCCTTCGACTACGACCAGCCGGCCGTGGCGGTGGTCAAGCACAACAACCCGTGCGGGGTGGCCGTGGCCACCCCCGGCGCCGCGGACCCGATCGCGGACGCCCACCGCAAGGCGCACGCGTGCGATCCGCTGTCCGCCTACGGGGGAGTGGTCGCCGCCAACCGCACCGTGACCGCCGAGCTGGCGCGGAACCTCAAGCCCGTCTTCACCGAGGTGGTCGTGGCACCGGGCTTCGACCCCGAGGCCTTGGAGATCCTGCAGGCCAAGAAGAACATCCGGCTGCTCGCCCTGCCCGAGGGCTTCGGCCGCGATCCGCTCGAGTACCGGGCCGTGTCCGGGGGCGCACTGTTCCAGCAGGCCGACCGCCTGGACGCCGAGGGCGACGACCCCGCGAACTGGACCCTCGTCTCCGGCGCGCCCGCGGACGAGCAGACCCTCGCGGACCTCGAGTTCGCGTGGCGCTCGCTGCGCGCGGTGAAGTCCAACGCCATCCTGCTGGCCCACGACGGCGCCTCCGTGGGCATCGGCATGGGCCAGGTCAACCGGGTGGACTCCTGCCGGCTGTCCGTGGAGCGCGCCAACACGCTCGCCGAGGACGGTGCCGAGCGCGCCCGCGGTGCCGTGGCGGCGTCGGACGCGTTCTTCCCGTTCGCGGACGGTCTGCAGGTGCTGCTGGACGCGGGTGTCCGCGCCGTGGTGCAGCCCGGCGGGTCCATCCGGGACGAGGAGGTCGTCGCGGCCGCGCTGGCGGCGGGCGTGAGCATGTACGTGACCGGGGCGCGGCACTTCTTCCACTGACGCCGCGGTGCACCACCCGCGCACGCGGCGGCGGTCCGGACTCCCGCGGTCCGGGCCGCCGTGGCGCGATGTCCGCGCTGTGCTCATCCCCGGGGACCGGTGTCCGGGGGAGGGGCGTCAGGAGTTCAGCGCGCGGTGCTCACGGGAGAGCGCGATGTAGTGCTGCGCGTTGCGGCTCACGGCGCGGCGCTCGTCGCCGTTGAGCTCCCGGCGCACCTTGCCGGGAACCCCGGCCACGAGCGAACCGGGCGGGACCACGGTCCCCTCCAGGACCACGGCGCCCGCGGCGACCAGGCTGCCGCTGCCCACCACCGCGCCGTTGAGCACGGTGGCGTTCATGCCCACCAGGACGTCGTCCTCGAGGGTGCAGCCGTGGATCACCGCGCCGTGGCCCACGCTCACGCGCTCGCCGATGGTCGTGGGGTGCTCCGGCTCCGAGTGCACCGTGACGTTGTCCTGCAGGTTGGAGTTCGCGCCCACGCGCAGCGGGGAGCGGTCACCGCGCACCACGGCGCCGTAGAAGATCCCCGCGCCGGCACCCACCGCGACGTCCCCCACGATGGTGGCGTTCGGGGCCACGAACGCGGTCTGCGCCACGGCCGGGCGGTTCTGGCCGTATGCCAGGATCAGGGGTTCGCGGACGGGGGCGGAATCGGATGTCTCGGGCAGCTGTGTCATGGGACACAGCATAGTGGCGCCCGCCACCCCGGGGTCAGGCCTGGTCCGGGTCCCAGTCCGAGACGGCGTACGGACCCTGGCCCGCGTCGGAGATGAACCGGCGGCGCAGCGCGGCCATGGCCTTCTCCGGGCGGCGGGACGCGCGGTGGCGCAGGGCCACCGAGATCTTCTGCCCGCCCTTGAGCACGTACTCCGCCCCGTTCACGTGGATGGTCACGGGATCCGCCCTGACAGAGCTGCCCTCCAGCTCCAGAATGTCGTGGTCCAGGGAGACCTCGATGACCTGGCCGTAGTACAGCACCGTGAAGTCCACGGCGTCCAGCTCGCGCGGCAGGGCCGGCTGGAACTCCAGCCAGTGACCGCGGACCCGCAGCCCCGCGTACGCGCGGGTGATCACGTCCACCGAACCGGCCATGGCGCCCAGGTGGATGCCCTCGCCCGTGGTCCCGCCCTGGGTGTCGTCCATGTCGATCATGAGCGAGTCCTGGAAGGAGCCCCATGAGCGGTCCGGGTCCAGCCACGCGAGCACGGCGGCGTTGACCACGCGGGACAGGGACGAGCCGTTGGAGGAGCGGGCGATGTAGTGGTCCACGGTGCGCTGGATCGCGTCCAGGTCCGTGCTGTAGCCCATGCGGGCGAGCTCCTCGATCACACCGTCCGGGCCCAGCAGGTAGACCAGCATGATGGTGTCCGCCTGCTTGGACAGCTTGTAGTTGTTGGTCAGGTCGCCCTCGTTCTCCAGCAGCAGGTCCAGGCGCCCGATGTTGCGGTACTTGGTGCGGTAGAAGTCCCAGTCCAGCTCGGCGAGGTCGTCGTAGCCCTCGAACTGCGCGATGGTGCCGTCCGCGTTGAACGGGACGTACATGTTCGTGGCCATGTTGAGCCATGACTGGACCTCCTGCGGGGAGATCTCGAACCGGGACTCGAGCTCCTCTCGCTGGTGCTCCACCATGTCGTTGAAGATGTGCGCGGAGTGGCGGAAGAGCCACGAGGCCAGCACGTTCGTGTAGGCGTTGTCCTTCAGACCGCCGCCGTGCTGGCCCGCGGGTCCGTCGTGGTACTCGTCGGGGCCCATGACACCGGCGATGTGGAATCTGCCGTCGTGGGAGTCGTACTCCGCGAGCGAGGCGAACAGCCGGGTGATGCCCACGATGAGCTCGGCGCCCTGGCCCGAGAGCCAGTCGATGTCCCCGGTGGACTCGTAGTACACCCACGCGTTGTAGGCGATCGCCAGGCCCACGTGGAACTGCCGCCAGGAGTTGTCCGGCAGCCAGCGGCGGGAGTGGTGGTTGTACAGCTCGGGCGGGGTCTCCTCCCGCCCGTCGGAACCGGACTGCCATGGGAACGCCGCCCCGTAGAGACCGATCTCCTGGGCCCGCTGCTGCGCCATGGCCAGGCGCCGCCACCGGTAGGAGAGCAGGGAGCGGGTCACGTGGGGCTGGCGCATGTTGATGACGGGCAGGATGAACAGCTCGTCCCAGAAGATGTGGCCGCGGTAGCCCTCGCCGTGCAGACCGCGGGCGGGGACACCGGCGTCGCGCAGGGACAGGTGGGGGGCCAGGGTCTGGGCGGCGTGGAAGAGGTGGGTGCGCACCGCGAGCTGCGTGCTCAGGTGCTCGGGGGTGTCCTCCGTGGACTCGAGCGTGACCTCGTAGCGGTCCCACAGCCGCGCCCACTCGACCTCGTGCGAGGGCAGCAGCCTGCGCACACCGAACGGCGTGCGGTTCAGCTCCGCCAGGGCACCCTCGCGGGGGGAGCCGATCGCGGCGTCGCGGCTCGTGACCACCGCGGTGGTGCTGTCCACGAGGATCGGTTTCTGCGGGGCGATCTGCACCGTGTGGCGGCGGAACTCGATGCCTCCGGGGCGGACCTCGCGGCGCTCGTTGACGGGGTCCTCGGACTCGATCCACGTGCGCTGGGCCAGCGCTATCTCGATCTTGGACTGGGACGTGCGCACCAGCGAGAGCAGCGTCTCGTGCTCGTCCGGCAGCGTGGTGGACTCCAGCAGCGCCAGGTGGTGGGCGTTGAGCTCGCGGTACTCCGCCACCCCGCCGTTGGTCACGGCGGGATCCACGCCGGTGCGCACGTGCAGCCGCCCGGTGAAGCCGCGGGAGACGATCCTGGTCTCCTGGGCGCCCACGTGGCGGTACCGCAGGGACACCAGGCGCCGCTGCTCGACCTCGAGGCTGCGCACGGGCTCGTCCGAGTCGGGGTCCGGGTCCGCGTCCGTGAGGACCAGGGTGCGGATCAGCAGCCCGCGGCGCAGGTCCAGCTCCACGCGTTCCTCGGAGGGCACCATGCCGCCCTCGGACCACCAGTGGCCCTCGGAGAAGCGCAGGTCCAGGTGCAGCCAGTTGGGGACGTTGACCATGGACTCGTGCTCCACGTCCCGGCCGTTGACGTGGCTCAGCACCCGGTTGAAGACACCCGCCAGGTACGTCCCGGGGTAGTGGACGGTGTTGGCGGGGTACTCGCACGCGGCGCCGCGCACCCCCATGTAGCCGTTGGCCAGTGTCAGCAGGGCCTCGCGGCGGGATTCCGTGGCGGGGTCGAACCCGTCGAACACGAGCCGCCAGGGGTCGTCCCTGCGAGCCCCCAGGTCCAGCTCGCCCACGTCGTTGAGCACCACGTGGGCGCCGGCGCGGTAGAGCCGCTCCCGCGCGCCGTCGCGATTGACGCCCACCACGAGACCGAAGCCGCCGGCGGCGCCCGCCTGCACGCCGGCCACGGCGTCCTCGACCACCACACTGTGCCGCGGTGCCAAGCCCAGCAGCCGGGCGCACTCCAGGAAGGTGTCCGGTGCGGGCTTGCCCGGCAGGCCGTTCTCGGCGGCCCAGTTGCCGTCCACGATCCGGTCGAACGCGTCCTGCAGGCCTGCGGCGGCGAGCACCACGGCGCTGTTGCGGCTCGCGGTGACCAGACCCACGGGGACACCGCCCTCGCGCAGGCGTTCGATCAGGGCCACGGTGCCGTCGAACACGCGCACCCCGTGCACCGCGAGCTCCTCGTGGAAGTACCCGTCCTTCGCGGCGGCCTGGCCCTGCACGGTCCAGTCGCCGGCCTGCGGGTCCGTGTGGTTATCCGCCTCCGGGAGCATGGCACCGCGCGCGGCGAGCAGCGCGCGCACGCCGTCCTCGCGACGTCGCCCGTCCACGTACGTGCGGTACTCGCTGCCCATGTCGAACGGGGAGCGGTTCACCTCGATGCCCGCCTCGGCGGGCTCGAGCCGGGGATCGGTGAGCAGGCGGTCGAAGAGCTTCTTCCAGGCGCGTGCGTGGACACCCGCGGTGTCCGTGACCACCCCGTCCATGTCGAAGATCACGGCGGCGTGGCGGGTGCGCAGCACGTCCACCGGTTTCGACGGCGCGCGGCCGTCCGCGACGCGGGGCATGGAAGCGGTGAACGGAGCGGTGGGAAGAACGTTCACGGCGTGGGAACTCCTAGCACGGGGGACGATGATCTGGAACGGGTGGTGCGGGTGCCCGCACTCTCATCGCAAGAACGGCGGCCCTGCCGTGCTTCGACGGCGCACGCGCGGGTGCTCCCGCGAGTGCGTCGGGCACACACGTTACCCGCATTCACGCGCCCGGTACCACATCGCGCGACGGGGCGCTGCCGCCTCCCGCGCCGGCACCCTTCTCGTGCCGTTGCCCCCGGGGGCGCAGGGGACGGGTGGCCGTGACGCCCTGTGATGCGGCGGACAGCAAATCGGGGCCGCCCGGATATGCTGGTCCGGACCCTACCGCTGACCAAGAAGGTGGAGCATGACGGATTCCCCGAGCAACTCCGTGACCAACCAGCCGCTGTCGGAGGTGGACCCGGACGTCGCCCGGGCCATCCAGGACGAGCTGGGCCGCCAGCGCGGCACGCTCGAGATGATCGCCTCCGAGAACTTCGCGCCCCGGGCCGTGCTCGAGGCCCAGGGTTCGGTGCTGACCAACAAGTACGCGGAGGGCTATCCCGGCCGGCGCTACTACGGCGGCTGCGAGCACGTGGACGTGGTGGAGGACCTCGCCCGCGACCGCGCGTGCGAGCTGTTCGGGGCGGACCACGCCAACGTGCAGCCGCACTCCGGTGCCCAGGCGAACACCGCCGTGATGGCCGCCCTCATGAAGCCCGGTGACACGCTCATGGGGCTGTCCCTGGCCCACGGCGGCCACCTGACCCACGGCATGAAGATCAACGTCTCGGGGAAGCTCTACAACATCGCCGCGTACGAGGTGGACCCGGACACCTACCGGATCGACATGGACAAGGTGCGCGAGCAGGCCCTGCAGGCGCGCCCGGACGTGATCGTGGCCGGCTGGTCCGCGTACTCGCGGCAGCTGGACTTCGAGGCGTTCCGCTCGATCGCCGACGAGGTGGGCGCCAAGCTCTGGGTGGACATGGCCCACTTCGCGGGTCTCGTGGCCGCGGGCCTGCACCCCAACCCGGTGCCGCACGCCCACGTCACGACCTCCACGGTGCACAAGACCCTGGCCGGACCGCGCTCGGGCGTGATCCTGTGCGAGGCGGACCTGAAGAAGAAGGTGGACTCCGCCGTGTTCCCGGGCCAGCAGGGTGGCCCCCTCATGCACGCCATCGCGGGCAAGGCCGTGGCGTTCAGGATCGCCGCCACCGAGGGCTTCGTGGAGCGCCAGCAGCGCACCATCGAGGGCGCGCAGATCCTCGCCGAGCGGCTCAACTCCCCGGACCTCGCCGAGCACGGGGTGTCGGTGCTGACCGGTGGCACGGACGTGCACCTGGTGCTCGTGGACCTGCGCGACTCCGAGCTGGACGGCAAGCAGGCCGAGGACCTGCTGCACCAGGCGGGGATCACCGTGAACCGCAACGCCGTTCCCTGGGACCCCCGCCCGCCCATGGTCACCTCGGGCCTGCGCATCGGCACGCCGGCGCTGGCCACCCGCGGCTTCGGGGCGGCGGAGTTCACGGAGGTCGCGGACGTGATCGCCCAGGCCCTGAAGCCCGGCGCCGACATCCCCGCCCTGCGCTCCCGCGTGGACGCGCTCACCGAGCAGTTCCCGCTGTACCCCGGCCTCGAGGAGTGGTGAGGTGACGGCTCGCGTCCTCGACGGCAAGGCCACGGCCGCCCGGATCAAGTCCGAGCTCGCCGAGCGCGTCGCCCGGCTGCGGGAGCGGGACGTGGTCCCCGGGCTGGGCACCGTGCTCGTGGGTGACGATCCCGGTTCCCGCTCCTATGTGGCCGGCAAGCACCGGGACTGTGAGGAGGTGGGCATCGCCTCCATCCGCAGGGAGTTGCCGGCGGACGCCTCGCAGGAGGAGCTCGAGCGGGTCGTCGACGAGCTCAACGAGGACCCGCGCTGCACGGGCTACATCGTGCAGCTGCCCCTGCCGGAGCACATGGACACGAATGCCATCCTGGAACGCATCGATCCCGCCAAGGACGCCGACGGGCTGCATCCCACCAACCTGGGTCGGCTCGTGCTCAACGTGAACGCGCCCATGGCCTCGCCGCTGCCGTGCACCCCGGCCGGGATCGTGGAGCTGCTCACGCGGCACGGTGTGGCGCTGGCCGGCCGTGAGGTGCTCGTGATCGGGCGCGGTGTCACGGTGGGGCGTCCCATCGGCCTGCTGCTCACGCGCCGGGAGATCAACGCCACGGTGACGCTCGCGCACACCGGGACCCGGGACCTGCCGGAGCTGGTGGGCCGCGCGGACGTGGTGGTCGCCGCGGCCGGGCGGCCCCACATGGTCACCGCGGAGCAGGTCAAACCGGGCGCCGTGCTGCTGGACGTGGGGGTCTCCCGCGTCCCGGACCCGGAGACGGGCAAGGGGCGGCTCACCGGTGACATCGACCCCGCCGCCGCGCAGCGGGCCTCGTGGATGTCCCCCAACCCCGGTGGGGTGGGACCCATGACGCGGGCCATGCTGCTGGTGAACGTGGTGGGGGCCTGTGAACGCCAGGCGTCCCAGGGCGCCTGACGGCCCACTGCGGCCACGCGCACGACGACGCCGCCCGGTCCCCTCGTCCGCGAGGCGACCGGGCGGCGTCGTCGTGGGCGGGGTGCCGCGCTGCCGCTCGATTCGGCCCGCACTGCCCGGTTTGAGACAATGGCCCCATGCAGCCGATCGGATCCTCGCCCACCCAGCCCACCGACTCCTCCCGCGAACCCCGCACCGGGCGCACCGCGCTGTGGGGCACGCTGATCGGGCTGGCCGTCCTGGTGGTGATCTTCGCGGTGGCGCTGATCCAGGCCGCGAACTCCAACTCCCTGCTGGGGTGGATCCTGGCGGGAATCGCCCTGGGCTGGCTCATGCTCGCGGTGTGGGCGCTGTCCATGGTGCGCAGGGCCGCGGCCTTCGGGCGGGAGCAGGTCCGGCAGGCCCAGGAGCAGATGCAGGCCCAGCACGGCAGGGCGCCCGCCGCCGCGCAGGCGGGGACGGGCCAGTCCCTGCGTGACGAGAAGCTCGCCCACGGCATGCAGGTCATCCTGGTGCAGTCCAGGGTGGTCAAGGAGCAGCTCTCCTCCGAGGCGCCCGAGCCGGAGCAGGTCCGCCGGGCGCTGGAGACCATCGACATGACCGCGGCCAACGGGCTGCGCAGCCTCAAGGACTCCGGCACCCCGGTCAGCGGTACGGTGGTGGACTGACGGGCCCCGGGCCCGCGCGGCGGCGTCGTGCGGCGCTCCGGGCGCAGCGCAGCAGGTGAAGAGAACGAACCGAGGAGACACACGCAATGGCGCAGACGGTACGCATTGCCACGGTGAACGTGAACGGCATCCGGGCCGCGTACCGGCGCGGGATGGCCGAGTGGCTGGAGCCGCGCGGCGTGGACCTGCTCTGCCTGCAGGAGGTGCGCGCCCCCGACAGGATCACCCGCGAGCTGCTGGACGAGGACGTCTGGGACGTGCGGCACACGGAGGCCGCGGCCAAGGGCCGGGCCGGGGTGGCCATCGCCACCCGCCGGGACGCGTTCGACGGCGCGCTGCTGCCCACGGACTCCCGCGTGGGGATCGGCGAGGAGTACTTTTCGGACTCCGGGCGCTGGATCGAGAACGACGTCACGCTGCCCAACGGCGAGACCCTCACCCTGGTCTCCGCGTACGTGCACTCCGGCGAGGTGGACACGCCCAAGCAGGCGGACAAGTACCGGTTCATGGACGCCATGCTCACCCGCCTCCCGCAGCTCGCCGAGGCTTCGGACCACGCCCTGGTGGTGGGGGACCTCAACGTGGGCCACACCGAGCGGGACATCAAGAACTGGAAGGGCAACCTGAAGAACGCGGGCTTCCTGCCCGAGGAGCGCGCGTACTTCGACCGGTTCTTCGGGGACGTGGGCTACGTGGACGTGGCCCGCTCCCTGGCCGGGGACGTCCCGGGCCCGTACACGTGGTGGTCCTACCGCGGCAAGGCCTTCGACACGGACGCCGGGTGGCGCATCGACTACCACATGGCCACCCCCGCCCTCGCGGCGCGCGCGCAGACCGCCACGGTGGACCGCGCCGCCTCCTACGACACCCGCTTCTCCGACCACGCCCCGCTCGTGGTGGACTACCGGCTCGGGTGAGCCACCGGGGGCTGCGCGGCCGGGGCTCCCGCCGTGCCGCGCCGGTCCCCGGACCCGGCGCGTCGACCCCTGTGACGCGCCGAGCCCCTGACGCACCGATCCATCCGATACACCGATCCCGACGCCGCCGCCCGCTCGCGGCGCGCCACCCGCCCCTTCCGCACCGCGGCCCACCGCGGCCCGCACGACTCGAAAGAAGACAGCCACCGTGAGCGAACAGAGCACCCCCGTGAACCAGATCCCGCGCGTGGTCTCCGGCGTGCAGCCCTCCGCCGACTCCCTGCACCTGGGCAACTACGTGGGCGCCCTGCGCAACTGGGTGGACATGCAGGACGCCAACGACTGCGTGTTCTTCGTGGCGGACCTGCACTCGATCACCACGGGTCAGGACCCGGCCACGATGTCCGAGCGCACCCGTGTCACGGCCGCGCAGTACATCGCCGCGGGCATCGACCCCGAGCGCTCCACCCTGCTGATCCAGTCCCAGGTGCCGGAGCACACCCAGCTGTCGTGGGTGCTCAACTGCATCACCGGCTACGGCGAGGCCGCCCGGATGACCCAGTTCAAGGACAAGTCCGTGAAGCAGGGAGCGGAGAACACCACGGTGGGGCTGTTCACCTACCCCGTGCTGATGGCCGCTGACATCCTGGTGTACCAGGCGAACCAGGTTCCCGTGGGGGAGGACCAGCGCCAGCACCTGGAGCTGACCCGCAACCTGGCGCAGCGGTTCAACTCCCGCTTCGGGGACACCTTCGTGGTCCCGGACGCCAAGATCCTGGAGAACTCGGCCAAGGTCTACGACCTGCAGAACCCCACGGCCAAGATGTCCAAGTCCGCGCCGTCGGACGCCGGGCTGATCCGGCTGCTGGACTCGGCGAAGGTCAACGCGAAGAAGATCAGGTCCGCGGTCACGGACGACGGCACCGAGGTGCGCTTCGACCGGCAGGCCAAGCCCGGCGTCTCCAACCTGCTGACCATCTACTCCGCCCTGACCGGCACCCCGGTCGACACGCTCGTCACGGACTACGAGGGCAGGATGTACGGTCACCTCAAGGTGGACCTGGCCGAGGTTGTCACCCAGACCCTCGACCCCATCCAGAAGCGGGCCCAGGAGCTGCTGGACGACCCCGCCGAGCTCGACCGTCTGCTCGCGCGCGGTGCCGAGAAGGGCCGGGCGGTCGCCTCGCGCACCGTGGCGGACGTCTACGAGCGCATGGGCTTCCTGCCGACACGGTGAGCGTGTGTGGTGGATCACAGCGGTGGGATAGTCTGGGATGCGGCCGAACCGAGGAGGAGCGCGTGAGCGAGGGACAGGTTTCTCCCACCGTGCGTCCGGGGCACGCGTACGCCGGTGTGGTCATCCGCCTGCCCGATCCCGTGGGCAGGGAGCTGCAGGACTGGCGGGAGTCCTTCGGGGACGAGCAGGCGGGGACCGTGCCCGCGCACATCACCCTCATGATCTCCGCCCTGGAGGAGAACTGGGACGATCTGCTCGCCCACGTCCGCGCGGTGGCCGCCCGGTGGGAGCCGTTCCACGTGGAGATCCACGGAACGGGAACGTTCCGCCCCGTGACCCCCGTGGTCTACCTGCGCCTGGAACGCGGTTCCGAGCAGTGCGCGGCGCTGCATCGAGAACTGCGCAGCCACCGGATGGAGTCCGCCTCCCCGTTCGAGTACCACCCGCACGTGACCCTCGCGCACGGGACGTCGGACGAGGTGCTCGACCGGGCCCAGCAGATGCTCCGTGCCTACCGCGCGGCCTTCCTGGTGGACCGCATCCACCTGTACGAGGGGGACGAGCGCGGCGCGTGGCACGTCCGCGACAGCATCCCGCTCGGCGGAACGAGTGCGGACCACCGTGACGCGCACTGACCCACCCCCGGTGGTGCCCGCCCTCATCGACAGGGCAGGGCTCGAGGCCGAGCACCGGCGGCTGCGCGAGGTGCGGCGCGAACTCGCCGCCCACCACGCGCCCGCCGGTCGGCGTGCCGGCGCGTTCTGCGGGTGGGCGTTCGCCCGGTTCATGGCGCTGTTCCCCGCGCGTGCCGTGTCCCACTACATGTTCCACGGCGGCCCGCTCATGGCGGCGGGGCTCGCCTACCAGCTGCTCTTCGCCTCCACGGCGCTGCTGGTCATCTGCTTCGCGGCCCTGGCCACGTTCCTCGGGACGGACTCGCCCCTGCAGCAGACACTCGTGACGGGTCTCGCGACGAACATCCCCGGCCTGTTGGACGTGGGGGATGGCACCGGGGGAGTGATCCCGCTGCGGTTGCTCGAGGACACCGGGCCGTTCTCGGTGGCCTCGACCGTGGCGGCCGTCGTCCTGCTGTTCACGGCGTGGCGCTGGGTCGCCGGGATCCGGCTCGCAACCCGGCGGATGTTCGAGCTGCCCCCGGCGCCGGGAGTCCCCCTGGCGGCCGTACCGCGCGATCTCGCGTGGCTCGTGGTCATCGGGGTGCTGCTGCTCGCCTCCGCCACGGTGAGCGTCTTCGCGTCCGGCGCGGTGGACGGTGTGATCGGGTGGCTCGGGGACATCGGACTGACACGCGTGCAGCCCTGGCTGGACGGCGGCGTGAAGTCCGCCGTCACCTTCGCGGTGGGCCTGCTCGTGGACTGTCTGATGAGCCTCGCACTCGTCCGCGGGGTGGCGCAGCTGAAGCTGCATCGCAAGGCCCTGACGGTGACCGTCCTGGTCGGTGCGCTCGGGTCCCAGGCGCTGCGCTACGGAGGCAGCGAGATCATCGGCCGCACGGCGGACAACCCGTACCTGCTGTCCGTCGCCGTGCTCGTGGGTGTGCTGCTGTGGTTCAACGTCTTCGGCCAGATCCTGCTGTTCGCGGCAGCCACCGGCGCACTGGTCCAGGCCGACATCCGCGGTGCCCGCGCGCAACCCGAACGCGAAGCGCGGGCGGTCACCGTGGTGGCCGCCTCCTCCCTGCCCGACGCCGCCCGCGGCCCCGGTCCCGGGGATTCCTCCCGCATCCCCCGCTCCGCAGCCGGAAGCACAGCCGCGCGACGGCAGTGACGGCACCGGCACCGTGCGCGCGCCGAAGGAGCGTCGCGGCGGTGTGAGTGACGATCCCGCGCCGGGGGCCACGGGGGGCGTCCAATGGGGGCCCGGGTCACTACCCGTGCCTCCTGCGGGGTGCCGGGCGCACGTCGTGTCTCGCGGTGCCCGCCGACTCCGACCCCGATATGACGGCGGCCCCGGAATCCTCGTGGATTCCGGGGCCGCCGTCATTCAGCACGGTCGATCACAGCGCGGAGGCGAAGACCGCCTTCTTGACCTCGGCGATGGCCTTGGTCACCTGGATGCCGCGGGGGCACGCCTCGGTGCAGTTGAAGGTGGTACGGCAGCGCCACACGCCCTCCTTGTCGTTGAGGATCTCCAGGCGCATGTCACCCGCCTGGTCACGCGAGTCGAAGATGAACCGGTGCGCGTTCACGATGGCGGCGGGGCCGAAGTACTGCCCGTCCGTCCAGAACACCGGGCACGAGGACGTGCACGCCGCGCACAGGATGCACTTGGTGGTGTCGTCGAAGCGCGCGCGGTCGTCCTGGGACTGGAACCGCTCCCCGGTGGGGGTGTGGTCCTCGTTCACCAGGAAAGGCATGATCTCGCGGTAGGACTGGAAGAACGGCTCCATGTCCACGATCAGGTCCTTCTCGCACGGCAGGCCCTTGATGGGCTCCACCAAGATGGGCTTGGACAGGTCCAGGTCCTTGAGGAGGGTCTTGCACGCGAGCCGGTTGCGGCCGTTGATCCGCATGGCGTCGGAGCCGCACACGCCGTGGGCGCACGAGCGGCGGAAGGACAGCGAACCGTCCAACTCCCACTTCACCTTGTGCAGGGCGTCCAGCACACGGTCGGTGCCGTACATGGTGAGCGGCCACTCGTCCCAGTGCGCCTCGGTCTCGAACTCGGGGTCGTAGCGGCGGACCCGGAGCACGATGTCGTACGTGGGGATGGCCTCTTCGCCCGCGTCGTCGGTTTGCTGAGCGTCCTGGTTCTGGTTCTCGGTCACTGCAGTGGACATCAGTACTTACGCTCCATCGGCTCGTAACGGGTCATGACCACCGGCTTGGTCTCCTGACGGATACCCGCGGTGGCGGACGACGGGTCCTCGTACACCATGGAGTGGACCATGAAGTTCTCGTCGTCACGATTGGGGAAGTCCTCGCGGAAGTGGCCGCCGCGGGACTCCTCGCGATGCAGGGCGGCCACGGCCATCACCTTGGCGAGCTCGAGCAGGAAGCCCAGCTCCACGGCCTCCAGCAGGTCCAGGTTGAAGCGCTTGCCCTGGTCCTGGATGGAGATGTTGGCGTAGCGCTCCTCGAGCGCGGCGATGTCGTCCAGGGCCTTCTGGATGGTCTCGGCCGTGCGGAAGACCTGCATGTTCAGGTCCATGGTGTCCTGCAGGTCCTTGCGGATCGCGGCAACCTTCTCGTTGCCGTGCGGGCTGCGGGCGTTGTCGAGCAACGCCTCGGTGCGCGCCACGGCGTCGTCCGGGACGGGGAGGAATTCCGCGCTCTGGGCGTACTCCGCCGCGAAGACACCGGCGCGCTTGCCGAACACGTTGATGTCCAGCAGGGAGTTGGTGCCCAGGCGGTTGGAGCCGTGCACCGACACGCAGGCCACCTCACCGGCGGCGTACAGGCCGGGGATCGTGGTCTCGGAGTCCTGGAAGACCTCGCCCTTGATGTCGGTGGGGATGCCGCCCATGCAGTAGTGCGCCGTGGGGAACACGGGCACGGGCTCGGTGTAGGGCTCCACACCCAGGTAGGTGCGGGCGAACTCCGTGATGTCCGGGAGCTTGGCGTCGATGTGCGCGGGCTCCAGGTGCGTGAGGTCCAGCAGCACGTAGTCCTTGTTGGGACCGCAGCCGCGGCCCTCGCGCACCTCGTTGGCCATGGACCGGGCCACGATGTCGCGGGGCGCCAGGTCCTTGATGGTGGGGGCGTAGCGCTCCATGAAGCGCTCACCCTCCGAGTTGCGCAGGATGCCGCCCTCACCACGTGCGGCCTCGGAGACGAGGATGCCCAGCCCGGCGAGACCCGTGGGGTGGAACTGGACGAACTCCATGTCCTCCAGGGGCAGGCCGTTGCGGAACGCGATGGCCATGCCGTCGCCCGTGAGGGTGTGGGCGTTGGAGGTGGTCTTGAAGACCTTGCCGGCACCGCCCGAGGCGAAGACCACGGACTTGGCCTGGAACACGTGCAGCTCACCGGTGGCGAGGTCGTAGGACACCACACCGGCGGGGCGGCGGCCCTCGGGGGTGTCCACCATGATCAGGTCCAGGACGTAGTACTCGTTGAAGAACTCCACGTTGTGCTTGATGCACGTCTGGTAGAGGGTCTGCAGGATCATGTGACCGGTGCGGTCCGCGGCGTAGCACGCGCGCCGCACGGGGTTCTTGCCGTGGTCGCGGGTGTGCCCGCCGAAGCGGCGCTGGTCGATCTTGCCCTCGGGGGTGCGGTTGAACGGCAGCCCCATGTGCTCCAGGTCCAGCACCGCGTCGATGGCCTCCTTGGCCATGACCTCCGCGGCGTCCTGGTCCACCAGGTAGTCACCGCCCTTGACGGTGTCGAAGGTGTGCCACTCCCAGTTGTCCTCCTCGACGTTCGCGAGGGCGGCGCACATGCCGCCCTGGGCGGCGCCGGTGTGGGACCGGGTGGGGTAGAGCTTGGTCAGTACGGCAGTGCGGGCGCGCTGGCCGGACTCAATGGCGGCACGCATGCCGGCGCCACCGGCGCCGACGATTACCACATCGTACTTGTGAACCTGCATACCAGATGAACTTTCTACGTGGGTGAGTGAGACGAGCGAGGGTTCCGGCGCACGCGTCGGAACGGCCGAGAACGGTGGGACCTGTGGGTCCCACCGTTCATCGGGTCAGTGCGCGGAGCAGAAGGACGCCAGCAGCGAGGGGTCCGCACCGGCGGGGCAGGGCTCGAAGGTGAAGATCACCATGGTGCCCAGCAGGATGACGAATGCGGAGGCCACGAAGAGCAGGACCTTCAGCCAGAAGCGCGTGGTGTTGCGCGCGGCGTAGTCGTCGATGATGACGCGGATGCCGTTGGTGCCGTGGAGCATGGCCAGCCACAGCATGACGAGGTCCCAGACCTGCCAGAACGGGTTGGCCCACTTGCCGCCCACGAAGCCGAAGTCCACGGCGTGCACACCCTCGCCCACCATGAGGTTGACGAAGAGGTGGCCGAAGACCAGCACGATGAGCACGATGCCGGACATCCGCATGAACAGCCACGCGAACATCTCGAACCGGCTGCGGGAGGACCCGGCGCGGTTGTACTTGACGCCGTCCACCTCGAGGTCGCGGCTGCGGGGAACTTGGATCTTGGTCTTGAGAGGAGTGCTCACGGTATCAACCCCCGAAAACGACTGAAAGGTGACGGACAAGGAAGGGGATCATCACGATGACCCAGAGGGCGATGACGCCCCAGAGCAGACCCTTCTGGTGCTTGGTCCCGCCCTTCCAGAAGTCGATCAGGATGATGCGCAGGCCGTTGAAGGCGTGGTACACGATGGCGCCCACCAGGCCGGCCTCGCCAAGACCCATGATGGGGTTCTTGTACGTGGCGATGACTGCGTTGTAGGCCTCGGGCGAGACGCGCACGAGAGCGGTGTCGAGGACGTGGACCAGCAAGAAGAAGAAGATGGCCACGCCGGTGATTCGATGGGCGACCCAGGACCACATGCCGTACTGGCCGCGGTAAAGGGTGCCACTGGTTGAGTTCGCCACAGAATGTCCTCCCTGTGTCGCTCGTCGTCGTGCGCACTGGTGGTTCCTGGAAAACGGCAGCGTTCTCGCGCTGGTGCACGGCGATGGCGGAGCCCTGGCTGGCTCTGGCTTGAATGATGCGGTGGTTCTCCTCTAAAGATACCAGCCTCCGGGGAATTCACTGACAACATGTCGCCAACCGGGACCCGCGCGGGGACGGCGGTTCACGGCACCTCGGGCCGCCCGTGACGGAGGGTTCCGGGTGGTCCGCGCAGGGCCGTCGCGGACAGGAGCGAGCCCCTCACGGGAGGGTGGTGGCTCCCGGGGGCCGCGGCGGCGTCGTCGTGGGCCGGGGCGGCCCGCCCGGGTGCGCGCCCGGGGACGTCACAGGATGACGGTCCGCTGAACGGCGCGGGGCGGGCCGTACACTGACGGTCGTGACTTCGCCATTGCAACGATTCCATCCGTTCATTCCCGCGGGCGGCGTGGGCTCACGGCTGTGGCCCCTCTCCCGCGCGGACGCGCCCAAGTTCCTGCTGGACCTGACCGGATCGGGGTCCTCCCTGCTGCGCGCCACCTACGACCGGCTGGCCGGGCTCTCCGCCGGTCCCGTCATGGTGGTCACCGGCCGGTCCCACGCGAGTGCGGTGCAGGAGCAGCTGCCGGAGCTCACGAGCAGCGACCTCGTGCTGGAGCCGTCCCCCAAGGACTCCGCCGCGGCCATCGGGCTGGCGTGCACGCTCATCGCGCGGCGGGATCCCACGGCGATCATCGGCTCGTTCGCCGCGGACCACGTGGTGGAGCCCGCGGAGGCGTTCCGGGACGTGGTCAAGGAGGCGGTGCAGGCCGCGGACACCGGGCGCATCGTGACGATCGGCATCACGCCCTCGTCCCCGGCCACGGGATTCGGCTACATCAAGGCGGGGGAGTCGCTGGGGCTGCCCGAGGCGCCGCACGCGCTCACCGTGGAGCAGTTCGTGGAGAAGCCCGACGAGGAGACCGCACGCCAGTACGTGGCCAGCGGCCGCTACACGTGGAACGCCGGGATGTTCGTGGCACCCGTGGGCCTCATGCTGCGGTACCTGCGTACGAGCGAGCCCGAGCTCGCCACGGGCCTGGACCGGATCGCGGACGCCTGGGACACGCCCGGGCGCGACGCCGTGGTGGACGAGGTGTGGCCCACCCTCACCAAGACCGCCATCGACTACGCCGTGGCCGAGCCGGCGGCTGCCGCGGGCGACGTGGTCATGGTCCCCGGCGACTTCACGTGGGAGGACGTGGGGGACTTCGCGGCCATCAACCGCCTCAACAAGGTGGACCCCTGCACCGATTCGCAGGTCTCCATCCTGGGACAGAACAACAGGGTGCTCGCGGACGAGTCCTCGGGGATCGTGGTCTCGGACACCGGGCGGCTGATCGCGCTGATCGGGGTGGACGACATCGTGGTGGTGGACACCCCCGATGCGCTGCTGGTGACCACGGCCGAGCACGCGCAGCGCGTGAAGAACGCCGTGGACTCGCTCAAGCGCAACGGCGACACCGACGTCCTCTGACGGACCTGCCCCCACCACGGCATCGCGGCGGGACGCGCGGAAGGGGGCTCACCGGTCCGCGGCGGTACCCTGACAGGCATGTTGGATCTGCCTCTTCCCTCCGCCGACGACGTCGGGCTGCCCCCCGCGATCGGGCCGCTGCTGTCCCACTACCTCCCCGATCTGATCCGGTTCCGGCGCGACGTGCACCGGCACCCGGAGCTGTCCTACGAGGAGTACCGCACCACCGAGCGCATCGTGAACGCCCTGCAGGCCACGGGACTGCACCCCGTGCGGTTCGAGCGCACCGGGTGCTACGTGGACGTGGGGCGGGGGCCCGTGATGGTGGGACTGCGCGCGGACATCGACGCGCTGCCCCTGCTGGAGGACACGGGTCTGGAGTACGCCTCCATCAACGAGGGCGTGATGCACGCGTGCGGGCACGACATCCACACCACCGTGATGCTGGGCGTCGCCCGGGTGCTCGCCGACCTGCACCGCTCGTCCCCGTTCGCGGGCACCGTGCGCATCGTGTTCCAGCCGGCCGAGGAGAAGCTGCCGGGCGGGGCCCTGAGCATCATCAAGCAGGACGTGCTGTCCGGGGTGCCGCGGATGTTCGCGCTGCACTGCGAACCCAAGGTGGACGTGGGCCAGGTGGGCACCCGGATCGGCGCCATCACCTCGGCCTCGGACACCATCCGCATCGAGCTCTCCGGGCGCGGCGGCCACACCTCCCGACCGCACCTCACGGAGGACCTGGTGTACGCGATGAGCCAGATCGCGATCGACGTCCCCGCCGTCCTCTCACGGCGCGTGGACGCACGCTCGGGGGTGGCCGTGGTGTGGGGCCAGATCCACGCGGGGATGGCTCCCAACGCGATCCCCATGACCGGGTTCATGGCCGGGACCATGCGCTGCCTCGACGCCGATGCCTGGTACCAGGCGGGCGAGATGCTGGACGAGGTCGTGGGCCAGGTGGCCGCCCCGTACGGCGTCAACGTGGACCTCGAGCACATCCGCGGGGTTCCCCCGGTGGTCAACGGCGAGACCGAGACCACCCTGCTGGAGATCGCGGCGCGCGCCGAGCTGGGGGAGGACAGCATCCTGCTCGTGGAACAGTCCATGGGCGGGGAGGACTTCGCGTGGTTCCTGCAGCACGTGCCCGGCGCCATGATGCGCCTCGGCACGCGCGAACCCGGGGGGCGCACCTACGACCTGCACCAGTCCGACTACGCGCCGCAGGAGGAGGCGATCCGCTGCGGCGTCCAGGTGATGGCCTCCGCGGCGCTGCGGGCCGTCCGGCTGCGGGTGCGGGAGCTCTCGGACGAGGTGGCCGCCCCCGGCCCCGGGCAGTCCTGACACGCCCGCCCCTGGCGCACTCACGGGTACTTCCCGGGCTACACTGGGCGCAGCTATGATCCAGGTCACTGTCCGGGTCGCTGCCCGATAACCGGGTGGTGACCCGCCCGGCGCGGTCGCACCGTCGCCACGACGTCGTGGGGCATCCCGGATCCGGGCGGTCGAGGAGCACACCCCGCAACGCGGCGGCGTCGCCCGTCGACCACGACCGCAGGGCTCCCGCCCCGGTCCGCAACCGCACAGCATCCCCCAGCCCGACTGACCGGAGGACCCCATGACCACTCGACGTTTCCGCACCCTGGGTGCGCTCGGACTGGCCGGGGTCACCGGTCTCGCACTCGCCGGCTGCGGCGCCGCACCGGAGAGCTCCGGGGACAGCAGCGCCCAGGCCTCCGATTTCAAGGGCTGCATCGTCTCCGACGACGGCGGCTTCCAGGACCGCTCCTTCAACCAGAGTTCCTACGAGGGCCTCAAGGCCGCCGAGGAGCATAAGGGCATCAAGACCAGCCAGGCCGAATCCCAGTCCGAGACCGACTTCGAGCCGAACCTCACCTCCATGGCGCAGCAGGGCTGCAACCTGACCGTCTCCGTGGGCTTCCTGCTCGCGGACACCACCAAGAAGGTGGCCCAGGCCAACCCGGACAAGCACTTCGCGATCGTGGACGACAGCTCCATCACGGCGGACAACGTCAAGCCGATCGTCTACAACACCGCCGAGGCGGCGTTCCTGGCCGGGTACCTCGCGGCAGGCACGTCCGAGACCGGCAAGGTGGCAACCTACGGCGGGATGGACATCCCCACGGTCACGGTGTTCATGGACGGCTTCTCGGACGGCGTGAAGTACTACAACGAGAAGAAGAAGAAGGACGTGAAGGTCCTCGGCTGGAACAAGGACTCCCAGAACGGCACGTTCCTCAGCTCGTTCCAGGACTCCTCGAAGGCCAAGACCGTCACCCAGAACCTGATCGGCGACGGTGCCGACGTGGTTCTGCCCGTGGCCGGCCAGGCCGCGCAGGGCACTGTGGACGCGGTGACGGAGGCCAACAAGGGCAACAAGAACGTGCGCCTGATCTGGCCCGACACCGACGGCTACGAGACCCTTGATTCTGGCAAGGAGTTCCTTCTGACCTCTGTGCTCAAGGAGATGTCCAAGTCCGTGGAGGACGTCGTGACGCAGGCTGCGGACGGCAAGTTCGACAACAAGCAGTACGTGGGGACCCTGGAGAACGGCGGCGTGGGCCTGGCCCCGTACCACGACCAGCAGGAGAAGGTGGGTGCGGAGCTCGACAAGGAGGTCCAGCAGCTGAAGCAGGACGTCATCGACCGCAAGGTCACGGTGGAGTCCAAGAACGCGCCCAAGTCCTGACCGGCAGCACCGGCAGGAGCCCGCAACGTGCAGCTGAAACTGACGGACGTCACCAAGCGGTTCGGTGACTTCACCGCCAACAACCGCGTGAGCCTCACGGTCGAACCCCATCAGATCCACTGTCTGCTGGGCGAGAACGGCGCGGGCAAGTCCACGCTCATGAACGTCCTCTACGGTCTCTACGAGCCCACGTCCGGCACCGTGGAGATCAACGGTGCCCCCGCCCACTTCTCCGGTCCCGGCGACGCCATGGCGGCAGGGATCGGCATGGTGCACCAGCACTTCATGCTGGTGCCGGTCTTCACGGTGGCGGAGAATGTCGCCCTGGGTCACGAGAGCACCCGCGGGATGGCGCTGGACCTGAACAGCACCCGGGCGAGGATTCGGGAGATCTCCGACCGTTTCGGTTTCGCCGTGGACCCGGACGCCGTGGTGGAGGACCTTCCCGTGGGCGTCCAGCAGCGCGTGGAGATCATCAAGGCGCTCGTCCGGGACGCCGAGGTCCTGATCCTGGACGAGCCCACGGCCGTCCTCACCCCGCGCGAGACGGACGAGCTGCTGCAGATCATGCGCCAGCTGCGGGACAACGGCACGTCCATCGTGTTCATCTCGCACAAGCTGCGGGAGGTGCGCGCGGTCTCGGACGTGATCACCGTGATCCGCCGCGGTGAGGTGGTGGGACGAGTGGGTCCGGAGACCGCCACGGACGAACTCGCGGCCCTCATGGTGGGCCGGGACGTCTCGCTCACGGTGGCCAAGGAACCGTCGCTCGCCACGGGCGCGGCACTCGAGGTGCGGGATCTCACGGTTCTCGGGGACAACGGCGTCGTGCTGCTGGACGGCGTGGACCTGGACGTCGCACCCGGTGAGATCCTCGCCGTGGCGGGTGTGCAGGGCAACGGCCAGACCGAACTCACCCGGGCGCTCGTGGGGCTCGAGAAACGGGTCAGCGGCTCCGTACGGCTCGCAGGCCGGGAACTCACGGGACTGCGCACGCGCGAGGTCCTGGCCCACGGTGTGGGCTTCGTGCCCGAGGACCGCTCCACGGACGGCCTGGTGGATTCGTTCTCCGTGGCCGAGAACCTCGTGCTCGACCGCTACCGCGAGCGCGGCTTCGCGGCGGGTCCGTCCCTGCGGCGCAGGGCGATCGCAGAGCACGCCCGGTCCGAGGTGGGCGAGTACGACATCCGCGCCGGATCCGTGGACTCACCGGTGGCCACGCTGTCCGGCGGCAACCAGCAGAAGGTCGTGATCGCCCGCGAGCTGGGGCGGCCCCTGAAGCTCTTCGTGGCATCCCAGCCCACGCGCGGTGTGGACGTGGGCTCGATCGAGTTCATCCACCGGCGCATCGTGGCGGAGCGGGACAGGGGCACCGCCGTGCTCATCGTCTCCACCGAGCTGGACGAGGTCTACGCACTCGCGGACCGCATCGCGGTCTTCTTCCACGGCCGGCTCATGGGGATCGTGGGGCCCGAGACCCCCCGAGGAGCACTGGGACGCATGATGGCCGGCGAACCCGCGGACGCGGTCCTGCCACCCGCGCCGTGGGACGGCTCCCGCAGCGGGCACGGCGACACCGGTGGGCCCACCGCGCACGACCTCGTCCCGTCCGACGCGGCGCCGCAGCCCGGATCGAGACCGTCGCACCCGGGCGCGAACGTCCCGGCGAGTCCCCGCGACCTCGCGACCGAGCCGTCCGACGACCGACCCGAGGGGAACCGCACCGCATGAGCGCGAGCACCGCACCCGCCACGACCGATCAGGTCTCGGCGCCGCCGCCCACCGAACTCGCCGCCGGCGATCACCGTCGCACTCTGCTGGGCACGGCCCTGCAGTCGGTCCTGGCCGTGGTCACGGCTCTGATCCTCGGCGGTCTGCTCATCGCCATCACGGATGAGAAGGTCCGTCACGCCGCCGGGTACTTCTTCGCCCGTCCCGGGGACACGCTCTCCGCAATGTGGCACGCGGCATCCGGAGCGTACGCGGCCATGTTCCACGGCGCGGTCTACAACCCGGACGGTGCCACTGTCGCCGACTCCCTGTACCCGCTGACGGAGACGCTCACCGTGGCAACCCCCCTGATCCTGGCGGGTCTCGGCGTGGCGCTCGCGTTCCGTGCGGGGCTGTTCAACATCGGCGCGCAGGGTCAGATCCTGATCGGGGCAACCCTCGCGGCATGGGTGGGCTTCTCGTGGCACCTGCCGGCCGGTCTGCACCTGCTCGCCGTGGTTGCGGCTGGTGCGCTGGGGGGTGCGGTGTGGGGCGGCGTCGTGGGCCTGATCAAGGCCCGGACGGGCGCGCACGAGGTCATCCTGACCATCATGCTCAACTACGTGGCCCTGAATCTCGTGGCGTGGTTGCTGAGCCTGCCGGGGTTCCAGCGGGAGGGGTCCTCCAACCCCGTCAGCCCCGCTGTGGACGGGACCGCCATGTTCCCCAAGCTGCTGGGCGACCACTTCCGCCTGCACTGGGGATTCGTGGTGGCAGTCCTCGCGACCGTGGCCGTGGCGTGGCTGCTCGAGCGCTCCACCGTGGGCTTCGAGCTGCGCGCCGTGGGCGCCAACCCCCGCGCCGCCCGTACCGCGGGGATCTCCGTGACCCGCGGTTTCGTGGTGGTGATGCTCCTCGCGGGCATGCTGGCGGGACTCGCGGGCACCGCGCAGGTGGCCGGTACGGAGCACTCCCTGACCTCGGGGATCGCTGCGTCCTTCGGCTTCGACGCCATCACGGTGGCGCTGCTGGGCCGGTCCACCCCGTGGGGCACCTTCTTCGCGGGCATCCTCTACGGGGCGTTCCGCGCGGGCGGGGTGACCATGCAGTCCATGACGGGCACCAACATCGACATCGTGCTGGTGGTGCAGTCCCTCATCGTCCTGTTCGTGGCCCTGCCCCCGCTCATCACCTTCGCCACCCGCCGCTCCCAGGAGGTCGCCGCGTGAGCACCGCCACCGCGTCCCAGCCGTCCCCCCGCGGACCCGGTGCCGCCGGGCCGGTTCCGGGTCCCGCGCCCGACGCCGAGCTTGCCACCTCCGCAGCCAACCGCGCCGTGGGCGTGAGGACATACCGCCCGGCCACGGGGCTGGGCGTGCTCGCGCTGGTCTCCTTCGCGGTCTTCGCGCTGCACGCCTCCTCGCGGGCGGTCCGGTTCCGGTTCTCGGGGGACGGCGACGTCGTGCGGCTCCCGGACGCGGAGGTCGCCGCAGCGCCCTACGCGTGGGCGGTCACGATCGTGCTGGTGGCCCTCGCCGGGTACGCCGCGGTGCGGGCCCGGAAGCTGCCGCGGTGGGTCGTGGCGCTCGCGGGCTTCTGTTTCGTGACGGGCTTCCTGGTGTGGATCGTGGGCACAGCCCAGACACCCAGTATCTCCGTGACGGCGCTGCTGGCCGGTTCCGTGGCGCTGGCCACCCCGCTCGTGTTCGGGGCGCTCGGGGGCCTGCTGTGCGAACGTTCCGGGGTGGTGAACATCGCGATCGAAGCGCAGCTGCTGTTCGGCGCGTTCTCGGCGGCGATCGCCGCCACCGTTTCGGGCAGCGCCTGGGTGGGACTGCTCGCCGCGATGGCGGGTTCCGTCCTGGTGTCCGTGCTGCTCGCGGTGTTCGCCATCCGCTACCGCGTGAACCAGGTGATCGTGGGCGTGGTCCTCAATGTCCTGGTGTCCGGGCTCACGGGGTTCCTCTTCGCCACCGTGCTGCAGCCGAGTGCCGCCGCGTTCAACACCCCGGAGCGGTTGCCGCACGTGCGCATCCCCGTGCTCGCCGAGATCCCCGTGGTGGGCCCGGTGCTCTTCGACCAGTCGGTGATCGGCTACATCATGTACGCGGCGGTGGCCGTGGTGTGGTTCGCACTCCACCGCACCCGGTGGGGTCTGCGCACCAGAGCGGTGGGGGAGCACCCCAAGGCCGCGGACACCCTGGGCGTGTCCGTGAACGCCCTGCGCACCCGCAACGTGCTGCTCGGCGGGGCCGTCGCGGGCCTGGGCGGGGCCTTCTACACACTGGTCTCCGTCTCCGCATTCACCCGGGACATGACTGCGGGGTCCGGGTACATCGCCCTGGCCGCGCTGATCTTCGGTCGGTGGAACCCGGTGGGCGCGCTGCTGGCCTCCCTGCTGTTCGGCTTCGCCTCCAACCTGGAATCCATTCTGTCCTTCCTGGGCACCCCCGTGCCCAGTCAGTTCCTGGCCATGCTGCCGTACGTGGTGACCATCATGGCGGTCGCGGGACTCGTGGGCAGATCGCGTGGTCCGGCCGCTTCCGGGGAGCCCTACCGCAAGGAATAGGGAAGGCGGGGGCTACCATCCCCCACAATGGAGGCGGACAGCCGCACGATGCACCGAGGAACAGGAGCGACCATGCCAGAGACGAACACCACCGTGGACGAGCGCGTGTGGGAGCGGCTGCAGGACGCGGCCCGGGGGGCGCTGCAGCACTCCTATTCCCCGTACTCACGCTTCCCGGTGGGCGCGGCGGCGCTGGTGGACGACGGCCGGGTGGTCACGGGGGCGAACATCGAGAACGCCTCCTACGGGGTCACCCTGTGCGCCGAGTGCTCCCTCGTGAGCGCCCTGTTCATGTCCGGCGGGGGCAAGCTGGTGGCCTTCGTCTGCGTGGACGGGCAGGGCGAGGTCCTGATGCCGTGCGGTCGCTGTCGGCAGCTGCTGTACGAGCACCGCGCTCCGCAGCTGCAGCTGCTGACCGTGAGCGGCGTGCGCTCCATGGACCAGGTGCTCCCGGACGCCTTCGGGCCGGAGAACCTCTAGTCCGGTTCCCCTCGCGGCCCCGTGGTGGGCGGCGGCCGTGGCCTCCCGGCCCGGAACGGGGCACGGGGTGCCGCATATACTTTGCACGAAACCGAGCCCGGCTCTGGAAGGGAAACATTCACGTGGGTTTGAGAGATCTGTTCCGCAGCAACAAGCACGACACCCCGAGGCCGCAGCCGTCCCCCGGTGCGCGTCCCTCCGACCCCGCAGCCGATCGTGCTCCCGGATCGGATCCCGAGGCGGCCCCCCAGCAGGGGGAGCGCGGTCAGGACGCCCCCCGTCGTCGCACCGAGCCCGAGGCGACCCCGCTCCCCGAGAGCGGCGCGCTGCGCAACCTGGTGGAGCTACTGCTCTCCCGCGGCGCCCACCGTGCGCGGCTGACCCTGGTGCAGTCCGGCAACATCATGACGCACCAGACCCGCCAGGCCGTGGGGGACGCCCAGGACGAGGTGGAGAACGGCACCGTGGACCAGGGTTCGCCCCTGTTCGACGACGTGGCGGACCTCTACACCCAGGCCATGAGCACTCCCGTGGGGCCGTGGCGGCAGCTGGACCTGGTGGTCTCCGCCCCCGATGGCGACCGGCGTGACATCACGGTCACCTACGACTTCCCCAACGGGGAGTCCCGCACCGAGCACTACGCCCACGGGCGGGCCCGCTCCGACGCGGCGCAGCAGGACCCCGGCGCCGTCGAGACCACCGCCGGTGCGGACCACGAGCGGTCCCACGGCGCCGACCGGGGCGACCACGAGCGTACGGGCGGCGCCGCTGCGGGTGGCCTCGCCGCCGGCGGCGCGGCGGGTGCGAGTCTCGGGGCCGCGGGCACCCGCGACGCCGACGACGCGGACCGCCAGGCCACGACCGGCTCGGTCACTGCAGATGACACGACGAACGGTGCCAACGCCCGCCGCACGGCGGGCGGCGACGGCGGCGCCGCCCACGACGACGCCGTGCGCGTCGTCGACCACGAGCGGGCCGAGCCCGCCGCCGACGGCGACGTGGTGGCCGGCGGCCACACCACCCCGGTGGTCGTGGCCGGCACCGAGGCCCCCGAGCATGGCGCCGCCGCGACCCCCGGTGACCAGCAGCGGGATCACACGACCGGTGCCTCGGAGCACCCCGGCACCGCAGCCGGCGCCGCTCAGGCCCACGAGCTCCAGGACGCGCCGCTCGATGCCACGGACCCGCACGGGTCCATCGGCGATCCCGAGGACGAGGCGCACCGCGGCTCCGAGGACCTCGACCGTCCCACGGAAACCGTCGATACCGGCCACCCCGCGAGCGCCGCGGTCGCGGACCCGATGACCGGGCAGCCGGGCGTCGTGGATCCCACGGGCGAACCATTCACCGGCGAGACCTCCACCGCCGGCGCGCAGGAGCTGCCCGCCCACGTGGACGAGTCCGCGTTCGGTGCCGACTCCGCGGAGTCCCTCGTGCCCCCGGCCGTCACCGAGGACGACGACGATCCCGCGGGCGCACCGCAGCTGGCCACGGCCACCGACGTGGCGCCGTCCTACCGGGCCCCCGCGCCCGAGCAGGAGCTGGACCCGAACGCCCTGGCACCGGGCAACCTGACCCTGACCGTGGGCGACGTCGTGTCCCGGCTCGCGGACGCGCAGCGGCACCTGTTCGGCCCGGAGGGCACGGCGCGGGACGTCTCCACCGTGCTGATCCGCGTGCGCGCCCTGGGCACCTACTACGACGCCCTGACCCACGTGCGCCTCAACGGCTTCTGGGACCAGCGCCCCACGTTCGACCTCGTGCCCGAGGAGCAGCTGCGGGTCCAGGAGCTCAAGGACGACTCCTACGTGGAGGGCTCCGGCGCACCGCTGGCCATGATGTTCCGTTTCCGTCCGGGGGTTCCCCCGGAGGTCACGTTCGACTACTCGGACGAGGAGGCGTTCGTGCGCTACGAGCAGCGGCTGCCGGGCCAGAACTACCTGGAGGAGCTGCGCATGTACCCGCGCACCGGCTCCAACATCCCGCAGCACGTGAACGAGGCGCTGCAGGACTGGAACTACTGAGCATGACCGCACGAACCACTGCCGAGGGCCCCGTCCGCACCACGGACGGGGCCCTCGGGCCACACGCCCTCATCTGTCTGCACGACCACCTGGACGGCGCCCTGCGCCCGGGCACGATCGTGGAGCTCGCCGCGGCGGTAGGCCACGAGCTGCCCACCACGGACACGGAGGCCCTGGGCCGGTGGTTCCGCGAGAACGCGGACTCCGGCAGCCTGCCGCGCTACCTCCGGACGTTCGAGCACACGGTGGCGGTGACCCAGACCGCCGACGCGCTGCAGCGGGTGGCCCGCGAGTACGTCGAGGACTGCGCTGCGGAGGGCATCGTCCACGCCGAGGTCCGCTGGGCGCCCGAGCAGCACGTGGCCGGGGGGTTGGACCTCGACGCCGCCGTGGCGGCCGTGCAGGCGGGTCTCGCCGAGGGGATCGCGGCCGTTCGGACCGCGGGCGGGCACATCTCCGTGGTGCAGATCCTCTGCGCCATGCGCCACCTGGACCGTTCCCTGGAGATCGCCCGGCTCGTGGTGCGCCACGTCCGGCAGGGCGCGGCGACGTCGCCCGCCGCCGGGACTCCGGCAGCCCGGGCTGCCGCCGGGGAGGTCACCGGGGCAGGCGCTTGTGCCGAAAGCGGGCCGGGGACGATGCCGCCCGGCGCCGTCGCCGGGGAACCGGCACCCGGTGCGGTGGTCGCGTTCGACCTCGCCGGGCCGGAGGACGGGTTCCCCGCGTCCGAGCACCGGGCCGCACTGGAGCTGCTGAGCGCCCATCGCATCCCGGTGACCCTGCACGCCGGGGAGGCCGCGGGGGCGGAGTCCATCGCGGACGCCCTCGATGCCGGGCGCGCCCTGCGCGTGGGCCACGGCGTGCGGCTGCTGGACGAGGACCCGGACGGGAACGCGCCGCTGAGCCGGTGGATCCGAGACCGTCAGATCGCCCTCGAGGTCTGTCCGCGCTCCAACCTGCAGACCGGCGCGTGCGCCGCGTGGGGGACGGGCCTCGCGGAGCATCCCGTGACCCGCATGCTGCGCGCGGGCTTCGCCGTGACCATCTCACCGGACAACCGACTGATGAGCGGGACCTCGGTGACCCGTGAACTGGACGGACTGCGTGCCGAGGCCGCGTGGTCGCCGGCGGACGAGCTGCGGGTGCAGCGCAACGCGGCCCGGGCCGCCTTCGTGCCCGTGGCCTACCAGCAGTGGCTGGAGCGCCGGGTCGCGGGGGAGTGCGCATGAGCGACGGATCGCGGAAGGAGACCGGCGGTGGCCGCACGGCGAGCGAGCAGACGCCGGGCCGGGAGCCGGTGACCCCGGAGCAGTCGGGCCGGCGGGAGGATGCCGCGGCGGTCGGCCCGTCCCACCGCGGCGCCGAGTTCGAGCGGCTGCTCGCGGTCATGGACCGGCTGCGCTCCCCGGGCGGCTGTCCCTGGGACGCCGAGCAGACCCACGAGTCGCTGCTGCGCTACCTCGTGGAGGAGACCTACGAGGTCGTGGAGGCCGTCGAGAGCCCCGAACCCCCCGCGCGGCGTCGGGACGCACTGGTGGAGGAGCTCGGGGACGTGCTGCTGCAGGTGGTCTTCCACTCCCGCATCGGGGAGGAGCACGAGCCCGCGCAGCGCTTCGACGTCTCGGACGTGGTGGCCGCCGTCACGGACAAGCTCGTCCGGCGCCACCCCGCCGTCTTCGGCGAGGACGTGCTCACCGCCGGGGTCGGGGGTGCGGTGGCGCCCGCCCCGCCCGCGCGCGCCGCGGACCCGGGCGACGGTTCCCGGCGCGCGTCCGGTGACCGGGGTCAGGAACCCGCCCCGGCGGCGTCGCCCCCCGGCGGTGCGGAGCGCCCCGGCACCGCGGAACTGGCCGCCCGCTGGGACGCCGTGAAGCGGGCGGAGAAGCCGCAGCGCACGCGCATCTTCGACGGCATCCCGCCCGCGCTGCCCGCGCTGGCCCTCGGGGAGAAGGCACTGTCCAAGGCCAGGCGGCACGGTGTGGCGGGGGTGCCGCCCACGGGTCCGGAACCCGCACCGGAGCAGCGCGAGGCGGCCGAGCGGGAACTGGGCGACGAGCTGCTGCGGCGCGTGGCCGAGGCCTCCGCGCACGGTCTGGACGCGGAGCGCGCGCTGCGTGGGGCGGTGCGCCGGTTCGTGGCGGAGAACGACGGCCCGCTGGCCGGCTGAGCGCCGGGCCCAGCGGTCCGCGACGCCTCGGCGGTGAGTGGTGCGGGAGCGCCCGTGCACGGCCCGGGCCGGCATCCCGTGAGCGGGGGCCGAGTGCGGATCGCGGGGACCCGTGAGCGCTCGGTAGGCTGGGTCCCGGGGCGTGACACGCTCCACGGGTCGACGACCGACAAGGAGATTTTCATGGCAATGATCATTGCGCTGCAAGCCCGCCAGATCCTGGATTCCCGCGGCAACCCCACGGTCGAGGTGGAGGCGCTGCTCGAGGACGGCAGCTTCGGCCGCGCAGCGGTTCCCTCGGGCGCGTCCACGGGTGAGTTCGAGGCCGTCGAGCGCCGCGACGGTGACAAGAAGGTCTACCAGGGCAAGGGTGTCCTGGACGCCGTGCGCGCCGTGGACGAGGAGCTGGAGCAGGTCGTGGTGGGCCTGGACGCCTCCGACCAGCGCGCCGTGGATCAGGCCATGCTCGAGCTGGACGGCACGGACAACAAGGCCAAGCTGGGCGCCAACGCCATCCTGGGCGCATCCATGGCCATCGCCCGCGCCGCGGCGAGCTCCGCGGACCTCGAGCTCTACAAGTACCTGGGTGGTCCCAACGCCCACGTGCTGCCGGTGCCCATGATGAACATCCTCAACGGCGGCTCCCACGCGGACTCCAACGTGGACATCCAGGAGTTCATGATCGCGCCGATCGGCGCTCCCACCTTCTCCGAGGCACTGCGCTGGGGCGTGGAGGTCTACCACAGCCTCAAGTCCGTGCTGAAGGACCGTGGCCTGTCCACCGGCCTGGGGGACGAGGGCGGTTTCGCGCCGAACCTCGAGTCCAACGCCGCCGCCCTGGACCTGATCCTCGAGGCCGTCGAGAAGGCCGGCTACACGCCCGGCCGCGACATCGCGCTCGCCCTGGACGTGGCCTCCTCCGAGTTCTTCGAGAAGGGCCAGTACACCTTCGAGGGTCAGAAGCGTTCCGCCGAGGAGATGTCCGCGTACTACGCCGACCTCGTGGCGCAGTACCCGCTCGTGTCCATCGAGGATCCCCTGGACGAGGACGACTGGCAGGGCTGGGCCACCCTCACCGAGCACATCGGCGACAAGGTCCAGCTCGTGGGCGACGACCTGTTCGTGACCAATCCCGAGCGCCTGGCCCGCGGCATCGACCAGCACGTGGCCAACGCCCTGCTGGTCAAGGTCAACCAGATCGGCTCCCTCACGGAGACCTTCGACGCCGTGGAGCTCGCGCAGCGCAACGGCTACCGCTGCATGATCTCCCACCGCTCGGGCGAGACCGAGGACACCACCATCGCGGACATCGCGGTGGCCGTGAACGCGGGCCAGATCAAGACCGGTGCCCCGGCCCGTTCCGAGCGCGTGGCCAAGTACAACCAGCTGCTGCGCATCGAGGAGGAGCTGGGCGACTCCGCGAGCTACGCGGGTGCCTCCGCCTTCCCGCGCTTCACCGCGGAGTAGGCGCAGGTGGGCGCCGCCCGCGCCCCTGCCGGCCACCACGACGCCGCCCGGTCCCGTTCGCGGGGCCGGGCGGCTCGCCGCTGCGGGTAGACTGACCGAGCACGATCCGCCCCACCACGTCACCCGGGAGGTACGCATGGCCGGACCCCGCCCCCGGATCCCCCGGCGCTCCCCGGGCCCCGCGGACGACGCCGTGCGGGACACTCCTCGGCGCGCTCCGCACGGCCCCGACGGGGACACCCACGACTCCCTCGACGGCTCCTCCACGCTCGCGGCCCCCACCCCCGCCCACTCGTTCAACGGGCGGCTCGTCGCCCTGGTCGTGGTGGTCACGCTCATCGTGTTCCTGGCAGCCCCCACCGCGAAGATCTTCCTCGACCAGCGGGCCCAGATCTCCGAGTTGCAGGCGAGCATCGCCCACGAGCAGGAGCGCCAGCAGCAGCTCAAGCGCGAGGAGCAGCTGTGGGGGGACGACTCCTACGTGGAGCAGCAGGCCCGCGAGCGCATGTCCTACGTCAAGCCCGGGGAGAACGCCTACGTGGTGCTCGGTGCGCAGCAGGACACCCACCAGGCCGTGGAGTCCTCGGCCGAGCAGGTGGAGGCTGGCAAGCCCGCGTGGGCGGACGGACTGTGGCAGTCCGTGGTGGACTCCGCCTACCCCCAGCAGGACATCACCCTGGAACCGGACGCACGAGAAAGCAGTGACCAGTGACCGCAGCGCCACCGAACGACCCGACCGTCTCCCCGCAGGACCTCACCGTGGTGGGCCACCAGCTCGGCCGTCCGGCGCGGGACGTCGTGGAGATCGCGGCGCGCTGCACGTGCGGCAATCCCCTGGTGGTGGCCACCGCTCCCCGCCTGGGCAACGGGACGCCGTTCCCCACGGTCTTCTACCTCACGCACCCCGTGATCACCGCGGCGGTCTCCCGGCTCGAAGCCGAGGGCGCCATGTACGCCATGACGGACCGCGTGGCCACGGAACCCGAACTGGCGCGCCGGTACCGGGCCGCGCACGAGGACTACCTGGCCCAGCGGCGTCGGATCGGGGAGGCCGCGGGCACCGGGGAGGTCCCCGAGATCGAGGGCATCTCCGCCGGGGGCATGCCCGCGCGCGTCAAGTGCCTGCATGTGCTGGTGGGCCACAGCCTGGCCCGCGGCCCCGGGGTGAACCCGCTGGGGGACGAGACCCTCGAGGCCATTGCCGAGACCTGGTCCCCGCAGCGCTGCGCGTGCGATCCGACCTGGCGCGAGGGCGACTGAGCCCTGACCCCCTCGCGTGCCGGCTCACCCGGTGCCGCCGTTGGCGTGACGCGCGTCGGCCGGCGCGGCCCGCGGCCGGGCCCGGCACGCCCGGCACCTGCACCACCGCAACCCGAGATTCCGACACCTGCACCTTCGAGACGAGGACACCTGCTGCCATGCGCGTTGCTGCCATCGACTGCGGTACCAATTCCATCCGTCTGCTCATCGCGGACGTCGTGGGGGACGAGCACCACCCCGCGCTCACGGACGTGGTGCGCGAGATGCGCATCGTGCGCCTGGGCCAGGGCGTGGACGCCACCGGGTGGCTCGCCGAGGCCGCGCTGGAGCGCACGTTCGCCGCGGTGGACGAGTACGCCGCGCTGATCGCGCAGCACGGCGCGGACCGCGTGCGCTTCGTGGCCACGTCCGCCACGCGCGACGCCGGGAACCGGGACGTGTTCGTGGCGGGGATCCGCTCCCGCCTGGGCGTGGTCCCGGAGGTCGTGAGCGGGGACGAGGAGGCGGCGCTGTCCTTCCGGGGAGCACTGAACGCGGCCCCGGACCTGGACTCCCAGGACCGGGTGCTCGTGGTGGACCTCGGCGGCGGTTCCACGGAGTGCGTGCTGGGAACGCCCCGCGAGGTGCTGGCCGCCAAGAGCGTGGACGTGGGCTGCGTGCGCATGACCGAGCGCCACCTCGGCTCCAACCCTCCCACGCAGGAGCAGCAGGACCACGTGCTGCGCGACGTGGACGAGGCCATGGACGTGGTGGCGCGCACCGTCCCGCTCGGCGACACCACGCGGCTCGTGGGTGTGGCCGGCACGGTCACCACCGTCACCGCCATGGCCCTGGGGCTGGACCACTACGACGCCGACCGCATCAACGGCACCGAGCTGGACATCGCGACCGTGGACCGGGCGTGCCGCGAACTCACCGGGATGACCCGGGAGCAGCGCGCCGCCCTCGGCTTCATGCACGAGGGCCGCGTGGACGTGATCGGCGCCGGCGCGCTCGTGTGGCGCCGCGTCGTCGAACGCGTGGCGGAGGCCACCCGCGGCAGGGTCGGCACCGTGACCGCGAGCGAGCACGACATCCTGGACGGCATCGGGCTGTCCCTGGTGGCCTGACACGGCGGGCGCCCGCGTCGTCGCGGCGCGCGCAGCCAGGAAGAACGGGGCCACGCCGCACGCGGGCCGGGACACGAGGACACGCGGGGAGCTGAGGGCACATGACCGGACGTTCGAGGGTGCGCGCCGCGCTGGCGGGCACCGCCGCCGGGCTGCTGCTGGCGGGGGCCGCCGCCGTCCCGGCGCTCGCGCGGGAGCCCGCGGTGCCCGCGCCGGCGCCGTCCGTCCCCGTGGAGACCCCCGTGGCCCCACCGCCCGGGGACGGCAAACCCGCCGTGGACAGCGTGGACATCCAGCAGCGCGAGTACTGGCTGGACGACTACGGCGTGCGCGAGGCCTGGAAGTCCGCGACCGGCAAGGGCGTGAAGATCGCCGTGATCGACACCGGCGTGGACGGCACCCACCAGGACCTCGGGGACGCCGTCGGACCGGGCACGGACGTCTCCGGCGTGGGCCGGGCGGACGGGCAGGAGGGTCTGGGTGCGGAGCCGGAGCACGGGACGCTGGTGGCGTCCCTCGCGGCCGGGCGCGGCCACGGTGCCCCGACCGGGAACGGTCCGGGACACCGGGAGGGGATCCTGGGGGTCGCGCCGGAGGCGGAGATCCTGCCCGTGTCACTCGGGCTCGGCGTGCAGGATCCCGGCGTGCGGGACGTGGACGAGCAGATCCCCCGGGCGGTCCGCTGGGCGGTGGACCACGGCGCGAACGTGATCAACATGTCCGTGGGCTCCGACTCCACCGCGTGGCCGCAGTCCTGGGACTCGGCGTTCGCGTACGCGGAGGAGAAGAACGTGCTCGTGGTGGCCGCCGCGGGCAACCGTGGATCCGGACTGAACCAGGTGGGGGCACCCGCGACGATCCCGGGGGTGCTCACGGTGGGAGGCGTTGACCGCTCGGGCCGTGCGAGCTGGGACTCCTCCTCGCAGGGCATCTCCATCGCGGTCGCCGGTCCGAGCGAGGACATGGTGGGCGCCATGCCCGGCGACGGGTACGCGCAGTGGTCCGGGACCTCGGCCACCGTGCCCCTGGTCTCGGGCACGGCGGCGCTCGTCAAGCAGGAGCACCCCGATCTCACCGGCGCCCAGGTGGCCCAGCGCATCGTGGCGACCGCGCACGACGCGGGGGAGAAGGGCAAGGACCCCCTCTACGGCTACGGTGTGCTGGACGTGGCGGCGGCCGTGACGGCGGACGTGGAGCCCACGGACGAGAAGCCGCTGGGCAGCATCCGGCACTGGATCGAGCAGAACCGCCCGCAGAGTGCACCGCCCACCGCGAGCCCCACGTCCGGCACCGCGGCGGGGGACACCGAGCAGGTCACGCAGGAGGCCACCCCGCCGGTCGCACAGCCCCCGCTCAACGAGACGGGTGCGCTGCCCGTGGTGGTCCTCGCGTCCTTCGGCGTGGTGGTGGCCGGGCTGACCGTGGCCGCGGTGCTGCACATCCGTCGGCTGGCCCGCTGATTTCACGATCGGCACACAGCACCGCCGGACACACCGTCACCAAATGACCCGCGCCGTGGGTAAACTTCGGGTCATGGCTTTCAATCAACTTGCTAAGGACCGTCCGCGCCTTCTCATCGTGGGTGGCGGCTACGCCGGTTTCACCCTCGCGCAGAAGCTGCAGACCCGCATCAAGGAGTCCGGCGGCGTCGTCACGGTGGTGGACCCCAATCCGTACATGACCTACCTCCCGTTCCTGCCGGAGGTCGCGGCGGGCAACGTCGACGCCCGCTCCGCCGTGATCTCGCACCGCCAGCACCTGCGTGACTGCGAGCTGATCGACGGCCGGGTGGAGCACATCGACCACGCCAACCGCAAGGTCACCATCCGCGGCATCGACGCCGGCCCCGAGTTCGAGCTGCCCTACGACGACATCGTGGTCACCGGTGGGTCCAACACCCGCACGTTCCCCATCCCGGGCCTCGCCGAGAAGGCCATCGGCATGAAGACCATCGAAGAGGCCGTGTCGGTGCGCAACTGGGTGCTGGAGCGCATCGAGACCGCGTCCCTCACCGACAGCGAGGAGGAGAAGCGCCAGGCGCTGACCTTCATCGTGGTGGGCGGCGGCTACGCCGGCTCCGAGACCGTCGCCGAGCTCGAGGACATGGCCCGCTCCGCGGTGGAGCGCAACGACCGGCTGCGGGTCTCGGACCTGCGGTTCGTCCTCGTGGAGGCCATGGGTCGGATCATGCCGGAGGTGTCCAAGGAGCGCGCCGAGAAGGTCGTGGCCGAGATGCGGGCCCGCGGCATCGAGGTCCTGCTCAACACCTCCATCTCCGAGGTGGACGGTGACGTGGTCAAGCTCATGAACATGGGCGACAAGTCCCCGGCCGGGGACCTGGCCACCGACACCCTCATCTGGTGCGCCGGTGTGCAGGCCGCGGCGTTCGTCAAGAACAGCGACTTCCCCGTGGACGAGCGCGGCCGCGTGCGCGTAGGTGCGGACCTGCGCGTGACCGGTGACGACGGGCCCCTCGAGGGCGCCTGGGCCGCCGGTGACATCGCCGCGGTCCCGGACCTCACCGGCTCGGGCCCCGGCGGGTTCTGCGTGCCCAACGCCCAGCACGCCGTGCGTCAGGCGGCGACCATGGCCAAGAACATCGTGGCGGCCCACAAGGGCGAGCCCCTCGAGGACTACTACCACGAGAACCTCGGTTCCGTGGCGGGCCTGGGCCTCTACAAGGGTGCCGCCACCATCCGCGGCGTGGACCTCGGCGGCCTGCCCGCATGGGCCATGCACCGGCTGTACCACGGGTACGCGATCCCCACGGTGGAGCGCAAGGTGCGCGTGTTCACGGAGTGGGGCATCAACATGATCTTCGGCCGTGACACCACGGCGCTGCGTCACCTGCACGATCCGCGTCGCGCGTTCCTCAAGGCCGCGGGGGAGAACGTGCCCACCGCGCGGGCCCGCCTCTGACGCACTTCCCGCATGACCCGGTGGGGTCGCGCTCCGGCGCGGCCCCACCGTCGTCGTGTGCGCCCCCATGGCCCAATCGGCAGAGGCAGCGGACTTAAAATCCGCTCAGTGTGGGTTCGAGTCCCACTGGGGGCACGTTCGCCGGTCCCCGGCACGACCGGCACGTCCCGGGCAGCTGGCAGCATGCCGGGAACCTGTTCGCCCTGCAGGAACTCACGGCCGCCCGTCACCGGGCGCTGTTAGCCTGGTGGAACAGCTCGAACACGCCCTCGAAAGGACGTCACATTGGCCGGCGGAAACCCCCTCCTCAACGACTTCGGCAAGAAGAACGCCACCACCGCACCGGGCAGCTACCAGGATCCCCGGTACTCACCCGAGCAGCTGGAGCGCATGTACAATGCTCCCGCCGCCGGCCCGGCACGCACGGGCCGCATGAGCTACGACGATGTCGTGATGCGCACCGCGCTCGTGCTCGGCTGCGTGGTCGTGGCCTCGGTGGCCGGCTGGTTCATGCCCGTTCTCGCCCTGCCGGGCGCGCTCGTCGGGCTTGTCCTGGGCCTGGTGAACTCCTTCAAGCGTGAGCCCAGCCCCGTGCTCATCATCCTGTACGCGCTGGCCGAGGGTCTGTTCCTGGGCGGTGTCTCCGGCATCTTCGAGTCCGCCTACCCGGGAGTGGTGGTGCAGGCCGTGATCGGCACCCTGGCCGTGTTCGGCTCGGTGCTCGTGCTCTACAAGACGGGCGTGCTGCGCTCCTCCCCGCGCGTGACCAAGTTCTTCATGGTCGCCATGATGGCGTACGCGATCTTCGCCCTCGTCAACCTGGGCACGAGCCTCATCGGCGGCTACAACATGCGCACCGATGCCACCATCGCGGGCATCCCGCTGGGACTCATCGTCGGCGCCGTGGCCATCCTGCTCGCGGTGTACAGCTTCGTGCTGGACTTCGAGAACATCACGGACGGCGTCGCGCGGGGCATCCCGCAGAAGGCGGCATGGTCCGCCGCCTTCGGCCTCACGGTCACCCTGATCTGGACCTACGTGGAGATCCTGCGGCTGCTCTCGATCATCCGTTCCATGAGCGACTGATCCCTCACCGCACCGGAGCCGACCGGCGCCACCGCCCCCGCTCGCCCACGGCCGGGTTCGGGGCGGCCGCCACCCGGTCCGGATCCCACCCCGACGACCCGGTGCGTTCACGCGCCGGGTCGCCGTTGTACCGCGTGGCATCAGATGTAGCTGATGTCCAGCTCCCGAGGCGGCAGGTTGATGGCCCTGGCGGGGATGCTGTTGCTCGCGGCGCGGCCCACGAACAGCCACCCCAGGACCTCCTCGTGCTCGTCCAGGCCGTAGAACTCCCGGACCAGTTCAGGGCCGTAGGGTTCCCGGTGGGACCACACGGTGGCCCATCCCTGGGCGTAGAGGGCGGCCTCGAGCACCCCGCGGGCGGCGAAGACGGCGCCGCGCTGGTCCTTCTTGGACTCGGGGAGCTCCGGGTGGTGGCGGAAGATGACCGCCACCGCCGCGCCACCCTGTGACGCCCACTGCAGGGATCCCCGGTACGCGGCGAGCACCCTGATCTTCTTGCCCTTGAGCCGGGGCACCGGGCCGGTGAGGTTCGGGACGGCGGTCAGACCCGCCATGGCGGCCGCCAGCAGGGGCGCGGATCTGCTGCTGCTCACGACCACCCGCCACCCCGTGGGGCGGTCGTCGTACTTGGCGCCGGCGGCGGCCCGCAGGACGGATTCGAGTTCCTCCGGTCGCGGGGCCTCCTGGGTGAGGATGCTCGCCGGGCGGCGCTGGGCCAGGACTCGCAGCAGTGTGGTGGACATGACAGCCATCTTGTCACTGTCCTCGAGCGTTCTGCGGTATCAGCACCCCGGGGATGATGCGATGATGGGGGCATGTCATCCAGTGTTCCGACGTCGCACGCGGGCTCACCGCCCCATCGCGTCCCAGACGCCCCCCAGACGAATTCCAACCCTGCCGGTGAGGCACGGGACATGGTCACGGCGCCCGTGCGGATCGCCGCCGCGTGGTCCTGGCGCATTCTGCTGATCATCGCTGGTGTGGGCGTGGTCGGATGGCTGCTGAGCCATGTCACCACGGTCCTCATCCCCGTGCTCCTGGCGGCGCTGCTCGCCGGGCTGCTGTTCCCGGCGGTGCGGTGGCTGCGCTCCAAGGGCTTTCCCGCCGCGCTGGCGGCCATCACCGTGGAGATCGGGCTGATCCTGCTGGTCCTGGGTCTGCTCGCCCTGGCGGGCCAGCAGATGATCGTGGGATTCACCCAGCTCTCCAGCAGCGCGGTGGCCGGTTTCCAGAAGCTCGTGGGCATGCTCGAGGACAGTCCGCTGCACCTGTCCACGGACAACATCACCCAGTGGATCTCGGAGCTCGGCAACACGCTCCAAGACAACACCGGCACCATCCTGTCCAGTGCCATGACGTTCGGCTCCACCGCGGGCAACATCGCCACCGGCACCATCATCATGCTGTTCGTGCTGCTGTTCTTCCTCATGGACGGGGAGAACATCTGGCTGTTCCTGGTCAAGCTGTTCCCCCGGCGTGCCCGTGCCGCCGTGAACGGGGCCGGCCGCAAGGGCTGGATTTCGCTGGCCCAGTACGTGCGCATCCAGGTGTTCGTGGCGTTCGTCGACGCCGTCGGCATCGGTCTCGGGGCGTTCCTGCTGTCGGTGCCCCTGGCCCTGCCGATCGGTGTGCTCGTGTTCCTGGCGTCCTTCATCCCGATCGTGGGCGCCGTGGCCACGGGCATCGTGGCCGTGCTGGTGGGGCTCGTGGCCGTGGGCCCCGCGGCCGCACTGGGCATGCTGATCGTGGTGCTGTTCGTGCAGCAGATCGAGTCCAATGTCCTGCAACCGCTTGTGATGGGCAAGGCCGTGGCCCTGCACCCCGTGGCCGTGTTCCTGGCCGTGGCCTCGGGCAGCGTGCTCTTCGGCATTGTGGGTGCACTGTTCTCCGTGCCCGTGCTCGCCGTGCTGAACACCATCGTGCGCTACCTCTCGAGCCGCGCCTGGGAGCGGGACGACGAGATCGCGTGGGAGCCCTTCATGTACCCTCGCGAGATCAAGAAGGCCGCCAAGAAGAAAGACCTGACACGTGAGCAGGTCATGGCGCAGCTGCAGCGCTTCCGCGGCAAGCGCCACCGCGAACGCGAAGACGAGGAACGCAAGCGCGAGGAGAAGCACAAGAAGGAGACCCGCAACGACGCCAGCATCGAACAGGACACGCTGGGGCCGGACGGCACCCGCAGCTAGTTCTTCCGGTGCAGCATCCTCGTAATAGCATGGAAGGCGGCGGCCCCACCCCGGACGCCGCCTTCCTCGTTCCTGCAGCCGGCCGCCGGTCGTGATGCCGCCGGATCCGCATGCTCCGGGAAGCCGCATGATTCGGCGACGACGAAAGAAGTTCCTGTGGGCCACACTGCACTGCCCGTTTCCGTGGACGACGTCCGGGGCGCCGCGGCTCTCCTGGACGGGGTGATCGAGCGGACGCCCCTCGCGCACTCCCGGGCCCTGTCCCGCATGCTCGGCTCCGAGGTCTACCTCAAGTGCGAGAACCTGCAGCGCGCGGGGTCTTTCAAGGCCCGCGGGGCGTACGCACGCATGTCGCAGCTCTCGGAGGACGAGAAGCACCGGGGCGTGGTGGCGGCTTCGGCCGGCAACCACGCCCAGGGCGTGGCCCTGGCGGCGGCCAAACTCGACATCACCGCGCGCATCTACATGCCCCGCGGTGCCGCCCTGCCCAAGATCGCGGCCACCCAGGACCACGGTGCGGAAGTGGTGCTCCACGGTTCATCGGTGGACGAGGCGCTCGCGGCGGCCCAGCGCCACGCGGACGAGACGGGAGCCGTGTTGGTCCACCCCTTCGACCACGTGGACATCATTGCCGGCCAGGGCACCATCGGGCTGGAGATCCTCGAGCAGCTGCCCACCGTGGACACGGTGATCGCCGGTGTGGGTGGCGGCGGTCTGCTGGCGGGCGTCTCGGTGGCCGTCAAGGCCAAGGCCGCGGAGCAGGGCAGGGACATCCGTGTGATCGGGGTCCAGGCGGAGAACGCCGCCGCATACCCTCCGTCGCTCGCCGGGGACGCGATCGTCACGCTGACGCGGGTGTCCACCATTGCGGACGGCATCGCCGTGGGCCGCCCCGGGCAGCTGCCCTTCAGCATCATCCGGGAGCTCGCGGACGACGTCGTGACGGTCTCGGAGGACTCGCTCGCGCAGGCCCTGATCTTCATGCTGGAGCGCAACAAGATGGTGGTGGAACCGGCCGGGGCCGTGGGGGTCGCCGCGATCCTCGAGGGTGAGCTGCGGCAGAGCCACCCGGACCTGGGCACCACGGTGGTGCTGCTCTCGGGCGGGAACATCGATCCCATGCTGATGCTCAAGGTCATCCAGCGCGGCCTGTCCGCGGCGGGTCGCTACATGACCATCAAGATGATGCTCACGGACCGCCCCGGTGAGCTGGCGCAGATCTCGCAGCTGATCGCGGACATGGACGCGAACGTGACGGGTGTGAACCACACGCGCATCGGCGGTTCCCTGTCCATGGGGGACGTCTCCATCACGATCGACATGGAGACCAAGGGACACTCGCACTGCGACCAGGTGCTCGCGGCCCTGGAGTCCCACGGCTACCACCCCGTGGTGGTGCACTGAGACGAACGGGACGCCGCGTCCCGGGGGCCGTGCGACCGGCGGCTGGCCACGCGTCCCGGGGGCACACGACCGGCTGGTGGCCACGCGCTCCGGCCCCGGGGCGTGAGCCCGGCCGGCCCGCGCGGCGGGTCAGGGGCGGCGTCGTCCGCGGGCCGAGACGTAGCTGAGGAAACCGGCCACGAAGGTGGCCACCCACAGGATGTTGCGCGGACCCCCGGTGGCGTTGAGGGACGGGTCGTTCTGCCCCAGGAAGTGCACCACGATGGCGGCCACCGCCAGCAGGGCCGTGAGCGCGAGCAGCGGGATGGTCCAGCGGGTGGGTGTGCGGTTCCAGTGGGTGACCACGGGGGATCTCCTAGCGCGGGCGACGGCGTGTGCCTCGATCCTACGGCGCCGCCCCCGGATTCCGGCCCCGCCCCCGGGCCCGGCGCCGGGAGGGGCGGCACGAAGACGGGAGGCCGCCGCGCGAGTGCGAGGCGGCCTCCCGTGAGGGGCTCAGACGGTGCTCACCGGCTGAAGGGCTTGGCCTTCAGGATCTTCACGGTGATGTCTTTGCCGTTGGGCGCCTTGTAGCTCACGGTCTCGCCCACCTTGTGGCCGTTGATGGCGGCACCCATGGGGGAGCGCTCGGAGAAGACCTCGAGGTCCTCGCCGCCGGTGAGGTCCTCGGCGACCTCGCGGGAGCCCATGAGGAACGTCATCTCGTCCCCGGCGATCTCGGCGGTGACCACCATGCCGGCCTCGATCACGCCGTCGTCCGCGGGGGCCTCGCCCACCTGGGCGTTCTCGAGCAGCTGGGTCAGCTGCTGGATGCGGCCCTCGTTCTTGCCCTGCTCCTCGCGCGCCGCGTGGTAGCCGCCGTTCTCCTTGAGGTCACCCTCGGAGCGGGCCTGCTCGATCCGGTCCACGATCTCCTGACGGTAGGGCCCGGCGAGGTGGTCGAGCTCCTTCTTGAGCCGGTCGTACGCTTCCTGGGTGAGCCAGGCTCCCTCGTGAGTAGGCACGGTGCCTCCGTTCTGTGCTGCTCATCGCCCTGATGAGCACGTGTGAAAAACCCCGCCCCGGGGCGGGCCGTGTGGCCCAGCGCGTCCGGGTCGGGGGTGTGAACTCCGCAGAAGTCTAGAGGACTCCGCGTCCGCAACCCAAAGTGACGCGCGACACCGCGGTTCAGCCCGCGGTCTCCCAGCACGAGTCCACCCCGGCCGTCGTGGCCGTGTTGGTGGTGCGGACCGGGACCCGGTGCGTGCTGGTGCGCCCGTTCAGCCGCTCGGGCGCCACACGGCCGATCGTCACCTCGTTCCACCCCACCACGGCGTGCTGCTCGTTCAGTGCCCGGACGGCGCACGTGACGGTCTGGTCCGGGTCCTTGGTGAGGTCGAAGTCTGCGGACACGTGGGCGGCGTCCGTGATCTGGAAGCTGACGTCCTTGGACACGGGTTTCTGGGAGCCTCCCCACACGATCCACACCACGAACACCGCGGACACGAGGGTGGCCGCCGCGGCGATCAGCAGCCACCCGCGTGTCGAGGGTCCCCGGCGGGGGACGGCGGCGACCGTACGGTGGGCGGCCCCGTAGCGCTGCGCGAGGACCCGGTCGGCCCCGGGGAACTCGGGATCGGGGCCTGCCTCCGAGGGAGGGGGCGTCGCGGAACTCATGGCACACACTGTACCCAGGGCGCGTGGGCGGTTCCTGGTGGCCCCGAGGGGGTGAGGTGGACGACAGCCCCCGGTGGGGGAGTCGGCGTAGGATACCCGGGATCACACTTTTCACGATGACGTCATGGAGGCATCCGTTCGGTGACGGACTATTCACAGCTTCGATTGTTGGCCGTTCACGCGCACCCGGACGACGAGTCCAGCAAGGGCGCCGCGACCATGGCCCACTACGCCCGTCTGGGCGCGCAGGTCATGGTGGCCACGTGCACCGGCGGCGAGCGCGGGTCCATCCTCAACGCGGAGATGGCGGGTGACGTCTGGGCGGAACGCGACCTGCCGGGGCTGCGCCGCCACGAGATGGCGTCCGCCGTGGAAGCACTGGGTGTGCAGCACCGTTGGATCGGTTTCACGGACTCGGGCCTGCCGGAGGGCGATCCGCTGCCCCCGCTGCCGTGGGGCTGCTTCGCTCTGCAGCCGTTGCAGCGCGCCTCGGCCCCGGTGGTGCAGCTGGTCCGCGAGTTCCGTCCCCACGTGATCCTCAGCTACGACGAGAACGGGGGCTACCCGCACCCGGACCACATCCAGACCCACAACGTGTCCATGGAGGCCTACCTGCGCTCGGGCGATCCCGAGGCGTACCCCGGCACGGGAGAACCCTGGACCCCGTCGAAGCTGTACTACGACCGTGCGTTCAACCCCGAGCGCTTCATGGCGTTGCACGAGGCCCTCGAGGCCCGCGGGATGAAGTCCCCGTACGCGGAACGGATCGCCGCCATCCAGGAGTCCGACCCCGAGGGCCACCGCCCTCCCATGCCCCGGCACGAGACGACCACCAGGATCGAGTGCGCGGACCAGTTCCCGGCGCGGGACCGCGCGCTGAGCAGCCACCGCACGCAGGTGGACCCCAAGGGCCTGTTCTTCGCGGTGTCCACCGAGACCCAGGCCGAGGTGTGGCCCTGGGAGGACTACACGCTGGCGGAGTCGCGGGTGCCGAGCTCGGTGCCGGAAACCGATCTCTTCGCAGGAATCGACCCGACCACCCCACCCCGGAAGTGAGTGCCTCCGTGCCCACGCTGCTGAGCGTCCTCGCCGCCGCCACACCCGCACCGAGTCCCGAGGACACGCTGCGCCCCGGGCTGGACCCGAGCCAGGTCTCCCCGGGGCTCGTGGGCTTCCTGATGACGTTCGTGCTGACCGCGGCCGTGGTGCTGCTCGTCATCGACTTCAACCGCCGCAACCGGCGCCTGCGCTACCGCGCGCAGTACGCCGAGCAGCGCGCCGCCGAGGAGCGCATGGGCGGCGGACACGGCGAGGGGCAGCCCGTGACCGGGGGCGCCGGACGCGCGCGTGCGGACGTCTCCGGGGCGCACCCCGCACAGGGGGACGACGCCGCCCGCTCACCCCGCGGGGACGCACGCCCCGGGCGCCCGGACGCCGACCATCTGGGCGCGCAGCCCCCGAACGACTGACGCCCGGGCACCACCCCGACCGACCGATACCCGGGCGACACCCCCGGCCAGCGGACCTGCGGCGCCCCGAGGCGATCCGAGCGGCATCGTCGTGGGTGAACGGGGCTGTGGTACCCGCGCCGCTGTGAGACCGTGGAACCATGTCGAACCGTCTGGCCCACGCCACGAGCCCCTACCTCCTGCAGCACGCCGAGAACCCGGTGGACTGGTGGGAGTTCACCCCGGAGGCCTTCGCCACCGCGCGGGAGCGGGACGTCCCCGTGCTGCTGTCCGTGGGGTACGCCGCGTGCCACTGGTGCCACGTCATGGCGCACGAGTCCTTCGAGGACCGGGACACCGCCGAGTACATGAACGCGCACTTCGTGTCCGTGAAGGTGGACCGCGAGCAGCGCCCGGACGTCGACTCCATCTACATGGCCGCCACGCAGCTGCTCACGCGGCAGGGCGGGTGGCCCATGACCGTGTTCCTCACGCCGGAGGGCAGGGCGTTCCACGCCGGGACCTACTACCCGCCGCGGCCCGTGCAGGGGCGACCGTCGTTCGTGCAGGTCATGACGGCCGTCACGGAGGCCTGGACCCAGCGGCGGGACGAGGTGCTGCGCAGTGCCGAGCAGGTCTCCGAGGCCCTCTCCCGGCACCCGGAACTCGTGGACCGGATGCTCGCGGATGCCGGCCCGTCCGTGGTGGCCGAGCCCGCGAGCGGGGCCGACGAGGACCGCACCGGGCGGCTCGTGGCGGCGTGGCTCGACGGTCTGGAGGTGGCGCGCGACGCCGCCCACGAGGGCTTCGGCACGGGGGCCAAGTTCCCGCCGTCCCCGGCTCTCGACGCCCTCGCACGGCTCGCCCGCCCCTCGGAGGGTGGTGCGGATCCGACTGCGGCGGCCGAGCGGCGAACGGCGCGGCACCTGCTGTGCGTGACGCTCGACGCCATGGTCGTCGGTGCCCTGCAGGACCATGTGGGCGGCGGGTTCTTCCGCTACTCCGTGACGCCGGACTGGTCCCTGCCGCACTACGAGAAGATGCTCTACGACAACGCCCAGCTGCTGCGGGTGCTCGCCCGCACCGTGGAGCTGCTGGACCGGGTGGGCACCGACCCCTCCCGCGCGGCGCGGTACCGGCACGCGGCCACGGCGCTGGTGGCGTGGCTGCAGCGGGAGATGATCACTCCCGAGGGCGCGTTCGCCGCCTCCCTGGACGCGGACAGCGACCCCGCCCCGGACGAACCGCACGCCGAGCGCGAGGGCGCCTACTACACGTTCTCCCGCCCGTCGCGGTCCTCCGGTGGCAGCCGCCCGGAGCCGGTCACCGCGTCCTGGGGCGAGGCCGGGTCCGTCACCGGCGTCCTGGACGAGAGCGTGCGCCGCGCCCTGTGGCAGCGGCGGCTCACGAGGACCGCCCCGCACCGCGACGACAAGATCGTCACCGCCTGGAACGGCATGGCCCTCACCGCCCTGGCCGAGGCGGGCGTGCTGCTGGACCGTCCCGAGTGGCTGCAACCTGCCACCACGGCAGCGGCGTTCCTGTGGGAGAACCACCGCGACGCCGCTACCGGCACCCTGGCGCGGACCTCGCGCGGCGGCGTCGTGGACGCGCACGAGGGCCAGCTCGAGGACTACGCATGCCTCGGCGCCGGGCTGCTGGCGCTGTACCGCGCCACGGGGGACACCGCCTGGTACGAGCGCAGCGCGGCGCTCGCGGACACCGCCGTGGCGCGCTTCGCGCGCGAGGACACCGTCCTCGAGTCCGCGGAGGTGGACCCCACGCTCGCGGCCGCCGGGTCCACGGGCCGCGCGGAGCCGTTCGACGACGTCGCCGCGTCCAGTGCCGCCATCCTCGCCCGGTGGCTCACCGAGCTGTCCCGGCCCGAGGCGGGCGGGCGGAAGGTCCAAGAGGTGGTGGCCGCCGTGACCGGCGCCGCCGCGGGAGTGGTGCTCAAGGCCCCCACCGCGGCCGGCGGCACGGTCTCGGCCGTGCTCGGTGCGGCCCGCCCGCCGGAGCTGCTGGAGGTGGCGCACGCCTCGGCGCAGCAGTGGGACCAGGTCATGGACACGCTGGGTGCGGGACGGGTGCTGGACACCCTGGTCCTGGACGGTGCGGTGGCCCCCTACGGGGTGCCCGGGACGTCGGAGCCCGGATTCACGGTGTGGCGCTGCCGGGACGGCCGGTGCGAGCTGCCCGTCCACTCGGTGGCGCAGCTCGCGCGCCGCGTGGCGAGCGAGCGCGGCGGAGACGACTGAGCGGACGGAACCTGGTGGACGGCCCGGGGGAGTGCTCCGCGGACCTGCTCCCACGGGCCGCGGGCCCTCGGAGCGGGGGCCCGCGGTGCAGTCAGGACGCGAACATCGCGAGCATGATCGAGATGTAGTGGCACACGAAGCCGATGATGGTGCACGCGTGGAACACCTCGTGGAAGCTGAACGTGGCGGGCAGCAGCCGGGGCCGCTTCAGGGCGTAGCACAGCGCCCCGGCGATGTAGGCGGCGCCGCCGCTGATCAGCAGGACGGTGGCCGGGACGTTCACGGCGAAGAACGCGGGCAGGTACAGCAGGGCCAGGCAGCCCATGACGATGTACAGCGGGGTGTAGAGCCAGCGGGGAGCGCCCAGCCAGAACACTCGGAAGACCACCAGCAGGGCCCCGAGCGTCCAGATCACGCCGAGCAGCAGCGCCGCACGATCACCGGGCAGGAAGCTCACGGCCAGCGGCGTGTAGGTGCCCGCGATGATCAGCGCGATGTTCGAGTGGTCCAGCCGCCGCAGCACCGCGTTCATCCGGGCGCCCCAGTAGAAGCGGTGGTAGACGGCCGAGGTCCCGAACAGCATGATCGCGGTGACGGTGTAGACGAGGCACGCCAGGCGCAGCTGTCCCGTGGGTGCCACCGCGACGGCCACGACACCCATGGCGATGGCGAACGGACTGAACCCGGCGTGGATCCACCCCCGCCACGACGGCTTCTTCTCCACGGTCAGGGGCCCGTTGCGGGTGTGCCGCACCACGGTGAGGGGTGCGGGGGCGGGGGGTTTCGTCGCGCGGTCGTCTCGCATGCTGGATACCACTGCCTTCCGTGACTGTCCCCCGAGCGGGCCGGGGACGTGAGGCGCTGCTGGATTGCGCTTGACCTACGGGTAGTTTAGAGGGTGTGAATCCGCGTTGGCCGAGTCGACCCAGGGGGTAGGTGTGCCGTGAAACTCCCCCGACTGCTGTACTCCTTCTACGAGCACCGGCTGGCCCGCACCCTCGGTCCGGACGAGCTGCCGCGCCACGTGGGTGTCCTCGTGGACGGCAACCGCCGGTGGGCCAGGCAGTTCGGCGCCACCACCGTGGAGGGCCACCGGGCGGGTGCCCGCAAGATCGTGGAGTTCCTGCGGTGGTGCCACGAGCTCGACATCCGGGTGGTCACGCTCTACATCCTCTCCACCGAGAACCTGAACCGTCCGCCCGAGGAGCTCGCGGCGCTGCTGCAGATCATCACGGACCTCATGGGCGAGCTCCGGGACGAGGGCATCGGCCGGATCCAGGCCGTGGGCGCCCTCGCCACGCTGCCGCGGGCGCTGCAGGAGCAGCTCGCGTGCAGCGCCGAGCGCACGGCCGCCAATCCCGGCCCGCACGTCAACATCGCGGTGGGCTACGGCGGGCGCCAGGAGATCGTGGACGCCGTGCGGGAGGTCTTCGCGGAGGCCGGTGCCCGCGGGGAGTCCCTGGCGGACACCGCCGCGTCCCTGAGCGTCCAGGACATCTCCTCCCACCTCTACACGCGGGGCCAGCCGGATCCAGACCTGCTGATCCGCACCTCCGGTGAGCAGCGGCTGTCCGGGTTCCTGATGTGGCAGTCCGCGTACAGCGAGTTCTACTTCTGCGAGGCTCTGTGGCCGGACTTCCGCCGCGTGGACTTCCTGCGCGCGCTGCGGGACTACGCGCGCCGCCAGCGCCGCTTCGGGGGCTGAGCCAACGACGCCTCCCGGCCGTCCGCGCACCCGCCCCGCCATCCCGCGCGGGGGAGGGTGCGTGCCCCGCCCCGTGGTCCCGCGCGGGGGAGGACACGCGCCCGGTCCCCGGGCGGACACGGTTCCCGGTGTTCACCCGGTTGCCCGCAGGGCGTCCTGCCGGTACCCGTTCCGCAGCGGATGTTCACGCGGAGTTCACCCCGGTGGCGGGCTGCCCTCGACCGGGGCTCCTAGCGTGGGAGCAGCCGGCGGACCGCCGGTGCGAGCCCGCGTGGAAAGGTCCCCATGAGCAGCGACGCCCCCGTGGCACCCGTTCGATCCGCAGGAACCCCCGGTGTGAGCGCGCCCACCGGTGCGGCCCTCACCGGTCGCAGCGGTGACCAGGAGCAGCCGGGCCGCGACCGGGTGCCCTCCGCCCCCTCCGCGGTCCACACGGCCGCCACGACCCCGAGGGCGGTGCGCAGCTACGTGATCGACACCTCCGTGCTGCTCTCGGACCCGCGGGCGCTGCTGCGCTTCGCCGAGCACCGGGTGGTGGTGCCCATGGTGGTCGTCACCGAGCTCGAGGCCAAGCGCCACGACCCGGACCTCGGGTACTTCGCCCGCAAGGCCCTGCGGCTGCTGGACGATCTGCGGGTGGCGCACGGCGGACTGGACCGTCCGGTGGAGCTGCCGGGCGGCGGGTGTCTCACGGTGGAGCTCAACCACGTGGCGGACACCGTGCTGCCGCAGAGCTTCCGGCTCAAGGACAACGACTCCCGGATCCTGAGCGTTGCCGCGAACCTCGCCCAGGAGGGCCACGACGTGTGCGTGGTGTCCAAGGACCTCCCCATGCGGGTCAAGGCGTCGGCCCTCGGTCTCGCCGCGGACGAGTACCGCGCCGAGTGGCTGGGCGGTGACGACGAGTATACGGGCGTGGCCCACCTGGACGTGCCCGACGACGTCGTGTCCGCCCTGTACCTCGAGGGCCGCGCCGACGTGCCCGGGGCGCGGGAGCTGCCCGTGAACACGGGGCTCGTGGTGCGCTCGTCCGCCGGCAGCGCCCTCGCGCGGGTGGAGCCCGAGGGGCGGGCACGCGTGGTCGCCGCGGACAAGGACGTCTTCGGGGTGCAGGGCCGCTCGGCCGAGCAGCGCCTGGCGATCGACCTGCTGCTGGACCCCACCGTGGGCATCGTGTCCCTGGGTGGCCGGGCCGGAACGGGCAAGTCCGCGCTCGCCCTGTGCGCGGGGCTCGAAACCGTGCTGGAGCGCCGCGAGCACCGCCGGATCATGGTGTTCCGTCCCCTCTACGCGGTGGGCGGGCAGGACCTGGGCTACCTCCCCGGCACCGAGGAGGAGAAGATGAACCCGTGGGGTCAGGCGGTCTTCGACACCCTCTCCGCCGTGGTCTCACCGGCCGTGGTGGACGACGTCGTGGCGCGCGGCATGCTCGAGGTGCTCCCCCTGACCCACATCCGCGGGCGCTCGCTGCACGACGCGTGGGTCATCGTGGACGAGGCCCAGTCCCTCGAGCGCAACGTGCTGCTCACGGCGCTGTCGCGGATCGGGCAGAACTCCAAGGTGGTGCTCACGCACGACGTCGCCCAGCGGGACAACCTGCGTGTGGGGCGTCACGACGGGGTCATGGCCGTGGTGGAGGCGCTCAAGGGCCAGCGGCTGTTCGGGCACGTGACTCTCACCCGGTCGGAGCGCTCACCCATCGCCGCGCTCGTCACGGACGTCCTGGAGCGCCACGACGTGTGAGAGGGGTGCAGCGCGGCGGGCGCGCGGGCGGCGTCGTCGGCCGCGGTGCGGCAGCCGTGGTCCGCGTCGGCGGGGAGCGGCACGACACCGACCGGAGATCGCGGGCTCCGCGTCGGGGCACGACCGGTGGGCTCGCACCCGGCACGGACCGCGGACTCAGCGGGCGTCCACGGGCCACGGCACGTGGCGTGAGACGTCCGTGAGGTCGAAGTCCTGCCGGGTGAAGAGATCGTCCAGCTGGTACTCGTCCACGCCCTCGATCACCAGCCGGTGGCCCTGACCCGCGTGCGGGCCGTGGAGCACGTGCGAGTAGACGCACACCCCCGTGGCGGTGTCCACCGCCACCCGCGTGGGCCCGGGTGCCAGGGGGTGACCGCTCGTCACGGGGCGGTAGCGCACCGTGGGCGCCACCGTGGCGCACCACACGCGCCGCTTCGCGAACGCCCCGGCGGCCACCGACCGGACGACGGCGGGGCGGGCCTCCGGGAGGTAGGGCGGCGTGGGAGCCGGGCCGGCCAGTTCGACGGGGTCAAGGATGGCCTGCCAGCGGCCACCACCGAAGATCGGGTCCCCGTAGGCCGCGTCGGGGCGGCGCGTGACCAGGCCGTGGTCGTCGTAGACCGGGGCCACCAGCGCGGGTGGCAGCAGCCAGGAGCGGGGCGTGTCCGTGACGTAGAAGTCGTCCCGGGAGCGCTCCAGGGAGGTGGTGGTGTAGAGGGGCGCACCGCCCACCGTCTCCACGCGCAGGTCCGAGGGGCGCCGCAGCCAGGCGCGCACCGGGGCGGCCGGGCTGGCTGCGTCACCGCCCACCCAGGACAGGGTGAAGCGCAGGGTGTGCCACCGCCACGGCGACGACCGGCACAGGGCCGCGAACGAGGCGGCGGAGACCTCCGGGACATCGGGTCCGTTCTGCCGGGGAGCACTCATGGGCCCAGTCTAGGAAGCGCCCCTCCACAGGCCCTGCAACACACGGGGTGGGAGCGGGCGGGGTGCCTAGGATGAGCCCATGATGCAGCCCAGTGCGGCGGGTATCGGGGGATTCGTGGGGGATCACCTGCAGGGCGCCACCGTCAGTGCGCACCTCGCGGCGGTGATGTGCGCTTCCGCCGTGCTCGTCCTCGCGTGCTCCGGGGTGTGGCTCGCCGCCACCGACATCCGCGAGCACCGACTCCCCGGTTCCGTGGTCCGCCCGCTCTACCCCGTCACGGCCACCCTGCTGGGTGCCGCAGCCCTGCTCGCCCAGGACACCGCGCGGCTGTGGTGGATGCTGTGGGGTCTCGTGATCATGGGTGGGATCTTCCTGCTGCTGCGCCTGCTCCACCCCGCCGGGATGGGTCTGGGGGACGTGCGGCTCGCCGGGGTCCTGGGGCTGGTGACCGGGTTCTCCTCCGTGACCCACACCGTGCTGGCCCTCGCCCTCACGTTCGTGCTGGCCGGTGTGTTCTGCCTGGTCCTCGTGCTGCTGCGACGGGCGAGCGCGAGCAGCCGCATTCCCCTGGGGCCGTTCATGATCGTGGGAAGCTTGGGCGTGGTGGCATTCGCCTGACCGACCGTCCAGCACCGGGAGACAGCACCCATGGCAACACCGGAGTTCATCCAGCACCTGCGCCGCAGCATCGGCCACGACCTGCTCTGGCTGCCCGGGTGCACTGCGGTGGTGCTGCACGAGGGCAGGGTGCTGCTGGGCCGGCGCGCGGACAACGGCAACTGGGGTCTCATCACGGGCATCGTGGAGCCGGGGGAGGACCCGGGCGTGGCCGCGCGACGCGAGTGCCTCGAGGAGACCGGCGTGGAGATCACCGTGGACGCCCTGGTCCGGGTCAAGGCCGGGGGCGTGGTGGAGTTCCCCAACGGCGACCGCTGCCAGTTCCTGGACCACACGTTCCTGTGCAGCTACGTGGCCGGGGAGGCGAGGGTCGCCGACGACGAGTCCCTCGTGGTGGGGTGGTACCCCCTGGACGAGCTGCCGCCGCTGCCCGAGCACCAGGCGGAGCGCCTGCGGGCCGCACTGGAGTACACGGGCCGCACGGGTTTCGAGCGCTGAGCCGGGGCAGGCCCGGGTGGGAACCCCCTCGCACGAGATTGCTCGATTGAGGTGGGCATTTTCTCATCTGATATTTTGACCGTGGGATGAATCACAGAATTCACCCGAGGATTCTCTGACGGGAGCAGCCATGCAGCAGGACACATCCGCCACAGGGGCAGTGAGGCTGACGCGGGCCGCGCTGCAGGATTTGGACATCCCGGTCCCCGAGTACGACCGGTCCGCGGTGTCCGTGGGCATCGTCCACTTCGGGGTGGGAGGCTTCCACCGGGCCCACCAGGCCATGTACCTGGACCGGCTGATGAACCGGGGCAAGAACCTGGACTGGGGCATCTGCGGCATGGGGGTGCTGCCCGGCGACGCCGCCATGAAGCAGGTCATGGCGGAGCAGGACCACCTCTACACCCTGGTGCTCAAACACCCGGACGGGACCCTGGAACCGCGGGTCGTTGGCTCCGTCGTGGATTACGTCTTCGCCCCGGAGCAGCCCGAGCAGGCCATGGCGCGGCTCACCGATCCCGCCACCCGGATCGTGTCCCTGACCATCACCGAGGGCGGGTACAACTTCAGCAAGTCCACGGGACTGTTCGACCACACGAACCCCGCGGTGGCCCGTGATCTGGAGCAGGCCCGTGCCGCCGCCGAGGGCCGGGAGGCCGAGCCGCCCGGCACCGTGTTCGGCATGGTGGTCGAGGCCCTGGCGCGCCGCAGGGAGGCGGGAACCCCGCCGTTCACGGTGATGTCCTGCGACAACATCCAGGGCAACGGCCACATGGCCCACCAGCAGTTCACCGCCTACGCCCGGCTGCGCGATCCCGAGCTCGCCGAGTGGATCGAGGCCAACGTGCCGTTCCCCAACTCCATGGTGGACCGCATCACCCCCGTGACCACGGACGCGGACCGGCAGCTCGTCACGGAGCGGTTCGGGGTGGTCGACCGGTGGCCCGTGGTGGCCGAACCGTTCGCGCAGTGGGCCCTCGAGGACGCCTTCGCGGACGGGCGCCCCGCTGTCGAGGAGGTGGGGGTCCAGGTGGTGCCGGACGTGGCGCCCTACGAGCTCATGAAGCTGCGGCTGCTCAACGCGAGCCACCAGGCGCTGTGCTATCCCGGGTTCCTGGCCGGCTACGAGTACGCGCACGAGGTGTGCCAGGACCCCGCGTTCGTGGCCTACCTGCTGGGGTACATGAACCGCGAGGCCACGCACACCCTGCGCGCCGTGGAGGGCGTGGACCTGGACGCCTACAAGCACCAGCTGATCGAGCGCTTCGCCAACCCGCACGTGCGGGACACCCTGGCTCGGCTGTGCGCCGAGTCCTCGGACCGGATCCCCACGTGGCTCGTGCCCGTGATCCGGGAGAATCTGGCGCAAGGCCGACCCGTGGAGCTCAGTGCCACCATCGTGGCCTCGTGGGCCCGGTACGCGCAGGGCGTGGACGAGAAGGGCGCCCCGATCACCGTGGTGGACCAGCGCAGGGAGCGCGTCATGGCCGCGGCAGCCCAGCAGGACGAGGACGAGCTCGCCTTCATCCGGGACGAGGACCTCTTCGGCGACCTCGCGCAGCACGAGGGGTTCACCCGCCCCTACGCGGCCGCCCTGCGCAGCTTCCGCGAGCGCGGAGCACGGGTGACCATCGAGGACGCCGTGGCGCGCTTCGCGCAGTAGGAGTCCGGCGCCCCGGCACGCACACGCGCGGCCCCACCCGTCACGGGTGGGGCGGCGCGTGCACGTGGAGCCGCGGATCTCAGCTCAGGTCGGACTCCAGGCGGGCGCGCGCGGTACCGTAGCGCGCGCGGAAGGCGCGGGCGGCGGCGTCGTCCGAGGACGGCTGCAGCTGCTTGCTCACCGCGCGGGGCCACTCGGGGAACGTGCCCGTGGCCACCCACGCGGCCTGCCGGGCCGCGCCGAGCGCCACGTACTCGTCCGACCGGGGGACGCTCACGGGCATGCCGAGGGTGTCCGGGAGAACGCCGCACAGGGCCTCGGACCTCGCGCCGCCGCCGATCAGCAGCACCCGGTGCACTTCCACGTCCACCCCGCGCAGGATGTCCAGGCAGTCAGCCAGGGAGTTCGCCACGGACAACACCGCCGCGCGCGCGAGGTTCTCGCGCGTCAGAGCAGCCCGTGTCATACCCTCCAGCCGCCCCGTGGCGCGGGGGAGGTTGGGGGTGCGCTCGCCGTCGAAGTACGGCAGCAGCGTGAGGCCCCCGGCGTCGGCGTCCCCGGCCGTGGCAAGGCGGGTGAACTCGTCCAGGTCCGCACCCAGCAGCTGCGCCGTGGACGTCATGACGCGGGCCGCGTTGATGGTGCACAGCAGCGGCAGGAAGCGCCCGGTGGCGTCCGCGAAACCGGCGGTCACGCCCGTGGGGTCGCGGGGCGGCTCCGGACTGCACCCGAACACGGTTCCGGAGGTTCCCACGGACACCACCACCTCGCCCTCGCCGAGTCCCAGCCCGAGTGCGGCGGCGGCGTTGTCTCCGGCTCCCGGGCCCACGACGACGCCCTCACCGCCGCCCCATTCCGGACGCAGCGTCCCTGCCACCCCACCGGGAGGGAGCACACGGGGCAGTTCGGGGACGGAACCGAAGTACTCGCGGAGCAGCTCGGGTCGATAGCCGGTGCCGGCGGCGTCGAAGTACCCCGTGCCGGAGGCGTCCGAGCGGTCCGTGACGAACTCCCCGCACAGCTGCAGGGTGAGCCAGTCGTGGGGGAGCATGACCCGGGCGACGCGCTCGGCGGCCGCGGGCTCGTTCTCCCGCAGCCACGCGAGCTTGGACAGCGTCATGGACGGGATGGGCGCCATGCCCACCCGCTCCATCCACCACCGGGTGCCGTGGTCCCGGACCATGCGCGTGGCCTGGGGCTCGCTGCGGACGTCGTTCCACAGCAGGGCGTCGAACACCGGCTCGCCGCGGTGGTCCACGGCCACCATGCCGTGCTGCTGACCGCCCACCGCAACGCCGATCACGTCCCGGCGCTGCGCCACGCCGGCCTCGCGCCACGCGGTGCGCAGGGCGGCCAGCCAGGCTCGGGGGGCCACGCTCGTGCCGTCCGGGTGGGGGGCGCTGGCCCGGGCCACCGTCTCACCGGAACCCGCGTCCACGACCACCACCTTGCAGGACTGGGTGGAGGAGTCGATGCCGACGACCGTGTTCATGGTGACCTTTCGGGAAAGAGCGGGTGGTGCCGCCCGGGAGGAGCCCGGTGCGGCGGTGGCCCACGACGCGTGGGTGGTCCTCACGCGGGGCGAGGTCAGGGTGTGCCGGGCGGCGCCGGTTGGTCGAGCAGGACCCGAAGCTCGTCGCGCAGCTCGGCATCGCACACGAGGTGGTCCACCAGGCCGCCGCGGACCGCGGCCAGCACGGCGGGGGCGCGGTCGGCGCCCGAGGCCACGGCGATCTTGCGGCGTGCGGCCCGGAGCTGCTCGACCCCGGCCGCCACGATCATCCCCGCCACGGGGGTGTCCAGCTCGCGGCCGTGTGCGTCGAGCAGGTGCCCCGAGATCTCGGCCACCGCCCCCGCCCGCTGCGCCGCCCGTGCGGCGTCCTCACTCACCCGGGACCACACGGTGGAGGAGTCGGGTGCCCAGCGGCCCACGGCCAGGACGGCGACGTCCAGGGAGCTGGCCCGCCGGAGGGTGACCTCGATCTCCACCGACTTCTTCAGCGATTCGGCTTGCTCCACCACCAGTGGCGCCCACAGTGGCCAGGCGGTGCGACTGTGCAGGTTCGCCAGCAGCCGGGGTGCTTCCCGCTCGCCGTCCTCCTCGGTGCTCAGGGCGCCGGCGAGCTGGATGACGTCGTTGTGGGGCAGCGCCGGCAGGTGCTGCACCGCGAGCTGCAGGGTGCGGGACCAGGAGATGCCCAGGACGTCCTCGTTCCGCAGCACCTGCATGATGTCGCGGGCGACTGCCCGGGCCAGCGCATCGCGCTCCGCGTTCCACTGGCTCGTTCCCACGGTGACGAGCCGTTGCACACCGACGGCTCGAGCGAGGGTGGCATCCGAGTCCTCGGGGGGCAGCGCGATCTCGATGCGCACCATGCCCGTGTCCTGGGCTTCCTGCAGCAGAGCGGCCACCTGGAAACGCGACAGGTTGCTCTTCTTCCCCAGGGCCACCTTGGAGACCCCCTCCACGAAGTGGGCGCGGGCCAGATCGGCCAGCAGCCGGTGGCGCTGTTCTGGGTCGGTCGGGGGCCAGGGAGAGCTGGTCGTCATGTGTCACCACATCCGGGGGGAGCAATCGAGGAGGGACGTATTGCCCGATCGATCTTATATGACTAGCATCACTTCACACCTGAGGAAAGCTGTTTTCTCATTTGAGAGCCACGAGTGGGTGCACAGGTCGACCGATGATTCGGGACCCCGGCGCACAGCGTGCCACGACGAGAAGGAACACCATGAGACGACGTTTCACGGGTCCGCCCCGAGAACCTGATCGCCCGCGATCCAGCGCGTTCGGGTGCACCCGCCCCCGCGGGTGGTGGAGCGCCGCGGGCGTGGCGGTCCTCACGGGGTTCACCCTCACGGGGTGCACCGCTGCGGCGGACGACGCCAAGGACCAGATCGTGGTGGCCATCGTGTCGAACCCGCAGATGCAGGACGCCATGAAGATGCAGGACGATTTCACCCGGGCCCACCCGGACGTGGACGTCAAATTCGTGTCCCTGCCGGAGAACGAGGCGCGCGCCAAGATCACGGCATCCGTGGCCACCGGGGGCGGCGAGTTCGACGTGGTGATGATCTCCAACTATGAAACCCCCATCTGGGCCGAGAACGGCTGGATCGAGGACCTGCAGCCGTACATCGAGCGCACCGACGGTTACGACGACCAGGACTTCATCGGTTCCATCCGGGCTTCCCTGAGCAAGGACGGGGACATGTATTCCGTTCCGTTCTACGGAGAGTCCTCGTTCCTGGTCTACAACAAGGAACTGTTCGAGAAGGCCGGGGTGCGGATGCCCGAGCATCCCACATGGCCCCAGGTGGCGGAAATGGCCGAGAAACTGGACGACCCGGACCACGGCGTGTCCGGCATCTGTCTGCGCGGCCTGGCCGGGTGGGGCGAGGTCATGGCTCCGCTGAGTACCGTCATGAACACGTACGGCGGCGGCTGGTTCGACGGGCGGTGGAACCCCACTCTGACCGCGCCCGAGACCAGGGCGGCGGTCACCGAGTACGTGGACCTGGTGCGCGACCACGGCCAGCCGGGCGCGGCCACGTCCGGGTACGGGGACTGCATCACCCGTTACAGCCAGGGCAACTCCGCCATGTGGTACGACGCCACGGCCATGGTCTCGGCAATAGAGGATCCCGCGTCCTCGCCGGTGGCGGGCAAGAGCGGCTACGCTCCGGCCCCTGTGATGAACACCGACGCCGCGGGGTGGCTCTACAGCTGGTCGCTCGCGATCCCCACCACCTCCGAGCACAAGGATGCCGCGTGGGACTTCGTCTCCTGGATGACGGACAAGGAGTACATCCGGAACGTGGGTGAGCGCTTCGGCTGGGAGCGGGTGCCACCGGGATCGCGGTACTCCACCTATCAGATCCCCGAGTACCGCAGAATCTCCAAGGCCTACGCCCAGCCCACGCTCCACGCCATGGACGGGGCTTCCCAGAAGACGTCCATGACCCACCCGGTGCCGTACGAGGGGTTGCAGTTCGTCTCCATCCCGGAGTTCCAGGACCTCGGGACCCGTGTGGGCCAGCAGGTCTCCTCCGCCATCGCCGGGACCAAGTCCGTGGACGAGGCCCTGGAGCAGTCCCAGGACTACGCCCAGCAGGTCGCGCGTACCTACCAGCGAGAAGGGCAGTGACCATGCCTGCATCCTCGACCCCCGCCCGTCAGCGTCCCGCCGGACGACGTCGTGACGCCAACCCCGCCGTGAGCCGCGGTGCGAGGAGCGACGCCCAGCGGCGGGACGCCTGGTCCCGGCGGCTGCCGCTGCTGCCAGCACTGGTCTTCACGGTCATCGCGACCCAGATCCCGTTCCTCATCACCATCTGGTACTCCCTGCGTTCGTGGAACCTCCTGAACCCGGCGTCCGACGTCTTCGTGGGACTGTCGAACTACGCGGCCATCTTCACGGACAGCACGTTCCGACAGGTGGCCTTGAACTCCGTGCTCTACACCCTCGGTTGCGTGGTCGCGGCCATGGTGCTGGGGACTCTCTTCGCACTCCTGCTGGACCGCACGTTCAGGGGCCAGGGGATCGTGCGCACCCTGCTCATCACCCCGTTCCTCATCATGCCGGTGGCCTCTGCCACACTGTGGGGCGTGTCCATGTTCAATCCCACGTTCGGACTCGTGAACTGGGTGCTCGGCCTCGTGGGCATCGAACCCCTGGACTGGACGTCCTCGTACCCGGTGCTCTCCATCCTGATCGCGCTGGTCTGGCAGTGGACGCCCTTCATGATGCTGCTGATCCTGGCCGGGTTGCAGTCCCAGCCCAAGGACGTGCTCGAGGCGGCACAGATGGACGGTGCTTCGCGGTTGCAGACGTTCCTGCACATCACGCTGCCGCACCTGCGGCGCTACCTGGAGCTGTCCGTCCTGCTGGGGGCGATCTACGTGGTCAACACGTTCGACCAGATCTATCTCATGACCGCGGGCGGCCCCGGTACCAGCAGCGCCAATCTTCCCTACTACATCTACCAGCGCGCGTTCTTGGGCTTCGACATCGGCCAAGCCGCCGCCATGGGTGTGGTGGTGGTCGTGGCCACCATCGTCATTGCCAACTTCGCCCTGCGTCTGATCTTCAAGGGCTTCATGAGCACGGAGCAGAACTGATGAGCACCACGGCAACCACCACCGCAGGACCCACCTCGCCGACGCGCGGTCGGGGCAGGTCCAGGCGCGTCCGCGAGGGGGGATCCGGGCTCGGCTCCGCGGCTCTCACCCTGTTCACCTGGCTGCTCGCGATCGGGTTCTTCATGCCTGTCCTGTGGCTCGTCCTGACCTCGTTCAAGCAGGAGTCCGACGCCGCCTCCAACCCGCCCACCTTCTTCTTCCGCCCCACGCTGGACCAGTACAGGGCGGTGTTCGAGGCCGGCGCGGGTGGATACTTCTGGAACTCCCTGGTGGCCACGGTGGTCTCCACCGTTCTGGTGATCCTGCTCGCCGTCCCCGCCGCCTACGCCGTGAGCATCCGGCCCGTGGCGAAGACCAAGGACGTCCTGTTCTTCTTCATCTCCACGAAGATGCTCCCCGTAGTCGCCGTGATCATGCCCATCTACGTGGTGGCGGGCCGGTTGAAGGTGCTGGACAACGTGTGGACCCTCGTGTTCCTGTACACGGCCATGAACCTCCCCCTGGCGGTCTGGATGATGCGGTCGTTCTTCCAGGAGGTCCCGCGCGAGGTCCTCGAGGCCGCACAGATCGACGGGGCGTCGCTGCTGACCACGATGCGCTCGATCCTGATTCCCATGGTGGCCCCGGGCATCGCATCCACGGCCCTGATCTGCGTGATCTTCGCGTGGAACGAATTCTTCTTCGCCCTGAACCTCACGGCCGCCGACGCCGCCACGGTGCCTCTCATGCTCGTCTCCACCATGACGAGCGAGGGCCTGTACCTGGCACGGTTGTCCGCGGCGAGTGTCCTGGCCTCCCTGCCCGTGGTGCTCGCCGGATGGATCGCGCAGAAGCAACTTGTGCGCGGTCTGTCCATGGGTGCCATCAAGTAGCCGGGCGTCCCAGGGCTCAGGGCGTGACGATGGCCTTGAGGGCTCCCTCTGAGGCCCCCGCGGTCAGGGCCGCGGGGACCTCGTCCAGTGTGTGGTGGGACGTGACGAGAAAGTCCAGGTCCACGGCGCCCGAGGCCGCCAGGGACACGGCCGTCGGCCAGGTGTTGGCATAGCGGAAGATGCCCGTCAGAAGGAGTTCCCGCTCCTGCAGCAGCGGCACCGGGACGCGCAACGTGTCCGAGCCCATGCCCACGAGCACCACTCGGGCCCTCGGCGCCAGGCGCTGCATGCCAGAGAGGACGGCGGCCTCGGCCCCGCTCGCGTCCAGCATCGCGGTGTACCCCGAACCCGGGAACGGACCGGTCACGTCCGGGGCGTCGGCCACGGTGAAAGTGTCCGTGGCGCCGTAGCAGCGGGCCTTCGCGAGCCGGTCCGCACGGGTGTCGGAGACGACCACGTCCACCGCCCCGGCGAGCCGCGCGCACCGGGCGATGAGCAGTCCCACAGGTCCAGCCCCGGTGACCAGGATCCTGTCCCCGAGTGTCACTGCGGCTGCCCGCACCGCGCTCACGGCCACGGACAGGGGCTCCAGCAGTGCGGCGGCGTCGTCGGAGAGGGAGTCCGGGACGGGGTGCGCAAACGCTGCCGGGTGCACCGCGTACTCACTGAACACGCCGTCCACCGGAGGGGTCGCGAAGAACCGAACGTCCGGGTCCAGGTTGTAGCTGCCGCTCAGTGTCTGGGCGGAGAAAGCCGTGGGCACCCCGGGTTCCAGGGACACCCGCTGGCCGGGATGCCGGTCGGAGACCTCCGGTCCCACGGCCACCACGACGCCCGAGGGTTCGTGGCCGAGAACCAGGGGCTGCTCCACCACGTGGTCGCCGATGCGTCCGTGCTCGTAGTAGTGCGTGTCCGAACCACACACGCCCACGGCGGCGATCCGCACGAGCACGTCGTGCGGACCGGGACGCGGAACGGGGCGGTGCTCCACACGGATCTCGCCCGGGGCTTTCAGCACACTGGCGCGCATGGTCGCCGGGACGGTGGCTTCTGGGTGGGTCACGGGGTGTCCTCCTCGGTGTGGCGCGTGGCGGTGCAGCGGCCCGCGCGCTCGCGGGCGGTGCGGGAGACGAACGAACGCCGCGTGAGAGTGATCTCATCACGCGGCGCTCGCGGTTGTGGGGCCTGCGGTCCCGGCGGGCGCAGGACTCAGTCCGGCAGCCGCAGCCCGGTGGCGGCGTCGAACAGGTGGGCGCGCTCGGGTGTGGGAGCCACCCACACGGTGGACTCGGCGCGGGGTGGGTTGCGCCCGTCCACCCTGATCACCAGGGGGTCGGCGGTGTCACCGAGACCTGCGCCAGGTGCCTCGTCCTCACTCTCGCCGTGCGTGGCGGCCACGGGGGTCACGTGCTGCTCCGTGTGGTGGTCGAGGTGCCCGTAGACGTAGGCGTCCGCACCGAGCTCCTCCACCACGTCGGCCACCACCGCGAGACCCTCGCCGTCCCGGGAGGCCACGAGATCCTCGGGGCGCACGCCCACGGTGACCTCGGGTCCGGTGAGGGCCTCACGGGCCGCAGCGCTCAACCGCCACGAGAGCGTCCCCAGCTCCACGGTGTCCTCGGGGGACACGGTGGTGCGGAAGAGGTTCATGGCGGGGGAGCCGATGAATCCGGCCACGAACTCGTTGGCCGGGCGGTCGTACAGCTCGCGTGGGGTGTCCACCTGCATGAGCCGCCCGTCCTTGAGCACGGCCACACGGTCGCCCATGGTCATGGCCTCGGTCTGGTCGTGGGTCACGTACACGGTGGTGACCCCGAGCCGGCGGGTGAGCGAGGCGATCTGCGTGCGGGTCTGCACGCGCAGCTTCGCGTCCAGGTTGGACAGGGGCTCGTCCATGAGGAACACCTGCGGGGAGCGCACGATGGCGCGTCCCATGGCCACACGCTGGCGCTGACCGCCGGACAGGGCCTTGGGCTTGCGGTCCAGGTACTCGGTGAGGTCCAGGATCCTGGCGGCCTCCTCGATGCGCTCGTTGCGCTCCGCCTCCGCCACCTTCGCGATCTTCAGGGCGAAGCCCATGTTCTCCCGCACGCTCATGTGCGGGTAGAGCGCGTAGTTCTGGAAGACCATGGCGATGTCCCGGTCCCGGGACGCGGTGTGCGTCACGTCCTCCCCGCCGATCCGGATGGCGCCCTCGCTGACCTCCTCGAGGCCCGCCAGCATCCGCAGGGTGGTGGACTTGCCGCACCCGGACGGCCCCACCAGGACCAGGAACTCGCCGTCGGCGATGTCCAGGTCCAGGTCCGAGACGGACGCGCGCTCGGCGCCCGGATAACGACAGGTCACGTGGTCGTACTGCACGCTCGACATGGCGGTCCTCTTTCCCGGCAGGCACGTGCCGGACGATCCGTAGGAGAGAAGGCACAAACGTGAGAGGCTCAGCTCTCAGATGTGAGCATATCGACTGTCTGTGACTTGAACCACCCCGGACGGCATCCCTGCGGGAATGCGACATCGGCCCGGTGGTCTCCCACCGGGCCGCCGGACGTCAAGCACCGGACCCGGGACCCGCACGGGCAGGGGCGACGGCGCCCGGTGGCCCCGCGGCGGCGGCGTCCGTCCGTGCCCGACAGGATCCCCGGCCGGCCGCGCGCTCAGCCGCGCGGGATGTTGCGCAGGTTGGAGCGTGCCATCGAGACGGCCTCGCCGGCACCGCGGTTGAGCACGATCCGGGACATGGCCGTGGCGAAGCCGAAGACCTGGTCCCTCTTGATCTCCGGGGGGATGGACAGGGCGTTCGGGTCCGTCAAGACCTCCACGAGCGAGGGGCCCTGGTGTGCCAGCGCGGACGTGAACGCGGACTCCAGGTCCTTGGGCTTCTCCACCCGGATGCCCTGGATGCCCACGGCGCGGGCGATCGCCGCGTAGTCCGCCTGGGGCACGTCCACGCCGAAGTCCGGCAGCCCGTCCACGAGCATTTCGAGCTTGACCATGCCGAGGGTGGAGTTGTTGAAGACCACCACGGTCACGGGCAGGTTGTAGGCGGCCAGGGTCAGCAACTCGCCCATGAGCATGGACAGCCCGCCGTCGCCGGAGACCGAGATCACCTGGCGGCCCGGCTCGGCCAGCTGCGCGCCGATGGCCTGGGGCAGGGCGTTGGCCATGGAGCCGTGCAGGTAGGAGCCCATGATCCGGCGGGTGCCCAGCGGGTTGATGTAGCGCGCGGTCCACACGTTGCACATGCCCGTGTCCGCGGTGAACACGGCGTCCCTCGCGGCCACCCGGTCCAGGATCGACGCCGCGTACTCCGGGTGGATCGGCGTCATCTTCTCGACCTTGCGGGTGTACGCCCCCACGGCCTTGTTCATGAGCTTGTCGTGCTTGGCCAGCGTCTTGTCCAGGAACGAGCGGTCCGTCTTGACCGTGAGCTCCGGCAGCAGCTTGAGGATCGTGGACCGCACGTCACCGTGCACCGGGATGTCCACGCCGGTGCGGCGCCCGATCACGGTGGGATCGGTGTCCACCTGGATGGTGGTGACGTCCGGGAGGAACTGGTCGTAGGGGAAGTCGGTGCCCAGCATGACCATCACGTCCGCGCCGTGCAGTCCCTCCGCCGCGGCACCGTAGCCCAGCAGCCCGGTCATGCCCACGTCGAACGGGTTGTCGTACTGGATTCGGTCCTTGCCGCGCAGCGAGTGGCCCACGGGCGCCTTGAGGGTGTCCGCCAGGGCGACGACCTCGTCGTGCGCACCGTCCACACCGATGCCCGCGAACAGGGCCACCTTCTCGGCCGAGTTCAGCACCTCGGCCACGCGCGCAATGGTCTCGTCGGAGGGGACGACGGCGCTCGCGTCCGGAACGGCGTACGGGCGGGCCTCGGCGACGGCCTCCGAGTCCGCGAGGTCACCGGGCAGCGTCACCACGGAGACGCCCGGGCTCGTGACGGCGAACTGGATCGCCGAGCTCACGACGCCGGGAGACTGCTGCGGGGTGCTCACCAGCTCGGAGTACACCGAGCACTCGGTGAACAGCCGGTCCGGGTGGGTCTCCTGGAAGTAGCCGGAGCCGATGTACTGGGAGGGGATGTGCGAGGCGATCGCCAGCACCGGGGCACCCGAGCGGTTGGCGTCGTACAGCCCGTTGATCAGGTGCAGGTTGCCGGGGCCGCACGAACCCGCGCACACCGCGAGCTTGCCGGTCAGCTGGGCCTCGGCGCTCGCGGCGAAGGCGCCCGCCTCCTCGTGGCGCACGTGGACCCAGTCGATCCCGCCCTTGGCGGAGCCGCCGGTGCGGCGCACGGCGTCCACGATGGGGTTGAGGCTGTCGCCCACCACGCCGTAGATGCGCTCCACCCCGGCGTCGACGAGCTGCTGGATGATCTGCTCTGCGAGCTTCACGCTGTCTCCTCGGATCAGGCGCCCGCTGCGGATCCTGGACACCGCGCGGGCACGACGACTGTTCTCACCCTCCACCCTAGCCGCGGGTGCTTTCGGGAGAAAAGGTTTGTGGGCAAGGAAACACGCGGCTGTGCCCCGCCTTACCACCGGGGCGGGCACGGACGAAGGACCCGGCCGCCCCTCGTGGGGAGACCGGGTCCTTCGTGCTGGTCCGCGCCGGGCGGCCCGGCGCTCAGCGCACGGTGCTCAGTGCTTGCCCGTCATGGTGGTGACGTCCAGGGCCTTGTCGAGCTGCTCCTCCGTGAGCTTCTCCCCGTCCACGTAGCCGAGCTCCACGGTGGCCTCGCGCACGGTGACCTTGTTGGCCACGGCGTGCTTGGCGATCTTCGCGGCGGCCTCGTAGCCGATGGCCTTGTTCAGCGGGGTCACGATCGAGGGGGAGGCCTCGGCCAGGAAGGTGCAGCGCTCCTCGTTGGCCTGCAGCCCGTCCACCATCTTCTCCGCGGCCACGCGGGAGGCGTTCGCGAGCAGGCGGATGGACTCGAGCAGGTTCGCGGCCATCACGGGGATGCCCACATTCAGCTCGAACGCGCCGTTGGTCGAGGACAGTGCCACCGTGGTGTCGTTGCCGATCACCTGGGCGGCCACCTGGATGGTGGCCTCGCAGATCACGGGGTTGACCTTGCCCGGCATGATCGAGGAGCCCGGCTGCAGGTCCGGGATGTGCAGCTCGCCCAGACCGGTGTTGGGCCCGGACCCCATCCAGCGGATGTCGTTCATGATCTTCATGTACGAGTACGCGATGTTGCGCAGCTGCCCGGAGGCCTCCACCAGACCGTCCCGGTTGGCCTGCGCCTCGAAGTGGTTGCGGGCCTCCGTGAGCGGCAGCCCGGTCTCCTCGGAGAGCAGCTCGATCACGCGTGCGGAGAAGCCGTCCGGGGTGTTGATGCCGGTGCCCACGGCGGTGCCGCCCAGCGGGACCTCCGCCACGCGCGGCAGGGAGGCGTCGATGCGTTCGATGCCGTAGCGCACCTGCGCCGCGTAGCCGCCGAACTCCTGGCCCAGGGTCACGGGAGTGGCGTCCATGAGGTGGGTGCGCCCGGACTTCACGATGTTCCCGAACTCCGCCGCCTTCTTCTCCAGAGAGGTGGCGAGCACGTCCATGGCGGGCTTGAGGTCGTTGATCAGGGCGTTCGTCACGGCCACGTGCACCGAGGTGGGGAACACGTCGTTGGAGGACTGCGAGGCGTTCACGTGGTCGTTCGGGTGGACCTCCACCCCGGCGGACTCGAGCGCGCGGGAGGCCAGCGTGGCCAGCACCTCGTTGGTGTTCATGTTCGAGGACGTTCCGGAACCCGTCTGGAACACGTCGATCGGGAACTCGGCGTCGTGGTCACCGGCGGCCACGGTGTCCGCGGCGTCGCGGATGGCTTGGGCGCGCTGGGCGTCGAGCACACCCAGCTCCTCGTTGGCGGTCGCGGCGGCCTTCTTCACCTGCGCGAGCGCCCTGATGTGCTCGCGCTCCAGGGTGGTGCCGGAGATGGGGAAGTTCTCCACGGCGCGCTGCGTCTGCGCGCGGTAGAGGGCGTTCCTGGGAACGCGCACCTCGCCCATGGTGTCGTGTTCGATGCGGTACTCGGTGTTTTCAGCCATGGCGCCCAGTTTAGGCGCACCCCGGCCCCTCCGCCCGCGGTGACGACGACGCCCGCTGGTCTCCATCCCCCGCCGCGTCGTGGTCCTGCGGGTCAGGCGTCCTGGAACCGGGGGTCGTTGCTGTAGACCAGTTCGGCCTTGCCGTCCGCGAGGTGGTAGAAGACGCCGATCACGGCGGCGTCGCCGCGGGTCACGGCGTCCGAGATGGCCGCGGAGTGGTCGAGCAGGCGGGCCGCGGTCTGCTTGGTGTGCTCCACCACCATGTCCTGCAGGTCGGCGTCGCCGGCGCGCTTGGCCTCCAGGACAGAGGGGGTGATCCGCTCCACGAGGTCCCGCTGGAACCCGCGGGGCAGCTCACCCGACTCCACGGAGTCCTTGGTGGCGGTCACGGCACCGCACGAGTCGTGGCCGAGCACCATGATCAGGGGAGTGCCCAGCACCTCGATCGCGTACTCGAGCGAGCCGAGCACGGCGTTGTCGATCACCTGGCCCGCGGTGCGGATCACGAAGGTGTCACCCAGGCCGAGGTCGAAGATGATCTCCGCGGCCAGGCGGGAGTCCGAGCACCCGAAGATCACGGCGAACGGCTTCTGGGACAGCGCGAGGTCCTTGCGCCGCTGCGCGTCCTGGTGCGGGTGCAGGGTGTTGCCGGCGATGAACCGGGCGTTGCCGTCCTGCAGGGCCCGCCACGCCTCCAGCGGGGTGTGGGGCGTGTGGTCCGCGGGGGTGGTCTGAGTGCTCACGCTGGAACTCCAAGTGTGCTCGGCGGGTGGGTTCGACGGGCCGGATCCGGCCCCGTGCCGCATCCAGGGTAAGCCCGCGGGAGAACCGCCGGTCCCGCGGGGGTGCCACGGCGGGACGGGGCCCCACGGGTCGCACATGCGGTGGCGTGCGGGAGCGGTGGCGTGGGCCCTTGGGGGTGGTTGCCCGGGAGAATCGGGGGGAAGCCCGCCGGTGCCGGTTCAGGACCGGGAGAGCGCCTTGGCCACCCGCTCGAAGTCACCGTCCGGGGCCTTGCCGCTGAGCACCACGGTGGAGTCCTTGAGCTGGCCCACCCACGCGGTGAACTCCTCCTGCTTGCCCGAGGCGTCGCGGTGGTGGAGCTTCCAAGTGACGCCGTCCACCGTCCGCTCACCCGTCTCGGGGATCAGCTGTGTGCGCTGGGCGAGCCACGTGGGGTTGGACTGCGCGGTCTGCACCATGTCCACCAGGTGGTAGTCGGGGGAGAGGTAGCCGACGTTCCACAGGGGGACCCCGTCCTGGGACTTCTCGCTCCAGCGGGCGTAGTTGGCGCTCCAGCCGTCCCCGGGCTTCGGATCGGCCGGGGTGAAGGAGGCCTGGTCCTTCGCGAAGTGGGCTTCCTGGCTGACGTCGACGTTCGCCCGGTACGGCTGGGCGTCCGGCTTGGGCTGCAGCCACAGGAAGGGCAGCAGCAGCAGGATGAGCACGAGCATGGAGATCACCATGCCGCGGATGGGCGCGTTCAGGCGCGTGGCCTGCTTCTCGGTGATCTGGGGGACCGGCTGCCCCTCGGCGTCCGTCCCGGGCCCGGAGGTCGCGGGGTCCGCGTCCACGGTGTCCCGCGCGGGGTCGTCCTGACCGGAGGTGCCGTCCGCCCCGGTGGCCGCCCGGGACCCGCGCACGGGATCCCCCGGCCCGCCGGAGGCGCTCGCGGCGGGGACCGCGGCGTCGTGCGCCGAGGAGCGCGCGCCGGGGGCGGAGCGGGAATCGTCGGGACCGGTGCCGGGTCCGGGGGCAGAAGAACTCACGCCCCCATTGTGCCGTGCTCCCGGGGACCGGCCCAACCGGACGGGCCGGGGATATGCTGGGGACACCCGTGGCGGTGCTCCCGGGTCCCTGCGAGCGGGGGCGGGGGCACGGCCGAAACTCGAAGGTGAGGAACAACGTGGCAGAGACGACCCAGCAGGGTTCGGGAAATGTGGCCGACCGGAACTTGGCATTGGAATTGGTGCGCGTCACGGAGGCCGCCGCGATCGCGGGCGGTCACTGGGTGGGTGCCGGCGACAAGAACAGTGCGGACGGCGCGGCCGTGGACGCCATGCGCTCGTTCCTCTCCACCGTGGACTTCAACGGCACCGTGGTGATCGGCGAGGGCGAGAAGGACGAGGCGCCCATGCTGTTCAACGGCGAGCAGGTGGGCAGCGGCGCGGGCCCCGCCTCGGACGTGGCCGTGGACCCCATCGACGGCACCCGGCTGACCGCGCTGGGCATGAACAACGCGCTCGCGGTGATCGCGGTGGCGGACGGCGGCTCCATGTTCGACCCCTCCGCCGTGTTCTACATGGACAAGCTCGTGGTGGGCCCGGAGGCCGCGGACATGGTGGACCTGCGCCTGCCCGTGAAGCAGAACATCCACCTGGTGGCCAAGGCCAAGGGCGTGAAGCCCAACCAGGTCACCGTGTGCGTCCTGGACCGCCCCCGGCACCAGAAGCTCGTGGACGAGATCCGCGCCACCGGTGCCCGCACCCGCATGATCCTCGACGGGGACGTGGCCGGCGCCATCGCCGCGTGTCGCGAGGGCACCGGGGTGGACATCATGATGGGCATCGGCGGCACCCCGGAGGGCATCGTCACGGCCTGCGCCGTCAAGGCCACCGGCGGCGTGATCCAGGGCCGTCTGGCCCCCACGGACGAGGCCGAGCGCCAGAAGGCGGAGGACGCCGGTCTGGACGTGGACCGCATCCTCACCACGGACGAGCTGGTCACCTCCGACAACTGCTTCTTCGCCGCCACCGGCATCACGGACGGCGACCTGCTGCGCGGCGTGCGCTACCGCGGCCGCACAATCACCACCCAGTCCATCGTGATGCGCTCGCGCTCCGGCACGGTGCGCATGGTGGAGGCCGAGCACCTGGCCAAGAAGTGGGAGAAGTACGAGCGGCTGCACGGCTGACCCACTCCTGACACGCACGGACGCGCGTGCTCACCCGGTGCGGGTGAGCACGCGCGTTCGTGTTTCGCGGCTAAGCTGGGGCGCGGTCTGCAGGGCTTGAGGAGAGGAACCACCGTGGCGTTGAGCGTGTCCCCGTGCGGCAACCGGAAGACCTGGGACGCCCGGGTCCGTGTCACGGGCGGGCACCCGGACCTGCTCTGGGGGATCGGCGAGGCCGAGGCCCTGACCCGGGAGCACGTCAGGGTGGAACGGGTCGCCGTGGACCGCGGGGAGCAGACCGTGGGCTACGGGCAGCTGCTGGTCCTCACCGAGGGTTACCACACCGTGGTGGACGCCAAGTCCCTGCACGTGAAGAACCCCCGGGACCTCGTCACCGTGCTGGCGGCCCTGCAGGAGCACGCGCGGGACGCCCACCACGCCGCCGTGCTGCGCGCGAGCCCCGACACCCACGCCACCACCGAGCTCGCCGCCCAGCTCGGCGAGGCCGGCTACCGACGCCGGGACAGGCCCCGCCGCGGGGAGGCCGGCCCGCGTCACCTCGTGGTGCGCCTCGGGGAGACCGAGGGCGAGCTGTCCAAGCGGCTCTCGAGCGAGACGCTGCAGCGCTGCCGCGCCGGACTGCGGGACTCCGGGGTGCGCGTGCGCCGGGTGAACGCCGCGGACCGGGACCTCTCCCACGTGGGTCTGCGCACCCAGCACATCCGCGAGCTGCTGCGCGCCGTGGGTGAGAACTCGGTGTTCCTGGTGGCCACCGAACGCCCCGAGGACGGCCCGGAGACGGCGCTCGGGTACCTGTGGTTCGTGCACACGGGGGAGTCCGCCATGATCTACCGCCTGGGCTTCACGGACCGCGCCCGGCAGCTCGGTGTGGACGACGCCCTGCTGCTCACCGGTCTCGTGCAGCTGCAGCAGCGCCAGGTGCACAGGGTGCTCGCCGGGGACCCGGACCAGCCGGGTCAGCCCATGGTGCTGCGCGAACTTGCCACGGAGGACATGGAGGTGCTGGGCACGTGGGAGTACCCGCTCGCGGGCGAGTTCCAGCTCGCGGGGCGGGCGGAGAAGACCCGGCGCAGGATCTTCGGCCGCCGGGGGCGCCGATCCGCCCCGGAGCAGCTGCTGCCCGATCCCACCACGGCCAGCGGCACGGCGGACCGCGCCCCGGACCCGCAGCCCACCGCTGTGGAGCGGGACGACGCCGCTGCGGCACCGGTCACGCCCGTCGCCCCGGCGGTGGACGCGGACCCGGACCTGGTGCGTCCCGAGGAACGGGCCACACCGTCCGCCGGGGAGGCGCAGAGCACCGCGGACACCCCGGCGGACACGGGGCACCGGCCCGGGAAGCGGACGCGCAGGCTGCTCCCGGTCCCCAGGATCACCCTGCCCGGTACGGACGGGAGGGCGCGGGACAACGCGCCGGCCCACGACGGCCGGGACGGGAACGCCACGGCGGATGCGGCGGCGTCGTCCGCACCGGACGGGGCCGATCGGGGAGGGAGCGGCAGCTCCTCCGCCACCCTGCTGGGCCGCGTCATGACCGAGGGCCGCGCGGCCGTGCGGGACGCAGCCCGCTGGTGACGGGCGCCCGGAACCGGCAGGGCGGGCAGCCGGACCGGCCGCCGAGCACGGGGTGATCCCCGGGTGCGCGGTGACCGCCGGTTCGCGCTAGCCGCGCCCCGACACGAGGTTCGCGGCGCGGGCGGTCAGCGACTGCGGCAGCAGCCCCACGATCCGCTCCAGCGCGTAGTAGGCGCGCGGGAACACGATCCGCGCACGCTTGGCATCCAGTGCCGCGAGGGAGGCCGCCACGAGATCGGCGGGCTTCGCGGAGCGGCCCATGTCGATGGCGGAGGCGTTGGCCACCTTGAAGAAGTCGGTGTCCACCGGGCCGGGATTGACGCTGAGCACGTGTACGCCGTGCTTGCGGGCCTCCGCGCCCACGGCCAGCGTGAACCGGTCCACGAAGGCCTTGGACGCGCTGTAGGTGGCCATGGACGGCAGCGGCTGCAGGCTCGCCACGGAGGCGATGTTGATGATCGCGCCCCGGCGGGCCGCCGTCATGGAGCGCAGTGCGGCGTGGGTCAGGGTCATCAGCGCCCGCACGTTGACGGTGAGCTCCTCGAGCTCCCGGTCCAGGTCCAGGGTGGCGAACTCCCCGTGGGTGCCGAAGCCCGCGTTGTTGACCAGCAGGTCCACGGACCCGCTCTCCAGGACCGCCACGAGGGCGTCGATGCCCTCCTGGGTCCCGAGGTCCGCGGCCACGGTCCGGGCGGTGCCCCCGGTGACGCTCCCGGACAGCTCCGTGAGCTTCTCCGTGCTGCGTCCCGTGAGGACCAGCTCGTACCCCCGGTCGTGCAGGGCCTGGGTGAACGCGCGGCCGATGCCGCCGGTCGCGCCCGTGATGACGGCGGTGCGGGTCATGAGGTCTCCTTCGTGGTGTGCATCTCGCGCAGCTTCGTCTGCGCGGTGGACAGTGCTTCCCGGGCGGCCCGTGCGCCGCTGTAGACGGTGTAGCCGACCCGGGAGACGGGCAGGTCCCACGTGCCCGGGTAGGACACGGGCTCACCGCCGAACGACTTCTTGAACGCGGTGAAGCCGTGCCACTCGTGCTCGGGGCCCGCCCCCTCGGGAGCGGTGCCGAAGAGGTCGAACCACGTGAGGCCCTTCTCCTTGGCGTCCATGATCATGGTGACCACCAGGGGGATGCCCGCGGAGAGCTTGCGGTGCGCCCGGTCCATGGCCGCGTGGGCGTAGGTGCGGGTGTCCGGGGAGTCGTACACCAGGGACGCCGCAATGGGCTCGCCCTCGAGCTTCGCGAGGTAGAGGCTCGCGGCCCCCACCGGCATGAGGGACTCCGCGACCGCACGCAGGTAGTCGTCCTGCTGCCGGTGGAAGTTGCGGCGCTTCGCGGTGTCCTCCAGGAACGCCAGCAGGTACCGGATGTCCTGCGGGTCCTCGGAGCGCTCGATGCTGACACCCTTCTTGTGGATGTTGCGGTACAGGTTGCGGTTGGTGGACTTCATGTCCTTGAGCAGGTCCTTGGTGTCCCGGCGCAGGTCGATCACCTGGGTGTGCCCGGGCTGCACCTGGCGCGGGGAGCGCTTCAGGCCGCGTCGCCGCAGGGACGCCTCCGGGGTCTCGAGCCCGTCCACGGTGTGCCCGTTGACGGGCTCCACACGGACGAACCAGCAGCGGTGGGTCTTCGCCCGGGCCACGAGGTCCTCCAGCGCGCGGTCGAAGGCCTGCGGCGAGTCCGCCTCCGGGCCGTAGGGGCAGTAGAGGTACCGCCCCGCGCTGCCACCCTCCACGGTGGCGAGGTACCGCCACCCGGGGCCCGCCGCCTGGATCACCCGGTGTCCGATGCTTTGTTGAAACTGTGCCCACGCGGGGGACTGCAGGATATGTACCACGGCTCCACTGTACCGGTGCACGCGGCGGGGCCGCCCCGTCCGGGCGCATCCCTAGGGCACCGAGCACGTCCCGTTCGGGGACAGCTTCTCCTCGGTGGGGACCTGCAGCGCCGCGGGAACCACCGCTGCGGTCCCGATCCCGGGCCCGCCGCCGATCACAGCCGCGCCGCCCGTGTGCGCGGTGCCGCCCCCGGTGGCCTCGCGCGCGCCGTGGGCCACGGTGCGGGAGGTCGACGACGCCGCGGCGCCGCCATCCGCGGACGCGGCCCGGGCGTCGTCGCCGTTCGCCTTCTCCAGCACGCCCGCGAGATCGGACCGGAACGTCTCGTAGTCCGGGTAGGTGGGGAAGGACTGGTCGTAGTAGGGCGGGCCGGCGGCGTACGCGGTGAGCTCGTGGTGCTGGGCCTTGGTGGCCACGGTGACCAGGGAGCCGATCGAGGCCTGGGGGATGTCCGTCTCCAGGATCCGCTGCCCGGAGCTGGCGAGGTCGTCGAACTTGGTGGCCACGGTGACCGGGTTGAGCTGGGCGAGCATCGCGGCCTGCACGCAGCGCTGGCGGGCCTGGCGGTCGTAGTCCGTGGCGCCCTCGCGGGAACGGGCGTACCACAGGGCGTGGTAGCCGTCCATGTGCTGGGTGCCCGGTTCGATCCACCCCAGGATCGGGTTCTTCTCGCCGGTGTCCAGATTGGTGCCGCCGCCCATGGGGACGCGGCCGCCCACGTTCAGGTCGATCCCGCCCAGGGCGTCCACCAGGGAGGCGAAGCCGTCCATGTCGATGAGCGCGTACGCCTGGATCTTGAGACCGGTGACACCCTCGGCGGCCTCCTTGGTGGCCTGCGCCCCGGGGTCCGCGACACCCTCGTACAGGTCCTTGTGGTTCTGCATGGTGTCCGTGTAGATGGCGTTCATGATGCACTCGTCCCCGCAGTCGAAGCCCTCCGGGTACACGGAGTGCAGGGGGGAGTCGTCCGGGAACGGGACGTTCTGCAGGTTGCGCGGGATGGACACCGTGACGGTCTGCCCGGACGAGGCGTCGATGCTCAGCACGGTCATGGAGTCCGGGCGGCGGCCCTCGCGGTCCTCGCCGGCGTCACCGCCCATGAGCAGGATGTTGTAGCGCCCCTCGGACGGGGCGAACGGCATTCCTCCGCCGAAGATCCCGGACACCGCGTGCCGGGCCACGGAGACGAGGTGGGCCGCGTACCCGAGCCCGCCGCCCGTCACGAGCATCGCGAGCACGGTGGCGACGACCACCCCGCGGCGCACCCCGTCCGTGAGCATGCCCGGTCTGACGATGCGCAGGGTGTCGAACCACAGCAGCACCCAGCCGACGGCCAGGGCCACGAGTCCGTACATGAGCAGCGCGGAGGTGATGCCGTTGGTCAGCAGCCACACCAGCGCCGTGCGCCACACGAACCACAGCAGCAGGGCCAGCACGATCAGCCCCCACACCACGGCGGTGATGCGCACGGCGATCCGTCCGATGCCGCGCCGGCCCGCGACCAGCTGGGCGGAGCCGGGGACCAGCAGCGTGGCGCCCAGCAGCCACCACGCACGCCTGGTGCGGGTGGCGGGGGCGGCGAAGCGGGGGTTCCTGAGCGGCTCACCCACGCGGGAGCGGGCGCGGCGCGGTCCCTCGTCCGGATGGCGCGCGGCACTCGCGCCCGCGAACCGCTCCTCGGGCTGCCCCGAGGAGTCCGGGGCGACCCGTTCGTAGGCCCGGGTAGCCGTGGGGTGGGGGGTGTCCGCCTCGGGGCGGTCGGTGGATCCGTTCACGTGCAACTCCGTGCGAATGGGGAAGTCGGTGTTGCGGGGGGCCGTGGGTGGCGGCCCCGCCGGGTCGGGGCGCGGCCGTCACCGGCCGACCCCGACGCGCTCATTGTGTCCCCTCCACCTGGGTCCGGGCCGACAGCCCGCCAGGCGTGGGAGGGACGGCCACCGGGTGCCGCGCGCGGCCCCACCGGGGGCGGAGACCACCCGGGTGGGCCGGGGCGCGCGGGAGTGACCGGGGTAAGGAGTGGCGGCTCAGTCCTGGGAGTCGGCTCCGCGGGAGACGGTGTCCCGCAGCGCGGAGCCCTTGCGGTGGGCGGCCTCGGCGAGCTCGGCCGCGAACTCCCGCAGCCGCTCGCGCAGCTCCCGCCCGGCGACGTCCGGGGCGGAGCCCAGCACGCGCGCGGCGAGCAGACCGGCGTTGCGCGCGCCGTTGATCGACACCGTGGCCACGGGGACGCCCGCCGGCATCTGCACGATGGACAGCAGGGAGTCCATGCCGTCCAGGGTCTTCAGGGCCACCGGGACGCCGATCACGGGCAGCGGGGTCACGGAGGCGAGCATGCCGGGAAGGTGCGCGGCCCCGCCGGCACCGGCGATCACCACGCGCAGTCCGCGCTCGTGGGCGGTGCGGCCGTACTCGAGCATCTCCGCGGGCATCCGGTGCGCGGACACCACGTCCGCCTCGTACGGGATGCCGAGCTCCTCCAGCGCCTCGGCGGCGGCGCGCATGGTGGCCCAGTCGGAGTCCGAGCCCATCACGAGGCCCACGAGCGGCGCCTCGGACTGGGCGGCGGGCACGGCGCCCCACGGTGCGTCCACGGCGCGGGCGGTGAGGTCCGCGGATCCGGGGTGGTCCCCGCCGTCGCGCACGATGGCCGCCGCGTGCGTGGCGATCCGACGCAGCCGCTGCACCTCGTGGGTGCTGCCCACCGCGTTCACGTGCCCGATCTTGCGCCCGGGACGCACGGACTTGCCGTAGGTGTGGATCTTGGCGCGCGGTTCGGCCGCCATGGCCTCGGGGTAGGCCGCGAAGAGGTCCTGGTTCTCTTCGCCCAGCACGTTCTTCATCACGGCGGCGCCCGCCACGGGGTCGGTGCCGCCCAGGGGCCAGTCCAGGACCGCGCGCAGGTGCTGCTCGAACTGCCCTGTGACGGCGCCGTCCATGCTCCAGTGCCCCGAGTTGTGGGGGCGCATGGCCAGCTCGTTGACCGCGAAGCCGGCCTCCGTGCCGGGGGTCTCGAACAGCTCCACGGCCATCACACCGGTCACGCCGAGGTCCTGGGCCAGCCGGATCGCGGCCTCGCGCGCCGCGCGCCCGATCTCGGGGTCCAGTCCCGGAGCGGGGGCGATCACCTCGTCGCACACGCCGTCCACCTGGATGGACTCCACCACGGGCCACGCCACGGTCTCACCGGAGGGGCGGCGGGCCACCATCGCGGAGAGCTCGCGGCTGAAGGGCACGGCCTCCTCCGCGAGCAGTCCCTGACCGGTGTCCGCCGAGCGGCTGCGCTCGAACCACTGGGCGGCGGTGCCGCTCTGCGCGGCGTGCGGGTCGTCCACCGTCAGGACACCCTTGCCGTCGTAGCCGCCGCGCGGGGTCTTGAGCACCACCGGCCAGCCCACGCGCTCGCCGAAGGCCACGAGCTCCTCGGGGGAGCGGACCTCCGCCCACTGCGGATTGGGCAGGCCGAGCTTCTCGACGGCGCGGCGCATCACCAGCTTGTCCTGCGCGTGCTGCAGCGCGTCCGGGCCGGGACGCACCGCAACACCTTGCACCTCGAGCGCGCGCAGGTGCTCCGTGGGGACGTGCTCGTGGTCGAAGGTGAGGACGTCCACCTCCGCGGCGAACCGCCGGAGGGCCGCCAGCTCCGTGTAGTCGCCCGTGGGGGCGGTGCGGACGGCCGGGACCGCGCTCACCTCGGGACCCTCCGCGAGGACTCGGAGTTCCACGCCGAGCGCGGTGGCTGCGGGGGCCATCATGCGGGCGAGCTGCCCACCGCCCACGACGCCGATGACAGGACCGGTAACGGGAGAATTCACCGCCCCAGGTTAGCGTCACAGCGGACGCCCAGTCATGTCGGAGTACCATGCAGTGAATTGTTCGGCGGTCCCTGCCGCGCCCGGACACCCCGGTGGTTTCCGTGGCCGCGGGGCATGTCCTGACGGACCTCCGGCCGGTCCGCCTTCCCCGATGAGCAGAGTGAGAACGAATCCTTGAACACCATGGTTGAGCGAGTCAGTGCTCTCTGGCACCTGTTCGTCAAGGAACTGATGAAGTTCGGGCTGGTGGGCGCGGCGGCGTGGGTCTTGAACGCCGGCCTGGTGTGGCTTCTCATGCACACGGAGTTCTTCGCCACGAGCCACATCAAAGCCAAGTTCGTGGCGACGATCGTGGCCATCGCGTTCTCGTGGGTGGCCAACAGGTTGTGGACCTTCCGGGACAAGAGGCAGGAGGACAAGCGGAAGGAGGCCATTCAGTTCGCCATCGCCAATGCCATCGGCCTGGCCATCGAAATGGGATGCCTCGGCGTCAGCATCTACGTCCTCCACCTCACCTCGCCCACGGCCTCCTTCATCTCCGGCACGATCATCGGCACCGTCCTGGGCACCGTGTTCCGGTACTTCGCCTACCGGTTCTGGGTGTTCAGCACCAAGCTGGACGAGGACCCGGACTTCGCCGACAGCCCCGACCAGGAGTTCGCGTTCATCACCGGCCAGATCCCGGTGGTGCACCCGCACACCGGGCACGGCACGGCCGCCGAGCCCGACGACGACGTCCGCCGCGCCTCCTGAGATCGTGCCGCCCCCGCTCCGGGCGCGCTCGCAGGAGCGTGCCGGGAAGGTGGTCGAACGCGGCCCCGGTCCCCGTTGCCTGAGCACCGGGGAGGTCTGCGGAACCACCGGGGACGTCAGAACGCGGCGGCGCGCTCCTGGGCGAGCACGTCCGCGGTGGCGTCCTCGGGCCGCGCGGTGAAGAGCACCGCGCCGCCGGACACGATCACCCCCAGCAGCCGCAGCAGCTCCGGTTCGCCCCAGCCGTCGGCCAGTGGCAGGTGCAGGGTTCCGGTGGGATCCGCGGGCACGGCGGCCACGGCCGCGGGCACCAGATCCCCGTGCGGCAGACCGGAGCTCAGCGCCACCTCGGAGGGCTCCGGGGCCTCGAACCCGGAGTAGACGTCCGGCATGCCCCGGACCTCGTCGCAGAAGTCCACGGCGCCGTCCGGGACGGGCTCGGAGCACGCGAAGGCCAGCGCGGGATCGGCAACCGTCAGCAGCAGCTGCGCGGCGGCGTCGCGGTCCGGGCGGGTCTCCAGCTGGGCGTGGACCACGGAGTCCGGCTCGGGGTGGTGCGTGAAGTCCACCCGCGCCCCGACGCGCAGCCCGGCCAGGGCGAGCACCACCAGGCGCCAGTGCGGAACCGGGGAGACGGTGACCGTGTCCCCGGCCGCGACGTCCAGCTCGTCCACGAGCAGGCCGGCGGACTTCTCGACCCAGTTCACGAGGACCCGGCCGGAGAGCTCCACCCGTTCCGCGCCGTCGCGCCAGATCAGGGCGGGCGTGGGGCGCTGTGCCACGGCCGCCAGGGCCTGGGCGAGGTCTCTCGGTGTGCGTCCCACGCGGAAACTCCTTAGGGTAAGTGACGGGCCCGCGGGTTCCCGGACGGCGCGCCGGGGAACCCGGGAAGCCCAGGATACTCGGCTTGACTCGCTAGGACTTACACGCATGTAATTAAGGGGTCCACCCGGCAGACGGCGTGTGAGCCCCTCGCGGGGTGCGCCTTCCCGGCCGGGGCAACCGGGCTGGTTGAGGGCACCGAGACAGCGAACGCGTGGGACGGAAGGACTGACATGGGAGAGGCCGCACGCCGCCGGATCGACGGTCGCGAGGACTCCGAGCCCGATGCGAGCGGGGGAGCCGTTCCCGTGGACTGGTTCGTGGATCCCGTGGACCAGGCCCGCGGCGGCGCCGGGGTGACCACCCTGGACGATCTGGCCTCCGCCTTCCTGGCAGCCCACCCCGAGGTCGCGGGAGACGTCCTGCTGCGCTCCGACCGGAAGAAGCCGCGCGAACCGCAACCCCCCGCCCACACCCCCCAGGACCTCACGGACATGGAGGTCCACGACGTCCAGAGCGTGGACGCCTCCGTGTGGCAGGCCGTGGCCGGGGCGTACTCGGTGAGCGAGGGGGACGTCGAGGGCGAGCTCGCGTGGCAGACGGACGCCCTGTGCGCCCAGACGGACCCCGAGGCGTTCTTCCCCGAGAAGGGCGGCTCCACCCGCGACGCCAAGCGCGTGTGCGAGGCGTGCCCCGTGAGCGGGCAGTGCCTGGACTACGCCATGACCAACGACGAGAAGTTCGGGATCTGGGGCGGGCTCTCCGAACGCGAGCGGCGCAGGCTGCGCCGCCGGGGGCACTGACCCCGGTGCGGGATCCCGGAGCTCCCCGCCGCGCCTGCTCCAAGCAGACGTGCAACAGGGACGCGGTCTGCACGCTCACCTACGTCTACTCCGACTCCACCGCGGTGATCGGGGCGCTGTCCGCGCGGCGTGAGCCCCACGCCTACGACCTCTGCCCCGTTCACGCGGACACGCTCACGGCTCCCCGCGGCTGGCGCGTGGTGCGGCTGGAGTCCGCCGACGGGTGGGACCGCGACGACCTCCCCGACGCGGTCCGCGCCGTGCCCCAGGACGACGGGTCGGCGCCGTCCCGCACCCCGGGTCACGGGGCCTCCCTCGCCGCGTCACGTCCCGGGGCCGGGGACCACGAGGGGCGCCGGTTCCTGCGCGACGTCTCCTACCGCCCGCCCGCGGACGGCGCCCCGGGTGCCGAGGACACGTCCCGCGAGGCGTCCGAGGACCCCGCTCGCCGGGGATTCGTGGCGGAGGACTCCGTGGCCCACACGGTTCCGGCGGGCGGCGCCGACGGGTATTCTGAACCGACGCGCTCAATTGCGAACGCAAATCAGCATCCGGTTCCGACCCACACCTCCGTCCCACTGCCCGCAGCCCTGCGCACCCCGCACTGGCGGCGCCCGTAGGCCACGGGACAGGCGCGGGCGGGTGGTCGCATCCCCCCACTGTGAGGTTCCCATGACGTCTTCGCCGCTCCGCCCCCGGGCGATCCCCTCCCGTGTGCCGTCCGCCGCCCGGAACTCGTGCCGCCCCGTGGTGACGGGGTCACGCCGCGGGCGCACCGTGCTGGCCTCCGTGGGCCTGGTGGCCGTCCTGGGCCTCACCGCGTGCGGTGCGGGCGGCGGGAACGACGACGCCGCGTCGTCGGGCGCCTCGGGTTCCGGCACCGCCGGGGCGCAGCAGGACCGCCCGAACCCCGATGCCACGCCCACCGTGAAGGTGGCACCCGCCGCGGACGCCGGGATGGTGAACCCGGCCGACCCCGTGGTCGTGAGTACGGATGCCGGCGAGCTCGCGGACGTCAGCGTCACGGCCACCGGTTCCGGGACGCGGGCCGAGGGGGCGCTGAACGAGGACCGCACCGAGTGGCGCTCGTCCGCCCCGCTGGAGTTCGGCGAGACCTACACCGTGGCGTACACCGCCCGCAACGGGAGCCACACCACCGCGGACCGCACCGCGTTCAGCACCGTGGACGCCGCCCACGAGGCGGACGTGAGCTTCGACGTCAAGGACGGCCAGACCTACGGCGTGTGGCAGGTGGTGGAGCTGACCTTCTCCGAGCCCGTGACCGAGAAGGACGCCGTGGAGAAGGCCGTCACCGTGGACGGCGCCCACGAGAAGGGCCGGTTCCGGTGGTACTCGGACAGGAAGCTGCGCTTCCGCCCGGAGAAGCCCTGGGCCCCGAACTCCACCGTGAAGGTCAGCGCGAACATCCTGGGCACGGACCTGGGCAACGGGATGATCGGCAACGGCAACAAAACCGTGAGCTTCAAGACCGGCGCGGAGCAGCGGGCCTACGTGGACAACGACACCAAGACGCTCGTGGCCTACGTGAACGGCAAGAAGACGGGGAGCTGGCCCGTGACGCTGGGCAACCCCGAGTGGCCCTCCACCACGGGCAAGAAGGTGATCCTGGAGCAGGCGGCCTCCTACGAGTTCAAGGCGTCCTCGCTGCACCTGGAGCCCGGGGACCCGCACTACTACCCGCCGTTCGACGCGACCAACGTGTCCCGGCTGACGTGGAGCGGGGAGTTCATCCACCAGGCGCTGCCCTCCGCGTGGCCGCTGCTCGGCGTGGCCAACGTGTCCCACGGCTGCGTGGGCATGCCGCCCGAGGGCGCGGCGTACATTTTCAAGACCTTCCGTCCGGGTGACATGGTGGAGGTGGTCAACACCGACTACCCCCAGGCGAACCCGGACGACGGGTACGGGGACTGGAACATCCCGTTCGAGCACTACTCGGACGAGGACTGGCACGGAAACTGGTGACACTGCCCGTGAGCTCATCCTCGACGGCCCCCTCCCGACCCCGGCGCACGGCGGTGCAGCGCGTGCTGCAGGTGCTGCTGGCCCTCGCACTGCCCGTGCTGCTGCTGGCCCTGGCGGTGCGTCTGGTGGCCACCCCCGCGTTCCTGTGGCTCGAGTACCACCGCCCGGGATTTCCCGCCGACCACTGGGGGATGGGCCTGGGCGAGCGCATGACGTTCGGCTCCTACGGGCTGGACTACATCATGAACCTGGCCCCGCCCGAGTACCTCGCGGGGCTGGTGAGCCCGGAGGGCGGACTGGCGTTCACCCCGGGGGAGGTCTCCCACATGACCGACGTGCAGCACGTCATGCTGTGGGGTCTGGGCCTCGCCGGGTGTCTGCTGGTGCTCAGCGCACTGGCCGCCTGGTACCTGCACCGCACCGCACCGGGTGCGGCGGCCGCCGCGTGGTTCGCGGGCTCCTGGCTCACCGTGGTGCTGCTCGTGGTCGCGGCGGTGGCGGGGCTGCTGGGGTGGGAGCGCTTCTTCGCGGGCTTCCACGCCCTGTTCTTCAGCTCCGGCACGTGGACGTTCAGCGTCACGGACACCCTGATCCGGCTCTACCCCACGCAGTTCTGGATCGACGCCGCCGTCACGGTGGCCCTCGTGACCCTCGTGGGCGCGTTCGCCGTGATGCTGCTCGCCGCGCGCCGCACGCGCCGGGCCCGCGCCCTCAGACCCAGGACGTGAACCACATCCGCCAGCGCCAGTGCTCGTACGGGATGGTCTGACCCGTCCACACGGGCCAGAAGAACACGGCCAGCGCCACCACCGCGAGCAGGAACACCACGGTGACGATCCGCCAGCGCCCGGCCCACGCGCGGGAGACCACCCGCTCGCGGTCCCACGCCGCCGCCGTGCCGGCCGTGCCACCCTGTCGCGGCACCGCGAGCCGCCCGGTCAGCACCCCCACGGCTCCCGCGACGAGCAGGGCCGTGGCGGGGAAGTAGGACAGCGCGTAGAAGAAGAACATGGTGCGCTCGGGGTAGAGGAACCACGGGAGGTACCCGGCCGCGTAGACCCCCACGAGCGCGCCGAAGCGCCAGTCCCGCCGCCCGGCCCACAGCCACACCCCGAGCAGCACGGCCGGGATCCCGACCCACCAGATCGCGGGGTTGCCCAGGTTGAGGATGGCCTGGCTGCAGGCGTCCACGGTGCAGCCGTCCACCCCGTTGCCGGGGGACTCGTAGTGGTAGGACGTGGGACGGGCCACGACCGGCCACGTGAGCGGACCCGCCATGTAGGTGTGGTGCGCGTCCAGGCCGGTGTGGAACGAGTACGCCGCCACGTGGTACTCCCACAGCGAGCGCAGGGCCGGGGGCAGCCACTGCGGGCCGTCACCCGGGTTCAGGGCGGCCCAGTTGCGGTCGTAGCCCGTGTCCGTGAGCAGCCACCCGGACCACGTGAGCACGTAGCTCACGGCGGCCGTGCCGATGATGGTGAGGAAGCCCCACGGGCCGTCCTTGAGCACGGCGCCCGCGAGCCAGCGGGGCACACCGGCCACCCGTCGGGCGTTCATGTCCCACAGCACCGCGAGGATCCCCAGGGCGGCGATGCCGAACAGGGCGTTCCACTTCACCGCGGCCGCGGCACCGCACGCGACGCCGGCCGCGATCCGCCACCACCGCACCCCCAGCCACGGGCCCAGGGGGGAGCCGTCGAACCGGGCGACCAGGCGGCGTCGTCCGTCGTCGCGGTCCAGCAGGACGAGCACGAGGGCGAGCAGCAGGAAGAACATCAGGAAGATGTCCAGCAGCGCCAGGCGCGACTCCACGAGGTGCAGACCGTCCAGGGCCGTGAGCAGGCCCGCGATGCTCGCGAGCGTCACGGAGCGGAAGAGCAGCCAGCCGGCCCACCAGACCAGCGCGATGGACAGCGTGCCGATCACGGCGGGGGAGAACCGCCAGCCCACCGGGTCCTCGGGCCCGAACAGCCACAGCCCCACCGCGATGAGCCACTTGCCCAGGGGCGGGTGCACCACGAAGGACGGGTGGCTCTCCACGTCCGGGATGTTCCCGGAGACGAAGCCGTCGTCCGCACCGGCGGGCCACTGCTGCTCCGTGCCGTGCAGCAGCAGCGAGTAGGAGTCCTTGAGGTAGTAGGTCTCGTCGAAGACCACGGCGTGCGGGGAGGACAGGCCCACGAAGCGCAGCACCCCGCCCAGCACGGTCACGAGCAGCAGGGGGATCCACCAGTGCCGGGGCAGGCGCGTGACGGCGGGCAGCAGGAGCTCGCTCAGGGACCGGGAACCCGGGCTCGCCGGGGGGACTGCGGGGGAGGAGACGCTCGAGGACACGGACCCATCGTAGGGTGCGGCCCGGGGAGGGGCCCGGGAACCGGGGTGCCCCCGGGGAGGTGCCGGTCGGCACCGCACGGGGCCATGTCCCCGGGACCCGCCGGGCGGTGCGACGGCGCGCCGGCCGTCGTACCGCGGCCTCCCGCCACCCACGGCGCGGGGTTCGTACAGTGGACACGTGAGTTCGCAGTCATCGACACCGGCACAGCCCGCCCGGGAGCAGTCCTGCCACGAGCGGCCCTCCGACGAGCGGCCCTCCGACGAGCGGGACGCGGGGGGGCGCAGCGCGCGCGGGCGGGACCGGCACGGCCGGGACCTCCCCGAGCAGGTTCCCCCCGGGCGGGAGCACCACGAGCCGCAGCACCGCGAGGAGGCCGAGCCGCAGCGTCACGGCGGTCCGGGCGGCGGTGCCGTGGTGGTCGTGGGCACGCCCATTGGCAACCTCTCTGACGCGTCCCAGCGGCTCAGGGACATCCTGGCCACCGCGGACGTCCTGGCCGTGGAGGACACCCGGACGCTGCACCGGCTGGCCACCGGGCTCGGGGTGAGCGTGAGCGGGAAGATCCTCACGCACCACGAGCACAACGAGAACCACCGCGCGGGGGAGCTGCTGGACGAGGTCCGGCAGGGCCGCACGGTGGCGGTGCTCTCGGACGCGGGCATGCCCACCGTCTCGGACCCGGGCTTCCCACTCGTGCGGGCCGCCGCGGAGGCGGAACTGCCCGTGACCGTGCTCCCGGGTCCGTCCGCCGTCCTCGCGGCGCTCGCGGTCTCCGGGCTGCCCACGGACCGCTTCACGTTCGAGGGGTTCCTGCCGCGCAAGTCGGGCGAGCGCGCCGCGCAGCTGGCCACTCTCACGGCCGAGCCGCGCACCATGGTCTTCTACGAGTCCCCGCACCGCCTGGGTGAGATGCTCACCGCCCTGCGGGACGCCCTGGGCGGGGACCGGCGCGCCGTCGTGTGCCGCGAGCTGACCAAGCTGCACGAGGAGGTGCTGCGCGACGAGCTCGCCGGCCTCGCCGCGTGGGCCACCGGGAACCAGGTGCGCGGGGAGATCGTGGTGGTGGTCCACGGCGCCGCCCCCGCCCCCGCGCCCGAGCCGGAGGACCTCGTGGGGGAGGTCGAGGCGCTCGTGGCCTCCCACGAGATCAAGCTCAAGGCCGCCGCACGTCAGATCGCCACCGAGCGCGGGGTCAGCACCCGCCGGCTCTACGACGCCGTGATCGCCTCCCGCGCCCACGACTGAGTCCTCGCGCCCGGGGTGCTCGCCCCCGCACCGGGAACGGACCCTGCTCACCCGGGACGGAAGTCTGCGCGCGCCGGACGGGACCCCGTGCTCCGGACCGGGCCTCGCACCCGGGACGGCCCCGCACCTGTCGGGGTCCCGCATGCGGAGCCGGCACCGCCCGCCGCCCGCCGCCCGCGCGAGGGGAGCCGGCACCGCCCGCCGCCCCCGGGAGGGGAGCGGGCATCGTCGTCGTGGCTCAGCGGCGGCCCGTGCCCCGGTCCGTGCGCCACAGCGAGGCCGGCCACCACGCGGCCCGGAGGCGCTGCCCGCGGGAGGCCCGGTGGCGGTACTCGTCCCGCACGCGCGCGAGGTCCTCGGCAGTGGCGCTCGGCGCCCACTGTGCGTCCGGGGCGCCGTAGCTCGCCGACTCCAGGTCCGCGACCAGCCGCCGCACCGCGGGGTGGGCGGCCGGGATGCCCGCGGCCAGGTGCCGCGCCCGCGCCCGCGGCGTGTCCGAGGGCCGTGAGGTGACGCCGTAGTCCTCGGCCAGTGCGCAGAACTCGTCCCACGCGGCACCCGCCCGGCGCTGCGGGGTCAGGGAGGCATCGCGCAGCGCGGCCAGCCGCCTCCGACGACGCCGCCCGCGCAGCCAGCGCGGCAGCGCCAGGAGCACGAGCAGCACCGGGACGAGCACGGCTGCCGCCAGCGCCCACCACGGGATCGGGAGCGCGGCGGGGCGCTGCTCCGGCGGCTCGGGCCGGTCCGTGGGCTGCTGGTTCTGCGGTGTCCCGCTCGGCGGAGCGGAGGGCCTGCCGCTGGGGGGCTCGCTCGGGGACGCGGTCGCGGACTCGCCGGGACCCGAGGAGGGGGATGCACCGTCGTCGGCGTCCCGAGGGGTGTCCGGGGCGTAGTCCGGGGTGCTGGGAACCCCGGGAGTCGGCTCGAAGCGCACCCACCCCACGCCCGTGAAGTAGAGCTCGGGCCAGGCGTGGGAGTCCCCGGTGCCCACCGGGAAGGCCGGCGCGCCGTTGGCGTCCTGGCGCTGCGTGGTGGGCAGGTAGCCCACGGCCACGCGCGCGGGAATCCCCAGCTCGCGGGCCATCAGGGCCATGGCGGGGGCGAAGTGCCCCGAGTAGCCCGCACGGGTCTTCATGAACGTCCCCAGGGCGGCCATCCCGCCCGCGTCGTAGCCCTGGGCGAGGGGCGCGTCGACGTCGTAGCGGAAGTCCGTGCGCAGCCGGTTCTGGATCGCGAGGGCGCGGTCGTAGTCCGTGCGGGCGCCGTCCGTGAACTGCCGGGCCGCGTCCGCGAGGGACTGCGGTCGGTCGGCGGGCAGGCGCAGGTAGTCGGCCATGGCGGCGTCGGGGGCCGCGGCCGGTGCCCTGCGCAGCGCCTCCGGGGTGGCCTGCGGCGGGGCCGAGGTCACGGTGTAGCTGCCGCCGGACATCCCGGAGGACGCGCTGTGCACGGAGAGGTCCCGGGGGCTCCACCCCCAGCCGTCCGCGCCCAGACCGGCCACGCCCACGGGGGCGTACGGGGCGGGCAGCCAGTGCTCGGTGAAGTCGTCGAGCGTGACCTTGGCGGTGATCTCGGGACCGCGGGGCACGGTGTTGCGCGCGCCGTCGCCCAGCCCGGAGAGGTCCTCGTCCAGGTGCTCGGTGTCCGGGAACCACTCGTCCTGCGAGAAGTCCGAGAGCGTGAGCAGGCGCATGTACTGGGCGCGGTCGTCCGAGGTGGTGTAGCTGAAGCGCCGGGCGGGCTCCCTGGTGCGCAGGTCCTGACCCACCGCACGCAGCGGACCCACACCGGAGGCGCGTTCCGCGGTGAAGGAGCTGCCCTGCGGGAAGGCGCCGTTGAAGAACCCGGGCATCACCGTGGGCACGAACAGCACCACCGCCAGCACCCCCGCAACCACCAGCAGCGCGCGCGGCACCCCGCCCGGTGCGGGGGCGATGCGCTGGTCGCGCGTGGCACCCCAGGCCCGGGAGCCCGCGAGCAGCGCCAGGGCGGCCAGGGCGGCCGCCGCGAGACCCAGCGGGTTGATGCTGCCGGGGAGGGTGAGCGCGGGCACCACGAGCAGGGCGAGGACGCCCACGCACGTGAGCCCCGCCATGCGCAGCCCCACCAGGACGGTCTCCATGAACACGGTGACCAGCCCCACCAGGGCGCACAGCACGAACGAGAGGCCGGGATGGGCACCGTAGGGAGCGGCATCCCGGGACACGAAGTCCCCGGACCCGCCCCACAACCGCGATGCCGCGGTGAACGTCCCGCTCGTGGGGATGAACCCCAGCAGTGCGTGGCCGCTCAGGTGCAGCACGGTCAGGGCGAGCAGCAGGGCCGCGAGACCCAGCACCGTGACGAGCGCGGACGGCAGCCGCAGCCACCGGGCCGCCCCGGTGACCAGCAGGACCGTGGCCACGGTGGCCGCCACGGGCGGCACCCACCACGGCCCGCTCAGTGCCGCGGACATGCCCACGCAGCCGAGCGCGACGCCCACGAGCAGCAGCAGGTCCAGCTCCACCACGCGCACGCGAGGGGCCCGCTCCGGGGGCGCGTCGGGCACGGGTGAACCGGGAGGGGTGCGGGCGGGGGACCCGCCGGGTGCGTCGGACGACTCGGGAGCCGCTTCCCACGGCGAGCGCAGCGAGGAGGTGCGGGGGGAGCTCATGCGGTGGTCCTCCGTCGGGTGCGGCCCATGACGTCGTCCATGCTCAGCTGGGGCGCTCCGGGCTTCGGGGGCGGCGGGGCCAGCAGCGAGCCGCCACCGGTGACGGCCAGCCACGCGGCGTCCACGTCCGTCCAGCGGCTCACGAGCACCACGGACCAGCCCGCGGACTCGAACACGTCCGCGCTGTCCGGGCGGACCAGGGGAGGGCTGAGCACCATGACCACGGCGCAGGAGGCGCTCACCGTGGTGGCCTGCACGTAGCGCCGCGCCGCGGCCGCGGAGAGCCTGCCGGTGAGCAGCAGCACCGGGTGCACGAGGCCCTCCTGCTCCAGCCTGCGGGCCAGGGGGTCGTGCGCGGCCTCCGGTTCGGGCCGCTCCACGAGGGCCGCCCGGGACAGGCCGTGGACCACCTCGGTGGCCACGGCGTCGTTCACCGCGGTGTCCCGCAGCTGGGCGGCCCGCGCGTCACCGCGCGGCAGGGCCCGGCCCTGGTCGTCCAGGGCGTGGACCACGGTCTCGCGGCGGGTGAGGTGCTCGAGCACGGAGGCGGTGGCGGTCACGGCCCACTCGAACTCCTCGGTGGACGCAAGGGTTCCGGCCCACACGCGCTCGCCGGGCCAGTGCTGCTCCACGGTGTCCAGGACCACCACGGCCCGGCGCGTGCTGCGGGGGTCCTCCTGGCGCACCATGAGCCGGTCGTGCTTGGCGGACGCCGCCCAGTGCACCCGCCGCATGGGGTCGCCGTGGCGGTACTCCCGCGTGGTCACGTTGTCCGGTCCGGGCTGCGGCTGCGCCCGGCGGGACGGGTCACGGCCGGTCTCCCGGGCCGTGGCGGCGCCGTGCTCCGTGAGCTCCTCCGGGTCCGGGGCCACGTGCAGGGAGGTGCGCTCGGCCACGTCCAGCAGCTCGGTCACCACGCCGAAGGGATCGCTCACGCGCACCGTGGCGGGCCCCAGCTCGTGGATCCCACGACGCCGCGGCCGCACCGTGTACGTCACGGGCGCCCCGGACACGGGGACCGAGACGTCCTGGTCCCGTCCCAGCAGCGGGTCCACCGTCTCGTGGACGTCCACGGCGGCGCGCGGCACGGTCGTGGAGCCGGATCCGGAGGCGAGGGCTGAGGTGCGTGCCCCGGGCGAGGGGCGGCGTCGGACCCGCAGCGCCACCTGGGCGGCGTCGCCGAGCGTGACCAGGGGCGGGTCCACCGAGCGCTTGAGCAGCACGCGGGGCTTCACGAGCCACATGGCCAGCGAGGACAGCAGGGGGACCATGCCCAGGAACAGGGACAGCGCAAGGACGTCCTTGCGGCCCAGCCAGGTGGCGGCGGCCAGGCTCAGCACCGCGGCCGCGAGGAAGCACCAGCCGCGCGTGGTGAACTTGGCGCGCGAGTCCACCCGCGCCGTGGGAGCGGCGGCCCTCATCGGGTCCGGGGAGCGGCTTCGGTGGGGACGCGGACGACGTCGAGGATCCCGCGCACGAGGTCCTGGGCGCTGTCCGCCCCGGAACGGCGCTCCAGGATGAGGCGGTGGGCGAGCACGGGGACGGCCACGTCCTTGACGTCGTCCGGCAGCACGTGGTTGCGCCCGGACAGCGCCGCCTGGGCCCGGGCGGTGGCCTGCAGCTGCAGCGCGGCACGGGGGCTCGCGCCCAGGCGCAGGTGGGGGTGCGTGCGCGTGGCCTGGCACAGCGCCACGATGTAGTGCCGCACGGCGGTGGACACGTGCAGGGAGGCCACGTGCTCCACGAGCCGGCGGGCCTGGTCGATGTCCAGCACCGGGGCCGCCCCCGCGAGGGGGGAGCCCCCACCGTGGTCCGAGAGCATGGCCACCTCCGCGTCCGCGTCCGGGTAGCCCATGGAGATCCGGGCGGTGAAGCGGTCCCGCTGGGCCTCGGGCAGCGGGAAGGTGCCGTCCATCTCCACGGGGTTCTGCGTGGCCACCACCATGAACGGGGACGGCAGCCGGTACGTGGTGCCGTCCGCGGTGACCTGGCCCTCCGCCATGGCCTCGAGCAGCGCGGACTGGGTCTTGGCGGACGCGCGGTTGATCTCGTCCCCGATCACGATGTTCGCGAACACCGGACCGGGCTTGAACTCGAACTCCCTGCGGGCCTGGTCGTACACGGACACGCCGGTGATGTCCGTGGGCAGCAGGTCCGGGGTGAACTGGATGCGGTTCACCGTGCCGCCGACCGCCCCCGCGAGGGTCCGCGCCAGCATGGTCTTGCCCACACCGGGAACGTCCTCCACCAGCAGGTGCCCGCCGGCCAGCAGCACGGTCAGTGCCGTGCGGGTCTCGGCGGGTTTGCCGTCGATGACCGCGTTCATGCGGTCCAGGACGGCCGTCGTGTGGCTGGCGAACTGCTCCATAATTCCTCGTCTCACGGGCCTGGGGGGGCGGGGGTGCACCGGGGTCCATGTTCTCAGGAATCGCCGGGGTGCGCGTGCATTGCGGGTGCGGGTGCGGGCCGGGCGAGCCCGGGGTGGTGAGCAGCTCCGGGGGCGGGGTGGGCGTGGGCGGCGGCCGGGCGGCGGCGTCGCCTATCGTGGGGGCGTGATCGAGACACCCCTGAGCGAGTCCCTGTGGAACCCCGGCGAGCGGCCCGAGCCCGCGGTGGGTGAGACCCCCGCGGCCTACCGCCCCGAGCCGTACGCGCTCGCGGCCGGTGCCGCCAGCGGCGAGGGCACCGAGCGCCGCGGGGACACGGACGTGCACGGGCAGAAGCGCAACCTCGTGTTCCCGGCGCTGCCCGAACCTCTGCCGCACCCCGTGGTGGACAACCACACGCACCTGGACATGCAGGACGGGCTGGTGCGGGTGTCCGTGGCGGACGCCCTGGCCACCGCGCGGGACGCCTCCGTGACGGGGCTCGTGCAGGCGGGGTGCGACGTCGAGTCCTCGCGCTTCGCGGTGGCCGCCGCCCAGGCCGTGCCCGGTGTGCTGGCGGGAGTGGCGCTGCACCCCAACGAGGCGCCGGAGCTCGCCCGGGCGGGAAAGCTGGAGGAGGCGCTGCGGGAGATCGACGCGCTGGCCGCCCGGGACCGCGTGCGCGTGGTGGGGGAGACCGGCATGGACCGGGCGCAGACCCCGGAGGAGGGACGCGCGGCGCAGGAGGAGTCCTTCCGGGCGCACCTCGAGATCGCCGAGCGCCACGGGCTGGCCCTGCAGATCCACGACCGGGACGCCCACGAGGACGTGCTGCGCATCCTGCGGGACGCCGGAGCCCCGGAGCGCACGGTGTTCCACTGCTTCTCCGGGGACCCGGAACTCGCGGCGGTGTGCAACGAGAACGGCTGGTACATGTCCTTCGCGGGGACCGTGACGTTCAAGAACGCCAAGCCGCTGCAGGCCGCGCTGCGGGTGGCCGATCCCGCGCTGGTGCTGTGCGAGACGGACGCCCCGTTCCTCACGCCCCACCCGTTCCGGGGCCGGCCCAATGCCCCGTACATGGTCAACTGGACGGTGCGGGGCATGGCGCAGCTGCTGGATGCGGACCTCGAGACGCTGTGCCGGCAGATCTGGGAGAACTCGGTGGCGGTGTACGGGGAGTTCTGAGGGGCGGGCCGCGGCCCGAGACGCGTGGGGAGAGGTTCTGTCGGGATTTTCACGCAAAAGCGGGGTAAAACCTCTCCTCAGACGTCGCCCCTGCGCGGGTGGCCGGTGTGCCCGTGAGCTCGCCTGAGCCCGCGTTCCAGCCACTCCAGCCAGGCGGCGCGCCGCCGGGGGTCGCGGAGGTCGTTGTACACCAGGACCCGCACGGCCCAGCCGAGGTCCCGGAGCACTTCGAGGCGGTGCATCTCGTCCCTGTACGCCGCGAAGTCCGTGGCGTGCACCCGGCCGTTGAACTCGAGGGCGAGCTTCGGCTCGCGCCACGCGGTGTCGAGGTAGCGCGTTCCGTACTGGGTGCGGACCTCCAGGTTCATCTCCGGCACCGGCAGGCCCGCGGTGACCACGATCAGCCGCAGCAGCGTCTCCATGGGGGACCACGTGTTCGCCGCGGTGCGCCCCAGCGCCACCCGGACGGCTCGCACGCCACCGGAGTGCGGAGGCATCAGGTCCAGCGTGCGGCGGACGACGTCCGGGGTGCAGGTCACGGGCTGGAACCACGGTGGTTCGGAGAACGCCTCCGGGGCCCACGGGCGCTCGGCTCCTCGCGTCACGGGAGCCACGCCAGGGCCCTGCGAGCACGGTGGATCAGGTGGCACCCTGCCACCCGGCGGCATCAGGCCACCCCGCGGGGTCGGGCGTCCCGGGGTCGGACGACCCGGTGTCGGGCATCCCTGGGCGGTGGGGAAAACCCGGGTCACGGGCCCGGCGCTGAGGAGGGCGTCCAGCGTGGCGGTGATGGCCCAGCTCTCCATCATGGGCGCGGCTGTCACGAGTGCTTCGACCGGATCCACGAGGGGCGCGCCCCACGCACCGAGCACCGTGGGGGTCCCTGACGACCTGCTGAGGCGCACCTCCGGCAGGTGGGAATGGAATCTGGTGACGTCCCACGCCAGATGCGCCGTGGCACTCAGATGACGCTGGAGGTTGTGACCATGTGGCGGTCGTCGGCCCCGCAGCACGGTGCGGACCCAGCCGTGGCCGGCGGGAATCGGGAGCCCGAGCAGCTGCAGCGCCGTGAGACCGGTCAACCTGAGCGGTGACCGGGCGGACGAGAGGTGCTGCCGCATCAGCACCGCGCGCTGTAGAGGCGTGGGCGGGGAGTCGGAGAGGCACCACACCCCTTGGGCGATCCGGTGGGCACGGGGTGCTGCCCGGAGCCGGTCCGTTCGGCCGCCGGCGGAGGCGGTTGTGAGGAGCCGGGGCAGGGGCTGGTTGGGTGTCGGATCAGTGCGCACGAGGGCACGCTAGCCATGCCGCCCTCGGGCAGGAAGTGGACGGAACGTGATGTGGAGCGAGGCGGCCGCCTCGAGGGCGCAACGTCTGAGGAGAGGTTCTGACCCGTTTTTTGCAGAAATCCAGGGCAGAACCTCTCCTCAGGCCACACCACGTAGGTGGAAGTGCCCCGCCGGGCTCGCCCCGTAGGATTGTCCGGTGACCGAGCACAGCACAGCCGGCCCGCTGCTGGGGCCCGCGGAGATCAGGGAGCTCGCCGAGCAGGCGGGGATCCGCCCCACCAAGACCCTGGGTCAGAACTTCGTGATCGACCCCAATACCATCCGCCGCATCGTGGCGGCGGCGCAGCTCGGGCAGGACGAGCACGTCCTGGAGGTGGGGCCCGGGCTGGGGTCGCTGACCCTGGGGCTGCTGGCGGCGTCGTCGGCGGTCACGGCGGTGGAGATCGACCCGCCCCTCGCGGAGCAGCTGCCCGCGACCGTGGCCCGGTTCTTCCCGAGCGCCGCCCCGCGCCTGCACGTGGTGCGGGACGATGCCGCCCGCGTGCGGGAGCTGCCCCACGAAACCGATCCGACCGCACTGGTGGCCAACCTGCCGTACAACGTGGCCGTGCCCGTGCTGCTGCACGTCCTGGAGACCTTCCCGAGCATCCGGCACGGGCTGGTGATGGTCCAGGACGAGGTCGCGGACCGGCTGGTCGCGGGGCCGGGCTCGCGCGTGTACGGGGTGCCGTCCGTGAAGGCGTCGTGGCACGCGCGGGTGAGCAAGGCCGGGGTGATCGGCAAGAACGTGTTCTGGCCCGCGCCCAAGATCGCCTCGGGTCTCGTGCGCTTCGAGCGGCGGGACCCCCCGGTGGCGCAGAGCATGCGGATCCCCACGTTCGCCGTGGTCGACGCCGCGTTCGCCCAGCGGCGCAAGACCCTGCGTGCCGCGCTGAGCGGCTGGGCGGGCTCCGGCGCGCGCGCCGAGGAGATCCTGCGGGCCGCCGGGATCGACCCGACCGAGCGCGGGGAGAAGCTGCGGGTCGCGGACTTCGCGCGGATCGCGGAAACCGCCAGTGCGCTGGCCGCCGACGACGTGGACCCGCCCTTCACCCCCGCGGAGCACACCCCGGAGCGGGTCCCGGACCGCGCCCTCGCGCCGGACGACGACGCTGCCCGCGCCCCGAGCGCCCCGGCCCGGGTCCCCGCGGCGCCCGGGCAGCAGGAAGCCACGGGCGCCGCGCCCGGGCGGACGGCGCGCGCCGGTGACGATCCGGAGGACCGGGCGTGACCGCGGCATGCCGGCGGGTCACCGCGAGCGCACCGGCCAAGACCAACCTGGTGCTGCACGTGGGCAGCCCCTCCCCGGACGGGTACCACCCGCTGGAGACGCTGTTCGTGGCCGTGGACCTGCGGGAGACCGTCACCGTGACGCTGGACCCGGCCCTGGCACGGCGGGACGCGGGCATCACGGTCACGGTGGAGCCGGCGCCGGGCAGCGAGTACGCCCGCATGGTGGCCGAGGGCAGCGCGCGGCTCGCGGACGTGCCGCTGGACGCCGGGAATCTCGCGGTGCGGGCTGCGCTCGCGGTGTGCGAGGCGTTCGGTGCGCCCGTTCCCGGACTCCGCGTGCACCTGCGCAAGGCCGTGCCCGTGGCCGGTGGGATGGGTGGTGGCTCCGCGGATGCGGCCGCCGCCCTCGTGGCCGTCAACGACCTGCTGGCCGGACACCTGGGCGCCGCGCCCCTGCCCGCGGAGCGGCTCGCGCGGCTCGGCGCGGCACTGGGTGCGGACGTGCCCTTCATGCTCCTGGGGGGAGCGGCGATCGGCCGCGGCACGGGCACCGAGCTCACGGCCGTGCCGGGCCCCTCCGGACTGCACTTCGTGTTCGTCCCGCAGGACCAGGGGCTCTCCACCCCGGCGGTGTACCGGCAGTGGGATGCCGAGCACACTGTGGCCAACGCGGCGTCCGGCACCGGGTCGGCTCCGGACCCGGTGCCCGCGGAGGCGCTCGAGGCCCTCGCGGTCGGCGACCCCGAGCGGCTGGCCGCCCGGGTGCGCAACGACCTGCAGGCTCCGGCCATCCGCCTGCTGCCCGAGCTCGAGGGCCTGCTCAACCACGGTGTGGACCTCGGGGCGCTCGCGGGCTGGGTGTCCGGTTCGGGGCCCACCCTTTGCTTCCTGGCGGCGTCCGGGACCGCGGCCCGAAACCTGGCCGGGCAGTTCGCCCATGAACGCCGTCACGCCCTCGCGGTGGCCGGCCCCGTTCCCGGCGCGCGGGTGGAAGCACGCGGATGAACCCGTGACCACGGGTGGTGCGGGGCACAATCGGGAGCGGACACGTGCGTCACCACGGTTTCGAGAACCGGCGCACGCCCGGGACCGCGCGTTCCGGTGCGGCGACCGGGTGAGGAGTCACCTTGGCCATCCGACCGCAGCAGGTCCGTCCCGTCCCCGAGCCGCTCGTCGCCGCGCTGGAGTCCCTGCAGCGCGAGCTGGACATCCCCGCGGACTTCCCGGCCCCGGTGCACGACGCCGCAGCGGCCGCCGCCGCCTCGCCCCGCCTCCCGTCCCTGGACCGCACGGACCTGGGCCTCGTGACGATCGACCCCGAGGGGTCGCGGGACCTGGACCAGGCGGTGTTCGTCGAGGCCGCCGGGGACGGTTTCACGGTGTGGTACGCCATTGCGGACGTGGCCGCGTTCGTCACCCCGGGAGACCCCGTGGACCTGGAGTCCCACCGGCGGGGCCAGACCCTCTACGCCCCGCACCACCGCACCCCGCTGCACCCGCCCGAGCTCTCCGAGGACGCGGCCAGCCTGCTGCCGGACCGGGTGCGTCCGGCCGTGCTGTGGCGGCTCGGGCTGGACGCGCGCGGTGAGCTGCGCGGCACCTCGGTGGTCCGCGCGCTCGTGCGCAGCCGGGCGCAGCTGAGCTACCGGGAGGTCCAGGATGCGCTGGACGCGGGCACGGCCGAGACCCCGCTGCGGCTGCTGCGCACGGTGGGGCTGCTGCGGGAGCGGATCGAGCGGGAACGCGGCGGCGTGAGCCTGCGGATCCCCGAGCAGGAAGTGGTGGTGGAGCAGGAGCAGTGGTGGGTGGTGCACCGCAGCGCCCTGCCGGTGGAGGGGTGGAACGCGCAGATCTCCCTGCTCACGGGGATCGCCGCCGCTCACCTCATGCTGGACGCGGGCGTGGGTCTGCTCCGGACCCTGCCGCCCGCGACCGATGCGGCCATCCGGAAGCTGCGCGTGACCGCGGAGGCGCTGCGGATCCCGTGGCCGCAGGGTGTGTCCTACCCGGAGTTCGTGCGCGGTCTGGATCCGGCGACCGGAACCCACGCGGCCATGCTGCACGCGTGCACCCTGCTGTTCCGCGGAGCGGGCTACGAGGCGTTCCAGGGGCGGCCGCCCGAGAACCGGGAGCACTCCGCGCTGGCCACGCCCTACGCGCACGTGACCGCACCGCTGCGTCGCCTCGTGGACCGGTACGGCAGCGAGGTGTGCCTGGCCGTGAGCGCCGGGCAGGCCGTACCCGAGTGGTCGCTGCAGGCGCTGGCCCGGCTGCCCGCGGAGATGGAGTCCTCCGGGCGCAGGGCCTCGGCCTACGAGCGGGGGATCGTGAACATGGTGGAGACCCTCATGCTCTCGGCGCACGTGGGCCAGGAGTTCACCGCCACGGTGGTGGAGGTCAGGGAGGACGGCTCGCGCGGGACCATCATCATCCGCGATCCCGCCGTGGAGGCGTCCCTCAAGGTCCCCGGCCTGGAGCTGGGAAGTGAGATCCGCGTCCGGCTGCTGAACGCCTACGTCGCCGCCGGCCGCAGCGAGTTCGAACTCGTTCCGGGCGGGGCCGGCTAGGACGCCGTCCGCGACGCGATGCGTGGTCCCGGGCGGCGGTCACCCGGCGGGCCTACAGTGGAAGGGTTACCGCAACCACCAGGAGGTCGACATGTCCGTCGTGAAGATCAATGCCATCGAGGTGCCCGAGGGATCGGGCCGCGAGCTCGAGGCGCGGTTCGCCGCCCGGAAGCACTCCGTGGACGGGGAGCCCGGGTTCGAGGGCTTCCAGCTGCTGCGTCCGGTGGCGGGGGAGAACCGCTACTACGTGGTGACCACGTGGGCCACGCAGGAGGACTTCGAGGCGTGGCGGGACGGCAACGCCAAGGCCGCCCACGCCGGAGGGGATCGCAAGCCCGTGGCCACCGGGGCGTCCCTGCTGGAGTTCGAGGTCGTGGACCTCGACAGCGCCGGGTGACTCCGGCGCCTCGACCCCGTGCTGCCCGCACCGAGCCGTTGGCCGGGGGCGGGCAGCCCGCAGCAGCATGAAACGGGTCATGCCACGGGCCGCACCACGCGGTGGCCGTGGGACCGAACCGCAGAGGAGCCCCACCATGACAGACACGATCGCCGGCATCGCCGTGCCGGACACCGCACTCACCCGTGACGTCACGGAGTTCATCCGGGACACCGAGGACGACCTGCTCTACCACCACTCCCGCCGCGTGTTCTTCTTCGGGGCGCTGCTGGGGCAGGTGCAGGAGATGAGCGTGGACCACGAGCTGCTCTACGCGGGCGCCATGTTCCACGACCGCGGGCTGACCGAGGACCACAAGGACTCCACCCTGCGCTTCGAGGTGGACGGCGCGAACGAGGTGTTCGAGTTCCTCATGGAGCGCGGCGCCTCCCGGGAGCGGGCGCACAACGCGTGGCTCGGCATCGCCCTGCACACCACTCCCGGGGTCCCCGAGTTCCTGACCCCCGAGGTCGCGCTCGTGAGCGCCGGGGTGGAGACGGACGTGCTCGGGATGCACTTCGACGAGCTCAGCGAGTCCCAGCGGCGGGCCGTGGTGGCGGCCCACCCCCGCCCGGACTTCAAGAACCGCATCCTCCGGGCGTTCCACCACGGCATGGAGCACCGTCCGGGCTCCACGTTCGGCACCATGAACGCGGACGTGCTCGCGCACTTCGATCCGGAGTTCACCCGTGACGACTTCGTGGAGATCATCAGGACCAACGACTGGAGCGAGTGAGTCCCACGCGCTCCCGGTCCGCTCACGGCCCCGCTCGGAAGAACTCCGGGCGGGGCCGCGATTTTGCCGGGCGGCCCCGAGACGGAATAATGAGAATGGTTATCATGTAGTCCGCACGCCGTTCGCCGTGTCAGGCCCCGGGGACCCGGGGCGGTGCGTCCCGCGAGACCCCGGACGTCGTGCGGGCCGCCGCAGCCAGCACCACCCAGGGAGGCCTCGTGGAACCGGTCGACGTCATCGCAGTGGTGGGCGGCTGCGCCCCGGAGCGCGCGGGCTTCGCGCGGGAGGTGGCACGACACGCCGGGCGCATGCTCGTGCCGGCCCAGCGGCTCCGGCTGGCCCCGGACCCCGTGCTGGAGGCCGTCTCCCTGGCGCCGTGGTGCTCCCGTGCGGAGGGAGCGCTGCTGGAGTTCCCGGAGGGCACGGACGTCACGGAGGTGATCGCGGCAACGGCCGCACCGGGCGCCGGGACGTCGCTGACCGGGGTGCTCTGCGTGGTGGACGCCTCCCACCTGCTCGCGGACCTGCACCGGGAGGACTGCGTGATCCGTCCCGCGCTGCCGCACGCCGGCCCGCGCCACGTGGCGAGGGCCCTGACCACCGTCATGGACCTGGAGTTCGCCTCCACCGTGGTGCTCGTGAACTGGGAGCCGCTGAGCACGCCGGAGCTCTCCACGGTGCTGGCCCTGGTCAACCACCTCGGCCCGCGCGCCCGCCTACGCCTGCACCACGGCGGGCAGGAGCGCTGGCTGCGCGAGCTGCCCGCCCGCGGCGAGGGCTACGACGTCACCCAGGAGCGCTCCCGCTGGGTCACGCTGCTCAACGGCGAGCACGATCCCTATATGACGGACCCGCGCGTGAGCGCCGTGCACTACGAGAACGTGCGCCCGCTGCACCCCGGCAGGCTCGAGCACCTGCTGGACCACCGGGTCGAGGCGGGGGAGTTCGGGACCGTGCTGCGCTCCGCCGGGTTCTGCCGCTTCGCCACGCGCCCCCACCTGATCGTCCGCTGGAACCGCGTGGGCCGGATGAGCTGCTTCTCCCCGTTCGCCCGTGACGAGGACCTCGGGGAGGGCCACGAGCTGCTCGCCCTCGGGCAGGACCTCGGGATCATCGGGCTGGACCTGCGCGTCACCGCGCTGCGGACCGCCCTGGACGACGTCGCGCCGACCGACGACGAGTTCGCCGCCGGTCCCGCCGCGTGGTCCCGGTTCGCGGACCCCTTCCCGGCGTGGCCCACGGTGAACGGCCACGCGGACCGACGCGGCCCGCGGACTGGAGGGCACCGGGGGCGCCCGCCGCGCGGAGCTACTCGAGCGCCTCGCCGAGTTCGAGCCAGCGCAGCTCCAGCTCCTCGATCTCGTCCTGGAGCCGGGACTTCTGCGCCGCGAGCGCGCCGAGCCCCTCGAAGTCGGACGGGTCCGCGGCGGCCATGGTGGCGTCCAGCGCCTCGGTTTCCTTCTGCAGCTTCTGCAGCTTGCGCTCGACGGCGCCCAGTTCCTTCTGCGCAGCCCGCGCCTCGGCGCCGCCGAGGGCGGGGCGCGCGGGAGCCGGGGCCGCGGCGTCGTCGGAACCGGTGGGCGCTCCGGCCCCCGACCCGGAGGCAGCACCGGCCAGGGGGTTGGAGGCACCGGCGGAGCCCGCCGCGGTGCCCGAGGCCGCCGTGGCGGAGAGCCGCAGGTACTCCTCCACCCCGCCGGGCAGGTGCCGGAAGCGGCCGTCGACCACCGCGTACTGCTGGTCCGTGACGCGCTCCAGCAGGTAGCGGTCGTGGGAGACCACCAGCAGCGTGCCGGGCCAGGTGTCCAGCAGGTCCTCCATGGCGGCGAGCATGTCCGTGTCGAGGTCGTTGGACGGCTCGTCCAGGATCAGCACGTTGGGCTCGTCCAGCAGGATGAGCAGCAGCTGCAAGCGCCGCTTCTGCCCGCCCGAGAGGTCCTTGACCGGGGTCTTCAGCTGCGCGGAGGTGAACCCGAGCCGCTCGAGCAGCTGGGTGGGGGTCATTTCCCTGCCGCCGGTGACGTAGGAGGTCTTCTTCCGGGCGACGACGTCCGAGACGCGGTCGTCCGCGATGTCCTTCAGCTCGTCCAGCTGCTGCGTGAGCGTGGCGATCTTCACGGTCTTCCCGCGCTTGACCCGCCCGGAGGTGGGCTGCACGTCCCCGGTGACCAGCCCGAGCAGGGTGGACTTGCCGGCGCCGTTGACCCCCAGGATGCCGGTGCGCTCGCCGGGGGCGATGAGCCACGTGATGTCCTGCAGCACGCGGGTCTCCCCGGCCGGAGCGCCCTCCGGGGCGGGGAAGGAGACCGAGACGTCCTCGATGTCCACCACGTCCTTGCCCAGCCGGGACACGGCCATCCGGGACAGCGACACGGTGTCCCGGGGCGGCGGGACGTCCGCGATCAGGGTGTTCGCCGCCTCGATGCGGAACTTCGGCTTGGACGTGCGCGCCGGTGCCCCGCGGCGCAGCCACGCGAGCTCCTTGCGCATCAGGTTCTGGCGCTTCTGCTCCACCACCGCGGCCTGGCGGTCGCGCTCCACGCGCTGCAGCACGTAGGCGGCGTACCCGCCCTCGAAGGGCTCCACCGTCCGGTCGTGCACCTCCCACGTGTCCGTGCAGACCGCGTCCAGGAACCACCGGTCGTGGGTCACCACGGCCAGCGCGCCGGAGTTCCGCGACCAGCGCGAGTTCAGGTGCTTCGCGAGCCACGTGATCCCGTCCACGTCCAGGTGGTTGGTGGGCTCGTCCAGGAAGATCACGTCCCAGTCCCCGGTGAGCAGGCTCGCGAGCGCCACGCGGCGCCGCTGCCCGCCCGAGAGCTGGCCCACGGGGGTGTCCCAGTCCACGTCCGAGACCAGGCCCTCCACCACGTCCCGCACCTTCGGGTCCGCGGCCCACACGTAGTCGGGGACGTCGCCCACCACGGCGTGGCCCACGGTCTGGTCCGGGTCCAGGGTGTCCGCCTGGTCGAGCATGCCCACGGTGGTCCCGGAGCGCACCGTCACGCGCCCGGAGTCCGGTGGGATCCGGCCCGCGAGCAGCCGCATCAGGGTGGACTTCCCGTCCCCGTTGCGGCCCACGATGCCGATCCGGTCGCCCTCGTCGATCCCCACGGTGACCGCGTCGAACACGGTCTTGGTGGGGTACTCGAGATGGATGTTTTCTCCGCCGATCAGATGAGCCACCCGCCAAGGATACAAGCGCGCCGGAACCGGGACGGGCGGCGTCGTGGGCCCGGGCGAGGGTGCCGCCGCCGCGGCGCGCGGTCCCCGCGGCCCCGCCCGCGCGGGCAACCGCCGGTGCGGCATGGGAGACTGACGGGCATGCAGGAAACAGGTGCGGGGCGAGAGCTCGTGGGAACCGTTCTGGACGACCCCCAGGATCTGACGGCCGCGGTGGCGCGCGTGCGCGAGACCCCCGGCCCGGTGGAGCTCACCATTGGGAGTGACCGGCCGGTGGGCCCGCACCTGGGATCCATCGTGCGCCGACAGGCGGGGCAGCAGCTGCACGGTGCCGGGGCGCAGCCGCTGCTGCTGCGCGCGCCGGTGGCCGTGGACGACGACATCCCGGACGAGGGCGTGATCGCCGCGGTGGACGACGCCCTGGGACTGTGCCGCGGTGTGGGCGCTGAGATGCTCGTGCTGGCCCTCGGCGGGCTGTCCCACCGCGGCCGCCAGCGGCAGCGGCTGTACTCCATGCTGGCCGCGCTCGCGGAGGCCGCGTCCCACCACGGGGTCCGCCTCACGGTCCAGAACAGCAGCGTGGTGGAGGAGGTGCTCATGCTCCTGGCGCTGCTGGACCGCGAGTTCGAGCAGGGCACGCTGGAGGTCACCTCCCCGGGGGTCACCTCCATGGCGTGGGACGTCTCCCGCTCCCGTGCCGCCGGGCAGTCCGACGACGACGCCTGGCAGCACGTGCACCGCGCCGCGGCCCGCGCGCAGGTGCTCGTGCGGGGAGTGGACGAGCGGGAGCTGAGGACGCTCGACCGCACCCTTCCCGGCTTCCACGAGGACCGCGTGGAGGGGCGGATTCTGGCCGTCCTGACGCGCTGAGCGCAGGTGCTACAGTGAATTTTCGTGTGCCCACGGGCGCGCATCCCCTGTTGGCGCCCGCGGGTGGCAACGCTCCGCCATGGTGTAATTGGCAGCACACCGGCCTTTGGAGCCGTGAGTCTAGGTTCGAGTCCTAGTGGCGGAACGCACGACACATCGAGGCGCAGATGGCCCCCACCGCCTCACGAGCACCCAGAGGAGTCTGGTCCGTGAGCACCGCTGACACCGCCACGAACGGGGAGAACCCCGCCGCAATCATCGTCCTGGCCGCCGGCAAGGGCACGCGCATGAAGTCCAAGACGCCCAAGATCCTGCACGAGATCGGCGGCCGCTCCATGCTCGCCCACGCGCTGAAGGTGGCCGGTGAGCTCGAGCCCGGACGCATCGTCGCGGTCATCCGCCACCAGCGGGACCTCGTGGCCGAGCACATCGCCTCCGTGGCGCCCGGGGTGCTGACCGCCGACCAGTCCGACGTCCCCGGCACCGGCGCCGCGGTGGACGCGGGACTCGAGGTGCTCGACGCCGGGACCCCCGTCTCCGGGACCGTCCTGGTCACCTACGGGGACGTCCCCCTGCTCACCGCGGACACCCTGCGCGGCTTCGTGGCCCACCACGACCGGCACGGCAACGCCGTCACGGTGCTCACCGCGGACCACCCCGAACCCGGCAAGTACGGGCGCATCCTGCGGGGCGAGCAGGGCCGGTTCACGGAGATCAAGGAGTTCAAGGACGCCACCGACGCCGAGCGCACGGTCACCGAGGTCAACTCCGGGATCTTCGCGTTCGACGCCGCCGTGCTGCGCGACGCGCTGTCCCGCGTGGACACCGACAACGCCCAGGCCGAGAAGTACCTCACGGATGTCCCCCGCCTGGCGCGGGAGGCCGGGCACCGGGTGGACGCCCTGAAGATGACCGACTACATGGAGCTCGAGGGCGCCAACGACCGCGTCCAGCTCGCGGCACTCGGCCGCTACCTCAACCAGCGCACGCTCGAGCGTCACATGCGCAACGGGGTGTCCGTCGTGGACCCCGCCACCACGTGGATCGACGACACCGTGGAGCTCGAGGCGGACTCCACCGTGCTGCCCGGCACCCAGCTGCACGGGCGCACCCGGGTGGCGGAGGACGCCGTCGTGGGCCCGGACACCACCCTCACCGACGTGACCGTGGGCCGGGGTGCCACCGTGACCCGCACCCACGGCAGCGAGTCCGAGGTGGGCGCGGGCGCCACCGTGGGGCCGTTCGCTTACCTGCGCCCCGGCACGGTGCTGGGGGAGGACGGGAAGATCGGCACGTTCGTGGAGACCAAGAAGGCCACGATCGGGCGCGGCTCCAAGGTCCCGCACCTGTCCTACGTGGGGGACGCCACCATCGGTGAGAACTCCAACATCGGTGCGGCCTCCGTGTTCGTGAACTACGACGGCGTGGCCAAGCACCACACGACCATCGGCAACGACGTGCGCATGGGCTCCGACAACATGTACGTGGCACCCGTGACCGTGGGCGACGGCGCCTACTCCGGGGCCGGGACCACGGTGCGCAAGGACGTCCCCGCGGGCGCCCTGGTGCTGACCGAGGGCAGGCAGGTCATCGTGGAGGGGTGGGTGCGCGAGCACCGCCCCGGCACGGCCGCGGCCCGCGCGGCGGAGGCCGCCCAGCAGTCTGACCGCGAGGACCGCGCCTGAACCCCGGCGCACCGCGAGCAGTGATCCAGCAGGAATTCTAGGAAAGCGAGTTCACATGACCGGCATCACCAACACGGGTTCGAACCGGATGGTCCTGCTCTCGGGCCGGGCGCACCCCGAGCTCGCCGAGAACATCGCCGGCGAGCTGGGGACCGAGCTGGTCCCCACGGACGCCTACGACTTCGCCAACGGGGAGACCTACGTCCGCTTCGGCGAGTCCGTGCGCGGCGCGGACGCGTTCCTGATCCAGTCCCACCCCGCTCCCATCAACCAATGGCTGATGGAGCAGCTCATCATGCTGGACTCCCTCAAGCGGGCCTCCGCCAAGTCCATCACCGTGGTGAGCCCGTTCTACCCCTACGCCCGCCAGGACAAGAAGCACCGCGGCCGCGAGCCCATCTCCGCCCGGCTGATCGCGGACCTCTACAAGACCGCCGGTGCGGACCGCCTGATGTCCGTGGACCTGCACACCGCGCAGATCCAGGGCTTCTTCGACGGCCCCGTGGACCACCTCATGGCCATCCCCCTGCTGAGCAACTACGTGCGCTCCGTGGTGGACGTGGACAACGTGACCGTGGTGTCCCCGGACACCGGCCGCGTGCGCGTCGCCGAGCAGTGGGCCGAGCGCCTGGGCGGTGCACCGCTGGCGTTCGTCCACAAGACCCGTGACATCACCGTGCCCAACCAGGCGGTGTCCAAGGAGGTCGTGGGCAACATCCAGGGTCGCACGTGCGTGCTCATCGACGACATGATCGACACCGGCGGGACCATCACGGGTGCCGTGCAGGTGCTCAAGGACCAGGGCGCCAAGAACGTGATCATCGCCGCCACGCACGCCGTGTTCTCCGGCCCCGCCGTGGAGCGGCTGGCCACGTGCGGAGCGGACCAGGTGGTCGTGACGGACACCCTGCCCGTTCCCGAGGAGCACACGTTCGAGAACCTCGAGGTGCTCTCGATCGCCCCGTTGATCGCCCGCGCCATCCAGGAGGTCTTCGAGGACGGCTCGGTCACGAGCCTGTTCAACGGCCACTCCTGACCGGTCCGCCCCTACGGATGAAGCCGCCCACGTCGTGTGACGTGGGCGGCTTCTTTCACGGTGACCGCGGTCCCCGGGGGCTTCCCGCAGCGGCGGGCTGCTCGGCGGGTCTGCGGGCGGGCGGCCCCCGGGAGCACCGTGGCGGCCCGGGGCCTGCGGGCCGCCACGGTGCCGCGTCAGCGGGACCGGACCGTCACAGCCGCACCACCCGGACCCTGCCGTTCGCGGTGTCGTACCCGATCATGCAGCCGTTGGAGAACGTCTGGCGGATCTCGGTGCCGCGGCGGTACTCGTCCGTGACGGGGAAGCCCGCCCCGCGCTCCATGCCGAGCTGGGCCCAGCGCTTGCCGATCGCCCCGTACTCCTTCACGGCGTAGGACCCGCGCGAGGGAGTCCACATGACCTTCGTGGCCTGACCGGACGGGGTGCGGAACACCTGGTAGGCCCCACCGGGGATGGAACGCTCCTCGGCGACGGGGAAGCCGTACCCGCGTTCACTGCCGGCCTTGAGGAACTTGGCGCCGATGCTGCTGGTGGCACGGAGCATGTGCGCCCCGGTGCGGGGGTGCCAGTAGGCGATCGAGCGCACGCCGTTGCGGGAGAACTGCTGGTACCTCCCGCCGAAGGCGGCGTCGCTCTCCGCGGAGGTGGGCGGTCCCCACGTCGCGGCGCCCCCGGTCCGGTTGTAGACCGTGGCGATGCCGCCCCGGACGGTGTAGCCGGCGGGCCGTCCGCCCAGCGGCGTGTAGGAGGACGAGGACGCGAGGGACTGGAACTGCGCCCATGAACCGCCGTACACGTTGGAGTCGCCCGAGAACGGCCCGTTGTCCGAGAACTGCCACAGGTCGTGGCGGGACCAGCCGTTGGGCATGTACGAGGGGTACTGCACCCCGTACGAGGCGAGGTGCAGCGGGTGGTTGTTGAACTGGGCGGTGTTGCCCGTGCACGTGGCCCACCAGTCCGCGGTGGTGTAGATCGCGGGCAGCCGGCCGGTGCGCTGCTTGTACCGGTCCGAGAAGGACTTGATCCACGCGTTCGTCTGCGCGGCGGACATGTTGTAGCAGGTGTCGCCCAGCACGGAGTACGGGTTGTACTCGATGTCCAGCAGCCCGGGCAGGGTCCTGCCGTCCGCGGACCACCCCCCGCCGTTGTTCACGAAGAAGTCCGCCTGCTCGGCACCGGAGGACTGGCTGGGGAGCGCGAAGTGGTAGGACCCGCGGTTCATGCCCACCGAGTAGGAACCCGTGTACTGGTCGGCGAACGCCTCGGAGGCGTAGCCGACACCTTCGGTGGCCTTGACGTACGCGAAGCGCGCACCGTTGGCGTACTCCGCGCTCCAGTTGACGGCTGCCTGCCATCCCGAGACGTCCATCCCGGCGATGCCTGCGGGGCGCCAGGTGCCGGAACGGATCGACAGGGACATGGAACCGGCGGGTCCCACACCCGCGGCCTGGGCGGAGGCACTCGGGGTGCCTTTGGGGGACGCGCCCGTCGAGGGCCGGGCCGGGGTCGCGCGCGACGGCGTCGCGCTCGCGGGTGCGCCACCGGCACCCAGGACCTCGGTCGCGACCTTGTCCAGCTCTTTCTCGGACTGGGGGGAGAGGCGCGCGGTCTCGGCCATGGACTTGAACTTCTGGCCCATGGTGGCACCGGGGTTCTTGTCACCGGTCCTCGGCGGTGCCGCGGGGAGCTGCGGGTCCTCGACGACCGTCTTGAGCTCGTCGGTCTCCACGGAGACCACGTCACCCCTGTCGGGGTTGAGGTTCTGGTGCGGATCGTCGGCGGCGGCGGCCGGCAGGAAGGTGGTCAGCGCCAGCACGGCCGCGGTCACGGCGGCGGGCAGCATCGTTCTGTGGGGGGAGGTCATACGTGAAGCCTTTACTGCGTGGGGGGAGTCGCTCGGCTCGGGGGGGAAGGGGAGCGACCTGGGGGGACGCAGTTGAAAGTGTAGGTGTTCACATGGAAATTCCACGTATCCCATGCCGAAATGTGAACGACCGGCGCACGTCGCGGCGGGGAATGGAGGGATCCGGGGACCACCGGGACCGGTCAGTAGGCGCCGTCGGAGGCGAAGACGGCACGGACCGTGCGCAGCATGATGACCATGTCCTGCACGGGGGACCAGTTCTCCACGTAGTAGAGGTCCAGGCGCACGGTCTGGTTCCAGTCCAGGTTGGAACGACCGGAGACCTGCCACAGGCCCGTGATCCCGGGGCGGACGCGCAGCCGGCGGTAGACGTGCTGCTCGTACTTGTCCACCTCGCTGGCGAGCGGGGGGCGGGGCCCCACCAGGGACATCGTGCCGTTGAGCACGTTGATGAACTGTGGCAGCTCGTCCAGGCTGTAGCGCCGCATCCACCTGCCGGGTCTGGTCACGCGGGGGTCGTCCTTCATCTTGAAAAGAACGCCGCCGTCGGACTCGTTGGTGGCCAGCAGAGCGGCCTTGCGCTCCTCCGCGTCCGTGTACATGGAGCGGAACTTGAGCATCTTGAACCGGGTGCCGTCGATCCCCACGCGTTCCTGCGCGAAGAACGCGGGACCGCCGTCGTGCAGCCTGACCAGCAGACCCAGCACGAGCATCAGGGGGGACAGGATGATCAGCGCGCTCAGGGAGCCCACGATGTCGATGAGCCGTTTCACGATCTTCTTCGCCCGCGTGAAGCGGGGCGTGGCCACGTGGATCAGGGGCAGCCCGGCCAGCTGGGTGGTGTGGATCCGGGGGCCGGCCACGTCCGTGAGACCGGTGTTCATCACGAGGCGGATCCGCTCGTCCGCGAGTGCCCACCCCAGGTGGCGGATCTCGGTGGTGGTCAGCGGCACGGAGGCCGCCATCACCAGCGTCTCGACGTCGTGCTCCCGGCATGCCTGCACGATGCCCTGCACGCTGGGGCGCTCCTCGGCGGCCAGGGCGTTGGCGGGCAGCCGCACTGCCTCGAGGGACGCCGGGAGCCGGTGGTGCGACGCGGGCATGTAGACCGCCACGGGGTCGAATCCCGCGTCCGGGCGGCTCTGCAGCTCACCCACGAGCTCCACCGCGCCCGGGAAGCGGCCCACCACCATGGTGCGGGACATGTTGAGACCGGCCGCGCGGCGTCGCATGAGCTGGCGCCGCGCCCACATGCGGCCCACCAGCAGGGCCACCGTGCCCAGGGGCAGCGCGATCAGGATGTAGCCGCGGGCCGTGGGGACGCTCAGCGCGTAGGAGGCGATGGCGATGGCCGCGAACAGGGTGAGGGACGCCGTGACGAGCTGCTTGGCCTCCTCGGCGCCGTTGCCGATCAGCCGGACCCCGCGGGTGCCGCGCAGCTCCAGCCAGATCCACCAGACCACCGCCAGCAGGAGGCCCACGAGCCAGTACGGAACGGGCAGGTCCTCCACATGCAGCAGTCCCTGCAGCCACCCGAACCGCAGCCCCTGCGCCACCGCCAGGGCCACGACGAGCGAGAGGGCGTCGTAGACTCGCAGCTCCCGCTGGTAGTTCTCACGCCACGAGATGTGCCTGTACTTGTGCTGTGCTTGCTGGAACACGGTCGACGAACCTTCCCCCACAAAACCGTTCGACGGCGAGACGCCCCACGCGCTCGCTCGGGTGCCCGGACCGGATCAGAGGCGGTCCTGGCACCACGGTGTTCATCTCCCCCGAGATTTACGCCCGCTAATTCTCAAAGATACCCTCCCACATGCTCGAATATCCTCCCGTTGCATGAATTGGTACGCAATTGTGGACAGATGACGGCCCGCGTCGTGGGCATCCGTGGCCCGGTTGGGGGTCAACGGTCACCGGGGTCCTCCCCGGCTGCCGAGTGACCCCCGGGACATTCGAGTCGCCCACCGCCGATCCCGCCGGCGGGCCCGGTCCGGCCACCTACGGCGGCCCGCCCGCGAGCGGGCGAGGAGAACGCGACCTCCTCGAGGGGATCCGCGCCGTAGGTCGGCCCGCCCGCGAGCGGGGGAGGAAAGCCCTGCCGTGGTACTCTGACCGGGTTGCCAAGGCGAGGGGGCGGTGCCACCGCCCCGTTATCGACGACGGCCTGTGGATCCTTGCGATCCGCCGCAACCGGTGTGTGCTTCCCGGGCGGCGGGCACGCGGGTGCCGCACCGCGTCGGTCGGAGTTCGTCCGGACGCGTGGTGCGCCGAGCACCGCGCGGCATCGGACGGTCTGACGGTAACCACACCAGACCCACGATCGAAGGAGAACCACCATGGTGGACGTCATCACCATCCCCGCGACCCTGCGCACCGAGTTCGGCAAGGGCTACTCCCGCCGCGTGCGCGCCAACGACCAGATCCCCGCCGTGATCTACGGCCACGGTGCCGAGCCGTTGCACGTGATCCTGCCCGGCCACGACATGATGCTGGCCTCCCGCAACCCCAATGCCGTCCTGGAGATCAACGTGGACGGCGAGGGCCACCTGGCCATGATCAAGGAGGTCCAACGCCACGCGGTGCGTCCCGAGATCCTCCACATCGACCTGCTCACGGTCCGCCGTGGCGAGCGCGTCGAGGTCGAGATCCCCGTGACCGTCGAGGGCGAGGTCGCTCCCACGGCCATCCACAACGTGGAGGAGAACGTCCTGGTGGTCGAGGCCGACGCCCTGAAGGTTCCCGAGCACGTGGTCATCGACATCGAGGGCCTGGAGGTCGGCGAGCACGTCTACGCCAAGGACGTCACGCTGCCCTCCGGTGTCACGCTCGTGTCCGACCCCGAGCTGCTGGTCATCAACGTCTCCGAGCCCGTGGAGCAGGACCTGGGTGAGGAGCCCGCGACCGAGGGTGAGGAGTCCGAGGGGGAGACCTCCGAGGAGTCCACCGAGGAGACCTCCGGCGACGACGAGTAGGACCTTCCCGTCCGCCGCTCACCTCGTGTCGAGCGGCCCGGGTGACGACGGCGGTGGGCGCCATCACGGGCCCGCCGCCGTCGTCGTACCACCGGCGCCACGAGGCGCGCGGTGACCACACGCTCTCGAGGGCTCCCGAGGAACCCTGCGGGGGCCACGACAGCGGCTCGACGTCCGTGCGACGGCGGCGCCCGGGACGAGAGCGGTGCGCGGACGGGTGGAGCGGATCCACCCGGGCGGCGCCGCGGACGAGGAGCACGAGATGACGGATCGCACCCTGGTGGTGGGCCTGGGCAACCCCGGTGACCGGTACGCGGGCACCCGGCACAACATCGGCGCCATGGTGGTCGCGGAGCTCGCCGCGCGCGCGGGATCGGTGCTGTCCGCCCACAGGGCGCGGGCGCTCGTGGCCGAGACGCGGCTGCGCCCGGGGGCACCGCGGCTCGTGCTGGCGCGGCCCACGAGCTACATGAACGTCTCCGGGGGGCCCGTCAGCGCGCTCGCGAAGTACTACTCCCTGGGCCTCGAGGACCTGGTGGTGGTCCACGACGACATCGACCTGCCGTTCGGGGCCGTCAAGCTCAAGCGCGGGGGCGGGGAGGGCGGCCACAACGGTCTGCGCGACATCACCAGGGCGATGGCCGGCAAGGAGTACGTGCGGGTGCGCGTGGGCGTGGGGCGTCCGCCCGGCCGCATGGACACCGCGGACTACGTGCTCAAGCGCTTCTCCGGCGCGGAGGCCAAGGAGCTGCCGCTGCTGGTCTCCGACGCCGCCGACGCCGTGGAGCTGCTCGTGGAGCAGGGGCTCACCGCCGCGCAGCAGCACTTCCACCCGCGCAACCCGGCCTGAGCGGGTCCGCGCACGAGGGGCAGGACGACGACGGCGCCCCCTCCCGGTCGGAAGGGGGCGCCGTGGCGCGGCGTCGGATCAGTCCAGGGTGTCCGGGTCGTGTCCGGCGGCGCGCATGGCCTTGTACTTGGCGTTGCGCGGGGCCACCAGGGCCGCGCCGATGAGTGCCGCGAGCAGTGAACCGCACAGGATGCCCACCTTGGCGTGATCGCTGTGCGGGCTGCCCTCGCCGAAGCTCAGCTCCGCCACGAGCAGCGAGACCGTGAAGCCGATGCCGGCGACGATCGTCATGCCGAGCATGTCGAACCACGTGTAGTCCCGGTCCTTCTCCGCGGAGGTGAAGCGGTCCATGAGCCAGGCCGCACCGAAGATGCCGATGGGCTTGCCGAGCAGCAGACCCGCCACGATGCCCAGGGCCACGGGGTCCGTGGCCGCGGAGCTGATGCCCTCCCAGCCGCCCACGGCCACACCCGCGGAGAAGAAGGCGAACACCGGGATGACCAGGCCGTTGGACAGGGGGCGGAAGCGGTGCTCCAGCGCGGGTGCCAGGCCCATGCGCGGGTCCTCCTGCCGGATGACGCGCGGCTTCTGCTTCAGGACCGGCACCATGAAACCCAGGAGCACGCCGGCGATGGTCGCGTGGATGCCGGATTCGTAGACCAGCCACCAGGTCACCAGGCCGATGGGCAGCAGGATGACCCACGCGGCCCAGTGCTGCGCCATGAACCAGCCCATGTACTTGTGGGTCAGGAACCAGAACAGGCCCAGCAGCACGGCGGCGCCCAGCAGGAACGGGAACTTCACGCTGTCGGTGTAGACGAACGCGATGATGGCGATCGCGATGAGGTCGTCCACCACGGCCAGCGTCAGCAGGAACGTGCGCATGGCCACGGGCAGGGACGAACCGACCACCGCGAGCACGGAGACCGCGAAGGCGATGTCCGTGGCGGTGGGGATGGCCCAGCCGTGCAGTGCCGTGGGCTCACCCCCGGCGAAGAGGTTCACGCCCAGGAAGATCAGCGCGGGGACCAGCACACCTCCGGCGGCGGCCACCACGGGGAGGATGGCCTTGCGGATGTTGTGCAGCTCACCGTCCACGAACTCCGTCTTCAGCTCCAGGCCCGTGAGGAAGAAGAAGACCGCGAGGAGCCCGTCCGAGGCCCAGTGGCCCACGGTGTGCTGCAGTCCGGCCACGCCGCCCGGGCCGACCTCGGCGTCACGGAGCCCGAAGTAGAAGTCCCCCCACGGGGAGTTCGCGATCACGAGGGCCAGCACCATGGCGATCAGCAGGAGGAGCCCGCCGGTGGTGTCCCGGCGGAGGAAATTGGTGAAGGGCCCCCCGGTGTCGGAGGCCGTCTGCGTGTCCGTGCTCAAGGCGAGTAACTCCCAACGCGCGGCCCACGGGTGAGCCGCGATTGTCGTGTCGAATGGGGGATGGCCGGGCGGCACGCGTGCCGCCCGGCCATCCGCGGCCGTGCTGCGGGGCTCAGTGCTCCGCGATCCATGCTTCGGCCTGGCGGGCCTGCAGGGTCAGCGCCTTGCCGATGTAGGGCTCGGCCGTGGCGGCGATCTTCTTCCCGACCAGCGGGATGTTCGCCTGGACCTCCCCGGAGACGTCCACCGAGGTCTCCTGCTCGCCGAGGGGCTTGATGTTCTGGGTGGCGGTGGCGCCCACGGGCAGGCCGCCGGCCTTGATCTCGCTGCGCACGGCACGCGAGCCGTCCGCGGCGGGAGCGTCGTAGGTGTCCACCTGGGTCAGCTTCACGCCGTTCTTCACGAACTTCTTGACGGCGTCCGGCAGCTTGTCGGAGCCCATGCTGCGCACGGTGGTGGCGGTGAACGCCGTGGCGGTGTCCCCGTTGACCTCGAAGGACTCGAACTGGGTGCCGGCCAGCTCGCTGACGTGGCGCACGAACGCCTCGTCCACGAACGTCTTCAGGACGGTGTCCACGGGGGCCTTGATGGTGGTGGATGCCTTGACGGACATGGTGCTCCTTCTGGATCGGTACCGGTTCGTCGGATCCCGCGCGGCATGACGGCCGGCGCGGGCGCTGCACTCATCCTAGTCGCGACTTGCCCGCACGCGGCGTGCCCGCACGACCGCGGACCGTGGGAGTCCGCCGGGGCGCCCGCGGGGCGACGCACCCCGTGATGTCCGCCGAAGAAGGGGCAGCTCACCCGCCTCCGGGGCCGCCGGGCCCGCCCCGCGGTCGCCTAGGGTGGCACGTGAGCACGGTGCGGCACGTGGTTCGGCGGGGGAGCCGGCCCGGGCCGTCACGGTGGGGCGCTCTGGGGAGAGCGGCGAGAGTGCAGCCGGAGGCGGGGGTGCAGCAGCCCGCCATGTGGGGGAGAGAAACATGATCACTGACACGCACACGAGCGTGCCGCGGGCAGCCCGGGGCGGCGACGTCCCGGGCGCGGCCCCGGCGCCATCGGACCGGGGACCGGCGGGGATCCACGGGGCGGGCATGTGGACGGGCAGCGGCGACACCGCGACCGTCACGTGGCTGCACACGCCGGAGAACGGCCGGGTCCGGGCGCTCGTGGTCCTGGCGCCACCCGTGGGTCCGGACCACACCCGGTCCTACCGCGAGCTGCGTCAGCTGGCCATGATGCTCGCCGGCGCCGGGTACTGCGTGGCCCGGGTGAACTACCGCGGCACGGGGGACTCCCACGGCCTGCGCCCGGACGACGACGTCGCAGCGCTCTGGGAGCGCAACGTCCGCGACGCCGTGACGCAGGCGCGCGCGGTGTGCGGGATCGCCGACGCGCCGGTCTACGGCATCGGCCACCGGGTGGGAACGGCCCTGCTGCTGCGCGCAGTGGAGTGCTTCGACCGCGTGATCGCCTGGGAGCCGGAGAGCGGCGCCGAGTTCCTGCGGCGCTGGAGCCGCCCCCGCGCCGTCGACCCCCGCGACGTCCCCCCGGAACACGGGGTGGACCTGCCGGGACTGTGGCTCACGGCCGCGCAAGCCGCACAGCTGCGCGCCCTGCCGGGCCCCGCCCCCGATGTGGACCGCCCGGACGCGGACCGCCCGGACGCGGTGCAGGTCCTGGGGTGGACCGCCCGGGGTGCCGGGCCCGCATCCCGAGGGAACGCGAGCGAGTACCCGGTGGGGGCGGCGAGTTCGAGCGCCCCACGGCACGGCACGGCTCGGCGCCTGCCCGGTCGGCACACCCCGGGCGCGCCCGTCCCGCACGAGCAGGCTCCGCGCGGGTGCGACCCGCGCACACGGAACCCGCTCACGGACCTACAAGACGAGGAGCCGGTGCGCTACGACGTCCTGGAGGACTTGCTGTGGGCCCTGCCCCGCCCCCGGCTGGTGCCCTTCACCGGCGTGGGGAGGGGTCCCGCGCGCAACGAGTTCGTGGCGGACTCCGGGCACGCGTGCGTCGAGGAGCTCGTGGCCGTGGGATGGCGGGGCCACTGCGGCGTGCTGAGCGGGCCCGCCACCGCACTGCCCGGCACCGACGACGGGAGCGGCAACCGCGCGGCCGCACCGGATGGGCCCGCGGTGGTGCTCGTCGCCGGCGGGTGCGGTGCGCGGGACGCCTCGGGACTGTGGCCGCCCGTGGCGCGGCGGCTCGCGGGGCGCGGCGTCGTGACCCTGCGCGCGGACGGGGACGGCGCGGGAGACCGCGTGCCCCCGTGGCAGGAGCGGATCCCCGATCCCCGGCAGGCCGGCAGCGCACGCGCGGTGCGGCACCAGCTGCGGTGGCTTGCCGAGCGCCACCCCGGGCCCGTGGTGCTCGTGGCCGCGGGCGAGGGCATCCCCACCGCCCGGCGGGTGGCGGACGCGACGGACGGTGCCCCCGTGGACGGCGTCGTCCTCGTGGGGTCCTGGCAGCGAGCACCCGGTAGGCGGCCGGGTGCGGCGGCCCGGCGCGTCCTGAACGCCGCACGCGGTCTGCGGCCGCGGACCGGGGGACCGTCGCGTGCCCCGCGGCAGCACCGCGTGGACGTCGGGGACGCACAGGCCCTCAGCCGGGCGGCGCGGGAGCGGACGGCCCGTGAGCTGGAGGCGCTGCTCGGGAACCGGTCGTGAGCACGGGCCGGCACGCGCCACAATGGGACGCGTGAGCACTTCGTCCGAGACACCCCCCGTCCTGCTGGCCTGCGCGCACGGAACCCGCGATCCGCGCGGTCAGCGGGCGGTGGCCGCGCTCGTCGCCGCCGTGCGCGAGACCCTGCCGCACGTTCGCGTGGTGGACACGTGGGTGGACGTCCAGGAACCGGACCTCGACTCCCGCACGGCCCAGCACGCGGCGGAGGACGCCGTGGTGGTCCCCCTGCTGCTCTCCGCCGGGTACCACGTGTTCGTGGACATGGCCCGGGCGGTCGAGGCGGCTGCGGGGCACCGGGTGGCCGCGGCGCTCGGCCCGGACCGGCGCCTCGCCACGGTCATGGCGCGCCGTCTCACCGAGGCGCTCGCCGCCGCGGGCGGCCCCGCTCTGGACGCGGAGGACCGCGTGGTCATGGTGGCCGCCGGTTCCTCCGACGCCCGCGCGGGGAGGGACTGCCGCGTGGTGGCCGGTCTGCTCGCGGCGGAGCTCGGCCACCCCGTGACCACCGCGTACCTCTCCGCGGCCCACCCCACCCTGCAGGAGGCCGTCGCGGCCGCCCGGCAGGACACGGCCGACGCCGCCGCGGCGGGTCGTGTCCTGCTCGTCCCGTACCTTTTGGCGCCCGGCTACTTCCACGGCAGGGCGCTCGCCGCCGGGGCGGACGTCACCGCAGAACCCCTGCTGGTGCACCCCGGGGCGGTTCCCCCGGAACTGGTGGAGCTCGTGGTGGAGCACTACCGGGAGGCCTCCGCCGCGGCGTGATCGCACACGGCCCTGACCATGGCCCCCAGACGGAAGCGCTCGGGCACCACCGCGTTGCCGATCCCTGCCTCCTCGAGCGGTTGCACGCACACGGGCCCCACGGCCACGGCGGTGCAGCGGCCGTCCCGCAGCGCGGCCACGAGGGCGTCGTACGCGTCCGCGGCGCGGGCGGCGTCGAACAGGGCGTCCACGGCGGGAGCCGCCGTGAACGTCACGTAGTCCACGTCCCCGGCCACGACGTCCCGCACGAGCCCGGCCAGGCGTGAGCCCTCGTCCGCGGACTCCCACCGGTACGGCGCCACCACGCGCACCGTGAGCCCGGCCGCGCGGAGCCGGTCCAGCTGCGCCTCGTCCGTGGTGCCGTGCACCTGGACCGTCACGGTGCCCCGGGGAAGGGGCTCCGTGCCGAGCACCCGGTCCACGAGCTCCGCGGTGCGCCCGGACGTCCCGGTGTGCGCGCACGGGATCTCCAGCGCCTGCAGCTGACCCTTCGCCTTGGCCCCGCGGGCCAGCACGGTGCTCGCGCGCAGTGCCCCCAGCAGCTCCTCCCGCAGCCCGTGCTCCTGAGCCACCGCGAGCCAGCGCTTGAGCCCGTACCCGGTGGTGACCAGCACGGTGCCGGGCGCCGAGGCGACGGTGTCGCGGACGGCAGCCAGGACGTCGTCGTCCTCGTCCGCGGGCGTGAGCCGCAGGGCCGGTGCGTAGCTCACGCGCGCGCCGTGGCGCTCGAACGCGCCCCCCTGCTCCGCGGCCCGCCGGTGAGCGGTCACGGCCACGGTGAGACCGGTGAGAACACTGTCCTGGGAGATCGTCATGGCTCCAGGGTAGGAGCGCGGAGCCCGGGTGCGTGTCCGACGGCGCGGGTAGGCTGGGGCGCGATCCGCACCGACCGCTCCGGGCGGCCACCGCGCGGCGCTCGCGTGAGACGCCCCGGGGCCGGTCAGCGGCACGTCGTCGTGCCCGGCGACGGTCGGTGCACACCGGCCGCACCCGTCGCCGTTCCCACCCGCACCACTCTCATCCAGGAGTCCGCCACCCATGTCCCTGACCGGTCTGCTCACCGCGCTCACCGAGGACCGCAGCTTCGCGAACATCCGCACGCAGGCCGCGCGCCCACTCGCGGAGCGCTCCGCGGAGACGATCATCAGCGCCACGGACGGGCTGCGCGCCCCCGTGCTCGCGCAGATCGCGTCCGGGCTGGCGGACGCCTCCCACGGCGACGCCGCGGCGTCGGCACCCGCGGGGGCCACCGCTGGCGACGGCGCCGCCCACGCCCCGATCCTGCTGGCCGTCACCGCCACGGGCCGCGAGGCCGAGGAGCTGCAGGCCGGTCTCGCCTCGTACCTGCCCGCCGAGCAGATCGCGAACTTCCCGTCCTGGGAGACGCTGCCGCACGAGCGGCTGTCCCCCCGCTCGGACACCGTGGGGCAGCGGCTGAGCGTGCTGCGCCGCCTGGAGCACACGGACGGCTCCGAGCAGCCGCTGCGCGTGGTCGTCGCCCCCGTGCGCTCCGTGCTGCAGCCCGTGGTCGCGGGCCTCGGACAGATGGCGCCGGTGACCCTGCGCACGGGCCAGGACTACGACTTCCAGCGGCTCGTGGCGGACCTCGCCGGGGCCGCCTACTCCCGCGTGGACATGGTGACCCGGCGCGGGGAGTTCGCGGTGCGCGGCGGCATCATCGACGTGTTCCCGCCCACCGAGGACCACCCCGTGCGCGCGGAGTTCTTCGGGGACGAGCTGGACGAGATGCGCTGGTTCGCGGTGGCCGACCAGCGCACCCTGAGCACCGCGGAGCACCCCACGGTGCTCGTGGCCCCGCCGTGCCGCGAGCTGCTCATCACCCCCACCGTGCAGTCCCGGGCCGCGAAGCTCAAGGAGCAGCTGCCGGGCGGGCGCGAGATGCTCGAGCGCATTGCGGGCGGGCAGTACGTGGAGGGCATGGAGTCCCTCGCGCCGCTGCTCGCGGACGAGATGGTGCAGGTGATGTCCCTGCTGCCGGCCGGGTCCGTGACCGTGGTGCTGGAACCCGAGAAGGTCCGGGCGCGCGCCCACGACCTCGTGGCCACCAACGAGGAGTTCCTCATGGCCGCGTGGGAGTCCGCCTCGGGCGGCAACGACGCGCCCCTGGACCTCGACGCCGCGCTCGACGCCGACGACGGCACCTCCCGCACCCTGGCCTCCGGGTCCTTCCACACCATTGCGGACGTCCGGGACCTGGCCCTGGACCGCGCGGTGGGCTGGTGGTCCGTCACCGGGCTCAACGTCAACGCGGTGACCCCCTCCGAGATCGACGCGGACACCCCCGAGGAGGAGGTCCACCTCGCGGACACGGACGCGGACACCCTCACGGTCACCGCGCGGGAACCCACCCGGTTCTCCGGGGACGTGGCGGCCATGCTGGAGTTCCTGGGGGAGCGCGTGCGCGAGGACTGGCGCGTGGTGCTCGTCACGGACGGCCCCGGCCCGCTGCAGCGGTTGACCGAGCTGCTGCAGGGAGCGGACATCCCCGCGTCCCGCTTCGCGGACCTCGTGGACACGCCCCAGCCGGGTCTCGTGGAGCTCACGACGGCGCGCGCGGGCCGCGGTTTCGTGCTGGAGGCCACCCGCACGGCGCTGCTCACCGAGGCGGACGTGCTGGGCCGCTCCAGCACCTACGACAACCGGGCCGAGCGCAAGCTCCCGCAGCGCCGCAAGCGCAACCAGGTGGACCCGCTCACCCTGCAGAAGGGCGACTACGTGGTGCACGAGCAGCACGGCATCGGGCAGTTCGTGGAGCTCGTGCAGCGGCCCATCGCCGGTGCCATGACCGCACCGGGCCAGCCCAGGCCCGTGCGCGAGTACCTCGTGCTGGAGTACGCGGCGTCCAAGCGCAACGGGCCGCGGGACCGGCTGTTCGTGCCCACGGACCAGCTGGACCAGGTGAGCTCGTACGTGGGGGGCGAGGCGCCGTCGCTGTCCAAGATGGGCGGTGCGGACTGGAACAAGACCAAGCGCAGCGCCAAGAAGGCCGTCAAGGAGATCGCCAACGAGCTGATCCGGCTGTACTCGGCGCGCATGGCGTCCAAGGGCCACGCGTTCGGCCCGGACACCCCGTGGCAGCGCGAGCTGGAGCAGGCGTTCCCGTACATCGAGACCCCGGACCAGCTGACCACGATCGACGAGGTCAAGGCGGACATGGAGCGGCCCATCCCCATGGACCGGCTGATCTCCGGGGACGTGGGCTACGGCAAGACCGAGGTGGCCGTGCGCGCCGCGTTCAAGGCGGTGCAGGACGGCAAGCAGGTGGCCGTGCTCGTGCCCACCACGTTGCTCGCGCAGCAGCACACGGAGACGTTCGCCGAGCGCTTCTCGGGCTTCCCCGTGCGCCTGGCCACCCTCTCGCGGTTCCAGAGCGCCAAGGAGTCGAAGGCCACCATGGAGGGGCTGCGCAGCGGTGCGGTGGACGTGGTGATCGGCACCCACCGGCTGCTGGGCCAGGAGATGCAGTTCAAGAACCTGGGCCTGGTGATCATCGACGAGGAGCAGCGCTTCGGTGTGGAGCACAAGGAGAAGCTCAAGGCCATGCGCACGGACGTGGACGTGCTCGCGATGTCCGCCACGCCCATCCCGCGCACGCTGGAGATGTCCATGACGGGCATCCGCGAGACCTCCACCCTGGCCACCCCGCCCGAGGAGCGCCACCCCGTGCTCACGTACGTGGGGCCGTACACCAACAAGCAGGTCTCCGCGGCCGTGCGGCGCGAGCTCATGCGCGAGGGCCAGGTGTTCTTCATCCACAACCGGGTCTCCACGATCGAGGCCCGGGCCAAGGAGCTCGCGGAGCTCGTGCCGGAGGCGCGGATCGCGGTGGCCCACGGGCAGATGGGTGAGGCCCGCCTGGAGCAGATCATCGTGGACTTCTGGGAGAAGAAGTTCGACGTCCTGGTGTGCACCACCATCGTGGAGACCGGCCTGGACATCGCCAACGCGAACACGCTGATCGTGGACCACGCGGACCGCTACGGGCTCTCCCAGCTGCACCAGCTGCGCGGTCGCGTGGGCCGCGGGCGCGAGCGGGCGTACGCGTACTTCCTCTACCCCGTGGAGAAGCCCCTGAGCGAGACCGCCCTGGAGCGGCTGAAGGCCGTGGCCGCGCACAACGAGCTGGGCTCGGGCATGCAGCTGGCCATGAAGGACCTCGAGATCCGCGGTGCGGGCAACCTGCTGGGCGGCGAGCAGTCCGGGCACATCGCGGGCGTGGGCTTCGACATGTACCTGCGGCTCGTGGGTGAGGCCGTGGCCGAGTACCGCGGTGACCAGGACACCGGTCCCGCCGAGATGAAGATCGAGCTGCCCGTCAACGCGCACCTGCCGCACGACTACGTCCCCGGTGAGCGGCTGCGCCTGGAGGCCTACCGCACCATTGCGAACGCCGCCACGGAGGAGGCGGTCGCGGAGGCCGGGGAGGAGCTCACGGACCGCTACGGGCCCATGCCCACCCCGGTGCAGAACCTGCTGGACGTGGCCCGGCTGCGGATCCGGGCGCGCGCCGCCGGGCTCACGGACGTGGCCACGCAGGGCACCATGGTCCGCTTCTCGCCCGCGGATCTCGCCGAGTCCCGGGAGATGCGGCTGCAGCGCATGTACCCGGGCGCGCAGGTCCGCCCGGTGCCTGGCACCGAGGACCGCATGGTGCTGATCCCCAAGCCCAAGACCGCGCGGATCGGCGGCAAGGACCTCGTGGACGGGGACATCCTCGCCTGGGGGCGCGAGGTGCTGGACGCGATCTTCCCGGTGCTCGAACCTGTCGCGGCGGGGGAGGGCGACGCCGCAGGGTAGCGGCCCCGGGGCCGCGGCGGCTCCCACTGCCCCGCCGGTGCGCGAGCGCCCCGGGGTGAACTTACCGCCGGTGCGCGCGCGTCGCTGGGGGAGGACCCGGAACGGGTGACACCCGTGAGCACGGCGGAGTACACGAAGGGCGCGGACCGGGTGGCCGTGCATCCCGCCAACAGCTGCCTGGACCTCTCCGCGATCGTGGCCACGGGTTTCACACCGCGGGACAGCAGGGCCGTAGCCCACGAGGCGGCCGCGGCTTCCGGGGCACGGGCGCAGCGGGGCACCCGGCGTGAGCGCGAGGTCTGAACCCGAGCCCGTTCTCGATGACCGGCACCACCGGGCTGTAGACGGCACGCGCCGGCGATGCGCCCCCCACGCGTGACCCGGGACCACCACGGTGGCATGCGCACACCTGAGCGCAGGCTCAGGCGGAACGCGTGTCGAATCGTGATGCCGGCGCACCCGCGTGCCGGCACCGCCCGGGCGACCGTGGACACGCGAAAGCCCCGCCCGTCACGGAGACGGAGCGGGGCTCTCGGGAGGTGCTGCGGATCAGACGGCGCGGTCCTGCTTCTGCTCACCCTCGCCCACGGCACGCTGGGCCATCTGCGAGGGGTTGCGGGGAAGGTCCAGCGTGGTCTCGGTGCCGCCCGTGGAGTGGGAGGCGGTGCTGCCGTTGAGGAACAGGGTGGGGACCATCAGGGCCAGGCCGTAGGCCAGGATGCCGAAGAAGAACAGCCACGGGCTGCTCGGGTAGGTGCTGAACAGGTAGAGGCTCACGAGGATGGTGATGATGCCGCCGCCGAACAGGATGACGTTCTTCACGACGTCGCCCTCGCCCGAGTACTGGGGCATCCGGCGACCGTGCGGCTGGCGTGCGCTGCGCCCGGTGTGCTCGTGCCCGTCCACGGCGTGGCTGCCGTCCTCCGCGGTGCGTCCGGCGGAGTGCTGACGGCTCGTGCTCGTCTCGGCTTCTGCTCTTCTGACCATGAGTTCACCCTTTCAGACCGCCGCGGCGGGCCCAGTACTGTCTTGCGGTCAGTCTAGTGCCTCGCACCCGGACTTGCCGACATTCCGTCAGTGGGTTGCGGTGCTCAGAGCCGCCCCACGATGTCCGCGAGCAGCCGCGAGATGCGGGGGCCGGCGGCCCGTCCGGCCTCGAGCACCTCCTCGTGGGAGAGCGCCTCGGGGCTGATCCCGGCGGCGAGATTCGTGACCAGGGACATCCCCAGGATCTCGAGGCCCGCGTGACGTGCGGCGATGGCCTCCAGTGCGGTGGACATGCCCACGAGGTCCGCGCCCAGCACCTTGGCCATCTGCACCTCGGCGGGGGTCTCGTAGTGCGGGCCTGGGAACTGGGCGTAGACCCCTTCGTCCAGGGTGGGATCCACGGCGTGGGCGATGTCCCGCAGCCGCTGGGAGTAGAGGTCCGTGAGGTCCACGAAGGTGGCACCCTCCAGGGAGGAGCGTCCGGTGAGGTTGAGGTGGTCCCGGATCAGCACGGGCGTGCCCGGGGCCCAGTCCGGGTTCAGGCCCCCGCAGCCGTTGGTGAGGATCACGGTCGAGGCACCCGCCGCGGCCGCGGTGCGCACCCCGTGCGAGACCGCCCGCACGCCTTTGCCCTCGTAGAAGTGGGTCCGCGCCCCGATCACCAGGGCGTGCCCGCCGCCCGCCAGGCGGATGGAGCGCAGCTTCCCGCCGTGACCCTCCAGCGCGGGTTTCGAGAACCCGGGGATCTCGTGGGCAGGGATCTCGGAGACCGTCTCCCCGAGCAGGTCCGCGGCACCACCCCACCCGGAGCCCAGTGTCAGCGCGATCTCGTACCGCTCCACGCCGGTGCGCTCGCGCAGGGCGTCTGCGGCCTGCCGGGCCAGGTCGAAGGGGTCCGTGGTCTCTGCCGTGTTCGTCATGGGCCCCACTGTAGGGGAGCCCGTGAGCCACGTCAGCGTGTGGGAGGGCACCGCTAAGCTTGCACCCATGGCAGACATGACTGTGCAGAGGGAATTCGCGGACCAGAAACTCGTGATCATCGGCGGCGGCCCGGGCGGCTACGAGGCCGCTCTCGTGGCGGCGTCGCTCGGAGCGGACGTCACCGTGGTGGAGGAGCAGGGCATGGGCGGCTCCGCCGTGCTCACGGACGTGGTGCCGTCCAAGACGCTCATCGCGTCCGCGGACACCATGAACCGCTTCGCGTCCGCGCGGGACCTCGGTGTGCACGTCGGTGACGACCTCGACGCCACCGAGGAGCTCAACAACCTCCGCGTGGACCTGGACAAGGTCAACGTGCGTCTGCTGCGTCTTGCCGCCACACAGTCACGGGACATCAAGCGCGGTCTGGAGCGCGTGGGCGTGCGGGTGGTGCAGGGTCGCGGCAAGATCGTGGACCGCCACACCGTGGTGGTGGAGCCCAGCGACGACGAACCCTACGAGCTGAAGGCGGACGTGGTGCTCGTGTCCGTGGGTGCCCACCCGCGCGAGCTGGACGCCGCCAAGCCGGACGGCGAGCGGATCTTCAACTGGAAGCAGATCTACCAGCTCACGGAGATCCCCGAGAAGCTCATCGTGGTGGGCTCCGGCGTGACCGGCGCGGAGTTCGCTTCCGCGTACAACGGGCTGGGCTCGGAGGTCACCCTGATCTCCTCCCGTGAGCAGGTGCTGCCGGGTTCGGACACGGACGCCGCCCAGGTGCTGGAGAACGTGTTCGAGCGCCGCGGTCTGCGCGTGGTCTCCCGTTCCCGCGCGGACGCGGTGGAGAACACCGGCGACGGCGTCCGCGTGACCCTCTCGGACGGCCGCAAGATCCGCGGTTCGCACTGCCTGCTGGCCGTGGGCTCCATCCCCAACACCGCGGACATGGGCCTCGAGGAGGCCGGCGTGGCCCTGAGCCCGAGCGGGCACATCAGGGTGGACACCGTCTCCCGCACCACGGCCCCCGGCATCTACGCCGCGGGCGACTGCACCGGGGTGCTGCCGCTGGCCTCCGTGGCCGCCATGCAGGGCCGCATCGCCGTGGCCCACATCCTGGGTGACACCGTCCACCCGCTGCGCACGGACGAGGTGGCCTCCAACATCTTCACCTCCCCGGAGATCGCGTCCGTGGGCATCAGCCAGCAGGACGTCGAGGCGGATCCCGCCATGTTCACGGGGATGACCATGAACCTGGCCACCAACCCGCGCGCCAAGATGATGGCCGTGGACGACGGCTTCGTGAAGATCTTCGCCCGCCGCGGCAGCGGCACCGTGATGGGCGGTGTGGTGGTGGGCCCGCGCGCCTCCGAGCTGATCTTCCCCATTGCGCTCGCGGTCACCCACCGCCTGGGCGTGGACGACCTCTCCGACACCTTCGCGGTCTACCCGTCCCTGTCCGGCACCATTGCCGAGGCCGCGCGCCGCCTGCACGTGCACCGCTGAGTCCGCCTGCCCTTCCGGGGCGGTGGCGGCGGTGACGGGGCGATCCCCGCAGCGCCTCGGCCGCGTCCTCCGGCCCCGCCGGGCCCGGTGCGACGGACCAGCGCACGACGACTGCGACGGACCCGCGTACGACGACGCCGCGGTGAGCCTCCGTGCGAAGGCTCACCGCGGCGTCGTCGTGCGTTGCGCTGGTGTCACGGCACCAGGCCGGTGCCCACGGAGTGCATGTCCACGTGGCGGGTCTCGGGGGAGAACCACAGGGCCACGAGCGTGATGACGGCCGCGAGGGACAGGTACAGACCTACCGAGCCCACGCCGTAGCTCGCGTTGAGCTGGACGGCGATGAACGGCGTGATGGCGGCACCCAGGATGGAGGCCACGTTGTACGCGATCCCGGAACCGGTGTAGCGCACATTGGTGGGGAACAGCTCGGGCAGGATCGCGGACATTGAGCCGAAGGTCAGGCCCATGAGCGTCATGCCCAGCGCGAGGAAGAACAGGATCCGGGGCAGGGAGGCATCCTCACCGGTGCCCACGCGGGCGGGATCCATGACCAGGCCGAAGGTGAGGCCGAACAGCAGGATCGCGGATGTGATCACCAGTTGCGAGGAGCGGCGCCCGTAGCGGTCCGCGAGCCAGCCGGAGATCGGGACCGTGGCGGCGAACAGCAGGACGGCGAGCAGCTGCAGCACCAGGAACGTGCGGTACTGGATGCCCAGGCCGCCCGCAGCGGGCTTGCCGATGCCGTAGGAGAGGATCCAAGCGGTCATCAGGTAGAAGAGCACGTAGGTGGCGAGCATGATGAACGTGCCCTGGATGATCTGCACCCACGAGGTCTTGAACACGGCGAGCACCGGGGCCTGGACCTTCTCACCGCGCTGCTCGGCGCGCTTGAACACCGGGGTTTCCTCGAGCTTCACGCGCACCCACAGGCCCAGCAACACGATCACCACGGAGGCCAGGAACGGGATGCGCCAGCCCCACACCAGGAACGGGTGCTCGGTGCCCAGCTCGTGCCCGGCGGTGCCGAACTGCATGGCCACGGTGAGCAGCAGGAAGAAGCCGTTGGCCAGGATGAAACCGAACGGCGCACCCAGCTGGGGCCACATGGCGGCGCGGGCCCGCTTGCCCTCCTCGGCGTACTCCGTGGCGAGCAGGGACGCGCCGGACCACTCGCCGCCGAGCCCCACGCCCTGGCAGAAGCGCAGGATGGTGAGGATCAGCGGGGCCCAGAGACCGATCTGGTAGTAGGTGGGCAGCACGCCGATCAGGAATGTGGCGATGCCCATGGTCAGCAGCGCACCGATCAGCGTGGCCTTGCGCCCGATCCGGTCACCGTAGTGGCCGAAGATCACCGAGCCGATGGGACGCCCGAAGAATGCCGCGGCGAACGTGGCCATGGAGGCGAGCAGCTTGGCGGTGTCGTCGTGGCCCGTGAAGAACAGTGCGGGGAAGACCGCCACGGCGGCGGTGGCGTAGACGTAGAAGTCGTAGAACTCGATGGTCGTGCCCACCAGGGACGCGAGGATCACGCGGCTCCTGGGAACGCGGGCGGAGTCCGCGGGCGAACCGGGATCCACGGTGGACGCGGGGGTGGACATGCAGCACCTCACAGGCAGGGACGTCGGAAGAATGACTCCAAGATAGGGTGCGGCGTACCACATGGTGAATCCAAGTGTTCACCATGTGAGACAGACCCTTGACGGCCTCCGGCGGCTCCCGGGCAGCTCTACGGAACGCATGAGGCCCCGGTCCGTGCGGGACCGGGGCCTCGTGGGCCGTCACAGTGGTCAGGAGGTGATGGTGGCCAGCACCGTTCCGGCGGAGACCGTGTCCCCCTCGGAGACGTCCAGGCCCTCGAGGGTTCCGGACTTGTGGGCGGTCAGGGGCTGCTCCATCTTCATGGCCTCGAGCACCACGATGAGGTCGCCCTCGGCCACCTCGTCCCCGTTGGACGCGGCGATCTTCACGATCGTGCCCTGCATGGGGGAGGTGAGGTCGTTCCCGGAGGTGCCGCGCGCCGCTGCTCCCGCGCGGGCACCGCGCTGCTTGCGGGCCTTGGGCTGGGCCGCCGGGGCCGGGCGCGCGACCCCCGCCAGCTGCGGCATGGTCACCTCCAGGCGCTTGCCGCCCACCTCCACCACGATGCTCTGGCGCTCGGGCTCGTCCCCGGCGGGCTCCGGAGCGGCGGAGAACGGCTCGATCCGGTTGTCGAACTCCGTCTCGATCCACCGGGTGTGCACGGTGAACGGGGTGTCGTCCGGGGTGGCGAACGCGGGGTCCGCCACGACCGCGCGGTGGAACGGCACCACGGTGGGCATGCCCTCGATGGTCAGTTCCTGCAGGGCGCGGCGGGAGCGCTCCAGGGCCTGGGTGCGGGTGGCGCCGGTGACGATGAGCTTGGCCAGCATGGAGTCGAAGCTGCCGCCCACGGTCTCACCGGCCTCCACGCCCGAGTCCACGCGCACGCCGGGGCCTGAGGGCACGGTGAACGTGGAGAGGGTGCCGGGGGAGGGCATGAAGTTGCGGCTGGCGTCCTCACCGTTGATGCGGAACTCGAAGCTGTGCCCGCGGATCTCGGGGTCGTCGTAGCCCAGGGCCTCGCCGCGGGCGATCCGGAACTGCTCGCGCACCAGGTCCAGCCCGGAGACCTCCTCGGACACCGGGTGCTCCACCTGCAGACGGGTGTTGACCTCCAGGAACGAGATGGTGCCGTCCTGGCCCACCAGGAACTCGCACGTGCCCGCGCCCTGGTAGGCGGCTTCCCGCAGGATGGCTTTGGAGGACTCGTAGAGCCGGCGGTTCTGCTCCTCGGAGAGGAACGGCGCGGGTGCCTCCTCCACGAGCTTCTGGTTGCGGCGCTGCAGGGAGCAGTCGCGGGTGGAGACCACGACGACGTTGCCGTACTGGTCCGCGAGGCACTGGGTCTCCACGTGGCGGGGGGCGTCCAGGAAGCGCTCCACGAAGCACTCGCCCCGGCCGAAGGCCGCGGTGGCCTCGCGCACGGCGGACTCGTACAGCTCGGGGATCGCCTCGCGCTCGCGCACCACCTTGATGCCGCGGCCGCCGCCGCCGAAGGCCGCCTTGATCGCGATGGGCAGGCCGTGCTCGTCCGCGAAGTCCAGGACCTCCTGGGCGGAGGTGACCGGGTCCGCGGTGCCGGGCACCTGCGGGGCGTTCACCTTCTCCGCGATGTGGCGCGCGGCCACCTTGTCACCGAGCTGGGCGATCGCCGCGGGCGGCGGGCCGATCCACGTGAGCCCGGCCTCGATCACGGCCGCGGCGAAGTCCGCGTTCTCGGAGAGGAAGCCGTAGCCGGGGTGGACGGCGTCGGCACCCGAGCGCCGTGCGGCGTCGAGCACCTTGTCGATCCGCAGGTAGGAGTCCGCCGCGGTGGTCCCGCCCAGGGCGTAGGCCTCGTCCGCCGTGCGCACGTGCAGGGCGTCCCGGTCCGGGTCCGCGTACACGGCCACGGAGGCGATGCCCTCGTCACGCGCGGCACGGATCACGCGCACCGCGATCTCCCCCCGGTTCGCCACCAGGACCTTGGTGACGGGGCGGATGGCCGAGGCGGCTTCTGGCTGCCGTGGGGTGGTTGTCACGTGTGAACTCCTTGTCGACTCTCTGCCGAAAGATTAGTGCCCCGCGCGGGGGATCGCCTAAGCGCGGGGGTGCGCGGCCGCACCGTCTGTAGGACGTCTACAAATCAGGAGCGGTCGCTCTGTGCCGTGCCGTCCCACCACGCGGTGGCGGAGACACCCACGGCGCGCAGCAGCTCCCGCAGGGTGGAGAGGCTCAGCCCGATCACCGCGTTGGGGTCCCCGACCACCTGCTCGACGAACACGGAGCCCCGGCCGTCCAGCGTGAAGGAGCCCGCGACCTGCAGGGGCTCACCCGTGGCGACGTAGTCCCGGATCTCCGCCGCGCTCATGTGGGCGAAGCGGACGTCCGCGGAGGCCACCGCGCCCTCACCGAGCGCCGGCTCGCGACGGGTGTCCACGAGCCAGTGGCCCGTGTGCAGCGTTCCGGTGCGACCGCTCATGGCCGCGATGCGCTGCACGGCCACCTCCGCCTCGTACGGCTTGCCGTAGCTCACGCCGTCCAGCTCGAACACGGAGTCGCAGCCGAGCACCAGCCGGTTCTCGGAGCCCGGCAGCTGGGCCACGGCCTCCGCCTTGGCGCGAGCGAGCCGCAGGGCGGTCTCCCGCGGGGACAGCGGCCCCTCGGCGGCCACCAAGGCGTCCTCGTCCACGTGGGAGACCACGGTGTCGAAGGGGATGCCGGCCTTGCGCAGGAGGCCCGCGCGGGCTGGGGACTGGGACGCGAGAATCAGAGGGAGTTCCACCCCTTCACTGTACGGCGCTCACCCCTCGGGCGTTCCCGTGGCATCCGGGGCCGGGGACAGGACGCCCAGCGACAGCAGGTGGGCCACGGACTCCCGGGTGAGGCGCTCGGCGTCCGGGTTCTCGCCGCACTCATCCACGAGCAGGCGCGATAGGGCACGGGCGGTGAGCGGGGCGCGCTCGCGGCACGCGTGCCACAGCATGGGTGCAACGCCGGCCAGCACCACCAGGCGCTCGGGCAGCAGCACCAGCAGCTGCGACGGGTCCTCCGGGTTCTCCAGGGCACTGTCCCTCCACCTCGGTGCGACCGTGCCGGGCAGCCGCCCCGGTCGCATGCTTTGGAGCGCGCGCGGTCCTTGGCCGACGGCGCCCGCTCGGGTGCCCGGTGCACGGGCGACTCCATTCGCGTGGCGCCGCCGCAGGCTCAACCACCGCAGCTCCCCCGTGTCCCGGAAGGGGAAACGCATCAGACTTGAGGAGACGTGTACGAACATGCATACGCATTCTTACAGTGGCGCGTGAATTCCGTGGGTTGGGAGGTGGGCGCATGAGCCTGGGCCAGGCAGAAAACCCCGCCGGTTCGCAGAGTAGCCTCCTGTGCGCCGTGATGGGCCTGGACATCTCTCCCCGCCCGCACTACCCGTGGTGGGTTCCGTACAGACGCCTTGCCCTCCTGCGCGATGTCCTCGCCGTGGGCACCGCCATGGTCGTGGCCACCCACGCTCCGGCCCCATGGCGCCGCGTCTGTCACGGGGACGGGGTGGTCTGGTTCAGCCCCCCGTCCTTCGCCACGCTGATCGGCGCGGGCTGAATCCTCGCTCTCGTGGTCCGCAGGGCGTACGCGCACTACCTGCTGGGCATCGGGGGTTATGAGTGCCACCGTGTGGCGCACGCCATGTTCATGCTGGGCGGTGTGCTGTCCGCGATGACGGTGTTGGTGCGGATGGACGTCGCCCGTGGCTTCCTCTTCACTGCCCTGTCGCCGGGCGCCGTTCTGCTGCTCGCCGGCCGCCGGGGCATGCGCCACGTGCTCGTGCGCAAGGGTCGTAGCGGTGCCATGATCGAGGACTGACTGTTGATCGGCTCCCCAGCGGGCGTGACCTGGGCGGCTGAGCGCATCCGCGCAACCCCCATGGGCGGGTACCACGTGAGTGCCGTCGCGTGCGCCGAACCGGGCGCCCCGGGCGTGCTCACGCTCGCGGACGGCACGGTGCTGTGCAACCTACGCCACTGAGACCGTTTCCCCCAGCTGCTGGAGGAGACCGGGATGCGCACCGTGATCGTGGCGGACGGCGTCCACGCCGACCATGCGTCGCTGCGCCACCTGTCGGAGCGGGTCGTGGACTGGGACGTCCAGCCCGTGCTCGCGATTCGACCCGCCGACGTGCCGGGTCCGTGGGCCCGCTGACGCCCGGTGGAGGGGGTGCCCCTGATGACGGTGGGCATCCTGCAGTCAGCAGGCTTCAAGTGCGTGCGCAAATGCGCTTTCGATATCGTGGTGGCGAGCTTCGGACTCCTGGCCGCTCTTTTCATGCTGTCTGTCGCCGTGCTTGCCATCAGGATCCAGGACGGAGGACCTGTGCGGCATCGCCAGGAGCACACGGGAATCGACGGTGTCGTATTCACCCTGTACAAGCTCCGATCCATGCGCGTGGGCGCCCAGGAAAACTGACGGGGTCTGCTCCCTCGCAACGAGGCCTCCGGGGCGCTGCTCAAGCTGCGCGGGGACTCCCGCGTGACCTCGGTGGGCTAAATGCTGCGGGCGTGATCTGTGGACGAGTTCCCACAGCTGGTGAACGTGCTGCGCGGGGACATGGCCGTGGTGGGGTCGCGGCCGCAGCCGCGCGATGATGGGGCGTAGCTGCCCGGTCGGCTGCTCCGCCGACCCAGCGTCAAGCCCGGGAGCACGAGGACCTCGGCAGGTGGGTGGGCGCTCGTTCACCTCTGGGGAGGAGAGAGACCGGCTGGGGTTGGCCAACATGGAAAACTGGTCCCTGGCGGGTGACGCCGTCATCGTGCTCCAGAGCGTGAGCGTGGCCCCCACCCGGCAGAAGAACCGCTGAACCAGGATGAGGCTGCCCGCCAGCACAATCGTGTTTTCACGCGGGTGCCGTTCTGTCCGCCCGCCCAGAGGGCGGGGGAGGACGGCCCGGAGGCGGTGACCGCGCCACCGGCACCGAGGCACGAGGTCTCGCGCCGCAGGGGCCCGCGTCGGGGTGGACTACGTCCGTCCTTGCCGCCAGGGGATGCAGGAGCGGGACATCACCCCGGGGTTGCGCCAGTTCCACGTGCCACCGCGCACAATTCGCTGCGCGTCAGGAAGCGTTTGCCCGTGGGGCTCTCCATGGAGAACCCGGAGCCCCGGCCGGGCACCGCGTCGATCACCAGGCGCGTCCGCCGCCACACCTCGAACTGCTCGGCGGAGATCCAGAACTCCACGGGCCCCAGCGCCGAGGAATCGGACGCGGTCAGCCGGGCCACGCCCAGCAGCACGTCCGAGCTCCCGGTGCGGAACTCCCCGGCGGGGAAGCACATGGGCGCGGAGCCGTCGCAGCACCCGCCGGACTGGTGGAACATCAAGGGTCCGTGCGTCCCCCACAGCTCCCGCAGCAGCTCGACGGCGGCCGCCGTGAACCCCACCCGCGACGCGTTCTCCCCGGGCACGGCGGGAGTGGCCTCCAGCGCCACTTCGATCCCGCCGCGCCCGACGCCGTCCCGCTCCGCCGCGGAGCCGACGCCGACCGCAGCAGTTCCGATGCCACGCGCATCGGGCCCCGGGGGCGACATCGCCGCCGTGTCCGAGGGGCGGTCCTGCGCTGGCTGCTCACCCATGTGCTTCCCACCGTTCCGGTCTAGAAGAAGCCCTGCGGCGTCTCGGTGTACGAGACGAGCATGTTCTTGGTCTGCTGGTAGTGGTCGAGCATCATCAGGTGGTTCTCCCGTCCGATGCCCGAGGACTTGTACCCGCCGAACGCCGAGTGCGCGGGGTAGTTGTGGTACTGGTTCACCCACACCCGTCCGGACTGGATGGCCCGGCCCGCGCGGTACGCGGTGTTGCCGTCCCGGGACCAGACGCCCGCTCCCAGACCGTAGAGGGTGTCGTTGGCGATCGAGATGGCGTCCTCGTAGCCGCCGAACTTCGCCACGGAAAGCACCGGGCCGAAGATCTCCTCCTGGAAGATGCGCATGGAGTTGGTGCCCTCGAACACCGTGGGCTGCACGTAGTAGCCTCCCGCGAGATCCCCCTCCAGCTCGGCGCGCTCACCGCCCACGAGCACCCTGGCGCCCTCCTTCTTGCCGATGTCCAGGTAGGAGAGGATCTTCTCCAGCTGGTCGGTGGAGGCCTGCGCGCCGATCATGGTGTCCGTGTCCAGGGGGTTGCCGGCCTTGATCTGCTTCACGCGCTCGATGCCGTCCGCGAGGAAGGAGTCGTAGATGAACTCCTGGATCAGCGCGCGGGAGGGGCACGTGCACACCTCGCCGGAGTTCAGGGCGAAGAACGCGAAGCCCTCCAGGGCTTTGTCGTAGAAGCCGTCCCGTTCGCGCGCCACGTCCGCGAAGAAGATGTTGGGGGACTTGCCGCCCAGCTCCAGGGTCACGGGGATGATGTTCTCGGACGCGTACTGCATGATCAGACGCCCCGTGGTGGTCTCGCCCGTGAACGCGATCTTGCGGATCCGCTTGTTGGAGGCCAGCGGCTTGCCGCACTCCACGCCGAAGCCGTTGACGATGTTCACCACGCCGTCCGGGATCAGGTCCTGGATCAGCTCCATGAGCACCAGGATGGACGCGGGCGTCTGCTCCGCGGGCTTGAGCACCACGCAGTTGCCTGCTGCCAGCGCCGGGGCGAGCTTCCACACGGCCATCAGGATCGGGAAGTTCCACGGGATGATCTGGCCCACCACCCCCAGCGGTTCGTGGAAGTGGTAGGCCACGGTGTCCTCGTCCAGCTGGGACAGGCGGCCCTCCTGTGCGCGGATGGCACCCGCGAAGTACCGGAAGTGGTCGATGGCCAGGGGGATGTCCGCGTTGAGCGTCTCCCGCACGGGCTTGCCGTTGTCCCAGGTTTCCGCGACCGCGATGAGTTCGAGGTTCTCCTCCATGCGGTCCGCGATCCGGTTGAGCATGAGTGCGCGCTGCGTGGGCGTGGAGGCGTTCCACGAGGGGGCCGCGGCCCACGCGGCGTCGAGCGCGGCCTCGATGTCCTCGGCGGTGCCGCGCCCCACCTCCGTGAACGGCTGCCCGGTCACGGGCGTGATGTCCTCGAAGTACTGCCCCTTGACCGGGGGCACCCAGGACCCGCCGATGAAGTGCTCGTACCGGGGTTTGAAGGAGACCTTGGAGCCGTCCTTGCCGGGTTGTGCGTACACGCTCATGCTGACCATCCTGTGTTCGTAGGTGACGTGCATCACAGCATAGTGTTCGGAGGGGACACGCACAGCCCCCGCGTGCGCCGGAGGGTGCCCCGGGTGCCCCGGGTGTCCGCGAAACACTCCGCAGACCGCCGGGCGCCCTCCCGTCCCGTGCAAGCGCACGCGCACGCGCACCGCGCCACGGGCACACCGGCACGCGGCGGGGCGGACCGGGAAGTACCCGGTCCGCCCTGGTCGCAGAAGTAGCGGTTCGTGGAACTACTCGGTGCGCTGCCCGTCCGTCTCCGCGGTGGCGGCCACGCCCACCGGCGCGGGAACCGGCAGCGAGGCATCCGGGGTGCTGGGAGCGTCGTCGTCCTTGAAGGGACGACCGGCCAGGGGTGCGTCGTAGCGGCCCCGGTCCAGGATGCCCTCGCGCGTGGAGACCACCGCGGCCACCAGGGCCTGGCCGGTGACGTTGAGCGCGGTGCGGCCCATGTCCAGGATGGGATCCACGGCGAGCAGCAGGCCCACGCCGTCCAGGGGCAGGCCCAGGGTGGACAGCGTCAGGGTGAGCATCACCGTGGCGCCGGTGGTCCCGGCGGTGGCCGCCGAGCCCAGCACGGCCACCAGGGCGATCAGCACGAAGTGCATGGGGGTGAGGTCCACGCCGTAGAACTGGGCCACGAAGATGGCGGCCACGGCGGGGTAGACCGCGGCGCAGCCGTCCATCTTGGTGGTGGCACCCAGCGGGATGGCGAACGAGGCGTAGTGCCCGGGCACGCCCAGGTTGGACTCGCTGACCCGCTGGGTCACGGGCATGGTGCCCAGGGACGAGCGGGAGACGAAACCCAGCTGCATGGCGGGCCACACGCCGGCGAAGAACTGCTTCACGGACAGCCCGTTGAGCTTGAGCAGCACGGGGTAGACCACGAAGGCCACGAGTGCCAGGCCCGCGTACACGGTGAGCACGAACTTCACGAGCGAACCCATGGAGGTCCAGCCGTACTGGAACACGGCGGTCCCGATCAGGCCCAGCGTGCCGAGGGGCGCCAGGCGGATGATCCACCACACCACCTTCTGCATGATGGCCAGCCCGGATTGCATCAGCGTCAGGAACGGCTCCGCGGCCCTGCCCACCTTCAGCGCGGCGATGCCCAGCACCAGGGACACCACGAGGATCTGCAGGATGTTGAAGTTGACCTTGGTGGTCACCGTCTCGGGATCCACCACCGTGGAGGTGGTCTCCAGCCCCAGGACGTTCACGGGGATCAGGCCCTTGAGGAACGCGAGCCACGAGCCCTCGGAACCGGAGTAGGCCTCGGGCTGCGCCTGGCCGGTGCCGACCCCGGGCTGGACCACCACGGCGAGCACCATGCCGATCACCACGGCGATCAGCGAGGTGATGGCAAACCACATGAGGGTCTTCCACGCGAGGCGCGCGGCGTTGGAGACGTCCCGCAGGTTCGCGATCGACGAGATCACGGCGGTGATCACCAGGGGGACCACCGCGGCCTTGAGGATGGTCACGTAGCTGGTGCCGATCGTGTCCAGCGTGGTCATGAGCCAGTTGGGGCTCTCCTCCGGGTCCCCGCCCATGGCCGCGGCCAGGGACCCGAGGAGGACGCCCGCGATCAGGGCGACGAGGATCTGCCACCCGAAGGACGTCATCCATCGCGGTAGACGCCGGGTACTTTCTGCGGAATTCATGTCCGCTACAATAGAGCGCCCCGTCATGAACCGCGCGGCCACCATGACGAAGTGTGACGGGCGCTCCCGGGGACCGCGGGCGACGATCCCCGGGAGCGCGCGGCGCTACAGCGCGAGGGCGTAGGTCAGTGTGTCCAATCCCACGGAGCCCAGTCGCAGCGCGCGGCTGTGGAAGCGCTTGAGGTCGAAGTCCGCGCCCTCGCGCGCCCTGGCCTGCTCGCGGGCGTCGAGCCACATCTGCAGCCCCACGCGGTAGGAGGGCGCCTGACCCGGCCAGCCCATGTAGCGCAGCCACTCGAAGCGCAGCGTGCCCTCCGCCATGGCCACGTTGTGCCGCAGGAACTTCCAGCCGTCCTCGGGGGTCCACACCTCACCCGCGCGGGCGCCGCCGAGCAGCTCCCCGAGTTCCTCCGGGATCTCGAAGCCGCAGTGGAAGCCCACGTCGAAGATCACGCGCACGGTGCGCAGGCGCTGCGAGTCGAGCATGCCCATCCGGTCCCCGGGATCGTCCAGGAAGCCGAGCTCGGCCATGAGGCGCTCCGCGTACAGGGCCCAGCCCTCGCCGTGGCCGGAGACCCAGATGCCCATGCGGCGCCACTCGTTGAGCTCACCGGCGTTCGCCAGCGCGGTGGCGCACTGCAGGTGGTGGCCCGGGATGCCCTCGTGGTAGACGGTGGTGGTCTCCTCCCACGTGTTGTGCTGCGAGACGCCCGCGGGCACGGACCACCACATGCGCCCGGGCCGGGAGAAGTCCGAGCTGGGCGGGGTGTAGTAGATGATGCCGTCCTGCGTGGGGGCGATGCAGCACTCCAGGGTGCTCATGGGCTCGGTGATCTCGAAGTGCGTGCCCGCCATGGCGGCCAGGGCGGTGTCGGAGAGCTTCTGCATCCACGCCTGCAGCTCCTCGGGGGAGTGCAGCTGCCGTGCGGGGTCTGCGTTCAGCGCGGCCATGGCCTCCTGGATGCTGGCGCCGGGCTGGATCTGCTCGGCCACGGCGCGCTGCTCGGCATCGAGGGCGAGCAGCTGCTGCACGCCCCAGTCGTAGACCTCGCGGGGGTCCCGGCGGGCGCCCAGGAAGGACGCCAGGTGCAGGCGGTAGTCCTCGAGGCCGCACGCGTCGGACTCCCGGGCGACCGGGGCGAAGTCCTCGCGCAGCATCCGGGCGACGCCCCGGTAGGCCTCGCGGGCGGCGTCGGCGGCGCGGGACAGGTCCGCACGCACCGAGGCGGGCGCGGCGGGGTCCGCCGCGAGCGTGGCGAAGAACCCCTCGTCGGAGGCGTACTGCTCGGCCTGCTGGGAGGCCTCCACGATCTGCGGGGCCGACGGCGGACGGTTCAGTGCCACGGCCTCGTCCAGTCCCGCGCGGTACTGCTCCAGGGCGGCCGGGATGTTCGCCATGCGCCCGGCAATGTGCTGCCAGTCCTGCTCGGTCTCGCGCGGCATGGCGTCGAGGATCTGGCGGATGCCCTGCACGGGGGACTCGATGTTGTTGACCGCGGAGACGTCCAGGTTCGCCTCGTGGCGCTCCCACTCGATCTCGAGTTCGTTGCGCAGGGCGTGCAAGGTCACGCGGTCGACGTCGTCCTGCGGCTGGACCTCGTCCAGTTTCTCGAGGGTGGTGCGCACGAGCTCGGCACGCCGGGCCCGTCCGTCCGGGCCGAAGTCCGGGTACTCGGTCTCATGGCCGGGGATCCCGTTGAACGTGGCGGCGCTGGGGTCCAGGGCCATGCACTGCTGGAAGTAGGTGTCGGCGAGGGCGTCAACGGCGGTGGCCGTGCGCCGGGCGGAGCCCAGGGGTGCCAGGGGCTCCGGGGGCTGCGATGCGGTGTTGGTTGTGGTCACGGAATGTAACCCTAGTCACACTCGGGTCCCGGGCAAGCATCCATCCGCATCCCGGCCACCGTGCCGCCCGCGCTGCTCATGCGGCGAAGCGCTCCTGCAGTTCGTCGAGCAGCTCCAGCACGGGTCCGCTCCCGGCCACGGGCCCGCCGGCCAGCAGGCCGTCCGCGCCGAGCACCACGGCCCAGGGCGTGCCCGACTGCTCGAACAGCGTGGCCGTGGCGTGCTCCCGGTCCACCAGGGCGGCGGGGCGCAACGGCGCGGGGAGCAGGTCGCGGTGCTCCTCACGGGCCACGACCGCGTGCAGCGCCACCGGCCCCACCCGGTCCCGCAACGGGGTCAGCCGCTCGATCACGGGAGCACACGAGCCGCACGTGGGGCTCACGGTGAACAGCGCCCGTGCCTGCGTCCTGGCCAGTTCCCGCAGCGTCACCACGGAGCCCTCGGCACCGGTGAGCCCGGCGAAGGGAATGGGGACCCGCTCGTACTCCGCCGGCTCCGCCCCGGGAGCGGGATCCGGAGCGCCGTCGGGGGCGTCCGGTGCCATCCGGGCCGGCACTGCCGCGGGGCGCCCGGTCGCAGGGACCGCCGCGGCCTCGCGGCCTCCCCCGGCACCGCGACGCCCCCCGGAATCCGGGAGCAGGGGCACGCGGGCGACGTCGTGCGGATCCGCCGCAGGTGCACCCGGGCGCTCGCTCCACACGGTCAGCAGGACGAGCACCACGGGAAGGGCCCCCGCCGCGACGGTCCACCACGGGACGTCGACCGCGGGGCCGTCGGCACCCAGCACCGCGAGGACCAGCGCGAGCACCGCGACGAGGGTGAAACCGAGATTGCGCACCACGGTGCGTCGGGAAACCGGCGCCCGGGACAGGGAACCGAAGCACCCGCAGGACGCGGGGTCCGGGACCCGGGTACCGCGCAGCACCACCGCGGTGAAGGCCGCGAACAGCACCGTGGCGGCCAGTGCTGCGGCGATCAGCAGGGTCCCCGAGGTGAACAGCAGCCCCGCGGCCAGGACGATCTCCACCCAGGGCAGAACGCCCTGCACCCAGCCGGCACGCAGGGCGGATGGCAGGGGCACGGTGGACAGCAGGGTGCGGCCGGTCTCCGGGGCCAGCAGCTTCGCTGTGCCGCTCACGAGCAGCACGACGGCGAGGGACACGAGGGCGGAGACGGAGATGGCGGCCACGTGCACATTATTCCCTCCTGCGGAACCGTCCGCCGTCCGGAAGCACCCCGGGGGTGGGAGCCGGTGCCCGTGCCGACGGCGCGAGCACCACAAGACGGGCGGGCGCGCCGCCGGCCGGGCCGAGGCGTTGTCCCGCCTGCTAGCGCTCGGGCTGGGTCCAGCGCCACGCACCGCGGCCGGGACGCAGCCGCAGGCCCAGCCGGACCCGTCGGGACTGGGACCGCGGGGCCCGGCCGGGACGGGGCCGGGGCGACTCCTGTGGCGCGGGCTGCGCACCGAGGACCGCGACCAGCGCCGCGAGTTCCTCGGGGGTGGGGTTGCCGCGCGTCACGGTGAACAGCGGTTTCCCCTGCACCGAGGCCTCCGGCAGGGACGCCACCGCGGCGGTCCCGGGATCGGCAGGGGGCCGCGGCGGTGTCCCGGCCGCCGGGGAGGCGGCGGGAGCAGCACGGTCGATCCGGTCCGCGGGGCTCACAGCGGGATGTTCCCGTGCTTCTTGGCGGGCTGGGACGCCCGCTTGTCGGACAGCCCGCGCAGGGCCTTGATGATCTGCTCGCGGGTCTCGGAGGGGCAGATGACGGCGTCCACGTACCCGAGCTCGGCGGCCTGGTACGGGTTCAGCAGGTCCTCCTCGAACTGCTGGGCCAGTTCGGCGCGCAGGGCCTGGGCGTCCTCCCCGTTGTCCTCGGCGGCCTTGAGGTCCCGGCGGTAGAGGATCTCCACCGCGCCCTGGGAGCCCATCACGCCGATCTGCGCGGTGGGCCACGCCAGGTTGATGTCCGCACCGAGCTTCTTGGAGCCCATCACGATGTACGCGCCGCCGTACGCCTTGCGCGTGATGAGGGTGACCATCGGGACGGTGGCCTCGGCGTAGGCGTAGAGCAGCTTGGCGCCGCGGCGGATGATGCCGTTGAACTCCTGGTCCGTGCCGGGCAGGAACCCGGGGACGTCCACGAACGTGAGGATGGGGATGTTGAAGGCGTCGCAGTGGCGCACGAAGCGCGCGGCCTTCTCGGACGCGGCGATGTTCAGCGTGCCCGCGAACTGCATGGGCTGGTTCGCCACGATCCCCACGGTGTGGCCCTCCACACGGGCGTAGCCCACCATCACGTTGGGTGCGTAGAGCTCCTGGATCTGCAGGAACTGCCCGTCGTCCACGACCGTCTCGATCACGGTGCGCATGTCGTAGGGCTGGTTCGCGGAGTCCGGGATCAGCTCGTCCAGCGCGAGGTCCTCGTCCGTGGTCTCGGGCACCTGGTCGTGGTCCAGCAGGGGGCTGTCCTGCAGGTTGTTGCCGGGCAGGTACTCCAGCAGCTCGTGCACGAAGTAGAAGGCGTCCTGCTCGTCCGAGGCCAGGTACGCCGCGGTGCCGGTGCGCTCGTTGTGGGAGCGGGCACCGCCCAGGGTCTCCATATCCACGGTCTCACCCGTGACGGTCTTGATCACGTCCGGGCCGGTGATGAACATGTGGGAGGTCTTGTCCACCATCACCACGAAGTCGGTCAGGGCGGGGGAGTACGCGGCACCGCCGGCGCACGGCCCCATGATCAGGGAGATCTGCGGGATCACACCCGAGGCCCGCACGTTCATGCGGAAGATGTCGGCGAACATGGCCAGTGAGGCCACGCCCTCCTGGATGCGCGCGCCGCCGCCGTCGTTGATGCCGATCACGGGGCAGCCGTTGCGCAGCGCGAACTTCTGGACCTTCACGATCTTCTCGCCGTTGACCTGGGAGAGCGAACCGCCGAACACCCCGAAGTCCTGCGAGTACACGGCCACCAGGCGCCCGTCCACGGTGCCGTAGCCGCTGACCACGCCGTCACCGAGCAGCTTCTTCTTCTCCATGCCGAACATGGTGCTGTGGTGCACGGCCAGCGCGTCGAACTCCACGAAGGAGTCCGGGTCCAGCAGCATCTCGATGCGCTCGCGCGCGGTGTTCTTGCCCCGGGAGTGCTGCTTGTCCACGGCCGCCTGTCCGGCCGGCGCTGCGGCCTCCTCCCGGCGCTGCCGGAAATCGGCGATCTTGCCTGCTGTGGTGGACAGGTCGTGGCTCATAACACCTCGCGTTGTCGTGGTCGGCTCGTGTCCGGGCGTGCCGCGGGCCCCCCGGAATCGACCTCCAGTGTAGATGGCACCGCGGGGTGGGCCGTTGTCGAGGTCCCACAATCCCCGGGGGTGATCTTCGAGCGGTCGACGGCGCCGGGGCTCAGTCCGTGCCCACGGCCCCGATCGTCACGGACCACTCGCGGATCTCGTGCGCGGTGACCGCCCCGTGGACCACCAGGGGGTCGTCCTGGATGAGGCGCTCCACCTCGTCGGCGCCGTCGGCGCGGAGCAGGATCAGGGCGCCGTCGTCACCGAGCGGTCCGGAGGCCAGGTTGACGCCGCGCTCGTTGAGCTGCCGCAAGAAGGCCCGGTGGGCCGGACGGTGCTCCGCGAGGATCTCTGGCGGACCGCCGTAGGTGTAGTTCAGGGCGAAGATGCTCATGCTGGGTCCTCCCACGGCCGGGTCACGGGCCGGGTCCGGCCCGTCCCAGCATATGTCCGGGGCACCGGGCTGGACATAGGGTTGGGAGCACGACAGTACGAGGAGACACCGACCGCGGCGCAGGCCGCATGCCGAAGGAGCGCAGGCCCCATGGACGTCACGGAACAGCATCCCGCCGCGGACTACGACGCCGCCGAGCTCGCCGCGGCGCTGCGGCCCCTTGGGTACCGCGAGATCACGGTCCTGGACAGCGTGGGCTCCACCAACACGTGGCTCACCGACCGCGTGGCGCAGCGGACCCCGCGGGACGGGGACGGACCGGACCTGGAGGCCGTCGTGACCGGCTACCAGAGCCGGGGAAAGGGCCGGCTGGACCGGCAGTGGGTGACCCCCGCGGGAGCCGCCGTCACCTTCTCGGTGGCCTGCACCCCCGTGGACCGCGCGGGCCGCCCCTGGCCCCAGGAGCTGCTCCCGTGGCTCACCCTGCTCATGGCGCACAGCATCACGGAGGCCGTGCGCGGGCTCATGGGCGCACCGGCCACGATCAAGTGGCCCAACGACGTCCTGAACCGCGACCGCAAGCTCTGCGGCATCCTCGCGGGCCTCGTGCCCACCACCGGTGCGGGCCCGCGCACCGTGGTGATCGGCGCGGGCATCAACGTGAACCAGCAGGAGCTCCCCGTGCCCACGGCCACGTCCCTGCGGCTGGAGGCCGGGCCCGACGGCTACGTCCCCGCCCGCCCCGAGCTGCTCACGGTGGTCCTCGCCCGGTTCTCCGAGGTCATGGACCGGGCCGCGCAGGACCCCGCCGGACAGCTGGGCCCGGACGGCGAGCTGCGACGCGACATCGAGAACCGGCTGGGCACCCTCGGGCGCAGGGTGTCCCTCCAGCTGCCCGGGTCCGCGGAGCCCCTGCTCGCCACGGCCACGGGGCTCGGCGCCTCCGGGCAGCTGCTGGTGCGCGCCGCGGACGGGACCGAGCACGAGTACTCCGCGGGCGACGTCGTCCACGTGCGTCCCGCGAGCCCCGCACCGGGCGGACGGGGCGCCGCCGAGGGGCCCCGCGCATGAGGCAAGGGCACCGTCTGGACCTGGCACCGGGGGAGGAGACCGTGGTGGCCACCCGCCCGCACCCCCTGGGGCTGGTGCGTCCGGCGCTCGCCGCGTGGCTCACGGTGCTCGTGTACTCGGCCCTGCGCCGCGTCCTGGACCTCACCTGGCGGCCCACGGACACCCCGTGGACCACGCTGCACACGTTCGTGGGGTGGGTGCTGCTGGTGGTGGCGCTGCTCGCGGCGTGGCGGTTCGTGCTGATCCCCGCGTGGCGGTGGCTGCGCACGCGGTTCGTGCTCACCACCGCGCGGTTGGCGCTGCTGGGCCCGGCGGCCCGCGACGGCGTGGTGCACCTGCCGCTGAGCGCCCTGGGCTCGGTGCGGGTCACGCGCGGTGCCGCCACGGCGGGGGAGACCCGCGAGGTGCTGGACCGCGGCACCGTGCTCGCGGACTTCGGCCCGCTGGGCGGCCTCAAACTGGCGGGCTGCCCGCAACCGGCACGCTTCGCGCAGCTCGTGCGCGAGTCCGCGGCCGGGGTGGGGAACTACAGTGGTGGAGGCGACACCGCCGGACCGGGCCGTCCCGGGACCCCCAACGCCCAGCAAGGAGGACCGCGTGGCTGACGACCCCTCGGAACACACGGGCCCGCCTGTCACGGGCCCCCAGACGGAGCAGCTGAACCTGAACCTGCACAACCCCGTGCAGTCCAACCTGTACGGCTCGGAGGAGTCCCAGGCCGCGGTGCGCCACCTGGACTCGTTGCTGCTCGGGTCCCAGCGCAACCTGCGACGCCGCGAGGCCGCGCGGGACGCGGAGCTGTCCACAGCGTCCGCCCGCAAGATCTGGCGCGCGCTGGGGTTCCCCAACCTCAGTGACGACGAGGTCTACTTCACCGGTGAGGACGTCCGGGCCCTGCGCGTGGTCTCCGGCCTGGTGCAGGGGGGCAGGCTGAGCGAGGAGGCGGCCCTGTCCCTGGCCCGCTCCGTGGCGCAGCTCACGGACCGCATGGTCGTGTGGCAGGTGGAGGCACTCGTGGAGGACATGGTGGCCCACCAGGGCATGACCGACGCCCGGGCCCGGCGCGAGCTGCTCAGCGTCCTCCCCGATCTGCTGGAACCCCTCGAGCACCTGCTGGACTACGCGTGGCGGCGGCAGCTCTCCGCGGCCGTCCAGCGCCTCGCGATGCGCGGTGAGCGCCCGGACGGCACCACCCTCACCCTGCACGACGCCGCCCCGGACGTGGGCGGGTCCGCCCTGCCGCTCGCGCGCGGCGTGGGTTTCGCGGACCTCGTCTCCTACACGTCCCTGTCCCGGCGGATGAACGAGCGCACGCTCGCGAACCTCGTCCAGCGCTTCGAGAAGCGGTGCGCCGAGGTCATCTCCATCGGCGGCGGCCGGGTCATCAAGACCATCGGGGACGAGGTCATGTTCCTCTCCGAGACCCCCGAGGGCGGGGCGCAGATCTCACTGGCGCTCGCCCGCATCATCAGGGAGGACGAGCTGCTGCCGCAGGCGCGGGTCGCCTTCGTGTGGGGGCGCGTGCTGCCCCGGCTGGGGGACCTGTACGGACCCACGGTGAACCTCGCCTCCCGCCTGGTGGCGCTCACGGATCCCGGCGGGGTGGTGGTGGACGAGTCCACGGCCCGCGTGCTCGCCGGCGACGAGCGCTTCGTGCTGGAACCCCAGGCCACGTGCAACGTCCGCGGCTTCGGGGACGTGCGCCCCGTGGCCATCACCCAGGGCCACGGGCCCCTCCTGGAAGACGAGGTCGAATGACCGCTGCGCTGACCATCCGATCGGGCGGTGTCACCGACCGCGGGCTGCGTCGTGAGACCAACGAGGACGCCCTCATCGTCACGGACACCATGTGCGCCGTGGCGGACGGCATGGGCGGGCACGAGGCCGGCGAGGTGGCCAGTGCGCTGTGCGTGTCCACGCTCGGGGCCTCGGAGCTGTTCACGCTCGAGGACTTCCGGGACTACCGGATCGTGGAGCCGGAACCGGGTTCGGACGTGGCCCGCTTCCGCGCGACCATCGACCGGCAGCTCAAGCTGGACCCGGACATCCCCCACGAGGCGCTGGAGGCCGTGCGCCGGGTGCGCTCGGTGCTGTGGGAGGCGGACCGGGCCATCCAGGCGGAGTGCGGAACCCGCGCCGGGACCACGGTCACGGGAGCGTGGCTCGTGCAGATCTCCGGCACGTGGCTGTGGCTCGTGTTCAACGTGGGGGACTCGCGCACCTACCAGCTCACCGGCCCCGCACCGGGCGCGCAGGTCACGCCCGAGACCGGGCCCGTGGGGGTCGCCCAGCTCACCGTGGACCACTCCGAGGTGCAGTACCTCGTGTCCATCGGCCAGCTCACCCCCGCCCAGGCACTCGTGCACCCGCGCCGCAACGTGATCACCCGGGCGCTGGGGACCGGACAGATCTGGGAGCCGGACGTCGTCGTGCTGCCCGCGGTGCCGGGCCAGCGGCTGCTGATGTGCTCGGACGGTCTCACCGGGGAGCTGTCCCCGGCGCACATCGCCCGGGTCCTGCACTCGGTCCAGCACCCCAAGGAGGCCGCGGACGTCCTCGTCCAGGCCGCGCTGCGCACCGGCGGGCGGGACAACGTCACGCTCGTGGTCGCGGACGTGCTCACCGCGGACGACCCCCGGGCGAACACCTCTTCCATCCCGCGCGTCCGCTGAACGGCGGCGCGGCGCGGACGCCGATGCCCGCACGGCAGGCGACGCGCGCTGGCCCCGGTACCCGGTGCGGGCCCGACCCCACGGCGGCCCGACCTGGCGGGGGCTCGACGCGGCGGCGGTCGGAACCCGGGCGGTGGATATGCCCTGCGGACACGGAAACGGTCCCGCGGCACCCTCCGAGTTCGGAGGGTGCCGCGGGACCGTGGTCCTGGGACGTGTCCTGGGATGGCAGACCCAGCCGCTGCGCACCGCACCCCTCGGGGGCGTGACGCGGCGGCCGGCCGCTCAGCTGCGCTTGCCGCGCTTCTTCGCGCCCGCGGGCTTGGCGGGCTTGGGCTCCTTGACGGGGGCGTCCCCGCTGGCCCGCAGCCGCCGGTAGTACTCGGCGGCCTCCTCCTGGCGCTCGGCCTCCACCGTGCCGCCGATCTCCGCGCGCAGCAGCTCGGGGGACAGCCCGAAGGAGTCCACGAGTTCCAGCGCGTACGGCCGCAGGCGGGCGATCAAGCGGTTGATGTAGGACTCCAGGGCACGGCCCCGGCGCATGGACAGCCGGCCGTAGGACAGGTACCAGGCCAGGTCCGTCTCGATCAGGTGCAGCCCGAACAGGTCCCGCAGCCACGTGAGCACACGCTTGGTGTCCGGGTCCTCGATCTTCTCGAGCCCCGCGGTGAACGCCTCCCACTGCAGCAGCCGGGCGTGGGTTCGGGCGGCCTCCAGCAGCCGGTTCTGGTTCTCGTTGAACGCCTCCGCCTGCTCCAGGCGGGACTTCTTGCCCACCGCACGCAGCTCGTCCGCGATGTCACCCACCATGGTGTGCACCCGGTCCACGAGCAGCGCCCGCTGGGCCTCCGGATCACGCAGCGCGTTGACGGACTTGCGGGAGTCACCGGTGTCGGAGACCGCCTGGGTCAGCTTGCGCAGCCCCGTGCGGTTGAACCCGGTCTCGGCCGCCCGGTCCGCCACGTAGCGCGCCATGACGCCCATGTCCGCGTCCTTGAAGCCCGCCGAGTAGTCCGTGAGCAGCCGCTTGGCGGCGAGCTGCAGCAGGATGGTGTTGTCACCCTCGAACGTGGCGTAGACGTCCAGGTCCGCCCGCAGCTCCACGAAGCGGTTCTTGGCGATGAACCCGGCACCGCCGCACGCCTCGCGGCACTCCTGCAGGGTGTCCAGCGCGCTCCACGTGGACATGGCCTTGAACGCGGCGGCCAGGGTCTCCAGCTGCTCACGGTTCTCGTCGGAGTCGTCCTCGCCGGAGAACACCTCGTGGAACTTGTCCAGCAGCTGCTGGTGCGCGAACGTCATCGCGTAGGTCTCGGCGATCCTGGGAATGAGGCGGCGCTGGTGGCGCTGGTAGTCCAGCAGCGTCTGCTCCTGGGTGTCCGAGTGGGTGTTGAACTGCCGGCGCTGCTCGGCGTAGCGCACCGCGATGCTCAGTGCCGCCTGGCTCGCGATGGTGGCGGCGCCGTCCAGGGACACGCGGCCCTGCACCAGGGTGCCGATCATCGTGAAGAAGCGCCGGCCCGGGGACTGGATGGGGGAGGAGTAGACCCCGTTCTCGTCCACGTCCCCGTACTTGTTCAGCAGGTTGGTGCGGGGAACACGCACGTGGTCGAAGTGCAGCCGGCCGTTGTCGATGCCGTTGAGCCCGCCCTTGCGGCCGTCGTCCTCGCCGCCCACACCGGGCAGGAACTCGCCGTTCTCGTCCCGCAGGGGCACGTAGAGGCAGTGCACCCCGTGGTTGGTGCCGTTGACGATGAGCTGCGCGAAGACCGTGGCGGCCCGCCCGTGCACCGCGGCGTTGCCCAGGTAGTCCTTCCACGCCGCCTTGAACGGGGTGTGGATCTCGAACTCGTCGGTCTCGGGAATGTACGTGGCGGTGGTCCCGATCGACGCGACGTCCGAGCCGTGGCCGATCTCCGTCATGGCGAAGGCGCCGGGCATGCTCAGGTCCAGGATCGAGGGCAGCCACTTCTGGTGGTGCTCCTCGGTGCCCAGGTTCAGCACGGCCGAGCCGAAGAGACCCCACTGGACACCGGACTTGATCTGCAGGGACGGGTCCGCGAGCACGAGCTCCTCGAACGCGGAGAGGTTCGCGCCGGGGCTCATGTCCCCGCCCACGCTCTCGGGCATGCCCAGGTACTGGGGCCCGGCGTCCGCGAGCAGCTTGAGCTGCTCGAACGTGTGGTTGCGCTGGTCCTCCACGGTCTGGTTGTACTGCGAGTGGAACCTGGGATCCTCGGCCCGCTTGCGTGCCGCGAGGCGCGCCTCGGGCCAGCGGCCCAGCAGGATCCTGCCGAGCTCGGCGGTGTCGATGCCCGAGGGTACGGTGGCGCCCTCCTCGGGCAGGTCCTCGATGCGGTCGGTGTCGGGAATGGTTCCGCTGACCGGAATGGTGGTCATGCTGACTCCTGAGGGGTGTCGTGGACGGACGGGCCGTCCTGGTGACGGGTCGCGCTGGAAGGGAGGTCCGCGCCGGAGGGCTCCGGCGGGACAGCACCCGCCGCGGGGCGCAGGCCTTCCACGGCCCATGTGGTGATGATGCGGCTCATGGTGTGGCGGTCCGGCATCCCGGGGACGTCCCCCCGGGCGAGCCAGGCCTCACCGGCACCGCGGACCATGCCCACGGTGGAGGCGGCCCAGCACTGCAGCAGGCTCGCGGCCATCACCTGCTCCCCGTGGTGTCGCACGTGCTGCTCCATGAGCAGGTCCCGCACCGAGTTCACGAAGCGCTCGATTGTGGAACCCTGCTCGTCCGGGGCGGTCACGACGAAGCGGTAGACCTCCGCCGAGCCCGCCACGGAGCGCAGGTACTCCGAGACCAGTGCGTGGATCATGGCCGCGAACGTGTCCGCCTCGCTCGCCGCGGCCACCATGCGGCGTCGCATGCGGGTCACGAAGTACTCGCCCATGGCGGCCTGCACGCCCGCCTTGTCCGTGAAGTAGCGGTAGAACACGGATTTGGACGTGCCGCACGCGGTCGCGATCTCCTCCATGGAGATGGCGGCACCGTGGGCGGCCACGGCGTCGCGGGCGGCCGTGAGCAACTCGGTGCGCCGCTTGGCACGGTGGCGCTGCCAGCGGCTGTTCCTGCCGTCCACGGGGGTCGTGACCTGTTTCACGATACCGAGAGTATCAGCTACTCTGGGTTTCAAGTGATCCACATCGCACACACCCCTCAGGAGGGACCCCCATGTCCGAGAACACGCAGCGCAACGCACCGAAGACCACGGAGAAGACCACGGACACGCGCGGCACCGGGAGCAAGCCCGCTCCCGTCATGGCAGCCACCGGCAAGCACGCCTCGACCCCGGCGGGCACCCGCGCCGTGGTGGTGGCCGGCAACCGCATCCCGTTCTCGCGCGCCGGGGGCCCGTACGCCAACGCCTCCAACCAGGACATGCTGACCGCGGCGATCGACGGCCTGGTGGCCCGCACCGGCATCGCGGGCGAGCGCCTGGGTGCCGTGGCCGCCGGTGCCGTGATCAAGCACTCCCGCGACTTCAACCTGACCCGCGAGTCCGTCCTGGGCTCCGCGCTGGACCACGCCACCCCGGCCTACGACGTCCAGATGGCGTGCGCCACGGGCATGGAGACGGTGAGCTCCATCTCCAACAAGATCCGCCTGGGCCAGATCGAGGCCGGCATCGCCGGAGGCGTGGACTCCTCCTCGGACGCGCCCATCGCCGTGAGCGAGGGCCTGCGCCGTGCGCTGCTCAAGCTGCAGCGCGCGAAGACCACCATGCAGAAGATCCAGGCGTTCAAGGACATCCGCCCCGCGGACCTCACGCCCGCCGTGCCCAGCTCCGGGGAGCCCCGCACGGGCCTGTCCATGGGCGAGCACCAGGCGCTGACCACCCAGCACTGGGGCATCACCCGCGAGGCGCAGGACGAGCTGGCCGCGGCCTCCCACCAGCACCTCGCCGCCGCCTACGAGCGCGGTTTCTTCGACGACCTCGTCACCCCGTTCAAGGGCCTGACCAAGGACAACAACATGCGCCCGGACTCCACCGTGGAGAAGCTGGGCAACCTGAACCCGGTGTTCGGCAAGAAGCTCTCCGGTGAGGCCACCATGACGGCCGGCAACTCCACCCCGCTCACGGACGGTGCCTCCGCCGTGCTGATCACCACGGACGAGTGGGCCTCCCAGCGTGGGCTGACCCCGCTCGCCGAGGTCGTGGACACCGAGTCCGCCGCGGTGGACTTCGTGACCGGCAAGGAGGGCCTGCTCATGGCCCCCGCCTACGCCGTGCCGCGCCTGCTGGCCCGCCACGGGCTGACCCTGCAGGACCTGGACCTCGTGGAGATCCACGAGGCGTTCGCCTCCACCGTGCTCGCCATCATGAAGGCGTGGGAGTCCCCCGAGTTCTGCAAGGACCGCCTGGGTCTGGACGCTCCGCTGGGCTCGATCGACCGCTCCAAGCTCAATGTCAACGGCTCCTCGCTGGCCACGGGCCACCCCTTCGCGGCCACGGGCGGTCGCATCGTGGCCTCCACGGCCAAGGAGCTCGCCGCCCGAGCCAAGGCGGAGGGCCGCCCGCAGACCGCGCTGATCTCTGTGTGCGCCGCCGGTGGCCAGGGCGTGGCCATGCTGCTGCGCTCGGCCTGAGCACCCCACGTCAACCGCGAGACATCACGAGATCCGGGAGAGAACTGAAGTGACGGACACATATCTGGACATGGTCAACTCGGGGCTGGGCAAGCAGCTCGCGAGCAAGCTGGGCCTGCCGCGCCCTGTGGCCCTGCGCCGCTACCGCAGCGGCCGGGACTTCCCCGAGGGCGCGGTGCTGGTGCTGGGCCGGGGCAGGGCCGCCGACGCCGCGGCGTCGGCCATGCTCGGCTGGGACCTCGACGTGCGCCGCCACGCCTCCGACGTGGACCGTGTGGGCGCCGTGCTGATCGACTACACCGAGGCGCAGGGGCCTGCCGACCTGGGCGGTCCCGCCCTGGAGCTGTCCTCGGCGCTGCGCAAGCTGCGTGCCGGTGGCCGGGTCATCACGCTGTCCCGCCCCGCCCCGGGGATCGGCACGGGAGCGGCCTCGGGCACGCTCCCGGGTGCGGAGCAGCTGGCTCCGGCGCAGGCGGCCGCACGGCAGGGCGTGGTGGGCCTGCTGCGCTCCGTGGCCCAGGAGATGCGCGGGGGCGTGACCGCCAACGGCGTGCTCGTCGCGGACGGCGTGGCCGCGGACGCCCCCAGCGTGATCGGCGCCGTGCGGTTCTTCCTGTCCGGGCGCAGCGCGTACGTGGACGGGCAGTTCCTCACGGTCGGCGACGACCGCGGCGATGCCGGTGTGGACTGGGAGCACCCCGTGGCGGGCAAGGTGGCCGTGGTCACCGGCGCCGCACGCGGGATCGGCGAGCAGGTCACACGCACGCTGGCCGCCTCGGGCGCCACCGTGATCCCGGTGGACGTCCCGGCCGCCGGGGACGCCCTGAGCAAGCTCGCCAACGAGCTGCGCGTCCCCGCGCTGCAGCTGGACGTGACCGATCCCCAGGCCGGGCAGAAGATCCTGGACCTCGTGGCCGGGCGCTACGGCCGCCTGGACCTCGTGGTGCACAACGCCGGGATCACCCGGGACAAGATGCTGGCGAACATGGACGAGGCCAAGTGGAACTCGGTGATCGCGGTGAACATCGAGTCCCAGCTGCGCATCACCGAGACCCTGCTGTCCTCCGACAAGCTGGGGCCCGCGCCGCGCATCGTGTGCCTGGCCTCCACCAGCGGTGTGGCCGGCAACCGCGGGCAGACCAACTACGCGGCCTCCAAGGCCGGTGTGATCGGCGCGGTGGCCGCCACCGCTCCGCTGATCGCCGCCAAGGGCGGCACCATCAACGCGGTGGCACCCGGGTTCATCGAGTCCGAGATGACCGCCAAGATCCCGGCCGCGCGCCGGCAGATCTCCCGCCGGCTGAACTCCCTGCAGCAGGGTGGCACCCCGGTGGACGTGGCGCAGGCCATCACGTTCCTGCTCTCGGACGCCGCCGGTGGCGTCAACGGCCAGACGCTGCGCGTGTGCGGCCAGAGCATGGTGGGGGCCTGAGCGCATGAGTGCTGCGGATTCCACCGTCCCCTCGCTCCCGGAGGGCTACGAGCGCACCATGCCGTCGGGCGCCGTGAAGCTGCCCGCGCTCTACGCCACCGCGGGAGCGCGCGCGGCTACGTCCGCCGCGGGCGACGCCGCGGCGTCGGCCTCGCGCAGGGTGCTGCCCGCGCTGCGCACCTCGCCCGTGGGTCGCATCCTGCCGGCGTCGCTGCGCACGCCCGGGCGGGACAGGGTCTCGGGCGCGCTCGAGCTGCCCCGCGTGGCCCACGTGGTGGAGGGTCTGGCCGCCGATCCCGAGTGGCACGAGAAGTTCTGCCGTGTGGTCCACGCCACCCCGCACCCCGAGGCGCCGGGGTCCGCGGAGACCGCCGTGTTCTCCGGTGCGCTGCACTGTCTCGCGTTCCCCGTGGCCATGTCCGTGCTGACCCGCAAGGACTTCCCGCTGCCCGTGCTCGGCATGGTGCACATCTCCAACACCGTGCACCACGTCTCGGACGTGGCGGTGGGGGAGCGGGTCACCGCGACCGCGTGGACCGAGAACCTGCGTGCGCACCGCGCCGGGACCATGCTCGACGCCGTCGTCACCCTGACGCGCGAGGACGGCTCGGTCGCGTGGGCCGGACGTTCCGGCTACCTCGCCAAGGGGGTGCACACCGCCATTGCGGGTGAGGCCCCGCGCGCGGGCTCCGAGGACGCCGCGCAGCGCGAGCACGCGCCGTTCGAGGCGCCGCTGCCCACCGGGCAGTGGTCGCTGGGCGCCGGCACCGGGCGGGACTACGCCGCGGTGAGCGGCGACTACAACCCCATCCACCTCTCGGACCCCTCCGCCAGGGCGCTGGGCATGAAGGGGGCGATCGCGCACGGCATGTACACGGCGTCGCGCGCGCTCGCGCTTACGGGCGTGCCGTCCGAGGTGCCGTTCACGTGGTCGGTGGACTTCGCCACCCCGGTGCGCCTGCCCGCCACGGTCGCCGTGGCCGTGGACGACGACGGTCGGGGCGCCCACTGGAGCGCATCGCACGTCCAGGTGTGGGGCCCCAAGCGCAACCGTCCGCACGCGCAGCTGCGGGTCGCCGCGCTGTAGGCGGCGCACCGCCGCCACGGGACACCGCTCGACGGGCCCCCTCGGATCCACGGATCCGAGGGGGCCCGTTGCCTCTGTCCGACTGCCACCGAATTCCGCCCGGCCGTGGCCGCGCGGAGCGTCCCGACGGTGACCTCGCGGTGTCGGCGAGCCGGATCGCGGGCTCAGGGGGTGCGGGGCGTGTCGTGCGTGTCGTCGTCCTGGGCCACAATGGTGGCGTGAGCACAGTCAACGCCAAGAACGCGCAGCGGGCCACGGACGCAAACGGCCAGAGCCTCAACCCGGAGGAGCCCAGCGAGGCCCTGCGGGAGGAGTACGCCGAGCTCTCGGACCGGGTCCGCGAGGCGCGCGCCGCGTACTACGTGCATGACCAGCCCGTGATCTCGGACGCCGAGTACGACGCCCTCTACCGCTCCCTCGAGGAGTTCGAGGCGCTGCACCCGGAGCTCAAGGCCAACGACTCGCCCACGCAGGAGGTGGGCGGCGAGGTGGGGGCGGCGTTCAGCCCGGTGAAGCACCTGGAGAAGATGTACTCGCTGGAGGACGTCTTCTCCACCGACGAGCTCGTGGCGTGGCTGGAACGCGCGCAGAAGCAGGTGGTCGAGCTTCCCGGTGCGCCGGAGGTCGCGTGGCTGAGCGAGGTCAAGATCGACGGGCTGGCGGTGAACCTGCTGTACCGGGACGGTGTGCTCGTGCGCGCGGCCACCCGCGGCGACGGCACCACGGGCGAGGACATCACCCACAATGTGGCCACCATCAGGAGCATCCCGCAGCGGCTCACGGGCGAGGACCTGCCCGAGGAGGTGGAGGTCCGCGGCGAGGTGTTCATCTCCTCCAAGGACTTTCGGGCGCTGAACGAGGCCATGGTGGAGGAGGGCCGGGCGCCCTTCGCCAACCCGCGCAACGCCGCCGCGGGGTCCCTGCGGCAGAAGGACCCCCAGGTCACGGCCAGGCGGCCGCTGTCCATGTTCGTGCACGGCATCGGCGCCGCCCGGGGCTTCGAGCTGGAGACCCAGTCCCGGGCGTACCACGTCCTGCAGGAGTGGGGGCTGCCCGTGAGCCCGTACTCCCGGGTGCTCGCCTCCATCCCCGAGGTGCTGGAGTTCATCGCGGAATTCGGGGACAAGCGGCACAGTCTGCTGCACGAGATCGACGGCATCGTGGTCAAGGTGGACGACCGCCGCACCCAGTTCCGGCTGGGATACACCTCGCGCGTGCCCCGCTGGGCGGTGGCCTACAAGTACCCGCCGGAGGAGGTCAACACCAAACTGGTGCACATCCTGGTGAACGTGGGCCGCACCGGTCGTGTGACCCCGTTCGGCCTCATGGACCCGGTGCGGGTGGCCGGCTCCACGGTGGAGATGGCCACGCTGCACAACCAGGACGTGGTCAAGGCCAAGGGCGTGCTGATCGGGGACACCGTGGTGCTGCGCAAGGCCGGGGATGTGATCCCGGAGATCGTGGGCCCCGTGGTGGCGCTGCGGGACGGCACCGAGCGGGAGTTCGTGATGCCCACCGAGTGCCCCTCCTGCGGCACGCCGCTGCGCCCTGCCAAGGAGGGGGACGTGGACATCCGCTGCCCCAACGCGGAGACCTGCCCGTCCCAGCTCAAGGAACGCGTGAACCACGCGGCGGGACGGGGTGCCTTCGACATCGAGGCGCTGGGCGAGGAGGCCGCCAAGGCCCTCACCCAGCCCGTGCCCCTGGACGCACCGGACGGCACCGATCTCTCGGTCCCGCCGCTGCGCAACGAGGCCGGGCTGTTCGACCTCACCCCGGAGGACCTGCGGGACGTGATGGTGTGGCGGGACTCCCGGCGCACGGTCACGGACCGGCAGACGGGGGAGAAGACCCAGCGGACCACCCCGGAGCTGGTGCCGTACTTCTGGACCAAACCCACCAGGGCCAAGCCGAGCGTGCCCTCCAAGACCACCGAGCAGATGTTCGCGCAGCTGGAGCAGGCCAAGGACACCGAGCTGTGGCGCGTGCTGGTGGCGCTGTCCATCCGCCACGTGGGTCCCACCGCGGCGCGCTCGCTGGCCACCGCACTGCGCAGCATGGACGCGATCCGCGCGGCGGACCTGGACACCCTGGCCGGCACCGACGGCGTGGGGCCGGTGATCGCCCAGGCCGTCCGGGAGTTCTTCGACGAGCCGTGGCGCCGCACCGTGGTGGACCGCTGGGCGGCCGCGGGTGTGCGCATGGAGGAGGAGATCGACGAGTCCACACCGCGCACGCTCGAGGGCATCACGGTGGTGGTCACGGGCTCCCTCGAGGGCTACAGCCGGGACTCCGCCAAGGAGGCCATCCTGAGACGCGGCGGGAAGGCCTCGGGGTCCGTGTCCAGGAAGACGCACTTCCTGGTGGCCGGCGAGAACGCGGGCACCAAGCTGGACAGGGCGGAGTCGCTCGGCGTCCCGGTGCTGGACGAGTCCGGGTTCGAGCGCCTGCTCGCCGAGGGTCCGGCGGCGTTCGAGGACGCCGCGGGCGCCGGCACCGGAACCGCCGACGGTTCCCAGGACACGGCCGACACCACCGGCACCACCGACGACACACAGGAGTAGAGAACCATGGCGGATGCCCTGGAGGGGCTGGGTCCCGGGACGGACGAGCTGGAGGACCTGCTGGGCGTGGCCCTGCGGGCCGCGGAGGCGGGAGCGCACGTGCTGCGCGGCCGGGACGCCTCGGCGTTCCAGGCGGTGAACAAGTCCTCGGACGGGGACTGGGTCACGGCGTTCGACGTCGCCGCGGAGCAGGCGGTCCTGGACGTGCTGCAGCGGGAGCGGCCCTACGACGCCGTCACGGGTGAGGAGTCCGGGACCCACGTTCCCGAGCAGCGCTCGGGCCTGCGCTGGTCCGTGGACCCGCTGGACGGGACCACCAACTTCATCCGGGACATCGTGTACTACGCCACGTCCGTGGCCGCCTGCGACGAGCACGGCAACTGGCTCGTGGGAGTGGTGGACGCCCCCGCGCTGGGGCGCGTGTACTACGCCGTGGCTGGACTGGGGGCGTGGGTGCGGCGCAACGGCGAGGACGCACGGCTGTCCGGCCCGGTGCCGGCCCGCAGGGGAGCCCTGTACGGGACGGGTTTCTCCTACGACGCCGCGGTGCGCCGGGAGCAGTTCGGCTCGTTCCTGGACACCATGGAGCACTTCTCGGACATGCGGCGCCTCGGGGCGGCCTCGCTGGATCTCTGCATGGTCGCGGACGGGACGCTGGACGGCTACTCGGAGCGCGGTCTGCACGAGCACGACTGGGCCGCCGGAGCACTCATCGCCCAGGAGGCCGGTGCGCGGGTCGAGCGGCCGCAGCTGCCGCCGCAGCCGGCGCTGAGTGAGGAACCCCACAGCGCATCGAGTGCGAAGGCGAACGCCTACGAGAAGGCGCGCATGGCTAGTGTGATTGCCGCGTGGGGCGCCCGATAGAGGCTGGATATCACCCCGTTATCACCTGGGAATCCCGCCGTTATCCACCGATCCGGGCGGTCTCGGGTTGACCCTCGGGGTGGGGTGCCCTAGCGTTGCCCGAGTTGAACGGTCCCCAAGGCCGTGATACATGCCCGCGACTGGGGTTGCCCCCCGAAGCGGGATAACGAACACGTAACGTTGCTCTTGGAAAACAGGGGAACGTTACGCTACCGTTATCTACAACTTCCTCGGCGGACTTTCGTGAGCGGAAGTTCGCCTCCGGGTGCACATGATCCGTGCCCCGGATTGTGCTGGATGCTGCTGCAACACCGTACGTCGTCTATATGGCAGCATTCCGTAGCTTCTACCCCTAAAACCAACAGTCACGGGTAGACGACGGCGCGAAGACACCCAGGGATGGGAACGAGCGTAGGTGGCCTTACGGAGCATGATGAAGACTTCAACCGCTATTCGCCGTGGTGCCGCTGCTGTCATGATGGGCGGTGTGGCCGTCGGTGCTTTCGCCGTTCCCGCCAACGCGGCCCCCAGCCTGGACGCCATCAAGCAGTGCGAGTCCGGTGGAAACTACCAGGCGCACAACGCCTCCTCAGGTGCCTCCGGTGCCTACCAGTTCCTGACCAGCACCTGGCAGGGCATGGGAAGCGACATCACGCAGGGCTACGCCACTGCCGGTGAGGCTCCCGCCCACGTGCAGGACGCTGCCGCCGCCGCCCTCATGGCCCGCTCCGGTGCCAGCCAGTGGGAGTGCTCCGGCATGATCGCCTCCGGTGCCGCGTCCTCTGTGGCCCCGCAGTCCTCCTCCGTGCAGCAGGCTGCCCCTGTGCAGCAGGCCGCGCCGGTGAAGGAAGCCGCTCCGGCCCAGCAGGCCGCCCCCGTGCAGCAGGCTGCTCCGGTCCAGCAGGCCGCTCCCGTGCAGCAGGCTGCCCCGGTCCAGCAGGCCGCCCCCGTGGCCCAGGCCCCGGCCGTGCAGTACTCCGCTCCGGTTACTCCCGTGCAGCAGGCAGCTCCGGCCGCCGGCACCTACACCGTGCAGGCCGGGGACACCCTGGGCACGATTGCCAACAAGCTCGGCGTGAACGGCGGCTGGAAGGCCCTGTACTCGGCGAACACCGGCATCGTGGCGGAGCCCAACCTGATCTTCCCGGGCCAGGTCCTGAACATCCCCGCCTGATCCAGGCACCTCATCGCGCGTCGATGAACGGCTGACCCGGCCGATCCGATCGTCCGGGACCGCCGCGGAACCCCGCCCCTCACCGTCACGGTGAGGGGCGGGGTTCTTCTCGTGTGCCGCGCACCTGCTCCTGCGGCGGATGGCACCATGGGCTCATGCACCACGACATCGTGATCATCGGGGCGGGCATCGCGGGTCTGTCCGCGGCATCGGAGCTGGCACGCCTGCGCGGCACCGGCCGGGGCATCTGTGTCCTGGAGGCCGAGAACGCCGTGGCCCAGCACACCTCCGCGCGTTCGGCCCAGCAGCTCATCCCGAGCTACGGCCCGGAACCGGTGCTGGAACTGACCCGGTGGTCCATCGCCGCTCTCGCCGAGGCGTCCGCGGACCTGCCCTCGCCCCTGGTGTGGCCCAGCCCGTTCGTCGTGGCCGGGTCCCCCGCGGACGTCGCCGCGGAGACCGTGCCGGGACTGCGCCGCATGAGCGGCACCGACCTGTTCGCCCTGTGCCCCGAGCTGCGCGCGGACGCGGCCCGCTACCGCACTGCCGCGGTGGACGGCGCCGCGGTGCGCTCGGACGCCACAGCGCTGCTCGCGTGGCACCGGCGCCGGGCCGAGAGCGCGGGCGTGGCAGTGCGCACGGGGTTCCGTGTGACCGGGGCCCGGCGTGCCGGCAGCACCTGGGAGCTGCTGCCCGCGGCGACCAGCCCCGGGACGGAACCCGACGACGTCGTCCGCGCGGGCACCGTGGTGAACGCGGCCGGGGCGTGGGCGGAGCACGTGGGCTCGCTGCTGGGGGGCGCGCCGCAGGGTCTGCAGCCGCTGCGCCGCACCGCTGCCCTCGTCCGCCTGGACACGGCCATGCCGGCCGAGCACCCCATGGTCATGGACGCCGCGGAGCACTGGTACTACCGGCCCGATCCCGTGGGCGCCATGATCTCGGTGGGGGAGTCCGAGCCCAGCGAGGCGTGCGACGCGCAGCCGCACCCGGGCGCCGTCGAGCGCCTGATCGCCACCATCCACGAGCACACGGAGCTGCGCATCACCGGGGTGGCGAAGGCATGGACCGGGCTGCGGACCGAACGCGCCTCGGACGTGCCCGTGTGCGGCTGGGACCCCGCGGCCGACGGCGTGTTCTGGCTCGCAGGCCAGGGCGGCTACGGCTTCCAGACGAGCGCGGCGATGGCTGCCGCGGCGGCCGAGCAGATCGTGACCGGCGGCGTGGGCGGGTGGCTCACCCCGGAGACGGTGGCCGCGCTGCAGCCGGAGCGTGCGGCGTGAACCCGGTGGACCCGCTGCTGGCGGCGCGCCAGGTCAAGCACGCGCTGTTCGTGGCGAACAAGCGCCGCCGCCGGGCGCAGCGCTCGGCGCTGTTCTCCGCGGCAACCGTGGCGGGTCGCTGGCACGCCAGATGGCACCCGTACGAGTTCGATCCCGCCCGGTACCGCCGCTCCTTCGTGGCCCGCGACGCCCCTGCCACCGCAGCAGCAACCGCGGTGCCCGGTCCGGTGCGGCGCCGGGTGTTCGTGCTCTGGCTGGGCGAGAACCCCATGACCCCGCGGCGTCGGGAGAACCTGGCGGTGCTTCGCGAACGGATCGGAGTGCCCGTGGATCTGGTCACCGCGCAGAACCTGCACGAGTGGGTGGTGCCGGAGCACCCCCTGCACCCGGCCTACGAGAACCTGTCCCTGATTCACCGCTCGGACTACCTGCGCGCGTACCTGATGCACCACCACGGGGGCGGGTACTGCGACCTCAAGGCGCCCACGGGGTCGTGGGGCTCCGCGTTCACCCGGGTGGGACAGGATCCACGGGCGTGGCTCGCCGGGTACCCCGAGCTCAGTGCGGGGCAGGTCACCCGGCTGCCCGGCCAGCTGGGCAAGGACCTGGCCCTGTACCACTCCCGCCTGGTGGGCATGGGAGCGTTCATCGCCCATGCGGCCACCCCGCTCACCGCCGAGTGGCTGCGGGAGGTGGAGCGCCGCCTGGACTACTACGCGGACCAGGCGGCCGAGTTCCCCGGGGAGCAGCGCGGTGAGGTGGTGGGCTACCCCGTCTCGTGGACCCGGCTGCTCGGCGGTGTCCTGCACCCGCTGCAGCTGAAGCACCTGGAGCACGTCCGGCAGGACCCGGAGCTGCGGCTGGACCTGGGCGACTACCAGTAGCGACGGGCGCCGCGCCCAGGGCACGCCGTGCCCCGGACCCCGCGGACCGGGGGCGCTCCGGACCTCGCCCACCGGGGCCCAGGACCTCGCCCACCGGGGGCGCTCCGGACGGGGGTGCTCCGGACCGGGGCGCCAGGAGACGGCCACGGGGCGCCGGGAGCGAGGCAGGTGCCTCAGGCCGGGGACACCCCCACGCGCCCCGTCAGTCCGCAACCCCCAGCTGCCGGGCGAGCCACGCGTACTCCCACGCGGTGTCCTTCCACTGCGAGTACCGCCCGGAGGCCCCGCCGTGGCCGCCGGCCATCTCGCACCTCAGCAGCACCGTCTCGGGGTGCGCCACGTGCGTGCGCAGCTCGGCCACCCACTTGGCGGGCTCCACGTAGAGCACACGCGTGTCGTTGAGGCTCGTCACGGCCAGCACCGGCGGGTAGTCGGCGTCCCGCACGTTCTCGTAGGGGGAGTAGGAGCGCATGTACTCGTAGACCTCCACGGACTCCACGGGGTTGCCCCACTCCTCCCACTCGAGCGCGGTCAGCGGCAGCTCGGGCATCAGCATGGAGGTCAGCGCGTCCACGAACGGCACGGCCGCCAGGGCGCCGCAGTACAGCTCCGGGGCGAGGTTCAGCACCGCACCCACGAGCAGACCGCCCGCCGAGCCGCCCAGCACCGCGATGCGTCCGGCGTCCACGTCCGGGCGCGCCGCCAGGTGGCGGGTCACCGCCACGTAGTCGGTGAACGTGTTGGTCTTGCTCTGCTTCTTGCCGTTCTCGTACCACGCCCGGCCCAGCTCGCCGCCGCCGCGCACGTGGGCCACGGCCCAGATCACGCCGCGGTCCAACAGGGACAGCCGCGAGATGGAGAACGCGGGGTCGGTGCTCATCTCGTATGAGCCGTACGCGTACTGCACCACGGGCGCGGGCACGGCGGGGTCCAGGTCTGCGCGCCGCACGAGACTCACGGGGATCCGCGTGCCGTCCTCGGCCACGGCCCAGTCCCGCTCCACGGTGTAGTCCGCGCTGCGGTAGCCGCCCAGCACGGTGGCCTCGCGCCGCAGCACGGGCTCGCCCACGCCGTACGCGTCCAGTCCCTCGCGTCCGGGTTCCCCGGTGGGGATGTCGTACACGCGGGGCGGTGTCACGAAGGACGTGTAGGACACCCGCACCACGGGGTTCTCGTACTCCGCGGAGAGGACCGCGGCGGTGTAGAGCTCCTCCTCGAACGCCGCCTCGGTCCCGGCGAGCAGCGTCGTGTCCTCAGCACCGTCACTTCCCTCGCGACTGTCCCGGTCCGACGACGACGCCGCACCGCCCGTTCCCGCGTGCGTCCCGTTCTCCGGGCCCGCCGACGACTGCGCCGCACCGTCCGTCCCCGCGCTCGCCCCGTTCTCCCGGGCGGGGGACGACGCCGCACCGTCCGGCCCCGCGTCGGTCCGACCCGGCACGGCGCCGGTGACCAGACGCTCCACCGCACCGCGGGGGATCAGCCGCACCCGCGGCGTCGTGTCCTCGCGCAGTGCCACCACGAGGTGCGTGGCGGTGGGGACGCAGGACTCCACCCGGGTGGCGTCCGAGGCGGGCAGGACGGCCACGAGCGTGAGCTGCGCGAGGGGGCGCCCGGCGTGCTCCAGCGGGAGCAGGCTGATCCGGCCGTTGGGGGCGTCCGCGTCGTGGGTCAGCAGTAGGTGGTCTCGGCCCGCGAGTTCGAGGGGCTCCACCTCGTAGAGCACGCGGTCCGCGCGGGAGAGCACGGTGCGCCACGGCAGGTCGAGGGGTCGTGCGGCGTCGTCGGCGGAGGGGGAGGGCGTCTCGGCGCGCCCGGCGTCGCGCACGGGAAGGTCGCTGAGACGCACGATCCGGTACTCGCTGTACTCCGAGCACGAGGAGGAGAGCATGAGCCACTGCTTGTCCGCGGAGAGCTCGGCGCCGAGCCACAGCCCGGGATCGTCCTCCTGGAACAGCAGCTCGTCCGAGGCCACGTCCGTCCCGACAACGTGCCGGTACACCCGGTACGGGCGCCAGGACTCGTCCACCACGGTGTAGATCAGCTGGGAGGCGTCCGGGGTGAGGAACGCCCCGTACGAGGTCTGCGCCACGCGGTCGGCGAGCAGCTCGCCCGTGCTGAGGTCCTTGATGTGGACCGTGAACCGCTCGTCCCCGGCGACGTCCTCGGACCACGCGAGCCGGGAGCCGTCGTCGGAGACGCTGAAGGCACCCAGGGAGTAGAACTCGTGGTCCTGCGCGGCGGCGTTGGCGTCCAGCAGGGTCTCCTCGCCGGCCAGTTCGACGCCCGGCTCCACGGCGGGCGGCGTCCAGTCCGCGGGGTCCGCGACCGGCACACGGCAGAACACCTGGTGCGCGCCGCCCTCCACGGTGCGTGCGAAGTACCACCAGTCCCCGTGGCGGCCGGGCACCGAGAGGTCCGTCTCCTGCGTGCGGTTCTTGATCTCCCCGTAGATGCTCTCCCGCAGCGGGGCGAGGTCCGCGGTGGTGGCCTCCGCATAGGCGTTCTCGGCGTCCAGGTGCGCGCGGACCTCGGGTAGGTCCTTCTCCCGGAGCCACTCGTAGGGGTCGGAGAACGTGTGGCCGTGGAAGGTGCGCTCCACCGGACGGCGGGGGGCCACGGGGTAGGGGATGCCGGTGGGGGACTCTGCGGAGGTGGTGGGCTGCGTGGAAGTCATGGGGCCAGTGTAGGGACGGGTCCTGTGCCCACGTGATGGGAGTGTGCACGGGAGCCGCTTCGCCCCGCGGCGCCTCTCCCGTGGAAGGCCCACCGCGGAAGGGCCCGCAGCAGGCCCCGCGCGGCGGATCGGTGGCGCGCACCGCGGACCGTGCTCTCCGCGGCCGGGGCGCGCCACCGCCGTCGTCAGCCCCGCAGGGCCTCCCGCCACTTCAGTGCCTTGCCGGTGCGCAGGATGGACCGCTCGTAGATCACCGCGGCCAGCCAGATGGCCAGAGCGGTGGACACCACCAGGACCGCGAGTGAACCGATGTGCTCCCACCACGCGCCCTGCTGCAGGAAGATGCGCAGCGGCACGGCCACCGGGGCGGAGAACGGGATCCAGCTCATGACGCGCAGCGCCTCCGGGTTGCTGTTGAAGAAGATGACACCGAAGTAGGGGAGCATGATCATGAGCATCACGGGCATCGAGGTGGAGCCGATGTCCTCCTGCCGGGACACCATGGAGGCGGCGGCTGCGTAGAGTGCGGCGATCATCACGAACCCGATCGAGAACAGGACCACGAACCACAGGATCGGCACCCCCAGCCCGTCCAGTGGCAGCACGTCCCCGTTGATCTGCATCCCCAGCAGCAGCCCGACGGCCACCAGGCCCACCTGCAGGATCGCCATGGCCGCGTTGCCCAGCACCTTGCCGGCCATCATGGCCCGCGCCGGGACCGCAGCGAGCAGGATCTCCACGATCCGCGACTGCTTCTCCTCGATCACCGAGACGGCGATCTGCTGGCCGAACGTGACCGCTGCCAGGAAGAACACGATGCCGAAGCCGAAGGCGATGAGGTAGCGCAGCAGCGGATTCGGGGCGTTCGGGTCGAGCAGCTCCACGGTGGGGCTCGTGGACAGCGCCTGCACGAGATCCGTGGGTGCGTCCGTCATGGCCAGGACGCTCGTGCCGGAGGGACTGCCCGGATCGGGCACGACGGCCGCGTCCGCCTCACCGCTGCGCACCGCCTCGCGGGCCGCATCCTCCGAACCGAGTGTCTGGGGCGCGTAGTCCTCGCCGAGCCCCTGGACCGACGCCGCCGTCTGGTCCACCACGGCCACGCGCACGGCGTCCCCGGCGAACAGGTCGCCCAGGCGCGGCACGAGCAGCGTGGCGGCCAGTGCCGCGGCCAGCAGGATCAGCGTGGTGATGATGAACGGTCGGGACGTGGCCTTCACCGTCATCTCGCGTGCGGCCACGGTGCCCACCGCGGACCAGAAGGGGGTGCGTCGGGGTTGGCGCCCGGCGGTGGTGTTCGCCGAGGCGGCAGTGACGGTGCTCATCGGGTGACCTCCGTGAAGATCTCGTGCAGGGTGCGGGTGACGGGTCCGAAGCGGTGGACGGTGCCTCTGCCCACGGCGTCGGCGAGGACCTCGTGGGCGGCGGAGTCCGAGACGGCGCGGAAGCGGACGTGGCCGCCGTCGAAGGACAGCACCTCCACGCCGCGAGCATCGCGCACCCACCCGGTGTCCGTCGCGGTGACGAGCTCCCACTCGGGCTCCGCGTGTGCGGCCAGGAGCTCGGCGCGCGAGCCCGTGGCGCGCACGCGTCCGTCGGCGAGGATGACGAGCTCGTCGCACAGCCGTTCCACGAGGTCGAGCTGGTGGGAGGAGAACAGGACGGGAACCCCGGTGTCCGCGGTCTCCCGCAGCACCTGAAGGGTCGTGTCCACGGCATGGGGGTCCAGACCGGAGAAGGGCTCGTCCAGGACGAGGGCCACAGGGTCGTGCACCAGGGCGGCGGCGATCTGGGCCCGCTGCTGGTTGCCGAGTGACAGCTCTTCGAGGCGGCTGCCCGCCCGCTCGCCCAGCCCGAGGCGGTCGAGCAGGGCCAGGGCCCGGGTCTTCGCGGCGGCGCCGGACATGTCGTGCAGCCGGCCCAGGTGGACCAGCTGGTCGAGGACGCTCATCTTGGGGTAGAGACCGCGCTCCTCCGGCATGTACCCGATTCCCGCCCGGTAGTCGGCGGTGATCGGGGCCCCGTCCACCTCGATCCGGCCCGAGTCGGGCGTCAGCACGCCCAGCAGGATGCGCATGGTGGTGGTCTTGCCCGCTCCGTTGCCGCCCACGAAGCCCGTCATGAGGCCCGGTTGGATGCCGAAGGTCACGTCCTGCAGCACGTGGGCCGCGCCGAAGGACTTGTTCACCCCGTTCACTGCGATCATGGTTCGAGCCTACGAAGCGACGGCCGCGTGCACCTCCGCCGTGTGGGGGATTTCTCGACCCCGGGGTTCCTCCCCCTGGAGGGGGAGGAACCGGCTCCGCGGCGGACGCGGCGCCTCAGCGGCCGGTCACCCCGCGCTCGAAGGCCCAGATGACGGCGTGGACCCGGTCCCGCGCACCCGTCTTCAGCAGCACGTTCGAGACATGGGTCTTCACGGTGGCCCTGCCCACGACCAGCTGCCGGGCGATCTCGTCGTTGGACAGGCCCCGTGCCATCGCGCGCAGCACCTCGGCCTCACGGGCGGTGAGACCCACCCGCGCCAGCTCGCACTCCGCCCGGGGACGGGTCGGGGTTTCCGGGGCGGGTGAGTCCCGGTACGACGACGCCGCGGGGTCCCGTTCCGCAGCGGGTGTCCCCGCCATGCGCTCCAGGACCCGCCGCGTGACCAGCGGGTCCAGCAGAGCATCACCGCGGCCGAGCACCCGGACCGCCTCGATCAGCTCCTCGGGGCCCGCCGACTTGAGCAGGAACCCCGATGCCCCTGCGGACAGGGCCGCGAAGAGCGCCTCGTCCGTGTCGAACGTGGTGAGGACGAGTACCGCGGCCCGTGCTCCGGTGGCCAGGAGCTGACGTATGGCCTCGATGCCGTCCATCCTCGGCATCTGGACGTCCATGCACACCACGTCCGGATCGAGGGCGGCGGCGAGCTCGAGTGCCTCGACGCCGTCGCCGGCCTCGCCCACCACGTCGATGTCCCCCTGCGAGGTGAGGATCGTGGCGAAGCCCACACGGATCAGGGGCTGGTCGTCCACCAGTAGGACCCGCAGGCTCATGAGGCGACCTTCTTTCCCGCCTGGCCGGGCACCGTGGCCCGCACCAGCCAGCCGCCGTCCGGTTTGGGACCCGCTTCGAGTGTGCCGCCCACCGACGCCATCCGCTCCCGCATGCCGGTCAGGCCCATCCCCGCACCACCGGCCGCGGAGCCGCCGAGCCGGCTGCCACGCCCGCTGTCACTGATCTCCAGCTCGACGCGGTCCGTCCCGGTGCGCAGCCGCACCGTGACGGCGGCACGGGGCCCGGCATGTTTGCGGGCGTTGGTGATCCCCTCCTGGGCCGTGCGGTACAGCGCCAGCTGTGCCGGGGGTGGCAGGTCCGGTTCCGGGCCGATCCGCTCGAGCGCCGCGTCCTGACCGATCGCCCGGGCATCGGCGACGAGCGCGTCGAGGTCGGCCAGGCGGGGCACCGAGTCGGGAATCCCCTCGCCGTCGCGCAGCGTGTGCACCATGGTCCTGAGCTCGGCCACGGCATCCCGCGCCGAGGACTCGACGCCGCGCAGGTGCACGGCCGCGGCCTCGGGGTCCCGGGACATGCTCACCCGTGCCGCGCCGGCCTGCACGCCCATGGCCGTCACGTGGTGGGCCACCACGTCGTGCAGCTCCCGGGCGATCCTGAGCCGCTCGAGGCTGACGGCCTGCTCGGCCAGCCGGTCCTGCTGGTTCCGGATCTCGGCGTGGGCGGCTTCGAGGTCCTCCCGTTCGATCGCCGCGTGCCACGTCCGGTTGCCGAAGATCCACGCCCCGGTGAAGTAGGCGATGTTGATCAGCAGCTGGATCGCGGCGAACGCCATGTAGGCGTTGACGCCGCGCTCGCCCACCTGCGGGTCGGTGAACTGGTCCACGGTGACCCAGACCAGCCACACCCCCATTCCTGCGGCGACCGCGGCGCGGGACCACATGGCCCGGTGGCGGTCCGGGCACCACGCCCCCACGGAGTAGAAGCCCAGGAAGAGCACCACCTGGGAGGCGTACATCTCGACCCCCACCCACGTGGCGAGCGCGAAGTACAGGACGGACACCGCCACCATCACGGTGACGGGAAAGCGCCGCCGCCATGCCAGTGGGGCGGCCAGGATCACGGCTCCCAGGGCCACCCATCCCACGTCGACCTTCCAGGGGACCTTCTGGACGAAGTCCGAGAGGTAGACCAGCTCGACACCGGCGAGCGCGAGGATGACGGCTTCCACACCGTCCCTGCGGCGCCACCCGGGACGCAGGGCGCGTCGACGCGGGGAGGTGTCCATGGCGGTGGGGCGCGGGCGCATGCCTCCCACCCTATCCAGGCCGGTGCCGGGGTGAGCCTGCCGCCGGCCGGGCCCGGCGCACCGTTCTCGGCGGACCGCCCGGCAGAATGGGGGTGTGCAGACCTCGATCCCCGCGCCCCATTCGGCCGCCCCCGCCGACCTGCGGCTGCAGCTGCTCCTGGTGCTCGGCGTGTCCCTGGGAGCATCGGCCGTGTACGCGGTGCTGGACCTCGTGGAGGTGATGCTGCAGTCCTCCGTGGCGCAGAGCACCGCCACCCTGAACCAGCCGCTGAGCAGCGTCGCCCTCGTCGACGCGTTGCGCCGCCTGGCGGGCATCGGCTTCGCCCTGGTGCCCGTGGTGCTCGCGCTGTACCTCATGGCGGGCACGGCACGCGGGATCCCCGGCGTCCTGCGCGGGATCGGGGTGGACGCCCGCCGGCCGGTGCGCGATCTGCTGTGGGGAGCCGCGCTGTTCGCGGTGATGGGTGGTGGGACGCTCGCGCTCTACCACGCCGGGCGGGCCCTGGGCGTCACGGCCCAGATCACCACGTCCACGCTGGAGAACACGTGGTGGACCGTGCCGCTGCTCGTGCTCTCCGCGCTGCGGCACTCCCTGGTGGAAGAGGTCATCGTGGTGGCGTTCCTGTGCGACCGGATGCGCGGGCTCGGCAGGCGGTGGTGGACGATTGCGGTGGTCTCCGCCGTGGTGCGCGCGAGCTACCACCTGTACCAGGGATTCGGGCCCGCGCTGGGAAACCTCGTGATGGGGCTCGTGTTCGTGTGGGTGTACCGCCGCGGCGGCCGTCTCATGCCGCTGCTGGTCGCCCACGCGCTGCTGGACACCGTGGGATTCCTGGCACCGCAGCTGCTTGCGGGCTGAGCCGCACGGGGTTGCTCTTTCTGTCCCGCGCCTGCGGACCGGGACGGGGAGACCGGTTCGGGCGGCGTCGTCGGACCGCGCGGTACGACGACGCTCAGATGGTGACGGTGCCGTCCGGGGTCTCGAAGGAGACGGCCATGATCCCGGGGGTGCCGTGGGGAGCGGACCACGTGACGTCCAGGGAGCCCAGGACGTCCTCCACCGGACCGCCGAGCCAGTCGGTCACGCGCTCGGGGGAGCCCGCGATGTCCAGGCCGCTGAGCCGGACGTCCGTGACCCGGGCCCGCGAGGGGTGCATCTCGTCCTCGGAGTCGAAGCGGATCATGAACGGCAGCTGCGGATCCGAGATCAGGCCCTTCACGCCGATCTGGTGCCACTCGAGCTGCCGGCCGTCCGGGAAGATGCGCCCGCCCGGCACGGCGGGCCTGCCGAGCTTCGCCTCGAACGGCGCGAGGTCCGGGACCTCCACGACCCAGCCGAGCCAGCCGCCGCCGGCCTCCGAACGGGCCCGGACGGCCTGACCGAACGGGGCCTTGTCCGCAGCGGGGTGCTCCAGGACGGTGACGACCTCCACGTACTGGTGGTCCGTGAGGGGCAGGATCATGTTCCGGGTGCCGAAACGGGGATGCACCCCGCCCTTGACGGGCTCGATGCCCAGTCGGTCCGCAATCTGCTCGGTGGTGGCCTCCAGCCCGTCCGGCTGCGCTGCGAAGGAAACGTGATCCAGCTTCATGCAGTTATCGTGACACCCGCCACACGGCCGTCCAAATCGGGTGGTGCAACACAGGGGCCCGCCGCACGACCCGCTCGCTTGACGTGCGCCCCGGACGGTTCCCACAATGGAGGTCTAGGTCACGAGAGTCAGCGCGAAGCCCCAGCTTGCTGACCGGCAACCCTCCCTTACCGCGGTGGGGTGCCCTGGGTGAAGACCTGGCCGGGACGTCGTCCGACGTCCACGGCAAGCGCGGGTCACTGGTGCCCGGTCCACTGCACGGGCACCGTGCGGACCGGCCCCGGACCCCTGATCCTTCCCAGAAGGAGCACGGCCATGAGCACCGCACCCACCCCCGACAACCCCCAGGGCTGGACCTTCGAGACCCGTCAGATCCACGCGGGCCAGAACCCCGATCCCGTGACCGGCGCGAGGTCCCTGCCGATCTACCAGACCTCGTCCTTCGTCTTCCCGGACGCGGAGACGGCCGCCGCCCGGTTCGCCCTGCAGGACATGGGCCCCATCTACTCCCGGCTGACCAATCCCACCACCGAGGTGGTGGAGAACCGCCTCGCCTCCCTGGAGGGGGGAGTGGGTGCGCTCATGGTCTCCTCCGGGCAGGCCGCCGCCACGCTCGCCATCCTGAACCTGGGCGGCGCCGGCAGCCACGTGGTGGCCAGCCCGTCCCTGTACGGCGGGTCCTACAACCTGCTCAGGCACACCCTGCCGCGCATGGGCGTGGAGACCACGTTCGTCGCGGACCCGGACGACCCGCAGCAGTGGCGGGACGCCGTGCGCGCGGACACCGTGGCGTTCTTCGGCGAGATGATCCCGAACCCCCGCAACGACGTGTTCGACGTGGAGACCATTGCCGGGATCGCCCACGAGGCCGGTGTGCCGCTCATCGTGGACAACACCGTGGCCACCCCGTACCTGGTGCGGCCCATCGAGTGGGGCGCAGACATCGTGCTGCACTCGGGCACCAAGTTCCTGGGTGGCCACGGCACCGCGATCGGCGGGTTCATCGTGGACGCCGGGCGCTTCGACTACGGGCAGGACCCGGAGCGGTTCCCGGGCTTCAACCAGCCGGACCCCACCTACAACGGACTGGTGTACGCCCGCGACCTGGGCGCGGACGGCGCCTTCGGCGTGAACCTCTCCTACGTCCTGAAGGCACGGGTGCAGCTGCTGCGTGACCTGGGCACGTCCATCTCCCCGTTCAACGCGTTCCTGATCGAGCAGGGCATCGAGACGCTGTCCTTGCGCGTGGAGCGTCACGTGGCGAATGCCGAGAGGGTGGCCCGGTGGCTCGAGACCCGGCCCGAGGTGGCGTCCGTCTCTTACGCCGGCCTGGAGTCCTCGCCGTGGCACGACCGCGCACGGAAGTACGCTCCCGACGGCGCCGGCTCCGTCCTCGGGTTCGTGCTGTCCGGCGGCAGGGACGCGGGCATCGCGTTCGTGGACGCGCTGCAGCTGCACTCCCACGTGGCGAACATCGGCGACGTCCGCTCGCTCGTGATCCACCCGGCGTCGACGACGCACGCTCAGCTCTCGGAGCGGGAGCAGCTCGCGGCGGGCGTGGAACCCGGGTTCGTTCGGCTGTCCGTGGGCACCGAGGGGATCGAGGACATTCTCGCGGACCTCGAGATCGGGTTCGCCGCGGTGAACGCGCCGGGCGGCGCGGTGGGTGACGCGGCGTCGTCGGACGACGAGGCGGCCTGACCATGACCGTGACGCCGTGCGCGCCCTCGGTGCGCCGTGACGGCGTGGTGCGCTGCGCGGGCATCGGGGACGTGAGCCTGGAATCCGGGTTCCGGCTCCCGGGCGTGCGCCTGGCCTACGAGACGTGGGGCGAGCTGGCCCCGGACGGTTCCAACGCGGTGCTGATCGAGCACGCCCTCACGGGCGACTCCCATGTGGCGCGCGGCACCAGTGTGGGCTACGGGGACACCGCCCCGTTCGACGCCCTGGACCGCAGGGCGGCCGCGGACACCGACGGGTGGTGGGACGGGCTCGTGGGTCCGGGCGCGGCGATCGACACCACCCGGTGGTTCGTGGTGTGCGCCAACATCCTGGGCGGCTGCCACGGCAGCACGGGTCCGGCGAGTCCCGCACCCGACGGCACCCCGTGGGGTGCGCGCTTCCCGCGGATCACGGTGCGGGACACCGTGGCCGCGGAGGCGCGGCTCGCGGACCTGCTGGGAATCGACCGGTGGCGCCTGGTGGTCGGGGGCTCCATGGGTGGTGCCCGCGCGCTGGAGTGGGCCGTGAGCCACCCCGAGCGCGTGACGGCGTGCGCCGTGATCGCGGCGAACGCCCGGGTCAGTGCGGAGCAGCTCGCATGGGGCCGCACCCAGGCGCTCGCCATTCGGCAGGACCCGCACTTCCAGGGCGGCGACTACTACGCGGGCCCGCACCCCGCCGAAGGGCTCGGGCTGGCGCGGCGGATCGCCCACATCACCTACCGCAGCGCGCACGAGCTCGCCGCGCGCTTCGGCCGGGAACCGCAGGATAGCGCGGATGCCCGGGCCCGGGCGGAGCCCCCGTGCCACGCGGGATCCGCGCGCGGTGCGGTGCCCTGGGACGGTCCCGAGAAGGGGTCCGCGGCGCAACCGAGCCACACCGGGGACCGGGGACGCTACCGCGTGGAGAGCTACCTGGACCATCAGGCGGTCAAGCTCGCGGCGCGCTTCGATGCAAACGCGTACCTCGGCGTGAACGAGACCCTGATGTCCCACGACGTCGCCCGCGGCCGCGGCAGCCTCCGGCAGGCCCTCGCGCGCTCCCGGTGCGAGTGGCTCGTGGCGGCCGTGGACTCGGACCGGCTGTTCCTGCCCCGGGAGTCCGCCGAGCTCGTGGCGGCGCTGCCCGGTGAGCAGGAGCTGCACGTGATCACCTCACCCAGCGGTCACGACGGCTTCCTGCTGGAGACCCCGCAGGTGGGCCGGCTGCTGCGGGCCACGCTGCTGCGGGACTGAGGGCCAGGGACTCGAGACCGGTGCGGGATGGCATGGGCGGCGCACCGCCCATGCCATCCCGTGGTAAGACCTGGGCGCGGGGGGGGTTGCGGGGCAGGCTGCGTGGCCGTGGGCGCCGGAACGCTCGGCTCCGGTTGCGT
>NZ_PNJG02000004.1 GCF_003226895.2 Kocuria tytonis
CATCAACCAAAAACAATCAAAATCTTTGGTATCAACAAACTAGACACACTATTGAGTTGACAAACAACACACCACATTGCGGCTACTCCTGCGAGCTGCACCGCGATCGGTTGCGGTTTGCAAGATTACCTCTGGCCGACATCCCTCGCAACCTCAGGTGAACCCTGGGTTGCTTCACGATGTTCGCACCGTTCGGTGACTTGCGGGGGTCAATCGTAGCACACCAGCCGGTCCTTGCGAACCTCCTGGCCGGCTCCGACTGGGACCCGATGCTGCTACCATTGCCGGTCTTCGCGACCGCCGCCGTGGCAACTCGGAAGACATTACACGTGGGCGCGGGATACGACAAACCCGCGGTGGCCGGCTGCCATCCGCGGGTTCGTCGTGGGCCGGACCGGATCTCCGGTTGGCCGCTGCAGTGCTAGTGGTTCCCGCTGTCCGATCCCGCGGCCGGGCTCGTCCCCGAGCCGCCGGCGGGCTTGAGGAACAGAACCGCCAACGGGGGAACCGTGAGCACCGTCGAGGCCGGTTTGCCGTCGTGGGCACCCTCCGTGGCGGTGACCCGCCCGAGGTTGCCCACCCCGGAACCGCCGAAGAGCTCCGAGTCCGTGTTCAGCACTTCCTCCCACTCCCCCGCCCACGGCAGTCCGAGCCGGAATCCTTCGTGGGTGTTGCCCGCGAAGTTCGTAACGCACACCAGGGGGTTGCCCTGGTCGTCCCAGCGGGTGAAGGACAGGGTGTTGCGCTTGGCGTCGTTCGCGTCGATCCACTCGAACCCGGAGGGATCGTTGTCCCGCGCATACAGGGCGGGGGTCTGCCGGTAGATCGTGTTCAGACTCCGCACCAGTTCCTGCACCCCGTGGTGCGGGGGCGTCTCCGAGAGCCACCAGTCCAGACCGTGCTCCTGGGACCACTCCGACTCCTGGGCGTACTCCGTGCCCATGAAGATCAGCTGCTTGCCGGGGTGCGCCCACATGTAGGCGAGGTAGGCACGGACGTTCGCCAGCTGCTGCCAGCGGTCACCGGGCATCTTGCGCAGCAGTGAACCCTTGCCGTAGACCACCTCGTCGTGCGAGATGGGCAGGATGAAGTTCTCCGAGAACGCGTAGACGAGGGAGAACGTGGCCTTGTTGTGGTGGTAGTGCCGGTTGATCGGGTCCTCGGCCATGTACTCGAGGCTGTCGTGCATCCAGCCCATGTTCCACTTGATCCCGAACCCCAGGCCCCCGGCGCTGGTCGGTTTGGTGACACCGGGGAAGGACGTGGACTCCTCCGCGATCATCACGATGCCCGGGCTGCGGCGGTAGGCCGTGGCATTGGCCTCCTGCAGGAACGCGATCGCCTCCAGGTTCTCGCGGCCACCGTACTGGTTGGGCTCCCACTCGCCGTCGTTGCGGGAGTAGTCGAGGTACAGCATGGACGCCACCGCGTCCACGCGCAGCCCGTCCACGTGGAACTCCTCGAGCCAGTAGCTGGCATTGGCCACCAGGAAGTTGCGCACCTCCCGCCGGCCGTAGTCGAAGATGAGCGTGCCCCAGTCCTTGTGCTCCCCGCGGCGCGGATCCGGGTGCTCGTACAGCGGCTGCCCGTCGAACTTCGCCAGGGCCCACTCGTCCTTGGGGAAGTGGCCGGGAACCCAGTCCACCAGGACGCCGATCCCGGCCTGGTGCAGCTGGTCCACCAGGTAGCGGAACTCGTCCGGGGACCCGAAGCGCGAGGACGGCGCGTAGTACCCGGTGACCTGGTAGCCCCAGGAGCCGCCGAACGGGTGCTCCGCCACCGGCATGAACTCCACGTGGGTGAAGCCCTGCCACGTGAGGTACTCCACGAGCTCGCGGGCCAGGTCCACGTACCCCAGGCCCATGCGCCACGAGCCGATGTGCATCTCGTACACGCTCATGGGCGCGTTGTGCGGATCACCGGCGGCCCGCTTGGCCATCCACTCCGCGTCCTGGAACTGGTAGTCCGACTCGAAGACGCGCGACGCGGTGGAGGGCGGGATCTCCGTGCCGAAGGCCATGGGGTCCGCCTTGTCCCGCCAGGCGCCGTCGGACCCGCAGATCTGGTACTTGTAGGTGTCCCCGGACTTCATCCCCGGCACGAACAGCTCCCACACACCGCTGGAGCCCAGTGCACGCATGGCGTGCTCGGAACCGTCCCAGCCGTTGAAGTCGCCGATCACGCGCACGGCCCGGGCGTTCGGCGCCCACACGGCGAAGCTCACGCCCGCGACGTCGCCCAGGGCGGAGGGATAGCGGCGCACGTGCGCCCCGAGCACCTCCCAGAGGGTCTCGTGCCGCCCCTCGCCGATCAGGTGCAGGTCCAGCTCTCCCAGGGTGGGGGCGAAGCGGTACGGGTCGTCCACGAGTTCCGGGGCCTTCCCGGCGTAGCCGACCTCCACGCGGTAGTCGGGGATCTTGCCCTCGTCGTGCGCGGGAACCACCCCGGTGAAGATCCCGCCCCACTCGTGCTCCAGGGGGAACGAACCATCGGGGGTGCGCACCGAGACCGCGGTCGCGAAACGACGCAGGGTGCGGATGGTCACGGTCCCGTCCGGGTTCGGATGGGCCCCCAGCACCGAGTGGGGATCGTGGTGCCGGCCCTCAGCCACGGCGGCCAGGACGTCCTCCGACACGGTCACCGGACCACCGGCGGGGCCGGCGGCGCTCGACGGCGCCGCGTCGGCTCCGGGCCGGTCCGCACCACTGTGCCCGGCCGCCGCCGAACCGGGCGCGGGATTCCCCGCCCCCTTCGGGTCGGACGGTGCGGCGGAGCCGTCGGACGCCGCGGGGGCCTGCCGGGCGGCGTCGTGGGCCGGGGGCTGCGGCGCCGGCTCCGAGGAACGAGGCGCGGAGTGCCCGGACGGCGTGGGACCGGGGCGCTCTGCGGCGGGCGTGGCAGCGGATTCTGCGGGGCGGGGGTGCTCGGTGGTCACGAAATCCTCGGTTCTGGACGACGTTGCATGGCTCTCGTGCTTCTCCCGCTTCACGTTACGGGAGCGTGCACGTTCAAGCGAACGAACCACCGCGTCCGCGGGCACCTGCACCCACTCCGGGCGGTTGCGCTGCTCGTAGACCACTTCGTAGAGGGCCTTGTCCAGCCAGAGGGCCCGGAAGAGCACGGAGTCCATGTCCACGCGCGCGCCGTTCGTGGCGCTGTAACCCTCCAGGAACGCCTCCGAGACGGCTCGCGTCCAGGCGGCCGTGTCCCGGCCCCGTTCCTTCGCGGCCATGGCACCCGCGTAGTCGAACGAGCGCAGCATGCCCACCACGTCACGCAGCGCCACGTCCGGGCGCACGCGCTCCTTGATGGGTCGCAGCGGCTCACCCTCGAAGTCCAGGATGCGGAATCCCTGGGCGTCGTTGTGCAGCACCTGCCCCAGGTGGTAGTCACCGTGGATCCGCTGCAGGGCGGGGATCTGCCGGGTGTCCGACAGCTCCTCCAGCAGCGCGTCCACCTCCGGCCCGAAGGCCGCGAACCGCTCGCCGCAGGACTCCCACGCCCAGCGGATGCGCCCGGCGAGGTCCTCGAGGAAGCGGCGCCGGGCGTCGTCGTCCACGGCAGCGGGTTCGAAGGCCGCCACCAGGTCCGCGTGGACGCGTGCCGTGGTGGCGCCGAGATCCCGTGCCAGGTCCGTGAAGTCGCGCTCCGCCGTGGCCGCGTCGACGGCCATGGCCCACGCGTCACGGGAGTCGTCGAGGAACTGGGCCGCCACGGCGAGCTGCCCGGAGGTGGTCACGAGGCCCTGGCGCCACTGCGCGTCGATCCATCCCGCGGTGGCCGGCACGGCCGAGGAACCATGCGAGGTGAGCTTGACCCCCACCTCGACGTCCGGGTTGCGGCCCTCGCCCACCACCCGGAAGAACTTGACGATGACGGCGTCGCCGCGCAGCACGGAATCCTCCGCGTCCGCCTCACCGGGACGCAGGATCACCGAGGTGTTGGACTGCTCCGAGGAGATCACCCGCACCTGCTCGGACGCCGCGACGCGGTAGTCGGTGTTCAGCGCCCCGGTGTAGCGCCCGTGCAGGCCCATCCCGTGGCGCAGCACGCCGCCCTCGGTGAGCTGGGCGTCCATCATGCGCAGCACGCGGTCCATGAAACCAGGCTCCGCCACGGCGTCGTAGAGGTGATGATGCGCTGCTTCGTGGCTGTCCGCGGTGCTCCCGTCCGGGCCCGCGGCGGGTGTCTTCTCCGGGTTCCCGACGCCGCGGGGGTCGCCGGAGCCGCCCGTGCCCGAGCGCGCCGACGACGCGTCCGCCCGGTCCGAGCGCCGTCGTCCCAGGAACGCGCCCGCCTGGGACACGGCGCGGCGCAGCACCGATGCCGACGCCTCCGCTCCCGCGGCGAGCTGCTCGGGGAGGGCGCGGCCGGAGCCGTCCGCGGGGTACGAGCCGATCAGGAACTGCTCGAGCTCCGGCAGGGGCTCGGTGCTGCGCACCACGGGAACACTGAGCAGTTCGTTGCGCTCCCCCACGGTGACCTGGACCAGGAACATGATGCGCTCGCGCCCCGGCTGGGACACCCAGCTGTCACCGCCGTCGAGCGCCGTCCGGCCCACCACGCTGAGGCGGAGCTGGTCCGGTGTGGCCGTGAACGGGAACCACCGCTGGCGCGGCAGCCACTCCCGAAGCCTGTCGAGAACTTGCTGGTCCGTCATGGAGGATCCCCCGTCGTCGTTCGGAAAAGCTCGGTCGGGCCCGTGCGGGTGCTCCCCGCCCGGGCTCACTCGCCGCGCGCGGGCTTGATGATGGGCATCGCGACGGTCTCCGGATGGTTGCCGTCCGTGCTGGGCGCGGTGCGCAGGCGCAGCCAGAAGAAGTCCTGCGATCCCAGGGTGATGCGGTAGTCCCCGGTCTCGGAGAACGTGCCGAAGGGCTCACCGCCGAAGAGCTCGCGCGTGCCCCTGCCCGCGTACTCCTCGAGGTGGACCGAGCAGCTCGCGGGCACGTGCGCGAGGTTGAAGATGCACAGCAGGGTCTCCCCGACGCCGTCGTCCGCGTCCTGCGGGTCCAGGCGGCGCAGGAACGCGAGCACGGACTCGTGGTCCGTGGCCACGTTGACGTACTCCCCCATCCCGAAGGCGGGGTGCGCCTTGCGCACCATGAGCATCTGCCGGATCCAGTGCAGCAGGGAGGACGACGACGCCAGCTGCGTCTCCACGTTGGTCTGCGCGTAGTTGTAGACCAGTGACTGCACCACGGGCAGGTACAGCTTTCCCGGGTCCGCGGTGGAGAACCCGGCGTTGCGGTCCGGGGTCCACTGCATGGGGGTGCGGGAGGCGTCGCGGTCGTCGAGCCAGATGTTGTCGCCCATGCCGATCTCGTCCCCGTAGTACAGGAACGGGGAGCCGGGCAGGGACAGCAGCAGCGCATGGGCCAGCTCCAGCTCCGCGCGGGAGTTGTCCAGCAGGGGCGCCAGGCGGCGTCGGATGCCGATGTTCGCGCGCATGCGGGAGTCCGGCGCGTACCAGCCGAGCATGGCCTGGCGCTCCTCGCTCGTGACCATCTCGAGCGTGAGCTCGTCGTGGTTGCGCAGGAACGTGCCCCACTGCGTGCCGCGCGGGATCTGCGGGGTGTGCTCCATGGTGGAGACGATGGGCGCGGCCTTCTGGTCCCGCAGGGAGTAGTAGATCCGCGGCATGATCGGGAAGTGGAAGCACATGTGGCACTCGGGGGACTCCTCGGTGCCGAAGTACTCCACGACCTCGTGCGGCATCTGGTTGGCCTCCGCCACGATCACCCGTCCGGGGTACTCCCGGTCCACCATCTCGCGCAGCCGCACCAGGAAGTCGTGCGTGCCCGGGAGGTTCTCGCAGTTGGTGCCCTCCTCCTCGATGAGGTAGGGGATGGCGTCCGCGCGGAACCCGTCGATGCCCATGTCCAGCCAGAACTTCACCACGTCGAACACGGCCTCGACGACCTTGGGGTTCTCGAAGTTCAGGTCCGGCTGGTGGGAGAAGAACCGGTGCCAGAAGAACTGCCGCCGCACGGGGTCGAAGGTCCAGTTGGAGACCTCGGTGTCCACGAAGATGATGCGCGCGTCCTGGTACTTCTCGTCCGTGTCGGACCACACGTAGAAGTCCCCGTAGGGACCCTCCGGGTCCTCGCGGGAGGCCTGGAACCAGGGGTGCTGGTCCGAGGTGTGGTTCAGCGGCAGGTCCGTGATGACGCGCAGCCCGCGGGCGTGGGCCTCCGCGACGAGCCGTTTGAAGTCGCTCACGGTTCCGAACTCGTCCAGCACGGAGTAGTAGTCCGAGATGTCGTACCCGCCGTCCCGCAGGGGCGACTCGTAGAAGGGCGGCAGCCACAGGCAGTCGATGCCGAGCCACTGCAGGTAGTCCAGCTTCTCGATCAGGCCGGTGAAGTCACCGGAGCCGTCCCCGTTCGCGTCCGAGAAGGCCCGCACGAGGACCTCGTAGAAGACCGCCTTGCGGAACCAGTCCGGATCGTGGGCGATCCCGGGAGCGTTGAGGTGGAAAGGAGTGGTGCTCATGGTTGGCGGGGCTGCCCTCTCGCGGAAGCGGGTGTGAAGAACATGGCGGGGTGGTTCGGGGTGGGCCGCTGCCGCCCACGACGGGGCGACGGCGGCCGCGGCTCACTTCACGCTGCGGCGGATGCTGAGCACGTGAGCGGGCTCCACGTACGGGTCCAGGCGCACGTAGTTGTGGGTCCCCCACTTCCAGCTCGCGCCGGAGATGAGATCGTCCACCCAGAAGGAGCCGTCCTCGTTGAAGTCCTCGTCCCGCAGGTCCAGGGAGTCCAGGTCCAGCCACACGGTGGCCTCGCGGGTGGCGTGGGGGTCGGTGTTGACCACCACGATCACGGTGTCCTTGACCTGCACACCGTCCCGCTCCACCGTCTTGGTCTTGCTGTACGCCACCATGGCGCCGTCCGTGACGTTCTGCAGCGTGAGGTTCTGCAGGTCCCCCAGTGCCGGGTGGTCCCTGCGGATCCGGTTCAGGCGGGTGATGTACGGCGCGAGCGAGTCCCCGCTCTCCACCGCGGCGGCGAAGTCGCGGGGGCGCAGCTGGAACTTCTCGTTGTCGATGTACTCCTCCGCCCCGGGACGGGCCACGTGCTCGAACAGTTCGAAGCCCGCGTACACGCCCCACAGCGGGGAGGCGGTTGCCGCGAGCGCCGCGCGCACCTTGAACGCGGCCGGCCCGCCGAACTGCAGGTACTCGGTGAGGATGTCGGGGGTGTTGACGAAGAAGTTGGGGCGGTAGAACCCGGAGGTTTCGTGGGAGACCTCCTCGAGGTACTCCTCGATCTCCTCCTTGGTGTTGCGCCACGTGAAGTAGGAGTAGGACTGCTGGAAACCGGCCTTGGCGAGACCCTGCATCATGGCGGGGCGGGTGAAGGCCTCCGCCAGGAACACGGTGTCCGGGTGGTCCTCGCGGACGCGGGCGATCAGCCACTCCCAGAACCACAGGGGCTTGGTGTGGGGGTTGTCCACGCGGAAGATGTCCACCCCGTGGGAGATCCACAGCTCCACCACGCGCAGCACCTCGGCGGCGAGGCCCTGGGGGTCGTTGTCGAAGTTCAGGGGGTAGATGTCCTGGTACTTCTTGGGCGGGTTCTCGGCGTAGGCGATGCTGCCGTCCGCGCGCGTGGTGAACCACTGCGGGTGCTCCTGGACCCACGGGTGGTCCGGTGAGGCCTGCAGCGCGAGGTCCAGGGCCACCTCCAGGCCCAGCTCGTGGGCGTGGGCCACGAACGCGTCGAAGTCCTCGAACGTGCCGAGGTCCGGGTGGATGGCGTCGTGGCCGCCCTCCGGTCCGCCGATGGCCCACGGGGATCCGGGATCCTGCTCGCCGGCGGTCAGCGTGTTGTTCGGGCCCTTGCGGTGGTTGCGCCCGATGGGGTGGATGGGCGGCAGGTAGGCGACGTCGAAGCCCATGCGCGCGGCGCGGTCCAGCGCGGCGGTCGCGGTGCGGAAGTTCCCGGAGGTCCACGTGCCGGACGCGGGGTCGTGGACGGCGCCCTCGGAGCGCGGGAAGAACTCGTACCAGGCCCCGCGCCCGGCGGCCTCGCGCTCCACCTCGAGGGGGTAGCGCTCGGAGGAGCTCAGCAGGTCCCGCAGGGGGCGCTCGGCCACGTACCCGCGGATCTCCGGCGACGTGGCGATTTCCCAGCGCTGCTCCGGAGACAGGTCCGTGTTCGTCATGGCCTCCGCGGCGCCCTCGAACGCGCGGGCCTCGGTGGCGCCGCGATCCGCCTCCTTGGAGGCGGCGTCGAAGAGCAGGCGCGCCTCCTGGAACATCAGCTCGACGTCCTGGCCCACCCCCAGCTTGATCTGCGCGGCGTGGTACCAGGTGTCGTAGAGGTCGGACCAGCCCTCCACGGCGAAGCACCAGCGGCCCTCGTACTCGGGCCGCAACCAGGCCTCGTAGCGGTCCGTGCCGGTCTCGACGAGCGCCATGGTCCGGCGCTGGGCCTCCCGCCCCCGGGGGTCGTACAGGACGGCGGTCACGCCCAGGGAGTCGTGGCCCTCGCGGAACGCGGTGGCGCGGACCCGGATGTCCTCGCCGGGGATGGCGGTGGCGGGGAACCGCCCGCCCTCCACCACCGGGCTGACGTCGGTGACGGGGATCCGGCCGTACACGAGCTCCTCGGACGGGAAGTCCACGGTGTCCTCCTCCGGATCGGCCGCGGCGGCCTGGGTGGTGCTGGTTTCTGCGGTGTCCCGCGCCTGCTGTGAACGGTCGACGGCGGGGCGCTCGTCCGCGTCCCCGGCCCGGTCCGCGGGCTCGTGGGTCACCGCGTCCCGCGCCACCGGCTCATGGGCCGCCGCTTCCTGGGTGATCGGCTCCTGGGCGGCCGGAGTCCCCGCTCCGGCGCGGTGGACCGAGGGAGCGACGTCGGGAACTCCCGTGGCGGGAACGGGTGGACTCAGCCGCGAACCCACGTCCGGGTGTGCGCCACCCGCGTGGGAGTCCGGTGCGGTCTCGGAGGGACGGCGGCCTTGGGGCTGGTTCTGCTGCGACACGGGGCCCACGTTACCGACTATCGGCGGGATTCTTAAGGCCGCGCGGTACCGGGGGACGGGGCGACGTCACGGGGCAGGAGGCATGGAGCGCGCCCGAGCCCACCCGCTAGGCTCGCCACTGTGAAGGCCATCCGACGGTTCACCGTCCGCACCGTTCTCCCCGAGACCATCGCCCCGCTGCGCGGCCTGGCCAGGAACCTGCGCTGGTCCTGGCACGAGCCCACCGAGAACCTCTTCGCCGAGCTGGATCCCCGTGCCTGGGAGGCCGTCCACGGCGACCCGGTCAAGCTCCTGGGGTCGCTGACCCGCGAGGAGATCCAGCAGATCGCGCAGGACCCCGAGCTGGTGGCCCGCGTGCGGGAACTCGACGCCGATCTGCAGAACTACCTCACCGAGGACCACTGGTACCAGCGCACGCAGGGCCCAGACGCGCCCGCCGCGATCGCCTACTTCTCCGCCGAGTACGGCATCACCTCCGCGCTGCCCCAGTACTCCGGCGGTCTGGGCATCCTGGCCGGGGACCACCTCAAGACGGCCTCCGACATGGGCATCCCGGTGCTCGGCGTGGGGCTGCTCTACCAGGCCGGCTACTTCAAGCAGTCGCTCTCGCGTGACGGCTGGCAGCAGGAGACGTATCCCGTGCTGGATCCGGACGAGCTGCCGCTCACGCTGCTGCGCGAGGCGGACGGCTCCCCCGCGCGCATCACCCTCCCCCTGCCGGACGGCCGCGCGCTGTCCGCCCAGATCTGGCGCGCGGACGTGGGCCGCGTGCCCCTGCTGCTGCTCGACTCCAACATCCCGGACAACGACGACGCCGCGCGCAACGTCACCGACCGGCTCTACGGCGGCGGCAGCGACCACCGCCTGCGGCAGGAGCTGCTGCTGGGCATGGGCGGGATCCGTGCGCTGCGCGTCCACAGCCGGCTCACGGGCGCACCCACGCCCGAGGTGTACCACTGCAACGAGGGCCACGCCGGCTTCCTGGGCATCGAGCGCATCCAGGAGCTGATGCACCCCTGCGACGGAACCACGCCCATGACGTGGGACGAGGCGCTCGCGGCAGTCCGAGCCGCCACGGTGTTCACCACGCACACCCCCGTCCCCGCGGGGATCGACCGCTTCGAGCGTGCCCAGGTGGAGCACTTCCTCGCGGCCGGTCCCACACCGGACGTCCCCGTGGAGCGGGTGCTGGAGCTCGGGGCCGAGACCTACCCGGGCGGTGACCCCGGCAAGTTCAACATGGCAGTGATGGGACTGCGGCTCGCGCAGCGCGCCAACGGCGTGGCCCAGCTGCACGGGGCGGTGTCGCGATCCATGTTCCAGGGGCTGTGGCAGGGCTTCGACGCGGACGAGGTGCCGATCTCCTCCGTGACCAACGGCGTGCACGTGCCCTCCTGGATCGATCCCGTGGTGTGGGACCTCGCGGTGGAGCCGCAGGAGAACGATCTCGATCCCGCCGCCCGGTGGCGCAGGATCCACGAGGTCCCGGACGCCGAGCTGTGGGCGGCCCGTCGGCTGCTGCGCGAGCGCCTGGTCGTGGACGTCCGCGAGCGCCTGCGCGCCTCGTGGAAGAAGCGTGGCGCCGCGGACGCCGAACTGGGGTGGACGGAGTCGGTCCTGGACCCGGACGTGCTGACCATCGGCTTCGCCCGCCGCGTGCCCACCTACAAGCGGCTCACGCTCATGCTGCGGGACCCGCAGCGGCTGAAGCGACTCCTGCTGGATCCGCAGCGCCCCGTGCAGCTCGTGGTGGCGGGCAAGTCCCACCCCGCGGACGAGATGGGCAAGCGCATGATCCAGGACCTCGTGCGCTTCACGGACGATCCCGAGGTGCGCCACCGGATCGTGTTCCTGCCCAACTACGACATCGCCATGGCACGCGTGCTCTTCCCGGGCTGCGACGTGTGGCTCAACAACCCGCTGCGCCCGCTCGAGGCGTGCGGGACCTCCGGGATGAAGGCCGCGATCAACGGCGGTCTGAACCTGTCCGTGCTGGACGGCTGGTGGGACGAGATGTACGACGGCCAGAACGGCTGGGCCATCCCCACCGCGGACAGCAAGGCCAGCACGGACGAGCGCGACGACGTGGAGGCGGCGGCCCTGTACGAGCTCATCGAGGGCCACGTGGCTCCCCGGTTCTACGGCGACGGATCCGAGGGCACCACACCCCCGTTCCGGTCCGACGCCCCGGAACCGACCGCCGGGGCCGTGCCCCACCAGTGGCTCGCGATGGTGCGGCACACGCTCGCCACGCTCGGTCCCCGCGTCTCGTCCCGCCGCATGCTCACGGACTACGTGCAGCAGCTGTACGTCCCGGCGTGCGTCTCAGGGCGCCGGGCGGCCGCCGACGACGGCGCGGCGGCCCGCGCCACGGCCCACTGGATCCAGCGCGTGCGCGAGGCGTGGCCACGGGTGCGGGTGGAGCACGTGGAGGCACAGGGCGTGCAGCAGGAGCCGCAGATCGGGGATGAGCTGGGCGTCAACGCCTACGTGGACCTGGGCTCGCTCGCACCCGAGGACGTCACGGTGCAGGTGGGCTACGGGCGGGTGACCGAGTCCGACCACATCCACGAGCGGTCCCATGCCGTGCTGGAGCCCGTGACCGACCTGGGAGCGGGCCGGGTGCTGTTCTGCGGTCCCGTGACCATCGACCGCTCCGGCCCGTTCGGGTACACGGTGCGCGTGCTGCCCCGCCATCCCGAGCTGGCCGACCCGGCCGAGCTCGCGCTGGTGTGCAACGCCGCGGACTGACGGCCGCGGGCACCCGGGAGCGGCGGCGCCGCGGGCCGCCGGCACGGGCTCGGTCCGGGGGCGCCCGGCGCGAGGACCGGACGCTCAGGTGAGCGCGAACACCGCGACGCTCTGCGCCGGGATCGCCACGGGGTCCCCCGAGTGCCACGTGTTGCCCGTCAGCTCGTCCAGGCGGGGGTCCGTGGCGAGCACGAGCCGGTAGCCGCACGAGCGAGGGGCCGCGTCGTCGTCGTCCGGCGCTTCGCGCGGGGGCAGCACCGCCCCCACCGCGGACCCGGTGCCGTTGATGACGAACAGCCCGGCGAGCGAGCCGCCGCGGGCCGCGAGCGCCACCTGCAGCGCCCGCTCACCGTCCGTCTGCCAGCGCTCGCCCGTCATGTGCTCACCGGAGGTGGCGTACCAGCGCAGCACCACGTTCTCGGGCCTCGTGGGGAAGTCCCGGGGCTGACCGGCCAGGAACGCCCGCCGGATCCGGATCAGGCGCTGGGTGGTGTGGAGCATGGAGCGGGCTTGGGGGGTCAGGCGCCAGTCCACCCATGAAAGCCCGTTGTCCTGGCAGTAGGCGTTGTTGTTGCCCTCCTGCGAGCGCAGCAGCTCGTCCCCGGCCGTGATCATGGGGATGCCCTGGGAGAGCAGCAGCGTGGCCATCATGTTCCGGGCCGTGGCCGCGCGGGCCGCCCGGATGCGCACCTCCGAGCTGAAGCCCTCGTGGTCGTGGTTCCAGGAGTGGTTGTCGTTGGTGCCGTCCGCGTTGTTCTCCAGGTTGGCCTCGTTGTGCTTGGCGTCGTAGGCCGTGAGGTCGTGGAGGGTGAAGCCGTCGTGGGCGGTCACGAAGTTGACGGAGGCCAGCGCGCTGCGGCCGTGGGGGGCGAACAGTTCCGCGGACCCGGCGATCGCCCCGGCCAGGCGCGCGGCCGTGCCACCACCCCCGCTGCGGCGCATGGTGCGCTGCGCGGAGAGCCAGAAGTCCCGCACGGTGTCCCGGTAGTGGTCGTTCCAGTCCGCCCAGCCGGCGGGGAAGCGCCCGGTCTGCCACCCGCCCGCGCCCACGTCCCACGGCTCGGAGATCATGCGGATCCCCTGCAGCTCGGGATCCGCGGCGAGCGCCACGAAGAAGGGGTGGTTGCGGGTGAAGTGGTGCTGCTCGTCCCGCCCGAGCTCGGGGGCGAGGTCGAAGCGGAAGCCGTCCACGTGGCACTGGGTGACCCAGTACCGCAGGGAGTCCAGGGCCATCCGCACCACCTGGGCGTCGGAGAAGTCCACCGAGTTGCCGCACCCGGTCACGTCCACGTAGTTGCCGGGCTCGTCGTGCCGGTAGTACGCGCGGTCCCCGAGACCACGCCAGCAGTACGGGCGCTGCTCGGCCCCGCCCTCCGCGGTGTGGTTGTACACCACGTCCAGGAACACCTGCAGCCCGGCGCCGTGCAGGGCGTCCACGGCCGCCTTGAACTCGTTGAGCACCGCCGTGGGGCCGGCCGCCCGGGCCGCCGCGGTGGCGTAGCCGGCGTGCGGCGCGAAGAAGCCCAGGGTGTTGTACCCCCAGTAGTTGCTGAGTCCGTTCGCGGTGAGGTGGGCCTCGTCCAGGTGGGCGTGCACGGGCAGCAGCTCCACCGCGGTGATCCCCAGGCCGCGCAGGTGCTCCAGCACCACGGGGTGCGCCAGCCCCGCGTAGGTGCCCCGCAGCTCGGGCGGGACGTCCGGGTGGGCCATGGTGAGTCCCTTGACGTGGGCCTCGTAGATCACGGTGTCGCGCCACGGCGGCGAGGGGCGGTGCGCGTCGTGCCACACGTGGTCCTGTGCCGCGACCACCGACACGTAGCAGCCGCCGTACGCGTCCGGACCCGGGTCCACGACGCCGCTCGGCGGGGCCACGCGCTCCAGGCCCTTCCCGTACGGGTCCAGCAGCACGGGCTCGGCCGCGGGGTCCGCCACGGGCGTGCCGGCGGGTGCTCCCGCCACGAAGCCGTAGCGGGTGCCCTCGGGCATGGCCGGGCACACGTCCCGGGCGAGTTCCGCGGCCGTCATGCTCTGCGGGGGGACGGAGCGCGGCCGCGGCACCGTGGCGTAGTGGATCCCGTGGTTGCGCCCCGCCAGGCGCAGCCGCCGCCAGGGCTCCCCCGGGCGCTGGAACACCAGGTCCACCTCCGGCAGACCCGGGGCGTGGACGGCCACGTTCGCCGTGCCGTCCCCCGAGCGGGAGGGGTGGACCCCCAGGGGGTGGCTACGCGCCTGCACGCCGGCGGGCGATCTCGTACAGCGTGATCCCCACGGCCATGGACGCGTTGAGCGACTCCATGGCGGACTCGATGGGGATGGAGACGATCGCGTCGCAGTGCTCGGTCACCAGCCGGGAGAGCCCCTTGCCCTCCGAGCCCACGACCACCACGAGGGGTTCGGTGGCCAGCTCGAGCTGCGGCAGGGACATGTCCCCGCCGCCGTCCAGACCCACCACGAAGTAGCCCTGCTTCTTGCAGTTCTGCAGCGTGCGGGTCAGGTTGGTGGCCTTGGCCACGGGGACGCGCGCGGCCGCGCCGGAGCTGGTCTTCCACGCGGTGGCCGTGACGCCCGCGGAACGGCGCTCCGGCAGGATCACGCCGTCCCCGGCGAACGCCGAGACGCTGCGGATGATCGCTCCGAGGTTGCGGGGGTCCGTGATGCCGTCCGCCGCGACCAGCAGGGGCGGGCGGGTGGCATCACGATCACGCATCAACGAGGCCGCGAGCTCGTCCGCGTCCGGGTAGTCGTACGGCGGGACCTGCAGCACCACGCCCTGGTGGATGGCGTCCGAGGACAGCCGGTCCAGCTCACCGCGGGACGCCTCGAGCGTGGGCACCTGGCCCTCGGCGCACAGCTGCAGGATGTCCTTGACGCGGTCGTCCACCTCGATCTTGGTGGCCACGAACAGGGTCTTGGCGGGAACCCCGGCGCGCAGGGCCTCGAGCACCGAGTTGCGGCCGGTGACCAGGTCCTCCTTGATGGGACCCGAACCCGCGGGCCGCTGCGAGCGGCGCGGCTGGTTCTGCTGCTTGCGGGCGGCGGCCTGCTTGGCCTTGTACGCCTTGTGGTACACGCGGTCCTCGGCCTTGGGCGTGGGACCGCGGCCCTCGAGGCCCTTGCGGCGCTGCCCGCCGCTCCCCACGACCGGGCCCTTCTTCTTCTTGCGGACGGCTCCGGGCCGGTTGTTCTGGGCCATGGTCAACACTCCGTGTCTGTCACGGGCACGGCCGGACGGCCGCCCCGGGGTGGTCGGCGATCTCGCCCCAGTTTAGGTCAGCGTCAGGATTCCACGGACCACGCGGAGCCCTGCGCACCGTCCTTGACGACGACGCCCGCGGCCTTCAGCCGGTCGCGCAGCCGGTCCGCGAGCGCCCAGTCCCTGGCCTCCCGTGCGGCGGCACGCTGGGCCAGCAGGTCCTGGACGAGGGCGTCGAGAGCGCGGTGCTCCGCGGCGTCGTCGTTCGCGGCGCCGCGCAGGTCCATGAGCTGCAGCAGGCCCAGGACGTCCGTCATCCCGGCGACGGCCGCCACGAGCGGCCGCGCCGCGCGGTGGTCACCGGACGAGAGCGCGGAGTTCGCGGCGCGCACGGTCTCGTGCAGCACGGCCAGCGCGCGCGGGACGTTGAGGTCGTCGTCCATGACCGTCACGAACTCGGCGGGGACGTCCCCGGTGGTCCACGTGAGGTCCAGCCCCGCTCCGGCCGCCGAGACCAGGAGGGACTCCACGCGCTCCACCGCGGCGGTGGCCTCCTGCAGCGAGGTGGGCCGGTAGTCGAGCACGGAGCGGTAGTGGGCCTGACCCAGGTAGTAGCGCACCGCCAGCGGGCGGGCCGCGCGGAGCATGTCCTGCGGGGACACCGTGTTGCCGATGGACTTGGACATCTTCTCGCCCTGGTAGGTGACCAGGCCGTTGTGCAGCCAGAAGTTCGCGAACTCCCGGCCCGCGGCCGTGGACTGCGCGAGCTCGTTCTCGTGGTGGGGGAAGCGTAGGTCCAGTCCGCCGCCGTGGATGTCGAAGTGGGCGCCCAGGTACTTGTCCGCCATGGCCGAGCACTCGAGGTGCCAGCCCGGGCGGCCGCGGCCCCACGGGGAGTCCCACGAGGCGGTGAGCGGCTCGCCCTCCTTGTGCCCCTTCCACAGCGCGAAGTCGCGGGGATCGCGCTTCCCGCGCGGATCGGCGTCCGGCGCGTCCTGCATGTCCGCCACGCGTTGCCGGGTGAGCTCGCCGTACCGCGGCCACGAGCGGACGTCGAAGTAGACGTCCCCGGAGTCGTCCAGGGCGGGGTACGCGTGGCCGGCGTCGATCAGCTCCTGGATCAGGGCGTGCATCTCCGGGACGTGCCCGGTGGCGCGGGGCTCGTAGCTGGGCGGGTCGATCCCCAGGGCGGCGTACGCCTGCCCGAACACGCGCTCGAAGCGGTAGGCCAGCGCCCACCACTGCTCGCGGGGGTGCTCCCCGCTGTAGTCCGCCGCGAAGGACGCACGGGAGTTGACCAGGATCTTGTCGTCGATGTCCGTGACGTTGCGCACCGTGGTGACCTCCAGGCCTCGGAAGCGCAGCCAGCGGGCCAGCACGTCGAAGACCAGCGCCGAACGCACGTGACCGATGTGCGGTGCCCCCTGCACCGTGGCCCCGCAGTAGTACAGGCGGGCCTCCCCCGGGTGGACGGGGACGAAGTCCTTGGTGGTCGCGGAGGCGGTGTCGTAGAAGCGCAGAGTCACCGGGCCAGTCTAGCGGGGCACCCGCCTGGCACCGCGGCGCTCTGACAGCGTCCGGCGGTCCTGCCCACCGCGCGCGGCGCCGCGGCTCGGCTGTTCCCGCTCGACCGGCACGGCGCGCAGGCCCCGCCTGGCCCGAACAGATCCTGAGGCCCTTCCTGCCGAGGCATCCAGCAGGCCCGCGTCGGGTCCGAACGGGCGCGGCCGACGGCGGCGGGAACGGTGCCGCTCGGACGGGGCGGGCGGCGGCGTCCTCCCGGAAGCTGCTGCCCGCGCGGACTGCGGCGCCCGGAGCTCAGGGGGTGCGCACCACCAGCGCCGTGGCGATCGCGGCGATCCCCTCCCCGCGTCCCGTGAGACCCAGGGCGTCGGTGGTCGTGGCGCTGAGGTGCACGGGGGCGCCCGCCGCCTCGGACAGCACCGCCGCGGCCTCCTCCCGCCGGGGTGAGAACTTGGGCAGGTTGCCCACCAGCTGCACGGAGATGTTGCCCACCGCGAATCCCGCCTCCCGCACGATGCGCACGGCCTCCGCGAGGATCCGGCACCCGGAGGCGCCCGCGAACTCGGGGCGGTCGGTCCCGAAGTGGGCCCCCAGGTCCCCCACACCGGCCGCGGAGAACACCGCGTCCGCCGCCGCGTGGGCGATCACGTCCCCGTCCGAGTGGCCGCTCAGCCCGCGCTCGCCGGGCCACAGCAGTCCCCCGATCCACAGGGGCGTGCCCTCCGGACCGAAGGCGTGGACGTCCACGCCCACCCCCACGAGGGGCAGCGGGTACGGGGGCACAGGGGTGGTGCGGGGAGGGACGGCGGGGCGGGTGCGGGGAGGGACGGCGGGGCGGGTGCTCTCATCGGTCATGCGGCCATTGTCCCGGATGCCGTGGATCGGGCCCCAGGAGCTCACGCGTGGGTTGCACCGATGGACGCCCCGGGTGTTGCCGCACCGCCGGATGCCCCGGACGGGACCGCACCGTCAGATGCCACGGGGCCCACCCGGTCCGCGCTCCACGGCCTCCCGCGACACGGGGACCGGCGAGGACGTCAGCCGCGCGAGTTCACGAGCGCCCGCGCGAGGACCAGGTCCAGGGGCCGGGTGATCTTGAAGGACTCCACGTCACCGGCCACCAGGGTCACCGGGTGCTCGGGGGCGAAGCGCTCCACGAGGCTGGCGTCGTCGGTGATCCCGGCGGGATCGCCCTCGCCCCGGTCCGGCAGCAGACCGGCGGCGGCGTTCACCCGGTCCAGCAGGGCGCGGTCGAACCCCTGGGGGGTCTGCACGCAACGCAGCCCCGCCCGGTCCACGGTTCCCGTGCTGCGGCCCTCGGTGTCCACCCCGCGCACGGTGTCCGTCACCTCGGTCACCGGCACCACCGCCGGGGCACCGGTCCGCAGCGCGGTGACCACCCGCTCGAAGACGGCGGGCGGCGTGAGGCAGCGAGCGGCGTCGTGCACCAGCACGTGTGTGACGGTCTCGGGGAGGGTGGCGAGCGCCCGCGCGACCGACTGCGCGCGCGTGGCCCCGCCGACCACCGGGGAGGCGCCGGCGGCGCGAGCCAGTGCCGTGAGGTCGGTGTCCCCCGCGGGGACGGTCACGATGGTCGTGGCCCCCGGCACCGCGCGCCGCACGGCGGCCAGGGCGTGCTCCAGGACGGACCGTCCGTTCACGGGGACCAGGGCCTTGGGCATCCCGTACCCCAGCCGCGTCCCGGATCCCGCGGCCACCACGACGACGGCGAGCCCGTCCGGTGCGGACGGGCTCGCTGTCTGGTGGTGGGTCATGGTGGGAGGAGGACTCAGGCCATGGAGAGGATGTCGTCCAGGCGCTTCTCCGCTTCTTCCTCGTCGATCTTCTTGGCCAGCGCCAGTTCGGAGGTGAGGATTTGGCGGGCCTTGGTCAGCATGCGCTTCTCCCCGGCGGACAGCCCCTTGCCGCGATCGCGGCGCCACAGGTCGCGCACGACCTCGGCGACCTTGAGCACGTCCCCGGAGGCCAGCTTCTCGAGGTTGGCCTTGTAGCGGCGGGACCAGTTGGAGGCTTCCTCGGCGTCCTGGGCCTGCAGCACGGAGATGACCTCCTTGAGGCCGGCCTCGTCCACGACGTCCCGCACACCCACGAGATCCACGTTCTCCGCGGGGACCTCGATCATGAGGTCTCCCTGGGTCACCTTGAGCCGGAGATACATCTTCTCTTCACCCTTGACGGTGCGAGTCTTGATCTCCTCGATGGTTGCCGCCCCGTGATGCGGATAGACAACCGTTTCGCCAACCTCGAAAACCATGCACAACCCCTTTCAGCCCGCTAAGTCTACCACGGTGTATGATGCCGGATTCCGTGCCCGAGGGCCCCATGAGGACGTCCAGCGGCGCGGCATCCCGCGCGTCACGGGGTCGTACTCCCCCGCGGGTCCGGTCCCCGGGTCCGACGGCGCACCACGCGTCCGGGCGCGCCACGAGGGACGTGTGGATGCAGACGATCCGTGGCCAAACCGATAGACTGAGCGCAGATTTCACCCTATTTGTCGGAGAGCCCGAGGAGTTCGTGCCGTGAAGAACGCCGCCCACAAGAAGCTGCAGCACCTCGGAGCAGGTGTGGCAGCGCTTGCCGTCCTGACCAGCGTGAGCGGTTGCTCCTACATCAGCCCGCAGGCCACCATGGACAGCTTCGCTCCGGCGGACGGGGTGCAGATGAATCTCGGGGACATCCAGCTGCGCAACGTGCTGGTCGTGGCCGAGGGCGCCGACTCCGAGGGCCGCGTGCTGGGCACCGTGATCAACAACGGGGACTCCGCCCGGACCGTCACCCTCGACGCCAAGGGCTCCAGCGCCAAGATCGAGGTGCCGGCCAACAAGGAGGTCGTCCTCGAGAAGTCCAAGCCCGTGATGCTGGACCGGGCCGGCGCGGATCCCGGACTCATGGTGGACACCAAGTTCGCCACCGGCGACCAGGACGACACCGTCTCGGTGCCGGTGCTGGACCACACCTACTCGCGCTACGCGTCCTTCGTGCCCGGTGGCGCTCCCACCACGCCGGCCAACCCCTCCAACACGGCCGCTCCCGAGAAGCACGGGGAGGGTCAGGCCGAGGGCGGGCACTGACGAGCCCCGCGCTCCGTGACCGGAGGACCGCTGCCCCCGCCGGGGCCGTGGTCCTCTTCTCGTTGTCCGCTTCTCGTTCCCGGGGCGTCCTGTCCCGGCGGCCGGGCATCCGGGCGGGGTTCCGCGCCGTCGCGACCGCCGGTCCCGGTCAGGGCTCGAACTTGTAACCCAGTCCCCGCACGGTCACGATGTGCTGCGGGGCGGAGGGGTCCGGCTCCACCTTGGAGCGCAGCCGTTTGATGTGCACGTCCAGGGTCTTGGTGTCCCCCACGTAGTCGGATCCCCACACGCGGTCGATGAGCTGACCGCGCGTGAGCACCCGGCCGGCGTTGCGCAGCAGCATCTCGAGCAGCTCGAACTCCTTGAGGGGCATGGCCACGACCTCACCGGCAACGTGGACCACGTGCCGCTCCACGTCCATGCGCACGGGGCCCGCCGAGACGGTGGCGGTGATGAGCTCCTCGGGTTCCGCGCGGCGTCGCAGCACGGCACGGATCCGCGCCACGAGTTCGCGGGACGAGTACGGCTTGGTGACGTAGTCGTCCGCGCCGAGCTCGAGTCCCAGCACCTTGTCGATCTCCGCGTCCTTGGCCGTGAGCATGATGATCGGGACGTTCGAGCGCTGCCGGATCTGCTTGCACACCTCCGTGCCGGACTGCCCCGGCAGCATGAGATCCAGCAGGACCAGGTCGGCCCCGGAGCGGTCGAACTCCGTCACCGCACTGATCCCGTCCGCCACGACAGTGACGTCGAAGCCCTCCCGGCCCAGGAGGTAGGCCAGGGGGTCGCTCAGGGACTCCTCGTCCTCGACCATGAGAATCTGGGTCACGCGCGCTCCTCCACTCGGTGGTTACGGTGCGCACCGCTGGAACGCGGTGGCTCTTGCTGGTCCTCTGGGTCCTCCATGGGCGGGAGCACCAGGGTGAAGGTGGAGCCCCGGCCGGGCTGCGACCACACGGAGACCTCCCCGCCGTGCTGCGCCATGACGTGCTTGACGATGCTCAGCCCCAGCCCGGTGCCGCCGGTCTGCCGGGACCGGGCACTGTCCACGCGGTAGAAGCGCTCGAAGATCCGCTCCTGCTCGGCCTCGGAGATCCCGGGGCCCTGGTCCGTGACGGTGATCTGCGCCATGCCGCCCCGCTCCCGCAGCCCCACGCCCACCCGGGTGTGCTCGGGGGAGTACCGCACCGCGTTGTCGATCAGGTTGCGCACCGCGGTCACGAGCATGTCCGGATCCCCGAACACCGGCGCCTCGATCCGACCGCCCACCCTGATGTCGATGTGCCTGGTCTGCGCGGCCAGCCTGCTGCGGTCCACGGCCTCCCCCACGGCGCGGTTGAGGTCCACGGCGGTGCCCTTGGCCACCACGTCCGTGCCCTGCAGCCGGGAGAGCTCGATGATGTCCTGCACGAGCGCGCTCAGCCGCATGGACTCGCGTTGCAGACTCGCGGCGAAGTGGCGCACGGAGTCCTGGTCCGCGGCGGCGTCCTCGATGGCCTCCGAGAGCAGACTGATGGCGCCCACGGGGGTCTTGAGCTCGTGGGAGACGTTGGCCACGAAGTCATTGCGGATGGACTGGGCGCGCACGATCTCGGTCTGATCGTCCGCGAGCAGCAGGATGTACTCGTCCGCGATGGTGACCACCCTGATGTCCAGCACGATCGACCCGCGCTGCAGCTGCCCGCGGGTGAGTTCGAGACGCTTCTCCTCCACGACGCCGTTGCGGCGGGTCCGGCGGATCATGTCCAGCAGGTCCTGGTGCACCACGGTGTGCCCCCGGACGATCCCGTACGCGTATGCCGCCGGCGATGCCCGGACGACACCGTCCACACCGTCCACCACCACGTAGGCGAGCCCCAGCGCCGCGAGGATCTCCGCGGTGCCCTCGGGCAGAGTGGGCTCCTGGACGTCCGCGAACGAGTGCCGACGGCGCTGACTGACCCGCACGGCGATCAGACCGCTGATGCCGAGCAGAAAGCCGATGAACCCGGCCAGCAGGGCAATCGTCGTCTCGCTCACGGTGTCAGCTTAGACGCCTCCGCGTCCCGGCAGCCCTGCGCGGGACCCCGGTTCAGCCAACGTTCATCTGTGGATGGCGGTTCGTTCACGCCGGCCTGTGACCCTGGTGAGGCGTGTGCGGATTCATCGTTCCGCTGACCCGGCGGACCCCGACCCGTTCGAGACGCGTAAGCTACGGGACCAAGAATTGCCGTGAACGAAAGGACGCCCCTGTGCGTAAGGTTTTCCAGGCTGAGCTCCACCAGGTCGGCGAGGAGCTGATCCAGATCGCCACGCTCGTGCAGCAGGCACTGGGCAGCGCCCGGACCGCTTTCCTCGACGCCGACATCCAGCTGGCCGAGGAGGTCATCTCCAACGACGCCCGCATCGACTTCCTGCAGAACGATCTCGACGAGCGCTCCATCGACATCCTGGCCCTGCAGGCCCCAGTGGCCTCGGACCTGCGCATGATCGTGGGCGCGCTGCGCATGAGCGCCTCCCTGGAGCGCATGGGGGACCTGGCGCGCCACCTGGCGCAGCTCGCGCGGCTGCGCTTCCCCGAGCCCGTCCTGCCCGCGTCCATGCGGGGTCACTTCGAGGAGATGTTCGACATCGACCTCAAACTGATCACCCGCATGATCTCCGTGCTCGAGGACCGGGACATCAGCGAGGCGGACGAGATCTTCGCACTGAAGTCCCACCTGAACATGAAGCACCAGCAGGTCTTCGAGATGCTCGCGGACCCCAGCTGGGACTCCTCCGTTCCCACCGCCGTGGACGTCACGCTGGCCTCACGCTACCTGGAGCGCATCGGCGACCACGGGGTCTCCGTGGCCCGCAAGGTCTCCTACCTCGTGACCGGCGACTGGGCTCCGGTCACGGAGAGCCGTCCCACCGGTCACGGCCCCATCGGCACCGACGCCGGCGAGTGAGCTGACGGGTCCCGCCACCACCCATGACGAATCCCCCGCCTCAGCGAGGCGGGGGATTCGTCATGCCGGGAACCGGGCCTACTTCTTGCCCTGGTTGGCCACGGCCTTGATGGACTCTGCGGCGGCGTCCGGATCCAGGTAGCGCCCGCCGGCGGTCACGGGCTTGAAGTTCTGGTCCAGCTCGTAAAACAGTGGGATGCCCGTGGGGATGTTGAGCCCGGCGATGTCGTCGTCGGAGATCCCGTCCAGGTGCTTGACGAGCGCGCGCAGCGAGTTGCCGTGGGCGGCCACGAGGACGGTCCTGCCGGCCTTGAGGTCCGGGACGATCTGCTCGTCCCAGTACGGCAGGAAACGCTCCAGGACGTCCTTGAGGCACTCCGTGCGGGGCAGGTTCGCCACGTCCGCGTAGCGCGGATCCCCGGCCTGGGACCACTCGGAGGAGTCCTCCAGCTCGGGCGGCGGCGTGTCGTAGGAGCGGCGCCAGGTCATGAACTGCTCCTCGCCGTACTCCTCGCGGATCTCGGCCTTGTTCTTGCCCTGCAGCGCGCCGTAGTGGCGTTCGTTGAGGCGCCAGGAGCGCTTGACGGGGATCCAGAGGCGGTCCGCGGCGTCCAGCGCGAGGTTGGCCGTGTTCATGGCGCGGCGCAGCAGGGAGGTGTGGACCACGTCCGGCAGCAGCTGGTTCTCCGCGATCAGTTCACCGCCCCGGGCGGCCTCGCCGCGGCCCTTGTCCGTGAGGGGAACGTCCACCCAGCCGGTGAACAGGTTCTTCTCGTTCCACTCGGACTGACCGTGACGCAGGAGGATGAGCTTGTGGGTAGCTGAATCGTTAGCCATGCCGCCATTGTTCCACCCCGGTGGGCACGGCGGAACGCGTGACGCGCGCCGGATACAGTGTCCGTGTGCCAGCCCAGACCCGCCCCGTGGGGGCCATCACCCGTGGCACCACCAACCCCAACCGGTTGCGGCGCGCCGACCGCTATCTCACCGGGGTGCTCGCCCCCCTCCTGCGCGCGGCCGAGGACCCCCTGCTCGTGGACCTGGGCTTCGGCGCGGCACCCATCACCACGGTGGAGCTGTGGGAACGCGCTCGCACCGTCCGCCCGGACGTGGAGCTGGTGGGGATCGAGATCGACCCGGACCGTGTGGCTGCCGCCCGCGGCCACGCCCGCCCGGGGCTGTCCTTCCGGCGCGGGGGCTTCGAGATCCCCACGGAGCCGCGCTCCCCCGTGTTCGTGCGCGCCTTCAACGTCCTGCGGCAGTACCCGGTGCAGGAGGTTCCCGCGGCCTGGGAGCTCGCGTGCTCGCGGCTCGCGCCCGGCGGGGTGCTCATGGACGGCACGTGCGATGAGATCGGCCGCCTGGCCACGTGGCTGTGCTGCACGGTGCGAAGACCGCAGACCTTCACGGTGAGCATGCGCCCGGGGTCCTTCCGCGTGCCGTCGGACGTGGCCGCCCGACTGCCCAAGATCCTGATCCACCGCAACGTGCCCGGGGAGCGGATCCACGACTTCCTCACCGCGGCCGACGCCGCCTGGCTCGCCAACGCCCCGCTCTCACCGTTCGGTGCGCGGCAGCGGTGGAGCGCGATGTGCCGGGACCTGAAGGCGGCGGGCTGGCCGGTGCTGCACGGGCCCCGCCGCTGGCGGCTCGGTGAGGTGAGTGTGCCGTGGGAGGCGGTGGCGCCGTCGTCGTGGGACTGAGGTGTGCTGGGAGCCGTTCCTGCGCCGACCGGTCCGATGGACGCGTGGTGGTGGAGGGGGCTGTGCCGGAGCCCGCGGCCGTTCCCGGGGCACGCGGTGGACGCGTCCTGACGATCGGGCCGCGCGGCTGAGCCCACGTCCCTCTCCGGCCCTGAGGCCCCTACCGGCCGGTGGCGCGGAGGGCTCGGCCGCTCACCAGTGCCCGGGGTTCTTGGACTCCCCGGACACCGCGGGACGCACGTCCGCGAGGTACACGCCGGCGATGGTGGCCGCGATGAGCATGAGGATCAGGGAACCGGTGCCCGGGACCCCCAGCTGCACGAGGCCCAGGGTGGAGGTGATCGCGCTGAACACGGAGACCACCGCAGCACCTCCCGTGAGCGCGAGCCAGAAGGTCTTGGTGCGCTTCCAGGCGCGCTCGAACTGCACGGCGGAACGCCGCAGGCAGTCGAACACGGCGAGCAGGGCCAGCACCGCCACCACCAGGGTGATGGCGTAGTCCAGGTAGTTCGCCAGTACCAGGGCCCACGGGAATGAAGTCACGGGGCCAGTCTACCGATCCGCGAGCGCGTCGAGTCCCGCGCGCAGGTCTTCCCACAGGTCCTCGACGTTCTCGATCCCCACGGACAGCCGCAGCATGTTCTCCGGGACGCTGCGGGGCTCGTCATGGTGCCGGCGGCGCCGTTCGATGAGGGATTCCACACCGCCGAGGGACGTGGCGGGCGTCCACACGCCCAGGTGCGAGACGAGATCCTCGACCGCGGCGGCGTCGGCACGGGGAACTACCGAGAGCACCGACCCGAACCCGCCCGTCATCTGGGCGGCCGCACGCTCGTGACCGGGGTCCCCGGGCAGCCCCGGGTAGCGGACCTGCATCACGGCGGGGTGCTGCTCGAGCCGGCGGGCGAGCTCCGCGGCGCCGGCCATGGACCGTTCCACGCGCACCGCCAGGGTGCGGACACCGCGCAGGGCGAGCCAGGCCTCGAACGGGCCGGGGATCGCGCCCTCGAGCGTCCGCTGCGCATGAAGCCGCTCCCGCAGCCCGGCCGTGGCGCACACCAGGGCACCCAGGAGGACGTCCGAGTGCCCCGCGAGGTACTTCGTGGCGGAGTGCACCACGAGATCGGCTCCCAGGTCCAGGGGCTGCTGCAGCAGCGGGGTGGCGAAGGTGTTGTCCACGCATGTGAGCACGCCCCGCTCGCGGGCGCCCGCCAGCAGCGCCGGGAGGTCCGCGATCTCCAGCATGGGATTGGTGGGACTCTCGATCCAGAGCACGTCCGCGCCGTCGAGGGCGGCCAGGGTGGCGCGCGTGTCCGCCACGTCCACGGTGCGCACCGAGAAGATCCCACGTTCCTGCCACCGCCGCGCGAGCTGCATGCTGCCCTGATAGCTGTGCCGGGGCAGCACGAGCGTTCCGCCCACGGGGACCAGGGTGAGGGCCGCCGCGACCGCCGCCATGCCCGAGGCGTAGGACAGCGCGGGGCACGGGGCGTTCTCCAACCGGGCGAGAACGTCCTCGAACGCCTCCCACGTGGGATTCGTCAGACGCGCGTAGGAGCGGTCCTCCGCCGTCACCGCGCCCGTTCCCCGGTACGTGGACGTGAGCACCACGGGGGGATTGACGGGTGCGTCGTGGACGTGCTCGGGGCGTCCACCGGCCACCACCACAGTGTCTTTGTGCATGCTTCCCACCCTAGCCGGGCCGCCGGGCGCACCACCGTGCGGAGCGCCCTGCCCAGCCGCGGGGGCAACGGCCGTGGCTGTCGGGCCCGCTCGCTACAGTGGTGGCGTGAAACAACCAGCGCGCGGGGTCCTCATCGTGTTCGAAGGCGGTGACGGCGCCGGGAAGTCCACCCAGGTCACGGCGCTCGCGCGCTCCCTGCGGGAGGCGGGGCACACGGTCACGTGCACCCGCGAACCGGGGGGCACGGCGCTGGCGGAATCGGTGCGCGCGCTCGTGCTGGATCCCGCCCACGCCCCGGTGTCCGCGGCCACCGAGGCCCTACTGTTCGCCGCCGCGCGGGCGGACCACGTGGCCCGGCTGATCCGCCCCGCCCTGGAGCGCGGCGAGATCGTGGTGTGCGACCGCTTCGTGGACTCGTCCGCGGCCTACCAGGGCGCCGGTCGCGGGCTCGGCACCGGCCACGTCCTGGAACTGAACCAGTGGGCGCTGCAGGGCCTCGTCCCGGACCTCACCGTGGTGCTGGACGTGGATCCGGCCACCGCCGAGGCACGACGCCGCGGTCGCGGGGCGGCCGCGGACCGGATGGAATCCGAGACCCGCGCCTTCCACGACGCCGTCAACGCCGCCTTCCGCGAGCTCGCGCACCGCGCCCCGTCCCGCTACCTCGTGCTGGACGCCTCGGACTCCGCGGCCGGGATCACCCGCGCCGTGTCCGCGCGCGTGACCCCTCTGCTCCCCACCCCGGACGGAGCAGCGCGATGAGCGTCTGGGACGAGGTCGTGGGCCAGCCGCGCGTGGTCGAGCAGCTGCAGCGTGCGGCCCGGGACGCGAACCCCACCCACGCGTGGCTGTTCACCGGTCCGCCCGGATCGGGGCGCTCCACCGCCGCGCGTGCGCTGGCGGCCGCCCTGCTGTGCGAGCACGGCACGGGGTGCGGGCAGTGCCACGCGTGCCGCACCGCCTTCGCCGGCACGCACGCGGACGTCACCAACTTCGCGACCGAGAACCCCCAGATCAGCATCGAGGAAGCGCGTGAGCTCGTGGTCCGCGCCCAGGACCGCCCCTCCGTGGGGTCCTGGCGGATCATGATCGTGGAGGACGCGGACCGGATGACGGAGCGCACCTCCAACGTGATGCTCAAGAGCATCGAGGAGCCACCGCCGCACACCATCTGGCTGCTGTGCGCCCCCTCCCCCATGGACGTGCTCGTGACCATCCGCTCCCGGTGCCGCGCGGTGACCCTCAAGGTGCCCTCCCCCGAGGACGTGGCCCGGTTGCTCGTGGCCCGGCACGGCGTCTCCGAGCGGCGTGCCGTGGAGTGCGCCCGGCTCGCGCAGTGCCACGTGGGCGTGGCCACCCGGCTCGCCTTGTACGACGACGCCCGCACCCGTCGGCAGGAGGTCGTCTCCCTTCCCCTGTCCATGCGGGGTGTCACGCAGGCGGTGCGGGCGGCGGACCGGCTGCACCGGCTCGCGGTGGACGAGTCCGCCGCGGACGCGGAGGCGCGCAATGACGAGGAGCGCGCCCAGTTGCTGGTGTCCATGGGTGCCCCGGAGACGGGACGGGTGCCCCCCGCCATCAGGGGTGCCCTGAACCGGTTGGAGGCGGACCAGAAACGGCGCTCGCGCCGCATCCAGACCGACACCCTGGACCGGTTCCTGATCGATCTCACCACCTTCTACCGGGACGTGCTGAGCGTGCAGCTCGATACCGGGATGCCGCTGATCAACCTGCACCTCGGTGAGCAGATCCACGGTTACGCCACCAACACCTCCGCCGAGCAGACCCTGCACAAGATCGACGTGATCAGCGAGACCCGGCGCCGCATCCGCACCAACGTGAGCGCGCAGCTCGCGTTCGAGGCCATGATGGTCTCGATCGTCTGATCCCCGGGATCAGCTCCCCGTCTGCTTCCCCGAGAGGTTGCCGTGAAACGCTCCGTCCCCCGCCGCGCGCTGGTCCTGGTGTGCGCCGCCGCCCTGGCCCTGTCCGCGTGCTCGAACGGCGGGTCCCCCGGCCGGTCGGAGGCGCAGGGCGGCGCGGACCCGGACGTCACCGCGAGCGCCGATCCGGCCTTGGCGCGGTACTACACCCAGTCCCCGCAGTGGGGGGACTGCTCCACCACCGGTGACGAGCAGCAGTTTCCCCACGGCACGGAGTGCGCCGGGATCACGGTGCCCGTGGACTACGCGAAGCCCTCGGGCGGGGACACCACGGTGCAGATCGCCCGCCTGAAGGCCACGGGGTCCGATCCCCAGGGCGCCCTGTTCCTGAACCCCGGCGGTCCGGGTGGATCCGGTGTGGACATGATGGCCTCCGCGGACTACTTCACCTCCGCGGACGTGCGCAGGAACTACGACCTCGTGGGCTTCGACCCCCGCGGGGTGGGCCGCTCCGACGGCATCCGCTGCCTCTCGGACCGGGAGCTGGACGAGTGGCGGGCGGAACCCGCGTTCGATCCGCAGAAGGAGTCCCTGGCCGAGCTCCGCACCAGTTCGCGGGAGATCGGCGAGAAGTGCCACGAGCACTCCTCGGCCGTGGTCTCCCACATGGACACGCAGAGCGTGGCCCGGGACCTGGACGTGCTGCGGGCCGCGCTGCGGCAGTCCGCCACGCACTACCTGGGTTTCTCCTACGGCACCGAGATCGGCGCCACCTACGCGCACCTGTTCCCCGCGCGGACCGGTCGGATGATCCTGGACGGCGCGGTCGACCCCCTCCGGGACGAGCGCTCGGCTTCCCTGGCGCAGGCCGAGGGGTTCGAGGACAACCTGCGTCACTTCGTGGCGGACTGCCAGGAGACCACGAGGGGCTGCGCCGTGGCCGGCGACGGCGTGGATGCGGGGATGGACAAGATCCGGCGTCTGCTGCGCACCGTGGCCGAGGGGCGGACCAGGACCTCCGACGGCCGCACCGTCACCGCGACCAACGCCTTGGAGGGGATCCTGGTCCCCCTGTACTCCACCACCGGCTACCCCCAGCTGAACTCGGCCCTGCAGCAGGCGTTCGACGGCAAGGCGGATGCGCTCATGGCATTCTCGGACTCCAACCACGGGCGGGACTCCTCCGGGAAGTACACCTCCAACGTCTCCATGGCCTTCACCGCGGTGAGCTGCCTGGACTCCTCCGTGGCCGAGGTCACGGACGAGCAGATGGCCCAGGCCGCCCGCGAGATGTCCCGGCGGGCCCCCACGTTCGGCCCCTACCTGGGCTACGGCGCGGCCGCGTGCCAGGGGTGGCCGGACAAGCCCGTGAAACCGCTCCCGGACTACCACGCGGACGTGACGACCCCGGTGATGGTCATCGGCACCACCCACGATCCCGCCACTCCCTACGCGTGGGCGAAGTCGCTGAGCGCGCAGCTCGGGGACGCACGGCTGCTGACCTACGAGGGCTACGGGCACACTGCCTACACCTCCGGGGACCGCTGCGTGTCCGAGGCCGTGGACCGGTATCTCCTGGACGGGGTCCTCCCCGACGACGGCACCACGTGCGGGCAGAGCTGACCTGCGTGAGCACCCGCTGAACCCCCTGCGCTGATTGGTGGTGCCGGACCGGCATCTGATACTGTTTCGGCGTGTATCTGGGGTGTTCGCACCCCGGTCACGCCGCCTTAGCTCAGTCGGTAGAGCGATTCACTCGTAATGAATAGGTCGCCGGTTCGATTCCGGCAGGCGGCTCCACGGAAGCCCCGTCACCGTTCGGTGACGGGGCTTCTCCCGTTGCGTCCCGGGCCGCGCGGAGCCGGGGCTTCCTGCGCCGATCCTCGAGCCGCGCGGACTCGGAGGGATCTCCTTCCTCGGCCGAGTCCCGCTCTGAGCTCCACGGACCCCTCGGAGAGCGGCTCGCCGGACAGCGGCTCTGGGACAGCGGTTGGCCGGAGGGCTGCGACCCCGGTGGCGTCAGTCACACCCCGGGGCCGGTGGCTCCGCGCGAACCCGACTCACCGGTGGGTTCTCGCGGCTCGGAGGGCCCTCTGGTCCGCCTCGTGGGCGGCCGGCTGGCGGCGACGCAGCCACAGGGTGTGCACCCGGAAGTTGATCTCCACCAGGACGGATCCCACCGCCGCAATGGCCAGGGCCGCCCAGAACAGGGAGGCGTGGGGCAGCTCGAACTGGTGGTACGTCAGGGAGAGCGGGATCACCAGGACCAGCACGAGGCCGGCGTACATGGCCAGCACCAGGGCCAGCCGCACGAGGGTCAGCGGGCGGGAACCCACGCACAGCACCCACAGTCCCACGAGGACCAGCACCATGAAGCTCGAGGTCTGGAACGCCCGGGTGGTGGCCGCCGGATCCACGGTGCGCTCGTAGAAGTTCAGTCCCACCACGCACAGGGTCACGATCGCCGCGCTCGGCAACGCGAAGTGCAGGGCCCGCCGCAGGTACCCGGAGACGTAGCGGCGGGTGTTGGGCAGCATGGTCAGGACGAACGACGGCGCACCGATCATGAGCGCATCCGCGGTGGAGTACTGGCGCGGCAGGAACGGGAACGTCCACGCGAGCAGACCCAGGACCACCCCCATGAGCACCGCGAAGCCGGTCTTGGTCAGGAACAGGTTGGTGACGCGCTCGATGTTGGCGATGATCCTCCGCCCCTCGGCGAGCACCGCGGGCAGCCGGGAGAACTGGCCGTCCAGCAGCACAAGGCGGGACAAGGCCTTGGTCGCGGGAGCGGCGTTGCCCATGGCGATGCCCAGGTCCGCGTGCTTGAGCGCGAGTGCGTCGTTGATGCCGTCGCCCGTCATGGCCACCACGTGACCGGCCTCCTGCAGGCCCACCACCATGTTCTTCTTCTGGTGCGGGGACACCCTCCCGAACACGCTGTGCTCCAGCGCCGCCCGGCGCAGCTCCTCGCCGTCCTCGGGCAGCCGACTGGCGTCCACCGCCCCCTGGGAGACGTCCATGCCCGCGATGCCCGCGGCCGCGGCAACGGTGGCGGGGTTGTCCCCCGAGAAGACCTTGAGGTCGATGCCCTGCTCCACGAAGTACGCGAGCGTCTCCCGGGCGTCGGAGCGCACCTGTTCGCAGAACGTCAGGAGCAGCTGCGGCTCGAGGTCCGCCGGGAGCTGCTGCGCGGCGCGCGCCTGTCCGCCCTCCTCCGTGCCGCCCTGCAGCACCAGGTGCGGCGCGTGAGACAGCACCATGGTGCGCATCCCCGCCGCCGCCAGCCGCTGGGCACGCTCTCGCGCGGCCCGGTGCTCGGGGGCCGCGAGCAGCGCCTCCGGGGCACCCAGGAGCCAGGCACCCGAATCCGCGAACTCCACGCCCGAGAAGCGGTTGGCGGACGAGAACGCCAGCACCGCCACGGGGGGACCCGGGTGGGGATGCCCGAACCCCTCGGCCAGGGCCGCCGCGGTGGGATTCGCGTGGGGGTCGGCCCCGAACCACCCCAGGGCGGCCGCGGCCTCTGGGGCGGGTGCCATGATGTCGGCGTCCCCGTGGTCCGCCCCGTTCCCCGCCGCGTCGTCGACGGCGCGGGGCTCGCTCTCGGGGCGGGCTGCGGCGTCGTCCGCGGTGGGCCCTGCTGCCGCACGAGGCGCGGCGGCACCGGAGGACCCGGCCGCCGCGGGAGACCCGTCACTGGCCGGGAGCAGCGGGCGCGCGGCGTCGAACGAGACCCCGCCCTCCGTGAGAGTGCCGGTCTTGTCGAAGCACACCGTGTCCACCCGCGCCAGGACCTCCACCGCGGGCTGCTCCTGGATCAGGACCTCGTCACGGGCGAGCTTGACCGCGGCCACCGCGAAGCTGATGGTGGTCATCAGCGCCAGACCCTGCGGGATCATGGAGGCCACCGAGGACACGGACGCCACCAGGGCATCCTCCCAGCTCCCCGTGGCGATCGCCCGCTCCCAGCCACCGGCCGCACGCATCTGACCGTTGAGCACCACGACGATGATGGGGATCAGCGCAATGGTCAGCCACCTCACCACACGCCCCAGGGACTCCCGCAGCTCGGAGCGGATGGGCGCGAACTGCCGGGCCTCGTTCGCGAGCTTGGACGCGTGGGACCTGTCCCCCACCGCCGTGACCCGCACCCTGCCGGAACCGCTGACCACGCTCGACGCGGAGAGCACCGCGTCCCCCGCGCGCTTCACCACGGGGTCGTTCTCACCGGTCAGCAGGGACTCGTCCAGGTCCAGGCCGGCCGCCTCGAGCACCACCGCATCCGCGGGCACCTGGTCCCCGCGGGACAGCAGCAGGACGTCGTCGAGGACGATGTCCTCCAGCGGCACCCGCACGATCTCCCCGTCGCGCAGCACCCGGGCGGGGTCGCGCCGCAGCAGGGCGATCCTGTCCAGCTGGCGCTTGGCGGAGAACTCCTGGACGAACCCGATGACCACGTTGCTCAGCGCCGCGAGACAGAACAGCAGGTCCAGCCAACGCCCCAGCACGATGATGACCGCGGCGCACAGCCCCAGCACCAGGTTGAACAGCGTGAACACGTGCGTGCGGGTGATGGCCCAGACGCTGCGGGACGTGGTGGTGGAGGCCGCGTTCGTGAGTCCGAGGGCCGTGCGCTCCGCAACCCCATCTTGGGAGAGACCCTCCCGGACCATGATGCCGTCTTCGGCCCTCTGCGGCCTTTTCGGCGGGGTCAGGGTCCGCTGGGACATTGCGCTCCTCGGGGTGGGCTCGAATTGGTCCTCAGTCTATGGGCACCACTCCACCGAATGGCCGCACTTCCACGGGATCGCCTCGTGGGGTACCTCGCACGATCCCGAGGTCCCGTGCGGCGGGACGCGGGTCAGCAACCGTGCGCGCGGTCCGCCATCGTCCGCCATCGTCCGCAACCGTGGCATGGTGGCACTGCCCGCGGTCATCGTGCGCCGACACGCGCCAGGGACCTTGCCTCCTCGTAGAGAGCATTGAGCTGTTCCACCACGGCGTCGACGCCATACCGGGCTCTGATCTCCCGCGCGAGCTCCTGCGGGGAAGCCATGCCCTCACCGTCGACGACCTCCATGACCGCGCGAGCATAATCCTGAGCGGAGCGGGTGTGCACCAGGCGGCCGTTCGAGTCGGTGACGAAGTCGCGCTGCCCGCCACGGTCCCCCATGACCACGGGGCAACCGGCAGCCAGCGCCTCCGCGGCCGCCACGCAGAACGTCTCGGATTTCGTGGGGAGCACGAAGACATCCGCTCGCGCCAGGTCCTGCTGCACACCTGCGGGCTCCCGGAACCCGTTGAACGTCACGAAGGGCGCCACGCCGAGGGAAGCGGCCAGCTCCTCGCACGTCTGGAGCAACGGCCCGGTGCCGTCCCACGTGAGGGAGGCCCGCACACCGCGCTCCCGCAGCCATGAGACCGTCTCAACAGCCACCAGGGGGCCCTTTCGTGGAATGAGCGAACCCACCGAGACGAGTTCGATCTCATCCGGGTTCCGTGGGGCGCGTTCCGGAGACCCCCCGAAGTCCACCACATTGCCGAGAGCGCGCACCCGCCCGGTTCTGGCGAAGGCCGTGAGCGTCTCGTTCATGAGTGAGCTCACCCCTGTGACGAGAGTGGGCAGCCGCAGTACGTGACGCAGCCAGGCCGCTCGCTCCCACCACCGGTTGACGGTGTCCGGGTACAGCACGCCGTTCCAGTGTTCCGTGTGCACCCACGGGCGACCGAACACCGCAGGGGCAGCAACCAGCGCAGAGGAGAACGCCATGGTGTGGACCACATCCGAGAAGTTCGCCCACCGCCGGATCTCCCGCACCGCGCGCACCATGGACAGGGGTTTCCTGGGGTCGAAGCCCACGCGGGTCACGCGTACCCCGTTGAAGACCTCCTCCGTGACGGCGGCCCCGCTCATGAGTCGGACGTGGACCACGTGCACGTCGTGGTCACGGTTGATGGCGGCGACGTGCCGGGGCACGAAAGGGGTTGCTCCGGGGTCCTCCGGACTCGGATACCAGGTGGTCACAACGAGAATGCGCACGGGTCCACTTTAGTCATGGGCCCGATCTGAGATCGGTACCGTTCCCCAGCGGGTGCCCGACCCGCCCGTGCCCCACGGGCCGGGAAAGCGACCCCGGGTGGCGAGGATCGGGGCGCCGCCCTGCGATGTCCCAGACATGCGTCTCACCGTCCGGCTGGCCGGCCGAAACCATGCCCTCCATCGGCGTGTCTCGAATCGGCAACAATCCACCGTGGAGCTTCCACCGTGCAACAGCGTTTTATCACATTGGATGTGAGGGTCGCGGTCCTAATGGCCGGACATCTCGCAACAGGGGACGCAATACTGCCCCGGAGGCTCATCGTGTCGACCGGTCGGTCCAAGGGCGGAGGATCCTCCGGGGCACTGTGCATCCCAGTGCCGGTCTCCAGCTCAGCCCGGTGTCAGAACCGGCTGCTCGCGTGGCTGGCCATGAGCTCCTCCGCCGCCGCCACGTACTCCGCCACCACCGCCGAACGCCGGCGGATCGATCCCACACCCGCTGAGGACGACTCCGGGTGCTCGGGGGCGCCCGCGGCGTCGGCACCCGCCACGGGTCGGGTCGGGGAGTTCCGCGCGGGAGTGCCCGGCGCCCCGGCGGGCCCCGCGTGCCCCGTCCCCTGTGCCGTGAAACGGGCCATGGTCAGGGCCTCGGCGGTCTGGGCCATCGCGTTGCCCGCCCGGGAGAGCTGACGGTGCACGTCCGAGAGGTACCCGGACGTGGAGTGCGGGATGTCCTGGGTCTGGGAAGGCGCCCGTCCGTGGGCTTCCATGCACACGGCGCGCACGCGCGGCAGCAGGTCCGCGAGCTCGTTGGCCAGGGGGACCGCGGCGGCGCGCAGCTCGGGGTCCCGCACGGACTCGAGGATCTGGTGGTAGCGGTCCAGACCGCGCTTGAAGCGGTCGTGCGCGCGGCGCCAGACGCCCTCACCCAGCTCGCGCTCGTCCCGACGCGTGGCCCTGTACTCACCGAAGAAACCCACCGATACCCCTCTCCCGATACGCCGCCCGCGGGCGGCGGTCCATGCTACCGCGTCAGCAGCAGCGACCCTCGGGGTGGGCGTCCTGCCAGTCCTGGTAGTCCCGCCAGAACTCGCGCTCCGTCATGGGCTCCGCCTCGCTGCCCGTGGCCCGGTGGTACTGCAGGTAGCGCTCGTACCTGTCCGCGCCGAGCACCCCGTTGCCGAAGCGCACGGCCGCACGCCACCAGGCCCCGACCAGCGCGAGCGCGGGGACCGGGTGCTGTGCCGGACCGGGCATCAGTGGTGCCCGCCGCCCGTGGGTGTGCGCTGCTCGAGCGGCAGCGCCTCCCACTGCGTCATGAGGGCCTTCTCCGACGGCGTGGCACCCAGCCCCGACGGCGCGTAGATCCGGGACTCCACGAACGGGTCCTCGTGGGTCCGGCGCTCGTGCCCGCGCAACGCTTTGACCGTCTCGATCGCGGCCATGACCACCACGACGATGGTGAGCACCACGAACAGCACGGACAGCGTGCCCTGCACGAAGGTGTTGCGCACCACCGCCTCCATGGCCGCCACGGTCTTGGCAGTGCCGAAGCTCTCCTTGCCCTGGGCCAGCGCATCCTTGAACGCGACGTGGTTGGCCCAATACCCCACCTTGGGGTCGGAGGAGAAGATCTTCTGCCACGAGCCGGTGACGGTCACCACCACGTCGAACACGAGCGGCACCAGGATGATCCACAGGTGCTTGAACCGGCGCAGGTTCGCGGCGATGGCCAGGCACACGGCCAGGGCGATCGCCGCGAGCAGCTGGTTGGCGATGCCGAACAGCGGGAAGAACGTGTTGATCCCGCCCAGCGGGTCGGTGACACCCAGGATCAGGATGGAACCCCACCCGGCCACCATGATCGCCGTGGTGAGCCACGCACCGGCACGCCAGTTCACGTCACGGAACTTCGGGAAGAAGTTGCCCAGGGTGTCCGTGAGCATGAACCGGGCCACACGGGTGCCGGCGTCCACGGCGGTGAGGATGAACAGCGCCTCGAACATGATGGCGAAGTGGTACCAGAAGCTCATCATGGAGGCCCCGCCGAACCACTGGTGCATGATGTGCGATAGGCCGACCGCCAGGGTGGGAGCACCGCCCGTGCGGGAGACGATGGTCTCCTCCCCCACGGCGTCCGCGGTGCCCTGCAGCAGCTCAGGGGTTACGTGCACGCCGGAGAGCCCCAGCGAGTTCACGAACGCGGCCGCGCCCTCCACGGTCCCCATGGTGGCAGCGGGGGACGCGTTCATCGCGAAGTAGATGCCGCGGTCGATGGACACGGCCGCCACGAGCGCCATGATGGCCACGAAGGACTCCATGAGCATGCCGCCGTAGCCGATGAACCGGGCCTGGCGCTCCTTCTCGATCATCTTGGGGGTGGTGCCGGAGGCGATCAGCGCGTGGAAGCCGGAGAGCGCACCGCACGCGATGGTCACGAACAGGAAAGGGAACAGCGAACCCGTGAAGGAGGGCCCGTCCGTGCGGCTCGCGAACTCGCTGACCGCGGGCACCGTGATCTCGGGGCGGACCACCACGATGGCGGCGGCGAGCAGCACGATGGTGCCCACCTTCATGAACGTGGAGAGGTAGTCGCGCGGGGAGAGCAGCAGCCACACGGGCAGCACGGCGGCCACGAAGCCGTAGCCGATCACGCACCACGCCAGGGTCACGCGGTCCAGGGTGAACAGCTGGGCGCCGAGCTCGGTGTCCGCGACCCAGCCGCCGCCCACGATGGCCACCATGAGCAGCACGAAGCCGATGACGGAGACCTCCATGACCTTGCCCGGACGGAGGTAGCGAAGGTAGACACCCATGAACAGGGCGATCGGGATGGTCATCCCCACGGAGAACACGCCCCAGGGGGATTCGCCCAGGGCGTTGACCACCACGAGCGCGAGGATGGCCACGATGATGACCATGATGGTGAGCGTCGCGACGATCGCGGCGTAGCCGCCCACCACGCCCAGCTCCTCGCGGGCCATCTGACCGAGCGAGCGCCCGCCGCGGCGCATGGAGAAGAACAGCACCAGGTAGTCCTGGACCGCGCCCGCCAGGATGACGCCCACGATGATCCAGATGGTGCCCGGAAGGTAGCCCATCTGCGCGGCCAGCACCGGGCCCACGAGCGGACCGGCTCCCGCGATCGCGGCGAAGTGGTGGCCGTACAGCACCCGCCGGTCGGTGGGCAGGTAGTCCTTGCCGTTGGCGTGGTACTCCGCCGGGGTGGCCCGCCGGTCGTCCGGGCGGGTCAGCTTCGCCTCGATGAACTTGGCGTAGAAGCGGTACGCGATGAAGTAGCTGCACACCGCGGCGAACACGAACCAGATGGCGTTGATGGACTCCCCGCGTGCGAACGCGATCATGGCCCAAGCCACCGCCCCGAGCAGGGCGATGCCCACCCACAGCGCGATCCGCAGGGGCGTCCAGCGGGTCTGCTCGCGCTCCAGGACCTCGGGGTCCACGTGGTTGGGAGGCAGCTCTGCGTGCCCCTCCGCTGCGGGCCGGGGCGCGCCCGACGGCTGGTGGTGTGTGGTGCTCATGGGAAGGCTCCGGGTCTCGTGCCAACACGCTGGATCCCGCGTGTGATTGCGGACACGAGTCTATGCGAGGCGGGCCACCCGCCCGGGCCCGCCCCGCCCATCCGCTGCAACCACCGCAGTCGGCTCCCGGTGCGTCGTGAGCTCACGGCACCGCACGGCCGGTTCACACGGTCAGCAGCACCTTGCCCACGTGCGAGCCGCTGTCGAAGTACTCGTGCGCCTGGCGCACCTGCTTCAGGGGGAACGTGCGGGACACGAGGGGCCGGACCTCGCCGGAGGCCAGCAGCGGCCACACGTACTCGCGCACCGCGGCCATGATGCGGGCTTTCTCTTGCCCGGAGCGTGCCCGCAGGGTGGTGCCGATGACCGCGGCGCGCTTCTGCAGCAGCTGCCCCACGTTCAGCTCCCCCTTGACCCCGCCCTGCATGCCGATGATCACGATCCGACCGTTCGTGGCCACGGCGTCGAGGTTGGGGCCCAGGTACTTGGCGCCCACCACGTCCAGGATCACGTCCGCGCCGCGGCCGTCGGTGAGCTCGCGGACGCGCTCCACGAAGTCCTCGTCCTTGTAGTTGACGGCGGTGGCGCCCAGCTCGGTCACCACCTGCGCCTTCTCGGCACTGCCCACGGTGGCCAGGACCGTCATGCCCAGCGCCCGCGCCACCTGGATGGCGTGCGTGCCGATGCCGCCCGCACCGCCGTGCACCAGTAGGGTCTCGCCCTCGCGGGCCGCGGCCGCCATGAACACGTTGGAGAACACCGTGGCGGCCACCTCCGGCAGTCCCGCCGCCGCCACCGGGTCCACGCCCTCGGGCAGGGGGAGCACCTGCTGCCACGGGGCCACCACCCGTTCCGCGTACCCGCCGGAGTCCACGAGGGCGACCACGCGGTCCCCCACGCCGAAGCCCGCCGTCTCCGGGACGTTCTGCCCCAACGCGGTCACGGTCCCGGATACCTCCAGTCCGAACACGTCCGTGGCATCCGGGGGCACGGGGTAGTTGCCCTGCCGCTGCAGGACGTCCGCGCGGTTCAGGCCCGCGGCGGTCACCGCGATCATCACGCCGTCATCGCCCAGCTGCGGCTCCGTCACGTCGGTGATCTCCAGGACCTCGGGTCCTCCGGCTCGCAGATCTCGTACGGCACGCATGGCTGTTCCTCTCACTCGTCGGCTCGGTCGTCCTCATCTTCCCGCCGCCCCGCGCGCACGCGCCAGCGGACGACGCCGCTGTTCCCGCCTGGCGGACACCGCACCGCTGTCCGGCGGCGCGCTCCGGTGCCGTCGAACCGGTCGGGGGCAGCGGCGTCGTCACCGCGGCACGGCGCACTGGCACCCCGAGCGCGGGGCGTGGAATAATGGCCGATCGTGCGCGCCGAGCCGAACGTTCCGCGGCGCACGCAGGGAAGGTTGTCCGAGCGGCCTAAGGAGCTGGTCTTGAAAACCAGTGTGCGGTGACCCCGTACCAAGGGTTCAAATCCCTTACCTTCCGCGCGTTCGAGAGCCCCCGCTCCCCTGGTGTCCCAGGCGGGCGGGGGCTCTCGTCATGCGGGGCGCGGAGGTCTCAGAAGCCCAGGACCACTCGCAGCTGGTCGCTGATCGCCGCCAGCCGCCGGGCGGCCTCCGCGCGTGGGACGGCGGCGCCCTCGGCCACGGGCAGCACGACCTCCAGGTAGCACTTGAGCTTGGGCTCGGTGCCGGAGGGGCGCACGATCACGCGGTCGTCGGCCTCGGTGCGCATGAGGATGCCCTCCGTGGGGAGCATCTCGGGCCCACCCTCGGCGAGGTCCACGAACTCCACCACCGGTGAGCCGGCCAGTTCCGCGGGCGGGTTCTCCCGCAGCCGCGCCATGCCGCGGCCGATGAGCGAGAGGTCCGCCACGCGGAACGTGAGCGGGGCGGTGGCGTAGAGACCGTGCAGGCGCGCCAGCCGGTCCAGCTCGTCCTGGACCGTGGAGCCGCGCTGCTTCAGCTCCGCCACGAGGGACGCCACGCGCACGGCGGCGGAGACGCCGTCCTTGTCCCGCACCGCGGTGGGGTCCGTGCAGTAGCCGATGGCCTCCTCGTAGCCGAAGCGCAGCCCTGGGGTGCGCGCGATCCACTTGAACCCGGTGAGGGTCTGGCGGGACGAGAGACCGTGGTGCTGCGCGATCCGGCCCAGCAGCCGCCCGGAGACGATGGAGCAGGCGAGGGTGTCCCCCGCGCGCTCCGGATCCGCAGCGGCGTCCTCGCCGAGCAGCGCACCGAGCTCGTCACCGCTGAGACGGCGCCAGTCCCGGGCGGGATCACCCGTTCCCGCGCCGGTGGGCACGGCCACCGCGCAGCGGTCCGCGTCCGGGTCCAGTGCGATCGCCACGTCCGCGTCCTCCCGGGCGGCCAGCGCCGTCACGAGGTCCATGGCCCCCGGTTCCTCCGGATTCGGGAAGGCCACCGTGGGGAAGTCCGGGTCCGGTTCGGCCTGCTCCGCGACCACCGACACGCGGGAGAACCCGGCCTGCTCCAGCACCCGCCGCGCGGTCCCCAGGCCCACGCCGTGCATGGGGGTCAGGGCAATGGTGATGTCCCCGGAGTCCGCGCTGGTGCGCAGGGACGCGGCGCGGTCCACGTAGTCGGTGACCAGGGCGGCGTCGGCGGTGGTCACGGACTCCGGGTCGCGGGGGACCTCGTCCGCGGCCGGGGTGGCGGCGATGCGTTCGGCGATCCGGGCGTCGTCGGGAGGGACGATCTGCACGCCCTTCTCGTCGTCCGTGGCCACGGCACGGCCACCGAGGTAGACCTTGTAGCCGTTGTCCGCGGGCGGGTTGTGGGAGGCGGTGACCATGACCCCGGCGTCCGCGTCGAGTGCGCGCACGGCGTGGGCCACGAGCGGCGTGGGCAGCTGGGCGGGTAGGCGCACCGCCCGGCAGCCCGCGGCGGCGAAGACGGCGGCGGCATCCGCGGCGAAGTCCTCGGAACCGTGGCGGGCGTCGCAGCCCACCACCACGAGCGGCTCGGAGCCCACCCGGTCCAGCAGGAACTCCGCCAGTCCCGCGCTCGCGCGGATCACCACGGCGCGGTTCATCCGCGACTCACCGGCCCTCACCGCGGCCCGCAGACCCGCGGTGCCGAAGACCAGCGGGCCCTCGAAACGGGAGCCGAGGTCCGCGAGCGCGGCCTCGTCACCGGAGCGCGCGGCGTCGAGCAGGGTGGCCAGCTCGGTGCGGGTCGCGGCATCGGGATCGTGCTCGATCCACTGCTGCACACGGTCGAGAAGTTGTTCGCTCATCAGGAGTCCAGTCCTTCCAGGACGGTGCGGGTGCCGGAGAGACCCAGGCGGGTGGCGCCCGCCTCGACCATGGCCAGTGCGGCCTCGGTGGTGCGGATGCCGCCCGAGGCCTTGACGCCCAGGCGTCCCCCCACGGTCCCGGCCATGAGGCGCACCGCCTCGACGCTCGCGCCGCCGGCGGGGTGGAAGCCCGTGGAGGTCTTGACGAAGTCCGCCCCGGCGGCCTCCGCGGCGCGGCACGCCGCGACGATCTGCTCGTCGTCCAGCGCGGCGGACTCGATGATGACCTTCAGGACGGTGGGCGCGGGGCACGCCGCGCGCACGGACTCGATGTCCTCGCGCACGCCGTCCCAGTCGCCGTCCATCGCCAGACCCAGGTTGATGACCATGTCCACCTCGTCCGCGCCCCGGGACACGGAGTCCGCGGCCTCCACGGCCTTGACCTCGGAGGGGTGCGCACCGGAGGGGAAGCCGCACACGGTGGCGAGCTTCACCCCCTCGGGCAGGTCCACGTCCAGGCGGGACGGGGACACGCAGATGGAGTAGGCGCCCAGGTCCGCGGCCTCGCGGGCGAGATCGGCAACCTGCTGGGCGGTGGCCTCGGGCTTGAGCAGGGTGTGGTCGACCATGGCGGCCAGTTCGGTGCGGGTGGTCATGCGGTTCTCCTTGGTGGTTCGGGTGCGACGCGTCGCCCTCGCGAGGGGACGCCGTGGTGCTGCGGCGGTGCTGGGGTGAGGGGCGGGACGCTCGAGCGGGCTCGTCCGGGGTGCTGATCGACCCCGGACGGGTCCCGCCCGGGGCCCGCTCAGGCGATCCGGTCCAGGACCACGTCCTCGCGGGCACCGGTGCCGTCCGCGGCGTCGGGATCGACCGTGGCGCCGCCGGCCAGGGACTCCAGGGCGCGGTCGAAGCGCTCCGGGGTGTCCGTGTGGAGGGTGAAGAGCTTCTGTCCCCGGGTGACGCGCTCGCCGGGCACCGCGTGGATCTCCACGCCGGCGCCGGCCTGCACGGGATCGCCCTGCCGGGCACGTCCCGCGCCGAGGCGCCACGAGGCGACACCCACGGACATGGCGTCCAGCTCGGTGAGCACGCCGTCGGTCTCCGCGAGGACGTCCTGCGTGTGCGCAGCCTGAGGCAGCGGGGCATCGGGGTCCCCGCCCTGGGCTGCGATCATCTTCTTCCAGGTGTCCATCGCCCGGCCGTCCTGCAGCGCGGCCGCCACGTCCGCGTCCTGCACGCCGGCGGCCGCGAGCATCTCCTGGGCCAGGGCCACCGTCAGGCGCACGACGTCGCCGGGCCCGCCCCCTGCCAGGACCTCCACCGATTCGCGCACCTCCAGGGCGTTGCCCACGGTGCGCCCGAGGGGACGGGACATGTCCGTGAGCAGGGCGACGGTGTCCACACCGTGGTCCTTGCCGAGGTCCACCATGGTGCGGGCGAGCTCACGGGCGTCCTGCTCCGACTTCATGAATGCGCCGGGTCCGGTCTTGACGTCCAGCACCAGGGCCCCCGTGCCCTCGGCGATCTTCTTGGACATGATCGAGGAGGCGATCAGCGGGATGCACTCCACGGTGGAGGTGGTGTCCCGCAGGGCGTAGAGCTTCTTGTCCGCCGGGGCCAGACCGCTGCCGGCCGCGCAGATCACGGCGCCCACGGTGTCCAGGATCTCCATCATCCGCTCGTTGGACAGGTCCGCCTGCCACCCGGGGATGGCCTCCAGCTTGTCCAGGGTGCCGCCGGTGTGGCCCAGACCGCGGCCCGAGAGCTGCGGGACGGCCACCCCGAAGCTCGCCACGAGGGGCGCCAGCGGGAGGGTGATCTTGTCCCCCACCCCACCGGTGGAGTGCTTGTCCGCGGTGGGCCGGGAGAGTGCGGCGAAGTTCATCCGCTCGCCGGAGTCGATCATGGCCTGGGTCCAGCGGGAGATCTCCGTGCGGTCCATGCCGTTGAGGAACACGGCCATGGCCAGGGCGGACATCTGCTCGTCCGCGACCACCCCGCGGGTGTAGGCGTCGATCACCCAGTCGATGGCCTCGGGGGACAGCGTCTCGCGGTCCCTCTTCATGCGGATGACGTCCACGGCATCGAACGCTTCGACCATGGTGTTCACTCCCTCGTGTAGGTGCGGCGCCGTGCGGTGGCGGGCGCGGACCCGCGACACGACTCACTCGCAATCCTAGGCGTCGCGTCGGAAACTCTGTCAACTATAGTTTTGACAAATGTTCGCACCGTGGCAGAGCCGCCGCGGTGCCGTGAATCGAAAGCCGAGGTCACCGTGGACCGTTTCCAGGGCCTGATCGGGATCTTCCTGATCCTGGGCATCATCGTTCTGCTCTCCCGCCACCGCAGCGCCATCAAGTGGCGCACGCTCGCCGTGGGCCTGGCCCTGCAGATCGGCGTGGCGCTGCTGATCCTCAAGTGGGGCCCGGGCTTCGAGGCCCTGAAGTGGTTCTCGGACCTGGTCCAGGGACTGATCGGCTTCACGAACGAGGGCACCAAGTTCGTCTTCGGCGGTCTCATGGACGAGAAGAACGGCTTCGTCTTCGCGCTCAACGTGCTTCCCGTGATCATCTTCCTGGGGGCGCTCATCAGCGCGCTGTACTACCTGCGGGTCATCCAGGTGTTCGTGCACGTGCTGGGCACCGTGCTGAACAAGATCATGGGCACCTCCAAGATCGAGTCCGTGTTCGCCTCCACCGTGATCTTCCTGGGGCAGAGCGAGGCCCCGCTGATGATCAAGCCGTACCTGAGCAAGCTCACGCGCTCCGAGCTGTTCGCGTGCATGACCGGTGGTTTCGCCGCGGCCGCGGGCTCCACCCTGGTGGGGTACTCGCTGCTGGGCGCACCGCTGCCGTACCTGCTGGCGGCGTCGGTGATGAACGCCCCCGGGTCCCTGCTCGTGGCCAAGGCGCTGATGCCCGAGACCGAGAAGTCCGTGGCCTCCGTGAACACCCTCAAGGTGCGGGACACCGAGTCCAAGAACCTCATCGACGCGGTCGGCACCGGTGCGCTGAACGGCGGTCGCATTGCCGTGATCGTGGGCTGCCTGCTGATCGCGTTCATTGCGCTAATCGCCCTGCTGTCCGCCGTGCTGGGCTGGTTCGGCTCGCTGTTCGGCTTCGAGGGCTGGTCCCTGGAGGGGCTGTTCGGGATCATCTTCGCGCCGCTCGCGTGGGCCATTGGCGTGCCCTGGCAGGACGCCGCACAGGTGGGCAACTTCATCGGCCAGAAGACCATCCTCAACGAGTTCGTGGGCTATACCGCGTTCGGCCCGGAGATCCCCAACCTGGATCCCCAGTCCGTGCTGATCACCACGTTCGCCCTGGCCGGGTTCGCGAACCTCTCCTCGATCGCCATCCAGATCGGCTCGTTCGGCGGCCTGGCCCCGGACCGGCGCTCGGACGTGGCGCAGATGGGGCTGTTCGCGCTGCTCGCAGGCTTCCTCACCAACATGCTCAACGCCGCGCTCGTCGGCGTGATCATGGGCCTGTGACGGCGTGCTGGCGGCACTGAGGGCGACGGCGTGGAGCTGAGTCCCCGGGACGGCCAGTCCCTCGAGGTGGCCCGGCTGTACTACCAGCGCGGGCTCTCCCAGGCGGAGGTGGCCCGGACACTGGCCATGTCCCGCCCCACGGTGTCCAAACTGCTGCAGCACGCGCGCGAGTGCGGTTTCGTGAGCATCGAGATCCGGGACCCCCGCACGGTGTCCACGGACGTGGGGCGCGAGCTGTGCTCCGCGTTCGGGCTCGTCCAGGCCACCGTGGTGGCCGATGCGGAGACCGAGCACGAGTTGCTGCACAACCTGGGTGTCGCCGGGGCGCGCATGCTCGAGGAGAATGTGGCCGACGGCGATCTCGTGGGCATCACGTGGGGTCGCACCATGCGCGCCGTGGCCCAGGCGCTGACCCCCCAACCGCGTAGCGGCGTGCACATGGTCCAGCTCAAAGGCGGCAGCAGTCTGGTCTCACCGGCGGCGGGGCATTTCGAGACCGTGCGGATGTTCTGCACCGCGTTCAACGCCTACCCCCACACGCTGCCCCTCCCGGCGCTCTTCGACAGCCCCGAGGTCAAACGCCTCGTGGCGCAGGACCGGCACATCGAGTACGTCCTGGACCTGGGCCGCAGCGCCCGGGTGGCGGTGTTCACCGTGGGCTCCGCCGGACGGGACGCACCCCTGCTCGCACGCGACTACCTGACCACCGAGGAGCGGGAAGGGGTCGCGCAGCGCGCGGTGGGTGACCTGTGTTCCCACTTCATTGACGACGCCGGCAACCCCGCCGTGCCCGAGCTCGACGCCCGCACCGTGGCCATCCCCCTGGACTTCCTGCGGCACAAGGAGATCCGGATCTGCGTGGCCGGCGGCGCGGCGAAGACCCCGGTCCTGCGCGCGGCACTGCGGGCCGGGTACGTGTCCCACCTCGTCACCGACGAACGCACCGCCCGCACCGTCCTGGGCTGAGCCGGCGGCGCGGTAGTGGTGGGACCCGCATGGTTCGGCGCGATCCCGGCCGGGTCGACGTGATCCCGGCGGTGTCGGCCCGAGCCCACCCGTCCCGGCCCCATGGCGCGCGGTTGCTCCGCGCACGGTCACTCCCCGTATGACGCCGCCCGGGCCGGATCACTGCCGCGCGCGCGGCTCTCCCAGGATCTCCCGGGCGATGGCGTCCGCGTCCGCGATGGTCCGGGCACCCAGGTGGGCCGGTGCACCGGCCTCGGCCGCGATCGACACACCCCACTGCACCGAGGACAGTTGCAGACCGATCACGTGGATGCCGGGTTCCACCGCGTCTTTGTCCCCCACGGCGCGGTAGACGAACGAGCCGGCCGCGGCGTCGTCGTCGTGGGCACCCCGCGGACGCTCGCGCGAGACGTCCAGACCCGTGCTCGTCTCGGGGCTCGCGCCGTCGCGCGTCTCCATGAGTTTCGCGCGCACCAGGCCGCGCTCGTGCATGTGCGTGAGCAGCGGGGAGATGTTGCGGTGGACGTCGTTGCTCGGGGACATGGCCTCGATCATCCACCGTGAGCGCACGGGTGCCGCCTCGACCCACGGGGACGCGGCCACGAAGTAACCCTCGGAGCGGTCCACGACGAAGCGCGGTTCGGGGCCCAGGAACCGCACGATTCCTGCGCGGGTCAGCGCGGCGAGCTGCTGGATCCGCAGCACGGGCGGTCCGGAGGCCAGCCCCTCCACGAAGGGTTCGAACTCGCGCTGCAGCTCGTGGACCCAGGACGAGTCCGAGATGCCGATCTCCGCAAGGACGCACTTGAGCACGCTGCGCGCGGCATTGAGGGACGCGATCGCCATCTTGACGGGATCGTCCTCACCCTGCAGGGACCCGTGGACGTCCCGGTCCAGGTAGTGCACCACGGCGGCCGCGTACTCGTCGTGGCTCGCGAAGCTCACGTCCTCGAAGGGCCGAGCGAGCCGGGCCTGCTGCAGTTGCCGCCCGGGGACCACCGAGTCCGAGATCAGCGCATCGCTCTTGCGCGCCCAGTTCACGTCCGTGCGATCCGTGAGGATTTCATCCAGCCGGTCCAGGAACGCCCGGGGGTCCCCCAGGAACGCGTCCGGTGCCGTGCGCGCGAGCACCACGTAGTAGTTCCACACGGCGTCCTTACGGATCAGGGGTCCGAGTTGCCGGTCGAAGGACAGCTCGCCGGGGCTCGAGGCCGCAACGTGGCGCACCGCGTCCACGGTGAAGAAGCGGGTCTGCAACGACGCCGCGTAGTACCCCCGGAGCCGCGGCTTCGCCCGGTACGGCGTTCCGCGACGCGAGCCCGCCACGATCTTCGGTTCCCGTCCGGAGGGGTGGTACACCAACCGTTCGGGGTTGTCCAGATCGGTCGTGAAGCGGCCTCCCCGCCCCTCGGTGAGCTGGGCGAGCGCGTCGCAGAAGTTCAGGCCCATGCCCCGCACGAGCACCGTCTCGCCGTGCGGTAGATCGGGCCACGCGGCGTCCGCGGGCACGGTGGGCGGCCAGTACGTCAGTCCGTGTTCGGCGGCGCCGTCCACGAGTTCCTTCTGGGACGGACGCAGGTGCGCGTCCAGGTGGCCCAGCGCGAGCACGACAGCGTCCGCGGGCAGCACCACACCGCCCGCGAGTTCCACGGAGTAGCGATGACGCCCGTCCGTCCTGACCCACGCGTCCACGGCCTCGGCGCGGTGCACCGTGAGCTCCACGGTGCGCGGCAGGTTCTCCCGCAGGGTCGCGAAGACCCACGCGAGGTAGCGCCCGTACGTGGCGCGCGGCGGGTACCCCTGCGGGGTCAGCCGCGCGAGTTGGTCGCGTTGCTCGTCCGTGAGCGGGCTCACCGGGGTGATCTCCCCGGCGACGACGCCGCGGCGCCACCGTTCGAAGCTCACCCCCCGCAGGGGCTCCAGCGCGGGGACTGCCAATGCGCCGTCGGCAGCGATCACGGTGGGGAAAAGAGAAGGGGTGTTCATGAGGAACAGCTCCGACTGGTCCGTGCGCCACACATGCCCCGGTCCGGGAGGGAAAGGATCCACCAGGTCCACGTGGACACGGATCCCGTGGGCCGCGGAGTGCGCCGCGAGCCGTTCCACCACGGACAGACCTCTGGGGCCCGCTCCCACCACCACCACGCGTTGCTGAATCACCACGTCCTTCAGGATAACGAAGGGTGACCCCCGTTCGGGCCGGGCATGAATCCGACGTGGACGTCCGGCCGGTGTCGCGCTCGAGTGCTCGACGGACCGACCAGCAGACCACCCGCGGGCGTGCTGCGGGCCTGGCGGAGCGCTCCCGATGCGCATGTGCACGCGCTCGTCTGTGACCGTTACCCTTACAGGGGCCCGGCCCCGGAAGGCCCGCCCGACCCCGTCCGCTCCAACGCTGGGAACCTCTCCATGTCCTCTGCCGCTCCGGCCGAACCACGCACGCTCGCCCCCCAGGGCACCACCGGGACCATTGCGGTGCTGCTCGTGGCCGCGTTCGTGGTGATCCTCAACGAGACCGTCCTGAACGTGGCGCTGCCCCACATCATGGGAGACCTGCACGTGGACGCCGCCACGGTGCAGTGGGTGACTACGTCCTTCATGCTCACGATGGCCGTGGTGATCCCCACCACCGGGTTCCTGCTACAACGCTTCAGTACCCGCGCGGTGTTCGCCCTGGCCATGGGCAGTTTCGCGGCCGGGACCCTGCTGGCCGCGCTGTCCCCGAGTTTCGGGGTGCTGATCGCCGCGCGCGTGATTCAGGCCTTCGGCTCGGCGATCATGCTCCCGCTGCTGATGACCACCATCCTCATGCTCGTCCCCCAGCAGCGCCGCGGGGTGGTGATGGGCAACGTGTCCATCGTGATCTCGGTGGCCCCCGCCCTGGGTCCCACGCTATCCGGGTTGATCCTGGCGCACTTTCCGTGGCGCACGGTGTTCTGGTTCGTACTGCCCATCGTCCTGCTGGCCCTGGTGATCGGCCTGCTGCGGTTGCGGGACGTGAGCGAACGCGGGAGCCTCACACTGGACCTGCTGTCCGTGGTGCTGTCCGTGCTGGGCTTCGGTTCCCTGGTCCAGGGCCTTTCCGTGGTGGGGGCCGCCGGTTCCCACGCCGGCACCGAGTCCGGCTGGCTTTCCACGACCGCCGGCGGTGCCACCGTGCTCGCGCTGGGCGTGGTCCTCGTGGCCCTGTTCGTGTGGCGGCAGATCCGGTTGCAGCGCAAGGACCAACCGTTCCTGGACCTGCGCACGTTCCGGCACCGGGACTTCACGGTCTCCGTGGCGGTGCTCGCGCTCGGCATGATGGCGTTGTTCGGCGGTGTGATCGTGTTGCCCCTCTACCTGCAGACGGGCCGCGGGCTGGACACCCTGCAGACCGGCCTGATCCTGCTGCCCGGTGGGCTCATCATGGGTCTGCTGGGACCGCTCGTGGGTCGGTTGTTCGACGCGTTCGGCCCCCGCCCCCTGGCTGTTCCCGGCGCCGCACTGCTGACCCTCGTGATGTTCGGCTTCTCCCGGTTGCAGTCCGACACCCCCGTGTGGTGGATCGTGACCCTGCAGATCTCCATGTCCGTGGGGCTCGCGCTGATCTTCACGCCCGCGTTCACCTCCGGGCTGAACCCGCTGCCGCCGCAGTTGTACTCGCACGGTTCCGCGACGCTGTCCACGTTGCAACAGGTGGCCGGCGGTGCGGGCACGGCGTTGCTCGTGGGCGTCCTGCAGGCCGGCACCGTGATTCATGGACAGGCCGACGGCACCACCGTGACCGATTCCATCCCCGGTGTCCACGCGGCATTCGTCACCGCCACGGTGATCGCGGCGATCGTCCTCGTGCTCACGTGCTTCATGCGCCGCTCCACCCCCACGGAACTGACCCGCGTGGGGGACGACGCCGCTCGGTAATGTCCGCGCGCGGATGCCGCAGCGCTGTCGTACCCCGCCCACGAACCGCTCGAGAACATCCGAGGCCCGAAAAGGCACGCTGCCAATCGGTGGCGTGCCCTTTCGGGCCAGGAATGCAGCGGGTGGATCACCGCGGGGCGGTCACTTGATGCGGGTGACCTTGACACCCCCGCGCGGGGTCCAGGTGTACTGCGTGCGCTCGCCCGTCTTGATGTTCTGGAACCGCTGGTAGGCGCCGGTGGACGTGCGGACCTCTGGGGAGATCGGGTACCCCGCCTTGGTCTCGTACCCCTTGCGGACCCAGATCTGGCCGATGCCCGAGCTCTCGACGATCGGTTGCGCACCCGTGCGAGCGCTCCACAGGATCTTGGTGGTCTTGCCCGAACGCGGGTCCACGAAGCTCTGGTAGTAGCCTCCCGTGGCGGTGCGCTGCTCGTTGTTGAACGGGATGCCCACCGCGCGGGCACCGCCCAGGCCCTCGTGGCGCGAGCCGATGCCCGTCCACGTGCGGACCTCGCGCACCCCGGTGCGGGAGGACCAGTAGAGCTTGGTGGTGCGCCCGTTCTTCACGAAGTGCTGCACGACGCCGCCCACGCCCGTGTCCCGCTCCCCGGTGGTCGGATTGCCGTAGACGCCCGCCTCGCCGTGGGACTTGTAGTACGTGGCGATCGCCCCGCGCGTGGTGGGCGCCACCGCGCGGGCGGCGCGCACCGCGTCCACCTTGCGGTAACCGTTCACGTTCACGCCGGTGTCCCGCAGGGTCTTACGGATGGCCTCCACGCCGATGTTCGGGTTGCGTTCCTTCATGAGCGCGATCACCCCGGACACGTGCGGCGCCGCCATGGACGTCCCGCTCAGGTCCCCGTACGAGGGAGCGCCCAGGCTGAACTTCCCCGTGTTGACCGTTGACCAGATGGGCGCGTTGGTGTCCCCGCCCGGGGCCGCGACGTCCACCATGGGGCCCCAGTTCGAGTAGCCGGTGATTTTGTTGTGGGACGACGTCGCGGCGACCACGATCGCGCCGCCACAGTTAGCGGGGGCGGCGAGGTTGGCGCTCTTGCCCGCGTTACCGGCCGCGACCACGAGTGGGACCCCGATCTTGTGCATCCGGTTGACCGCGTTCTGCATGACGGGCGCGCACGTGGGGGCGTCCCAGGCCTCGGAGAGGTTCACGACCTTGGCGGGGGTCGTATTGCGCGGGACCCCCGGGATGGCGATGCCCGCGGACCACATCACACCGTCCGCGATGTCCGAGACGTACCCGCGACCGTCCGCTCCCAGGACGCGGGCGTGCTGGATCCGGGCGTCCGGGGCCACCCCGGCGATCCCCGTGCGGTTGTTGGTGTGGGCCGCGGCGATCCCGGCCACGTGCGAACCGTGCCACCAGTTGGGCCGTCCGGGGCTCCAGTCGCCCTCGTCCTGGGGGTTGCCGTCCCGCCCGTTGCCGTCCCGCGAGTGGTACAGGTCCGAGAGGAAGTCGTACCCGCGCACCGTGCGCTGATTGAGGTCCGGGTGGTTGATCTGGCCCGTGTCCGCGATTCCGATCACCACACCATTGCCCGTGCCGTGGGACCACGCGGAGGGCACGCCGATGTTGCGGGGACCCCACTGGTAGTTCCAGTAGCGGTCGTTCGGGGCGGACGCCGCGTGCGCCGCGAGCCCGTTGACCACGATCAGGTCCGGTTCCGCCGATTCCACGGCGGGGTCCTTCTCGAGGGTCTCGACCACCGCTTGCTGCTCCGCCTTGTCGAGCATCGTGTCGGATTCCACGACCTGCTCGGCGTTGCCCGTGGTCTTGACGATCTCCGGGTCCTCGATCTCGGTGGCCGTCTCCACCTCGGTCAGGACCTCTTCCTTCTGCGCCTCGGGGACGTGGTCCTTGAACTTCACCACGACCCGGTCGGTTTCCGCCAGGACCTTGCCCTGGGCGCCCGTTCCCCTTCCGAGGGATTCGACGCCGCCCACGGTCGGGGGTTTCGTCTGAGCCTGTTGTTCCGGGGTGGGTCCCTCCGGGGGTGCCGCCGAGGCGGGTGCGGCCGTGGCCAGCAACAGCGCGGAGACGGACAACGTGAGAAGTGTTCGGGCGGAGCGTCGTGGCATGATTTCCCCCTCGGGAATCAGCTCGCGGAGGCGGGATCAGCACCGGATCGAGGTGGCTGACGCCCGTGGGCGGGAGCACCGGACTGCGAGTGCCACGGACTTTACCAATGTAAATATCGCGAGGGTACCCCCGACACGAACGAGGGCCCCACATGACGTGTGGGGCCCTCGACATTTCGCGGAGACGGGGGGATTTGAACCCCCGGTCCGGTTTAACCCGGACCCTTCATTAGCAGTGAAGTCCATTCGGCCGCTCTGGCACGTCTCCGTGTCGTTCGTGATGCTCCAGTTCCATGAGAACAGGCTCATCCCAAAACAACGGACGTCAGCTTATCGGCACGGTGCGCGAGCGGTCAAAGCGGCGGGCGCGTCGTTCCCGCCGGGATGCAGCGGCAGCACACCCCGGCGTGGTAGTCATGGTGCGGGGCGTTGTGCTCCGTCCGCTTCCTCCCGAAAGGTCTTCGTCCCGTGCGATCACTCGTCGTCACCGCGTGGTTCCCCGACGCGGAAACCCCCAGCCGCACCCCCTTCATCGTGGAGCACTGCTGGGCGCTGCAGGAAGCGGGCCACGACGTCGCTGCGGTGCACGTGAACATCGGTTGCCGCTCGCGCACCACGGAGCAAGAGGTCTACCAGGGCATCCCCGTCACCCGTGTGTGGCTCGATGTGATGGATCCTCGTTCCTACGCGCACGTGACCCGCGTGCTCTCCGCCGGGCTGCGCGGCGCGGACGTGCTGCACACGATGGCGTTCTCCGCGGTCCTGCTGAGCGCACCGGCCTGGGCCGTGCGACGGCTGCCCTGGGTACACACCGAGCACTGGAACGGAGTGGTCAATCCCGCGAGTGTAAATCCGCTGTGGCAGCGGTTGGCGTGGCTGCGGCATGCCTTGCGACTGCCTCACGTGGTCACGGGCGTGACCGCCGAGCTGTGCACCGAGATGGCGCGCTTCTCCCGCCCCGGGGCGACCCACGTGGTGCCGTGCGTCGTGGAGAACCCTCACCCGGCCGCCGAGTTCCCGGCGAGCCCGCCCCTGCGACTGGTGGGCGTGGGGGCACTCATCGATCGCAAACGCCCCGTCCTGGCGTTGGAGACCGTCGCGGAACTGGTGCGCCGCGGAGTGGACGTGCACTACACCCTGGTGGGCAAGGGCCCCCTCATGGAGTCCCTCCCGCAGACCGCCCGTGAGCTGGGCATCGAGGACCGGGTCGAGCTGACCGGGGCGGTCTCCCCGGCGGAGATCGCCCAGCGGCTCTCCGACGCGCACATCTTCTTCCTCCCGAGCGCCCAGGAGAACTTCTTCACCGCGGTTGCCGAGGCGATCGCGGCCGGACGGCCCGCCGCGGTCCCCCTGAGCGGTGGGTTCGACGACTACTGCACCCCCGAGAACTCGGTGCTCACCCACAGCTGGGACGTCCCCGTGCTCGCGGACGCGATCGAGACCGCGCGGGACCGCTTCCGTGAGGCCGATCCGGCCGCCATCGCCGCCACCGTGCGCTCCCGGTTCTCCCGCGCGGAGATCGGTGCGCAGTTCTCCCGGCTCTACCGTGCCGTGACGCGGGATGCGTCCGGTCGACACGCGAGTCGATAAACTCCAGGATGTGACATCCTCCCCCACCTCAGGCTCCCCCTCTCGGCGGTGGCGGGGAATCCTCTTCCCCCCGCCGAATCACGAGAACCGGGACAACCCCATCGGTTCGTCGTTCGCGTTAACCGTGATCGCCGTGTTCGTGCAGGGACTCTCCCGTTTCGGGTACAGCCTGCTGGTGGGCAACATCCTGGGCAGTGAGATCCTGGGGCGGGTCAACCTGGCCATCTCCCTGGCCCTGTTCCTGGTCCTGCTGTGGCCGCAGGCCTCGGGCAACGCGGCGGCCAAGTTCATTGCCATGGCGCGCGGTCAGCAACACCGCGAGGAGCAGTTGTCCGTGGCGGTCTACGCGTCACGCACCGCGGCCCTGGCCTCGGCGGTGCTGGCCGTGGTGGCGGTCGTGGTGGCCACGTACTTCCTGCACCTGCCCCCAAGCTACGCGCTGTCCGCGGGCCTGCTGGTGATCGCGCTGTCCGCCTACAACTTCGTACGCGGTGTGCGCACCGGCAACAACCAGTTCGTGACCACGGCCGTGTGGGACTGCATCAGCTCGGGGATCACACTGACCCTCCTGCTCGTGGTGCTGCTGGGTGGTTTCACACCGCTGCTGCTGGTGCCGCTGAGCCTGGGCTACCTGATCTACGCGATCCCGGGCTGGCCGCACCGTTCCGGCGGCCCGCTGCCCACATCCCTCAAACGGCAGATCAACTCGTTCACGGCGTGGGCGTCCATCAACATCCTCACCGCTTCGGGTCTGCTGCAACTGTCCATGATGCTCGGCAAGCACTACGACACCCCCGCCGCGGTGGGTCAGTACTCCGCCGCGGTGAGCATCGCGACGCCGGCCAGCATGCTCTCCTCCTCCATGCTCGTGGCCCTCGCGCCGGCCGTGGCCCGCATGTTCACCGCCGGGGACATGGCCGGCATGAAACAGCAGCTCGATTCCATCCTGCGGGTCATGGTGCTCATGTTCCTGCCCGTGTTCGGCGTGGGCATCCTCTGGGCGCCGTACGTGATCCACGGGCTCTACAACGCCCGCGCCGAGGAGTTCACCGGGGCCGTCCCCCTGCTCATCGTCCTGTTCTTCGCGGTCTCCGCCACGAGCTTCAACGCCTCCAACTCGCGGCTCAACGGCGGAGAGAGCTGGGGGGTCCGCGCACTCGCGGCGTGCAACGCGCTCGGGCTGATCCTGGGCGTCGCCACCGTCCTGTGGTGGGGTCCGCGGCTCGGTGTCATGGCCGCGGCCATGGGGTACCTGGTCGGCTGCCTCATCAGTGCGGTGGGGCCGCTGATCATTGTGTGGGTCCACGACCGCATGAAATGGTCCGGTCTCATGTTCCGGGTGATGTTGGGGTACGTGCTGATCCTGTCCGGGCTGTGGCTCGTGTTCACGCACCAGGGCGTGCTCGTGACCGTCCTGGCGACCGTGGCTTTCCTGGCGCTGTGGTGTGCGATCTCATGGCGTGATCTCGCACCGCGTGTGGCCATGGTCATGCGCAGGTTCCGTCGCGGCTGACCCCATCACGACGGCGGCCGGTTCAGTTCCGCGACCCCGCGGCGAGCGCCCAGCGGTAACGCAGCATCTGGACGGCGCTCGCGGCGACCACCCGCAGGGGTGCCTGCCGGCCCAGTACCCGGGTCCAGCGCTCGGTGCGCAGCGCCCCCGGCGTGGTGTAACGACGTCGCTCGGCCAGGGCCGCGAGCAACTCCCGCTCCCCCGCGCCCGGGGACAACAACCGCGCGACCCGCAGGTCCGCGCGCGAGAGCTGGTCCGTCACGTGCGGCGCGTACTGCGTCAGTTCTTCGAACACGGCATTCGCCGACCGCGCGTAGTTGGCGTCCCAGGTCCCCGAGCGCACGGCGTGCTCCAGAGCGGGGAAGAAGTTCACGCGGATGTACTTGAGGATGTAGGACCGCTTCAGCTCGTCCGGGGCCCCTGCGAACCAGGGTTCGCGTATCAGGTCCAGCGCGGCGGCCACCTCGTCGCGTATTGGGAGGGACTGCCGGGAGACCCGCGCGTCGGCATCGGCGTGGACGAGGTAACCGGGCGTGCCCGGCGCGGAGTCGATCCGGCGGGAACCCGCGTAGAGGGCCATGACGAAGGACTGGTCCTCCCCGGTGCGCACGGACTCGTCGAACCGGGCACCCATCTGCCGAGCGGCGTCGACCCGGACGAGGCCGAATGCCGTGCTGCGGTACCCCAGGCGGTCCTTCACAGGATCCAGATCCGAACGGCGCAACGGCCTGACGATGGGGGTGATGTCCACCCTCGGGTTCTCGTGGTGCTGGAAGGGCATGACCAGGTCGCTACCGCGCCGCTCCGCGATCCCGAGCCAGCGGGTGACGGCCCCCGGGTCCAGGGTGTCGTCGCTGTCCAGGAAGCTCACGTAGCGGGCGGATGTCCCGCGCAGGGCCTCGTTGCGCGGCACCGCGGCCGTGACGCCCTTGTCCTCGCACTCCAGGATGTTGACCAGCGCCCGCTGGGTCTCCGACAGCATCCCGGCCACCTGAGCTGCTGTGAGGTGGTGGGCCACCACGGTCACGCGGCACTGCCCCGGGGCCGCCCCCGTGCTCGCGCGCAGCGCCGATGCCACGGCGCGCCCGAGCGGACGGGTGGTGGAATGCACAGGGATGACGATGTCCACGAGCGGTTGATCAGAGCGTTCGGTCATGCGCCCAGACTAGGTCAGCGCAGCCTGGCGTTGCCTGGGCTCAGCCCTCCCCGGCCTCGCGTTCGCGGGGGCCCGGGCCCTCCGGTGCCACGCTCCACGGTGCCGCCGTGCGAGCCGGACGGCTGCATTCGACCGGCACTCATGGGCCACGCCGGGGCGGGGTCCTACCCCTGCGCCGCGAGCACGAAGGGCAGCACGGCGTCGGCCCCCGCGAAACGCAGCTGCCGGGCCGCTACCGTGAGACTCCACCGGCTGTCCACGAGGTCGTCCACCAGGAGGATGTTCGCGCGGGGTGTGCTGGCCAGCTGCCGTGCCAGATCAGGGGCCACGACGAACCGGTCCCACACCTCGGCCAGTCGGTAGGCGCTGTTGCCCCCGTGCGACCCCCGGGGAACGTCAGGGTTCAGCTCCAGCGAGCCCCAGAACGGCAGATGACCTGCGGACGCCAGACCGCGGGCCAGGGAGTCCACCAGCCGCGGCCGTGACACCGAGGGCATGGCCACCACGGCGGTGGGCCGCTGCTGCCAGTCCCACTGCGCCAGGACCGAGATGCTGGCGCGCCCGAGGTCGGACGTCACCGTGGAATCCACGGCGGCGCCGTTCTGGTCCCCGTGGAAGATCTCCCGCAGGCGCTGTCCCCACCCGAGGTCCGTGAGCCGGGCCAGGGCGCGTCCCCGCTCGGCGCGTTCCGCCTCCGGGATCTTGCCCTTGAGGGGAATTCCCAACCGGTCCATGCCGGTGGGCCACTGGGCCCGGGGTTCCAGGGGAACGCCGGCCCGGTGCAGGGCCGCCTCCGCGGCGTCCGAGGACTCGGAACGCACGTCCGTGGGATACCACGGCCCGGCGCAGGCGTCGCAGCGGCCGCACGGCTCCCCCGTGGGATCGTCGAGCTGGCGCGTGAGGAACTGCATGCGGCACTCGTCCGTGGTCTGGTAGTCCAGCATGGCCTGCTGCTCGGCGCTCCTCGCCTCGCTGACCCGTTCGTAGCGCGGGGCGTCGTAGGTCCAGGGGCGGCCGGTGGCCTGCCAGCCACCGCCCACGCGCTCCACCGCCCCGTCCACGGCGAGCACCTTGAGCAGCAGCTCCAGCGGGGAGCGTTTGATGTTGACCCGGGGTTCGAGGGCCGCGACCGACAGCGCCCCGCCGTGCTCGGCGAGCGCCCGCAGCACCGCGGTGGCCTTCTCCTCCGTGGGCATCGACGACGTGGCGAAGTACTCCCAGATGTCCCGGTCCTCGCGCCCCGGCAGCAGCAGGACGTCCGCGCTGTCCGTGGCGCGTCCCGCGCGTCCCACCTGCTGGTAGTAGGCCACGGGTGAGGACGGCGCTCCCAGGTGCACCACGAACCCGAGGTCCGGTTTGTCGAAGCCCATGCCCAGGGCCGAGGTGGCCACGAGGGCCTTGACCTGGTTCTCCTTGAGCGCGGTCTCCAGTTCCTCCCGCTCCGCGGCGTCCGTGCGGCCGGTGTAGGCGGCCACCCGGAGTCCCGCGTCCGTGAGGGCCCGGGCGGTGTCCTCCGCGGCGCCGATGGTCAGCGCGTAGATGATCCCGCTGCCCGGCAGCTCCTCCAGGTGCTCCAGCAGCCATGCCAGCCGCACCGCCGTGGACGGCAGGCGCAGCACACCCAGTCGCAGGGAGGCCCGGGACAGCGGACCCCGGAGCGTGAAGACCTCACCGCGGTAGCCGGAACCCACGCCGAGCTGCTCCCGGACGTCCGCGATCACGCGCTCGTTCGCCGTGGCGGTGGTGGCCAGCACGGCCACGGTGTCCGGCAGCTGACCCAGCATGTCCTTGATCCGCCGGTAGTCCGGACGGAAGTCGTGGCCCCAGTCCGAGATGCAGTGGGCCTCGTCCACGACCAGCAGTCCGAGCCGCGACATGAGCTGGGGCAGCTGCTCGTCCCGGAACCTCGGGTTGTTCAACCGCTCCGGGGAGACGAGGAGGACGTCCAGCTCGTTGCGGTCCAGGGCCGCGGAGATCTCCGCCCACTCCGTAGGGTTGGCGGACGAGATGGCGGCGGCGCGCACCCCCGCGCGCCGCGCGGCCGAGACCTGGTCCCGCATGAGCGCGAGCAGCGGGGAGATGATGAGCGTGGGGCCGTAGCCCTGGGCACGCATGAGGAGCGCGGAGAGGAAGTAGACCGCAGACTTGCCCCATCCCGTGCGCTGCACCACGAGCGCCCGGCGGTGCCCCTCCACGAGCGCGGACACGGCCTCGAACTGTCCGGGGTGGAAGTCCGCCGCCGGATTGCCCGTGAGTTCACGCAGATGCTCCAACGCGCGGGATCGCAGCGGCACGGTGCTGTGGGAGGGTTCGGTCATGGACCGAGTGTCCCAGGGCTCTCGGACACGCATAAGCGTGGTGGGCAGGATGGGGAAACCGGATGCCCGTTAACGTGATGCGTCCGCTGCGTCCGAGCCCATTCCCCCGAATGGGCCCTCTCGACGCAGCGGACGCACACGCCGGTGACCGGCGCGGATCGGATCCGCTCGAAGTGCGTGCCCCCCGGCACGGACTTCGTTTCCTCGCATCACGGGGATGATCCGAACGCACCACGCCCCCCAGCGTGGACGGCATTCGCATCAGTGATGATGAGCGCGGCCCGTATTCCCCCCGGTCATGACCGCACAGCACCGTGTTCCCCGTGTTGCGATGACTTCATGCTGGCACGCCCCCACATGGATTTCCACCACGGGTCAGAGCCACGACGACGGATCACAACTTTGTGGACAAGCCGAACTTTTCGCATGTTCACCCATGTCAGGGCGGGATTTGCCGCGTCCGCCGCTCGTCCGGGCACTCGGGGGAAGGCCGCGTCGTAGCGCAAAGTGGGGACATCTCGATCCGCCCGCGACGCCGTTCGGTCCCGTGGACCGGGCCCCGGATCCCGGGCACACTGACCCCATGGACATGACCCTGACCCGAACCGGCCCCGCCCACCCGCAGGACGTGTGGCTCCACTACCACCGCCTGGGACTGTGGACCGAATGGGCTCCGCACCTCACGAGGGTCCGCGCCGACTCCACCGTGCTGCTGCCCGGCATCGAGGGCACGGTCACGGCGCTGGGTCTCGTGCCGGTGCGCTTCCGCATCCTCTCGGTCGAACCGGACCGGCACCGGTGGTCCTGGCGGGTGCGTCTCGGACCGGTCGCCATGGAACTGGAGCACGACGTCGCGCCCGCCCCGGACGGTGGCACCAGGGCCAACATCACGATCCACGGCCCCGCCGCGGTGCTGCTGGCCTACAGGCCCCTCATGGGCTGGGCGCTCTCGCGGCTCGTGCGGGTGGGACCACCGCGGTGACGTGAACGAGCCGGACACGAAAAATCCCGCCCCGGCGGAACCGGAGCGGGATGTGCTGTGCGCCCTGTGGGGCTCGAACCCACGACCCATGGATTAAAAGTCCACTGCTCTACCAACTGAGCTAAAGGCGCGCACTGCGCACGAGGGACGGACCCGCGAGCGAGCAGGCCCACTCTACCGCAGGCGGGATGCTTTGCCAGTTCGCGCCCGCGGGCCCGGCGGCCCGCAGAGGGGCCCGTGCGGCGTCGTCGCACACCGCGGACCACAACGGTGTGAGAGCCCGGGAACGGGGCTGGAAGCCGCCCGCACGGTGACCGGGCCCATCGCGCGGACGGGGCCCGGGGATGTGGGACCCTGGAGGACGAGAACCCGCACCGCGGACGGCCGTGACGCACGGCCTCCGGGCGGGCCCGCCGATCCCCGAGGAAACACCCATGAGTACCGTCCCCATGTCCAAGCTGGGCCCCTCCCCCGTGACGGAGTACCTGCGTCGCGTGGTGGCGGACCTGCGCTCCGTGGAGGGCGGGGCGGTGAACAGCTCCATCCCGGAGCTCGCGGCCGCGGACCCCTCGACCATGGGCATCGCGGTGGCCACCGTGGACGGCGCGCTGTACCAGGCCGGGGACACCAAGCACGAGTTCTGCATCCAGTCCATCTCCAAGGCGTTCACATACGCGCAGGCGCTCACGGACCGCGGCTCGGACGGCGTGTTCGAGAAGATCGACGTGGAGCCCAGCGGCGACGCGTTCAACGAGATCTCGCTGCAGCCGGACACCGGGCGTCCGTCCAACCCCATGATCAACGCCGGTGCGATCGCCGCCACGTCCCTGGTGCGCAACACGTCCCACGGCACGCGCATGGAACGGATCCTGCGGCTGTACTCCGCGTGCGCCGGGCGTCGGCTGCGCATCAACAAGAACATCCAGGCGCAGGAGCGCCGCGCCGGGGACCGCAACCGCGCGCTCGGCTGGCTGCTCACGTCCCGCGGGATCATCGAGGGCGATCCCACCGGCGCACTAGACGACTACTTCGGTCAGTGCGCCGTGATGCTCAACTGCGTGGACCTCGCCCGCATGGGGGCGACCCTGGCGGCGGGCGGACGCAACCCCGTCACGGGCGAGCGCGCGCTGGAACCCGAGGTGGTCTCGGACGTGCTGTCCGTGATGAGCACGTGCGGCATGTACGACGACGCCGGGCGCTGGGCGCTGCGCGTGGGCCTGCCCGCCAAGTCCGGTGTCAGCGGCGGCGTGGTGACCGTGCTCCCGGGGCAGCTCGCGGTCGCGGTGTTCTCCCCGCCCCTGGACCGCCACGGCAACTCCGTGCGCGGCGTGGCCGCATGCGAACGGCTCACCAAGGACCTGGACCTGCACTTCGCGCGCACCGAGCGCAACGGGCACTCCACGGTGCGCTCGGAGTACACGCTCGCCGAGGCGCCGTCCCTGGTGCGCCGCAACGAAGCCGCCACGGAGGTCCTCGAGCACCACGGCGAGGACGCCCGGATCATCGAGCTGCAGGGCGATCTGCGGTTCGCCGGTGCGGAGACCGCCGTGCGCACGGTCCGGGAGGCCGCAAGGAAGTCCCGCTACGTGCTCGTGGACATCCGCCAGGTGGACGACATGGCCCGCTTCGTGATCCCCATGCTCGGCCGCGCCGCGGAGCAGGTTGAGAGCACCGGGCACCACGTGGTGCTCATCGCGGAGAAGAGCAGCGAGCACACGCGGGGGCTGGAGCACCCCATGACCGTCTTCGCCACCCGCGCGGAGGCGCTCACATGGGCGGAGGACAGGATCCTGGAGCAGTTCGGGGACGCCGAGTGCATGCCGGACAACGTGCACTCCACGCGCTCCGAGCTGCTGAGCTCCCTGGACGAGGAGGACGTCCGCCGCATCCGGGAGCACACGGAGGCCGTGGAGTGGGATGCCGGGTCCACGCTGCTGCGCACGGGGCAGAAGTTCAACGGCGTGTTCATGGTGACCTCGGGCAGTGTGGAGGTCTCCCGGCGCTCACCCCAGGGCGACCGCGTGGAGCTCGAGGTGATCGGCCCCGGGATGAGCTTCGGTGAGATCGCCCTGGGCACCGAGCTGCGCTACCTCGTGACCTTCACCGCCCTCACCCACGTGACCGCGCGCCGGCTGTCACCGGAGGCCATCACGCGGATCGAGGAGGGGGACCCTGCACTGGCCATGCGCTGGTGGCGCGCGGTGGGCCAGCAGGCCATGCTGCGCATCGAGGAGCGCTGGCGCCAGCAGGCCGGGGAGACGTACACGGCGGACTGACCCGGGCGCCGTCGTCCCCGGGGGCGCGTCCGGGGCGCGGCGTACACTCGGGCGCATGTCCGAACGCCGCACCCACCACTCACCCGTGAAGTTCTCCCCGGAGAAGTTCGAGGCCCACGAGGGCGGCACGGACCCGGCGCGCGTGTCCGAGGCGGCGCACCTGGCCGCCCGAGCCCTGGTCTCACGGGGCCGCGCATCCCAGGATGCCGGGGTCCGCGCGCGCCTCGTCCGTCTCACGGACGAGCACGGGTTGGAGGGGATCGCCGAGATGTGGGCGCAGGCCCCCGCGGTCTCCCTGCCCGGGGCCCTGTGGCGGCTCTACGCCCTGCGCGCCGCCGCGCGCGGCGACTCCTACCGCATGAGCCGGTGGTTCGCGGCGGGCCGCCACGCGGCCCAGGTCTCGCACGTGGTCGCGGGGGTCGCGGACCCTCCGGGCGCGGAGGAGATCTGCGAGGTCGCGGACGCCATCCTCTCCGGCGCCTTCGAGGGGGAGTTCGACGTCGCCCTGGAGCGCTTCGCAGCCTTCTCCCGGGTGGTCGCCGTGGGCCAGGAGCAGACCCTGGACGTCTCCGGGCTGAGCGTGCGGGACCCCTGGGAGCGGATCCCGCGGCTGCTGCGCACCGCCGACGAGCTCGACGCCGCCGCCGAGGCCTGGCGCCGCGGTCACCTGGAGTGATCCCCGCCGCTCACGGGCCCCGCCGAGCCGTGACCAGTTGGAGCCTCTCGGGGGGCCGGCGTTACGATGGGAACAGGTGTCGGGCCGTGGCAGCCCCGGGCTCCATCATTTAGCCGCTACGAGCGGCCTTCCGCCGAGAGGCGCTCCCGGTCCGGCACCGCCCCCCTTGTCCTCACTCCTGCGCAGATGCCGTTCTCCTTAACTTTCGTTCGGTAGCAGGACGCCGAAACTTACCGGCTCGTAAACCGAGGAGACGAACGGATGGCCTTTCGGATCTTCCCGGAGGACGAGCGCATCACGGACCTGCTGGTCCAGATGTCCCAGTGCGTGAGCACCGTGGTGGAACAGCTCTCGGAGCACATCGGACAGGCCGACAACGTGTGGGAGCAGCCCCTCGGTGACCTCCTGGAGACCGAGGACCGGTGCACCAACCTCTACTTCTCCCTGATGACCACCACGCGCTCCTCGTACGTGGTGCCCATCCCCCGCCAGGACGTCTACGTCCTGGGCCACTGGTTGCTGAAGGCCGTGCAGAGCCTCGTGGCCTGCGCGGAGTTCCACCGGCAGTACCGGGTGGAGCGGCCCAGTCCCCACGCCACCGACCAGCTCGCCGTGATCCAGCACATGGCCCACATGACCACCAAGGCCATGGGACGGCTGGCCAGCCTAGACGAGCTCGACGACTACTGGTTCGAGATGATGCGCCTGACCCGTCAGACCGAGCGCACCCAACGGGCCTACCGCGCCGACCTGCTGGAGAACCACAAGGCCGCCCAGGCCATCCGCCGCATGGACACGGCACAGCAGCTCTTCGACGCCGCGGCGGCGCTGGGCCAGGTCTCCGCCGAGGTGGGCCGGATCCTCGTGACGGAGTACTGAGCCGCCATGACCGAGCTGCTGGCCGCGACGGGCATCGTCCTGACCCTGGTCTTCACCGTGGTCAACGGATTCCACGACGCCTCCAACGCGGTGGCCCTGCCCGTCCGCTTCAACGCGCTCACCCCCCGCGTGGCGCTGTGGACGGGAGCGGTCTTCAACATGGTGGGTGCGCTGCTGGTGGGGCTGGTCCTTAAACGCATGATCACCTTCGAGATCCCCCTGCCGCTCGGCGACGTGGGAATCACCGTGCTGCTGTGCGCGCTGCTCACCGCCATCGGATGGGATCTGCTCACGTGGTGGTGGCGCATGCCGGCCTCCTCCACGGCCGCGATCGGGGGTGCCGTGGTGGGTGCGCTGCTGGGCGCGCGGGCCGTGGGGCTGTACCGGGACCACGTGGCACTGGGGCCCTACTTCTCCTGGAACGTCCTGGCCCCGCTGCTCGTCTCCCCGGTGATCGCGTTCGCTGCGGCCTTCCTGCTGGTCATCCCCCTGGTCCACCTGGTGCAGCACGAGACACCCGGGCGCGTGAACTTCCGTGCGGGGGTGGTCCAGGCCACGGGCGCCGTGGCGATCCACTTCGGACACGGCATCCAGCACGCCCGGCGCACGCTCTGGATCCTGCTGGTGCTCATGATCACGGCCGGATCGGGCATCTCCCGCGAGAGCATGCCCGTGTGGCTCCCCGTCCTGGTGGGACTGTGTCTGGCGTTCGGCACGCTTTTGGGGGGCTGGCGGATCTCCTACACCCTGGCGTCCCGCGTGGTCACGCTGGATCCCCTCCGCGGGGCGATCGCCCAGACGGTCTCGGGGGCCCTGCTGTTCCTGGGCGGCTTCTTCTCCCCCGTCCCCCTGTCCAGTTCGCAGACCAGCACAGCCGCGATCCTGGGTGCCGGTTCGGCGCAGCGGTTCCGCACGGTCTACCACGCCACGCTGCTCCGCGTGATCGGCACGTGGCTGCTGACCGTGCCCGTGTGCGGTGTCGTCTCGGGCGTCCTGTTCCTCGCGGTCTCCCCGCTCCTCCCCGCGCCCGCGGCCTGACCTCAACCCGGCGACGCCGCGGCGAACCGGTGCGGGCGACGTCGCCCGCTCCCGCCCGCGACGGTGCCACCGCGGACACGCCGCGGTGGCACCGTCGTGGAACATCGCGGCCCGCGCGGGGGCGGGACGCGGCCCCCGGTCAGCCGAAACGGCCGGACACGTAGTCCTCGGTCTCCTTCTTCTGCGGAGTGTTGAAGATGTCGGACGTGGGCGCGTACTCGATGAGACGGCCGGGCTTGCCCGTCCCCTCGATGTTGAAGAACGCCGTCTTGTCCGAGACGCGCGAGGCCTGCTGCATGTTGTGCGTGACGATCACCACGGTGTAGTCGGTCTTGATCTCGTTGATCAGGTCCTCGATCGCGAGAGTGGAGATCGGGTCCAGCGCGGAGCAGGGCTCGTCCATGAGGATCACGTCCGGCTTGACCGCGATGGCGCGGGCGATGCACAGGCGCTGCTGCTGACCACCCGAGAGCCCGGAACCGGGTCTGCCCAGCCGGTCCTTCACCTCGTTCCAGAGGTTGGCGCCGCGCAGCGAGCTCTCCACGAGCTCGTCGGCCTCGGAGCCGGAGATCCGCTTGTTGTTCAGCTTCACGCCGGCGAGCACGTTGTCCCGGATGGACATGGTGGGGAACGGGTTGGGGCGCTGGAAGACCATGCCCACCATGGACCGCACGGTCACGGGATCCACGCCCTTGCCGTAGAGGTCGTCCCCGTCCAGGAGCACCCTGCCCTCCGCGTAGGCACCCGGGATGACCTCGTGCATGCGGTTGAGCGTGCGGAGGAACGTGGACTTGCCGCAGCCCGAGGGGCCGATGAAGGCGGTGACCGAGCGGGGCTCGATGTTCATGCTGACGTCCTGGACCGCCAGGAAATCGCCGTAGTGGACGTTGAGGTGTTCGACGTCAATGCGCTTCGACATGGTTGTTGTTCCTTAGCTCAGGTGGATCGGTGAGTGCTCAGCGGCCGGCGGTCTTGGGAGCGAAGGCCTTCGCGACCAGTCGCGCCACCAGGTTGAGGAGCATCACGATGATGATGAGGATCAGCGCCGCCGCCCAGGCCCGCTGCAGGGACGCGTCCGGGTTCGTGGGCGACGTCGGGTTCATGATCTGGTAGAAGATGAAGGTGGGCAGCGTGGTCATCCACCCCGAGAACGTGTTCCAGTTGATGGCCGTGGCGAAACCCGCCGTGACCAGCAGGGGCGCCGTCTCACCGATCACGCGCGCGATGGCCAGGGTGACACCGGACGCGATGCCCGAGATGGCCGTGGGAATCACCACCTTGATGATGGTCCGCCACTTGCGCACGCCCAGCGCGTAGGAGGCCTCGCGCAGCTCGTTGGGCACGATGCGCAGCATCTCCTCCGTGTTCTTGACCACCGTGGGGATCATCAGCACGGTCAGCGCCACCGCTGCCACGAACCCGGTGCGGGTGGACGGGCCGAAGATCATGCCGAACAGGGCCGCGGCGAACAGACCCGCCACGATGGACGGGATGCCCGTCATCACGTCCACGAAGAACGTGATGGCCTTGCCCAGCCAGCCGCCCTGGGAGTACTCCACCAGGTAGATGGCGGTGAGCAGTCCCACGGGGACAGACATCAGCGTGGCCCAGAACGTGATGGACACGGTGCCGACGATCGCGTGGTAGGCGCCGCCCATGACGTCCCCGGGGGCGTCCGCCTTGTTGTCCTGGAAGCCGGTGATCCCGTTCATGGAGGTCAGCAGCATGTTGGAGGTCAGACCGGGCACGCCGTTGGCGAGCACGGTCCAGATCACCGAGATCAGCGGGATGACCGCGAGCAGGAAGGCCGCGTAGACCAGGAAGGTCATGAGCGAGTCCGCACCGGCGCGTGAACCCTCGATGAGGCCCACGGCCACCGGGCCCGCGATCAGGAAGATGACTGCGGCGAAGAGCGCCCACAGGGCCACGCTGAAGCCGATGAGTGCCGCGAGCGCGGCACCGGCCACGACGGCGACCAGCCCGACCACGGGGATCAGCCACTTGGGCCGCTGACCCCTGGTGAGCTTGGACTGCCGGACGGGTGAGAGACCGGGATTCGTGGTGGACGTGGACATCAGTTGGCCCCCGAGAATTCCTTGTAGCGAGCGATGATGGCGCGAGCGATCATGTTGACCACCAGGGTGATGAGGAACAGCACGAGACCGGCCGCGATCAGTTCGGACAGCCGCAGGCCGTAGGCTTCCGGGAAGTTCAGTGCGATCTCCGCGGCGATCGTCTGGTTGCCGGACTTGAGCAGGGAGGCGATCATGGGCCCGGAGGAGAGCACGAGGGCCACCGCCATGGTCTCACCGAGTGCGCGCCCCAGGGCCAGCATGATCGAGGAGATGATGCCGGGACGGGCGAACGGCAGCACGGACATCCGGATCATCTCCCACCGGGTGGCCCCCAGGGCAAGCGCGGCCTCCTCGTGGAGCTTGGGGGTCTGGGTGAAGATCTCACGGGACATGGACGTGATGATCGGCAGGATCATGATGGCCAGCACCACTCCCGCCGTGAACATGGTCTTGCCGGTCTGGGACGCGGGCCCGGAGAAGAAGGGGATGAACCCCGCGTGCTCACTGAGCCACGTGAACAGGGGCACGAGCGCCGGCGCGAGCACGGTGGCCCCCCACGCCCCGTAGATCACGGAGGGGATGGCGGCCAGCAGGTCGATCACGTAGCCCACCGGGTTGGAGATCTTCGCCGGCGCGTAGTGCGAGATGTAGAGCGCCACCAGGATCCCGATGGGGGTGGCGATCAGCAGCGCGATCACCGAGGCGATCAGCGTCCCCACGATGAGGGGCCAGATGTAGGTGAAGAACCCCTTGCCGCCGGTGACGTCCGCGGGTGCCGCGCCGAAGGTGGGTGCCGCCTGCAGCAGCAGGAACAGTGCCACGGCCGCGAGGACCGCGAAGATCAGGATGCCTGCGGCCAGGCTGAGTCCGGAGAAGATGGAGTCACCGGCACGGCCGGCCGCGGACGACTCGGTCCCCGGTTTCCGTGTGCTGACGGTGGTGGACATGAACCGGTCCCTTCGATCAGGTGTGGTGCGAGCCGGTGGTGGTCACCGTCCGGCCCAGGACGTGGCGCGTAGAACTCGTGCGTGCGTGGTTGCGGCGTCGACGCCCGGAAGGCGCCGACGCCGCAGTCACCGGTCAGGCAGTGGCTCAGCCCTTGGCGGAGATGGAGTCCACCGCGGCCTTGGCCTTGTCCCGCAGGGACTGGCTCAGGGGCGCGGAGCCCGAGGAGTCCGCGGCGGCCTTCTGGCCGTCCTCGGACACCACGTAGGTCTCGAACGCCTTCACGAGGTCCGCGGTCTCCTTGGAGTCGTACTGGGAGCAGACCACGTGGTAGGAGATCAGCACGAGCGGGTAGGCGTCCGCCTCCTGGGTGTCACGGGCGATGTCGATCGCCATGTCGTGCTCCCCGCGGCCCTCAACCTGCTTGGAGACCTCCACGGCCTTCGCCGCGGCCTCCGGGGAGTGCTTGACGTAGTTCTCGCCCACCTTGATGGCGGCCGTGCCGAGGTCACCCACCGCGGAGGAGTCCGCGTAGGTCACGGCACCCTCGGTGCCGGAGGTCGTGGAGACCACACCGGAGGTTCCCTTGTTGTTCTCGGCCGCGTACTTGGAGGGCCATGCCTGGTCCGGCTCGTCGGTCCAGTCCTTGGGGGCCGCCTTGCTGAGGTACTCGGTGAAGTTCTCGGTGGTGCCGGAGTCGTCGCTGCGGTGCACCACGGTGACCGCGGTGTCCGGGAGCTTGGCGTCCGGATTCTGCTTCTTGATCTCCTCGGCGTTCCACTTCTTGATCTCGCCCTTGAAGATCTTCGCGATCGTGGGGGCGTCCAGGTTCAGGGACTCCACACCGGGCAGGTTGAAGGCCACGGAGATCGGGGAGACGTAGACGGGCAGGTCCATGGCGCCGGCGTCACCGCACTGCTTCTTGGCCTCCGGGAGCTCCTTCTCGGAGAGGTACGCGTCCGAGCCGGCGAAGTTCGCACCGCCGGCCAGGAACGCCTTGCGGCCGGCTCCGGAGCCGTCCGGGGAGTACTGGATGGTGGCGCCGCTGTTGGAGGACTGGAAGCCGTTCTGCCAGGCGGTCATGGCGGCCTGCTGGGAGGAGGCGCCGATGCCGGTCAGCGTGCCGGAGACACCGCTGCTCTCCTTCTTGTCCCCGCCGCCGCCGTTGCCGGTGGCGTTGTCGGAACCGCAAGCGGTCAGGGCGAGGGCACCAATGGCCAGGACTGCGGCCGAGCGGCCCACATGCGAAACCTTCACTGTTTCTCCTTCGAAAGCGTGTGCCGGCGGACCCGGCGGGGTGTCGACGCCGCAGTCCGGCGTTCATCCACACTGCACTCGCAGCGCGCCCGGCGCTCACAGTAGGGAGCAGATGTTGCCAGATTCGGCCGGGAAGGTGAACGGGTGATTAACAACCTCCGGGACCACGGACTCCCCCGGTGGGGCCGGGGCGGTGTGCCGGGCCCGGCGCACCGCCCCGGCCCCGCGAGCGGCGCGCCTAGGATGGCCTCATGGCGTCCTCGGAAGCAGCTCCCCCACGCTCCCGGCTCCGTGCCGTCACCCGCCTGGCGTCCCGGCGCAGCCGCACGGGATGGACGCGCGTGACCTCGGGCTTCTTCCAGGCCGTGCAGATGACAGTGGCGGCCGTGGGCGCGTACATCATCGCGGAGCGGCTGCTGGGCCACCACGGACCGATCTTCGCCGCCACCGCGGCCCTCGTCTCGCTCGGCTACGCCAAGGGCGGGCTGCGCTACCGGCGCGTCCTCGAGGTCTCCCTCGGATGCACCCTGGGGATCATCATGGGGGATCTGCTGATCCACGTGCTCGGACCGGGTGAGTGGCAGGCCGTGGTGGTGCTGCTGGTGTCCCTGCTGCTGGCCCGGTTCCTGGACAACGGCGCCATCTTCACCACCCAGATGGGGCTGCAGTCCGTCCTGGTGGTCCTGCTCCCCCCGTCCCAGGACGGCGTCTTCGCCCGCTCCTTCGACGCCGTGGTGGGGTGCCTCTGCGCGCTGCTGCTCGCGTACGTGGTGCCCCAGGACCCCCGGCGCGAACCCCGCCAGGACCTGGGAGCGCTGATCGACGAGTTCACGCGCATGCTCGCGGACTGCTCGCGCGCGGTCGCGGACACGGACGCCCGCCTCGCGTGGCACGCCCTCGTGCGCGGCCGGCAGACCCAGCCGCTCGTGGACTCGGTGCGCACCGGGCTCACCGGCTCACGCGAGATCGTCCACGCGTCCCCGCTGCACAGGCGCCACCGCCGGGAGATCGACGAGCTCAGCGAGAGCATCCGGTACCTGGACCTCGCGGTGCGCAACTCGCGGGTCTTCGCCCGCCGGCTCGCGTCCGTGCTCAACCGCGTGACCCTGGCGGACGAGGCCATCACCTCCCTGTCCGAGGCCCTCTCCGACCTCTCCGACGCCGTCCTGAGTTTCGGTCACGCCCTCGGGGAGAGCCACGTGCAGAGCCGTGAGAGCTACCTGCGCCAGACCCGCAACGAGCTGTTCTCCGTGGCCGAGCGCCTCGAGCCCGGCACCATGGGCATCCGCACCATGGAGGGGGAGGCCCTCGTGCTGCTGCTGCGGCCCATGGTGGTGGACCTGCTGGAGGCGGCCGGCGTGACCCACGACGTCGCCGTCAGGCACCTGCCGGCACTCGGGCGCCGCTGATCCCCCACGACGACGCCGCACGGCGCTTATGCGCGTCGGAGCGGGTTCCTACGGTGGGGCCATGGCGACGAAGACCCGCAAGCAGTCCACGACCTACCGGTGCACGGAGTGCGGCTGGACCACGGCCAAGTGGGTGGGTCGCTGCGGCGAGTGCCAGGCCTGGGGCACGGTGCAGGAGATGGGCGCGGAGCAGGAGCACGGCCGGACCCGTGCGGCCGCCACGGTGACCACTCCCGCGCAGCCCATCGCTGCGGTCGACTCCTCCCTCGCCCGGTTCGTCCCCACGCACGTCCCGGAGCTGGACCGGGTGCTGGGAGGTGGCCTGGTGCCGGGTGCGGTGATCCTGCTCGCGGGTGAGCCCGGCGTGGGCAAGTCCACCCTGCTGCTGGACGCCGCCGCCAAGGTGGCGGGCGGTGCGCAGGCGGCGGGGGGCGGCAGGCCCCGCACGGTGCTGTACGTCACCGGCGAGGAGTCCGCCGCGCAGGTGAAGCTGCGCGCCGAGCGCATCAACGCGCTCACGGACACCCTCTACCTCGCGGCGGAGTCCGATCTCTCCGTGGCCCTGGCCCAGGTGGCGGCCCTGTCTCCGGACCTGCTGATCGTCGACTCCGTGCAGACCCTTGCCAGCCCGGAGATCGAGGGCTCCGCCGGCGGCGTCAGCCAGGTGCGCGAGGTCGCGGCGAGCCTGATCCACGCGGCCAAGACCAGGAACATGACCACCCTGCTCGTGGGCCACGTGACCAAGGAGGGCTCGATCGCCGGCCCCCGGCTGCTCGAGCACCTGGTGGACGTGGTGTGCCAGTTCGAGGGTGACAAGCACTCCCGCATCAGGCTGCTGCGGGCCGTGAAGAACCGGTTCGGGCCCACGGACGAGGTGGGGTGCTTCGACCTCGAGGAGAACGGCATCCGCTCCGTCTCGGACCCCTCCGGCCTGTTCGTCTCCCGCACGCCCGTACCGGTGGCGGGCACGTGCCTGAGCGTCACGGTGGAGGGCCGCAGACCCCTGCTGGCCGAGGTCCAGGCGCTGCTGGACAAGTCCAGCACCGCACAGCCGCGCCGGGCCACCGCGGGGCTCGACAGCGCCCGGGTGGCCATGCTGCTCGCCGTCCTGCAGCGCCGAGCCGGTGTGGCCCTGGCCGCCATGGACTGCTACGTCTCCACGGTGGGAGGCGTTCGCCTCACCGAGCCGGCCACGGACCTCGCGGTGTGCATGGCTCTGGCCTCCGCGGCACAGGACCGGCCGTTGCCCCAGCGGCTCGTGTGCTTCGGGGAGATCGGCCTGGCCGGTGAGGTGCGCCCGGTTCCGGAGATCAACCGGCGGATCCAGGAGGTGGCACGGCTGGGCTTCACCCACGCCGTGGTCCCCGCCACGCCCGACGGCCCCGGGAAGATCCCCCCGGGCTTCTCGGTCCGTGAGGTCACCACGGTGGGCCAGGCCATGGAACTGCTCTTCCCTCCGCGCCAGGGCTGACACCCCGGACGCCAGGCACCCCGGGGACCACCGGGTGCGCTCGGACCTGGGTGGATGCATGCCCCACCACACCCCGGCGGGCGGTGCGCCACCGTCAGTGGGCGAACCCGCCGCCCGTAGAATGAGGCCGTGGTGAAAACGCGCGAATCTGCTCTCCGGAAGACCCTTGCCAGGGTGTCCCCCGGCACGGACCTGCGGACGGGGCTGGAGCGCATCCTCCGGGGACGCACCGGTGCGCTCATCGTGCTCGGTTTCGACCGCTCCGTGGAGTCGCTGTGTTCCGGTGGCTTCGACATCGACACGGGGTTCACCCCCACCAAGCTGCGGGAGCTCGCCAAGATGGACGGCGCGATCGTGTGCGACAAGGACGCCACGCGCATCCTCAAGGCCGGCGTGCAGCTCATGCCGGACGCCGCCATCACCACCCAGGAGTCCGGCACGCGCCACCGCTCCGCGGAGCGCACCGCCAAGCAGACGGGCGTGCCCGTGATCTCCGTGAGCCAGTCCATGAGCGTCATCACCATCTACAAGGACGAGTACCGCTACGCGATCGAGGGCTCACAGGCCATCATGGCGCGGGCGAACCAGGCCCTGCAGACCCTGGAGCACTACAGCAACCGGTTGGAGCAGGTGCTGGGCAGCCTGTCCGCCCTCGAGATCGAGGCCGCGGTCACGGCGCGGGACGTGGCCCTGACCCTGCAGCGCATGGAGATGGTGCGCAGGATCTCGGAGGAGATCAGCTGGTACGTCCTGGAGCTGGGGGCGGACGGGAGGTTGATCTCCCTGCAGCTGGAGGAACTCACCGCAGGAACGGGGCCCGGCCCGGACGTGGTGCTGCGCGACTACCTCCCGGACGCCACCGCGCCCGAGGTCATCGCCGGCTCGCTGGACCAGCTCGCGGAGCTCTCCCCCGCGGAACTGATCGATCTGCAGAAAGTGGCCCTCGCCGCGGGCCTCTCCGGCCCCCAGGGCAACCTGGACACGGATCTGCATCCGCACGGCTACCGCCTCCTGGAGGGCATCAAGTCCATGCCCGGGGCGGTGGCCAAGCGGCTGGTGTCCCAGTTCGACGGCCTGCAGTCCCTCATGGCGGCCAACCTGGAGGACCTGATGTCCGTGGAGGGCATCGGTGAGCAGCGCGCCCGCACCGTGCGCGAATCGCTGTCCCGCATGGCCGAGACCAGCCTGCTGGACCGCTTCATGTGATCCCCCGGACCGGTTCCGCGCCGGAAGCGGCGGCGCGCGGCTCGCAGGGCTCCCGCCCGCGGCTCACGGCGTCCCACCGGCATCACTCCAGGACGAACGCGGCCTCCGGGCCGGTGACGTCCCCCAGGGACGCGGTGAGCTTGTAGTACCCCGGGAGGGCCTCCGCCTGGCCCGCGGGGCAGCCCTCCGCGGTGCGGGTGCGGTTCCACATCAGCCGGGCGGTCTCCTTATGGCCCGCGTCCAGGGTGATCTTGCGGTCCTCGCCTTCCGCCGCACAGTGCCGGGAGTCGAAGACGGTGTCCTGCCCGGACACGACCGCGAAGGCCATGCGCTTGCCCCCGGTGGTCACCGTGCACGGGTGCTCCCCGGTGTTCTCCAGGGTCATGGCGAGCACCGGTTCCTGTTTCGCGGGGTAGCTCTCCTTGTCGGTGGAGGCCGTCACGGACAGCTCGCCCCCGCACTCCGGGGTGGCCGTGGCGCTCGCGCTCGGCGACGCCGACGGCGCGGCGGAGCCGGAGCCCGACGGCGTGGGGCGGGGTGTGAAGTCCGCGAACTTGTGCTCGGGATCGGTGCTCGCCCGCGCGGTCTGCCCGGGTTCCCGGGCGGCCGCCTGCTCGTCCGCTTCCGGGCCGCCCCCGCCGGTCACGGCCCGCACCCCCGCGACCACTGCCCACACGAGCGCCAGCACCAGCAGCACGACGACCGCGAGGGCCACCAGGCGGCGTCGGCGGTAGACGTGCTCGGGAAGTCTGGCCTCCGTGTCGTCGTGATCGGCGGGGGACGCGGGTGGATCGTGCCGCTCGGAACCGTGGGAAGACATGGTCTCCACGCTACCGTGGTCGGTGATGAACCCGAACGACGAACCCCGTGCGCAGCGTCCCCTGCGGGACGTCCACCGCGCCGTGATCGAGTGGTACCGCCGGAGCTGCCGGGACCTGCCCTGGCGGGCACCGGAACGAACCGCGTGGGGCGTGCTGGTCAGCGAGATCATGCTGCAGCAGACCCCCGTGACGCGGGTCCTGCCCGTCTGGCTCCGGTGGCAGCAGCGGTGGCCCACCCCGGGCGATCTCGCGGGGGCGCCCCCGGCGGACGTGGTGCGCGCGTGGGACCGGTTGGGATACCCGAGGCGCGCACTGCGGCTGCATGCCGCCGCACAGCGCATCCGGGACGAGCACGCGGGAGAGGTCCCCGGGAACCACGCGGAGCTGCTGGCGCTGCCCGGCATCGGCGCGTACACGGCGGCCGCGGTGGCGGTCTTCGCCTTCGGGCAGCGCCACACCGTGGTGGACACCAACATCCGCAGGGTCGAGGCCCGGTTGTTCTCGGGCCGGGCCCTGCCCTCCCGCTCCCTCACCGCCGCGGAGACGAGATGTGCGGAGAGCGCACTGCCCGAGGACGTCGCCGAGTCCGTGGCCTGGAACCAGGCGGTGATGGAGCTCGGTGCGCTGGTCTGCACGGCGCGCGCGCCGCGCTGCGAGGAGTGCCCCGTGCGGGATGCCTGCGCGTGGGTCGCGGCCGGGAAACCCCCCGCCGAGAACGCCCCCCGGGGGCAGTCCTGGCACGGGACGGACCGGCAGGTCCGCGGTGCCATCATGGCGGTGCTGCGGGCCGCCGAGGAGCCGGTGGCGCGGCCCCTGCTGCTCACGGACCGTGCGGGCTCAGAACAGCTGGCGGCGGGCCACGCGGCCCCGCCGGACGTGGTCGTCGAGCGTCTCACTGCGCTGTGGCGGCTGAGCGCGCCCGTGGAGCAGCGCGAACGGGCACTCACCGGACTGGTGCGGGACGGGCTGGCAAGCCTCGAGGGTGAGGGCGTCAGCCTTCCCCGGTGAGCGAGCGGATCATGCGGGTGTTGCCCAGTGTATTGGGTTTGACCCGCGCCAGGTCCAGGAACTCGGCCACACCCTCGTCGTGGGAGCGCAGCAGCTCGGCGAACACCTCGGGCGGGATCGTCTCCTGGTTGGCCATGACCTCGAAGCCGTGGGCCGCGAAGAACTCCACCTCGAACGTGAGGCAGAACACCCGGTTGACCCCCAGCCGCCCGGCCCGTTCCAGCAACTCGCGCAGCATGCGGGTGCCCACCCCGTGACCGCGCGCGGCGGGAGACGTGGCCAGGGTGCGCACCTCCGCGAGGTCCTCCCACATCACGTGCAGCGCACCGCACCCCACGAGATCTCCGGCGCCGTTCTCCGCGACCACGAACTCCTGGATGCTCTCGAAGTAGGTGACGGTGTCCTTGGTGATCAGGATGCGCTCGGCGGCCATGGGTGCCACGAGCTCCTTGATCCCGTGGACGTCGGACGTCCGGGCCGGGCGGATGTGGATCTCTGACATGCCCACGACTGTACGCGGTGCCCGCCGCCCGGCCCGCACACCCCACGCTGCCGGCGCCTTGCACCCGATCCGCGCGGGGGCAGGCGCGGAACGGGCGGGCGCACCGACGCCGCGGGCTGCGGGCACCGGGGCACCAGGGTGGAACGTGCCGGCACCCGGGGGGGGGACCCACCGGACACGCGAGCGGGCGGCGTCGTGAACCGCTGTGGTCCACGACGCCGCCCGCTCGCGTGTGCCGCGGTGGCGCCTGGATCGCTGCCGGGCCCGCCGCGGGGGAGGATCAGGCCTGTGCCTGCGCCGCTCCCCCTCCGGTGTCACCGCCGGTGTGCGGTGACCGCGGAACGTCCTTGCCGGACTGGCTGTCGTCGTTGTCCGAGAGGGTGGGAGTGCTCTCGATCTCCCGGATCTCCTCGTCGGACAGCTCGGACATGGGCGTGGAGGAGAAGGTGAAGGCGGCGTCGTCGCCCTCGCCCGCCACGTCCACCGTGATCTTCTCGCCCGAGGCGATCTCGCCGAAGAGGATCCGCTCCGATAGCTGGTCCTCGATCTCCCGCTGCATGGTGCGGCGCAGCGGCCGGGCGCCCATGGCGGGGTCGTAGCCCTTCTTCGCCACGAGCTGCTTGGCGGGATCGGTGAGCGTGATGGACATGTCCTGCTCACGCAGCCGCTGCTGCAGCCGTGCGACGAAGAGGTCCACGATCTGCACGATCTCGGACTCGCTCAGCTGCGGGAACACGATGGTCTCGTCCACGCGGTTGAGGAACTCGGGGCGGAAGTGCTCCTTGAGCTCCTCCTGCACCTTCGCCTGCATGCGGTCGTAGGAGGTCGCGGCGTCCCCGCTGGCCTGGAAGCCCACCGGAACGGTGCGCGAGATGTCCCGGGTGCCCAGGTTGGTGGTCATGATGATCACCGTGTTCTTGAAGTCCACCACGCGGCCCTGCGAGTCGGTCAGACGGCCGTCCTCGAGGATCTGCAGCAGCGAGTTGAACAGGTCCTGGTGGGCCTTCTCGACCTCGTCGAAGAGCACCACCGAGAACGGCTTGCGGCGGACCTTCTCGGTTAGCTGCCCGCCCTCCTCGTAGCCCACGTACCCCGGAGGGGCACCGAAGAGCCGCGAGACGGTGTGCTTCTCCTGGTACTCGGACATGTCCAGGGTGATCAGGGCGTCCTCGTCACCGAAGAGGAACTCCGCCAGCGCCTTGGCCAGCTCGGTCTTGCCCACGCCGGTGGGGCCGGCGAAGATGAACGAGCCGCCCGGGCGGCGGGGATCCTTCAGGCCCGCACGGGTGCGCCGGATGGAGCGGGACAGGGCCTTGATGGCCTCGTTCTGCCCGATGACGCGCTTGTGCAGCTCGTCCTCCATGTGCAGCAGCCGCCCGGACTCCTCCTCGGAGAGCTTGTACACGGGCACGCCCGTGGACGCGGAGAGCACGTCCGAGATGACCTCGGGGGTGACCTCGGAGATCTGGTCGTCACCCTCGCGCCAGGCCTTGTCCTTCTCGTCCCGCTCGGCGATGAGCTTCTGCTCGGTGTCGCGCAGGGACGCGGCCTTCTCGAAGTCCTGACCCTCGATCGCGGCTTCCTTGGCCGCCTTGGTCTTCGAGATACGCTCCTCGAGGTCCTTGATCTCGGGCGGCGCGGTCATGCGCTTGATGCGCAGCCGCGCACCGGCCTCGTCGATCAGGTCGATGGCCTTGTCCGGCAGGAAACGGTCCGAGACGTAGCGCGCGGACATGCTCACGGCCGCCTCCAGGGCGTCGTCCGAGATGGACACGCGGTGGTGGGCCTCGTACTTGTCCCGCAGCCCCTTGAGGATCTCCACGGCGTGGGCCTCGGAGGGCTCGTCCACCTGGATGGGTTGGAAGCGCCGCTCCAGGGCGGCGTCCTTCTCGATGTGCTTGCGGTATTCGTCCAGCGTGGTGGCGCCGATGGTCTGCAGCTCGCCGCGCGCCAGCATGGGCTTGAGGATCGAGGCGGCGTCGATCGCGCCCTCGGCGGCACCCGCACCCACCAGGGTGTGGATCTCGTCGATGAACAGGATGATGTCCCCGCGGGTACGGATCTCCTTGAGCACCTTCTTCAGGCGCTCCTCGAAGTCACCGCGGTAGCGCGAACCGGCCACGAGGGAGCCGAGGTCCAGCGTGTAGAGCTGCTTGTCCTTCAGCGTCTCGGGGACGTCCCCGCGCACGATGGCCTGGGCGAGGCCCTCGACCACGGCGGTCTTGCCCACGCCGGGTTCACCGATCAGCACTGGGTTGTTCTTGGTGCGCCGGGAGAGCACCTGCATGACGCGCTCCATCTCGCGGTAGCGCCCGATGACGGGGTCCAGCTTGGACTCGCGCGCCGCCGCGGTCAGGTTGCGGCCGAACTGGTCCAGCACGGCGGAGCCCGCGGGGGTCCCCTCCGCGCGGCCGCCGCTGCCGACCCCGGCCGCTTCCTTCTCGCCCCCGGCGTTGCCGGACTGGTAGCCGGAGATGAGGTCCAGGACCGTGGAACGGACCTTGGCGGGATCCGCCCCGAGCTTGACCAGCACCTGGGAGGCCACGCCCTCGCCGGCACGGATGATGCCCAGCAGGATGTGCTCGGTGCCGATGTAGTTGTGTCCCAGCTGCAGCGCCTCGCGCAACGAGTGCTCCAGCACCTTCTTGGCGCGCGGCGTGAACGGGATGTGACCCGAGGGCGCCTGCTGGCCCGGGCCGATGATGTCCTGGACCTGCTCGCGTGCCGCGCTCAGCGTGATGCCCATGGAGTCGAGGGCCTTGGCGGCGACGCCCTCCCCCTCGTGGATCAGGCCGAGCAGCAGGTGCTCGGTGCCGATGTAGTTGTGGTTGAGCATCCTGGCCTCTTCCTGGGCCAGCACGACCACCCTGCGGGCACGGTCGGTGAAGCGTTCGAACATGGATACTCCTTCATTGATCTCTGCCACCGATGTTAGGCACCTGAATCTCCGCGTTGGGCACTGTTCGCCGCTGGCGCACGGTGTCCGGCTCACAGCGGAATTCCCCCCGATTAACCCCCCCGCCCCGCCGGTCCCCGGGCACACGGGGCCCAAGACGGCAGCGGCCGGAACACGCCTCACTGGCGTATTCCGGCCGCTGCTGCGGGATTACCGCCGCGGTGCGAACCCCACTGGTCCGCGCCGCGTGAAAAGCTAATTCTCGCGGTGGCGCGTGGAACTCACTTGCCGTTCGCCGCGTAGTACTTGTCCTGGATGTCCTGGTGGATCCGGCCGCGGTCCGAGACCTGCAGACCCTGCTCCTTGGCCCACGCGCGGATCTTGGGGGTCTCCGGGTTCCCGGAGCGGTTGGGACGGGTGGTGGTCCCGGTGCTGCGGGTGCCCTTGGCGGATGCCCGACGACCCGCGGCCACGTAGGGGCGCAGCGCGTCCCGCAGCTTGGTGGCGTTCTCCGAGCTGAGGTCGATCTCGTACTGGCCGCCGTCGAGACCGAAACGGACCGTCTCGTTCGCCTCGCCGCCGTCGATGTCGTCTTCCAGGATGATTTTCACCGTCTGAGCCATGGTCAGCTCCTCCAAACGCCCCAGGGGCCGTGTCGATCGAATGTTAGCGCCAGCAAATTCCCGGTGTGAAATGAAACACACCGCCGCAGCCGCACCGCCCTGTCAGCCATTCCCCTTGAAATTCACGCGGATCAACGTGGCAGGCGATAACGGGTCGGTGCGTGACAGGATTATTGCCGGATCACACGGACCATCATGGCATGCAATTCGGCGAATGTCATCACGGGCTATTGCCGACCATTCCGGTCCTCGGGGGAATCGCGAATGGGAATGCTGTTCCTGAGTCCCAGCCCACGCTGTTTCCCGGGTTTTTCCTGCTCATACCCGAAAGGCGCCCTGTCCCCCTCACGCTCACGCACCGCTCGATACCACTGCTCGGCGTCCTCCTGAGCGTGGTTCTGGGCGGTGCGCTCCGTGCGGTCCCCCCGCAGCAACCACCGGATGACCAGGTAGAAGATGACGCCCACTCCCAGGGAGGGTGCGAAAACGGCCACGTATTCCATGATGCTGAGGGTCCTCTCCGGGACTGGGCGGTTGCTGGGCGCGCGGAGTGCACGCGGTGGGTCACTCGGGTTTCATGAGCGGAAAGAGAATGGTCTCCCGGATCCCGAGGTTCGTGAAGAGCATGATGAGTCGGTCCAGACCGAGGCCCAGGCCGCCCATCGGAGGGGCGCCGTGCTCCAGGGCCCGCAGGAAGTCCTCGTCCAGCTGCATGGCCTCGTCGTCCCCGGCCGCGGCGAGCCGCGACTGCTCCACCAGCCGCTCCCGCTGCACCACGGGGTCCACCAGTTCGGAGAATGCCGTACCGCGCTCCATCCCGCCGATGATCAGGTCCCACGCCTCGATGATCCCGGGCTCGCTGCGGTGCGGACGTGCCAGGGGCTGGGCGGCCGGCGGATAGTCGTACACGAACGTGGGCTGGATCAGGGTGGGTTCCACGATTTCCTCGAAGAGCTCCATCACGAGTTTCTGCTCGTCCCACGCGGGATTCACGGGGATATCCCGTTCGGCGGCAATGGCCCGCAGGTCGGCCGCGGAGGTCCGGGGGGTGATCTCCTGCCCCACTACCTCGGACAGTCCCGGGTACACGGCCACCCACTCCCATTCACCGAACAATTCGATCCGGCCCTGCGGGGTGTCGATACCCTCCACGCCGAGCACGCGGGCACATTCCTGGATGATCTCGCGAATCCGCTCCGCCATGACGAATTGGTCCGCGTACGCCTCGTAGGCCTCGAGCGTGGTGAATTCCGGGCTGTGGGAGGAATCCACGCCCTCGTTGCGGAATACCCGGCCGAGTTCGAAGACCCGATCGATGCCCCCCACGACCGCGCGCTTGAGGTAGAGCTCCGTGGCGATGCGCAGGGTCATCTCCTGGTCGAACGCGTTCAGGTGCGTCTCGAACGGACGCGCCGCCGCACCACCGTGCACGAGCTGCAGCATGGGAGTCTCGATCTCTACGTACCCGTGCTCCTCCATGACGCGCCGCACGGTGCGGGTGATCAGGGAACGGGTGAGGACGACGTCGCGCGCCTCCTGGCGCACGATCAGGTCCAGGTAGCGCTGGCGCACCCGGGTCTCCTCGTTGAGCTCCTTGTGCATGGTGGGCAGCGGTCGCAGGGCCTTGGACGCGAGGGTCCAGGAATCGGCCATGACGGAGAGCTCACCGCGGCGTGAACTGACCACGCGGCCGGTGATGGCCACGAAGTCTCCGAGATCAACCACGGCCTTCCACTGCGCCAGCGCCTCGTCCCCCACGTTGGCCTTGGACAGCATGGCCTGCAGCCGGGTGCCGTCCCCCTCCTGGACGGTGGCGAAGCACAGCTTGCCCGTGTTGCGCACGTGCACCACGCGACCGGCCACGGTCACCACGTGGTCCGTCTCCTCACCGGCCTCGAGGTGGCCGAAGTCCGCGCGCACCCGCGCGAGGGTGGTGGTGCGGTTCACGCCCACGGGGTAGGGCTCCATCCCGGCGTCCGCCGCGGCCTGCCGCTTGGCAGCGCGCACCGCCATCTGGTCGTTGAGCTCGTGGGCGCTGAGCTCCGGATCGGAGCCGGTGGGCTGGGCGGGAACGGTGGTATCAGGCTGCTCGGTCACAGTGGACCAGGATACCGGTCCCGCTCAGATGCGCATGTTGTCGATCAGGCGGGTGGGCCCCACCCATGCGGCCACGAGCGCCAGGGCACCGGGAGCCGGGTCCACCAGTTCCAGGTCCTGCGGATCCACGGTCACGAGGTAGTCCAGCCGGACCTCCGGCTCGGCGGCCACGCGCTCGCGTGCCTGCTCCAGCGTGAGCTCCCCGGCGGCCAGCGCCACCAGCGTGCGGTGGAGCACGAGTGCGTGCTCGGCCTGCTCCGCGGAGAGGTACTGGTTGCGCGAGGACAGCGCGAGCCCCCGTTCGGAGCGCACGATGGGCACCGGGCGGATCTCCACGCGGTGGTCGAAATCACGCACCATGCGCTGCATCAGGAGCAGCTGCTGCGCATCCTTCTCCCCGAAGTAGGCCCGGAACGGGATCCGCGGACCGGGAGCCATGATGGTGAACAGCTTGTTCACCACGGTCAGGGCGCCGTCGAAGTGCCCGGGCCGGGTGGCGCCCTCGAGCACCGCCCCCGCCGTTCCGGAGGTCACGGACACCACGGGCGCACCACCGGGGTACATCTCCTCCACCGGCGGCGCGAACACGAGGTCCACACCCTCCGCGGCGAGCGCGGCCACGTCCTGCGCCAGCTGCCGCGGGTAGCTCTCGAAGTCCTCGCCGGGGCCGAACTGCAGCGGGTTCACGAACACGGACACGACGGCCAGATCGTTCTCGGCCCGCGTGCGCCTCGCGATCTCCAGGTGCCCGTGGTGCAGTGCGCCCATGGTGGGCAGCAGTCCCACGGTGGCCGCACCGGCCGCCACACGGGCTGCGATCTCCTCGCGCAGCTGCGCCACGGTGGTGCACACCACGGGTTGCGTCACGGTCACTCCTCGTCCTCGAGCGCGGCCGTCACCGCGCGGTACGTCGTCCCGTCCAGTCTGCCGGACGCCAGCGCGCGCCGAGCCGTCTGGCGTCCCAGGGCACGGTACCCGGCCAGCAGCTGCTCTCCGGCATTCCCGGGGGCGGCCGCCCGCGCTGTGCCGGATGCGTGCTCGTTCCCCGGCACCACGGCGCGGCCCTCGCCCGCACGCGGAGCAGCCGTGGCGCCGTCGTCCCCCGCGGCCTGCTGCCGGGACGCGGTGCCGTGGGCGTCCCCGGGTGCGCGGGCGACGTCGCCGTCCCCGACCCGCGAGGCGCCGGCACCCGGTGCCGCGCGGTCCCCCGCGAGCTCACGCAGCGCGGCCACGTGGGCCGCCACCGTGGTGACGTCCCCCCGGGCCACCGGCCCGGTGAGTGCGCTCTCCCCCGAGGCCAGGGCGTTGTCCACCGTGGCGCGGGCCAGCGGGCCGAGCACACGGTCCGGGTGCTCCACCCCGATCTCGCCGAGCAGCTGCATGGACTCGCCGAGCACCGTCATCACGTGGTTGGAACCGTGCGCGAGTGCCGCGTGGTAGAGCGGCCGGTCCGCCTCCGCGATCACCACCGGCTCGGCGCCCATCTCCACCACGAGCGCCTGCGCGATGGGGAGCACGGGGGCCGCGGCGGTGACCCCGAAGCTGCAGTCCACGAGCCGCTGCAGGTCCAGGCTGAGGCCGGTGAACGTCATGGCGGGGTGCACGGCCAGTCCGATGCCGCCCGCGGCGCGCACCGGTTCCAGGACGTCCGTGCCGTAGCGGCCCGCGGTGTGCACCACGAGCTGACCCGGCTGCCACGCACCGGTGGCGGCCAGCCCGCTCACGAGACCGGGGAGCTGATCGTCCGGCACGGCCAGCAGCACCAGCTCGCTGCGCTCCACGACGGTCTGCACGTCCAGCACAGGGACGTCCGGCAGCAGCGCCGCGGCACGCTCCCTGCTCTGCTCCGACGACGCGTGCACGCCCACCACCGCGTGGCCCGCCGCTCGCAGTGCGGCGCCGAGGACGGCCCCCACCCTGCCCGCGCTGATGACGCCCACGCCGAGGCGACCGGGGCGGTGACTGGGTTGGGACATGTGAGAACTCCTTGCGGGGAACGAGGTGCCGCGGTGGGCGGCACGCACAGGGTAGCGCAGGGGCACCCGGCCGTGACCGGGACTCAGCCGTCGGACCGCCCGATGGGTGCCCGCTCGAGCATCCCGCCGTTGACCCGGTCGCGGGCGGCGCGGGCCAGCTCCGCCTGGCGCCGCTGCAGCTCCCGGGCCTGTTCGACGTCCAGGTGGTCCACCGAGGTGGTCACCGATCCCGGGATGGTGTGCACCGCGAAGCCGCTCAGGCGCATCCGACGGTCCACCGGGCCCTGGGCCAGGGCCGTGGACTGCGTCTTGTGGTGCGGGATCACACTGGTGTGCCGGGTGAGCCTGCCGCCGCGCAGCACCAGGGAGGAGTCGTCCATGGCGTACCCGGTGCGCCGCCACGTGATGGGATCCAGCCAGCGGGCGCGGCGGGGACTCGTGGTGAACGCTCCCGTGCCGCCGATGCCGTTCAGTCCCTCCGACACCAGCTCCACGGGGATCTCTTCGAGCGGCAGCAGCAGCTCCAGGACCTCCCGGACGTTCTCGGCCGTTCCCACCGGCAGCACCAGGGAGCCGAGGCTCTCGGCGTCCGCCGCTCCGCCCTTGCCCGCGGTGACCACCACCACGCGGTGGCCGTCGAAGAAGCGCCACAGCAGGGGTTTGGTGACCTCCAGGGCCTGGACCCGCCCCGTAGGAAGCGTGGAGGACCGTTCGTTGAACAGCCCCGCGCGGGTGCGCACCCCCGAGGGGACCTCGCTCAGGGTGAATCCCCAGCTCTTCTCGAGCCGCGAGTACAGGCCCGAGATCACGGCCAGCAGGAAGGGGAGGACGGAGGGGAGCACCACGATCAGCGCGCCGGGGAACCACGCGGTCGAGACCAGCGAGACGACGGCCAGCACCGCCACGACCACCGCGGGCGGCGAGCACACCAGGCTCAGGACCACCCGTCCCGTGGGCACCGTGGACACCCGCCGCAGCTCGTCCTGCTCACCGAGCAGACCGTGCTTCTGCGCCACCCGCACGTCCACGCCGTCGCGCGGACCGCGGCGGCCGGGGCCCTTGCCGGCCGCGTCCGGCCGGTCGGTGAGGTCCCCGACCGTGGCGGCCGCCGGATCCCCGTCGCCCGTGCCCTGCAACTGCGCCTGCGCGGGGTCCTCCTGCGCGGCCGCCCGGTGCGCGGCCGCGAGCAGCTGCTCACGGAGCTGGCGGGCGTGGTCCCGCCGCAGGTAGGAGAGCTCCATGGCGCTGATGCCGCCGTCGGCCACGTCGAACTTGAGGGAGGCGAGCCCCAGGATGCGCGGCAGGAACCGGCGTTCGATGTCGATGCCCTGCACACGGTCCAGGCGCGCCTGACGCTGGGTGCGGAAGAGCCAGCCGCTGCGGAAGCGCACGTGCTCGTCCGTGATCTGGTACCTGGTGAACCACCAGGAGAGCAGCCCGAGCCCGATCAGCAGGCCCAGGACCCCGCACAGGACGGCCAGCGCGAGACCCGCGCCGACCAGCTGGACCGCCCCGCCCACGTCCACGTTGATCGGTTCGTGCTTGACCAGGGCGGAGATCACGTCGTCCAGGAACGTGTTGCCGATCCCCCACACGAGCGCCACCAGCAGCAGCCAGCTGCGCACGAAGGGGGTGAACGGGTGGACCCGGTGCCACACGCCCTCGGCGTCGCGCGAGGGCCCGTGCTCCGCGGGGGACTGCGTGCCGCGGCCCGTCACAGCCCCACCATGTGCTCTTCTCCGCGCTCCGTGAGCTGCTCGCGCAACCGGTCGGCTTCCTCCCGGGGCAGCCCGGGCAGGACGGCGTCCGTGCTCGCGGAGGCGGTGTGGAGGGTGACCGAGGCCAGCCTGAAGGCGTTGAGCACCGGCCCGGTCTTGATGTCCACGTACTGCATCCGGCCGTAGGGCACCACCGTGACGGTGCGGAAGAACAGGCCCTTGCGCAGCCACAGCTCCGTGGGCGCCTCGGCGTAGCCGATGGCGCGCACCCGGCGCGGGACCAGCAGGAGGTTGACCGCGCCCCAGACCAGGGCGACCGCGGGCGGCAGCCACAGCCACCACGGGGTCGGGCCACCCCACACCCCGAACAGTCCGAGCAGCAGCGGGACGGCCAGGACCGCGGTCCACACCACGGTGGAGATGGCCGTTCCGATCAGGCGCACCGTGACGTAGGCGGGTGAGACCTGGCGCCAGGCCAGGCCCGGCGGGCCGAGTTCAGTGGTCGCGGGCATATCCTCCCTCTCCGGTGGGGTACGGGTCCGGCCTCCCACCGTAGGGGGTTTCCTCCTCCGCGTCCGGGTCATCGGGCGGGAGTCGGCAGGATTTCTCCACGACCCACCCGAGCACCGCCAGGGCGATCCCCGCGACCACCTGCGCAATGCACTGCCACAGCGGCTCCTGCGTGGAGCGCATGCCGAGCAGCGCCAGCTGGTCCACACCGATCCCCGCGTGCCACCCCGCGCACAGGGCCCCGTAGTAGGCGGTGGCCTGCGCGGCCGCCGCGGTTCCCACGGCCCACACGGGGTCGTACGGTGCGCGGCGCGCCGGATCACGACGCCGCCCCGCCGCCTTCCCGGGGTTCCGGTAGGCCCGCAGCCGAAGCCACAGGTACCCCACCGCGAGGGCCGCCGCGAGCTCCGCGAGCAGACTCGCCCACGGCAGGATCAGCAGGCTCCGGTGGGCGCCGCCCACCACGTGGTTGATGCTCCACCCCACGGCTGCCGCCACGGCCGCGGCCGCCACGAGGGACAGCAGGTTCAGGTATCGCACGGGGGCTCCTCCGGTCGCAGGGCGTGGTCCGTCACGGTCAGGCCCGCCCGGTCCGCAGCGGTGCGCGCCAGTTCCCGCACGGGTGTCCCCTCCAGTGCGGCGTGGGGGTCCATGAGGGCCCACGGCACCAGCACGAAAGCCCGTTGCGCGGCGCGGGGGTGCGGGAGCAGCAGCCGCGGATCCGCACTGCGCACGCCCTCGAAGCACACCACGTCCAGGTCCAGTGTGCGGGGACCCCAGCGCACCTCGCGCGTGCGGCCGTGCTCGTTCTCGATCCGCTGGCACGCCTCCAGCACCTGCAGCGGCGTGAGCTCGGTGGCCAGTTCCACCACGGCGTTGAGGTAGTCCGGGGAGTCCCGCGGGCCGCCCACGGAGCGGGTCTCCACCACGGGCGAGCAGGCCGCGACGGTGATCCCGGGGGTCGCCGCCAGCCCGGCCACGGCCGCGCGCAGCACCGCCGGCCGGTCCCCCAGGTTCGCACCCAGGGCCACGACGCAGCGAACGGGAGCGCCCGGGCCCGGCATCAGCTGCCGTCCTCCGTGTGACCGGCCCGGGTGCGGAAGATGCTGACGGCCACGTCCGAGAAGGTCACGTCGATCGGTGCCTTGGGTTTGTGCACCGTGACGTCCAGCGCGGTGATGGCCGGGAAACGGTCCAGCAGCTGGCCCGCGATCTCCTCGGCGAGGGACTCGATGAGCTGGAACCGGGTGCCGATGATGATCTCCCGCACCAGCTCGGCGACCTCCCCGTAGTGCACGGTGCGGGTGAGGTCGTCGGTGGCACCGGCGGGATGCAGGTCCACGTAGAGCACGAGGTCCACGAAGAACGGCTGGCCGCTGCGGCGTTCCTTCTCGAGCACGCCGTGGTAGCCCACGGCACCGAGCCCGGTGAGCGTGATGCGATCCCTGCGGCTGGGATCGGGGGTGCGCTTGTTCATGGTGTTTCAGCTCCCAACGGTTCGGGGGCGCAGGACGGGCGGTTCGACGCCCAGCCACGCGTGGGCGGTGGCCACCGCGTCCACCGTGGCTGCGACGTCGTGCACGCGCACGGCCCACGCTCCCCCGAACGCGGACAGTGCGCTGATGGCGGCGGTGGCGGTGTCCCGTTCCGTGACCGGGCGGGGTGCCCCGTCCGTGGCGAGCAGGGCACCCAGGAAGCGCTTGCGGGAGGCCGCTACGAGTACCCGGTGCCCCAGCTCCTGGAAGCGGGGCAGGGCTCGCAGCAGCTCCCAGTCCTGGCCGCCGGCCTTGGCGAAACCGAGACCGGGATCGATGATGAGCCGCTCCGGCCGGACCCCCGCGGAGCGGAGCCGCTCCCGGACCTCGCGCAGCTCCCGCAGCACGTCCCCCACGGTGTCCTCGTAGTCGGTCAGGGAGGTCATGGTCTCGGGGGTGCCGCGCGAGTGCATGAGGACGTAGGGCACCCCGCTGCTCCCGGCGAACTCGACCATCTCCGGGCTCACGTTGGTGCCCGAGACGTCATTGACGAGCTGCGCGCCCGCGGCCACCGCCCGCTCGGCCGTGCTCGCGTGGAAGGTGTCCACGCTGACCACGACGCCCCGGGCGGTGAGCTCACGGATCACGGACAGCACCCGGCGCTGCTCCTGCGCCGGGTCCACCCGCTGCGAGTGCGGCCGGGTGGACTCCCCGCCCACGTCCACGATGTCCGCGCCCTGCTCCGCGAGCCGGATGCCGTGCGCCACCGCGGCGCGCTCGGTGGCGTGGCGGCCGCCGTCGCTGAAGGAGTCGGGGGTGACGTTGAGGATGCCCATCACCAGGGTGCGGTCGGTGGGCAGCGCCTCGAAGGTGCCCCAGCCGAGGGCGTGACCCGCCGGGCGCACCGCGCCGGCGGTGGCGTCCTGGTCGGGGGCCTCGCGCGGGGCGCTCATCGGGTGTGCCCGGACGCGATCAGGTTCATGGCCTCGGCGCGCGTGGCGGGATTGCGCAGCTGCCCCCGAACCGCGGAGGTCACGGTCCTGGCCCCGGGTTTGCGCACCCCGCGCATGGACATGCACAGGTGCTCGCACTCGACCACCACGATCGCACCGGCGGGATGTAGGTGCTCCACCAGCGCCTCCACCACCTGCGTGGTGAGCCGCTCCTGGACCTGGGGCCGCCTGGCGTAGAGGTCCACCAGGCGCGCGAGCTTGGAGAGCCCGGTGACCTTGCCCTCCGGGCCCGGGATGTACCCCACGTGCGCCACCCCGTGGAACGGCACCAGGTGGTGCTCGCACGTGGAGTAGAACGGGACGTCACGCACCAGCACCATCTCGGAGTGCCCGATGTCGAAGGACGTGGCCAGCAGCTCCGTGGGGTCCTGGTGCAGCCCCGCGAAGACCTCTGCGTAGGACCTGGCGACCCGGGCCGGGGTGTCCCGCAGCCCGTTGCGGTCGGGGTCCTCGCCCACCGCCAGGAGGATCTCACGCACCGCGGCGGCAATGCGCGGCTGGTCCACGGCGGGGGCGCTCTCAGCGCTCTCGAGGTACTCGGCGTAGGACCCGGAGACCGGCTCCGGGAGCTGTTCGTGGTGCGACGGTGCCATTCAGCGGTTCTCCCGCCGGACACCACCCGGTTCCTGACCGGAGCCGTCGCCGGAGGTGCTGCCGGAACCGGACTGTCCCTCGCCGCCGGGCTGCGGGTCCTGGTGCTCGGGCACCTCCAGGGGGTGCTCCGGCTTGGCCGCGACCGCCTGGTCCTGCGGGGCCATGGTGCCGGGGTCCTGCAGGTTCTTCCGGCGTGCCTCCTCGCGCTCGGCGGAGGTCACCACCGGCGGGATGTCGGAGACCTCGCGCTCCTCACCGGACTGCCACACGGGGCGCAGGTCCCGCTTGGTCACGTCGCGGAAGATCTCCCGGATCTGCGCTTCGTTGAGGGTCTCCTTCTCCAGCAGCTCCAGGGCCAGCCGGTCCAGCACGGGTCGGTTCTCGAGCAGGATCTGGTGGGCCTCGGTGTGGGCCTGCTCGAGGAGCACACGCACCTCGTCGTCCACGACGGCCAGGGTGCGGTCCGAGTACTCCTTGGACCCCGAACCCATCTCGCGACCCACGAACGGGTCCGAGTTGTCCCCGCCGATCTTCACGGAGCCGATCCGCGAGCTCATGCCGTACTGGGTGACCATCTTGCGGGCCGTGTCCGTGGCCTTCTGGATGTCGTTGGAGGCTCCCGTGGAGGGATCGTGGAACACGATCTCCTCCGCCGCGCGACCGCCCATGGCGTAGGCCATCTGGTCCAGCAGCTCGTTGCGGGTGGTGGAGTACTTGTCGTCCGAGGGCATGACCATGGTGTAGCCCAGGGCCCGGCCGCGCGGCAGGATGGTGATCTTGGTGACCGGATCCGTGTTGCGCAGCGCCGCGGCCACCAGGGCGTGACCGCCCTCGTGGTACGCGGTGACCTTGCGCTCGAGCTCCTTCATCACGCGGGAGCGCTTCTGCGGGCCGGCGATCACGCGGTCGATGGCCTCGTCCACGGCGCGGTCGTCGATCAGCTGGGCGTGGGACCGGGCGGTCAGCAGGGCGGCCTCGTTCATCACGTTGGCCAGTTCCGCGCCGGTGAATCCGGGGGTGCGCTTGGCCACGGAGGCCAGGTCCACGTTGGTGGCGAGCGGCTTGTTCTTGGCGTGCACCCGCAGGATCTGTTCGCGGCCCTTCATGTCCGGGGCGTCCACGCCGATCTGACGGTCGAAGCGCCCGGGGCGCAGCAGTGCGGGGTCCAGGACGTCCGGCCGGTTGGTGGCGGCGATCAGGATCACGTTGGTGTTGGCGTCGAAGCCGTCCATCTCCACGAGCAGCTGGTTCAGGGTCTGCTCGCGCTCGTCGTTGCCGCCGCCCATGCCGGCACCGCGCTGGCGGCCCACGGCGTCGATCTCGTCCACGAAGATGATGGCCGGGGAGTTCTCCTTGGCCTGCTGGAAGAGGTCACGGACACGGGAGGCGCCCACACCCACGAACATCTCCACGAAGTCCGAGCCGGAGATGGAGTAGAACGGCACACCGGCCTCGCCGGCGACGGCCTTGGCCAGCAGGGTCTTGCCGGTGCCGGGAGGGCCGTAGAGCAGCACGCCCTTGGGGACCTTGGCGCCCACGGCGGTGAAGCGGTCGTGCTCCACGAGGAACTGCTTGATCTCGTCGAGCTCCTGGACGGCCTCGTCCGCACCGGCCACGTCCGTGAAGGTGACCTCGGAGTTCTCCTTGTTGAACATCTTGGCCTTGGACCGGCCGAACTTCATGGCCTGCCCGCCCGTCTGCATGCGGGAGAAGATGAACCAGAAGAGCCCCATGATGATCAGGAACGGCAGCAGGAAGCGCACCAGGGACAGGAACCAGTTGTTCTCCACCGGCTGGTCCGTGAAGCCCTCCAGGTGGGCGTCGTTGACGCTGCGCACCACGTCCTCGGCGCGGGGCTCCACGTAGTAGAACTCCACGTCCTTGCCCAGGTTCTGGTCGTCCTGGTTCAGGTCGTCCTTGAGGGAGAGCTCCACCTTCTGCTCGCCGTCGTAGATCTTGGCTTCCTTGACCTTGCCGTCGTGCAGCAGGTTCAGGCCCACGTTGGTGTCCACCCGGGACGTGGTGGGGCTGAAGAAGCTGGCGCCCACGGGCACCAGGACCAGGATGGCCAGAAGGATCCAGAAGAATGGACCCTTGAAGAAACTCGTGGGTTTTTTTGCCGTGGCCAAGCCGTTGATCCTCCCGTGGACGTGACACGCTCCATGCCGACTCACCGCCCTGCGGAACGTCCTCCGGGACCCGGGGGTTCAGACACGGCAGCCGTGGCGCGTATGGCACAATCTATCGCTTCGAGTGACGCCGCAGCGTCCCGTGCGCCGCCCGTTCTTTCACAGCGCACACGGATGGGTCACGGTACACGCCGCGTCCCGGTGTCCACTGGGTGCGACCCCGGGACCCCGCGTCAGGCGTAGACGTGCGGGGCGAGTGTGGCGATGCACTCCAGGTTGCGGTACTGCTCGGCGAAGTCCAGCCCGTAGCCCACCACGAACTCGTTGGGGATGTCCCACCCCACGTAGCGGACGTCGATGCTCGTCTTCATGGCGTCCGGCTTGCGCAGCAGCGTGCAGATCTCCACCGAGTTGGGGCCGCGGGACTCCAGGTTGGTGCGCAGCCAGGACAGCGTGAGACCGGAGTCGATCACGTCCTCCACGATCAGCACGTCCTTGCCGTGCAGGTCCGTATCCAGGTCCTTTAGGATGCGCACCACGCCGGAGGACTTGGTCCCGGAGCCGTAGGAGGAGACCGCCATCCAGTCCATGGGGTACTGCCCCTCGAGCTCCCGCATGAGGTCCGCCATGACCATCACCGCGCCCTTGAGCACACCCACCAGCAGGACCTCTCGCCCGCGGTAGTCGTGGTCGATCTGCTGGGCGAGCTCACGGACCTTCTGGGCGATCTGTTCCTTGGTGAACAGCACACCGCTCAGATCGGCGTCGACGTGTTCGGGCTTCACTGGGCACTCCCGGGGTTGTACTGGTCGCTCGTTCTGCGCTGCGGCGGGGGCGTGGGCCCACCGCGCAGCTCCAGGCACCCTCGCGCGTGAACCGCGTCGGAGCGATGCCGCCAGGCTGCCACCTTACCCGCCATCTGCACGGGACCCGCGGCGCCGTAGCCCAGGGCGAAGTCCTCCAGGGCCCCCAGCCGTTCGAACGTGGGTGTCTCGCCGCCGGCGCGCAGGCACGCCCTGGCGAGCACACGACGTCGCAGGGCCGCGGGGGTGGCCTGCAGGGCCGCGCAGTCCAGGACCACGGACGACGCCGCCGTCCCCGCTCCGGGCCCCGGTCCACCGCTCGCGGCGGTGGCGTCCCAGCGGTCGGGACCGGGGTGCCCCGCGGGGCCGCCGGGCGTGCCGGTGCCGCACGGCGCGCGGGAGGGGCCGGGAGCCTGCGCGGCGCCCGTGCGCGCAGGAGTGACGAGGGCGGCGTCGAACGCCGCTGCCGCCTGCTCGTCCAGGAGGTCCGCATCCGCACCGAGCACCGACGCCGTGCGCGCCAGTGCCCGCCCGACCCCCGGTCCCAGCTGCGCCTCCAGGTACGGCAGCACCTCGTGCCGGATGCGCGAACGGGTGAGGGCGGTGTCCGCGTTGCTGGGGTCCCGCCACGGTGCCAGCCCCTCCGCGGCGCAGACCGTCTCGGTCTCCGCCCGCGTGACGTTCAGGAAGGGCCGCAGGTACAGCACGCCGTCCTTGACGCACCGCTGCGGCATCCCGGACAGGGAACGGGTTCCGGACCCCCGGGTCAGACCCAGCAGCACCGTCTCGGCCTGGTCGTCACGGGTGTGTCCCAGCAGCACCGCCGCGGCCCCGGTGCGCCGCGCCACGGCGCGCAACGCCCCGTAGCGCGCGAGTCGCGCGGCCATCTCCGGTCCCGTGTGCTCCCGCGTCACGGTCACCCGCTCCACGGCAACCGGGTCCAGTCCCATCCCCCGCAGCGTCCGAGCCGCGGTCCGGGCCACGTCCGCCGAGCCCTCCTGCAGCTGGTGGTCCACGACCACCGCACCCACGCGCAGCGCACCGCGGCGCAGCAGGTGGGCCGCGGCCGCCGCCAGCGCGAGGGAGTCCGCGCCGCCGCTGCACGCGACGAGCACGAGCGGTGGCCCGGGATCCGCACCGTCCGCCGCGCGCACCGGCGGGTCCGGCTCACGGCGGTCCGTTCCGGTCAGCGGTGCCACGGTGCGCGACACGGCCCGCCGCGCACGGGCCACCACCGGGTTCAGGCGGCCGCTGCGACCCTGCTGCGCCACCTCAGCCCTGGGACGTCGCGGCGCGCTGCGCGGTCTCTTCGGCCATGGCCAGCACCTTGGAGAGCACCGGCGTGGAGTCCCCCAGCATCACGAGAGCGCGTTCAAGCTCCCCCACCGGGACCACGGAGGCCAGGGCGGACACGGCATCCGTGTCCTTGGTGATGCCCGTGCGGATCTGCGACGTGGAGAGCACCGGCTGCGATGCCTCCACCCGGGACAAGACGGCCTCGGGGTCCGAGGCCCCCGCGCTGTCCTCGAGCATGACGAGGCGTTCGTAGACCGCCGGGTTGCCGATCTTGATGCGTCTGCCGCTGATGAGTTGGGAGAGCATCGGAGCGGAGAGACCCAGGACCTGGGCCAGTCTGCGCTGCGTGATGCCGTAGGCCCCCACCACGGCGCCAAAACGCTCTGACAGCGGCTGACCGTACAGCCGGATCTGCTGATTGATGTTTTCAGAGCTCACGGGCTCATCTTGGCACACGGACCATGGGGAAATCCCCGGGGTGCCCCGCGGCTCAGGGGAGCACGCGGTCCAGCCACGCCTGCGGGTCGTGGATCTCCGCTTCCGTGGGCAGGGTCTCCGGCGAGCTCCACACCGTGTTGAAGCGCTCCATGCCGGCCCGCTCCACCACGTGCTCCACGAACTTCTGGCCGTTGCTGTACTGGCGCATCTTGGCGTCCAGGCCCAGCAGGGACCGGATGAACCGGTCCAGGGCCCCGTGGGTGGCGGAACGGGAGTCGAAGCGGCGGCGGATGGTCTTCACGGACGGCACGATGCTCGCGTCCACGGCGTCCATCACGGCGTTGGCGTGCCCCTCGAGCAGGGACATCACGGCGGTGACGTGGGAGAGCGTCTCACGCTCCGCGTCCGTGAGCACGTGGGTCAGCGGACCCAGACCCGAGTCCGGGCGGGCACCCTTGGAGCGCCCCGTGAGCGAGGCCCCCGCGGCCCGCAGCCGCTGCCACGCGGTGGCGTCCAGCGAGCCGAGCCGGGAGATCTGGCCCAGCATGTGGTCCCGCAGCCAGGGTGCGGCCGCGAACTGGACGCGGTGGGTCTGCTCGTGCAGGCACACCCACAGCCGGAAGTCCTCGGGTGAGACGTTGAGCTCCCGCTCGGTCCACAGCACGTTCGGGGCCACGAACATGAGCCGTCCGCCCGGGTGCGAGCGGGCCGCCCGCTCGGAGACGAGCCCCGCGTAGGGGTCGTACTGGCCCAGCACCTTGGAGGAGAGGAAGCCCACCAGCGCGCCCATCTCCGCGGCGGCGGCGGTGGGTGCGAGACCGCGCAGGGCGGCGTCGAACGTGGCGGTGTCCTTGGTGCGCAGGCGGTCGAACACCGGCTGCATGAGCACCTCGAAGGTCTGGATGTTGGCCTTGGACCACCCGGCGCGATCCACCACGAGCACGGTGGAGTCCCGGAGGTTCTCGGCGGCGTCCAGGCCGGTGATGGCGTGGACGTGGTGCACGGACTCGTGCGCGAAGTACCGCAGGGACTCCACGGCCCGTGACATCTCGCGGGGCTCGGGGGTGGGGCCGGGAGGGGCCACCTTCGCGGCGATCTGCGCGGCCGCATCCCAGTCCACGAGCGAACGCTGCGTCAGTTCTTGGCTCATGCCCTCACTCAACCACAGGGCACCGACCGGCACACGAGCGGCGGCTGGCAAAGTGCCGAGCCCGCGGTGCGCCGGGATCGTTGCGCACCGGGGTCGCAGCACACCCGGACCGGATCGCGGTGCGATTGGCCTCACGAGGACGTCGCGAGCGCCGCCACCGTGCGGTCCACACTGTCCTTGGCGTCCGCGGTGCGCCCGGCCACGCCGTTGAGCACCACGGAGTACACCAGGACCCGGCCGTCCGGGCGCTGCACGTATCCCGTCAGCGCCACCACGTCCAGCAGGGTCCCGGTCTTTGCCCGGGACACGCCCCGGGCCGCGGCCTCGGGGGCGTCGTCGAAGCGCTCGGCCAGGGTCCCCGAGCCGCCGGCCACGGGCAGCCCGCGCCCGTAGGGACCGAAGCGCGGTTCGCGGAGCAGCGTGCCCACCGTGCGCAGAAGCGCGGTGGCGGTGACGCGGTTGTCGGGTGCCATCCCGCTCGCGTCCAGCACGCGCAGCCCGGCGGTGTCGATCCCGTGCGCGCGCAGGGCGGCGGGCAGCATCTGCCGCACCCCGTCCACTCCGGGCTCCCGGCCGGAGCGCGCGGCGGCCACCCGCGCGAGCGCCTCCGCCAGCGAGTTGTCCGAGTGCGCGAGCATGTACGCGCTCTGCTCGTGGACGGGTGCGGACTCCACGCGCGCCAGCTCCGCCGCGTCCGCGGGCGCCGGCGCCGATCCCCGGACGGTGACGTGGACGCCGTGTCCCAGCCGGTCCCGCAGCTGCCGGGCGAACTCCTCCGCCGCGGCCCGGGCGGGATCGGCGGGCCGGTCCCCCGCGCTGCCGGGGTCCGCGCCGTCCGCCGCGGGCACCCGGTGGGAGTACAGGGCGATGGGCGAGACCCGCGTGATCTCCCCGGACTCCACGTCCTCCCGCTGCCACGCCGGGTTGCGGTCCGGGCCGGTGAACAGGTTCGTGTCCACCGCCACCGTGAGCCCGCCCGACGCCGCGTCCGCAGAACGCTCCCGCAGGGCACGGGCGGTGCGCTCCGCGAGGGTCCCCAGACCGGCACGGCCGTTGACCGCCGCTGGGTCGCCCTCACCGGGAGCCAGCAGGGTGTCCCCGCCGGCCACCAGGGTGAGGGAGCGCAGGTCGGGGCCGCCGACCACCGTGGTGGCCAGCCGGTCGTAGGGGTCCACCGCCTCGGCGATGCTCAGAGCCGTCAGCAGCTTCTGGTTCGAGGCCGGGACCATCGGGCGGGTCTGCTCGCGGCCCGCGAGCAGGGCGTCCTCCCCCGCCTCGCTCACGGCCACCGCCGCCGTCCCCGGAGCGCCGTCCAGACCGGTGCGCAGGGCGCGTTCCACGGCCTCCGCGGTCACGCGGTCCCCGCTCCCGGACGTCTCCGCACCGTTCCCGGCGGACCCGTCCGCTCCGGGCGACGACGCCGCGGCTGGGGCCCGCGAGGCGACGGGGGGCGAGTCCTGCAGCGCGGCGTGCGCCTGCCGCCACTGCGCCGCCGGACGCAGCTCGGCCAGCAGCGCGGGGAGCGCGAAGACCGCCGGGCCGGCCACGGCGAGCGCCAGCAGGACGCACAGCAGCGGCCGGAGTGGCGCGTGCCCGGGCGATCGGGGCGGGGTGGACGGCATGGCCCCATTGTCCTGCGCCCCTCCGACGGGGACAACGCTCCTGCACCCGGACGGCCCACGGTGCCCGGGTGCGGTGGCCGCGGCCGGTATCGTGGAGGCATCTGCCCATGGCCCGGCCACCGCTGCGCGGCCACCGTGGGCGCCGGGTGAGCGAGCTGCCCGGTTCACACCATCACGACCCGAGGAGTTTCACCATGGAGCTGGACGTCACCATCGAGATCCCGCGCGGTTCCCGCGTGAAGTACGAGATCGACCACGAGACCGGCCGGATCCGCCTGGACCGCGTGCTCTTCACCTCCATGCAGTACCCCACCCACTACGGCTACTTCGAGGACACCCTGGGTGAGGACGGCGACCCCCTGGACGCCATGGTCATCATGGACGTGGACATCATGCCCGGTGTGATCGTGGAGGCCCGTCCCATCGCGGTGTTCAACATGACGGACGAGGCCGGCGGGGACGCCAAGATCCTGTGCGTGTCCACCGACAAGCGCTACGACGACATCCAGGGCCTGGAGGACGTCAACGAGTTCAAGCAGAAGGAGATCCAGCACTTCTTCGAGCGCTACAAGGACCTGGAGCCCAACAAGTGGGTCAAGGGCGAGGGCTGGGAGGGCAAGGAGACCGCCGAGCGCCTGATCGTCGAGGCGCAGCAGCGCTTCCAGCAGTCGCAGTACGACACCGCCGCGGAGGCCGAGCAGGACGACTGAGTCCGCTCCCGCTCTCCCGAGGTCCCCGCACCCGGTTCACCGACCGGGCGCGGGGACCTCGTCGTCCCGGGGCGCTTATGCGTGTCCCCGGGCCGTGGTGGGATGATCGCAGTCCAGCAACCGCGCGGCGAGTTCCCCGTCGTGCGGTCCGTCACCGGAGGTGGTGCCCGTGTTCGACTCGCAACCCGGCGGCAGCGAACGCGTGTACGTCTTTCACGGCACGGACTCCACGCAGGTGCTGGGTCCCGAGCACCTGATGGCGCGGGTGCGCGCCCTGCTCACGGCCGCTGGTGCGTCACCGGCCCCCGCTCCGGCACCGCACCCGGACATCGCCTCCCGGCCCTTCACCGCAGAATCCCTCCAGCACCCCGGGGATGCCGGTCCCGGCGCGCGGCCACGGGAACACAGCACGGTGTCCGAGCTCTCCGTGGGACTGGGTGCCGAGCAGTTCTGGGACCGCGTGGAGGCGGGCAGCTGGGCCACCTGGCGGGACCGCTGGCCGGGTGCCGCGCAGGGCCCCCTGTTCCCCCCGAGCACCCCGCAGTGGCTCTCGGACGCGCCACGCTGGGAACTGGACCCGCTGGCGCCCGCGCTGGGCCCGGCGGCGTCGGGCGGCTGGGTCCGCAGCCCGGCACAGGCCTGGGACGAGCCCGGGCCCACGTCACCGCCGGAACGGTCAGCGGAGACGGGCCATGAGCACCATCGCGGGGTGGGGCTGTTCCAGCTCACGGACCTCGAGTCGTTCTGGGTCTTCGCGTCCGAACGGGACACCCCCGAGATCGTGGCACGGTGCGAATCCCTCGCCGCGGCGCACCCGGCGTTCTCCTGGCTCACGGGCTACTTCGACCCCCGGGACGTCCCCGGTTCCCTGCGCCTGCCCGCCGAGTGCCTGCCCGTGCTGCACGCGGACCTCGAGGCCGCTGGTTTCGCCGTGGACACGTGGTGGTGAGACACCTCGCCCACGCAGGATGTGGCTCTGCCACCGGGGATGCCGGGGGCTCCAAGCACTCACCTCACGGCCGAGGACCACAGCATGCCATCGCGTCCCAGGACCAGGAATCTAGGCCTCGAGCGGCCCCGCGGACTCGCACAGCCGCAGCAGCGTGGCCGCCGCCGGACGGGCCTGCCACTCCTCGTTCCACAGGGAGCGCACCACGGCCTTGGACACCGCCTGGGGCGTGATGCCCAGCTGCTGCGCCACCGCCTTCTGCTGGCCCCGGGTGCCCGGAACCATGAGATCCAGGACGCGCCACTCGGCCGCGCTGCGCGCGCTCACGATGTGGCCCACGAGCCTGAGCACGGCCTCGGCCTGGGCGGCGGCCCCCGGATCAGCGGCGCTGACCCTCACGGCCACCCGGTCCGTGCTGCGCAGGTGCTGTGCGGCGTCGTGCCCGAAACCCATGCCCGGGCCCTCCGCAGTGACGGCCACGCGGCCGTCCGGCTGGTCCACGCGCGTGAGGAACACGTCCCCCACGCCGATGCCCACCGCGTAGGTGCTGTCCCGCAGCCCGGTCATCGCGGCGTCCACCGCGGCCTGCGGGTCCTCGGTGAGGCCTCGGACGATCCCGGGGCCCGAGGGCTGGAACGGCGCGCGGGTGGAGAGCGCACTGAGCCGCCGACACACCTCGCGGTCCGTGTCGGGATCCGGGCGGGATGCGTCCGCCGCGCGCTGGGTCAGGGTCAGGACGAACACGGTGCCAGTATCCCAGGTCGATGCGTTTTAACCGCCAGGTGCCGCGCGCGGCTCAGAGCAGGGTGCGCAGGACGGCCGCGGCGCCGTCCTCGTAGACGCTGGCCGTGACCTCGCGGCTGACGTCCGCGACCTCGTCCGGGGCCTGGCCCATGGCCACGCCGCGGGCGGCCCACTGCAGCATCTCGATGTCGTTGCGCCCGTCCCCCATGGCCACGGTGTGGGCCGGGTCCACCTTCAGGTGCTTGCGGATCTGCTCCAGCGCACTGGCCTTGGAGACGCCGTTGGCCGCCACGTCCAGCCAGGAGGACCATCCCACGGAGTAGGCCACACCGTGCAGACCGGCCTGCTCGATGGCCTGGGCGAAGTCCCCGGGGGCGTCCGTGGCGCTGTAGACCACCAGGCGCACGGCCGGGATCTCCGCGAGCTCGTGGATGTCCACCCCCACGGCCTCGATCCCGAAGGACGCGTCCTGGAACCGCTCGGTGGAGTAGAACCGCCCGTCCGCGCCCTCCAGCGCGAACTTGGCGGTGGGCAGCTTGCTGGCCAGCGCGCGCAGGGCGTTGGCGGGGTCGAAGCTCACGCGGTCCGTGACCTCGTAGTGCTCCTCGAGCTGGGGATCCAGGCGCAGGGTCACGCCGCCGTTGGAGCACACGGCGAAACCGGACTCGATGTGGCCCTGCCGGATCACGGGCAGCGTGGCTCCCATGGAGCGGCCCGTGGAGATCACCACGTGGTGCCCGGCGCCCACCACGGCCCGCAGGGCGTCCTTGACGCCGCGGGACATGCGGCCGTCGTGGTCCACCAGGGTGCCGTCCACGTCCAGGGCCACGAGGTACTGGACGCCCGCCTCCCTGGTCCAGCCGCTGGAGCGGGGGGTCTGGATCTTCATGGGCGCGAAGGCGTCCGCGGCGCTCTGCGCCCGCTCGTCGTCGGTCGGGTTGTCGATGTGCCGGTCGTCGGTGCCGGCCCGGGTGTCAGTCATGAGATTCATGGTGTCACATGAGCACGGGGGCATGTCCGCCGGTGGACGCCCGGGTGACGCGGGGGTGAAGTACCGCGCACACCGCAGCGCACGACGCCGCCCGCTCGCCGCGCGCGGGCACGGTGAGCGGGCGGCGTCGTCCGCGCAGGGTCCGTGCGCCGGTCAGGACACCGGGCGCAGGACCTCCTGGCCGCGCAGGTACGGGCGCAGGATCTCGGGGACCGTCACGGAGCCGTCGCGCTGCTGGTGGGTCTCGAGCAGGGCCACGAGCCAGCGCGTGGTGGCCAGGGTGCCGTTGAGGGTGGCGACGGCGCGCGTGCCGCCCTTCTTCGCCTTCCCCTGGGCGTCCGTGGTCTCGGGCAGCCGCTCGCGGATGTTGAGGCGGCGGGCCTGGTAGGTGGTGCAGTTGGAGGTGGAGGTCAGCTCGCGGTACCTGCCCTGGGTGGGGATCCAGGCCTCGCAGTCGAACTTGCGGGCGGCGGAGATGCCCAGGTCACCGGCGGCGGTGTCGATCACGCGGTAGGCGAGCCCGCAGGCCTGCAGCATCTGCTCCTCCCACGCGAGCAGCCGCTCGTGCTCGGCGGCGGCGTCCTCGGGGTGGCAGTAGACGAACATCTCCAGTTTGTTGAACTGGTGCACCCGGATGATCCCGCGGGTGTCCTTGCCCGCGGAACCGGCCTCGCGCCGGTAGCACGAGGACCACCCGGCGTAGCGCAGCGGCCCGTCCGAGAGGTCCAGGATCTCGTCCGCGTGATAGCCGGCCAGGGCCACCTCGGAGGTGCCCACCAGGTAGAGGTCGTCCTTGCCCACGCGGTAGATCTCGTCGTCGTGCTCCACGTCGAAGCCCGTGCCGTTCATGATGGCCGGGCGCACCAGGTTGGGCGTGGTCATGGGGACGAAGCCGTTGTCCAGGGCCAGGTCCTGGGCCGCGAGCAGCAGCGCCGTCTCCAGGCGGGCGATGTCCCGCTTGAGGAAGTAGAACCGGGAGCCGGAGACCTTGGCGCCGCGCTCCATGTCGATGCCGTCCAGCAGCTCGCCGAGCGCAAGGTGGTCGCGCGGCTCGAAGCCCTCCGCGGCGAAGTCCCGCGGGGTGCCCTCGGTGCGCAGCTGCACGAAGTCGTCCTCGCCGCCGGAGGGGACTCCCTCGACGACCAGGTTGGGGAACTGCGCCACGAGCGCCTGCTGGGCGGCCTGGGCGGCGTCCGCGGTGGCCTGCGCGGCCTTCACGTCCGCGGCCAGCTGCTTCACCTGGGCGAGCAGCTGCTGCTTCTCCTCGCCCTGGGCCCTGGCCACCTGCTTGCCGAACGCGTTCTGCTCCGCGCGCAGGGCCTCGAAGTCGGTGATCGCGCTGCGGCGCTGCGCATCCGCCTCCAGGATCCGGTCCACGAACCCCGGATCCGCCTCACGGGCGGTCTGGGAGGCACGGTACGTTTCGGGGTCGGCGCGCAGTTCGTTGATGTCGATCACCCGTCCAGGGTATCCAACGGATGCCCGCGGCCGCGATCCGGTGCGGCTCGGGGGCCACCGCAACGCCCCGTAGACTGGGTCCCACTGTTCAGCCGCCTGTCAACCGATCCAGGAAAGGGAGTCCGTGCCGGAGCACACCTGGGCGCCCCAACGCGTGGCCGTCGTCGTCAACCCCTCCAAGGCCCTGGCGCACACCGCCCTGGACGCCGTGATCATCGCGTGCCGGAAGGCCGGATGGGCAGATCCCGCGTGCTACGAGACCACGGTGGCGGACCCCGGCTTCTCGATGGCCCGGCAGGCCGTGGAGGACGGTGCGGACGTGGTGCTCGCCGCCGGCGGGGACGGAACCATCCGCGCCGTGGGCGAGTCGCTGGTCGGCGGCGAGATCCCCCTCGGACTCGTGCCCCTGGGCACCGGCAACCTCCTGGCGCGCAACCTGCAGGCGGACCTCGCGGATCCGCACCACTCCGTGGACGTGGCCCTCTTCGGCTCCGAGAAGGCCATCGACACCGTGTCCATGCACCTGGAGACCGCGGAGGGTCGCGCCCAGGACCACCGCTTCCTGGTGATGGGCGGCGCCGGTTTCGACGCCCAGATCATGGCGGACACCAAGGACGACCTCAAGGACCTCGTGGGCTGGGTGGCTTACGGGGAGGCCGGGTTGCGCCACCTGTTCAACGGCCCCCGCTGGGCCCGCTTCAGCGTGGACGGCGGGGCCTGGGAGTCCCGCCTGGTGCGCTCCGTCATGGTGTGCAACTGCGGTGAGCTCACCGCCGGTCTCATCCTGGTCCCCAGGGCGAAGCTCGACGACGGTTTCCTGGACCTCGTGGTGATGTCACCCCGCTCCGTGGTGGGGTGGCTGGGCATGGCGGCCAAGCTGGTCTTCCGGCACCGCCACGAGCTGCCCGTGATCGACTACTACAGCGGCAAGAACGTGCGGGTGGAGTTCCACGAGCCCATCGAGTCCGAGGTGGACGGCGATCCCCTGGGCAGCATCAAGGCCTTCGAGACCACCCTCGACCACAAGTCCCTCAAGGTGCGTGTCCCCCCGTCCCAGGCGGACTGAGACCGCGGGGCGCCGGCCCCACCACGCGCACGTCCACCGCGAACGACGTCGTCCCCCCCGGGTCACCCGGGCCGCCTCGCCCCGGCATGCCGGCCGGCATGGTCCCGTACACATGACGAACGGCCCGTCCCCCACGGTGGGGAACGGGCCGTTCGTCATGTGTCGCACGCGCGCTCCGCGGTGCCAGCCCGAGGTGTGGGCGTGCACCGCGGCGCGGGATCAGGCGACCCCGGCGAGGCCGAAGACCACCGCGGCGAGCGCGAAGCCCACCACGCCGATGATGGTCTCCAGCACGGTCCAGGTCTTGAACGTGGTGCGCACGTCCATGCCCAGGAAGCGGCCCACGAGCCAGAACCCGGAGTCGTTGACGTGGGAGAGCACCACGGAACCGGCGGCCACGGCCACGACCATGGCCGCCACCTGCACGGCGTTGTAGTCGCCCGCGAGCACCGCGGGGGACACCAGCCCGGCCGCGGTGGTCAGCGCCACGGTGGCGGAGCCCTGGGCCACCCGCATGACCGCGGCGATCAGGAAGCCCGCGAGGATCACGGGGATGCCGAGGTCCGAGAGCACGTCCTCCAGCGCGGCGCCGATCCCGGAGGTGCGCAGCACCCCGCCGAACATGCCGCCCGCGCCGGTGATGAGGATGACGGAGCACACGGGTCCCAGTGCGGACTCGAACGTCTTCTCGATCGCGCCGCCGCTGAGCCCGCGGGCCTTGCCGATGGTCAGCGCGGCGATGATCAGCGTGACGGTCAGCGCGATGGGCGTCTCACCGATGGCGCGCAGCAGCTCGTACCAGGTCTGCGACGCCGTCTCCTCGGACACCGCACCGGACTTGGCGAGCGTGCCCAGGCCGGTGTTGAGGAAGATCAGCACCATGGGCAGCAGCAGCATGGCCACCACGGTGCCCACCTTGGGCGGGTTCTGCACGTCCTCCGCCCTGCCCAGGATGCTGGGGACGGGCAGGTTGATGCGGCGCCCGATGAGCTTGCCGAACAGGTACGAGGACACGTACCACGTGGGGACGGCGCAGATCAGGCCCACCAGGATGATGTAGCCCACGTTCGCCTCGAAGAACGTGGCGGCGGTGACCGGACCCGGGTGGGGCGGGAGGAACACGTGCATCACGGAGAACGCGCCCACGGCGGGCAGCGCGTACGTCAGCACGCTGCCGCCCAGGCGCCGCGCGACCGAGAAGACCACGGGCAGCATGACCACCAGGCCCGCGTCGAAGAAGATGGGGAAGCCGAACAGCAGGGAGGCCACGCCCAGCGCGAGCGGGGCCCGCTTCTCGCCGAAGATCCGGATCAGCCGGTCCGCGAGCACCTGCGCGCCGCCCGAGGTCTCGAGCAGCCGCCCCAGCATGGCGCCGAGACCCACGAGCAGGGCCACGCTGGCCAGGGTCTTCCCGAAGCCGTCGAGCATCACGGGCACCACCTGGTCGGTGGGGATGCCCGTGGTGAAAGCGGTGAGGGCCGAGATGATGATCAGAGCCAGGAACGCGTGGACCCGTAGCTTGATGATGAGCACGAGCAGCACCGCAATGGCCGCCAGTGCGATGAGTAGGAGCGGTCCAGCCGTCAGGGTCTGGCTCCAGCCCTCGATGTCCATGGACGTCACTGTCCTTTCAGGTTGTCGACCCACGAACGGGCCTGGATGAACGCGGCGTCACTGTGATGGGTGGCCACGGGGACCGCGCGCTGGTCGGCGCGGGGGTAGGAACCGAGGAACCGGGTGCGGGGACAGATCCGGCGAACGCCCATGAGGGCGTCGGCCACGCGGTCGTCCTGGATGTGCCCGTCGATGTCCACGGAGAAGAAGTAGTCGCCCAGGTGCGCCTTGGTGGGGCGGGACTCGATGCGGGTGAGGTTCACGCCGCGGGTGGAGAACTGCTCGAGGATGTCCAGCAGGGCACCGGGGCGGTCCTCCCACAGCGGCACCACGAGCGAGGTCTTGTCCGCGCCCGTGGGCGCGGGCATGGGGGCGTCCGGGCGGGCCACGAGCACGAACCGGGTCACGGCCTGCGTGTTGTCGCCGATGTCCCCCGCGAGCACGTGCAGCTCGGGGTGCTGCGCCACGACCACCGGGGAGCACACGGCGGCGTCGTAGCCGAGCCCCTCGGTGCTCACGCCGCCCGCTCCGTCCAGCATGGCCACGGCGGAGGCCGCGGTGGAGGGTGCGGGGACGTAGTCCGCGTCCGGGAGGTGCTGCGCCACCCAGCGCCGGATCTGCGCCCACGCGACCGTGTGGGTGGAGATCGCGTGCACGTCCGCCAGCTCCGTGCCCGCCGGGGCCACGAGCACGAACCGGATGGGCACCACGATCTCCCGCAGGATCCGCAGCTCGGCGCCGAAGGAGACGTCGTCCAGAGTGGCGGTCACCCCGCCCTCCACCGAGTTCTCGATGGGCACCACCGCGGCGTCCACGCGCCCCTCGCGCACGGCCGCCAGCGCGGCGGGCACCGAGCCCATGGGGGTGCGCACGGCGGCGTCGGTCCCCGGGACCTGCAGCAGGGCGGCCTCGGTGAACGTCCCCTCGGGACCGAGGAAGGCGTACCGACGCGGGCGTGGCCCCGGATCCCCTGGACCCGAGGCCACGCCGGAGGCGGCGGCATTCACAGCACGCGCGCCGTTTCCCCGGTCTCGGACACGATGGGCTTGCCGGCGTCCGCCCAGGCCCCCATGCCGCCCAGGACGTTGACGGGGTCGTAGCCGTACTGGGCCAGGTAGGCCGTGGCGCGCAGCGAGCGCCCGCCGGAACGGCAGATCACGTACACGTCCTGGTCCAGGGGGACCTCCTCGGTGCGCTCGGCCAGCTGGGACAGCGGCAGGTGCTGGGCGCCGTCGATGTGCCCGGCATCCCACTCGTCCTGCTCGCGCACGTCCAGCACGGGCGCGCCCTCGGGAATCTCGTCCACGCTCGCGGACGGCAGGTTGTTCACGTTGTCCATGGTGACCTCCAGCATCGCGGCGCCGTTGGCACCGGCGTCCTTTTTCTCAGTGCCCCACCATAGTGGCAGCCGCCGGGGTTCGACGCCGTCCGCACCCGTGGCGCCCGCGCCCCGCTCCGGGGGCGGACCGCACGCGCCGCGCGGGGGCCGACGACGCCGCTCAGCGGCCGTCCGTTGGCGTGGACTCCGCGTCCGGAGCCTGCGCGCCGTGGGATGCCGTGGCGTCGTCTGGATCCACCGCAGGCACGGAGTCCTCGCTGCCCGCAGAGTGCAGCTCGGGCAGACCGTTCCTGGCCACGTGGCGCTTGGAGAACTCGTAGCCGATGTTCGTGGCCACGAGGATCAGCACACCCGCCAGCAGGCTGAAGTACCAGTGCGGGTTGGAGAAGTCGAACATGATGTAGAGCGAGAGGACGGTCAGGAACACGAGGCACACCCAGTTGGTCACGGGCGCGCCGGGCATCTTGAAGTGCACGCCCGGGAGCAGCCCGCGGGAGACCTGGCGGCGGTAGCCCAGGTGGGACACGAAGATGGAGATCCAGCCGAAGAGGATGAACACCGAGCACGCGCTGAGGACCACCTCGAAGGCGTCGGCGGCACCGAGCAGGTAGATCAGGACGATGCCCACGAGGTCGAACCCGAAGATGCACAGCAGGGCGCCGGAGGGGACGCCGCGCCCGGAGACCTTGGACATCACCCCGGGGGCCTGCCCGTGCGCCGCGAGGTTGCGCAGCAGCCGCACGCACGCGTACAGCGTGGCGTTCACACCGGAGACGGCCGCGGTGAGTACCACGAAGTTCATGATGCCCGCGAGCGCCGGGATGTGCAGCGAGGACAGCGCGGTGACGAAGGGGGACTCCTTGCCGGAGTACTCGTCCGTGGGCAGCAGCATGGACAGCACCAGGATGGAGCCGATGTAGAACAGCGCGATGCGCAGCACCACGGAGTTGATGGCCTTGGGCATGGACTTCTCGGGGTCCTTGGCCTCACCCGCGGAGACGCCCACGATCTCGATGGCGGAGAAGGAGAACACCACGCCCGTCATGACGACCACCAGCACGAGCACACCGTGGGTGGCGAACCCGCCGCTCCACATGTTGGAGACCGAGGCCACGGTGGGGGCGTTGAAGACGTCGCCGGCCACCACCAGGATGATGCCCGCCGCCAGGAACAGCAGGATGGCCACCACCTTGATCAGGGCCGCCCAGGTCTCGATGAACCCGTACAGCTTCACGCTCAGCAGGTTGCAGCCCACGATCACCATGGCCGCCACGAGGGACGGGATCCACCCGGGGATCTCGGGCCACCAGAACTGCACGTACACCGCGAGCGCCGCGATCTCCCCCACCCCGGCCACGGCCGAGAGCGCCACGTAGATCCACCCGGTCATGAACGCGAACCGGTCGCCCACGAACTCGCGGGCGTAGGACACCCATGCGCCGGTGGTGGGGCGGTGGATCACGAGTTCCCCGAGGGCCCGCATGAGCAGGTACACCACCACGGAGACCACCAGGTAGGACAGCACGAGGGCCGGGCCCGCGGTGGCCAGTCGCCCGCCGATGCCGAGGAAGAGACCCACGCCGATGGCACCGCCGATGCCGATCATCTGGATCTGGAAGTTCCCGAGGGACTTCTTGTACCCCTGGTCCCCCCTGTCCTGGTAGGTGGGCATGGGGCCGGTGGCCGGTGCCTTGGGATCGAAGGGCATGGTGTTCTCCTGAGTACGAGAGGAAGTACGTCCGCGTGAGAGGCCCAGGGCCCGCCCGGTTCCCGCGGGGGTGGCCGGGAACGCACTGCGTTGCCCCCGAGGGTACTGCCCGGCGGGCGCCGGGTGGTGACGGTGCGCCGCCGCGCGGACCCGCGGCGGCCCCGCGTGCGGGTGCCACGAGCTCACGGCGTCGAGGTGCGACCGCCATGGGCCCGGCCCGCGCGCGCGGGTGACACGGGCCACTGCCGCGGGGGACGATGGGCCGAGGTCCTCCGCCGCTCGGCGACCGTCCGGCGGGGACCCGCTCACCCGCCGGGCGGACCGCGCCCACGAGAACGAGGACGGCACCGCCATGGCTCTCGACGTCAGCTACGTCAACGGCAGCATTCACACCCAGGACCCCGAACGGCCCCTGGTGCACGGCCTGGGAGTCCACCACGGCAGGGTGGTGAGCCTGGACGACGACCTGCCCCCGGAGGTGTTCGCCCGCACCGTGGACCTGCGGGGCGCCACCGTGGTCCCGGGGTTCCACGACGCCCACTGCCACCTGAGCATGCTGGGCGAGGCGCTGGTGCAGACGGACCTGCGCCCGGCGGCCGTCACGGACATGACCGAGCTGCTCACGGCCGTGCGGGAGGCGGTGGCGCAGGTCGGCCCCGGGGAGTGGGTCATGGGCCAGGGCTACGACCAGAACTACCTGGGCGGGGCGCACCCCACCGCCGAGCAGCTGGACACCGTGGCCCCGGAAAACCCCGTGTGGCTGTGGCACAACTCCCGCCACATGGCCGTGGTCAACACCGCGGCATTCGAGGCCGCCGGGTATCCCGGGCGCACGGGATTCACGGTTCCCGAGGGCGGCAGCGTTCCGCTCGACGAGCACGGCGCCGCCCTGGGGCTGCTCGAGGAGACCGCCCGGGCGATCGTCTCCCCCGCCCTGCCGCCCAAGACCACCGAACGGGTGGCCGAGCAGATCGCGGCCGCGAGCGACGTCGCCGTGGCCGCCGGGATCACGTCCGTCACCGAACCGGGGCTGGGCGCCCCGGAGCACCTGGGACAGTCCGTGACGGATTTGGCCGCCTACCAGCTGGCCCGGGACACCGGGCGGCTGCGCGTGCGCGCCACGGTGATGCCCTACCTCACCACCCTGCACCCCGTGGGTCCGTCCTCCGACGGCGCGCCCCGGGACGGCGAGCCCTTCGGCCTGGACCTGGGGCTGCGCTCCGGGTTGGGGGACGAGTGGCTGCGGATCGGCGCGGTCAAGGTGCTCGCGGACGGCTCGCTGATCGGGCGCTCCGCGTGCATGACGGAGGACTACGCCGCCGACGCCGCCGCGGGGGTCCGCAACGCCGGGTACCTGCAGTTCTCGCGGGAGTGGCTCGAGGCCCGCCTGGTCGCGGCGCACACGAACGGCTGGCAGCTCGCGGTGCACGCCATCGGTGACGGCGCGGTGGACGTGGTCCTGGACATCATCGAGGAGGCCCAGCGGCGCTTCCCCCGCGAGGACTGCCGGCACCGTATCGAGCACTTCGGGGTCGCGAGCGACGCGCAGGTGGCGCGCGCGGCCCGTCTGGGAGTGGTGCCCGTGCCCCAGGGCCGGTTCGTGAACGAGCTCGGGGACGGCATGGCCCGGGCGCTGGGCGAGCGGCGCACGCGGCTGTGCTACCGGATGAGGTCGCTGCTGGACGCCGGGATGACGGTGCCCGCGTCCACGGACGCCCCCGTGGTGGACTACCCGCCCCTGGCCAACATCCACGACATGGTCAACCGCCGCACCGCCTCCGGGGCGCCGTTCGTTCCCGAGGAGTGCGTGAGCGTGGCGCAGGCCGTGCACGCGTACACCGTGGGCAGCGCCCACGCCTCGCACCTGGAGCACCTGAAGGGATCCCTCACGCCCGGGAAGCTCGCGGACTTCGTGGTGCTCTCCGACGACATTTACTCCGTGGACCCCGCGACCATCAAGGACATCGCGGTCACCGCCACGGTGATCGGGGGCGAGGTGGTGCACGGGCGGCTGTGACGGGGCGGCGGTGTCGCGGCGGCGGCAATGCGGCCGGGCGGGATTGCGGCTTTCCCCGCAGCCGATAGGATCGCGGGGAACGCCGCCCGGACGTGGCACGGATCACGCCGCTCCCGCACCGGCCGGGCACGAACGGCGCAGAACACCGTGGACAAGGAGAACCCCATGCCCGAGCAGTCGGCCGGCCACCTGATCGTCGAATCCCTCAAGGCCCACGGTGTGCATCGCGTCTTCACCGTTCCGGGGGAGAGCTTCCTGGACGTGCTGGACGGGCTGTACGAGTCCGGGGTGGAGAACGTGGTGTGCCGCCAGGAGGGCGGCGTGACCTACATGGCGGAGACCCACGGCAAGCTGACCGGGGAGCCCGGGGTGGCCATGGTGACCCGCGGGCCCGGTGCGTCGAACGCCTTCGTGGGTGTGCACATGGCGTGGCAGGACTCCACCGCCCTGGTGCTGTTCGTGGGCCTGGTGCCCGTGAACCACCGCGAGAAGGAGGCCTTCCAGGAGTTCGACCCGCACCAGTGGTTCGGCACTCAGGCCAAGCGCGTCATGGTCCTCGACGAGGCGGACCGTGCCTCCGAGTACGTGGCCGAGGCGTTCTTCGCGGCACGCTCCGGGCGCCCCGGCCCCGTGGTGGTGGGTCTGCCCGAGGACGTCATCACCCAGCTCACGGACGCCCCCGTCGTCGACCCGATCCCCGTGACCGAGGGCGCCGTGGGCGCCGAGGACCTTGCGGAGCTCAGGACCGCGCTGGAGAGCGCGCGGCGTCCGGCGATCCTGCTGGGTGGTCCCCGGTGGACACCGCAGGCGTCCCGGCAGGTCACCGCGTTCGCGGAGCGCCACGGGATCCCCGTGATCTCGGACTGGCGCGCCGCGGATCGCATCCGGGACGACTCCCCGGTCGCCGCGGGCGAACTGGGCTACAACCGCACCAAGGACACCCTGGCGGTGCTCACGGACGCGGATCTGCTGCTCGTGGTGGGTGGCACCCTCTCGGATATCCCCACCGACGGTTTCCGCAGGCGCCAGGGGCGCTCGGAGAACAACTGGATCGTCAACATCGACGCCGCGCTGCGCCAGCACTCCGGGGCCGTCACCCGACAGATCCTGGCGTCCCCCGTGGCCTTCGGAGCTGCCCTCGAGGGCCTGGAGCTGAGCGAGCACCCGGACTGGACGGACTGGCGCGAACCCGCCGTGCGGGCGCAGCGCGAGTTCAGGAGGATCCCCGACACCGCCGGCGACAACGCCCCCGGAACCGCGGACATGGAACTCGTGATGAAGCAGCTGCTCACGCACCTGCCGGAGGACACCGCGGTCACCACCGGCTCCGGCAACCACACGGCGTGGGCGCACCGGTACTTCCCCAAGGGGGACTACCCGTGCCAGTTCTCGGTGCGCAACGGCACCATGGGCTACTCGGTGCCCTCCGCGGTGGCCATCTCCCTGGAGCAGCCGGACCGGTTCGTGTTCTCGGTCTCCGGGGACGGCGAGTTCCTCATGAACTCGCAGGAACTGGCCACCGCCGCGCAGTACGGCGCGCACCCGCTGATCATCATCGTGGACAACAGCCAGTTCGGCACCATCCGCGGCCACCAGGAACGCCACTACCCGGGACGGGTCTCCGGCACGCAGCTGCAGAACCCGGACTTCGCCACCGTGGCGCAGGGCTACGGCGCCTTCGGTGCCCGCCTGGACAGCAACGAGGACATCGAGCGCGTGCTCGCCGAGGCCGTCAAGGCCGTGACCGAGGACCGGATCCCGGCCGTGGTGCACGTGATCGCGGACCGCGCGAAGCTGCTCCCCGGGATGTAGCGGCCCTCGGGATCGTGCGCAGCGGAGCCCGCGCCGGCCGGGATCACAGGTCCAGTCGGCCAGGGCCGCGCAGATCCGGGAGGAACGGGCTGAACAGGAGCGGCGGGGGCGGCTCGCGCGGGTGGCGACGCCGCCCCGTCGCCACCCGTCCCCGCCACCCGTCCCGCGGTGCCCCGGCGCGCACGGGGCCCACGTAGGCTGGTGCCACACGGTCGGCGGGCGCCGGGGACGTCCGCGACCGCGGCAGACCACGAGGAGTTCGCCCATGCACCGCCTGTTCCACAACGCCACCGTCCACGCCATGAACCCGGCCACGGGGTGGACGCCCCGGGGCCAGTGGCACTCCCACGAGATGCCGCACCCGAACGCGATCCTCACCTCCGAGGACCGGATCGTGGCCGTGGGCGAGTACCGGCAGCTGAAGGACATGGCGCCGCTCGGCACGGAGCGCACGGATCTGGGCGGCACGTTCGTGCTTCCCGGGCTGGGGGACGGCCACATCCACTCGGCCATGTACTCCCGCTCGCTCATCGAGCCGGACATGCGCCACTGCACGTCCCTGGACGAGGCCATGGCGGTGCTGCGCCCGTACGTGGCCAAGGCCAGGACGGATGAGTCCATCACCTGGATCTTCGGCGGGCAGTGGAACATCAACGCGTGGACCACCCCGCAGCGCCCGGACCGCCGCGTGCTGGACTCCGTGGCACCGGACGTCCCCGTGGCGCTGAGCTCGCTGGACCTGCACACGCTGTGGCTGAACTCCCGGGCCCTGCAGGAGCTGGGTCTGGACCGCACCGTCAAGGACCCGGACGGCGGGGAGTTCGAACGGGACGAGAACGGCGAGCTCACCGGGGTGCTCAAGGAGGCCGCGGCCATACCCATCCGGGACGGGCTCATGCAGTCGGACGTCTCCGGGGACATCGACAGCTACCTCCCCCTGGGCCAGCGCGAGCTGCTCAGGCGCGGGATCACCTCCATCCACGACATCGACGGCGTGGACTGCCTGCAGGCCTACCGCAAGCTCCACAACCGCGGGGAGCTGGACATCCGCGTGCACAAGATCCTGCGGCAGGAACAGATCCAGGACTTCATCCGGCGCGGGATCCGCACCCACTCCGGTGACGAGTGGATCTCCATGGGACCGCTCAAGCTCTTCGCGGACGGTGCCCTGGGCTCGCACACGTGCCACATGTCCGAGGCGTGGCCGGGCACCCGGGACCACGGCATGGCCGTGATGGAGCCCGAGGAGCTCGAGCACTGGATCCGCATGGCCGCGTCCGCCGGGATCGCGGCGGCCGTGCACGCCATCGGGGACCAGGCCGCCACGGAGGCCCTGGACGCCATTGCGAAGAGCCAGGCCATCTCCCGGGCCTTCGGGCTGCGGCACCGGATCGAGCACGCACAGTACGTCAAGCGCAGCGACGTCCCCCGGTTCCGTGAGCTGGAGGTCACGGCCTCCCTGCAGCCCATGCACTGCACCACGGACATCCCCCTCAACGGGTTCCTGGCGGACCGGGACCTCGTGGCCTACGGGTGGAACAGCCTCCGGCGGGCCGGCGCCGAACTGGTCTTCGGCTCCGACGCCCCGGTGGAGGATCCCAACCCGTTCCACGGCATCCACGCGGCCATCACGCGCACTCGGCACGGCGCTCCCGAGGGCGGGTGGCAGCCGCACGAGATCATCTCCCGCCCCGAGGCCGTGAACTATTACACGCACGCCGTGGCGCGCGCCTCCTACGAGGGGAACCTCAAGGGCTGCCTGGCCCCCGGGATGCTCGCGGACTTCGTGAGCGTGGACCGGGACATCTTCACCGTGGACGCGGAGGCCGTGCGGGACACCGTGGTGGAGGCCACGGTGGTGGGCTCCCAGATCCGCTACCAGCGCGAGGACTGACGCCCGCCCGCGACGGGTGCCGTGCGGCGTCGTCGAGCCGGAGAACGACGCCGCCCACGGCGGACCGCGGGACTGCCGACTCGGGGCCTGAGAGCCCTGGTCGTCCGCCGGTTCCAGCGGCCTCGCCGGCCCCGGGGACGACGCCGCCCCCGCACCGTGAGCGGCGCGGGGGCGGCGGTCTCGAAGAGCCTGTGCCGACTACTTCTTCCTGGGGGTGTGGATCAGTTTCTTGTTGGCGAACTCCTCGATGCCGAACGGCCCGAGCTCACGGCCCACGCCCGAGCGCTTGACGCCGCCGAAGGGCAGGTCCGGGGCGGTACCCGTGGGCTCGTTGACGTACACCATCCCGGAGTCCACGCGCTGGGCGACCTCCACGGCGGCGGCCTCGTCCGCGCCGAACACGGAACCGCCCAGGCCGAACGGCGAGGAGTTGGCGAGCTCCACGGCCTCGTCCACGTCCTTGACCTTGTAGACCACGGCCACGGGGCCGAAGATCTCCTCGGCGTACGCGCGCATCTCGGGGGTGACGTCCGCGAGCACGGTGGCTTCCATCCATGCTCCGGGCTTGTCGAGCTTCTTGCCGCCGGCGAGCACGGTGGCACCCTTGTCCACGGCGTCCTGGACCTGCTCCATGATCTCGTCACGAGCCTCCACGGCGCACAGCGGGCCCAGGAAGGTCTTCTGGTCCATGGGATCCCCGGGGGTCACGCCCTGCACGGCCTGGGCGAAGTTCTCCACGAAGGTGTCGTAGGCGTCCTCCAGCACGATGAAGCGCTTGGCGTTGGTGCACGCCTGGCCGTTGTTGCTCATGCGCCCGAGAACACCCTGCTTGACGGTGCGCTCCAGGTTCTCGGCGTCCAGCACGATGAAGGGGTCCGAACCGCCCAGTTCCAGCACAACCTTCTTGAGGTTCTTGCCCGCGGTGGCGGCCACGGCCGATCCCGCGCGCTCCGAGCCCGTGAGAGACACGCCCTGCACGGCGGGGTCCGGGATCACGATGTCCGCGACCTGCTCGTTGGAGGCGAAGATGTTGATGTAGACGTCCTCGGGGAAGCCGGCCTCCCGGAAGAGCTCCTCCTGCACCAGCGCGGCCTGCGGCACGTTGCCGGCGTGCTTGAGCAGCACGGTGTTGCCGAGCATCACGTTGGGGGCGGCGAAGCGCGCCACCTGGTAGTAGGGGAAGTTCCAGGGCATGATCCCCAGCAGCACACCCGTGGAGTCGAGCACCACGCGGGCCTCGCCGCCCGTGGAGGGCGTCAAGGTGCGGCCCTTCATGAACTCCTCGGCGTTGTTCGCGTAGTAGTCGTAGATGTCCGCCACGAGCTGCACCTCGGACACGGACTGCGCCAGCGGCTTGCCCATCTCCTCGGTGATCAGGGCGGCGAGCTCTTCCTGGCGCTCGCGGTACAGACCGGCCATGGCGTGCATGAGCCGCGCGCGCTCCGCCACCGGAACGGTGCGCCAGGAGGTGTACTCCTTGGCGGAACGGGCCACGGCGTCGCGGATCTGCTGGTCCGTGGCGGTCTCGAAGGTCTTGACGGTCTCCCCGGTTGCGGGGTTGGTGGTTGCGTAAGCCATGACCCCAGCGTACGGCGCATCAAACGGCCGCGGCAGGGGTTTCACCCAGGGCGAGAGGCCGACGAGGCCGCGGTGCGCCGGTCGCGGACGGCACCGTGCGGCGTCGTACCGGGACGCGGGTGAGCGGCGCGCGGGAGCGCCGACGACGGCCGTGGTGAGCATGACGGGCGTCACGAACCAGAACAATCGGGGTGAACGCGTCCACCCCCTGGACAATGGACGGTTCGGGCCCGGCGCCCCTTGCGCCCGGGCATACGATGAACGCAGACAGCCCCGTCCCACGAACCCGAGATCGCCGCGCACCGGCGCGCGCCGAAAGGAAACAGATGAGCATCCACGACAAGGTCTCCGCCGTCCTCGAGGCGACCCCCAAGGGTCTTCTGATCAACGGTGAGTGGCGTGACGCCTCGGACGGCGGCACGTTCGACGTCGAGAACCCGGCGACCGGGGAGATCCTGGCCACGCTCGCCTCGGCCACCGAAGAGGACTCGCGTGCGGCCATGGACGCCGCCGCGAACGCCCAGGAGTCCTGGGCCCGCACGAGCACCCGCGAGCGCTCCGAGATCCTGCGCCGCGCCTTCGACCTGGTCCAGGAGCACAAGGAGGACCTCGCGCTGCTGATGACCCTGGAGATGGGCAAGCCGCTGAAGGAGGCCCAGGGCGAGGTGGTCTACGGCGGCGAGTTCCTGCGCTGGTTCTCCGAGGAGGCCGTGCGCCACTACGGCCGCTACGCGTCCACGCCCGAGGGCAACCTCAAGATGTTCGTGTCCCACAAGCCCGTGGGCCCGTGCCTGCTGATCACCCCGTGGAACTTCCCGCTGGCCATGGCCACCCGCAAGGTGGCACCCGCCGTGGCCGCGGGCTGCACCATGATCCTCAAGCCCGCGCGCCTGACCCCGTTGACCTCCCAGCTCTTCGCCAAGCTCATGATCGAGGCGGGGATCCCCGCGGGCGTGCTGAACGTGGTGTCCTCCAAGTCCGCGTCCAACGTCTCGGATCCGATCATGGCGGACCCGCGCCTGCGCAAGGTGTCCTTCACGGGCTCCACCCCGGTGGGCAAGCAGCTCATGAAGACCGCCACGGACCACGTGCTGCGCACCTCCATGGAGCTGGGTGGCAACGGCCCGTTCATCGTGTTTGAGGACGCGGACCTGGACAAGGCCGTGGAGGGCGCCATGGCCGCGAAGATGCGCAACATGGGCGAGGCCTGCACCGCCGCCAACCGCTTCCTGGTGCACGAGTCCGTGGCCGAGGAGTTCTCGCAGAAGTTCGCGGCCAAGCTCAAGGCGCTCAAGCCCGGCAACGGCCTGGACGAGGACTCCACCGTGGGCCCCATGGTGGAGAAGAAGGCCCTGGACTCGGTCAACGAGTTCGTCCAGGACGCACTCGAGAAGGGCGCGAGCGCCGTCGTGGGAGGCAAGCCCGTGGACGGGCCCGGCTACTTCTTCGAGCCCACCCTGCTCACCGGCGTGAGCGAGGAGTGCCGCGTGTTCCAGGAGGAGATCTTCGGTCCCGTGGCGCCCGTGACCACCTTCACGGACGAGGACGACGCCGTGCGCCTGGCCAACATGACCGAGTACGGCCTGGCCTCCTACGTGTTCACCGAGGACATCTCCCGCGCGCTGCGCATCGGCGAGCGCATCGAGTACGGCCTGCTGGGCCTGAACGTGGGCGTGATCTCCAACGCGGCGGCGCCGTTCGGCGGCGTGAAGGAGTCCGGCGTGGGCCGCGAGGGCGGCGCCGAGGGCATTGCCGAGTACACCACCGTGCAGTACATGGGCATGCCCTCCCCCTGGGCCTGATCCCCGCACCGGATTCCGCGGGCCCGATCCGCCCGCACCGCATCACGCGGCGCAGCGCCGCGGGCAGCACGAAAGGACCATCAGAGATGGCAGAGATCGAGTACCGGCTTCCGCAGAAGCGCGAGCTGGTGACCAGCATTCCCGGCCCGAAGTCCCAGGCACTGGCCGAGCGCCGCGCGCAGACCGTCGCGGCCGGCGTCGCCTCCTCCCTGCCCGTCTTCGCGGACGAGCTGGACGGGGGCGTGATCAAGGACGTGGACGGCAACCAGATGGTGGACCTGGGCTCCGGCATCGCCGTGACGTCCGTGGGCGCCTCCAACCCCAAGGTGGTGGCGCGCGTCCAGGACGCGGTGGCCAAGTTCACCCACACGTGCTTCATGGTCACCCCGTACGAGGACTACGTGGCCGTGGGCGAGAAGATGGCGCAGCTGACCCCCGGGTCCTTCGACAAGCGCACCGCGCTGTTCACCTCGGGCTCCGAGGCCGTGGAGAACGCCGTGAAGATCGCGCGCGTGCACACCAAGCGCCAGGCCGTCGTGGTGTTCGACCACGCTTACCACGGGCGCACCAACCTCACCATGGCCATGACCGCCAAGGTGATGCCGTACAAGCAGGGCTTCGGGCCGTTCGCCAACGAGGTCTACCGCGTGCCCATGTCCTACCCGTTCCGCGACCCCGAGGGCATGACGGGCGCCGAGGCCGCGAAGCGCGCACTGACCATGGTCGAGAAGCAGGTGGGCGCGGAGAACGTGGCCGCCGTGGTCATTGAGCCCATCCAGGGCGAGGGCGGGTTCATCGTCCCGGCCGAGGGCTTCCTCCCGGCGCTGTCCACGTGGTGCCAGGACAACGGCGCCGTGTTCGTGGCGGACGAGGTGCAGGCGGGCATCGCGCGCACCGGCGCGTGGTTCGCGTCCGAGCACGAGGGCGTGGAGCCGGACCTCGTAACCTTCGCCAAGGGCATTGCCGGCGGCATGCCGCTGTCCGGCGTGGTGGGCCGCGCCGAGATCATGGACGCCGTGCACCCCGGCGGCCTGGGCGGCACCTACGGCGGCAACCCGGTCGCGTGCGCGGCGGCCCTCGGCGCCCTGGATGCCATCGAGGAGTGGGATCTGGTGGCGCGCGCGCGGGAGATCGAGAAGGTCATCCGCGAGGAGCTCGGCTCCGTGGCGGAGTCCTCCCCCGTGGTGGGCGACCTCCGCGGCCGCGGCGCGATGATCGCCCTCGAGTTCGTGAAGCCCGGCACCACGGAGCCCCACCCGGACGCCGCCAAGCAGATCGCCGCGCGCTGCCTCGAGCAGGGCGTCGCGATCCTCACGTGCGGCACGTACGGCAACATCGTGCGCCTGCTCCCGCCGCTGGTCATCGACATGGACCTGCTGCGCGACGCCCTCGGCGTGTTCGCCGCGGCCATCCAGGAGGTCGTCGCCTGAGCCTGGGGATCTGACGCCTCGTGCACCCTGACGGGCGGCCACCGGTTCTCCGGTGGCCGCCCGTTTGTATCCCGCTCGCCTGCCCGGCACGACAACGCCGCCCCGCTGCCCTGGTCTGCCTCGTCACCCAGCATCCGGTCCGGCGCCGTCCCGCCGCACTCGGTTCCGGTCCGCGGCAACGGCGCGGATGCGCCCGCGCACCGCACAGCGCATGGCGCACGGCGCCGCCACCCGTGCCTCTTCTGTGGTAGAAATCACCTAACCGCAGCCACTGCCGCCACCCCTCCTGCGGACGAAAGGACCAGTCATGAGTACCGGCAAAGCACCACACGGCCTGGTACCGACCCGCAGCTCTGCCGCCCCCGCAGCAGGCAGTGGCTCCCCCGAGGTCATCCACAAGGCGCTGCGCTCCCGCCACGTCACGATGATCACGCTGGGCGGGATCATCGGCGCCAGCCTGTTCGTGGGCTCGGGCAACGTGATCCGCATGGTGGGTCCGGCGGCGGTGGTCTCCTACCTGCTGGGCGGGCTGCTCGTGTTCCTGGCCATGCGCATGCTCGGGGAGATGGCGGCCTCCCGGCCCGCCGTCGGCTCCTTCATGGAGTACGCCCGCGTGAGCCTGGGCGATTGGGCCGGGTACTTCGTCGGCTGGCTCTACTGGTACTTCTGGGTGGGTGTGATCGCGTTCGAGGCCGTGGTGGGCGGATCGCTGCTCGCGGGCTGGTTCCCAGCCATACCCGTGTGGCTGAGCTCCGTGCTCCTGCTGCTGATCTTCACGGGCACCAACCTGATCTCCGTGCGTTCGTTCGGGGAAGTGGAGTTCTGGCTCGCGAGCGTCAAGGTGGCGGTGATCGTCGCGTTCCTCGCCGTGGGAACCCTGTTTGCGTTCGGGCTGTGGCCCGGCGCCGACTTCTCGATCCCCAACCTGTGGCAGCACGGCGGTTTCGCACCCCAGGGTGGCTGGGCCGTGATCTCGGGCGTGGCCGTGGTGATCTTCTCCTACTTCGGCACGGAGATCGCAGTGATGGCCGCTGCGGAGTCCGAGGACCCCGCCAAGGGCATCCGCCAGGCCACCGTGGCCGTGGTGTGGCGCATCCTGATCTTCTTCGTGGGGTCGATCCTGCTGATCGTGACCATCGTGCCGTGGAACGAGCTGCCGGACCCGGACCAGCAGGCACCGTTCGCGCACGTATTCGACCGATTCGGTGTGCCCGGCGCGGAGATGATCATGAGCATCGTGATTTTCACCGCGGTGTGCTCCGTGTTGAACTCCGGACTGTATTCCGCAGCGCGTATGTTCTCCGCTCTCGCGGTCGAAGGGCTGGCCCCGCGTATCGTGGCACGGAAGTCCAAGAACGGCGTGCCCGTGGTGGCCGTGCTTGTCTCTACCCTGGGCGGCTATGCTGCGGTGTTCGTGAACTTCCTGGCCCCGGAGTCCGGGATCTTCGACTTCATCATGAACTCGGCGGGTCTCGTGGCCCTGTTCGTGTACGTGTTCGTGGCCCTCACCCAGATGAAGCTGCGCTCGCAGATGGGCCCTGAGGAACGCGCGAATCTCCAGCTCAAGATGTGGCTGCACCCCTGGCTCGGAATCTTCGTGATGCTGGCGGTCGCGGGGATCGTGGTCGTCATGCTGGTTTCGGACGACGCGAGCCGCACCCAGGTGTGGACGAGCCTCGTGGCCGTCGCCGTGCTCGCCGTGTTCTGGCCGCTCGTGCACCGCAACCTGCGACGCCGCCGGACCGCCGAAGCCTCGGCTCCCGCCACGACGCCCACGGCCTGATCCACCGTTCACCGACCGCGCGCGAGAGGATCCCGTGGAGCACTTCCCCACCCTGACCGAGACCGTGGCGGCACTGCGCCGCGGTGAGACCACGAGTGAAGCCCTGACCTCCGCGGCACTGGATCGCATTGATGCCCTGAACGAGCACATCGGGGCGTTCGTGCACGTCGCGCATGAGGCCGCTCTGGCCTCGGCGCGCGACGCGGATCGGCGGCTGCGCGGGAGCACGGGTGATTCGACCGTGCCTGCCCTGCTGGGCGTCCCCCAGTCGCTCAAGGACGGGCACGACGTCGCCGGGATGCCCACCTCGTGGGGCTCGCTGACCGCGCGCGGGGAGGACGGAAGCATCCCGCGGTCAGAACGCTCGGACGAGCTCGCCGCCACCCTGCAAAACAGCGGCGCCGTGATGCTCGGGAAGACCCAGGTGCCCGAGTTCCTGCTCAACTGCTATTCCGAGAACCGCCTGTACCCTCCGGCGCGCAACCCCTTTGCCCTGCACTGCTCGGCCGGAGGTTCCTCCGGGGGCCAGGCCGCCGCGGTGGCCGCGGGCATCCTCCCCGCGGCCATCGGCTCGGACGGCGGCGGTTCCGTGCGGATTCCCGCTGCGGCGGGCGGGCTCATCGGGCTCAAACCGAACCGGGGGCGGGTGCCCAGCAGCGATGCGCTGTCGAATGTCGGGCAGCTGGGGGTCAACGGACCCATTGCCCGTACGGCGGCGGACGCCGCCCTGCTCATGGATGTGCTGTGCGGCACCCCGGGCCACGAACGGATCGACCGGCCCGTGGTGGCCGTGCCGGAACCCTCGTTCTCGCGAGTCGTGGAACGCGCCCTGCAGGGCGACGCGCCGTGGGGTCATCGCCCCCTGCGCATCGGCGTGAGCACGGCCTCGCCCTTCGACGCCGCGTACGAGATCACGGTGTCCCCGGAGGCGCGGGCCGCGCTGGACGAGGGGATCCGCGGTCTCGAGGCGCTGGGCCACACGGTGGAGGACGCCGATCTCCACTACGATCCCGCGTACCCCGAGGCCTTCTCCCGGCTGTGGACCACCGCCATGGGCCAGCTGCCGCTCGACGGCGCCGAGCACCTGCTCACCGGGCTCGCCCGCTCGTTCCGCGAGCGCGCACTCTCCCGCAGTGCGGTGGAGCTCGCAGACGCGTTCGCCGTGCTGCGCGGCATCGAGGCGGACCTGATCGGCCAGTATTCCCGTTTCGACATGATTCTCACCCCGGCTCTCGCCATGCCCCCGCGGCCCGTGGGCTGGTACCACGAGGGCTTCGACATCGCGGATCCGGCGGGCGCGGACCAGGACTACATGCGGCAGTGCCAGTACACGCCGTGGACCTCGGTGGTGAACGTGATCGGGCTGCCCGCCATCACGGTGCCCACCACGTGGCGCACCCCCGGGTCCGGGGACTACCCCGGGCCGGTTCCCATGGGCGTGCAGCTGGTGGGGCGCGCGTCCTCGGAGGCGCAGCTGCTCGCGCTGGCCGCCCAGCTGGACCCGCCCACGACGCCGCACGCGTACCTCGTCGCCTGAGCGCCCCTCCGCGCACGGCGCCGCCCGCGCGCGGGAGGTGGCCGTGCGGCGTCGTCGTCCGCCGCGGCGGGGGCGGGGCCCGAAACCGTGCGGCACACGGCCTGACGGGAGGGGCATTCGGGACTAGGTTGGTGCCATGACCAACCGTGCGGGCACCGTTGCCCAACCCAGTGACCTCGTGGACATCGACCAGCTCCTGGCGGCCTACACCGAGCGGGTGCCGGACGCCGGGAACCCGGACCAGCGCGTGGTGTTCGGGACCTCCGGGCACCGTGGTTCCTCGCTGAAGACCTCGTTCAATGAGCACCACATCGCGGCGATCACGCAGGCGATCGTGGAGTACCGCGCCGGGCAGGGCATCACCGGACCGCTGTTCATGGGCAGGGACACCCACGCGCTGTCCGGGCCCGCACAGGACACCGCCCTGCAGGTGCTGGCCGCGAACGGCGTGCGCACCCTGCTGGACTCGCGGGACGGCTACACGCCCACCCCGGCGCTGTCCCACGCGATCCTCGCCCACAACGCCTCGCAGCCCGAGGACCGCGCGGACGGGATCGTGATCACCCCGTCCCACAACCCGCCCACGGACGGTGGCTTCAAGTACAACCCCCCGCACGGTGGCCCCGCGGACACGGACGCCACCGGGTGGATCGCGGACCGCGCCAACGAGCTCATCGAGGCGGGCCTGGAGGGCGTGCGGCGCGTGCCCCTGGAGGAGGCGAAGGCCGCCGAAACCACCGGGACGTTCGACTTCCTGGACGGCTACGTCTCGGCGCTGCCCGAGATCATCGACCTGGAGGCCATCAGGGCCGCCGGCGTGCACATCGGCGCCGACCCCATGGGCTCGGCGTCGGTGGCGTACTGGGAGGAGATCCGAGAGCGCTTCGGGCTGAACCTGGAGGTGGTGAACTCCACCGTGGACCCGCAGTGGGCCTTCATGACCCTGGACTGGGACGAGAAGATCCGCATGGACTGCTCCTCCCCCTCGGCCATGGCATCGTTGATCGGGGCCCGGGACAGGTACGACATCGCCACGGGAAACGACGCGGACAGCGACCGCCACGGCATCGTCACCCCGGACGCGGGGCTCATGAACCCCAACCACTACCTCGCGGTGGCCATCGACCACCTCTACCGCACCCGGGACAGCTGGCGCGCGGATGCCGGGGTGGGCAAGACCCTGGTGTCCTCCTCGATCATCGACCGCGTGGCCGAGTCCCTGGGCCGCCGCCTGGACGAGGTCCCCGTGGGCTTCAAGTGGTTCGTGCCCGGCCTGCTGGACGGCTCCACCGGCTTCGGCGGGGAGGAGTCCGCGGGTGCCTCGTTCCTGCGCCGGGACGGTTCGGTGTGGACCACGGACAAGGACGGCATCATCCTGGCGCTGCTCGCCGCGGAGATCCTCGCGACCACCGGCAAGACCCCGTCCCAGCGCTACCGGGAGCTCACGGAGCAGTTCGGGGATCCCGTGTACCAGCGCATCGACGCCCCGGCGAACCGCGAGCAGAAGGCGGCACTGAAGAAGCTCTCCGCCGAGCAGGTCACCGCGGACACCCTGGCCGGTGAGCCCATCACCGCCAAGCTCACGGAGGCACCCGGCAACGGTGCGGCGATCGGCGGGCTCAAGGTCACCACCGAGAACGCCTGGTTCGCGGCCCGCCCCTCCGGCACGGAGGACGTGTACAAGATCTACGCGGAGTCCTTCAAGGGCGAGGAGCACCTGAAGCAGGTGCAGCGGGAGGCCAAGGCGCTCGTGGACTCCGTGATCGGCTGAGGTGGCACCTCCTCCCGCACCGGGCGGGTGCGGGAGGAGGTGTTGACCGCTGATAAGTATGCGTATTCAATGAGGGGCGACCCTCGCGGCACCGTGGCAGACCCCTCGCCCCGGGGGCACATCACCGAAGGATGACACCCCCGCATGAGGTCCACCCCCGCCCGCCCGGATTCCACGAATCTTCTGGGCCCCTCCAGCATGTTGCAGTCCGAGCCCTGGGAGCGTTTCCAGACCGATCTGGGGCGCAGCACCCACAGGCTCCACGGGCCCGGGTGGGATGCCCTGGTGGTGGAGGAGCGATCCCGTGCCGGCAGGATCTGGTACGCGCCCTACGGTCCCGTGCTGGAGCATCCGGCGGCGCTCACGGACGCTCTCGAGGCCCTGCGGGAGGCCGCCCGCGCCGAGTCCGTGGGGTGGTTGCGGGTGGAGCCGCAGCTGCCCGCCCCGGCGCAGACGCCTTTCAGGAACGCGGTGCAGCGCCAGAACGCCACGGCGGCCTCCCTGGTGGCCCTGCTCCGGGCGCACGGCGCCCGCCCCGCTCCGCGTGACATCCAGCCCGCCCACACCCGCTGGGTGGATCTCACCCGCCCGCCCGAGGCGATCCTCAAGGCCATGACGGGCACCAACCGCAACCTCTGGCGGCGGCACCGGGACAAGGGCCTCACCCTCTCGTCCAGTTCGCACCCCAGCGCCGCGGACGCCGTGATCGAGCTGCTGCACCGCACCGCGGGGCGCAAGGGGTTCACGGCCCAGACCTCCGAGTACCTGCGCACCGCGGCCCGCTCCCTGGGGCCCTCCGGCAGCTGCACGGCGTACTTGAGCTCCGTGGACGGCACGGTGGTCAGCGCCCTGCTCACCTACGACTCCCCCACCACGCGGATCTTCGCGCACTCCGGCATGGACGCGGCGGTGCGCAAGCTGCGGCCCAACCAGCCGCTGATCGCCCAGGCGCTGCTCGACGCCGCGGCGCAGGGCCAGTCCGTCGGCGACCTCTTCGGCATCGCGCCCCTGAGCCGGCCCGATCACCCGTGGACGGGGTTCAGCGCGTTCAAGCGCTCCTTCGGGGGCGCGGACGTGGCACTGGGCGGCACGTGGGACGTGCCCGTCAGCCGCGCCCGCTACGCGGCGTACCGGGGAATGCGCCGCGCTCGGGACGGAGCGGTCCAGCTCCGCGCCCGGGCGCGCACGGCGGTGTCCGAGGCCAGGAGCTCCCGGAGCTCGGACTAGCCCACCGGGTTCTGCGCGTCCCAGGCCCGGGTGTAGAAGTCCGAGGACAGCGAGTCCAGCAGGTCCCGGTAGTCCTCCGGTGCCATGGCCTGGGCGGAGCCCTCGGGGGGTGTCGGCCGGCGCACGGACACGCCGAGGCCCGCGGCGCCGTCGCGCACGGAGAGACCGGCGGCCTCGAGGAGCGTGGGGTACATGTTCAGCTGGTCCGCGCCGGAGCGCAGGGGCTCCCGGGGCGAGCCCCCCGGGATCCACACACGGTTGAAGATGGTGCGGTGGGGGTTGTCGTCCAGCTGCTCGTGGAAGGCGTCCCCCGCGCTCATGTGCTTGAGGTGGTCGCCCATGATCACCACGGAGGTGTCCTCCAGGTAGCCCCGGGACCTCATGTGGTCCACGAATCCGGCCACCTGGGACATGGAGCACGCGAACACGGACGTGACCTGGTTCTGGGTGTCCACGTCGCAGGAGTCGTAGACGTGGACGGGTTCGTGGGTGTCCAGCGTCAGCATGGACAGGTTGAAGGGCTGCCCCGTGCGCTCGGAGTCCGCGTGCAGCCGGTCGATCTCGTCCTTGGCGTGGGACATCAGGCGCTCGTCGCTCAGGCCCCAGTCGCCGCGGAAGTTCTTCTCGGGCTCACCCGCGGCCCGCCAGTCCGCCAGCCCCTTGTCCTCGGTGTAGCCGTGGCTGCGCAGGAACGTGCCCTTGCCCGCGAAGGAGGAGTTGGCGCCGCCCAGGAACACGTTCTTGTAGCCGTGGTCCTGCAGGACATCCCCCAGGCATGTGACCCCGCCCAGGTACTGGTCCATGCCCACGCCGATGTCGGAGGCGCCCATGCCCGCGCCCGATCCCTTGAGCGGGATGCCGCACTGGGTGGACGCCATCCCGGCCATGGTCCACCCGCCGCCCTCGTACTGCTGGAAGTCGGCCACGCTGCGCCAGCCCTGGGAGGGCGGTGTCGCGTTCTCAAGTGGGGCGAACGCGTTCTTCTCGAAGAGCTGGTCGTCCGCCAGGGTGGCCTCACCGGACTCGAGGTAGATGACGACGAGGTTGAGCTTGTGCGCGTCGGCCGTGACGGTGGGGCGGACGTACTGGGCCCCGATGTCGTGGGGGGACTTCGCGGCCTGCACGTACTGCCGCAGGCCCACGGCCGAGGCGAAGCTCGCGGTGCCCGTGACGACCACCGCGGCCACCGCCAGCGCAGAGGCCGAACGCAGTGCCACCCGCGCGGAGCGGCCGCGCCGCTCCGCCCGGGAGCTGCGGCCCCACCTGTGGCGGACCACGGCGATGAGCGCGGTGACGAGAACGGGCAGGACCCCGATCACCAGCACGGCCACCCACACGATGGACCCGCCCCCGCCGTCCGTCTGCACGGACACCAGGTTCATGAGCATCTGCCCCACGGAGATGGGGCCCCAGTAGTGCCTGATCACCGCGGCGGCCGCGAGAAGCACGAGCCCCAGCCAGATCAGCGCGTAGGCGACGCCCCGCCCCGCCCACAGGCCCACGGTTCTGCTCATGCGGAGAAAACGCTCAGACATGTTCCTGACCCCGTGTTCCCGAATAGTTCTGCGTGGGCCCGCACCGCTTGTCGCTGCTGCCGCACCGCTCCCTCTGTCAATGTGGATTCAAGCGTAGGACATTCCCCGCTTGCCGTTCGTTAACCTTCGCGACATCACAGGGGCGCGGCACACCGGTCCGCGCCGAGGCCGCGCACCCGGGATGGAGTGGTCCTGCGGGGCGGTGGAGCCGGACGGCTCAGCCCGGGTGGTCCTGCAGACGCACCCACACCGCCTCGGCCACGAGGATGTCCAGGTCCACGACGTCGTCCCCCGAGGACTGCCGTGCGGCACCCGGGTCCGTGGGCACCCGCTCGGCCGTGGCACCGGTGCCCGACGGCGCCTGGGGTGCCTCCGCGCGCACGCGCACCTTCGCGGCGTCGGACGGGTCCGGGAGCACACTCACCCGCGATCCCGGGCCGATCCCCGCGCGGGACAGCCGCCGAAGGGTCCGGGGGTTCTCGTCCGAGACCCGCGTGACGCGCACCCGGGCCGGCCCGACCACGTCCGCCAGGGGGACCGCCGGCGCCGGGGTGATGACCCCGTCCCGGGTGGGAATCACGTCCCCGTGCGGGTCCGTGCCGGGATGGCCGAGCTTGGCGTCCACACGGTCGATGAATCGGTCGGTGACGGCATGCTCGAGGACCTCTGCCTCGTCGTGGATCTCGTCCCACGCGTAGCCCAGCTCGGTGGCCAGGAACATCTCCAGGATCCGGTGCCGGCGCACCATGTGCACCGCCACGTCACGTCCCTCGGCGGTCAGCTCCACGACCCCGTATGCGGGCCGGGTCACCAGGCCCTGTGCGGTGAGCTTCTTCAGCGCCTCGGACACGGTGGAGGCCGCCAGACCCATCCGCGCGGCCAGCGACGTGGTGGTCACCCGCTCCGGCTCCCACTCGCCCAGCCGCCAGATGGTCTTCAGGTAGTCCTGGGTGGCCGGGCTCAGCTCTGCGGGGTGCACGGGTTCAGGGTAGCGGGGTAGTGCAGATCCCGGAGGACTGCCGCGGGCGGATCGCAGCGGGAGGGGCCCAGAATGCTGTGCAGCGGTTGTGGTTGGGGCGCGCAACCCCGCCAAGCTGCTCGGGGCCTCAAAAACACGGAACGCAACGGAGAACAGAAGGGCACGGCCGCTCTGTTTTACCCCAGGGAACTCGTCAGCGGCGCCGGCTCTGCAGCTGCTTCAGCAGGGTGGCCATGAGGTCCTGCTCCTGCAGGCTCGGATCCTCGGCCTGTGTGTACTCCTGGCCCGTCATGCCGTCCCCCTGCCGGCGGTTCTGCGGCGGTTCGAGACCCTCAATCAGGATGGCCTCCATGGTGGCCACCACCAGGTCGGTCCCGAAGTTGGACCCTGCGGCACCGAGCACTCCTGTGCTCAGCACGGGGCGCAGCCCAAACCAGGAGAACCTGTCCCAGCGACCGGACAGCCGGTCCTTGGTGTGCTCCGCCAGGCGCGCTCCAAGTCGGGGGCTGGAGACCCGACCGGTGTAGATAGTTCGTGCTCCGTCGTGGAGCAGGTACACACCGATCTGCTGTGCGAAGTCGATTGCCTTCTCGTCCTGGGACTGCCGCCCCAGCACCCGGACAGCGGTGGAGCTGACGGACCAGTCCACCAGGTCACGGCGCCAGAACATGCCAAAAGCCGTGATGAGACCCGCGTCGTCGTGGTGCGCGTCTGGAGCGCCCGCCTGGGTCTGCTCGTCCTCCGGATCCGCACGGTTCGGGTCCGCGTCCCGCACCGGCCTCGCCTGGGCCCCCGTCTTTCGGGCGGTACCAGGGCGGGGCCTTCCGGGGGCACCTCCCGGCTCTTCGTATGCCGAGCGCAACGCGGCCAGCGGCACGGCCTCGGAGTCGCGCTGCACGTACCAGAAGGACCACCCATTAGTCGCTCCGCCCCGCCGCACCGCTTTGGCTGCAGCGGACGGCGTGCGGTAGGACGATTCGTCGTACAGGACGGATCCGTCTGCGGTGAGCGACGCTCTCGCGGGCCAGGTGGGCGACCTCGATTCAAGCTGCTCGCCCGGAAACAGCAGCTCGTGCTCGATGAGATCTTTCAGGCTGGTCATGTGTTCACTCTCCTACCGTGGGCTGAATCGTTGTCTTCACCGTGACCGTCGCGCCCGGTGCGCGGCTGCCAGCGACCGGCAACCCTGGACAGGACCGCTGGCACGGTGGTGGCCCGGTCTCACGCCGTCCCCGGCAGCCCCTTCACGATCTCCATGGTCCGCACGCTCACCGTGGTCACCCGCTTGATCAGGTCCACGATGTAGCGGGGGTTCTCGTGCTCCAGCGCCCAGTCGTTGGGATCGTTCACGATGCCCGACGCCTTGTCCGTCTTCACCCGGTACCGGTCCAGCAGCCACTCCAGCCCGGAGCGCGAGCCCAGCATGTACTCGTGGGCCGCGTCCGGGATGCCGCTGAGCGTGACGTTGCCGTTGTACACGATCACCGAGCGGTCCCTGGACCTGCCCGTGCCGCCCCAGCGCATTGTCGTCACCCGGTAGAACGCGGGGTCGGACTCGTCGCCCGTGCTGTGGGACTCGGTCAGCGGGTACGGCTCCACGGTCTCGTAGCCGATGTGCAGGTCCATGAGCTCGCGCCCCGCCCGCGCGTACGCCCGGAAGTCCTCGGCGGAGCCGGGCAGCGGAATACGCGGCAGCTGGCGCTTGAGGTCCGCCGCGTACGTCTGCCGGTAGGCCGGGTCGTGCAGCTGCGCGTACACGCTCGCGAAGATCTCGTCCTTGCTCACGCCCTCCCCGAAGGCCTCGGTGTAGCGCGCCAGAGTTTCGTCCGTCACGTTGTCGATCCGCCGGTACCCGTCCACGACGACGCCGCTCTCGCTTCCGCCCAGCCCCAGGTCCAGTTCCGTGGGGTCCTCGTTCTCGGCGGGGGTGTCCAGGGGCTCGTAGGTGTAGCGGGGGAAGAACTGGCCGCCGCTGCCCGCACCCGTGACGTAGAGGTCCGGGATCTGATCCAGCGCGAGAACAGAGAACGGAACGGCGGATCCCATACCCACCACGTAGAACCCGTAGTTCTCGTGCTTCGGGGTCGGGAACATCTTGGGCAACTGGTAACGGCGCGAATTCAATTTTTGGTCAAAGTAAAGGTTTTGGCGCAAAAACGGCCTGTATGAGCTAAGTCGAAATCCCTTGTCTTCGACTGCCATCCTGTTTTTATGAACCAGCTCGCGGAACAACTCCGTGCTCCAACTTATTTTCGTGGGATCATACTCTGCGTGACCCCGGGCCTCGATCTCCTTTCGCGCCCGAGAAGACCCCCCTGGCTGGAAAGAATCAACGGTTTCATTAAAAGCGTCCACCGTCGAATGCGTGTTTTTGATCAGTTTCGTCCTGGAATAGTTGAAGCACCAAGCGTCACGACCCGTCGCCACTCCGCGGCTATACGCAGTTAGTACTGGAGGGGGATCTGAGGTTCCATCTCTGTCTCCCAGCGGGGCGTACTCCTGGAACTCGTCCGTGGACTGGTTGAGCCACTCCCCCTTGTCGTTGGGGCGCAGAGTCTGCCAGCCCTCGTCGTTCAGCCCCGCCGTGCGGATGATCTCGAGCTTGGCCTCGCGGGAGAGGTAGTCCCCGATGTCCCGGTAGCGCAGCTCACAGTCCCCGGTGTGGGCAGGGTCCTTCACCGCCAGCAGCACCGCCACGGTGGCGCGGCTGCCGCTGCCGAACACCTTGCCGCCCTCCCGCCGTGACTGCTCACCCGCCGTGCGCTGGTTGCCCCGGAAGTTGAACACGTACAGCCGGTCGAAGTCCCGCATCAGCGACTTCCGGATGCCGTCCGCCGAGTTCCCGTCGATGTACCCGCCGTTGGTCACGTAGGCCAGAATGCCCCGGCCCCCGATCCGGTCGGAGCCCCAGCGCAGAGCGCGCACGTAGGAGTCGTAGAGGCTGTTCTTGTTCTGCCCGCTGCCGAGCGCCGCGTACGTGTCCCGGATCCGGGCGTCGAGCGTGGGGTAGGCGAGGTTCGCGTTGTTGTCGTTCGCGCTGGTCTGGCCCACCGAGTAGGGCGGGTTGCCCACCACCACCCGGATGTCCGCGTCCAGCTGCTTCTGCGCGCGGGAGTTGTTGCCGGTGAACACCTCGCTGTCGATCACGTCCCGGTCCTCGGACATCTGGAACGTGTCCCCCAGCACGATGCCCTCGAACGGGACGTACATCCCGCCCTGCACGCCGTGGTACGTGGCCTCGATGTTGATGGCCGCAATGTAGTAGGCCAGCAGCATGATCTCGGTGGCGTGCAGCTCCTCCGCGTACTTGCGGGCCAGGTCGTGGGGTTCGATGATGCCGGACTCGATGAGCCGCACCATGAACGTGCCGGTGCCCGTGAACGGGTCCAGCACGTGCACGTCCCGGTCCGTGAGCCCCACCCCGAAGTGCCGGCGGGAGAGCTCGTCCACCGAGCGCAGGATGAAGTCCACGATCTCCACCGGGGTGTACACGATCCCCATGGCGTCCGCCTGCTTGGGGAACGCCTTGGTGAAGAAGTTCTCGTACAGCTCCGTGATGATGCGCTGCTTGCCCTCGGGGTTGTCGATCCCCGTGGCGCGGCGCTGCACACTGTCGTAGAAGGACTGCAGCGTGGCCGTCTCGGACTCCAGGTTGTTCCCGGCCAGCGTGTCCACCATTCGCTGCATCACCACGGACACCGGGTTGTGCGCGGCGAAGTCGTAGCCCTCGAACAGCGCGTCGAACACCGGCCTGGTGATCAGGTGCTGGGACAGCATGGAGATCGCGTCCGTGGTGGAGATGCCGTCGTTGAGGTTGGCCCGCAGTGCCGCCACGAACGTGTCGAACTGCTCCGCGACCTCCGGGGAGGGGTCCTGGGTGACCAAGGCGGTGATCCGCTCGGTGTGCTTGGCCGCCACCTCCGCAATGGTCGCGGACCAGTTCTCCCAGTACTCGCGGTCCCCCACCTTCTGCACGATCTTGGCGTAGATGGCGTCCCGCCACTCCTGCGCGTTCTCGAACGGCAGATCCAGCACGGTCTGCTCGCCGTGCTCGTTGGTGGGGACCACCACCGTGGAGTCGTCGTCCACGGTCACCGGGATCACGTCCAGGCGGTCGTCCCGGTCCTGGTTGAGGTCGATGTGGTTGACCATCGCCTCGAAGCGGTCGTCGTGCGAGCGCAGCGCGTTGAGCACGGACCAGATGACCTTGTACTTCTTGCTGTCCTTCAGCGCGGCCTCCGGAGCCACCCCGGAGGGGATGCCCACCGGCAGGATGATGTACCCGTAGTCCTTGTCCTTGGCCCGGCGCATCACCCGTCCCACGGACTGCACCACATCCACCTGCGAGTTGCGGGGGTTGAGGAACATCACCGCGTCCAGGCTGGGCACGTCCACGCCCTCGGACAGGCACCGCGCGTTGGTGAGGATGCGGCACTCGTCCTGCTCGGGCTCGGCCTCCAGCCACCGCAGCTTTTCACCCCGCTGCGCCACGTTCATGGTGCCGTCCACGTGCTCGGCACGCAGCACCAGGTCCTGCGGGTTGTCCTGCGTGAGCTGCTCGCTCACCCGCTCCAGCGCGTCAGCAACCCGCTGCGACTCCCGGATGTTGGAGGCGAACGCCACCGCGCGCCGCATGGGAGCCGGGGCACCCGGGTGCGGTGCGGCGTCGTCGTCCCCGCGGCCCCGGCCGGAACCGCGCGTGGAGAGGCCCTTCCAGCAGCCGACCATGCGGGCGACGTCGTCAATGCTGAGCTGGCCGTCCTCGTCCGTGAGCAGCTCCTGGAACTGGCGCGTGATCGCGGCCTCGTCCACCGCGAGCACCAGGACCTTGTAGTCGCTGAGCAGACCGCCCTCCACGGCCTCACCAAAACCGAGGCGGTGGAACTCGGGACCGAACAGCGTGTCGTCGTCCATGGACGCGACCACCACGGAGTTCTCCTCCGCCTTCTTCCGGGTGCCCTCGTCGAACACGCGCGGTGTGGCCGTCATGTAGAGGCGCTTGGTGCCGCGGATGAAGGACTGGTCGTGCACGCGCACGAACGCGGAGTCCTCCTGGCCGGCCAGCGTGGCACCCGTGGTGCGGTGGGCCTCGTCGCAGACAATGAGGTCGAAGTCCGGGAAACCCATCTGCTGCGCCTCGTGCAGCACGTCGATGGACTGGTACGTGGAGAACACCACGGTGCGCCCCGCGTAGTCCGGGAAGCGGTTGAGCTGGGTGATCAGGCGCTCCGCGCTCGTGGTGGCCGGCAGCGCAAGATCCGTGGAGGAGATGTCATCCGCGGTGTTCTTGCCCACCTTCACGTCCGAGCACACCGCGAACGCGCGGAACTCCTCGGAGGCATCCCGCTTCCACTCCGTGAGCGTCTGCGAGAGCAGGGAGATGGACGGCACCAGGAACAGCACCGTGGCGTTCTCCGGGGTCTGCTCCTGCATGATCTGCAGGGAGGTGTACGTCTTGCCCGTGCCGCACGCCATGATGAGCTTGCCGCGATCATGCTCCGCGAAGCCCTCCCGCACCGCGGCCATGGCCTGCAGCTGGTGCGGGCGCGGGGACTTGCCCTCGTCCGTGCGCACCATGTGGTCCGGCTGGTCCAGGTTGAACTGGGACCAGTCGATGGGGGCATTTGCCAGCTGATCCAGCCCCACCGTGGACCACGGCTTGTCCAGGTTCTCGATGGTCTTGCGGGCGTTGCCACCCAGCTCTGTGCGGGACGTGGAGACCATCAGCCGCTCACCGAACTCAGCGGTGGCGGACGCGGAGATGAAGGAGTCGACGTCCCCCTTGGCGATCACCTTGTCCGGATCCTTGAACTTGCACTGGATCGCCACCTTCTCGCCCGTGTCGGCGCGGACACCCACCAGGTCCACGCCGATGTCCGAGCGGTTGCCGCGCTCCGGGTACTCGTTCCACAGCCACACCTTGGAGAACGAGTACGCCTGGTCCGTGAGCAGGTAGGAGCGCATCAGGCGCTCGAACTTGTCCCCGCGGTCACGGGTGTCCAGCGCCCCGTAGTAGAGCTTGTCGAGCAGTTCTCCGAAGGCGTCCTGGGTCATGCCGTTCATTATTCATGGACCTGCGGGAGCTGCCGGGGTCCCACGCCGAACCCTGTTCCCCCGAGCACCCTCCTCCGGCGCCGAATCCCGCCCCTGCAACAGCTGAGCAGATGCAGAAAACCGCTCCGGAATCTGCATCTGCTCAGCTGTTGCAACGGGTGGTGGGAGCACCGCGCGGGTGGGAGCACCGCACCGGCGGGCGCACGGCGTGAACCCGGGCGCTGGACGGCGCTCCCGTCATCACATCACTCGTAGGTGTAGAACCCCTGCCCGGAGCTGCGGCCCATGTGGCCCTTGTCGATGAACTCGCGCTTCACGCGCTCCGCCACGCGCTTGGAGTCCTCGGTCCCGGCATTCATGTTGATCTGGTAGTAGGTCTCCATGCCCACGTGGTCCAGGATCTGGAAGGGCCCCAGGGGCGAGCCGGTGGCGGTGCGCCACGTCTTGTCAATGTCCTCGGCCTGTGCGATGTCGTTGACCCACAGGTAGGACGCCGCCGTGAGGAACGGGACCAGCAGGGTGTTGAGGATGTAGCCCGCCTGCTCCTTCTGGATGTGGATGGGCACCATGCCGATCTCCTCGGCGAACTGGAGCACGGCCTGGGCCGCGGCGGGATCCGTGCCCGCGTGGCCCATGACCTCACCGGTGTTGTTGCGCCACACCTCGTTGGCGAAGTGCAGGGCCAGGAACCGCTCCGGGTGCCCGGTGGACTCCGCGATGTCGCTGGGCAGCAGCGTGGAGGAGTTGGTGCAGAGAATGGTCTTCTCCGGTGCCGCCTCACCGATCTGCGCCCAGACCTTCTTCTTGAGCTCCAGGTTCTCGGGGACGGCCTCGATCACGATGTCCGCGTCCGCCAGCGCGGCCGCCAGGTCCGTGGTCCCGCTCAGCCGGGACTTGGCCGCGTCCAGCTGCTCCGGCGTGGCCGCCATGTCCCGCGTGTACAGCAGGGCGAGCTTCTCCCACTTGCCGGGCAGCGCCCCGATGATCTCGTCGCTGATGTCGTACACGGTCACGGTCTTGCCGAAGTACGCGGACTGGAACGCGATCTGCGATCCGAGCACCCCGGAGCCGATCACGGCCACGTTGGTCAGTTCAGCCATGGTGTCTTCCCCACTTCTGTGCGAGTCACGCCCGGGGAAGGTGGCCTCCCGCGGGCCCGAGGACCACGGGCGTGGCCCCCGTCACTCACCCTACTCGCCCGTAGTCCGCCCGTCAGGGGACGCCGACGCCGCACCACCGCCACCCGCGCACCCGCCACCTCCGCGCCCCTCACGACCCCCCCCCCGCTCATCACTCGCGCACTAGAATCCTCGGGGCGGCACCCCGCGCCCGCCCATGACAAGGAGCGCCCATGAGCACGCCGGTTTCCCCCGCACGGACCCCGTCACCGGGCGGGGAGCAGCAGGATCCGCACGCCGAGAACCGGCGTGGCGGCGTCGTCGAGAAGCTGGGACTGTCCTGGCGGCTGCACGGGGACGGCAAGCACGTGGCCCCCGGGGACGTGGTGACCCCGCGGGAGCGGCTGGCGTGGCCGCGGACCATCTCGATCGGCGCGCAGCACGTGGTGGCGATGTTCGGCGCCACGTTCCTGGTGCCGCTGCTCACGGGCTTCCCGCCGGCCACCACGCTGTTCTTCTCGGGCATCGGCACGGTGCTGTTCCTGGTGGTCACCGCCGGGCGGGTGCCCAGCTACCTGGGGTCCTCGTTCGCGTTCATCGCCCCGATCACCGCATCCGTGAACCAGTACGGCCCGGGTGGGGCGCTGGGCGGCGTGATCATGGCGGGAGCCGCGCTGTTCCTGATCGGCGTGCTCGTGCAGGTGGCGGGCACGGGGTGGTTGCAGAGGCTCATGCCCCCGGCGGTCACGGGCACCATCGTGGCGCTGATCGGCTTCAACCTGGCGCCGTCCGCCAAGGAGAACTTCACGGCCGCGCCCGTCACCGCACTGGTGACCCTGGGTTCGATCATCCTGATCTCGGTGCTCTTCCGCGGCCTGCTGGGGCGGCTGTCCATCCTGCTGGGCGTGGCCATCGGCTACCTCACCGCGGTGCTGCGCGGCGAGGTGAAGTTCGACGCTATCCGGGCCGCGTGGGAGCAACAGGGACTGTTCGGGCTGCCCCAGTTCCAGAGCCCCGAGTTCCACCTCAGCATGGCCGGGCTGTTCATCCCCGTGATCCTGGTGCTCGTGGCGGAGAACATCGGCCACGTGAAGTCCGTGGCGCTGATGACCGGGGACGACCTGGACCCCTACACCGGCCGCGCCATCATGTCCGACGGCCTGGCCACCATGATCGCGGGCGCCGGTGGTGGTTCCGGCACCACCACGTATGCGGAGAACATCGGGGTCATGGCCGCCACCCGCGTGTACTCCACGGCCGCGTACTGGGTGGCCGCCCTGGTGGCCCTCCTGCTCAGCGTCACTCCCGTATTCGGCGCGGCCGTGGCGACCGTTCCACAAGGTGTGCTGGGCGGCGCGGCCACCGTGCTCTACGGCATGATCGGCATGCTCGGCGTGCGGATCTGGGTGCAGAACCGCGTGGACTTCTCCAACCCGGTGAACCTCACCACCGCGGCGATCGCCATGATCGTGGGCATCGGCAACTACACGTGGTCCGTGGCCGGGCTGGACTTCGCGGGCATCGCCCTGGGCACCGCCGCCACCCTGGTGGTCTACCACCTCATGGCGGCCATTGCCCGGGCCCGCGGCTCCGTGGGCTCGGACCCGCTCACCCCGGACACCTCCCAGACCCCGTCGCCCCTGGGCTGACACCCCGGGCACGACGACGCCGCACGGCCGGCTCCGCGCGCAACCTCACCACGCGGGCACCGGCCCCTTCCCGGCCCAGGGCCCGGGCAGTCCGGTGGCAACGCCAACACCGCCCGGTCGAGCCCGCAGGGCCGGGAACGGGCGTGCGCCGGAAGCGACGAAGAGCCGCTGCAGCGGCATGCTCCACGCAGCACGACGCCCCGTACACGTCCTCGTGCGCGGGGCGGCGGCGTCCTCAGGGGGTCTGCGGGAGTGGGGGGTCTGCTGGGTCAGACCCGAATGGGCAGCTCGGACTTCTCCTCCGCGAGCGCCCGAATGCGGTCCTCGTCCACCTCGGCGGCGGTGGCCGGCTCCCACTGCGGGTTCTTGTCCTTGTCCACCACCATGGCGCGCACCCCCTCCATGAAGTCGTGGCCCACGGCGGTGTCCTCCGCCATGCGCAGCTCGCGCTCCAGGCAGGAGACCACGTCGTCGTCCTCGGAGCCCTTGTTCAGCAGCTCGAACACGCGGGCCAGCGAGGTGGGGCTCATGCCGTCCAGGTCCGAGCCCGCGTTCTGCACGACCTCCTCAAGGGTGTCCGCGCCGTAGGTCTTCACGATCTCGTCCCACCGGGCGGGGAACTCGGACTCCGGGGCGTCCTTCGAGTACTTCTGCACGGCGGCGTCCACACCATCGGTGATCACGGTCGCCACGAACGCGTCCACGTCCGCGGAGTCGATGAACACGTCCGCCAGGCCCAGGGCGATGGCGTCCGCTCCCGTGATCCGCACACCGCCCAGCCCGAGGTACCGGGCCACGGCGAGGGATTCGCGGCGGGCGGCGTCGTCGGCAATGGCCGCCCCGGCACCGCGGGTGACCCGCGGCAGGAAGTAGCTGGCACCCACGTCCGTGAAGAAGCCGATGGCGGTCTCCGGCATGGCCAGCTGCGTGGTTTCCGTGACGATCCGGTGCGAGCCGTGGACCGAGAGCCCCATGCCGCCGCCCATCACGATGCCGTTCATGATGGCCACGTACGGCTTGGGGTAGCGGGCGATGATCGCGTTCATGGAGTACTCGGTGCCGAACGCGTCCCGGATCTCGTCCTCGTGGCCCTCCAGTGCGGCGGTGCGGACCTCCTTGATGTCACCACCGGCGCAGAACGCCCTGGGCAGCTCGGAGCGCACGACCACCTCGGTGATGGCGGGATCGTCACGCCACATCTGCAGGGCGTTGACGAGCTGGTGGTACATGCTGCGGTTCAGCGCGTTCAGGGTCTTCTCCCGGGTGAGGGTGAGCACCCCGGTGTGGCCCTGGATCTGGGGGCGGACGAGCGATTCTTCGGTAGCCTTCATGACCCCCATGCTAGCCAGCCGGAGCGCAGGGTGTCGCAGCGGTCACACCGGGCGGGGCGGCGTCGTGGGCGCCGGAAACGAGCGGACGACGCCGCCCCGGCGGTCCGCCCGGCACGTCACCCGTGCGCCGCGACCGGTGCCCGCGACGTGCCCACGGTGTGGGCCCTGACCGCCCGCACCGTGGCCACCGCGCACAGGGCCCAGTTGAACAGCAGCACCAGGCAGACGACGTCCGAGGCGATCCCGAACGCCCGGACGCCGGTGCCACCCGCCATGCCGTGCAGCCCCAGGCACACCGTGCCCACGGGGAAGGTCAGCGCCCACCAGCCCGGGGAGAAGGGCATCCCGTTGCGGAATCCGCGCAGTGTCATGACCGTGGCCCAGGCGATCAGGGGCACCCCCAGGGTGAGCATGACGGTCCCGTAGAGGTTCGCGAGCCAGGTCAGCGTGCCCGCGTCCTCGGGGAGCACGAAGTGCTGCGCCTGCACCGCGAGCGCCTGCGCCGCCGCTGTGGACTGGCCCACCACGCCCAGCGGGATCCACGCGCTGGTGGAGGCCGCGAGCGGCAGCGGGGCCACCCGCCAGTGGTGGTGGTAGGCCACCGCGAACACCACCATGCCCAGGACCAGCGCCAGGAAGAAGCACGCCACGGCCACGATCACGAGCAGCAGCTGCGCGGGGCGGGTGGCCAGGTGGGGGACGAGTGCGGCGCCGGTGGTCGCGGAGACCATGGGCGGCACGATCGGCAGCCCCCACGTGGTGGTGGGTGCGCCCACGTCACGGCCGATCAGTCGTACGGCGAACCCGAGTGCCGTGAGGATGCCCAGCACGGTGCCCACGCTCCACAGCACGCCGTCCACCGCCCACGCGGACGACGCGAGCGAGGGCCAGTGGGCGGGCACCACCGTGGCGGTCGCCGACCCCAGGGCGAGGACGCCCATGGACACCATGCCCCACGTGGCGAGCACCGGGAGGTCCCGGATGGTCTGCGCCAGCACCGCCGGGCGTCGGGCGATCCGCGCCGCGAACGCCGCGGTCAGGCCCACGAACACGAACCAGCCGGTCACGAGCAGCACCACCGCGAGCGCCCGGGCGCCGGGCAGATCCCCGCTCAGGGTCTGCGTGAGGGTCGCCGCGATGCCCGTGCCCATGAGGGAGCCGTACCACTGCGGACCCGGCAGGGGCACCACGCCGGCGGGCTTCGCGGCGCTCGTCGGCGGGCGCTGCGCGGCGGGTGCATGGACTGCGGGAGCGGGGTGCGAGGGCTGGGTCATCACTTCAGGATGCGGCGCGTCACACTCCGGCAGTAGTCCTCGGTCCGGCATCCGGGGTATAGCCTGCGGACATGTCCCACTGGCCCGACGTCGCCGCACTCGAGATCCTCGTGGCGGTCGCGGACCACGGCAGCCTGGCCGGCGCCGCGCGCGCCGTGGGCACCGCCCAACCCAGTGCCAGCCGTTCCATGGCCCGCCTGGAACGCACGCTCGGTGTTCCCCTGCTCCACCGCTCCACCCGGGGGTCCACGCTGACCCCGGCCGGTCTGCTGGTCACGGAGTGGGCGCGGGCCGTGGTCACCGCCTCCCACCAGCTGGTCGACGGCGCCGCCCTCCTCGCGCAGGACACCTCCCGCTCCCGCTCGCTGCGGGTCTCGGCCAGTCAGACCGTGGCCGAGCACCTGCTCCCCCGGTGGCTGGCCGCCCTGCGCACGGCCCACCCGGACGCCACGGTGCAGGTCACCGTGCACAACTCCCACGAGGTGGCCCGGGACGTGCTGCACGGCTCCGCGGACCTGGGATTCATCGAGAGCCCCCGACCACCCGCGGGGTTGCACCACGCGGTGGTGGCCCGGGACGAGCTCGTGCTCGTGGCGCCCCCGCAGCACCCGTGGGGCACACGCGAGGACCCGGTGACCACGGCCGAGCTCGCGGGCACCCCGCTCATCACCCGCGAGGCCGGTTCCGGCACCCGGTTGGTGCTGGATCACGCCCTCGGCCGGCCCGTGACGTCCCTGCTGGAGATGCCCAGCAACGCGGCCGTCCGGGTCAGCGTGCAGGCGGGATCCGCTCCAGCCGTGCTGAGTCGGCTGGCCGTGGACGACGCCGTGGCCGCAGGAACCCTGGTGCAGGTGCCCACGGTGCTGAACCTGCGCCGTCGGCTGCGGGCGGTGTGGAACGGCCCCCGCACCACGCAGGGCCTCACCGCAGAACTGATCGCGCTGGCACAGCGGGAGGGCTGAGCGCCAGAGTGGTCGTCAGCCCGTGCGCACCATTTGAACGCACCCGCGCCACCACTCGGCGCGGGGATCCCGGTGGAACCGCTCTCAGCCGTCGGCCAGCGCGTCCAGCAGGTCCTTGGCCCTCCGGTCCGTGTTCTCGCCGCGCATCTCGTTGGTGTGGAACGAGAAGCCGAGGCCCGCGTCCGGCCACGCCCCGTGGAGGCAGCCACCGGCGCCGGAGTGGCCGTAGGCCCGCTCCACGGGACCGTAGGTGCGCAGCTCGTCCTGGACCTCGAAGCCCAGTCCAAAGGCCACGGGGCGGTCGTTCACGGCGTCGATCCCCCGGGACCACGTGCGGGTGAAGAGGTCCCGGGTCCGCGGCGTCACGAGCTCCCCGGAGACCAGCAGGGAGTAGAAGCGCGCCATGGCATCCGCGCCGCCGATCCCCGCTCCGGAGGCCAGGCCGCTCGCGTGGTAGGCGCGGGTGTTCGCGGGCAGCTCCTCCCGCAGCAGGGCCGTGCCGTACATGCGGTCCACGAGTGCGCGGCGTCGGGGGTCCGCCAGGAACGTGCTGATGGCGTACCCGGGGGCCCGGAACACCGGGGACACCCGGTCCTCCAGCTCCGGCAGCAGCCCCAGGTGCAGGTCCAGCCCGTGCGGCTCCGCCACGAGGTCGCGGAGCAGCTCCCCCACGCGGCGGCCCGTGACGCGCAGCACGAGTTCCTCCACGAGGTAGCCGAAGGTGACCGCGTGGTAGGCCACCCTGCTGCCCGGTTCCCACAGGGGTTGCTGTGCGGCCAGCGCCGCCGCGTGGGCGGGGACGTCCAGCATTCCCGTGGCCGGTTCGGGGTCCGTGTACACGAGGCCCACCGTGTGGTCCAGCAGCTGCGCCACTCTCACGCGCTGCTTGCCGGCCGCGGCGAACTCCGGCCAGTAAGTGGCCACGGGTGCGGTCACGTCCAGCAGACCGCGGTCCACGAGCAGCGCCACCACGGTGGCCGTGAGCCCCTTGGTCCCGGAGAACATCACGGCCAGGGTGTGCTCGTCCCACGGCCGCCCGATGCGGTCCGCGGGCGATTCCCGGCGCTCGAAGGAGCCGCCGTGCAGGCGCAGCAGCGGCCGCCCGTCCCGGTACACACAGAAGGACATCCCGCCGCACGACTCACCCAGGTGGTGCGCGAACACCTCCCGCACCCGGCGCATCACCGCAGCCCTCAGCCGGCTTCCTCCAGCGTGGGGACGTGGCGCAGCAGGGACCGGGTGTACTCGTGCCGGGGGTTGCGCAGCACACTGTCCGTGGGGCCGTAGTCCACCAGTGTGCCGCGTTCCAGCACCGCCAGCCTGTGCGAGATGTGCCGGGCCAGCGCGATGTTGTGGGTCACGAACAGCATGGCCAGCCCGCGCTCGTGCTGCAGCTCCCGCAGCAGCTCGATCACGGACGCCTGCACGGACACGTCCAGCGCGGAGGTGATCTCGTCGCACACCAGCACCGATGGCGCGTTCACGAGCGCCCGCGCCACCGCCGCACGCTGCCGCTCACCGCCCGAGAGCTCCCCGGGGCGACGGTCGATGTAGCTGCGTCCCAGCCGCACCGCGTCCAGCGCGTCCGCCACCGCGGCCCGGCGCTGCTCCCGGCTCAGGTCCCCGCTCATCTGCAGCGGCACCTGCAGCGAGTCCCCGATGCTGCGCCGCGGGTTCAGGGACGAGAACGGGGACTGGAACACGTACTGGATCCTGCGGCGCTGCTCGTTGCTGCGCCGCCGCGTGCTGGGGGCGAGCACCTCCCCGTCCAGGAGCACGTCCCCGGTGTAGCCGTCGTTCAGTCCGGCCACGCTGCGGGAGAGGGTGGTCTTCCCGGACCCGGACTCCCCGAGCAGCATGGTGGTCTGCCCGGCTTCCAGGTCCAGGTTGATGCCGTCCAGGATCACCGCGGACCCGTACGCCATGCGCAGATCCCGCAACCGCACCACGGGGGCGTCCTGCCTGCCCGTGCCGACGACGCCGCCCGCGCCCCGTTCGCGCACCGCCGCACCGTTTTCGGGGTGGCCGGTTCCGGTGGTCGCCGCGGCGTCGTCCGCCGTGCCGGCGGGAGTGCCGGATGCGGACGCGGCCATCTGACCGGGCGCGGCTCTGCCGCGGTCCCACGGCGCACGCACCGCGGCCACGGGGCTCACGGCGGGCCCGCCGCCCATGTCCCGGGCGCCCTGCATGTCCGGCACCGCGTCCAGCAGCGCCCGCGTGTAAGGGTGCTCGGGGCGGCGGAGCAGCCGTTCGGCCGGGCCGTCCTCCACGATGCGGCCGTGCAGCATCACGGCCACGTCGTTGGCCACGCGGGCCACCACGGCGAGGTCGTGGGTGATGTACAGCCCGGCGACGTCGTGCTTGGTGGTCAGCTGGTAGATGGTCTTGAGCACCAGGTCCTGGGTGGCCACGTCCAGGCCGGTGGTGGGCTCGTCCAGGATGATCACCGCGGGGCGGCACGCGAACGCCATGGCGATCCCGATGCGCTGCTGCTGCCCGCCCGAGAGCTGGTGCGGGAAGCGGCGCTGGTACTCGCGGTCGCTGGGCAGCCCCACCTCGGAGAGCACCTCCGCCACGCGGTCGTCCCGCTCGTGGGCGTTGCGGCCGAACTCGTGGGCGCGCAGCACCTCCGCGATCTGCTCCCCCACGCGCAGGGACCCGTTGAGGGACAGCGCGGGATCCTGGGGGACGTACGCGATGGTCCCGCCGCGCAGCCGTCGCATCTTCGCCTCGGGCAGCGTGAGAAGGTCCACGGCGTCACGGTGGAAGCGCGATGCCCCCTCCTGCAGCTCCACCGTGCCGCCGCGCAGCTCCAGACCCGCCCGCAGGTGGTTCATGCACGCGAGCGCCGCGGTGGTCTTGCCGGAGCCGGACTCCCCCACGAGCGCGAGAATCCGGCCCGGGCGCAGCCGGAAGCTCACGTCGTCGAGGATCAGGTCCCCGCCGGTGACCCCCAGGCTCAGGTGGGACGCCGTGATGGCGGTGTCCACCGTGGCGCGGGGAACGGCGGTGCCCCGCACCCTGTCGCGGGCCTTCTGTTCGGACCTTCTCATCACAGTTCCTTCGTCGCGTTCTGCTCGGGGGCCGGGGTCTCCCCGGGGGCGGCGCCCTGCGCGGGGGCGGCACTCAGGGCGGGGTCCGGCGACGTCGCCGTCACACCGCGCGCGGCCGTCGCAGACTTCTTCCGGGCGGACCGGGTGGAGCGCACGCGGCCCGCGGAGGCGCCGGCCACGGCGTCGGCGATCAGGTTGGTGCCCACGGTGAGCACGGCGATCGCGATGACCGGCAGGATGACACCCCACGGCTGCAGGGACAGGGCGATCCGGTTCTCGTTGATCATCAGCCCCCAGTCCGGGGTGGGCGGCTGCATGCCGAGGCCCAGGAAGGACAGAGAGGCCACGGCGCCGATCGAGTACGTCAAGCGCAGCCCCACCTCCACCATGAGCGGCCCCATGATGTTGGGCACCACGTCCCGGGAGAGGATCTTCCACTGCGGCACGGCGTACATCTGGGAGGCCAGCACGTAGTCCTCGGAGACCACGCCGGAGGTGGCCGAGCGGATCACGCGGGCCACGCGCGGGGCGTGCGTGACACCGATGACCAGCACGAGCACCCAGCCCTTGGGTCCCAGCACGGTCACGGCGAGCAGCGCGAACACGAGCTGCGGGATGGCCAGCAGCACGTCCCCGAAGCGCATGATCACGGCGTCCAGCCAGCCGCGGCGGAAGGCCGCGAACATGCCCAGCACGGCGCCGAGGCCCACGCCCAGCACCGTGGCGAGCGCGGAGTACATCAGCAGCCGCCAGCCACCCTCCAGGAACCGGGACAGCACGTCCCTCCCGAGGTTGTCGGTGCCGAACACGCCGGTCCGGAAAGGCTTGCCCGCGAACGAGTTGGAGCCGTACCCGGTCCAGGCCGGCACCACGAACGGGCCCACCACGGCCACGAGCAGCACGAGCCCGGTGAGGACGAAGCCCAGCTTGGCGGCGGGCTGGTCCAGCACCCTGCGGGCGAAGGACACGGGACGGGCGTCCCCGCGGGACTCCGAGTGGCCGAAGGACTGCTGCGCCAGCTGCCCCGTGGACGGTGTCATGGGATTCTTCAGGCTCATGAGCGGGTCTCCGTCCGCAGTTTGGGATTGGCGAGGATCCCGATCACGTCGGCGATCAGGTTCACCACCACGTAGAACGCGGCGATGAGCATGGACAGCGCCTGGACCACCTGCACGTCCCGGTTGTTCACGGCGTCCACCATGGCCTGGCCGAGCCCGGGGTAGCGGAACAGGAACTCCACCACCACGATGCCGCCGGCCAGCCACGCGAGCTGCATGGCCACCACCTGCGCCACCGGCCCGATGGCGTGCGGCAGCGCGTGCTTGAAGATCACCTGGCGCTCCGGCAGCCCCTTGAGCCGGGCCATCTCCACGTACCCGGAGTCCAGGACGTCGATCATGGTGGTGCGGGTCATGCGGATCATGTACGGCACCACCACCAGGATGAGGGTGAGCGACGGCAGGATCAGCTGCAGCGGGTAGTCCCACACCCGCATCCCCGGGGCCGCCATGGTCACGGAGGGCAGCAGCTTGAACACCGTGGTGGACAGCAGGGTGGTCAGCACCACACCGATCACGAACTCCGGCAGCGCCGCGAGCACCAGGGAGAACCCGGTGAGCGTCTGGTCCGAGGCCCGGCCGCGGCGCATTGCGGACCACGTGCCCAGCAACAGTCCCACCGGGATGGCCACCACGGCGGAGATCACCAGCAGCACCATCGAGGCGGAGAGCTTGCTCGCGAGCAGCGCGTTCACGGAGCCGCCCGTGGCCGCGGAGGTGCCGAGGTTCCCCGTGAACAACCCGCCCAGCCACGTGAGGTAGCGGGTGTACCAGGGGTCGTTGAGGTGCAGCTGCTCACGCAGCGCGGCCAGCCGCTCCGGCGTGGCCTGCTGCCCCAGGATCGCCTGGGCGGGGTCCCCGGGCAGCATGAGCGTGAACACGAAGACCAGCAGGGACACGGCCAGCAGCACGAAGACCGAGACTCCCAGGCGTTTGAGGATCATGGCGCCCACGCGATCACTTCCCTTCCGGAGCGATCCACAGGGACCGCAGTTGAAAACCGCTCACGGGCATGCCGCTGCGGTGGGTGAACGCGCCGCCCACGTAGTTCTGGTAGGCGTCCGCCTGGTCGAAGAACCCCCACGCGATGTACCCACCCTTGTCGTGCAGCAGCTGCTGGGCCCGGGCCACCAGCTCGTTGCGCTTCTTCTCGTCCAGCGTGGCGCGCGCCTTCTTGTAGAGGGCGAGGAACTCCGGATCCGCCCAGTGGGTCTCGTTGAACGGCGCCTTGGGCAGGGAGCCCATGGAGCTCTGGGGCAGGAAGCTGCGGGTGTACCAGAAGTCCTGCGCGAAGGGGTACTTCAGGTACCCGTCCCCGAAGAACGTGGTGGCGTCCACGCGGCGCAGTTTCACCCTGATGCCGGCCTCGGAGGCCTGCTCCGCGAAGACCTGCGCGGCCTCCACCGCACCGGACTGGATGGGTGCGGTGACGAGCTCCACCTCGAGCCCGTCCGGGTGCCCGGCGGCCGCGAGCAGCTTCTTGGCCTTCGCGATGTCCCGGGTGCGCTGCGGCAGCTCCGGCGTGCCCGGGTCGAAGGGCGCGTACATGTCGTTGCCCACGGTGCCGTGGCCGGAGAAGACCTGTTCCACCATCTGCTCGCGGTCCACCACCAGGCGGAAGGCCTCCCGGACCCGGGGGTCGTCGAACGGCGCGGTGTCCACACGCATGGTGAACGGCAGCCAGTTGCCGGTCTGCGACACCACCGTGTGCAGGCGCGGATCCGTGTTCACCACGTCGATCATGGCCAGTGGCAGCTGCCCCACCACGTCCACCTGGGTGGAGAGCAGCGCGTTCACCAGGGCGTCCTGGTCGTTGAAGTTCAGCAGGTGCACCTCGTCCAGGTACGGCTTCCCGTCCCAGTAGTCGGGGTTGGCCTTGAGCACCGTGAGCTGTCCCGGCTCGAACTCGCCCAGCCGGAACGCGCCGGTGCCCACGGGCTTCTTGGGGTCGTAGTCCGTGGGGACGATGCCCATGGAGTTCTGCGCCGTGGAGTCCACGAACATCGCGTCCGGCTCCGCGAGCTCGAAGCGCACGGTGTGCTCGTCCACGGCTACGGTCCGCTTCAGCAGCGCCAGCCCGGCCGCACCGGTCTTCGGGTCCTTCGGATCGGTGATGCGCTTGAACGTGGACACCACCTCCTTGGACGTGAGCGGGCGCCCGTCGTGGAAGGTCACGCCCTTGCGCAGCCGGAACACCCAGGCCCGGCCGCCGTCCTGGGACGTCGCGGACTCCGCGAGGCGGGGCACCAGCTCGTACTCGGGGCTGTAGTCGTAGAGCCGGTCGTAGAGGTTCATCACGCGCCCGCCGTCCGCGGTGCCCACGGGTGCGTTGGCGTCCAGGGTGTCGGACGCGCCGCCGCCCGTCAGCCCGATCCGCAGGATCCCGCCGCGGCGCGGCTCCCCCGTGGCCTGCGCGGTCACGGCGCCGGGCTGGGCGTTGCCGCCGCACCCGGCCAGGGCCAACGACGCCGCCGCGGCGCCCAGCCCCATGAACCCCCGCCGGGACACGGCGGCGCGCAGCGCGGCGCCGCCGGCGGTCCGGGACGGGACGCGATCCGGTGCGGCGGTCCCGGACCGGTGGGGTCCGCGTCTTTCCGGCGGCACGGTGGACGGTGGCACAGGGTTCATGGTTCCTCGCAGGCGGCGTGGTCGCGGGCATGGTCGTCGCGGGATGGCGTGCGACGGAGAACGTCATGGGGAGGCTCGGCGCCCCCGGATAGGGGCACCGGCGGGGCGTGAACCCAGCTACGGGATCTTGCTCAGGCGCGCGGCCACCACGCGGTGGCCGAGCAGGGGCGCCTGCGCGGTGAGGCGGCGGCGGTAGATCGCGGACTGCGACCGGCGGGCGCCGCCGCGGCGCGGAGGTGTCCAGGCGGCACGTGGTGAGGCGGTCTCCGGCAGGACGAGGGCAGGGCTCTGGCGCATGCCGTGCACGTGGCCTCCCTGGGCTCGTCGAACCGGGCTCGGCGGCGAGCGGGTGATTCCGAGATCACCCGTGTCCCCGATCACGTCCAAGCTACCGCGCCGGGCCGCGCAATGGGGTGAAGCGGGTGGTTCACCCGACGGCGCGTCGAGCGGGCGCCGCGCCGACGGGCACGCGCGGGGGCCGTCCCGGGACGAGGGTGCGGCCGCGCACCTCGCAAGGAGACTCCGTTCCCGAGACGGGACGGCGCACCCGGCGGGGCGAACGGGTCAGCGCTGGTCGTCGGGCGGCCACTGCTCGCGGGCCACGAGGACGTCCCGGAGCAGGTCCGCGCGGTCCGTGATCAGCCCGGCCACACCCATGTCCAGGAGGCGGTGCATGTCCGCGGGGTCGTTGACGGTCCACACCTGCACGGCCAGGCCCGCCCGGCGGGCGAGGTCCAGGAACCGCGGGGACACCACGCGCACGGTGACCTTCCGACCCAGGGGCAGCTCCACGGTGTGCTGCTCGGGCAGCTGGAGGGTGTCGAACGGCGCTACCACACGGGACCACGCCACCCGGTGCGCTCGCCACAGGGCCGGGGCGATCCTCGGGGACACCCGGTCGGTCAGCGGCGCCACCGCGGACACCGCCAGGAACCCTGCGGTGCCCAGCATCCCGGCGGAGGTCCTGACCCGGCGGCCCGTGAGGCGGGAGATCCGCGCGAGCGCGCGGCGGCGTCGTGATTCGGAGAAGGAGGTGACGCGCACCCGGTCCACGGCGTCCTCCCGGGCGAGCACCTCGGGCAGGGCGACCACGGAGGCCTCGTCCTTGACGTCGATGTTCAGGCACGCCTCCGGCAGCTCACGGAGCAGCTCCTCGAGGGTGGGGATGCCGTGGGCGCCGCCGATGCGCAGCTCGCGCAGCTGCTGCCACGTGAGGTCGTTGACGTTGCCGGCCGTGCCCGTGACCCGCTCGAGGGTGGGATCGTGGAACGCCACCACCACGCCGTCCTTCGTGGTGTGCACGTCCGTCTCGAGCCACACGAAGCCCAGTTCGGCGGCGGCCCGGAAGGCGGCCATGGTGTTCTCGTGGCCGTCCGGGGAGAACCCCCGGTGCGCCAGTGCCGCGGGGTGCTTGCGGGGTGTCTCAGGCATGGTCGGCTTCCCGGGAGGGTGCGCGGTGCTCGTGGTCGAGGTAGTGCTCGATCACCTGGGCCACGCCGTCCTCGGCGAAGGCCGGTGCGGTGCGCTCCACGGCGGCCACGACCCCCGGGTGACCGTCCGCCATGGCGTAGCCGCGTCCGGCCCACGTGAGCATCTCGAGGTCGTTGGGCATGTCCCCGAAGGCCATGACCTCGTCGCGTGAGATGCCCAGACCCGCGGCGAAGCGCTCCAGGGTCCGGGCCTTGGTCAGGCCGCGCTGGCCCATCTCCACGAGCGGCGCGGCGGCCACCGAGTGGGTGACCGCGAGCCGCCCGGCCACCACGTCGCGGACGCGCTCGAAGTAGTGCTCCGGATCCGCGCCGTCGAGCTTGGCCAGCAGCTTCACCACCTCGGTGCCGGGTTCGAGGGACTCCGTCACGGGTGCCTCCACGATGTCCCGCAGCTCCATGCGGTCCGTGCGGGACCACCCGTGGTCGGTGTGCACGCGGTCCAGGGTCTCCGCGGCGAACAGCGAGTCCGGGAAGGCGCGGCGCACGTCCTCGATCACGGGCAGCGCCTCGTTCACCTCGAACACGCTCGCGCCCAGGACCTCCTCCGTGCCGGGGTCGTAGATCACCGCGCCGTTGGAGCAGATCACCACGCCCACGTCCTCGAGCTGCTCGTGCAGCGGGTCCAGCCAGCGCTTGGGGCGCCCCGTCACGAACACCACCTGGATCCCGGCGTCCCGGGCGGCGGCGATCGCCGCGAGCGTCCGGGGCCGGAACCGGAAGTCGTGGCCGATGACCGTCCCGTCCAGGTCACTGGCGATCAGGCGCACGGGACGGCCCTCGGCGCGCAGGTGTTCGGGCACCGCCGGCTACTTCACTTCGTAGACGGGCGTGAGGAACGCGCGCCCCAGGGCGTGCGAGAACACGGTGAAGTTCACCACCGCGGGACTCGAGCTCTCGTCCACCTCGAGCTCGGGCACGTCCACCGCGGTCACGCAGAGGATGTAGCGGTGCGGGCCGTGGCCCTCGGGCGGGGCCGCACCCAGGTACTCGTCCGTGCCGCCGTCGTTGCGGTGCTGCACGGCTCCCTCCGGCGGGTTCGACGCCGCCCCGGTGGCCAGTTCCGTGACGTCCGCCGGGATGTTGGACAGGCACCAGTGCCAGAACCCGCTGGGGGTGGGGGCGTCCGGGTCGAACATGGTGACCACGTAGGACTGCGTGCCTTCCGGGGCACCGCTCCACGACAGCTGCGGGGAGACGTCCTCTCCCCCGGCCCCCATGATCCCGGAGAGCTGCGGGGTCTTCATGGTCTCGCCCTCGGCCACGTCCGTGGACGTGAGCGTGAAGGTGGGCAGTTCGGGCAGGTCGGCGTAGGGATGACGGTCGTACATGGCGGTGGTCCTTTCGTCGTGACGGATGGGCGCAGCACCCCGGGCGGCCGCAGCAGCAGCGGTCACCGGGGCGGAGCGGGTGTCAGCCGGTGGTGGGGAGATCGTCGCGCGTGGGCAGCTGCGCGCCGGGGCGGGAGACGGTGACTCCCGCCGCCGCCGCGGCGTGGCGCAGCAGGTCGGTGACCTCGCCCGCGGAGAGCTGCTCGAGGGACGACGCCGCGGAGGCCCCCAGGATCTCACGGTCCGCGAGCCCCGAGAGCAGTGCCGCCATGAAGGAGTCCCCGGCTCCCACGGTGTCCGCCACGGTGACCTTCGCGGCGGGGACGGACACGCCGTCCTCCCCGGTGCCGCGGCTCACCGCCCACGGGCCCATGGCGCCGCGCGTGACCACCACGAGCCGCGCGCCGGCGGCCAGCCAGGCCCGGGCGGAGTCCTCGACGCCGCGGTGCGGGTAGAGCCACAGCAGGTCCTCGTCCGAGGCCTTGACCACGTGGGACAGGGCCACGATCTGCTCGGCCCGGGCGCGGGCGTCGGAGGAGTCCGGGATGATCGAGGGGCGGCAGTTGGGGTCGTAGGAGATCAGCGCGTGCCGGTGCGCGCGCTCCAGGGCCTGGCGCACCACGGAGGCACCCGGTTCGAGCATGGCGCCGATCGAGCCCACGTGCAGCAGCTCGGTGTCCGTCAGCAGCTCGTCGATCCGGCCCGGGGAGACGTCCAGGGACCAGTCCAGCTGGAAGTCGTAGCTGGCCGCACCGTCCTCGTCCAGGGTGGCCTGGGCCACGGAGGTGGGGCGGGTGTCCGCCTCGAACGGGAGCCGCACCCCGTTCTCCCGCAGGTGGGAGACCACCTGGTGGCCGTACTCGTCCTGGCCGTAGCGGCCCAGGAACTGGACCTCCTGCCCCAGCCGGGCCAGGCCCACGGCCACGTTCATGGGGCTGCCGCCCACGTGCGCCCGGGGTTCCGCGCCGCTGCGGGACACCACGTCCACGAGGGCCTCACCGATCACCGTCAACATGGCTCCACGGTAGCAAAGGGGCCGTCGTGCTCCGGCGGACGACGCCGCCCGGGCGCCCGTCGTCGGGCGGGGCACCGTGGCCGCGGGCCGGCGGCCCACCCGGGCACGGGGCGGCGAGCACGGCCGGGCCCGGCGGCGTCGTCATCCTGCGCCAATGCGCGGGGCGGTGCGCGCGGCCACGTAAACTCGGGTCCTGACGAGCAGCGCCGCTCACGGGGCGCGCCACCACCGCTGGTCCGCGCACCGTCGCGCGACTCCAACACGGCCCGCACGAGGACGTCCGGGCCGAGGAAGAAGGATGCTCATGAGCGCCACCTGGTCAGAACGAGAAGCCCTCGCCGAGCAGCTGGTCCCCCTGGTGGGGCAGCTGCACCGCAACAACAAGGTGGTCACCACCGTCTTCGGGCGTTCCCTGGTGCACAAGTCCGTCACGGACATCATCAAGGTCCACCGCTTCGCCCGCCGCATCATGGGCCAGGAGATGCCCCTGGACAAGACCGTGGAGATCGTCACGGCCCTGGGCCGGCTGAACCTGGGCGTGTGCAACGTGGACGTGGCCAAGCTCTACCAGGGCTTCACCGAGTCCGGCGCCACGGATCTGGACTCCTACCTGCGCGAGGCGCTGGCCCCCGCGGTGGACCAGCACGGCAGCAACGACGCCGAGACCCGCGACGTGGTGCTCTACGGCTTCGGCCGCATCGGCCGCCTGCTGGCACGCATCCTGCTCAACCGCAACGACGGCACCGGGCTCAACCTGCGCGCCGTGGTGGTGCGCAAGAAGCCCGGCAACGACCTCGTCAAGCGCGCGTCCCTGCTGCGCCGCGACTCCGTGCACGGCTCCTTCGACGGCACCATCACCGTGGATGAAGAGCGCAACGTGATCACCGCCAACGGCGTGCCCATCCAGTTCATCTACGCCAACTCCCCCGCGGAGGTCGACTACACCGAGTACGGCATCGACAACGCCCTGGTGGTGGACAACACCGGCGTGTGGCGGGACGAGGAGGGCCTCTCCCAGCACCTGCGGTCCAAGGGCGTGGGCAAGGTGCTGCTCACCGCCCCCGGCAAGGGCGAGATGAAGAACATCGTGTGCGGCGTGAACGACCAGGACATCACCCCGGAGGACACCATCATCTCCGCGGCGTCCTGCACCACCAACGCCATCACCCCCGTGATCAAGGTGCTCAACGACGAGTACGGGATCGTCCAGGGCCACGTGGAGACGGTGCACTCCTACACCAACGACCAGAACCTGATCGACAACTGGCACAAGGGCGACCGCCGCGGCCGCTCCGCCGCCCTGAACATGGTGATCACGGAGACCGGCGCCGCCAAGGCCGTGGCCAAGGCCCTGCCCGTGATGAAGGGCAAGCTCACCGGCAACGCCATCCGCGTGCCCACCCCGGACGTCTCCATGGCGATCCTCAACCTGCAGCTGGAGAACGCCCCGGAGTCCGCGGAGCAGGTGAACATGTTCCTCAAGGACATCTCGCTGAACTCCGCCATGCGCAAGCAGATCGACTACGTGGACTCCCCGGACGTGGTCTCCACGGACCTCGTGGGCTCGCGCCGCGCCGGCGTGGTGGACGGGCTCGCGACCATCGTGAACAACAACTCGCTGGTGCTCTACGTCTGGTACGACAACGAGTTCGGCTACTCCTGCCAGGTGGTGCGCGTGATGGCCCGGATGGCGGACATCTCCATGCTGCAGCTGCCGTAGCCGGTTCCGCACGCCCGGGCGCCCCGCGCCCCTGCTGACGACGCCGCCCGGTGGCCTGCTGCGCGAAGGTCACCGGGCGGCGTCGTGCGTGGGAGGGGTGCGTACACGCCTCTGCCCGCGTGCGGCGGCGCGGGCGGAGCGGCGTGCGCACGGCCTCGTGGGCCGAGCGTCGCGTGTGCGGCGGGGCGGGCGGGGCTCAGCCGCGCCAGAAGCCCCCGATGGCACGGTGCAGCGCGAACAGGTCCGCGGTGTGCACGAGCTCGCGCGCCGAGTGCATGGACAGCAGGCCCACGCCCACGTCCAGGGTGCGGATGCCCAGCCGGGTGGCCGTGATGGGCCCGATGGTGGAGCCGCACGGCACCGCGTTGTTGGACACGAACTCCTGGTAGGACACACCCGCGGTCTCGCACGCGCGGGCCCAGACCGCGGCGCCCACGGCATCGGTGGTGTAGCGCTGCTGCGCATTGATCTTCAGCAGCGGACCGCGCCCGGGTTCGGGGGTGTTCACGGGGTCGTGGTGGCCCTGGTAGTTGGGGTGCACCAGGTGCCCGGCGTCCGAGGAGAGGCACACCGACTCCGCGAGCGCACGCCGGTGCTCGTCCGTGGAGTCCCCGCGGGCCGCCCCGATGCGCACGAGCACGTCCTCCAGGAACGGCCCGGCGGCACCCGAGCGGGTGGCGGAGCCCACTTCCTCGTGGTCGAAGGCCGCGAGCACACTGACCTGCTGCGCCGCTTCGAGCTCCTCCGCGTGCCCGGTCATGGCCCGCAGCCCGGTGAACACCGAGGTGAGGTTGTCCAGCCGGCCGCTGGCCAGCAGGTTCTGCTGGGCACCGATGAGCTCGGGGGCCTGGGTGTCCGCCACGACGACGTCGTAGCCGAGGACGTCCGCGGGGTCCACGGGCTCGTCCGTGGGCACGGCGGCGGCGAGCACGGCCAGGACGTCCGCGTCCTGCGCCTCCCCCACGCCCCACACCGGCTGCGTGTGGCGCTGCCGGTCCAGGGTGAGGCCGTCGTTGGCGGAGCGGTCCAGGTGGATGGCCAGCTGCGGGATGCGCGCCACCGGGCCGGTGCTGGTGAGCACCCGGCGGGGGGAGCCGTCCGCGCCGCGCACCACGAGCTGCCCCGCGAACCGCAGATCCCGGTCCAGCCACGAGTTCAGCAGCGCGCCGCCGTAGACCTCTACGCCCGCCTGCCACCAGCGGTGCGTCACCGTGGTGGGCCGGGGCTTGAGCTTGAAGCCCGGGGAGTCCGTGTGGGCGCCCAGGACGCGGTAGCCCGTGCCCGGCGCGGAACCGGCCGGGAGCACCCAGGCGATCAGGGCGCCGTCGCGCACCGTGTAGTACCGCCCGGCGGACATGGCATCCCACGGCTCGGACTCGCTCAGCCGCGAGAAGCCCGCGGCGTCGAGCGCGGCGGCCGCGGCGGCAACCGCGTGGTACGAGCTGGGGGACGCCGTCACGAACTCCCCGAGCTCGCGGGCGAACGCGGCGTGGGCGGGGGCGTCCCCGGGGGCGGCTGCGCGTGCCGGGTCGGAGCCGCCGGCGGTCGTGTCAGTGATGTGCGTCATGTCGCTCAGTGTAGGTGGGCGTGGAGGCCACCGCGGGGGCGGGCTCGGCGGCGGGTCGGGTGTCCAGGACACCCACGTAGCGCCCCTGGCCGTCGCGCACCACGTACGGGCCGTACTGCGGCGGCAGGCTCAGGTAGCTCTGCGTGGCGGGGTCGAACGGGTAGACGGCCATCCCGGAGCGGTCCGCGGCCATGGCGGCTGGGCGCAGGGCCGGGGCGGGCAGGCGCGGCGGTGCCGGTGGCGGGGGCAGGACCACGGTGCGGGTCACCGCCACGGCCGGGCGACGGCGCACGAACCAGAACACCAGCGCGACGTAGAGCCCGTTGAGGATCACCTCGGAGATCAGGTCCGTGGGGGCGCCGCCGGTCTCGTTCATGTCCACCAGTCCCACCATGGCCAGCAGCGAGATGCTCATGTTGTTCACGGCATGCAGGGCGATCCCGGCCTCCAGACCACCGGTGCGCCACGTGACGATGCCCATGGACACCGCCATGATGCCCACCGAGAGCAGCCCCCACACGTCGTAGAGGTGCCCGAACACGAACAGCGGCACGGGCAGCAGGATGGCCCACGCGGGGTGCTTGAGCCAGCGGCCCACCGTCTGCGCGAGGTAGCCGCGGAACACCACTTCCTCCGCGGTGCACTGCAGCGGCACCACCAGCAGCAGCGAGGCCATGAGCCACCAGAAGCCCGGAACCGGCTGGACGGGCGTGGGGGTGCCGCCCGCCGCGAGGTCCAGCCCGATCCCCACGGCGTTGACCACCACGTAGACCGCGGCGGCCACCAGGAAGCACGTGAGCAGCCACCGCCACCGGATGCGCCCGGCCACGGAGAAGATCAGTCCCAGGGGTCGCGGCCCCAGCACCATCCGGGCGAGCAGCGCACAGGGGAGCATGAGCGCCACCGATGCGAACGAGAGGAAGAAGACCGCCGGGTCCATCTGGTCCAGGGCGGTGAAGTCCCCGGTGAGGGTCCCGGGGACCGCGAACGCCATGACGATCCCGAAGAGGATGGTCGTCACGACGATCAGGGCCAGGAGGATGAGTCCCTCCACGAGCGGCATCCACCAGCGGTGGTTCGGGTCCGTGAGCGCCAGCCGGTGGTAGAAGTAGCTCTTCGTGCGGGGTGCGTTCACGGCCGGCGACCCCGCGAGGCCGTTCGGCGCCGCCAGGGGTGGGCTCAGCACCGTCCCGGGCCCGTTCCCGGCCCCTGCGGGTGTGCGCGGTGGTTCCGGGACGGCGGGGGGCGCTGGGCGGGACCACGGTGCGCTGGGGTGACTCATGTCCCCCACCGTATCGGCCGCACGACGCATTGCGCTCACGTGTGCAGTGGGATCGCCGCGGGCCCGGGGCGCGAAGCCCGTGAGCCGCATCCGCGCGGGCGGGCGGCCAAGGCGGAGCCCACCCGGCAGCGCCTGTTCCCATGAGCCGCGTCCGCGCGGGCGGGCGCGGTCAGGCGTCGGCGAGCGCGGGTGTGCCAGCAGCGCGCCCGCTCGGGCCGGCCGGCGCCCCGGTGCACGGGCCGTCAGCGCGCGTAGCGCTCCACGAAGGCGCGCAGGAGCTTGGGCGCCTGGTCCACCACGGGCCCGTCCGTGATGCGCTCGATCACGGTGTCCAGCTCGTCCGGGCGGAAGTACCCCAGGTCCTTGTACACCCGGATCCGGCTCACCAGGCCGGCCACGTCCAGCTCGGGGTGGAACTGGGTGGCGTAGAGGTTGTTCTTGATCCGGTACATCTGCACCTGGCACACGGACCCCTCGGCCAGCAGCACGGCGTTGGGCGGCAGCACGCGGGTGCCCTCCTTGTGTCCCACGTACGCGCTGAACTCCCGGGGGAAGTCCGCGAGCAGCGGGTCCGCCACGCCCTCGTCCGTGAGCGTCACGGTGATGGGTCCCACCTCTTCGTGGCGCGTGCGGTCCACCACCGCGCCCTGGTGGATCCCGAGCGTTCCCACGCCGTAGCAGGCCCCCAGGAACGGGAAGTCGCGGGCCACGACCTCGTCCAGCAGCGCGCTGATCCAGGTCTCGGCCCTGCGCTGCACCGAGGACTTCTCCTCCGGGGGATCGGAGGAGTTGAACGGTGAACCGCCCACGATGATCCCGCTGTAGTCGTCCAGGTCCAGCTCCGGGAACCGGCCCTGCTCCAGGCGGATGCGCTCGAGCTGCGACTGGGCGAGACCCCCGAAACGCGCCACGGCCTCGAATTCCTCGTCGGCGAGGACATCGTCGCCGCGAGTGGCCAGGAGCACGAAGGGTTTCATGCCTTCATGCTAGTCACGCCCCGGCCACGTCCCGGACACCCGCCCGTCACCCGAAGGGGTGACACCCCGTTCTTGACGCACGCCCCTGTGATCCAGTTCACTGGCTATGAGTGGAATGGGAATTCCACATCACGAAAACCAGCAGTGCCGGCGGCGGGAGGAGTCCACGCGTGGATCTCACCGAGTTCAACACCCTCGATCCCGGGACGGCGGTCTCCGTCCTGCGCCCCGCCCTGGACGTCCCCCGCTGGATCGACGACGTCGTGGCACACCGCCCGTACGCCTCCGTCCCCGCCGCGCTGGAGACCGCGCGCGCCGCGGCCCACCCGTTCACGGACGAGGAGGTGCAGCGTGCGCTGTCGCACCACCCGATGATCGGGCAGCGCGCGCAGGGGGACTCCGCCGAGGCGAGCCTCTCGCGCGGTGAGCAGGCCGCGCTCGGTGCCGGCGACGACGTCGTCCGCGCCGAGCTCGCGCGGGCGAACCTGGACTACCAGGAGAAGTTCGGCCACGTGTTCCTGATCCGCGCGGCCGGACGCAGCCTGCCGGAGATCCTCTCCGAGGCGCGCCGCCGCACGTCCAACCCACCCGAGGATGAGCGCCGCGAAGTGGCCGAGCAGCTGCGGGAGATCGCCGTCCTGCGACTCGAAGGGATGCTCTCATGAGCTTCGTCTCCGCCCACGTCCTCGACTCCGTGCACGGCTGCCCCGCCCGCGGGGTCGACGTCACCCTCCTCACCGGTGACGGCCATGAGCTCGCCACCGCCACCACCGACGAGGACGGCCGGGTCGGCGACCTCGGCCCCGAGACCCTGGAATCCGGCCACTACCGGATCGTGTTCGCGACCGAGGCGTACTTCGCCGGCCGCGAGCTGGAGACGTTCTACCCGTTCGTCTCCGTGGACTTCACGGTGCGCCAGGAGCAGGGCCACTACCACGTGCCCCTGTTGCTGAGCCCGTTCGCGTACTCCACGTACCGCGGCAGCTGAGCCAGGAGCCGACCCGCCGGTCGACGGCCGCCGCGCCACCACCCCACCGAATCCCTGCGAAGGAGCAGACGATCATGACCGAAGTAGTCCTCGGGAAGAACCAGTACGGCAAGGCGGAGAACCACGTGGTGCGCATCCACCGCGACACCGACCGCCACGTGATCCGCGACCTCGTGGTCACGTCCCAGCTGCGGGGTGACTTCGACGCCGTGCACACCCGGGGCGACAACGGCCACTGCGTGCCCACGGACACCCAGAAGAACACCGTGTTCGCGTTCGTGCAGAAGTACGGGGTGAACTCCCCGGAGGAGCTGCTGCTCAAGCTCTCGGAGCACTTCACGTCCGAGTTCGAGTGGGTCACCGGCGGCCGTTGGGCCGCGGACGAGCACGCGTGGGACCGCATCAACGACAACGACCACTGCTTCGTGCAGAACAAGCAGGAGGTCCGCACCGCCGTGCTCGTCACGGGCGGCGGGAAGAGCACGGTGATCTCCGGCTTCCGGGACCTCACGGTGCTGAAGTCCACCGAGTCCGGGTTCCAGGGCTACCCCAAGGACCGGTACACCACCCTGCCGGAGACCACGGACCGGATCATGTCCACGGACGTGGCCACCCGCTGGCGCTACAACACCACGGACGTGGACTACGACGCCGTCTACGCGGACGTGAAGAAGATCATCCTGGACAAGTTCACGGACCACTACTCCCGCGCCCTGCAGGAGACCCTGTACCTCATGGGCAAGGCCGTGATCGAGACCCACCCGGAGATCGACGAGATCAAGTTCTCGTGCCCCAACAAGCACCACTTCGTGTACGACCTCGCGTTCTGCGACATGGCGAACGACAACGAGACCCACTACGCGGCGGACCGCCCCTTCGGCCTGATCGAGGCCACCGTGCAGCGCAAGGACGCCCAGTCGGACGAGAACGCCTGGATGGGCATCACCGGCTTCTGCTGAGCCGCAGCACCCACCACCGATCCGGGTGACCGGCCCCCGCTGCACGAGTTCCCACGGCGGGGGCCGCGCTCGCGCACTCCCAGGAAGGCCCGCCATGTCCTCATCCACCGCCGCCACCGCGGCCGCGCGCCCCGAGGACGAGTTCCTCGGGGTGGGCCCGAGCTTCGGCTACGGGTTCCAGCACGTCCTCACCATGTACGGCGGGATCATCGCCCCGCCGCTGATCGTGGGCGGCGCCGCGGGCCTGTCCCCCGACGACCAGGCGCTGCTCGTGGCGTGCTGCCTGTTCGTGGGCGGGCTGGCCACCGTGCTGCAGTCCCTCGGCGTGAAGTTCTTCGGGTCCCGGCTGCCGCTGGTGCAGGGCACCTCCTTCGCGGGTGTGGCCACCATGACGGCCATCGTCAACGGCGGCGGCGGGATCCAGGCCGTGTTCGGCGCGGTCATGGCGTCGGCGGCCATCGGCTTCCTGGTGGCCCCGTTCTTCGCGCGCATCATCCGGTTCTTCCCACCCGTGGTCACGGGCGTGGTCATCACGACCATCGGGCTGTCCCTGTTCCCCGTGGCCGCACAGTGGGCCATGGGCGGCGCGGCGGTGGCCGCCAAGGGCGACGAGCACACCATCTTCACGAACGTGTGCCTGGGCGGGGCCACCCTGCTGATCATCATGCTGCTGTCCAAGGTGCGCAGCGCCGTGGTCTCGCGGCTGTCCATCCTGCTGGGCATCGTCCTGGGAACCGTGCTGGCCGTGGTGCTGGGCATGGCGGACTTCTCCCGCGTGGGCGACGGCGCCCTGTTCGCCTTCCCGCAGCCGTTCGCCTTCGGTCCCCCCACCTTCCACCCCGCCGCGATCGTCTCCATGACCATCGTGGTGCTCGTGATCCTCACGGAGACTACCGCGGACATCATCGCGGTGGGCGAGATCGTGGACACCCCCGTGGACCGCAGGCGCATCGCGGATGGTCTGCGCGCGGACATGGGGGCGTCCTTCATCTCGCCGGTGTTCAACGGCTTCACCCAGTCCGCGTTCGCCCAGAACGTGGGACTGGTGGCCATCACGGGTGTGCGCAGCCGGTTCGTGGTGACGGCCGGCGGCGTGATCATGCTGGTCCTGGGGCTGCTGCCCGTGCTGGGCCGCGTGGTGGCCGCCGTGCCCGTGCCCGTGCTGGGAGGCGCGGGGATCGTGCTGTTCGGGACCGTGGCGGCGTCGGGCATCCGCACCCTCGGCAAGGTGAAGTACACGGGGACCCCCAACCTGATCATCGTGGCCACGAGCATCGGGATCGGCATGCTGCCCATTGCGGCGCCGAAGATCTACGCGGGTTTCCCCGCGTGGTTCGAGACCATCTTCCACTCGGGCATCAGCTCGGCCGCCGTGGCCGCGGTGCTGCTCAACATCCTGTTCAACGAGATCACGCTCGGCAATCCGCCCGAGGGCAGCGGCTCGGTGTTCACGGAGGCCCCGCCGCGCTACGTGCCGCTCGAGGCGCTGGAGCACCTGCAGAGCCACCTGCAGGAGGGGGACACCGTCAGGGACGGCAAACTCGTGGACTCCGAGGGCAACGAGGTCCCGGCCATCACGGCCGCCGGGGAGATCGTCCCGGCGGCCATCGACCCCGAGCACCCGGAGAATCCCGGCGGCGCGAAGGAGCACTGACCCCCGAACCCCGCGGTGCCCGCAGCGCAGGCATCTCCTACGCGGAGCAGGAGTCCCCGGACGGGCTCGCGCAGGCGTTCGTCCTGGGCGCCGAGCACATCGGGAGCGACAGCGTGTGCCTGGTGCTGGGCGACAACATCTTCTACGGCCCCGGGCTCGGCACGCAGCTGCGCCGCTTCCATGACCTGCAGGGGGCCGCGATCTTCGGCTACCGGGTGGCGGATCCGAGCGCGTACGGGGTGGTGGAGTTCGACGGCTCCGGCCGCGCGGTCTCCATCGAGGAGAAGCCCGAGCATCCCCGAAGCCACTACGCCGTGCCGGGGCTGTACTTCTACGACCACCGCGCCGTGGAGTTCGCCCGCACGCTCACCCCCTCCGCGCGCGGCGAGCTGGAGATCACCGATCTCAACCGCATGTACATGGACCGGGGCGAGCTCGCGGTCCACGTGCTGCCGCGCGGCACCGCGTGGCTGGACACCGGCACGTTCGACTCCCTCGCGGACGCCACCAACTTCATCCGCACCGTGCAGGCGCGCCAGGGCATGTCCATCGGCTGCCCGGAGGAGGTCGCCTGGCGCCTGGGCCTGCTCACGGACGAGCAGATGCGCGACGGCGCCCGCGCCCTGCACAAGAGCGGCTACGGCGCCTACCTGGAGGCCCTGCTCGCGGAGCACCGTTCCACCCACGCGGAACGCCGCTGAGGCGTCAGCCCGCCCGGGACAGCTGCACAGACAGCTGCTGCGCGGCCCGCTGCAGCAGCGGCACGGCGCGCTCCCCGAATTCCCAGTCCACGCGGGACGTGGGCCCCGAGACGGAGATCGCGGTGGGCGTGGGGGCCTGCGGCAGGGCCACCGAGAAGCAGCGCACGCCGATCTCCTGCTCCTCGTCGTCCACGGCGTACCCCCGCTCACGGATCCGCTCGAGGTCCGCGAGCAGCTCCTCCACCGTGCCCAGACTCTTCTCGGTGGGGGTGGGCAGGCCCATGGAGGTCACGATGGAGACCACCTGCTCCTCGGGCAGGGTGGCCAGGATGGCCTTGCCCACCCCCGTGTCGTGCATGTGGGCGCGGCGGCCCACCTCCGTGAACATCCGCATGGAGTGGGAGGACTGCGCCTGACCCACGTAGACCACCATGCGCCCGTCCAGCACGGCGAGGTTCGCGGACTCCCCCAGCTCGTCCACCAGTTCCTGCAGCACGGGCTGCGCGTGGGTCCCCAGCTGCAGCCCGGCCGCGTTGCCCAGTCGGATCAGACCCGGCCCGAGGGCGTAGCTGCGGTTGGGCAGCTGGCGCACGTAGCCCAGGGGGACCAGGGTGCGCAGCAGGCGGTGGATGGTGGGCAGCGGCAGGCCCGCCCTGGCGGCGAGCTCGCTGAGGGAGGACTCTCCCCCGGATGCGGTGATGATGCTGAGCAGATCGAACACCCGCTCCACGGACTGCACCCCGCCCGCGTTCCTGGCGTCGGCCATGGCTGCGCTCCCTCGTCCGGTGTGGCGGCCCGGCACTCCCGGGATCCGCCGGGTGAGGAGCCGCACTGTGAATCAGGTCTCGGCGAGACCTTGTCAGGCGTCACAGTCTACGCCTAGGATCGGCACAAATGGAATAACTTTTCCGCCATACGGATACAGGCGCGAGCTGCGCCGACGGTTCGCAGCGGCGCCGCACCACGGCACCTCGACCGCACGAACGCCCAACACACGGGTTCACCGCCGCAGCCCGGTCCGCACGACACCCAGGAGGCACCACATGAGCATCACCCACAACACGCCGCAGAACGTGCCCGCGGCCAACGAGATCCTCTCCGCGGACGCCCTGGCCTTCGTGGAGGCGCTGCACGAGAAGTTCGCGGACCGCCGCGAGGAGCTGCTCGGCAAGCGCGAGACCGCCCGCGCGCAGGCCGCCGAGACCGGCACCATGGACTTCCTGCCCGAGACCCGCGAGGTGCGGGAGGGGGACTGGAAGGTGGCCCCGGCTCCCAAGGCCCTGCAGGACCGGCGCGTGGAGATGACCGGACCGGCGTCGCCCGCCAAGATGGCCATCAACGCGCTGAACTCCGGCGCCAAGGTGTGGCTCGCGGACCTCGAGGACGCCGCCTCCCCCAGCTGGGCCAACCAGGTGGACGCGATCGCCAACCTGCGCGACGCCGCCCGCGGCACCCTGGGCTTCACCTCCCCGGAGGGCAAGGAGTACAAGCTCCGCGAGGACGTGCCCCTGGCCGTGGTGGTCATGCGTCCGCGCGGCTGGCACCTGCCCGAGTACAACGTGGCGATCAACGGCAGGACGGCCTCGGGCTCCCTCACGGACTTCGGTCTGCACTTCTTCCACACGGCCAAGCAGCTGATCGAGAACGGCCAGGGCCCGTACTACTACCTGCCCAAGATGGAGTCCTACCTCGAGGCTCGGCTGTGGAACGACGTGTTCACGTTCGCGGAGGAGTACCTGGGCATCGAGCACGGCACCGTCCGTGCGACCGTGCTGATCGAGACCATCCCCGCCGCGTTCCAGATGGACGAGATCCTCTACGAGCTGCGGGACCACGCCTCCGGGCTCAACGCCGGGCGCTGGGACTACCTGTTCTCCATCATCAAGTACTTCCGCGACGCCGGGGAGAAGTTCATCCTGGCGGACCGCTCCGCCGTGACCATGACCGCTCCCCTGATGCGCGCCTACACGGACCTGCTGGTGCAGACGTGCCACAAGCGCGGCGCCTTCGCGATGGGCGGCATGGCCGCGTTCATCCCCTCCCGCAAGGACGAGGAGATCAACAAGGCCGCGTTCGAGAAGGTCCGCAACGACAAGACCCGCGAGGCCGGGGACGGCTTCGACGGCTCGTGGGTGGCCCACCCGGACCTCGTGCCCGTGTGCCAGGAGGTCTTCGACGGCGTGCTCGGGGAGAACCCCAACCAGGTGGACCACCAGCGCCCGGACGTGGACGTGACCGCCGAGATGCTGCTGGACGTGCCCTCCGCGGGTGACCAGCGCACCGAGAAGGAGCTCAACGCCAACCTGTACGTGGCCATCCGCTACGTGGCCGTGTGGCTCTCGGGCAACGGCGCGGTGGCCATCCACAACCTCATGGAGGACGCCGCCACCGCGGAGATCTCCCGCTCGCAGATCTGGCAGCAGATCAAGAACGGCGTGGTCTACACGGACACCGGCAACACCGCCACGCGCGAGCTCGTCTCCGACGCCCTGGACGCGCAGCTCGAGGTGCTGCGCGGTGAGATCGACCAGGAGAACTACGAGAAGTGGTTCGTGCCCGCGGGCAAGCTCATCTCGGACATGGTCCTGAAGGAGGACTACCCGAACTTCCTCACGCTGTCCGCCTACGACCTCATGGAAGGCAGCAAGTGACACCGGCCCACCCGGACGCCGCCTCGGCCCCCGCCACTGCCGCCCCGCGCGGTGCGGCGGGGGCCGCCCCCTCTCTGCCCGAAGGCTTCGGACGCCGCGCGGACCTGCTGCTCGCGGGCACGGATGCGGATCTCGCCCGGTTCCACCCGGGGGACGCCGGCGCCCGGCAGCCCGTCCACACGTGCTACGTTCCGGCGGACCTCGTGAGCGAGCAGACCCCCGCGCAGTGGGGCGAGGCGGCGTCGTCGGCGGCCGAGGAGGCGGGCGGGCTCGCGGCCCTCGCGGAGCTCGCGGGGATCGACGCCGCGGCCGCGCCCGATCTCGTGGCGCGCGTCGGCGAGAAGCTTCGCACCGAGCCCGTCGAGGACCTGCGGCTGGACCTCGAGGACGGCTACGGCGAGCGCCCGGACGCCGAGGAGGATGCCGACGCCGTGCGCGCCGCCCGCACGGTGGCCGCGTTCGCCCGGAACCGCGCCACGGGTGCGGCTCCGGCCCCGGCGTTCGCGGGCATCCGCTTCAAGTGCTTCGAGGCCGCCACCCGTGACCGCGGGCTGCGCACCCTGGACCTGTTCCTGAGCACCCTGGTGCGCGATGGCGGGCTCCGGGAGGCAGGGATCAGCGCGGACGGGCTGCCCGAGGGACTCGTGCTCACGCTGCCCAAGGTCTCCGCGGTGGAGCAGGTGGCCGTGATGGTGGAGGCGTGCCTGGCGCTGGAGGACGCGCTCGGTCTGCCCCTCGGGAGGCTGCGCTTCGAGATCCAGATGGAGACCCCGGACATGATCCTGGGCCCGGACGGGACCTGCCCCATCCCGGCCATGCTGCGCGCCGCGGAGGGGCGGGTCTCCGCACTGCACTACGGCACGTACGACTACTCCGCCTCCCTGGGGATCTCGGGGCGGTTCCAGTCCCTGGAGCACCCCACCGCGGACCACGCCAAGAACGTGATGCAGGTGGCCGTGGCCGGCACCGGGGTGAACCTCTCAGACGGTTCCACCAACCGGTTGCCCGTGGGGGACGCCGCCCAGCGCCGCGAGACGTGGGCGCTGCACTCACGCCTGGTGCGCCGCTCCCTGGAGCGCGGCTTCTACCAAGGCTGGGACCTGCACGCCCACCAGCTGCCCACGCGCTTCCTGACCAACTACGCGTTCTACCGGGACGCGTTCGACGACGCCGCACGCCGCCTCGTGGCCTACGCCGGCCGGTCCGTGCCGGGCATCGAGACGGCGGACGTGGCGGACGAGCCCGCCACCGCCCGTGCGCTCGCGCGCTACGTGGTGCGAGGATTGCTGTGCGGTGCGGTGGGCGAGGACGAGCTGCGCGCCACCGGCCTGGACCCCGAGACGGTGCGGGCGGTGGCGAACCCGGGCGCGGCGGCGTCGTCGTCCACGGGAGACCGCTCGAGCCCCGAGACAGGAGAGACCCCATGACCGAGCGCACGTACTGGGCCACCCACGGTGGGCACCCGCCGCAGACGGACCTGCTCACGGACCGCGCGATGTTCCGGGAGGCGTACGCCGTGATTCCGCGGGGCACGCAGCGGGACATCGTGACCTCGTACCTGCCGTTCTGGGAGGACACGCGACTGTGGGTGCTCGCGCGGCCCATGACCGGTTTCGCGGAGACGTTCTCGCAGTACCTCGTGGAGGTGGCCCCCGGCGGCGGCTCCGAGAAGCCGGAGGACGATCCGAGCGCCGAGGCCGTGCTCTTCGTGATGGAGGGCTCCCTGGAGCTCACCCTGGGTGACGAGCCCGGGGACGAGGACACCCACGTGCTGGCACCGGGAGGGTACGCGTTCATCGCCCCGGGCGATACCTGGACCGCGCACAACCGCGGCTCCGAAGACACCCGGTTCATGTGGATCCGCAAGCGCTACCAGCGGGTGGCCGGAGTGCCCAAGCCGGAGTCCTTCGTGACCAACGAGCAGGACATCGAGCCCACGCCCATGCCGGGCACCGAGGGCCGGTGGGCCACCACGCGGTTCGTGGACCAGAAGGACCTGCGCCACGACATGCACGTGACCATCGTGACGTTCCTGCCCGGCGGGATCATCCCGTTCGCGGAGACCCACGTGATGGAGCACGGGCTCTACGTCCTGGAGGGTCAGGCCGTGTACCGGCTCAACGAGGACTGGGTGGAGGTCCAGGAGGGCGACTTCATGTGGCTGCGCGCCTTCTGTCCCCAGGCCTGCTACGCCGGCGGGCCCAAACCGTTCCGGTACCTGCTGTATAAGGACGTGAACCGGCACGCCCCGCTGTCCCTGGGAGGGCATGCGGGGCTGTGACGCCTCACTCTGCAGACTGTGGGACCGCCGGGCACGAGGAATCGTGTCCGGCGGTTGTCAGAAAACATGCCAGCGAAACCCACGGCGGCCAGGACCAGAACAAATATCGCACTACTCATTTCTTGAACGTGGCTGAAGATACGTGGCCCGCACGGCACCAAAAGTCACACCATGGCCGTGATGACCATGACTACCCCCTCAGTAGCGCTACGACGAGACAAGGCTTTGTGACACGAAGAGCCAAGGTGCTTTGAATCGGCATGCGAATGCACCCTGCCCATTCAACTGTTCAGGCGCACAGCACGGCGCGGAGCCAGAATCGCTTCTGGGTAAGCCGTACCGGACCACCTCCTGTTTCGCGGTGCAGAGCAAGGAGATCCTCCGCGTATGCATCGACAGTGAATCCGCTCGGGGCATCCCATGGGACCAGCTGCAGATATGCGACCAGGGCAGCGACGTCGTTGAACAGATACTTGCCCACGTGTTCTTCTGCTTCCGTGACCTCGAACCCCGCCTCCTCCAACTCCCTGGCACAATGCGCGAGGTTCACGTGCGGCAGTTCAGCGTGCTCACCGAACCACTGCCCTATCTCGTGCGCCTCGTCGCCTCCCACTTGCTGGGTTACGAACCGCCCCCGGGCGCGATGACACGTGCCAGCTCACGCGGGGAATACGACTCATGCCTGTTGAGCACGAGATCGAACCGGTCATCGGGGAAAGGCATTGGCAGTGAATCCACATCCTCGTCGGGAGCGCTGTACTCCACCACGTCCACCCCCACGGCCTGCAGGTTTCGACGCGCTGCTAGCACATTGGGCGCCCACCCCTCCGTTGCAACGGTGTCACGTGGCAGAGAATTGGCGAAGGTGAGCAGAAATTCGCCACCGCCCGTGCCCATGTCGAGGACGCTTGTCGCATCTGCCAGAGCGGTTCGATAGACGAGGTCAATATCCCAGGGCACTGGGGTCTCGGTCATGCGCGTTTCGAGGTCTGAGAAGCTCCATCCCTCCGGCTGGGGCTTCTGCTCTGAGCGCCATGACGCGAGCCACTGTTCATCGGAAAGGTCCATGGCTGAAAACGTACCGGAATGCGGGTTGCCTGCATCCCGAACATGGAATCATCGACGGAGTCGGCAAGAAGACATGCCCTCAGACTGGTTGTCGGTGCTCCTCCGCGAGCATCGCGTACCCGTAGCCGTCGTGCCACTGGCCGTCCCGGTGCAGACAGTCCCTCACGGTGTGGCTCTCACGCCGCATCCCCACCTTCTCCATGACCTTCCAGGACCCGGTGTTCTCCGCGAAGCAGCCGGCCTCCACACGGTGGACGCCCATGTCGAACGCGATGGACAGGCCTGCGCGCACGAGTTCCGTGGCGATGCCACAACCCTGGGCCCAGGGCGCCACCACCCAGCCGAGCTCCACCTGCTGCCCCCTGGCGTGTTCCGCGACGTCCGCCTGGGACCACGCGTCCTGGTGCTTGACCATGAGATAGGCCGCGAGCCGCCCGTCCCAGTGGGCCAACAGGTGGGTGGCGACCAGGGCGTCCCAGTCCGCGCGGAACTCCTCACGTGAGGCGTAGACCCTGGTGGTCCAGCGGTTCAGCTCAAGATCGCCCTTCAGCTCCCACAGCACGTCCGCATCCTCCGGGGTCAGTCGACCCACGGTGAGCCGTTCGGTACGGCGGGGCCAGATCAGGTCATCGAGGGAGCGGGGCATGCCCCCAGGGTATCGAGGGCTCGGCCCTTCGCTCGCAGACACTTGCCCCGGGGTGTGAGAACGCCCCGGGCCATCACGGCCCGGGGCGCTTCTCTCCGACTCTGCGAACTCAGATGCTCTTGGCGTCGATCACGAAGCGGTAGCGGACGTCCGAGTTCACCACGCGGTCGTAGGCGTCGTTGACGTCCTCCGCGCTGATGAGTTCGATCTCCGCCGTGACCCCGTGCTCACCGCAGAAGTCCAGCATCTCCTGGGTCTCGCGGATGCCGCCGATGTTGGACCCGGTGAGGGACTTGCGGCCGCTGATCACGGACCCGGCGCTCACTTCCAGGGGCTCGGTGGGCAGGCCCAGCAGCACCATGGCACCGTGCGGACGAAGGGTGGCCATGAACTCCTGCACATCCACGTGGGCGGAGACGGTGTTGATGATGACGTCGAACTCGCCCTTGTGGTTCTTGAGCGCCTCGGGATCCTCCTTGCGGGCGATCCAGTCGGTGGCGCCGAAGCGGCGGCCGTCCTCCTCCTTGGAGCGGGTCTGGCTGATCACGGTCACCTCTGCGCCCATGGCGGCGGCGAGCTTCACGGCCACGTGGCCCAGACCGCCCATGCCCACCACGGCCACCTTGGAGCCCTCGGTGACGCCCCAGGTGCGCAGCGGGGAGTAGGTGGTGATGCCCGCGCACAGCAGCGGCGTGGTCGCGGCCGGGTCCAGGTTCTCGGGGATGTGCAGGGCGAAGGCCTCGGACACGATGATTTCCGTGGAGTACCCGCCGTCCGTGGGGCGGCCGTCGAAGCGGTCCTTGCCGTTGTACGTGCCCACGGCCTTGGGGCAGTTGTTCTCCTCGCCCTTCAGGCACCACTCGCACTCGCGGCAGGAGTCGACGAGGCACCCCACGCCGGCACGGTCACCGGTGGCGAACTTCGTCACCTCGGAGCCGATCTCAGTGACCCGGCCGATGATCTCGTGGCCCGGGACCATGGGGAACTCGATCGGCCCCCACTCCTCACGCACGGTGTGGATGTCCGAGTGGCAGATGCCCGCGAACTCGATCTCGATGCGGATGTCGTCCGGGCGCAGGTCCCGGCGCTCGACGGTGCCCTTCTCCAGCGGGGCTCCGGAAGCGACGGCCTGGTAGGCAGCAACGTTGGTAGTCATGGCAGGTGACTCTAGACCTGCCTCGACCGGTAAGCCATTTCGGAGGAAAGTGGTTCGTTCACAGCGTGATGGGGCGTCGACCGGCCCCGTCACCTCACCGGCCGAACGGGAACCCCTTCAGGTCCTTGGGCAGCGGCGCCGCGTACGTGCAGGCCCGCAAGGTCGTGAGCCCCAGGAAAACCGCCGACGGAAAATACGCTGCCACGCGGCGTGGTGTCCCGGTTTGTACTCTCGAAAGAGATCGCCCTGTTCTCGAGGGATCCTGTGGTCCCCCAGCATCTTAGGAGAAACATGTCCTACTCCGTGAACGCCTCGATCCTGCTGACTGAGGTGCCCCTGCTCGAGCGCCCCGCGGCCGTGGCACGCCACGGCTTCACCCGCGCGGAGTTCTGGTGGCCCTTCCCCACCGCCACACCCGCGCCGGAGGAGGTCGACGCCTTCGTGCGGTCCCTCCGGGAGGCGGGCGTCCGGCTCACCGGGCTGAACCTCTTCGCGGGTGACATGCCCGGCGGGGAGCGCGGCATCCTCTCCCACCCCGGTCGCGCGGCGGAGTTCCGCGCCGGCGTGGAATCCCTCGTGCGGGTGGCGCGGGCCACCGGGTGCCGGGGTTTCAACGCCCTCTACGGCACCCGCTTTTCGGGGTGCACGCCCCGGGAGCAGGACGATGCGGCGGTCGAGAACCTCCGGTTCGCAGCGCGCGCGGTGGCGCCGTTCGGCGGCGTCGTGCTCGTGGAGCCGCTGTCCGGCGCCCCGCGGTACCCGTTGCGGACCGCGGCGGACGTGATGACCGTGATCGAGCGCGTGGACCGGGAGAACGTGAAGCTGCTGGCGGACTTCTACCACCTGGCGGTCAACGGCGAGGACGTGGACGCCCTCATCGAGCGGCACGCCGGGGACTTCGCGCACATCCAGATCGCGGACGCCCCCGGGCGCCACGAACCGGGCACGGGTGAGCTCCCCCTGCACCGGTGGGTGGCCCGGGCCCGCGAGCTCGGGTACACCGGCCCGGTGTCCCTCGAGTACGCGTCCTCACAGGACGATCCGTTTGCGTGGCTGCCCCGCGAGCAGCGCGGCTGAACGGGCAGTGCGGCGGGACCCCGGGCCGGGAGCGGGCCGGGCGACGTCGTACTGGGAGTCGTGCTGGAATGAGCGCGAGCACCGGCACCCGGAGGAGGACACCGTGCGCATCATCGTGGCACCGGACAAGTTCAAGGGCTCCGTGACCGCCCACGAGGCGGCGGAGCACCTGGCGGCGGGGATCCGCGCCGCCCTCCCGGACGCGGACGTCACCGCACTCCCCGTGGCCGACGGCGGCGAGGGCACCCTGGACGCCGCGCTCGGGGCGGGCTTCGAGCGACGGGAACTCACCGTCACCGGGCCCGTAAACCGGCCAGTGGACGCCGCATGGGCCCGGCGCGGACACGAGGCCGTGGTGGAGCTGGCGCTCGCCTCGGGTCTCGCCGCGCTCCCCCACCGGGACGGCCGGCCCGTGCTCGCGGCACGCATCGCCACGAGCCGCGGCACCGGTGAGCTGATCGCCGCGGCCCTGGACGCCGGGTGCACGCGCGTGGTCCTGGGCGTGGGCGGCAGCGCCACCACGGACGGCGGCGCGGGCATGCTCACCGCGCTGGGTCTGCGGCTGCTGGACCGGCACGGCCGCGCGCTGCCGGACGGCGGCGCGGCGCTCGCGGACCTGCACACCGTGGACGCCTCCGGGCTGCACCCGCGTGTGGCGGACACCGAGTTCGTGCTCGCCGCGGACGTGGACAATCCGCTGACCGGCCCGCGCGGCGCGGCCGCCGTGTTCGGCCCGCAGAAGGGCGCCACGGAGGAGGACGTCCGGGAGCTCGACGCCGCACTGGGCACCTTCCGCGACCGGCTCGCCGGGGCCCTCGGCGAACCCGCCCGAAAGGCCGCGTCCGCGCCGGGTGCCGGGGCCGCGGGCGGCACGGGGTACGCGGCCCTGGCCGTCCTGGGTGCCACCCGCCGACCGGGGATCGACGTGGTGCTGGACCTCGTGGACCTGGACACCGCCGTGGCGGGCGCGGACCTGCTCGTCACGGGCGAGGGCAGCCTGGACGAGCAGAGTCTCGGCGGCAAGACCCCGATCGGTGTGCTGCGGGTGGGGCGGCGCCACGGCGTCCCCGTGGTCGCCGTATGCGGCCGCACCACGCTCACCGCGGAGGTCCTGCGCGCCACGGGCTTCGCGGCCGTCCACGAGCTGCGGAGCCTCGTCCCGGACGACGACACCTCCCTGCGGGAGGCCCCGCGACTACTGCGTGAGGTGGGTCACCGCCTAGTTTGGGATCGAGAAGATCCACGCACCCCGCCCGTGCCGTGCACCGGCCACGCGCGCCCCGGCACCACCGGCGCACACCGCCACCGAAAGGACCCCACACCATGAACGCCTCACCGCAACGCGGTTCCCGCCAGAAGACCTCCGCACAGGGCCCGGCCGACGACGCCGCCCGCGACGCCTCCGCCGACCCCACCCCGGCCACCGGCGGCGCACACCAGCACCGGCACACCGACCAGGACCACGCAGCCACGAGCACCACCGGGGCCGGGACGGGAACCGAGGCGGACACCACGGACCCGGGGACCAACGAGGAACGCGCCACGGGGCGGGTGCACCGCACGGTGGCCCAGGCGGCGTCGAACCCCGAGCTGGACGAGACCCCGGAGGAGATCGCGCAGCAGAACTCCCAGCGGGCCGTGACCGACGACCGCCGGGACGAGGTGGCGGCCGCCCGTGCCGCGCAGCTCAGGCTGGCCCAGGAGGTCAACGGTGCGGACCGCGTGCGGGAGCTGATCCGTGAGTACAAGGCGGAGCACCGGCTCGCGGACGGGGACGAGTCCACGGAGGCGCGGATCACAGGGCGGCGGGACGGCGAATTCGACCTCGTGGTCCGCGGCCGCCGGGTGATGTGCGGCGACCACTTCGCCCCGCGGGAGGTGGGTGTGCGGGACGGGAAGATCGCCGCGATCGAGCCGCTCGGCGCCGGTCTGCAGGGCGCGCGGGTCGTGGAGCTCGCCGAGGACGAGACGCTGCTGCCCGGCCTCGTGGACACCCACGTGCACGTGAACGAGCCCGGACGCACCGAGTGGGAGGGCTTCGCCACCGCCACCCGTGCCGCGGCCGCAGGAGGCGTGACCACCATCGTGGACATGCCCCTGAACTCCGTGCCCGCCACCGTGAACGTGGCCGCCCTGGAGTACAAGCGGCTATTCGCGCAGCAGAACGCGTTCGTGGACATCGGCTTCTGGGGCGGAGCCATTCCCGGGAACAAGGCCGATCTGCGTCCCCTGCACGACGACGGCGTGTTCGGCTTCAAGTGCTTCCTGCTGCACTCCGGCGTGGACGAGTTCCCGCACCTGGAGGCGGACGAGATGGAGGAGGCGCTCGCCGAGATCAAGACGTTCGACTCTCTGCTGATCGTGCACGCGGAGGACTCCCGCACCATCGACAGGGCCCCGCAGCCCAACGGCAACGTGTACGAGAACTTCCTGAGGTCCCGCCCGCGCGGTGCGGAGAACATCGCCATTGCGGAGGTCATCGAGCGCACCCGCTGGACCGGGGCACGCTCGCACATCCTGCATCTGTCCTCCTCGGACGCGATCCCCATGATCCGTTCCGCCAAGAACGACGGCCTGGACATCACCGTGGAGACCTGCCCGCACTACCTCACGCTGCTCTCCGAGGAGATCCCGGACGGCGCCACCGCGTTCAAGTGCTGCCCACCGGTGCGGGAGGTCTCCAACCGGGAGAAGCTGTGGGAGGGGCTGATCGACGGCACCATCGACTACGTCGTCTCGGACCACTCCCCCTCCACCCTGGACCTCAAGGACCTGGGCAACGGGGACTTCGGGGTCGCGTGGGGCGGCGTCTCCTCGCTGCAGCTCGGCCTGTCCCTGATCTGGACCGAGGCACGACGCCGCGGGGTCGGACTCGAGCGCGTGGTGCGGTGGATGGCCACGCGCCCGGCCGAGCGGGTGGGACTGCGCCACAAGGGCAAGCTGTCTCTGGGTTACGACGCGGACATGGCCGTCTTCGCCGCGGACGAGAGCTACGTGGTGGACGCCCAGCGCCTCAACCACAAGAACCCCATCACCCCCTACCAGGGCAAGGTGCTCTCCGGGAAGGTCCGCAGGACCTTCGTGGGCGGGCGCGAGGTGGACTACGAGACGCCCACCGGCCGCCTGCTCGGCCGCGGCCAGGCCTGACGAAGCCTCGCCCCGTCCCCGGCGACGGGCGGGGCGAGGTCGTACCGCTCCCGATGGCCCGCGACGTCGGACTGCCGTCTCCCACGAGCGGCGCACCGGTCGTCCTCCGCACTTCGCAGCCCTCGCGTACCCTGCTGGGATGCGTTCTCCTCACCCCCTGCCCGCACGCCCTGACGACCACGACGACGGACCCCCGGCGGGCAGCCGGTACCAGCGCCTCGACAGTGCGGCGGTCCGCGGTTCCGCGGCCACCCTGCAGCGGCGGGTCTACGCCCGCTTCCCCCGGCGCAGCCTGTGGGAGGTGGGCGGTGAGCTGATCGCCCTCGTGGACGAGGTGGTGGAGGGCGGCGGCATCAGCAGGCGCCGGATCCGCTCCGCTCGCCTGCTCTCGCGTCTGGGTGTCCTGGCGGTGCTGCTGGTCTTCGGCACCGCCATCGCACTGGCCGCCGCGAGCATCTGGTCCAATCCGGACTCGCTCGGCCCGGTGGACTGGCTGCCGCTGCTGGAGACCGTGGTCAACGACCTCGTGTTCGCGGGCATCGCCATCTTCTTCCTCATCGCGGTGCCCCAGCGCATGGAGCGGGCGCGCGTGCTGCGCGTGCTGCACCGGCTGCGCTCCCTCGCCCACGTGATCGACATGCACCAGCTCGTCAAGGTCCCCGAGCGGCTGCCGGGTTCCGCGCCGGAAGCCGGGGGCACGACGTCGCCCGCGCACCCCCGCCACGCGGGTGCCGCCTCCGCGCGGGGCGGCGGAGCGGCGGCGTCGTCGGGGGCTGACGGCCTCGGCACGGCATCGCCGGACACGAGTGGAGGCAGGGGCGCCGCGTCGTCGGTGGGTGCGGACCTGGCCGGCACGGCGTCGCCGACCACAGCGGACGAGCGCGGCGGGGAGCTGCAGATGACCCGCTCCGAGATGACCCAGTACCTGGACTACTGCACGGAGATGCTCTCGCTCGTGGGCAAGACCGCGGCGCTGTTCGCGGAGGACACCACGGACGGGGACGTGCTGGACGCGGTGGAGGGCATCGAGACCCTCACCTCGGACATGGCCCGGAAGGTGTGGCAGAAGATCGCGATCATCCAGGAGCAGGTGCGCTGAACCGCCCCGGGAGCTGTTCCGACCGCCCGCCGTGCGCGCTATGGTCCAGGAGGAACACCCAGCCTCGAAGGAGATGCCATGTCGCACGAACTGTCCGCCGGAGATCCCGCACCCGCCCTGCAGCTGACCGCCCACGACGGCCGCACCGTGGACCTCGCGCAGCAGCGCGAGCGCGGCGCGGTGGTCTACTTCTACCCCAGGGCGTTCACCCCGGGATGCACCACGCAGGCCTGCGACTTCCGGGACAACCTGGGTGCACTGCGGGCCCGGGGCTACGACGTCTACGGCGTCTCGGGGGACGATCCCGCCGAGCTCGCCCGCTTCGTCACCGAGTACCAGCTGCCCTACACCCTGCTCTCGGACCCGGACCACGCGGCCGCCCGGGCCTGGGGTGCGTGGGGTGAGCGCACCGTCAACGGCGAGACCTCCGAGGGCCCGCTGCGCTCCACGTTCGTGATCGGCACGGACGGCACCCTCACTCGCGCCCAGTACCGGGTGGACGCCCAGGGCCACGTGGCCCGGCTGGTCGAGGAGCTCTCCGACGCTTCCTGAGCGGGCCGGCCGTGCGAGCCCCGAGGCCTGGCGGTCAGGCCGCGGCACGGGACGCCCGCCTCTTTGCTTGCCGGAGAAAGTGCTACGGTCGAAAGCGGGGACAGGGTCGCGCGATCGACCGCGCGGCCACACCACCACCACAGGAGGTTCACCATGGCCGCGCACACGCCCTCGGCCCGCATCCGGGGCATCGATCAGGAGATCTTTCCGCTGAACCTGGGCGGCAACACGTTCGGCTGGACCAGTGACGAGCAGGTGTCCTTCGACGTCCTGGACGCCTTCACCGCCGCCGGCGGCAACTTCGTGGACACCGCGGACGTGTACTCCGCGTGGGCCCCGGGCCACACGGGCGGTGAGTCGGAGACCGTGCTGGGCAACTGGCTGGCCGCGCGCGGCACCCGCGACTCGCTGGTGATCGCCACCAAGGTGGGCGCGCACCCCGAGTTCAAGGGCCTCTCCCGGGACACCGTGAACGCCGCACTGGACGCCTCCCTGGACCGGCTGCAGACCGGCTACGTGGACCTCTACTACGCACACTATGACGACGCGGACACGCCCATCGAGCAGCAAGTGGAAACCTTTCACGAGCTCGTGGACTCCGGGCGCGTGCACGCAGTAGGGCTGTCCAACTACTCGCCGCAGCGCATGCGCGAGTTCTTCACGGTGGCCCGCGAGCGCGGCATGGCGGTGCCCGCGGCCATCCAGCCGCAGTACAACCTGGTGCACCGCCGCGATTTCGAGCGGGACTACGCCGCGATCGCCCAAGAGTACGACGCTGCCGTGTTCCCCTACTTCGCCCTGGCCTCCGGCTTCCTCACGGGCAAGTACCGCACCACCGAGGACCTCGAGGGAGCGGCCCGCGAGCAGATGGCCCGGGAGTACGTCTCCCCCGAGGGTCTCGCGGTGGTGGAGGAACTGGTCTCCGTGGCGGACAGGCACCGCGCCGAGCCGACCACCGTGGCCCTCGCATGGCTGCTCGCCAAGGGCGTCACCGCCCCCATTGCTTCCGCATCCTCCGCCGCGCAGCTGTCCTCGTTGGTGGCGGCGCCCGCACTTCACCTGGGCGCGGACGACATCGCCGCACTGGACCGGGTATCGCAGCCCTTCGCGTGAGGGGACGCTGGGTGCACGCAGCAGACGCCGCGCGGCGGCGTCATGAGCGTGTCGCTGACAGCGGAACCGGCGGGGACACCCTTGCCGAGGAAAGTGCCGCGGTGCCAGAGTGGAACCATCACCCGATAGAAAGGATTCTCGACAATGGCTGAACTGTCCGGCAAGAAGATTCTCGTTCTGGTGAACAACCAGGGCGTGGAGCAGGACGAGCTGAAGGTGCCCGTGGAGAAGCTGCGCGGGGCCGGGGCGGAGGTCACCGTGGCCGCCCCCGAGTCCGGTGAGGTGAAGTCGCTCGTGGGCGACTGGGACCTCGGCGAGACCTTCCCCGTGGACCAGACCATCTCCGCGGTCAACGAGTCCGAGTACGACCTCCTGCTGCTGCCCGGCGGCACCCTCAACGCGGACACGCTGCGTCTGGACGAGGACGCGCAGAAGGTCGCCACGTCCTTCGCCTCCTCCGGCCGCCCGGTGGCGTCCATCTGCCACGGCCCGTGGTTGCTCGTGGAGACCGGCCTGGTCAAGGGCAAGACCCTGACCTCCTACCAGTCGGTCAAGACGGACATCGTCAACGCCGGCGGCACCTGGGTGGACGAGCAGGCCAAGGTCTGCCCCGCCAACGGCTGGACGCTCATCACGTCCCGCAACCCCGGTGACCTGGACGCGTTCGTGGGCGCCATCGAGGAGCAGCTCACCGCCTGATCCGCGCCCCTTCACACCGCACGACGACGGCGGGCCCCACCTTCCCGGTGGGGCCCGCCGTTCGCACGTGGTGCCGACGACGTGGTGCCGTGGCGCCCAGGTCGCCCGGGGTCCGACCCGCGCGCCGGCTGGCCGACGTCACGCACGGGCCGGCCGGGCGGCCGGCTGAAGGGCGCCCGGCCGGCGCGACCGCTCAGCCGCTGGGGGCGATCAGCGGCCCAGCACGTTCCTCAGCGCACCGAGGACGAGGGTCACGGACTCGGGGCACGCGTTGGGGCCCATGAGTCCGATGCGCCACACGGTGCTCGCGTACTCCTTCACACCGGGGCCGATCTCGATGTCGTAGGTCTCCAGCAGCTCCTTGCGCACGGCCGCGGAGTCCACACCCTCGGGGACCTTCACGGTGGTCAGCTCCGGCAGGCGGAACCCCTCCCGGGCGAAGAGCTCCAGGCCCATCTCCTGCAGGCCGTCCTGCAGCGCCCGGCCCGCGGCCTCGTGGCGCTCGCGGACGGCGTCCAGCCCCTCCGCCAGAATGCGGCGCAGCCCGGCCTCGAGCGAGGCGACCATCGCGACCGGCGCGGTGTGGTGGTAGGTGCGGGTGGCCCCGGACGCCTCCCCCACGTAGCCGCCGAGCATCCCGAGGTCCAGGTACCAGGAGCGTGGCTTCGCCACGCGGCGCTCCCACGCCCGCTCGGACACCGTGAACGGCGCCAGGCCGGGGGCCACGCCCAGGCACTTCTGGGTGCCGGCGTAGCCGATGTCGATGCCCCACTCGTCCGCCTTCAGTTCGATGCCGCCGATGGAGGTCACGGCATCCACGAGCAGCAGCGCATCCCCCTTGAGCGCGCCGAGAGCGGCGATGTCCGAGCGGACACCCGTGGAGGTCTCCGCGTGCACGGCGGCGATGATCTTCGGGGAGGGGTGCGCGGCGGCCACCTTCTCGGGGTCCACGGGCTCGCCGAACGGGAAGTCCACCCGGGTGACCTCGGCGCCGCAGCGGGCCGCGACGTCGCACATGCGCTCACCGAACAGGCCGTTGACCGCGATCACCACGGGGTCCCCCGGGTTCACGAAGTTCACGAACGCCGCCTCCATGCCGGCGGAACCGGTGGCTGAGAGCGGGAGCGTGCGGCGGTTCTCGGTGCCCCACACTTTCCGGAGGCCCTCGCAGGCGCTGTCCATGACGGTGAGGAACTGCGGGTCCAGGTGACCGAGCAGCGGGCGGGCCAGCGCCTCGGTGGCCTCCGGGTACGGGTTGGTGGGGCCGGGGCCGAACAGGTGGCGGACGGTGAGGATGTCGCTCATGGAAGGGTCTCCTGACTGCGCCGGCCGAACTCGCGTCCTCACGGGGCGGTGCCCGCGGGAGCACCGGCGGACGGCGGCGCGCGTTGGTGTGCGGGGCCGCCTCCAGCGTAGAGCCAGATCACACGAGGCGCGATCCCCGCGCGTGCCGGTGCAGGCAGGGCCGCGGCGTCGTCGCATCCCCCGCTCCGCAGGACCCGGGCGACGCCGCCGGGCTCAGTCCGTGAGCTCTGAGCGCCGCTGGCGCAACTCGCGTTCCGCGAATCGCAGGGGCGACCCGTGGAACGGCAGCGCCTCGAGGTCAACGGTGCTCGCCCCGTCGCCCCGTTCCAGTCGAGCCGCCAGCCGCCCGGCCTTGTAGACGTCCGCCGCGGGGACCGAGCGCAGGCGCTGCACATCGGCCGTCATGCCACGCTCACCCGCAGACCGAGCACACCGGCGGTGGCGACGAGGGCGGCCACCGTGGGATTGCCCCGTCCCGTCTCGATGGCGCGCGCCGTCCTCTCGGAGACGCCCGAGAGGTCCTTCTGGGTGAGTCCCGCCTCGCGACGGGCTCGCCGGATGGCCTCGCCCGGCTCCGCGATTCGCTGCATCCGTCTCTCCTCCGGCAAGAAGTTGCCGATTTCGGTGTATTGGACCCCATCCTGCCGCCCAACCCCATAGACCGGCAAGATGTTGCCTTTCTGGGTTCCACGGCGTCGTCGCACTCGTCCGAATCGACCTATCGGCAGGATGTTGCCGCTCGCGGCAGGAAGGTCAGTGCGAGCACCACGGCCGTTACGATCAACCCCGCAATGCACAGCACCGCGCCGTTCCACCCGGCGGCGGTGAAGGGGACGCCCACCGCGTACCCGAACACGGATGAGCCGCCGTAGTAGAGCAGCGTGTAGAGGGAGGATGCCTGCGCCTTCCCCTCCGTTGCGAGCGCGGGGACCCACCCGTTGGCCACGGAGTGCGCCGCGAAGAACCCGGCCGTGAACACGAGCAGCCCCGCCACGATCACGGGCAGCCACGGCACGGTGGTGAGCAGCAGACCCGTGAGCATGACCAGCGCGGAGCCGAGCAGCACGGGGCGGCGTCCGAACCGCCCCGCGAGACCGCCGGCCCGTGCGGAGGACCACGTGCCGGAGAGGTACGCCAGGAACAGCACGGACACCACGCTCTGGGGCACGTTGAACGGCGCCTCGCCCAGGTGGAAGCCGATGTAGTTGTAGACCGCCACGAAGCCGCCCATGAGCAGGAAGCCCTGCAGGTACAGCGTGAGCAGCCGCCGGTCCCGGAGGTTGCGCCACAGGTGGGAGAGCAGTCCCTGCTCCCCCGTGAGCCGCACCGGCTGGGGCGTGAACCCGCGCTGCCGTGGCGCGAGCACAATGAACACCACCGCGGCCGCCGCGGCGAGCAGGGCGACGACGGACGTACCCACCCGCCAGCCGAAGAAGTCCGCGAGGGGTGCGGCGACGATCCGCCCGAACAGTCCGCCCAGGCTGGTCCCGGAGATGTAGGTCCCGGCGGCCACCGCGCCGTAGCGGGGGTTGACCTCCTCCGCGAGGTAGGCCATGGCCACCGCCGGGATGCCACCCAGTGCCATGCCCTCCACGAACCGCAGGGCCACCAGCGCCTCGAACGAGGGCATGAACCCCATGAGCACACCCAGACACGTGGCCGCCACGACGGCGATCACCATGGCCCGCAGCCGCCCCCACCGGTCCGAGACGAGCGACCACGGGATCACTCCCACCGCAAGCCCGAGCGTGGCCGCCGAGACGGCGAGCGCGGACTGGGCGGCGTCCACGTTCAGGTCCTCGGCCATGATGGGCAGCACGCCCTGCACCGAGTACAGCTGTGCGAACGTGGCCACGCCCGCGCACAGCAGCGCCACGAGAATGCGCCGATAGCCCGAGCTCCCCTTGTCGTAGCCCTCCCACACCCTGCGCGACGACCCCATACCCGGGTGCACCTCCTGCTGCGATGGTCCCGCCCGGGCAGCTGCATCTTCCCGGACCCGGCCGTGCCACGCGTGCACGACCCCGGCCAGGCTACGCCCGGTGGGCACCCGCGCCCGGGCCGCTCGCGCGCGAGGTTCCCGTGCGGCGTCGTCCGGGAGTCGCCCGGAAAGGGCGGCACCGCACCCGGACACGACGACGCCCGCGCCCTCCCCGGGGAAGGCGCGGGCGGTCGGTCACGAGCCGCGGGGGCGAGAGCCCCGGTGCGGGATCAGGCCCCCGAGACGGACGCGGCGAGCTTCTCGAGGGACTCCTCCAGGACCTTCTCGCCGAAGAGCGGGAAGCTGATCTTCTTCGTCACCTTGGGGTTGGCGTGCTCCCACGAGTAGGTGAGGGTCACGGTGGTGGAGTCCGAGCCCTCGGGCTGCAGCTCGTACATCCATTCCCAGCCGTTGTCCTCCACGGAGGTGCCCTCGGGGCAGGGCTTCCACGCGATGAGCTTGTTGGGGTCCAGACCGGTGACGTGGTTCTCCGTCTTGTAGTCCCCGCCCATCATCTCGGCGTGCATGTTCATTACGAACACGTCGCCGACGTTCTGGATGCGCTGGTCCGTGCCGGAGACCACGGTGCCGGAGGCGTCCAGGCCGGGGTGCTTGGCGGGCAGGGTCAGGACCTCGAAGATCTCCTCCGCCGGGGCGTCGATGACACGGCTGACCTTGATGCTCTTCTCACTCACGAGTTACCTCCATGTACGTCGGATGGTGCTTTCCCCCACACCGTAGACAGCAACCGGGGTGGCGGATCAAGCGTTTTTGCGGTGGGCGAAGCGTCTCGGCCCGGGCGCCCCGCAGGGGGTCTCCTCATCCTGGGCCAGCTGCGCGAGGCTCAGCAGGTGGTGCGCGAACCCCAGTTCGGCGCGGCCCTCCAACCGCCCGGAGGTGATCGCCCGGATCCGGTCCGTGGCCTCGATCCGGGCCCCGGCGGCCCGCAGCCCGGCCACCAGGGCCTCGTCCTCGCTGCACGCCACGGGCGGGTAGCCTCCCACCCGCTCGTAGAGCGCGGCACGCACACCCATGTTCGCGGCGTGGATGTGCGGGTGGCCCTCCGCGAGGGTGTGCTCGCGCTGCCACAACCGGTACACCGCTTCCGGGCACTCGACGGGGTCCGGTTCCACGGTGCCGAGAATCGCGTCCACTCCGTGGGCCGCCCGCTCCACCTGGTACGCCAGCCAGTTCCGCGGCACGGCGGTGTCCGCATCCGTGGAGGCGAGCCACTCCGGGTGCCGTCCCGCGGTCAGTGCGTGGTGCGCGGCGGCGGCACGCGCCCCGCCCGCGCTGCACCACCTCCCGGCAAACACCTCCAGCCGGGCCGCGCCCTCCGGGAGGCCCGACGCCGCCCACGCCGCCCGCGCGCGCTCCACCGTACGGTCGGTGCACGAGTCCGCGGCGAGCACCACGGTCACGGTCGGCGCGTCCTGGCCGGCGGCACCGTGCAGCGCCGTGACCGCCGCCGCCACCGAGGCCGTGCAGCGCCCCACCCGCTCCTCCTCGTTGCAGGCCGGCACGACCACGGCGAGCCGGCGGATCACCGCTGCCCCCGCGGAACGGGGGCGAAGACCTCGAGGTCGAAGTCCCGTTCCCGGTGACTCACGACGCGCCGCAGGTCCGCACGCCGTCGCGCCTCACGGTGCACGTCCGCCCCGTCCAGGGGCCAGCCCTCGATGGGGTGGCGCCAGTGGCACAGCACGAGGTGGCCCTCCGGCTCCAGTGCGGCCACGCAGCGGTCGAGCAGCTCCTCCCACTGTTCGGGCGAGCAGAAGTACCCCATCTCACTGACCACGATCAGCTCCCGGCCGGCCCAGCGGTCCTCCCAGCCCGCGGGCAGCACGGCGTTGACGAGCTCCACGTTGGTCACCCCCTCGCGGTCCAGCCGGGTGCGGGCGGCCCGCAGGGCGACGTCGCTCGCGTCCACCGCGACCACGCTCCCCGCCCGCCCAGCCAGGGCCACCGTGAGGGCGCCCGTGGAGCAGCCGAGGTCCAGGACCGTGCCGTAGCGCTGCCGGGGCAGGCACCCGAGGAGCACCTCCCGCTTGCGCCGCTCGTACCAGGAGGTGTCCACGTCCCAGGGATCCTCGGCCGCCGTGTGCACGCGGTCGAACACGGTCTTCTGGTCCGGGGCGCTGAGCACGAAGAACTCCGCGGAGCGCTCGAAGTGGGCCAGCACGTGGGGGCCCAGCAGCACCTCGTCGCCGGGGCGGTCCGAGAGCGGGCGCACCTGGGTGGCGTGGTGCTCGAGGGCGGCGCGCTTGGCGGAGCGGGCGGCGTCGTCCAGCGGGATGCGCACCAGCCCGCGCGGCAGGCGCGTGGGTGAGCCCCAGTGCCAGAACCAGATGGGGAACTGCGCGCAGCGCAGACCACGGGCACCGGCGGCGCGGGTGACGGTGCGGGCGAGGACCTCGTGGTCGGTGTGCCCGTCCCGCTCCCACGTGACGAGCACGAGGGGGTTCTCACCGCCCTGCACCCAGTCGAGGTGCTCCGCGACCGGACCCCGCAGCTCGTCCTCCGCGAGGGCGCCGTCCGTGAGCGAGAGGAAGACCGGGGCGGCCCGGTCACCGGCGAGCGCCCGGACCGCCGCCACCATCTCCCCGTGCCGCAGCTCGGCCAGCTGCTGCGGGGTGTGGGTGCTCGATCCGGGGTGGGAGTTCTCCCCGAGGGTGGCCACGACCACCCGCACCTCGGCCCCGGCACGGGCCAGCCGGTGCACCGTGCCGCCCGCACCCAAGGTCTCGTCGTCGGGGTGGGCGGCGAACACCACGGCGCGGTCCGCGCCGGTCAGCTCCAGCTCCGGGGCGCGGTGCAGGGCGCCGCAGCGGGCCCAGTCGCTCTCGGCGGTGCCGGGGTCGCGGTGGTCGAAGGTCACCACGGTGTGTCCTCGGGGTGCGCGGTGCCGCCCTCCCGCGGGATGTCCGTGGCGCGCTCGGGGTGGGTGCTGCCCCCGGCGCGGGCGGTGTCCTCGGCGAGCGCCAGCAGGGCGCGCCCCAGTGCCGCGGTGTCCCGTTCGGCGTGGTCCTGGCGGATGTAGACCTGCAGGGACTCCACGCGGCGGATGTGCGCGGGGTCCCCGGTGAGCGGCCCCGGCCCCGTGGCGCGGGAGACCACGCGGACCACGGTCTCGGCGGCGTCGGCCACGGTGCGGCGCACGCGCAGGGCCCAGGCGGCGCCGACCTGCCCGGCGGCGTCGCCGTGGTCCACGGCCACCGCGGCGCGCTCCAGCACGGCGCGGGCCGCGCCGAGGGTGAGGTCCAGCTGTCCGAGGGCGGTCAGGGCGGCGTCGTCCACCGGGCGGCGGGGATGGCGCAGCTGGTCCCAGAGCAGGTCCGCGACGGCCTGTGCGCCGCCCAGCCAGATCGCGGCAACCCCCATGCCGCCCCACGCGAAACCGGGGCGGGTCAGGTACCACTCGTCCGCACCGAGCGGCTCGGCGGGGACGTCCTCGAACGTGACGGGCACGGTCACGACCTCCGCGAGCCCGTGCGACGCCCACTGCGTGACGGGTGCGGGCCGGAATCCGGGGTGGTCGGTGGCGACCACGAACGTCCGCCGGTGGCCGGTGGGCGCACCGTTCTCGTCCGCGACGTGCGCGGTCACGATCGCGCGGGACACCGCGTCCGCGAGCGAGCACCACGGCTTGGTGCCGGTGAGCGTCCAGGTGGCGGCCGGGCGGTCGTCCGCCGCGGAGGCACCGGGCGACGACGTGCGCGCCGCTCCCTCGCTCCCATCCCCCGTGAGCCCACCCGGTTCCACGGACGACGACGCCGTACCGCCCTGGCCCGCCCCACGGTCCCGGTCCGGCACGGCGTCCTGGTCCGGCCCGCGGTCCCGCCCGGGCGCCGTGGGCGTGGCCAGCAGCGGCTCTCCCGGCCCCTCGGCGGCCCACACGGCCCACGTGTCCTGGGTAGTGACGAGGTCCTCACGACCGGCCTGGCGCAGGATGGCTAGGGCGTCCAGGTGGGGCTCGATGATGCGGGCGTGCGCGAGGTCGGCGCGGCCCAGGGCGCTCAGTGCGCGCCACAGCTCGGGCGTGGCACCCTCCCCCGGGAAGGGGAGCTGCCTGCCGAGGTCCCGGGCCCGGTCCAGGGCGTGGTCGGTGAAGCGCCGGACGGCCTGCGCGTCCGGGGCGGCACCGGCAGGAATGGGAAGGTCAGCATGCTCGGACACGACCACAAGCCTACGTGCAGTGCCGGGCCGCACCTGGTGCGCAGGCCACCGGTGCCGCGGGTCCTACGATGAGGGCACACGACGGAAAGGCTCACCCATGTTCACGGTCGACCCCCACTCCACAACCCCGGTGTACGAGCAGCTCGTGGAGTGCGTGCTGCGGGACGTCGCCGGCGGGGAGCTCGTGGTGGGAGACCGCATCCCACCCGTGCGGACCCTCGCCGGGGAGCTCGGACTGGCCGCGGGAACCGTGGCCAAGGCCTACAAGGAGATGGAGGCCCGCGGTGTGATCGAGACCCGCGGCCGCGCGGGCACGTTCATCGCCCAGAGCCGTGACGACCGCGAGACCGCCGCGGCCCGGGCCGCCGCCCGCTACCTGGACGAGGTGGCCGGGCAGCTGCACTACTCCCCGCAGCAGTGCGTGGCGCTCGTGGAGCGGGCGGTGCGCAAGCGCGCGGGGGACTGACCGCACCGCGCGGCCCGGGCGGACCAGCGCACCGCCGCGCGCGCCCACGACCGCCGACGGTCGGTGTCGACCGCGGCGCACTCGCCCCGCACCGGCCCCGGACCACCGCGCTTAGACTGGTGAGTCATGAAGTCGTTCGTCGCGCCCGTGCTGCTCGTGGTCACCGCCGTCATCCAGTCCATGGGGGTCTACCCCTACGTGCAGGACGGCATCACGCTCGCGGGGCAGCTGCTGTTCCCCATCCTCTTCGCGCTCACCGCCATGTACCTCTCCCGCAAGGGCCGCCCGGGGGTCTTCGGCACCGTGCACATGGTGGTGCTGATCCTCTCGGTGCTGGTGCTGCTGCTCTCCCTGGTGGGGATGAGCCAGCAGATCCCCACGCTCTACCCCACGATGATCCTGTACTACGCCGCCTTCGTCCTGCTCGCGGTGGAGTGCGGGCTGCGCATCGCCGGTCTTCCCAAGAAGCAGCGTCCCGCGGACTCGGAGCTCGACGACGACGCCGCCACCACCCGCTGAGCCCGTGGTCACCCCCGCGGGTCCTCGCTTCGACACGGTGATCGTGGCCGGGGGCCACTCCTCTCGGCTCGGCGGCACACCCAAGGCGCAGCTGCCCGTGGCCGGCTCCACGCTGCTGGCCCGCACGGTGGAGGCGGTGCTGCCCTTCGGCACCGTGGTGGTCGTGGGCCCCGAGGATCCCACCCTGCCCGCCCGGGTGCTGCACACCCGTGAGGACCCCCCGTTCTCGGGCCCGGCCGCCGGGGTGGCTGCGGGCGTCGTCGCCCTGGCACCCGTGGCGGACCGCCGGGACTGGACGGCCGTGCTGGCGTGCGACATGCCCGGCGTGGACCGCGCGCTCCCGGTCCTCCTCGCGGCGGCCGGGCGGGCGGCGTCGGACGTGGACGGGGTGATCGCGACGTCGCGGGAGGGGCGCCGGGAGAACCTCGCGGTGCTGGTCCGCACGGGCGCGCTGACCCGCGTGCTCGCGGAAGTGCCCACGGCGGACGCGTCCGTGCGCTCCGTGTGGCGCCGGCTGCGGCTCCAGGAGACCCCCGTCCCCGAGGACAGCACCGCGGACGTGGATACGTGGGAGGATGTTCGCAGGCTCGATCTGTACTGAATCAGCACGCTGAGGAGACATGATGCCCGGACTTCCGCACCCGCACGACCCCTCCGTCCGCGAGGACGAGGACCAGCCGCAGCACCGCGGTGAAACTCCGGAGTCCACCGTGCGCTGGGCGCAGTGGGACGAGGCGCGGCGGCTGGCGTACGGCGTCCCGCAGCCGCTGCCCAACATCCTCCTGCCGCTCGCGCAGTGCCTGGACGAGACCCTCGCGGAGTCCGTGACCGCCGAGATGCCGGTGCCCCACTACGCCTCCGCGGCCGAGGACGGCTGGGCCGTGGCCGGTGAGGGACCGTGGCGCATCCGCACCCCGCAGCCCGCGGAGACTGACGAGCGGCTGCTGCTGACCCTGCCCCCGGACCGGCGGATGCTGCCGGTGGTGGAGCTCACGCCCGGTGAGGCCACCCACGTGAACAGCGGGGACCCGGTGCCCTACGGAACGCGTGCCCTGCTGGAGGCCCACCGCGGCCATGTGGTTCCCGCCGACCCCCACGCCGAGGTTCCCGAGGGCACGGAGCACGGTCGCAAGGCCGTCGAAGGGGACACCCTGGAGGACGCCACCCCCGCAGCCGCCCTCGTGAAGAACCAGGGCGTCCGCGCGGTGGGTGAGGAGATCGAGCAGGGAGACCTGCTGCTGCGCGCGGGCCGCCGGCTCAACCCGGTGCACCTGGGCCTCGCGGCGAGCGCCGGCCACGATATGCTCCCCGTGCGCCGCCGCCCGCGCGTCACCGTGCTGCTCGGCTTCACCAACATGGTGGAGGACGGCATTCCTGGTCCCGGCGAGGTCCGGGACTCGCTCGGGCTGCAGCTGCCCGCCGTGCTGCGGGAGCTGGGCGCGAACGTGGACCAGGTCCGCCGCGTGGCCGACGGCTCCGACGGCATGGTGCATGCCCTGACAGAGTCCCCCATGGGCGCCAACTCCCTGTTGGACGCGCGCGTCGAGATGGTGGTCACCACGGGCGGCACCGGTCACGGGGAGGACGACCACGTGCGGCAGGCGCTCGAGGAGCTCGACGCCCACCTCATCCTGGACGGTGTGGCCCAGGAACCGGCCCACGGCGTGATCCTCGCGCAGCTGCCGGACGACGGTCCCGTGGTGCTGGCCCTGCCCGGCTCCCCGCTGAGCGCCATGACCGGCCTGCTCACCGTGGGCCACGCGCTGATCGCCGGAGCCACGGGTGAGACCCTGCCGCTGACCCGGCGCGTCACCGCGGGCCGGGCACTTGAGCCCACGGGTCACACCCGCGTGATCCCCGCCTACATCCAGGACGGCCGGGTGATCCCGGAACCCGCCGTGGGCCCGGCCATGCTCTCGGGTCTCGCCCACGCGGACGTGCTGCTAGTGGTCCCGGAGGACGGGATGCACGCGGGTCAGGACATGGAGGTCGTCCCGCTGCCCTGGCGGGCGTGAGCCGCGGACCGCACGAGCGGGTCGACCCCAGGCCCGGAGCAGGGTTCCGCAGCGCGCAGGTGAGCCGTTGCCCAGCGGGCCGCGACGTCAGCGGGACGCCGCGCGCTGGGGCCACGCGGCCGGTCAGCCCATGGTGAAGTGGACGATTGCTCCCACGATGAACGTCAGGGAGGCCAGCAGCGCGCAGGACAGCTCCACCAGCATCCCCAGGCCCATGGCCTTGGCGGCCGCCCACGAGGTGGCCAGCGCGGTGCTGAAGTTGCGGTTGCGCACGGTCTCGGACAGCAGCAGCCCCACGATGAATCCGATGAACAGCCCCACCACCGGGATCACGAACATCCCGACCACCGCGCCCACCACACCGAAGACCAGTGTGCGGTTGGGGATGGCACGGCGTCTGAGCCGCCTCCCGGTCAGTACCAGGCTCGCCGACATGCCGGCGATCAGCAGGGTGCCACCCAGCGCGAGGACCACCCACCCCTCCGGGGCGCGCACCACGAATGCCCAGACGACGAGCCCGATCAGCGCGGTGATGGACCCCGGCAGCACCGGGATCACGATTCCCAGGCAGCCGATGATCACGAGCACGGCGGTCACGACGGTGGCGATGATGTCTGCGGTCACGGGCCCATCGTACGGTGGCGGCCCCGCGGACGACGGCGTTCCCGCACCGGGGCGGTGAGGTCCGGCCCTCGCGTTCGCCCTCCGGGTGCACGACCGCGCCCCCGCCGCCCGGCACGCGAGGTGCGAGGGGCTGCAGGGGCGCGGTGCGGCGTCGTCGTCGGACGGGCCTGCGGCGGAGATCAGTCCATGAGCGCCCCGCGCAGGGTGCGCAGCGCCACGGACAGGGCCGCGAGCTCACCCCCGGCGTCATCACCGGACATGGACTCGATCTCGTCCAGGACCGCGCGCAGCCGCTCCAGCCGGTCCGCGTTCTCCTGCTCCCACGCCTGCACCTTCTCCTGGGCGTTGGCGCCCGGGTGCTCCAGCGCCTGCGCGGCGAGCGCCACGAGAGTGGAGTAGAGGTCCTCGCGCATCGCGATCCGCGCCATGTTCTCCCAGCGGGTGGTCTGCGGCAGGGCGCTGATGCGGTTGAGCAGGTTCTCCAGGCCGTAGCGGTCGAACAGGGCGAAGTACACGCGCGCGATCATCTGCACGCTCACCCCGTTCTCGTCCGTCCCGGTCGCGAGGTCCACGGGCGACGACGCCGCCGCGGCACCGCCCTGCTCCTCGCTCACCGGGTCCGTGCCCGTGATGCCCTGCGACTGCGCGAGACGGGCGACGTCCAGCAGCGCGAAGGCGTCCAGCAGCTCCGCCCACTCCACCGCGAGGTCCCGGGGCACCCCCTGGCGCTCGGCGAGGTCCGCCTCCGCCTGGGTGCGCTCCTCGGACTCCGTGCCCATGAGGTGGTCGGAGCCGAAGCGCAGCGCCACGATGGGCCGGTAGGTGTCCACAAGGTCCTGGATCTCCGTGTCCGTCTCCTGGCGGTGCAGGAACCACCGGACCACGCGGTCCAGCAGCCGCCGCATGCGCAGGGACATCCGGTTCCACAGCTCCAGGGGCACCTCCGCACCCAGGTGGGCGTGGCGCGCGGCGTAGCTCTCCAGCTCGAAGATCTCCATGGCCGCGGTGAACGCGCGGGCCACGTCCGCGAGGTCGGAACCGGAGTCGTCCACCACGCGGTACGCGAACGCGATGCCGCCGTAGTTGATGATCTGGTTGGCCACCACGGTGGAGATGATCTCCTTGCCCAGCGGGTGGGTGTCCAGCTGGTCCCCGAAGCGCTCCCGGATCTGCGCCGGGAAGTACTGGGAGAGCGTGCGGTGGTACCACGGGTCGTCCGCGAGGTCGCTGTCCACGAGGGCCGCGGTGAGCTGGATCTTGGCGTACGCCGTGAGCACGGACAGCTCCGGACCGGTCAGTGGCTTCCCCTGCGTGGCCCGCTCCCGCAGCTCGCGGTCCGAGGGCAGGAACTCGAGCTCACGGTTGAGGTCCGCCGTCTCCTCCAGCCAGTGCATGAGCCGGATGAAGGTCTCGGTGAACTCCACGCCGCGGGCGCGCTCGGTGGTGAGCAGCACGTTCTGCGCCACGTTGGTGCGCAGCACCAGCTCGGCCACCTCGTCCGTCATGGACTCGATGAACTCCGCGCGCTCCTCCGGGGAGAGCAGACCGGCCTGGACCATGCCGTCCACGAGGATCTTGATGTTGACCTCGCGGTCCGAGGATTCCACGCCGCCGGAGTTGTCGATCGCGTCCGTGTTGACCAGGATCCCGTTCTGCGCGGCCTCGATGCGGCCGAGCTGGGTGGCACCCAGGTTCCCGCCCTCACCGATGACCTTCACGCGCAGCTCCGCGCCGTTGACGCGGATGGCGTCGTTGGCCTTGTCCCCCACGTCCTGGTGGGTCTCGGAGGAGGCCTTCACGTAGGTGCCGATGCCGCCGTTGTACAGCAGGTCCGCCGGCGCCAGCAGCACGCGCCGCACGAGCTCCTGCGGGCTGAGCGACTCCACGCCCTCCTCGATGCCCAGCGCCTCGCGCACCTGCGGGGTGAGGGGGATGGACTTCTCCCGGCGGGAGTACACCCCGCCGCCCTCGGAGATCACGCTGCGGTCGAAGTCCTGCCACGAGGTGCGCCCGGCGGTGAACAGCCGCTCACGCTCCCTGTAGGAGGCCGCGGCGTCCGGGGTGGGATCCAGGAAGACGTCCCGGTGGTCGAACGCGGCGATCAGGTGGATGTGTTCGGACAGCAGCATGCCGTTGCCGAACACGTCACCGGACATGTCCCCCACACCCACCGCGGTGAACGCCTCGGACTGGGTGTCCACGCCGAGCTCGAAGAAGTGGCGCTTCACGGACTCCCACGCACCGCGGGCGGTGATGCCCATGGCCTTGTGGTCGTAGCCCACGGACCCGCCGGACGCGAACGCGTCCCCGAGCCAGAAGCCGCGCTCCAGGGAGACCGCGTTCGCGGTGTCCGAGAACGCCGCGGTGCCCTTGTCCGCGGCCACCACCAGGTAGGAGTCGTCGCCGTCACGGCGCACCACGTTCTCGGGGTGCACCACGGTGTCCCCGGCCGCACCGGAGGTCTCGGCGGCCTCGCTCGCACCGCCCCCGGATCCCGGGGTGGCGTCCCCGCGGGACGACGACGCCGTGTCCTGCGCGGTCCCGTCCTGCGCGGCGCCCGTCTCGGCCTCGCGCTCGATGTTGTCGGTGACGTCCAGCAGGGAGGCGATGAACAGCTTGTAGGCCTCCCGCCCCTCGGTCAGCCAGCCCTCACGGTCGGTCGCGGGGTCCGGCAGCTGCTTGGGGAAGAACCCACCCTTCGCACCCGTGGGCACGATCACCGCGTTCTTGACCATCTGCGCCTTGACCAGGCCGAGCACCTCGGTGCGGAAGTCCTCGCGGCGGTCGGACCAGCGCAACCCGCCGCGGGCCACCTGGCCGAAGCGCAGGTGGGTGCCCTCCACGCGCGGGGACCACACCCAGATCTCGTAGGCCGGGCGGGGCTGCGGTGCGGCCGGGATGGCCGTGGGATCCAGCTTGAACGCCATGGTGGGGCGGTTCTGGAACACGTTGGTGCGCAGGGTGGCGGTCACCACGTCCGCCATGGCCCGGAACAGCCGGTCCGCGTCCAGGCTGGGGACCTCGTCCAGGACGGCGCGCAGGCGCTCGAGCGCCGCGTTGCGCGCCTCCTCGCGGGCGGCGTCGTCGTCCCCGAACCGTTCGGGGTCGAAGCTCGCCGAGAACAGCTCGGAGAGCTCGTGGGTGGCCCGCGGGTAGTCCACCAGGGTGTCCGCGATGAACTCGAACGAGTTGGGGTGGCCCAGCTGCAGCAGGTAGCGCACGTAGGCGCGCAGCACCGCGACGGTGCGCCAGCCCATGCGCTCCGTGAGCACCAGGCGGTCCATGGTGTCGGACTCGGAGCGGCCGGAGAGCACCGCGCAGAGGGTGTCCTCGATGAGGTCCTCCGTCTTGGCGTCCTCGGGACCCTCGGGGTCCACGCCCTCGGGCAGCTCCACGCCGAAGTCGTAGAGCTGGAACTCGCGGCCGTCCGCGGGGGTGACCGTGTACGGGCGCTGGTCCAGCACGCGCAGGCCCATGTTGTGCAGCAGGGGCAGCAGCTCGGTCAGGGACAGGGACTGCGTGAGGTAGATGTTCAGGCGGACCTGGCCGTCCTCGGTCTGCGCCACGCGGACCTCGGCGGGCAGGTTGGGATCGCGGCCCCACAGCTCCTCGCAGCGCTTGAGGTCCTGGATGGCCTCCGCGATCTCGTAGTCCTCGCGGTACGAGCCCGGGAACGCGTTCTCCCACACGGGGCCCAGCGCACTGGCCTTCTCGTCCTCGAACTCCAGAGCGATGGCCCGACCCAGGGACTCCGGCCAGGACCGCACCGCGGCGCGCAGGCGGGCCTCGAGGTCCTCGTGGTCGAACTCCCGCACCTCGCCCGTGTAGGGCAGGCGGATCCGGAAGAACAGCCGCGCCAGGGAGGAGGAGGTCAGACGGACCTCGAAGTCGATGGCCTCCGCGCCGAAGACCTCGAACAGCTGGGACTCGATGCGCTGGCGCACCGAGGTGTTGTACCGGTCCCTGGGCAGGAAGACCACGGCGGACATGAAGCGGCCGAACGTGTCCTGGCGCAGGAACAGCCGGGTCTGGCGGCGCTCGTTGAGCCCCAGCACACCACCGGCGGTGTCGTGCAGCTCCGCCGCGGACATGTGGAACAGCTCGTCGCGCGGGTAGTCCTCGATGATGCCCATGAGGTCGCGCGCGGAGTGCGAGTCCGGCAGGAAGCCGAACTGCTCCACCACGGCGGCCACCTTCTCCCGCACCAGGGGGGTCTGCTGCGCGGGGACCGAGTAGGCGTGGCGGGAGAACAGCCCGAGGATCAGGTGCTCCCCGTCCACCTCGCCGTTCTCGGAGAACGTGCGCACCCCGATGTAGTCCAGGTACTCCCGGCGGTGGATGGACGAGCGGCGGTTCGCCTTGGTCACGAACACCACCTGCGGGTCCCGGGCGTGCGCGCTGCCCAGACCCGTGAGCTTCTGCGCGTGGCCCGCGGAGCCCTTCTCCCGCAGCAGGCCCAGCCCGGTGTCCGGGCGCGAGTGCAGGACGGCGTCCTCGCCGTCCGCCTCGAGGTCGTAGCGCTTGATGCCCATGAACACGAAGTTGCCGTCCCGCAGCCACTCCAGGAAGTCCTTGGCGGCACGCACGTCGGACAGGCGGGAGCCGTCCGCGCACGTGAGGTCCGCCAGCGCGCTCAACGAGTCCGCGATCTGCTGCGCCTGCCGGTGCATGGCCTCCTGGTCCTCGGCCACGCGGCTCACGTCCGCCACCAGGTTCTCGATGTGCTCCGCGAGCTCGGTCCGGGCGTCCGCGTCCAGGGAGCGGTGCAGCTCCATCCGGATCCACGACTCCACGGTGGTCTCGCCACCGTGGCCCGCGGCGGCGCCGGTCAGCTCGTCCGTGAGGGGGATGGCGGTGGTGTCCCCGGAGGAGACCGCGGAGATGTTCGGCACGCGGTCCAGGGAGTCGAGCTCACCGCCGCGGCGCACCGCGAGCAGCAGGGGGTGCAGCACGAGCTTCGCACCGCCCCAGTTCGCGGCGATCTCCGTGGTCAGCGTGGACACCAGGAACGGCATGTCCGTGGTGACCATGTACAGCACGGTGTCCCCGTGGTCCTCCCGGACCTCGATGCGCAGCTCGTCGGCGCGCCGGGTCCGCCCCACCTCCCGGTGGGTCTGGGCCCGTTCCGTGAGCACCGCCTGGCCGGTGGCCGCCATGTCCGCGTCCGGGGCCGAGCGGTAGTACTCGTTGATCCATGCCTGCGCACCGCTCCATTGCGGTCGCTGCCAGACCGTGGGGATGGCCTGGGTGGTGGCTCGGGGAGAGGTCACTGCTGCATCACGCCTTAGCTGTCGTTGAGTCGGGTGGGAACTCCACGGCGTGGCACGCGATGCCCGGATGGGGCTGCACCGCACAGACCCCCGGACGCGCTTCCCGGAACCACGGCGTCTGCACCGCCCACGGCCACACTGCCGCACAGTCCCCCACCATAGGACCCCGGGGGCGCGGGGACCAGAACCGGCGCGTGTTCGGGGCCCCCGTTGCAGGGACCTACACTCGTGCGGTACCACTTTTCGTCTTCACCCCCCTCGCGCACCACCCGTCGAAGAACGCTGCGGCACCCCGGTGGGAGGTCACGGACCGAGCAGAGAGAACAGACCTTCCATGAGCAACGTGAAACCAGCGGACGTGGTGGAGGAAGCCATCGTCTCCGGAAAGACCAAGGCCACCGCGCCGTCCGGCGCCCTCGTGCTGCGCGGCGTCCTGGGTGGGGCCGTGCTCGGCGCCACCACGTCCTTCGCGGTCTCCGCGGGCGTCAGCTCCGGGTCCCCCGTGGTGGGTGCCCTGCTCTTCCCGGCCGGCATCACCATCGTGATCCTCATGGGCATGGAGCTGGTCACCGGCGGTTTCGCGCTGACCCCCATGGCCGCGCTGCGCGGTCTCGTGCCGTGGTCCGCCGTGGGGCGCTACTGCCTCATGGTCATCATCGGGCACATCATCGGGGCGCTCGCCTTCGCCCTGCTGTACGCGGCCGTGCTCACGGGCTTCGGCTCGCACGACGCCGGCGCGCTGGGGCAGAAGTTCATCGACACCGCCCAGGCCAAGACCACCGCCTACCAGGCCCTGGGTCTCGCGGGGATGGGCACCGTGTTCGTGAAGGCCATGCTGTGCAACTGGCTCGTGTGCCTGGGCGTGGTCATGGGCATGGTCTCCAAGGACACCATCGGCAAGATCGCCGCCATCTGGCTGCCCATCATGGCGTTCTTCGGCCTGGGCTTCGAGCACGCCGTGGTGAACTTCTTCATGATCCCCATGGGCATGCTCCTGGGCGCGGACGTCTCCCTCGGCGACTGGTGGTTCTGGAACCAGATCCCCGTGCTGCTGGGCAACTTCGTGGGGGGCTTCGTGTTCACCGGGCTCGCGCTGATGTACGCGCACCGCCCGGCCCGCGCCCCGCACGACGACGCCGCCCCCGCCGCGCGCACCACCGGTTCCACGGCGGGCACCGAGCACTGAGCCCGGACCCCCGCCGCTGAGCAGGGCCCTCGCACCGTGCGGTGCGAGGGCCCTGCTCCTCTGTGCCCCGTCAGTGGGCCGCTGCGACCTGGTCCGCGGTGACCGTGAGCACCTGGCCGTTCTCCAGGCTGGGCAGCTCCGTGTCCAGCACCCGGTCCAGGGTGAGGCGGATGAGCGTGCCGTGGGCCACCACCATCACGTCCTCGCCCGGGAAGTCCGCGATGATCCGGCGCAGCACCGAGAGGCCGCGCTGCACCACGTCCTCCGCCACCTCCCCGTGCTCCTCCATGAGGGCGTGGCGTTCGTCGTCGGTGGTGCCGGTGCAGTCGTAGCCCTCCACCTCGCCGAAGGCGCGCTCCACGAGGTCGTCGTAGGTCCGGGACAGCGGCAGCCCGATCTGCTCCCCGATGATCTCGGCGGTCTCACGTGCGCGCTGCAGCGGGGAGGAGACCAGCGCGTCCCAGTGCTCGCCGGAGGCCGCCAGCTCCCGGCCCACGGTGCGGGCCTGGTCCCGGCCGGTGTCGTTGAGGGGGATGTCGGAGCGGCCCTGCAGCTTGCGCTGCAGGTTCCAGTCCGTCTGGCCGTGGCGGATCAGGGTCAGGGTCGTTTCACTCACCCGCCCAACCTACTCCCGCACGGGAGCGGCCCGGCACCGAGGCCCTGCCGTTCCGCACCGGCCCGCTCCCGGGCGGGTGCGGGGCGCAGCTGGTGGCCCCGCTGGGCGCCCTGCCCGTCACCCTGCGGAGGAGTGGACACGCCACGGGCCGGCACCCCCGCGGTGGGGATGCCGGCCCGGTGGAGCAGGAGGGGTGCGGCGGCGTCGTCGACCACGACGGGCGTCGCGCGCCCGGGAGGTCAGCGGCGGGGCTCGTCCTGGGTCTCGATGTCCACGCGCTCCTTGCGCAGGGTCTCCTCGACCACCTCGGTGCGCTCCACGCGCCTGGTCACCAGGCGCACGCGCTGGTAGGGCACACGGACGGTCTGGACCACGGGCTCGGATCGGTAGAGGATCATCTCGTCCTCCCCCACGGGCAGTTCGCGCCCGTCCAGGAACGCCTGCCGCTCCTCCTCGGAGATCGGGGTGCGCACGACGTCGGGTTCCTCGGCGCCCAGGGTGACCTCCTGGCGAACGGGTTCCGTGACCACGTACTTGCGCAGGCGGGCGCGGCCCGTCTCCTCCTGCTCGCGGTTGATCACCAGACGCTCCTCGTGACGGATCACGGAAGCACGGTCGTCGTCCTGGACCGCTGCGTGTCGCGGATCGCGCGGGTTCTGCTCCGACGCGGTGTTCTGTACTGCCATCCTGACCTCCTGAGAGAGTGTGGGACTGAGATTATCAGCCGGGTGTGTGCTGCGACCCACCGAGTAGCATGAGGGGACTGTCGACTCGGCCCCCGGGAGGATGAGCTGATGAGTTACGCGGATGACGGCAACGGCTACTTCACACGCGCTCTGGACGCCGAGGACCGCGGCGACCACGTCCTGGCGGAGACGGCGTACCGGCAGGCCATCGAGCTGTTCCACGAGTCCGGGCCCGCGGACAAGGAACTTGCGGCGTGCCACTACAACCTGGGCCACATCTACGTGGTGATGGACCGCACCAGCAAGGCCGTGGCGGAGTACCGCAGCGCGCTGGAGCACTTCGCCCGGCTCGAGGGCAGCGGCAAGCACAAGGCCCGGGCCCACCTCATCCTGGGGTCGCTGCTCGTGGAGACGCGTGAGCTGCCTGCCGCGGAGTCCCACCTCCTGGATGCCCTCGGCCAGTACCTGGACGCCCCGCACGACCCCCGGGACCAGGCGGACTGCTACATGAACCTCGCGCGCGTGTACCGCGAGACCCGCCGGAGCGCCCAGGCCGTCACGGCGTACAACCGCGCCGTGGACTTCTACGAGGAGGACCCGGACTCCTTCCGGGACCGCTCCGACTGCTTCACCGAGCTGGGCGCCCTGTACGAGAGCACCGGCCGGCTGGACGAGTCCGCGGCCGCCTTCGCGGAGGCCGCACGGCTGCGGCGCGCCGCGGAGCAGCAGGGCGGACCCGCGTGAGCTCACCCCTGATCCAGGGGTGCATGACCCTGGGCGGTTCGTGGGGTCAGGACCGCATCCCGGCCGCCCGGTACGACGCCGCCCGGGACGCCATGCATGCCGCCCACCGCGCCGGGATCACGCTGTTCGACCACGCGGACATCTACATCGGCGGGGACTCCGAGACCGTGTTCGGCCGGATCCTCGCGGAGGACGCCGAGCTGCGGCGGGACGTGCAGGTGCAGACGAAGTGCGGGATCCGGCTCCCGGGGAACACCGCCCCCGAGGGCTCCCCCGTGCACTACCGGCTGGACCGGGACACTGTCAGGTCCTCCCTGGAGGGCTCCCTGGAACGGCTCGGGTTGGACCGGGTGGAACGGCTGTTCGTGCACCGCCCGGACCCCCTGACCCCCGTGGCTGCCACCGCCGCGGCGCTGGACGAGCTCCACGACGAGGGGCTGATCGGCTCGGTGGGACTGTCCAACGTGACGCCCCACCACGTGGTGGCCTTCCAGCACCACCTGCGGACCCCCGTGACGGCGGTGCAGCTGCAGCTGAGCCTGGCGCACCGGGACTTCGTGGAGTCCCAGGTGCTCGCCAACCACCCGGACGGCACGGCCGTGTCCTTCCCCGGCGGGCTGCTCGCGCAGTGCGCGGCGGAGGAGATCGAGATCCAGGCGTGGGGCGCCCTCGCCGGGGGGATGTACTCGGGCGCTCCTGCAACCGGGGGCACGGCCGGGCACGGCGCCGCGGCCCTGGTGGCGGAACTCGCGGAGCGCATGGGGCTGCCCCGCGAGGCCGTGGTGGTGGGGTGGCTGCTGCGGCACCCGTACGGCATCCGCCCCGTGGTGGGAACGCTGGACCCGCAGCGGATCGCCGCGTGCGCGCAGGCCCCGCGCGCCGCGGAACTGATGACCCACGAGGACTGGTACGCGCTGTGGACCGCGGCGCGGGGGCGGCCGCTGCCCTGACCGGACCCCGCGGCCGTCACCGAACGGTGACCATTCGGTGCTTGCCTGTCCCCGCTCCCGGGGATATTTTCTTCTGTGAAGCCACCGCGGCGGGCTGCCGCGGAGCCGACAGGGAGAGACCGACCATGGAGCATGACTGGCTCACACACGTACCCGGGCACATCGACTGCGATCCGGAGCGCTTCGGCTACCGCACCGATCTCGGCGTCACGGACGCCCTCGCCGTCCGCTCACTGCGGGTGGACGACCTCACGCAGGTGCAGCTGCGGGTGTCCCCGGGCCACCACCAGTTCGTGCTCGAGCACGCGGGACAGCAGTGGGTGGAGACGGTGGGGATCTTCGACGACGCCGCGGAGCTGCCCGTCCTGCGCAGCGTCGCCCGTCCCACGCCGTTCGCCTCACTGGTGGAGGTGGGCTGCACCGTCACGGAGCACTCGGCGCGGGGGCTGCGGAAGGAGCTGCGGCGCGTGCGGGAGACCCTCGAGAACGCACCGCTCGCGGTGTGCGTCCAGGACCCCGAGGAACCCACCGCGGTGACCGCGGCCGCGTGCCACGTGGACGCGGAGTCCCGGGCGCTGATGTGGCGCACCTGGCGGGTGCTGCCGGAGTCCGGGGCCGTCCTGCGCACGCGCGCCGAGCTGCAGCTCAGCACCGCGCCGCTCGCCGCCTGATCCCCGGCCCCCGGACCGCTCAGAACGGCGACGGCGCCGTGTAGCCGTCCAGCAGCTCCCGCTGCTGCGGGGTGAGGCGCACCACGGTGCGGGAATCCGGGACGAAGAACGCGAGCTGGGTCTGCGCGCGGACACAGGGAGCGCCATCGGCGGAGTCCAGGATCTCGAAGCCCAGCACCAGGGTGGCGGCCCTGGCGGCGACGACCCACACGCGCACGTCCACGGGGACGTTGCGGTACTCCAGCGGCCGCAGGTACTTCACCCGGTGCTCCGCGATCAGCGCCTGCGTGCCCTCCGGGAGCACCGAGAACAGCGGGATCCTGGCGGGCACCACCTGCTCACCCGTTCCCACGGGGACGCCGAACGCCGCGATGCGGGCCTCCTCCAGGACGCGGATGACCTCCACGTTGTTCACGTGGCCGTACGGGTCCATGTCCCCCCAGCGCAGCGGAACCGGGCAGGTGACCGCGCGCTCGAGGTGTTCATCCGATCGCATGCACTGACTCCTTGCTGGGTGTTTCCGGATCCGGGTGCCACCCCGGTGGGCGTTGCCGCACCGGGTGAGATGATATCGGCGGCACTCCCGCCGAACGGACTCATCGAGAGGATCCCCGTGGCAGACACGGCCCCCGGGCGCGCGCACACCAGGAAGCGGCGCTGGCCCCTCGTGGCTCTGATCGCACCGGTGCTGCTGATCACACTGTGGCTGGCCGTGTGCCACGCCGTGCTGGACGACCCGCGCGTTGACGCGCCCGAGACCTCCGACGCGCTGATCGTCCTGGGCCCCCCGGACCCCACCCGCGTGGAGTACGCACAGGACCTCGTCTACAACCAGCACGTGGCGAAGACGCTGGTGGTCTCCGTACCGGATCCGCAGCCGTTCGACTCCCCGCAAATGGTGGAGTACTACAAGGCACGCTCGTTCTGCCAGCCCCGTGACGGTGTGGAGGTGCTGTGCTTCAAGCCGGACCCCTCCACCACCCAGGGCGAGGCCATGAAGCTGAAGGAGCTCGCCGCGCAGCGCGGCTGGAACCGGGTGACCGCGGTGACCTTCACCCAGCACACCTCCCGCTCCCGGCTGATCCTCTCCCGCTGCTACCCGGGCGAGCTGCGGATGTCCGCGGTGGACTTCCACATCACGGGCCGGAACCTGATCGGGCAGTACGTGCACCAGAGCGCCGGCTACGTGAAGGCGTGGCTCACCCCGGGGTGCGACCAGCAGCTCCCGTGGAACCCGAAGTCCTCGGACTGACGCCCACGGAGGGCTGAGCCGGGGGTCGCTTATGCGGGTCGGAACCCGTTCCTAACCTGGGGCTCTGCCACTTCCCCGAGGTCTGGAAAGGACCACTCCCATGCCCAGGCTCCCCCGATGATGGGCCCCAGCCACGCCGCCTGCGGTGCCGCCGCGTGGGTGGCACTGACCGGCACCTACACGCTGCACCTGGCGGACGTGTCCCTCCCCGTGGGGCTCGGCCTGATGCCCGTGGGACACCCCGGTGTGATCACCGGGGCCCTGATCTGCGCAGGCGCCGCGCTGCTGCCGGACCTCGACCACCCCGGTGGCACGGTCGCACGTTCGCTGCCCCCGCTGTCCACGTGGCTGGCCCGAGGGGTCAGCAGCCTCGGCGGCGGCCACCGCCGGGCCACGCACTCGCTGCTCGGGCTGCTCCTCGTCGTCGTCCTCGCGCTGCTGTCCCAGCGCGCCTCCGTTCCCGTGGGGGACGCACTGCGGTGGGACGGAGCGTCCGGGGCCGCCGGCGGGCACGTGGCGGGCGCGGCGGCGTCGCTGCCCGGGCAGGTGTGGCCCCTGGCCGCGGTGCTGTCCGTGCTGCTGATCGCGTGCGCCGTGAAGGTGCTGGCGTTCGTCCCGGACCGGCTCGCGCACGCCAACTGGGTGGTGGGCATCCTGCTGGGCACCTTCGTGGCCACCCACCCCCCGGACGATCCGCGCTGGTTCGCCGTGGCCGTGGGGCTCGGGTGCGCCGTGCACATGCTCGGGGACCTGCTCACCACGCAGGGCATCCACCTGCTGTGGCCGCTGCGCCCGCCCCTGCCGCTGCCCACCGCGTTCTACCGGCGGCGCTCGTTCGTGCGCTTCCCGGTGCTGGGCAACGCCGGGTCCGGGCGGGAGGTCCTGCTGCTCGTGCCGATCACCCTCTACGCACTGACCGGGCTCCTGTGCGCAGGCATCGCGTGGGCGGGACTCACGGTGAGCATGTGAGGGGAACCGGGAGCCGATTCGCCAACCCGTCACGGGTGGGGTAGGCTTTTCGACGTTGCTCACGGGCGTACGCCGAGTGGGACAACGAGCGCGAGTGGCGGAATAGGCAGACGCGCACGGTTCAGGTCCGTGTGCCCGAAAGGGCGTGGGGGTTCAACTCCCCCCTCGCGCACCGCTGGAGGATCCCGTTCGACCGAGAGGTCGGACGGGATTTTTCATGTCCGCACCGCGGCCGGACCTGAACCGCGTCCGATGCCCCTCCGTCCGGTGCACGCCGCCTGCGTCTCCCCTGACGACGCGCGCCATGCCGCCGCGTCCCGCCGCACCTCACTCGGCGTTCCGCTCGGCGGCACCGCCCACGTGCGCGAACAGCGGCAGCACCCTGTTCTGGAAGTGGGTCTGCAGCACCACCACGCTGCGCGTCCGGTTCACGGCGCTCGCGCTGGAGACGGAGTCCAGGACCCGCTGCAGGTCGTCATTGGACCTGGCGACCACGCGCACCATCACGTCGTGGTCGCCGGAGACCGTGTACATCTCCACGATCTCGGGAATCTCCCGCAGCGCGGTCCCCACGGGGACGTGACCCATCCCCTGCACGATCTCGATGGACACGATGGCCATCACGGGATAGCCGAAGTTGGCGGGGTTCAGCGTGGGTGCCATGCCCTGCACCACTCCCGCGGCCCGGAGCTTGTCCAGGCGGGACTGCACCGTGGCACGGGCGACCCCCAGGAGCCGGGAGGCCGCCAGCACGCCGATCCCGGCGTCCTCGCTGAACAGCTCCACGATCCGGACGTCGAGCTCGTCGATCTTCATCTTCACACCTCGTACGGTCTGTGACGGCTTGGGGGTGGCACATTGTGCAGTGTTCCGCGGCACGCACCGGGGAACGTGAGCATTGTGTTCAGCCTATGGTGGTTCAGTTGTGCCGTCCCGTGCCGTATGTCACTGTGACTGCCACCACAAATCCGTCAAGGAGTCATACGTGACACATCATGCCTCGGAGGACGCGGCCCGATCCGCCGTGTCCCTGCGCTCCGCACTGCAGGCCCTTCCCCCGTACAAACCCGGGAAGTCCGCAGCCCAGTCCGACGTCATCCAGTACAAGCTCTCCTCCAACGAGAACCCGTATCCGCCCCTGCCCTCCGTGCTGGACGCCGTCAACCAGGTGTCCCCGGAGATGAACCTCTACCCGGACATGACCTGCCAGGCCGTCACGCAGGCCGTGGCGAACCGGTGGGGCGTGAAACCGTCCTGCGTCAGCTTCGGCAGCGGTTCCGTGGAGGTCGCCTCGCAGATCATCCGCGCCGTCTGCGAGGAGGGCGACGAGGTCGTCTTCGCGTGGCGCTCCTTCGAGGCCTACCCCATCCTGACCGGGCTGGCCGGTGCCAGCGCCGTGCACGTGCCGCTGGACGAGAACGAGCGCCACGACCTCCCGGCCATGGCCGCCGCGATCACAGATCGCACCAGGGTGGTCCTGGTGTGCACCCCCAACAACCCCACCGGCACCTCCGTGACCGCGGACGAGCTCCACGAGTTCATGGAGCAGGTCCCCCAGAACGTCCTGGTGGTGGTGGACGAGGCCTACGTGCACTTCAACGTGGACCCCGCCGCGGCTCGCGGCATCGACTTCTTCCGCCAGTACCCCAATGTGGTGGTGCTGCACACGTTCTCCAAGGCCTACGGGCTGGCCGGGCTGCGCATCGGCTACGCGATCGCACCGGACTACATCAGCGCCGCACTGCGCGCCGTGGCCATCCCGTTCGGCGTGACCAACCTGGCCCAGCAGGCCGCCCTGGCGAGTCTCGCGGCGGAGTCCGAGATCGAGGAGCGCATCACCGCCCTGGTGGAGCAGCGCGACCACGTCTTCCGGCAGCTCACCGAGCAGGGCTGGGGCGTCGTGGAGTCCCAGGCGAACTTCGTGTGGCTGCGCACCGGTGAGCACACCCTGCAGGCGGAGGAGATGTTCACCCGGCACGGCGTGATCGTGCGGGCCTTCGGGGACGAGGGCATCCGCGTGAGCGTCGGCTCACCCGCCGGGAACCAGGCCTTCGTGGTGGCCGCACAGGACGTGCTGAACCACATCCACGCCGCATCCACGCCTCGGAACGGGAGCTGACTCAGATGAGCACCACCACCTCGCACACTCCGGAACACGCACCGGACACCTCCACCAAGACCGTCCGCGGCCTCAAGCCCCGTCAGCTCACCATGATGGGTCTGGGCGGGGCCATCGGCGCAGGACTCTTCCTGGGCAGCGGCAAGGGCGTGGCCGTGGCCGGGCCCGCCATCATGGTCTCCTACATCGTGGCCGGTGCGCTGGTCATCCTGGTGATGTGGATGATCGGCGAGCTCTCCGCCGCCAACCCCACGAGCGGCGCGTTCTCCGCGCACGCGCAGAACGCCTTCGGCCCCGTGGCCGGCTACACCGTGGGCTGGATCTACTGGGTGCAGCTCGCGGTGGTGACCGCCGCGGAGGCCAACGGTGCGGCCACCATCCTCACCGGCATCCTCAAGAACACCATGGGTGACGTGGCGGTCCCGCCCACCTGGGTGCTGAGCCTGATCTTCATGGCTCTGTTCACTGTGATCAACATGTTCGCGGTGAGCAAGTACGGCGAGTTCGAGTTCTGGTTCGCGTTCATCAAGGTGGCCGTGATCGTCGCGTTCCTGGTGGTGGGTCTGCTCATGCTGATCGGCGTGCTCCCGGGCCACGAGGGCGGACTGTCCAACTTCACGGACTTCGCCCCCACCGGTGTGGCCGGTGTGGGTGCCGGTCTGCTGATCGTGATCTTCGCCTTCGGCGGCACCGAGATCGTGGCCATCGCCGCCGGCGAGACCGCGGACCCGCAGAAGAGCGTGGCCACCGCCATCCGCACCGTGGCGTGGCGGATCTGCCTGTTTTACATCGGTTCGGTGTTCATCATCGTGGCGGTCCTCAAGCCCTCCCAGGCCGATCCCGCCGAGGGCCCCTTCGCCGCCGTGCTGAACGTGGCCGGTCTGCCGGCAGCGGGCAACATCATGGCGCTGATCGCGGTCTTCGCCCTGCTCAGCGCCCTGAACGCGAACATCTATGCCGCATCGCGCATGATGCACTCGCTGGCCCAGCGTGACTACGCTCCTGCCGCCATCAAGCGCACCGCGCAGAACAGCGTGCCGCGCCGCGCCGTGCTGCTCACGGTCACGTTCGGTTTCGTGGCGAGCATCCTGGAGGCCGTCTTCCCCGGCAAGGTCCTGGACACCCTGCTGTCCATCGTGGGCTCCACGATCATCATCATCTGGATCTCCGTGGCCGCTTCGCAGATCGCCCTGCGCCACCGCCGGGACCGGGAGAACCCCGGGGTGCGCTCCACCACGTACCGCATGCCGCTGTTCCCGTTCCTGTCCTACCTCACGGTCGCGCTGCTGGTGCTGATCGTGGCGGTCGCCATGTTCGACCCCGCGGCCCGCACGCAGCTGCTCCTCACGCTCGGCGCCACGGCCCTGATCGCGGTGACCGGTGTGTTCGTGACGCGCCGCACCACGCAGCCCGCCACGGTCCACGCCGAACTCGACGACTGAGGGACTCCCACCATGACAGCACCCGTCGCCGCGGCGACCACCCCCGCTCCCGCTTCCCGGAACGACTCCGCCGCGTCCCGTGGGCTCACTGCCGGTCAGGCCGTGGTGGCCGGACTGCGGGAGCGGGGGGTGGACACCGTGTTCGGCATCCCCGGGGTGCAGACCTACGAGCTGTTCGACGCACTGCGCACCACCCCGGGGATCGAGGTGATCGGCACGCGTCACGAGCAGGCGTGCGCCTACATGGCGCTCGGATACGCCCAGTCCACCGGGCGGCCCGGCGTGTACAGCGTGGTCCCCGGTCCGGGTGTGCTCAATGCCGGTGCGGGCATGCTGACCTCGCTGGCCACGAGTACGCCCACGGTGTGCCTCACGAGCGAGATCCCCACCGAGTTCATCGGCCGGGGCATGGGGCACCTGCACGAGATGCCGGACCAGCAGGCCACGGTGTCCTCGTTCAGCAAGTGGGCCACCACCGTGACCGATCCGGCCGAGGTGCCCGCAGCCATGGCGGAGGCCTTCGGGCAGGCCACGGGCGGGCGGCCCGGGCCCGCCGTCGTCGCCGTCCCGTGGGACGTGCTCACGCAGAAGGCGCTCATGGAGCCCGTGGCGGCACCCGCCGCACCGGCGGCGGGCGCCGAGGCGGAGGACGTCGCCCGCGCGGCGGAGTTCCTGGTCTCGGCCCGGAACCCCATGATCATGGTAGGCAGCGGCGCCCGGCACGCCGGGGACGGGATCCGCGCGCTTGCCGAGAAGCTGCAGGCACCCGTGGTGTCCCTGCGCGGAGGGCGCGGCATCGTCTCGGACGAGCACCCCCTGGGGTTCACCAGCGCGGAGGGCTTCGAACGCTGGGCGGACACGGACGTACTGCTGGGCATCGGCACCCGCCAGGAGCTCGTGTGGTTCCGCTGGCCGGACGCCCCCGAGGGGCTGCGCACGGTCAACGTGGACGTGGACCCGGCGCAGCAGGACCGGCTGGTGCCGGACGTCGCACTCACCGGCGACGCCCGGCTCGTCACCGCGCAGCTGCTCGAGGCCCTGCATAACGTGCCCGCGCGGCCGTCCCGCACGGCGGAGCTCGCGGCCGTCAAGGCCGCCACCCGCGCGGAGGTCGCCGAGCTGCAGCCCCACAGCAGCTACCTCGATGCCATCCGGGAGACGCTTCCCAGGGACGGGTACTTCGTGGAGGAGGTCTCGCAGATCGGCTTCGCGTCCATCTTCGCGCTGGAGATCTATGAACCCCGCCACTTCATCACCAGCGGCTACCAGGGCAACCTGGGCTACGGGTTCCAGACCGCCCTGGGCGTGCAGGCCGCGCACCGGGACAGCGTGGTGGTCTCCGTGACCGGTGACGGCGGGTTCATGTACGGCGTGCAGGAGCTCGCCACGGCCGTGCAGTACGGGCTCAACGTGATCACGGTGGTCTTCGACAACCACGCGTTCGGCAACGTGCAGGCGGACCAGGTGCGGATCTACGGGCACGGGTCCGCCACCGAACTGGCCAACCCGGACTTCGTGGCCCTGGCCGAGTCCTTCGGGGCCCTGGGGCTGCGTGCCACCACCCCGGACGAGCTGCGCGCGGCCATGGCGGAGGCCGTCGCGGCGCGGCGGCCCACGGTCATCGAGGTGCCCATGCCGCTGTCCCTGGAGCAGAGCCCGTGGAAGTTCCTCATGCCGGCGAGCCGGGCGAAGGCGGCGCAGCCGGAGCGCCCCTGAGACCGCGGCAACCACGGGAGGAGCAGTGCCCGCCGGGATCCGATCCCGGCGGGCACTGCTGCGTTCCGGGGGAGCGGAGCGGTCCGCCCTCGTGGACCGCGGGTCCCCCGCCCGGACCGCGGTGACGCACCGCCGCGTGGGCGCAAGTTGCCGCGTGGGCGCAAGTTGCCGCGTGGGCGCAAGTTGCCGCGTGGGCGCAGGTTGCCTCGTGAGCACAGGTTGCCTCGTGAGCACAGGCTCCGCACGACGCCGCGGCGCTCAGCCCTTTGCGACCGTCACCTTCCCGGTGGCGCGGTGCCACGTGGCCACGTACCCGTTGGAGAACTTCTGCGCCACTCCCCCGGTCACGGCGTACTCGTCGGTGCGGGGAAAGCCCCAGCCGTGCTCGTGGCCGGCCTTCTGCCAGGCCGTTCCGATGCCGCCGGTGAGCTTGACCGCGTGGGTCCCCGTGCGGGGCGAGTACAGGGCGCGGACGCGCGCGTCGCCCCGCCGGAAGTCCTGGTACGCCCCGCCGGCGAGCTTGCGCTCCGCCATCACGGGGTACCCCCACGCCCGTTCGAACCCCGCGGCCCGGTACGCGGTGCCGATGCCGCTGCCCCACCTCACGGGGTGCGCTCCGGTCTGGGGGCTCCAGTAGTACGTGTGGTTCCGGGTGAACCCCTGGTACACCCCGCCCGGCACCGCGGCAGGCTTCTCCGGGGACGTGGGCTGCCCGTAGACCGCAGCCCCTCCCGTGGCCAGGTAGTCGCTGCGGATGGCGCCGCGCAGCCAGGACGCGGGCGGCGTCGTGACCGGGGCCGGCGGCAGCTGCGCGAGGTCGCGGCGCAGCAGGCCCACGATGTCATAGTCGTCGTGGTCCAGCCCGGGCAGCGTGGTGAGGGACGTGCGGGTGAAGCCGTCCCGTGCGTAGCTTCCTGCCCTGGTCCGCGGTCTTGGACGCCGACCACGTGGGCGGGTTGGTGCTGCCCGCGCCGTCCTCGGAACCCACGTACCAGGAGAGCGGGAGCGAGCGCACGGCCGCCCCGGGAGCGGTCTGCATCCCGGAGGAGCCGCCTCCCCCGATGATCGTGGCGCCACCGCCGCGGATCCAGCCCTGCCGGTCCGCCAGCAGCTCGTAGGTGATGAACTCCGCGCCGCCCGAGTACCCCGTGAGCCACACGCGGGAGGTGTCCAGGCCGTAGCGGGTGACCAGGGAGTCCTGCAGCGCACGGAACCAGTCGCCGTTGCCGTCCGCGTCCTCCCACCAGGTGATGCCGTCGCCCGTGGCGTCGTGGTCCGGGGAGATCGGGACCACCAGGACCATGTTCTTGCTGCGGGCATCCGCCGCCATGGCGGTGAGGTGCGGTCCGCCGGGGTTGTGCACCCACGTCTCCCGGGTGCTGCCGTAGTCACCGCCCAGGTAGAACACCACGCCCACGGCCTTCGAGGGATCCACGCCCGCCGTGTACACGTGGTACGAGGACGTCATCCCCGCCGCGGTGAAGCTCTGGGAGTAGGTGGTGGGCGGGAGCGCGGCCTGTGCCGCCGGCACCGGGGCCTGGTGGGGTTGGGACAGGGCCTGGTGGGGCTGGGGCGGCGCCAGCCGGGGCTGGGGTGGCGCGGCGGCCGCGGGGGAACCCGCGGACAGGGCCAGGGCGACGGCCGTGGCCACGGTGGCCGCGGGCACGCGGACATGACGGAAGAAACGCATGGGGGGCTGCTTTCTCAGGGGGTATGCGGTTGTGGCCCGCCCGGTCAGCTCGAGTCCGGGCGCGGCGGGGCCCGGACACGAGGGGGGTGCATGTCCGGCCAGTGCCCGATCATGTCATCACCGCGGCGGTCCACGGCGCAGGCCGGACGGTGGCGCGGTGCGTCGGTGCCCGTCAGCCCCGCAAGCGGGTGACCGTGGTGACCAGGGTTCCCGCCTCGGCCTCCGTGAGGCGGACCCCCAGATCGCGGACCCGGTCCACCACCTCCCGCGCGGACAGCTCCCGGTGCCGCGTGTCCCTGCCCGGTGGGCGTTCCGTGACCCCGCGCTCCGTGACCGTCACGTGGCCGCCCGGAGTGTGCTTCATGACCATGAGGTGGTGCCGGAACACGGAGTCCGCGTCCGTGGAGGTCATCAGGTGGCCCATCCGCACGTCCGCCGGGTGGACGGTGGACTCCTCCAGCACGTGCTCCATGGTCCCGTCCCGGCTGAGGGACCACAGGGGCCAGCCCTCGTCCCGGACCCGGCCCACCGTGAAGGTGCGGTCGCCCTCCACGCGGCGGGCGCCGTCGTGCAGCGGGACGGGCCCGGTGATGCTGAACCCGAAACCGGGATCGCACAGGTACCGGGCACCCGCGACGTCCACGAGGACGGTCATGTGGGTCCGGGGACTCTGCAGCGAGCGGACACGGCCCAGCGCACGGCGCACGGTGAAGCCCAGGGTCTCGAGGGCCGCGGCGAAGAGCTGGGAGTGCTCGAAGCAGTACCCGCCGCGGCGGCGTCGCACGAGCTGGTCGAAGACCGTGGCCGGCGCCACCCCGGGGTGCTCGCCCAGCAGCACGCCCACGTTGCCGAAGGGGACCGTGGACACGTGGGCGCGGTGGAGCCGTTCCAGCAGATCGAGGTCCCGCGGCACGCCGGCGAGGGCCGCGGCGTCGAGACCGAGGGCATGCAGGTAGGCGGGGACGTCGATGTCCGCGATCTGCCACTCGGACGCGGTCGTGCTGTTCACGGGGTCCTCTCGTGCCGTCACCGCGGGTGCGTACCGGAGACGGCACCCCGGTGTCATCGTGGCACACACCGGGGCGGAGCCGGTCCCGCGGTCGCGACCAGGGGCCGGAGGCGAGGCACCCCGGGGGTGCCGCCGCGCGGAACGGTCCAGTAACGTGACGAACTGATCCCGTCACCCGTAGGAGGACCCATGAACGCACGTGCCGTGGTTTTCGGCGCCACCGGATACACCGGCCGCCTGGTTGCGCAGTCCCTCGTGGAACGCGGTCTGCGCCCCGTGCTCGCCGGGCGGCGCGAGAGGGAGCTGAACCGGCTGGCCTGCACCCTGGGCGGTCTGGACGTGCGCACCGCCGACCTCGCGGACCCGGACTCCGTACGCTCCCTCGTCACCGAGGGGGACGTGCTGATCACCACCGTGGGCCCGTTCGACCGCATGGGGGACGTGGTCGCGGACGCCGCGGCCTCCCAGGGGGCGCACTACCTGGACTCCACGGGTGAGGTGGGCTTCGTGCGTCGGCTGCAGGAGCGTCACCCCTCCGCGGTCCCCGGGGGCGCCGACGACGCCGCCCACGCCCGAGCGCCCCGCGGCACCATGCTGCCCGCGTTCGGCTACGACTACGTGCCGGGGATCCTCGCCGGCGCCCTCGCGCTGGACCGCGCCGGGGCTGCCGCGGAGACGTTGCGGGTGGGGTACTTCGCCCCCGGGGACGGCCGGGCCGGGCTGAGCAAGGGCACCATGAACACCCTGCTGGAGCAGCTGAGTCAGCCGTTCCGCGTGTGGCGGGACCACCGCCTGGCCAAGCCCGGCTCCATCGGGCAGCAGCACACGTTCACGGTGGACGGCAAGCAGCGGAGCGCCATCATGTTCCCGGGCACCGAGGTGCTCTTCCTCCCGGACGCATTCCCGCGGGTGGCGAACATCGAGGTGTTCAACGGCTGGTTCTCGGGAGCCGGCCCGGCGGTGAAGGCCGCCATGCCCGCCCTTGCGGTGGCCGGTTCCGTGGCTCCGATCCGCAAGGCGCTGGCGCAGGGCATCACCCGGGTGGCGGGGTCCGAGGGCGGTCCCGGCGCCGAGGAACGCGCCAAAACCACCTCCCACGCGGCGGCCGTGGTCACGGACGCGCAGGACCGGGTGGTCTCCGAGGTGCACGTGACAGGACCCAACGTCTACACCGTGACCGGCCACCTGCTGGCGGCCGGTGCCGAGTACCTGCTCGCCGGGCGTTCACAGGCCCGCGGTGTCGTGGGGCCGCTGCAGGCCTTCGGGCTGGACGGGCTCGTGGAGCTGTGCGCGTCCGCGGGGCTGCGGGAGACGACCTGAGGGAGCACTGCACACCGGCTCCGCGGCCGAGCGGGTCGAGAACGCCGACCGCTCGGCAGGGCCGGGATCCGTAGAGCATTCGGAGTCACCATCATGAAGGCGGGCACCGCCAAGATCCCGGTCCGGCACCTCAGCCGCGCCGGGGGTCTTCTGCTGCGGTCGAACCGCCCTGCACGGTGTGCTGGTCCGCGTCCGCCCCGGCCGGTTCCCCTGCGTGACCCGGGGCAGTCGCCCCGCGCCCGGAGCCGACGACGTCGCCCGCGTCCTCGTGCGGCTCGGGGGCCGCGCCGCTCTCGGAACCGGTGGACGCGCCGTCGTCGGAGCCGTGCTTCTTGCCGAACGGCAGGACGTGGATGACGCCGACCACGACGGAGCCCCAGATGACCCCGAGGACCAGCGCGAAGAACGTCTCAACGAGCCACGCGAGCGCGGGACCCACGGCGGGGACGTGGTGGACACCCTCGCCCAGGTGGTGCACCCAGTCGTAGAGGGGGGTGAAGCCGAGTTCCGCCATCCCCACCAGGATGATGTGGCCACCCACCCACAGCATGGCGAAGACGCCCACGATCGAGATCACGTTCAGCACCCGCGGCATGGCAGTGACAAGGGCCCGACCGAACTTCTGCGTACCCGCCGAGTCCTTCTTGGCGAGTGCCAGGCCGATGTCGTCCATCTTCACGATTAGCGCTACCACGCCGTAGACGGCGAGGGTGATGAAGATGGCCACCACCACCAGGATCAGCAGCCGTGACAGGAACGGCTCGTGGGACACCTCGTTGAGGGCGATCACCATGATCTCCGAGCTGAGGATCAGGTCCGTGCGGATGGCGCCGGACGTGATCTTCTTCTCGGCGTCGGGGCCCCGGTCCGTGGCCGGTTCCTGCGCCGCGTGGTCCTTGGAGGAGAAGTGCTCGATCACCTTCTCCGCACCCTCGAAGCAGAGGTACGTCCCACCGAGCATGAGCAGCGGTGTGAGCAGCCACGGGGCGAACTGACTCAGGATCAGGGCCACGGGGAGGATGATCAGCAGCTTGTTGCGCAGCGAGCCGATCGTGATCTTCTTGATGATCGGCAGCTCCCGCTTGGGGCTCACTCCCTCCACGAAGCGCGGGGTCACCGCGGTGTCGTCCACGACGACGCCCGCGGCCTTGGCGCTCGCCCGCCCGGTGGCTCCCGCGACGTCGTCCAGACTGGCGGCGGTCATCTTGGCGAGTGCTGCGATGTCGTCCAGCAGCGCAGCCAGTCCAGCGGACATGCGAGTACCTCTTCCTGTTCACCCGGCGCACGTGTACCAGGTCAAGCGTAGAGGGTCTCAGAGGCCTCCCACGGCCAACACCGCCACCAGGAAGTCGCTCTCCTCGCGCCACGGCCGCACGTCCCACCCGGAAAGGGTGAGTTGCGGCGCGAGACCCGCCGCGGCGGCGTCGGCGAGGAAGTCCGGGACGGGGTAGCCGCGGTCCGCACCGAAGCCCACCACGGCGCGACCGTCCCGAGCGAGGTGCGCCCGGAATCCGCGCAGCACGTCCCGGCGGGTGCTCTCCGCGAGGAAGGTGACCACGTTGCCGGCGCACACGATGGCGTCGAACGGATCCCCGAGGTCCAGTTCCGTGAGCGTGGCGAGGTCCGCCTCCACGTAGTCGGGGCCGGGGTGATCAGTGCGGGCCGCGCGGATCAGCTCCGGGTCCACGTCCACCCCCGTCACCCGGTGTCCTGCGGCGTGGAGGTACCCCGCCAACCGGCCCGCACCGCACCCGGCGTCCAGGATGCGAGCGCCGCGCGGGACCATGGCGTCGATCAGCCGCGCCTCCCCCACGATGTCCTGGCCGCGCCGGGCCATGGTCCGAAACCTGTCGATGTACCACTGCGAGTGCCCGGGGGTCTGCGCCGCGTGCGCCATCCACTTGCTCTTCTCCACCATGGGTCCAGGGTAGGTGTGGACGAGACACGGACACAGACGAGGCCAGGTCGGGCAAATTCCAAAAATAATGCGTACGCATACTTATTGTCGTACCTGCGCACAATCCGTGCCGCCTCCACCACTCACGAAAGGTTCCCCGTGAAGCGTCTTCCCTACCTGGCCCTCGTACCTGCGATGACGGCTTGCCTCGTTGGATGCACCGCCGCGAGCAGCAGCATGACCGCACCCACATCGGCCGGGGTCACAACCAGCTCGACCACCGCGGAAGAGCCATCGTCGTCCTCGAAATTGTCCGACCGGGGAAACGTGCAAAAGAAGTTCGGGGAACCTGCCGGGATCACTGTCTCAGGACAGAATGAGAAGCCCGAACCCGTCCTCGACTTCACCGTGAAGTCTGTCGACCTCAACACGAAGTGCACCAGCCCCGTGGCCATGCCCGCAGAGAACGGGCACCTTGTCTCCGTGAACGTGGAGGCGAAGACCGGAGCCGCCGCGCCCTTCAAAAAGGCGTTCTACGGTCAGGACTTCTCGTTCAACCCTGCGGACTGGAAGTTCGTGGACGACAAAGGAACGACCGCAAACTCTGTCATGACCAATCCCGTCTTCAACTGCCTCGACCCGAAGGAACTCCTCCGAGACATGGGGCCGGCGGAGCGCGCCTCTGGCAAGATCGTGCTGGATCTTCCGAGCACCAAGGGGACCCTGATCTATGCCCCGTCAATTCTGGACCAGGCCTGGGAGTGGACCCTCTGAACACGGGAGGTGGGGCATGTTCGCCGCCCCCTCTCGAACCTCCTGGGCCGCGCGTCTGACACCATTGGTGGACTCGCTCCCTGGCACGTGGCCAGCCCCTCCGGCAGCCACGAGCCGAGCACCTCCACTCGAGGAGCACCATGACCGTTCTTCTCTTCGCGCTGACCGCGGTCCTCGTGGGCACCGTCCTGCAGCGGGTCTCCGGCACGGGCGTGGGTCTGGTGGTGGCGCCCGTGCTGTCCCTGCTCATGGGGCCCGGCGCCGGTGTGCTGGCAACGAACGCGGCCACCACGTGCTCGGGATTCCTGATCACCCTCTCCGTGCGGCGGCTCGTGGAGTGGCGCCACGCCGCGGTCCTGGTGGCATCCGCGCTGCCGGGGATCGTGGCGGGCGCCCTGGTGGTGCGCCTGGTTCCCGCCGGATGGCTGCAGGTGGCCGTGGGGCTGGTGGTGCTCACGGGCCTGGCCATCACACGGTTCTCGCCCGCCACCCCCTACGCCACCCGCAGGGCCACCGCGGTTCCTGCCGGGGTGGTCGGCGGGTTCTGCAACGCGACCGCGGGTGTGGCGGCACCGGCCATGGTGATCTACTCCCGGGTGACCCGGTGGGACCAGGTCCGCTTCGCCGCGACCATGCAGCCGGTGTTCATGAGCATGGGGCTGCTCTCCGTCGTGTCGAAGCTCGTGGCCGGGGTGCACTTCGCGCTCCCGGTCCCCGGGATCGTGGCCGTGGTGGCGCTCGTGGTCACGGTGCTGCTCGGGATCGTCCTGGGAACCTGGCTGGCACGGCACCTCTCCAAGGCCGTCGCGCAGAAGCTGGCGATGGCGCTCGCCACGGTGGGCGGCGTCGTCGTCCTGGTGCGCGGCCTGCTCACCCTGCTGAGCGGCTGAACCGCAGCAGACCGGCCCCGTTCGGATGCCGTGGGTGGCGGGCACCTGCACCGTCCGGGGTGTGCCGCGGGCCTGGCCCGGACCGCGGCAAGCCGTGAGTAGCATGGGCCTTTTGCCTGCTCGACGTGCAGCGGGCCTTCCCCACGACCCGAGAGGTGGAGCGCATGTCCGCACCCTCACAACCGCGCCCCGCGGCGGACCCTGCCGCCGGAACACCCCGCGCCCTGCGCTGGATGGCAGCCCCCGCCGCAGCCCCACGACTGCCCGAGCAGGAGATCACCCGCCGGTACCCGCGCCTGCGGCTGCAGGTGTTCATCGGGATCTTCCTGGGGTACGCGGGCTTCTACCTGATCCGCAACAACATCTCGCTCATCGCCCCGCTTCTGCTGGCGCAGGGAACCATCAACACGGTGGGCATCGGCATCATCAGCAACGCCGTGCTGCTGGCCTACGGCTTCTCCAAGTTCTTCTCCGCGACCGTCTCGGACCGCTCGAACGCCCGGTACTTCCTGCCCATCGGCCTGGCCCTGTCCGCGGTGGCCAACCTGGTGGTGGCGTTCGTGCCGGCCGTCTCCGCCTCCGTGGCCCTGTTCGCCACCGTGATGTTCCTCAACGGCTGGGTCCAGGGCATGGGGTGGCCGCCGTGCGGGCGCGTGCTCGTGCACTGGTTCTCCACGAACGAGCGCGGCTGGAAGACCGCCATCTGGAACACCGCCCACAACGTGGGCGGCATGGGCGTGGGCGCCCTCGCGGCCCTGGGCCTGGCCCTGACCGGGGACACCTGGCAGTCCGCGTTCTGGGTTCCCGCCATCGGCGCGCTCGTGGTCGCCGCCGTGGCGTTCGTGCTGGTGCGCGACCGCCCCGAGGCCGTGGGACTGCCGCCGATCGAGGAGCACCGCAACGACCCCGCCAAGGTGGAGACGGACCTCGGTGAGCTCGAGCAGTCCTCCTACTGGGGCGTGATCGTCAAGCACGTGCTGCTCAACCGCACCATGGTGTTCCTGGCGCTGGCCAACGTGTTCATTTACTCCCTGCGCTACGGCGTGCTCAGCTGGGCACCCACCTACCTGGCGGAGCACCACGGCATGTCCCTCGCGCAGGGCATCGCGGGGTTCTCGCTGTTCGAACTGGCCGGGATCTTCGGCACCCTCGCGTGCGGCTGGGTCTCGGACAGGGTGTTCCACGGCAACCGCAGCTGGACCGGCATCGTGTTCATGGTGGGCGTGGGCGTGTTCCTCGTGGCCTACTGGCTGGCCCCGGTGGGCACCCCGTACTGGCTGCTCATGGTGTTCCTGTTCTTCATCGGCGCGTTCATCTACGGGCCCGTGATGCTCATCGGGCTGCAGGCGCTGGACATGTCCGCCCGTCACGTGGCGGGCACCGCCGCGGGCTTCACCGGCCTGTTCGGCTACGTCTTCGGCGCCACCCTGGCCTCCACCGGTGTGGGGTGGGTGGTGCACCAGTTCGGCTGGGGCGCCACGTACGGGCTGCTGACGGTGTCCGTGGTGCTCACCGTGGTGCTGCTGCTGTGCGTCCTCCCCCGGGAGCGGCAGCTGATGGCGCACCACGACAGCCTCCGCGCGGGCTCGTCCCCCGGGGACACCCGCGGCTGACACACCGTGCTCAGAGCATGACGATGGCCGGGGCGTGCGCCCCGGCCATCGTCATGCTCCCGCCGAAATGCTCAGGCCCCGACGACGCCGCTCCGCTCGGCATCCAGGTCCCGCACCTCGTGCCGTCGGCCGTAGACCATGACGCCCAGGCACAGGGTGGCGATCACCGCCCCGGAGGCGAACAGCCACGGGTAGCTGGTGAACTCGGAGACCAGCGCGAGGATCATGGGGATGAAGAAGCCCACGTAGGTCAGGGAGTAGAAGACGGCGGTCAGACCGGCGAGGTCGTCCGGGCGGGCGATGCGCTGGACCTCCTGCAGACCGGAGACCAGCACCAGTCCGTAGCCGCAGCCCAGCACGGCGGCGGCCACCAGGACCACGGCCAGGTTGAGCGTGGCGGAGGCGAGCACGGCGGCGAGCATCCCCAGGATCACGGCCACCATGCCCACGGCCAGGGAGCGGATGGAGCCCTCCCGGTCCAGCCGCTTGCCCAGGGGCTGGATGAAGAACCCGCACCCCAGCCCCACCAGGCACATCAGCCCGGAGAAGGCGATGCCGTAGCGCGGTCCCACCACGTCCGCCATCAGGGCGGGCAGGATCGCGTACGCGGAGGCCGCGCAGCCGAAGACCCACGGGGCGGAGGGCGCCACCACGAACCAGAAGCGGTGCTGCCGGGTGGCCGGGATCTTCAGGTCCGCCACCAGCGGGCCGTGGGGAGCGGAGGCGTGACGGGTCTCGGGTGCGCCCGCCACGAGGAACACGGCGGGCACGCAGATCAGCAGGTTGATCATGTAGGGCAGCACGGTCTGCAGCGGGGCGAACTGCGCGAGCGCCGCGGCCGCGGCGGCACCGAGGGCAAAGCCCGCCGTCAACGACAGCGAGGCACGCCGCGCGCCGGACACCGTTTCCGGGTGCTCCTCGTGCGGCCGCTCGGAGAGCTCCTTGATCCACGAGGTGCCCACGGCCATGCCCAGCCCCAGGGCCAGTCCGGAGAACACCCGGCCCACGAAGAGCATGAGCAGACTCTCCGCGCCCACGGCCAGCAGGACGCTTCCCACCATGGCCAGCACGGGAGCGGGGATCATGAGCGTGCGCCGACCGTGCCGGTCCGAGAGCGGGCCGCCGATCAGCAGGGCGGGCACGATCCCCAGCACGTACGCCGCGAGCAGCATGTCCACGGCGACCTGCTGGTAGCCCTCCACGGTGCGGTACATGACCAGCAGCGGGGTGAACTCGTTGCCGCCCCAGGCCACCGCCAGGAGTGCGGAACTGACCCTCATCCAGGGTTTCAACCTCATGACACCATTCCCTCGTCGGCGCGCTCGCAATGTCCGGTCCACGCCGTTGTCGTGCGCTTGCGGGCGACCGGTGCCCGTGCCACCCACGAGGGTCCGCGGGGGCGAGGATCCGATCCGGAGGTGTGACCGGTGAACATCGAGTCGCCCTGTCAGGACCATCCGGTCGCCCGGCCCGATCGGACGGATCACGCCGACGTCCGGGGCCACCGGGATACAGGATGCATGCTAGGGCAGGGTGGGGCGGGTCACAAAACCCGCGAGTAACCAGATCGGCGCGCGTGTGCCCGGAGCCCGAGAGGTGTTCGGGAGGGAGTGCCCGGCCGGTGCGACGGGCTGGGTGCCGGGCAACGGCCCGTCAGCCGCCCCCGTGCTCCATCTCGTAGAGGTGCCGCGCCCGGATCCGCGCCTCGTGGTGCACCGCGGCCTCGGGCCGCACCAGGCGGTAGCTCGCGAAACCCACCAGGGCGGCCACAGCGTGCCCCATGGAGGTCCAGTCGAAGTCCAGCAGGAGCAGGCCCCCGAGGACCGTCACCACCGCCCCCGCCCACGTGAGCCGGCGTCTGAGCGAGCCCTGGTAGGTTGCCAGCGCCGCGAGGGCGCAGAACCCGTAGCTCGCCCCCACGTCGACCAGCACGGGTGCGGGAACGGGCAGAGCCGCGGCCCGGAAGAGCCACACCTGCAGGCACGCGACGGCCACGGTGGCCGCCACGTGGCCCAGGGCGAATCCCGCGAGCATCCGCTGCCACCCGAACCTGCGCTCCATGGGTGCGACCACCAGGCTGAACGCCACCCACCAGATCAGCAGCTCCATGAACGAGACGTACATGGCGCTGCGCACCAGCACCGTCACCGGGTTGGTGCGCAGCTCGTGCAGGTTCGTGGACTGCTCCGCGAGGAAGGCCCGGCGCAGCGGTTCGCTCGTGTTCGCCAGCAGCCAGGTGGTGAAGGTCAGCAGCACCAGGTACAGGTAGGTCAGCGGGGCACGCCGCACCCTGTTCTTGAGGGGCTCACCGCGCCGCACCCACCACGCGCCGATCCTGCGGAAACCCGGCCAGGAGTGCTCCACGGCGTAGAGGAACCCCACGACCAGCAGCAGGAGGGCGAGAGTGATCACTGGGAAAGTATGCGCCCCGGGGGGACACGCGCGGGCACCAGGCGATGTGCGCCCCGCCCCGACCCTGCGGCGCCCCGCCGTGGCGGGGCCCGGACCACCCGGGGTGGAGCGAGCACCCCGGGATCACGTGGCATTGTTCATCCGTGATCTGTGCACTGCCCGTTTCGGAGAGGAACACCATGTCATTCCACGATGCCGCCCGCTCGGGCGGGTCACCCACGGACCGGCCGGCCCAGGGACCGTCGAGCGCACCCACGGGTGCCGCGAACCCGGCGTGCGCGGCGTGAGCCCGGCGCGGGAGGAGCTCGCACCGCTCGTGGTGGTCATGGGGGTCTCGGGTTCCGGCAAGACCACCATCGGCACGCTCGTGGCCCACGAGCTCGGCGTGGAGTTCGTGGACGGGGACAGTCTCCACCCCATCGAGAACGTCCAGAAGATGGCCTCGGGAACCCCACTGGAGGACGCGGACCGGTGGCCCTGGCTGGAGATCGTGGGCCGCACCCTGCACGAGCACGGTGAGCGCAACGACGGGCTCGCGGTGGCGTGCTCGGCCCTGAAACGGGCCTACCGCGAGCGCATCCGCTCCCAGGCGCCGTCCGCGCTGTTCCTGCACCTGGACGGCTCCCTGGAGGTGCTGACCCGGCGCATCGAGGGGCGCAGCGGCCACTTCATGCCGGCCTCCCTGCTGCAGTCGCAGATGGCCACGCTGGAACCCCTCGCGCAGGAGGAGGGCGGGTACGTGCTGGACATCGACCAGCCCGTGCCGGACATGGTCACCGAGGCGGTCACCCGCCTGCGGGGTCTCGCCGCCGCCCAGTCCTGACCCGGACCGCAGTCCTGAACCGGATCGCCGCCCCGCACCGGGTCACGCCCGACGCAGCAGCACGGCCACCTCGTAGTGGCCGGTGTGGGGGAACATGTCCAGCAGCCGTGCCTCCACGGGACGCAGGGACGGCATGCGGGCGAGGTCCCTGGCCAGGGTCCGCGCGTTGCAGGAGGAGTACACGGCGTGGCGCACGGGAGAGCCCTCGAGCCACGCGCACAGGGACGTGTCCAGTCCGCGCCGCGGCGGGTTGACGATCGCGAGCTCCGGGGTGCCGGGCAGGTCCGCGGGGGTCGCGGCGGCGTCGTCGGCGAGGAAGCGCACGGAGCCGGGGCCGCTGTCCGGCAGGCCCAGGGAACGGGCGGTGTCCCGCGCGGACGCCACGGCCTCCTCCGAGATCTCGGTGCCCACCACCTCGCGCGCGGGGTCCGCCACGTGCAGCGCGAACCCGCCCACACCGCAGTACAGGTCCCACACGCTCGCCGGGTCCGCGGCGCGCACCCAGTCGGCCGCCTGCGCGTACAGCCGCTCGGTGACCGCGGTGTTGGTCTGGAAGAAGGAGCGCGGACGCACGCGCAGCCCGATCCCGTTGACGCTCATCACCAGCTCGGACCGCTCCGTGAGCAGGATCTCCTCGGGGCCCTCGATCACGGCCTTGTGCTCCGGCTGCAGGTTCACCGAGACCACGCTCGCCGCGGGCACCAGCTCCCGCAGCAGGTCCATGCTGTCGCGGATCTTGGGCAGCTGGCGGGTGCTGCGCAGCACGAAGCGCACCATGAGCCGACCCTCGGGGTTCACGGTCACGAGGAGGTGCTTGAGCTCGCCCCGCCGTCTGGCCACGTCGTACGGGAGCAGGCGCACGCGGGCAACGAACTCGGCGAGCGCGTGCAGGGCGCGGGTGAGCGGCTCGGGGTACAGCGGGCAGTCGCGCAGGTCCGTGCCGCGGGCCCCGTCCAGGATCCCCAGGGTGGGTGCGCCCACCGTTCCGGCCACCACCATCTTGGCCTTGTTGCGGAAACCGGCCTCCGCCGACGCCACGGGCTCCAGCCAGCGCGGAGCGCCGTGGGGGTCCACCAGGTCCCGCACGAGCCGCTGCTTCCGGTCCAGCTGCCGCTCGTAGGGCACCTCGATCACCGTGCAGGACCGGCACAGGTCACGGTCGTAGTATCCGCATTCCACCCGCCCGAGTGTACGTCCGGCCCGCTCCCGGGGGCACGACGCCGCGGGGCCGGCACCCGCGGGCGGCCCCGGTTCCGAAGGTGGGCGGAGACGCGGGCACCCCGGCCCGACTCGGCCCGGGCCGGGCGGTGGCATGGGCGCTGGGCGTGTGGCGCGCACCGCGAGATCGTGGCACGGTGACAGGGACGTTCGACCACCGGCACCCTCCCCACAGCACAGGACCACCACCATGAGCACTCCCCGCCCCTCCCCCGCCGTGATGCGGGGCCGCACGGACCCCGCGCTGGGCGTGCGCCCGGTGGACTACTCCTCGTGGCGGCCCGGTCCGGCCGCGGACGCACGAGGCCGCGCGGACCCTGCGGCGGTCGACGGGACCCCGGAGGTGGAGGGCGCGCGGGCGGCGTCGTCGTCCGTGGGGCGTGCGGAACCCGCGGTCCACGCGGCACCGGACGGGGCGCCCCGGCCCGGACCCGGACCCCGGAGGATCCCCGCGACCGGGACCACGGCGGAGGACGCCGCGCGCGAGCTGACCGTGGACCCGCAGCTCGCGGAGTTCGTCGCACGGCTGCGTGCCGGGGTGACCCCCGGGACCGGGACCCCGCAGAACGCCCTGTACACCGTGGACTCGGCCGCCGCCCACGCACCCGAGCTGGACGTCCCCGCGGAGGGCGTGCACGTGCAGGGCGTGTGGGACGTGAGCGAGGCCGCGCTGCGCACCGTGGTGGCCGATCCCGAGGACACGTGGACCGCGGACCTGGGGCGCACGGACTACTACGTGCGCGGGCAGCTGTGCGTGCAGGTGACCCGGGCGGAGCACCGCGTGGTGGGGATCTACCGCAGCGGGTGGGCCATCGCCCGCCGCCCGGACGAGACCTGGGCGGACACCCCGGACTCCCTGGACCGCACCGGCGCCAAACCCGGTGGCGGCGGAACCCGCTACCCCACCAACCGCAGGGAGCTGCTGCGGCGGCTGCGCGGCGCGGGCTTCGAGGTGACCACCTCCGGCCCCACCCACGGGAAGATCACCCACCCGGACGTGCCCGGGCGCTTCCTGCCGTTCTCCTCCACGCCGTCCTCCCAGCGCTACGGCCGTCACGTGGTCACGGCCGTCAAGCGCGTGTTCGGCATCGACGTGCGGTAGGCCGGGCCCGGGGAGCATCGTGCTCCGTCCGGACCCGGCCCGTGCCCCGAGCGCATCCGCGCCGTCCCGCCCCCGCGGGGCGCAGTCACCCGCTCACGGGGCTCCCGCGACGGGGACCCGCTCGTCGGGGCGGCGGACTCACGGCACGAGCGGCCGCTCGTCCACGCCGGTCCCCCTCCGACCCCGGGCCTGGAGCGCATCGAGGTACCCCACGCGCGCCCGCTTGACGCGCTTCCTGTTCTTCCGCCCACCGGCCCTGCGCGCGTCCTTGAGCCCACGACGGCGCTGCGCGCGCGTGCCCGCGGCACTGGTAACGGCGTCGTCGTGCGCGCCTTCGAGCCGGGACGCGGCCGGGGAGGCGAGCACCTCGTCGTGGGCCGCGGCCAGGTATGCGCGCTCCTGCCGCCAGGCCACGCGCGTCACGAGGACGAAGCACACCAGCGCCACGGCGATCTTCGCGGGAATGGCAAGAACCGAGAGTTCCTCCGGGGCCGGGGAATTCCACAGGAAGTGCAGACCCCACCCGAGGACGTACGAACCCGCGAAGGCGCCCACGCGGAAAACCATTGAATGACGTCTGACGGTGCGACCCAGCAGACAGGCCACGCCCACGCCGATGATTCCCGTGTAGAGCCAGTGGGACGAGATGCCGATGACGCTGCGCAGCACCGTGACCCCGAAGGCACCCGTGAAGTCGTCGTTGGCGTCCGTGGGGGCGTTGTTGGCCGCGTAGGAGATGTTCTCGAAGACCTGGAAACCCAGGCCCACGAACGCACCCACCAGCAGCCCGTGCATAGGACGGCGCAGCGTCCGGGAGGCCACCAGCATGATGATCACCACGCCCAGCGTCTTGCCCCACTCCTCCCTCGTGGGCCCCGCCACGGCGGCACCCCAGTCCGCGCCCGCGCCGGGCGGCAGCAGCTTGGCCGCCACCGCGAAGAGGCGCTCGTTCGCGTGCACCGCGAGCCAGGTGGGAACGGTGGCCCCGAACACCGTGGCCAGCGCCAGGGTGACCACGAAGATCGGCGCGACCTCGAACAGGGCGTCCTTGGCCGCGGTGAAGGTCTGGGAGACCGCCAGCACCACACCGGGGGTCCCCACGGCCACCGTGGCGCAGTACAGCCACCACACGGCGGAGCGGGGGCGGAAGAACTCGTGCCCGTACCCCGGCCCGTCGGTGTGACCGGGGGTCCGGTGATCTCCCCGGTTCGCAGCGGGAGCAGCCACGGAGCTCATACGGGATCCTCCTTGGTCATCTCGAGGCTGTCCAGCAGAGCCTGCAGGTCGGGCGCCTCGTCCTTGCCGGTGCTCGTGGCGGTCACCACCACGACCGTGTCCTCCTAGTGCACCACGGCGCACGGACCGGTGGCCTTCTCGGCCGACTTGATCGCCACGCAGCTCTTGCCGCTGAAGCCGCTCCGGGAGGTGATCCGCCCGCCGTCGAACGCCGCGGACGTCCCGGACAGGGACTTCTGGCGCAGCACGCGGTCGGCGGTGGTGTCGAAGTCCTCGCTGCCCTCGATCACGGACAGCGTGAGCACCTGGTCGTCCTCGGTCCTGGTGTAGGCGGTGGAGGTCCGGCTCGTGGACGGGGTCGTGGACCACCTCCGGGGCGCATCGAAGCTCACCGTGGTGCCGGAGGCGGTCGTGAGGGTGCCCTTCTCGTGGGCACCCACCGAGGTGGTGGGCGCGGGCACGGCCCACGTGCCTGCCAGGAGAACCGCGATCACCGCGGCGGGCAGGGTCTGCGTCAATTTCATGCGTGCTATCCCTTCCTTTCGGGGAGGGACAGCGAAATTTTAACAGCCAGGCGTATTAGTTTTATGTGGCACACATTACTGAATTGTATTTTGGCTAGCGAACAAAACTATTGGTCGCCAGACCCGGTGCCGGGTTCCCGGGAGCGTGTCAGACGTCGTGCGATCAGCGGGGCGGACACCCCGTGGACCACCGCGGAGAGCACCACGGTCAGGCTCACCACCTGGATCACCAGCACGAAGTCGTCCCCGTCCACGTGCTGGATGGCCAGCAGGGCGAACACGATGGAGGCGATCCCGCGGGGCCCCAGCCATCCCACGAGCAGACGGTCCCGCCACGTGAGGGACGAGAACAGCAGCACCACCAGCACGGGCAGCACGCGGACCACGGTCACCGCGGCCACCGCGAGGACCACGGCGCGCAGGTCCAGTCCCGCGCCCACGGGCGCGCCGATCCCCACGGCCCAGGTCGCCGCGGGCACCATTTCCGCGAGGGCCTCGGCGCCCTTCTCCGTGACGTCGTGCCCGCCGGCGAGGAACGCGATGCCCAGCAGGAAGAACGGGGCCACGATGCCGTCGTTGTACCCGCTCTCGGTGTTCAGCACGTCGCGGACCCGCCGGGGCAGGCGCCGGTCCTTGACCACGGCCGAGGCGGGCGCCATGTCCGTGGGGACGACCACGCACGCCAGCACGAAGCACAGGGCCACGCGCATCTCGGGGTAGAGCCACCTGATGACGACGGTCCCGGTGAACAGGGACAGCGGCACGCCGATCAGCACGAGCCGCACCAGGACGCCCGCGTCCCGGCGATGCACCCTGCCCACCTCGGTGGCGTCCAGGAACAGCAGCAGGGCGAGCACCACCTCCACGGTGCGCTCCAGCAGAGGGTCGGTGAGGTGGTCGAAGATCGCGGACGAGCTCTCCCACCCCACCGCGATCCCCACCGCGATCAGGGCGAGCGGGAGGGTGATGAACATCGACTCCACCCGCTTGGCCACCACGGACCAGAGGATGACCACCGCCAGGACCACCGCGAGGGCCAGGATCATCGAGCGGACTCCTCACGGGCGCTCGTCGCCCCGCCACGCGTCCACGCACGCGCGGACAGGCTGGTGAGGGCGTAGACCGTCAGGAGGTCGATCGAGGCGGAGAGCAGCGCGCCCGCGGTGGGCCGGGCACCCTGGAAGAAGCCGGCGATCTGGATGGCCTGGGACAGGGTGACCAGCACGATCATGGTGAGACGGGACCGCTGGCTGCCCTGGAACGTGCGCCACCCCAGGAAGAGGATGGCGCCCAGGAGCAGGACGATGAAACCCACCATGATGCTCCACGTGACCACGTTCTCCAGCGGCGAGGCCGTCTCCAGCTCCAGGTCGCTCGTGAGCTCGTCGGGACGCAGCAGCAGACCGAGTGCGAAGGTGAGAGCGGAGACGAGGGTCAGGGCCCAGGCCGCCACGATCGAGAACGGCCGGCGGGCGACGTCCTGGAGGACGTCCTCGGCGGAGGTGGCGTGCGACGTCGCCCGGCCCGCCTGGGACGTGGCGGCGGGAGTGGCCGCGGCGGGGACGTCCTCGAGCAGCGGGACGGGGAGGTCGCCGTCCGTGCGCACGGCGTCCCCGCCGCCGTTGCGGCTGTGGTAGCCGGTGGAGAAGTCCTCGATCACGGCCACTTCCGCCTCGGGGACGGCGTGGAGCACGGTGTCCACCACGTAGTCGCGCTCCACATCGATGTCGGCGTCGATCTTGTGGGTCACCTGCAGGGTGAACAGGGACAACCCCACGGCGCGGTCGTAGGTCCCGGCTGCCAGCCACTGCACGCGGTGCCCCCCCCCCCGGCCGCGGGGGAGGAGAACCCGGAGAAGGCGCCCCGCGGCGTCGGCCACAGCATCGTGGCGGCCCCGGACG
>NZ_PNJG02000005.1 GCF_003226895.2 Kocuria tytonis
CAACAAACTAGACACACTATTGAGTTGACAAACAACACACCACATCAGAACCCTCACCGGGCCCCAGATCGGAAGTTCGTGTCGCTCGCTCCGGAGACCTTCTCGGTCCTGCCGTGGAGCAACTTCTTCAGCTTAGTTCCGCTTCGTTCGGCGTGTCAACTTGACTCTGCAAGCCGATCATCCGTTCCAGCGGGAACCAGGTAACCGTAGCATGAACGAGGTCCGAACGACTCGGGCTGATCTTTGCTGGTCACCACCGCGGTCGGGCTGCCCTTCGGCGTCCTGCCGCGGCGACTCGGAACACAATACACACGAGCCGGGACCCGCGCAAAACGCTGATCCCGGCTCGAGGCTGTCCGGTCCGTACCGTACCCGCCGGCCCGCGACGGAGGTGTTGCGACTGGTCAGCGGGTGAAGGTCACCGCCGCGAGGTTCTTCTTGCCCCGGCGCAGCAGGGTGAACCGGCCGTGGAGCCGGGCCTCGGGACCCACCACGGTGTCCTCCCCCGAGAGCTTGCTGTCGTTGACGGACACCCCGCCCTCCTTGAGCGTGCGGCGCGCGGCGGACTTGGAGTCGCAGAGTCCCGTGGCCACCAGGAGGTCCACCACGGTGTACTCGGACGCCCGGTCCACCGTGACGCCCGGCAGCGCATCCGCCACCGCGGCCAGGGTGGCTTCGTCGAGGTCCGCGAAGGAGCCCTTGCCGAACACGGCCGCGGAGGCGTCGGCGGCCTGCCAGGTGGACTCGGCCCCGTGCACCAGGGTGTTGACGTCCGCCGCGAGCACGCGCTGCGCCTCACGGCGGTGCGGCTGCTCGCGGGTGAGCCGTTCGAGCTCAGCGATCTCCTCCCTGGTGCGGAAGGTGAACACCTTGAGTCGGTCCACCACGTCCGCGTCCGCGGTGTTGAGCCAGAACTGGTAGAAGACGTACGGCGAGGTGAGTTCCGGGTTCAGCCAGATCGCATTGCCCTCGGACTTGCCGAACTTGGTGCCGTCCGAGTTGGTGATCAGCGGCGTGCCGATGGCGTGCACCGCCGCGCCCTCGGTCTTGCGCACCAGGTCCGTGCCGGAGGTCAGGTTGCCCCACTGGTCCGAGCCACCCGTCTGCAGGGTGCAGCCGTACTCCCGGTACAGGTTCAGGTAGTCCAGCCCCTGCAGGATCTGGTAGCTGAACTCGGTGTAGGAGATGCCCTCCTCCGAGTTCAGCCGCTTGGCCACGATCTCCTTCTTGATCATGGTGCCCACGCGGAAGTTCTTGCCGATGTCCCGCAGGAAGTCGATGGCCGACAGCCTGGACGTCCAGTCCAGGTTGTTCACCATGCGCGCCGGGTTCTCCCCGTCGAAGGAGAGGAACCGCTGGACCTGTTCACGCAGCAGGTCCACCCACTGCGCCACGGTCTCGCGGGAGTTGAGCACGCGCTCCGAGGTCTGCCGGGGATCACCGATCAGCCCGGTGGAACCACCCACCAGACCAATGGGGTGGTGGCCCGCGAGCTGCAGCCGCCGCAGCAGCAGCAGCTGCACCAGGTGGCCCAGATGCAGGGAGGACGCGGTGGGATCGAAGCCGCAGTAGTAGGTGATGGGCTCACCGTCCAGCGCCTCCCGTAGGGCCTCGGGGTCCGTGGACACCTGGACGAGGCCGCGCCAGGTCAGCTCCTCCCACAGGGAGGCGAACGAGGGATCGTTGTGCTGCGTGCTGAGATCGGTGGTTGCCACGGGGATCAACTTATCAGCCCGGGTGCACCGGGCTGCTCGGCGGCGGCGTCGAGACCGGCCGGCATGCCGTGGGCTCCCACGAGGTAGAGCCGCTGGGTGGGGCGGGTCATGGCCACGTAGAGGTTTCCCGGTCCGCCGGCGGGATCCGCCGCGATCCTGCGGGGTTCCACGACCACCACGGAGTCGAACTCCAGGCCCTTGGCGTCCCACGGCGTGAGGATCATGATCCGCCGGTCCAGGCTCCGCATGCCCGCGGCCACCATGCCCGGGTGCGCACGGTCCAGGGCCGGTGCCACGGATGCCAGCAGGTCGCCCGGGCACACGACTCCCACGAGCCCACCCGCGAGGCGTTCGAGCTCCTCCCCCACGCGCGCCACCACGGCGTCGGTGAGCCCCACCCCGGAGGCCACCTCCACGACCACCGGCGGCTCGCCGTCGCGCACGGCCGTGGGGTCGGACACGGTGAGGCCCGCCGCGCGCGCGACCCGTGCCGCGGCGTCGGCGATCGGCTGGGGCGTGCGGTAGTTGACCGTGAGCTCCTCGAGCGCGAAGCGCTCCCCGACGAACGGTTCCAGCGCCTCCTGCCACGTGGCCGACGCCGCGGCGCTGCCGGCCTGGGCGATGTCTCCGACCACCGTGAAGGACTTCAGGGGGCAGCGGCGCATGAGCACGCGCCACTGCATGGGCGAGAGCTCCTGCGCCTCGTCCACCACCACGTGCCCGTACGCCCACGTGCGGTCGGACGACGCCGCCTCGGCCGCCGTCACACGGTGCGGCGCCTCGGCGTTGAACGCCGTGAGCTGCTCCACCGTGACCACGCCCTGCGCACCGATGTCCTCGAAGCCCTCGGCCATGGCCTCCAGGGCCTTCTGCGCCGACTCCTGGGCCTTGCGATCCTCGAGGGAGCGGTCACCGCGCACCTTGATGCCCGCGGACTCGAAGTCACCGAGCAACTCCGCGGCCTCGTCCAGCAGGGCGACGTCCGCGACCGTGAGGGGCGCATCCGCGGGCCGCAGCAGTCGGGAGACCTGCTCGTCCGTGAGGTCCGGGGCGGCCGAGCGCAGGTAGTGCTCCTTGGCGAACAGCTGGGACACGAGCTGCTGGGGCGTCAGCGGCAGCCACAGCAGGTTGAGCGCCACACGGACCTCCCGGGACTGCCGCAGATCCTCCCTGAGGTACGAGCGGTCCATGCTGGAGCCGGACTTCTCGTTGAGCTCCTCCCCCAGTGTCTGCGCGAGCTCCTTGACGACGACCTTCACGAAGGTCTCGCGCGCCTCGTTGTGCGGCTTGCCCGTGGCGCGCGCCCGCTCCCGGGCCCGGCTGACCAGCGAGCGCGAGAGCTTCACGCGGTGACCGTCCACATCGAGCCACTGACCCTTCTCGGGCACCTTCTGACGGTCCGCGACCGCGCGGGCGATGACATCCACCATGTGCAGCCCGGACTTCCAGCGCGCCACCCACGGATCGGTCTCCACCGTGCCGTGGACACCCGGGTACAGGTCCGCGAGCGAGGACATCACCACGCCGGTCTCCCCCAGGGCCGGCAGGACGCGTTCGATGTACCAGAGGAAGGAGGCGGACGGGCCCACGATCAGCACACCGGACTTGGCCAGCCGTTCGCGGTGCTCGTACAGCAGGAACGCCGCGCGGTGCAGGGCCACGGCGGTCTTGCCGGTGCCGGGCCCGCCCTGGACCACGCGCACACCCGACAGCGGCGCCCGGATGATCCGGTCCTGTTCAGCCTGGATGGTGGCCACGATGTCCGTCATGCGGCCCGTGCGCTCCGAGTTCAGGGCGGCGATCAGGGCCCCCTCGCCGTGCACCACGTCGGTGTCCGCGACGCCCGACGGGTCGAAGACGTCGTCCTCGAGGGCCGTGACGTCGCGGCTGTCCATGATGAGGTGGCGGCGGCGCACCAGATCCATGGGGCTCGCCGCGGTGGCCTGGTAGAACGCGCCGGCCTCGCGGGCGCGCCAGTCCAGGACGAGACGCTCGTGGTCCTCGGTGGCCAGCCCCAGGCGCCCCACGTAGTGCCGGTCCCCGTCCGTGGTGTCCAGGCGGCCGAAAACGAGCCGTTCGTCCACCGAGTTCAGTTGCGCCAGCCGGTCCTCGTAGTAGGTGGCGAAGGCGTCCCGTTCGGAGCGGGCCTGGTGACCTCCCCCGAACTGGGTGGTCCGGACCCTGCGCAGCTCCCGGTCACTGGATGCCCGCAGCTCGTCCAGCCGGTGGTACGCCCGGGAGACGTACTGCTGCTCCAGATCCAGCTGCCGGGCCTCTCCCACGGATGCGGACTCCTCCACGCACTTCACCTCACGCACACTGCCGACGAAGCCGGTTGCGCAACCGGCGATCGACAATCCTACCGCGCGCGCGGACCGGGGACGCCGCTCACACGCGCAGCAGGGCGCGCACGCGGTGCCCGCCGAGCTGCGCGCGACCGCGCAGTGCCGTGAGCTCCATGATCACGCCGAAACCGGCCACGTTGTAGCCGCCGCGGGTGAGCAGGGACGCCGCGGCACCCAGCGTGCCCCCGGTGGCCAGGACGTCGTCGAGCACCAGCACCCGCGAGCCCCGCGGGGCGTCGTCGGTGTGGATCTCCAGGGTGCCCGTGCCGTACTCCAGGTTGTAGGACTGGGAGATGGTCTCGCGGGGCAGCTTGCCGGCCTTGCGCACGGGAATGATGCCCGCGCCGGAGGCGTAGGCCACGGCCGCAGCGATCATGAAGCCGCGGGCCTCCACGCCGGCCACGCAGTCGTACTGGCCCGAGAAGGCGTCCGCGAGTGCGTCCACGGTGCGGTGGAACCCGGGACCGTCCGCGAACAGCGGTGTGAGGTCGCGGAAGAGCACCCCCGGTTCCGGGTGGTCCGGGATCTTGGCGCACAACCGGTCGATCATCTGTTCAACGGATTCACTCACCCGCTCATGGTATCCGCCGGGCGCGGGCGCTTCCCGCGTGCGCGCTACCGCGTCCGGCGCTTCTTCACCGTGGCCCTGCGGTAGGGGGAGACCGTGGGATCCGACGCCAGTGCGAAGCGCCACGGGAACGCGTTCGTGCCGCCCTCCCCGGAGACGCCCGTCCGGGCGGTCACCACGACGCCGCCCGGGGCCTGCTCGGGGCGGACGAGTCCCGTCCACGCGTCACCGGTCCCCTCAGCGAGCGCCTCCCGCGCCCGGGCCGCGGGATCGACCGCGCGGCCGAGGTCGAGGAGGTCGGCGCCGTCCTCGTCCCGGTCCAGTCCCAGGGCCTGCGCCACGTTGCCCGGTCCGCGCGCGAGCGCCGCCGCCGCGGGTTGCGAGCTGCGGTTCGCGAGCCGACGCCGCAGGGCCGCGTCCGCACCCAGGACCACTTCACCCGAGCGGATCAGGATCCCCCCGCCCGTGCCCTCGGGGCGGCACACGAAGTTCACGGCGTGGTGCAGCCCGTACGTGAAGTAGACGTAGATGTGGCCCGGAGGGCCGAACATGGACGCGTTGCGGGCGGTGCGTCCCCGGTAGGTGTGGGCCCCGGGGTCCGGCAGGTCGGAACCGCGCTGACCCCCGTAGGCCTCGAGCTCCGTGAGGCGCAGGGCCACGGTGCCGCCCGGTCGGGCGCACACGAGCACCGAGCCCAGGAGGCGGGGGGCGACGTCGGGCGCGGGTGCCAGCAGCAGTTCGCGCAGCGGTGCGGTCACGAGACGACGGGTTCGCGGGTCTCGAAGGCGGAGAGCTGCGCGAGCTGCCGCTCGAGTTCCGCGAGCTGCCGGGCCACGGCATCCGGGGCGGTGCCGCCCTGGGAGCTGCGGGAGGCCAGCGAACCCTGGACCGTGAGGACCTCCCGGACCCCGGGGGTGAGGTTTTCGGAGATCGCGGCGAACTGCTCGTCCGTGAGGTCCCACAGCTCGCTGCCGTGCTCCTCGCAGAACCGCACGGCCGCACCCGAGATCTCGTGGGCCTCACGGAACGGGACCCCCTGGCGCACGAGCCACTCGGCCACGTCCGTGGCGAGCGCGAAACCCTGCGGAGCGAGCTCGGCCAGGCGCTCCGTGTGGAACTCGAGAGTAGCCATCATCCCGGCGACCGCGGGCAGCAGCACCTCGAGCTGGTCGATCGCGTCGAAGACCGGCTCCTTGTCCTCCTGCAGGTCGCGGTTGTAGGCGAGCGGCAGGCCCTTGAGCGCGGCCAGCAGACCCGTGAGGTCCCCGATCAGCCGACCGGCCTTGCCGCGCGCCAGCTCGGCGACGTCCGGGTTCTTCTTCTGGGGCATGATCGAGGAGCCCGTGGAGAAGGCGTCGTCCAGCGTGACGAACGAGAACTCCTTGGTGGCCCACGTGGTGACCTCCTCGCTCATGCGGGAGACGTCCACCGCGGCCATGGCGCACACCCACGCGAACTCGGCGTAGACGTCCCGCGAGGCGGTGCCGTCGATCGAGTTGTACACCGCGGAGTCGAATCCCAGTTCGGAGGCGACCGCGTTCGGGTCCAGGCCCAGCGAGGAGCCCGCGAGCGCTCCGGAGCCGTAGGGCGAGACGGCCGCGCGGCGGTCCCAGTCCACGAGCCGCTGCACGTCCCGCAGCACCGCCCACGCGTGGGCCAGCAGGTGGTGGGACAGCAGCACGGGCTGGGCGTGCTGCAGGTGGGTGCGCCCCGGCATGGGCGCGTTCGGGTGACGCCGCGCCTGGGCGATCAAAGCGCGCACCACGTCCAGCAGGTTGCGGGCGACGATCGAGGCGTGGTCCCGCAGGTACATCCGCCCGAGCGTGGCGATCTGGTCGTTGCGGGAGCGCCCGGCGCGCAGCTTGCCGCCCAGCCGGGCACCGGCGCGCTCGATGAGCCCGCGCTCGAGGCAGCCGTGGACGTCCTCGTCCGACGGCGCGGGGGCGTACGCGCCGCTGCGCACGTCCGCCTCGAGCCGGTCCAGGGCGTCGATCATCGCGGTCAGCTCGTCCGCGTCCAGCAGCCCCGCGGTGTGCAGCACCCTCGCGTGGGCGCGGGAGCCCGCGATGTCGTACGGCGCCAAACGCCAGTCGAACTGGGTGGAGCGGCTCAGCTCGGCGAGCGCGTCCGCCGGTCCCCCGGCGAAGCGGCCACCCCACAGGGCGCCCTCGTTGGTTCCGTGCTGCTCGTGCTGGGCCATGGTGCTCCTCGCTGACGTGTGCTAGGTGGTGCGTGGGCGGGTCGTTCGCGCGCGGGCCCTGTGGGGCCCGGGGACGACGCCGCCCGGCGTGGTGAACGGCCGGGCTCCAGTCCAGGTGCCCGGCCGTCACGGTCCGCCGTGGTGGCGGGTTGGCCGCAGTGCCCTGCGGCCCTGGGGATCAGTTCCCGGCGAGTCCCTGCTCGCGGCGGGACGCGACCTTGGAGGACATGCCGAAAAGCTCGATGAAGCCACGGGCATTGGACTGGTCGAAGGAGTCGCCCTCGTCGTAGGTGGCCAGGTTGAAGTCGTACAGCCCGGTGTCCGAGCGCCGCCCGGTCACGGTGGCGCGGCCCCCGTGCAGCTCCATGCGGATGTCGCCGTTGACGTACTTCTGCGTGTCCTCGATGAAGACGTCCAGGGACTTCTTCAGCGGGGAGAACCACTGGCCGTCGTACACGAGCTCGGTCCAGCGCTGACCCACGGTCTTCTTGAAGCGGGCCTGCTCGCGCTCGACCGTCACGTTCTCGAGCTCCCGGTGCGCGGCGATCAGCGCCATGGCACCGGGGGCCTCGTAGATCTCGCGGGACTTGATGCCCACGAGGCGGTCCTCCACGATGTCGATCCGGCCGACGCCCTGCGCACCGGCGCGCCGGTTCATCTCCTGGATGGCCTGCAGCGGGGAGACGGGCTTGCCGTCGAGCGCCACCGGCGCGCCCTTCTCGAACGTGATGACCACCTCGTCCGCGCCGGGCGGGAAGGTGGGATCGTCCGTGTAGTCGTACACGTCCTTGGTGGGACCGTTCCAGATGTCCTCCAGGAAGCCGGTCTCCACGGCACGACCCCACACGTTCTGGTCGATCGAGAACGGGTTCTTCTTGGTGGTGGCGATGGGGAGGTCGTTCTTCTCCGCGTAGGAGATGGCCTTCTCACGGGTCAGCGCGAGGTCCCGCACCGGGGCGATGCACTTGAGGTGCGGCCCGAGCGTCTGGATGCCCACCTCGAAGCGGACCTGGTCGTTGCCCTTGCCCGTGCAGCCGTGCGCCACCGTGGTGGCGCCGAACTGCTGGGCGGCCGCGACCAGGTGCTTGACGATCACCGGGCGGGACACCGCGGAGACCAGCGGGTAGGAGTCCATGTACAGGCCGTTGGCCTTCAGCGCCGGCATGCAGTACTCGCTCGCGAACTCGTCGCGGGCGTCCGCGACGTACGCCTCCACGGCGCCGCAGTCCAGGGCGCGGCGACGGATCGTCTCGAGGTCCTCACCGCCCTGTCCCACGTCCACCGCCACCGCGATGACCTCGGCGCCGGTGGCCTCACCGATCCATCCGATGGCCACGGACGTGTCCAGTCCGCCCGAGTAGGCCAATACAACCCGATCGCTCACGGGGGTTCTCCTCACACTGCTCTACGACAACACTGATCGCACGGGTCGTGCCCGCATCTCATGCATGACTATACACGCCAATCAGTATTTATGCATCGAGCGTGAGTTCGCGCTTGAGGATCTTGCCCGTGGGCCCCTTGGGCAGCTCGTCCGTGAGGCGGTAGATGCGGGGGTACTTGTACTTCGCCACCCGCTCCTGCACGAACGCATCCAGCTCCTGCGTGAGCGCCTCGCGGTCCTTGGACTCCAGGACACCGGACTCGAACACCACCACGGCGCCCACCTCCTCGCCGTGCTTCTCGCTCGGGACGCCCACCACGGCGGCCTCGACCACCCCTGGGAACTGGTAGATGACCTCCTCGATCTCGCGGGGGTATACATTGTAGCCCCCGCGCAGGATCATGTCCTTCTTGCGGTCCACGATGAAGAACGCGCCGTCCTCGTCCTCGCGGGCCATGTCACCCGTGTGGAACCAGCCGCCGCGCATGGCCTGCTCGGTGGCATCGGGCTTGTTCCAGTAGCCCTTCATGATGTACTGGCCGCGCACCACGAGCTCCCCCACCTCGTTGGTGGGGACCTCGTTGTCGTCCCCGTCCACCACGCGCAGCTGCGCCCCGCGCACCGCGGTGCCGATCGACCCCGGCTTGCGGACGTCGCCCGGCTGGTTGAAGCACACCACCGGGGAGGTCTCGGACAGGCCGTAGCCCTCGAACACCGTGGTGCCGAAGACCTTCTCGAACTTGGTCATGACCTCCACGGGCATCGAGGAACCGCCGGAGACACCCGCGCGCAGGTCGATCCCCTCGACGACCCGGGCATCCTGACCCGCCTGGTGCAGCAGTGCCACGTACATGGTGGGCACCCCGGCGAAGATCGTGACCCGGTCCCGGCGCAGGATCTCGAGCGCCTTGGCCGGGTGGAAGCGCGGCAGCAGCGTCACGGCCGCACCGCTGTGGATCACACCGTTGAGCGCCACGGTCTGGCCGAAGACGTGGAAGAACGGGAGCCCCCCGAACATCACGTCCCCGTGGTGCAGGTCGAACAGCTCGCCGGAGACCTCGGCGTTCGTGCGCAGGTTGCTGTGGGTCAGCTCGGCGCCCTTGGGGCGGCCGGTGGTGCCGGAGGTGTAGAGCAGCACGGCGGTGTCGGAGTCCTCGCGCGCCACCACCTCGGTGTCCGGCTCCACGGACTGCAGGTGGCCCACGGTCCCGCGAGCACTGATGGGCAGGACGCGCAGACCCTCGACCTCCTCGGCGGCCTTCTGGCTCGCCTCGGCCATGTCCTCCCAGGCCAGCACGAACGTGGCCCCGGAGTCCTGGAAGTGGTAGCTGAGCTCCCGCGGGGTCAGCAGCGGGTTCAGCGGCACCACGATGCCGCCGGCGCGCAGGATCGCGTAGTAGAGGACGGCCATGTGGGGCACGTTGGGCAGCACGAGCGCCACCCGGTCCCCCGGGCGGATGCCGTTCGACTTGAGCAGGGCGGCACCTCGCGCGGAGAGGTCGTCCAGCTGCCCGTAGGTCATGTGCAGGTCATCGAGGATGACCGCGGGTGCGGACCCGTACTGGGTGGCCGAGGTGGTGAGCAGTGTGGCCAGATTGGTCATGGATCCTCCAGGATCAGGTGTGAGTTCTAACACATGATACTGCCCGTATCGGGTATCCGAGTCAAACCTCGCCGTGAGCGCGCACCCGTCGTGGGACACTGGACGGGACCGGCCCGTCGTCGCCCCCGGAGCGTGACGAGCGCCGCCCGAACACCCAGCAGCCGGCCCACCGAGGGGTGGGCCACCCGTGCCGAAGGATGTCCCGTGACCAACCCGCACCACGAATCCCAGACCCCCCAGTTCACCGACGAGGAGCTCGCCTACGTGGCCTCCCTGTTCGACGCCGCGCGCAACGGCGACACGCAGCTGCTCGCGTCCGCCGTCGCGGCCGGGGTCCCCGTCAACCTCACCAACGACAAGGGCGACACCCTGCTGAACCTGGCCGCGTACCAGGAGCGTGAGGAGACCGTGGCCATGCTGCTCGCGCACGGCGCGGACACCGAGCGCGTGAGCGACATGGGCTTCACCGCCCTGGTGTGCGGTGTGTTCCGGGGCAACGAGGCGATCACCCGCGCGCTGCTCGAGGCCGGTGCCGGCCAGGCCACGGGCCACCAGCACGCGCAGGAGGTCGCGCGCGTCTTCGGGCAGCAGCACCTGCTTCCGCTGCTCGAGGAGTTCGAGCGGCCCGGCGCCTGAGGCCCGGCATCGCCCTGGCCGCTCAGCGCGCCAGGTCCAGGAATTTCCGGGCCAGGGCCTCGCCGCCCTGCGGATCGCGGCTGACCACCATGATGGTGTCGTCCCCGGCGATGCTGCCGAGGATCTCCGGCGTGACGGAGTGGTCGATCGCCGAGGCGAAGTACTGCGCCGCACCCGGCGGTGTCCGCAGGATCACCAGGTTCGCGCTGCCCTCGGCGGTCACGAGCAGTTCCCGGCACAGCGCCCCCAGCCGGGCCTCCGTGCTCTCGCGGGTGATGCCGCTGGCCGGGGACCTGTCCACGCCGGCACGGGGCATCGCGTAGACCATCCCGCCGTTCGCGGAGCGCACCCGGACCGCCTCGAGCTCCACGAGGTCCCGGGACAGCGTGGCCTGGGTGACCTGGATGCCGTCCGCGGCGAGCAGCTCCGCGAGCTCCGCCTGGGAGTGGACGTCCCCGCCGGTCACGAGGTCCAGGATGCGTGCCTGCCGCGCCGTCTTGGTTGTGGGGATGCTCATCGGGTCCCCTCCCGCCGCAGGGCCGCCGGGAGGTCCGCGGACAGCCCCGAGGAGTCCAGCAGGAAGGTCAGCAGCGCCTTCTGGACGTGCAGCCGGTTCTCGGCCTCGTCCCACACGAGCGACGCCGGTCCGTCGATGACCTCCGCGGCGACCTCCAGACCGCGGTGGGCCGGGAGGCAGTGCAGGAACACGGCGTCGTCCGCGGCGAGTGCCATGGCCTCGGAGGTCACGGCGTACGGCCGGAAGATCTCCGTGCGCTCGGCCTTCTCGCTCTCCTGCCCCATGGACACCCAGGTGTCTGTGACGACGGCGTCCGCGCCCGCGAGCGCCTCGCGCGCGTCCGTGGTGACCAGCACCGACCCGCCCGTGCTCCCGGCGCGCTCGCGCGCGGCGGCCACGACGTCCGCGCGCGGCAGGTACCCCTCGGGGCCGGCGATCCGCACGTGCATCCCGGCGGTCGCGCAGCCGAGCAGGTAGGAGTTCGCCATGTTGTTGGCGGCGTCCCCGAGGTACACGAGCGTGCGCCCGGAGACCTCCCCGACGTGTTCGCGCAGGGTCAGCAGGTCCGCGAGGATCTGGCACGGGTGGTAGTCGTCGGACAGCGCGTTGACCACGGGGACGTCGCTGTACCGTGCCATCTCCACCAGCCCGGACTGTGCGTAGGTGCGCCACACCACTGCCGCGAGCATGCGGGAGAACACGCGTGCGCTGTCCGCCACGGTCTCCTTGTGCCCCAGCTGCGACTCGCCGGGGTTGATGATCAGCGGGGTGCCGCCCAGATCGCTCACACCGGTCGCGAACGAGACGCGGGTGCGGGTGGAGGTCTTGTCGAAGAGCACGCCCACGGTCTGGGGACCCGCGAGCGGGCGACGGGAGAAGCGGTCCGCCTTCAGGGCGGCGGCGAGGTCCAGGACGCTCGCCTGCTCCTCGGGGGTGAGGTCGGTGTCGACCAGGAAGTGACGCGGCACGAGGGGTTCTCCTTCGGGTGCGGGACGGGGTCCCGGTGCGGGACCGGGGTTTCAGGCGCGGCGGACCCGGGACAGCAGGCCGGGCAGCGCGTCCGCGAACGTGTCGACCTCCGCTGTGGTGATGACCAGCGGCGGTGCCAGCCGCACCGTGGCCGGGCCCGTGGCGTTGATGATGAACCCGGCGGACCGGGCGGCGGCGACGAGCCGCTGGGCCACGGCGTCGTCGGGATCCTGCTGGGCGAGGTCCATGCCGAGGAGCAAGCCGTGCTGACGCACCTCGACGACGCCCGGGGCCGTGCGCAGCCGGGCGGCGAGGTGCTCGCCCACGGTGCGCGCGTTCGCGAGCAGGTTCTCGTTCTCGATGGTCGTCACGGTGGCGAGACCCGCGGCCGCGGCCAGCGGGTTGCCGCCGAACGTGGTCCCGTGCTGGCCCGTGCCGAGCAGCCCGGAGACCTCCGGGCCCGCGGTGAGCATGGCCCCGATCGGGAAGCCGCCGCCGAGCCCCTTGGCGAACGTCACCGCGTCCGGGAACTCGCCGGCGGGCAGCTGGGCCGTGCTCGCGAGCCACGCACCGGTGCGCCCCATGCCGGACTGCACCTCGTCCACGACCAGCAGCGCGCCGCACTCCCTGGTGAGTTCCCGGGCGCGGGCGAGGAAACCCTCCGGCAGGCCCCGGACCCCGGCCTCTCCCTGCACCGGCTCCACGACGACCGCGGAGACGGTGTCGTCCAGCTCCGTCTCGAGAGCCCCCACGGTGGCCGGGAGGTGCGTGACGCCGCCGGGCAGCGGCTCGAACGGGGCCCGGTAGGCCTCCTTGGCGGTGAGCGCGAGCGAGCCCATGGTGCGGCCGTGGAACGCGTGCTCCAGGGCGAGCACCCGCTCCCGCGGGCGGCCCTGCGCATCGGGGTGGGCACGGCCGTGACGGCGGGCGAGCTTGAAGGCGGCCTCGTTCGCCTCCGAGCCGGAGTTCGCGAAGAAGACGTGGGAGCCCTCGGGCGCGCCCGTGACCGCCAGCATCCTGTGCGCCAGCGCGATGCTCTGCGGGGAGGTGAACAGGTTGGAGATGTGCGCGAGCGTTCCCGCCTGCTCGGCCACCGCCTCCACCCACGCCGGGTGCGCGTAGCCCAGTGCGTTGACCGCGATGCCCGCGAGCAGGTCCAGGTAGCGGGTGCCATCCGCGTCCGTGACGTGGCACCCCTGCCCCGAGACGAGCACGAGGGCGGGGTCCCCGAACACCCCCAGGAGGTTGTTCCTGTAGTCGTCCAGCAGTTCTGCGGTGTGGCTCATGTCTGATCGTCTCCGTCCGGTGTGACCTCTGTTCCGATGCCGGTGTCCGTGAAGATCTCCAGCAGGGACGAGTGCTCGCAGCGCCCGTCCACGATGCTCGCGCGCGGCACCCCGCCCTCCACGGCGCGCAGGGCGGCCCGCATCTTGGGGATCATCCCCGACTCCAGGGAGGGCAGCATCTCCCGCAGCTCCGTCGCGCAGAGCGAGGAGATCAGGGAGGAGCGGTCCGGCCAGTCCGCGTAGAGCCCCTCGACGTCCGTGAGTGCCACGAACTTCTCCGCGCCCAGGGCCACCGCGACCTCCGCGGCGGCCGTGTCCGCGTTGACGTTGAGGACCTGACCCGTGAGCGCGCCGAGGCCCGCGGCGGCGTCGTCCGTGTCCGCGAGCTCGGGCGCGATCGACGCGATGACGGGAATCTTGCCGATGTCCAGCAGCTGCTCCACCGCGAGCGTGTTGACCCGCGTGACCGTGCCCACGAGGCCGAGGTCCAGCGGGGCGCCGTCGGAGCCCGTGCGCACGCGCCGCGCCTGCAGCAGCCCCGCGTCCTCCCCGGACATCCCCACCGCGTAGGGGCCGTGGGCGTTGATCAGACCCACGAGCTCGCGGCCCACCTGGCCCGTGAGCACCATGCGGATCACGCTCATGGCCTCCTCCGAGGTGACGCGCAGCCCGTCCCGGAACTCGGAGTGGATGCCCAGGGAGTCGAGCATCGTGCTGATCTGCGGGCCGCCGCCGTGGACCACCACCGGGCGGATGCCCACGTGGCGCAGGAACACGATGTCCTCCGCGAACGCACGGCGCAGCCGGTCGTTGATCATGGCGTTGCCGCCGTACTTGAAGACCATGGTGGAGCCCGCGTAGCGCTGGATCCAGGGCAGGGCCTCCATCAGGGTCTCCGCCTTGGAGCGGGCGGTCTGGTACCGGGTGCTGTCGCTGAGTCGTGTCATGGTGGGCGCGCTAGCTCGAGTAGGCGCTGTTCTCCTCGACGTAGTCGTGGGTGAGGTCGTTGGTCCACACGGTGGCCCGCTGCTCGCCGGTCTTCAGGTCGATCTCGATGTCCACCGCGCGCGACGCCGCGAGGTCCACGTTCTCGCGCGGGTCCCCGATGCAGCCGTTGCGGCACACGGTGACGCCGTTGATGGTGACGTCGATCCGGTCCGGGTCGAACCGGGCCTGCGTGGTGCCCACCGCGGAGAGCACGCGGCCCCAGTTGGGGTCGTTGCCGAACACCGCGGTCTTGAGCAGGTTGGAGCGGGCGACGGTGCGGGAGACGTCCTCCGCCTCGGTCTCCGTGGCCGCGCCCACCGTGGTGATCGCGATGTCGTGGGAGGCACCCTCCGCGTCCGTGATCAGCTGCTGCGCGAGGCTGTGGCACACCGCGGTCAGGGCGCGGGTGAACTCCCCCTGCCCGGGTGTCCGTCCCGAGGCACCGGAGGACATCAGCACCACGGTGTCGTTGGTGGACATGCAGCCGTCCGAGTCCGTGCGGTTGAAGGTCACGCGGCAGGCCTCCCGCAGAGCGGCGTCGAGCGCGTCCGGAGCCAGCACGGCGTCCGTGGTGAGCACCACGAGCATCGTGGCGAGCCCCGGGGCGAGCATCCCCGCACCCTTGGCCATGCCGCCCACGCTCCAGCCGCCGGCACGGACGCACGCCTGCTTGGGCACCGTGTCCGTGGTCATGATCGCCTCGGCCGCGGCGCGTCCTGCCGCCTGTCCCCCGGCGAGCGCCGCCACCGCGTCCGGCACGCCGCGGCGCACCACGTCCATGGGCAGCTGCTCCCCGATCAGTCCCGTGGAGCACACGAGCACGTCCCCGGCTCCGATGTCCAGACCCTGCGCCACGAGCTCCGCGGTGGCGTGGGCGTTCTGGAAGCCCTCCGGGCCCGTGCACGCGTTGGCGCCGCCCGAGTTGAGGACCACGGCCCGGGCGGTGCCCTGCCGGACCACCTCGCGGGACCAGTGCACGGGGGCGGCGGCCACGCGGTTGGAGGTGAACTGGGCGGCGGCGGCGAACTCCGGCCCGGTGTTGACCACCAGGGCGAGGTCAGCGCCGCCGGACTTCTTGAACCCCGCCTCCACGCCGGCGGCGGTGAAGCCCGCGGCGGCGCACACCCCGGCGGCGGTGGTCACGGGGATCTCGGGGACGGGGTCGTGGGAGGTCATCTGTGTCCGTTCTCCTGGGTCGAGTGGTGGGCGGGGCGGGTCAGCCGGAGGGTCTCGGTGCTCTGCGCGCTGGGGGTCCGGCGCCCCGCGGGACGTCGTCCGGGCCGGGTGCGGGGGCCGCTGCGCGCCGGCTCACGGGGCGATGCCCTGGCCGCCCAGTCCCATGGTCTCCGGCAGACCCAGGGCCAGGTTGAGGGACTGCACCGCGCCCCCGGCGGTGCCCTTGGTGAGGTTGTCGATCACCGAGCTCACCACCAGCCGCCCCGCGTGCGGGTCCACCGCGAGCTGCAGGGCGGCGTGGTTCGAGCCCAGCACGGACTGGGTGGTGGGCCACTGCCCCTCGGGGAGCAGGTGCACGAAGGGTTCGTCACCGTAGGCCGCGTGGTACGCCTCCCGGACCCGCCGCTCGTCCACGCCGGGACGCAGCACGGCGGTGGCCGTGGTGAGGATGCCCCGCGGCATGGGTGCCAGCGTGGGTGTGAAGGAGAGGGACACGTCCCGGCCCCCCGCCCACGCCAGGCCCTGTTCGATCTCAGGGGTGTGCCGGTGCCCGCCGCCCACGCCGTAGGGGGACATGGACCCCATTGTCTCCGCGCCGAGCAGGTGCGGTTTCACGGCCTTGCCCGCACCGGAGGTCCCGGAGGCCGAGACGATCACGATGTCCCGCGGTTCCACGAGACCGGCCGCGAGCGCGGGGGCCAGCGCCAGCAGCGAACCCGTGGGATAGCACCCCGGTACCGCGATCCGGGTGGCACCCGGCAGGGTTTCGCGCTGCGTGCGCCCGCTCGGGTCCACGATCAGCTCGGGCAGCCCGTACGGCCAGGCACCCGCGTGCTCGGAGCCGTAGAACGCCTCCCACGCGCGGGCGGACTCGAGGCGGTGGTCCGCGCCGGCGTCGACCACCACGGTCTCCGGGGGCAGCTGGGCGGCCACACCCGCGGACTGCCCGTGGGGCAGGGCCAGGAACACGACGTCGTGCCCCGCGAGGTTCTCCGCAGTGGTGTCCACGACCTCCCGGCCCGCGAGCTCGTGCAGGTGCGGCTGCAGCGCTCCCAGGCGCTGCCCGGCGGAGGAGTGCGCGGTCACCGTGGCGATCTCGATCTCCGGGTGCCCGCACAGCAGGCGCAGCACCTCGCCACCCGCGTATCCGGTGGCTCCTGAAACGGCGGCGGTGTAGGTCATGCCACCAGCATAGCGCATGGATATGCATACCACTCAATATTTATTCATGCAGCGGTCCGGGGGCGGGCTCCCCCGCCTTGCCGCGCCCGCCCCCGGCGCGTGAGACTGGCCGGGAGGGCGACGCCCACGCCGTCGCACACGAGCAAGGAGCAGCAGCCATGACCCACAACACGATGCAGGCGGTCGTCGTCGAGCAGGCGGGCGGACCCGAGGCGCTGCGCGTCCGAGACCTGTCCGTTCCCGAGCCCGGGGCCCGTGAGGTGCTCGTACGAGCGGAGGCCACCGGGGTCAACTTCATCGAGACGTACCAGCGCTCGGGCGTGTACCCGGTGTCCTTCCCGTTCACCCCCGGTGCCGAGGGCTGCGGCGAGGTCGTGGCCGTGGGATCGGAGGTCACCGAGGTGTCCGTGGGGCAGCGCGTGGCCACCGCGGAGGCCGCGCGCACCTACGCCCAATTCTTCACGGTGGAAGCCGCCAGGGCCCTGCCCGTTCCCGCGGGGATGTCCGCCCACACGGCGGCCGCACTTCCCCTGCAGGGGCTCACGGCGCACTACCTGGTGCGCTCCACGTTCGAGCTCGCGCCGCACCACACGGCCGTGGTCACCGCGGCCTCCGGTGGCGTGGGCGGGCTGGCCGTCCAGCTCATGAAGCGCATCGGCGCCACGGTGATTGCCCTGACCTCCACTCCGGAGAAGGCGGAGACCGCGCGTGAGCTGGGTGCGGACCACGTGCTGCCCTACGAGGACTTCGCCGAGCGGGTCCGCGAGCTCACGGGCGGCGCCGGTGCGGACGTGGTCTACGACTCCGTGGGCCGGGCCACCTTCGACGAGTCCCTGCGGGCCACCCGCGTCCGCGGCACCACCGTGCTCTTCGGCGGCGCGTCCGGGCAGGTCCCCCTGTTCGACCTGCAGCGCCTCAACGGCGCCGGCTCGCTCTACGTCACCCGGCCGTCCCTCGCGCACTACGTGCGCGATGCCCGCGAGCGCTCGTGGCGCTGGACGGAGCTGACCGACGCCGTGGCCGCCGGGGACCTCACGGTGCGGGTGGGCGGCACCTATCCCCTCGACGACGCCGCCGCGGCGCACCGCGATCTCGAGTCCCGCAGCACCCAGGGGAAGCTGCTGCTCGTGCAGTGACTCCCCCGGGTCGCTTCTGGGCCCCGGGGAAACGGTGTGCGCGGGGTCAGACGCCCGCGCGCACCCCGCGGTGCACCCGGCGCACACCCCATGCGGTGAGGGCGATGCAGGCCAGCGCGCCCACCCCCAGGGCCACGGCCTTGGTGCGCTGGCCGGTCACCGTGGAATCGGTGACTCCCTCCGCGCCGTAGCTGCCGGGCACGTCGGTCTCCACGACCGTCAGCTTCCCGTCCTGCACGGCCACCAGGGCGTCCACCTCGTGCGGGAAGTCGCCGTCCTGGGCCCCGGTCTGCGTGCCGCGGAACGTGATCTGATCGCCCTCGGCCTTCTTCACGGGATCGTTGAGCCGGTTGTCGAACGGGTGCTCGGCCACCAGGTGGTTGCGGGGCATGACCCCGGCGTAGATGCCGTTGTAGTCCTGGGTGACCAGGTCCTTGGTGAGGGTCTGGTACTTCCCGGACACCACCATCGACTCCCCCGCCCAGTCCTGCAGGTGCGCGGCCGTGCCGAACGCGAGCGCGGACAGCAGACCGAGCACGAGCGTGAGGACCGCCCCCAGCAGCACCATGAGCACGATCAGCCAGCCCCGGGAACCGGCCGGGCGGTCCTCCTGCTGCTCGTGGAAGTCGATCAGTTCCCGGGGGTCGTTGCTCACGGTGCTCCTTGACGAGGGGTCGGGTTCTAGCTGCGGATCTCGGCGCCGTGCTCCCGGTGCGCTGCCGCCACGGCGTTCTGCCGCGCCTGCGAGGCCTCGTCCGCGGTGAGCGTGCGGTCCTCGGCGCGGAAGCGCAGGGCCACGGCCACGGACTTCTTGCCCTCGGGGATGCCCGTGCCCGTGTACACGTCGAAGACCTCCGCGGCCTCGAGCAGCTCACCGGCTCCGCGGCGCACCGTGTCCAGCAGCCGGGCGGCGGGCACATCCCGGTCCACCACCAGCGCCACGTCCTGTGTGGCGGGCGGGTAGCCCGAGATCGGCTGCGCGGTCACCGCTGCGGGCTCGTGGTCCAGCAGCGCCGAGAGGTCGATCTCCACGGCGCACGTGCGCTCCGGCAGTCCCTGGGCCGCCACGAGCTTGGGGTGCAGCTCCCCGGCGACGCCGATCGCGGTCCCGTCCGGCGTGCGAACCTCCGCGGTGCGACCCGGGTGGAACGCGCCGTGGCGGCCCTGCACGACCGTCAGCTCCACTCCCACGCTGCTCGCCGCGAGCACCGCGACGTCCAGGGCGTCCTGCCAGTCGTGCTCGCGCGGTGCCACCCACGGACCCGCGGCGGCGTCGCGCCCCGTGAGCACCGCGGCGAGCTTGCGCGGCTGGCGGGGCACGGCGGCGTCGAGCCGCTCGAGCTCCGGTGCCGTGGGACGCACGCCCAACGGGGGGATCGGCCGGGTGTCCGCGGTGTAGCCCTCGGCCAGGAACACGTGGCCGATCTCGTACAGCACGAGGTCACGGAAGCCGCGCGAGTGGTTTCGCCTGAGCACCTCCAGCAGACCCGGGAGGATGCTGACCCGCAGCATGGGCTGCGCCTCGCTGATGGGGTTGGCCAGCTTGACGGAGGGCACGTGCGAGCCGTCCGCACTGCCCCAGAGGTCGTTGTCCGCCTGGGACACGAACGGGTAGCTCAGCACCTCGGTGAGCCCCGCGGACGCCAGGGTGTCGGCCACGCGGCGCCGGGCGGTCTGCGAGCGCGTGAAACCGCGTCCGGGCGGGGCCACGGGCAGCCGGTCCGGGATCCTGTCGTAGCCGTCCAGGCGGGCGATCTCCTCGACGAGGTCCTCCTTGTCCAGCAGGTCCGGGCGCCACGACGGGGGGACGACCGTCCACCCGTCGACGGTCTCCGAGACCTCGGCGCCGATCGCCGTCAGCGCGCGCTCCACGGCCTCCGGGGAGTAGTCCACGCCCACGCGGGCGGTGGGGTACCCGGCGGGCAGGTCGATCGCCGCGGGACGGTCCGTGTGGTCCACGTCCGTGACCCGACCGGTGTCCGTGCCCCCGGCCAGCGCAACGAGCAGGTCCACCACGCGCTGCGCGGCGACCGGTGCGAGCTGCGGGTCCACGCCGCGCTCGTAGCGCTTGGACGCCTCCGACGGCAGCTTGTGGCGCCGGGCGGTGCGCGCGATCGAGACCTCGTCGAAGCGTGCGGCCTCCACGAGGATGCGCGTGGTGGACTCCCCCACCTCGGTGGCGGCGCCTCCCATGACGCCCGCGAGCCCGACGGCGCCGGACTCGTCCGCGATCACGAGGTCCTCGGCGTCCAGCGTGCGGTCCCTGCCGTCCAGCGTGGTGAGCGTCTCGCCCGCGTTCGCACGCCGCACGGTGATCCCACCCCGCAGGGTGTCCGCGTCGTAGGTGTGGATGGGTTGGCCGTACTCGAGCATCACGTAGTTGGAGATGTCCACGGGCAGGCTCACGGAGCGGATGCCCGCCAGCCGCAGCCGGGACGCCAGCCACGGCGGGGTGGGTCGGGACGGGTCCACGCCCTCCACCACGCGCACCGCGAACCGGTTGCTGCCGGCGCGGCCGCGGATGGGAGCGGCGTCGTCGATCCTGACCGGGAAGCCGTCCCCGGTGGCCGCGGGCACGGTGGGCGCCAGTTCCGCCACGGGATCCGTGAAGGGGGCGCGCACCGCGTGGCAGTATTCGCGGGCGATGCCGCGCAGCGAGAAGGCGTAGCCGCGGTCCGGGGTCACGTTGACCTCCGCTGCGGAGTCGTACAGTCCCAGCAGCGCCATGGCGTCGGAGCCGATCTCCGGATCCAGCCCGAGCCGCGAGAGCACGAGGATGCCGTCGTGGTCCTCGCCAATGCCGAGCTCGCGCACCGAGGCGATCATGCCGGCCGAGGTGTGTCCGTAGGTCTTGCGTGCCGAGATCCGGAAGTCACCGGGCAGCACGGCGCCCGGCAGGGTGACCACCACCTTGTCCCCCACCGAGAAGTTGTGGGCACCGCAGATGATGCCCTGCACGCCGGAGGGGTCGATGCCCGGTCCCGTGAGCGTCTGCTCCTGCCCCTCGGGGACCACGCGCACGGAGCACCAGTTCACGGTCTTGCCGTTGGAGTGGGTCTCGGGCTCCATGGTGAGCACCTGGCCCACCACGATAGGCCCGGACAGGGAGTCGGTGGGACGGTGGACGCCCTCCTCCTCGAGACCGACCCGGACCAGGGTGGCCAGGACGTCCTCGGCGGTAGCGTCCTCGGGAACGGGCGCGTACTCGCGCAGCCATGACAGGGGAATACGCATGCTCTAGATCTCCATCCCGAAGTGCTCGCTGAAGCGGACGTCGCCCTCGATCATGTCGCGCATGTCCGGGACGTTGTTGCGGAACATCAGGGTCCGCTCGATGCCCATGCCGAACGCGAAACCGGAGTAGCGCTCGGGGTCGATGCCCGCGGCCCGCAGGACGTTGGGGTGCATCATCCCGCAGCCGCCCCACTCGATCCACCGGGGCCCGCCCTTGGCCGTGGGGTGCCACACGTCCAGCTCGGCGGACGGCTCCGTGAACGGGAAGTAGTTGGGGCGCAGCCGGATGGCGGCCTCGGGGCCGAACATGGTGCGCGCGAAGTGCGTGAGCGTGCCCTTGAGGTCCGCCATGGACAGCCCCTCGTCCACCGCGATGCCCTCCACCTGGTGGAACACAGGGGTGTGTGTGGCATCCAGCTCGTCCGTTCGGTACGTCTTGCCCGGGCACACCACGTACACGGGCAGCTCCCGCTCCAGCAGCGAGCGCATCTGCACGGGCGAGGTGTGGGTGCGCAGCACCAGGTGCGAGGACGGCGGGTCCACGAAGAACGTGTCCTGCAGCTGGCGGGCCGGGTGGTCCGGCTTGAAGTTCAGGGAGTCGAAGTTGAACCACTCGTGCTCGAGCTCGGGGCCCTCGGCGACCTCCCAGCCCATGCCCACGAAGATGTCCCCGATGCGGTCCATCAGGGTGTTCAGCGGGTGGCGCCCGCCCAGCCGACGACGCCGCGTGGCCGCCGTGACGTCCACTGCCTCCTCCACGAGGATCCGGGCGTCGCGCTCCTCCTCGAGCTCGGTGGTGCGTGCGGCGACGGCCTTGTTCACGCGTCCGCGCGCCTGCCCCACGAGCTTGCCCGCGGTGGCCTTGGCGGTCTTGTCCAACCCGCCGATGGCGCGGTTCGCGAGCGCGAGGGGGGACTTCTCCCCGGTGTGCGCGAGGCGGACGGTTTTCAGCTCGGCCAGGTCGGTGGCGGCCTGGACGGCGCTCAGTGCCGCGTCGACGGCGGCGCTGACCGCAGCCTCGTCGGCGGGGTCCACCGCGGCGGACGGTGTGGTCTCGGACATGGTTTCTCGCGTTCCTGCTCGCGGACGGGATGTCACGGGTCCTGGTGGTCGCACCACCGCGGTCCCCGTGCAGAGCCCGCCGCCGGAGGCGAACGGGCAACGGTCAGTCTAGTGGATGCGCCCGCCGCGCCCGGTGTTCAGGCCCCGGCGGTGTCGCCGCGGGACCACCGGGGAGCGCGGAAGAACGCGGTGGCCACGGCCCCCAGGACCAGCACCGCCACGGGGAGCATGAGCGACTGCGTCATCGCCAGCGCGAACCCCGCCTGCAGCTGCTCGGGCAGGGGCTGGGCGGAACCGCCCGAGGCGGCCCCGGCGGCGTCGGCCCCCGGGGGGAGGGTGGCGGCCAGCCGCGCCTGCATGAGCACGGCCATCATGGCGCTGCCCACCGCGGCGGCCACCTGGCGCGTGGCGTTGAAGACCCCCGAGCCGGCGCCCACCACGTCCGGGGCGAGGTCCGAGGTGGCGGTCAGGGACACCGGGGACCAGATCAGTGCGCTGCCCAGCCCGATCACCAGCGTCAGCGCGGCGAGCAGCCCCACGGACGCACCGGGGCGCATGCTCAAGGCGTAGCCGGCCAGCCCCGCGGCCATAACGATCATGCCCGGCAGGGCGAGGCAGCGCGGTGTGACGCGGGTCAGGGCCCTGCCCACCACCGGCGCCAGGACGGCCGAGAGCAAGGACATGGGGGCGTAGCTCAGCGCCGCGACGGTCGGATCCAGTCCCCGGACCACCTGCAGGTAGAGCATGGCCGGGATGATCATGGAGTTCACGGTGAGACTCACCGCGGCCATGGCGGTGTTCGCGAGGGTGAAGTTGCGCTGCCGCAGCAGACCCAGCGGCACCAGCGGCTCCGCGGGGGTGAACGCCTGCCACACAAGGAAGCCGACGAAGACCACGGCGCCGGCACCGATGACCACGGGAATGGTGACGGGTCCCGCCACGGTGGACCAGTGGAACGCCTGGCCCTCCTGGATCCCGAACACCACGAGGAACAGGCCCACACCGGAGAGCACCACCCCCAGCACGTCCAGGGAGTGGCTGCGCACCGGGAGCCTGGGCAGGTGGCGTGCCGCCCGCCACAGCGCGAAGACCCCCACGGGCACGTTGACCCAGAAGATCCACCGCCACCCCGCGAGGTCCACCAGGATCCCGCCGAGCAGCGGGCCCACGAGGGTGGCCACCCCGGCCGTGGCACCCCAGATCCCCAGTGCCGAGCCGCGGGTGCGGGCGGGGAACATCCGGGTGATCACCGTCATGGTCTGCGGGGACATCAGCGCGGCACCCAGGCCCTGGACCACGCGGGCGGTCACCAGCCCGGTGACGTCCTGGGCGAAACCGCACCACAGGGACGCGGCCGTGAAGACCACCAGGCCCCACAGGTACACCGTGCGGGGGCCGAAGCGGTCCCCCAGCCGGCCCGTGATCAGCAGCGGCACGGCGTACGCGAGCAGGTAGCCGCTGGTCACCCACAGCACTCCGGAGATGTCCGTGTGCAGACCCGCGGTGATCGCCGGGATGGCGGTGGACACGATCGTCGCGTCCACGAGGATCATGAAGAAGCCGAGCACCATGGCCCACAGCGCGCGCCACGCCCGCGGATCCGTCTCGGTCCGGGCCTCGGGGGCGGTGGACTCGGTCATGCTCACTCCGTTCGCAGCAGCTCCAGCAGCGCGGCCACGATGGGGAGGTCCGCTGGTATCCACGGTAGCGCCAGAACGGCCCCGGGATCCGCCAGCGGGAGCCACCGCGCGGCGAGGTGGTCGTCGCCCGCACGCACGCGCGCCTCGAGGGCCGGTCCGGGATCCGTCGACGGCTCGCCCTGGGAGCCCGACGACAGCACCGCGGTGAAGACGCGCATCACGGCGGTTCCGGACAGGGGCCAGCCCTCCGGGTCCGCGGCCTCCACCTCGTCGAGGAGGGCGAGGTCCACCCCGAGCTCCTCGCGGCACTCGCGCACCAGTGCGTCGCGGGGCGTCTCCCCCGGCTCCTGCTTGCCACCGGGGAACTCCCACAGTCCCCGCAAAGACTCCGGGTAGGCGCGCTGGGCGGCCAGCACGCGCGTGGGCGCCGAGGCGGAGTCCAGGATCGCCGCGCCCACCACGCGGGTGCGGGTCCCGCCGGGCATCAGGCCCCGCCCTGCACTGTGCTGACGACGCCGCCCGGGCCCCGCCGCTGCGCCCGGGCCGAGGCGTACAGGCACACGGCGGCCGCGATTCCCACGTTCAACGACTCGGCGCGCCCGTACAGCGGAACGGCCACGGGCAGATCGGCCAGCTTCCGCTCCTCGGGGGTGAGACCCTGCGCCTCGTTGCCGAACAGCCACGCGGTGGGTGCTTCGAGCAGCGCGCGCTCGCGCCCGGGCGACGCGGCGTCGTCGGCACCGAGACCGCGCAGCACGGCGGCGTCGGCGAGGGCGTCCACGGTGGTGTCCGCGTAGCCGTCCGCGGCGAGCAGCTGCAGGGAGCCCTCCCGCGCGGCCGCGGCGAAGGAGGGGAGGTCCACGCCCGTGAGCACGGGAAGGTGGAACAGGGAGCCGGCGCTCGAGCGCACGGCCTTGGGGTTGAAGGGATCCACGCTGCCCCGGGTGAACACCACGGCGGCGGCGCCGGCGGCGTCCGCGGCGCGCACTACGGTGCCCGCGTTGCCGGGATCCTGGACCCGGGCCAGGACGCACACCAGGCGGGCGTCCAAGAGCGCGGCCTCGGCGGTGACCTCCGGCAGGCGGCACACGGCCAGCATGCCCTGCGGCGTCACCGCGTCCGTCATGGCCCCGAGCACCTCCGGGGTGACCATGCGCAGGAAGACACCCCGGTGGGATTCGAGGGTCTCGAGATCCGCCGCGATGTCCGGGTGGCGCTCGAGCTCCTCTCGGGTGACGTACACGGCGTCCACCGCGGGGAGGGACGCGTCACGAACCGACGACCCGGCCACGGCCAGGCGCACCGCCTCCCGGACGTTCTGCGGCCCCTCGGCACGGAACAGACCGCGCTTGGAACGCATCGAGCGCCCGGTCAACGCGGCCACGTCCCTGACCCGATCGGCTCGGGGGTTGGACAGCAACCGGTCTTCCAGGCGCTCGACGAACGTCACGGCAGCGCTCAGGCCGCGGCGCGGGGCGCGGAGGTGTCCTCCGGCAGGGCGTCCTTGGCCACCTGGACCAGGGCCGCGAACGCGGTCTCGTCGCTCACGGCCAGCTCGGCCAGCATGCGACGGTCCACCTCGACCTCAGCGGCCTTCAGGCCCTGGATGAAGCGGTTGTAGGTCAGGCCGTTGGCGCGGGACGCGGCGTTGATGCGCTGGATCCACAGGCGACGGAAATCGCCCTTCTTCTTGCGGCGGTCGTTGTAGGAGTAGGTGTACGAGTGGAGCATCTGCTCCTTGGCCTTGCGGTACAGGCGCGAACGCTGACCGCGGTAACCCGATGCCTTCTCCAGGACTTCCCGACGCTTCTTGTGGGCGTTGACTGCCCGCTTCACACGTGCCACGTGTGTACTCCTAACGATTCGGTCCCGGTGCTCACCGGAACATGACTACCCGCCGCTCACGCGGCGAACTTCTGACTGGTCTGCGAGCGGGTCTACTTGCCCAGCATCCGCTTGATGGCCTTGGCCTCGCCCGGGGTGGCGACGATCTGGTCGCTCGCGAGACGGCGGGTCAGGCGGGAGGACTTGTGCTCCAGGTAGTGGCGGCGGTTGGCCTGCTGGCGCTTGACCTTGCCCGAGCCGGTGAGCTTGAAGCGCTTCTTGGCTCCGCTGTGGGTCTTCATCTTCGGCATGGTGGCCGTCTCCTTCTCCATCGACCGGTGTGGGGCACACCGGTGGGTCGCGGCTCGGGGCCGCGACCACGCTGGTGCCGGGCGATCGCACGCCCGACGCTGTCAATTCCTGGTGCCGCTACTTCTTGGCCGGGCCGGGCTTGCCGGCCCCGGGCCTGGGAGCACCCGGCTTGGGCGCAGCGGGCTTCGCGGCGGCGCTCGGCTTCGCGGGTGCGCCTGCCGGCTTGGCCGCCGCGGGCTTCGGGGCGGTCTCGGTCACCGCGGGTTCCGCGGCAGCCGCCTTGGTGTCCGACGACTCCACCGCGGCCTCATCGGTGCCCTCGGCCACGGCCGGTTCCTGCGCGGCGGGAGCGGTCTCCTCGACCGTGGTCTCCGCGGGCTCGCTGGCCGGGGCCACCGTGGCCGTGACCTCGTCCTCGGCCGTCAGCGGCGTGCTTTCGGCGGGAGCCTCCGGCTCGGGGGGCGCCGACGCCGCCTGGCGCAGTTCCGCCGGGAACGCGTCCCCGATGGACTGGGTCACGGACTCGGCGGACGAGGTGTCCACGCGCTGCTTGCGCTGGTTCTCGGCCTGCGACTTCTCGCGCTGCTGCTGCTTGCGCGCCTCGGCGCGGGCCTCGGCCTTGTTCTTGAGCGGGCCGATGACCATGACCATGTTGCGTCCGTCCACGCGGGGGTTGGTCTCCACCGCGCCGACCTCGCCGACGTCGGCCGCGAGCCGCTGCAGCAGCCGCACGCCCATCTCGGGGCGCTGCTGCTCACGGCCGCGGAACTGGATCATGGCCTTGACCTTGTCGCCGGCCGAGAGGAAGCGCTTGGCGTGGCCCACCTTGGTCTCGTAGTCGTGCGTGTCGATCTTGAGACGGAAACGCACTTCCTTGAGCACCGTGTTGGCCTGGTTCTTGCGGGACTCACGGGCCTTGACCGCGGCCTCGTACTTGTACTTGCCGAAGTCCATGAGCTTGGCCACGGGCGGCTTGGCGTTCGGTGCGACCTCGACCAGATCGAGATCCGATTCACGGGCCAGCCGCAGCGCGTCCTGAACGCGCACGATGCCGACCTGCTCGCCGCCAGGTCCGACGAGACGGACTTCCGGGACACGGATTCTGTCATTGATACGTGGATCGCTAATGCCAAGCTCCTAGGTTCGTGGGTTTTCCCGCTGCCGGGTCCATGACCGCAACAAAAAACCTCCGCTGCGGCACGCGCGAGCGGAGGTGGGAACCACACTGGGACCGATGACTCGGGGCCGCGGACGAACCGCGGCGCGACCGTTCGGTCTCTGACCCGAGCACCTGGGTGTCCCGCAGAAGCTGCTGGCGGAACGGGCGGTGACGGGTGGGAGTCTCCTCCGCTTGCACACTGTTTCCCATGGTAGCGCATGACGGCCCCGTCCTGCCAGTGCACGGGCCGGCACCGGCGCCCGCACCCGCTGTTCTACAGTGGGAGCATGTCCGAGCAGCCGCGCCCAGAGCGCTTCGAATTCGCCGCCACCACGTCCGAGGGACGTGCAGACACCCCCCATGCCGCGGCCGGGGAGTCCCCCGACGACGCCCTGGACGGCGTCACCGCGCAGATGCGGGACATCGCCGAGGTGCCTGCCGTGGAGGTCATCACCACGGCAGCGGTGCACCTCATGAGTGCCGCGGCCGTGAAGTGCGGGCTGGCCGCCGAGGAGAACGCCGAGGATTTGAAGGACCTGGACGAGGCCCGCAAGCTCATCATCGCCCTGGCCGGCTTCGTCACGGCCGCCGCCCCCGAGATCGGCTCCCAGCACGCCGGGCCCCTGCGCGACGGTCTCAAGTCGCTGCAGCTGGCCTTCCGCGAGGCCTCACCCTTCCCCGACGCCCCGGGTGCCGGCCCCGGTGAGAAGTTCACCGGACCGGTCTACGGCTGACCGCCACCCCTGCCCGACGAGCGGCCCCCGGCCATCGTGGTCGGGGGCCGCTTCCGTGCGGGGGGGAGCTGTGCGGGTTCGACGCCTCAGGTGGTCAGGCGCAGCTGCACCGAGTCCACGCTCTGCGCCACGACCTCCTGCGCGCCCAGCGCCTTCTGGAACCTCTCCACTGTGGTGTGCACCTGCGCCTCGGTGAGCGCCCGGTCCAGCTGCAGGGAGACCGTGAGCTCCGGCCCCTCTCCCCCGCCGTGGAGCCGGGTCCCGTCCCCCCGGAGCGAGTCGACGCCACGGCCGGGGCCGGCGAGCGCGGAGACGATGCCGGGGATGCGCAGCGCCGCGCGCGTCACGGCGTCGTCCACCGTGAAGTCCCGGTACGACGGCGTCCACGCGCGGTCCTGCGCCACGGCCCACAGCGCGGGGCGGCGCACCACGAAGGCCGGGTCCGAGCCGGGATCCACCACGAGCAGGGAGGACCCGTCCTGGACCGCCGACAGCGCGGCTCGACGGATGTCCGCGGCCACGGGACGCGCCTGCCCGTTCCACGTGCTCAGTGCCTCGGTGGAGGTGAACACGGGCAGCGCCTGGCGGCCGTCGGAGGCGCGCAGGCTCACGAGCGCCATGTCCGCCTCCTTGTCGGAGACCAGGCCGTCCGCGGTGACGTGGGACTTCGAGACCTGCGCGACGACGGGCACGAACACCCGGATCCCCGCCAGTGCGGCCACCACCTGCTGCTCCCCGGTCTCACCGGCGCGCCACCGACCGAGGGCCGCCGCGACGGCGGGGTCCGCGGTACCGGGATCGTCGGGGAACTGGTGGGTGTGGCTCGTGCCTTCGCCCAGGTTGCGCCCCTCCCAGGCCTGACCGCCGGTGTCCGTGGCACCCCCGGCCGAGCGCAGCTGGGCGGCGATGTGCGGCGGGAGGGGGCGGGCGGCGTCGTCAGGCACCGGGGCGACCGGCGACGTCGAGGGCCTCGGCGAGCGTGAACCTGCCGGCGTAGAGCGCCTTGCCCACGATGGCGCCCTCCACACCCGCGGGTACGAGCGCGCGCAGCGCCGCGATGTCCTCGAGGGACGAGATGCCGCCCGAGGCGACCACGGGCTTGTCGGTGCGTCGCGCCACCTCCGCGAGCAGCTCCGTGTTCGGCCCCCGCAGCGTGCCGTCCTTGGTGACGTCCGTGACCACGTAGCGGGCGCAGCCGTCCGCCTCGAGGCGGTCCAGGACCTCCCAGAGGTCGCCACCCTCCTCGGTCCAGCCGCGTGCCGCGAGCGTGGTGCCGCGGACGTCCAGGCCCACGGCGATCCGGTCACCGTGCTCGGCGATCACACGGTGGGTCCACTCGGGGTTCTCCAGGGCCGCGGTGCCGAGGTTGATGCGTGCGGGATCCAGCGAGAGGACCCGCTCGAGCGACTCGTCGTCGCGGATGCCACCGGACATCTCGATCCTCAGGTCCAGGTTCCGGGCCACCCGGCGCAACACCTCGATGTTGTCCCCGCGGCCGAAGGCGGCGTCCAGGTCCACGAGGTGCAGCCACTCCGCGCCCGCGTCCTGCCACGCGCGGGCCGCGTCCAGGGGATCTCCGTACCCGGTCTCGGAGCCGGCCTCGCCCTGCACCAGGCGCACGGCCTGGCCACCCTGGACGTCCACGGCGGGCAGCAGCTCCAGCCGCTGGTCGGTGGTCTCGCTCATGTCTCTCCTCACGTGGGCGCCCGGGGGCGCATGTTGTGGTGACGGCCCGGACTCCGGGAGCCCACCGTCGGTTCGATGCCGCGCTCAGTCGCGGCTGGGCGCCGGGCCCGTGCCCTGCACGGCCCCGGAGCCCGCGGGACCCGCGGCGGCGCCCGGGGCTCCGGCGCACCCCGGCAGGGCGCCGGGCCCGGTCACAGGCTCACGAACCACGAGTACGCGCCGTAGCCGATCAGCGCGGCCGCGACGGCGGCCAGCAGGACCACCGACCACAGGGGTTTGCGCTGCTGGGCGAACGAGATGGCGCCGCCCACGAAGAACGCGCCCAGGACGAGCACGAGCACCGATGCGGTCATGCCGGGGCCTCCGTTGCGCGGGTGGACACCCGGTCGTCCATGCGACCGGTGCGGGGCAGCGTGGAAAGCCAGTTGCGCAGCAGTGCGATGCCTGCGTGCGAGGACTTCTCCGGATGGAACTGGGTGGCGCTCAGCGCGCCGTTCTCCACGGCGGCCACGAACGGGGTCCCGTGCTCGGACCACGTCACCGCCGGCGGGCGCATCCGCTCGATGCTCTGGTCGAACTCCCAGTCCTGCACACCGTAGGAGTGCACGAAGTAGAACCGCTCCGTCTCGAGGCCCCGGAACAGCACGGAGTCCTGCGGCGGGCGCACCGTGTTCCACCCCATGTGCGGGATCACGGGGGCCGCCAGCCGCTCCACCGTGCCCGGCCACTGCCCGAGACCCTCGGTCTGCCGGCCGTGCTCCACGCCGCGGTCGAACATCACCTGCAGGCCCACGCAGATGCCCAGCACGGGACGGCCGCCGCTGAGCCTGCGGTCGATGAGCCGCGGGGCGTCCACCGAGCGCAGTCCCGCCATCACGGCCTCGAAGGCGCCCACGCCCGGAACCACGAGCCCGTCCGCGTCCAGCACGTCGCGGGGGTCCGCACTCAGGCGCACCCGGGCTCCGGCCGCTTCGAGCGCCCGCACCGCCGAGCGCACGTTGCCGGCGCCGTAGTCCAGCACCACCACGCTCGGGGCGTCCGACGACGCGGTCGTCCCCGCGCTCACAGCGCGCCCTTGGTGGACGGGATGGCACCGGCCATCCGGGGGTCGTGCTCCACGGCCTCGCGCAGTGCGCGCGCCAGCGCCTTGAACTGGGCCTCGACGATGTGGTGCGGATCGCGGCCCCGGACCACGTCGACGTGCAGGCACAGCTGCGCGTGGTGGGCGAGCGACTCGAGCACGTGGCGGGTCATCGAGCCCGTGAAGTGTCCGCCGATCAGGTGGTACTGCTGCCCCTCCGGCTCACCCGTGTGCACGGTGTACGGCCGCCCGGAGACGTCCACCACGGCAGAGGCCAGTGCCTCGTCCAGCGGCACGGTGGCCTGCCCGAAGCGCCGGATGCCGCGCTTGTCGCCGAGCGCCTCGCGCAAGGCCTCACCCAGCACGATGGCGGTGTCCTCGACCGTGTGGTGCACGTCGACGTCCGTGTCGCCACTGGCCGTGATCTCCATGTCGATCAGGGAGTGCTTGGACAGCGCCGTGAGCATGTGGTCGTAGAACGGGACCGTGGTGTGGATCGTGGACGCGCCCGTGCCGTCCAGGTCCAGGCTGACCCGCACGGTGGATTCGCTGGTCGCACGCTCCACCGTGGCGGTGCGGTGCTTCTCGTTCGAGCTCATGTCTGGCAGTGACTCCTCGTGGACCTCGCACCTCGAAGACTCGGGGGGCGACTACATTCTAGGCGGCATGCGGACCGTGGTGGGTGGGCGGGCGCCGGTGCCCGGGATTCCAGCACGGGACCCGGGGCCTCCCCGCGGCGCACCGGCAGGCGCGTGCGAGCGGCGCGGCGTCCCGTGGTTCTCAGGACCGGCCGAGGTAGCACGAGACCGCGTCCAGGAACGCGGTGGTCTCCTCCTCGGTGCCCGCGGTGACCCGCAGGTGGCCGGGAATCCCGACGTCCCGGACCAGCACGCCCTCGTCCAGGAGCCCCTGCCACATGGCGTGGGCGTCCGATCCGCACGCGAAGAACACGAAGTTGGAGTCGGAGGGGGCAGGATCCAGCCCGAGGCGCGAGAGCTCGGACACGATCCGGTCCCGCTGCCGTTTGACGTCCGCCACGGTGGCGAGCAGGGACGCGTGGTGCTCCAGGGCGGCCAGTGCCGTGGCCTGGGTGACGGTCGAGAGGTGGTACGGCAGCCGGACCAGTCGCATCGCATCCGCGAGGCGCGGGTCCGCGGCGAAGTAGCCCAGCCGGGCGCCGGCCAGGGCGAACGCCTTGCTCATGGTGCGCGTGACCACGAGACGGGCCCGGCCGGGCAGCAGCGTCAGGGCCGACGGCGTTCCCGCCCGGGCGAACTCGGCGTAGGCCTCGTCCACCACGACCACCATGTCGTGGAACTCCCCCGCCGCGTAGACGGCCTCGACCACGTCCAGCCCGAGCGCCGTGCCGGTGGGGTTGTTGGGAGAGCACAGGAACACGACGTCCGGGGCGTGCTCCCGGACCTGGCGCGCGGCGGACTCGGCCGTGAGGGAGAAGTCCTCCGCCCGCACACCCGCGATGTACTTCGTGCCGGTTCCCAGTGCCAGCAACGGGTACATGGAGTACGTGGGGGCGAAGCTGAGGACGGAACGCCCGGGACCGCCGAACGCCTGGAGGAGCTGCTGCAGGATCTCGTTGGACCCGTTGGCCGCCCAGAGGTTCTCGGCGGTGAGCCCGTGGCCGAGGTAGCCGGCCAGGGCCTCGCGCAGGTCCGTGAAGTCGCGGTCCGGATACCGGTTCAGGGCGCCGGCGGCCTCGCCCACGCGGCGGGCAATGGCCTCGACGACGTCCTGCGGCACCGGGTGCGTGTTCTCGTTGGTGTTCAGTGCCACCCGGACCTGCAGCTGGGGCGCGCCGTACGGCGACATGCCGCGGAGGTCGTCACGCAGCGGGAGGGCGGCCAGGGGATCGGCGGGAGAATTCACCGCCCCAGTCTAGCGGGAGCACCCGTCAGCAGGAGGGCACCGCGTCAGCGGGAGGGCACCCTGTCAGCGGGAGGGCACCTCGAGCACCTGGCCGGCGGACAGCACGGACGAGGAGAGGCCGTTGAGCTCTGCGATGTCGTCCATGACCTCGCGGGTGTCGCGTGCCGGGTCCGCGGCGACCGCGATGTCCCAGAGGGTCTGGTGCGCCTGCACCGTCACGCTGTGGGTCACGGGTTCGGACACGTGATCCGTGGAGGCCTTCACGGTGGCCGGCAGCAGGAACACCGCGGCCACCACCAGCAGCGCGGCGGCCCCGGTCACGAAGGGCAGCCCGATCAGGAACAACCGTCCTCGCCGGGTGAGGCGCAGGGAGCTGGACCCCGATTCCGCCGCGGTGGCTGCCACGGCATCGTGCTCGGCGGTGGCAGGATGCCCCGCGATCGTGGCAGCCCGGCCGACGGAGGACGCCGCGCGACGCACGGTCCTCGGCATGATGAGAGCGGTCATGGCAACCTCCTGGTGATCTGAGCGGTTCCACCCGCGGGTGGGGTGTTCGAATCCCCCGCGGGGTAGAACACATCTTCGAATTCCTGGGTCCAGTTCTAGCACGGATGTACGAAGGGTGTCGAGGTCCGTTTCGAACACATATTTGAACGTGTGCTCCGTGGCGGGTTAAGCTCGAGGTCACACAGGTGATAGTTGACCCCATGCCTCCGACACGCATAAGCGGACCCCCGGTTCGCAGCCCGTTCCTCGGGCACGCAGTGCGCGGCACGGCGAAAGGACCCCGCACGTGAGCTCCACTTCCCCGGCTCCGCAGACGCCCGGCCCGCGCGTTCGAACACTCACGTCCCGACAGGCCAAGATCCTGGGCGTGGTCCAGCGCTCCATCTCCGACCGGGGCTACCCCCCGTCCATGCGCGAGATCGGTGACCTCGTGGGACTCGCCTCCCTGTCCAGCGTGACCCACCAGCTCGGTCAGCTGGAGAAGTGGGGCTACATCCGGCGGGACCCCCGCCGGCCGCGGGCCATGGAGGTGCTGCGGCCCCTCACCGCGCAGGAACTCGATCGCCACCTGGGCGCGTCGGAGTCCTCGGAGGGCACCTCCCCGCGCACGGTGCACACCATTGGCGATCTGCCCACCGTGGACGGTGACGACGCCATGGTGCCCGTTCCCCTGGTGGGCCGGATCGCCGCGGGTGGTCCCATCACCGCGGAGCAGTCCGTGGAGGAGGTCTACTCCCTGCCGCGCCAGTTCGTGGGCCACGGGCAGCTGTTCATGCTCAAGGTGTCCGGTGACTCCATGATCGACGCCGCCATCTGCGACGGCGACTGGGTGGTGGTCCGGCAGCAGAACTCCGCCGAGAACGGGGACGTGGTGGCGGCACTGCTCGACGACGAGGCCACGGTCAAGACGTTCCGCCAGCGGGACGGCCACACGTGGTTGCTGCCGCAGAACACGCGGTACGAGCCCATCCTGGGCGATCACGCCACGGTGATGGGCAAGGTCGTCTCGGTCTTCCGCTCCCTCTGACGGGGCGGTGCGCGGCCCGCTCGCGGGCACGGCGCGAACCGGTCTCTCCTCCGGGCACGGTTAGCCCGTGCTGAGCCTCTCCAGCGCGCCCAGCACGGTCGTACGGTCCGTGGTGGGCCACAGCGGCGGCAGCGACGTCGCGAGGAAGGACCCATAGCGCGCCGTGGCCAGCCGGGAGTCCAGCACCGCCACCACGCCCCTGTCCTCCGCCGCGCGGATGAGCCGGCCGGCGCCCTGTGCAAGCCGGACCGCCGCGTGGGACGCGGACACCGTCATGAACCCGTTGGCGCCGGCTCGCTCCGCGGCCCGGGTGCGGGCGGTGCCCAGCGGATCGTCCGGGCGGGGGAACGGGATGCGGTCGATGACCACCAGTCGGCACGAGTGCCCCGGGACGTCCACGCCCTGCCACAGGCTCATGGTCCCGAAGAGACTCGCCGCGGGATCATCCATGAACTCCTTCACGAGGGACGGCAGCGAGGCGTCCCCCTGGCACAGGATGGGGAGCTCGGTCCGCTCCCGCAGGGCTTCCGCCGCGTCCTCGGCGGCGCGCCGGGAGGAGAACAGCCCGAGCGCGCCACCCCCGGAGGCCTCCAGCAGGTCCAGCAGCTCCGCCAGCTGGGCCTCCGAGACCCCTCGGCCGGGCTTCTCGAGGTGCTTGGCCACGTACAGGATCCCCTGCCGGCGGTAGTCGAACGGGCTGCCCACGTCCACGCCGCGCCACGCGGGAGCACCCGGGCCCTGCAGCCCGAGGGACCCCGCCACGGAGGAGAACGAGGACCCGACGGCCAGGGTGGCCGAGGTCAGGACCACCGTGCGACCGTCGAAGAGCCCTTCCCGCAGGGGACCCGCCACGCTCAGCGGGGCGATGTTCAGGGTTGCGGGCTCCCCGGGCGAGGCCCCCACGTACCCTTCCGCGGGGCTCCACCGTCCCACCCGTGAGAGCCATAGGACGTCGTGGGCGGTGTCCGCGCCCAGCATCCGCTCCGCGGTGTCCAGCAGCTCGGAGAGCCGGGAGCGGGCGGCGTGCCGCCCGGCCTCCTCGCCCTTGCCGTCACCCTTGGTGTCGCTCAGACCCGTGCGCGCGGCGTCCTGGACCCCTCGGACCGCGTACACCTGCTCCTCCGTGAATCCCCGCGGCAGCAGGCCGGAAGGGTCGGCGTCGAACGCCTTGTCGAAGGCCTGGGCCGCCCGCTCGAGGGCGTCGCTGGAGGCGGCCGTGTGCTTGCGCACCGCGGTGCTCGCGGCGCGCACGGCCGCCGCCGAGAGGGACGCCGTCACCGCACCGGTCACGCGGTCGCGCAGCTCGTGGGCCTCGTCCACGATCACGACGTCGTGCTCCGGGAGGACGGCCAGTCCCTCGAAGGCGTTGATGGCGAGCAGGGCGTGGTTGGTGATCACCACGTCCGCCTCACCGGCCTCCGTGCGGGCCCGCTCCGCGAAGCACTGCTCCACCAGGGGACACTTCCGTCCCAGGCACTCCTTGGCGGTCACGGACACCTGTCGCCATGCGGCATCGGTGACACCGGGCCGGATGTCATCACGGTCCCCGGTCTCGGTGGTCTCGACCCACTCGCGCAGCCGCAGGACCTGCTGCGCGAGTCCGCCCACGGGCCGGTCCGCGACCGTGCCGCCGGGTGACGCCCCGGACGGGGCCGCGAACAGGGCGGCGTCGTCGTCCTCCGGGTACCCGCCCTCCACCTTGTGCAGGCAGGCGTAGTTGGAGCGGCCCTTGAGCAGGGCCACGGTGGGACGCTCCGCCAACTCGTCCTCGAGGGCGTCCAGCAGGCGCGGGACGTCCCGCCCCGTGATCTGCGACTGCAGCGCGAGGGTGGCCGTGGCCACAACCACGGGTTTCTCGGAGTCACGCGCGTGCCGCAGAGCGGGGACCAGGTACGCGAGGGACTTGCCGGTGCCGGTGCCCGCCTGCACGAGCAGGTGCCGCCGGGTCTCCAGGGCCTCCGCGACCTTGGCCGCCATGAACCGCTGCCCCTCCCGACGCTGACCGCCCAGCGCGGTGACGGCGGCATCGAGCAGCTCCAGCGCGTCGGCACCCCCGGGCAGCGACTCCGGGCGGATCCCGGAGACGTCCCGCCCCGACTCGTCGACGAACGGTGCGGTCATGCTCCCGCGGGGTCCTGCGCCGCCGCCGTCTCCGACGTCCCGGACCCGGTCCGGTAGGACTCGAGATCCCCCACGAGGTCCTCGCGCACCCGCACGTGCAGCCGGGTGCCGTCGGGCGTGTGCTCGGTGCTCAGGATCTCGGCGTCCTGGGCGTGCAGCCGGGACACCACCTCGCCGTGGACGTAGGGGATGAGCAGGTCCAGCTCGTGATCGGGGCGGGGAATGGCCGCGGAGATCAGACGCCGCAGCTCCTCGATGCCCTCGCCCGTGCGCGCGGAGACCGCCACCGAGGGGTGCTCGCGGTTGCGCAGCCGCGCGAGCACCACGGGATCCGCGATGTCGGCCTTGTTCAGCGCCACGATCTCCGGGACGTCGTTCGCACCCACGTCCGTGAGGACGTCCCGGACGGCCTTGAGCTGGCCCTCCGGGTCCGGGTGCGAGGCGTCCACCACGTGCACGATCACGTCCGAGTCCGCGACCTCCTCGAGGGTCGAGCGGAAGGCCTCCACCAGCTGCGTGGGCAGCGAGCGCACGAATCCCACGGTGTCCGCGAGCGTGTACCCGATGCCGTCCGGCGTCTGCGCCTTGCGCACCGTGGGATCCAGTGTGGCGAACAGCGCGTTCTCCACGAGCACGCCAGCGTCCGTGAGCCGGTTGAGCAGGGAGGACTTCCCCGCGTTGGTGTATCCCGCGATGGCCACCGAGGGCACGGCATTGCGCCTGCGGTTCAACCGCTTGGTCTCCCGGGCCGGCTTCATCGCGGCGATCTCCCGGCGCAGCTTGGACATGCGCTGGCGGATCCGCCGCCGGTCCAGCTCGATCTTGGTCTCACCCGGACCGCGGCTGCCGATGCCCTCACCGGATGCGGCGCGACCGCCGGCCTGGCGGGACAGGGACTCGCCCCAGCCGCGCAGCCGAGGGAGCATGTACTCCAGCTGTGCGAGCTCCACCTGGGCCTTGCCCTCCTTGGACTTGGCGTGCTGCGCGAAGATGTCCAGGATCAGGCCCGTACGGTCGATCACCTTGACCTTGACCACGTCCTCCAGGGCGCGCCGCTGGGACGGTGCGAGCTCCGCGTCCACGATCACGGTGTCCGCGCCGGTGGCGGCCACGACGTCCTTGAGCTCCAGGGCCTTGCCGGACCCCAGGTAGGTCCCCGGGTCCGGGGTGACGCGGCGCTGCAGCAGACCGTCCATGACCTCGGAACCGGCGGTCTCGGCGAGCGCGGCGAGCTCGCGCAGGGAGTTCTCCGCGTCCGCGAGCGTCCCGCTGGAGTAGAGCCCCGCCAGCACCACTCGTTCGAGCCGCAGCTGGCGGTACTCCACCTCGGTGACGTCCTCGAGTTCCGTGGACAGGCCGGCCACCCGGCGCAGCGCACGGCGCTCCTCGAGATCGCGCTGCTCGCCGTCGGCGGCACCGAGGACGTCCTCCTCGGCCGCGAGCTCACGGGCGCGACCGAGGTGGTCGTGACCCGCGCGAGGAGCGGGGGCGGGGGCATCGGCCGTGCTCACGGGTTCCGCCCGCGAGCGCGCCCGGGCAAGCACGCGCGAGACGACGTCCTCGAGCTCGGATCCGGTCAGCTCCCCCGAGGTCTCGGGGTGCTCGGCGGCGGAGTTCCGGTGGGTGGGAGTATCAGTCATGGTTCCTTGATCTGCGCTGGGACTGGAAGTCCTCAGTCTACTGCCGGAGGCGGACACGCCCACGGCGGGCACTAGCATGTGGAGCCATGACCCCCGAGCGCCCCGCCCCGCACTACTTCGTCTCCGACCCCGAGCTGCCCGAGAAACCGCGGCGGCTGAGCGTGGAGCTGCGCGGCCGGCGCGTGGACGTGGGGACGGCGGCGGGGGTCTTCTCCCCCACGGACCTGGACCGGGGAACCGCCGCGCTGCTGCGCCACGTCCCGGACCCGCGGGGGCGCTCGTTCCTGGACATCGGGTGCGGGTGGGGGCCGCTGAGCCTCGCGCTCGCGCTCGCGGACCCCGAGGCGATGGTCACCGCGGTGGACGTCAACGAGCGCAGCCTCCGCCTGACCGCGATGAACGCCCGCTCCCTCGGACTCGAGCGCGTGGAGGCCCGCCTGCCCCGGGACGTCCCGGCGGACCGCACCTTCGACACCATCTGGTCCAACCCGCCGATCCGCGTGGGCAAGGACGCCCTCCACGACATCCTGACGACGTGGCTGCCCCGCCTCTCGCCCGGTGGTTCCGCGTGGCTCGTGGTCCAGAAGAACCTGGGCGGGGACAGTCTGCAGCGCTGGCTCGCCGAGACGCTCGGGGAGGATTTCGCCGTTGCGCGGGCCGCCACGGACAAGGGGTTCCGCATCATCACGGTCACGCGCGGCTGATCCGGCCCCGTCGGGAGCGGGCCGCTCCTCGTCCGGCTGCATCCCGCCGGGCCAAGAGACACCCCGCCGGGTCACGACGCACGAGGGATGCCCGACGGGACGCGGGTCGAGGTGCGCCCCGGAGTGGCGAGGGCCGCGAGGACCGCGCGAGCGACGTCGTCCTCCCACACGAACGCCGCAGGAGTCCCGAGGTCCGGACCCGGCGCTGACCGGACCCCGGCCGGCGGTCCGGTCAGCGCAGTTCGGCGGTGGCCACCACCCGGACGGGGCCGGCGAGGACCACGTGCTCCGTGCCGTCGGGGGCGGGCACGAAGGTGACGGACAGGACGCCGCCGGGGACCTGGACGAACCAGCGGTCCGGTGATTCCGGGCCGCCCCAGAAGCGGGTGGCAGCTGCCGCGGCGCACGCCCCGGTGCCGCACGAGTGGGTCTCGCCCACCCCGCGTTCGTGGACGCGCATCTCGAGGCGGCCCAGATCGCTGTCGTCGTGGTCCAGGGGAACCACGAACTCCACGTTCGTGCCGTCCGCGGGCAGCGGGTCCACCGTGGGCGCGGCGTGCAGGTCCAGGCCGTCCAGCTTCTCCCCCTCGGACAGCGCGACGACCGTGTGCGGGTTGCCTATGTCGATGGACACCGCGGGCCGCGGGACGGTCAGCCCCGCGGCGCTCACCACGCAGTCCGAGCCACGCTCCCGTGCGGTGTCCCCGTGGCTGAAGCTCCAGGGACCCATGTCCACGGCGTACCCGCTGGAGGTGCGCGCCACCGTGCGCACCCCGGCGCGCGTGCCGATGCGCAGCCGAGCGCCCCGGGGCAGGGTGACGAGTCCCTCGCGCACGAGGTGGTCCACGAACACCCGCACCCCGTTGCCGCACATCTGCGCCACGGACCCGTCCGCGTTGCGGTAGTCCATGAACCACTCGGCGTCCGGGTGCCGCTCCAGCAGCCGCTGCCCCTCCGGAAGGTGCCGCGACCGCACGGCTCGGATCAGGCCGTCACCGCCCAGACCCATGTGACGGTCGCACACGGCGGCCACGGTGTCCGGGGACACGTCGCGGGAGCCGTCCGCGTCCGTGTAGACCACGAAGTCGTTGCCCGTCCCGTGCGCCTTGGTCACCCGGGTGCCCGTCAGTTCCTGCCAGCCCATTGCCCGTTCCGTCCCCTCGGTGGTCTCACTCATGCGCGTCATCATACTGAGCGCGGAGAATGTTCCACGCCCGCTCCGTCAGCTCCTCCACGCCCCCCTGAGTCCCCGCGTCCAGCCAGTGGATCCTGGGGTCCGCACGGAACCACGTGCGCTGCCGCTTGGTGAACCTCCGCGTGGCCGCCACGGTCTCGTCACGCGCCTCGGCGAGGGTGAGGGATCCGTCCAGGACGGACAGCAGCTGCGGGTAGCCCAGGGCCTTGCCGGCCGTGGGGCTCGTCCGCAGACCGGCGGCCTCCAGGGTGCGCACCTCGTCCAGCCACCCGCGCCCGAGCATCGCGTCCACCCGGCGGGCCAGGCGCCCGTTCAGGGCGTCCCGGTCCATGGTGAGGCCCAGCTGCACGGTGGGTCGTACGTAGCGTCGCTCCGGCATGAAGGAGGTGAAGGGGCGGCCCGTGATGTCGTGCACCTCCAGGGCGCGGACGAGCCGCCGGTCGTCCCCGACCCGGGCCGCCGATTCCGGGTCCACCGCCGCGAGCTCGGCCAGCAGCCGCGCCCTGCCCTCGCGGCGCAGCTGCTCCTCACGCCGTGCCCGGACGGCGGCGTCCGTGCCGGGGAACTCGATGGCGTCGAGCGCCGCCCGGACGTACAGGCCCGAGCCGCCCACAAGGATGGGCACCCTCCCCCGCCGGGCGATGTCGGCGGCAATGGAGCGGGCGTCCCGCTGGAAGGCGGCCACCGACGCCTCGTCCGCGATCTCCAGCACGTCGAGCATGTGGTGGGGCACGCCGGCGCGCTGCTCCGGGGGCAGTTTCGCGGTCCCGATGTCCATCCCCCGGTAGAGCTGCAGCGCGTCCGCGTTGATGATCTCCCCGTCCAGGCGGTGGGCCAGGGCGATCCCCAGATCGGACTTCCCGGTGCCGGTGGGCCCCACGACGGCGAGAAGCGGCTTCACGGCGCCCGCCACCCCGCCAGAGCCCCCACGATCAGGGCTTCCGGAGGGTGGGCATGCCCAGTCCCACCGCGCCGGGCGCTGCCGCGGACGACGGCGCACCGCAGGACTCGGCCTGCGCCGCCTCCCACGCGTCCCCGCCGCGGGAGCGCCGCAGCGTGTACTCGGCGGCGTCCCTCGGGTCCGCCAGCAGGTGGTACGCGGCCGCGCCGGTCACGGGGACGGTGACCACGTCACCCGGTCGCGGAGCGGGTGAGCCCTCCGGCACGCTGAAGTGGACGAGGCGCTGATCGCGACCGCGCCCGGTCAACCGGTGGGTGCTTTGCGACTTGCGCCCCGACTGGGCACTGACCAGCACCTCGGCGGTCGTACCCACGAGTTCGCGGTTCAGGCGTGCGCTGATGTGGTCCTGCAGCGCGGTGAGACGCTCGAAACGCTCCTTCACCACGGCCGCGGGCACCTGGTCGGTCATCTCACCCGCGGGGGTGCCGGGGCGCACCGAGTACTGGAAGGTGAACGCGGACGAGAACTCCGAGGCCGCAACCACGTCCAGGGTGTCCTGGAAGTCCTGCTCGGTCTCCCCCGGGAACCCCACGATGATGTCCGTGGTGATGGCGGCGTGGGGGATCCGTTCCCGCACCCGTTCCAGGATGCCCAGGAACTTCTTGGACCGGTACGAGCGCCGCATCTGCCGGAGGATGCGGTCCGAACCCGACTGCAGCGGCATGTGCAGCTGCGGCATCACGTTGGGGGTCTCGGCCATCGCATCGATGACGTCGTCCGTGAAGGCCGCGGGGTGGGGGCTCGTGAACCGGACCCGTTCGAGCCCCTCGATCTCGCCGCACGCGCGCAGCAGCTTGGCGAAGGCCCCCCGGTCGCCGAACTCCACGCCGTAGGAGTTGACGTTCTGCCCGAGCAGGGTCACCTCCACGGCGCCCGAGTCCACGAGCGCCTGCACCTCCGCCAGGATGTCCCCGGGGCGGCGGTCCTTCTCCTTGCCCCGCAGCTGCGGCACGATGCAGAACGTGCACGTGTTGTTGCAGCCCACCGAGATGGACACCCAGCCGGCGTACGCCTGCTCCCGCTTGGTGGGCAGGGCCGACGGGAACGTCTCGAGCGCCTCCAGGATCTCCACCTGGGCCGCCTCGTTGTGGCGGGCCCGTTCCAGCAGAACGGGCAGGGAGCCGATGTTGTGGGTGCCGAAGACCACGTCCACCCACGGCGCCCTGTCCACGATGGTGGCGCGGTCCTTCTGGGCGAGGCAGCCACCCACCGCGATCTGCATGTTCTCGTTGCGGCACTTGACAGGGGCCAGCTGCCCCAGCTGGCCGTAGAGCTTGTTGTCCGCGTTCTCGCGCACCGCGCACGTGTTGAACACCACGAGGTCGGGGTCACGGTCGAGCGCTGGGACGTACCCGGCGTTCTCCAGCAGACCCGTGATGCGCTCGGAGTCGTGCGCGTTCATCTGACACCCCAGCGTGCGCACTTCGTATGCGGGCGGGGCCGTGGTGGCCGCGGACGGTGCTGGTTCCTGCAGGGCGTGGGGCATCTGAGTCACCTGATCATCTTAGGGACGGGGTCAAATCATCCGCCGTGGTGGCACGGGGATCGCCGCGCCGCGGTCACGGGGTGTCCCAGACGTCCTGGCCCTGCGTCGTGGAGTCGTCCGGGTCCTGGACGGAGCCCAGGCCCGCGAGCTCCTCCTTGACGACGCCGAACGCGACGCCCGGTGGATATCCCTTGCGTCCGAGCATGCTCACGAGCCGGCGGGTCAGCTTCTCGTGCTCCTTGCGGTCGGACGGGTCGAACGTGGCGGGAAGCTTCCTGCGGACGAGCTCGTGGGCGTCCCGGGCCTCGTCCTCGGCACTGCGCTGCTCCAGGGCCGCCTCGGCGAACTCACCCGTGATGCCGCGCCGGGACAGCTCACGCCGCAGTGCGGAGCGGGACAGCTTCCGGGTCTCGGCGCGGGAGCGCACGAACATGGCCGCGAACTCGCGGTCGTCCACCAGCCCGACCTCCTCGAAGCGGTCGAGCACCTCCCGGGCGACGTCCTCCGGGACATGACGCTCCGCGAGCTTGTCCGCCAGTTGGCCCCGGGACTTCGCCGAGGCCGTCAGCTGGCGCAGCACGATGGCGCGGGCTACTTCCTGCGGATCGGCGTCACCGGTATGGGAGGGCCCGTGGTCCTCGGACGGCACCGTCGAGTCGCGGTACGAGACCGCGGCCCGGCGGCGCCGAGAACCGTCACGCGAGGACTGACTCATTCCGGGTCACACCACCTAGAAGGCGGGCAGCTCGGTGTCGTCCGACTGGGGTGCGAAGGGCGCGTCCGGGTCCAGCTCACCGGTCCCGGTGTCGAGCCCCTCCGAATCCTGGGAGGCCTCGTCCGGGTCCTCGGAGATGCCCAGCTTCACCAGGATCTTGCGCTCGATCTCCTGCGCGAGCTCCGGATTGTCCTTCAGGAAGCGCCGGGAGTTCTCCTTGCCCTGTCCGAGCTGGTCGCCCTCGTACGTGAACCAGGCACCGGACTTCTTGACGATGCCGTGCTCCACGCCCATGTCGATCAGACCACCCTCGATGGAGATGCCCTGCCCGTAGAGGATGTCGAACTCGGCCTGCTTGAAGGGCGGGGCCATCTTGTTCTTGACGATCTTGGCCCGGGTGCGGTTGCCCACGGGGTTCGCGCCGTCCTTGAGGGTCTCGATGCGGCGCACGTCCACACGCACGGAGGCGTAGAACTTCAGGGCCTTGCCACCCGTGGTGGTCTCCGGGGAGCCGAAGAACACGCCGATCTTCTCGCGCAGCTGGTTGATGAAGATGGCGGTGGTGTTGGTGTGGGACAGCCGCCCGGTGATCTTGCGCAGCGCCTGCGACATGAGACGCGCCTGCAGACCGACGTGGCTGTCTCCCATCTCGCCCTCGATCTCCGCCTTGGGCACGAGTGCCGCGACGGAGTCGATCACGATGATGTCGATGGATCCCGAGCCCACGAGCATGTCCATGATCTCGAGCGCCTGTTCACCGGTGTCCGGCTGGGAGACCAGCAGGTTGTCGGTGTCCACGCCGAGCTTCTCCGCGTAGGAGGGGTCCAGTGCGTGCTCGGCATCGATGAAGGCAGCGATCCCGCCGGCCTTCTGGACGCTGGCCACGGCATGCAGCGCCACGGTGGTCTTGCCGGAGGACTCGGGACCGTAGATCTCCACGACACGGCCGCGCGGGAAGCCGCCGATGCCCAGCGCGACGTCCAGCGCGATGGATCCGGTGGGGATGGTCTCGATCTTGGTGGCGGGGCGATCCCCCAGCCGCATGACCGATCCCTTGCCGTAGTTCTTGTCGATCTGGGAGAGCACCGTGTCCAGTGCCTTCTGCCGATCGGAGCCGGCCACCTGAGAGGGAGCGGGTGCGGATGCGCCCTTGGACTTGGCTGCCATGTTTCACCTCGGATCTCGGGGGCCGTGGGTGGCCCTGATGATGTCTTCGCGGTCCACGGTATCCAGGGGGTCCGACACCCATAAGAGGCGGACCCCGCTGTGGAGCACGCGTGAGCTGATTCGAATATACCTTCGAATCCAGGACGGTGCACGCGCACCGCCGAGGACATTGCCCGGCGCCCGATTCAAGGCGCCCGTCGTCGTCCGCCTCCGCGCGTCACGGCCGCGGTGGCTGGTCCGGACCCCACCACCGCGACTCGGGGACCTCCTGGGCACGGCACACCGCGAACCAGACCGTCCTGGGATCCACTCCCGCGTCCAGGGCCTCGACGGCGGTGCGGTTACCCACTTCGGAGAGGACGAGATCCCCGGCCAGGACCCGGCAGTAGCCGGACCCGAACTCGTGGGCCATCAGGTCCCAGAACGCACTGACGCGCATGGCTGCGAACTCCTCGACGTAGCGGTGGCACGAGAACGGACCCGCCCGAGGGCGGGTCCGTTCTGCTGTGTGTGTACCCGGCGCAGCAGCGCGATGGACCGCAGGGCGCGCGCCGGTGACGGGATCAGTGGGCGCCGGCGGCGGTGCCTCCGCGCAGCTGGCGGACCTCCCGGGTGAACTCCTCCGTCAGCTCCGAGGGCACGGTGTCCGGGATATAGTTTCCCTCGGCGTAGGCGAGGCGGTCCGCGACCTCGCGGAGCATCTGCGACATGGGGATCTCGAGTGCGGTGCAGATGGAGGCGAGCAGCTCGGAAGAGGCTTCCTTCTGGCCGCGCTCCACCTCGCTGAGGTAGCCCAGGGAGACACGTGCGCTGTGCGAGACCTCGCGCAGCGTACGGCCCTGGCGCTGGCGCACGCTGCGCAGCACCTCCCCGATCTCCTGACGCAGGACGCCCACCTTGGACTCGCGGGTTTCCGTGTGAACTTCATCGGCCATACCCACGTCCTTCCAACGGACGACACCATTGACGGACACGGGTTGCTTCGTCATGTGAATTGCCTACTCCTCGTATCAACGAACGGGGCTCTGGCCCACTGCTGGCAGCGGGACGAACTCTGGATCATGAGCCCCACGGGCTCAATCTCTGTGAGTCATAACGTGCTTGCCATTTCAATTGTTCCCTGATCGGGGACGAAAAGCACTAGGCGTTGGCTGGGAATGAGATTTGAGTCGCCAACATGTCGATGGCCCGCTCCACCGTGGCACGGCGGATCTGCGCCCGGTCCCCGTGGAGGTCCAATCGCTCGGAGCGCTCTCCGCCGGGTCCGCTGATCCCCACGAACACGGTTCCCACGGCGTGCCCGTCGTGCGGCTCGGGTCCGGCCACCCCCGTGGTGGACACCGCCCAGTCCACCCCGAGACGCTGCCGGGCACCACGCGCCATGGCCGTGGCGACGTCCGGGTCCACCGCACCCCGCTCCTCCAGCAGGGCGTGCGGGACCCCCAGGATGCGTTCCTTGACCTCGTGCGTGTAGCTCACCACCGCGCCCGCGAAGCACGCCGAGGCCCCGGCCACCGAGACGATCTCGGCCGCGAGCGCACCCCCCGTCAGGGACTCCGCGGTGCCCACCGTGAGCCCGCGTTCCGTGGCACGGCGCACGAGGTCCGCCGCGCGGCTCACGGACGCCGCGGCGTCGTGGGACGCGGCCGACCCGCTCACGAGGCCTCCCCGCGCACTGCCCTGTTGCGCAGCTGCACGGCCTTGACCACGTAGTCGATGCCGGTGACCACCGTGGCGACCAGCGCCAGGGCGGTGAGGAACCACGCGAACCACAGCCACCACTGCCCCACCAGCGGCGCGAGCGGCAGCAGCAGGGCGATCAGCGCGGCGGTCTGCAGCACCGTCTTGGTCTTGCCGCCCTTGGACGCGGCCATCACGCCGTAGCGGATGACCACGAAGCGCATGACCGTGATGCCCCACTCGCGCACCAGGATCACGATGGTGACCCACCACCAGAGCTCCCCCAGCAGGGACAGCACCACGAAAGCCGCCCCGGTGAGCAGCTTGTCCGCAATGGGGTCCGCGATCTTGCCGAAGCTGGTGATGAGGTTGCGGGACCGGGCGAGGTCACCGTCCAGCTTGTCCGTGTACATGGCCAGGCCGAACGTGATCACCGCGGCCCAGCGCATCCCCGTGGACTGTTCACCGTGGGTCCCACCGGCCCAGAGGAACCAGATGAAGAACGGCACCATCACGATGCGCAGCGCCGTCAGGGCGTTCGGCAGGTTCCAGTTGGAGCTGTTGGGCGCGGGGGCTCCCGCCGCCTGCTGTGCCGTCATCGTCCAGTCAACTCCCATGCGTCGTCGGATGTCTCGGAACCGTCGTGGTAGTCGTGGGCCACGTCCGCGAGGGACGCCTCCACCGGGTCCGCGCCGTAGTCCACCGAGCCCCCGGCGGGCTGGGCACCGGAGCTCGCCGCGGGCGGTTCCTCGCCGCGGATCAGTGCCAGTGTGGCCGCGAGGTCGTCGGGCTTGACCAGCACGTCGCGAGCCTTCGACCCCTCGGACGCGCTCACCACCCCGCGCGACTCGAGCAGGTCCATGAGCCGCCCGGCCTTGGCGAAGCCCACCCGCAGCTTGCGCTGCAGCATGGACGTGGAGCCGAACTGCGTGGTGATGATCAGCTCCGCGGCCTGCAGCAGGACGTCGAGGTCGTCACCGATGTCCTCGTCGATGGCCTTCTTGGGCGCCTCCTGGACCACGTCGTCCCGGTAGCGCACCGTCATCTGGGACTTCACGTGCTCCACGACCTTGTGGATCTCGGACTCGGAGACCCAGGCACCCTGCACGCGCATGGGCTTGGAGGCGCCCATGGGCAGGAAGAGCGCATCACCCTGGCCGATGAGCTTCTCGGCACCGGGCTGGTCCAGGACCACGCGGGAGTCCGTGACCGAGGACGTGGCGAAGGCCATCCGGGACGGCACGTTCGCCTTGATCAGGCCGGTCACCACGTCCACAGAGGGCCGCTGGGTGGCGAGCACCAGGTGGATGCCCGCGGCGCGCGCGAGCTGGGTGATGCGCACGATTGCGTCCTCCACGTCCCGCGGCGCCACCATCATGAGGTCCGCGAGCTCGTCCACGATCACCAGCAGGTACGGGTACGGGCGGATGGTCCGCTTGGAGCCGGGCTCGGGCTGGACCTTGCCGTTGCGCACGGCCTTGTTGAAGTCGTCGATGTGCTTGTACCCGAAGTGGGAGAGGTCGTCATAGCGGGCGTCCATCTCCCGCACGACCCACTGCAGCGCCTCGGCGGCCTTCTTGGGGTTCGTGATGATGGGCGTGATCAGGTGCGGCACGCCCTCGTACGCGGTGAGCTCCACGCGCTTGGGGTCCACCATCACCAGGCGCACCTCGTCCGGGGTGGAGCGCATCAGGATCGAGACGATCATGGAGTTCACGAACGAGGACTTGCCGGCACCGGTGGCTCCCGCCACGAGCATGTGCGGCATCTTGGCGAGGTTGGCCAGCACGAAGCCGCCCTCCACGTCCTTGCCCACGCCCATGATCATGGGGTGCTCGGAGGCACGCGCCTTCTGCGAGCGCAGGACGTCACCCAGGGCAACGGTCTCGCGGTCCGAGTTGGGGATCTCGATGCCGATCGCGGACTTGCCGGGGATGGGCGAGAGGATCCGGACGTCCGCGGAGGCCACGGCGTACGCGATGTTCTTGGACAGCGCGGTGACCCGCTCCACCTTGGTGCCCGAGCCCAGTTCGATCTCGTAGCGGGTGACCGTGGGGCCGCGGGAGAAGCCCGTGACCTCGGCATCCACCTTGAACTGCTGCAGCACGCTGGTGAGGGCGTCGACCACCTGGTCGTTGGCCTCGGAGCGCTCCTTCGCGGGTGGGCCCTGCACGAGGTCCGCCACGGGGGGAAGGCTGTACGCGACGTCGCCCTGCAGCTTCAGCTGCTCCGAACGGGCCGGGATGGGCGTGGCCGGCGTGTGCGTGCGCGGCTGCTCGGCTTCCGCCACGACGTCCAGGGCCGGGGAGTCCGACGCCGCCGCGGTGTCCGCCGCGGGTGCGATTCCCTGCTCCTCCCGCAGCTTCTGGGCCTCGCGCTGGGACCTGGTGGGGCGCTTCTGGCCGGGTCGCACGCCGGGATCCGGGCGCGGGATGTCCTCGGTGTCCTGCACCTCGGCCGCGGTGGCACCGGCCGCGGCCGAGGAAGCGGCCGCGGTCGTCGAGCCGGTGGCGCGGGACGGGCGAGCGCTCCGGGAGCCCACGTCGAAGACGGCGGTGGCACCCGCACCCTTGGCTTCGCGCCGGTTGGCCTCGTCCACGACGGCGCGTTCGAAGGCCTCGTCGCCGTCGTAGCGGTCGAGCTCCTGGCGCTGCTTCCTGCGCGCCGACCGCGTGCCCCGCTTATCCTTCCCGGCGGGGACGGGGTCGAGGTAGGAGCGGTCGTGCTCGGTGGCCGAGAGGTCGGTGCCGCGCGGCTCCGTCTGGCCGGTGAGACGGCGGTAGAGCCCGCGCAGCCGCGGCCCGATCTCGCCCACGGGCGTGGCCGTCATGACGAGCAGCGCGAGCACCGCCAGGACGGCGAACACCACGAGGGCGCCCCACTGGGTGATCAGCGCGGACAGCGGGTCCGCGGCGAGGAACCCCACGAAACCACCGGCGCGCCACACGGCCTCGAAGCCGTCCCCCAGATCCGGTGCCCCTCCCACGACGTGGGCGGTGCCGGCACCGGCGACGGTGAGGGCGAGCAGGGCGATGGCCACGCGGTTGTTCGCCTGGGTGGGCTCGGGGTGCCGGAAGACGCGGACGGCGAAGCAGAAGCAGAAGATGGGGAGCACGAGGGCCATGAAACCGAAGGTCCCACCCACCACGGCGTGCATCCAGGACGCGGGAACGGCCACGGGCGCGAAGCCCACCCCCCGCAGGTTCCACCACTCCACGGCGGCGATCAGGACGGCCAGCACGAACCACACCAGGGCCCCGCCGTCGCGCCGCTGCTCGGGGGCGATGTCCGTGCGGACGGTCCCCACCCGGCGCACGGCGGCCCCCACCACGTGACCGGCGCCGGACCACGCGTGGACCACCGCGTGCAGCGCGGTGGTGCCGGCCGAGGGACCCTGGGACGCCGGGCGGGCGGGGGTCTTCTTGCCGCTTCTGGGGGAACGCGTGGAGCTCGAGGACCGGGATGTGGCCTTCGTGGACCGCGCGGGGGAAGTTCGTGACGCCATGCCCCCCAGGGTACCCGGACGCACAGCGGCCCGCCCGGAGGGGACTCCGGACGGGCCGCTGGGTGCTGGGGCGGTGGGTGGCTCAGGCCTCCACGACCACCGGCACGATCATGGGCTTGCGGCGCAGCCTGCGGGAGACCCACGAACCCACCGTGCGCCGCACGATCTGCTGCAGCTGCTGCGCGGTGTGGTTCTTGCCGCTCTCACCCAGTGCGTCCTCGAGCGCCGCCGCGATCTTCGGGCGGATCTCGTTGAAGACCTTGTCCTCCTCGGCCACACCACGGGCGTGGATGTCCGGGCCGGACACGATCTTTCCGGTGTCCCGGTTGACCACGGTGACCACGGAGATGAAGCCCTCCTCCCCGAGGGTCATGCGGTCCTTGAGATCGGCCTCCGTGATCTCACCCACGGAGGAGCCGTCCACGTAGATGAACCCGCACTCCACCTGGCCGGTGATCCTGGAGGCGCCCGCGTGCATGTCCACCACGGTGCCGTTCTCCGCGAGGATCACGTGGTCGTCCGGGACGCCGGTCTCCCGGGCCAGCTCCCCGTTGGCGATCAGGTGGCGGACCTCTCCGTGGACCGGCATCACGTACTCCGGCTCCACGATGTTGTAGCAGTACAGCAGCTCACCGGCGCCGGCGTGGCCCGAGACGTGCACCTTGGCGTTGCCCTTGTGCACCACGTGGGCGCCCAGGCGCATCAGACCGTTGATCACGCGGAACACGGAGTTCTCGTTGCCCGGGATCAGCGACGACGCCAGGATCACGGTGTCCCCCGCGTTCACCTGGACCTTGTGGTCGCCGTTGGCCATGCGGGACAGCGCGGCCATGGGCTCGCCCTGGGAGCCGGTGCACATGATGACCAGCTTGTCGTCCGGGTAGTCCCCGACCTTCTTCTGGTCCACGAGCACGTTCGGCGGCACGTCCAGGTAGCCGAGCTTCTCCGCGATGGTCATGTTGCGGATCATGGAGCGGCCCATGAGCACCACCTTGCGGCCGTTGGCCACGGCGGCGTCGAGCACCTGCTGCACACGGTGCACGTGCGAGGAGAAGGACGCCACGATCACGCGCTGCTTGGCGCGGGCCACCACGTCCGTGAGGACGGGGCCGATGGCCTTTTCCGAGGCGATGAAGCCGGGGACCTCGGCGTTGGTGGAGTCCGTGAGGAACAGGTCCACGCCCTCCTCGCCCAGACGGGCGAAGTGGCGCAGGTCCGTGATGCGACCGTCCAGAGGGAGCTGGTCCATCTTGAAGTCGCCGGTGTGCAGCACGGTGCCAGCCCTGGTGCGCAGGAACACGGCCAGGGCGTCCGGGATGGAGTGGTTCACGGCCACGAACTCGCACTCGAACTCACCGAGCTTCTCCACCTGGCCCTCGCGCACGGCCATGGTGAAGGGCTTGATCCGGTGCTCCTGCAGCTTGGCCTCGATCAGGGCCAGCGTCAGCTGGGAGCCGATCACGGGGATGTCCGGGCGGCGCTTGAGCAGGTACGGCACCGCTCCGATGTGGTCCTCGTGGCCGTGGGTGAGCACGATCGCCACGATGTCGTCCAGCCGGTCCCGGATGTTGTTGATGTCCGGCAGGATCAGGTCCACGCCGGGCTGCGTCTCCTCCGGGAACAGCACACCGCAGTCCACCACGAGCAGCTGCCCGTTGATCTCGAACACGGTCATGTTCCGTCCGACCTCACCCAGTCCGCCCAGGGGGACGATCCGCAGGGTGTCCTTCGCGAGCGTGGGCGGTTCGGCGAGGTCGGTGGTGTTCCACTGGGTCATGAGACCCCTTTCGTCGTCAGTGTGTGAGTGTGTCCGCAACGACCGATGTGCTCAGATCCGCACGGATCTGCTCCAGCTCGGCCTGCGTGGGTGTCACGTGCGGCAAGCGCACCGTGTTGTTCGGCAGGCGACCCTGCCACTGAAGAATGGTTTTCGCGGCCACGGCACCGGGCACGCGCATCATGGTGGCACGCACCAGCGGGAGCAGCTCCGCGTTGACCCGCCGGGCGGTCGCGAGGTCCCCGGCGAGCACCGCGTCCACGAGCCGACGGTAGCGGGGCGTGTCCACGTGGGTGGTCACCCCCACGAGACCCGCGGCCCCGAGCGCCATCCACGGGAGGGTGAGGGCGTCGTCGCCGGAGTAGAACAGCAGGTCCGTCTCGGCCATCACCCGGGACGCCGCCACGAAGTCCGCCTTGGCGTCCTTGACGGCCACGATGTTGGGGTGCGATGCCAGCGAGATCATGGTCTCGGGATCGATCGGGATGCCCGAGCGGCCGGGGATGTCGTAGACCATGATGGGCGTGTCCACGGAGTCCGCGAGGGAGCGGAAGTGGGCCTCCACACCCGCCTGGGTGGGCTTGTTGTAGTACGGGGTCACCACGAGCAGCCCGTCCATGCCGATCTTCTGCGCCTCCAGGCACAGGTACCGGGAGTGCTCGGTGTCGTTGGAGCCCGTCCCGGCGAGCAGCGGCACGCGGGAGCCCACGGCCTCCTTCACGGCGCGGAAGACCGAGAGGTTCTCGTCGTCGGTCATCGTGGAGTATTCGCCGGTGGTGCCGCACACCACCAGGCCGTCGCAGCCGTCGGCCACGAGCTCCTCGGCCAGCCGCGCGGTCCCCTCCAGGTCCACGGAGCCGTCGTCGTGGAAAGCCGTGACCATGGCGGTGAGCAGGGTCCCGAACAGGGGCTCGGGCCGGTCCGTCTGCACTGGTGCGCTCTCGTGTGTCATGTCCACAGGTTACCGCCCGGAGGCCGTCAGGGCCGTTTCGGGGTCCGTCCCGCGGTGCAGGGCGATCGCGGTGCGCATGGCACCCCGGGCGCGGCGCCCGTCGCCGCTGGCCGAGTACGCCAGACTCAGGCGGTACCAGCCGCCCCAGTCCTCCGGACGCGCCTCCACCTCCCGCCGGACGACGTCGAAGTGCTCGTCCGCGGCGGAGCGCACGTACCGTCCGGACGGGGTCCGGGGCAGCTCGTCCGCGGGCAGCTCCCCGCGCCGGAGCAGCTCGCGACCGAGCTGCTGGGTGCGCGCACCGAAGACGATCTCCCGCACCATGGCCCAGGCCCCCACCGCGGGGATCACGAGCATGGCCGCCCCGAGCAGCTTGGCGATCCAGCCCGGGCTGCCCAGCAGCAGCACGGCGCGCTGCAGGGACAGCCCCAGGTACAGGGTCAGCAGGGCGATCATGAGCGCCGCCAGGATCCGGCCCGTGGAACCGGCCTCCAGGACGGTGAACACCGCGGCGAAGACGAGCACCGCGATGATCCAGGTCTTGGAGCCCACCGAGATGGGCAGCAGCACCACGGTGAGCACGAGCAGCGCGATGGCCGCCGCAACCCACCACCGCAGCGTGCTGCGGGTCCCCCGGCGGCTCACAGGCCGAGGTCCATGTAGCCGTCCAGCCCGTGCGTGAGCCCCGGGTGCCCGGCCACCGAGCGCACGCCCAGCAGCACTCCGGTCATGAACGAGGCGCGGTCGAACGAGTCGTGGCGGATGCTCAGCTGCTCCCCCGTGCCGCCCAGCAGGGTCTCCTGGTGGGCCACGAGGCCCTGCAGCCGGACGGAGTGCACGTGCACCCCGGCCACGTCCGCACCGCGTGCCCCGAGCGGATCGGACTCGGTGGCGTCCGGGGAGGCACCCACACCGGCTTTCTCACGGGCGGCGGCCACGAGCGCGGCGGTGCGGGCGGCGGTTCCCGACGGCGCGTCCAGCTTCCGGGGGTGGTGCAGCTCCACGATCTCGACGGAGTCGAAGAACGCCGCCGCCAGCTCGGAGAACTTCATGGCGAGCACCGCGCCCACCGCGAAGTTCGGGGCGATCAGCACCCCGGTGCCCGGCGAATCGGCGAGCTGCGACCGCAGCTGCGCCAGGGCGGCGTCGTCCCAGCCCGTGGTGCCCACGACGGCGTGGATGCCGTGCGAGACCGCGAAGCGGACGTTCTCCCGCGTGGCGGCAGGCACGGTGAGGTCCACGACCACCTGCGCACCCGACATCACCAGCTCCCGGAGGTCGTCCCCCCGGCCCAGCGCGGCCACCAGTTCCATGTCCGCGGCGTCCGTGACGGCGCGCACCGCCTCGGAGCCCATGCGGCCGTCGCGGCCGAGCACGGCCACCCTGATCGTCTCGCTCATCGTCTCCTGCCTCACTCCTGAAGGTCCGTGGCCCGCGGCCCCACCACCGTGCGCACCACGGCGTCCGCGGACAGCTGCGCGGCGAGGTCCTGGACGTCCCGGGACGTGACCGCCCGGATGCGCCGCAGGGACTCGTCCACGTCCATGAAGATCCCGGTCTTCAGCTCCGCGGAGCCCAGCCGGGACATGCGTGATCCCGTGTCCTCGAGGGCGAGCACCGTGGCGCCGCTGAGCTGGCCCTCCACCTTGGCGAGCTCCGCGGCCGCCATGCCGTCCTGCGCCAACCGGTCCAGCTCTTCCCGCATGAGTCCGCTCACCTGGTCCACGCGATCCGCGGTGCACCCGGCGTACATCCCGAAGAAGCCGGCGTCCGAGTAGGAGCCGGAGAAGGAGAACGTGGAGTACGCGAGACCCTTCTGCTCCCGGATGGTGTGGAAGAGCCGGGAGGACATGCCCCCGCCGAGCGCGGCGTTGAGCACCGTCATGGCGAACCGGCGGTCGTCACCGGACTGCAGCCCGGCACCGCCCACGACCACGTTCGCCTGCTCGACCGGTCGGTCGAAGGAGCGGGTCCCGGTCAGCGGCGTGAGAGGTGCGGGATCCGCCGGACGCCGTGCCCCGGCGTCCCCCGCCGCGTCCGGATCCCATCCGGCGCGGGCCAGGGACTCGCGGACGAGCGTCACCACGTTCTCGTGGTCGAGCCCGCCGGCCACCGTGACCACGAGGTTCTCGGGACGGTACGCGCTGCGGTAGTGCCGCCACACCGCGTCACGCTCCACACCGCGGATCTCCTCCGGCGTCCCGGCGATCGGGCGTGCGAGTGCCAGCCCGTGGAACACCTGCGCGTTGAACTGCTCGAACGCGAAGTCGGTGGGGTCGTCCCGGTCCATGGCGATCTCCTCGAGGATCACGCCGCGCTCGCGGTCGAACTCCTCGGGGTCCAGCACGGCGCCCGTGAACATGTCCGCGAGGACGTCCACGGCCATGGGCAGCGCCTCCGAGAGCACGCGCGCGTGGTAGCACGTGTGCTCGTGGGAGGTGAACGCATTGGACTCCCCGCCCACGCGGTCGAAGGCCTCCGCGATCTCCAGGGAGGAGCGGCGCGCGGTGCCCTTGAACAGCAGGTGTTCCAGGAAGTGGGTGGAGCCGAGCATGCCCGGCGCCTCGTCACGCGAGCCCAGGCTGACCCAGAAGCCCACGGAGACCGAGCGCTGGCCGGGCATCTTCTCCGTGAGCACCCGTGTGCCGCACGGCAGGACGGTGCGCATCACCACGGCGCCGTCGGCGTCGTCGTGGACCACGTGGGTGAAGCCCGCGGCGGTGTCCGCGGCCGGATACGCCCGAAGGCGGGCGTCCGCGCCGGAGCCGTGCTCCGCGGGACCGCCCGCCTCCAGGGGAAGGTGAACACCTGTCATCGAAGACCGAAGACCTCTGCTCAGTTCTCGTCGTCGGACTGGGACGGTGTGGCGGACTCGGCCACGACGGGCGCGAGCGACAGCTTGCCGCGGTCGTCCACCTTGGTGATCTCCACCTGGACCGTCTGGCCCACGGACAGGACGTCGTCCACCTCGTTGACGCGCTTGTCGTCGTTCAGCTTGCGCATCTCGGAGATGTGGAGCAGCCCGTCCTTGCCCGGGGTCAGGGACACGAACGCACCGAACGTGGTGGTCTTCACCACGGTGCCCAGGTAGCGCTCGCCCACCTCGGGGACCTGCGGGTTCGCGATCGCGTTGATCGCGGAGCGCGCGGCCTCGGCGGAGGGGCCGTCGGTGGCGCCGATGTACACGGTGCCGTCGTCCTCGATGGAGATGTCCGTGCCGGTGTCCTCCTGGATCTGGTTGATCATCTTGCCCTTGGGGCCGATGACCTCGCCGATCTTGGAGACGGGGACGTTCACCGAGATCACGCGCGGGGCGAACTCGCTCATCTCGTCCGGGGCGTCGATCGCGGAGGTCAGCACGTCCAGGATGTAGAGCCGGGCCTCACGGGCCTGGGTCAGCGCGGACGCGAGCACCGAGGCGGGGATACCGTCCAGCTTGGTGTCCAGCTGGATGGCGGTCACGAACTCGGAGGTGCCGGCCACCTTGAAGTCCATGTCGCCGAGGGCGTCCTCGGCGCCGAGGATGTCGGTCAGGGCCGCGTACTGGACCTCGCCGTCCACGGTGTCCGAGACCAGGCCCATGGCGATGCCCGCGACCGGCGCGCGCAGCGGCACACCGGCGTTGTACAGCGACAGCGTGGACGCGCACACGGAGCCCATGGACGTGGAGCCGTTGGAGCCCAGCGCCTCGGAGACCTGGCGGATGGCGTAGGGGAACTCCTCGCGCGAGGGCAGCACGGGGGTGATCGCACGCTCGGCGAGGGCGCCGTGGCCGATCTCGCGGCGCTTGGGCGAACCCACCCGGCCGGTCTCACCCGTGGAGTACGGCGGGAAGTTGTAGTGGTGGATGTAGCGCTTGTGCTTCACCGGGGACAGCGAGTCGATCTGCTGCTCCAGCTTGAGCATGTTCAGCGTGGTGACGCCCATGATCTGGGTCTCGCCGCGCTCGAACAGCGCGGAGCCGTGCACGCGCGGGAGCACGTCCACCTCGGCGCTGAGCTGACGGATGTCCGTGAGCCCGCGGCCGTCGATGCGCACCTTGTCCTTGAGGATGCGCTGGCGCACGGTCTGCTTGGTCAGGGCCTGGTAGGCGCCGTTGACCTCGTCCGCACGGCCCTCGAAGGGCTTGCCCTCACCGGTGAGCTCGGCCAGCGTGGACTGGTGCAGCTCGTCCGTGGCGGCCTCGCGCTCCTGCTTGCCGGCGATCGAGTAGACCTGGGCCATGCGCTCGCCCGCGAACTCCTCGACGGCCTGGGCGGCGTCGTCACCGAACCCGCCGAAGCGGGGCAGCTCCAGCTCGGGCTTGCGGTTGCGCGCCGCGAGATCCGCCTGGGCGTCGCACAGGGCCTTGATGAACGGCTTGGAGGCCTCGAGGCCCTCGGCCACGAGCTCCTCGGAGGGGGCGACGGCGCCCTGGCCCTTGATGAGCTCCCACGCGTTGTCGGTGGCCTCGGCCTCGACCATCATGATGGCGACGTCCTGGCCGCCGTCCTTGGTGCTCACCACGCGCCCGGCCACGGCCATGTCGAACACGGCGTTCTCGAGCTGGGAGTGCTTGGGGAAGGCGATCCACTGGTGGCCGCCGTCCTCCTGCGCCATGAGCGCCATGCGCACGCCGCCCACGGGGCCCTGGAAGGGCATCCCGGACAGGGTGGTGGACATGGACGCGGCGTTGATGGCCACGGTGTTGTAGATCTCGTCCGGCGCGATGGACATGACGGTGACGACCACCTGCACCTCGTTGCGCAGGCCCTTGCCGAACGCGGGGCGCAGCGGGCGGTCGATCAGGCGGCACGTGAGGATCGCGTCCGTGGAGGGGCGGCCCTCGCGGCGGAAGAACGAGCCCGGGATGCGGCCCGCGGCGTACATGCGCTCCTCGACGTCCACCGTCAGGGGGAAGAAGTCGAAGCCCTCGCGGGGGTGCTTGCCCACGGCCGTGGCCGAGAGCATCGAGGTCTCCTCGTCGATGTAGACCATGGCCGCGCCCGCGGCCTGACGGGCGAGCCGCCCGGTTTCGAAGCGCACGACGCGCTTTCCGTAGGAGCCGTTGTCGATGACGGCTTCTGCACTCTGGATCTCGGGACCCTCCACGGGTCACCTCCGTTTCTCGGTGGTGCGCAACCCGCGCGACACACCGGTCTTCGATCGAGGCGCTCGCACCGCTCGGGCGTTGCGAAGGCCACTGTCGAGGACCGCGACATGCGGCGGGGCTGCACAGCTGCGTGTTGTCTCTGGCTGTGCGGGCGGGGCGGCGGATCTGCCGTCCCCCCGTGGGCCCGCGGTGGAGCGGGCCCGGGCGGTGCTCGTCACGAGCAGCGCCGGGTGTGGTGGTTCCCCGCGATCCGCGCGGGGCGCGGGGAACCTCCGGGACTCACATCACTTGCGCAGGCCGAGACGCTCGATGAGCGCGCGGTAGCGGGCGATGTCGGTGCGACGCAGGTAGTCAAGCATGCGACGACGGCGTCCCACCAGGGCCATCAGGCCGCGGCGGGTGTGGTGGTCGTGCTTGTGCATCTTCAGGTGCTCGGTCAGATCGGAGATCCGACGAGACAGAACGGCGATCTGCACCTCGGGCGAACCGGTGTCGCCCTCGTGCGTCGCGTACTCGGTGATGATCTGGTTCTTGATCGCGGCATCCAGTGCCATGGGTAACTCCTCGAGTCAGTACCGTGACCGCCCGGTGCGCGAGATTCCCGCCCGGGGTCCGGGGCTGGCCCCGGGGCCCGACCACCACGGACCGCAGTCAGACCATCGACCATCCTAGCGGATGGCGTCCACGAGCACCGCACCGGCGCGGTCACGGGCGCCCGTGCGAACTGGGAGAATGGACCCCGTGAAGACGACGAACACCGAATCCTCCCCTCAGGACCCCCGCTTCCCGGCGGGGCGGACGACCGCCCGCGGCCCCCTCGCCGGCCCCGCCCACGGATCGGAGCTCGCCCGATGACCGCCGACGCCGCCCTGTTCGCCGCATGCGTGGGCGCACCCGCCGTGGTGGTCGCCATGCCCGCGGAGGCGCAGCCGTTCCTGGAGCTCGCATCCGAGGTCGGCACGGTGCCGCAGCCCGTGGGCGGTGCGCAGCTGTCCGCACTGGTCCTGGACGGCTCGCCCGTGCTGCTGGTGCGCACGGGGATCGGACTGGTCAACGCGGCGTCGGCCGTGACCGCCGCGCTGGAGCGCTTCGAGCCGAGCGCGGTCGTCTCCGCGGGATCGTGCGGCGGCCTGCGCTCGGACGTCAACGTGGGCGACCTCGTGGTGGGAACCGAGTTCCGGTACACGGACGCGGACGCCACGGCCTTCGGCTACGCCCCCGGCCAGGTGCCCGGCATGCCCGAGGCGTACCGCGCGTCCACCGAGCTCGTGGCGGCGGCCGCCTCGCTCGCGGCCCGTCAGGGACACGCCCTGTGGCGCGGGACCATGCTCTCGGGCGGCTCGTTCGTCACGGCGGAGAACGTGGGGGCCACCCGCGAGCTCTTCCCCGAGGCGCTGAGCACGGACATGGAGAGCACCGCACTGGCGCAGGTGTGCCACAGCCACGGGCGGCCCTTCCTGGCCCTGCGCAGCATCTCGGACCTGTGCGGCCCGGCCGCGGACCAGCAGTTCCACATGGAGCTGGACGTCGTGGCCCGCATCAGCGCCACGGCGGTGGCCGAGGTGCTGCGCGGACTCCCCCGGTCCGCCGGGGTGTGAGCACGCCCGTCCGGGGGATACTGTCGCGGGAAGAACCCCAGCGACCAGCCATCGACACGTCGAGGAGAACGAGGAACCCATGAGCGACGACAAGACCAAGGACCTGCGGGACACCGCGCCGGACGTCACCCGGCACGTCCTGCGGGACGGCCACGAGATCCCCCAGCTCGGTCTCGGCACCTATCCCATGGACGACGCCGAGGCCGAGGCCATCGTCCCCGAGGCCGTGTGGCGGGGCTACCGGCTGATCGACACCGCCGTGAACTACGGCAACGAACGCGGGGTGGGCGAGGGTCTGCGCCACTGCGACATCCCCCGCGAGGACCTCTTCCTCACCTCCAAGATCCCGGGACGCGACCACGGGACCGGTTCCGTGCGCCCCTCCCTGGAGGGCACCCTGCAGCGGCTGGGCACGGACTACCTGGACCTCTACCTGATCCACTGGCCCAATCCCGGGACCGACCGGTACGTGCAGACGTGGCGGGAGCTGATGACCGCGCGGGACGAGGGTCTGGTCCGCTCCATCGGCGTCTCCAACTTCCTCCCCGAGCACCTGCTGCGCCTGGAGCGGGAGACCGGGGAGATGCCCGTGCTGAACCAGGTGGAGCTGCACCCCCAGTACCAGCAGGAGACCCTGCGCGCGTTCCACGAGGAGCACAGGATCCTCACGCAGGCGTGGTCCCCCCTGGGGCGCAAGACGGACCTGCTGCGCAGCGAGTGGCTTGCGGAGATCGCCCGGAAGCAGGGCCGCACCCCCGCGCAGGTGGTGCTGCGCTGGCACGTGCAGTCGGGCATCGTGCCCATTCCAAAGTCCTCCAGCACCGAGCGGCTGGCGGAGAACATCGACGTCTTCGAGTGGGAGCTCACGAACGAGCAGATGGAACGGCTGCGCATGATGCACACCGGGATCAGCGGCTCCGGGTTCGACCCCGCGGTCCACGAGGAGATGTGAGACGGAACCGGCCGCGGAGCGTTCCGCGGCCGGTTCCTCCCCGGGGCGGTGTCCCCCGCGCGTGCTCAGTCGGCGTCGGCCGAGTGCCTGCGGAGGATGTCGCGGGTGCGGTTGACGTCGTCGCGCATCTGCAGGATCAGGGACTCGATGCCGCGGTAGGTGACCATGCCGCGCAGCCGCTCCACGAACTCCACCACCACGGTCTGCCCGTACAGGTCGAAGGCCTCCACGGCCTCCTCCGGACGGTCGATCACGTGCGCCTCGACCTGCCGGGAGACGCCCTCGAACGTGGGGTTGGAGCCCACCGAGATGGCGGTGGGCCAGCGCGCACCCGCCTCGTCCACGAGCCACCCGGCGTACACCCCGTCCGCGGGGATGAACCCCGTGGCCTCCGGGGCCAGGTTGGCGGTGGGAAAACCGAGCCGGCGCCCGCGTGCCGCTCCGTGGACCACTTCACCGCGCATCCGGTGCGGGCGGCCGAGCAGCTGTGCGGCACCCTCGATGTCCCCGGCCTCGAGGCACGAGCGGACCCACGTGGAGGAGCAGCGCCGCTCGGTGCGCCGACCTTCGGGGCGGGCGCCGGCGTCGTCGTCCGCGGCGGGGGTGCCGGGGACATCGTCCACGACCACCACGTCGAAGCCGTGCTCACGGCCCAGCTCGGTGATCGCGGCCAGGTCGCCCGAGTTGTTGCGTCCCAGCCGGACGTCCGAGCCGATCACCAGGGCCACCGCCCCGAGCGGACGCACAAGGTAGTCCACCACGAACTGCTCGGGGGTCAGCTCCGCGAACTCGAGGCTGTACGGGAGCACGAGCACCGCGTCCACCCCGGTGTGCTCGAGGGCGTCCAGCTTGTCCTCGAGCCCCATGATGAGTCCCGGGTGGGACTCGGGCCGGTGCACGAGCGCGGGATGGGGGTCGAACGTGACCACCACGGAGTGCGCGGCGTACTCCCGAGCCGTGTTCAGCAGCCTGGTGAAGACCTCCTGATGACCGCGGTGGACACCGTCGAAGTTGCCGATGGTCACCACGGAGGGACCGAATCCCGGGGTGACCTCGTCCAGGCTTCTCCAACGAATCACGGTTCTCCTCGATGTGTTCTGGGGGTGTGGCGCAACGACTAGAGCCTACCGCTCCGCCGGGAGGGCCGGGTGAGCCACAGCCACACGAGGCCCACGACGGGCAGGACCAGCGGGATGTAGCCGTAGCCGGCACCGAAGTCGGACCAGACGCTCGCCTTGGGGAACAACTGGGGCTCGAACACGCTGAGCAGACCCACCCCCAGCACACCCACCAGCTCCGCCGACACGGCGGCGGTGGCCACACGGTGCCACCCCGGCCCGGTCCGGGACAGCGCCACCGTGGCCACCACGTAGATCGCCGCGGAGAGTGTGGAGAGCAGGATGGCCAGCGGGGCCAGGCTGAACTCCGTGGCCAGCTGGTAGAGGGAGCGCACCCCGGCGGAGAGGGAGAACACCCAGTACACGACGATCAGCACCCGGCCGAACCCGGTGCTCTTGCGGTCGGTGCGCCGCGGGGTGTTCGAGCGGCCGAAACGCTGCTGCAGGGTGCTGTGGGAGGACTCGCGGTCCATCATCGTCCTTTCGTCGGCGGGGTGGCTCTCGGGCGGGCCGTCCCGGCGTGCGCTCACTGGTAGTACCAGATGTAGTTCATCCGGTACACCATCACGATCACCACGGGCCCTGCCGCCGCGAGGATGAGCGTGGACCAGCGGGAGCGCTCCACGAGGGACCACACGAACGTCCCGGCGGGGATCAGCAGCGCGGTGAGCAGGTAGCCCCAGTACTCGAGCACGCTGCCCGAGGCCGAGGGGCCGAGGATCGGCAGCAGCACCGAGCCCACGCAGTACGCCAGCAGGAACGCCTCGAGCACAAGCACCGAGCCCTGCGAGTAGTCGTCCGGGGCACGTCCGCGCAGCGCCTGCACCAGGCAGACCGCGCTCGAGATCACCCCCAGCACCACCGCGGCCCAGAACCATCCGTCGTATCCCCACAGCATCACTCGTGCGCCCGCTCTTCCGCCGTCGTCTCTCGTGTCATGGATTCCTCGGGGGCCCCGCCGACGCCGCCCGCGGCCGCGAACCGCACGCCCGCCGTGATGCCGAGCACCGAGGTGGCGTACCGGGTGTCCGCACCGCCGCGGTTCGCCGCGAGGGCCACCAGGGTCCCGTCCGGGGCGAAGCACGCGACCACGGTCTCGTCGCCGCCCCTGGCGGACGGCGCAGCACCCCCGGGGACGTCGCTCAGCGGGGTCGGGCCGATCCGCCGCCCGTGCGAGAGGTCCGTGGCCTCCGCCGCGTCCAGCTCGCGCACGGGGAACAGCAGCCGCGCCGCGTCCGCGATGCCCAGGGTGTCCACCGTACCGCCCGCCCGCACCCGCTCGGCGAGCTCATCGAGCGTGTGCGCGTGGTCCAGGGTGAAGGAGCCCACCCGGGTGCGCCGCAGCGCCGTGAGGTGGCCTCCCACCCCCAGCGCCTCGCCGAGGTCGCGGGCCAGAGCGCGGACGTAGGTCCCGGAGGAGCACGTCACGGTGGCGCTCACGTCGATGGACCGCACTGCCCCGGTGGCGTCCGGGGACTCCCCCGCGGCGGCCTCGGCGGGTGTGCGCCGGATCTCGTGCACCTCGAACCGCGATACCGTCACGGGGCGGGCGGCCAGCTGCACGTCCTCGCCGCTGCGCACCCGGGCGTAGGAGCGCTGCCCGTTCACCTTGATGGCGCTCACCGCGGAGGGGACCTGCTGGATCTCACCGGTGAGCTCCGCCACCGCGGCCATGATCCGCTCGTCCGTGATCCCGGCCAGTTCCTGCGGTGCCGCGGTCCGAGTGACGTCTCCCTCGGCGTCGTCGGTCACGGTGGCCGCACCCAGACGGATCTCGGCCTCGTAGGTCTTGTCCGTTCCGGTCACCCAGGTCAGCAGCTTGGTGGCCTTCTCCACCCCGATCACGAGCACGCCCGACGCCGCCGGGTCCAGCGTGCCCGCGTGGCCCACCTTGCGGGTGCCCGCGAGACGGCGCATGCGCGCCACGACGTCGTGCGAGGTCCACCCAAGGGGCTTGTCCACGACGACGAGCCCGGCCACCCTCGGCAGGGAGGGGGCCGGGCTCGGGACGTCGTCTCGTGGGCTCACCGAACTCAGTCCTGCGACCGGGCCTCGGGGGCCTCGGCGGCGTCCTCGTCCGAGGTGCGGTACGCGTCCTCCCCCGCGGCGTACTGGGCGCCCTCGGCCTGCTCGGCCACCCGGGCGTCCTTCTCGCGCGCGGTGCGCAGCAGGGACTCCAACCGGGCGGCGTCCGCGGGGATCTCGTCCGCCACGAACGTGAGCGTGGGGGTCAGACGGGCCGTGATGTTCCTGCCCACCTCGGCGCGCAGGATGCCCTTGGCGGACTCCAGCGCCCGTGCGGTGTCCTCGCGCTGGGTCTCGTCCCCGTAGACGGTGTAGTAGAGCGTGGCGTGCTGCAGGTCGTTGGTGACCCGGGCGTCCGTGACGGTCACGAAACCCATGCGCGGGTCCTTGATCCTGCGTTCGAGTGCCTGTGCCACGATCACCTTGATGCGATCGGCCAGGCGGGCGGCGCGTGCGGCGTCGGCCATGGTGGAACTCCTCGTGTCCTGGCAACGCCGGAGCGCTGCACGATCCTGCGGTGGCGACGCCGCGGCGTCGCCACCCGGGGCGGGCCGTCCGTCGCGGACGTCCGCCGGTGCGTGGCCGGGTGCCCGGGGTCCCCTGCGGAGAACCCGGGCACCCGGCCACGCTGTCGTGTGTGCCGACCGCCGCACCCGTGCGGGCGCGGCGGTCGGGCGGACCTGTCAGTCGCGCGGCTTCTCGCGCATCTCCCAGGTCTCGATGATGTCACCCTCGTGGATGTCGTTGAAGGAGCCGAGCCCGATACCGCACTCGTAGCCCTCACGCACCTCGGTGGCATCGTCCTTGAAACGGCGCAGCGAGTCGATGGTGAGGTTGTCCTGCACCACGCTGCCGTCGCGCACCAGACGGGCCTTGCCGTTGCGGCGCACCGTGCCCTTGGTGATGTACGCGCCGGCGATGTTGCCCCACTTGGAGGAGCGGAACACCTCGCGGATCTCGGCGGTGCCGAGCTCCACCTCCTCGTACTCCGGCTTGAGCATGCCCTTCAGCGCGCTCTCCACCTCGTCGATGGCGTTGTAGATCACCGAGTAGAACTTCATCTCCACGCCCTCGCGCTCGGCGAGGTCCGTGACCCGCTCCGCGGGACGCACATTGAAGCCGATGATCACGGCGTTGTCCACCGTGGCCAGGTTGACGTCGTTCTGCGTGATGGCACCCACACCGCGGTGGATGACGCGCAACTGGACCTCCTCGCCCACGTCGATCTTGAGCAGCGAGTCCTCGAGCGCCTCCACAGCACCGGACACGTCGCCCTTGATGATGAGGTTGAGGGTGTCGATCTTGCCCTCGGCCACGGCCTCGTCGAAGGACTCCAGGGTGACGCGCTTGCGGCGCTTGGCCAGCTGGGCGTTGCGGTCCGCGGCCTCGCGCTTCTCGGCGATCTGGCGCGCGGTGCGCTCCTCCTGGGTGGCCAAGAACGTGTCGCCCGCGCGGGGCACGGTGGACAGGCCGAGCACCTGCACCGGACGGGACGGCGTCGCCGCCTCCACGGTGCGGCCCATCTCGTCGAACATGGCCCGGACGCGACCGTACGCGGCACCAGCGACGATGGAGTCGCCCACCTTCAGCGTGCCGGACTGCACGAGCACGGTGCACACGGCACCGCGGCCCTTGTCCAGGTTGGCCTCGATGGCCACACCGCGGGCGCTCTTGTCCGGGTTCGCCTGCAGCTCCAGGGCACCGTCGGCCGTGAGGACGATGGCGTCCAGCAGACCGTCGATGTTCAGGTTCTCCCGGGCGGAGACGTCCACGAACATGGTGTCGCCGCCGTACTCCTCGGGCACCAGGCCGTACTCGGTGAGCTGACCGCGGATCTTCTCCGGGTTGGCGTCCGGCTTGTCCACCTTGTTCACCGCGACGACGATCGGAACATTGGCCGCCTGCGCGTGGTTCAGCGCCTCCACGGTCTGCGGCATGACGCCGTCGTCCGCGGCGACCACCAGCACGGCGATGTCCGTCACCTGGGCGCCACGGGCACGCATGGCGGTGAACGCCTCGTGACCCGGGGTGTCGATGAACGTGATCAGGCGTTCCTGCTCGTCCACCTCGGTGGCGATCTGGTACGCACCGATGTGCTGGGTGATGCCGCCGGCCTCGCCCTCGATCACCTTGGTGTTCCGGATGGCGTCCAGCAGACGGGTCTTGCCGTGGTCCACGTGACCCATGACGGTGACGACCGGCGGACGCGGCGCGAGGACGTCCTCGCCCTCGGCCTCCAGCTCGGCGTCGAGGTCGATGTCGAAGGACTCGAGCAGCTCGCGCTCCTCGTCCTCCGGGGACACCACCTGGATCTGGTAGCCGAGCTCGGCACCCAGCAGCTGGAATGTCTCCTCGTCCAGGGACTGGGTCTGCGTGGCCATCTCACCCAGGTGGATGAGCACGGTCACGAGCGACGCCGGGTTGGCGTTGATCTTCTCGGCGAAGTCCGTGAGGGACGCGCCGCGGCGCAGCCGCACCACGGTGGTGCCGTCGCCGTGGGGAACCGACACACCGCCGACGGCGGGTGCCGACATCTGCTCGAGCTCCTGGCGCTTCGCCCGCTTCGACTTGCGGTGCTTGCCGCGGGCTCCGCCGCGACCGAACGCACCCTGGGTGCCGCCGCGACCGCCGCGGCCGCGGAAGCCGCCGCCGGGGCCACCCGTGCCGCCGGGGCCACCGCCACCGCGACGGGGGCCGCTGCCCGGGGCCGGGCGGCTGCCGATGGGAGCCACACCCGTGGTGTGACCGGGCATCATGTTCGGAGAGGGTCGTGCTCCGCCGGGACGCGGGGCACCCTGGCCCTGGCCCTGGCGCGGGGCACCCGTGCGGGGGGCACCGGGACGCGGACCGCCCTGACCCGCCGCCGGGGGGCGAGGCCCGCCCGGACGGGGGCCGCCCTGCCCGGAGTTCGCGGAGCGCATGCCCTGCTGGGCGGCGAACGGGTTGTTGCCGGGGCGCGGGGCGCCGGGCTTGCCCGAACGCTGCTGACCGCCCGGACGGGGGCCGCCGCGCTGGGCTCCGCCCTCGGAACGGCCCATCCCCTGCTGCGAGGCGAACGGGTTGTTGCCCGGACGGGGTGCGGACTGGCCCGGCTTGGCGCCGGAGGCCGGGCTCTTGCGAGGACCGGGGGTGGTGCCGGGGCGCGGGGCGCTGCTCGCCGGCGACTTCGGCGCAGCGGTCTCCGCCGCAGGCGTCGCGTCGGCCGACGCGGAGCTCCGGTCGCTCTTCGCGGCATCGGCCGCGGGGGCATCCTGCGTGGCGGCGGGCTTGCCGGCATCGGCGGACGTGGCGGGCTTTGCCGACGTCCTGCCACCGGGCCTGGGGGCCGACGACGCGGGCTTCTTGGTCCCCTGTGCGGGAGCCTTGGCCGCGGGAGCGGGCTTGGACGCCGCGGCGGTGTCGCCGCCGGCGGGGAATGCGGTGCGCAGCTTCTTGGCTACGGGCGGCTCCACCGTGGAGGATGCGCCGCGCACGAACTCGCCGAGTTCCTGCAGTTTGGAAATTGCTTCCTTGGACGTGATTCCGAGCTCTTTCGCGAGCTCGTGGACACGGGGCTTGGCCACTGTTCTCCTGTCTCGGTCCGCACCGAAACAGGTACGAACCGTTTATCTTCCGTTGAAGCAGCCACCGGACACGAGCACGGCGTGCGCGCGTCCCGCGTGGCCGCGGGGTGAGTACGTGGAGGTACTCATCGGCCGGCACTCATCGGTTTTCCATGGTCTTCTGACTCGCTTTCCTTGTGTTCGCCCTCCTGCGCGGGCAGGAGCACGCGGAGCTGCTCCGTGAGGTGCTGCGCGGTGACCGCGGTGCGGAAGGAGCGGTTGAACGCCCGCTTCCGGACCGCGCGGTCGACGCACTGGCGGGTGGCGTGCACCCAGGCCCCACGGCCTCCCAGTCGACGGTGGAGATCCGCGACCACCCGGGGGCCGTCGGCGGTGTTCTCCGTCGTCACGCGGACGAGTTGATCGGGGGACGTCACGGTGCGACATCCCACGCAGGTGCGAAGGCTCGTGGTGCTCATCCCTGCTCCTCGTGTGCCGTCCCCGTGGACCGTCCGGCGCCGGGGCGCGCACGATCACGGCAGCCGGGCGACCTGATCAGAGCACAGTCTAGCGCGCCCCGGAGGAATCCCCCGAATTGCGGGGCTCTCAACGCTCCGTTGCGCGGGACTCGGGGACGATGTCGATCTTCCAGCCCGTCAGTCGCGCGGCCAGGCGGGCGTTCTGCCCCTCCTTGCCGATCGCCAGGGACAGCTGCGCGTCCGGGACGACCGCGCGGGCGGAGCGTGCGGCGTCGTCGAGCACGAGCACCCGGGACACGCGCGCGGGCGAGAGCGCGTTGCCGATGAACTCGGCGGGGTCGTCGGCGAAGTCGATGATGTCGATCTTCTCGCTGCCGAGCTCGTTCATGACCGCGCGCACGCGCGAACCCATGTCACCGATGCACGCGCCCTTGGCGTTCGCGCCGGGACGGGTGGCCACCACGGCCATCTTGGTGCGGTGCCCGGCCTCACGGGCCAGTGTGACGATCTCCACGGAGCCGTCCGCGATCTCGGGGACCTCCATCTCGAAGAGCCGGCGCACGAGGTCCGGGTGGGAGCGGGACAGCGTGATGGACGGACCCTTGAAGCCGCGCTTGGCCTCCACCACCAGGGCACGGATCCGGTCCCCGTGCCGGTAGGTCTCACCGGGAACCTGCTCGTGGGGAGGCAGCAGGCCCTCCACGGTGCCCAGGTTCACCTGGACCATCCTGGGGTTGTTGCCCTGCTGGATCTGGCCCGAGACCAGCTCGCCCTCGCGGCCCTTGAAGTGGCCCAGGACGGCGTCGTCATCGACGTCCCGCAGCTTCTGCAGGATGACCTGGCGCGCGGTGGCCGCCGCGATCCGCCCGAACCCGGAGGGGGTGTCGTCGAACTCGCCGATGCGCTGGTCGTCCTCGTCCAGCTCCGGTGCCCAGATGGTCACGTGACCCGAGCGGCGCTCCACCTCCGCACGGGCGCCGTCGATGGCACCCGGCGAGCGCATGTAGGCCAGCAGCAGCGCCTGCTCGATGGTGGGGATCAGCACGTCCACGGGGATGTCGCGCTCCCGCTCCAGCAACCGCAGGGTGCTCATGTCGATGTCCATGTGTCCGGCCTTCCTCCGCGCCACGCCGGGCTCCGCGCCGGGTGGCCGGGAACCAAACAGCGCCCCGCACGATGGGTGCGGTGCGCTGCTGCATGGGTGTGTCGTCGTGATCTGTTGACGGCAATCCTACAGTGCGGCCGACGCCTCAGATCTCCACCTCGGACTTGGCGCCGCGCACCTCGGCGTAGACCACGCGCTCGGGTTCCAGCAGCTTGACGGGCATGCCCTTCTTGGGCTGGTGCGAGCGCTGCACCACGGCGTGGTCGTCGTGGGCCTCCAGCAGCCGGGCGGTGTAGCGCTCCCCCACCACGGGGCGGATCCGCACCAGGTGTCCCACCGTGCGTCGCCAGTGCCGCGGGGTCTCGAGCGTGCGCGTGGCACCCGGTGAGGAGACCTCGAGCTCGTAGGGCGGGCCCGGGACGGGATCGTCCCGGTCCAGGGCGTCGGAGATCTCCTGGGCCACCGCAGCGACCCGGTCCAAACTCAGCGAGTCCGTGCCGTCCGGGAGGTCGACGAGCACCTGCAGGGTGCGCGTGGCCCCCTCGCCCTTGAGCTCGCACTCCTCCAGGAACAGCCCGGCGGCCGCCACCACCGGCTCCACCGTGGCGCGGATGGGTGCGTTGCGATCTGAGGTCATGCGTCCTCTCCTTCGTGTGCCCCGGGCGGCGCCGGGACGGCTGTGCGGGTCCGTGCTCCTCCCTATCATGGAGCAGACCCATCCCCCGGAGGAACTCGTGAGCCCGCACCCGCCGTCAGCACCCACCCGCGCGTGGCACGCCGTGGCCCTCGTCCTCGCGCTGCTCCTGGTGCTCGTGCTGGCCGCGGGCGCGTGGGCGCGCTGGCGTCCGCTGCCGGACGACGACGCCGCCCGCCTGCGCGCACGGGCCACGGTCGCCTCCGTGCGCTCGGACCTGCATTCCGCCTCCCGGTGGCTCACCGACGACGCCCTGGACCGGCAGCTCGACGCGCTGGGACCCGCCGCGAGCCCCGCCCAGCAGCGCCGGCTGGACGAGCGCGGGACCGCGCCGCCCTCCCCCGGGTCGCTGTCCGAGGCCGCCGACGCGCTCGGCCGCGACGCGGTGACCGCGCCGGACGGGGACCTCGCGGCCACCGCCGGCGCCGTCGCGGCGTCGTGGTGGGCCGCGGACCAGGCCGCCGCGGGGACCGTCCCGGACCCGGACGAGTCGGCGCGGCCGGACGAGGACGGCGCAGCCGCGGGGTCCTCCTCCTGCACCGCCGAGGTCCTCGCGGCGCTGCGCGCCCTGGACCGTTCCGGGTTCGTGGCCGAGGCCGCGAGCGCCCGCCGGGACGCGCTCGACCGGGACGCGACGAAAACCGTGGACGCCGTGGCGCACAGCTCCCACCGCGTGCTGGAGGATTCCCGGGTGGTGCCGCTGCTGCGGTGCGAACCCCGGCCCGCCGCGGCCCGCCACGACCTCCCCGCCGGATTCGAGGAGCACCCTGCCCGGTCCGTGGGGACCGCGCAGCGCGAGGCGGGCGAGGCGGTGGTCCGGGCGCTGCCGGCGGCATCGTCCGAGGAGCGGGAGTGGCTCGTCGGCGCGCTGCGTGACGCCGCGCGCAGCGCCCAGGCACTGGACCCGCAGGAGCCGGTGGCCGCGCTGCCCGGGCGGCCGTGAACCACCGGGCCGCGGCGCGGGACGTCACCGACCCGTGAGGACGTCCCAGCCGAGCTTGACGATCAGCACCGAGACCACCGCGAAGAACACCACCCGGATGAACGCGCTGCCCCGGGCCACGGCCGTGCGGGCACCGATGTAGCCCCCGGCCATGTTGCTGATCCCGAGCACCAGCCCGAGCCCCCACAGCACCGAGCCGTGCGCGCTGAACACCGCGAGCGCACCGATGTTGGTGGCCAGGTTCACGATCTTGGCCTTGGCGCTCGCGGCGAGGAAGCTGTACCCCAGCACGGACACGAGCCCGATGATCAGGAACGAGCCCGTGCCGGGGCCCATGATGCCGTCGTAGAAGCCAATGACCCCGCCCAGGGCCACCGCCAGTCCGTAGTGGCGGGCACCCGCGTGCCGCAGGGCCGTGAGCTGGCCCATGCCCGGTCTGAGGACGGTGAAGAGCAGGACGGCGACCAGCACCACCACGATGATCGGCTTGAAGACGGCCGCGGGGAGCGCCGCGGCCACCGCAGCCCCCGCCCCGGCGGCCACGAGCGCCACCAGGGCCATGGGCAGCGCGGTGCGCAGGTCGGGGCGGACCCTGCCGTAGAACGTGACCGCTGACGTGGCCGTGCCGAACACGGAGCCCATCTTGTTGGTGGCCAGGGCCTGCATCGGGCTGAGCCCGGGGATCAGGAGCGTCACGGGCAGCTGCAGCAGGCCACCGCCGCCCACCACGGCGTCGATGAACCCGGCGGCCAGTCCGGTGACCGCCAGCAGGGCGATCAGACCGGGGGTGACGGACTCCAGCCCGGAGCCCACGAGGAGGGAGGGATCCACGCGGTCGCGCTACCGGGTCTCGGCGGAGGGACCGTCCTGGCCCTGCAGCTCGGCCGTGAGCTCGGCGACCACCCGGTCCCGCGCAATGTCACGGCTGCCGCCGGTGCGGCGGTCCTTGAGCTCCAGCAGCCCGTCCTGCAGTCCACGGCCCACCACCAGGATGGTGGGCACGCCCAGCAGCTCGGCGTCCCGGAACTTCACGCCCGGGGAGACCTTGGGACGGTCGTCGAAGAGCACGGTTATCCCGGCGGCCTCGAGGTGGGCGACGATCTCCTCCGCCGCCTCCAGCACCTCCGGTCCCTTGCCCGTGGCCACCACGTGCACGTCCGCCGGGCTGAGGTCGCGGGGCCACAGCAGGCCCTTGTCGTCGTGGTAGAACTCGGCCACGGCCGCGAGCGCCCGGGTCACGCCGATGCCGTAGGAGCCCATGGCCACCGTGACGAGCTTGCCGTTGCTGTCCAGCACCTTCAGGCCCAGGGCCTCGGCGTACTTGCGCCCGAGCTGGAACACGTGTCCCATCTCCATGCCGCGGGCGATCTCGAGGGGCCCGGAGCCGTCGGGGGCGGGGTCGCCCTCGCGCACGGTGCACGCCTCGATGGTGCCGTCCCAGGTGAAGTCGCGTCCGGCCACGAGGTCGTAGACGTGGGCCCCGGGGGCGTTCGCGCCCGTGATCCAGCGGGTGCCCGGCACCACGCGGGGGTCCACGAGGTACGGGATGCGGGTCCGGGACGTGGCGCCCAGCAGGGCGTCCTCCCGGTTCAGGCCCGGGCCGATGTACCCCTTCACGAGCTCGGGGACGGCGCGCAGCTGCTCCTCGGTGGCGGCCTCGACCTCGAGCTCGCCGCCCTCGCCCAGTGCCGCGCCGATCCCGGCCTCCACGCGCTTGAGGTCCACGTCGCGGTCCCCGGGCACGCCCACGGCCACGAGCTGCTTGCGGCCCTCGGGCAGGGAGACCGAGAGCACTACGTTCTTGAGGGTGTCCGCGGCGGTCCACGGCTCGCCCTCCCGCGGGTGCAGCTCGTTGGAGCGGGCCACGAGGGTGTCGATCGTGGGGCTGTCCGGGGTGGGATGCACCTGGGCCTCGGGGGCATCCGTGTAGTCCACGGGATCCGGCACCACGGTGGTCACGGCCTCCACGTTCGCGGCGTAGCCGCCCGCCGAGCGCACGAACGTGTCCTCACCCACCGCGGAGGGGTGCATGAACTCCTCGGAGCGGGAACCGCCCATGGCACCGGACGTGGCGGAGACCGCGACCACGGGCAGGCCGAGACGCTCGAAGATGCGGACGTACGCGGCCCGGTGCTTGGCGTAGGCGTCGTCGAGCCCGGCGTCGTCCACGTCGAAGGAGTAGGAGTCCTTCATGATGAATTCGCGACCGCGCAGCAGGCCCGCGCGGGGGCGCGCCTCGTCCCGGTACTTGGTCTGGATCTGGTAGAGCATCACCGGCAGGTCCTTGTAGGACGAGTACATGTCCTTGACCAGCAGCGTGAACATCTCCTCGTGCGTGGGGGCCAGCAGGTAGTCCGCACCCTTGCGGTCCTGCAGCCGGAAGAGGTTCTCGCCGTACTCGGTCCAGCGGTTGGTGGCCTCGTAGGGCTCGCGCGGCAGCAGCGCCGGGAAGTGCACCTCCTGGGCGCCGATCGCGTCCATCTCCTCGCGCACGATGTTCTCCACGCGCCGCAGCACGGCCAGGCCCAGGGGCAGCCACGTGTAGATGCCCGGCGCGGCGCGGCGGATGTACCCCGCGCGCACCAGCAGCTTGTGGCTGTCGACGTCGGCGTCGACCGGGTCTTCGCGCAGGGTGCGCAGGAACAGGGAACTCAGGCGGAGCGGCACGAAAAGGTCCTCACTACCCGTCACCGGGCCGGTCGAAGCTGGGGATGTCCCCGCGAGTCTATCGCTGGACGGGACCGTGGGGCGCCGCACGCCCCGGTCTCACAGCAGGACCGTGGCGAAGTCCCCGTGGCGCCGGAAACCGACGTGGCGGTACGTGGCCAGTGCCGGTGCGTTGAACGAGTTGACGTAGAGGCTGACCACCGGTGCCTGCGTCCGGGCCAGCGCCACGGCGGCGGCCATGCACGGCACGGCCAGTCCCCGGCCGCGGTGCTCGGGATGCACCCACACCCCCTGGATCTGGCACACCCCCGCGTGGAGGGACCCGATGTCCGCCTTGAACACCACGGTGCCGTCCTCGGCCGTCAGCACGGCCGTGCGACGCTCCTCCAGCAGGGAGCGGATCCGGCGGCGGTAGCCCTCGGCCCCGGTGGTCAGGGGTGAGTACCCCACCTCCTCCGTGAACATGGCGGCGGCCGCGGGCAGCACCCGGGAGAAGTCGTCGACGGCGGCCCAGCGCACCCCCGCGCCCGGGCCCGTGAGCAGCTCGGGCTCCGGGTCCCGGTCCATGACGAGCAGGGGCTGCACGGGCCGGACGTCGAACGGGTCCGGCCAGGATCCCCGCAACCGCTCCCACAGCCCGAGCACGGGCTCCGCGGGACCGAAGAGGGAGGCGAACCGCGGGCCACCGCGCGCCAGTTCGTCCGCCACGAGCTCGACCCCCCGCTCGTCGAGCCGCACGGGCACCACGTTGGTGCCCACCCAGCAGGCCCCCACGAGCCGCCCGGCGGCGTCGCACACCCCGTAGACCGGGGGTCGCTTCCCGCCGTGGGCACGGATGCGCTGCACGTGCGCGGCGACGAAGACCGAGGAGACCGGGTCCTGCGCGAGCACCCGGTCCAGGGCGGCCGGGTCCACGGCCGCGGGCGCCAGCACCCGCGGGGAACGGCGCAGGATCACCCGGCGGTCACGACCGGGGCGCCCTCGACCGGCTGACCGTTCTCGTCCAGCTCCATGCCCTCGGCCATCTCGTTGGCCTGGGCCAGCAGGGTCTCCACGATCTGGTCCTCGGGGACGGTCTTGACCACCTCGCCCTTGACGAAGATCTGGCCCTTGCCGTTGCCGGAGGCCACCCCGAGATCCGCCTCGCGGGCCTCCCCCGGGCCGTTGACGACGCAGCCCATGACGGCCACGCGCAGCGGGACCGTCAGGTGCGCCAGGCCCTCGTTGACCTCTTCCGCGAGCTTGTAGACGTCCACCTGGGCGCGGCCGCAGGAGGGGCAGGACACGATCTCCAGCTTGCGCGGGCGCAGGCCCAGCGACTGCAGGATTTGGTTGCCCACCTTGACCTCCTCCACGGGAGGAGCGGACAGGGAGACGCGGATGGTGTCCCCGATGCCCTGGGACAGCAGGATGCCGAACGCCGTGGCGGACTTCACGGTGCCCTGCAGCGCCGGGCCCGCCTCGGTCACCCCGAGGTGCAGGGGCCAGTCACCGCGCTCGGCGAGCAGCTGGTAGGCCCGGACCATGGTCACGGGGTCGTTGTGCTTCACGGAGATCTTGAAGTCGTGGAAGTCGTGCTGCTCGAACAGCGAGGCCTCCCACACGGCGGACTCCATCAGGGCCTCCGGGGTGGCCTTGCCGTACTTCTCGAGCAGCCGCTTGTCCAGGGAGCCGGCGTTGACACCGATCCGGATGGACACCCCGGCCGCCTCCGCGGCCCGGGAGATGCCCTCGATCTGGTCGTCGAACTTGCGGATGTTCCCCGGGTTCACACGCACGCCCGCGCAGCCGGCGTCGATCGCGGCGTAGACGTACTTGGGCTGGAAGTGGATGTCCGCGATCACCGGGATCGGGGACTTCTTCGCGATGATGGGCAGGGCGTCGGCGTCGTCCTGGGACGGGCACGCCACGCGCACGATGTCGCAACCGGCCGCGTTCAGCTCCGCGATCTGCTGCAGGGTGGCGTTGATGTCCGTGGTGGGCGTGGTGGTCATCGACTGCACGCTGATCGGGGAGTCGGAGCCCACCCCCACCGAACCCACCCGGATCTGGCGCGTGGGGCGCCGCGGGGCCAGGACGGGTTGGGGTGCTGCGGGCATGCCGAGATTGACCGAGGTCACGAATTTCCTCCAGGGGAATGGGCGAGCGGGGCCCGTGACGCGTGCCCCGCGTGTGGTGCTGTCTCCATTGTGCCCCAGACCTGCCGCCCCGGCGGCGGTCCGTGACACGCCGAACACGAAACCGCCCCGCCCGTGCCGGGGCACGGACGGGGCGGCGCAGTGGCGCGGGGCCCGGGTCTCAGCGGCGCATGATCTTGCGCGCCAGCCAGTTGCCGAAGAACTGCACGAGCTGGACCAGGACGATGATCACGATCACCGCGGCCCACGTGACCTCGTCGTTGAAGCGCTGGTAGCCCAGGCGCAGCGCGAAGTCACCCAGACCGCCGGCACCGATCGCGCCGGCCATCGCGGACATGTCCGTGATGCCGATGACCAGGAACGTGTACCCGAGCACGAGCGGGCCGAGCGCCTCGGGCAGGATCACGGTGGTGATGATCTTCCACCGCGAGACCCCCATGGACCGCGCGGCCTCGATCACCCCGGGCTCCACCGTCATGAGGTTCTGCTCCACGATCCGGGCGACCGCGAACGTGGCGCCGATGGTCATGGTGAAGATCGCGGCGTTCGGACCCAGTCGGGAACCCACCACGGATTCCGTGACCTGCCCCAGGGCCGCCAGCAGGATGATGAACGGGATGGGCCGCACGAAGTTGACCAGCAGGTTCAGCACGGTGAAGACCACGCTGTTCTCCATGATGCTTCCCCGCCGCGTGACGTAGAGCCCCATGCCCACCGCCAGACCCACGAGTCCGGCGAGGACCAGGGTCACGGAGACCATGTACAGCGTCTGCCCGGTCGCGCTCAGCAGCTGCGGTCCGAGAGTGGAGAAATTCATCAGTGGGACACCTCCTGCACCGTGGTCACGGCACGCAGCGCGTGGACGGTCCGGGACACGGCGTCGTCCGAACCCGTGAGGGAGAGGGTGAGCGTCCCGAATGACTGGGACTGCAGGATGGAGATCCCGCCGAACGCGATGTCGAAGCTGACACCGTCCCGTGCGGCGTCCGAGAGGACCGCGCCGATCCGGCTGCGATCCGTGACGTCCACGATCACGAGCCGGCCGGGGTGCTCCGCGCGCAGCTTGGCGAGCTCGTCCGGGCGGGGCACGGTGCGCATCACCGAGGAAACGAACTTGCGGGTGGTCTCGGCGGTGGGGTGCGCGAACACCTCCGCGGTGGTGCCCACCTCCACCACGCGGCCCGAGTCCATGACCGCCACGCGGTCGGCGACGGCGCGCACCACGTCCATCTCGTGGGTGATCAGCACGATCGTGATCCCCAGCTCCCTGTTGACCCTGCGCAGCAGCCCCAGGACCTCCTGCGTGGTCTCCGGGTCCAGGGCGGACGTGGACTCGTCCGCGAGCAGCAGCTCGGGACTGGTGGCGAGCGCCCGTGCGATGCCCACGCGCTGCTTCTGACCGCCCGAGAGCTGCTCGGGGTAGTTCCCGGCGCGCTCGGTGAGCCCCACGAACTCGAGCAGCTCGGCGACCCGCGCCCTGCGGTCCTCCGCCTTCCACCCGGCGCGCTTGAGGGGGTACTCCACGTTGCCCGCGACCGTGCGCGAGGTGAAGAGGTTGAACTGCTGGAAGATCATCCCGATGTCGTGGCGGATCGGCGCCAGCTGGGTCTCGGAGCGGCCGTCGACCCGACGCCCGGCGACCTCCAGGGTGCCGGAGGTGATGGACTCGAGCCCGTTGATCAGACGCACCAGCGTGGACTTGCCCGCCCCGGAGTAGCCGATCACGGCGAAGACCTCACCGCGCCGGATCTCCAGGTTCACGGAGTCCACCGCGGTCACCGTGCGGGGGCGGCGTCTGGGGCCGGTCACGAAGACCTTGCTGACGTCCCGGATGCTGACCAGGGTGTCGGCCGCGGCGGCAGGGCTCACTTGCTCTGCTCCTGGAGATCCTTGGCGTAGCGGGCCAGCAGGTCCTTGAGCTCCTGCTGGTCCACCCTGGTGGGAACCGCGGTGCCCTTGGTCTCCTTCTTCTCCGCCTCCTGGACCTTGTCGTCGTAGTAGAAGCCGGCGACCTTCTTCAGCGTCTCGTTGTCCGCGTTCGCCTCGGTGGCGGCGAAGAGGTTGTCGTACACCTTGGCGCTGTCCGCGGTGGGATCGTCCTGGGCCAGGGCGGACTTCGGCTCGAGGTTCGCGCGGTCCAGGAAGTCGTTGTTCACCACGGACCCGGCCACCGAGTCCATGGACAGCACGGTCTGCTCCGCGGAGACCGGGCGGACCTTGACCTTCGACTTCTCCTTGTCGATGTCCTGCTCCGTGGGGGCGATGGTGTCCTTGGTGAAGGACACCAGGCCCTGCTGCTTCAGCAGGTTCAGCGACCGGGACAGGTTGATGGAGTCGTTGGGGACCGCAATCTCGTCGTCCTTCTTGAAGTCCGAGACGGCCTTCACGGACTTGGAGTACAGGCCCAGCGGGAAGATGGAGGTGGAGCCCACCGGGGTGATGGTGTCCCCGGAGGCGTTGTTGTAGTCCGCGAGGTAGGCGATGTGCTGGAACCAGTTCATGTCCACGTCGCCGCTCTTCAGGGCGGGGTTCGGCTGGCTGTAGTCGCTGAAGTCCACGTACTCGACCGTCACGTCGTGCTGCGCGGCGACGTCCTTCAGTGCGTTCTGCACGGGGGTGGATCCCACGATGCCGATGGTGATCTTGCCGTCGGCGGCCGGGTCCGTGTTCTCGGACCCGCCACCGCACGCGGTGAGGGTGAGGCCCAGGGTGGTGGCCAGTACGACGGGAATGAGGGCTCTGGTGCGCACGATCATGCCTTTCCGGGGTCGGGATACGGGTGCGCGGTGCAAACGATCCCACCTGGAGGAGGACGACGATCAGACAAATGCCATTCCGGGGAAAACCGCACTTGCCGTGATCCGTTCGAACCGCGGCCGGATGGTCATCTGGGGCACCCCGCTACGGGAGAGGGTTGCCGTCCGGCCAGCCAGAGCTTCGCGCCGGATCTCGTCATCCACGCACGAGCCTAACACGGTCCGCGCGTAGCGGCATCCCGGACGGTGTCAAGAGGAGTGTGCGATCCGCTCGTCGGCGCGCGCACGGGCCCACTCCTCCGCCGCCAGGACGTCCTGCAGTGCCGGCTCCCGGGTTCCCCGGTGGTCGTCCAGCACCCGTTCCACCACCTCCACGATCTGCGTGAATCCAAGTTCCCTCCGGTGGAACGCCAGCACGGCCTGCTCGTTGGCGGCGTTGAACACCGCGGGCCAAGTGCCGCCCAAGCCGCCGGCGTGCTTCATCAGCTCCACCGCGGGGAAGGCCCGGGAGTCCAGCGGCTCGAAGCTCCACTGCGCGGCCCGCGTCCAGTCGCACGGTGCGGCCGCCCCGCTCACACGGTGGGGCCAGCCGAGACCCAGGGCAATGGGCAGCCGCATGTCCGGGGGTGAGGCCTGGGCCAGGGTGGAGCCGTCCACGAACTGCACCATGGAGTGCACCACGGACTGTGGGTGCACGGTCACGTCGATCCGCTCCAGGGGGACGTCGAACAGCAGGCTCGCCTCGAGCACCTCGAGCGCCTTGTTGACCATGGTCGCGGAATTGGTGGTCACCATGGGACCCATGTCCCACGTGGGGTGCTGCAGCGCCTGCCCCGGGGTCACCGCCGCGAGCCGCTCGCGGGTCCAGCCGCGGAACGGTCCGCCGGAGGCGGTGAGGACCAGCCGGTCGATCTCACCGCGGCTCCCGGAGCGCAGCGCCTGCGCGATCGCCGAGTGCTCCGAGTCCACGGGGATCAGGGCGTCCGTGAGCCCCGTGGCCGCCGCCGCGCGCTTCACGAGGGGTCCGCCGGCGATCAGCGACTCCTTGTTGGCCAGCGCCACTCGGCGCCCGGCGGCCAGCGCGGCCAGGGTGGGGGCCAGTCCGATGCTCCCCGTGATGCCGTTGAGCACCAGGTCCACCCCGGCCCACTCGGCGATCCGCTCCGCCGCGTGCGGTCCGTGGAAGACCTCGGGCACGGGGCGCGACGCCGCCCGCGCACCGTCCGCGAGCAGCTCGCGCAACCGCGCGGCGTCGTCGGAGGTGCCGCTGGTGCCCACGGCCTCGACCCCGAAGTGCAGGGCCTGCTGGGCCAGCAGCTCGAGGTGGCCCGCGCCGGCGGCGAGGGCCCGCACCTGGAACGGCGGGTGGGAGGCGTCGGTGGCCGGCCGGCCCAGGGTCGCGGCGGCGGCGACGACCTCGAGGGCCTGGGTGCCGATGGATCCGGTGGCGCCCAGGATCGCCAGCCGGCGGGGAGCCTCCCGCGTAGCGAGGTCGAGATCGGGGGTCATGGTGGGCTGCGCAGTCATGCGACCAGTATGGCGCCCGCTCTCGCGTCCGCGTGCGTCGTCGGGCCCCCGGGAGCGGCCCCGGGACCGGCCGCGGCTCCCCCGGGCATGCAACAAGGGCGCCACCCGGAGGTGACGCCCTTGTCGGTGGATCCCTCAGGACCCGTGTGCGGTTCAGCGACGGCGGCCGACGACGGCGCCGTAGATGAGCAGCACGATGATCGCGCCGATGACGGACGTGATGATCGAACCGATGCTGATGTGGTTGATGCCGTTGCTCAGGCCCGGAATGAAGGAGCCCAGCCAGCCACCGAGGAACGCGCCCACGATGCCCAGGATGATGGTGACGATGATTCCGCCACCCTGCTTGCCCGGCAGGATCAGCTTGGCGAGAGCGCCAGCGATCAGACCGAGGATGATCCAGCTAATAATGCCCATTTCTCCACCTCAAGTTTTTCGTTGCTCAAGCTTGCGGTTGCCCGCAGTCGCTCTGGTCAGCGAACCGTCATTCAGTTTACTACCAGACTGGCGGACTACAGGGCCCGCAACGCTCGCCCGGTCGACAACCGGTGCGCCGAATGGCGCCGGATCAGTGCGACACCGCCTTCTCGGCACCCACGCCTGTGAGGGAACGCACTTCCATCTCGGACTGCTTGAGGGGGTCCTCGCGCCGCCGTTCCGTGACGGAGCCCAGGAAGCCGAGCAGGAACGAGGCCGGGATGGAGACGATGCCCGGGTTCGCCAGCGGGTAGACGGCGAAGTCCGCGCCCGGGATCATGGACGTCTCCGCCCCGGACATGACCGGCGAGAAGACGATCAGCACCACGGAGAGGATCAGCCCGCCGTACATGGACCACACGGCACCGCGGGTGGTGAAGCGCTTCCAGTACAGGGAGTAGAGGATGGTGGGCAGGTTGGCCGAGGCGGCCACGGCGAAGGCCAGCGCCACGAGGAACGCCACGTTCTGGCCCTGGGCGCCGATGCCGCCGGCGATCGAGATCAGGCCGATGACGACCACGGTGGTCTTGGCCACGCGCAGCTCCTGCCGCGGGTCCGAGTTCCCCTTCTTGATCACGGACGTGTAGATGTCGTGGGCGAAGGACGCCGACGCCGTGATGGCCAGTCCCGCGACCACGGCCAGGATGGTGGCGAAGGCCACCGCCGCGATGAGCCCCATGAGCACCGAGCCGCCGAGTTCGTACGCGAGCAGCGGGGCCGCGGAGTTCACCCCGCCGGGAGCGCCCTTGATGCGGTCCGCGCCGATGAGGGCGGCGGCGCCGAAGCCCAGGACCAGCGTGAAGAGGTAGAACAGGCCGATCAGGGAGATGGCCCACACCACGGACTTGCGGGCCTCCTTGGCCGTGGGCACCGTGTAGAAGCGCATCAGCACGTGCGGCAGACCCGCCGCGCCCAGCACCAGCGCCATGCCCAGCGAGATGAAGTCCAGCTTGGAGGTCTCGTTCATGCCGTACTTCAACCCCGGATCCAGCAGCTTGGGGTTGTGGTTGGTCTCCACGGCGGCGCCGAGGATGGCCGAGAAGTTGAAGCCGAACATGCCCAGGATCCAGACGGTCATCACGGCCACGCCGGTCACGAGCAGGCAGGCCTTGATGATCTGCACCCAGGTGGTGCCCTTCATGCCGCCCACGAGCACGTAGACGATCATGATCACGCCCACGATCACGATGACCAGCGACTGCCCGGTCTTGGAGCTGATGCCCAGCAGCAGGGACACGAGTGCGCCCGCACCGGCCATCTGGGCGAGGAGGTAGAAGAACGTCACGGCCATCGTGGAGATCGACGCCGCCACGCGCACCGGGCGCTGGCGCAGCCGGAAGGACAGCACGTCCGCCATGGTGAACTTGCCCGTGTTGCGCAGGGGCTCGGCGATCAGCAGCAGCGCCACGAGCCACGCGACGAAGAACCCGATGGAGTAGAGGAACCCGTCGTACCCCTGCAGGGCGATGGCCCCCACGATCCCCAGGAAGGATGCCGCGGAGAGGTAGTCCCCCGCGATGGCCAGGCCGTTCTGCGTGCCGGAGAAGGAACGGCCCCCGGCGTAGTAGTCCGCGGCGGTGGCGGTGGACTTGGAGGCCCGGATCACGACCACCAGGGTCACGAGCACGAAGCCCAGGAAGATCGAGATGTTGATGGCGGGGTTGCCCACGGTGGCGGACTTCTCCGCGAGGTGGACCGCCGGCAGGGAAACGGTGGGAACGGCGATCATGGCCGAACCTCCTCGTGGGTCTCGGACCGGTGGATCTCGGACGCTTCGAGCTCCTCACGCAGCGCCGTGGCCTGCGGATCGAGCCTGCGGTTGGCGAACCGGACGTAGGCCGCCGTGATGCCGAAGGTGGTGACGAACTGCAGCAGCCCGAGGACGAGTCCCAGGTTGACGTTGCCCAGCACCCGGGTGGACATGAAGGCCGGTGCGTAGATGGCCAGCACCACGTAGAGCAGGTACCAGACCAGGAAGGCCACGGCCAGCGGGAAGACGAAGGATCGGTGTGTGGAGCGCAGGCGCTGGAACTCCTCGGAGCGCTGCGCCGCGGGGAAGTCGATGCCGAAGGTTGCCGGGGAACCGTCGGGGTCGACAGAGGACGTGGATGCCATGTGTGCCTCCTAGTGTGATGATCACCACATTAGGGACTGTGTATCCAAAGAGACAAGAGGCTGTGCTCCTGCGTTCCAAAAAACCGCGATATTACGCGGTTTGGTTAGTCGACCTCACATTTTTCGGGGCTTTTTGTATACAAACGGCGGCTCACGACGCGCGGGACACCACTCGCACGGCCAGGATGAACTCCACGGCACGGTCCAGGAACGCATCCACCTGCTGCTCCTCGTAGCAGCGCTGGCCCTGGGCGGGACGGAACACCGCGGTGCGCAGCAGCCGGGGGTCCACGTCCGGTGCGTCGCGCAGCTGCTCCATCAGCCTGTCGCACAGCACGTCCACGTCCGCGGCCGAGTAGCCCACGGTGCGGTGCTTCGCGGGCCGACGGAAGCGTTCGGAGCGGGGCCTGTTGAGCCGGCCCAGCAGCAGCTGGCCCAGCAGCTCCACGTGCTCGTTCCAGCGCTGCACCCCGTGCTCGGCCACGAAGGCCCGGTGCTCCCGGGCGAACAGGTCGTCCTCCACCTCGTCCAGGTGGAGGTCCACGGCCACGGGGTCGTACCCGCCCTGCACGCGGTCGAACACCCGCTCCCTGACCTGGCGGCTGCCCATGCGCCGCGCGGCCCCGCCGGGGTCGGCGCTCGACGACGCGCCGCTCCCCGTTCGACCGGATCCCGCCGCGCCGCTCCCGGTCCGGTCACTTCCCGCCCCGCCGTCCTCGGCCCGCTCGGGTCCCGTCGCGCCGCTCCCGGTCCGGTTGGATCCCGTCCCGGCGTTCTCCGACCCGGGGTGCGGACCGGCGCCGTCCGCGGGGGTGGGGGACGGCGGCGTCGAGCTGTCGAGCACGGCCGCCACCCGGTCCAGGAAGTCGTCCACCTGGGCGGGGTCGTACCCCCATGCGCGCTCCGCGACGCGGGGGAAACGGTCCTGAGAAGTCATGCGAGCCCTTTCACGGCGAGGGTGTCGGACCGCGCGCCACCGCGGCCGGCAGCGGACGCGGAACCGGGCCCCGGTGTCATGCGAGCACGGTGAACAGTTCGAAGATCACGTAGCCGGTGATCACGGCGAAGAGAATGGAGTCGATGCGGTCCATCACGCCGCCGTGCCCCGGCAACAGGGTCCCCATGTCCTTGATCCCGATCTCACGCTTGATCATGGACTCGGAGAAGTCCCCCAGTGTGGCCACCGCCACGATGGCGACCGCCAGGACGGCGCCCTGCCACCACGGGATGCCCAGCAGCAGGGTGGCGCACAGGATGCCCACCACCACGGCACCGCCCGCCGAACCCGCGAAGCCCTCCCAGGACTTCTTCGGGGAGATCCTGGGTGCCATGGGGTGCTTGCCCCACACCACGCCCACCGCGTATCCGAAGGTGTCGGAGCTGACCGCGAGGAGGATGACCGTGAGGACCTTCTGCGGTCCGTCCGGCGAGTGGTACAGCAGCACGGCCGTGCTCAGCAGGAAGGACGCCCACACGAGGGCGAAGACCGAGCCCATGATGGACAGCATCATCCCATGGCGCGGGCCGAACGCCCGCCACACCACCACGAGCGTGACCGCCAGCACCAGCGCCATCGACAGGGCCTCGGCCCCGCCGAAGAACGCGGAGAGCGGCATCAGGACCGCGGCGAGGACCGCCGGGACCCGCGGGATCAGCACGCCCTTGTACGTCAGCGAGCGGGCGATCTCCCCCACGCCGATGCCCGCGGCGGCGCCGGCCAGCAGGGCGAGGACCAGCGGGACGAAGAACAGACCCGTGACCAGGGTGGCGATCAGCACCACCGCGACGGCCACCGCCGCCGGGAGGTTGCGCCCCGCCCTGGACGGGGCCCTGTGCTCGGTGCTGCGCTGGAACGGACGCGCCAGGACGTGGCGCAGGGAACCGGTGGCCAGCGCGTGGGGATCGTGGCCCGCCGTCCCCTCCCCCGCCGGCACCTCGGGAGGTGCGGCGGGTGCGGGGCCGGACGGGCGGGGGGAGTCAGCCGGATGCATCACGCGCCGAGCAGTTCGGCTTCCTTGTTCTTGAGCAGCTCGTCGACCTGGTCGATGTGCTTCTTGGTGGCAGCGTCGAGGTCCTTCTCGCCGCGCTTGCCGTCGTCCTCGCCCACGTCGCCGTCCTTGACGAGCTTCTCGATGGCCTCCTTGGCGTGGCGGCGCACGTTGCGCACGGACACGCGGGCGTCCTCGGCCTTGCCGTGGACGATCTTCACGTACTCCTTGCGGCGCTCCTCCGTGAGCTCGGGCATGACCACGCGGATCACGTTGCCGTCGTTCGCGGGGTTGGCCCCGATGTCCGAGTCCCGCAGGGCCTTCTCGATGTCGTTGAGCGCACCGCGGTCGTAGGGGGTGATGAGCAGCGTGCGGGCCTCGGGGGTCTGGAACGAGGCGAGCTGCTGCAGCGGGGTGGGCGTGCCGTAGTACTGCACGAGCAGGCTCGAGAACAGCGCCGGGTTCGCGCGGCCGGTGCGCACGTTGGAGAAGTCGGACTTCGCCGCGTCCACCGCCTTGCTCATCCTGGTGGTGGCATCCGAGAGGACATCTGAAATCACGGGTGGTTCTCCTTAGGCGACGGCCGGCCGGTGGCACTGCCCCGGCGGCAACGGAACGTAGCTTCCACTCTAACGGTCGGGTCCGGGCCGGGCGCCCGCGACCCGTGGCTCGGCGAGGCGGTTCAGGGGGTGACGAGCGTGCCGATCTCCTCGCCCAGCACCGCGCGGGTCACGTTGCCCGCGCCCTCCATGCCGAACACGCGCATGGTCACGTTGTTGTCCCGGCACAGCGCGAAGGCCGTCTGGTCCATCACGCGGATGTCCCGGGCCAGGGCCTCGTCGTAGGTGAGACTCGCCAGGCGCTGCGCGCCCGGGTCCTTGCGGGGATCGGCGGTGTAGACGCCGTCCACGCCGTTCTTGGCCATCAGCACCTCGGTGGCGTGCACCTCCAGCGCACGCTGGGCGGCCACGGTGTCCGTGGAGAAGTACGGCAGCCCCGCCCCGGCCCCGAAAATGACCACGCGGTCCTTCTCCATGTGGCGGATGGCGCGCCGCGGGATGTAGGTCTCCGCGACCTGCTCCATCTTGATCGCGGACTGCACGCGGGTGTCCACGCCGCACTGCTCCAGGAAGTCCTGCAGCGCCAGGCAGTTCATCACGGTGCCCAGCATGCCCATGTAGTCCGCGCGGGAGCGGTCCATGCCCGCCTGCGAGAGCTCCGCGCCGCGGAAGAAGTTGCCGCCGCCCACCACCACGGAGGTCTCCACCTGCCCCACGGTGGCCGCGATCTGCTCGGCGATCTGGCGCACCACCGCGGTGTCCACGCCCACGCTGCCACCGCCGAAGACCTCGCCCGAGAGCTTGAGCAGCACGCGACGACGCGCGGGCTCCGCCCGGCGGGCCTCCCGGCTCATGCGGATGGCTTCGTCCTGGGGCTCGGATTCGTTGGTGGTGGGCATGGATCCTCCCGGGGCGATGTGTGGTCAGGGTGGTGCCTCGTCCGTGCGTCCCGCGGTCGCGGCGAGCCGTTCGCAGGCACGGTCGGCGCGTGGCGGACCGCCCTCCAGCATACAGAAGCGGCGGGGCACCCCCGGTCCCCCGGTGGTGCCCCGCCGCCGCGGAGCGGGACGCGCGAACGGTTCCCCGTCCACGACGCCGCCGGCCCCCACCGCGTCGGATCAGCGACGCGCGGGGGCCGTGGTGAGTCGATCAGGCTCCCACGCGGAACCGCGCGAAGGCGGTGGCGGTGGCGCCGGCCTCGGACAGCACCTGGCCCACGGTCTTCTTGGAGTCCTTGGCGAAGTCCTGGTCCACCAGCACGACGTCCTTGTAGTAGCCCTTGAGGCGACCCTGGACGATGTTCGGGATGATCTTGTCCGGCTTGCCCTCGTTGCGAGCGGTCTCCTCGGCCACGCGCTTCTCGTTCTCCACCGTCTCGGCGGGAACGTCCTCCTCGGAGAGGAAGGCCGGGGACATCGCGGCCACGTGCACGGCGACGTCGTGGGCGGCGGTCTCGGCATCGGCACCGGACACGGCCAGCAGGACACCCACCTGGGCGGGGAGGTCCTTGGAGGTCTTGTGCAGGTACACGGCCACGTGGTCGCCGGCCACGCGCGCCACGCGACGCACGACGACCTTCTCGCCCAGCAGCGCACCGGTCTCGGTGACGAGCTCGGAGACGGGCTTGCCGTCCACCTCGGCGGCGAGCAGGGCGTCCAGGTCCGCGGCGTCGGCGGCCACGGCGGCGTCGAGCACCTTGGTGCCGAACTCCACGAACGGGGCGGACTTGGCCACGAAGTCGGTCTCGGAGTTGACCTCGACCATGTAGCCCACGTTGTTCTCCGTGCGGGCCACCACGATGCCCTCGGCGGTGGAGCGGCCCTCGCGCTTGGTCACACCCTTGAGACCCTTGACGCGGATGATCTCCTGGGCCTTCTGGGCGTCGCCGTCGGCCTCGTCCAGGGCCTTCTTCACGTCCAGCATGCCCGCGCCCGTGCGCTCGCGCAGGGCCTTGATGTCAGCAGCGGTGTAGTTCGCCATGTGAACTCCTCTGTTGTCGGTTGCGTCCGCGCCGGGCGTCCGTGGACACCCGGCGCGGTTCCGGTCACCACTGTGGGTCACCGGGAAGAATGGAAGGTGAACACCTCCCGCGGCCTCACTCGGCGGCGGGGGCGTCCTTCTGCTCGGTCTCGGCGGGCGCCTCGGCGGCCGGGGCGGCCTGCTCAGCCGGAGCGGCCTGCTCGGCCGGGGCGGACTCCTCGGACTTCTGCTCCTCGTGCTGCTCGAGCAGCTCGCGCTCCCACTCGGCCATGGGCTCCTCGGCGGCGTTGGACTTGCCGTTGTGGCGTTCCATGAGGCCCTCGGCCACGGCGTCGGCGACCACGCGGGTCAGCAGGGAGACGGAGCGGATGGAGTCGTCGTTGCCCGGGATGGGGAACGCGACCTCGTCCGGATCGCAGTTGGTGTCGAGGATCGCGACGATCGGCACACCGAGCTTCTGCGCCTCGTCCACGGCGAGGTGCTCCTTCTTGGTGTCCACGATCCAGATCAGGGACGGGGTCTTGGTGAGGTTGCGGATGCCACCCAGGGTGCGCTCCAGCTTCTCCTTCTCGCGGCGCAGCAGCAGCAGTTCCTTCTTGGTGTACTGCGAGCCGGCGACGTCGTCGAAGTCGACCTCTTCCAGTTCCTTCATGCGGTCGATGCGCTTGGAGACGGTCTGGAAGTTGGTGAGCATGCCACCGAGCCAGCGGTGGTTCACGTAGGGCATGCCCACGCGCGTGGCCTGCTCGGCAATGGCCTCCTGCGCCTGCTTCTTGGTGCCGACGAACAGGATGGTGCCGCCGTGGGCGACGGTGGCCTTGACGGCCTCGTAGGCCTTGTCGATGAAGCCCAGCGACTGCTGCAGGTCGATGATGTAGATGCCGTTGCGCTCGGTGAAGATGAAGCGCTTCATCTTCGGGTTCCAGCGGCGGGTCTGGTGACCGAAGTGGACGCCGTTGTCGAGCATCTGGCGCATGGTAACGACAGGCATGTCGTCTCCTCATGAGTATCTGACGGCCCGGGGGCCGCCATGGGTTGACGGTTGTCGACCGGTGAACCGGTCCCTGGCGCGGTTCGGGGTCCGATTCGTGGAAGCCGGACCCTCGCATCCCAGACCGGAATGTCCCCTGGGACGTCCGGACCGAGGGGATGCGCACCCGGACGGAGCAGGTCCGTGCCGGGTTCCCTCGCGCGCGAAGTCAGCCGTCCGCCACGGCGCACGCCCGGGAACGGGCATGGAGAACCGATGGCAGAGCAACTGCACGGGCCAGCCTACCGCATCCCGCGGCACGCCCGCTCCACATGCCGGCCCGCTCTCCCCGCTGACGACGCCGCACGGCCAGGCTGGGTGCCATGACTCCCCTCGCCCCCGGTACCGGCGCCGCACGGACCACCCGGTCCACCGAGCCTCCCGCCGCGCGCGCCCGGCTGCTCGCCGTCCTGCTGCTCGTGCTGCTGTGCGTCCCGGTCGGATGGGGTCCCCCGCCCGCGGCCGCGGCGGGAGCCGGGTGGGCGTGGCCCGTGGCCCCGCGCCCGGGCGTCGAACGGCACTTCGAGGCCCCCGCGAAGAAGTGGCTGCCCGGGCACCGCGGCGCGGACCTGCACGCGCCACCCGGAACGCCGGTCCGTGCCCCGCAGGACGGGGTCGTCAGCTTCACCGCAGTGGTGGTGGACCGTGAGGTGCTCACCATCGACCACGGGGGCGGGCACAAGTCCTCGTTCGAGCCCGTGACGGCCGCCGTGCACCGGGGCGAGCGTGTGGTCCGGGGTCAGGTCGTGGCACGCGTGGCGGACCCGGGTCACGGGCCGGCGGGCTCCGCGGTGCACTGGGGCGTGCGGGAGAACGGGGAGTACGTGAACCCGCTGCAGTTCGTGGCGGACCTGCGACCGTCGGTGCTGCTTCCCGTTCCGGAGCGCACGTGATGCGCCACCGCGGCCGTCCGGCACGCGCCGGGGCCGGTGGTGGACGACACCCCTCGGCGGAACCCGTGGCCGGTGGACGCGCCGCCGTTCGTGGCCGCGCCGCCGGTCGCGGCCGGGGCGCCGTCGTCACCGGCGATCGGGGGAAGACCCCTCGAGTAGGGCGGGTGGGGCTTGAACCCACGACCCAAGGATTATGAGTCCTCTGCTCTGACCAGCTGAGCTACCGCCCCCTGTCGCGGCCGGGTACCGGCCGCCGCACCACGGTACCGCACCGGTGTCCGCGGACCGTGATCTCCGGGCGCGTTGCGCTGTCCCGGCGCGCACCCAGCGGTGGCGGAGTGCGCACCGGGTCACCACGGGCGACCCGGCGACGTCGCCGGCCGTGGCGTCAGCGGTTGGCGCCACCGTAGATCCGCTCGAAGGTGTCCAGGGTGCGGGTGAACGAGTGCTGGGAGACCATCGCGCGGCTGTGGGCGCCCATCGCCCGCTGCTGCTCCGGGGAGGCGTCCAGCACGAGCTGCAGCTTGGCCGCGAGGTCCGCGGGGTCCCCAGGGGTGAAGAGGTAGCCGTTGCGGCCCTCCTCCGCGAGGTGGGGCAGCGCCCGGGCGTTGGCGAGCACCACGGGGGTGGACGCGCTCATGGCCTCGAGCGTCACGAGGGACTGCAGCTCCGCGGTGCCCGGCTGGCAGAAGACGTCCGCCCGCAGGTAGGCCCGGCGCAGCTCCTCGTCCGTGAGGAAGCCGAGGAACTGCACCCGGTCGGCCACACCGCGCTCGTGCGCGAGCCGCACGAGCCTCTCCCGCTGCTCGCCCTCCCCCACGATCTCCGCGTGCACGTTCTTCGCGCGCGGGATCAGGGCGATGGCCTCGATCAGCTCGTTCACGTTCTTCTCCACGGCGAGCCGGCCGCAGAACAGCACCACGGGGTGATCCGGGTGCCGGACGTCCTCGTCCGCGGCGGCCTCGTAGTGACCGGCGTCGATCCCGTTGGACACGGCCACCGCCCGGTCCGCCACGCCGTTGTCCACCATGGTGCGCACCGCCAGGGGCGTGGGCGCGGTGATCACATCGCAGCGCCCGTACACCCGGGCGATGTCCCACCAGGAGACCTTCCGGTACCCCTTGATGAACCAGTCGGGGAAGGGCAGGAACGGTTCGATGTTCTCCGGGATGAAGTGGTTGGTGCCCACCACGCGGACGCCTCGCCGCACGGCCTCATGGATCACCAGGCGGCCCAGGATGTAGTGGCACTGCACGTGGACCACGTCCGGTTGCACCTCGTCGAAGAGGTGCGAGACCTCGCGGGCGATCTCCCACGGGAAGCAGAGCCGGAAGTACGGGTGGGTGAAGGCGTGGTGGGACCGGAAGCGGTGCTCCTGCACGCCGTCGTCGGCCATCACCCGCGAGGGCCCGTGCGTGGGCATGGGTGCCGCCACGTGGACCTCGTGCCCCCGCTCGAGCATCCCGTGTGCCAGGCGGCGGGCGAACTGCGCGGATCCGTTGACGTCGGGCGGGTAGGTCTCTGCGGTGATCAGAATCTTCAAGGCGTGGAGTTCCGTACGTGAGTCACTGGTCGGCGTGGTCGCCCCGGCGGGTGGCCGGGACGCCCCGGGGACTGGTGCCGCCGTCCCGTTCCCCCGCGTGGGCGCGAGCCGCCGTGCGGCGGTGGGCGATTTCGGGGTGGCACGGGGACGGCAGGACCAAGCCGACTATAGCAATGAGACCCGCGACCGCGGGATCCGGACGGCGTGCAGGCGCGCGGCGGACGCCTCCGGCCGACGTCACCGCGGCGGGCCCGCACCACAGGCTGGCGCGTGTCCGCGTCGTCTTCTCACCGCGGGCGGGCCGGGCACGCAACAGGCCGGGTCCGAGGACCCGGCCTGTTCACGGCAGCTCACGGTTCGCGGGAACCGCGGCCGCTCACTTCTTCAGCAGCTTGCGCAGGAACACGAGGAACGCGGTCCCGGCGGCCACGGCCACGGCCAGCGGCTGCCAGCGTTCGCTGAGCGTGTCCGAGACGGCGGTGGAACCGGCGGCGGGGCGCGTTCCCTGGGACCCGCCCTTGGAGGCGAAGGTGGCCTTCACGGTCTCCTGGGTGGAGTGGAACGTGCGCGTGGTGCGGTTCACGAAGCCCGTGGTGGCGGACTGCACGGACTCGGCGCGGTTCTGGGCGTCGTCGCGCAGGCTCTTCATGTGCTCGCGGCGCAGCTTGAGGCGGTTCCGCAGCTGCTCCTCGGTGGGCTTGACCGGCTTGACCTGGTTCGGGTCGTTGGCGGCCTCCTCCTTCTCGCGCTGCTTCTTCTGCTCGGCCTCGTTGATGTCGCGCTGCACGCGGCCCTCGTTGTACGCCGAGCCCTCCTTGACCACGCCGAGGTCGTAGCGCAGACCGAAGATGGTCTTCTCCGGCATCAGCGGCAGGGCGCTCTTGATCTTGGAGACGCCGATCAGGGCGAGGACGGCCAGCAGGATCAGGAACACCACGGCCAGCAGCAGCGCCGCGAGCCACGCGGGCATGACGTGCGAGAGACCGGAGATGGCGGCACCGATCAGGGCGATCACCGCGAGCCCCAGGAAGACGAGACCCACCGCGGCGAACGCGGCACCCACGCCCACCTTGATGCCCTTCTCCTTCAGCTCGAGAACGGCCAGCTGGGCCTCGTCCTTGAGCTGCTTGGGGAGCAGGCGGGCGAAGACCTTGACGACATCCGTGATGGGCGCCGCCCCCGGCTTCCTGGTGGTCCGAGTTCCTACCCGGGGTGAGTGGCCGCTGTTGGGGCCCACTGGATGGCTCATGCCGCCTCCGATGAGTACGTGGTGGTGAATGGGAATCGATCTGCTCTCAAAATACCATTCGCTCGCGCACCGGGAGGCAATGCCGAGCGCGACACAGCGTGCCGGGGAGTCACTGCAGCCGGCCGTCCTCCATGCTCACGCACCGGTCCGTGAGGGGCACGAACTCGGTGTCGTGGGTGACCACCAGGGACGCCAGACCGAACCGGTGGGTCAGGTCCGCGAGCAGCTCCATGACGCTGCGCGAGCGCTCCTGGTCCAGCGCGGCCGTGGGTTCGTCCACCAGCAGCAGCTGGGGATCGTTCATCAGGGCGCGCGCGATGTTCACGCGCTGCCGCTGACCGCCGGAGAGCTGGTGGGGACGGCGGTCCCCGCAGTCCACCATTCCCACCTGTTCGAGCAGCTCGTCCGCCCGGGTGCGGGCCGCGTGCAGCTCCTTGCCGCGGGCGCCGGCCACGTGGGCGGCCAACACGAGCTGCTCACGGGACGTGAGCGCCGCCAGCAGGTTGGGCTGCTGGAACACCATGCCGGTGTGGCCGCGGCGGATGCGGGCCAGGTCCTTCTCCGGCAGCTCGGTGAGGGACTGCCCGGCCACGAACACCGAGCCCGAGGTGGGCTTGATGAGCGCCGCGGCCACGGCGAGCAGCGACGACTTGCCGGACCCGGAGGGCCCGATGAGCGCCGTCATGACCCCGCGCCGCAGCTCCAGGCTCACGTGGTCCAGGGCCCGCACGGTCCGGGGCCTGCCCTCGGCATCGGTGCCGTCCGGGTACTCCAGGCACACGTCCCGGGTGCGCAGGGCGGGCGCGGCGTCGTCCGTCGCGGTGGCGACGGCGCCGTCGTGCGGCTGCGTCGCGTGCTCGGCCTCGTGCCCGGCGGCGTGCTCGTGCCGGGGCTCGTGCCCGTGGCGGTGCCGGTCGTGGTCGGCCGCGCGGTGGCGGGGTTCGGCGTCAGAAGCATGCATGGTCAGTTACCTCCCAGAGCAATCATCGGATCCACGGTGGAGACGCGGCGCACGGCGAGCAGGGATCCCAGCAGGCCGAGGACGAACACGCCCGCCACGGGAATTCCCACGCTGGCCGCTCCCAGCTGGAACGGCACCGCGGAGCCCGCGAGCATCCCGCCCAGCAGGCCGAGTCCACCGCCCACGAGCACGCCCAGCGCGAGCACCACGGCGGCCTGGACCAGCGAGTCCAGGACCACGTAGCCGCGGCTCGCGCCCAGGGCGCGCAGCACGGCGATGTCCCGGGTGCGCTGGATGGTCCACACGGTCAGGAACGAGACGACCACCAGCGCGCTGATGCCGTACAGGAAGCCCTGCATCATGAGCAGGGAGCCGCGCTCGGAGCGGTAGGCCGGCAGGGCGGAGAACGCCTCGCGCGTCTTCATGGCCACGGTCTCGGTGTCCCCGGTGAGTTCCTGCGGGTAGTCCTGCGTGGTCAGGGCCAGGGCGGTGGCCTTCTCGTCGCTCGTGGTGTGGGCCACCGCGGGGAAGTCCTCGATGCTCATCCAAGCGACGGGCACGTGGCTGTAGTACTCGTCCGCCACCACACCCGCGACCTTCAGGGGCGTCCCACCCATGCTCACGGTGTCGTCCACGGAGGCGTGCATGTCCTCGGCGAGGGTCTCGCTCAGCACCACCTGGCCCTTGTCCGGGTGGGTGTTCCCGGATGAGGCCTTCAGCCCGGAGTTGAGGTGCGAGCCCGGCTCCAGCGCGATCCCGGCCGCCGCCGTGCTGTCCGCGCGCGACGACGACTTCTCACCGTCCTGGGATCCCGCACCGCTGCGGGCGCTGGTCTGCGTGATGCCGAGGCGCTCCACGGAGTCCTCTTCCACCTCGTCCCGCCAGGCGTCCAGCTGCTCCTGGTCGATCTGGGACGTGGTGAAGGAGGCCGAGCCGGAGTCCGCCGGGGGCGCGCTCAGCACGATGCGCTGGGCGTCCAGGCGTTCCAGCGCAGAGGTGTTCTGGTGGCCGAGCCCGTTGGTCAGGCCGGTGAGCAGCACCAGGAGCAGGGTGATGAGAGCCACGACCGTGGCCAGCAGCGCGAAACGGCCCTTGGCGAACGTGATGTCCCTCAGGGACAAGAACATGGGGAAACTCCCGTGACGAAGGAACGGCGAACACCCACCAGTCTGTCGGTCCGAGCCCAGGATCGGGTCGCCACCACGGTTGAAGTCCCGGGCCCGGCTGGTTGATCCGCAGATCAACCGTTCGGTTGATGCGGGATCGCGCACCGTGCGTACCATGACCACGGACTCCGGATCCTGCCGTGCGAGGCACGGTTCCCCTCACCCGGTCATCGTCCAGGAAGGCACACTGTGCGCCAGGAGCTGTCCACCCCCGCCCTGCTGCGGATCATGCGGGTCACGCTGCACGTGAGCTTCGCGGCGCTGCTCGGTCTCGCGTGCCTGCGCACCGTCATGCAGCGCTCCGCGGGCGCGGACGACCTGCTGGTGACGGCGACCCTGGTGCTGGCCGCGCTGCTCGCGGCAACCTACGTGCTGGGCACCACGGTGGAGAACCGGGTGGCGCGCGGCCGGGCGAACCCGGGCCGCCTGCGCTGGACCCCCATGTGGTTGGCCGCGGTCACCGTGCTCTGGGCGTGTCTGGCCCTGATGAGCCGGGACTTCGCGTGGGTGGTCTTCCCGCTGTTCTTCCTCTACCCCGTTCTGCTGCCCACCGCGGTGGCCCTGGCGAGCATCGTGCTGCTCACCGGCGTGGTGGTGCTGTCCCAGGTGCTGCACGTCCCCGCGGGGGCCTTCACCGCGCCCATGGCCGTGGGACCGAGCATCGGCGCCGTGGTGGCGGCCCTCGTGAGCTACGGGTACCGCGCCCTCTACCGGGACGCACGGCGCCACCGGCGGGTGATCCGCCAGCTCGAGTCCACCCGCGCCGAACTGGCCCGGCAGGAACGGGAAGCGGGAACCATGACGGAGCGCGAACGGCTGTCCCGCGAGATCCACGACACGCTTGCACAGGGTCTCACCTCCATCGTGCTGGTCTCCCGCGCCGCCCAGCAGGCGCTCTCGCGGCAGGAGGTGGATGTCGTCGCCGCCCGCCTGGCCACCATCGAGGACACGGCGGCCGCGAACCTCGCCGAGGCCCGCCGCTTCGTCCGGGACCTGGCCTCCCCCGCGCTCGAGGAGTCCCTGCCCGCGGCGCTCGCGGAGGTGTGCCGACGCACCGAGGCCGGCGCCCGGGCCGCGGACTCCGGGCTCTCGTGCGAGTTCTCGGTGCAGGGTGCGCTGCCGGATCTCACCGGTCCGCAGCGGACCCTGTTCGTCCGGGCCGCGCAGTCCACGCTCGCGAACGTGCTCTCCCACGCCCGCGCCTCCCGGGTGGTGGTCACGCTCGCGGGCTGGGAGGACGCCGTGACGCTGGACGTGGTGGACGACGGCGTGGGCTTCGATCCCCGCGGCGTGACCCGCCACGAGGATGACGACTCCTACGGCATCTCCCACCTGCGACGCCGGGCCGCCGAGCTGGGTGCCGAGCTCACCGTGGAGTCCGAACCGCGCAACGGCACCGCCGTGAGCGTGCGGCTCCCGCTGCCGCGGCACGCGGCCGCTCCCCCTGCACCCGACGACGTCGCCCGGGTGACCGACCCCGGGGGCCGCGCGGCGGCGTCGTCGGCCACCGCGGCCGCTCACCACCGATCCGACGTCAGGGGAACCGCATGACCACCCGAGTCCTGCTCGTGGACGACCACCCCGTGGTGCGCGCCGGGCTGCGCGCCGTGCTCGAGTCCCTCGGGGACATCACCGTGTGCGCGGAGGCCCAGGACGGGCAGGCCGCGCTGGACGCCCTCGGCGATCCGGCGCACGGCGTGGACGTGGTGGTCATGGACCTGCAGATGGGGCGGGGCATGGGAGGTCTGGAGGCCACCCGGCGGATCGTGGCGGCCGGCGGACCCCCCGTGCTGATCCTCACCACCTACGACACCCAGGCGGACGTGGTGGCCGCCCTGGAGGCCGGAGCCACGGGGTACCTGCTCAAGGACGCGCAGCCGGAGTCCATCGGGCAGGCCGTGCACGACGCCGCGTCCGGGCGCCCCGTCCTCTCCCCCTCCGTGACCGCGCGGCTGATACACCGGGTGCGCGCACCCGGTGCATCCCTGAGCCCCCGCGAGATCGACATCCTGCGCGGGCTGGCCACGGGGGCCTCCAACCGGGCGCTGGCCAGGTCCCTGTTCATCTCCGAGGCCACGGTCAAGACGCACCTGGTGCACATCTACGACAAGCTCGGGGTGGACAACCGCACCGCCGCGGTGAGCCGCGCCCGGGAGGAGCACGTCATCTGAGCCGGCGACCCGCTCCGGACGGGTCCCGCCGGGGCGCTCATGCGGTGCCCGTCCCGCTGCCGGACGGCTCGTCCCACGCGCGCAGGACCACGGCAGCCCGCACCGCCGCGATCGCGGCCAGCAGGGTCACGACCGCGAGTCCCACGCCGGCGCCGGCCCACCCGGCCACCGCGAGGCCGACCCCTGCCACGCTCGCCCCGAGGCACACCCCCGCGCTCTGGCCCGCCCCGGTGCGTGCTCGGCCGTCCGGGCGCCGCCCGGTCACCGCCCGGGAGCGGGCTGCGGGGTCCGCGCCGTGCGGCACGGGGTGCGCAGGGTGCGGTGCAGGGGGTGTGTTCATGAGGGGTCCTCTCGGGTGATGGGGAACAGCAGGTGGGGTGTCCCGGTGTCGGGACGGGTGATGACCACGGGCCGCACGCCGTACACGCGTTCCACGGTGTCCGGGTGCAGGGCCTCGTCCGCCACGATCTCGCCGTGGGCCAGCACGACCACGCGGTCGCACAGCGCGGCCGCGAGGTTGAGGTCGTGCAGCGCCATGAGCACGGCCGGGCGGTGCACCGTGGTGCCGCGCAGGGTGCGCACCAGCTCTGTCTGGTGGCGCAGCTCCAGGTGGTTGGTGGGCTCGTCCAGCAGCAGGTACGGGGTGCGCTGGGCCAGGGCCCGGGCCATGAGCACCCGCTGGCGCTCACCCCCGGAGAGCCCCAGCACGCTGCGGTGGGCCAGCTCGTGCACGCCGGCGCGCACCATGGCCTCCTGGACGGCGGGTTCCACCTCCTCCCGCGGCGTTGCGGGGTTGGCCGCGGCGCCCAGCCGCACGACCTCCGCCACCAGGAAGTCCAGCTCCACCCGCTCCTCCTGGGGCAGTGCCGCGATCCGGGCGGCGGAGTCACGGTGGCGCATCCCGCGCAGGGGGTCCCCGTCCACCAGCACGGCGCCGCCCCTGGGCACCAGGGCGCGGTACAGGGCCTTCAGGACGGTGGACTTCCCGCAGCCGTTGGGACCGACCAGTCCCACGACGTCCCCCGGGGCCACCCGCAGCGAGAGGCCCGGCACCACGGTGCGCCCGGCGACGTCGAGCCGCACCTCCCGCAGCTCCAGGCCGGTCTCGCGCGCGGTCTCCGCGAGCCCCCGAAGACGTAGCCGGAGCGGCGCATCAGCACCAGGAACACGGGGACGCCGACCAGCGCGGTGACCACCCCCAGGGGCAGCTCCCGTGGTGGGACGGCCACCCGGCTGAGCAGGTCCACCCACACCATGGACAACGCGCCCACGAGCGGGGCCACCAGCACGGCGCGCCGGTGTGCCGGGCCCAGCACGATCCGCGTGGCGTGCGGGACCACCAGCCCCACGAAGCCGATCGTGCCGGAGACGGAGACGAGGGTGGCGGTTCCCAGGACCGTGAGCGCGAACAGCTGCCCGCGCATCCGGTCAGGGTCCACGCCCAGGCTCGCGGCGGAACCGTCCCCCATGGAGAGGGTGTCCAGGTCCCGGGCGCGCCACGCGAGGCACAGCGCGGTGGCCGCCGCCGGCAGCGGAAGCTGCTGCCACGTGGCCGCACCCAGGGAGCCGAGCATCCAGAACATGACGGTGCGGGCGGCGTCGCCCCTGGCGTCGAAGAACACGATTGCGGACATCAGCGCCAGGAAGCCGAAGGAGAGCACCACACCGGTGAGGATCAGCCGCACGGGCGCCACGCCTCCCGGGGTGCGCGACAGCAGGTAGACGAGCACCGACGCCGCCAGCGCACCCACGAACGCCGCCGCACTCAGCGCCAGGCTCCCGAGTGCCGCGAAGAGTCCCCAGGAGACGACGGCGCTCGCGCCCACGGCCGCCCCGGACGAGATCCCCAGGATGAACGGGTCCGCCAGGGGGTTGCGCACCATGGCCTGCGCGGCGATGCCCAGGGCGCTCAGCCCCGCCCCGAGCACGGCGGCCAGCAGCACCCGCGGTGTGCGGAGCTGCAGGATGACCGTGTAGTCGGTGAAGTCCGCCGTGGAGATGGCGCCACCCGTGACGGCGGCCCAGAGGAACCGTGCGGTGTCCGCCACCGGAATGGGGGCCGCTCCCCACGAGACCGCCACGGGCACGGACGCTCCCAGGGCCATGAGCAGGGCAAGGACGACGAGCACGTGGGCGCGGGGAGACAGGCGTGGCGAAGTGTGCATGACACCGTAATGATAATCATTCGCACATAGCCGGACAAAATCCCCACCGGGAGGACGTCGTGACGCCGCGAACCGTCACTGCAGGGGCGAGCCGACGACGACCCGTTCACCGGGCAGCGGACCCGCGGGCTGCGAGCGCAGGGGCGGGCCGGGGACGGCACGGTGAGCGGGCGGCGTCGTGCGCCGGTGCGTCAGTGGGGGCCGGCGCTGGTGAATCGACTCGGCGGTGCCTCAGCGGGAGGCGGCGCGGGCGATCAGTTCGGCGGCGCGGCGCGGCCGGTCTAGCATCACGAAGTGCCCGCTGCGGGAAACCACCACGCAGCGCACAGATGTCTCCCCCGCCAGCTGCCCGGCCTGCGCGAGGACGTGGCGGACCCACCGGGTCAGTCCCGGGCGGGGCACGCGACCGTTGGCGGCCACGACCGTGAGGGGCACGCGGGGGTCCAGGGGCAGGCGGGTGCGCAGTTCACGGAGCCGGTTCATGCAGCCCACGTAACCCGCGAGGTCCCGCAGGGAGGCCAGCAGGACGTTCGAGGACGCACCTTCGGCGCACAGACCCCCCCACGAGGCGCGCCACACGCAGCCGCCCGGGCACGAGCGCCACGGACACGGCCGGGCCCGTGAGCCGCCAGATGCTGCGGATGGCACGGGAGCGCACCGCGGGGTGGGTGCGGTGGCGGGAGCGGCGGGCGGTGCGGGCCGCGTCGTGCGTCGGGTCCGCACCCTCGGCCTCGGGGACGGAGCCGTCCAGGAGCACCAGGGACCCCCAGCGGCCGGGATACAGGCGGGCTGCGGCCTCGACCACGGCGGCGCCGAAGGAGTGCCCCACCGCGGTGACCGGGCCGGGGACGTCCAGGGCGTCGAGAACGGCGAGCAGTCGCGCGGCCTCGGTGTCCAGCTCCGGGAGGGTCTCGGGGACCTCCTGACCCGGTGCGTAGCCGGGACGGTCCAGCACGATCACGCGGTGGTCCGCGCGCAGCAGCTCGACCACGGGAACCCAGTCCCACAGCACGGAGGCCACACCCGAGCAGCACACGACCGCGGGACCGGCGCCAATGTCCAGCACGCGGATGGGGGCGTCCATGACCGCGAGCTCACGCAGGTGCTCCCGCCACAGCGTTCCCGGGGCCGGGCTCATGCCGGGACCGTTCGGCGCGCGGCGCGCACCCGGTCCACCACCGGCAGCCCCGCCGCGGCCACCAGCCACACGACGATCGCCACCATCGAGATCCGCTGGGTGATCCCCTCGGTGGGAATCCTGGTGACGAGTGCGTCGATCCCGGACAGCGTGATGGTCACGATCCCCGCCCAGCTCGCGATCCGGGTCACCCGGTCCGCGGCGGAGCTCAGCACGAGCGAGGCCAGCATGGTCCCCACGAACGCGATCCCCACAATGGCGGAGGACACGGTGTGCATGTGGTGCTGCAGCGGCAGGGTTCCCGCGGCTTCAGCCGCCGCACACTCGGGAGAGACGGAGGGCGCGCACGTCATGGGGTTGATGGCGTCCACCACCGTGGCCGCGCCTGCCACGGCCAGCGCCGCGCGCCATACGCGAACCGCCCAGCGCGCACGACGCCGCGTGGGCGGGGAGGTGCCCGTCGCACCGGAGCCGCGGGGCAGCCCGCGCCACAGCGTGCGGGCACGGGAGTAGGACAGGACGGCCATGACGATCAGCAGCATCCCGGCGATCCCGTCCGTGGTGCGCAGCAGCGTGGCCGCGGGACGGTCCGCCACGAAGTACTCGGAGGCGTAGGACGTCCACGGGTGCAGCTGCGGGTCCAGCAGCGGGGCCACGAGCCACGTGGAGTACAGGACGGCGACCACGCTGCTGAGGCGGCGCGAAGCCAGGGTCATGGAACCGGGTCACCCGCCTGCATCGTCATGGGACAGCTAATCGTCAGCGACCGCTCACTCCACTAGGACAGTGCACCGTCCCGGGGGCCAACGAGAGCCATCCGGTCCGGCCTTCCCCAGCCGGTCGGCGTCGCCGCGGGACCCTGAGCTGCCGCAGGTTCCGGCGAGGTCGCGGGGTTCCGGAGGGTGTGGTTGCCGCGGGGATCAGTCCCGGGACGCCAGCTCCTCCGCGGTACGGGTCAGGCGCTCGCGCTGTGCGGGGTCCGCGGCCGTGTCCGTGGACCCGCCCAGGCGGCGTCGTCGGCTCATGGGGTCGTCGTTGCGGAACTCGGAGAACGCGGGCCAGTCGTCGTGTCCCTCCAGCGAGCAGCCGGTGGGCAGGGCGTCGGCCTCGAAGCAGCGGATCAGCCGTTCCTTGGCACCGCCGGGGCCCTCCAGCTGGGCGATGGTGTCCGCGCGGGCGTCGTAGGCCAGGCGGGCGCGGTGCGGGACCACATCGGGGGCGGGCTCGGCGGCCCCCGGATGCGCTTCCTGACGAGCCGCTGGCATTCCGGGGCCTGCTCGCGGGATGCGCCGCTGTCCTCCGGGTACACGTGGCTCGCTCCCCTGGCTGAGGGCTCCGGTCCGAACACTTGTCGAAGAAATCGCCCCCCGCCGCGAGCAGCCCATGCGCGACTTGCGTTCGTCACACCACGAATTCGGGCGCCATGGAGAGAAGTCCGCGGCCCAACCGGGGCTCAGGCCTGCACGGCCGGTGCCGCTTCGTCGTCGTCCACTGCGGGCAGCGGGTGCGGGGCGCTGTCGCGCATGTCCCGGAAGGTCTTGAAGCTGGCCCAGAGCACCGCCGTGAGGGGGACCGCCAGCAGCGCACCGGCCACCCCGCCCTCGTGCGCGCCGATGGCCAGGGCCGCGATGATCACGACGCCGTGCAGGCTCAGCGCGGTGCCCATGACCTTGGGCTGCAGGATGTGGTGCTCGATCTGGTTCACCAGGATCACCACGATGACCAGCACCACCGAGGCGACCGGACCGGCCGCCACCAGCGCCACCAGGGCGGCCGCCAACCCAGTGACCAGGGCGCCCACGATGGGGATGAACGCCCCCAGGAAGATCAGGGCCGCCAGGGGGAAGGCCAGCGGCACCTGCATGACGAGCATCGCGATCAGGTCGCACACCGCGGCGAAGGCGGCGATGACCACGGTGCCGCGGATGTACTTGCCCAGCACGTGCACGGAGGCACGCCCGGCCTCGTTGGCCCGCTCCCTCAGCCGCTCCGGCAGGAACCCCACCAAGAAGTCCCGAATCCGCGCCCCGTCCAGCAGGAAGAAGAACAGGATCACGATCGTCAGCAGCGCACCGGTGAGGATCTCGGTGGCCACGGAGACCCCGGACAGCGCGCTGGATTCCGCACCGCTGTTCTTGAGGAACTCGGTGGCCTGGGAGAGGTACTCGTTCAGGTGGGTGTCGTCCAGCGGGACGCCCCAGCCGGTGAGGATCTCCACCAGCTTGTTCACGCCCTCCTGGGTCTTCTGCGCAAGGTCGGACCACTCGTTGCGCACCGTCAGCGCGATGCCGAACAGCACGGCGGCCAGCGCCGCCAGGATGGCCAGCAGGGCGGTGATGGCAGACCAGACGCGGTTGAAGCCGGCCCGTTGGCGCAGGAACCGGATGATCGGGTTCATGGCCGAGGCAATGATGAGGGCCAGGAGCATCGGCAGCACCACGATCTTGAGGGTCACGGCCAGCCACACGCCCAGCCCGATCGCCACCACCAGGATCAGCGTCTGCAGGGCCCGGATGGCCGACCGGCCGTAGGCGTCACGCCACATCTGCCTTGGCGTGGGAGCGGGGGCCGGGGCCTGCGGCGAGGAGGCCGTCGGCGCCGGGGACTGTCGTTCCGGGCTCTGCCGGGTCGCAGCGGCGCCGCGCGTGGAAGCCGCGGACTGGGGGGAAGCGGAGGAGCCGGAATCCGTCATCGAGGATGTCCTTGGGCCGGAGGCTCGGGGATGGCGCGAGGAGCAGCATCCGCAGCATGAGGCCGGGTCCGCTCGCGGTCGCGCTCTCACACCCTAGACCCGGGGGGGGGGCGGACGCGCACCACGGGTCTTTCGCCCCGACGGGCTCGCGCAGCCCAGCATCGCGGGGTCGGGACGGAGGGCGGGGAGCGGATACGGATGCGGTCCCGCGGCCAATGTGGCTGACCACGACGTCGGGCTCGTCGGCTCTCAGGGGGACGCAGATCGCGGCACACCTCGACGTGAACCGTGCACAGTCAGCACGGCCGACCTCGCGCCTACGATGTACCCCGAGGAGAGTAATGACCATGACGGAGCAACGCGTGTTCTTCCACCACCTGAAGCCCTACGCCGTACCCGATTCTCTGGACGAGCTGCGCGGCCCATCCTCTGGGTGGGTGGAACTCTCGCATTCGCTGTACTGGGCTCCGGGATCACGCCGCTTCAATCTCGACGAGGACTACGGTCTCAAGCGCGTCTACGTCTCCGCGCTGGCCGAGGGTACCCTGGCCGATGTCCAGGCCTTGGTCAACGTCGAACGCCTGGTGGAGATCTGGGACGACCTCATCCTGCCGACGCGAGTCCGTGAGTTGTGGGAGGACCGATTTCCGGCTCTCGCTGCCAGGCCCCAGCATGTCTGAGCTCACCGATTGGCAACGCCGCATCACCCGCGTCGCACTGGACACGATTGGCGAGGATGGTTTCGTCCTAGCAGGTTCCGGTGCAATCCGAGAGCACGGTGTGACTGACAGACCCACCGAAGACGTCGACCTGTTCACCACCTCCATGGACTCGGCAGCATTCGACCAAGCCGTGGAACGCGTGGCCCTCGCATGGACCGACAACGGCTTGGACGTCTCCCTGGTTCGGCAATCACCGCTGTACGCCCAGTTCTCCTTGACGACCGCCGATGGCTACCACGTCGACGTCGACATGGGCGTGGACTGGCGCGGATACGAACCAGCCCGCTTGGAGGTAGGCCCGGTGCTCTCAGTGCGCGACGCTATCGCCGCCAAGGTCGGAGCTGTGTACTCCCGCGCGGAAGCACGCGACTTTCTCGACCTGGATGCAATTCGCGCATCCGGAAAATTCACCGACAAGGAGCTCCTTTACATCGCCGCCGAACGCGACCCCGGCTTCGATCGCCAAATCTTCGCAGAACAGCTGCGCCGGGTAGGCCTGCTGACCCCTGATGACGTCGCCGCCTACGGTACGAATCCCTCGGGCTGGCAGGCCGTCCAGCAACGGTGCCGGCAGTGGGCCCAAGCCATCGCTACTCCTGCACAAGAGCAGACCGACTTACGTCAACAGAAGATTGCGCAAGTAGAACCGGATGCACCGTGGAACAGGTCCCCGCAGTAAAGCCTTATGCCCGGGGTGGCCCCGCAGACAGGTACGCATTCCTTAGGGAGGCCGATTCCTGGTGGATAGCTCAGTTCCCCGGGGACAGGGCAAGACTCTTCTTTTCGGGACGGGGGTGACTCACGGGAATGAGTTCGTCAAGACCTACGACCGGCGTACGGGGTGACGGCCCCGGGCTCGACGTGGCGAGAAAGATCCTCGTAGTCGTCCATCCCCATCAGTTCTCCCGGCGGTAGGACGAAATTTACCGGCCGCATCAATCACGTCAAAGATCAGCGCCCGTCGTGGGGCCGAATCTCCGCGATGAAATCCAACCAGCTGCCCCTCTGTGGATTCGGGTAGCCAGGGAGCTAGGTGGCGTCTGCGTGGTCGTCACGACCCGGAGCTGAAACCTGCACCTCAGAAGAGCGAACCACCTGGACAGTGTCTTCACGGTTGATTCCGTAGCGAGCAACCGAGGGGACGAACTCAACGTTGTTGCGGCAAATGCCTCCTCGCCTTGTCATTGTCGTAATCCTGCCTGGGCAAGCACCCCCGCTACCCTCCCCCTCCGAACGGAAACATCTTGATGAGCCACCCCACTTCTCCTGAAGCGTCTACCCCCTCCCCCGCAGCTTCGCAGAGCAACAGACCCATGAAAGGCTCCAAGAAGAAACGAGTTATCAACTGGAGCATGGTGCGCTTCTCGTGGGCCGCACTCATGCTCCTAGGGTTCTTTATTTTTTCCATGCCCCTGGCCCCCAGCGGGGAGTCGGGTGACTGGTCACAGGGGGTGAGCTCGGCGGCCATGAATTACACCTTGCGGGAGGACAGCGCGCATGGTGCTCCCCAGCAGGCTGTGGTGAACGGCTGGTACACCAACGACCTTCTGGCAGTGCAGACAAAGATCGCCGGTGATCAGAAAGAGCAGGCGCAGCACATCACCCTGATGCTGTTCTTCCTGGGTCTCGGCGTTCTCGGCGACCGCGTCTTCCACTCCGCGGGGGCGTTCCGCGATAAACGCGACGCCTAGACTCGAGAGGGCGGACACACGCCACCGCTCCGTCACCCGGTTAGGCTCGCCTCGCCAAGCACCGCGGCGGAAGGACGCAAGACGCATCGTCGAGCGGGGCAGTCCCCCAAGGGCGAGAATCGGATGCGAAACCGACCCTTCGGTCGATCGTGCGGACCACGGTGGAACTCACGTCGCTCGATGCGGACACGGAAAAGGCCCCCTCCCCTTCCGGGGAGGAGGCCTCCGTGGTGGCTCCCCCGACTGGACTCGAACCAGTAACCCTTCGATTAACAGTCGAATGCTCTGCCAATTGAGCTACGGGGGAATGTGCACGTTGCCGCGCAACGAGACGATACTCTACCTTCCGTTGCGGGCTTCCTCAACTTGCTGGAGGCCGGCACCCCAACGAGGCACCGCGCCCCGGTTGCCACCGCGAAGGTGCGCGTCAGACCCCCATGAGGCTGCGCCGCTGCAGCTCCAGGTCCAGCAGCTCGCGGTTGAGCTGCTGGTAGAGGTCCGGCTCGCGCTGGGCGTTGAGCCGGTTGAGGTGTGCGAGCTTGTCGGACTTCTCGCGGTTGATGTGCATCTCCACGAGCGAGGTGATGACCCCCACCGCGTAGTTGCGCATCTGCTGCTCGGTGGCCGCGGGCAGCGGCGTGACGGACAGCTGCGCCAGGTAGCCGTGCAGCGGTTCGGGCAGGTGGTTCCGCACGGCTTCCAGCCACACGCGTCCGCCCTGCACCTGCTCGCCGAGGTCCGCGCGGGCACCAACCACGGCGTCGTGCATCACCTGGTGCACCCGGTACGTCATGCCCGCGGACTCGAAGTGCCCCCAGTAGGCCAGCGGCACGAGGTCCGGGACCTGCAGCACCACTTCCAGCGCCTCGCGCTCCATGCGGGACACCGGCTCCCGGGAATCGGGCAGCTCCACAGGACGCGGCCCCTGCGGCTCGTCGGGAGAACCGCCGCGAGCGCCGACCGCTCCCTGGGATGCACGCGGATCACGGTCCGCTCCCCCGTGCGAAGGCGCCGGGGCCTGCTGTCGGCCGCGAGCGCCGTCGTACCCGGAACCGGAGTACCCCGACGCAGAACGCCCAGAACTTGAGGACCCCGCACCGGCGTGCCCCTGACCGGAGGTGCCTGATCCGGCAGGCCCCGAACCGCCGCGCTGCGCAGACTTGGCCGCCGCGCTCACGGCGCGCATCACCTCGTCCGTCTCGATCCCGAGCCACCCCGAGAGCTCCCGCGCGTAGGCGGGACGCAGGGAGGGGTCGCGGATCTGGGCGACGATGGGCGCGCACGCCCGCATGGCGCGCAGCCGTCCCTCCAGGCTGTTGACATCGTGCTCCTTGATGGTGGCCCGCAGCGCGAACTCGAACAGCGGGGTGCGGGTCTCCACGAGGTCCCGCACGGCCACGTCCCCACGGGCCAGGCGGAGGTCGCACGGGTCCATGCCGTGCGGCTCCACGGCCACGTAGGTCTGGGCCACGAAGCGCTGGTCCTCCTGGAAGGCGCGCAGCGCGGCCTTCTGCCCGGCGGCGTCGCCGTCGAAGGTGAAGACCACCTCGCCACCGGCGGAGTCGTCCGAAAGGAAGCGGCGCACGATCTTGATGTGCTCGGGGCCGAATGCCGTGCCGCACGTGGCCACCGCCGTGGCGACCCCGGCCAGGTGGCACGCCATGACGTCCGTGTAGCCCTCCACCACCACCACCTGCTTGGTCTTGGCGATGGGCCGCTTGGCCAGGTCGATGCCGTAAAGCACCTGGGACTTCTTGTAGAGCTGCGTCTCGGGGGTGTTGAGGTACTTGGGGCCCTGGTCGTCCTCGTAGAGCTTGCGCGCCCCGAAGCCGATCACCTCCCCGGCCACCGCACGGATGGGCCAGATGAGCCGACCGCGGAACCGGTCGTAGAGCCCGCGGTTGCCCTCCGAGAACATGCCCGTGAGCTTGAGCTCCTGCTCCGTGAACCCCTGGTTGCGCAGGTGGTTCAGCAGGTGGGACCAGCCCTGTGGTGCGTAGCCCACCCCGTAGGTGCGGGCGGCATCCTGGTCGAAGCCGCGCTCCCCCAGGAACTTCTGGGCGGCGGCGGCCTGGCGGGTGTAGAGGTTGCGCTGGAAGAACTCCGCGGCCACCTTGTGGGCGTCCAGCAGGCGCTGCCGACGGCCCACCTCCTCACGGTTGGGCGCCCCGCCCTGCTCGTAGTGCAGCTCGTGGCCGACGCGCGCGGCCAGCCGCTCCACGGTCTCCGTGAACGGGGTGTGGTCCATCTCCATGAGGAACGCGATCACGTCCCCGGACTCGTCGCAGCCGAAGCAGTGGTAGGTGCCCATCTGGGGGCGCACGTGGAAGGACGGCGAGCGCTCGTCGTGGAACGGGCACAGCCCCTTGTAGGAACCGATCCCCGCGGGCTTGAGCGTCACGTACTGCTCGACGACCTCGCGGATGTCCGTGCGCGCGCGAACCTCGTCGATGTCTTCACGCTTGATCAGTCCGGCCACTGGGCCAGTTTAGGCACCCCGTCAAACCGGGAACGACGCCGCTCGGGCGGGTGTACAGGGCGCCCCGCACGGTGGGTGGTCACCCGCAGAACTCACCACAGCGGCTTGTCCCCCGTGCGCCAGTTGGTGCCTCGAATCCGGTCGTGCAGCGCCACGGCTGAGTGGTCCGTGAGGCACGCGATCTGGTCCACCACGAGCCGCAGCCGCGCGGCCTCCGCCCCCGGGCCGTCGTCCACGGACCGCCAGTCCGCGGCGAACTCCGGGGAGAGGAACCGGCCGTCGGTCTCCATGAGGGCCTCCACCAGGATGGTGAGGATCTCGTGCTGGTTCTCGTACAGGGGCATGGCGTCCCGCACGGTCATCACGAACGCGGTGGCGATGCCCTTGAGCACCCCGATCTCCAGCTCGGTCTCGCGCGGCACCACGAGGGACGCCCGGTACCGGGTGAGCCGGTCCTCCCCGGCGACCTCCCGGGTGGCGTCCACCGCGGACATCGCGAAGCGGCCGATGAGCTGGCTGGTCATGTTCTTCAGCCGCGCGAGGTCCCCGCGGGTGCCGTCCATGCGGGGCACCCAGGCCGCCGTGGCCTCGAGACGGCGCAGGGCGGCGTCGAGCTCCTCGTCCGTGGCGTCCGGGAGGTACCAGCCGCGCGTGCACTCGATGACCCGCCCGCGCTGGGTGGGCTCCGCCAGCAGGTCCAGCTGCAGGGCGTGGGCGGCCACGGCGTCCTCCACGTCGTGCACGCTGTAGGAGATGTCGTCCGCGAGGTCCATGACCTGCGCCTCCAGGCACTTGCGGCCCTCCACCGCGCCCTCCCGGAACCACTCGAACACGGGGAGGTCGTCCTCGTACGCGCCGAACTTCCGGTTGGGCCGCCCGTCCGACCGCGGCGGGGCGTCCGCGGCGGACCACGGGTACTTGCACGTGGCGTCCAGCGTGGCGCGCGTGAGGTTCAGCCCCCCGGGCTCCCCCGAGGGCGTCACCAGCTTGGGCTCCAGCCGCACCAGCAGCCGCAGGGTCTGGGCGTTGCCCTCGAAGCCCCCGATCCCCCGGGTCAGCTGCGCGAGCACGGTCTCCCCGTTGTGCCCGAAGGGCGGGTGGCCGAGGTCGTGGGACAGGCACGCGGCGTCGACCACGTCCGGGTCGCACCCCAGCGCCTTGCCGAGCTCCCGCCCGATCTGCGCGACCTCCAGCGAGTGGGTGAGGCGGTTGCGCACGAAGTCGTCCGTCTGCGGGGCGACCACCTGCGTCTTGGCCGCGAGCCGGCGCAGCGCGGAGCTGTGCAGCACGCGCGCGCGGTCCCGCTCGAAGTGGCTGCGGTGGCGGTTGTGGTGGTCCTCGCTGACGTAGCGCTCGGTGTCCGAGGGCTCGTAGCCGGGGGCCAGCATGCCCAGGCGGTCGGGGGTGTGCATGGCGCTCAGCCTCCCGAGACGTCGAGTTCGGCGGCCACGAGACCCAGCCGTTCGGCGTCGCCCAGGATCCGCGAGGACAGCCAGCCGTCCGGCAGGTGCGGCTTCTTGGGCGAGCCCGCGCGCCCGCGGGACCCCTCCACGTCCGCGCCCGGGTAGGGGGCGTCCAGGTCCAGCTGGTCCAGCAGCTCGCGCAGCGCGGCGAGGTCCGGGACCTGCGCCATCTTCGCGCGCAGCTCACCGCCCACGGGGTAGCCCTTGAAGTACCAGGACACGTGCTTGCGGATCTCGCGGCAGCCTTTGGCCTCGTCCCCGAACTCCTCGGTGAGCAGCTCCGCGTGGCGGTAGACGGTGTCCGCGACCTTGCGCACGCCCGGCCGGAAGCGGCGCGGGCTGCCCTCGAACGCGGCCTGCAGGTCCCCGAAGAGCCACGGGCGGCCCTGGCAGCCGCGGCCCACGACGACGCCGTCCACACCCGTGTGCTCGACCATCCGCACCGCGTCCTCGGCGGAGAAGATGTCCCCGTTGCCGAGCACGGGAATGTCCGGGAGGGCCTCGCGCAACCGAGCAATGGCATCCCAGTTCGCGGTGCCCGAGTAGTGCTGCTCCAGGGTGCGCCCGTGCAGCGCGACGGCGGCCACGCCCTCGTCCCGGGCCATCCGTCCGGCGTCCAGGTAGGTTTGGTGCTCGTCGTCGATGCCGATGCGCATCTTCACCGTCACGGGAATGTCCCCGGCCTCGCGCACCGCGGTGCTCACGATCGCGCGGAACAGGTCCGTCTTCCACGGCAGGGCGGAGCCGCCGCCGCGCTTGGTGACCTTGGGCACGGGGCAGCCGAAGTTGAGGTCGATGTGGTCCGCGCGGTCCTCCTGCGCGACCATCCGCACGGCTTTGCCCACGTTCACGGCGTCCACGCCGTAGATCTGGATGGAGCGCGGTGTCTCGTCCGGGTCGTGGTGGATGATCCGCAGGGACTCCGGCCGCCGCTCCACCAGGGCTCGCGCCGTGACCATCTCGGTCACGTACAGGCCCCCGCCGTACTCCCGGCACAGCTTGCGGAAGGACTTGTTGGTCACCCCGGCCATGGGTGCCAGCACCACGGGGACGTCGATGATCAACGGTCCCAGGTGCAGGGGCTTCAGGTTCAGCACGGCCGGCTCACGGTCCGTGGTCTCAGTCGTCTCGGTGCTCATCGCCTGACATTGTCTCACCTGCGTCCGACGGCGCTCCCGTCCTCCGCGCGCGCGGCACCCGCCGCGAGCTGCTCCAGGCGCACCGCTAGCTTGAACGCGCGCACCTGCTCGTCCCGGCGGCCCAGGGTCTTGCACGCTGCCCCGAGCTCCCGCAGGCACGCGACCCACTCGTCTGTGTGGGCCTCTGGGTCCGACAAGGCCGAGTACAGGTTCGATGCGTTCTCCAGGGCGTGGGCGGCGTCGGCCCACGCCATCCGGTCCGCGGCGAGCGCGGCGAGCCCCCGCCAGCACAGGATCTGCCCGGCCACGTCCCGGCGCGTCTCGCAGCCGCTCAGCACCGCCTCGTAGTGCTCCTCCGCGAGCTTGCGCCGCCCGGCCGCCTGCGCCGCCGTGGCCAGGTGGGAGATCCAGCGCAGATCCTCGCGGGTCACGAACCCGGTGCTACCCGCGTGGGCCGGCCGGTCGGGGTCCACCCCGGCCACCTCGGCGCCTTCCTGGAAAACCCGGTATGCGTCCCACGGGCATCCGAGGGCGAGCAGCACGTCCCCGAACTCCTCCAGGCACCGCACCCGCCCGCGCACGGACCGCGCGGTGCGCTCCGCCCGGCGGTACTGCACGGCGCCGATCCGGTAGTGGTGCTCGGCGTCGGTGAGGTTCCCCGCGTCCCGTTCCAGGTCTCCCCACGACGACGCCGCGTCTCCCGCCGCGCACCACGCGTCACCCAGGCGGGCGGTGCGCAGGGCGTCCTCGAGCAGCCTCCGGGCCTCGACGAGGTCCCCGCGCTCACGGGCTGCGGTGGCGCGCTTGAGCCGGCGGGCGGAGGTGTGGGCTGCAAACATGCTGATTCTGCGCTCTCAAGTAGTTACGGATTCGTGGCATGGGCGGTGGAGCGCGCGCTGGAGCGCAAGGCCGAATAAAGCGCCAGAACCGTTCCGCCGAGACACAGTGTTGCAGCGGGCCCGTGCGCAGGTGTACCCAACAGGCCCAGTGCCACGCCTGTCAGGAGCATTGCTGCCAACGGATAGCCCCGAAAGATGGAAGCTATGAACGACACCGGAAGCGCCCCGGCGGGAGTCTCCAACAGTGGCTCTGTGTGGTCTGCTGGCGGGCTCATCACCCGGTGGACAGTGGCGCAGCCGATGCCCATTCCGGACAGGAACCCCAGGAGGACTACGGGGACGAGCGGCTGCTGGGTTGCCAGCGCCAGGAACGCGGATACAACCGTGAGCAGCACGCCGTTGAGACCACACGGCAGCACGAGCCTCAGGAGCGCGTTGGTCCTGGCCGATGTTGGCAGCAGCCGCTCCGCCGAGACACCCGCGCGCACGTCACGAAGATAGGCAGTCCCGGTGCCGAATCCCTGCCATCCCGCAAAGGCCAGCGCCATCCACGCGGCCAGCATCAGCACATCGGAGAATCCCACCATCAGCGTGACGGCGATGACTGCGGTCATCAAGAACCGCACGCCCAGACGGGTCCACTGTTCCGCAGCACACGCGGCCACCAGAACGGCACCTCTGGGCCCGCCGACACGCGCAACGAGGCGCCTGACGGCCGCAGGGGCCGGACGACGTTCCCGGACCGCAACAGCTTCTTCCACACCTGCCACCGAGCCGATGGCCACTGCATTGCGGAGGTGCCGCGTGGTCAGTCCTGCCCGCCGGAGCTCCCACCCCGGCAACGGCTCGTGCTGGGCGGCTCCGCTTCTGCGCCGTTGTCTCAAAACTGCAGCGCCCACCGCAAGACACCCCGCGAGGATGCCGACGAGTGTCATGACCACGACGGCAGCTGGTCCCCATGACCTGGCCACCAGCCCGGTGAAACCGACGACGCATCCGAGCACTCCCGCTGAGATCCCTACCAGAGCAGTCAGGTTTCGTAGTCTGCGGCGTACGGCCTTCCCACCACCGCGGGGAACCCGCCACAGCCACGTCGTCTCAGCAGGCGTGGCAGATGCCGGGCCCAGTGCGCAGAGGATCTGCACGAGGGAGACCCAGAGCGCAATCCCGAGAATCACCGAGGCCGCGACCGGGAACCCATGGCCCACCCATGAGGCGGGCACCGTGTGCAGCGGACCGCCCGGAGTGGAGGCGTCGCGAAGCGCCGCGATCTGGTCCCCGGTTGCATGAACGATGCCCCACACCCACGCGCCGATGACCAGGGCGAGTAGGAGACCGACGTACGCGTTGGTCCAGCGGTCCACCGTTGGTGAAGCACCTCGAGCGGCCCGCTGCCGCTCCTCGACGAAACACCGTGCGTCGAAGCCGCTACTCATGGACACCGGGGTCTCCCGGACCACGGTCCACGCTCTCACCGAGGGACCACACCCCGGACTCCTCGATCGTCAGCACGGAGGACGCCACTGCTCGTGTGAAGTCATGATCATGTGATGCCACCACGAGCGCAGTCCCCTGTCCCCGGGCCTGCTGGAGAACGCCCGTAAGAAGCTTCCTGAAGGAGTGGTCCAGCCGTTGCTCCGGCTCATCGAGAATCAGGAGCGAGGACGGTCTCAGCAACGCGGCCGCCAACAGGACACGTCGACGCTGTCCCGAGGAGAGACGATAGGGCGAGGAGTCTGCACGCGGGAGAAGCCCGAATCGTTCCAGGGCCCCCTCGACCACGTCACCGGGGTTGTCAAGCCCATGTCCTCGTGCCACGAGCTCGAGGTGATCTCTCACTGCAAGCCCCGGGAAAAAGGCGTCCTCGTCGAAGAGCGAACTCACGTGCTCTCGGTAGAACGGTGAATTCTCCCGCATGGGTTGGCCGCACAGCTCAACGGTCCCCTGAAGCGCCGGCTGCTGACCGGCGAGCGTTCGCAGCACCGTGGACTTTCCAGCTCCGTTGGGCCCCACCAGCACCAGTGCCTCCCCGGCCGACACAGCACACGTGAGGCCTTCCACCACGGGGGACCCGGCGTAGCCGCAGGTGAGTTCGCGGGCACTCAGCACTGGATCGGAAGGCGGGGGCATGTGGTCAGTATTCTGGGGCGGGCCAGAAACTGCAACCAGAACAGGACTGACGAGAAGGCGCCATCTTTCCGACAAGAGTCGCGCGTTACGCCGAGCATGTCACGCGGCCACACGAGTCAAGTGTCGAACGGTCAGAAATCCTGTGGAGGCCCTGGTACCCATCTGGTCAGGGCTCCCATCCCGCATAGTGGGCAAAAGCGGCTCAATCGCTGCAATTATCATGTTGCCGATAAAACAGCGATATTTCTATATGATGTGGCGGGAAGAGCTTCTACTCAGAATTTGCGAACCTCTTCGTTGATTTTTTCTAATTCGGTCATCACCCACTCCGGATCCCCATCGGAGGCCCACAACTCCTCATTGCTGTCCTTCAGATCGCGCAGCCGCTCCTTCTCCGCATCAGAGTGGGGACTCAGGACTCCCAATCCGCCGTTGATGCGCCCCAAATTGTCCAGATACAACCCCCCTGCACGCTTGCCAGCCTGCCACGCCTGGGTGCCTTGGCTCGTAATGTTGTTAGCACTGATACACGCAGCTCGCACCACATAATAAAAAACCACCAACGTAACTGCAATGGCAATCAGCACTAATCCTGGAGTTATTTGGCCCATACCGTTCCTTGTCGTCCCGTTCCTACTGGTTTTACAGAATGCCCGAATTGTCAACTGTTGCGCTCATCTGACCACCAAATACCGTCCACTTATGAGCGGGTAGAAAATCGGATGTGTAGTGGTTGACCCGCCGTGCCCGGTCAGTTCCAGCGGACACCGTGCCGGTGAGGCGTTCCACCACGCGGGGGACCGGGCATAGCCGCCGGTGAGTTTCTGAGCACTCAGCACTGGATTGAAGAGCGGGGGCATGTAGTCAATCTTCTGGGGTGGGGCGACGACTGCAACCGCAGCCGCTGCGATGAACACCTGGGAACGGCTCAGGCGGGTCTCCCCCTTGAGTCCCGCCGGCCTGGGCGCCCACACCATGAAACGCTCGCGCACCTGCTCCCGGGACGCACTAGCGGACCCTGCGCCCCGCGGCCGACGGGGTCAGGGTGAGGAACAGGGGATCGCGGAAACCGTGCTCCTCGAAGGACGCACACACCGAGGCGGCGAGCGCATCGGCCTCGTCCGCTCGGACGAGCGCGATCACGGAGCCGCCGAAGCCGCCGCCCACCACCTTGGCGCCCAGGGCGCCGGCGTCCAGGCACGCGGTCACGGCGGCGTCGAGCTCGGGGACGGTGACCTGGCAGTCCAGGCGCATGGACTCGTGGCCGGCCACGAGCAGCCGACCCACGAGCGCCCAGTCCGGGTCCACAGAGGAGAGCTGGTCCGCGATGCGCACCGAGCGGACCATCTCCGTCAGGGAGTGGCGCAGCCGCAGGCGCACACCCTCCGGATTCCCGCGCAGGGTGGCCCCGGAGGAGACGAGGTCGTCGAAGCGCTCGAGGACCGCGGCGGCGGCGTCCTCGGTGGGGTGTTCCGGCAGGGCGTCGCGCAGGCGGGCCACACTCAGGACCACGGCGGCGGCCTCGCACTGCTCGCGCCGGGAGCTGTACTGACCGTCCGCGAGGCGGTGCGGGGCGCGGGTGTCCACGGCGAGCCACGTGAGACCGGCGGCGGAGGGATCGGCGGGCAGTCGGGCGGCCTCGAAGTCCCGGCAGTCCAGGGCGAGGGTCTCCCCCGCGTGCGAGCGCAGGGACGCGGTCTGGTCCAGCCCGCCCGTGTTGGCACCCACGATGTGGTTCTCGGCGTCCATGCACGCGCGGGCCAGGGCGCGGCGCAGGCGGTCGTCCGGGGCGTCGTCGCCCGTGGAGAGGGAGAACAGTGCGAGCGCGACCGAGCACTCCAGCGCGGCGGAGGACGCGAGCCCGGCACCGATGGGCACGGTGGAGTCCACCATGAGGTCCGCACCGAAATCCCGGGAGAGGACGAGCTCGGGGACGGCGACGGGGTGATCCGAACGGCCCGAGGCCACCCGTTGCATGCCCCACGCGACCCCGGCGGCGTAGCCGAACCAGCCGCCGATCGCGCCGGGGGCGATGTCCGCCACCGGGGTGGTACGCAGCCGGTGGTCCGCCACGGACTCGTCCGCGTCCTGCAGGGACAGCGCCCGCAGCACGCCGTCCGTACGCGGTGCAGCGGCGGTGAGCGTCACGTACTGGTGGGCGAAGGGCAGGCACATCCCGCCCGAGTAGTCGATGTACTCCCCCATGAGGTTGGCGCGTCCCGGGGCGGCCCACACACCCACTGGCGCGCGGCCGTAGGCCCGCTCGAAGCGCTCGCTCAGCAGCTCGGCGCGCGCGAGGACGTCCGGCTGGGGCACCCACTGCGGGCACCCGGCTTCCTCCGGCGGGGTGACGACGGCGGGTTCACAGGACACGAACGAATTCCTCACGTGGTGGATCGGTGGTGGCGGGGCGCGGCGGCCCGGTGGGGCGTGGCCGCGGGCGCCGGGGCGACACACCATTGTCCCCTACGCGGCGCGGAAGTGCTCCTCGAGCTCCTCCAGGGTGCGGTCCTTGGTCTCCGGGGCCGCTCGGTGCACCCACACGAGGGCCGCGACCTGCAGGGCCACGAAGGTCAGCACGGTGTACCCCACGCCCAGGGCGTCCGTGAGCAGCGGGAAGGTCAGGCCCACCACGAACGTCATCATCCACAGCAACCACGCGCACGCGCCCATTCCCACCCCGCGCACGGACAGCGGGAAGATCTCGGACATGTACAGCCACGTGACGGTTCCCACGCAGCACTGCTCGAAGCCCACGAACACTACGATGCACGCGAGCACCGCCCACGGCCGGGCCGCGCTCTCCCCGGGGATCAGCAGGTAGCACAGGGCAAACGCGGTGAGGGAGGCGATGGTCCCCGCCAGTCCCGTGAGCAGCAGCGGGCGTCGGCCCACGTGCTTGAGCAACACCATGGCCAGGCCCACGGCGGCCACGCCCACCAGCCCGGGGATGATGTTCGCATAGAACGCCCCGTTGCCCCCGAAGCCGGCATCCTGCAGCACGGTGACACCGTAGTACTGGATCGCGTTGATCCCGGAGATCTGGTTGATCACGGCCATGCCCGCACCGATCCCGAAGATCCGGCGGATCCACGGGATGCGCACCAGGTCCAGGACGCTGGCGGCCGGGCGTTCCGCGTCCTGTGCAGCAAGCTCCCGCACCGTCTCCGCCTCCCGCGGCGTGTAGGCCTCCTCCCGGATCCGACGCAGCACGCGCGTCATGTCCTCGAAGCGCCCGTTCCGGGCCAGCCAGCGCGGGGACTCGGGCACCGCGATCATCCCGACCCACAGCGCCAGCGCGGGCAGGGTGGCGAGCACGAGCATGTAGCGCCACACGTGCGGGAGGTGGCCGAGCGCCGTCGCCAACCCCGCGTTGAACACGAACGCGAGCGCCTGACCGCCCACGATCATCAGCTCGTTCTGGGCCACCACGCGCCCGCGCAGGTGGGCCGGGGCGAGCTCCGCGAGGAACACGGGCACGATCACGGAGGACGCGCCCACGGCGAGCCCGAGTACCGCCCGGAACGCGATCAGCACGCCCACCGCTGGTGCCGTGGCGCAGCCGATGGTGGCCACCACGAACACCACGGCGAGCACCATCAGCACACGACGCCGCCCGAGACCGTCCGCGAGCCGGCCCCCGAAGGGCGCGCCCCACGCCGCACCGAACGGGAGGATGGACGCCACGAGCCCCTCGAGGAACGGGGTGAGCCGCAGGTCCGAGACCAGCGACGGCAGCGCCCCGTTGATCACGCCGGTGTCGTAGCCGAACAGCAGCCCCCCGAACGTGGCCACCGTGGCGATCAGCCGCAGCCGCCCGCTGAGGGGCGTGGTGTCGTGCAGGGCGGTGTCGTGCGGAGGGGAGTCCGCGCGGTCGTCGCGTGGTGTCACCTGGGAGCCGGTCATGGGTGTCCTTTCGTCCCTGAACGTCTTACCACGGTCCTCACCGCGGAAAGCACATGCGCGGGGGCGAGTTGATGCCCCTGGGCACGCAAGAGACCTTCCACCGCGTGCGCGGCGAGAGAGTTTTCACGGGTAGGCCCAGTTGTACTGACCGGGGACGTCAGTTGATCGATCAGTGACAGTTGCAGACGTTGCCACAAGGAAAGTCAATTGTGGCGGCTGGTTGAGGATCTGGGGAGGTGGCCGCGATCGTGAGCGGCGGCGTTGACTGCCGGCGCGGGGGTGTGCGTGGCGTGATGCGCTCGCCACGAACGGTGGCATGGATGGTGCGGTCCGGTGACCGGTCAGGGGGTGGCTAGCGTCGCCTCGAACCCGTCGATAAGTATGGTCAGAGCGCGGTTGAACGCGCGGTCGGGATCCCAAGCCGTTGAGGCGATGGGGCCTGCGGGGTTAGCGATGTCCGACAGGGCGAATCCGCGGGTGAGTTTAGAGCCGGCCTGGAACAGGTCTGCGGCGGTGGGCTCATCAAACCCGGCATCGCGCAGCATCGTCATCAGATACTGGTATGCCGCGTGATCTTCGCCGGTGACCAGGGGCCGCCCACCCTGGCCGGCGAAAACATGGGGATGAGCAGTGATCGTCGCTCGGTAGGTGACACAGACTGTTCGCAGGGCCTCTTTCCAAGTAAGCACTTCGTCGCCCCAAGGGCGCATGCGTGCGATGAGAAGGCCTGCCATCCCGTCGAGGATGTCCTGTTTGTTCTCAACATGGTTGTACAGCGACATGGCTTCGACGTTGAGCTCTGATGCAAGGCGCCGCATGGTCAGTGCCTGCGCACCTCCGCGGTCGACAAGGGCTATCGCGGCTTCGAGCACCCGGTCGCGTGTCAAAGAACCGCGGGGGGTTGACGACGTTCGCAAACTCATGATTACAGTGTAAGCATGACTTACAATGTAAGCCGAACTAGGTGGATCGGGATTGTTGTCGCAACGATGGGTGCAACACACCTTGCCCTCGCCGACTGGGCTGAACTCGTGAAGATGCGCCAGCGCGGCTGGTGGGGAGCGGCGAACGACAACGCGGCGAGCGGGCAAGCCTTGTGGTTTGCTGCGGCTGGGGGCGCGTTAGTGGCCATGGGCAGTTTCGCAACTGGGGCCAGCAGGTCCGGCGAACGAATGCCGCGAATCGCAGCGACGGCCTTCACCGCCACGATGATGGCGGCGTTCACCGCGACCAGGTCTGTTGGCGCTGGACTGGGAACGGTCGTAGGTATTGCGATGTGCCGGGACGCATTCAGGTTGCAGACTCGATGAGCAGTGAAGGGCAAGTGCCTGGCCCTGGGCGGCGGCGTTCGCGGCGTGCTACCGATGCGGCTGCGGTGATCGGGGTCGTGCACTCAGCGGCCACGGTCTACTGGGCGTCCGGCGGAACGTGGTTGCTGTGGACCCTCGGCTCGCGCGTCGTCGAGACATTTTCTGATCGGCTGTGGCTGTTGTGGCCCGGCGTCCTGGTCAAGCTTGCCCTCGCGATCGTTCCCGCAGTGCTTGTGCGGCTTTGCTGGCCCGCACCGCGGGCCCCACAGATGTTGATGTGGGCGGCCTCTGTTGTCCTGATCGTGTGGGGCGGGCTCAACACGGTGGTCGGGAACCTAGTCCTTGCCGGGGTCATACGCCCTGGCGGCCGTTACGACCGCAACGCGATGATCGGTCATGCCTGGCTGTGGGATCCGCTCTTCCTCGTCTGGGGCGTGGCCCTTGCCTGTGCCCTATGCTCCGCGCGACCCAGAGGGCATGCGCAGCGATCTGTGACCCGAAGCACCAGCTGAATCGGAGACACCAAGAACCATCCCCAACTCGCCGTCTTTGACACGATCGCGAGCTCCCGGCGTGGCTCGAACGGGCGATGGTGCGGGAGGGCAACTCCCGCAACAAGCGTCTTGCTATTGATCGGAGGCGGCCGCAATGCAGAAGAGGCGGGTTGTCAGTACCGCGACGTGAGACTCTTTCCGTGTCATTCCACCTACGACTCGAGGAGTCATCATGCCCCGCCCCTGCACCGTGTCCCTCGACGAGTCCCGTGGGGCATTCCTCGAAGAGCTGGACCGCTTCCACGACGCCATCCGAACCTTGGATGATCATGCGCTTCTGGGCCCCAGCCGCGCCTACGGCTGGTCGCGCCTGGACTGCCTCGTCCACGTGCGTATGGGACTGCAGGAACTCCTCGCAGGGATCCCTGCCCGCGCCACCACGCCTCCGGACACGGACGCTGCTTCCTACTGGACGATGTGGGAAACCACTGCCGATGCGGACCCCGTCCCGGGCATATTGATGACACGGCGCACGGCCAGCGCCTATTCACGCCCCCGTCACGCCCTGGAGCACCTGGACCAAGTCATTGCAGGCCTGCAACGAGCTGTACGCGACATGCCGGATTCAGCCGTCGCGTTCCAGGGCCACGTCCTGAGCGCTGGTGACCTGCTCGCCACTTGGGCCGTGGAACTCCTCGTGCACCACTACGACTTGAACACGTCCGCCGCAAAGACCCCGTTTGCTTCCGCAGCAGTTGCCATCGGTAGGCGCACCGTGGAGGCACTGCACGACAACCTCCCGAAAGTAAACGATGACCTGTCCTTGGTGCTGGTTGGGTTCGGCAGACAGTGAATCCGAACACCTGCTACCGCATTGTCAGAGCCACGTCAGCCCGCAGACATGACCGCGGGCTCAACTTCCCCGGCCAGTACATCTAGTCCAGGACGAGCGTCTCGGTTTCTGTGACCACCCGGGCCACACCCGCGGCCAGGAGGTTGTCCACCACGCTGACCAGCGGGCCCATCGAGTCGTCCACCTCCAGCTCCACCGGGTAGTCGCTCACGAGCAGCGACAACAGGGTCTCCAGCGCCGCACCGGACTGCTCCGAAGTGGCACCGGCGGCGCCCGGGACGTAGCCGAGCAGCACGTCCGCGACCTCGTTCGGCTGCGGCTCGTCGTGCGGGTTGGCGGGGTCGAACGGGCGGTAGCTCACGGCGAAGGCCGCGATCGGGCCCTTGCCCTCGGCGCCGTCCACCGTGCGCCGCAGCACCACGGCACCGTAGGCACCGGCGGTGTCCGAGAGGAACTGCTTGTTGACCGCGCCGATGCTCACGTCCCCCACGGGGTCCCACTCGTGGACCTCACGGTAGAAGGTCTCCACGGCGCGGGTCAGCTCCACGGAGCCGGTCGCGAGGTCCTCTACCGCCTCGGCGTCGGAGCCGTCCGCGTTCTGCCCCAGCGTGGGCGTGGGCAGGGCTCCGGCGTCCACCCGGACCACGCGGGAGCGCATGGCGTCCGCGAAGCCCAGGGAGCGGGCGAAGCCCTCCCCCGCGGAGCCCGGGGTCACCCGCGTGCGCAGGGCCTCGACGGGAGCACCCGCCTCACGGGCCGCCGCCCGCAGCCGGGACACGAGCTCCCGCCCGATCCCCTCGCGGCGGTGGTCCGGTGCGACCTCCACGAACAGCCACAGCCGCCGCGGGTGCCACGCGGAGGCGTAGCAGACCCCGGCGGCGACCGGCACGTCGTCGTCCGTGGCCACGAGCGTGACGGCGAACCCGTCCTGGTCCTGGGCACCCAGCCGGGCGCGGAACGCCTGGACGGGCGCGGACTCCGCGTCCGGCCACAGTTCGAGCAGGCAGAGGTCGTCGTCCTCGCGCCAGGGGCGGTAGTCGATGCTCATGCGCTCACTTCTCCAGGCGCTCGGCCAGGTACTGCTGCACGCGGTCCAGGCCCACGCGCTCCTGGGTCATCTCGTCGCGCGAGCGGATGGTCACGGCCTGGTCCTCGAGGGTGTCGAAGTCCACGGTGATGCAGAACGGCGTGCCGATCTCGTCCTGGCGGCGGTAGCGGCGGCCGATGGCCCCGGCGTCGTCGTAGTCGATGTTCCAGCGGCGGCGCAGCTCGGCGTCCAGGTGCTGCGCGGCGGGGCGCAGGTCCTCCTTCTTGGACAGCGGCAGCACGGCGGCCTTGACCGGGGCCAGGCGCGGGTCCAGGCGCAGCACGGTGCGGGTGTCCACGCCGCCCTTGGTGTTGGGCGCCTCGTCCTCCACGTACGCGTCCACCAGGAACGCCATCATGGAGCGCGTGAGGCCGAAGGAGGGCTCGATCACGTACGGGGTGTAGCGCTCGCCGGAGGCCTGGTCGAAGTACTGCATCTTGGTGCCGGAGGCCTCGGTGTGGTTGCTCAGGTCGAAGTCCGTACGGTTGGCGACGCCCATCAGCTCACCCCACTCGGAGCCCTGGAAGCCGAAGCGGTACTCGATGTCGATGGTGCCGTCCGAGTAGTGCGCGCGGTCGTCCGCGGGGACGTCGTAGCGGCGCATGTTGTCCGGGTTCACACCCAGGTCCACGAACCAGTTCCAGCACGCCTCGACCCACTCGTCGAAGTAGCGCTTCGCCTCGTCCGGGTGGATGAAGTACTCGATCTCCATCTGCTCGAACTCGCGCGTGCGGAAGATGAAGTTGCCCGGGGTGATCTCGTTGCGAAACGCCTTGCCGATCTGCCCGATGCCGAACGGCGGCTTCTTCCGGGACGCGGTGACCACGTTGAGGAAGTTCACGAAGATGCCCTGGGCGGTCTCCGGGCGCAGGAAGTGCTTGCCCTCCTCGTTGTCCACGGGGCCCAGGAAGGTCTTCATCAGACCGGAGAACTGCTGCGGCTCGGTCCACTTGCCGTCCTGGCCGGTCTCCGGATCCTTGACGTCCGCCAGGCCGTTGACCGGCGGGTGGCCGTGCTTGGCCTCGTACGCCTCCAGCAGGTGGTCCGCGCGGTAGCGCTTGTGGGTGTGCAGGGACTCCACCAGGGGGTCGGTGAAGGTCTCCACGTGCCCGGAGGCCTGCCACACCGCGGACGGCAGGATGATCGAGGAGTCCAGGCCCACCATGTCCGCGCGGCCGCGCACGAAGGTCTGCCACCACTCGCGCTTGATGTTCTCCTTCAGCTCCGCACCCAGGGGCCCGTAGTCCCACGCGGAGCGTGAACCACCGTAGATCTCACCCGCCTGGAACACGAAGCCCCGGCGCTTGGCCAGGGAGATGACATTGTCCAGGGTGGATTTCGGGGCCATACGGTCTCACTTCCGTGTCTCGCGCGGCGCCCGCAGGGGCTCGCGCGTGGGGATCGGTGGGCTCAGGCTCTCGACCCGCACGGGGAGAGCCTTTCCGCTCCAGGGTAGCGAGGTTCCGCGGCGCGGGCCTAACCTCCGACGACGACGCCGCACGGCCGGCGCCCCTGCGCCCCGCACCGTCCCGCGCGGCTCACCGCGCCGCCACCGACCCGCCCTCCCAGCGTGCGCTCGGAACCGGGCACTCCGGGGCGAAGGAGGACCGGGCGGCACGGGGGGGGTCACGCCGGTGAGGGCGGGGTGGGCGCCGGAGACGACCAGGCGGCGTCGTTGCCCGCCCGTCGCTACGAGACGAACGCGGAGACGCCCGTGAGGGCCCGGGCCACGATGAGCGAGTTGATGTGGTAGCTGCCCTCGTAGGTGTGGATGGCCTCGATGTCCGCCATGACCTTGGCGATCCCGTAGTGGCTCAGCAGCCCGTTGCCGCCCAGGGCGTCCCGGGCCTGGGAGGCGGACTGGCGGGCCAGGCGTGTGGCCGTGGACTTGGCCAGGGCCGCCTGCATCATGGCGAGCTCGTCCGCGTCCTGAACCCGGGTGACCTGCGCCATCATCCCGGAGCTGGCCGCCAGGTTGCCCGCGACCTCCGCGATCACCTGCTGCACGAGCTGGAAGCTGGCGAGCGGCCTGCCGAACTGGATGCGCTCCAGGGCGTAGTCGCGCACGATGTCGAGGATCGCCTGCTGCGCCCCCACGGCCTGCCAGCCCACCCACGCGCGGGAGTCCTTGAGCAGCCCGTTGGCCGCCTGGAAGGACGCCGCGCCGGGCAGCAGGGCGTCCGCGGGCAGCCGCAGGTCGGTGAGCTCGATGTCCGCGTTCTGCATGATCCGCAGGCCCATCTTGTGCTCGATCTTGGTGGCCGCGTACCCCGGCAGGGAGGTGTCCACCGCAAAGCACTTGATGAGGCCGTCCGCGGTGTCCCGGGCCCACACCAGGGCCAGGTCCGCCACGGTGCCGAGCCCGATCCAGCGCTTGGAGCCGTTGAGCACCCACCCGTCCGCGTCCCGCGTGGCGGTGGTGGCGAGGCCCCCGGCGATGTCCGAGCCGTGCTCCGGCTCGGTGAGGCAGAACGCCCCCAGCTGCCGCAGCTCCTTGAGCCCGGGCAGCCACGTCTGCTTCTGCTCCTCCGAGCCGAACGCGGCGATGGTGCCCACGATCAGCTCGTTGTGGATGCCCAGCAGCGCGGAGAGGGAGACGTCCGCGCGGGCGATCTGGGTGTGCACGAGCCCCTGGAACAGCCGGGAGCCGCCGTCCTGCGCAAGACGTCCCAGACCGAGCTCCGCGAGCCCGGGAAGCAGGTGGACCGGCAGCTCCTCCTTGTTCCAGGCGTCGACGCTCTGGTGCCGCACCTGCGCCTGCAGGTGGTCGTTGATGGCGTGCAGCCGTTCCCGCTCCTCGGCGGAGAGCTCCGCCTCCAGGTGGAGCAGGTCGGGGGTCGGGAGGGTCTGCGGTCCGCGCGGGGATGCTGCGGCTGGGCTCATGGTCCTGGTCCTCGGGGTAGTGGGCAGGCAGATAGTGGTACGTCCGACTATAACGGCAGAATGCTTTTCCGGGTGGTCCGGGTCACACTCCCTTCCGGACCCGGTGCACGGACGGACGCGGTCAGCGCGGGCCCCGCCCCGTAGAATGCGGGGCATGGCCCAGCACGAACCTCTCCCCCGCGACCCCATTGCCGAGGCCCGGCGCAACTGGGAGCGCGAGGGCTGGACGGAGGCCGCCGGGCCCATGGCCGCCGTGACCTCGATCATGCGGGCGCAGCAGCTGCTTCTGGCGCGCGCGGACCGGATCCTCAAGCCGTTCCACCTCACGTTCTCCCGCTACGAGGTGCTGGCCCTGCTGAGCTTCGCGCGCGAGCACAGGATGCTCATGAAAAAGGCCAGCGCCCTGCTGCAGGTCCACCCCACGTCCATCACCAACGCGGTGGACCGGCTGGAGGCCGCCGGGCTGGTGCGCCGGGAGCCGGTCAGCACGGACCGCCGGGCCGTGAACGTGGTGCTGACGGACCGGGGCCTGGAGACCGTGGAGGGGGCCACCCGCGCCCTGAACGAGGAGCTGTTCCTCACCACGGGCTTCGAGGAGCACGAGGTGAAGGCGCTGGTGGGAGCGCTGAGCGGTTTCCGGGCCCGCTGCGGGGACTTCGCTCCTCCCGCGGGCCGCCCCGACACCGCACACGAGGACCCTCCCCGCAAGTCCGCGTGTTAGCCCTGCCCGGAACCCTCTTCAGATTCCTCCCGCAGCGTGGTGATGATGCCGGAGAAGTCCATGCCCGCGTGGCCGTCCTTCACGAACTGGTCGTAGAGCTCGGCCGCGAGCCGACCCATGGGGGCGGTGGCACCGGTCTCGTCCAGCGCGGTGGTGGCGAGGTTGAGGTCCTTGGACATCAGCGCCCCCGCGAAGCCCGGTTCGTAGTCCTTGTTGGCCGGGCTCGTGGGCACGGGGCCGGGAACGGGACAGTTGGTGGTCAGCGCCCAGCACTGGCCCGAGGCGTTGGAGACCACGTCGAACATCGCCTGGTGCTCCAGCCCGAGCTTCTCGGCCAGCACGAACGCCTCGCTGACCGCCACCATGGACACACCCAGGATCATGTTGTTGCAGATCTTCGCGGCCTGACCCATGCCGTTGCCGCCGCAGTGCACCACGCGCCCGCCCATGATCTCCAGCAGGGGCCGCACGCGCTCGAAGACCTCGGGCTCCCCGCCCACCATGAACGCGAGCGTCCCGGCGGTGGCGCCCACCACTCCCCCGGAGACCGGGGCGTCCGCCGCGGTGAACCCGGCGTCCCGCGCCAGCTGGGCGGCCTCCTGCGCCTCGGAGATGTTGATGGTGGAGCAGTCCAGGAACGTGGCACCCGCGGGAGCCGCGGCGAGCAGGCCCTCGGCGCCGTCGGCCCCCGTGTAGGCGTCGATGACGTGCTTGCCGGACGGGAACATGGTGATCACCACGCCCGCCGCGCGCACGGCGTCCTGCGGGGTGTCCACCACGTCGATCCCCTGCTCGCGGGCCGCCGCGCACGCCTCGGGGACGATGTCGTAGCCGGTGACCCGCACGCCCGCCTTCACGAGGTTCGCGGCCATCGGGCCGCCCATGTGGCCCAGGCCCAGGAAGGCGACGGCGGGGAGCTGCTGGCTGGTGGTCTCGGTCATGACGTTCCTCGTTCCAGGAGTGGTGGAGTGCCCGGGGGCTGCGGACGACGACGCCGCGCGGCTCAGCTGCCCGCGGGCATCACGAAGCTCGCGCCCTCCTTGGCACCGGAGGGCCAGCGCGTGGTGACGGTCTTGGTCTTGGTGTAGAACTTCAGCCCGTCCGTGCCGTGCTGGTTGAGGTCCCCGAAGCCCGAGGCCTTCCAGCCGCCGAAGGTGTAGTACGCGATCGGCACGGGGATGGGGACGTTCACGCCCACCATGCCCACGTCCACGCGGGTGGTGAAGTCCCGGGCGGTGTCCCCGTCACGGGTGAAGATGGCCACGCCGTTGCCGAACTCGTGCTCGCTGGGCAGGCGCAGGGCCTCCTCGTAGTCCGCGGCGCGGGCAATGCACAGCACCGGGCCGAAGATCTCCTCGCGGTAGATGCTCATGTCCGTGGTGACGCGGTCGAACAGGGTGGCGCCCACCCAGAAGCCGTCCGGGTAGCCGTCCACGGTGGCACCGCGGCCGTCCACCACGAGCTCGGCACCCTCCTTCTCACCGGCGGCGATGTAGGACTCGATGCGCTCCTTGGCCTGGGCGCTCACCACCGGTCCGAAGTCCGAGGACTCGTCCAGCGACGGGCCGAGCGTGAGCGTGGCGATCCGCTCCTCAAGCAGTTTCCGCAGGGTGTCCGCGGTGGCCTCCCCCACGGGCACCGCCACGGAGATGGCCATGCAGCGCTCACCCGCGGAGCCGAAGGCCGCGCCGATCAGGGCGTCCGCGGCCTGCTCCAGGTCCGCGTCCGGCATGATCACCATGTGGTTCTTGGCACCGCCGAAGCACTGCGCCCGCTTGTTGTGCGCGGCCGCCGCACTGTAGATGGACTGGGCGATGGGCGTGGAGCCCACGAAGCCGATGGCCCGCACCCGGGGATCCTCGATCAGCGCGTCCACCGCGGTCTTGTCCCCGTGGACCACGTTCAGCGTGCCCGCGGGCATCCCGGCCTCCAGGGCCAGCTCCGCGAGCCGCACCGGCACGGAGGGGTCCCGCTCGGAGGGCTTGAGCACGAACGTGTTGCCCGCGGCGAGCGCGATGCCGGTCTTCCACAGCGGGATCATCGCGGGGAAGTTGAACGGGGTGATTCCGGCCACCACACCCAGGGGCTGGCGCAGGGAGTGGACGTCGATGCCCGTTCCGGCACCGCTGGAGAACTCGCCCTTGAGCAGATGCGGAGCGCCGGCGGCGAACTCCACCACCTCGATGCCGCGCTGGATGTCACCCTTCGCGTCCGGGAAGGTCTTGCCGTGCTCGTTGGAGAGCAGGGTGGCCAGCTCGTCCATGTTCTCGTTGATGAGGTCCACCCACTTCAGCAGGATCCGCGCGCGCCGCTGGGCGTTGAGCCCGGACCACTCGGGGAAGGCCCGCTCCGCGGAGCTCACGGCCTCCGCGACCTCCTCCGCGGTGGCCAGGGGAACCTGAGCGCTCACCGCCCCCTCCACCGGGTTGTAGACGTCCTGGGTCCGGCCCGAGCCGCCCCCGGTCCGGCGGCCGTGGACGAAGTGGGGAACGAGGGTCATGGCTGCTCCTGGGGTGGGGTGTGATGCACGTCTCCCCCGAACGTATCCGCACTTCATTGGGCGTGCAACTACTTTGCCGCAGGACGCCGCCCAAGGCACCTGAGACAATGTGCCCATGAGTGACAACGCCTACGAAGAGCTGCCGATCCACGACGAGATGATCCGCCTGGGCCAGGCCCTGAAACTGGCCAACCTGGCCGAGGACGGGCACGTGGCCAAGACCCTGGTGGCAGAGGGCAGGGTGACGGTGAACGGCGCGGTGGAGACCCGGCGCGGCGCGCAGCTGCACCCGGGCGACGTCGTCGCCGTCGAGGGCTCCGGGCTGCCGGGGGTGCATCTCGTCTCCGCGTGACCGCGGCGCTCTGCGCGCCGACGCCGTTTAGAAAGGAGATGCGTCTGTTCGGTGCCCGGGCGGGAGCGCGGCCACGACCCCCTGAGTCGGGTCGCTGGGAGCCGTGGTCCCGGCTCAGCCCACCAGCGCGCGCAGGTACTCCCCCACGTGGCCGATCTCCTGCGGGGACACCCCGTGGCCCACGTTGCGGTACTGCACCTTGGTGGCGTCCGCGTGCTGCTGCATCCACTCCGCGGAGAAGTCCACCATCGCAGGCGGGATCACCGGGTCCTCGGGGTCGCGGCCCCAGAACATGGGCAGGGGCTGCTCGCGCAGGGCGGCGTCGTGGAAAAAGTCCGCCTGGGCGTCGTCGTCCGCCACCGGGACCACGAAACCGGAGAGACCCACCACGGCGTCCACCAGGCCCGGCGCATGGCGGGCCACCGTGGTGGCCATGGCCATGCCCTGCGAGAAGCCCAGCAGGATCACGTGGGTGTGCTGCACGGACTCGTCCCGCAGCCATTCGACCACCGGCTCCGCGGCGGCCACCACGGCGTCCGTGGTGAAGCTGAGGTCCCCCGCGAGCGGGAACCACTGGAAGCCCATGCCCGCGCGCTGCGGTGCGCGCACGGCGGCGTAGCTGAAGGACTCCGGCAGGGACTCGCTGAGGGCCATGAGATCTCCCTCGTGCGAGCCGTAGCCGTGGAGCAGGACCACCAGCGGGGTGCCCGCGCGGTCGTCGGGGTCGTTGTTCCAGATCACGTGAGGGGCTTGCTGCATGGCACCATCCTGGCACGGTTGCGGAACCCCGGGAGTCGCGCCCACCCCTTTGGGCGTGCTAGAAACCGCTTATGGATCAGAGCATTCCAGCGCAGACCCCGATGGCCGAGACCCCCGAGACCCCGATCGCGGAGCCGCTGCACCCGTGGCACCGCATGGTGTCCATGGGGGACTCCTTCACCGAGGGCGTGGGTGACCCGGACGACTCCGTCCCGGGCGGGTTTCGCGGCTGGGCGGACCGCGTGGCCGAGGAGCTCGCGCGCACCACGGACGACTTCGCGTACGCGAACCTGGCCATCCGCGGGCGCCTCTTCCAGCCCATCGTGGACGAGCAGCTGGAGCCCGCCCTGGAGCTCAAGCCGGATCTGCTGACCATCAGCGCGGGCGGCAACGACATGCTGCGCCCCGGTGCCGACCCGGACGACATCGCCTCCCGCCTGGACACCGTGGTCGAGCAGATCGCCGCCACCGGAGCCACCGTGGTGATGTTCGACGCCGCAGACATCGGCAACACCCCGGTGATGCGCAGCATCCGCGGTCGCGTGGCCATCTGGAACGAGAACGTGCGCACGGTGGCCGCCCGCCATGACGCCGTGCTGGTGGACCTGTGGGGGCTCAACCAGCTGAGCGACCCCCAGATGTGGGCCCCGGACCGCCTGCACTTCTCCCCGCTGGGCCACCAGCTGCTCGCGTGCGAGACCCTGGACAGCCTGGGCGTGGACCACGGCCTCACCCCGGACCACCCCGAGGCGCGCCCCGAGCGCACGTGGCGCGAGGCCCGCCGGGACGACATGGTCTGGGCCCGCAAGTACTTCGTCCCGTGGGTGGGCCGCCGCATCCGCCACCGCAGCTCCGGCGACTTCATCACCGCCAAACGCCCCGCCTTCGGCCAGGCCACCATTCCCGGCGCGGGCGAGGAGATCCCCCAGCAGGCCGAGGAAGCCTGAGCCCTCACGCTCTGCTCCACCACACGACGACGGCGCCCGCGCCCCTTTCCGGGGTGTAGGCGCCGTCGTAGATCAGCAGGCCGGAATGCCACCCACGGTGGGCTCGCACGACAATCCACCCATTGGTGTGGTGAACCAGAGAATGCCCGCCGCGCTCACGGGCAGGCGCGCGTGGCTGACCTCACTGTGGTGATGGGAAGAAGTCCTGCCCGTTCCAGAATGGGCCGCGAGTACTCGCTGCAGTCGACGTGGATCAGTGTTCGCCCTCGATGTCGGGCCGAGCGGGCCCGCTGGACCACCAGGGCTCGGTACAGCCCGCACCCGCGATGGCCTTCGAGGCATGCGCCGCCCCACAGTCCTGCGAAGTCGGTTCGCTCGGGGAACTCGGAGCGGCCGGAGCAGGCCACGTGGCCGTCCTCATCCCGTACCACCCACATCTCGAACGATTCAGGGGCGCTGCGCCACCGCTCGACCAACTCGTCTTCCTGCAGGCGGATCCTTTCCAGGGAGTCCCCAAACACCCGACCAGCAAGATTCTCCGCTTCTCGCAAGGACGCCTCCGTCACCGCGCGTTCCACCGTGTAGCCACGAAGCTGCTCCGGGCCGGCAGCCGCGGAGATGAGCACATCCGCCTCGCCCGCCATGACCGTTTCCGGTTCTTCGAGAACAAATCCATGGTGTTGAAGCTTGTCGACCAGGAAGGGCAAGTGGTCATGCGATCGGGTTTTCCACGCGACGTGGTCCACTCGAGGGTCCGCCGTAAACCTTGAGACCACTCTGGCTATCAGGTCATCCAGCTCTGATTCACCCATGGAAAACGGGGCGTAGGTCACGAAACCTCGTCGACGCGCAGGAAAGACCGCGGCGAGGAGAGGCCCGACATGCGCCACTTCGGGCGCGTCGGCCATCTCGGCGGCACCACGTTGGACGAATACCGCAAGCACATCGAGAAGGACGCCGCCCTGGAGCGGCGCTTCCAACCCATC
>NZ_PNJG02000006.1 GCF_003226895.2 Kocuria tytonis
GCCCCCCCCCCCCCCCCCCCCCCCCCCCCGGGCAGGGGCCAGTCCTCGGGGCAGGGCCAGAACCGGATGTGGTGGCGCTGCGCGGCGTTGCCGTCCACCTCCTGCTGGTAGGCGAACTCCTGGACCTTCCCGAAGAGCAGCAGGGGGCTCACGGGCGCCTCGGGGTAGGACCTGCGGGTCACGGAGGACTTCACGATCCCCCACCCCAGGGTGATGGGATCCGCGAGGGTCCACCCCGCCGCCGTCATGGCCGAGTGGATCTACTCCTCCGAGCCGTTCACGGCCAGGTTCACGGGGTCCCCCAGCAGCCCGTCCGGTGTCACGGTGCGCCCGATGAGGTAGGAGGGGACGTAGATGGCGGTCAGGGTGCGGTGCAGGCGCGGCAGGGCGAGGTACGCCATGAGCGCCCAGAACACGATGCTGTAGCCGATCAGGGTCCACGCGTTGCCCGCGCTGCGCAGGATCGCCGCCGCGAACACGAAGATCAGCACCATCACGACGCCGAAGAAGATGTTCTCCACCACGTCCATGCCCAGCCCGGCGCGCCGCCCCTGGACCTCCTCCGGTGGCCGCCGGTATTCCGCGGGCTGCCGCGGCGATTCGTACCTCTTCATGGTGTGACCGTTCCCGGGGGTGAACCCGTGCTGCGTGCCGGAGGACCCGCGGTGGTCACCGCACCGGGTGCGGACGCCCACGCCAGGCCCCGGGTCCGCACCGTCCCGCGCACCCGAGGCGATCCTAGGCGACCCGTGGTCCCGTTCGGGAGGACATGGGCGCGGCACGTCTGCCACGCACCGGGGCCCGCACCCGGTGGGCGGCGCGCGGTGCCCGCGGGGACGATGCACCCCAAAGTGGGGGCGGAGAAGACCCCGCTCCCCCGAGAACCGGCGGATAGCATGGAAAAGTACATGATGCCGTCGTGTAGTTCTCATCGCCTCCGAGGCGATCGGTGTGGGGTCACCGGGGAACCGGGATGCGCGGCATCACGATCATGGGGGAGACATCTGTGCTGACGTATTCACGCCTGGGCCGCTCGTTGCGGCCCACGCGCAACAAGACCACGAGTGACACCACGGCCGGAGTCTCGCACGGCTGGGTGCCCGCGGGGGAGCGCTGGATCGCCGTAGACGTCCACGAGCCGGCCCTGCCTGCCCGGGGGGCCACGGTGGTGCTTGCCGCGCCCCCGGGACGCGAGCGCGTCACGATGACCCGCACGGTGGTGCACACCGCCCGTGCGCTCGCCGCGGACGGCTGGCGGGTCGTGCGCTTCGACTGGTCGGGCACGGGGCAGAGCCCCGCGCACATCGACGCCACCGACGCGCAGCTCTGGGCCGAGGACCTGCGCGTGGTGCGTGACTGGGCCGGTCAGGGCGAGCCCGTGAGCGGAGTGGGCTTCAGCCTCGCGGGTGCCCTGCTCGCCGCGGACGACGACGCCGGCTGGGCGCACCGGCTCGTGCTCGCCCCGGTGTCCGGCAAGCAGTGGCTGCGCCACCAGAGCGCGTTGCGCCGCATGGCCGGGGCGGACCTGCCGCCCCGGATCACGGACGGCACCGAGCTCATGGACCTCCACCTGACCGCCACCGGCGCCGCCTCGGTCAAGGCCGTTCCCGCGCCCACCGCGGACGGGTCACGACGGATCGAGCTGCTGGACGAGGCGCAGACCGGTCCGCTCCCGCTCGACGTCCACCCGCGGGCGGCCACCGTTCCCGACCGGGTCACGAGTGCTGTGGTCCAGGCCGTGGGCGCGCAGGCACCCGCCCGCGGCTCGGAGACACGGTCGGCGGTCCGGGAGCCGTCCCCCGCTCAGGACATCACGGTGGACGTCGACGGCGCCGCCGTGCGCCTGCGCCGCACCACGAACGGGAGCGCGCAGCGCCCCGCCATCATCACCGAGCCGCTGGACCGCGCGCCCGCGGCACCCGGGCTGGCTCTCGTGTCCCCGGGTTCCGACGTCATGGAGGCCGCGGGCGGGCTGTGGTTGCGCACGGCACTGCTGGCTTCCGCGCGGGGCGCCGTGTGTCTGCTGGCCGAGCGCTCGGACACCGGGGAGCTCGTGTACGACCACGCTCCGTGGAACACCAACCCGTACGCCCGGCACACCGTGGTGGAGTGCCGGGAACTCCTCGAGCACATCGGGCAGCTCACGGAGGGTCCCCTGTTCGCCGCCGGGATCTGCCTGGGCGCCTGGGGACTCGTGGCGTGCGCCCGTGAGCTGCCCGCCGAGCTCGCGGGCCGCCTGACGCTGTACGTGATCAACAACATCGGCTGGCAGCGGGCGCCGCTGCGCTACTGGCGCCAGGGGGTGCGCAGCGGTCCGCTGGCTCCCCGGCTGCCGGGAGAAGACGCACCCGCCCCCACCGAGGACGCCGCCGCGGCACCCACCGGATCCACCGGGCGCTCCCTGCGCCGCGTCCTCACCACGCACGTGGGCAACGCCGCACGCACCGTGGTGCGGGGAACGCGAGCGCGCGCCCACGAGGCGTCACCCCGCGTCAACGCGCTCGCGGCGACCCTGGGGATCATCGACGTGCCGCACCCCGCGCTGCGGCAGCTGAGCCGCATTCCGGGGCTCACCGTCAACGCCGTGTTCGGTCCGGCGGACGCCGCGCACTCCAACGCCACCCCGGGACGCACGGGTCCCCGGTCGGCGATGCTGCTCCTGGAGCCCCTGGACCACTCGGTGTTCGCCACCGCCTCCCGGAACACGCTCACCGAGTACGTGGTGGGCGAGGTCACGGGGCGGGCGGCCGCCGCTCGCTGACGCCGCCGGTCCCCCACGACAGGTGCCCCGTGCCGCTCGGCACGGGGCACCTGTCCGGGTTCGCGGGACTCACACGGGATCGACGGCGGTGGCGGGGACCGCCAGTGCCCGCACCCGCGTGGCGGCCCGCACCGCGCGGGTGACGTCCCCGCTCACCGGGAGGTGGACGGTTTCCCCCGGCAGCACGTGGACGTAGCCGTCCTCGGCCACGGCGTCCACGGGGAGGTCCAGGGCCACGAAGCGCGCGAGTCCCTCCGCCGTGACGGCCACCGCCCATGCCTCCGAGCCGCTGTCCGTCACCGAACCACCGTCTGCCCCCGGGCCACCGGCTGCCGCCAAGTCACTAACCGCCTCCGGGCCACGGTCGTGCCGGGTGCGGCCGTCCGGCAGCTCGGCTGCGGTGCCGCTCCCAACCGCGGGGCGGCGCACCCACCGGGCGCTCAGTCCCGGATCGGCGGGGTGGTTGCGCCGCGGGCCACCGCTGAGGTGGACGTCCCGCGCCAGGAGGCGGCCCTCCCGGTCGAGCAGGTGCGCGGAGACCCCCTCGTACTCCCGCTCCCCGAAGCCGTACGCGTGGTCGAGGTCCCGGAACGTGCCGTCCGCGAGGTCCGCGCGGATCCTCAGCTCGCCGTGGGCGGGGACCGTGACGGGCACGTCAAGCGGATCCTGGCACCCACCCCGCACCGTGGCCACGGTCAGCCGGAGCGTCGCCGTGAGCGGTTCGGGGGCGTCGTTCCACACGTGCACGGGCAGACCGTCCCCGCCCGCGGGCACGAAGCACACCGCCACCGGCGCGCAGGCGCGGCGCATCCCGTACCACGCGGCGGTGGGCCGCCCGGTCACGTCCAGCACGCCCCAGCCGGCGCCCGGCGCGGTGGAGACCGCCGAGAGCACCAGGGCCCCCCGGCACGCGGAGCCGGCGCCGCGCCACTGCGCGAAGGTCCGCTGGAACACGTGGGCCAGGGCGGCGCGCTCGTACTCCAGCCGCCGCGCGTGATCGTTCGGCGGCTCCTGCGGTGCCGGGCGCGCGGGGGTTGCCAGGCCGGCGTCGGGATCGCTGTCCCGGTCCAGGAACAGCCTGTGGACGTAGCTCAGGGTGGTGTCCTCGAAGGTCCACGCCGCCCCGGGATCGTGCGCGAGACCGCGCCGCCACGCGGCGGCGGAGTCCGCGCCGTCGAGCGGCCCCTCCGTGCCGAACTGCGCGCGCACCACGACCGGCTCGGGCGGCACGGCGAAGGCCAGCGCCTCCGCGGCGAAGCGCACCCCTCGGGTCACGGCGTCCTCGAGCGGGCGGCCGTAGGCGCCCACCCCGAAGTAGTGGGACACCCCGTCCGCCGCGTCCACGGGCGAGCGCCGCGGGGGCTCCGCGGACGACGCCGCCCGCTCCCCCGCCGGGCGCGCGTCACCGCTCGGTGCGCCGGAGGGTCCCGGTGTGCGATCGGAGGGCTCAGGCCGGGAGCCGTAGGGTTCCGGTGCGGGGTCGGAGGAACCCGGCACGGCACCGGGATGGTTCGGCGCGGCACCCGGGCGGGCCGACATGGCACCCCCATGATCCGACGCGGCACCCGGGTGGTCCGGTACGTCGTCGGGGAGGCGCTGCGCGGCCCCGGGGTCGCGGTCCGCGGCGTCGGCGACGTGCCGTGCGGCGTCGTGGGCGCGCTGCGCCGCATCCAGGTGGGCGTCGGAGCAGGGTGAGGACGGGACCACCACCACCTGGGCGCCGGCCTCCCCCACGGCGGTGGGAACCTCGTGCAGGAGGATCTCCGGGACCCACTGCTGCGCGGGTCGTCCCGCGAGCACGGGGGCCTGGATCACCTCGGTGCCGCCGGAGATCACGGCGGTGGAGGGATGGGCCGCGAGGCGTGCGGCGAGGGCGCGGACCTCGTGCCGCAGTTCGTGGCGCCACTGCGGGTCGTCAGGCGGGTCCAGGGGTCCGAGTGGGACGTCCTGCCACACCATGAGCCCCAGTCCGTCGCAGGCCCGGTGGAAGTCCTCGGTCTCGTGGCAGCCGGTGCCGGGAATCCGGAGCATCGTGGTTCCGGCATCCCGCAGCCGGTGGAGCAGCTCCCGGGTGCGCTCCGGGGCGGCGGCCACCTCGAAGGGGTCCGCTCCCGGCCACACCGCACCCCGGGCGAACACGGGGACGTCGTTGACCCGCAGCGCCAACCCCTGCAGGTTGTCGTTGCGGGGTTCGGCGGTGACGGTGCGGAAACCCACGAGGAACCCGTGCTCGGTGTCCCCGGCTGAGACCCGCACCCGGTAGAGGTTCTGCTCCCCCATCCCGTGGGGCCACCAGAGACGGGGGTCCGGCACGGTGAGATCCGCGCCGTACACCACGGCCTCGCGTCCGTCCACGGCTGCGGGGTCGTCCATCGCAGCCGTCTCCGTGGGCCCAATGATGCTGAGATTTCGCGTGGTGCGCTCGTGTGGGGCCGCTGCTCCGGCCGCGAGTCCCCCGGTGCCGGAGGGACCGACGGGGTGCGTGCTCACGCGCACCGTCGGCGGGGTGGCGGGCGCGGCGCCGGGCGGCGCGGTCCAGCGCACCGTCACCACGCCGTCACCGTTCTCTGCCACCCGGGTGCGGACCGCCACGGCGGGGTCCACCGGCCGGCGTGCTGCCACGGCGGCCGGACGGACGGCGGCGGAGATGTCGGCCGCGGTGGTCTGTGCGGGCCCAGCAGGTGCCGGGGCCACGGCGTCGTCCGCGCGCACCGTAAGCCGGGCAGGCACCGGGGCGGTGGCGTCCGGGTGCGCCACGGGCCGCACGTCGAGACCACCCCACGGGCCCAGGACCTCGCGCGCGCCGGGCCAGTCGATGGAACCCGTGAGCGGGGTCCGGCGCCAGCGCATGGAACGGTCGGCGACCAGTGGGGACAGCCACCGGGCACGCGGTTTCCGCGGAACCGGGATGCTGGTGGTGGGCAGGATGCGCAGCGTGATCCCGCACTCGCCGGCGGGCAGCTCCACCGTGACGTTCCACGGCGCGAACGCGGTGTCCGAGGCGTGGACCTCGCGGCCCGCCACGAGCAGCCGCGCCACGGTGGCCACCCCCGCGGAGGTGAAGCGGTGGGGACCGCCCGGGGTGTGCACGCGCGTGCGGTACTCCCACACGGTGTCCGGGGTGGCCGCGTCCAGAACCGGGTCCACGGCGCTCTCGCCGAGGGCGTCACGGAGCGCGCCGGAGACGGTTCCGGGAACGCGCGCCGCGATGCCGCGGGTCAGGGGCCCGTCCGGCTCCGCCCCGGGGTCGCTGCGGTGCAGCGTCCACGAGGCGCGGGCCAGCGGGTCGGGCTCGGGCGCGGGCGTCATTCCCCGGAACCGAGGGCGCGGCGCACGGCGGCCATGCCGGCGTCGTAACCGGTCACGAACGCCTCGGCGGACGCGTCGATGCGCGGCGTGCGGCCCCGTGCCACCCGGGCGAGCTGGAACTGCAGGGTCTTGGCCGCCGCCGCGGCGGTGTCCAGGGACTCCGCGGCCTCGAGCAGCGTCATGATCCCGAGGTCACCGGGCCACTGCTCGGCGCCCTCCGCGAGGTAGCGGCACGCGTGCGCCGCCAGTCCCGCGGTGAGTCCCGCCTGGCGGGTGGTGGCGAAGGAGTAGACGTGGAAGTAGTCCATCCCCCGCTCCGCGATCACGGGCAGCTCGTCGCGGATCGCCGCGGTGAGCCGGCGGGCCGGGCTCTCGGCCGGTGCGCGCCGCACGTGCGCGCGCGCCAGCTCCACACCGTGGCGCCACAGCTCCTGCGGCGCCAGACGGTGCATCCCGTCCAGGCGGACCAGCTCCACGTACGGGAACGGCACCATCCCGGACCGCGCTCCCGGGCCCAGCGTGTTGTCCAGGTCCGCGCCGGAGAGGACGTGCACGCCGTCGTTGTGCAGGTACACGAGCTCACCGGCCGCGGGGTCCAGGCGCAGCGGGACGATCGAGGTCTTGGAGTGCTGCATCCCGTACGAGACGCCCTCGGTGTCCGGGAGGTGGTACGCGTCCACCTCCACGATCAGGGCGTCCCCGCGGGACATGGCGCACTGCAGGTGCTCGCACAGGGGACGCCACGTGTCGTACTCCCCCACCATGAGCCCGTAGAGCTCCTCGATGTCCTCCTGGCGGGGCTTCAGGAACTCCCACTGGTCCCCCAGGAAGTCGGCGCTGAACGCGGCCGCCAGCATGGGGACCGGGTCCAGACCGAGAACCGCGGTCAGCCCGATCCACACGTCCATGTAGCAGTTGGTGGGTGACCACGGTTCCGCGGGATCGTGCAGCACGGACCGGGGTGCGTCCGCCGCGGTGAGCGACTCGCACCCACGCACGGCCAGGGTCCCGGTGCCGAACGGGCGACCGCCGAACTCCCTGGCCGGCGCGTCACTGCGGTTCTCGGTGAGTGCGGTCATGACAGACCCAGCTCCTGGCGCACGGAGGCGGGCCACGCGGCGACGTCGAAACCGTGCTTCGCGGCGAGCGCCAGTGCCACGCGCTCCAGACCGAAGCCGAAGCACGCGGAGTGGGCCACGGCGCCGTCGGCGGTGTGCAGGTCGAAGGCCTCCCCGAAGTGCTCCTCGTGCAGGTTGGCCGAGGCGATCGCCGTGGGGTGGCCCGGGTAGACCTCCGTGAGGATCTCGAACTTCAGCTGCGCCTCGCGCTGACCCGCGCTGAGCAGCTTGCCCGCGCGGCCGAAGAACGGGTCGTTCGCGGTGTCCGCCTCGACCGTCAGGCCCAGTGCACGCAGCAGGTCCGTGCCCGCGGCGAGCCACTTCTCGCGGTGCTCGTCCGCCTCCTGCGGGGTGCCGAGGCGCACGGCCTCGAACATCCGGAAGGTCACGAAGCGCATGGGGTCCGGGCTGGGCTCGTGGCGGTAGCACTCGCCCATGAGCTCGAACACGGTGCCGTCCACCTGCGAGCCCTCGAGGTACGCGTACAGCGGGTGGCACACCGCCGGGACCAGCGCGTGGCCGGCCGGCGAGAGCTCGCCCGACCAGTCGCCGCCGTCCTCGTACATCGAGAGCAGCTTGCGGTGGGCCTTGTTGTCCCCCTCGAACGCGGAGATCGTGCCCAGCAGCTGCGGGAAGGAGGCCACGTAGTCCGTGCGCTCCAGCAGCCGCGTGCCGTTGACCGGTGGGAAGCGCAGCCGCCGCGTCCCCGCCTCCGGGGAGAGCTCCGCCGCGATCCTGCGGGCGGCCGCCGCGATGCCCTGCACCACGTCCTCGGCCTGGGGCCCGAGCCCGTTCACGCCGTCGCCCAGGGTGGGCAGCAGCCAGTCGTTGGCCTCGAGGCCCGCGCGGAACGTGTCCTGCTGGGTGGCGAGGTCCTGGTGGGTGTCCATGATGGTCATCGTTGTCCCCTCGAGACGAGTTGCATGGTGGCGGTGTGCTGCAGGATGCGGTCGTTGTTGACCATGAGTGACGGACCGATGCTGTCCCGGTACAGCCGGGCCAGGCTCACGGGCGAGCGGTTGGCGAAGCCCGTGATCCCCACGATCACCAGGGCGTCCCCCACGATCCGCCGCACGGCCTCCGCGCCGGAGACCTTCAGCGTGTTCATGGCGATCGCGAACTGCATGGACTCGCACGTGGCGGGGTCCTCCCACGCGGCCTCGTAGCGGGCCACGGAGGCGCGCACCACGTCCGTCATGGACTGCAGCTGCACCTCCAGCTCCGCCAGGCGCAGTGCCGAGGGCGGTGTGGTCCCCGGGGTCTTGCGGGCGGCCTTCTGGACCACGGACCGGGCGGTCAGCCCGGCCTGGGTGGCCATCCCGAGCCACGCCGAGGCCCACAGGCAGTGGGCGGCCGGGAGCATGGTCTGCGCCGAGATGGTCTCGAACAGCGTGGCGAACATGGCGTCCGCACGGGTGGTGGCGTCCAGCTCGAAGGACTCGGAGCACGTGCCCCGCATCCCGAGCGCGTCCCAGCCGCGCTGGCGCTCCAGCTGCAGGTCCGCCGCCTCCACCACCAGGAGCACCTGGTCGCTCGACGCCGCGTCCTCGCTGCGGCGGGCGGTCACCAGGATGGCGTCCGCGTACGCACCGTAGGAGATCACGGGGCAGGTCTTGTGCAGGACCACCCGGCCCTCGCCGATCGGGCGCACCGCGCACGTGGAGGTGCGGGTGTTGCCGCCGATGTTCACCTCGGTGGTGGCCGAGGCCAGTAGCAGCCCCTCGGACGCCACCCGGCGGGTGAAGTCCCGCAGGTGGTCGGTGTCCGCGTGGCGGGTCAGGCACAGCACCTGCGAGTGGTGCATGGCCAGGATCATCGCGGTGGACGTGCACTCCCGGCCCACGCGCTCCAGCATCCGGCACAGCTCGGTGATGCTGTAGCCCAGCCCGCCGTCCGTCTCCGCGATGGGAGCGGCCAGCAGCCCCTGGGCGCGTGCCTCGTCAATGGCCTCCCGCGGGAAGCGGCCCTCCTCGTCCACGGCGGCCGCGAACTCGCGCGCCACGCGGGCCACGGCCTCCGCGCGCGCGGCCACGCGCTCGGCGCGGTCCTCGGGCTCCTCGCCCCGCGACGCGGGGGTCTCGGTCAGAACGGTGGTCTCAGTCATTCTGGATCGCCTCCACGGCGTCGGTGATGGACTGCACGGACGTGAACGTGGCCTTGGTCAGGCGCTCCTCGGGGAACTCGATGTCGAACTCGTCCTCCAGGCCCAGCATCACGTTCACGGAGGCGTGCGAGGTCATGCCGGCGCGGTACAGGTCCGCGTCCGCGGCAATGCTCTGCGCGTCCTCGGAGAGCTTGCCCTGCTCGGCGAGAACCTCGCGCACGGTGGTCTCGATGGCGGTGGAATCCATGGTGTGAACCTCTTTCGGTTGATTGCTTGGTCTTTCGTGCCGCGGTCCGGGCGCCTCGCGACCGCCGCGGTGGTGCTCCGCCGTGACCCGGGAGGTCACGGCGCACCGGGTCAGCACACGGCGAGCGCCACGGCCATGGCGAAGCCGCCGTCGTGGGAGGTGGTGACGCTCCACTCCCGCAGCCCCCTGCGGTGGGCCAGGAGCCGCGCGGAGTCCCGCAGCTGCACCCGGGGTTCTCCGTGCGCCGCCGAGCGGATCATGATGTGGGGCCAGGGCACGGCGTCGTCTCCGCCGGGCCGCAGGACCTTCATCACGGCCTCCTTGGCGGCGAAGCGCCCCGCCACGGACTCCGCCGACGGCGCGCCCTCCCCTCCCCGGGTGAGGTCCGCGACCTCCTCCGGGGAGAACACGGCACGCAGGTAGCGCTCGCCACGCCGCTCCAGCGCCTCGGCCACCGGAGCGACCGCCTGCAGGTCGCATCCCATTTGGGGAGCGTGCGGCACGGTCATGACGCACCCCCGGAGGTCACGTCCCGGAACTCGGGAGCCACCGACGGCCGGGGTGCGCTCCGCTCCAGGTGGAGCCGGTCCGCCCAGCGGCCCAGGGCCACCGTGGCGGCGGGACGCCAGCACTCGAACGTGTGCCCGCCGTCGCACGAGCCCGCCGCCCCGTACTCGGTGTACTCGCCCTTCACACCCCGGGAGTCGAGCTCACGGGCGAACGCGGCGGTGGTGTCCCGCAGGGCGGGTTCGATGTCCCCCGCCTGGCCGTTGCCCTTGCCCGCGAAGAGCTGCACGCGCACGTCCTTGAGCTTCCCGCTCTGGGCCAGGGGGTCGTGGGCCTGCCACTGCTCGTCCGTGGTGGTGCTGCCGTCCCCGAAGACCGAGTCCGTCTTCCCGGTGCTCTGCTGGGAGGCCTCGGTGAAGTACTGGCGGGCGTCCGAGGACGAGAGATCCAGCAGACCGGACAGGCTGACGGCCTCCCCGAAGAGATCGGGACGGTCCTCGGCGTAGCGCACGGCGCCGTAGCCCCCCATCGAATTGCCGAGGACCAGTCGGTGGTCGCGGTCCGCGGCCGTGGACAGGTGCGAGTCCACCCACGGCACCACCTGCTCCAGGTGGAACGTCTCCCAGTTCTGTATCGTCTTCTCGTGGTCGGCCCAGTCCGTGTACCACCCCTGCTGGCCGCCACTGAGGACGACCGTGATCACGGGCAGACCACCGGTGACCTGCTCCGCCTGCCCGGCTTCGTACCACTGCAGTGCGGGAGCGTCCGTGGCCCCGCTGCCGGGCAGCATGTACACCACGGGGTAGGCAACGGCGGGGTCGTAGTTCTCCGGGGTGATGACCACCACGGAGTTGCGTCCCCCGGGCGCGTCGGGGGAGACGGCATCGGTCTGCACCTCCAGCTCCACGGCCCGGGGCGAGAGCCCGCGTGCCCCGCTGACGGTGATCCCGTCCGCCTGCCGCCGGAGCGCCTCCGGGTCCGCGAACCCCGTCTGCTTCACGGCCTGGGCGTCGAAGCCCATGGCCGGGGCGGACGTGGCAGCGGGCTCGGGTCCACCCGTGCCGCACGCCGTCAGCAGCGCGGTCGTGAGAGCGCCGGCCACGAGCACTCGCAGGGCGCCCCGGCCGGAGCGGCGGGGGTTCGTGCTGTGTCCTGTCATGCGGCGCACGGCGCCACCTTCCCCTCGGTCTGTCCGCCCAGTCCCACGGCGGCGTCGATGATCTGCAGTGCGGCGAGGCGCGAGGAGTGCGCCTGCAGCGAATGGTCCAGCTCGGGGACGTAGACCACCTCGATCCGGCGGCCCTGCCGTGTCAGCCGGGCCAGGCCCTCCTCGCCGCGCTCCCCCCGGAACAGCAGCCCGTCCTCGGGGCCGAAGTACAGGGACAGCTCGGCACCTCGTGTGGCGTACTCCATGACCACCTCCGGCACGTTCGGGATGTTGCGCCGTCCCAGGACCAGCCACACGGGATAGGGCATCCGGCGGCGCACCCTGTTCTTGATCCGGGTGCGCCAGCCCTCGGCCAGTTCCACGTCCATGGCGGTCCGCAGCTTCTCCAGCACGGCGTCCACGTCCCAGTTGCGGTAGAGCCGCTCGTAGTAGCGCTCGGTGGCCCGCCACGACACGTTGTTGATCACCACGCGCCGGGTCATCGCACTCGTGGGCGGGGCCATGGCCACGAGCCAGCCGCCCAGGCAGAGTCCCGCCCCCGTGACCTCCTCACCCGTGCGCTCCCGCAGCCATCCGGCACCCATGTCCAGGTCCCACATGCCCTGGGCCGTGTACGGGTTGACGTCCTTGACCTCGTCCAGTCCGGCGGCGTCGCCGCAGTGGTGGCGTTCCACGCGCAGCGCGGGAACGCCGCGGGCGGCGAGCCGTCGGGCCTGCACGGTCCACAGTCCCGTGGGACCGTCCTTGGGATCCACGGCGGGCGGGGCGAGCAGGACGGCGCCCGCACCGGTTCCGTGCCGGCCCACCGGATGCGTGTAGGACGCCGGGAGCCGGTCCGGCCCGAGCTCCAGCAGCTCCTCCTCGACGTCCACGCCGAACTCCGCGACGTGCAGCCGGGCTACGGTCACCGGCCGCCACCCGCTGACGTCCGCCCATTCGGCGCGAGGCACGGGAGCACCGGACGGGTCCTCCAGCCGGGCCACGAGCGCGGCAATGGCCTCGGGGCTCGCCTTCGCGTAGATGGTCGCCACCCCGTAGAGCTTCTTGGCCACCCTGCGGTCCTGTTCGCGCACCGGCACGAGCCCCGGCGCGGCGACCAGTCGGGGCTCCGGCAGGGCCCGGACGGTCTCGGCCTCCTCGTCCGTGAAGTGCATGCCCCCGATCTCCACGCCGTGTTCCGTCTCGGGTGGGAGCGGGAGCCCGCTCACGCGCCGCAGTCCCGTGTACTGCCGCATGTACGCGGCGCCGGAGACCGGTTCCCAGAGCAGGCGGGTGCCGAAGGGCAGAGTGGACGTGGCGAGGATCGCGGCCCCGATCCGCAGGCCGATCCCGTGCACGGGAAGCTCCGGGCCCACCAGTTCACGAGCGGTGCGGTACGCCACGGCAATGTCCTCGTGCCACACGGCCACGGGATCGCTGCCCGCGGGGCGCTCACCGGACTCGCTGGTCCCGCTCCACGCCAGCCGGATGGCGAGCCAGCCCTCGGCGGCCGCCCGGGCCGCGACGAGGCGCATGCTGCGGCGGCTCACCACCTCCTCGCGGGCCAGGGCGGGCACCACGATCACGGCACCGCGCACACGACCGTCCGCGGGGCCGTGGAGCCACGCCTGAATGGTGTGCTGCTCCCCCGCCAGAAAAGTTGCCTGACCGGCAATACGCATGTTTCTCCCCAGTTCCGCACCGGATGCGCCTCAGCCGCGCACCGGTGCTTCGCTCCCGCCCTCCCGACGGGCACCTTCCCGCGGTCGATTCCCCCGCCGCGAGAAGCGTTCCCCTGCCCGATCCTCGCGTTCCCCGCCGGGATCGTGCAGCTTTGCACTCACAAATCATAGCCCGGGGTCCTGAGGGAGTGGCCGTGCCCGCCGTCCCCTAATGTGTGTTTTTGCATTGAGATGACTGTTTTTCCCGTTCCGACCTGTGGTTTCACGCGGTTGTACCTACATGAGCCCACACAGATTTGTGGTCATTGTGGCGGCGTGGCGTTCTGCGCGGTGATTATGATGGTGAACGGTTGGCGGTTGCCGATAGCGACCGCCGATCATGTTTTCGCATTCCCGCTGAATTTCCGGGAATGGCGGTGGACCTGGGGAGGTCCGCCGCAACTGGGGGAGAGCCGGACGCCGCTCCGGCTTTCATTGGGGGAGGAGAAAGCGTGTCACCACGCGTCCTGATCGTAGGTCTGAACTATTCACCGGAACACACGGGCATCGCCCCGTACACCGCCGGCATGGCCCAGGCCCTGCGCGAGTCCGGCTGGGACGTGGAGGTCATCACCGGCCTGCCGCACTACCCGCAGTGGCGCATCCACGACGGGTACCCGCGCACCGGCGATCCGCACGAGGTCATCGACGGCGTGCCCGTCCTGCGCGTCCCGCACCCCGTGCCGCACGACGCCGGCCAGCTGCGCCGCCTCGGCATGGAGATCGTCTTCGGGCTGCGCGCCGCCACGGCACCGTGGGGCAGGCCCGACGCCGTCGTGGTCGTCACCCCGGCGCTGTTCGCCTCGGCGATCGTGCGGGTGCGCGCCGCACTGACCCGGACCCCCGTGATCGCGTGGGTGCACGACATCTACACCGCCGGCCTGTCGGAGACGGGTGCGGCCGGTGGACCGGTCACGCACATGATGCGCGCCGTGGAGGGGACGTTCCTGCGCTCGTGCAGCGGCGCCGTCGTGATCCACGACCGGTTCGCGGACTACCTCCGGGGCCACATGGGAGTGGCCGCGGAGCGCATCACCACCGTGCGCAACTGGACCCACATCTCCGAGGCACCCACCGTGGACACCGATGCCCTGCGGCGGCGGTTCGGCTGGGGCCCCGAGGACGTGGTGGTGCTGCACACCGGCAACATGGGCGCCAAGCAGGACCTGACCAACGTGGCCGCGGCCGCTCAGGTGGCCGAGCGCACGGGGGCCCCGCTGCGCTTCGTGCTCGTGGGCGGTGGGCACCAGCGCCCGCAGCTCGAGCAGCTTGCCACCACCACGCCGCGCTTCGAGGTGCTGCCCAGCGTGGACAACGACACCTACGCCGGGCTGCTGCGCGCGGCGGACGTCCTGCTGGTCAACGAACGTCCCGGGCTCACGGAGATGTGCGTGCCCAGCAAGCTCACCAGCTACTTCACCGCGGACCGCCCCGTGCTCGCGGCCGTCGAGGCCGCCGGCCCCTCAGCCGCGGAGCTCGCCGCCGCGGACGCCGGGATCCGGGTGCGGCCCGGGGATCCGGAGGCACTGGTGGAAGGCGCCATGCAACTGCACGACGAGTGGATCACCACCGGCGGAGCCACCCACCGCGGGGGGCGCCGCTACGTCCGCGAGGTCCTGAGCAGGGGCGCCGCCGTGCGCTCCTTCGTCTCCGCGGTGGCGAAGCTGCTGCCCGTCACAACGGAGCACCGGGCGCCCGCCACCGTCAATTCCTGACACACCGGGGCCACGGTCCCGACGAACACCATCCACTAGGGGAGAGAACATCATGGGCAAGAAAGCGCTCATCACGGGCATCACCGGGCAGGACGGTTCCTATCTGGCGGAACTGCTGCTGTCCAAGGGCTACGAGGTGCACGGCCTGATCCGCCGCGCGTCCACCTTCAACACGTCGCGCATCGACCACCTGTACCAGGACCCCCACAACACGGACGCGCGCATGTTCCTGCACTACGGGGACCTCTCCGACGCGGCCCGCCTGGTCACCCTCATGGGCGAGATCGACCCGGACGAGGTCTACAACCTGGCCGCGCAGTCCCACGTGCGCGTGTCCTTCGACGAGCCCGAGCACACCGGTGACACCACGGGGCTCGGCACCGTGCGCCTGCTCGAGGCCGTGCGCCGCGCCGGTGTGAAGTGCCGCTTCTACCAGGCCTCCACGTCCGAGCTGTTCGGGGCCACCCCGCCGCCGCAGAACGAGGACACCCCCTTCTACCCGCGCTCGCCCTACGGCGCGGCGAAGATCTACTCGTACTGGATCACCAAGAACTACCGCGAGGCGTACGACATGTTCGCCGTGAACGGGATCCTCTTCAACCACGAGTCCCCCCGCCGCGGCGAGACGTTCGTGACCCGCAAGATCACCCGCGCAGTGGCCGCCATCGCCGCGGGCAAGCAGGAGCACCTGTACATGGGCAACCTCGACGCCGTCCGCGACTGGGGCTACGCCGCCGAGTACGTGGAGGGCATGTGGCGCATGCTGCAGGTGGACGAGCCCGAGGACTTCGTGCTGGCCACCGGCCGGCCGAGCACCGTGCGCGAGTTCCTGGAGACCGCGTTCGAGCACGCCGGACTGGACTGGGAGAAGCACGTGCGCTTCGACGAGCGCTACCTGCGCCCCACCGAGGTGGACGCCCTGATCGGTGATCCCTCCAAGGCGGAGCAGAAGCTCGGCTGGAAGGCCACCGTGCACGCCCCCGAGCTCGCGCGCATCATGGTGGACGCGGACCGCACCGCCCTGGAGTGCGCCGGGTCCCCGTGGATCGACACCGTCAAGCAGGAGATCTGGGCACCGGGGCACGCCGCATGAGCACGGAGCCGAACAGCGAGGAGCACATGACACACACCGGACCGGACTGGCCCCGCACCGTCAGCGACCCCGCCGACGCCCGCACCACCGACGACGTCGACTACTCGCCCCGTGAGCTGGACCGCTCCGCCCCGTTCTACGTGGCGGGGCACCGGGGCCTGGTGGGCTCCGCGATCTGGCGTCACCTGGAGAGCCAGGGATTCGAGAACCTGATCGGGGCCACGTCCCGGGAGCTGGACCTGCGGGACCGCGACGCCGTGGAGGCCTTCATGGCGCGGCACGCGCCGCGCTACCTGGTCCTGGCGGCCGCGAAGGTGGGGGGGATCGGGGCCAACAGCACCCGCCCCGTGGACTTCCTCTCCGACAACCTGCGCATCCAGCTCAACGTCCTGGACGCCGCGCGGGCCGCGGGGGTGGAGCGCGTGCTGTTCCTGGGCTCGTCCTGCATCTACCCGAAGCTCGCGGAGCAGCCGCTGCGGGAGAACGCGCTGCTGACCGGGTACCTCGAACCCACCAACGATGCGTACGCGATCGCGAAGATCGCGGGCATCCTGCACGTGCAGTCCGTGCGTCGGCAGTACGGGCTGCCCTGGATCTCGGCCATGCCCACCAACCTGTACGGACCCGGGGACAACTTCTCCCCCGCCGGTTCGCACGTGCTGCCCGCCATGATCCGCCGCTACGACGAGGCGGTGCGCAACGGGGACACCGAGATCACCAACTGGGGTTCGGGTTCACCGCGCCGCGAGTTCCTGCACGTGGACGATCTCGCGTCCGCGTGCCTCTTCCTCCTGGAGCACTACGACGGCCCGCAGCAGGTCAACGTGGGAGTGGGCGAGGACGTCACGATCAAGGAACTCGCCGAGCTCGTGGCCACCGCCACCGGTTATCGGGGCGTCACCCACTGGGACGCCTCCAAACCGGACGGGACCCCGCGCAAGCTCATGGAGGTCTCCCACCTGACGTCGCTCGGGTGGACGGCCGCCATCGACCTGCCCACGGGTCTCGAGGACACCGTGGCGTGGTACCGGGCGCACCGGGACTCCGCCAGGGGCATGTGACTGCTCCACGGAACGCACCACCGCGCGACGAAGGCGGGCGGCCCCACGGGCCGCCCGCCTTTTTCGTGCCCGCCCGTACCGCCCCCTGCCGCCGGATCGGATTCCCGCCGGTCGATCCGCGGCGGGCCCGGGCCGGTACGGATGGTCCGCGAACCGTGGGGTGCGGGCGGCGTCGTCGTGCGGCACCGGCCGGGGAGCGGGTCACCGCGAGGTGCGGGCCGCCGAGGAGGGACGCGCTGCCGGTGAGGCGCGGCGGCCGCGGCAGGACCAGGCCCCGAGAAGAGCTTGGGGGCGGCTCAGAGCAGCGTGAGCCAGCAGGCCCCGAGGCCCACCACGCTGAGCCCCACCGCGAACCAGAACGAGCGCCAGGGCGCCGCCCTGCCGATGAACAGGTAGGCCACGAGCACCACGGTGAATTCACGCGCCACCAGGACGGTGGCCCCGAGGTGCAGGTCGAAGGACGCCACCCACGCGATCACCGCGCCGAACACCATGCCGATCACGGGGCCCACGAAAGTCTTCCACGCACTACCCGTGCGCACGAGCAGCACCGAGGCGGCCCACGAGAGCACGCCCGGGAAGGACACCATGGCGATGAACGGCACCATGGACATCGCGGGAATCCACTTCTCCCCCAGCAGCGGGGTGAGCACGATGGCCGCGACCTGGGCCGCCAGCACGCCCACGACCGCCAGCAGCAGGGCGCGGAACAGGTAGTGGTCGCTGGCGTCCCGGACGTCCTCCTCGGTCTCCTTGTCGGCGACCCCCACGCGGACCATGTTGGCGGTCGACGCCGCCAGTGCGTCACCGGGGGCGCGACCCACCGCGCTGCCCGCGGTGTACGTGCCGAGCACCGCGGTGCCGGCGAAGACCGTCATGAACAGGCGCTCCGCCTGACCCTGGAACCAGGCCAGCAGTGCGTAGCCGGACATGGCGCCCATGTCCGAGAGGATGGACTGCTTGCCCGGCGCGGAGTGCGGGATGGGCAGGGTGTTGCGCCGCGCGCGCCGCCAGCACAGCACCGCGAAGGCGCCCTCGGTGACGGCCAGCTGCAGGGACGGGCCCAGCAGCGAGTGGGTCAGCACCAGCGTGGTGCCGCCCACCGTGAGACCCAGCAGGGCGGCCCGCAGCTGCAGCCGGGCCAGCGCACCCCACTGGCTGGTGGCCTGCAGTGTGCCCACGTAGAGCAGACCCAGTGCACCGAACCCGGGTGCGAGCGCCACGGGGAGCACCTGGAAGAACTCGCCCCAGTTCTCCAGCGTGCCGTTGTGCAGCAGGAAGAGCATCAGACCCGCGAGGATCGCGAAGGCCACCACGGGCATGATCACCCGGTAGCGGTTCATGATCCGCATGCCCCCGGGCTCCGTGAGCACGCGCATCACCGCGAACCGGGCGCCGGAGTCGATGGTCACCTGGATCGCCGTGTAGAGCAGGGTGACCACGTTGTAGATGCCCACGTAGTGCGGGGACGTGAAGGCCGCGAGCGTGAGGAGCACGATCGCGGAGGACATCCGCGGGATGATCCGCTCGATGAGCGACTTGATCTGGTTCAGCACGGGACGGACTCCACCACGGTGGCGTTCATCATGACCTGCCGTCGGGCGTAGGCGCGGTTGCGCGGCCGCATCCCGGCCACCGTGGCGTCGAGCTGCGAGCGTGTGGCCACCGGGTAGAACGGCGCCCCGCCGTTCTCCACCAGCCACGGCCTCCCGGAGGCATGCGCCCACGCGGTGTAGGCACGGACGACTTCCGGGTCCGTCATGACCCGCTGCGCGTAGCCGGGTGCGCCGGAGATCTGATCCGGGCTGAGCCGGTACCCGATCACCGGCGCAGCCGCCTTCACCACGCGTGCACCGTTCAGCAGGGCATCGCACCACAGGACGTAGTCCTCGGCGGAGGATGCCGTGGCGTAGGCGTTGGCGTCCAGCAGGGTCTGGCGGCGAGCCAGGAGACTCGGGTGGAACAGCGGGTTGGTGAAGGGCAGCAGGAGACCTACTTCCTGCGACGTCAGCGAACCGGGGTACGAAGGCCTCGGTACGGCGCCCCCGCCGAATCGGATCCCGCTGCCGCACACGATGTCCGCCCTTCGCATGGCCGCCATCTCCACGCGGAACCGCCACGGCATGCACAGGTCATCGGCGTCCATCTTGGCCACGAACTCGCTGTCCGTCGACTCGAGAGCACGGCGCATGCACGCCACGGTTCCCACGTTCTCGGGATTGCTCCGCACGACGACGCGGGCGTCCGTGACGCGCCGAGCCGCCCGCTCGGTCTCGGCGTCCGGTCCGTCCACCGAGACCACGAGTTCGGAATCACGCGGCATGGCGCGCAGTGTGGAGCGCATGGCGCGCTCGATGGTCGTCTCCGCCCGGTACGCAGGCATGATGACGCTCAGAAATGGCATTTCTTCTCCCCAGCAATGGTGGTGCACGGCGCAGGCATCCCCTGCCTGCCGCACGGTGTGATGGAGCTCAGTGGTGCAGCGACCGCCCCTGCCACGGTGCCCGGACGGTCTGCGGGGACTCCGGTTCCAGGGGCTGGCCCGTGTCGTGGGAACGGCGGAAGACGCGTTCCGCGATCCAGAGCGCCCACAACGGCAGGATCGACAGCGTCACGAAGACCTCGAACGATTCCAGCTGGCCCACGATGCCCTGGAACACCAGGGTGGACCCGATGGTGGCCAGGAGCACCCTGTTGGTCTCGCTGCGACTGCGGCTGTAGGCATCCGAGACGGCGGCCGAGAACATCCCCAGGAGAAAGTATCCCCCGACCACTCCGATCAACCCGAAGTTCAGCATCATCTCGGAGCTGAATCCCGGGACCACGTAGATCTGGTCCTCGCCGCCGAGCAGGTCGTAGCCGGAAACCTCGACCATGGACCTGAATGGATTCTCCGCGCCCAGGCCCGCGAAGTGCAGGAGCGCCAGGGGAACACTGATCAGCGCGCTCCACACGGTCTCACCGTGAAGGGAACCGTGGAGCGCGGTGTGGTTGGATGCCCAGGCCGCCATGGAGAATCTCCCCCACTGCCAGTCGACGAAGGACCAGGGATCCGTGGTGGCGCCCACTCGCTGCGAGGTGGTCAGGATGATGAATCCGACCAGCGCGACACCCCCGACCACCATCAGTGGCCATCGCAGGATGTTGATCCGAGGAAGCATGAGAGCCAACAGCGGGAAGGCCACGTACGCGATCTCGGCCCGCCCCCCGTTCCACGTCGCGCTGACGGCCAGTGTTGCGAGACCTGCCGTCAAGAGGACCATGTTCCACACCGCGGGACCCGGTGCGCGTTTGCGGGAGGCCAGGACCAGGATCAGGAGGGTCACGGCCCACGGCAACCAGCCGGCCAGGAAGGCGTAGCGTGCATTGCCGCCGTCCACCGCGATGATGCGACCGCCGGTCTGGTCGGTGGTCGCGCCCATGACCTTCAGCAGACCGAACGCACCGGCCCCGGCGAGCACGAGGGCCACTCCCCCGACGCCCACCCGGTGGGCCGCCGCGAACGAGTACAGGTTCTCGGGATCCAACGGCCGGCGGGGCACGTCACAGGAACCGCCGCGTGCCGGGAAGAGGTGCGGCCGCGGGACCACGAGACCCGCCCACAGGGCGCAGCTGCCCAGGAACGTGGCCCACGCGGCCGCGGTCAGCCCCGAGGTCGAGCCCACGGGATCCCCCGTGAGCACCTCGTAGAAACCGCGGTCCTTGGACCAGCCCAGGACATGGGCGAACCCCGAGAGGACGTTGGCCAGGAGGAAGTTGAGCACCATCCACAGCCGCAGGTTCAGCCCGTCCACCTGACGCGTGCGGATGTGGATGAGAGCCAGCACGCCCACCACCGTGGAGGCCGTCAGCAGGACGACGGCGCTCGCGACGGGATTCATCGCGTCCACCGTTCTCAGACCAGTCCGGAACGACCGCGCGAAGACCGCACCTTGTTGGCCACGATGGACACGGGAGCGCCGCGGAATCCTTCGACCGCGGTCTGCAGCCGGTCCGAGGACACACCGCCGGGCACCGTGACCAGCAGGATCTCGTCCGAGAGCTCGCCGAGCACCACCGCGTCCGCGGATTCACCCAGCGGCGAGCAGTCGAGGATCACCACGTCGAACTCGGCGCGCAGCTCCTGGATCAGCGCCACCATGGGCTCGGAGCACACCAGGTCGCTGGAACGGGAGGTCGGGGACCCCGCCGGAAGGAACGTCAGCCCCTGTTCGAGCTGCACGGTGCTCTGGTTCGCCGGAGCACGGTGCTCCACGAGGTCGCAGATCCCGAGATGGGTCTGCTGCGCCAGCAGCTCGGTCATCCCGCGGTCCGCGAGGTGGGCGTCCACGAGCGCCACCCGGCTGCCGAGTCCCACGAAGCTGCGGGCGAGTTCCAGGGCCACGGTGGTGGCGCCGTCTCCCGAACGGTCACCCGTGACCGTGAGGACCGCGCAGCCGTCCACCTGCGGCAGCACCTCGGCGTGGCGCTGCTGTAGTCGCGACCGCAGCGCGGTGATCTGCGGGGTCGACTCCCCGGACGCGGACCGCTCGAGCGCGGCGGGTTCGAAGCTGCGCGCATCACTCAGCGTCTTGACCCGCGGCACGGATGCCACGAGCGAGGCCCCCGGAATCCTGCGCAGCTCCTCCGCCGTGCGGGGGCGGCGGACGAGACTTCCCATGATGAACGCGAGAACCACGCCGATCAGGGCACCCACGGCCAGTCCGATCAGGGGATAGGTCCAGGACGGGATGCCGCTGGCCTTGTCCGGTCGCTGCGCCTTGCTGAGGACCGTGGCCTTGACGGCGCCCGCCCTGTTCGCGACCTCCGGGGACAGTGACCCCACGCCCTCGGTCAGTTCCTTGGCGACGCCGTTCGCGACCTTCTCGGCCTCGTCCGGGGTTTCCGCGGAGGCATCGACCTGGATGATGGAGGTGGCAGTGGGGTTGGTGACGTCCAGCATGCTCTGGAGGTCCGCAACGCTCTTGCCCACCCCGGTGTCCTTGGCGACGGGCTCGAGGACGTAGGGCGACGTCGCCACCGTGGCGTAGGACTTCAGCTCACGCGACAGGTACGTGGCCGCCTGGTTGAGCTCGGTGGCGGAGTCACTCGTGGGAATCGACACGTAGAGCTGGGCCGTGGCCACGTACTTCGCGGGGAGCACGAGCGACAGCAGGCCCCCGGCAAGCGCTCCCACCAGCGTCAGCGCGGCAATGACCTTCCACCATCTCTTCATTACATCGACGTAGTCTCGCAGCGTCATGCGTCCTCCCAGCCCCTTGTCATGACGGATCGGCGGCATTCCCCCGAGTGCTGCCCAGCACTGCGAAGGGCCGGCCTCGGCCCACCCGTCTCTCCCCAGTAGATGTTTGCCAGTCTAACGGCCGAATTCACCATCATGAACACGGCGGTAGTTTCCCGGGAATAACTTTGTAGCCACATTGGGGGATAAAAATCCCATTTCTTCGAAGCGAAAGATGCAGCGCACTCCCGCCCCAGCAGGGAATGCACGAATATCGCACGAGAAATCCCATGACTGCGACAACTACCGGTCACCCGGCCCGGGGCGCCTGCCACGTGCGCACTCACCGGCCCACCGCCCGTGCGACCCGGGCAGCGAACAGGGTCCCGGCGCCACCCCGGCCCCCTGACGGGGCACGTTCCGCGGGCCGTCGGATGTTCCCTCTTGTGGGGTCAACTCCCCCGGGCCGCCCCGGGGGTGTGTGCCAAGCTTGGAGGCCGGTGGCCGCGGAGTGCTGGGGAGCACGCACCCGGCCGTCGCACACGAGCACCATACCGTTCGACCACAAGGGGAGACCATGGGACACACGACACGCCGCCTCGCCACCTTCACGGGGCGCGGCTACGACAAAGGCCGCGGGACCCTGCAGTGCGCCGCGTGGGCGCTCGTGGCGGAGCCGCTGCAGCGCTCGGTGCTGTGCCCCCCGCGCGTGCGCACGCGCATCCTGCGCGCGTTCGGGGCGCAGATCGGCGAGGGCACCTTGATCCGCCACGACGTGCGGATCCACTGGCCCTGGAAGCTGAGCGTGGGCGAGAACTCGTGGATCGGCGTCGGCGCGTGGCTGCTGAACCTGGAGCCCGTCACGATCGGCTCGGACGTGTGCATCTCGCAGGGCGCCATGCTGTGCACCGGGAGCCACCGCGCGGACGATCCCGCCTTCGAGTTCGACAACGCCCCCATCACGGTGGCCGACGGCGCGTGGATCGCCCTGCGCGCCACCGTCCTGCGCGGCGTGACCGTGGGCGAGGGTGCCGTGGTGGGCGCCACCGCACTGGTCACCCGTGACGTCCCCGCCGGCGAGCGCGTGCTCGCCCCCGCGGCCGCGAGGGTGTGATCGGCATGCGGATCCTGCAGGTCGTCGCGCTGGTCTCCGGCACCAACGCCTACGGCGGGCCCACCACGGTGGCCCTGAACCAGTGCCGCGCACTGGCCGACGCCGGTCACGAGGTCGTCCTCGCCGCCACCGGCTCCGAGCTGGGCACCCCGCTGCCCACGGAGCACGACGGCGTGCGCACGGCCCTGTTCCCGCCGCACCACGTGCTTCCGGGCGCGGGCTTCGCGGGTCTCACCTCTCCGGCCATGCTCGCGTGGGTGCGCCGGGCGGCCGCGGGCGCGGACGTGGTGCACGTCCACACCGCGCGGGACCTGCTGACGCTGCCGTCCGCGTGGCTCGCGCAGCGTGCGGGCACCCGGACGGTGCTGCAGACCCACGGCATGATCGACCCCTCGGACAATCCCCTTGCGGGCCCGCTCGACGCCCTGCTGACCCGCCGGGTGCTGCGGGACGCCCACCGCATCTTCCACCTGACTCCCCGCGAGGAGCAGGAGGTGGCGCAGGTGGCGCGCGGCCCCGTGAACCTCATGGAGCTGCACAACGGCATGCCGGTCAGTGCTGAGCCGCGCACGGTCCGTGCCGGGCAGGCGTGCCGCGTGCTGTTCCTCGCCCGGTTGCAGCGGCGCAAGCGGCCGCTCGCGTTCGTGGCCGCGGCCCGTGCCCTCGCGGACCGGTACCCGCACGCCACCTTCACCCTGGTGGGCCCGGACGAGGGCCAGGGGGACGCCGTGCGCCGGGCGATCGCGGAGTCCGGCCTCGGGCAGCGCCTCACGTGGGCGGGCCCGGTGGACTCGGCGGGTGCCGCGCAGTGGATGCGCAACTCGGACCTCTACGTCCTGCCGTCCGTGGACGAGCCCTACCCGATGTCGGTCCTGGAGGCGATGTCCAGCGGACTGCCCGTGGTCATTACGGACAGCTGCGGTTTGGCGGACACGGTGCGCCGGACGGGCTCCGGGGTGGTCGTGGACGACTCCCAGCGGGCGCTCGAGGACGCGCTGGGTCAGCTACTGGGCAGTCCTGACCTGCGTGAACGCACCGGCCGCGCCGCACGGGACACCATTGGCCGCGAGTACGGCATGGACGCCGTGGTCTCCCGGCTGCTGAGCGCCTACCGCGACTGAGCACCCGGGACCCGGTGCGCGGGCGTGCAGCCGTCCCCCGTGCGGGGGATCCGGTCCTGGCCGGACGGCCAGGCGCGGACTGTCCACCCAGCCAGCGCAGATGTGGCCGTCGGGCGGTGTCGCCGGGGTGTTCGGGCTTCGTAACGTGGTGACCACCGGATCGGAACCGATCTGATCGGTTCGGGGGTGATCCGGTGCCTGTCACTGATCAACAAGCGCAAAGGAAACACATCATGGACATCTTCTCCCCCATCATCCAGAACCTCGGCAGCATCGCGGGCATCGTGCTCGACTTCCTCAAGGCCTTCGGGATCGCCGGCTGATCGAGAGAACACCTGACACGAGGCAGGGCACCGCTTCGCCCGGTCCGCGCGTTCGGCCCCCACCTTCCGGGTGGGGGCCGAACGCGTTCCACCCTCCGGTGCCCGCGGTCGGTCGAGCGGAGTGCAGACCGGGGCGGTCCCGTATCGACCAGCCGGCCAGTGCCCACGGGCGCGCGGGCGGAGCACGGTCGGTGAGGTCCCAGGTGTCACCGGCGGCCCGGTGCCCGTGGGCGCACGATCGGAGCACGGCGACTGAGGCGCGGTGCGTCGTCGGCGGCGGTCCGCGGTGGGGCGCCACGAGGCCACGGGGTGCGGAGCCCACCCCTTAGGATGATCGGGTGAAGGCCTTACTGCTAGAGAACATTCATGCCGATGCCGCCGACGCCCTGCGCAGCCGCGGCTTCGAGGTGGAGACCCGCAAGGGCGCACTGGACCCGCAGGAGCTCAGCGCGGCGCTGGAGGGCGTGGACCTGCTGGGCATCCGCTCCAAGACCCAGGTCACCCGCGAGGTCCTCGAAGCCCACCCGCAGCTGCAGGCCGTGGGCGCGTTCTGCATCGGCACCAACCAGATCGATCTCACCGCCGCCACGGACACCGCCACGGCCGTGTTCAACGCACCCTTCTCCAACACCCGCTCCGTGGTGGAGCTCGCGCTCGGGGAGATCATCGCCCTGGCCCGCCACCTCACGGACAAGAACGCCGCGATGCACCGGGGCGAGTGGGACAAGTCCGCCGCGGGCTCCCACGAGGTCCGCGGGCGCACGCTCGGCATCGTGGGCTACGGCAACATCGGCAAGCAGCTCTCGGTGGTGGCCGAGGCCTTCGGCATGGACGTGTACTACTACGACATCGTGGACCGCCTGGCCATGGGCAACGCCACCAGGTGCGACTCCCTGGAGCAGCTGCTGAACACGGTGGAGACCGTGACCCTGCACGTGGACGGTCGCGAGTCCAACACCAGCATGTTCGGGCGCGAGCAGTTCCGGCAGATGCGCCCCCGCTCCATCTTCCTCAACCTCTCCCGCGGCCACGTGGTGGACCTCGAGGCCCTGCACGAGGCGCTCGTCTCCGGGCACCTGGCGGGCGCGGGACTGGACGTGTACCCGTCCGAGCCCAAGGCCGCCGGCGAGCCCTTCGAGTCGCGGCTGCAGGGGCTGCCCAACGTGATCCTCACCCCGCACGTGGGCGGCTCCACGGCGGAGGCGCAGGAGAACATCGGCGGTTTCGTCTCCGGGAAGCTGATCGACTACTGCCGCTACGGCACCACGAGCCTGTCGGTGAACTTCCCGGAGGTGCAGCTGGACCCCGAGATCCACGGCACACGCCTGCTGCACATCCACAGCAACGTCCCGGGCGTGCTGGCCCGCGTGAACTCCGTGCTGGGCGAGCACGGGATCAACGTGGACCGGCAGCAGCTGGTGACCAGGGCCCAGATGGGATACCTGGTCACGGACTGCGGCAACGGCGTCACCGCGGACGTCGTGGCGGCCATCAAGGACCTGCCCGAGACCATCCGGGTGGCCACCGTCTCCTGAGCGCGTCCGCCCGCTTCACACGCTGTCACGTCAGGCCCGCACGGCCCGGTGCCCGGGCCGCACGGCAGGTCCTCCCCTAGGCTGGCAGGACCTCTTCCCCACGACGATGTGGAGACCGCCATGAGCCACCCAGCCGTACCCGGAGCGCACCTGAGCAGCCTCGACCCCGATCCGCACCGTGGTGAGGAGGTGAACTTCCAGTCCCCGGGTGAACGGGCCGAGGCCGAGAAACCCCGGACCCGCAGGATCCGTCTGCTGGGCCTGCTGGGCGGTCTCGTCCTCGCCGTGCTCGTCTACTCGCTCATGCCGCAGGACGTACCCCACGGCGCGAGACTCACCGCGGCCACCGCGGTCCTCATGGGCGCGTGGTGGATGACCGAGGCGCTGCCACTGCCCGCCACCGCTCTGATCCCCCTGGTGGTGTTCCCCACGCTGGGCACGGATGTCACGTTCGACAAGGTGGGCGCCTCCTACGGCAACAACATCATCTTCCTGTTCATGGGCGGGTTCCTGCTGGCCCTGGCCATGCAGCGGTGGAACCTGCACCGGCGCATCGCGCTGCTGACCGTGAAGGTCATGGGCACCAAGCCCTCCCAGATGGTCGCCGGGTTCATGGTGGCCACCGGCTTCCTCTCCATGTGGGTGTCCAACACCGCCACGGCCGTCATGATGCTGCCCATCGGCGTGTCCGTCCTGCTGCTCGTGACCAAGATCGGCTCGGGCGAGGGCCAGCAGGGCACCCCGTCCTCCGAGCCCGCGGCGGAGGTGGACCCCCAGGACGACGAGGTCAAGGAGGAGATCGTCAAGTCCAACTTCGGCACCGCACTGATGCTGGGCATCGCGTACGCGGCGTCCATCGGATCCCTGGGCACGATCATCGGCACCCCGCCCAACACGCTCATGGCCGGGTACCTCTCGGACGCGCACGACATCACGATCGGATTCGGGCAGTGGATGCTCGTGGGCGTGCCCCTGGCCGTGGTGCTGCTGGCCCTGTGCTGGCTGCTGCTCACCAAGGTGCTGTTCAAGCCCGAGATCAGCGAGATCCCCGGCGGCAGGGAGCTGATCGGCGAGGAGCTGCACAAGCTCGGGCCCATGTCCTCGGGGGAGAAGCGCGTCCTGACCCTGTTCGTCCTCGCGGCCCTCGCATGGATCCTGGTGCCCGTCCTGTTCGAGGAGCCCGTGATCTCCGACGCCGGGATCGCCATGACCGTGGGCCTGCTGCTGTTCCTGTGCCCCGCGGGCGCAGCCCGGGGTGTGCGGCTGCTGGACTGGGAGTCCGCCGTGAAGCTGCCCTGGGGTGTGCTGCTGCTGTTCGGAGGGGGGCTGGCGCTGTCCGCGCAGTTCTCGGGATCCGGTCTGACCGAGTGGATCGGGCAGAAGGCCCAGGGACTTGGCGGGCTGCCCGTGGTGCTCCTGGTGGTCCTGATGGCCGGCGGCATCCTGCTGCTCACCGAGCTCACGTCCAACACCGCCACCGCCGCCACCTTCCTGCCCGTGGCCGGAGGCGTGGCCATGGGCATCGGCGTGGACCCCATGCTGCTGGCCATCCCGGTGGCCCTGGCCGCCACGTGCGCGTTCATGCTGCCCGTGGCCACCCCGCCCAACGCCATCGCCTTCGGCTCCGGCTACGTGACCGTGAGCCAGATGATCAAAGGTGGGATCGGGCTGAACCTCATCGCGCTCGTGCTGATCACCCTCACCACCATGACCCTGGGCGTGTGGGTCTTCGCTCTGACCTACTGAGGGCGGGTGCGGGCGGGAGGCCCCGGGCACGCGTCCCACCACACGCACGAGCCACATGCACGAGGCCCCGGGCCACCCGCGCGGTGCGGGACCCGGGGCCTCGTGCATCCGGTGCGGCGACTACTTCTTCCTGGCGCCGCGGGCGGTCTTGGCGGACTTGCCCGCCTTCGGGGACTTCACGGACTTCGCGGCGGCCTCCTCGGTGCGGACCCCCGCGTTCTGAAGCTCACCGGAACCGGACTCGATGTGCGAGCGCATGAACCACTGGAACAGTTCCAGGCCCCGGACCTGGCCGATGAGCATGTCCTCGGTGATGGGGTCCACGTCGCTCACGCGCGCCAGGGCCTCGCGGTGGTCCTGGATGACGCCGTCGTACACGAGGTCCAGGGCGGCGAGGTGCTCCACACCGGGCGCGCGGCCCACGCTGTAGTCGTCCCACGTGCGCTCGGCCACGATGGCCCCGGGCAGGCCGGTGGGCGAGACGCCCATGGTGGCCATGCGCTCGGCGAGATCGTCCACGTAGCCGCGGACCTCCTCGATCTGGGGGTCCAGCATCTCGTGCACGGCGATGAAGTTGGGGCCCACCACGTTCCAGTGGGCGTGCTTGAGGGTCAGCTGCAGGTCGTTGAGCGCGTGCAGCCGCTGCTGCAGCAGCTGCCCGACCGCGTGTCCCTGCTCGATGCTCAGACCCGGAACGGTGAAATCGGCATTCTTGGTGGACTTCTTGGCCATGACAACCTCCTGGTGGGGCCGTGGCTCCGGTCCGGAACCTCCGACGACCTGACTTATTGCGATGAATTCAGAATAACAAGGGGACCCCGAACACACCAGGGTCCGCCGCGGACCCGCCTGCGTCCTGGTCCCGCGCCGGATTGGTGATCCAGCTCACGGGTTCTAGGGTGGAGGAAACACCTGAGACCTGGAGTATCGGATGAGCGCCTACCCCCACCTGTTGTCCCCGCTGCGCGTGGGCTCCCTGACCCTGCCGCACCGCGTGATCATGGGCTCCATGCACACCGGTCTGGAGGAGGTCCCGGGCGGTGAGCACGAGCTCGCGCGCTTCTACGTGGAACGCGTGCGCGGCGGCGCGGGTCTGATCGTCACGGGCGGGGTCTCCCCCAATGAGGAGGGAGCCGCGCGCCGCGACGGCGCCCACCTCAGCGCCGAGGAGCAGCTCCCGCCGCACCGCACCGTCACGGACGCCGTCCACGCGGAGGGCGGACTGATCGCCCTGCAGCTGATGCACAGCGGCCGGTACGCGATGCACGAGGACGCCGTGGCGCCGTCGCCCATCCGCGCCCCCATCAACAGGGTGACCCCGCGGGAGCTCAGCACCGAGGACGTGCAGCGCACGGTCGAGGACTTCGCGCGCGCGGCGGCGCTCGCGCAGCAGGCCGGGTACGACGGCGTGGAGATCATGGGCTCCGAGGGCTACCTGATCAACGAGTTCCTGGTGGCGCACACGAACCGGCGCACGGACCGCTGGGGCGGGAGCGACGCCGCCCGCCGGCGCTTCGCGGTGGAGATCGTGCGCCGCGTGCGCGAGGCCACCGGCCCGGACTTCCTCGTCATGTATCGCCTCTCCGCCCTGGACCTGGTGCCGGACGCCCAGGAGTTCGAGCAGGTCCTGGAGCTGGGGCGGGAGATCGAGGCCGCGGGGGCGTCGATCATCAACACGGGCATCGGCTGGCACGAGGCCCGGATCCCCACGATCGCCACGAGCGTGCCGCCCGCGGCGTTCACGTGGGTGAGCCGGGCGCTGCGCGAGCACCTGAGCGTGCCCGTGGCCGCGGTGAACCGCATGAACACGCCCGAGATCGGGGAGGCCGTGATCGAACGCGGGGACGCGGACCTCGTGTGCCTGGCCCGGCCGTTCCTCGCGGATCCACAGTTCGTGGCCAAGGCCCGGGCGCAGCGCGCGGACGAGATCAACACGTGCATCGCGTGCAACCAGGCCTGCCTGGACCACACCTTCTCCGGCAAGCGGATGTCCTGCCTGGTCAACCCGCGGGCTATGCGCGAGGACGAGCTGGTGCTGGGACCCACCCGCACCGCCGAGCGGATCGCCGTGGTGGGCGCCGGCCCCGCGGGTCTCGCGTTCGCCGAGGCCGCCGCGCAGCGCGGTCACCGTGTGACCCTCTTCGAGGAGCACGGCGAGATCGGCGGCCAGTTCCAGCTGGCCCTGCGCATCCCGGGCAAGGAGGACTACGCCCACACCATCCGCTACTTCCGCACGCGCCTGGCCGAGCTGGGGGTCACCGTCCACACGGGGCGCACCGCCACGGCCGCGGATCTCGAGTTCGCCGACCGGGTGGTGGTCGCCACCGGCGTGACCCCGCGCGTCCCCGGGATCCCGGGCGAGGACGGACCCACCGTGCTCGGCTACCGGGAGGTCCTCGCGGGAGCGCCCGTGGGCGAGCGGGTGGCGGTGGTCGGCGGCGGCGGCATCGGTTTCGACGTCGCCCACTTCCTCACCCACAACCCCGCATCGGACTTCTACCGCGGGTGGGGCGTGGACCGCTCCCTCGCGGCCCGCGGCGGCCTGCTGCGTCCCGAACCCGCCGCGCCGCTGCGTCGTGTCACGGTGCTGCAGCGCACCGCGGGCAAGCCCGGCGCCCGGCTGGGCACCACCACGGGGTGGATCCACCGCGCGGAGCTGCGCATGGCGGACGTGGACTTCGTGACCGGTGTGGAGTACCAGCGCATCGACGAGCACGGCGTCCACGTCCTGGTCCCGGACACGGACCCGCACGTGGCCGCGCCCGCCCCGGGTGCGGACGGGACCCGTTCCACGGGCACCGCGGCGCCGCGCGCGGACCGCGCGAACGGCACCGGGAGCGCACCCGCCGCGTCCGGCACGGACACGGCGGTGGCCACCGCACCCGCTCGCGTAGAACTGCTCGTGCCCGCGGACACCGTGGTGCTGTGCGCCGGTCAGGAGCCCCGCGCGGACCTCGTGCCGCAGCTGCCCGCGGACCGCCCCGTGCACGTGGTGGGCGGCGCCCACGTGGCCGCGGAGCTGGACGCCAAGCGCGCCATCAAGGAGGCCGTGGAGCTCGCCGCGTCCCTGCCGTGACGGCCGGGAGCACGCGCCCTGCGCCCGGTGGGCACGCCGGGGCGCACCCCCGCCGGTGCTGCACCTGCGGGACGCGGCGTCGGCGGCGCTGTCACCACCCGCCCAGTCTGGCCGGATACTATGCAGGGAACTGTCCACGACCGCGTGCCGCACCGCTCCCCCTGCGGTGGCGCGCAACGCACCGCCACGGGCTGGCCGAGAAAGGAGGCGGGATGGGTTTCTGGACCGGACTGGAGAACGGGATCGAGAAGGCGGTCCGCACCGCCTTCACCGCGGGATCGCGCAAGCGGGTGGAGGCCGTGGAGATCGCGAGCGCGCTGCGCCGCGAACTGGACCAGGAGTCCTTCACCGTCTCCGGCGGCCGCACCATGGCGCCCAACGTCTTCACGGTGGAGTTCTCGGACGACGACTTCCCCCGGGCCCAGGAATGGGGCGTCCAGCTCGCGGAGGAGCTGTGCGACGTGGTCATCCGCCACGCCCGCTCCCAGGCGTACACGCTCCAGGGTGCGGTGCGGGTGAGTTTCACCCGCCGTTCCGAGCTCGAGTCCGGCGAGTTCGAGATCGTGTCCTCGTTCGAGCGCACGAGCACCCCGCAGCCCCCGGCGGATGCCGGAACGTCCGCGCGGGCCCCGCAGCCCCCGGCGCCCGCACCCCACGCGCAACGCCGTGGGACGCCCCCGCAGACCGCCCCCGCATCCCGGCCGGTGGATCCCCTGCCGCGGGTGCCGGTGATCGAGGTGGGATCCGAGCGGTTCTCCCTGAACGCGGACAGCGTGAGCGTGGGCCGCTCCGCGCAGGCGGACATCACCGTGGAGGACACGGGAGTCTCCCGCAAGCACCTCGAGATCCGCCGCCAGGGGGAGAACTTCCTGGCCGTGGACCTCGGCTCCACCAACGGCTCCTACGTGGACGGCCAGAAGATCCAGGGGCGGGCTCAGCTCGTGGACGGCTCCGTGATCACCATGGGACGCACCAGGCTGGTCTTCCGGCTCCTGGTCCCGAAGGAGAGGCGCTGACGTGTCCGAACTGACCGTGACCCTGCTGCGCTTCGGCTTCCTCGCGCTGCTGTGGATCTTCATCGCCGCCGTGGTCCTGTCCCAGGCGCGTGACCTGACCGTGAGCGGCAAGGCCCGCAGCGCGTCCCGGGGGCGCACCCGGGCCGCGGTGGCCGCGGACGAGCCCGAGCGCCGTCGCCCCGAGCCCGCGCCGCAGCCGCAGCAGGCCACCCCCGTGACCGGCGGCTCACGGCACCGCCCGCAGCAGCTCGTGGTGCTCGAGGGACCGCTGGCCGGCAGCAGCTACCAGCTCGGGGCGGCCCCCGTGCTGCTCGGGCGCTCCACCGAGGCCACGGTGCCGCTCGAGGACGACTACGCCTCGGGCCGCCACGCCCGGCTGTTCCCCCAGGGTTCGCGCTGGTTCCTGGAGGACCTCGGGTCCACCAACGGCACGTTCGTCCAAGGCCAGAAGCTCTCCCGGGCCGCCGCCGTGGAACCGGGCGTCCAGTTCCGGGTGGGCCGCACCGTGATGGAACTGAGGCCGTAACCCCATGCCCATCGCCTTCCGCTACGCCGCGCGATCCGACGTGGGTCGCGTCCGCTCCAAGAACGACGACTCCGCCTACGCGGGGCGCTACCTGGCCGTCGTCGCCGACGGCATGGGCGGGCACGTGGGCGGCGACGTCGCCTCCGCGTCCGCGGTGATCGACCTCACCCACCTGGACCACGCGGGGCACGACGGCGACGCCGAGACCGTGCTCGCGGACGAGATCCAGAACGCCAACCAGAACCTCTCGAAGCTCGTGCAGTCCAATCCCCGCCTGGGCGGGATGGGAACCACCGTGACCTCCCTGCTGGTGGACGGGGACGAGATCTCGGTGGCGCACATCGGCGACTCCCGTGCCTACCGGCTCTCCGAGGCGGAGGGCTTCCACCAGGTGACCACGGACCACACGTTCGTGCAGCGGCTCATCGACGAGGGCAGGCTCCGGCCCGAGGAGGCCGAGACCCACCCCCACAAGAACGTGCTCATGCGCGTGCTGGGTGACGTGGACGCCTCTCCCGAGCTCGAGGTCCGCACGGTGCGTCCCGCCGTGGGCGAGCGCTGGCTGCTGTGCTCGGACGGTCTCAACGCCGTGGTGAACGCGCAGACCATCGAGAACGTGATGCGCTCCACGGGGGACCTCAACCAGATCGTGAACTCCCTGGTGGAGCTGACCCTGGACCGGGGCGCGCCGGACAACGTGACCGTGGTGGTCGTGCAGGTGGACGAGATCCCGGACGGCGGCGGCGCGCACCCCATGACCGGCGAGGGCCAGGGCGCGGTTCCGGACGAGTCCCGCACCTCGGACGAGCAGCTGCGCGCAGAGCCCTTCGAGGACCACTGGGACGGCCCCATGGACTCCCCCGTGGCCGGCGGCGGGCGCGACTACCGCGAACCCGGACGCCAGGAGAGCCCCGGCGCCCCCGAGCGGTCCTCCGCGTCCGTGCTGCGCCGGGACCTCTCCGAGCGGCCCCACCTGCTGGTGGGCGCCGCGGCGAACGCCACGCAGACCGGTCGCATCCCCACGGTCTCCGATTCCGCGATCCAGCGCCGGGCCACGATGCTCGCCACCCCCACCCTGGACGTCACCACGGACCCCGCGGAGGTCCGCAGCCTGCTGCGGGGCAGCAGCGAGGACCCGGCCCCGGGGACCAGGCGGCGCCGCGCGGTGTGGATCGCGGGCGTCGTCGTCCTGGCCGCGGCCCTGCTGCTGGGCGGGTGGGGCGCCCGTGCGTGGACGTCCTCGCAGTACTACGTGGGCGAGGACCACGGGAAGGTGGCCGTGTACCAGGGTGTCTCGCAGTCCCTGGGGCCCCTCTCCCTGAGCGAGCTGGACGCCACCACGGACATCCCCGTGGACTCCCTGTCCCAGTACGCGCAGGAGCGCGTGCGCGCCACGATCCCCGCGGGCAGCCGCGACGAGGCCGAGAAGATCGTGGCGGACCTCAAGACCTCGCGCGGCTCCGAGCCCCGACCCACGGGCCGCGTGACCGTGACCACACCCACTCCGGACCCGTCCGGCTCCGTCTCGCCGAGTCCGAGGACGTCCTCCGGGTCCGCGGCACGCACGGGGGGTGGGAACTGATGAGCTCCGTCCTCGAGAACACCCCGGCGCGCTCCCCCGAGCCCGCCGTGCGCCCCAGACCCCGGCGCGTCACCGAGCTGCTGCTCCTGGTGCTCGCCCTGGCCATCGGGGTGGGTGCGAACATCCTGGTGGACCCCGAGCAGCTGGCCAAGGACCCGGGGCACATCGTCCTGAGCGGTTCCGTGCTGGGCATCGGTGCGCTGCTGGTGCACGTGGTGCTATGGATCCGCGCCCGCTACGCGGACCCCTACCTGCTGCCGCTGGCCGTGACGCTGAACGGGCTGGGTCTGGCGATGATCCACCGCATCGACCTCTCCACCGGGCAGACCGCCGCGAACACCCAGGTGGTCTGGACCGCCGTGGCCATGCTCGTGTGCTGCGTGGTGCTGTGGTTCCTCAAGGACCACCGGCGGCTGCGCAACGTCACCTACATCATGCTGGTGGTCTCCGCGCTGCTCCTGGTGCTGCCCATGGTCCCGGGGCTCGGCGTGGAGATCAACGGCGCCCGGCTGTGGATCTCCGTGGCCGGACGCACCTTCCAGCCCGGTGAGATCGCGAAGATCACGCTGGCCGTCTTCTTCGCCGGCTACCTCTCCACCAACCGCGACCTGATCCTGCTGGCCGGACGGAAGATCGGCCCCGTGCGGCTGCCCCGCTTCCGGGACGTCGCCCCCATGCTCGCGGCGTGGGCCATCGCGATCGGCGTGCTGGTGCTGCAGAAGGACATGGGCACCGCCATCATGTTCTTCGGCCTGTTCCTGGCCATGATCTACCTGGCCACCGGCCGCCTGGGCTGGATCGTGCTGGGCGTGGTGCTCATGGCGGTGGGCGGCTTCGCGGCCAGCCGCGTGTTCTCCCACGTGGCCCTGCGCCTGGACGCGTGGCTGGACGCCTTCAACCCGGAGGTCTACGACCGCTCCCCGGGCGGCTCCGCGCAGATCGTGCAGGGGCTGTTCGGGCTCGCCTCCGGCGGGCTCTTCGGCAAGGGACTCGGGCAGGGCCGCCCGGACCTCGTCTCCTACTCCAACTCGGACATGATCATCACGGCCTTCGGCGAGGAGCTCGGCCTGCTCGGGCTCGGTGCCATCCTCGTCATGTTCCTGATCTTCGCCACGCGCGGTCTGCGCGCGGCACTGGGCACCCGCGACGCGTTCGGCAAGCTGCTGGCCGCCGGGCTGTCCGCCCTGATGGTGCTGCAGCTGCTCGTCGTGATCGGCGGTGTCACCCGGCTGCTGCCGCTGACCGGTCTGACCACCCCGTTCATGTCCGCCGGCGGATCCTCGCTGCTGTCCAACTGGATCATCGTGGCCATCCTGCTGGCCATCTCCCACGGCGCCCGCCGCCCGGTGGTCACCGGGCCCGCCACCGACGAGGACCTCGCGTCCTTCGAGCGTCGCCGCCGGGCCCGCGAGGAGCAGCGCGCCCGGGACCGCGGGCCGGTGGCCGCCGGGGCCGCGGACCGCGAGCCCCTCACGGAGCCCACGCGTGCCACGGCGCTGACGTCCTCGGGCGCGCCCCACGACGCCGCGGAACCGGACTTCCCGGACTCGGGTTCCGCCACGGAGGCCATGTCCCGCATCACGGAGCGCTCGAGCGGCTCCACCGCTCCCGGGCGCCACGGCGCCGGGGGGCCCGGCAGCGCGGCGCCCCGGGCGACGTCGCCCGCGGCCACCGGCGACGAGCCCACCCGGGGCGCGGCCGAGCAGGAAGGAGGGACCCCGTGAACAAGGCGATCCGCAGGATGTGGCTGATGGTCGTGGCCATCGTGACCGTGCTGCTGCTGACCCTGACCTACGTGCAGTTCTTCGCGGCCGACGCCCTCCAGGCCAACCCGTGGAACAACCGCACCCTGTACGAGCAGTTCGGGCAGGACCGCGGCTCGATCCTGGTGGGCGGCAAGGAGATCGCCAAGTCCGTCCCCGCGGACGACGACTTCGAGAACCAGCGGATCTACTCCGACTCCCCGCTGTACTCGGACCTCACCGGGTACTTCTCCCTGGTGTACGGCGCCACCGGGCTGGAGTCCGCCATGGGCGACGAGCTCTCCGGCGCCTCCGACGACCAGTTCTACGACCGCGTGATGTCCCTGTTCTCCGGGGACCAGCCCAAGGGCGCCTCCGTGGAGCTGACCCTGGACCCCGAGCTGCAGCAGGTGGCGTACGACGCCCTGGGCGGGCACAACGGCTCGATCGTGGCCGTGGACCCCCGGACGGGTGAGGTCAAGGCCATGGTCTCCCGCAAGAGCTACGACGCGAACACCATGTCCTCCCACGACACGGACAAGGTGGTGGCCGCCGCCAAGGACCTCAACTCGGATCCGGACAAGCCGCTCGTGAACCGCGCGATCGGAGGGGACCTCTACGCGCCCGGTTCCACGTTCAAACTCATCGACACCGTGGCGGCCCTGGAGTCCGGCAAGTACACCACGGACTCCACGCTGGACAACCCCGGCGAGCTGCCCCTGCCGGACACGAACGTGACCCTGCCGAACTACCGGCAGGGCGGCTGCTCGGCCCGCACGCGGGTGAACCTGCAGTTCGCCCTGGAGCAGTCCTGCAACACGCCGTTCGCGCAGATCGCCATGGACCTGGGCCAGGACAGGCTCCGCCAGACCGCACAGAACTTCGGGTACGGCCAGGAACTGAGCCTGCCCCTGCAGGTCACCCCGTCCGTGTTCCCCGAGGACATGAACCAGGCGCAGGTGGCGCTGTCCTCCATCGGCCAGTACGACGTCCGCACCACCCCGCTGCAGGTGGCCATGGCCTCCGCTGCCATCGCCAACGACGGTGTGATGATGAAGCCCAGCCTGGTCAAGAACGTCCGCTCCTCCGACCTCTCGGTGATCGACCAGTTCAAGGCCGAGCAGCTGCGCCGCTCCACGGACGCCGAGACCGCACACACCGTCAAGGACCTGATGACCTCCGTGGTGGACAACGGCATCGCCTCCGGTGCCGCCGTTCCCGGGGTGAAGGTGGCCGGCAAGACGGGCACGGCGGAGATCGGCAAGGACGGATTGAATGATTCGTGGTTCACTGGATTCGCGCCCGCCGATGACCCCCAGTTGGCAGTGGCAGTAGTCGTCGAGGACGTGGACGTCACCACAGGGTCCTCCCTGACCAGCCCCAGCGCACGGCAACTCTTCGAGGCGGTGTTGAACAAGTGAGACCATCGTCGAACACCATCCTGGGCGGTCGTTACGCGCTCACGGAACGAATTGCCATTGGCGGCATGGGCGAGGTGTGGAAGGCCAAGGACCAGGTCCTGGGCCGCATCGTGGCCGTGAAGATCCTCAAGGACGAGTACAACGGGGACCCCACGTTCCTGCAGCGCTTCCGGGCGGAGGCCCGCCACACGGCGCTGCTGAACCACCCGGGTGTGGCCAACGTCTTCGACTACGGCGAGGACGAGGGTTCCGCGTTCCTCGTCATGGAACTTGTCCCCGGCGAGCCGCTGTCCAACATCATCGACCGGCAGAAGTCGCTGGACCCTGACACGGTCCTCAACTACATCGGTCAGACCGCTCGCGCGCTGGCCGCCGCCCACGCCCAGGGTCTCGTGCACCGGGACGTGAAGCCCGGGAACCTGATCATCACCCCGGACAACCGCGTGAAGGTCACGGACTTCGGGATCGCCCGGCTCGCGGACCAGGTGCCGCTGACGGCCACGGGCCAGGTCATGGGCACCGCCCAGTACCTCGCGCCCGAGCAGGCCACCGGCCAGACCGCCACGGGTCCCTCGGACATCTACTCGCTGGGAATCATCGGCTACGAGCTGCTCGCGGGGCGGCGTCCCTTCACCGGGGAGTCGCAGATCGCGATCGCCCTGGCGCAGGTCAACGACAACCCTCCGCCGCTGCCGGACTCCATCCCGGAACCGGTGCGCGCGCTCATCATGTCCATGCTCGCCAAGGACCCGGAGGACCGCCCGGAGAACGCGGGCAAGCTCGCCAACGCCGTGGACGCGCTGCGCCGCGGCGACGTGCGCTCCGCCGTGGCCATGGTGCCGGGGATGGCGCCGTTCCTCTCCGAGAGCTACTCCGACGACGACCAGCCCACCGAGGCCATGGCGCCGGTCCCCGGACCGAGCACCCGGGCGCTGTCCGGCACGGCGGCGTCGTCCACCGTGGGCACGGGTTCCGCCGCGGCCGCCGCGCGCCCGGACCCCCGGTACAGCGCCCACCCCTCCACCGCCCAGTTCGACGCCGTGGACCAGACCCGGCGCTCGAGCGGTTCGTCCCCCGGCGGGCGAGAGAAGCGCTCGGTGTGGGCCTGGCTGCTGCCGCTGCTGGCGCTGCTCGTGGTCCTTCTGCTGGCCGGGGTGTGGTTCTTCTCCACCCGGGACTCCTCGGACGCCCCGGCTCCGGGCACGGTCACGTCCTCCACGGTGAGCCCCACCAGGGCGAACACCGTCGCCCTGCCCCGCAAGACCGTGGGACGCAACGCGGAGCAGGTCTCCGACGAGATCGTGGCGCTGGGCGTGAACGTGGACAAGCGGCTGCAGCAGGGCACGGGACAGCCGGACAACACCGTGGTCGCCTCGGATCCCGAGGGCGGGGCCACGGTGGAGATCGGCTCGACCGTGGTCCTCACCGTGGCGTGGACCCCCGGCTCCGATGCCGGCCAGGGCGCGGTCCCGAGCGGTGACGCCGCGTCGTCGGCGCCTTCGAGGACCGAGCCCGCCCAGGAGCAGACGCCCTCGGCGCCGGCGCAGAGCGCGGTCCCCTCCGCCCCCGCGGCCCCGAGCGGGGGGAACGACAACGCGGACTCCGGCGGCGCGGGCGACGGCGCCGGCAACGGTGCCGCCCCGACCGCGGCCCCCTCCGCCGGTACGGTGGAGGACACCACGACCGGCGTGCAGGCCGGTGCGACCCCCGGGGCCGGCACCTCCGTGCAGGACACGGGGGTCGTGGCGAACCCCGGAGCAACCGGTGGCGCGACCAGCGGCACGGGCGGGTAGGGACCATGGGGACGCCTTCGACTCCTGACCTCATCAACGACCGCTACGAGGTCGGCGAGGTCATCGGCCGCGGTGGCATGGCCACGGTGCACGTGGGCCAGGACGTCCGGCTGGGGCGGCGGGTGGCCATCAAGATCCTGCGTCCCGAGCTCGCCGCGGACGAGTCGTTCCACGAGCGGTTCCAGCGCGAGGCCCACGCGGTGGCGTCCCTGAACCACCACTCCATCGTGGCGATCTACGACACCGGGGAGATCCAGCCGCAGGGCCCGGACGGGGTGCTGCGCCCGTACATCGTCATGGAGCACGTCCCCGGGCAGACGCTGCGGGAGCTGATCCACGGGCCGGGGGTCACCCCCGGACAGGCCGTCGAGTACATGCTCGGGATCATGGACGCCCTGTCCTTCAGCCACCGCGCCGGGATCGTGCACCGGGACATCAAGCCCGCCAACGTGAAGGTCACCCCCGACGGCGGCGTGAAGGTCATGGACTTCGGGATCGCGCGCGCCGTGGAGGACACCCGGGCGGCCCTCACGCAGTCCCAGGCGGTGCTCGGCACCGCCCAGTACCTCTCCCCCGAGCAGGCGCGCGGCGTGGCCGTGGACCCCCGCTCGGACCTCTACTCCGCCGCGTGCGTGCTCTTCGAGATGCTCACCGGCCGCGCCCCGTTCGTGGGCGAATCCTCCGTGGCAATCGCCGCGCAGCACGTGCGGGATGCGCCCCCGGCGCCGTCGGCACTGAATCCGCAGCTGCCCCCCGCCGTGGACCGCTTCATGGAGCGGGCGCTCGCCAAGAACCCGCAGGACCGCTTCGCGGACGCCGCCGAGATGCGCCGGGCCCTGCGGCAGCTCGCGGGCGAGCTGCCCGGTGATCTCGGGGCCACCCGCCCCGTGGACGCCACCGACGCCGCCGACCCCAGCACCAAGACCCTGCCGGCCGTGGGCGCGGGCGCCCCCGCTGCGGCCGTGACCGCCGCCGGCCGCAGCGAGGACACGGAGGACACCGAGGCCGCCGACCTCACCGCCGCGCAGGCCGGGCGCTTCGATCCCGACGGCGACGCCGCCCCCGCGCCCGCCCGGGCCACCGCACCGCCGCGCCGTCGGCGGCGCTGGCTGCTGCCGCTGGTCCTCGTCCTGCTGCTCTCGCTGCTCGGGGTGGGCACGGTCCTGGGCGTCCAGTGGTGGCAGGGCCAGCGGGTGGAGCAGGTGGCACGGGTCGGTGTTCCCCAGGTGGTGGGCATGGACAGCACCACCGCGGAGAACACCCTGCGGGACGCCGGTCTCGAGCCGTCGTTCACCACCAGGCACAGTGACAGCGTGCCCGACAAGCACGTGATCAGCACGGACCCCGCGTCCGGCACCGAGGTGGACCGGAACTCCCCCGTGGCCGTGGTGGTGTCCGAGGGCCCGGAGAGCGTGCAGGTCCCGGGCGACCTCGCGGGCCGGCCCCTGGAGCACGCCCGCCAGTCCATCCAGCACGCGGGCCTCACGGTGGGTCCCGTCAGCACGGTCAACAGCGCCACGGCGGCGCAGAACGTGGTGCTCTCCTCCGATCCCGCCCCGGGCGCGTCCGTGGCCAGGGGCAGCGCGGTCGGGCTGCAGGTGTCCTCCGGCAAGGTCACGGTCCCGGACGTGGTGGGCAGCAGCCGGGCGGACGCGGAGCGGGCCCTGCAGGCGGACGACGTCCGGCTCGACTCCGACGTGGTGGTCCGCGAGACGGAGGAGGCCGAGACCGGCACCGTGCTGGAGCAGTCCGCGCCCGCCGGGTCCTCCGTGGCTCAGGGATCCACGATCACCCTCACGGTGGCCCGCAAGGTCTCCCCCACGCCGGCGCCCGTTCCCACGCCCTCGGCGACCGCGACGGAAACCCCGGACCCGGAGGAGACCGCGGAGCCCACGCCAGCGCCCACGCAACCGGAGCCGAGCGTTCCGGCGCCCACGGCCACGCAGCCTGCCCCGCAACCCACCCCGCGGCCCACGGGAACGAGCGGCGAGAACGGCTGATCCCAGCTCCCCGGGGCACGGCGGTGCGGAATTCTTCCGGCGGTGACGAGACCGTGGCGGTCCGACGAGCCGGACCGGGCAGTGGTCAGGGAGCCGCCCGGGGCGCGCAGCGGCCCACGGCGGTGACCGGCGGATCCGGAACGGCGCTCAGGCGGTCATGAGCGGGGACAGCCCCGCGGCCGCGGCGGCCGCGCCGTGCTGGCCGACCTCCTCCAGCCAGTTGCCGAGCATGAGGTAGCCGCCCTCCGTGAGCACGGACTCGGGGTGGAACTGCACGCCGTGCAGCGGGGCGGTGCGGTGCCGGAGCCCCATGACCACCTGGCCGTCGTCCGTGGTGGCGGTGACCTCCAGGCAGTCCGGGACGCTGTCCGCGGCCACGGCCAGGGAGTGGTACCGCGTGGCGGTGAACGGGGAGGGGACGGACGCGAACACGCTGTCCCCGCCGTGGACCAGCTGGGACGTCTTGCCGTGCATGAGCTGCTGTGCGTGACCCACGCGGGCGCCGTAGACCTCCCCCAGGGCCTGGTGGCCCAGGCACACGCCCAGGAGCGGGGTGCGGGTCTGCTCCGCCCAGCGGATCAGGTCCGAGCACACACCGGCGTCCGCGGGTGCACCCGGCCCCGGGGACAGCAGCACGCCCTGGTGCTCGCCGGCCAGGGCCGTGGCTGCGGCGACGTCGAGGTCGTCGTTGCGCACCACCGTGGTCTGCGCACCCAGCTGCTGGAGGTAACCCACCAGCGTGTAGACAAAGCTGTCGTAGTTGTCCACGACGAGAATCTTCACAGACACTCAAGAACTCCTGCGGGTTCACCGGTTGAAAGAACTCGCGCAAGTCTACGCCCGCACGGACGGATAGACTGAACGCTGATTCCGCACCGGGGACGGACCCGGGACCACCGGCGGGCCGCCACGGGCCCCGGGCCCGCTCCGACGGCACCGGGTCCGGGAGGCCCACGCAGCAGGAGGATTGATCAGCAGTGTCCCAGCCCAAGAAGCGCTTCGGCAGGTCCCGCAACGCCCAGGAGGACACGCAGCAGTTCACCCTCACGGAACGCGACAGGGAGCTCGCGGCCCTGGCCGCTGAGATCCTGCCCCGCAACAGTGCCGCCGCCTCGTTCGAGCGCACGGCCACGCGCAACGCCGGCTCCACCTCCGTGGCCGCGCGGGACGCGGTGGCGGACACGGCCCCCGCCGAGGACACCACGGAGCTCGACGACGCCCCGGAGACCGCCGGGGCACCGGACGCGCAGTCCGTCTCCCGGAAGAAGCGCGGCCGGGCGGCGCGTGCGGCGGGCACGGCGTCGTCGTCGTCCGCTGCGGAGCACGACGCCGCCGCGCCGGCTCCCGCGGGCGAGGCCACCCCTCCCGCAGACGCGCCGGAGGAGACCCCCGCGCAGACGAAGGCCCGCATCAAGGCACGCCGGGACGCCGAGCGCCGGGAGGCCAAGGCCGCGAAGGCCGAGGCCCGTGCCCGCCGCGCGGACGACTACCGGCCCACCCCGCTGTGGTTCAAGGTGATCATGATCGGGCTGATGATCCTGGGTCTGCTGTGGATCATCACCTACTACCTGTTCCAAGGCGTGGTCCCCATCCCGGGGATCGGCGTGTGGAACCTCGTGATCGGGCTGGGATTCATGCTCTCCGGGCTCATCATGGCCACGCAGTGGCGATGAACCGGGCACCCGGCCCGCACGAGAGCCCGGCCCAGGACCCGCAGGAACCGGGACGGCACGCGGGGCAGCACCCGGCGCCCTCGTCCTCCCCGGGCTCGGAGCCAGGGCGGACCCCGGACGGCGCCGCGGCTCCCGCGGGCGCGCGCCCCGGCCCCCTTGCGGAGGACGCCGCCCAGCCTGCGGACAGCGAGCGGAGCGGCCGCGAGAGGCACCACATCAACCCCGCGCGCATGGAGGTGCGGGTGCGCCGCATCGCCCTGCTGGGGCTCGTGCTGGTCCCGCTGATCTACTTCATCGTGCAGTCGCTGCACTAGCCGCGCCCCTGCCCCACGGAACGCAAGTGCCCCGCCGGTCGGACAACCGGTGGGGCACTGTTCACGTGGGGAGCGAGTCGCTCGGGCGCGAGATGCTCAGGTGCGAGTCGTTTAGTTGGCGGACTCCGGAGCGGTGAACTCCACGTCCAGGTCGATGCGCACCTTGTCGGAGACCATGACCCCGCCGGCCTCGAGGGCGGCGTTCCAGGTCACATTGAACTCTTTGCGGGAGATCGAGGTGGAGGCGGTGAAGCCCGCGCGGGTGGTGCCGAAGGCGTCCACGGCCACGCCGTTGAACTCGGCGTCCAGCTTCACGGGCTTGGTCACGCCACGCAGGGTGAGCTCGCCGGTCACGGTGCCCTCACCGTCGTTGAGCTCCAGGCCGGTGATCTTATAGGTCATCTGCGGGTGGTTCTCCACGTCGAAGAACTCGGCCGAGCGCACGTGGTTGTCGCGGGTCTCGTTCTTGGTGTCCACGGAGTTCATCCCCACGGCCACCTGGCCGTTGGACTGCGAAGCGTCCTTGGCCACGTTGAGTTCACCGGAGACGTCGCTGAACACACCGCGCACCTTGGAGATACCGGCGTGGCGGACGGAGAACGCGACCTCCGTGTGGGCAGGGTCCAGGGTCCAGGTTCCGGGGGTCATACCTTCGAGCGTGGTCATTCGTTTCTCCTTGGCATCGGGCGGCCTAATTGGTTGCTTCGGAAACTAATTTACGACCCGCTGTTTGATGCGTCAACCTATTCTGGAGAAAACTTTGGGTGAACAGCGTCACACACGGCACCGTGAAGGCCCGCCCGTCAGAGGTGCAGGTCCAGCACCGAGCTGTCGCTGAGGCCGTGGAACTGCCGCTGGTGGTACACGAGCGGGCTGCCCGAGCCCTCTTCACCCAGGACCTCCACGACGGCGGCATTGAACACGAGGGCCGACCCGGCCTTGATCCGCGCGAGCGGGATGGCCCGCAGCACGCGGCGCACCCCGAGCAAGCGGGGCTCGCCTGTGGGCAGCATGGTCCACTCCATGTCGCCCCCGAAACGGGGTGCACCCGAAATGGCGAAGGAACGTGCGAGTTCCACGTTGTCGGAATCCAGGAAATGCACCACGAAGGAATCGGCCGTTGCCACGACGGCTGCCGAACCGCGCTTGGCCTGCAGCGAGAAGCCAAGGATCGGGGGGTCGGCGGAGATGGAGGAGACGGAGGACGCCGTGAGGCCCACGGGGCCTTCCGGCCCGGCGACCGTGATGATTGCGATGCCCGCGGGATGCTGACCGAACGCGGACTTGAACCCTTCCGTCAGGCGCGGATCGCTGTGCAGCGCCCCCGTGGGGGCCACGAGGTCCACGGCGTGTGCGGCGACCCGTTCTGCCTCACCCCCGGATGCCGGGACACCGTCCAACCCCTGAGCGGAGTCGGGGGTCTCGGGATCTACTGAGGTGTTTTGGCTGACGCGGTCCGGCATGGTGGGTCCTCTCACACGGCTGTGTTCCCGGATTGGCGGTCCGGCTGCCGTTATCCGGACAGGCTAAATCCTGCCAGGCATCCCATGTCCAACACATGGTTTCGTAGTCCACATTCTGGGCCACACGGCGCAATGAGACGTCACATTGGGGGACACCACCGCTGCGCCCCGTGCGACGAGCGATCCCCCACTTCTCACCGTACGCCCACCTGCGGCCGGGATCACCCGATGCTCTTGTACTCCCTCGCGAAATGGATCAGGGGACGGTCCGCGGCACCCGCGCCCACCCCTCGGCCCATAGCCGTGACACGCCCCACGACCACCAGGTGGGTTGTCGCGGTGTGGGTGGACACGGAGTCCAGCTCGAACCAGCTCAGGCACCCGTCGATCACAGGTGTCCCCGTGCGCTCGGTGCGGTGGAACGGGACGGTGTCCAGCAGTCCGTCCACGGGGTTGCCTGGACTCGCGAGCCAATTCGCCACGGACCGCTGATCCGCGTTCAGCAGGGACAGGGTCCAGGACCCGGAGCTCTCCACGGCCTCGCACATTCGCCCCATATCGTACAGGCACACGAGCATGGTGGGCGGATCGTAGGAGACGTCCGCGAACGCCGTGACGGTGATCGCGTGGTCCTTGCCCCGGTAGCGCGAGCACACCACGCCCACCCCCACCGCGTGATCGGCGGCCAGGGTGCGGTAGCGCTCCACCTGTGCGTCCGTGGGGCGGGGATCCAGGGTCTCGTTCTGCATGACCCCAGTGTGTCATCGCGCCCGTCGCGGCCCCGGGTCCGAGCGGGGCGCCGGTTCTCGTGACCGAGCGGCGCGCAGACCCTCGCGTTCGAGCAGGGCGCCCGCCCTCGTGTGCCGGCAGATGGGGTCGCTCTCAGCACGTCAGCGTGCTCGCCGGTGTCCACCCGTCATGCGTAGCGTGATGTTCAACCGCCCGCCGTTCTTCAACCCCAGGTGCAGGCCACCCGTGCCGGGGAACACTTTGGGCACGCCGTGGAACGCGTACCGGGAGGGTCCGCCGAACACGAACAGGTCCCCCGAGCGCAGTTCCACGTCCCGGTACGGAGCCGTGCGGGTCTCGGTGTTGCCGAAGCGGAACGTGCACGTGTCCCCCAGGGACAGGGACACGATGGGCGCCGCCGAGAACTCGTCCTTGTCCTGGTGCATCCCCATGTGCGCGGCGCCGTCGTAGTAGTTGACCAGCGCGGAGTCGGGGACGAAACCGCGGACGACGTCCTCGACTCCGGGGACGCCCACATCGCCCGCGTCCACCATTCCGTACGCGTCCGCCACGGCCCGCGCACCCAGGTCCACGAGCCAGTCCGGCAGGGCCGCGACCCCCGCTCCCCCGGTGGCCCCGTAGCGGTAGGGGGTCCGATTCGCGCCGAGCATGACCGATTGCACGGACATCCGACCGCCGCCCGGCATCACCTGGTGACGCATGGGGGCCGAGCGCACCCAGTCACGGCACGCGGCCACGAGATCGTGCTGCCGGGCGACGGGGAGCCAATCGGGAACGTGCACGGCCCCGAGCGCGAGCACGGTGGGCTCGCGGGGGACGCTGAACAGCTCGGTGACCTCGTACTCGGCCATGCCCGTGAGCCTATGACCGACCCCCGACACCCACAACACGCGCCGCCAGGCGCCGGCTGGGGCGATCCGAGCGGGGCGCCCCGAGAACTGGACCGGCAAGTCCGGGTCCGGTGGTGGCCCCGAGTCTGCCGGTAGGCGCTCCCTCACCCCGCTCCCCCGCTCATCCCCTCCCACCCCGAACAACCTGTTCAGCACACCCAGGAGAGCAGCGGCCCGCGGAATATCGCGCCCCGTGAGCCCGTTATTCCCACAGAAAGTTTTCTCTGGAAAGGGTTTCATTCATGGCACTGCCCCTATCGGTCATCGACTTCGCCACCGTGCGCGAGAACCAATCGGTGGGTGAGAGTTTCACGGATTCCGTGACCCTTGCCCGGCACGCGGAACGGTTGGGATACACGCGGGTCTGGTACGCGGAGCACCACAACATGCCCACGATCGCGTCCTCCGCACCGGCAGTGTTGATCGCCCACGTGGCCGCGCACACGGAACGCATCCGGCTGGGTTCGGGCGGTGTCATGTTGCCCAACCACTCCCCGCTCACGATCGCGGAACAGTTCGGCACCCTCGCGGAGCTGCATCCCGGCCGGATCGACCTGGGGCTCGGCCGCGCTCCCGGGACGGATCCGCGCACGCTGCGCGCGCTGCGTCGTTCCCCCGAATCCGCCGAGAGCTTCCCCCAGGACGTCAAGGAACTGCGGGGCTACCTGACCGGCAACTCACTCATCCCGGGTGTGCAGGCGATGCCCGGTGAGGGCACGAACGTGCCGCTGACCATCCTGGGCTCCTCGCTGTTCGGCGCCCAGCTCGCGGCGGCCTACGGGTTGCCCTACGCGTTCGCCTCGCACTTCGCGCCGGACGCCCTGGTGGACGCCGTGGCCGCGTACCGCTCGCAGTTCCAGCCGTCGGAGCAGCTCGCGGAGCCGTACGTGATCGCGGCGGTGAACGTGATCGTCTCCGAGGACGCGCAGGACGCCGCACGCCAGCTCGAGGCCACGCAGCGGGCCCGCGTGAAGATGATGCTGGGCCGCGGCCGCGAGTTCACGGACGAGGAGATGGACATGGTCATGGCCTCCCCCGCCGCGTCCCAGATCCTGCACATGCTCAGCTACATGGGCGCGGGCACCCCGGACACCGTCACCGACTACCTGCACCGGTTCGCCGAGCACGCGGATGCGGACGAGCTCATGATCTCGCCGCTGTCCACGCGGAAGCAGGACGTCCTGCAGTCCATGCAGCTGCTCGCGGACAACTGGTCCTGACGGTTCCACCCCGCGACGACGCCCGCTCCCGTTCCGCGCGGCGTCGGCCGTGGGCGTCTCAGCGGTCCACGCGCTCCCGAACGGCGTCCCGCACCACCTCGGAGGAGATCAGGCACATGGGCACCCCGATGCCCGGCCGCACGGACGATCCCGCGTAGAACAGTCCCTCGATCCCCGGGTCCGTGACACCGGGGCGGAACAGCGCGGACTGGGCGAGGGTGTGGCCGGGGCCGAGCATGGACCCGTGCCAGGCGTTGAACTGCGCCTCGAAGTCCCCGGGGCCGTAGCTGCGGCGCACCACGATCCGCTCCTCGAGGTCCGGGATCCGGGCCCACCGGGAGAGCTGGGCGATCGCGGCGTCCGCCACCCGCTCCACGCGCGGCGAGCCGGGCTCGTCCACCTCGGAGGTTCGCACCCCGCCGCGACCCCAGTCCGGAACCGCGGGGGAGGGCACCAGGATGAAGAGGTTCTCGTCCCCCGCCGGGGCGGAACCGGAGTCCGTGGCGGAGGTCATGGACACGTAGATGGACGTCTCCTGCGCCAGGGGCGTCCCGTCCGCGATCCGCGCGAAGTTGTCGTCCCAGTCCGCGGTGAACAGCAGGTTGTGGTGCACCAGCTGGGGCAGCTTCCCGCGCACGCCCAGGCACACGAGCACGCCCGAGGGGCCCGGGTCCCGGCGTTTCCAGTGGGACTCCGGGGCGCGGTACTCGCCGGGCAGCAGCCGGGTCTGCACGTGGTGCAGGTCCGTGGCGCCGATGACCACGTCCGCGGGGATGCTCGCCCGACCGCTCCCGGTGCCAACGCCGCCCGGGCCGTCCGCCGCGGAACCTGCCGACCCGGATCCGACACCCTCGACCCCGGTACCGGTGCCGGTGCCGGTGCCGGTGCCGGTACCGGAGTGACCCGAACCGCCCGACGCCGCCGCCGCGCGGTAGCTCACGCCGGTCACCGAGCCGGCCGATCGGCGTCGTGCGCGTGCGGCACCCACCCGGGAGCGCAGCGTGGCCGACGCCCCGGCCACGTGGATGTCCGTGACCGTGGCCCCGGTGACCACCTCCACGCCGGCGGCGCGCACCAGCCGCGTCATGGCGTCCACGAGGGCCGCGAACCCACCCACGGGGTACTGCACCCCGTCCGTGAGATCCAGGTGGGACATGAGGTGGTACATGGCCGGCGCGGTGTCCGGTGCGGCGCCCAGAAACACCGCGGGATACCCCAGGATCTGGCGCTCGCGGGGATCGCTGAAGCGCTGGGCCACGTAGCGCTGCATGGACGTGGTCAGCAGCCCGCCCAGCCGCGGCAGGTTCTTGAGCACCTCGGGCGTCATGAGATCCGTGGGGTGGGAGAAGTTCGTGTAGAGGAAGTGCTTCTTGGCGAGCTCGTAGACCTCCGCCCCGGAGTCCAGGTACTCCCGCAGCGCCCGGGAGGAGCCCGGGTCCAACCGCTCGAACAGCTCCTCCGCCCGGCCGCTCACCACGTCCGTGGGCGGCTCGTCCAGGTGCTCCTCGAAGAACGTGCGGTACCCCGGGCTCAGGCGGCGCAGCTCCAGCTCCGCGGCGGCACTGGAACCCATGAGCCGGAACCACCGGTCGATGACCTCGGGCATGAGGTACCAGCTGGGTCCCGTGTCGAAGGTGAAGCCCTCCGCGGACCAGCGCCCCGAACGCCCGCCGAGGGTGTCCCGCTGCTCCAGGAGGGTCACGCTGTGGCCGTCCCGGGCGAGCAACCCCGCCGTGGCCAGCCCCGCGAAACCGCCGCCGATCACCACTGTGCGTGTCATGCCACCACCGCCGAGTCCGAGAGGGAGCGCGCCGCGATCCGCAGTTTCACCGCGCTGGGCACGCTGATGCGCTGTCGTGAGAGGTCCTGCGCGGGGATCCGTCCGATCCGCCGTGCCAGTTCGCGAAACAGTCCGTGGGCCATGGCCACCGCGCGGCGCGCCCGGCGGTCCAGCGCGAGGATGCCGGGCACGGCAGCGTCGAGGTCCGCGGTGAGGTCCGCGAGCAGCTCCGCCTTCTGGGCCTCCGTCAGGTGCTCGGGGTCCGCGCCGGGGAAGTAGGTGCGGCCCAGCTGCTCGTGGTCCGCACCGAGGTCCCGCAGGAAGTTGACCTTCTGGAACGCCGCACCCAGGCGCCGGGCTGTGGATCGCAGCAGCTCGCGCTGCTCCGGGGTCTCCGCGCGGGTCCCGGGCATGTCCATGAACACCTCCAGGCACATGAGTCCCACGACCTCCGCGGAGCCGTAGATGTAGGAGTCGAGCGAGGCACCGTCGTGCTCCGCCACCGAGAGGTCCGCGCGCATGGAGGCGAAGAACGGCGCGGTCAGCTCGGTGCCGAAGCCGTGGCGCCGAGCCACGTCCGCGAAGCCGTGGATCACCAGGTCCGTGGCGAACCCGGTGGCCAGAGCCGCGTTCACCGCAGCCTCGTAGCCGTCCAGTGCGGCCCTCACCTGCGCGTCGTCCAGCCCGGCGGCGCGGGCGGTGCCGTCCACCACCTCGTCCGCCACGCGCACGAGTGCGTAGATCCCGGCGATGTCCCGGCGCACGGGCCCCGGCAGGGTGCGGCACGCGAGCGAGAAGGAGGTGGAGTACCTGCCGATCACCACCCCGGACGAGGACAGCGCGGTCCCGGTGAACAGGCTCAGCGACGCGGTGGACGGCACGTCCGGGTGCATCATGGGGGTCCTCACTACGAGTTGCGGTTCAGGACGTGGTGGCACAGGGCATCGAGCTGGGCACGCTGGGTCGCGGGCAGCGGCAGCTCGTCCAGTGTGGTGCGGGCGCGGTTCACGAGGTCCGTGGCCAGCTCCACGGCCGCCTCCTTCGCCCCGCACGTGGTGAGCGCACGACGTGCCGCCGCCACCGTGGTGTCCCCCGCCGCGAGCTCCTCCAGGACGCGGCGGGCGTCCGGCACCTGCATCCCGTGGGCGGTGAGCACCGTGGCCTTGCCGGAACGCAGGTCCGCGTCCGCGGACTTGCCGGTCACCTCGGGGTCGCCGAACGTCCCCAGGACGTCGTCCACCACCTGGTACCCCACGCCCAGCAGGGCCCCGGCGTGCGCGAGCCGCTCTGCGAGCTCCGCGGGAGCACCGGCCAGCAGCGACCCGGCGCGCAGCGGCGCCTCGAACGAGTACGTGGCGGTCTTCAACCGCTCCATGTCCAGGATGTCCTGCACCGCCGGGTGCTCCGCCCCGAAGCGGTGCAGCGAGAGCAGCAGGTCGTCCAGCTCCCCCGCTGCGGAGGCCGCCACGGCCTCGAACACCACGTCCGCCACCGCGCGGGACCGCTCCGGATGGGACGTGCACGTGGTGGCCAGTCGCAGGGCTCCCGCCAGCAGCAGGTCCCCGGCGAGGATCGCGGCGGACTCCCCCGCGTGCTCCGCCTCGTGCTCGGGCGCACCTGCCGCCAGGGCGTCCCGGCGGAACAGCTCCCCCACCGTGGGCCGTCCCCTGCGGCGCCAGTCCCGGTCCACGACGTCGTCGTGCACCAGCAGCGCGGCATGCAGCATCTCGAACGACGCCGCCAGGCGCACGCACTGCGCGTCCGGCACCGGGGCGGCGGCCTCGCCCGCCGCCGGGGTCGCCGCGGTGAAGGAGCGCCAGGCGATGTACGTCAGCCGGGGGCGGATGAGCTTGCCGCCCGCCAGCTGCTCGCGGATCCGCTCCCACAGCACGGGGAACCCCGGACTGGCGGGAACCCGGTTGCCCGGGGCGGCGAAGAACTCGTCCAGCTCGCGGTGCACCGCGTCGCGGAACCGGTCCCAGCCGGCGTCGTCGCCCGGGAGCATCTGCGGCGGCGTCACCCCGTGCTGCCCCGCGGCAGCGTCCGTCAGCGTGCGCTGCGGCCCGCAGCTGCGAAGGTCCCCGGTCATGCTTTCCTCGCGGTGGTCTCGGAGTGCGGCTGGGCCGCGGGGGAGGCTCCCGCGGGAGTGGCTGCGGTGGTTGCGGTGCGCGCGGGCTCGGAGCGGTTCGCGTCCGTGGAGACCTGGACCGGACGGTCGCGCAGCTGCTTCAGGTGCTCCGCCATGCGCACGGCTGTGCCCGTGAGGAACTGCAGGACCGCTCCTCGCCCGGCGTCGTCCAGAGTGGCCAGTTCGTCCTCCACCATGTGGATCATGGGCACCACGTGGCCCGCGACCTGGTCCTTGGAGCCGTCCAGTGCGCGCACGGTCATCCGGCGGCGGTCTGCCTCGTGGGGCTCGCGCACCACGTGACCGGCCCGCACGAGCCGGTCCACCATGGCCGTCGCGGAGGCCGTGGTGATGTGCAGCGCCCGGGCCAGCTCGGTGGGCCCCATGGGCTGGCGCATGAGCAGGGCCATGGCCGTGTAGTCGGTGTCCTTGAGACCCATGATGCGGCGCACCTGGTACCCGATCTCCTGGTTCAGCGTGATCACCCGGCGCAGGGCACGCGACTGCGGACCGGCGTCACCGTGCCACGATCCACTGCCGTCCATCACACCCTCGTCTCAGCGATAACTTGGCAATCTAGTGAGCATCATGCTGTACCGCCGCGAGGCGTGTCCAACCACGTGCCGGCCCGCACCCGTCACGAGAGCCGGCGCAGGGCGCGCATGACCGCTCCGCCGTATCCGCCGCCGAACCTGATCGCATGGATCAGCAGCGGGGGCAGCTGGTACCACGGCACACGGTCGTGCCAGCCGTCGGCGAGGGGGTGGGCGTCGTCGTACGCGGCGAAGCACTCGCGGCCGAATCCGCCGAAGAGTTGCATCATGGCGAGGTCGTACTCGCGGTGCCCGTAGAACGAGGACGGGTCGATGAGCCAGTTGGCCCCGGAGCGGTCCACCACGCGGTTGCCGGCCCAGAGGTCACCGTGGAGCAGGCTCGGGGGCTCGGACGGGCCGGCGAGCTCGGCCGCACGGGGCGCTAGCTCGGCCAGCAGCGCCGACGCCGCCGGGTCCAGGTTCCCGGAGTCGACCGCCTCGCGCAGCAGGGGCTCGATGCGCCGGTGCAGCAGGAAGTCCGACCAGTCGTTCGTGGGGGTCAGGTCCACGGGAACGGAACCGATGCGTTCGGGCAGCTCGGGGGACAACCACCCGAAGTGCGGGGCCCGGGCCCCGTGGACGGCGGCCAGACCGATGCCCATGCTGCGCTCCGCGGCGCGGTCCGGCCCACCCGAACCCTCCTCGATCCACTCGAGGACCAGGGCGGCGTCGCTGACGTGGTGCACCCGTGGGACCCGCACCTCCTCCGGGGCGACCGCCCGCAGGGCCTCCAGCCCGGCCGCCTCCACCGGCAGCACGCCGACGGGCGATCCGGGCATGGTCTTGGCGAAGAGCGGCCCGTCCGGGGTGTCCAGGCGGAACGCGTTGGCGCTGTCGCCGCCGCTGAGGGGACGCGCGTCCGTGACGCGCAGCTCGTCCACCAGGTCCCGGGGAAGTTGCTCGAGGTGTGCCATGACTCCTGTCTAGCACCGCCCGCCGACAGCCACGGTCGACTCCGGTTCGCGAGCACCGCGGGGACGCGCCACTGGTTCGCGTTGCGGACGTGCCGGCCGGTCCGCACGTCGAGGCACACGACGTTCACCACGGACGGGGAGGCCGTGGTGACACGTCCCACGCACCCGGCATGCACCGGCACGTGCATGCTGACGCATAGAACGGACCACCGCGCCCAGCAGCACGTGAGTGGCGTCTCACCTGCGACGATGTCTTCGCTTGCTATGATCGGCGCACCACGGAGCATCTCCGCGCTCCACACGGTCGCGGCCCCGCGAATCGTGGCCCTCCCCCCTGGTTCCCGTCGAGAAGGCCCCCATGGCAACTGCGCGACCGCATCTCCTAGAGCGGATCTTCTACATCCTGGCCGTGGTGTTCGGGGCGGTGGGCGTGCTCGCCTACGCCGTGTCCTACGTCCACGACGACTGGTCCGCCCACCTGCCCGTGCTCCCGTTCTTCCTGGTGGTGGTGGCCAGCTCGTGCACGCTCACGGCCGTGACGCTCTCCCTGGTCCGGCTCTTCCACCAGGACCACCGCCCCGACGACGACCCGGACCACGAATTCGACCCCCCTCTCGGTCCCCGCGGCCGGGGGAGCACGGCCGCTTCCCCCGGGATCGACGGTCCTGCCAGGACCCCGCGCAGCTGACCGCCACCGCGGCCCGCGATTGCTGCACCGCCGCCCCCGCCACCCGGTGAGGCGGCACGCGCCGCGGCTCGGGGATCCGTCCTGCCCGCGGGCGGGCCGGATGCCCCACCCCCTCCTTTGACACACTCACCATCCGTGCTACCTTCGCTACCACTGAAGGATCATGAGTTCCGGCGCAAAGCTCTGGCTGGCCGGACGGCAACCCTCCCGCTGTAGTGGGGTGCCCCAGATGACGATCCGGCCGTCACGCGACCGCGTGCTCGGCAAGTACGGCGCTCGGAGTCCTCCGGCGTCCTACCGCCGGAGGATTTCTCACATGTCAGCACCACTGCTCGATTCCCACCACGTTCGTGATGCCACGGTGGAACCGCCCACGGGCACGTCCTGGCTGGTGCGCAGGCCCCGCCGCTCCACCCTGGTCTCCTTCGAGGTCTTCCCGCCGCGCCCCACCGCGGACCCGGACACCGTGTGGCGGAGCATCGATGCCATGGCGCAGGCCGGTCCGGACTTCTTCTCCGTGACCCACGGCCACTCCGCGAGCGGCGGGGTGTCCCGTGCGGCGCTGCGCCATCTGCGCCGCACCACGAAAACCCCCGTCATGGCGCACTTCACGTGCGGCGGCACGGACCGCGCCGGGCTGGAACGGTCCGTGGAACGGCTGGTGGACGACGGCGTCCGGGACCTCCTCGCGCTGCGCGGGGACCCGCCGCTGGGCGCCGGCGAGTGGGAGACCCCGCCCGGCGGCATCGGCCGCGCCGCGGAACTCGTGCGGCTCGTCCGGGACGTGGAGCGGCGTCGTTTCGGGGGCGGCTTCCGCCCCGGGAACCGGCCGCTGTCCGTGTCCGTGGCGTGCTACCCCTCGCCCGCGCGGGGCCGGGACTTCGAGGCGGACCTGGCCTCCCTGTGGGACAAGCAGGAGGCCGGCGCGGACTACGCGATCACGCAGGTGCTCTACGAGCCGGAGGACTACGCGCGCTTCCTGGAGCGCGCCCGCTCGGAGGGCATCCACCTCCCGGTGGTCGCGGGGCTCATGCCGTTGACGGATCCGCGCCGGCTGCGGCGGATGACCGAGATCACGGGGGTGCCCGTGCCGCGGCACCTCACGGAGTTCCTGACCGCGGACTCCGCCGAGGATCTGCGCCACCGCGGCACGGCCGCCACGCTGTCGCTCATCGACGACCTCCTGGACCTGGGCTGCGCCGGCTTCCACCTGTACACGTTCAACCGCCCCGAGGCCGCCCTCACCATCCTGGAGCACCTGCGCGTGCGGGACGCCGCCCGCGAATACCGCGGCCGTAGCCCCGCCGCCTGACCCGGCCGGCCCCGGCAAGTACCCACCCCGCCGCGCTCCCGCCGCGAGCGCACCCGCACGCGGCGCGGGTCCCGCACACCCATTTTCCCCATCGTCAGCACCACATCACCCCCGAGGAGATCCCATGTCCGTCCTGAACACCGCCCCGCTGCCGTCCGCGACCATCCTGGGCTACCCGCGCATCGGCCCGGACCGCGAGCTGAAGCGCGCGCTCGAGTCCTACTGGCAGGACTCCGTGCAGCACCCGGCCACCACCGTGCTGGACACCCTCGCCCGGCTGCGGGAGCGCACGACCGTCCGACTGAAGGACCTGGGCCTGGACGCGGATCACGCCATCCCCTCCGAGGGCTCCGCCGTGGACCACGTGCTGGACACCGCCCTGGCCCTGGGTGCGGTCCCGGCCCGGTTCCGGGCGGACGGCTTCTCCCCCGCCGCCCCGGACACCGTGCGCGGCATCGAGCTGATCACGGCGCTGTCCCGGGGGACGGACGAGGTGGAGCCCCTGGAGCTGACCAAGTGGTTCGACACCAACTACCACTACTACGTGCCGGAGCTCGATCCGGACACCCCGCTGCACGCGCACCCCGAGAGTCTGGTGTCCCGCTACCGGGACACCCTGCGGCGCACCGGGGTCAGGACCCGCCCCGTGCTGGTGGGGCCGGTGACCCTGCTGCTGCTCTCCCGCCCGGAGACCCCCGCCGACGACGCCGCCCCGGTGGATCCGCTGGCCCGGCTCGACGACGTGCTGGCCCAGTACGTCGCGATCCTCAGCTCGCTGGCCGCGGCCGGCGTCGAATGGGTGCAGCTGGACGAGCCGGCACTGGCCGCGGACGGCTGGAGCGTCCCGCGGTCACGGATCATCTCCGCCGTGACCACCGCGTACACCCGGTTGACGTCCCTGGCCGACCACCCCGCGGTGCTGGTCACGGTGGGCTACGGGGACGCCGGGGAGGACGCCCACCTCGCCCTGGCCCGCACGGCCGTGGACGCTCTCGCGGTGGACCTCGACCGCGGGGACGTCCCCGGTGGAGCCGCGCTCGAGGCGTGGGGCGAGCGGCCGGTGGTGGGCGGCGTCGTCGGGGGCCGGACCGTGTGGCGCACGGACCTGGCGCGGGCGAAGAACACCCTGGACCGGTTGCGTGCCGCGGCGCACGGTCCCGTCCCGGTGGGCACGGCCACGCCCCTGCTGCACGTCCCGCACGACGTCACCCGCGAGACCGAACTGGACCCGGACGTGCGCAGCTGGGTGGCCTTCGCGGACCAGAAGGTCACCGAGGTGGTCGAGCTGGCGCGCGGCGTGGAGCAGGGGTGGGAGGCGATTGCCGGGACCCTCGCCCGGGACGCGGAGATCCGGGCGGGCCGCGCCGCGCACCCCGCGACGCACCGTGCGGCGGTCCGTGAGCGCACCGCCGCCGTGCGCAGCGAGGACCGTGTGCGGGCATCCGCCGCGGAGCGCCGGACGGCGCAGCACGAGCGCCTGCAGCTGCCCCCGCTGCCCACCACGACCATCGGCTCCTTCCCCCAGACGGCCGAGATCCGGGCGACCCGCGCCGCCCACCGGGCGGGTCGCCTGGACGGCGCCGCCTACTGGGAAGCCATCCGGTCCGAGATCGCCCGCACGGTGCGCGCTCAGGAGGAGCTGGGCCTGGACGTGCTCGTGCACGGCGAGCCGGAGCGCAACGACATGGTGCAGTACTTCGCCGAGGCGCTCGACGGTTTCGTGACCACCCGCCACGGCTGGGTGCAGTCCTACGGCTCGCGGTGCACGCGCCCCTCGATCCTGTTCGGGGACGTCTCCCGCCCCGCGCCGATCACCGTGGACTGGACCCGCTACGCGGCGTCGCTCACGGAGCGCCCCGTCAAGGGCATGCTCACGGGCCCGGTGACGATCCTCGCGTGGTCCTTCGTGCGGGACGACGTCCCCGCGGCCGAGGTCGCGGACCAGGTCGCGCTTGCCCTGCGGGACGAGGTCGCGGACCTGGAGGAGGCCGGCACCGCGGTGATCCAGGTGGACGAGCCAGCACTGCGCGAGCTGTTGCCGCTGCGGGACGCGGACCGCCCGGACTACCTGCGGTGGTCCGTGGACGCCTTCCGCCTGGCCACGGGAGGTGCGGCCACCGGAACCCAGGTCCACACCCACCTGTGCTACTCGGAGTTCGAGACGGTGCTGGACGCCATCGACGCCCTGGACGCGGACGTCACCACGCTGGAGGCCTCGCGCTCCGGCTCGGGCATCGTGGCCGGTCTCGCCGCCGCGGACTTCCCCCGGGACGTGGGGCCCGGGGTGTGGGACATCCACTCGCCGCGCGTCCCCACGTTCCAGGAGGTCGTCCGGCGGGTCCGCCGCGCCGCCGCCGCGCTCGGCCCCGACCGCGTGTGGGTCAACCCGGACTGCGGTCTCAAGACGCGCGGGTGGCCGGAGACCGAGGCCGCGCTGGACCGCCTGGTGGCCGCGGCCGTCACGGTGCGCGCGGAACTCGCCCGGGAGGACGACGCCGCCCGCCCCGGTGTGAGCGCGGCGCCCGGGACCGCGCCGCGGGCGGTGGTCGGCGCGGTCCGCTGACCCGCGCACCGGTATGGCGGCCGGGGTGTTCGCGCCCGTGCGCCGGACGGCGGGTCGAACCGCGGTGCACCGGGGCGGGTGCGTGAGGTCCCGCCCCGGTGCACGGGAGCGACGGGGCGCCCGGTCCGCGTCCGCCGGGAGGCACGACCCGACGCCGCTGCCCCGACTGTCTGCCCCGGCACCGAACCACTACCATGGAGCGGAGGGCGTGACAGAGCGCTCGCCCGCGGTTCCGCCGACGTCGTCGCCGGGGCGGAAGCAGAGACGACGTCGAGGAGCACATCGGGTGAAGGTCGCTGTATCCGCGATCGGCAGCCGCGGGGATGTCGTTCCGTTCGCCAACCTCGCGCACCGCTTCGCGGCAGCGGGCCACCGGGTCACCCTCGTCACCCACGACTCCTCCCGGGACGTGCTGGATGCCGGTCTGCAGGTGGTTCCCGTGCCCAGCGATCCGCAGTCGCTGATGGCCGGGCCGGCGGGCCAGGCCGCCCACCGGTGGAGCCCCTGGGAACTGAACCGGTCCCGGGACCTCTTCGCGGACTTCGTCCACTCCGGTGCGGCCCCTGCCCGGGAGGCGCTCGAGGACGCGGACGTGCTCATCGCCTCGACCTTCTCCATCGCCGCCGTCGACGCCGCCCTGCAGCAGGGGGTGCCCGTGGTGCGGGCGCACATGTGGCCCGAGTACCCGGAGCTGGACGGCCCGATGCCCCTGCTTCCCTATTCGTGGCGCGTGCCCGGCCCGGCGCGGCGCCTGGCCCGGGGTGCCCTGCGCCGCGCCGAGCCGTACCTGGGCGGTGTCGCGGGCCACTGGCGGCGCGGTCGGCTGCATCTCGCCGCACGCCATCCGGTGGGCCTCACCACGGCCACCGCGGGTTCTCTCTACGCCTTCAGCCCGCAGCTGGTGCCCGTGCTGCCCGCGGAGGGCACGGTCACGGGCTGGTGGACGGGGCCCGTGGGCCACGGGGCTCTGCCCGATCCCCTGCTGGAGCTGCTGGGCTCCGGGGACTGGATCTACCTGGGTTTCGGCTCCATGCAGCGCGGATCCCCCTCCGAGGTGCTGCAGCACGTGGGCGACGCCTGCGAGCGCGCAGGGGTCCGTGCCGTCGCGCAGCTCGGCCGGCTGCGGGGGCGCGTGCACCCGAACGTGGTCTGCATCGACGAGCAGCCGCACGACGCGCTGTTCCGGCACGTGCGGGCCGTCGTGCACCACGGGGGCGCCGGCACCACGGCAGCCGCCGTCCGGGCGGGGGTGCCCTCCGTGGTGGTCCCGCACTTCGCCGATCAATTCTACTGGGGCAGCCGCCTCCACGCGCTGGGCGTCGCACCGCGCCCGCTGCGTCGCCAGGCACTGACCGGACCGCGCTTGGCCCGGCTCATCCGGGAGGCCCTGGACCCGGCCGTGGCCGCCCGCGCCGAGCTCCTCGCCGAGCGGGTGCGCGCGGAGGACGGCTGCGGACGCGCGGTGCACCAGGTGGAGGAGTGGCTGAGCGCGGCGGCGCCCCGGTGAGCACGCAGCACGCCCTGCGCGGCGCGGGGTCCACCGCCCTGCCGGCCGCGATCTCCCCCCTGCGGATCGCCGCGGCGCCCATGATCGCCGTCTCGGTGGCCCTGCTCCTGGTGGCAGGCCGCTACGGGCCGCACTGGGACGAGCTGTACTTCCGCATGCTGCCGTTGCGGTGGTGGTACGTGGACCAGCCGCCGCTGACGGTGTGGCTGACGTGGCTCGCCGCCCACGTCAGCGACGCCGTGTGGGTCCAGCGGCTGCCCGCCGTCGCGGCCGCGGCCGCGGGGGCGCTCGTGGCGAGCCTCTTCCCCAGGGCGCTCGGCACCGGGCCGTGGACCCAGCGACTGGCCGCGTGGGCCCACGCCTTCACCGTGTACCCGCTGCTCATGGGACACATCTTCACCACCGGCGCCCTGGACCTGCTCGCGTGGGAGCTCGTGATCCTGTTCGTGCTGCGCGCCGCGCAGGGCCGGCCCCGCTTCCTCGTCTGGGCGGGAGCCGTGGCGGGGGTGGCCTGCTGGAACAAGCTGCTCGTCGTCGCGCTCCTCGGGGCGCTGTTCGTCTCGCTGTGCCTCACCTGCCGGTGGCTGCTGCGCACCCGCGAGACGGTGCTCGGCGCGGGCCTGTTCCTGGTGCTGGCCGCGCCCCAGCTCTGGGCGCAGCTGAGCCACGGGCTGCCGATGTCCCAGGTGTCCGCGGGTCTGGTGGCGCAGCAGGGCGACGTCGTGCGGCTCGCACTCCTGCCCGCCCTCGCCCTGTTCGTGGGCCCACCCCTGACCCTCGTGGCACTGCACGGACTCCTGGACCCCTGGCGCGGGGCCGAACCCGCCGCCCGGTTCCTACTGCCCACCGTCCTGCTGGTGGTGGCCTTCACTCTCGTCTCCCCCTCCCAGCCGCACTATCCCATGGGCGCGGTGCTGCCGGCCCTCTCGCTGGGCTGGGCCGGCCCCCGGCTGCGACGGCGCTGGAGCCGCGGGAGGAGAGGTGCGGTGGTGCTCGCCAACGCCGCGGTGGCCTGCCTCATCTGCCTTCCGCTGCTGCCCGCCGCCCAGCCCTGGGTGGGCGTGCAGTCCGCGGTGAACCCCACCGTCCGCGACCAGCTCGGCTGGCCGGAGCTGGCGGCCGAGGTGACCGGGGCCCGGGAACCCGGGGAGGACGTCGTCGTCGACGGCTACGCACTGGCCGGTGCGGTGCACCGCTACGGCTCCCCCGCGGACCGGGCGGCGCTGCACTCCGGGCACAACGGCCTGTGGGACCTCGGGCCCCCGCGATCCCAGCGGGTGCTGCTGGTGGGTGAGCACGCCACGGCGCTGCGCGGCTCCTTCGCCTCGTGCGCGCCGGGTCCGTCCCCGCGGACCGGCCCGGTGGTCCACCCCGAGCTCGTGGACATGCCCGTGCTGCACTGCGAGGGTCCCACCGCCGACTGGGGGACGCTGTGGCCCCGGTTCCGCCGGATCAGCGGCTGACGTCCACCGCTCGGGACCCGCGGGTGAGCACGCACCCGGCCTCGACGAGCAGCGCGAGCAGCAGCGCCCCGACGATCACCAGTTCACCGGCGCCGCGCGGCACCACACCGTCCGGCAGACGGCTCACGGCGGCGAACACGAGGGCCACGCTCGCGAGCACCACGCGCGTGGCACGGCGGCGGCGCAGCCACGGCGTCCCGGGACGGATCCCGGACACCAGGAATCCCGTGGCCGGGACCACCAGCGCGAGGACCACGGCCGCCAGGTGCAGGCCCGCCGTGTTCCCGGCGGGGAACACTCCGGTGGCCACCAGGCCCGCGCCCATGACGACGACGCTGCCGGCCAGTGCGCGCCCCCACCACCGCATCAGACATGCCCCGGCGGCCATGAGCAGCACACCGGTGAGGGACACCCCCGTGTTGAAGAGGACATGACGCGGGGAGCAGATCCACCTGCCGCCGCGCACGCGGCACGCGCCGTCCCCGAGGTCGCTGATCATGTTGTCGTACCAGACGTACGCGGTCCCGGCGGTGGACAGCGACACCACCACGGTGACGGCGAACAGGAGGACCGCGGCGAGCACGAGCAGTGCCCCGCACCGGGCCCGTGTGCCCGCCGCGGTCGCTGCAGGTCCCCTCACGACGCCGCGCCCGCGGCCCTCCGCGGCGCGGGAACCGGCACTGCCGCGCTCACCCCGCGCACGGGTCCGCCGGGGTGGGGACGCCGGGTGCGCTGGGCGCCGTCGTGCTGCCGGGCGGAGGCGCCGGGCCCGGGGTCGCTGCTCACAGGGCGCCCGCGCGGGCCCGCGGGAAGCGCAACCGCATCCCCCGCAGGGCATACCCCTCGATGAGGTTGTCCCACTCGAGGGACGGGGCGTCCACGATGACGGGATCGTGGCGCAGCAGCCGCACCAGGAAACTGTCCGTCTCCGTGATGGCCAGCGGCCGCCCGGGGCACTTGTGCGCGCCGTCGCTGAAGCTCAGCCCGGTGGCGTCCGCCCCGGGGGGCATGGAGCGCGCGGGGCAGACCCCGGTGGGACGCTCGCCCACGGCCTCGGGATCGGTGTTGGTCTGGCGCACGCAGATGTCCACGAGGTCCCCGGACGGCACCGTCCAGGTGGTCCCGCCGTCCGTGATCTCCACCGGCTCCTGGACGCGGCGGTACAGATGGCCCACCACGGGCTCCAGCCGGAGGATCTCGTGCAGGATGGCGAACCGTTCTTCTTCCTGCGCCGCCAGGTAGCGGGCACGCAACCGGTCGTCGTCGAGCAGGTGCCACGCGGCCATCACGATGAACTCGCGGGTGGTCACCATTCCCGCGGTGCCGTAGGTGACACACTCCACCAGGATGTCCGCGGTGGAGTACCCCTCGGCCAGCAGGTGGCTGACCACGTCGTCACCGGGGTTCTTGCGCAGTGCCCGGATCGCCGGGCGCACGTCCGCGAGGTAGAAGCGGGCAATGGGCAGGAGCGCGTTGAAGGCGGCCTGCGCCCACTGCGCGCGGGTGCGGCCGTAGTCCGGCTTGGTGATGTCCAGCGGCGGCTGGTTGAAGAAGCTCACCAGGCGCCGGCACATCCCGTCCAGGGACGAGTGGTTGATGCCCACGATCTCCCGGGTGACGTCCACGGTGAAGCGCAGGGCCAGCTCGTCCAGGAGACAGGGTTCGTCCGCGCGGACGGCGGCAGCCACGAAGGCGGCGGCCCGGGACTCGATGCCCGCCCTGTGCCGGCGCGCCACCACCGCGGGCGCGAAGAACCGCCCGACCTTCTTGCGCTGCTCGTCGTGCAGCGGCCCGTCCGAGACCAGGATGGGGTGGTGGCGGAAGAACCCCTTGGGGATCGCCTCGGCGGTGAAACCCGCCTGGGTGGTGGCGTGGCGGGCCTGGAGCACCTGCCGGGCCGCCGTCAGCCCCCGGATCCTCCAGACGGAACCGCTGCGCTCCACACGGGGTGTCTCTGCTTCCCCCGGTTTGCGGGACCGGCGTACGTCCGACTCTTCGCTCACGTTGTGTGTCCTCTCCTGCTGTGGTCCGCAGTCTACGGCCCGGGGCCCCGCGCAGGCACCGCGGCCGTCGCGGGCCGGGGCGTCTCGGGTCGGGCTCCCCGGACCCGGGACGTCCCCTCGGGTAGGGTTGGCGACAGACGCACCCGCTCCCGACGCAGGAAGGAAGTCGATGGACCACGGCCAGTACCTCGTGCTGATGGGCCTGTGCGTGGCGATCACCCTGCCCCTCGAATTCTTGGTGGGGGTGCGGGTCTACCGCCGCCCCGCGCGGTTGCTGCGGGTGATGCTGCCGGTCATCGTGCTGTTCGTGGCGCGGGACCTGTGGGGCATCCACCGCGACCACTGGTTCTACAATCCGCGTTTCATCACGGGGATCCACCTGGGGCCGCTGCCGCTCGAGGAGCTCGTGTTCTTCGTGGTGATCCCCATCTGCGGGCTGCTCACCTACGAAGCGGTCGCCAAGATCCTCCGGCTCGCCCGGGGGACAGGACCCCTGCGGTTCCGGTGGCCGGACGGCCTGGTCCGGGAAGACCTGGTCCGTGGTGGTTCGACTCCGGGTGGGCCCCGTGCCTGAGTACACCGTCCTCACCGTGATCGGGGTCGTCGCCGTGGTGCTCCTGGAGCTGCTCTGGGCCCGGACGGGAATCTTCCGCACGGCCCGGTACTGGATCGCCATGGCCATCGTCCTGTCGTTCCAGATCCCGGTGGACGGCTGGCTGACCAAGCTGTCGAACCCGGTGGTGCTGTACAACCCCCGGGATTTCTCCGGCGTCCGCTTCCCGTGGGACATCCCGGTGGAGGACTTCGGGTTCGGCTTCGCCATGGTGACGCTGACGCTGATGCTGTGGCGCCGGGCCGAGATCCGCCAGGCCGACCATGACCACCGCTGAGCACCCGGTGCGCAGATGCGCCGCGCCTCCGTTCGGGGGCGGAACCACCCGCCGTACGGTTCCGGCGGCACACACCCCGGGCGGCGACGTCGTCCGCCACCCTTCACCACCCGCCGCGCCTCCCCCAGCCGCTGCCGCCACCCGGCAGCGGGGGCGGGATGCCGCGCACCGTCGTCACGAGAAAGCCGCACACCGATGAGCACCCCTGAGCAGCACTTCCCCGGACGCGACCGACGGGCCGTCCGGCATCCAGGACCGACCGGCGCACCGCGCGTGGACGGCGACCGCACCGCAGTGGTCATCGGGGGCGGCATCGCCGGCATCGCCGCTGCCACGGCCCTGGCCGAGCGTGGCACGCGGGTGACGCTGCTGGAGTCCACGGACCGCCTCGGCGGTCGAGTGGCGGCGTGGCCGCTGCCGGACGGACGCAGCATGAGCCGGGGCTTCCACGCGTTCTTCCGGCAGTACTACAACCTCCGTTCCCTGCTGCGTCGCGTGGATCCCGACCTGCAGTGGCTCACCCCCGTGACGGACTACCCGCTGCTGAGAGCCGGCCGCCCCGGGGACTCCTTCGCCAACATTCCGCGCACACCGCCGTGGAACGTCCTCGGCTTCGTGCTACGCAGCCCCGCCTTCACTCCCCGGAGCCTGTCCCGCGTCAACGCCAAGGCGGCCCTGGAGATGATGCGGGTCCGCTTCCCGGACACCTTCTCCGCGTACGACGGCGAGTCCGCGGCCATGTTCCTCGACCGGCTGCGCTTCCCGGAGGACGCACGCGATCTGGCCCTGGAGGTCTTCGCCCGATCGTTCTTCGCCTCTCCGGACGACTTCGCCGCCGGGGAGCTCGTGGCCATGTTCCACGCCTACTTCATCGGCTCCGCGGAGGGCTTGATCTTCGACGTCCCCACCGACGACTACGACACCGCCATCTGGGCACCGCTCGGGCGCATGCTGGCGGAGCGCGGTGTCACCGTCCGGTGCGGCGCGGAAGTGGACTCGTGGGAGATCACCGACGATCAGGTCACGGTCTGCACGGGCCAGGACGTCATCACCGCCGACGCCGCCGTGCTCGCCACGGATCCGCGTTCCGCACGCGGCCTGGTGGACCGGCTCCGTGGGAACGTGCAGGCCGGCACGGTGGACGCATGGAAGGCGTCCGTCGCAGACACCCGCAATGCCCCTCCCTTCACCGTGCTCCGGCTCTGGTACGACGGCCTCGTGGACACCGAACGCCCGGCGTTCGTGGGGACCAGCGGTTTCGGTCCCGTGGACAACGTCTCGCTCCTGGAGCGCTTCGAGGCGGGAGCCGCACGCTGGTCCGCCGAACACGGCGGCTCCGTGGTGGAGCTCCACGCCTACGCATGCGACACCGACGTGCAGCCGGGCTCACCCGCGGCCCGCGACCTCGCGGCGCAGATGGAGCGTGAGCTGCACCGGATCTGGCCGGAGTGCGCACACCTCAACGTGGTGGAGCGCGAGACCCTCATCCGCGACGACTGCACCCTCATCACCCCGGAGAACTGGGCGGGGCGCCCCGGCGTCGAGACGCCCTGGCAGCACCTGGTGCTGGCCGGCGACTGGGTGCGGTGCGACTACCCGGTCGCCCTGATGGAGCGCGCCGCCACCACGGGGTTCCTGGCGGGCAATGCGCTGCTGGGCCGGTGGGGCGCCGCAGGACAGGATCTGTGGACAGTGCCGATGCGGGGGCTGCTCGCCGGCAGGTCCTGATCCGGGCCCCGGGGGGCCCGCGCGTGGTGTGGGGGGGGGGGGGGGGATCTACGGGGACCACCCACACCGCCGTCCGGGGCCCAGGGGTGGTTCGGCGGAACCACCAACCCCCGCCCTGGCCGGGGTGTGGTGGGTCGGTAGGCACCGTGCTCGTGCGGTAAGCCCGCCACCCACGGTGCACACCCATTGTGCGTGTTAAATGCGGGGAGGCCCCACACCCAATAGGTGTGGGGCCTCAACCCTTCAACGTGAATTCCGGCGGTGACT
>NZ_PNJG02000007.1 GCF_003226895.2 Kocuria tytonis
AGGGCCCCTCACGGAAGCGAGAGGTGCGCCCTCGGGTGATCCTGATAGGGCTCGTTCAGGAGGCCGTCCGTGAGGCTTGTGGGCACCCAAGCGACGACGGGCACCTTCTTCATATTAAGAGCACCCCGATTTTGCCCCGGAATCTCGCGGATTTTTGCTCCGGAAGTGTAAAGCTGGTTTTATATAGTGGCAAACTGGTTTTACACACCAGGGCTGCCCCCCGAGAGGACGCACGACAATGAGCGACAACAGCCTGCAACCGGCGCCGCGTACCCTCGCGGATCCTGACACCGGCGAAGTGTTCGACCTGGTGGCTGTACCCCGCCGCGCCAAGTACAACGGAGGCCCTTGGATCATGGTGATGCAGTACGCCGCAGCTGAGATCAGCCCTGCCGACGAGCTCAAGGATGTTGACTTCCGCGTCCTGTGGAGTCTGATTGGCCGCCTCGACTGGGAGAACTACCTCGTTCTCAACGTGTCCGCGCTGGCCAAGGAGCTCAAGAAGTCCAGGCCCACCGTCTCGAACTCGATTCGGCGTCTCACCGAAGCCGGGTTGCTGGTTCGTGGCCCTCAGGACGGTCGCTTGGTGACCTACCGCCTCTCCCCAGAGGTGGGGTGGAAAGGCAGTCACAAGGGGCGTAGCGCGCTCCAGAATGAGCTGGACCGGCGCGGCTGGGCTGTGCACGAGGGCGGCTCGCAGTCCGCGGAAGCACCCGAGGGTGAGACGAACGGGGAGCGGTCCTGAGCGCGCCAGAGGGCGCGGGCTTCTGGTACTACTCCGAAGCCTTCGCCGCGGTGGCGGACAACGCCAACCTCACTGACTTCGACACCACGGTGTTCCTGGTGATGCTGGGGCGACTCTGTAGCCACAACCGGATCGAGCCGTTCACTGTGACGGCACTGGCCGAGGGAATGCAGTGCTCGCGTTCTGGTCTGAGCCGCTCCCTGAAACGGCTCAGGGAAGCGGGCGTGATCCGTTGCGGGGAGTCCTCCACGGGAGCATCGGGGCGCTACTGGATGAACCCGGAGATTGCCGAGTACGTCGATCCGGAGACCGTGGCGGCCATGCGGTGACGGGTCGCCCGTGAGGGTGTCTGGGGCCGGCGGCTGGGGGTCGCCGGCCTTTTCCCTGCGTGGGACATTTCGGTACCGAACCGCCCCGCCGGTGTCGATGGGTCACCGGGTGGAGTGCTCGCGGGGCCCGGGATGACGCGGGGCGGGGGCCGGATTTTTTTCGGTATGGTACGCTCGCGACACCGAGAACTCGCGAAGCGAGGAGCGCATGGGGACGCGAGCGACCCCCTCCAAAAACCCTAAATATATATGGGTGGAGCCCGAGATGTGTATGGGTGCGGGGCCCAAATGTGTATGGGGGGCTCGCGGAAATGATGACGGGGGCCCACATGACGCCCCGCCGCGCGTAGACGGCTGACCTCCCCCGCTGAGATACCCCAAATGCGCCCGTGGTGGCCCCTTGAGCGCTCGTGTGTACGGGGTCTAGACAATCAGTCTGCCGGGCCCCTCCAACCGCTGAGAACGGCGCACAGCGCATGTATATGGGGGGGTCTACGCAATAACGTTGCATAACGTTGCACAACGTTGCGCGGGTGGGTAGCGTGAGGGGGGTACAAAAAGTGCCGGGCCAGGGGGTGGAGCCCCTGACCCGGCGGCGACTACATCGGAGGTAGTCATGGACAACGGTATCCAGCTGGTGCTGGAGCGGCTGAATCAGACCGAGGCCGGATTCGAGCGGTGGGCGGCGATGCCGTGCCCGCCCCTGGAGCTCGAAGCGCGGCTCGTGAGGCGCTACGAACGGTTGATGGTGGTGGCGCTGCGCCGGGGGGTGCCCCGGGAGCAGGTGTGCGGGTGGGCTGATCTCACCCTCAGCGCCCTGGACGAGATCGTGGCCGAGCGGGCCACGGAACCGGCTGTGGTGGCCGCGTGCGCGGCGTGCCCGGAGGAGCTGGCTACGGCGCTGGAGGCCCTGGATGACTGAGACGAGGAGAGGCCGTGGAGACGACCGGCAAGGACATGATGACAACTCACGAGGTGTGCGAACTGCTGAGGGTGGATCGCACGACGTTGTGGCGGTGGCGGCGCGCCGGGGTGGGCCCGGTGCCGGTGGAGGTGGGCCCGCGCGCTCTGCGCTACCGGCGCGCGGAGGTGGAGGCGTATCTGCGCGAGCACCAGGGGTCACGGTGAGGAGCCCACACCGGCCCCAGCCCTACCGAGTGGCCGAACAGAGCATCATCTGGCTGGACGCAACGACGGGGTACGGGGTGACGTGGGACGGGCGCCGGATCGCCCCGGTGATCCGGGGGCGGCGCAAGCATCCGGCGTTGGTGGACTGGCTGGACACGGCCCAGGCGGCGGGGGCTACCCGGGTGATGCTCACGGGCAAGCTCCCGGAGGTGGAGCCGGGGCGTCCGCACTGGCTGGCGGCGGAGACTCCGGGGTGGAGGCACGGGGCGCACTGGTTGGATAGCCCGCCCACGGGCCGCTACTACCACGAGGCCACCACGGCCCCGGGTGACCCCAAGGCCCGCCCGGTGGAGGTCGCCACCGCCGCGGCGTGGTTCGGCAACGCCCGGTTGGGGATCCACCAGGCCGCTGAGGCGTGGCGTCTGGTGACGGCGGCGCTACAGCGCGTGGAGCCGAAGCTGACGGCGTTGATGAAGTCCCCGGCGGCTACCGGCCAAAACCTGTGGGCACTGTCTATGCCGGAGGGGCTGGACCCTGTGCCGGTGGACGACGACATAGCCGCCGAGATTCACGCGACCAGCGGTCAGCACCACATCGAGCAGCTGGTGGCCGGACCCGGGTTCTACGAGCACCCGGACTGTGTGCCGCTGATCGACCCGGCGGTGACGGGCCCTGATATTCCGGGCTTTGCTTACGTGGACGGGCGGTTCATGTACGCCGGGCTATGCAATGAGCTGGCGGTAGGACCGGCCCGGCGACTGACCGGGGAACAGGCCGCGGGAATGTTCGACCAGTCTCCCTATGCCCCGGCCCGCTACCGGGTGCGCTTCCAGGTGCCGGAGGGCTGGACCTCTCTGGGTATCTGGGGTGTGCAGGCTGAGGACGGGCGGTCCTGGTACTACCCGAACCGGCCCGGGGCCACCGCTGAGACGTGGGTGGACGCCGCCGAGCTGCGTGTGGGCGCGGCCCACGGGTGGCGGTTCCGGTTCGTGGAGGCCGTGGAGTTCACGGCCACGAAACCGGCGGTGCGCGGGGAGAAACGCGCGGTGGCCGCCCGGCCCCTGGACACGTTCGCGGAGCGGCTGACCGGGGCCCGTGAGGCGGTGGAGTCCGCCCAGGTGGCCCCGGTGATCCGGGACGCCGCCCGCGCGGCCTTGCGCGCGATCCTGCTCCAGACCATCGGCACGTTCGCCTCACGCGGGCGCAGTTCGACGGTGACGGTGGCGACGATGAACGACGTGCCCGCCGAGTGCATGGGCAGTGTGCGTAAGGCCGCTGGGGGCCGGTTCACCTACGTGGCCCCGCCGAGGATGACCGAACGTCAGCGGGCGTTCTACCACCCGGAGCTCGCGGCGCAGGTGTGGGGCCGGGCCCGTGCGCGGGTGCTGGACGGCACCAAGCGCGAGCCCGCAGGGGCCCTGCACGTTGACCCGGCCCACCTGCTGGGGATCAACGGGGATGCGATCTACACGACGACGGTTCCCCGGTGGGCGCTACCCACCGAGCAGGGCGGGTTCGACAACGGCAAGGCCGGGCGGCTGAGGGTGCAGGGCTACCTGCCCGGGCCCCTGCCCGTGCCGACCACGCGCGCGGCCCGTGACGTGCTGATGCACCGGGCGGAGGCCGTGGGCTTCCACGGTGAGACAGGGAGCGGGCATGAGTGACCAGCAGTCGGCGGCGGAGCTGATCGCCGCGCTGAAGTCCGAAGCGGGTATGAGCAATCGCGAGATCGGGGCCGCGCTGGGCCGTGACCCGTCCCTGGTGTCCCAGGTGGCCCGGGGCAAGAAACCGGGCACCAATCTGGCGGGCCCGCTGGCGGAGCTGTACCGCACGGGCACGGTGACCCACACCCCGCCGCGTCGTCGCACCAAGTCCGGTGCCCCGGCGATGGTGCGCGGGGCCAAGGGCCAGCCGGGACACGCCCCGTCCGAGACCGACGCTCGGTACCGGGACATGCCCAAGCGGGGCACGTTTAAGCCGGAACAGACCCACTACCTGCGCAACGGGGGGCGGGTGTACGAGACGCATTTCCCCAAGTCAGAGCGCGCCAAGGGCCGCACCCAGGGGTGGAAGCGGGTGCACCGGCAGCTGAAATCCGCCGCGCGGCGCACCTACGGGGCCAAGACGCGCCCGCCCATGCGCGTGACGTTCGACATCACCTACGCCAACGGGAGACAGATGCGCGTGGGCGAGCGCGGAGGTTACGACGTCCAGGCCGTCACCCGGGCGGTGTCCGAGCATGGTGGGGACTTCGAGACGTGGGTGAAGTCCCAGGCGGGCCAGCGCTACGCCACCCTGGACACCTCCGAGAACGCCGTCACTGGCGTGCAGATGGTCGTGATGCCCTGGCAGAAGCGGGCCGAGCAGGGCCGCTGAACCCCCAACGAACAGCCCCGAACCAAAACTTCAGTCCAAAGTTTTGGTTCGGGCCCGTCCTCGCTAGTTCACAGGATCGCAAAAATCATGAGAATGCATATAAATGTGGGGGTGGTCCACACGCCCCCCGGGCCCGCTGGGCGTGCAAAACGCCGCTTCGACAATGCCGCACTACCGCTACACAAGAACGGTTGTGGGCGATGTTGTGGGATCGCATGATCGCGCATCGCCGGTTCGAGCCATCACGGGGGTGAAGTCTGGTCGCTTGGCTATAGAAAAAGTGACCGGAACCACCTACAGTCGGGGCACCTGTGAGGATTACCTGACGGGCCCTGGAACGGTGGAGGAAACCATGAAAAAGCTTTTCAAGAGGTCTGCGGCGGCCGCGGGGGCAACAGCGATTCTTCTGACGGGGATCGGTGCTCCTGCTTTGGCCGCATCCTCGGTAGACACGGTCCCCACCATGACATCAGAAGCAGCTGCTCCCGCCACGGTAAAGAATAAGACTCTTGCTCAATTTGAGAGCAACCTAAAGCAAGCTGCCCGGGGAGGCGACAGCACTGCAAAAGAATCTCTGGCCGCGTTCAGCAAAATGACTCAAGCACAAAAGAACGAGCTGAGCGATATCATGGTCAATGATGGGGTTGTTGCAGCTGCCCAACGAGAGGGAAGCGGGGTTGTCATGAGTGAGATTAAGGACTGCCAGCAGCCCATGGCTGCCGCGAAGTCAGCCACATACAATGTCACTTCTCGATGCGACAAGGAATTCAAGTTCGCGGGGATCAGCATTACCAAAGTGCGTCTCACGGGAACGTATGTGACGGGTCAGGGACGGGTGCTGCGTACGACGGGCGTTGCCCCTGCCGTGATCCACAACTACGAGCCGGGTGCCAGCATCTCCTTCAGCAACAACTCTCACAGGGTCGCCGGGGGCAAGGGTTATTTCCAGTCCACCGTGACGGTGACCCGAAATATCTTCGGGTTGAATCACTCCACCCGGAGCGCCAACCAACAACTTGTCACCAACGGGCCGGGTGTTGTGTCTTGCAAATGGGTATGATTCTAGCGGCGGAAGATCCGCTCAAACCAACAATATCGGAGGCCGTACTTTCGTTCGGACCTACCGTACTCATGATTGTAATATTTTTGCTGATTGTAATTTACTGCGCTAAGGCGGTAAAAAATAAGTATTCCGGCAACAAAAATAAGCAATTAGAAATGGAAACGGATAACCAGGGCAGCGATAAACGCCTATTTCGGTAACATTGCCCGAAAACCTAATATCATTTCACATTTATGGGGGCGTCCTTTGCAAAAGACGCCCCCATAGGTGTTCCCACATCCGTCCGTAGGCAACTCGCTGGATCGACTGGGCCGGGGCCGAGCAAGGATACGGCTGGCAACCC
>NZ_PNJG02000008.1 GCF_003226895.2 Kocuria tytonis
TTTTTTGACGGAGAGTTTGATCCTGGCTCAGGACGAACGCTGGCGGCGTGCTTAACACATGCAAGTCGAACGCTGAAACCGGGTGCTTGCACTGGGTGGATGAGTGGCGAACGGGTGAGTAATACGTGAGTAACCTGCCCTTGACTCTGGGATAAGCCTGGGAAACTGGGTCTAATACTGGATACGACATGTCATCGCATGGTGGTGTGTGGAAAGGGTTTTACTGGTTTTGGATGGGCTCACGGCCTATCAGCTTGTTGGTGGGGTAATGGCTCACCAAGGCGACGACGGGTAGCCGGCCTGAGAGGGTGACCGGCCACACTGGGACTGAGACACGGCCCAGACTCCTACGGGAGGCAGCAGTGGGGAATATTGCACAATGGGCGAAAGCCTGATGCAGCGACGCCGCGTGAGGGATGACGGCCTTCGGGTTGTAAACCTCTTTCAGCACGGAAGAAGCGAAAGTGACGGTACGTGCAGAAGAAGCGCCGGCTAACTACGTGCCAGCAGCCGCGGTAATACGTAGGGCGCAAGCGTTGTCCGGAATTATTGGGCGTAAAGAGCTCGTAGGCGGTTTGTCGCGTCTGCTGTGAAAGCCCGGGGCTTAACCCCGGGTGTGCAGTGGGTACGGGCAGACTTGAGTGCAGTAGGGGAGACTGGAATTCCTGGTGTAGCGGTGAAATGCGCAGATATCAGGAGGAACACCGATGGCGAAGGCAGGTCTCTGGGCTGTTACTGACGCTGAGGAGCGAAAGCATGGGGAGCGAACAGGATTAGATACCCTGGTAGTCCATGCCGTAAACGTTGGGCACTAGGTGTGGGGAACATTCCACGTTTTCCGCGCCGTAGCTAACGCATTAAGTGCCCCGCCTGGGGAGTACGGCCGCAAGGCTAAAACTCAAAGGAATTGACGGGGGCCCGCACAAGCGGCGGAGCATGCGGATTAATTCGATGCAACGCGAAGAACCTTACCAAGGCTTGACATACACCGGACCGGGCCAGAGATGGTCTTTCCCCCTTGTGGGGCTGGTGTACAGGTGGTGCATGGTTGTCGTCAGCTCGTGTCGTGAGATGTTGGGTTAAGTCCCGCAACGAGCGCAACCCTCGTTCTATGTTGCCAGCACGTGATGGTGGGGACTCATAGGAGACTGCCGGGGTCAACTCGGAGGAAGGTGGGGATGACGTCAAATCATCATGCCCCTTATGTCTTGGGCTTCACGCATGCTACAATGGCCAGTACAATGGGTTGCGATGCCGTGAGGTGGAGCTAATCCCAAAAAGCTGGTCTCAGTTCGGATCGTGGTCTGCAACTCGACCACGTGAAGTCGGAGTCGCTAGTAATCGCAGATCAGCAACGCTGCGGTGAATACGTTCCCGGGCCTTGTACACACCGCCCGTCAAGTCACGAAAGTTGGTAACACCCGAAGCCGGTGGCCTAACCCTTGTGGGGGGAGCCGTCGAAGGTGGGACTGGCGATTGGGACTAAGTCGTAACAAGGTAGCCGTACCGGAAGGTGCGGCTGGATCACCTCCTTTCTAAGGAGCACAGTGGCTGGCCGTGTGGCCGGCACCCACGATCCTCGTCAGTTTCGACGGGGTGTGGTTGATGCTCATGGGTGGAATATCAGCAAGCGGACGCACTGCCTCCTGGCACGGGAACACGACGACCGCAGGGTCGTGGTGGTGTGAGGGTGGTGGTGCGGTGGCACATTGTTGGGTTGTCGATCAACACGTGACGTGTTGGTTGGTTTCCCGCAGCATCACGAGACCGGGACGGGTGTCCTGGTGGGCTGGTGTTGGTGGGTTGTTGTTTGTCAACTACATAGTGGACGCGAGCATCTTTGACGCCGCGCACCCCGTCGTGGGTGTGTGGTGTGTTCTTTGATGATTTATTTGTGTTGTGTGGCGTATAAGTTGTTACGAGCACACGGTGGATGCCTTGGCATCAGGAGCTGATGAAGGACGTGGAAATCTGCGATAAGCCTCGGGGAGCTGATAAACGAGCTGTGATCCGAGGGTCTCCGAATGGGGTAACCCGGCCGCGTGTCATGCGTGGTCACTCGTACCTGAATTCATAGGGTGCGAGGAGGAACGTGGGGAAGTGAAACATCTCAGTACCCATAGGAAGAGAAAACAACAGTGATTCCGTGAGTAGTGGCGAGCGAAAGCGGATGGTGGCTAAACCGGTTGTGTGTGATACCTGGCGAGGGTTGCATGATCGGGGTTGTGGGATGCGTTGTTCCTGGGGTCGCCACCCTGGGCGCTGTGGCGTGGTGGTAGTCGAACTGGTGGTGAGTGCCAGACCGTAGGGGGTGTGAGTCCCGTAGACGAAACTGTCATTGTCGTGGTGTGACGTTCTCCCGAGTAGCACGGGGCCCGTGAAATCTCGTGTGAATCTGCCAGGACCACCTGGTAAGCCTGAATACTTCCTGATGACCGATAGCGGATCAGTACCGTGAGGGAATGGTGAAAAGTACCCCGGGAGGGGAGTGAAATAGTACCTGAAACCGTGTGCTTACAAGCCGTTGGAGCCTTTAGGGGTGACAGCGTGCCTTTTGAAGAATGAGCCTGCGAGTTAGTGTTACGTCGCGAGATTAACCCGTGTGGGGTAGTCGTAGCGAAAGCGAGTCTGAATAGGGCGTTGTGAGTGGCGTGATCTAGACCCGAAGCGGAGTGATCTACCCATGGCCAGGTTGAAGCGCGTGTAAGAGCGCGTGGAGGACCGAACCCACTTCAGTTGAAAATGGAGGGGATGAGCTGTGGGTAGGGGTGAAAGGCCAATCAAACTCCGTGATAGCTGGTTCTCCCCGAAATGCATTTAGGTGCAGCGTTGCGTGTTGCTTGCTGGAGGTAGAGCTACTGGATGGCTGATGGGCCCTACAAGGTTACTGACGTCAACCAAACTCCGAATGCCAGTCAAGTTCTAGCGTGGCAGTGAGACTGTGGGGGATAAGCTTCATAGTCGAAAGGGAAACAGCCCAGACCATCAACTAAGGCCCCTAAGCGTGTGCTAAGTGGGAAAGGATGTGGAGTTGCTGAGACAACCAGGAGGTTGGCTTAGAAGCAGCCACCCTTGAAAGAGTGCGTAATAGCTCACTGGTCAAGTGATTCCGCGCCGATAATGTAGCGGGGCTCAAG